>NZ_PEBF01000001.1:2622910-5245821 GCF_002742625.1 Caulobacter sp. FWC2
TGAGCAGAGCTCGGTTAAGGAGGGCTATCTCAAACTCATCAACGGCTATGGCGCTTCAAGCACCTACACCGAGCAGTATGTGATGTTGGGCACGTCGGGCGGCGACACTCTGAGCGCGTCGGGAACGCGAAAGGACTTCATCTTTGGCGGCGGCGGCAACGATACCATCAACGGCGCCGGCGGTGACGACGTGCTGCTGGGCGGCGGCGGCGGCGACGTAATCACAGGCGGCGCCGGCAACGACATCATGGCTGGTGGGGCGGGCAACGACACGTTCAATGTTGATTCCGGATCCGACACGATCCTCGATCTGGCGACCGGCGACATCCTGGTTGTCAGCGCGGGAGCGACGGCCGTAGCCAACGATGTCGCAGCTTTCGTCGCCTCTGGCTCGACAACGAACGCGGGCGTCGCAACCCTGAACGCGGCAAGTTCGGGTGGCAATATCGACGTGTCCCTGGCGGGCGGATCAGCCGGGTTCACCCTGGTTGGATCGGCTGTCGCCGACACCCTGCTGGGGACGAACTTCGCGGACACGATCTCGGGCGGCGGTGGCGACGACACGATCAATGGCGGGGGTGGAGCCGACACTTTGAGCGGCGGGGCCGGCGACGACGTAATAACGGCCACGGATCTCGCGACTTTGATCGACGGCGGAACGCACGTGAGCGGTGATGTCGTGAAGTTCACGACGTCGGTTTCCGCCACGAATTTGACCGATAGCCACTTGATCAACATCGAAAAGGTGGTCCTGGCGAACACCTCGGCCGCGGCCTTCGACTTCTCGGCTCAGTCCGAGACTCTGGCCTTCAGCGGCAGCGGGCTTGGCGGCGCCATCACACTCATTGGCGGCGGCGCGGCGGACACGTTCAACTTTACTGGCGACGAGGTCGTCAACTACGTGACGTCGATCAACGGCGGCGGCGGCTCCGACACCCTCACCATCTCGTCCATCACCCAGTCTATCGACCTCACGGGAAAATTGACCAGTGTCGAGACGGTTTCTCTAACCGCTGGGAGCGGCGCGGTTACGTTGACCATTCCGACGGTCAATGCGCTGAATATCACGACGGGCTCCGGGGCCTTGGCCGTCAACTTGGGCGCGGGCGGTCAAGCCGTCACCCTAACCTCCGGTGGGAATGGGGCGACGACCGTCACGAGTGGCGCTGGGGCTGATACCATCACCATGCCCAGCACCAGCACTGGGACCTTCGTCCTCACGGAGACCGGAGCTGGGATGTCGACCAAGACGTCGGTCGACACTATTGTCGATTTTAATACGGCAAATACCGTGTTCAAGACCGGAGTAGGTGCAGCGTCGGTCGGATCCTATATCATTGGCAACGCTGATATGGGGAACTACCTTTCGACTATAGCGTCCGGCTTATCGATAGTTCTGAACAATACCGGCCAATCTTATCTTATTACAATCCAAACAGGCACTGCTACTGGAACTTATCTCTTCCAAAACACTGGTTCAGATACTTCGCAGTTTGATACGACTGATTTCTTCGTCAAACTTGTCGCCGTTTCGGGCGGCCTGACGACCGCAAACCTGATCGCCTAACCAAACGAAGGTCGCCGCTCCTTCTGCGCGGCGGCCTTCGCCTCTGGCGAACCTGGCCTTCACTACCGCGACCTAGTTCAGCGAGAAGCTGTTATCGATCTCCTTCAAGCCCAATACCGATAAGATGCAGGGGTGTGTTACGGAGAGATGCTGGTCTCATCATGCCCGGACCAAGAGGGCGGTGGATGCCCGCCTAGAACTTGTAGCCAACATTGCCTCACTTTGGCGGAATTGAACCGCAGACCAACGCCGATGCGGTCCTTGACGGCCTCGGGTATATCATCATCGCCATCGCGGTCTTCGATGTCGCCAAGTATCTCTTCGACGAAGAGGTCCGCCGCGACAGCGACAAGCGGAGCGCCGCCGAGGTGCGGCGTAGCCTGACCAAGTTCCTGTCCACGATCGTCATCGCGCTCTTCCTTGAAGCGTAGGCCTGGGAGCTTTCAGCGCTTTTCGGCCGCCGTCGAGGAAAAGGTGGGTGAGGAAGACGAGATCGAGGCGCGCAAAGATAAGGCTCGCTGAACGGCCGATGCCCCCAAGGGGACACCTCTCACGCCTGTCGAGTTCCTGGTGCATCCCGAAACAAGCGGTCGCTGAAGCACGTTCCGCGCGACAAGCGGACTTTGGGACAACTCCAAGACGACGACGATCTTGTCAGGTATTTCGCTGCTCGCCCGACAATAAGTTTGGGGCTGCCGCTGCGGCGCTAGGGCGCGCTCCGTTTTAAGATCTCTCCGATCCGCCGTCCAAGCTGTTCGATTGCGAAGGGCTTGGTGATGATCTCCATGCCGCCGCCAAGGAACGCCGCCTGGTCCGCGGCCTGCTTGGCGTAGCCGGTCATGAACAGGATCGGCAGGTCGGGCCTTGTCTCGCGGGCGATCTCGGCCAGTTGCCGGCCATTGAGACCCGGCAGCCCTACATCGCTAATCAACAGATCGATCTTTCGCGAGGATTCCAGAATGGGCACGGCCTGCCGTCCATCAGCGGTCTCGACGCCTTGATAACCTAGCTCCTCCAGGACCTGCATCACCAGCAAACGAACTGCGGGGTCGTCTTCGATCACCAGAACGGTCTCGCCCGCCCCCGTAGGCGCGGCCTCATCGCCAGCCAGAACCTCTTCCTCGACCGGTCCAAGGTGCCTCGGAAGGAAAAGACGGATAGTCGTGCCGCGCCCTTCCTTGCTGTCGATGACGACGTGGCCGTGAGACTGCTGGATGAATCCGTAGATCATAGACAGACCCAAACCCGTCCCCTGCCCCAGCGGCTTGGTGGTGTAGAAAGGGTCGAACACCTTTTCCAAAACCTCGGCGGGCATGCCCGTGCCGGTGTCGGTCACGCTGATCTCGACATAGTCGCCGGCCTCGGCGTGGTCGCTCTCGGCCAACTCCAGGTCGGAAAGATAGACGTTACGCGCGGCGATGGTCAGTTCGCCCCCGCTCGGCATGGCGTCGCGCGCATTGATCGCTAGATTCAGAATGGCGCTCTCAAGCTGATTGTCGTCCGCCACGGCCGTCCAGAGCTCGGGCTGAGTGTCGATCCGCAACGCCACCTGCTCGCCTAGGGTTCGTGTCAGCAGGTCCGCCATCGACACAGTCAGTGTTCCGACATCGAGCGCGCGGTTATCCAGGGTCTGGCGGCGCGAGAACGCTAACAGCCGGTGGGTCAACGCCGCCGCGCGCTGGCCAGACTGCATCGCCGCGTCCAGGAATCGGTCGACATCGCCCATTCGTCCCTCGGCGAGGCGTCGCCGCACCATGTCGATCCCGCCCAGAATGCCGGTGAGCATGTTGTTGAAGTCGTGCGCCAAGCCGCCCGTCAACTGACCGACCGCTTCCATCTTCTGGCTTTGGCGCAGTTGATCTTCCAGCACCTTACGCTGGGTGACGTCGCGGCCGACACCGTAGATCGCCTCGCCCTCCGGCATGGCCGTCCAATTGACCCAGCGATAGGTCCCGTCCTTGGCGAGCATGCGACAGTCGAAGCCGCTCGCCGACCCGCCACGCGACAACGCGTTGAAGCGTTCCAGCGCCTCATGTCGGTCGTCGGGATGCACCAGGCTGCCCGCGGGCTTGCCGATCAGCTCGCCTTCGTCATAGCCCAGCAATGAAGTCCAGGCCGGATTAGCCGCTCGATAAAGGCCGTCGGGGCCGATCACGTGCAGCAGGTCGCGCGACAGATTCCAGACTCGGTCGCGCTCCTGGGTGCGCGCCGCGACCCGGACCTCGAGCGTCTCGGTCAACACCCGAAGCTGCTGTTCGGAACGCTTGGTCGAGGTGATGTCGTAGATCACGCCGATAAAGCTGACCCCGCCGGGACCTTCCTGCCGGTACTCGCCACGAGAGGCCAGCCATCGCTCTTCACCGGTGTCCGCGCGCAGGATGCGAAACTCGTGAAAGGCTGGACCGAAGGGATGCTTGCCGTCACGGCCCTGAATGATCGGGGGATCCTCGGGATGCACCACGGCGTTGATGGTCCGCACCGGCAGGCTTGTCGCCCGCTGCAGGCCCAGGAGCCGACAGAATTGCTCGGACACCTCGGCCGTACCGAAGCCGCTGAGATATTCGAATGACCCGACCCCGCCGGCGGTCTGCGCGATGAGCAGTCGCTCCTCGACACGCTTCTGGTCGGTGATGTCGGCGAGCACGCCGGAGAACCGGACAGGCTTGTCGTCAGCGTCGAGATAGGTTCGCCCCCTCGCTGACACCCAGTGGACAACGCCATCCAGCACGACGCGATAGTCCCTGGCGAAGACCTCCGCGCCGTTCAGGGCGCCGGCCACGGCGATCTGCAGGCGCAGCCGGTCGTCGTCATGGACGGGCGCGAAGAAGGTCGAACTCGGTATGCCGCGCGCGGCCACGACCGGGTCCAGGCCGTACAGGCTCGCGAAGCGGACGTCGGCGACCAGAACGCCGCTGGCGATGTCCCACTCCCAGGCTCCGGCGGCGCCCGCGATGGCCTGCGCGACGCGAAGGCGCTCCTGCGCCTCGGCCAGCTTCTGGCGACTGGCCCGAAGTTGCTCGACGACGACGTCATCCGCGTATTCGCCGGTGACGTCGGCTTGGGTCGCGAAGCGGTAGACGGGCGCGCCGTGTTCGTCACGTAGGGTGGTGATGTTGACGCGGTTCCAGAAGGGCGAACCATCCTTGCGGCGATTGAGCAGGTCGGCGGTGACGGCGCCGTCCCGAGCCAGGGTTTCGGCGATGCGCAAGGTCGTGGCCGCATCAGTCGCGCCATCCTGCAGGAACCGGCAGTTTCGCCCGACCGTCTCCCGCGCGGAATATCCCGACAAGGCCTCGAACGCCGCGTTCACATAGACGATCGGATCGTCCTCGCGCCGCGGTTCGGTCACGACAACGGCCACCCCGGACTGAGCCAGAGCATCGAACAGTGGACCAGCCAGAGCTCGTAACGCTTCAAGCGCCTGCCCCGCCTCCCGAACATCTTGGCGCATCTCGGCGTCTGTGGCCTCGGTCGTCACCGCAGGACAACTCCAACCGTGGCGATAGGTTCGGGCATCTCAGGCGACGTCGCCAACGACACGTTGGATGAAGTCGGCGATCAAGCCCTTCAATGCCTGCAACGACGGCAGGTCCATCAGCATGGCGATATAGCCGCGGATGTCGCGATCGTTGATGGCGAAGTTGATATAGAGAAACAGCACGACTCCGCCGTCCGGGCTGCCGGGCGAAAGATTGAACAGCATCGAGCCATCGCCGCGGATCACCTCTGGCAGCGACATGGTCAGGGGACGCTGCAGCATGTTGGCCATGGTCGCCAGGCAGCTATTGAGCACGACGTTGCCCGTCTCGGCCAGAGCCTCCTGCTCCATATCGGCCGCCTCGGCGGGCGAAAGGGCGCCGCCCGTCACGGCATGCACGAGCGCCATGCTGTTGGACTGGGGAAAGATAAGCAGTGCTCGTCCGGAGAACACGCCCTCGAAATCCTGGCGAACAGCGACAAGCTCGCCGCTTTCGCGCTCGCGGATCAAGGTGGTGGCGCCCGCGCGGCTCACGACCTCGACCGATGGCACCGACAGCAGGACGTGCTCGCCCACCATCTTGCGCAGATTGGCCGCGGCGCGGCTGACGCCGATATTGACGAGCTCGGTCAGAGCATCGAGCTCCAGGTCATCGAGCAGGTTTGCGTGCGCGTTCATTGCGCCGCCGTCTTCAGCCGCAGCGCCGCGCCGGACAGGAAACCGCGCATGCCGTCTTCCGTCACCGGCTTTGCGATGAAGGTCGCGTTGGCGGCGCGGGCCCTGGCGATGATCTCGTCCTGAACATTGGCGGTAGCGACGGCGATGGGCATCGTCGGGAAGCGCGCGCGCAATTCTTCGGCCAGGGCCAAACCGTCGCGCCCCGGCATGTTGTAGTCGAGGATCGCGACATCGATGGCCTGCGCGTCGAAGGCCGCGACGGCCTCATCGGCGTTGCTGGCTTCGAAACGCACCCAGTCAGGTTGCAGGGCGGCGATTGCTTTGCCCAGCACGATGCGAGCCAGCTTGCTGTCGTCGACGATGAGAACTGCCGTCCCCATGGATTACTTCTCCTGCTGCCGCCACGCTTCACGCGGCGTTGAACTGAAACTCTACTGGCCGGACGCTCGCTCGGCGATCACCGCGGGCAAGAGCCAATCTCGAACGAAAGCGTTTTCAGGAAGGCCGATAATCTTGGGATGGAAAGCCAAGATCACTTGGACAACCGCCCCATGCAGACCTTCGCACGCCGACAGGTCCAAGGTGGAGTCTGAAATGCCTTGTAGCAGAGCTGTCAGAGGTTCGGCGTCCTCTACCCGACAAACACCTTGAAGACGCACGGTCGAGCCATCGCGAGTGACCGTCACAGGACAAGCTCCGCAAGGTCTAGGATCATCAGCACGGCGCCGTCGGCCAGAAGGGTCGTGCCCATCACGCCGGGCGCGCCAGCCAGCAGTCCAGTCATCGGTCGCACCGCCGCGTCCATCCGATCGACGATAGCGTCCACGGCGAAGCCGACCTGTTCTCCTTGCACGCGCGCGACGACGACCCGTTCGATCGGACGTCGCTGGGGCTCGGCCGCTCCAACCAACGAGCCCAAAGCCAGCAACGGAATAACGTCGTCGCGAAGCTGGAAGGCCTTCCCCGCGCGGATCGAGGCAATGCTGTCGGCGGACACCCGCACGGTTTCGACGACGGTGCCCAAGGCCAGGCCGTATCGCTCGGCGCCGCAGGTCACGATCATCACCTTGGTCAACACCATGCTGACTGGCAGCACGAACTTCACGATAGAGCCCTGGCCGCGTTGACTGTCGACGACGACCTTGCCGCCGAGCTTGACCGCTGCTTCGCGGACGACGTCCATGCCGACGCCCCGTCCGGAAACCGCGCTGACTTCCGCCGCCGTCGAAAACCCCGGCGTGAAGATCAGATCTATCGACGCGCGGTCGTCCAGGGCCTCCGCCGCCTCGGGTGTCAGCAATCCACGCCTGACCGCCAGCGCGCGGATAATCGCCGGATCGATACCCGCTCCATCGTCGCGAACCTCGATCACCACCTGATCCGACGCCGTGACGGCCGAAAGCCTGACAACGGCGACAGGCGGCTTTCCCAACCGGGCCCGATCCTGCGCCGTCTCGACGCCGTGGTCGATGGCGTTGCGCAGAACATGCAGAAGCGGTTCGAACAGGCCGTCGACGATCGCCTTGTCGACCTCAACCTCGCCGCCGGAGACTTCGAGCAGCACGGTCTTGTGCAAGGCGTTGGCGATCTCTCGCGTCAGGCGGTGGAACCGGCCGAACAATGGACCCAACGCGACCAGCCGCACCTTGCCCACGGTGGCATGCAGGTCGTTGACCAACCGATCCAGCTGGGCTTGCCGACCGCGGAGGGCTTGGCTCACGGCTTGCCCGCCAGGTAGACGCTCAGCGTGCGCTGCCAAATCCGCCAAACCGTTCTTGGCGATGACCAGCTCGTCGGCCAGGTCGGCCAGCCGGTCCACCCGCTCGGCGTCGATGCGCAACGTCTTTCGCGCGCCATCGCCTCGCGGCCGCGTGACGGGTTCGCCGCCGGTCAGATCCGCGAGTTCGATCTGATCGGATACGAACCGCAAAGCCGCCTCGATTTCCGGCCGCCCGGCGGTCGAGGCGGCTTCCAGGACCAGGTTGCAGGCATAGGGATCGTAGCCGTCCAGCGAACCCCAGGGCTCCCGAGGCATAATCCTCAGCGCTGAGAGCCCGGGCAGCCCCGCTATGATCGAGACAGGATCATCGCCCGAGAAATAGCTGTCGGCGCGCGCGGTGTAGCGGACAGCGACCGTGCCCTTGGTCTCAAAGTCGGCCGGCGGATGCCAGGTCCGAGGCGCGGCCGAGGACGCAGCCTCAGCCGAGGCGCCAACCGACGCGACAAGCTCCCGGAGGCGTCGCCGCTCTACGTCTCCGATCTGCTGGGCGTCGGCCGGCAGATGGCCCGTGCGGTCCAGCGCGTCCAGCCATCGATCGACATGGTCCACGACGCTGAACAGTGCTTCAAAATCGGCGGCGACGCCGGTTCGCTCGGCGCGCAAAAGACTCAGCAAATCCTCCGCCGCATGGAGCATTACGCCCATGGGGACGAGATCGAACAGACCGGTGGAGCCCTTGAGGGTGTGGATGGCCCGGAAACAGCTATCCAGCGCTTTGGCGTCGTCGGGTCGCCGCGCCAGGGTCGCCAGATCGCGCTCGGCGCCGGCGACCAACTCGCGGCCTTCGCTGAGAAACTGAGCCATCAGATCGTCGGTCACGGCCCGCGTCCCGGTCGCTGAAACACGATGGCGTTCTCGAACCGGCGAACCAGGAACCGGTCGGTTATCCTGCTCATCGACTCGGTGTGGCCCAGGCAGAGATAGCCTCCAGGCGCGAGTCGGTCATAGAGATTATTGGCCGCCAAAAGCCGCGACGCCTCGTCAAAATAGATCAGCACATTGCGGCAGAAGATGACGTCGAACGTTCCCTGGCTGGCCATGTTCTCCCCATCCACCAGGTTGACTTGGGTAAAGGTCACAGACTCCCGGAGGTCCTTGATCAGCTTACGGCGATGGCGACGCGCGGGTTCAAAATAGGCCTCCACGACATCCCGCGGCAGACGGGACAGGGCGCGCTCGCCATACAGGCCCTCGCGAGCGGCCGACAGCGCCCGCGTGTCGATATCGGAGCCGACGACCTCGACATTGTAGGCGTCGACCATGCGCCAGTTATCGAGCAGCCAGATCGCGATCGAATAGGCTTCCTCACCTGTCGAGCAAGGCGACGACCAGATCCTGATCTTGTCGCCAGGACGGCGTGAGGTGATCAAGTCCGGCAACAGCGAGCGACTAAGGCACGCCAGTTGGTGCTCTTCGCGATAGAAGTAGGTCTCATTGACCGTGAATGCGTTGATCAGCGCCTCGCGCTCACCGGGATGGGAGCGCAGTTGGCTGAAATAGGCCGCGAAGTTGGAACAGCCCGTAAGAACGATCCTCTCGGTCAACCGACGCTCGATATAGTAGCGCTTACTTTCGCCGAACTGCATGCCGGTCAGGCGATACAGGAACGCGCACACCTTCCGCAGGTCGTCGGTGCTCAAATGCGCCTGTTCGGGTGTCGCCGACGGCGTCACCCCGCGCCGACCATGTCGAGAATCCGTTCGGCGATCTCGCCCAGAGGGGCCACGACATCCGCGCCATCGGCCTTTACCAGCTCGCCAGGCATGCCCCAGATCACCGCAGTATGCTCGGACTCAGCGATCGTCTGTCCGCCCGCCGCACGCAGGTCCGCCATGGTGCGCGCGCCGTCATTGCCCATGCCGGTCATCAACACGCCGACGAGGCGGTCCGAGGGCATGGTCGCCGCTGCGCTGGCGACCAGACGATCGACGCTCGGATGCCAGCGATACTCGGGACTGGAGGGCACGGGCAATGCCACCGGTCCCGCGCTGCGCCGGCTGACCGTCATGTCGGCGTCGCCGCGCGCGATATAGATGTGACCGGCGACAAGCGGCATGGGTCGGGTGACCTCGATCACTTCAAGAGCACAAAGGCCATCCAGCCGACGGGCCAGGGACGCCGTGAAGGCGGCGGGCATATGCTGCGCCACCAGGATCGGCCACGGAAAATCGGCAGGAATCGCCGACAACACCGTATCCAGAGCGGGGGGACCGCCGGTCGACGTTCCGATGATCACCAGACCCGGAGGCGCGCCGTCGGACGCTGGTGAACGGGACGCGGTGAGCCTGGTTCTGATCTTGGGTTTGAGTTTGGGGGTCACCGGCGGGGGCTGCGGCTCTGCGGCGCCATGCAAGGCTCGAATCCGCTCGGCCAGGCGATGCGACCGGCGCAGGCGAGAGGCCGCGGCCATCTTGACCTTCTCGATCAGGATCGGCGCGAAATCGTCGAGCGCCAGCGACACCGCCCCATCGGGCTTGGCGACGAAATCCACAGCGCCCAGTTGCAGCGCCTCGAGCGTGGCGTCCGCTCCCTCGGCCGTCTGTGACGACACCATCACCACCGGACACGGCCGCTCGACCATGATCCGGTCGAGGCAGTCGAGCCCGTGCATGCGCGGCATCTGGACGTCGAGCGTAACTACGTCCGGCTCGAACGCGTGGAGCCTTTCCAAAGCCTCGACGCCGTCGCGCGCAAAGGCGACCTCGAACCCCGCTTCGTTCTGGAAAACCTCGCCCAGCACGCGACGCATCAAGGCGGAGTCATCGACGACCAGCAGTCGGGTCACGAGGCGTGCGACTTCGCCGTCAGGTCGCGCAGCAGGTCAGCTTCGGCGCGATCGAGCAAGGCTCGCGGATCGATGAGCAAGATGACGTCTCCCTCGCCTTCGAGCTTCGCGGCGCGGTCGAACAAACGGCCGCCTTCGTCGGACAGTTCCGGCGCGGGCATCAGGTCGTTATCGGCGATCTCAATGATACGAGAAACGGCGTCCACCGCGAAACCGGCCTGGAGCTTGCCCAGCGTGACCACGACGACGCGACGCATTTCTCCGGCCGCCTCGCCCATGACCGAGAACCGCCGACGCTGGTCGATCACTGGGATCACCCTGCCGCGCACGTTCATCACCCCCTGGACGTAGGCCGGAGCCTTGGGCAGACGCGTCAAGGCGTCGGGCAGGCGCAACACCTCGTCGACCGCCGCGATAGGCAGGCCATAGGTCTCATCGCCCAGCCGGATGACTAGAAAGCGTTCGCGCTTGGCCGTCGCGGTCGTACTGGTCATGGCCTCCTCCTTCCGGTCGATCGTCTCGGCGATCAGGCGGGACACGCGTTCGTCGGCCAAAATCCGGTCCGGCGTGAGGATCGAAACCAGACCCCGCCCGTCTGGCAGACGCAGCACGGAGTCGATCCGCGCCTCGCCCGCGCCGCGATTGAACAGGCTGGGCGCGGGGCCAACCGCCGCGCGCGGCGCGCGCAGAATGACGCTGACGTGGTCGACCAGCAGCGCCAGGCGCTGATCGCCGATTTCGACCACAATGACGCGATCGTCTTGTGAAACGTCGCGGGGCGCTAGGCCCAGCAAGGCCCGCAGGGATACGACGGGCAGGACGGACCCGCGCAAGTCGAAGACCCCGATCAACACCGCTTCGGTTCGCGGCAAGGCGGCGATGGCCTTGGGAACCGGGATGACCTCGGCCACCGCGTCGAGCGGCAGGGCGTAGCTCTGCTGCGCCAAGGTGAAGCCCAGGAACGCAAGGTTTTCGACGGCGGCCACGGTCGGTCTAGCGACCGTCTCGCCGTCCACGCTCCGGCGTGACGCGCGAAAGGCGGAGAAGCGATCCTTTAGGGCTGTGTCGAGATCGAACCATCGCGCGCCGCCGTCGTCATTCAGCAACAGCCGACCGTGCTGGGGCGTTGCGTCTTCCGGACCCGCCGTCTTCAAGGTCTCGATGGAATCCACCGCCAGACCGATCGGCGGATCGCGACGCAACACAACCACGCGTGTAGAGTCAGTTTGATCTTGATTACCCAGTAAGGCGCCCAGCGAAACGACAGGCAGCACGACGCCGCGCAGATGGGTCACGCCCAACAGGCCCGGTGGTCCGTGTGGCATCCGGGTGATGCGCGGCGCGCGGATCACCTCGGCCACGCCGACGGCGGCCATGGCCACCCGGGCGCGCCCAACGCGAACGGTCAAGCGCTGGCTGGTCTCGCCGGTCGTCATCTCAGCCTTCCGAAGCTTGCTGCAGCTCGTTGGCCAGAAGGGCGATCTCCTCGATCGCGGCGGCTAGATCCTCAGCGCTCTGAGACTGCTGACGCGCCGCTGCGGCGGCCTGGGCGGCGGAGCTGCTGGCCTGCTCGGCGGCCGCGGCGATCTGGCCGATGCCCGACAGAACTTGAGCGCTCGCGGACAGGACGTCCTCGGCGCCCTTTGCGATATCGTCGGCTCCGCCCTTCAGGGCGACGGTCTCGACCACGACCAAGGCCAGTCGATCCTCGATCGCCCGGTTCTTGTCGAGCTCGGCTGTCGCCACGGCGTTGATCTGATCAACTTCGCGCCGAACCTTGGCGATCTGGCCGACGATGCTCGCGACCAGATCCTTAACCGCGTCCGAATTGTGCGACGCGTCCCGGGCCAGGGCGCGGATGTCGCCCGACACGACGGCGAAGCCGCGCCCAGCCTCGCCAGCCCGCGCCGCTTCGACGGCGCCGCTGGTGGCCAGCATGGTGGTTTGGACAGCGACCAGACCCAGGCCGTCGACGATCTTGCCGATCGCGCCTGCCAGCTCTTCCAGATCTTCGATGGTCGCGAGTACGGCGCTATTTTCGTCGACCGACGTCGCGACGCCGACCGCTAATCGACTTACGGCCTGCTGGCTCGCCAGCAGCATGGCCTGCATCGTCGAAACGCGCTGGGCGCTGGCGATGGCGTTGGCGCTGGACCCCCGCGCGGCCTTTTCGATTTCTTCCATGGCCGAGCTGGCCTGCTGGGTCGCCGCCGCCTGAATCTGCGCGCCACGGCTGATCTGATCGATCGCCACCAAGATCTCGCCGGCCGCGCCGGAAAGTTCTTGCACCGTAGCCGACAGCTCCTCGGCGGCGGCGGCGGCTTCCTGCGCCGCTTCCGTATCGCCCCTGCCGCCGACGAGTATCTCGATCATCTCGGCCAGGGAGTCGGACGCCGCCTGACTTTGCTCCAGCGATTGTCCCTGCTGCTGCACCGCGCGCTGCGCTTCGGCGGCGGCCGCCGCCTGCTCCTCGGCGGCGCTCGAAACGCTCTCTGCCCCACGCCGGGTTTCATTGGCCGCGCCGACCGCCTCGACGGCGGAAATCAGGATGAGCTGGCTGTCTTCGCCTAGGATCGCCATCTCCTGGCGCACGGCGGCCAAAGTCTCGCCGACCAGCGCCCCGGCGGCGGCTTCGGCCTGGGCGGTCGCCGCCGCCGCCCGCAGTCGATCGGCGGCGTCTCGCACGGTCTTGGCGATCCGCTCGGCCAGGACCTGGACGTCCTGAGACCGTTTCTCCGAGCCTTCCGCCAGGGCGCGAACCTCGTCCGCGACGACCGCGAAACCACGACCGCCATCGCCGGCCCGCGCCGCCTCGATGGCCGCGTTCAGCGCCAAGAGGTTGGTTTGGTCAGCGATATCGGCGACGCTCCTGGTGATCTCGCCGATGCGCGCCGCGTGACGTTCAAGCGTCTCGATCACCGCGACACTGGCCAACTGACGCTTGGCGTTGGCGTCGACGGCCTTCACCGCGGCCTCGATCGCCGCGCTCGACTCTGTCAGCAAGGTCCGCAAAACCTCGGTGCGCTGGCGTGCGCCCTCGGCCCGCTCGCGCGCCTGGGCGAAGCTGGCGCTCATTGCCGTGACGGCGGCGAGGGATTCGTGCGCGGCGCCGGCCGCCTCCTCCGCGCCGCTGGCGATCTGAGCCAGGGCCCGTCGGAGTTCTTCCACCGAGCTTGAGGCTTCGGCAATGCCGCCGGCCAGTTCCAGGGTGGCCGCGCTGATGCGCTCGCTGGCGTTTTGTCGGCGCGAAAGGGCCTTTCGGACGGGTGCGCGTTTTACTGTGGCGGCTTCCGCCCGCTCGGCGAAAGGCTCTTTGCGCGTTTTCGATCGCGAGGCCAACGTCGTCGTCTTCACCAGAGCCATCTCTTCGCCCCCTAAGCGCAGCCCCCGACCGGCCGCCTTACGCTAATCTGTTCATGCGATTATCAGGTCGTCGCATCGCCGAAACGAAGACGCTGAATGACGCGCCAAAGCAAGCTTGGCCGAAAATGATCAAGCTTGAGCATAGGAAAGCCCCTGGCTTGACCATTGGTTCCCATCGTCAATGCCGGTTGTCGCCGGTTCGGACTAATATCGATAGTCGCGGAGGCGGCCTAGCAGCGGTCGCTCGGACCGTTCCAAACTCCGGACCCTCAGACACTGGCGCCGCTCGAAGGTTGCCCCCTCGAGAGTTCTCTTGGCATGAGCCTGAAACCCATAGGCCTCGGGTCATGCTATGCACCCGCCGAGTTCAGGTCAGGAGGCGACTGTCCTGTAGCAGGCGCTCAAGGATCGGACAGTCGGGGCGTGCGTCGCCATGGCAGTGTTCAGCCAGGTCCAGCAGCGCGGCGCGCATGGCCTCCAGCGCCATGGCCTTGGTATGAAGGTCATGAGCCCGGGCCAAGGCCATCGCTTTAACCTCGGCGCTAGCGCGCCCTGCGTCGCCCCACAACGATAGCAACTCCCGGATCTCCTCGATGGGAAACCCAAGGTCGCGCGCGTTGGCGATGAACCGCAGTCGATTTACGTCGGGTTGGTCGTATTCGCGGTAGCCGCTCTCGCGGCGCGGCGGCGGCGGAACCAAGCCGATCTTCTCGTAGTGGCGGATCATCCGCTGCGACACGCCGGTGGCGGCCGAGGCCTGGCCAATATTCACAGACGGGCTCCGTTCAGACGCAGGGCGTTGGCCACAACGGTGAAGGACGACAGGGCCATGGCCGCGCCGGCCAGCATGGGCGACAGCAGGATGCCCGCCACCGGATAGAGCACGCCAGCGGCGATCGGCACGCCAATGCCGTTGAACAGGAACGAGAAGAACAGGTTCTGGCGGATGTTACCCATGGTCGCCCGCGCCAGCCGGCGGGCGCGCACCGCCGCCGACAGATCGCCGCCGGTCAAGGTCATGCCGGCGCTTTCGATCGCGACGTCCGAACCCGTGCCCATCGCCAGACCAACATCGGCGGCCGCGAGCGCCGGCGCGTCGTTAACGCCGTCCCCGGCCATGGCGACGCGCGCGCCGGCCGCCTTGAGCTCGCCGACGATACGCGCCTTATCTTCAGGCTTGAGGCCGGCTCTCACCTCATCGACGCCGCCGATGGTCAGCGCCACCGCCTGGGCCGTCGTGGCGTTGTCGCCGGTCAGCATGACAATGCGAAGACCTTCGGCGCGCAGATCAGCGATGGCCTGGCGTGCGGAGGGCCGAACCGGGTCGGCAACCGCCAGGAAGCCGGCCAGCACGCCGTCGACCGCCACCAGCATCACGCCGCCGCCCTCCAGGCGCTGGGTCTCCGCAGCGCTCGCGACGGATGACGGATCGACACCCAGGCTCTCCATGAGCGCGGCGTTGCCTACGGCGACCGTGCGGTCGCCAACGCGGGCGGTGACCCCCTCCCCCGTTTTCGAGACGAAGTCCGTAACCGCGGTGAGTTTCAGGCTCTGGTCCTTGGCCGCCAGAACGACGGCGTGCGCGAGCGGATGTTCGGAGCGCTCCTCGACCGCCGCCGCCAGGGCCAGCACATCCTCCTGCGTAAACCCGCCAACGGTCTGGATCGCCACCAGTTTGGGCCGGCCTTCCGTCAGGGTTCCGGTCTTGTCGATCACCAAGGTGTCGACCTTTTCGAAAGCCTGCAGAGCCTCGGCGGTCTTGATGAGCACGCCAGCGCGCGCGCCGCGCCCGGTTCCGACCATGATCGACATCGGCGTAGCCAGTCCCAAGGCGCAGGGACAGGCGATGACCAGGACCGCGATGGCGTTGAGCAAGGCGTGTCCAAGGCGGGGCTCGGGTCCGACGATCGACCAGACGCCGAAGGTCGCCAAGGCGATCAGCACGACCAGCGGTACGAACCAGCCACTAACGCGGTCGGCTGTCGCCTGGATCGGCGCCCGGCTTCTTTGAGCGACGGCGACCATAAGCACGATCCGCGCCAACACCGTATCGGCCCCCACGGCGCGCGCCTCTATCACCAGGCTGCCTGTACCATTGACCGTTCCGCCGGTTACGACGGCTCTCGCGTCCTTGCTGACCGGCGCCGGCTCACCCGTGAGCATCGACTCGTCCACTGTGGAGCGCCCTTCCACCACAACGCCGTCGACCGGGACCGCCTCACCAGGGCGGACGCGGATCTGGTCGCCGGGCGCCACCTCGGCCAGGGCGATCTCCTCTTCGGTCCCGTCGGGCTTGATCCGGCGCGCGGTCTTGGGCGCCAGGTTCATCAGCGCTCGGATCGCCCGCCCCGTGGCGGCGCGGGCGCGCAGTTCCAGAACCTGGCCCAGCAAGACCAGCGCGACCACCACGCCGGCTGCCTCGTAGTAGACGGGAACCATGCCGCCATGGACCTGGCCGGTCATAGGGATGAGGTCAGAAACGAGCGTTGCAACCAAGCTGTAGCCAAAGGCCGTCCCGACGCCGAGCGCGATCAGCGTGAACATGTTGAGATGGCCGGTCCGCACCGACGTCCAACCGCGCTGAAAGAACGGTGCGCCGGCCCACAGGACGATCGGGGCGCTCAAGGCCAGCTGCACCCACGGCGACGCCGCTGGGCTGACGATGTGGAGACCCAGCATCTCCGCGCCCATCGAGATCAACAGGAGCGGAACTGCCAGCACGCCAGCCACCCAGAGCCGCCGCGTAAAATCCAGTAGCTCGGGGTTGGGGCCGTCGTCCAGCGACGGCGCCTCGGGTTCCAGCGCCATGCCGCAGATCGGACAGCTGCCGGGAGCTGGTCGGCGGATCTCCGGGTGCATAGGGCAGGTCCACGGTCCTCCCGGCGAGACGGCCTCAGCCCTGGACGGCCCGCCGACGATATAGGTCGCCGGATTGGCGACAAACCGGGTCCGGCATCCAGCGCTGCAGAAATGGAAGGTCCGGCCGCCGTGCTCTGTATGATGGGACGTCGTCGCCGGGTCCACGCTCATGCCGCAGACAGGATCCTTCACCGTCGAAAGTGATGAATCCCGAGCGTGGCTGCAGCCGCCCTGATGTTGATGGTCCATCCGGATCTCCTATCCGGAGAAACACTCAGGCCTGACATCATGTCAGGGTCAAGGCTCTGATGGGCTGCCTATAATTTGGAGGCCTCGTCCGGGGGCAAAGCGCCACGAGCGGACATTCGACCTGCTCCAGACACACGACGTTCAGGCAGGCGCGCTTGGGGCAAGAAGCTGAGCTTGGCTTGCCCATTTCGGCCCCAAGCCCTGAAGGCCTAGCCCCCTCGTGAAGGAACCCATTTCGATAGCTGTCCACGCTCGGCCAGGCTCGTGCCCAGGCACAACGACGGCGGCAATGGAGGGGGCGAGCTTTTAGCTTTTAACGTGCGAGGTGCAGCCCCTTGGCCAAATATCACCATCGATATGGTGGCCCTTTAGAGCGCGATTTCCGAGACCTAGCCGCATTACCTTACGACTGACGAAGCGGCACAGCCGTTTCGGCTTGCTCGCGGCACGCTCGCCAAGCACGGCGTTTACGGCACCGGACCAGCTAACCAGAAGATCGGCGGACGGGTGATCTACGCACTGCCGACGTTATCGCGTGGGTCGAGACCGGCGCCAGAGGCTCGACGTCTGACGTCCGGCCAGGGCTGTCACCTGCCAAGAAGCATTTCGCTGCCCAACGCACACGCGGTCTCGGTGCCGAAGCCGCGCCTGCGCCTGTCGCCAGAAAGCAGCCTCTCCCGCCAGCAACAATGGGTGATGGGGTGGACGCCCCCCGAGGGCATCTACGTGCCAGAGTGAGGAGTGTTGAACTTCACTCGAGGGAGGCGCCCATGGGCGAGCTTACCATCATCGGGCTGGATATCGCGAAGTCAGTGTTCCAGGCCCACGGAGCCGATGCAGCAGGCACGGTTACGTTCCACAAGAAGCTTGGGCGAGGCCGGCTGCTGGCGTTTTTCGCCGGGCAACCTCGCTGCTTGGTCGCCATGGAGGCCTGCGCTGGAGCCCATCACTGGGGCCGTGAGCTGGCGGCGCTCGGCCATACGGTCAAATTGATCCCGCCGGCCTACGTGAAGCCGTTCGTGAAGGGGCAGAAGAACGACGAGGCCGATGCGGAGGTCATCTGCGAGGCGGCCCAGCGGCCGACGATGCGCTTCGTGCCCGTGAAGAGCCGCGAGCAGCAGGCCAGCGGCGTGGTGTTCCGCGCCAGGGATCTGCTGGTGCGCCAGCGCACGCAGATCATGAACGGCCTGCGCGGCCACTTGGCCGAGTTCGGCTATGTCGCCCCAAAGGGCGTGATGTACGTCGAGCGCCTGGTCGCCGAGATCGAGGATCCCGAGAGCCGACTGCCGCTGGCCGCCCGCGTGAGCCTGCAGGTCATGGTACGGATTCTGGCCTCGCTGCAGACAGAGATCGCCAGCCTGGATGCCGAGATCGCCCGTCGCGCCAAGGAGGATCCCGTTGCTCGGCGGCTGATGACAATCCCAGGCATTGGACCTGTCACGGCCTCGGCGATGGTCGCCCTGGCGCCGGGAGCGGAGGCCTTCCGCTGCGGGCGGGACTTCTCGGCTTGGCTGGGCGTGACGCCTGTCCAGCGATCAAGTGGCGGCAAACAGAAGCTTGGCCAGATCACCAAGGCCGGCGAGCGAACGTTGCGACGACTGCTGGTGATCGGCGCCAGCGCCGTGATCAAGCAGGCCTTGATCCGCGGCGCGCCGCCCGGATCGTGGCTGGCCCAGATGCTGGCCCGCAAGCCGCGGATGCTGGTGGCCGTGGCGCTGGCGAACAAGACCGCGAGGATCATTTGGGCGCTGCTGGCCAGGGGCGGCGTCTACAGGGCTCCGGTGCTGGCGGCCTAACGGCCGCTGGCTCCAGAGGCGTCGAAGCGTAGTCGGACGACGGAGGGTATGGCGCACAGTCGGTGAGACGGGATCGGGAAAACCAGGGCTTTCCACCGTGCCTCTTGAGCACGCTATGGGTGATTTGGACCTGATCCGCGAACTTCCATACAGGCCAGCGCTTAAGGGCGCACAACAGGCCGGACAGATGGCAGCATCCGATCGAGCGTCAGAACTTCAAAAACCGTCTTGCGCTGAAGGGGGCGTCCACAGATGGGAAGCGGACCACGCCTCTTTAAATAATGGCTTCGCTAAGCGGATCGTCGCCGAACGAGATGGCGATCTCCAGCAGGAGTAAGGGACCAGTAGCCGTTCCTATCCTTCACACCGCGCTTCTTAATGCCGACGTCTATAAGACCAAGCGCTCTGAATTGGATGATGACTTCATTGAAGCATTCCGGCTCAATCTTGGCGTAGGAATTATGCACAAGAATTTGATCTTTCTCAAGATGAGCGAGAACATGGAAGCGCGAGAGAATTCCCTCAATCGCTTGGCTTGTGGCTTCGTTGATCAACGCAGGCCCGAGGTCTCGAAAGATATCATCCCAAGTGACGTTCGCCTCCCAGTCCGCCCTGTAAGTCCCTTCGGATTTTTCGTAAATTTGGTGCGTGCCGAATAGCTTGCACTGGTCACTGCCACCCTCCAGATCTTCATCCACCGTCTGGGCGGTTTCAGCGCGAAGTTTCTGGTTCTCTGCGGCCAAGGTATTGATCTTCTCCCGTAGCTCAATTGGAGAGGCACCGTCGTTCCGGACCCAACCGGGGCGAGGGTTGATCTTTATCTCGCGCACGAGAGCGCGAGACACCAATCCGCCGAGTTGCTTGCCGTCAGACCACTGGCCGACTGGATGGGCGGCCATAACTCTCGACCTGAAGGCCTCCAATTTTGTGCGACCGGGGGCCTCTAATTCACTCTTCCCCATTGGAATGGTCTCTGGAGCTGAGTGGACAAACGCCAAGATCGGGCCGCCGAAGGTATGGTCCCTCGACACGAGCCCGGCCGTCGCACGGATGCTCCCGCGCCTCAACTGTCCCGTAATTGCGTCGGCGCCGTCCCGGCGTCCCCCGTCCAAAGGAAAACGGCCGATCCCAAAAGGATCGGCCGCACAGACGCCATTCAGCGCCCCGCCCTAACCTACTGAACAAGGGGACGCCGCCGCAACCAGGTGCGGCGGCGTCCAGCCCTCAATATTCCTCGGCCAACAACAAGGTCAGCACCCGGTGGGTCACGGCCGGGTCGGCCGGATCGGGTGAAGCCATGCAGAGGTCGAGGTCGTAATAGTCGATTTTCCAGAACAGCCGCGCGCGGCCGACCGTGACCGCGCCAAAGTCACGCTCGGCATAGGGATCGTTGTCCTCGGAGAAGTCCGAAAACCGCGTGACGGCGGCGAAGGCGCTGGCCTGATCGGCCACCGACGGCCCGCGCACGCCGGGGGTCAGCAGCCAGCCCGCGCCGGGCTCGGCCCGGCAGGCGTCGTTCAACGCCGCGATAGCGGCGGCATGGTCTTGCTCGGTCATTGAAGTCTCTCCCTCAGGGGTTCGGGTTCAGGCGCAAAGCGCGCCTGAACCCGGCGCCCGTCGGCGAGACCGGGTGTGCAAACGGAGGGGCGGCTTTGCGGGGACCCGGCTGCAGGGCGTCGTTGACCGATAGCCAAGCCCTGCCCGTTTCGCCCGAAGCTGGGCGGAAGCCGATCCGCAGTGCGCCGAGGGCGGAGCCCTAAGACCCGCGCCCGCCAAGGCGGGCGCCCCCGAACAATGAAGCCTGCACAGGAGCCCGCGCAAAGCGCGTGGCGGGAGGCGGCGTCGAGCGTCCGGCGGCAGGCCAAAGGCTGCCCGAAAGGGTCACGCCCGAGGGAGCGGCGAAAGCCGCAGGACCGAGCGTGACCGCCGGACGCTCACCGTGTCGGTGAAGCCGCGCGCGAAAGCGCGCGGCGAGAACCCTCTTTTGGCTCGGGTTTCCAAGTCCGGGATCGTTCCCCGAAGCGACGCGGTCGGCCGAGCACCATAAAGACGCCGCATGCCTGTCTTTCTAGCCGGCAGTACGCTCGCGCGAGGTTGGGGTTTGCAGTGGCGAGCGATGAGCGCAAGCCTCCAGGCATGCCCAAGCAGCGACCTTCTTCCTGTACCGTCGACCTGGACCTCTATGACTACCTAAATATTTTTCCGCCGCGACTACCAACACCCCCTGCCCCGCGCGCCTCCCTGTCGGTCACCGATGATTGGCCCTCTGCCGTGCCCATCGGCATGCGGGAAATCGAAGTGACCGAGACCCATTTGGAGAAGGTGCTGGCCGAATTGCTCGGATCCTTGCCCTGATCCCAGGAGCATCGGCATGGCCCGCAAGCCTCGTCTGCAAACCGCCGCCCCCGTTGTCACCAAAGCGGCACTCTATCTCAGAGTTTCCACCGGCCGCCAGGCCGAGAGCGACCTATCGATCCCCGATCAACAGCGGCAGCTGGCGGCGTATTGCGCAACGAAGGGCTGGACCGTCGATCAGGAGTTCGTTGAGCCTGGCAACACGACGACCGACGACAAGCGCCCGCAATTCCAGACGATGATCGACGCGGCGCTGAGCAAACCGCCGCCGTTCTCGGTGATCCTGGTGCATTCCTTCTCGCGCTTCTTCCGCGACCAATTCCAATTCGAGTTCTACGCCCGCAAGTTGGCGCGCAACGGCGTTCGGATCATCTCGATCACCCAGGAACTGGGCGATGATCCGATGAGTCTGATGATGCGTCAGATCATGAACCTGTTCGACGAGTACCAGTCTCGCGAAAATGCCAAGCACACGCTGCGCGCCATGAAGGAGAACGCCCGCCAGGGGTTCTGGAACGGCGCGCGTCCGCCGGTCGGCTACAAGATTGTCGGCGCCGAGCAGCGCGGAACCAAGATCAAGACCAAGCTCGAGATCGATCCGGTGCAGGCTGACAAGGTCCGCCGGATCTATCGCCTGGCGCTGATGGGAGACGAAAACACCGGTCCCATGGGCGTCAAGGCGATCGCCTCCTATCTCAATGAGCGGGGCATAACGACCCGGAACGGAGGGCGCTGGGGGGTCTCGTCGGTCTATTATGTGCTGACTGCACCGACCTATGTGGGCGAGCATCACTTCAACAAGCGGGTCGCCAAGACCGGTGAGTTCAAGGACGAGGACGAACACGTCGTGTTGGCCGTGCCGCCGATCGTCACGCGCGAACAGTTCGATGCGGTGCAGCGGCTCATGATCCAGCGCCGGCCGACCACGGCCCAGTCTCAGGCCTACTGTGGCCCAACCCTGCTGGGCGGGATCATCTTCTGCGGACAGTGCGGCGGGGCCATGACGCTAAGGACCGGGCGCGGCAACGGAGGACAGTACCGCTACTACACCTGCTGCACACGGGCGCGGACCGGGGAGAGCGGCTGCAAGGGCGTGACCATGCGCCAGGATGCAGCTGACGCGGCGGTGGTCCACCACCTGGAGAACCGCCTGCTCGAACCCAAGCGTTTGGCCGCGATGATGGAAAACATCATCGATCGGCGCGACGCGTTCGTGCAGCGCCGCAGCAAACACATCGCCGACCTGCGTAAGCGGGCGACCGAGACCGACGCCAAGCTTCAACGGCTCTACCAGGCGATCGAGGATGGCCTGACCGATCCACGCGACAAGTCGCTCAAGTCCCGGATCTTCGAGCTAAAGGAAATCCGCGACGGTTTGGAAGGCGAGGCCACGCGCGCCGCCGCGGCCGTCGAACGGATGGGCACGAGCCTCACCCCGGCGCTTCTGAAACAGTTCGCCAAGGCAACTCGGTAAATGTTGAGGAGTCAAAACGGCGGCTATCGGCGGGATCTGCTGAAGGCGGTTGCTCAGCGGGTCGAGGTGACCCCAGAGGGGGGTCTTCGCGTCAGCGGCTGCAAGGTCGAGTTGCTGAGGACGATTTCAGCGAACAACGGCGTAGAGTCGGCGGCTCTAGACGTTCATACGCGTGTACCGGAGTGGCGCGCCATGTTGGATACGGGTGGGAACTACTCGTTCGAGATTTCTATAAAGAAACCTCGCCGACGCAAGGCGTCACAACGTTCTCCTACGGTCTCGCTGCTTGTCTAGGTAAAGCCCGATAAGAAGCTGGGGGCTGAATGGAGGCTGAAGCGACCTCGACAACCTGAATGCGCGGCGACAAGTGCGGAACGAGCCCTCTGATCTCAAGTTGGCAGCAATCTGCTGCCATTTTGGGGAATCGCAGCCTGAACTCTGATCGCGCGCCCCAGTTGCGCCAAGCACGTCTTGCTTGGGTAGGAGAGGGTCTGTGATGTCAAACGCCCGTCGGCGTGGGCGAAAACCGCGCCATCAGATCGTAGACTTCACCTGGGAATAGCAGCCGAACACAGGTGATCTGGTCATCACCTCGCCACGTGCGCCGCTCCAACGCCAAGCAAGCCGCGCTGGCGTTTATGCCAAGCAAATTGGCCGTGAAGCGCGAGACGTTGACGGCGCTGATGCGATGCTCGGCCTCGGTCCAAGCGACCGTCCCGAGCAGCCAGGCCCCCGGCGGCGCCCTTGAGAAATCTGCCTCCGCGGCGTCGGGCACGGCCGTCAGATTGATCACCCGTTCCTCCAGCGCGAACGGGCGCTCGTTGGAGCGATGCAGGCACGTCAAGGCCAGAACCCTACTCGAGGCGGTCAGGTCGAGTTTGGTCATTTCGACGCGATCAGGCCGCCGCAGCTGGCGTGACAGAAGTTCGTAGCGATAGGCCGCGCCGCGCCCGCTGATCTCGGCCTGGATGTCAGGGATATCCAGGACCACGGAATGGACCCTGGGGTGGCAGACGAAGGAGCCCGCCCCGCGCTGGCGGATGATCAGGCCCCGCTCGGCGAGCGGCGACAGCGCCTTGTTCACGGTCATCCGCGAGCAGCCGTACTGCGCCATCAGTTCGTGCTCGAAGGGGATCCGATGGCCCGGCGGCCAGGCGCCCGATCGGATGCGCTCGCCGATATCGGTTCGGATGCGCTGATGTAGCGTCGAGGGGGTGTCGCGGGCCATGGCCAAGGAGATCTCGCGGACGCAAGGGACGAGGTGGCGCGGGGCCGCGCTGGTGGCGGAGGCTAACGTGAGCGCAAGCGGTCCAGTCCGTCCAGAGCCCAGGCGAAATCCGATCGCCTGAAGCTGCGAAAGAGCAGGATGACTCCGCTGAGGGCCAACCAGGCGACGCCTGTCGCCACCGTGATGATCAGCGGGTGGTTGAAGCTGGTGCGATTGGAATAGTCCATGATGTGCAGCATCCAGAAGACGTCCCACAACCGCCAGGTGTCGGTTCGGCGTTCGACCACGTCGCCGGTGGCGGCGGCGACATAGAGGGTGGTGTGGTCCGCGTCGTTGAAGCTGGCCTTCCACAGGGGCAGGACCAGGCCGCGCGTCTCCAGGCCGTGCTGGGTCACCGGTTCGACGGCGGTGATCTTGCCATCGCCGACATAGGCGGCGTCGGCCAGGCCGCGCGCGGCGACGGCGTCGATGACCACCGGTCGGCCGGTGGTGGCCTCCAGCATCGAAGTCCCTGCGGAGGTCTTCGCCTCGTACACGTAGCGGCCGTTCAGTGGCCGCAGCTTGACGCTCTGGATTGGCGCGCCAACCAAGGTGGCTAGCTCGCCGATCGGCACGAGCTTCGTCGGCGCCGCCAAGGCAACAGGCGCACGCACAGTGTGCTCGCCCGAGACCTTGTGGTGGTCGAGCAAGGCCATCATCGCCCCGCTCACCGTCCACAGCAGGAACTGCAGGCCCAAGATCAGGCCAAACCATTTGTGCAGGGTGCGGATCAGCAACATGACGGTCTCACGCGGCGGCTTTGCGGGCCCGCCGACGACGGCGGAAACTGAAGATCAGGAGCCAGGCGCCGCTGGCGCAACTGGCCACGGCCGCCCAGGTGGCGACGCGCAGGAGCGTGTTGTTGACGTTCTCGCGCTCCTGGTAGTCCATGATGTGGAACATCCACACGAAGTCGAAGATGCGCCACAGGTCGTGGCGCTTGGCGACCAGCTCACCGGTCTGGGCCGAGATGTAGAGCGTCGGTCGCCACCAGCCCTGGAACTCGATGCGCCAGAGCGGCGCCGGACGACCGCGGATTTCCGGCGGCGCCTTGCCGAGCAACTCGACGGCTTTGATCGGCCCGACGCCGGCATAAAGCGCCTTGGCGCGAGCTTCCGCAGCGGCCTGGCCCAGCGGCGACAGCTTGTCGCCGGTGCGTGCGTCGAACAAGGCGCGCTCCGGGCCGCCCGTCACGACGTAGACCGGCTGACCCAACTGGGTCTCCAGCCGCACGGCCTGGCTCGGCGCCGCCGTCATCACCGCGCCGGGCTCGACCAGGTTGGCAAGCTCCAGCGGTGGCGATGGCGCGTGGCGCACCAGGTGGTCGCCATGGATGATGTCGAGATGGACGGCGGTCATGTAGAGGCCGCTGAAGGTCCAGAAGACCGCCTGCACGCCGATGACGAGGCCGAGCCATTTGTGAGTGTTCCGGGCGAGGGCCGGCCAACGCATAGTCTTCACCTGATCGAGAGGCGCCTGGCCGGCCCACGAGGCCAGCCAGGCGCGGAGACGGACTAGTTGAACTTGTAGCTCAGCCGCACATAGCCCCGCCGACCCAGCAGGTCGTAGGTCATGGTGTCGGTGTTGCCGTCGGTCCAGCTCTGGATGAACGGCGCCTTCTTGTCGAAGAGGTTGTCGACGCCGACGGCGATGTCGGCCTGCCCCCCCAGCCGGTAGGCGAACTGGGCGTTGTGGTAGAAGACGTCGGGCGTTTTGTAGCCGATCGCCGTGGGCGCGGCGTTGAAGTCGGTGGCCTTGCCGATCCACTGCACCGAATAGGTCCCCGTCCAGCGTTCGGCCATCAGCGAAAAGCTGCCATTGGAGCGCCAGTGCGGATAGCCGCCGTTGCCGCCGCCGATATGGCCGTCGAAGACGATAGGATCGGCGCCCTGGAACGGGGTCACCACATAGCTGTCGAGATAGGTGGTGTTCCAGTCGAGGCTGGCGCGCAGGCCCCGGATGTCGAAGTCATAGCGAACTCCGACATCGACGCCCTTCATCTTCTCCAGGCCGGCATTGGTCGGCTGGGCGGACAGATAGGTGATTTCGCCGGTCAGCGGACTGCGCGTGAAGTTGGAGGCGCCGCAGAACGGGTGAGCCAGGCTGGGGGTCGCATAGCAGACGGCCAACTTGGTGGAGCCGGGGATCGAGCGGATGGCGTCCTTGATCTCGATATCGAAGTAGTCGACCGTCACCGACAGGCCCGGGATGATCGGCGGTTGGATCACCGCCCCCAGCGTCAGGGTCTTGGCGGTTTCCGGCTGCAGGTTCTGGTTGCCGCCGACGGTCGTCAGCACCGTATTGCCCAGTTGGACGTAGTTGGCCGGAACGCCAGTGGCCTGGCAGTTGGCGATCAGGGTGGCGTTGCCGCTGCTGGCGTAGCGGCTGCACGGATCGGTGGTCGTCAGGTTGCCCTCGGCCACCCCGCCAAACAGCTCGGGCACGCTGGGGATACGGAAGCCCGTCCCATAGGTGGCGCGCAGGCGAAGGCTGGGGATCACGGCCCAGTTCAGGCCGATCTTGTAGGTCTCGTTCGAGCCGAACAGGTCATAATCCGAGTAGCGGACCGCCGCGTCCAAATCCAGGCTCTGGACCATCGGCAGGTTGGCCAGCAGGGGCGCCGAAAGTTCCACATAGGCTTCCTTGGCGGTCACCGAACCCGAGATCGGGTCCTGCTGGTTGGTGTTGGCGATGCCGAGCACCGTCAGGGCGTCGGGATCACGCCAGCCCTTTTCCTGGCGATAGACGACACCGGCGGCCACCGCCAGACGGCCGGCAGGCAGGCTGAGCAGCGTGCCGGTGACATCGGCGGTGACGCTCTTTTGTTCGTTGCCACCGGTGTCGCGGGAATTGAACAGGATGTACTTCAGGGCCGCGGGCGTCACATCTCCAGCGCCGAGATAGTCGATGCAGGGGATCGCCGCGCCGGGCGTCGTGCTGCAAACGCTGGTGTTGACCGAGTTACGCACCCGCTCAAGATTGGCGATGTTGCTCATCGCATCGACGCCGGTGTTGCGGCCCCAGTTGGCGGCCGCCTCCCAGGTCCAGTCGCCCGCCAGCGAACCGCGCGCGCCGCCGACGAAGCGGTAGGTGTCGGTCTCCTGCGAGAAGATCCGCGGGCCAGGCTCGGCCAGGCGTCGCTGCAGCAGGGTGATGTTCTGGCCGGTCGGATTGGTCGGGTTGCTGGCCAAGATCGCCAGATTGCGCAGCGTGCCCGGCGTGGCGATCTGGTGGCTTTCCCGGTGGGTGAAGAACAGCTCGCCAAACAGGGTGACGGTGTCGGTCAGCTTGTAGTCGGCGAGGAAGGCGGTGCTGATCCGCTCGATCGGGCTGACGGCGTTGAGGAACGGGTTGGAGTTGAAGTTATGCTTGGCGGCGCTGTAGGGCTCGTAGAAATTGCCGTTGCCGCCGGGGGTCTGGTTGAAATTGATCTGCTGGCCATTGGGCAGCACGGCCCGGCCGCCGATCGTCGAGGCGCTGGAGATGCAGACCAGTTGGCCGCCGACCTCGCCCAGGCCGCAGGGCGCGCGGCTGGCCAGGTTGACCGCCTCGGTCTTCTGGTAAGTCAGCCCCGCCGTCACCCCGCCGCGTTCGTTGCGCATGCCCCAGAGCACGTCGACCGTATAGTCCTGGCCGTCGCCCTCGTCGGTGACGCCGTACTTGGCCGAGAGCTTCAGGCCCTCGAAGTTGTTCTGGGTGATGATGTTGACCACGCCGGCCACGGCGTCGGCGCCGTAGATCGCCGAGGCCCCGTCCTTGAGCACGTCGATGCGGCCGATGATCGCTGTCGGGATCATGTTCAGGTCGGGCGCGCTGTTGGCGCCGGTGCCGCCGTTCACCACCCGGCGGCCGTTGATCAGGGTCAGGGTGCGGTTGATGCCCAGGCCGCGCAAATTGACCTGGGCGGTGCCGTAGCCGTTGCCGGTCCAATAGGCGTTGGTCTGGTTGCCGGCGTTGCCGGCCGAGGCCGGCAGGCGCTGCAACAGGGACTCGACATTGGTCAGGCCCGTCCGCTCGATCTGGTCCTGCGAAATCACGGTCGCCGGCCCAACCCCGGTGATGTCGGCGCGCTTGATGCGGCTGCCGGTGACGATCACCTCCTCGACCGTGGCCGTCTCGGTCGCTTGGGCGAAAGCCTGTCCGGCGCCGACCAGCGTCGCCATGGCGGCGACGCTCGCCAGCAGAGTTCGTTTGTCGATCAGTTTCATGGCGATCCCCTCACCTCATGGCCCCGTCCGCCGTCCCTTTGGCGGTCACGTCGGGCGAGGTTCCGGGTTCGTCCGGGATCAAGTCAATCTATGTATATACATTTGGGAGGAGGCAGACGGGGTCCATTCTTGCCATCACGCTACCCCCGGAAACGAGATCATCCGTGGCATATCCAGTCTGCGCGGAAAATAATGCCCCAATTTTCCGCATTACCCACGACGACATGACTATTTCACAAAAAATCATAATCAACACCCTTCGAACCCAAAGGCGCTGAAATTGTCACAAAATATCACCTCGTGATGGATAGATAATCACCTCGCATGGCGACATGCTATACCATCATGGTAAGGTTTGTAGTTACCCGTTATCGAGTCACAGCCGTCAATCAACTCAGATGTACGAGCATTTGAACATTCCAATCATGGGAATGTTGAATTTTACTTTTACAGCACGGTAAGGTCTCGCCGTCAGACTGAACTTCCCTGAACCCACATGAAGCCTGGGCGCTCCGGCCAATCCCAGGATTTCGGCCGCTCGGATCTGGGAGATCGCCATGCTCGAGACCCGATCCGTTCACCCGTGCGCGCTGGACAGCCAGGACGTCGAGACATGGCGCGCCATGGCCTCGGCGCATCCTGAGTTCCGCAACCCTCTGCTCGGCCCGGATTTCGCCCAGGCGGTCGGCGCCCTTCGGCCCGATGCGCGCGTGGCGATCTTTCGGCGCCACGGCCGCGTGCTGGGCTACCTGCCCTATCATCGCCGGGCCTGCGGCCAAGCCTGGCCGATCGGCGCGCCGTTGTCGGACTATCACGCCCTGGTCGGCGTCGCCGACGCCGGGCTCGACGGCCGTGACGCCCTCGCCGCCGCCGGATTGTCGGCGTTCCGCTTCGGCGGCCTGGTCGATCCGTTCGGGGTGATGGGCCCAGGCGCCGATCAGGTCGGCCATGTGATCGCGCCGGCCGACGGCCCCGAGGCCTATCTGGAGCAGGTCCGGGCGGCCAATCCCAAGAAGATCAAGAACTACCGCCGGCTGGGCGCCAAGCTGGAACGCGAGTGCGGCGCCGTGCGCCTAGTCGCCGACGACCGGTCACGACCGGCTTTCGACCAGTTGATCGCCTGGAAGCGCGAGCAGCTCATGCGCACCGGAACCCACGACTTCCTGGGCGCCGATTGGTCGCTCGACCTAGTGACCCGGCTATTCGAAGGCCAGCAGGGCGAGCTTCGCGGCCTGATGATCTGCCTCTATGCCGGCGACACCCTGGTGGCAGGGCATTTCGGCGTGCGGCAGGGCGAGGTCTTTCACCCTTGGATCGCCTCCACCCACCCAGACTATGGGCCTTGGTCTCCCGGGCATCAGCTCTTCCCGCGTGCGATCGCGGCCATGCCCGCCCTGGGCCTGACAACCTACGACCTCGGCTGCGGTCACGATCACTACAAGAGCGTCTACGCCTTGCGGACCCGCATCGTGACCGCGGGCCTGGCGACCGCCGGCAACCTGGCCGGCGACATCGCCCGCTCCATCGACGCCGCCTGGCTGCTGGCCGGCGCCGAAAGGCCCGGACCGGTCGGCCGCCTGCGGCGACGGATGGAGGTCATCGCCAGCGTCGATCTGACCTTGGCCGGCCGCGTGCGGGGCCTGGCCTTCGCCGTGGCGAGCCAGGGACGCCGCCGCCGCGCCACCGAACGCGAGCAGCCGTGAACCGGGCTGGGCCGGCGCGGACGACGATGCGGCGCATCCCAACAGCGGCTCGCGCAGTCCTGCCTAGACGTCCGGAGGCTGCGATCCGGACCCCATGATCGCCTTTGCGCCGGTCACCGGCAGCAAACGGTCGGCGCCGCGCCGAATCCATGTTCGCGCGGGTCTCTCGACGAAGACATGCACAGCGAACGCGGCAACGAGCGTGAGCATGAGCAGGCACGATACCTCCCACCACGCCAGCACATAGGCGCTCGGCCGCTGCGTCAGAGCGGAATTGACGCCCTTCCATCCAATCAGAATAGGCATGTGGACCAAGTACAAGGCGTAGGAGGCCTCGCCTGCGGCCAGCATCGATGGCCGGGCGACCGCGCGATCAGCGCCCGATTTCGACAGAAGGGCCAGGCTGAGGACCAAGGGCCCCGCCGCAGCCACCACGATCCGCTCGTCCGCTTTGAAGTGCATGAGCAGCAACAGAATGATCGCCGACAGCCAGGCCGCGCCGATCGCTTGGCGCCGTGTGAGCCGCATCCGCTGTCCCAACCGGTAGAGGCCTATGCCATAGAGAAACTCGGGTATGATCCGCAGCACACCCATGTTCAGTTGGGCGTGGACGACCAGGTCGCCAAACACCGCCTGGTAGATCAAATCCAGCGCCAGGAAGACCAGCGCCGACAGGGCGAGCAGGATCCATGGTCGACGGGCCAGAACGAGGCCGATCCAGGCAAAGGCGGGAAAGGCGAGATAGGCGAACCATTCGGCGGAGAGCGACCATGAGGGGCCGTTCCATTCCGCCACGACGGTTTCAGGCAACCAAGCATGCACCAGCAGGACGGTCGTGAGCAGACCGAGAGGATTGTAGAGCCGCCGATCAAACTCAGCGCCGATCAGGGTTCCCGCGCCAACCATCACCAGCACGAACCCCAAAACGGCGATGTGGGCCGGGTAGACGCGTGCGAAGCGCGCCGTCAAGAAGCGGCGGTAGTTCAGCCGCCTTTCTACCAGCGCCTGACGATAGGCATGGGTGAGGACGAAGCCGGACAAGATGAAGAACGCATCGACGCCGAGCCCGGCTCGATCAAGGACCCCTGTCGAGGCCATGGCGTCCCAAGACCATTGGAGTTGGTAGTGGAAGAGCACCACTCCCATGGCGAGCGCAAAGCGGACCGAGGTCAGCGCGGGCAGATCGTTCGGGAAGGGCGTAGCTTCGCGTTTAAGCGGCTTGGCTGATCGCATTCTGGTCCCCACCCTGTCGTGTCCATACGCGCGGGGGAGAGGTCAGCCCTCATCCTTCCTGCTCGGCCGCGAGCCCGACGGTCTTCAGCGCCGCTGAAGGCGCGGCGAGGTCCCGAATATTGAGCATGCGGCAAAAATCGGCTGGATCGGCGAGGGCTATGATCGTGTTGAAACGTAGTGACCAGGACGGGATTGCTCTAGCCGCATCCTGGTCACCAGTCGCAGGATCTCGGATGATGACTCAATTTGACCGTCGGCAGCTGTTGCGCGGAGCCGCCGCGGTGGGCGCGGGCCTGGCGACCGGGGCTCTTCTCCCGACCTGGGCGCAGAGCGCGACGCAGGGCCTCGGCTCCACCCTGCCCACGGTTTCGGGACAGGATATCAAGCTGACCATCGGCCATTCCGAGGTAACGATCGACGGTAAGACGAGCCACGCGGTGACCATCAACGGCACGGTGCCCGGCCCCCTGATCCGCCTGAAGGAAGGCCAGACCGTCCGGCTCTCGGTGACCAACACCCTAGACGAGGAGACCTCGATCCACTGGCACGGGTTGCTCGTGCCTTTCCAGATGGACGGCGTGCCAGGCGTCAGCTTCCCCGGCATTCCGCCCGGCGAAACCTTCGTCTACGAATTCCCGGTCAAGCAATCGGGCACCTACTGGTATCATAGCCATTCGGGCCTGCAGGAGGCCGAGGGGCACTACGGCCCCCTCGTCATCGAGCCGGCCGGGCCCGATCCGGTCGCCTATGATCGTGAGCATGTGATCGTGCTCTCCGATTTCAGCTTCATGCACCCCCACCTGATCTTCAAGCGCATGAAGCAGCAGGCCGGCGTGTTCAATTACCAGAAGCAGACCCTCTCCAGCCTGATGGCCGGCAAGGACCAGACACTCCAGGAGCGGATGGAGTGGGGGAAGATGCGCATGGACCCCACCGACATTTCCGACGTCACCGGCGCGGTGATGACGTTCCTGGTCAACGGCCACGGCCCCGCCGACAACTGGACCGGCCTGTTCACGCCGGGCGAGCGGGTGCGCCTGCGGTTCATCAACACCGCCGCCCAGATGATGTTCAACGTGCGGATTCCCGGCCTGAAGCTGACCGTGGTGGCCGCCGACGGCCAGACGGTGCGTCCCGTCGAAGTCGACGAGTTCCAGATCGGCAACGCCGAGACCTACGACGTCATCGTCCAACCCACCGAGGACAAGGCCTTCACGCTCGTCGCCGAGGCCGTCGACCGCTCGGGCATGGCGCGCGCCACGCTGGCACCGCGCGCGGGGATAACCGCGCCGGTCCCGCCCCTGCGCGAGCGGCCCCTGGCCACCATGAAGGACATGGGCATGGACATGGGCAACATGGACATGGGCGGCATGGATATGAGCAGTCCAGGCGCGATGCAGGGGATGGACCACGCCGCCATGGGTCATGAGATGGCGGGCATGAGTCCGCCACCGGGTATGGCCGCGCCCAAACCCCGCGGCTCGGACGCCATGGGCGATATGGGCGGCATGAAGATGTCGATGCGGGACGGGGCCAACGCGCCCCAGATCAAGCTCGGCCCCGGGGTCCAGACGATCGCGCCGATGCCCATGGATCGCACCGGCGAGCCTGGGCAGGGCCTGGAAAGCGTCGGCCATCGGGTGCTGGTCTACAAGGACCTCGTCGCCTTGACACAAAACCCCGACGTGCGCGCGCCGACGCGGGCGCTGGAGATCCGGCTGACCGGGAACATGGAGCGTTTCATGTGGGGGTTCGACGGGCAGAAGTTCAGCGAGACCACCAAGCCCTACGCCTTCGAAAAGAACGAGCGAGTCCGGGTCACCCTGGTCAACGACACCATGATGGCCCACCCAATCCACCTACACGGCCACTTCTTCGAGCTGACCCATGCGCCGGTCGGCTACGGCCCGCGAAAACATACGGTCATCGTGCTGCCGGGCGGCAAGGTGTCGTGGGACTTCACAGCCGACCCGGGTGATTGGGCCTTCCACTGCCACATGCTCTACCACATGCACGCGGGCATGTTCCAAGTGTTCAGCGTGCGGCCGCTTGAAGGAGCCGCAGCATGAAGACCGCAGCTTTGATCGGCCTCCTGCCGCTGATGTTGGGCGCGCCGGCGCTGGCTCAGACCATGGACCATTCGATGATGCCGGGCATGCAGATGCCCGCGCCCACGGCCAAGCCGGTTGCCAAAAAACCGCCTGCCCAGAAGCCGGTTGTCAAGAAGAAGGCGGCCCCTCGGAAGGCCGCTGCGCCACGGACGACGGCCAAGCCCGCCGCCGGGCGCGCCATGGGCGCGATGGCCATGCCATCGCCCGCCAGCGGCCAGGTCGCCGATCCCCACGCGGGCCACGACATGAGCACGATGGCCATGCCCGCCGCCCCGACGGGCCAGGACATGGGGGCCATGCCGATGCCTGCCACGTCCGCCGATCCGCACGCCGGCCACGACATGGCCGCGATGCCCATGCCAGGGATGAACACGGACCAGGCCATGAGTTCGATGGCTGACATGGGCGATATTCCCAATACGCCGCCGCCGCCCGCGCCCACCGACCATGCAGCCGACAATGTCTTTGACCCGACGGGCATGGCCAAGGCGCGCGCGCTGCTGCGTAAGGAGCACGGCGGTGGCATCACCTCGCTGGTGATGGCCAATTTCGCCGAATGGGCGCCACGGTCGGGCAAGGACAGTTATCGCTGGGAGGGCGAAGCCTGGTTTGGCGGCGACATCAACCGCCTGACGCTCAAATCGGAAGGCGAAGGCCTCAGTGGCGATGGGCTGAACCGCGCCGAACTTCAAGCGCTCTATTCGCGCAGCGTCGGGCCGTACTTCAATCTCCAGGCCGGTGTGCGCCATGACTTCGAGCCCAGGCCTTCACGGACCTATGCGACTATCGGCTTCGAGGGCCTCGCGCCCTATTGGTTCGAGGTCAGCGGCGCGGCGTTCCTGTCCAACAAAGGCGACCTGTCGGCGCGTTTGGAGGGCTACTACGATCAGCGCCTGACTCAGCGCCTGATCATTCAGCCGCGCGCCGAACTCAATCTCGCCGCCTCGAACGACCGGGCGACCGGCGTCGGCTCCGGTTTGTCGGATGTCGAGCTTGGCCTGCGCCTGCGTTACGAGATCCGCCGCGAGTTCGCGCCCTATGTCGGCGTCACCTACGACCGCAAGTTCGGCAAGACCGCCGACTACGCCCGAACCGGCGGCGAGGATGTCGAAGACGCCCGCGTCGTACTGGGCCTTCGCGCCTGGTTCTAGAACGGCCTCAGCGCCCATCGGTTGGAGATCTGAATGACACGTTCGATATCGCTCTTAGCCGCGGTCGTGCTTGTGGCGGCGAGCGCCGCGCAGGCCCACGAACCGGCCAAGACAGCGGCCCCATCAGGCCAGGTGTCGCCGTCGGCCCGCGCCGCTCGACAGGCGGTGGAAGGGTTCCACGCGGCTCTGGCCGCGGGCGAGACGCAACGGGCCTTGGATTATCTGGCGCCTGATGTCCTCATCGTCGAGGAGGGCGGCGCGGAGCGTTCGCGGGCCGAATATGCCAGCCATCACTTGGCGGCCGACGCCGCCTTCACCCACGCGGTGCCCAGCACGCCGCTGGCCAGCACCGGTGAGGCGATCGGCGACTTGGCCTACATCGTCACCGAGAGCCGCATGACCGGGACCTACAACGGCAAGCCGGTGGACAGGCTGTCAGCCGAATCCATGATGCTGCGCAACGGACCCGCGGGATGGAAGATCGTCCACATCCATTGGTCGTCGCGCGCCGCCAAACCCAAATAGCCTCAGGCACAATCACGGTGCGGCGAGGGATGGACGCCGGCTGGCGCGTAGACGTTGCAAGGATCACATCCAAGATCGGCGTCCTGGCCGCCGATCGTTTCGCGGAGCCGAACGATGACCGAGAAGCAGCGTCTCGATTTCAAGCGGCACTTTCCGAGCCTGCCCTTCGTCACGGTCGCGGCCCTGTTGATTGGCGGGATCGTCGGCGCGGGTCTCTACGCCGGGCTCTACAATATCGGCGCCGATGTTCCGCACACAAAGCCGACCTATTGGATGATCCAAAGCCTCCGCGACCGCTCCATCGCCGTGCGCGCTCGCAACATCAAGGTCCCGGCCGACCTCAATGACCCCAAGCGCATCGCCGTCGGCGCGGGCCTCTACACCGAGATGTGCAGCGGCTGCCATCTAGGACCAGGGCTTGAGAAGACCGAGATCAGCCAGGGTCTCTACCCGCAAGCGCCCGAACTCTACCGCACCTTGGGTCATAGCCCGGCCCAGGAGTTCTGGATGATCAAGCATGGGGTGAAGATGACCGCCATGCCGGCCTGGGGCCGCACCCACAGCGACGAGTTGATGTGGGACATGGTCGCCTTCGTGCGACAATTGCCATCGATGTCGCCCGAACAATACCAGGCCGCCATCAAGAGCGCCCCGGAAGATCACGACGCGATGATGCGTGACATGCCGGGGATGTCGAACATGCCGATGCCCGCCGGCAAACCTTAGCCTCGCCCGGCGCCTTGGCCTTGGAACCGCAGGACCTCCCAATGACACGTTTCACCCCGGTCTCGCCCATAGCCCGGCGCACCGTTCTGCTGGGCGCGGCTGCGGCGGCCACCCTGCTCGCCGGCTGCGCCAAAGCCGCCGACCCGCTCGCCATTCAGGTCTACAAGACGCCGGTCTGCGCCTGCTGCGGTAAGTGGATCGACGCCCTGGCGTCGGCCGGCCTCAAGCCGCGGGTATCGGTTCTCAACGATCTGACGAGCGTGCGGGCGACCTATGGAGTGCCCGACGCGCTGTCGTCCTGCCACACCGCGCGGATCGGCGGCTACACTATCGAAGGCCATGTTCCACCGGCCGATATCCTGCGGCTGCTGAGAGAACGGCCCAAGGCGCTGGGCCTGGTGCTGCCAGGCATGCCGATCGGTTCGCCCGGTATGGAAATCGCGGGAGCGCCCTCCGAACCCTATGCCACTCTTTTGCTGCTGGACGCCAAGGGCTCCACACGCGTTTTCGCGCGCCATGGCTGACCGCGGACTTCGCGATCGGGAGAATTCTTCACGGCGTCGCGAGGGCTCGGCTCTGAATGGCGCGTATCATCATCGGGCGACCGGGGCGTCGTCTCCTGGAGACAAGTCATGACCACCAAGACCCCCTCGACCCTGCTGGCGACGATCGCCGCCGGCGCCATGCTCCTGGGTGCGTCCCAGGCGCTCGCCCACGCCAAGCTGGTGACCGCCAATCCGGCGCCCAACGCCACGGTCGCCGCCCCCAAGGCGCTGAACCTGAAGTTCAGCGAAAAGTTGGAACCGAAATTTTCGGGCTTCGAGATCGCCAACGCCGCCGGCGCGGCTGTCTCGATCAAGACGACGGTCGCCGCCGACGGCATGGGTCTGGAGGGCGCGCTGGCCGCTCCGCTGGCGCCCGGCGCCTATAAGGTCACCTGGCACGCCGTCACCGCCGACGCGCACCGCATGAACGGCGCCTACACCTTCACGGTGCGCTAGGCCCATGATCGAACTGGCCGTCGTTCTCGCGCGCCTGGTCCAGTACATCGGCGCGGCGGTCCTATTCGGATCGCCGCTCTTTTGTCTCTATGGCTTGGCGAGTGGCGGGGTCACGATGATCTGGCCGAGACGCCTGGTCCTGGCTGGCGGCGTGGCCGTGATGATCGGATCGGGTCTCGCCCTGCTGGCCCAGACCGCGATGATGGCCGGAAGCGCGGCCGACGCCTTTGATCGCGAGACCCTGGCGATGGTCGCGACCGGCACGCAATTTGGCCTGTCGGTGATCGTCCGCTTGATCGCGGGTCTCGCCGCCGTGATTGTCGCCCTGGGCGGCCGCCCCTCGCGCGCCTTGTGGTCGGCCGCGTCCGCCCTGGGCGCCATTGCCCTGGGCAGCTTCGCCTGGAGCGGACATGGCGCCGACGGCGCGGGCCTGAGCGGCGCGTTCAAGCTGGTCGCCGACATCGTCCACCTGCTGGCGGCCGGTGTCTGGCTGGGCGCCCTGGCGGCCTTGGCGGCCCTGATCCTTGGCGCTCGCACCCCGAGCGAGACGTCGTTGCGCGAACTCCACCAGGCCCTTGAGGGGTTTTCCGGCGTCGGTTCGCTGGTCGTCGCGACCCTGGTGCTGACCGGCCTGGTCAATGTCTGGTTCCTCGTCGGGCCGAGCCAAATTGTCTTGGCGGCCTCGACCGCGTGGGGCGTGGCGCTGCTGGCCAAGCTGGTCGTCTTTGGCTTGATGCTCAGCCTGGCCGCGCTCAACCGTTTCGCGCTCACGCCTCGGCTGGAGCGGGATATGGCCCGCGCCAGGGGGACCTCAGCGCTTTCCGCGCTCAAACGCAGCGTGGCGCTGGAATCGGCCGCCGGGCTCGGGGTGCTCGCGCTCGTCGCCTGGCTGGGCACGTTGGCCCCGCCAGCGGCCCTCTAGACTCTACCGCACAATGGATATGGCCGGCAAAGGGCGGCCACTCGGCGGGCTCGGCGGTCACCTCCTGCTCGGCTCCGTTCTTTGGGGCCTTGCCGCATCAGGGCGCTTCGAAATCGCCTTGGGCCGATTGCTTGAGGGATAGACCCAACCGGACGCGTATCCCTCGAAGCGTTTCCTTGTGAGACCTCTTGATGCATGGCCGGTGCTTACACGACGGGACACTCCAAGCTGTGGCGCGTCAGCGGGCGGCGGCTTTACGGCAGTGGGGTGTTCCAAGCCTGCGCAGCGCCGGCAAAACACTGATGAAGCGCCCCCCTCGTCCATCCCAGCGGCTTGATCACGCGCGGAGATTGGCATGAGCGTTAGCGATGGGAATGCCCGCGCGGCCTCGAAGGCGAGCGCGCTTGGGGCCCTGATGATGCGCCAGGCGAGCGGCTACGCCATCGTGTTGCTGGATCCGCAAGGCGTCATCCTCGATATGAACAACGCGACCGAGGTCGTCGGATATTGGCCTCCCGAACAAGTGCGTGGGCGTTCCCACGAACTCTTCTACCCGCCCGACGGAATTGCCGAGGGACGGCCCGCGGCCGATCTGTCTGCCGCGGTGAAGGACGGCCTCCTGGAACGTGACGCTTGGCGCGTTTGTCACGACGGTTCCGAGTATCTTGCACGGCTGACGATAAACGCGCTGTGGGACGAGAGCGGCGTCCTGCGGGGCTTTAGCTGCATCGCGCGCGACATCACCGTGGATGTTGCCGTGCGGGCGTCGATCGAGGCCCGAGAGCAGCATCTGCAGTCCATACTCGCCACCGTTCCCGACGCCATGATCATCATCGACGAGCGAGGTACGATTACCTCGTTCAGCGCGGCGGCCGAGCGCCTGTTCGGCTACGGGGAAAGCGAGCTGCTCGGCAGGAACATCTCCTGTCTCATGCCGGAGCCTGACCGCGGCCGCCACGACCAGTATATCGCCCACTATCTCGAAACCGGCGAGCGCCGCGTCATCGGAATGGGTCGCGTGGTGGTGGGCCAGCGCCGTGACGGGACCACCTTTCCCATGGAGCTATCCGTCGGCCAGGCCGGCGAGGACGGCAGCCGGATCTTCACCGGCTTCGTTCGGGACCTGACCGCGAAGGAGCGTGACGAGCTCAGGCTCAAGGAACTGCAGGCGGAACTCGTTCACGTCTCGCGACTGAGCGCCATGGGCACTATGGCCTCCACCCTCGCCCACGAAATCAACCAGCCTTTGACGGCGGTGGCCAACTACCTTGAGACAATCCGCGATCTGCTGATCGGCGACGCCGAGATCGACCGCTCCCTATTGCGCGAGGCCGTTGGGGAAGCCGCGAGCGAGACGTTGCGCGCAGGATTTATCGTTCGCCGGCTTCGGGATTTCGTCGCGCGCGGCGACGTGGACAAGAGCATCGAGGACCTACCCCGGCTGATCGAGGAAGCCGGCAATCTGGCTCTGGTCGGTGCGCGAGAGCGCGGCGTCAGGAGCTTTTTCAGGTTCGATCTCGAGGCTACGCCGGCCCTCGTCGATCGCGTGCAGATCCAGCAAGTCCTCGTGAACCTCATGCGCAACGCCGTAGAGGCCATGGCGGAATCAGAGGTGCGAGAACTGACCGTGTCGACCTTGCTCCGGCCCGACGGCGCGATCGAGGTGTCGGTCGAGGATACGGGGCCCGGCATTTCCGACGAGATCGCGCCTCGACTGTTCCAGGCTTTCGTCAGCAGCAAGGCCGAAGGCATGGGTCTTGGCCTGTCGATCTGCCGAACGATCATCGAGGCGCATGGCGGACGCATCTTGGCCGACGCGTTGCCGGGCGGCGGCACGGCCTTCCGATTCACACTCATTCATGGGCGGGCGGATGAAGAGAAATGAGAGACAAGCGGATCGTCCATCTCGTCGACGACGAGGAGGCCATAAGAAAGTCCGCAGGGTTCCTGCTGCGGTCCTCGGGCTATCTCGTCCATAGCTACGCGTCCGGCGTAGAGTTCCTGAAGGTCGCCCGGAACGCCGAGGTCGGTTGCGTGCTTCTCGATGTCCGGATGCCTGACATGGACGGGCTTCAGGTGCAGACCGAGATGGCCGCTCGTGGGGTCAACATGCCCGTTGTGGTGGTCACCGGACACGGAGACGTCTCGATCGCCGTGCAGGCGATGAAGGCCGGAGCCATCGACTTCCTTGAGAAGCCCTTCGAGAAGGCGGCCGTGCTCGACGCCGTCGCGCGGGCGTTCGCCCGGCTCGACAATGCCGACATTCGAGCGACGGAAGAGGCCGAAGCGCTGGTGCGCGTTGCAGCGCTAACGCCGCGCGAACAGGAAATCCTGGAGGGTCTGGCCCAAGGCTACCCCAACAAGACTATCGCCTATGATCTGGGCGTGTCTTCGCGCACCGTGGAAGTTCACCGCGCGAGCTTGATGACGAAATTGGGAGTTCACTGCCTTTCCGACGCGCTGAGGATCGCCTTTGCGGCCGGTATGGGGGCGTCCTCCAAGCGCTAGGACGTTTACGTAGCGACTGCGCGGGGCGGGTCTGAGATCGTATCTCGACCCCTGCCCTGTGCGAGCGTACCCAAACCATGCCCCCGACCACCGGCTATACGGCCGAGCAGCGCTTTACGATCCTGCTGTCGGATGACGATCATGGGGTGCGCCGGTCGATCCAGCTGATGCTGACGGCCCGTGGCTATCACGTGCGGGGATATACCAGCGGGCGCGCCCTTCTGGCCGATCCCCAGTCGTTGTGCGCCGACTGCCTCATCGTCGACTACCGGATGCCCGACATCGACGGCCTGGCGCTTCTCAAGGGTCTCAGGAGTAAGGGCTGGCGGGGCGGCGCCATCATGATCTCCGCCTATTATGACCCGCGGCTGGAAAAGCGGGCGCAAGAGGCCGGCTTTGACGATGTGATCGCAAAGCCGATCATTTTCAGGGCTGTTCTTGACGCTGTGGCGCGACACTCGAATGATCAGCAACGCCTCGCTGGTAGCGCCTGATCGCTCGGAGCGCGCCTAGAGTGAATGGGACTGGGCAAAATAGGTCGCCGCGTCGCGCGCCATCTGGCCCACGCACCACTTGGCGTAGAATGGCGCCAGGAACGGGCCTAGCCAGCGGCCGAGCAGGCCCGGCGGAAGGTTGTAGGCGATCCAGACGCGCAGGTCCGAACCACCAGCCACCGGTGTGATGTCGAAGCCCATCCGGTAGGCGCCGACCACGAGTAGGCGTGGGTGGCCGACCGTTTCCCAGGCCTTGCGGCGCGGCGGCTCGCGCTCCGTCACGACTTCGTCCACGTAGAGGGAGATTCCGAACGCCGAGCCGCCCATCTTGATGTGGGAGCCTATGGCCTGACCGCGCCTCCCATCGAACTCAAAGGTCATGCGGCCGCCGCCCATCATCGCGGAGGGCTGTTCCATGTGCGCGCCCAGCCGAGTCTGATCGTCGAGTCGGGCGAAGACAGCGGTCGCCGGCGCCGCGATATGGACCAGGGTCTCTAGGTTTGTCGGCATCGTCGTTCTTCCGGACGGCGAGTCATGAACCACTGCGGGGTCCATCCGACAGGTCGAGCACGACCCGGCCCTCGATCTCGCCGCGACGCATGCGGTCGAAAACTGCATTGATGTTCTCGAGCCGATCGGTCGAGACGGTGGCGCGCACCTTTCCCTCACCGGCAAAGGCCAGAGCCTCTTGCAGGTCCAGCCGCGTGCCGACGATCGAACCGCGGATGGTGATCCCGTTGAGCACGGTGTCGAAGATGGAGAGGGGGAAATCCCCCGGCGGCAATCCATTCAGGGCGACGGTGCCGCCTCTGCGCACCAGGCCCAGCGCCTGGGCGAAGGCCTTTGGCGAGACGGCGGTCACGAGGACGCCGTGGGCGCCGCCGATCTCCTTCTTGAGCACCGCCACCGGGTCGGCGTGGAGCGCGTTGACGGTCACGGTCGCACCAAGAGCGCGCGCCAGGGCCAGCTTCTGGTCATCGATATCGACGGCGGCGACGTTCAATCCCATCGCTCTAGCGTATTGGACAGCCATGTGCCCAAGGCCGCCGACGCCAGAGATGGCCACCCAGTCGCCCGGCTTGGCCTCGGTCATCTTGAGGCCCTTATAGACCGTGACGCCCGCGCACAGCACGGGGGCGATCTCGACGAAGCCGACGTTGTCGGGCAAGTGGCCGACATAGTTGGGATCGGCGAGCACATAGTCAGCGAAGCTGCCGTTCACCGAATATCCGGTGTTTTGCTGCAGTTCGCAGAGGGTCTCCCAGCCGCCGAGGCAATGAACGCAGTGACCGCAGGCGGAGTAGAGCCAGGGCACGCCGACGCGGTCTCCTTCCCGGACATGGGTGACGCCCGCGCCCACGGCGACCACATGGCCGGCGCCCTCATGGCCTGGAATAAAGGGCGGATTGGGCTTGACCGGCCAATCGCCCTGCGCGGCGTGCAGATCGGTGTGGCAAACCCCGGCGGCGGCGATCTTGACCAGGATCTGGCCGGGGCCGACCTGCGGAACCCGCACCTCCTCGATCACGAGCGGCTGGCCGAAGGCGCGGACCACGGCCGCCTTCATTGTCTTTTCCATGGGTGTCCTCAGCAGCCGGTCAGAACAGACCCAGGGGCGCCTCGTCGTAGGAGACGAGGAGGTTCTTGGTTTGCTGGTAGTGATCCAGCATCATCTTATGGTTCTCACGGCCAAAGCCCGAGGCCTTGTAGCCGCCGAACGCGGCGTGGGCCGGGTAAACGTGGTAGCAGTTCGTCCAGACCCGCCCAGCCTGCAGAGCGCGGCCGACGCGGTAGGCGTTGTTGCCGTTGCGCGACCAGACACCGCCGCCAAGGCCGTAGGGCGTGTCATTGGCGATATCGATCGCCTCTTCGACGCTGCTGAACCGCGTCACCGAAAGCACCGGGCCGAAAATCTCTTCCTGGAAGATCCGCATGCGGTTCTCACCGACGAACACGGTCGGTTGGACGAAATAGCCCTGGTTCAGCTCGCCGCCCGGAAGCGCTCGCTCTCCGCCGATCAGGCACTCGGCGCCCTCGGCCTTGCCGATCTCGACATAGCCGAGGATCTTGCGCAGTTGGTCCTCGGAGGCCTGCGCGCCGACCTGAGTGACCGGATCCAGCGGGTCGCCCTGACGGATGGCCGCGACGCGGCCGAGCGCCCTTTCCATGAACCTGTCGAAGATCGATTCATGCACCAGCGCGCGTGATGGGCAGGTGCAGACCTCGCCCTTGTTGAAGGCGAACAGCGCAAACCCCTCCAGGGCCTTGTCGAGGAAGCGATCGTCCTGATCCATCACGTCGGGCAGGAAGATGTTGGCCGACTTGCCACCGAGTTCCATCGTCTGGGGGATCAGATGGTCGGCGGCGTAGTGCATGATCTGGCGCCCGGTCGTCGTCTCCCCGGTGAAGGACACCTTGGCGATCCGCGGATTCTCCGCGATCGCGCGACCGACGGTCCCGCCGGGACCCGTCAGGACGTTGAGGACGCCCGGCGGCAGGATGTCAGCCGTCAGTTCGGCGAACAACAGCAGGGTCAGCGGCGTCTGAGAGGCAGGTTTGATCACGGTGCAGTTGCCCGCCGCCAGCGCCGGGGCGATTTTCCACGCCGCCATCAGCAGCGGGAAATTCCATGGGATGATCTGGCCGACCACGCCGAGCGGTTCGCGGAAATGGTAAGCGATGGTGTTGTCGTCGATGGTCGAGATGGCGCCTTCCTCCGCTCGGATGCAGCCGGCGAAATAGCGGAAGTGGTCGATCGCCAAGGGAACGTCAGCGGCGCGCGTCTCGCGGATGGGCTTGCCGTTGTCGATCGTCTCGGCGAGGGCGAAGAATTCGAGATTGTCCTCCAGCCGGTCGGCGATGCGGTTGAGCATTCGGGCGCGATCCGAGGGCGAGACCCGGGCCCAGGCCGCCTTGGCGCCGTGAGCGGCGTCGAGGGCGAGTTCCACGTCTTCAGGCCCGGACGATGCGAAGGTGGCGATGGCGCGGCCATTGATCGGGCTATGGTCGGTGAATGAGGCGCCGCCGAGCGGCGCGACCCATCGTCCACCAATCCAGTTGTCGTAGCGCTCGCGGAAGAGCGGCGTGGATTTGACGGTCTTGATGGCTTGCTCGAACATGACGCCGCTCCTCCAATGGTGAGGTCGAACGGTATTTGTCAGCCAGGCGGGGAGTGAATAGGTAGAGTCCGCAGAACTCACCCCCCAACCTTGACTTAAGAAAAGCCCGCATCCCGATCACCGGGGCGGGCCTTTCCTCCTCATCAACGCCGTTTTACATGTGGTCTTTCATCGGCATGGGCGCGTCCGGCTTATCAGCGGGCATGGCGGGCATGGCGGGCATCGTCTTGCCCTTGCAGCCGGAGCCGTCGCTGCAGCCCATCTTCATGCCCGACGAGGCCGGCGGGTCCTTCTTGGGCGGCATGCCAGCCATGTTCGCCATGCCCGCCGCATGGTCCTTCATCATCTGTTCGTGCATCTGGTCGCCGCCGTGCTGCATCCCTTGCTGATGCTGCGGGGTCGGCTTGGCGGCGGCGGCCGGCTTGGCCGGCATGGGCATCTTCATGTCGTCGTCGGCGTGTGCCGCCGATCCCAGCGCAAGAAGGCTGAGGGCGGCGATCAAGAGTGACGTCTTGCGCATTGGGTTTCTCCAAGAAAAAGGGGCCGTTCTTGGCTGAGGGAGCATGGTTTTCGCCCTCGGCCAGCTTGCGGTCAGCATGCGTGGCGGCGATCGGCGGCCATATACGTGGAGTTCACATCGACGATGCTCGTCCTACCGTTCGTCGCCAGAGCAACGGCGGCGAACCGGCCGTCGCCTCTCAATGACTGGTCATCGCCATCATCGCGCAGCTGGCCGCACAGTCGCGGCAGCTGGCCGCGCATCGCTGCATCCGCACATCGTCGAAGCCGGCGCAGTTCTTCGAACAGGCCTCGCAGGCCTTGGCGCAGGCCTCGCAGAGGACCGTATGGATCGGCGATCCCCGCATCATCGACGTCGCCGTCGCCTGGCAGAGGTCGGCGCAATCCAGCAAGATCGCGATATGGCCCGGGGCGGCGTGGGCGCCGCCCTTCTCCAGGCTATGCCGGGACGTCTCCATGCACAGACGATAGGTGGCGAGGCAGGCGTCGATGCAGGCCTGCATCGACATGGCGCCCTGACCAGGGGCCATGGTCGTGGGCTGGGCCCGGGCGGCGGCGGCAACGGCGGCGAGCGCCAAGCTCGAGACGAGAAGTCCGCGGCGGTCTTGCATAGGGTGTCTCCGATCAGGTTGACGAGGCGGCGGCGGGCGGCGTCGACGATGCTCCAGGCCTGCGCCCCCTGGTCGCCCCCCGTGCTTGGGACGAAGCCGCGACGGCCTCCCGGGCCATGCGCGTGTCCTGCCAGGGCCAATGGCCGTTGATCTCGACCCCGAGCGAGATACTGAGGAAGGTGCGCACCAGAACGAGTCCGGCCAGCACGATCAGGTCATCGAGGGTGGGGTTGATGACCAGCGATTTGACGATGTCGCCCGCGACCAGGAATTCGAGACCGAGCAGGATGCTGCGGCCCAGGGCCGAGCGGAACGGGCTGTAGGCCTCGGAATGGTCGGCGCGCCAGGCGCGCTTGAGGAACAGGAAGGTGGCCAGGGCGGCCCCGGCCAAGATCGTCAGGGCGCCGGCCAGTTCGAGGACGACCACGGCCAGCTTGAAGAAGGCGCTGAGGATGTCGCCGGTAAAATCAGTGGTGATCATACCAGCCTCGCTTGCGGATGTTGTTGAAGCTGTCGGTCGTGTGACAGGCGGAGCATTGATCGACGCGCGCCTTCTCCCCGGCGACCCGTTGCGACACCATGCTAAAATGCATCATCTGGTGACTGGGCGGCGGCTTGTGGCATTCGGCGCATTGGGTCGAGTTGACCGAGGGATGCCGATACCCCTCGACGCGCCAACTGGTCACGCTGTGGCAACTGGCGCAGGTCTCCCCGAACAATCCCTGGTGCGGATCCCGCATTGAATGGCAACTGGCGCAGTCCAGGCTGGCGGTCCCGGCATTCCTGGCCACCGCCGGAATCCCCATGGGATGCTTCCAGACCTTCGGATCCAACAACGCCGGATGGTTCATGCGGGCGAGGCTACGGCCGCCGTCGTGCTCGACGTGGCACGATGTGCACTCGGCGACGGTCGCGTGGAACTGGGTCGACTGCTTGCCGCCGAAATCCTGCCCGGCATGGCAGCTCAGGCAGGTTTTCGTCTCCACGCCCTTCAGCGGCGTGTGGCAGGTCGTGCATTGACCGGCGAAGGTCTGGTGGGCCGCGGAGAGCGGCCCTGGTGAAACAAGACCTTCGATCATGCCGCTGTTGGCCGGCGTATTCGTCCGCATGACCGCCGGCAAGCCGACCACAACGACCAGCAGCGCCGCGATGAACAGGCCATAGAACAGCGTCGATCGCTTCATAGCCAACGCAGCCCGTAATAGAGGGCCGCCCCGACGTGGAGCAGGATCAGCCCATAGAGAATGACCCCGGCCACGATATGCAGCAGGCGCCACTTGGCGAACAGCGAACTGGTCGCGGCTTCCGCCCGAACGGCGTATTCGCTGTCCGACAGCGCGGCGGCCAGCGTCGCCTTGTCGGCGGGCGCCGGCGCCGCGGGCGGGTCACCCGGCCTGAACAACAAGCGGGCCAGCCGACCGAGTTGGCGCGGCGGCGGCTCCACGCCCGTGGGCGGCGGCGGCAGGTTCAGATAGGCCGCCTTGAGCGAGGCCAGCTCGGTCTTGCGCCCGCGCAGCGCCCGCGCCAGCTCGGCCAGGAGAAATCGGCCAACGAACCCGCTCAGGACGGTGAGCAGCAGGAGGCCGGTCAGCATCACCCCGAGGGGACTGTCGAGCTTGTGCGCCGCGTGAAGCAGGGCGAGCAGCGGCGCGAGCACGCCGGCGTAGACGTGGACCGCCAAGAGGGTCGGCTTGGCCACAAATCTCGACAGGAACCGGTCGACAGCGCCGATGTGCTTGGCCGCCACATAGGGGAGCGTCAGCAACATCATCAGCACGGCGAGAACGCCAAGCATGCCGCCGGCGAAGCTGCCCGGAAACCGCGACGAGACGTGGATCATGAACCCCAGCGGGAAGACGAGGATGAAGCCCGCGAGCAGCGCCACGAGGATGTCGCCACGCTCGCGCATCAGGCTTCGACCACGAGCGGCTTGCCGGTCGTCTTAGCCTGGCAGGCGAGGATGTAGCCCTGGACCTTGTCCTCCGGCGCGAGGCCGGACTCAACGGCCATGGTGACCTCGCCGTCGATGAGCTTGGTGACGCAGACGCCGCATTCGCCGACACGGCAGGAGTAAGGAATCTCGACTCCCGCGCCTTCGGCGGCTTCGAGCACCGTCTGGGTGGCGGGCAGCGGCGCCGAGACCCCGGAAACCGAAAAGGTGATGGTGGCGGCTAAGGTTTCCGCCCCCCCTGCGGGCGGCGGCGTTGGCGTCGGGCCGGGCTTGCCCACGGCCGGGGCGACGGTCGCGGCTTGGGCCGGCGGCTCGAGCGGATCGATCGGCAGGGACGCCGGCCCGAACGCCTCGGTATGGAGCTGCGCCTCGGGGACGCCAAGCTCGGCGAGTTGGGCCTTCATGGCCGCCATCATGGCCGGCGGACCGCAAAGGTGAATGCGGCGGCGCGCGAGGTCCGGGACCACGCTGGTGAGCATCTCCTTGGTGATCGGCCCTTCGGCCCCATGCCACACGGTGCCGGGCGCCCGGTGCATGGCGGCGAAGACGTGCAGGTTCTCGTGGCGGCGTTCGAGGCGCTCGATGTCCTCGCGGAAGGCAAATTCTTCGGTCGACCGTGCGCCGTAGAGGAAGAAGATCTCGCCTGGCCAGGCGGTGTCAGTGAGATAGCGCAGGACCGACATCATCGGCGTGATCCCGACGCCGCCGGCGATGAGCACGACGCTGTCAGCGTCGGTCCCCGTGAAGGTGAAGGCGCCAAAGGGGCCAGAGATTTTGACTAACTCTCCGACCTTCACGTGATCGTGGAGAAAGCGCGAGACAGCGCCCTGCTCTTCGCGCTTCACGGAGAGTTCGACATGGGCGCGCTGGGTCGGGGATGAGGCGATGGTGTACGACCGGCGCGCGGTCTTGCCAGGCTCGGGCTCCACCTCGACCTGGAGAAACTGCCCGGGAAGAAAGTCGAACGGCAGCCGGTCGGCGGCCGGGTCGGCGAGCCGGAAGGTCAAGATGGTCGGCGTTTCGCGCAGGATCTGCGCGACTCGCAACGCGCCGGTCCAGCTTCTTGGCTTGCGCGGCGTCGCGCCGGACGGGTCCAAGGCGCTGCTTGGGGCCACAGCCTTCGCCCCGCCTGGCGCGACGGTCGCGGCCGGAGCCGGCGCGGCGGCTTTTCGGTCGTTTCCAGCCGCGGCCGAGACCGCCGTGGCGCCTGGCGCAGCCGGCGCCCCGGCGACGATCTTGCGGATGCGTTGCAGGCGAAACAGTTGCAGGGCGATGAGGCTGGCGCTGACGAGCGTCAGAAATAACATCAGCAGCAGATGCGCCGGCGAAATCCCGAACGGATGGGCGGCGTGCTCGCCCGATAGGACCGTGCCGACCGAAAGCTGCGTCCGGAACCAATTGGTCGCAACGTTCGGTCCCGAGGTCTCGCCTTCCAGAGCGCTCTTCGCGGCCGCGCTGCTGGCGTAGAGATCGGCGCCCTCTCGAAGCTTCCGCGCCGCCGCCGCACGGGCGGTCGAATTGGAGGCGTGCATGCCTTCGGCGGCGCCCTCGCCCGCGAGGACAAGGCCGTTGTGGACCCGCGCCTCCGCGTCTCGCGCCAGCGCTTGGCGGGCCTCAGAATCGAGGCCTGGTAGGCCCAGCAGGCGCGAGAAGAACGGACCGTTGTTCTGGCCGGGGCCGCAACAGCCCGCCATCTGGTCCATCTTCTCCATCATCCCCCCCATCCCCGCCATGGCGGCGTCCTGGGGCGCGCCCGCCCCCGGCATGGCGGTGGTTGGCATGGCGGGTGTCGGCATGGCGGAGGCGGACGCGGGCGCCATCGCGCCAGGCGCGGCTGGGTCGGCGGCCACGGGATGATGGGCGGCGTGCTCGTCAGCGTCCTGCGCCGGCACCGGCGCCGCGGCGGCGACGACGACCAAAAGCGCGACCGCGAGCAGACCTGAAAGGGTTGTCGGTAAGCGCATCGATGGCCCCCGCCCCCCAGGCTCACATGTGCTTCATCGGCGCGGGCGGGCTGTCGGCGGGCGGCGGCGCGTCGGGCTTGGCGGCGCCCGCGCGCATGTCGGCATGATCCATCGCCTGTTTGTGATGATGTTCCATGTCGGCGACCTCGTTGCCGGTCCCATCGGCGGGCTGGGCCGACGCATCAGCGGGCGAAGGCGGCGGCGTCGATCCGACGGGGTTCGTCGTGCTCGCGGTAGCGGCCGCCGGTGTGTTGGCGGTCGAGGTTGAGCTGTCGCGGTTGCAGCCGGCGAGTGCGAGTCCCGCCATGACCGCCACGCCGCTGATCAGCAGCGATCGGCAGTTGCCGTTGATTGTCATCAAGGTCTTCCTTTTGCGAACGTGTGGTCCGGGTGACCAGAGCGCTGATCACCCGGCGCCGATCATTTCGACTGCCGCAGGATCTGCCGGCAGCGATCGTGCGAGAGGTTCATGGGGTTGCGCCCCTGTCCCTTCATCTCCGAGTGATCGTGTCGGTCGGCGACCCCCATATCGCTCTCCATCTGACGACAGCTGGCGATCTGGCTCTCGGTCGGCGCCGTGGTGGCGCAAGCGCTGAGAAGCGTGGCGGCTGCAAGGGCTGCAGCAACTGCATAAGTCTTCATGGTCATTCCTTCGCTGTCAGGTTTCACGGTTCTTCTCCCCCCTCGTCGTTTCTGGCTTCGCCGCGGCGCGGGCGCGGGGCCTCGCCGAAATGAAGGCCAGGATCGGGCAGTCGCGGGTTGGGGCCTCGCCCGGACACGCCGCAGCCAGCCCCTCTAGAATCGTTCGGATAAGGTTGAGCTCATCCACGCGCGTCTCCGCCTGGCGGATCTTGTCGCACGTGATCGCGAGCACAGCCGTAGCTCTGGCGGTGTCAGACGTCTGTAGGGTGAGAAGCTCGCTGGTTTCGGCGAGCGTGAAGCCCAACCCCTGTCCCGAACGGATGAATCTGAGCCGGAGAAGATCGTCGTCGCCGTAGAGCCGATAGCCCGCGCCCGACCGACCCGGCGAAAGCAGCAAACCCGTCCGTTCGTAGTAGCGAATGGTGTCGCGGCTGACACCCGCGGCCGTAGCCAGTTCGCCGATTTTAAACTTTCCCATGGCATCCGCCCCTTCTGCAGGTTGGACCGTGGTCCAAGGTCAAGCGAGGCATGCGGGGTTTGCTCAAGGTTTCTGAGCTAAGGCCCCGGTCGATGTCCTGCTCGGCGGAAGGGGGGGCGGACGCCGCCCCCCGATGGATCAGTTGCGAACGAGTTCGACGATGTCGTGCTTGGCGGCGGCGCCGTCGGCGACGCGCACATGGGCGAAGTGTTCGTCGAAGATATGGTCGATCGTCACGTGGCCGACGAGATCACGGCGATACGACGGGGGACCCTTTGCTGGGCCCGGAAGGGTCTTGACCCGATAGACCTCCAGGCTTTGGCCAACTTCAGCCCCATCGGCCTTGCCGATGCAGATGACCGTGCCGGTGCTGTCGGCCTGGACGATCGAGCCCCGCATGAAGAAGGTGTGGCCGATGCCCTGGGCCAGGACGGGGGTGGCGGCCAGCATCGCGACGCCAGCCAGAGCCGCTACGATCGACTTTTTCACGATTGTCTCCTTTGAAGTTGAGCCGCTCGGAGAGACCGAGGGGAATGAGGTTTCCTTCCCCACCAGGACTAAGGTCCCGGGTCCCGGGTCTGAATACGTAGATGTCACATCGCGTATTTTTCGAGGATCTCTTCAAATGGCGCCGGCGAGCCTCACCGATCTTTCAAGCTGCTTTCGCCGGTGGTTTCGTCGTCGCCAATGGTCGTCGCCAAAGGGAGCGCGTCGGCAACGGGCCACGACTGCGGGGCAGGAGCTCGATGGTCCGCGGCCTCACCCACCCAGCTGCAGTACGCGCCAGCGCGCGTAGCCCCGCCCAGCCAGGTGCGCGTCGGCCGGTTGGGCGGGGCTGCGGCGCGAACCTTCCCATAATGGGCAAGGTCTTGAAACCAAAGGCGATTCTCAAGCTGTTAGGTAGTTCGGCGCTAGGCTTGGCCATGACCGTCGGCCCAGCGCCGCGACACCAGGCCCGATGACCATGCCGCTGAACCTCAAATCCCTCACCAGCCTGCGGTTCTTCGCCGCCATGTGGGTCGTGGCCTATCATTTTTGGCCCAACCTCGGCCTGGCCATGCCCGCCGTAATCGCCAAGGGCTATCTGGGCGTTGAGCTGTTCTTCGTGCTCTCTGGCTTCATCCTTTGCCACGTCTACCTGGAAAATTTTGGCCAGGGTCGGTTCGACTACCGCGAGTTCCTCTGGGCTCGCCTGGCGCGGATCTATCCGGTTCATCTGGCGGTTCTGTTGGGCTTGATGCTGCTGATCGCGACGGCCGCCATGATGGGCGTTTCGGCGGGCGACAAGCTGCTGATCTGGCCATCCCTGCCAGCCCAACTGACCCTGACCCAGGCTTGGGGCCTGTCGCCGCTGGGCGGCTGGAACCATCCGTCCTGGTCGATCTCCGCCGAATGGTTCGCCTATCTGAGCTTCCCGGTCTTCGCGTTCTTGGCCTGGCGGCTGATCAGCCGGCCAAGACTGGCCCTGGTCCTGGCTTTGGGCTTGGTGGTGGCGCTCAATATCGGCTTCCCGGCCGTCGCCGGCTTTCCCCTGACCAAGGCTACCTTGCTCTGGGGAGCCCTGCGGATCGTGCCGTGTTTCGCGCTCGGCTGCGCGATCTGGCTGGCCTGGCGCGCTGATCTGGTCACCGGCAAACCCTCGGGCCTCGGCCTGACTCTCATGGCGCTGTCCGGCGTCGTGGCCGCGGCGCTCTTGCAGGCCCCGGACTTTGTCGCCGTGGCGCTGTTTGGCGCGCTGATCCTGGGTCTGGCGGCGATCTCCACCTCAGGCTCGTCATTCCTGGCCCAACCGGCCCTGGTCTATCTCGGCGAGGTCAGCTTCGCCGTCTACATGGTCTGCATTCCTTGGGAGTCGGTCTTCACCCAAGGCCTGGGCAAGGTCATCGGGCTGGAGCCCTCCCATATGCCCATAGGCTTGTGGCTGGCGCTCTATGTTGGGGTCATCCCCGTGGCCATGGTCTTGCATCACGCCGTCGAGCGGCCGATGCGCACGCTGATGCGCCGCCATGGTCCGCCCTTCGGCCGCGCCAGGGCGGCGAGCCCCGCCCCGGCCAACGCCTGATGACGGGGTCGCGTAAACAGACTAGGGTGAAGCCATGCTGAGACATGCGCTCGCTTTCCTGGCCGCCATGGCCGTCGCGTTCAGCCCGCTGGCGGTCAACGCCGCGCAGGCTGATTGCGACATGGCCGGCATGGACATGAGCGCGATGAGCATGACGATGCCCGCCGCTGAAACCGCCCCCGACACCGCCCAGCCAGACCCCTGTTGCGACCACGGCAAGGCGATGTCGGCCAAGGACTGCGCCAAGGCCTGCGCCACCAGTTGCGCGCTGGCGGTCGGGGTGCCCGGCGACGCGGCGATCAGCCATTCGCCGATCGTCTACCGCGTCGAGGTCAGTTGGTCCAACACCAGCGGCCAGACCCACGATCCCATCCCGGAAGATCCTCCTCCAAGATCGCTGATCTAGCGACCGGCCAAGCGCCGGTCTGACGCTTCCGCGCCCGCCGTCGTGCATCCCACACCCGGCCAAGCGCGCGGTCGCTTGCCCGCTCGCGGGCGCTTCAGATCACGATTTTCAAGGAACGATTCCATGACTCTTCGCACCACGATGCTGGCCGCCTTGGCCGCCGGCCTGACCTTCGCCGCCTCGGCCGCCCTGGCCGCCAAGCCCGCGCCTTGCAGCCACCTGCAGGCCCAGTCCCCGCCGTCCAATCCCAAGGACGTTTTCCGGACCGCCCTGCGCATCTGCGACATGCCGGCCAACTGCGGGATGATGTCGATGATGGCCGGCCCGGCTTCCCCGGCCAAGCCTGAAGCCACGGGCCCGACCCGCTAGGATCGGCTGAACCGGGCGGCGGGCAATCCCCTCCCGTCGCCCGCTCGGTCGGCTCCGGCGGACTGGCTGCAACCGCTCCGCCGGAGCGCCTCTCCCCTTCTCGCGCGGCGGCCGACGCCGCGCGCTACGCGACAGGATCTTCTGTTCAATGCGCTTCATACTGCTTCTGGCGGGCAGCCTTAGCCTGGCCAGCGCGGCCCAGGCTGGCCCTCTGACCTTCGAAGCCGCTCAGCGGCTGGCCCTGCAGTCACCGGCTCTGGATGGAACCGCCGCCGATCTGGAGGCCGCCAAGGCCCAGGGACGGGCGGCCGGCAAGTTGCCCGATCCCAGGTTACGGCTGGGTCTGGACAATGCCCCGATCTCCGGACCGCCGGCCGGGACGTTCGGCGGCGACAGCATGACCATGGTCAGCGTCGGCTTGATGCAGGATCGGCCCAGCGCCGCCAAGCGCGAGGCCGCGCGTCGAGCCGCTTCGGCCGAGGTCTCGACCGCCGGCGCCCGCCAGGCGCTGGTGGCGCGCGAGACGCGGCTGGCCGTCGCCCTGGCCTGGATCGATCTCTACTACACCGACCAGAAGCTGGCCGCGCTCGCCGCGGTCGAGAAAGCGATCACGCCGCTGCGCGACACCGCGCCGGCTGCCTTGACGGCTGGCGACGCTCGCCCGGGCCAGACCCTGGAAGCGCAACAGAAGCTGGCCCTGCTGGCCGATCGGCGCAGCGAACTGCTGGCCGACCGCGCCCGCGCCGCCGCCGAACTGACCCGCTGGACCGGAGAGCCAGGGCCACAACCCATCGGACCGGCGCCCGATTTTCCCATCGACCCCGAGACGCTGCGCGCCGGCCTCCCCGACCATCCCAGCCTCATGGCGCTGGATGCGGCGCGCCAAATGGCCGGAGCCCAGCTGGCCCAGGCCCGCGCCGAGGCCCATCCCGACACCAGTTGGGACATCGCCTATCAGAAGCGCGACGGCGCCTACGGCGACATGGTGTCGCTAGGAGTGACCTTCGGCCTACCGCTGTTTGGCCAATCCCGGCGCGAACCGCTAATCGCCGCCCAGAGCGCGCGGGTTCGCGGCGCGGAGAGCCAGAAGGCGGCGGGCGCGCGCCAACTTCTCGCCGCGCTGGAGAGCGACCTCGCAGACCACCAGATGCACCATGAGCAGTTGGCGAGGGCCCAAGAGACCTTGGCGCCGCTGGCCCAGCAGCGCGCCGACCTGGAGACCGCCAGCTACGGCGCCGGCCGCGCCAGCCTGACCGACGTGCTCGGCGCTCTGCTCGATCTGGCCGAGACCAAGCTTTCGATCCTCGACCGCCAAGCCCTCGTCACGCGCGACAGCGCCAAGATCAACCTGACCTATGGAACCGCGTCATGAGCCGCGCCACGACCCTTTCGCCCCGATCCCTGATCGCGGGCGCCGCCGCCATCGCCCTTCTGGCTGCGGCCGGGGGCTATGGCCTGGGCCAGTGGCGCAAGGCGCCCGTCCCGGCGGCGGGCGATGCGCCCGGCCGCAAGGTTCTCTACTGGTATGATCCGATGGTGCCGGCCCAACGCTTCGACAAGCCGGGCAAGTCGCCGTTCATGGACATGCAGCTGGTCCCCCGCTACGCGGACGAAGCCGCGAGCGCGGCGTCGCCTGGCGTGGCCGTCGATCCGCGCGGCGCCCAGACCCTGGGCCTGCGTTTGGCCCGCGCCGAGATGACGCCGCTCGCCTCTGGCTTGACCGTCCCGGGGTCGATCGACTTCAATCAGCGTGACCTGGCCATCGTCCAGACCCGAACCGCCGGCTTCGTCCAGCGTGTCTATGGCCACGCCCCCGGCGACATCGTCGCGGCCGGCGCGCCGATCGCAGACCTGCTCAATCCCGACTGGGCCGGCGCGCAGACCGAATATCTGGCCGTGCGCCGCGTCGGCGATCCGCGCCTGACGGCTGCGGCGCGCTCACGCCTGGTCTTGGCCGGGATGAGCGAGCCCTTGATCGCCGCGGTCGAGCGCGGCGGCAGGGTCCAGCCGATCTCCACGGTGCGCGCGCCGATCGGCGGGGTGATTCAGACCTTGGACGTCCGGGCCGGCATGAGCCTGACCTCGGGCCAGACCCTGGCGCAGATCAGCGGCCTGTCGAGCGTTTGGCTGATCCTGTCGGCCCCCGAGGCCCAGGCCGGACTGATCAAGATCGGCCAGGCGGTTTCCGCCCAGTTGGCCGCCTTTCCTGGCGAGACCTTCAACGGCCGGGTCAGCGCCATCCTGCCTTCCGCCCAAGTCGACAGCCGCACCCTGCAGGTACGGGTCGAACTGGCCAATCGCGACGGCCGGCTGCGGCCGGGCATGTTCGCCACGGCCAGTCTCGGGAGTGATGCGGCGCCGGTCCTGACCGTCCCCAGCGAGGCGGTGATCCGCACCGGCCGTCGGGACTTGGTGATGCTGGCCCAGGGCGGCGGCCGCTACCAGGCCGCCGAGGTCCGTGTCGGTCGACAGGCCGGCGGTCGCACCGAAATCCTCGGCGGCCTGAAGGCTGGCGATCAGGTCGTGGCCTCCGGCCAGTTCCTGCTCGACTCGGAAGCCAGCCTCGCCGGCTTGGAACCCAGGCCGCTGTCGGCGGATGAACCGGTGAACTCAATGCCGGCGGGTCCGGCCACGAAGTCCGCCGCGCCGGCGATGAAGCCGGCGCCGGCCGCCGCCAAGGCGCTGTTGCAAGCGGAGGGACGCATCGAGGAGATCACCGCCGATACCATCACCCTGAGCCATGGACCGGTGCCGGCGATCGGCTGGCCGGCGATGACCATGACCTTCAAGCTCGATCCGCCAAGCCTGGCTCGGGGATTGAAGGCGGGCGACCAAGCGGCGTTTGGCTTCGAACAACGTCCTGACGGGCCCGCCGTGCGCAGCCTTCGCCGCGTGGAGGCCAGCCGATGATCGCCGCCGTCATTCGCTGGTCGCTGGGCAACCGCTTCTTCGTGCTGCTCGGGGCCCTGGTCCTGCTGGCCGGCGGGCTGGTGGCGCTGCGCGAAACGCCGCTCGACGCCCTGCCTGATCTCTCCGACGTCCAGGTGGTGATCCGCACGCCAGCCCAGGGCCAGGCGCCGCGCCTGGTCGAGGACCAGATCACCTATCCGCTGGCCACCACCATGCTGTCGGTGCCGGGCGCCAAGACCGTGCGCGGCTATTCCTTCTTCGGCGACAGCTTCGTCTATGTGCTGTTCGCCGACGGGACCGATCCCTATTGGGCCCGCTCGCGGGTCCTGGAATCGCTGAGCCAAGTCCAGAGCCGGCTCCCGGCCGGGGCCCGCCCTGCCCTGGGTCCCGACGCCACGGGTGTGGGATGGATCTTCGAATACGCCCTGGTCGACCGAACCGGCCGCCATGACCTCAGCCAACTGCGATCCTTGCAGGACTGGTTCGTGCGCTATGAGCTCAAGACCCTGCCGGGCGTGGCCGAGGTGGCCAGTATCGGCGGCATGGTGCGTCAGTACCAGGTGGTGCTCGACCCGCAGAAGCTGGCGGCCTACGGGGTCACCCACCAGGCCGTGGTCGACGCGCTGAACCGGGCCAACCAGGAAGCCGGCGGCTCCGTCGTCGAGATGGCCGAGGCCGAATACATGGTTCGGGCCAGCGGCTATCTGAGCAGCCTGGACGACTTCGCCGCCGTACCGGTCAAGACCGCGGCCGGCGGCGTGCCGATCGCCCTGGGTCAGGTCGCCACGATCCAGATCGGACCGGAGATGCGCCGAGGGGTCGCCGAACTCAATGGTCAGGGCGAGGTTGCCGGCGGCGTGGTCGTTCTGCGTTCGGGCGAGGACGCGCGCGCCACGCTCAAGGCCGTGCAGGACAAGCTGAAGACGCTCAAGGCCAGCCTGCCGCCAGGCGTTGAGATCGTCACCACCTACGACCGATCGGGCCTGATCGACCGCGCCATCGACAACCTGAAATCCAAACTCTTCGAGGAGTTCATCGTCGTCGCCCTGGTCTGCGCGCTCTTCCTTTGGCATCTGCGCTCGGCCCTGGTGGCGATCATCGCCCTGCCCCTGGGCGTGCTGACCGCCTTCATCGTCATGCGGGCCCAGGGCGTCAACGCCAACATCATGTCGCTGGGCGGCATCGCCATCGCCGTCGGGGCCATGGTGGACGCGGCCGTGGTGATGATCGAGAACGCCCACAAGCATCTCGAACGTTGGGCGCACGACCATCCCGACCAAACGATCGGCGATCGCGAGCGCTGGGACGAGATCGCCGCCGCCGCCGTCGAGGTCGGCCCGGCCCTGTTCCTGAGCCTGCTGATCATCACCTTCTCGTTCATCCCGGTCTTCACCCTGCAGGGCCAGGAGGGGCGGCTGTTCGCGCCGCTGGCCTTCACCAAGACCTATGCCATGGCGGCCGCGGCCCTGCTGTCGATCACCCTGATCCCAGTGCTGATGGGCTATCTGATCCGCGGCAGGATCCCGGCCGAGACCGCCAACCCGATCAATCGGGCGCTGAGCGCGCTCTACGCCCCGGCCCTGGACTGGGTGCTTGGGCGTCCGCGCACCACGCTGGTCATCGCCGCCCTGGTCTTCGCCACCACCCTGGTCCCGCTGTCGCGGCTGGGCGGCGAGTTCATGCCGACCCTCGACGAGGGCGACCTGCTCTACATGCCCTCGGCCTTGCCCGGGCTGTCGGCCGCCAAGGCCAGCGCGCTGCTGCAGCAGACCGATCGGCTGATCAAGACCGTGCCCGAGGTCGACAGCGTGTTCGGCAAGGCCGGCCGCGCGGAGTCGGCGACCGATCCGGCCCCGCTGGAGATGTTCGAGACCACCATCCGCTTCAAGCCGCGCGACCAGTGGCGCCCCGGCATGACCCCGGAAAAGCTGGTCGAGGAATTGGACCGCACGGTGGCGGTGCCGGGACTCTCCAACGTCTGGGTGCCGCCGATCCGCAACCGCATCGACATGCTGGCCACCGGGATCAAGAGCCCGATCGGGGTCAAGGTGTCGGGCGCGAACCTTGATGACCTCGATCGGGTCGCCCAGCAGATCGCCCAAGTCGCCAAGACCGTGCCAGGGGTCAGTTCGGCCCTGGCCGAGCGATTGACCGGCGGGCGCTATGTCGATGTCCGCATCGATCGGGCCGCCGCCGGCCGCTACGGCCTCAACATCGCCGACGTCCAGGCTATCGTCTCGGGCGCGATCGGCGGCCAGACGGTGGGCGAGACCGTCGAGGGCCTGGCCCGCTATCCGATCAGCGTGCGCTATCCGCGCGAGGTGCGCGGCGATCTGGAGGCCTTGAGGGCGCTGCCGATCCTCACCCCGTCCCTGCAGCAGATCACCCTGGGCACGGTGGCCCAGGTGGCGATCAGCGAGGGCCCGCCGATGCTCAAGAGCGAGAACGGGCGGCCGACCACCTTCGTCTATGTCGATGTGCGCGGGCGCGACCTGTCTTCGGTCGTCGCCGATCTGCAGCGGGCAGTGGCCAAGGACATCAAGCCGGTCACCGGCGTGACCATCAGCTATTCGGGTCAGTTCGAATATCTGCAGCGGGCGGTCGAGCGGCTGAAGATCGTCGTGCCGGCGACGCTGCTGATCATCTTCGTGCTGCTCTACCTGACCTTCCGCCGCTTCGACGAGGCGGCCCTGATCATGGGCGCCCTGCCCTTCGCCCTGACCGGCGGCTTCTGGGCGCTCTACCTATTGGGCTTCAACCAGTCGGTGGCCACCGGGGTCGGGTTCATCGCCCTGGCGGGCGTCTCGGCCGAGTTCGGGGTGGTGATGCTGATCTATCTCAAGCAGGCCTTGGCCGAGCGCCAGGGTGTTCTGAGCGACGCCGACCTCAGCCAAGCGATCCGCGAGGGCGCCTTGCTGCGGGTCAGGCCCAAGGCCATGACCGTGGCGGTGATCCTGGCGGGGCTGATCCCGATCCTGATCGGCCACGGCGCCGGCTCGGAGGTGATGAGCCGGATCGCCGCGCCGATGATCGGCGGCATGCTCAGCGCGCCGCTGCTGTCGATGTTCGTGGTTCCGGCCGCCTATCTGCTCATCGAACGTCGGCGTCTTAGTCGGCCTCGCGGCCCCACCATTGCTCATGGATAGCCGGCTAACCGCAGCATGGCCCGCCATCCCCGGCCTGGATCGGCGGGCAGGCGACGTCGCCGTAAGAGCAGTAGACGCAGCAATCGCCCCGCTTTGGCTTGAGCACCACACCGCAACCCTTGCAGTCGTAGAAATACTGGCAAGCGTCCGTCGGCATGGTTTCGGTCTCGCGATGGCCGCAATGCGGGCAGGTCAGCGTGGATCCAAGCGTGATCGGTTTGCGGGTCATGCGCGAGCGCTTCGGATAAGGGTCAAAGCCCAAGGCTCGATGATCGGGCGCCAGGCCAAGGCGAGGAGAACAAGAAGCGTCGCCGCGCTGAGCAGGCCGATCGCCAGCCGCGACGGCGCGCGGTCCGTGCAGTCGCCTCGACGCGGCCGGCTCCGCCGCCAAGTCACGATCCAGCCGGCGGCGATCACGCCAAGCGCCGCGAGCGTGAGCCAGACGCGCTGGCCGGCGGCCCAGCTCAAACCGCCCAGCCCCAAACCCGCCAACGCCAGGGACAAAGGCAGAACGCAGCACGCGGACCATGCGAAAACGGCCCCGAACGCGGCGAGAACCGCCGCGCCGCTCAAGGTGTTCTCCGCTACGCGGCGGGTCCTGTCGCCGGTCTCGGGGCGAGAACCGCTTTTGGTCGTCATATCGTCGTCTCCTGGCGCGTGCGCCACCAGGATGCCATCTGTAGCGGCTACAGACTCAAGCCCCAATCGCAAGGCCCTCCGATGTCCCCCCAGACGATACAGATCGGCCAGCTATCTCGCCTCACCGGCTGCAACATCGAGACGATCCGCTATTATGAGCGCATCGGCCTGATGCTGACGCCGCCACGCAAGGGCCGCTACCGAAGCTACGGCGATGGTGACGTGGCGCGTCTGGGTTTCGTGCGTCGCGCGCGGCAGTTGGGCTTTACCTTGGAGACGGTGCGCGTGCTGCTGGACCTCTCGGCTGGGCCGCAGGGCGCATGCACCGATGTGCGAGACCTTGCGGCGGCGCACCTGAATGACGTGCGTTCGCGGATCGCGGATCTGAGACGGATGGAAGCGGTTCTGACTTCCTCGGTGCAAGCCTGCGACGCCGGGCGCGAGTCCGGCTGCCCGCTGATCCAGACGCTTTATGCGAAGCCTGTCGCCTTGCAGGCGTGACGGCCGCCCCGGCGGACTTGGTCGTCCGCGCCAAAGGTCGGGGTGGCCAAGCGGTCAAGCCGGAGTCACACGATAGCCGGCGGCGGCGATCGCTGCCGATATGCGGTCCGAAGCCGCGGCCGTGGCAATTTCCAGTCGTCGCCCTGCGATATCGGCCCGAACCTTGGCATGGGCGTCCACGCCGCACACGGCCTTGGTGACGGTGGCGACGCAATGGCCGCAGGTCATGTTCTCGATGGTGTAGCGAAGCATCTTGTTCGTCCTTGTTCGACTTCGCTGCAACAGATGGGGCTTCCCATCATGGCAAGGTCAAGAGGCGCCTCGCCGAAATCCTGCTGAGGGATCGGCCTGGGCCGGCGCGTATCTCTCTGGCGCAGGACGGCCCTCTCCGGTCGATCCGCACCGACAGGAGACAAAATCGATGAAGACCTTCCTCGCCGCCGGCGCCCTGTTCCTGGCCCTCACCGGCCCCGCCCTTGCTCAATCCGACATGAAGATGGGCGATATGAAGATGGGCGATATGGCGGGCATGAAGCACGACGCCGCGCCCGCCCCGGCCAAGACGGCCGACGGCCAGGGCGTGATCAAGGCGATCGACGCCAAGGGCGGCACGGTGACTTTGCAGCACCAACCGATCCCGGCGCTGAAGTGGCCGGCCATGACCATGAAGTTCAAGGCCGCTCCGAACGTTCTCAAGTCGTTCAAGGTCGGTCAGGCCGTCAATTTCAAGCTCAAGCCGATGGGCGCTGCAGCCGAAGTCGTGGCGATGTCGGCCAAGTAGCACTTCAGGACGGTTCGCCCGGCGCATCAACGCGGCGGGCGAACAGGTCCGGTGGCCGGCGACGGCCCCGCGGCGCGCGGCGGATCGGCGACCTTGAGGTTGACGCTCGCGGCCTTGGTCGGTTCACCGACGGGCTGAAGGGTGAAGGCCAGCACCCAGTCGCCGGTCATGGGCAGGTCGGCGCGGAACCGAAGCTGGTCATAGTCGAGCGAAGGCTCGAAAAAGGCGGGAAACACCGCTGTTCCACGCCCCGAGGTCAAGCTGACCGTGGCGTCGCGCGCCGACAATCGCGGCATAATGCGGGCGGGTTCGACGGGAGTGACTTTCACCATAATGGTCGTCGCCACGCCGCGGGTCAGGTTTGGCGAAACGGCCTCGAACCTGTAGTCGGCGGCGTTGCCAGCCAGCGGCCCCGCCATCAGGCAGACACCCGACAGCCAAGCCAGAGGCCGCTTCACCGAAAGCCCCGGGACGGAGCTGGCTCGCGCCGTGGCGGCGCGCCCGAACCGAGGTCGGCCAGGATCGGACAGTCGGGCCGATCATCGCCCGCGCAATCGCGAGACAGGTCGCGTAGCGTGTCGGCCATGGCCTGCATCTCCACGATCTTGGCCTCTAGTGCCTGGACATGCCCATCGGCGATCGCCTTAACCTCGCGGCTGGGCCGGACACGGTCGCGCCAGAGCGACAACAGGTGAGTGATCTCCTCGACCGAAAATCCCAGCGAACGGGCGCGGCGAATGAACCTCAGCTCATTGACCTCACGCTCGCTGAAGCTGCGATAGTTGCTGTCGGTGCGGCCGGCGGGCGTGATCAGTTTGATCTGCTCATAGTAGCGGATCATCTTGGCCGAGACCCCGGACGCCTTGGCCGCCTGTCCGATGTTCATGCGTGCGTGCTCCTTGGCTTGGCGGCGGGCAGAGGCGAGGTGAAGGCGCGCAGGCGCAAAGCGTTGGACAGGACGCTGACGCTGGACAGCGCCATCGCGCCGGCCGCCACCATCGGCGAAAGCGACAGACCAAAGGTCGTCGCGAGCGCGCCCGCCGCCACCGGGATCAGGACGACGTTGTAGCCGAAGGCCCAGACCAGGTTCTGGCGGATGTTGCGCAAGGTCGCCCGGCTCAGCGCCAAGGCGTTGACCACGCCGCGCAGATCCCCGCCCATCAGCACGACGTCGGCGCTCTCGATGGCGATGTCTGTCCCCTGCCCCATGGCCAGGCCGACATCGGCGCTGGCCAGGGCCGGCGCGTCATTGACGCCGTCGCCGACGAACGCCGTCGCGCCATGGCGGGCGCGCAGCGCCGCGATCGCCTCGGTCTTGCCCTGGGGCAGCACCTCGGCCACGACCTCGTCGATACCGAGGATTTTGGCGACCGCCTCGGCGGTGCGGCGATTATCGCCGGTGATCATCGCCACCTTCAGGCCCTGGGCGTGCAGGGCGGCTATGGCGGCCGGCGCGGTTTCGCGAATGGGATCGGACACCGCGAGAATGGCCGCCAGTCGTCCGTCGAGCGCCACATAGAGCGGGCTCTTGCCGGCGTCCCCTAGGCGGGCGGCGTCCCTGGCGAAGGGCCCGACGTCCAGCGCCAGGCGCAGCATGTAGCGATCGGCGCCGATCTCGACGCGGTGGCCGGCCACGATCCCTTGCGCTCCAAACCCTGGCGTCGAGGCAAAATCGCTCAACGCGCCGAGCGTCGCGCCTTCGGCCTTGGCCGCGGAGACGATGGCCTGGGCGATCGGGTGCTCGGAACGCGCCTCGACCGCCGCCGCCAGGCCCAGGACCTCGCCCCGGCCAAACCCTTCCGCGAGGATCAAATCGGTCAGTTCGGGCCGGCCTTTGGTCAGGGTGCCGGTCTTGTCGAGCGCTACGACCTTGGCGTCCTGCAGCGCCTGCAGGGCTTCGCCACGGCGGAACAGAACGCCCAGCTCGGCGGCTCTGCCGGTCCCGACCATGATCGAGGTCGGCGTGGCCAGACCCATGGCGCATGGACAGGCGATGATCAGCACCGCCACCGCGTGAACGAGCGCCAAGCCCAGGGCGGGCGACGGGCCGAACACCAGCCAGGCCAGGAAGGTCGCGACGGCCACGGCGATGACGGCGGGCACGAACCAAGCGGTGATCTTGTCGACCAAGGCCTGGATTGGGAGCTTGGACCCCTGCACGGCCTGGACCATGCGCACGATCTGGGCGAGCAGGGTGTCGCCGCCGACCTTGGTCGCCTTGAACCGCAAGGCGCCGGTGGTGTTGACCGTGCCGCCGACCACCAAGGCCCCGACGGACTTCTCGACGGGGATCGGCTCCCCTGTGATCATCGCCTCATCGACAAACGACACACCGTCGATAACGACGCCATCGACCGGGAGGCGTTCACCAGGACGGACCAGCACCAGATCGCCGGGCACGACCTCGCCGATGGCGACCTCGACGGCCTGGCCATCGCGTTCGACCCGCGCGGTCTTGGCTTGCAGGGTCATCAGCCGCTTGATCGCCTGGCTCGTCGCGCCCTTGGCCCGGGCTTCGAACCATCGACCCATCAAGATCAGGGTGACGATGACCGCGGCGGCCTCGTAGTAGACGCCGTCCGTCCCGGCCGGCAGCAGGCCCGGCGCCAGGGTCCCGACCAGCGAATAGCCGAAGGCCGCGCTCGCGCCGAGCACGACCAGGCTGTTCATGTCGGGCGTCAGGCGCAGCAGGTTTGGGACGCCCTTGCGATAGAAGCGCAGTCCAGGCCCGAACAGCACGATGCTGGCCAGAACCAGGCTGATCAGCCGCCAGGCTTGCTCGCCTAGCGTCGCCGCCAGCAGATGGTGGGCGCCTGGGACGAAATGGCGGGCCATCTCGACGACGAAGAGCGGCGCGGTGGCCAGGGCGGCGATCAGAACCGCGCGCTTGAGGCCAGCGATCTCCGCCTCGCGGGCCTTGGCTTCGTCGTCGCCGGCGTCGCCGCTGGCGTCTGGCGCCAGGCTCGCCGTGTATCCCGCCTCGGCAACTACCTTGATCAGCGCATCGGGGTCCAGAGCGCCGCGCGCGCCGCTGACGCTAGCCCGTTCTGTGGCCAGGTTGACCACCGCCCGCTCAACCCCAGGCGCCTTCAGCAACGCCTTTTCGACGCGAGAGACGCAAGATGCGCAGGTCATGCCGACAATGCGCAGATCGATCGTCTGATCGACGAGATCATAGCCGGCCTGGCGGATCGCGGCGCCGATCGCGATGGGATCGCCGCCTTCAACGTGAACGCGCTTGGCCGCGAGATTGACGCTGGCGGACGTCACGCCCGGCACGGCGGCAACCGCCATTTCGACCCGCCGCACGCAGGACGCGCAGGTCATTCCGACCACGGGCAGGTCCAGGATGTTGAGGTTTTGGTCGGGCATCGACTGTCTCCTGTTCTCGATGCCCAGCTTTGTGATCCCTCCCATCATGGGAAGGTCAAGGCGGTGTTTGGCGGCGCCCGAGAGGTGTACGCGCCGGCCCAGGGCTTCCCCTCATCGGAAGGTTTCTCTGCAAGTCGAAAAACACTCACCACACACACGACAGCCGATCCAAATCATCCAATCCATACCTACAATGATGGGAATGTTCGATGGATGTATGTGCGCTCGTATTCGGCAACGAATACCTTCGATTGCTGTTCTAGTCGGGCGACCAGCGCCGCTCTTGGCGCGACCGGATCAGCAGCACTCTGGAAGACGAACAAATGCGCAAGATTTTGACTACGTTATGCGTGGCGGGCCTGCTCGGCGCCGTCGGCGCCGTCGGCGCCGTCGGCGCCTCGGCTCGGTCCATGGCCGGGCACGACATGAAGGGCATGGATATGTCCAAGACCAGCATGAAGGGTCACGCTCAGATGGGCCGCGACGCCTTGAAGATGGACGAAATGCGGATGAGCAAGGCGATGATGGCGGCCAAGGCCTCCGACTTCGACGTGCTGTGGGCCAGGAAAATGATCGCTCATCACCAAGGCGCGATCGACATGAGCCAATCGCTGCTCAAGCACGGCGGCGACGCCGAAGCCAAGCGCATGGCGCAGATGACCATCGACGAAAACACCAAGGCCAAGGCCGAATTGGAGGCTTTCGTCCGCAAGCACGGCGGATAGGCTGCCTGTAGAAACTGGCGCCGGCGCACCTTGCGCCGCGCGTCATTTTCGCGCGCGGTTCCAAACTTGCGGGATAAAGGGGTTCTGCTGCGTATAGTCAGCGGGACACCTCCGGGGGCGAAGGACCGAGCATGACTCTGAACTTGGATGACTTGGTCGATCAGCTGGCGGCGCAGCCGCTGGACAGATCGCTGGACGGCCTGGAATGGGACGTGGCGCGCGGCATTGCCCGTCGACGCGCCGACCTCAAGACGGGGGCCGCCCTGGCGCCGATCCGGGTCGCATCGGTCGGTCTGGCGCTGGCGATGGGCGTCACCGCCGGCGGCTTGGCCGCGGCCAGCACCGTCTCCGCGCCACAGCAGTTCAGCACCTTTTCGGTCTCGGCTCATCTGGCGCCGTCCACCCTGCTCGAGGGTGATCAGTGAGCGTTACCCGCAGCATCATTCTGACGTTGGTGCTTTCGACCCTGGCGGCGGCGATCGGCGCCTGGGGCGGCGGACAGTATGTCGTGCGCCGGATGCACCACGCCACGCCCTTGCATCAGTTGGTGCATGAGAAGCTCAACCTCACGCCGGATCAGGAACGGCGGATCGACGGGCTGGAGCGTGACTACGCGGCGCGCCGCAAGGTCCTTGAGGCCGAAATGCGCGCCGCCAACGCCGAGCTCGCCCAGGCCATTCAAGAGCAGCACAGCTATACGCCCAAGGTCCAGGCGGCCATCGACCGCTTCCACATGGCAATGGGCGCCCTGCAGAAGGAAAGCATCCAGCACGTTATCGCCATGCGCGCCGTGCTGACCCCGCAACAAGCCGCCCGTTTCGACGACACCGTCGTCAAGAACCTGACCGAACAGGCGCAGTGATCGCGGCGACGCCCACCGACGAAGCGCTCGCGGCGCAGGCCGCGAGGGGTGACGAGCGCGCGTTCGCGCAGCTGGTCGGCCGACACAAGGAAAGTCTCTACCGCCTGCTGCGGCGTTATACGGGCGATGCCGATGAGGCCTATGAAGCAGCCCACGAAGCGTTCATCGCGGCCTGGGCGGCTTTGGGCCGATATGACCCCTCGCGCTCTTTCGGCTCCTGGCTGCGCACCATCGCCATCAACAAGGCGCGAGACCGCGGGCGGAAAATGGCCGTGCGGCGCTTCTTTTTCGGGTCTGTCGCGCCCGATGACGCCCTGGCCCAAGCCGTCGATCCCGGTGCGCTGGCCGACGACCAGCTGCGCCAACACCAGTCGATGGGTCTTCTCAACCAGGCGGTGGCGAAACTTCCCGACGCCCTGAAGGCGCCGCTCGTGCTGACCGCCTTCGAAGGCCTGTCACATCATGAAGCCGCCGCGATCCTGGGCGTCTCGCCCAAGTCCGTCGAGACCCGCGTCTATCGGGCGCGCAAAGCCCTGGCGGCGTCGTTGGATCCGGAAGCCTTTCGCGATCGCTAGCGCGACACCCCCTGGCCAGGGGTAAGCCGATGGGACACCGATTCCAGCGCCTGGATACCCGTTCCGAACCGCCCAATGGCCTCGCGATGCTTGTCCAGTTCGCCATAGGGCAGGTAGCGAACCGACAGATCCCCGATCCGGCTGAAGGCCGGCCGGGCGATCTGGGCGCGAACATCGACTTCCCGTTTGTCGGGGGCGACCAGGTAGAGCGCATGCAGGCTGCCGGCCGCGCCGCCGAGCGCCAGATCGAGCATCCGCACGATGCCCGAATAGATGGAGGTGCTGTGCTCGACTTCGAAGGCCGCGATGATCGTGTCCGGGTCCGACAGCCACAACACATCGATCAGCCGCACGGCGTCCGCGCCGGGCGCCGCTTCCAGCCGGCCACCCAGCCGCGTCAAACACCCCTCGCCAAGCTTGCCGCCCTCGTGCAGACGCCCTTGATCGTTCTGGGCGATGAACACCTTGTAGCCCAGGGCCAAGCCCAGATCGCGCAGCCAGCCCTGGACCTGGGTATGGGTGCGCTCGTCCTGTTCGACCCCGGGCTTAAGGGCTGCGGCTTCCCGAACCTTGGCCAGATCCTCGCGCCAAGACGCCAGGGCGGCGACGTCGTCCTGACGTGGCGGCGACGCATAGAGACCCATGCCGATATCGAAGCAGAAGGCGGCGACCGCGCCCAGATCGTTGGAGAGCAGATCCCGATGCTTGCTGTTGAAAGCGATCAGGCCTTGGCGCATGGCCAGGTACTGCTCCCAGCGCCCTAGCTTCACATTCGCCCCGAACAGGGCGTTGTAGCCGCGGACGATCGCGGTGTTGAACGGCGGGGCGATCGTCGGGTGCAGGAAGTAGAGGATGTTGGCGACGGCGGGTCCGAGCCCCTTGATCTGCAGGGCGTCGATCCGATGGATTTCGGCCAGGACATGCTCGGCGGTGTCGCAGCAGACGCAAGCGTCCAGCAGGCGCCCGAAGGCCCGCTGGTTGCCGGGATGCTCGTAGATGTCGGGAATGCGCAGCTTGGGCTTCCACAGGAAAGCGTGGTCGGCGCCCTTGAAGACCTGGCGCTGCTCGGCGATCGAGTGGACGACGGTCTCGAGCGAGGAGCCGCGATAGGCCACGCCGAACCGTCCCTCGGCGATCTCCTCGGCGACCTGCTGCACGCCGCGCCGGATAGAACGGAAGTTCTTGATCCGGTCTTCCCACAGAAACCACGTGCGATAAGCGCCGCGTGGATCGTCGCGCCAGCGCCGCAAAAGATCGCGCATCAAGTCGTCGGACAATCCAGCTCTCCCCGGCCGCACCCTTGGTCAATAGGCGGCGACGCCTTGCTTTCCAAGTCAAGAAGCGGGCAACCTCGACCGATCATTCGCCGTTGTCGTGTCGATGGCTGGTCCCAATGAATTTGACCGGGTCGATATCCTTCCCATCATTGGAATCTTTATTCCGGCAGGAAGCACCGATGCTAATCCAACCGATCGACTACTTCCTGGTGGGCTGGTTTTCCGTCGCCGCGCTCAGCACGCTCTATGTCGCCATCGACCAGTATCGCAACAACCCCGAGCCGGTTGTGATGAAGTGGGGCTTCATCCTGGTGACCCTTTATACGGGCCCCATCGGCCTGCTGCTGTACGTCCTGGCCGACAAGGAGCCCCGCCCCGGTGAGCACGAAGCCTTCGTCAAGCCGTTGTGGAAGCAGGGCGTCGGCTCGACCATCCACTGCATCGCCGGCGACGCTACGGGGATCATTCTGGCGGCGGTGATCACCGCGACCCTGGGCCTGCCGATGTGGCTGGACCTCCTGGTCGAATACGCCTTCGGTTTCGCGTTCGGCCTGTTCATCTTCCAGGCCCTGTTCATGAAGTCGATGATGGGCGGGACCTATTGGCAGAATGTCCGCCGCAGTTTCATTCCCGAACTGATCAGCATGAACTTCATGATGGCCGGCATGGCTCCGGTGATGAGCTTCCTGATGATGGGCCGCGACATGCGGGCCATGGTTCCGACCGAACTGATCTTCTGGGGCGTGATGAGCCTGGGCGTCATCGCCGGCTTCGCCCTAGCCTTTCCGTCCAATGTCTGGCTGGTCTCCAAGGCCCTCAAACACGGCCTGATGACCGAACGCAAATCGGGCGCGAAGTTCGACCTTGGGTCCCAGGCCAAGGCGAAGGCGACCGCCGTCCCGCATGCCGGCCACAAGATGGCCAAGGCGATGGCCGGCGGCGAACAGCCGAGTCATGGCGCCCACGCCGCAACCGCCTCTGACAGCCCCGGTATGGCGTCCGACGCCACCTCGGCCCAGATCGCCACGCTCGGCATCGTCTCGAGTCTGGCCGTGGTCGCGGGGATGATCGCACCCTGGAACTGGATCAACATGACATTGTCGGCCCACCAGGTCGGCGGCGCGATCATGCCGCCAGGCATGATCATGGATCGCGACACGCCGGCCGAGGCGATGATCGACATGGCGGCGGTCGATCCGCGTCAGGTCAAGGCGACCTACGGCGTGGAGGTGCGCGGAGCCCGCCCCCTGCCCTTCCGCCTGGAGAACGGCGTCAAGATTTTCGAATTGGAGACCTCGGTGTTCCGCTGGACGATCCTGCCGGGCGTCACGGTCGACGCCTATGGCTTCAACGGCCAGGTCCCGGGCCCGACCATCCGCTTCAACGAGGGCGACAAGGTTCGGATCGACGTGACCAATCGACTTCCAGAGTCCACCACTGTCCATTGGCATGGGTTGATCCTGCCCAATATCATGGACGGCCCGGCGATGATCACCCAGGCGCCGATCGAGAACGGCAAGGCCTATCGCTACGCCTTCACCGCGGTGCAGAGCGGCGCCTACCTCTATCACTCGCACGACCATGTTGACCGCCAGCAGGGGCTTGGGCTTTACGGCGCGCTCATCATCGACCCCAAGACGCCCGACCCCAGTCTAAGGGCCGACCACGAATATGTGCTGCAATTGCAGGAATGGCTGAAGCGCGAGGGCCTGACCTACCCGGCGATGCCCATGGACGGCGGCCAGCCCAACTTCTTCACCTTCAATGGCAAGGCGTTTCCGGCAACCGACACCATTCACATGAGGGTGGGCGAAACCCTCAAGGTCCGGATGATCGGCTCCAACAACGGCTTCATCCACCCGATCCACATCCACGGCGGTCCGTTCGAGGTGGTGGCCCGCGACGGCGAGACCCTGCAGCCCTCGGCCCGCTTCAAGGCCGACACGATCAATATCGGACCTGGTCAGCGCTACGACGTCATCTGGACGGCGCTCAAGCCCGGAAAATGGCTGATCCACTGCCATATCGGCCACCACACGACCAACAACAACGTCGAGACCCAGGGCGGCGGCGGCCTGATGATGGTGATCGACGTCCGCTAGCCGCGGGCGTGGCGCCTGGCCTTTTCGCCCTGAAACCCTGGTCGGGGAGTCATCGGCGGTGAAGGAGGCCTGAACGCGTGGAACCATTGCGGACGCGGCGGCTTGGACTCTCGGAAGGACTCCCTTGGTCATGGCGAACTCCGGCGACACCCGCGCTATCCGTGGGCGGCTCCCCGTTCTTCGTAGCGCGCTCGCGGTCGCCGCCACGCTGGGGGCGGTGTTCCTGCTGTGCTGGAGCGGCGCGGCGATCGGATGGCTCAGCGCCAGCCACATGTACGTTGCGATTTTCACGGTGGAGCCCGCCGGATCGGTGGCGGCCCTGGCGACGGGCCTTTGCTGGTCGCTGGCTTTTGGGACCCTGGTCGGCGCGTTGCTCGCGCTGGCCTACAATGCGCTTTCGTTCCTGGAACGTTGATCGATCGCCCCTCCCATGCGGCTGACCACCAGCCCCCAGATCCCGGCGCAGCGTCGGCGAGCCCCCATCGCCTCGCCGCCCTGCTGCTGGGTGCTTGCGCGGCCTATCAACTGGCGATCGGCCTCTACTTCGCCATGCTCCGCCCGCCGCTCCTTGCGGAGGATCTTCGGTTCCTTGGGACGGCGTCCGGAGCGCTCGCGGCGGCGGCGCCAAGGCTGGAGCGCTGGCTGCAGTTGGTGTTCGTCGTGCTGGGCGGGCAGATGGCGGCGGTGGGGGTGTTGACCGCGGCGCTTGCATTGCGCCTAAGCCGGGGCCATGCGCCGGATCGGCGCGAACTTGCTTTGCTTGGCGGCGCGGGCGCGCTGTCGGTGGGAACGATGAGCGTGGTGAACCTTGTCCTGGCGTCCGACTTCCGATGGCTGCTGATCCTTCCCGTCGCGACCTGGGCCGGCGCCATCGCCCTGGCCGCGCGCGACGCGGGCCGCCTGAACGAGCGCTGAGATGAACCGTCCCCCTGATCGCGACGCGGTGCTGAACAGGGAGTGTTTCTGCATCACGCTCGACAGCGCCGGCCTGCTGGCCGCGATCCAGGCGCAAGCGCCGGAGCCAGGCCTCGTCGCGACCCTGATGGCCGCACGACCCAATCTGTTCTCCGGCGGACCGGTGTTCATCGCCAAGGGCGATCTGGCGGCGATGCTTGATATTGTCGGGGCCATCGAGGCGGCCGCCAAGGACCCCGCCTACCAAGCGGCGGTCCTGCGCTGGGCGCCGGCGATCGCGCGACAGGACTTTGGCCCGCGCGGGGTCTTCATGGGTTACGACTTTCACCTCGGCGCAGACGGGCCCAAGCTTATCGAGGTCAACACCAATGCGGGGGGCGCCTTCCTCAACGCCATGCTGGCGCGCGCGCAAAGAGCCTGCTGCCGCGAGGCGGACGATGCGATGCGTGGCGCGCCGCCAGGTCAATTCGACGCGGTCGCCTGGGAGATGTTCCTGGCGGAGTGGCGGGCGCAGGGTCGCGTGGGACAGCCGCGAACCATCGCCATCGTCGATGATCGCCCCGCGGAGCAGTACCTGTTCCCTGAGTTTCTACTGGCGCAACGCTTCTTCGAGCACCACGGCCTGGAGGCCTGGGTGGTCGATCCAGGGCAACTGCGCTTCGCCGATGGCCGGTTGGCGTTCGAGGGCCAGACGGTCGATCTTGTCTATAACCGCCTGGTGGACTTCGCCCTCAGCGAAAGCAGCCATCAACCGCTGCGAGAGGCCTATCTGGCGGGCGCCGTTGTCCTCACCCCCAACCCTCGCAACCACGCGCTCCTGGCCGACAAGCGCAACCTGACCCTGCTGTCGGATCCGGGCATGATGAGCGGGTGGGCGATCACGCCCGGTCAGCGGCAGAGCCTGAAGGCCGTGCCCACGACCGTCATGATCACCGCGGACAATGCCGACCAACTCTGGGCGGCGCGCAAGCGCTACTTCTTCAAGCCGGCGGCGGGTTATGGGGGCAAGGCGGTCTATCGCGGCGACAAGGTCACGCGAGGCGTCTGGGAGGACATCCGGCAGGGCGGCTACATCGCCCAGGCCTTCGCCGCGCCGGGCGAGCGGCGGATCAGGATCGACGGCGAGACCAAGTCGCTGAAGCTGGACGTGCGCCTTTACACCTATGCCGGTTCGCCGCTCCTGACGGCCGCGCGCGTCTACCAGGGACAGACGACCAACTTCAGGACGCCGGGCGGAGGCTTCGCGCCGGTTTTCGTCATCTGACGGCGGGCGCAGCAAGTCGTCTCCCCAGCGATCGTCCTGAACGCCGGCCGAAGTCGCGCCGGGCCTTTGATGCGGTCTAGGCGATTGAGCGGCCTGGGCTTGTCTTGGATCAAATCCCCAGCTGTGGAGTTGCGGCATATACCCCGCGAAGGCGTCTCGCCCATTCTCCATTGCGCATATGGGCGCGCGTCCACACGATTTGCGAAGCCGTCGCGAGGCTAGATAGGGACGACATGACCCGCGCCCAGAGTCACGATCACGACCATGGGGCGCAGACGAGCGTATCGCCCCAAGCCGATCCGGCCATCGATCCCGTCTGCGGCATGACGGTCGATCCGCGCAAAACGCCCCACCATGTCGAGCATGGGAGCAGGACGGTTTCCTTCTGTTCGGCGGGCTGCCGCGACAAGTTCATCGCCAGCCCCGAGCGCTATCTGGCGACGGCCACGCAGGCCGCGCCCGCCGCGGCCGAAGGGACGATCTACACCTGTCCCATGCACCCGCAGATACGGCAGGTCGGCCCCGGCTCCTGCCCGATCTGCGGCATGACGCTCGAACCGGTGACGGTGACGGCGGACTCGGGACCAAGTCACGAACTCGACGACATGACCCGGCGGTTCTGGATCGGCCTGGCGCTCACCGTCCCGGTCTTCGCGCTGGAGATGGGCGGTCACCTCAGCGGCTTGATGATGTTGATGAGCCGCCAGACATCCAACTGGATCCAGCTGGCGCTGGGGACGCCTGTCGTGCTCTGGGCCGGCTGGCCCTTCTTCGTGCGCGGCTGGGCCTCACTGCGCACGCGCCAGCTCAATATGTTCACGCTCATCGCCATGGGCGTCGGCGTATCCTGGCTCTACAGCATGGTGGCGGTGCTGGCTCCCGGCGTCTTCCCGCCCGCTTTCCGCGACGCCGCGGGCGCTGTTCCGGTCTATTTCGAAGCGGCCGCCGTGATCACCGTGCTGGTGCTCTTGGGCCAGGTTCTTGAACTGCGAGCCCGCGAGCGGACCAGCGGGGCGATCAAGGCCCTGCTCAACTTGGCGCCCAAGACCGCGCGGCGCATCCGCGATGACGGGACCGACGAAGAGGTCACGCTCGACCTTGTCCTCGTGGCCGATCGGTTGCGTGTCCGTCCGGGCGAGAGGGTGCCGGTGGACGGCGAGATCGTCGAAGGCCGCGTGTCGATCGACGAGTCCCTGGTGACGGGCGAGTCCATGCCGGTGACCAAGGAGCCGGGCGGCAAGGTCATCGCCGGCTCGATCAACAAGACCGGCTCCTTCGTGATGCGGGCCGAAAAGGTGGGAGCCGACACCTTGCTCTCGCGCATCGTGCAGATGGTCGCCGACGCACAGCGCAGCCGCGCGCCGATCCAGCGGATGGCCGATCAGGTCGCCGGCTGGTTCGTGCCCGCTGTCATCGCCGTGGCGGCCGTCGCCTTCGCCGCGTGGGCGATCGTCGGGCCAGACCCCCGGCTGGCCTATGCCCTGGTCGCCGCCGTCTCGGTGCTGATCATCGCCTGCCCCTGCGCGCTGGGCTTGGCCACGCCGATGTCGATCATGGTCGGGGTGGGCCGGGGCGCGCAGGCCGGCGTGCTGATCAAGAACGCCGAAGCCCTCGAGCGCTTCGAGAAGATCGACACCCTGGTGATCGACAAGACCGGCACCCTCACCGAGGGTCGGCCGGCCGTTACCGCCATCGAGACCGTGGTCGGCATCGATGAAGGCGAGCTCCTGCGGCTGGCGGCCAGCTTGGAGCGCGGCAGCGAGCATCCCCTGGCCGACGCCGTGCTGCGCGCGGCCAAGGATCGCGGCCTGTCGCTGTCGGAGGCCGTCGACTTCGACTCGCCGGTCGGTCGGGGCGTGATCGGCGTGGTCGATGGCAAGAAGATCGTGCTCGGCGGCGCGCCGCTGATGGCCGAGCAGGGTGTCGACCTAACCGCGCTGCTGACGCAGGCCGAAGCCCTGCGCCAGGACGGGACGACCGCTGTCTTCGCGGCGATCGACGGACGCCTGGCCGGCGTGCTTGGGATCGCCGACCCGATCAAGCCGACCACGCCGGAGGCGGTGCGCGCCCTGCAGGCCGACGGCGTCCGGCTGGTGATGATGACCGGCGACAACCGCACCACGGCGCTGGCCGTCGCCAAGCGCTTGGGCATCGAGGATGTCGAAGCCGAGGTGCTGCCGCAGGACAAGGCCAAGGTCGTCCAGAAACTGCGCGCCGAGGGCCGCGTCGTGGCCATGGCTGGCGACGGCGTCAATGACGCCCCGGCGCTGGCCGCCGCCGATGTCGGCGTCGCCATGGGCGCCGGTTCGGACGTGGCCATCGAGAGCGCCGGGGTGACGTTGCTGAAGGGTGACCTGCAGGGCCTCGTCAGGGCGCGCCGCCTGTCGCGGATGGTGATGCGCAACATCCGCCAGAACCTGGTCTTCGCTTTCATCTACAATGTGGCCGGAGTCCCGATCGCCGCGGGCGCGCTCTATCCCATGTTCGGCTGGCTGCTTTCGCCGCAGATCGCCGCGGCGGCCATGGCGCTGTCGTCGGTCAGCGTGATCAGCAACGCCCTGCGGCTTCGGGTCGTGAAGCTCTGAGCCGAGGTGGACAGGGTCAGGGCTGCGGGCGCAAGCCCGCCAGGGTGACGGCGACGAGCCGCTGAACGGCGGCCTTGGACGTAAGACTACTGGCCGCCGTCAGGGCGTGCAGGCAATAGGTCGCAAGCTCATCCGGCGCGATGTCGTCGCGCAGCGCCCCGGTCTTCGCGCCCTCGATCACCAGATCACGAATGAGGTCATGTAGTTGCTGGTGCGCCCGGACGACATGATCGCCACGATGCAGCAGCGCCGCCAGCTCGCCATCGTGGCGCTGATGGGAAATCAGCGCGAAGGCCTCAAGGACGGCTTGCAGCTTCTGGCCAGGATCGCCCGCCTGGTCGCGCACCGCGGCGAGCTGTCGAAGGTGGTGGCCGACCTGCCGTTCGTGCCAGGCCATCAGGATCGCTTGGATGTCGGGGAAGTACTTGTAGAGCGTCGCGCGACCGATGCCGGTCTGCGCGGCGATCTTCGACATCGTCACCGACGCCAGCCCGTGCTCAGCGACCAGCGCCGCCGTGGTGTCCAGCGTCGCTTCGCGCACCGCCAGGCGATGCGTCTCGATCGTCTCGTCCCACAGCTTCGGCATCCGCCCAGCATAGGCGGCTCGACGACGATGTCCAAGGTCGAGACATTTTGACTTCATCGAGACACTATGTATTGATAAATGGCGGACGCACGCCCCCCAGCCCCTTTCCTTCGTCGAGGACCAATATGTCCAGCCCCTCTCCCGACGCCGCTGACGACGCCGATGACGCATCCGGCCGGCCGCCGCCCCATCGCACGCCGGGCTGGGTGAGGACCTTTCAGGTGGTCGGCGTCGTCCTCGTCCTGCTGTTCGTCGTCCTGCATCTCACCGGGCTGGCGCCGCGGCACGGCCTTGGCGATTCGGGCCGACACCCGTCCGCCGCCATGGATCACGGACCTCGACCGTCGTGATCATGTCGCCGGGTCTGCGCAAGCTGGCGCTCACCGTCCACGTCACCGCATCGGTCGGCCTGCTCGGCGCCATCGCCGCCTTCCTGGCGCTGTCCGTCGCCGGCCTGGCCGGCCGCGACCCTCAGATGGTGCGCGCCGCCTATCCGGCCATGGCTTTGATCGCCCGGCTGGTCGTGACGCCCCTGGCCCTGGCGGCCCTGGCCACCGGGCTCATCCAGTCGCTGGGCACCGCCTGGGGGCTGTTTCGCCACTACTGGGTCTTGATCAAGCTGCTGATGACCCTGTTCGCCACCGCCGTACTGCTGGTGAAGCTCGACTTGATCGACCAGGCCGCCCGTCTGGCCTCCGAGACGATCCTGGCCAGGGCGGATCTTCGCGCCGTGGGGATCCAGCTTCTCGTCCACGCCGCAGGCGGGCTGCTGGTGCTGCTCGTGCCCGCGGTGCTGTCGATCTACAAGCCGCAAGGCCTGACGCGATACGGCGCGCGTCGGCAGCACGCGCTGTTGCGCCGCTAGACGCTTCGGCGCCGCCAAGGCCGGAAGGCCGTCATCGGCCAGCGTCGAGACATGCCGCCCCAACCAGCCCCTACGTTCAAGCGCCTCGGCAAGGCAGGTTCCACAGTCCGGCGGACGGATCATCCGCCCGGAGACTGCCCATGCGCGCCGCCCTGACCCTGTTCTATGCGCCCGCCATGCTGCTGGGCTTCAACGGCCTGGCCATCGCCCTGGTCGCCATGGGCGCGCCGCTGTGGCTGCTGGCCCCGCTGCTTGTCATGGCGATCGGCGCCTCGTTCCTGGCCGAGCGCCTGGCGCCCTATGAAGCCGACTGGAACCGCGACCATCACGATCGCGGCCGCGACATCGCCCATGCCCTGGTCAACGAGGCGAGCAACAGCCTGGCCCTCGGCCTTATCCCCCTCTTGACGCTGATCTCGCCGTTCAAGGCCCTGTGGCCGGCGAACCTGCCGCTCGCGCTCCAGCTTCTCCTGGCCATTCTGGTCGCCGACGCTGGCATCACCTTGACCCACTACGCCAGCCACAAGATCAGCTGGCTGTGGCGCTTCCATGCCGTCCACCACTCAGCGCGCCGCCTCTACGGCCTCAATGGGCTGATGAAGCATCCGGTGCATCAGGCCGTCGAAACCTCGATGGGGGTCGCGCCGCTGATCCTGATCGGCCTGCCGCTGAACATCGGCGCCCTGCTGGCCTTCGCCGTGGCGATCCAGTTGCTCCTGCAGCATTCGAACGTCGACATGCGGATCGGGCCGCTGCGTCGCATCCTGGCGCTGGCGCCGGTGCATCGCTTCCACCACCAGAGCAGCGCTCGCCTGGGCAATGTCAATTTCGGCCTGTTCACGACGATCTGGGACCACCTGCTGGGAACGGCGGTCTTCGACGCCCAGCGCCGCTTTGCCTCGCGGGACCTGGGGATCGAGGAACGCCCCGACTATCCGTCTGGCTATGTCCGCCAACTCGTCGAACCGTTTCACCCGCAGACCGGGGCTCAGGATAGGCGCGACCCAGGCGCCAGCCGGGGCTTCGACAAGGCCTGACCGGCGGTCACGCCGAACATCGCTCGCAGGGTCCGGGCGTAATGGGACTGGTCGGCGAAGCCCGCGGCGTGGGCGGCGTCGGTCGCATCCGCCCCTTGCATCATGGCGACGGCCGCCAGGCGCAGCCGTCGCCACAAGACATACCGGCGGAACGGCAGTCCGAAGCTTTCGGAAAAGCGATGCCGGAACCGAGAGCTGGAAAGCCCGAACGCCGAGGCGGCGGTTTCGAGGCGCAGCAGCCCGAGCGGCGCGAGCCGATCGATCAGATCGGCGAGGCGTTCCGAACCAGGCGGCGGCCAGGGCGACGATCGCGCTTCTCCGTCGAGCCATGCGCGCCAGAAGCCCGCCTCGGGCGGGCCAATGATGGCGATCGTGTCCCGCGCCGCCCTGATGCTCTCAAGCAGCGGGGCGACGGCGGGCGCGCCGATCGCGCCCTGTTCCACGAACAGGATCTGGGCCTCCACGATGGGCAGGAGCGCGTGGCGGACAAGCGGATCGATCAGGATCACGGTCGCGCCATGCCGCTGGCCCTCGCCATCGACAACACACGCCCCCATCGGCGCGATCACGGCTTGCGCCGCCAGATGGCGATGCGGGGCGGCGTCGCCGGCCGCCCCGCGCCATGAGGCCCAGAGGTCGCCGACCACCAGCTCGCCTCGCCATGACGGCGGCTCATCTTCAAGCGGATCGGGGCCGTGCGGTCGCATCGCGGTCATCGTCACCTCGTTGCGCATCCTGGCCCCCGCGCCTCAGCAGTCAAGCGATACGCCCGCGTGCGAGGCAGGGCGATCGTCCGAAACTGGCTGGACTTAATCCCCTCCTGGGGGATAGGACATTTGCATGGCTCACGTAGTCCACGAAACCCATCCCGAGATCGTCAATCGGCTCAAGCGCGCCGAAGGACATCTGCGCAAGACCATCGCCATGATCGAGGCGGGCCGCACGTGCCTGGACCTGGCCCAGCAACTGCACGCCATCGAGAAGGCGGTCGCCGCCGCCAAAAAGACCTTGATCCACGACCATATCGATCACTGCCTGGCCCATGCGGCCGAAAATGATCCCAAGGGCGCGGCCAAGGCGATCGACGAACTCAAGACCATTACCAAGTACCTCTGAGGCGCCCATGACATCCCTCGCCGATCTCCTCGCGCAGGGCGCGGGGCATGCCTGGCTGTTCGTGCCCTCGGCCCTGCTGCTGGGCGCGTTGCACGGTCTTGAGCCGGGGCACTCCAAGACGATGATGGCCGCCTTCATCGTCGCGGTGCGCGGCACGGTCTGGCAGGCGATTCTGCTGGGGCTGTCAGCGACCGCCTCCCACACGGCGATCGTCTGGATCATCGGTCTGGCGGGCCTCTATTTTGGCCGCAACCTCGACCTCGACACGGCCGAGCCCTGGTTCCAACTGGCCTCGGCGGCGATCATCGTCGCCGTCGCGCTGTGGATGGTCTGGCGAACTTGGCGCGAAGGACGCGCCGCGGCCAACGAGCAGGACCACGATCATGGCCATGCTCATGACCACGACGACGAAGTCCGGCGGATCGACACCGGACACGGCGTCGTCGCCCTGGCGATCTTCGAGGATGGCGTGCCGCCCTGCTTCCGCATCACCGCAGAGCGCGGGCGCCCGCCGCGGGCCAGCGAACTGACCGTAACCACCACGCGGCCCGATGGCGCGGTCCAGACCTTCGCCTTCGCCGACAAGGGCGCTTTCCTGGAGTCGGTGGAGACGATCCCCGAGCCCCATGCGTTCGATGCGCGGCTGTCGATCGCCCATGGCTCGCACAGCCACGACTTCGACGTCGTCTTCGCCGAACACGACCATGGGCACGGCCATGACCATGGCGGCCTAGACGTCTCCGATCCTGGCTACCAGGACGCGCACGAGCGCGCCCACGCCAACGACATCAAGCAGCGCTTCGCCGGCCGCGACGTCACCACCGGCCAGATCCTCCTGTTTGGACTGACCGGCGGGCTGATCCCCTGCCCGGCCGCGATCACGGTCCTGTTGTTGTGCTTGCAGCTCAAACAGGTCGCGCTCGGCGCGACCCTGGTGCTGTGCTTCTCGATCGGCCTGGCCATCACCATGGTCACCGTCGGCGTGGTGGCCGCCTTGGGTATGCGCCATGCCGAAAAGCAGTTCGGGAGCGCTTTCGCGACCCTTGCCCGTCGCGCGCCCTACGCCTCTGGCGCGCTGATCACCATCGTCGGCTTGATCCTCGCCGTTCAGGCGGTTGGCGCGATCGTCACCTGACCGCGCGTCCACAGGTCGTAAGCTTGACCCCGCCCGAAGGGGCGGAGCCGGCGAAGGCCTTTTAGCCCGGACTCAGGCGGTCCGATCCCGATAGGCCAGCAATCGCAGCGCGTTGGCCACCACCAGCAAAGTCGATCCTTCGTGGAACACCACGGCCGCGCCGATCTTCAGGCCAAACAGCGTCGCCGGGATTAGCACCACAACCATGCCCAGGCTAACCCAGAGGTTCTGCTTGATGATCCGGCTGGTCTGCCGGCTGAGACCAACAGCGAAAGGCAGATGGCTCAGATCGTCGGCCATCAAGGCCACATCCGCCGTCTCCAGCGCCACGTCCGATCCCGCCGCGCCCATGGCGACGCCGACGGTCGCATTGGCCATGGCCGGCGCGTCGTTGACGCCGTCGCCGACCATGGCGACCTTGCCTTCCTGGGCTTTCAGCTCGCGGATGATGGCGACCTTGTCCGCGGGCATCAGCCCGCCGCGCGCCTCGTCCAGACCAAGCTCCTTGGCCACCCCGCTGGCGACGGTCTGGTTGTCGCCCGACAGCATGATGATGCGCTTGACGCCCAAGGTGCGAAGCCGCGCGATCACGCCCTTGGCGGCCGAACGCGGCGTGACCATCAGGCCCAGGGCGCCCAGAAAGCGATCCCCGTGGCGCACGACCATCACCGTGCGCCCCTGCGCTTCCAGGTCTTCAGCCAAGGCGCGCATGGCCTCAGACAGGACCGGCGCATCCTTGCCGTCGAACAGGCCCGGCTTGCCGATCACGGCGTCCTGGCCTGACACCCGCGCCTGGACGCCCTTACCTGTCAGACTGCTGGCCCCGTCAGCGACAAGACGCGGATGATCCCCCAAACGCTCTCCGCCATCCCGAACCACCGCGGCGGCCAGCGGGTGATCGCTGAGCGCTTCGACGGCCACGGCTACGGCGAGCAGTTCGCGCTCATCGACAGCCTCCAACGGGCGGACGTCCGTCACCCGGGGCTTGCCCTCGGTCAGGGTCCCGGTCTTGTCGAACGCCATGGCGTTCAGGGTGCCCAGGTTTTCGAGCGGGCCGCCGCCCTTGACCAGGACGCCGCCGCGTCCGGCCCGGGCCACACCGCTCAGAACGGCGCTGGGAACCGAGATCGCCAGAGCGCAGGGACTGGCGGCGACCAGCACCGCCATGCTGCGATAGAAGCTGACGCTGAACGGCTCGTCGATGACCAGGAAGGCCAGCATCAGGAGGCCGACCCCGATCAGGACCGATGGCACGAAGATGCGTTCGAACTTGTCGGTGAACTGCTGGGTCGGCGAGCGCTGGGCTTCGGCTTCCGCCACCATCTTGACGACCCGGGCCAGGGTGGTTTCGGACGCCTTGCGCGCTACGCGAACATCGAGCGCCCCCGCCCCATTGATCGTCCCGGCGAACACGCGGTGCTCGGCGCTGGCGCGCTCGAAGCTGATGGCGGGGTCGGCGACGGGGCGCTTGTCGACGGGCACGCTTTCGCCGGTGACCGGGGCCTGATCGACACTGCTCTGGCCGGCCACCACCACGCCGTCCGACGCGATCCGCTCATTGGGCCGGACCAAGACGATGTCGTCGATCTGCAGGTCTTCAACCGGCACCTCGACGACCGTGTCGCCGCGCCGGACGCTGGCGCGTTCCGGCGCCAGCTTGGCCAGGGCCTCAATGGCGCGGCGCGCGCGGCCCATCGCGAAATGCTCCAGTGCATGGCCAATGCTGAACAGGAACAGCAGCAGCGCGCCCTCGGCCCACTGTCCCAGGGCCGCGGCGCCGGCCGCGGCGACCAGCATCAGGCTGTCGATCTCGAACTGGCGCTTGCGAAGGTTCTCGATCGCCTCCTTCAGCGTGAAGAAGCCGCCCAGGCCGTAGGCGATCAGGAAGAAGGCCAGGGGCGCCAGGCCGGTCAGGCGCAGACTTATCAACCAGCCCGTGGCCAGGGCAACGCCCGAGCCGATCGCGAAGATCAGTTCGGTGCGCTCACCGAAGACGCCGCCATGCGCGTGGTCGTGACCGCCCGCTTCGCCGCCACCATCATGGTCGTGCTCGTGACCGGGCTTTTCGCCGTCTTCAGGGTGTGGCTTGGCGGTGGCCATGGGGTCGTCTCCGGCGTCAGGGTGCGGTTTGGCGGCGATGGCCGCCAAACCCAACGGTCGAGATGGCTTCAAGGCTCACCAAGCCCCTCGGCGGTATGAAAAAGTCTCGGCGTCAAAGTCGGATCTTTGGCAGGGCTAGCCGACGGGCGATGGCGGCGTCGAGCGCCCGCATGACCCCGCCATAGGTGCGCAGCAGACCCTTGCCGATCAGCCCTCTGAGCCGGCCATCGCATTGGACGCTATGGCTGATCTGCGTCCCGGCCCGCACCTGGGCGATCTCGAAGGTCTCCAGGAGCCGGATGCCAAACCCACCCATCCGCCAGGCGATCAGGCGGCCGGGCTCACTGACCACGACCTCGCCGGCCATCACGAAGGGCGCCGGGATCTTGCCGACCCAAATCCGAAAATCCAGCTGCCCGGGCCCGGCTTGCCTGGCCGCCGGCACGATGGTCAGGAACGGCGCCCAGGTCGCATAGGCCGGAAGATCGCTGATCAGCTTGAACGCCATCTGCGGCTTGGCGGCGACGATCTGGCTGGTGGTCAGAATGAACGGATCAGCCTGCGCGACGGCGGTCATGAAACCGCCCGGACGGGGCTTGGCGGACCGCGGCGCAGGACCTCCACGCGCTCCAGCGTGACGAGGCCGATGTCGGGCAGGTCGTCCAAGGTCGCGACAAAGGCCCGCAAGGGCTCCTCCTCGTCGATGATCTCGATGACGATCGACTGGTCGTCGTCGAGGATATGGCGGGTATGGGTATGGGCCGACTTGCCAAAGCCGATCAGGGCCTGAAGCACGGTCGCCCCGGCCAGCTTGGCGTCGCGGACACGGGCGGCGATCACCTCGAAGACGCGGCGGTCGCCAAAATAGGTCGCCTCGTCTGTGTAGATCCTCAGCAGCATCATTGAAGGACTCATGGCGCTCTCCGGAAGGAACGCCCCGACGCCAAGCGACGCCGGGGCGCAGGGCTAGTGGGCGGTCAGGGGTTCGGCGTCGTGATCGACCTTGGCCGACCGGCCGCCGATGCGCAGGATCACCTGACTGATGGCCGGCAAGACGAGCAGGGTCAGGGCCGTGGCGGTGATCAGGCCGCCGATGACGACGATGGCCAGGGGCTTTTGCACCTCGGCCCCCGTGCCATGGGCCAGGGCCATGGGCACGAAGCCGATGGCCGGAACCAGGCCCGTCATGATCACCGGCCTCACCCGCTCCATGGTCCCGTCGATGATCGCCTGGGTCAGTTCGACGCCGTCTTCCAGCCGCTGGCGCACGCTGCTCATGACCACCAGGCCGTTGAGCACCGCCACGCCCGACAGGCAGATGAAGCCCACCGCCGCGGACACCGAGAACGCGATCCCGGTCAGGCCCAGGGCGAAGACACCCCCGGCCAGGCCCAGCGGCACGGCGGTAAACACCGCCAGGGCCCGGCCGATGCCGCCCAGCGCCATGTAGAGGATGGCGAAGATCAGGGCGAAGCACAGCGGCACGACAATGGCCAGGCGGTCGGACGCGGCCTTCAGGTTCTGGAACTGGCCGCCCCATTCGAGCCAGGCGCCGGACGGCAGGGCCACCGCCTCGACCTTGCCCGTGGCCTGCGCCACGAACGAGCCGACGTCGCGGCCCCGAACATTGGCCTGGATCACCACCCGACGCTTGCCGTTCTCGCGGCTGATCTGGTTGAGACCATCGGCGAATTTGAACTGGGCGACGGCGCGGAGCGGAACAGAGCCCCGAGCATGGCCCGCTTCCTCGGGCAGCATCACCGGCAAGGCGCCCAGGACGTCCAGGTCATTGCGGGTGGCGGCCGGCACGCGGACAACGACGGCGAAGCGCCGATCGCCCTCGAACACCAGGCCGGCCTCCCGGCCGCCCAGGGCGGCGGCGACGGTGTCGGCCACATCTTCGACGCTCAGACCAAAGCGCGCGATGGCCGCGCGGTCGAACTGAACGTCGAGGGTCGGGGCCCCGTCGGTCTGTTCAACCCGGACGTCGGCAGCCCCAGGGGTCGCTTGCAGGGCCGCGCCGATCTTGGCGGCCGCGGCGCTCATCTCCTCCAGATCATCGCCATAGAGCTTGATGGCAACGTCGCCACGAACCCCGGCGATCAGTTCGTTGAAGCGCATCTGGATCGGCTGGGTCAGTTCGAAGCTGTTGCCGACCAGGCCGTCGAGCTTGGCCTGCACCCGTTCCAGGATGTCGGCCTTGCTGTCGACGCCCTTGGGCCAGTCCTTCTCGGACTTGAGGATCACGAAGCCGTCGGAGATGTTGGGCGGCATCGGATCGGTAGCGACCTCGGCGGTGCCGGTCTTGGAGAACATCCGCTCCACTTCCGGCAGGCTGGTGATCGCCTGTTCGACCTTCCTCTGCATGGCCAGCGACTGCTCCAGGGAGGTCGACGGAATGCGCTGGGAAGACAGGGCGATGTTCTTTTCATCCAACTGCGGAATGAACTCCTGGCCCAGCAGGGTGAAGACCACCCCGGCGATGGCGAAAAGACCAAGGCCCGCGGCGATGAACGGCCAGGGCCGAGCAACCGAGCGGCGCAGGACTGGCTCGTAGATCCGCTTGATCCAAGCCACGACCGGGACGTCCTTTTCGGCGACCTTGCCCCGGATCAGCAGGGCGACCATGGCCGGCACGAAGGTCAGGGACAGCACGAAGGCGCTGGCCAGGGCCAGCATCAGGGTGATGGCCATGGGCGAGAAGGTCTTGCCCTCGACGCCCGTGAAGGTCAGCAGGGGCGCGAAGACCAAGAAGATGATCGCCTGGCCATAGACGGTCGGACGGATCATTTCCTGCGAGGCCAGGACCGTTTCCTGCAATCGCTCGCGCAGGGTCAGCAGCCGGCCCTCGTGGTGCTGGCGTTCGGCCAAACGCCGCAGGCAGTTTTCGATGATGATCACCGTACCGTCGACGATCAGGCCAAAGTCCAGGGCGCCCAGGCTCATCAGATTGCCCGAGACCTTCAGCCCGTTCATGCCGATGGCGGTCATCAGGAACGAGAACGGGATGATCAACACCGCGATCAGCGCCGCGCGGACATTGCCCAGCAGCAGGAAGAGCGCCGCCGCCACCAGCACCGCGCCCTCGAGCAGGTTTCGCTCGACGGTGGCGACGGTGGCGTTGACCAGCTTGGAGCGGTCGAGCGTCGGGGTGACGATGATCCCTGGCGGCAGGGACTTTTCGACCTGGGTGAGTTTCTCGCCGACTGCCTTGGCGACGGTGCGGCTGTTCTCGCCGATCAGCATCAAGGAAGTGCCGATCACCACCTCGTGGCCATTCATGCTGGCCGCGCCGGTGCGAAGCTCGCCGCCCAGCTTGACGGCGGCGACGTCCTTGACCGCGACGGCGACACCGCCACGCGTAGCGATAATCGCGTTGGCGATCTCGTCGATGCTTCGGATCCGGGCGTCGGCGCGAACGAGATAGGCCTCGCCCGCCCGCTCGACGAAGTTGGCGCCGACCGAGAGATTGGCCGCCTCCAGCGCCTTGGCCAGTTCGGAGAACGAGACGCCATAGGCGGCTAGCTTCACGGGATCGGGTTCGACCACGTACTGCTTTTCAAAACCGCCGATGGTGTCGATGCCGGCGACGCCGGACACGCCGCGCAGCTGGGGACTGATGATCCAGTCCTGGACGGTGCGCAGGTAGGCCGCGCGGGAAACATCGTCGTTCAGCCGAGCGCCATCAGGCGTCAGGAACGACCCGTCGCTTTGCCAGCCCGGCTTGCCGTTCTGGATCTTCGCGCCGCGACCGCCGGGATTGGCGAAATCGATGGCGTACATGAAGACTTCGCCCAGACCGGTGGTGACCGGGCCGATCTGCGGCTGGACCCCTTCGGGCAGGCTGTCGCGGGCCTGGGCCAAGCGTTCATTGACCTGCTGGCGCGCGAAGTAGAGGTCGACGTTCTCCTTGAAAACGGCGGTGACCTGGGAAAAGCCGTTGCGCGAGATCGACCGGGTGGTCTCAAGACCCGGAATGCCGGCCAAGGCCGTCTCGACCGGGAAGGTCACGCGTTTTTCGATCTCGATGGGCGAGAGCGACGGGTCGCTGGTGTTGATCTGCACCTGCTTGTTGGTGATGTCGGGCACGGCGTCGATCGGCAGCTTGGTCAGCTGCCAGGCGCCCAGCACCGAGATGCCCAGGACGACGAACAGCACGGCCCAGCGGGCGCGCACCGAGAAAGAGAGAAGCTTGGCGATCATCGGCCCGCCTCCATCGCGCGATGGTCAGCCAAGTGATGACTGACCACGATCCGGGCGACATCCGAGGCCGCCACATCCAAGCGCACGGCGTAGCCGGCCGGGTGGGATCCGCGTCCGCCGTTCAGAAGACCGTTCCATCGCGTCGTGCGATGCGCGATCAGCACACCGGTCGCCGCATAGGCGTCGACATCGAGATGGCCACCGGCCACGACGACCGTCGCGCTGCCGCGACGCACCTGGCCGGCGACGAGCAGACCTTTTGGGTCCGGATTGGCGTGGGCCCAGAGAATTTTGAGTCGCGGGCTGGATCGAGTTTCGATCACAGGCCCGGCGACCGCCGCGGGCGGCGGCGGGAGGTTCATCGACGCCATGACTATTCTTCCTCCCCGCTACCCTTGCCGAGTTCGGCCTTGAGCAGGAAGGCGTTCTTGGTGGCGACCTTCTGGCCGGCCGAAAGACCGCCGAGGATCTCCACGCGGCCGGCGCTGCGCGCCCCGACCTGAACGGCTGCCGCCTTGAAGCCCTGGGCGGTGCGGACGAAGACCACGTCCTTGCCTTCCAGGGTCTGGACCGCCTCCTCGGGCACGACGATGCCGCCGGTCCCCGACGCGCGGGCCGGCAGGATGCGAACCCGCAAGGTCTGGCCCGGCTGCAGGATGCTGGCGCCCTCCGGCAAGGTCAGCACCACCGTGGCGGCGCGGGTTTCGGCGTTGAGGCCGGGCGTGATCGAGCGGACCGCGACGTTGAGCGTGCGACCATCCGTCAATTCGAGGACGGCGCGGTCGCCTGGCGCGATACGCTGAGCGTCGGGTCCGGTGACCGAGGCCTCGATCTGGATCTGGCGCGGATCGGCGACCCGGAAGAGTTCGGTCTGGGGTTCGACGAAGGCGCCCAGGCTGACCGACGCGGCGGTGACGCGGCCGGCGATCGGACTGGTGACCATGACGCCCCGGCCATCGGCCGTGACCCGCGCGGCGCCGGCGGCGACCTGTGCGCGGCGCGCTTCGGCGTTGGCGGCGGCCGCTTCGGCCTGCGCTTGCTCATAGTCCTGGCGCGGTGAGATGCGCTGGTCGTAGAGCGACTTCTCGCGGGCCAGGGTCTTCTGGGCCAGGGTCGCCTTAGCGCCGGCTGCGGTGCGGTCGGCGGCGATCTGGGCCGCGTCGCCGCTTTCGACGATCGCCAGGGTCTCCCCCGCGCGCACCGGGTCGCCTAGGCGCTTGAAGATGCGGGTGACCGCGCCCCCGGCCCGGGCGGTCAGGACCGCCTGGCCGCTGGGCGAGGCCGTGACCGCCCCCTGCGCCAGGATCTCGGCCGAAAGACCGCCGGCCGCGACGGTTTCGGTCAGGATGCCGGCCGAGGTAATCGCCTCGGGCTTCAGCACGACCTGGTCGACATGACCCTCGGCGGCCGCGGGCGCTTGGGCGGCCGGAGCCGCCGGAGCCTTTTGGGTGAGCTTGGCCAGGCCAAACCCGCCGACGCCGGCGATCAGCACGGCGGCGGCGACGCCGCCATAGAGCGGCATGGAAGAGGACTTCATGGTTGGTCTCCAAACGGCGCGGCGCCCTGCAGGCGCGCGAGGCCGGCTTCGGCGGTGAGCCGCTCGAGCCGGGCGTTGAGGATCTGGTCGCGGGCGTCGATCAGTGCGCGACGGGCGTTGAGGACTTCGACCAGCGGCAACTTGCCGCCTTCGTAGCCCAAGCGGGTCAGGCGGTAGGCCTCGGTGGCCGTCGTTTCGGCCTGCCGACTGGCCCCCACCCGGATCTGGGCCGCGTCCGCCTTGGCCAAGGCCGAAGCGATCTCGGCCTGGGCGTCGAGACGCGCGGCGTTGAGCCGGGCGTCGGCGGCGACAAGGGCCGCTTGCGAGGCGGAGATATTGCCCTTGTTACGATCGAAGATCGGAAACGGCGCGGAGACGCCGGCGACCAGGGCGGTGGCGTCATCGCCCGCCAGGCGGCGAACGCCCAGCGACACCGACACGTCCGGCGCGGCGCGGGTCTGTTCGACCCGAACCCGGCGCGCGGCCGCCTCCCGCTCGGCCTGCGCCGCCAGATAGGGCGGCGTGGCGATCGGATCGACGACCGGCAAGGGCTCCATCCGATCGGCGTGGGCTAGGAGACTGAAAGCGATCGAGGTGATCGGCAGGTCGCCGCCGGCCAGAGCCGTCAGCCTGGCGAAGGCGCCGGCGCGCTCGGCTCGGGCTTCGCCCAGTTGGGCGCGGGCCGCTTCAATCACCGACTGGGCCTGGAGGCTGCGCAGGTCGGCCTCCTTGCCGGCCTCGACCATGGCCCGGGTGACGCGAAGGTCCTCCTCGGCCAGGGCGATCGCGTCGCCGGCCAGCTTCAGCCGAAGATCGGCGGCCTCGGCCTGGGCGTAGGCGGCGGCCAGGTCGAACGCGAAATCACCCTGGGCCTGGGCGGCCTTGGCGCGGGCCGCTTCAAGTTCGGCGCGACCGGCGGCGATGCGGGCCGGACGCTTGCCGCCCAGTTCCAGCGCCTGTTCGAACGCGGCGGTGCTTTCGGCGGCGTCGCCGCCCTTGAACGGGCCCGATCCGCCGAAGTTCTCGACATTGAGGCTGAGCGTCGGGTTGGGACGGGCTCCGGCCTGGCGGGCCAGGCCTTCGGATTGGGCGACGTCCGCGCGGCTTTCGGCCAGACGGGGGGCGGCGGATTGGGCCCGCCGCAGGAGTTCGGCGAACGGGGGCGCCGGGTCGGCATAAGCCGGCGCGGCGCAAAGCGCTCCCGCGGCGGCGCAGGCCAAGGCCGCACGGAGCGGCCATCGAGTCGATGACATGAGAATCCTCGCGATGTGACGGAAAAGAGCGCGCGCGAAATCGCGCGCAGTCCGTCAGGCGCGTGGAGGACGTTCGGGGCCGGCCGGGGCAAGGGACGGCGCGGGGCTAGCGTTGAGGGTCGGATGCAAGGTCTGGCGCAAGGGACGCACCGGCTCACTGTCCAGTTGGGCGATCAACATCGGCGCACTGTGGTGACAGTGCCCGTGCTGGCAGACATCCCCGCCGTCATGGCGATCGGCCGGCTTGGAGTCCGGCTTGGCCACGGAGGCGACCTCGGCGACCGGCGCGGAAGCCACGCCGCTGTCGCCAAAGCAGACCGCGGCGTCGATCGTCGGCGAGAGAACCATGAGCGCCAGCAGGCAGGGCAACAGGAGCCCTCCCACGCCGCGCCACCATGTTCTCAGCTGCTTCATGCTCGCCCTATAGCCTTCGAGGATCGATCCGTGAATGCGTTACAAGATCACGCTCGGTCGCCTGCCTGCCCGGCCGCGCTCGCCCCACGCCGTGACCACCAGAACCCGATGACCAGGATCGCCAGCGTCAGCGCCTGGGCCGCGCCCCCCTCTATCGTGGGGAAAAAGCCCAGCAGCTCGATGCGTGGCAGGGCCAGCGGGTGCAGGTCCAGAAGGCCCGCCTCCTGCAACGCCGCGACGCCCTTGCCGGCCAGGACGACCGCCAGGATCGCCATCAAGCTGGCGCTGTATTCGAAGAACTGGCCGATCGGCAGGCGCTTGGAGAACCGCAGCATGGCCCAGGCGATGATGGCCAGTACGACGATGGCCAAGGCCACCCCCGACAGCACGGCCGTCGCGCCGCTCTGGGTCCAGAGCGCGGTCAGGAACAGGATGGTCTCGAAGACCTCGCGATAGACGACGATGAAGGCCAGCAGAAACAGGAACCAGGCCGACTGCTTGGAGAGCGCATGGGAGAGCTTCTCGCGGATATAGACCTGCCAGGCGTCGGCCTGGGCCTTGCCGTGCATCCATAGGCCCACCGAGATCAGCACCGCCGCGGCGATCACCGAGCCGAACCCTTCGGTCAGTTCGCGGCTGGCGCCGCTGATCGAGATGAAGAAGGTCGCCGCCGCCCAGGTCAGGCCGCCGGCCGCCAAGGCCGCGATCCAGCCGCCGTGGACGTAAGGCAGGACATCGGTTCGCTCGGCCTTGCGCAGGAAGGCGATCATGGCGACCACGATCAGCAGGGCCTCCAGACCCTCGCGCAGCAGGATGGTGAAGGCGCCGGCGAAGCTCGACAGGCTGCTGGCCTTCTCCGGCGCCAGGGCCCGACCGGCGGTGGCGAACAGGGCGTCCAGGCGCTCGATCTGGCTGCGGACCTCGCTGGCCGGCGCGGCCTTGCCGATCGCACCACGCACATCGCCCATCGCGCCCTCGATGCGCCGCATCAGGGCCGGGTCGCGCGCGCCCAGGATCGGTTCGACAGGCTCGAAGCCGTCGAGATAGGCGGCTAGGGCCAGGTCGGCGGCGGCCTTGCGGTCGCCGGCCTCATAGGCCTTGAGGCTGGCGGCCAGCTTCTGGTGGGCCACTTCGAGCGAGCCGCCGTCCTTGCGGGTGGCGACCTCCGGGTGGCGGCGCAGATAGGCGGTCAGGGCGCGCGCCCTGGTCTCGCCAATGGTCTTGGCCAGGGCGGCGGGCGTCTCCTGGGTCAGCGCCTGGAGGTTGGCGAAGTGGGCGCGCACGGCGGCGTCACCGTTCCAAAGTTTCTCGCCCTCGGCGGCCTCGGCGTCGCTGAACGCAAAGCGCCCGACATAGAAGGCCAGGTCCCAGCGATCGTCGGACGGCAGGTGGGCGTAGCTGGCCATGGCCGTGCCGTCGAGCCCCTGCTGGATCACCTGGTAGAGGCCAAAGACGCTGCGCTGGCGAGCGCGATCGGCGTCGGCGAAGGCGATCGGCGGCGGATCCAGACCCGCCGCATTGGGACCGTCGGCCTTGCCGGTCTCACCGTGGCAGGCCGAGCAGTTCTCGGCATAGAGGGCCGCGCCGCGCGCCAGGTCCGGCGCCCGAGTCGGAGCCAGGGGCGTGGGATAGGTGGCCAGCAGGTCGTTGGCCAGGGCGTGGGCCTTGGTCGAGACCACAGCCGGCTCCTGCTTGGCGGCGATCGTCGCCTGCAGGCTTTCGGCTTGGGCCAGCAGGGCGGGCTGGGCCTTGGTGGCCGGAAGGCCGGCGATGCGCTCGCGCACCTGGCCGGCGAACTCGTTCATCTCGGCATATTCGGAAGGACTGATGACCTTGCCGTCCTTCACCGCGCCGGCGTAGTCGACCGACAGGTAGTCCAGCAGTCGCCAGGCGGTCTGGGACGAGGTCGCCTCCTGGGCGTGGGCCATCGGCGCCACCGCGAAAACCAGGACCGCCAACAGACCGGCAAACATCGAGGCCAAGCGGCCCTTGAGATCAGTAATCATTATCAATCCATGGGCGCAAAGCGGCGCATGTGGCAAGAGCTTGAGCATGTGTCAGGAGGTCGCGAGGTCGGCGCGGTGTTCGTCGAGGGCTTGGCGGATGATCTGGTAGGCGGACATAAGGAAGACCCCAGCCAGGAGCACGCCCACGATCAGGTCGGGCCAGCGCGAGCCGGTCAGCCAGACCAGAACGCCGGTTGCGGCGACGGCCAGGCACTGGATCAGATCGTTGCGCGTGCAGAGCCACACCGAACGGACGTTGGCGTCGCCGTCGCGGTAGCGAACCAGGAGCCCTGCGGCGACCAGATTGGCCAGGGCGCCAAACAGCCCTAGGGCCGAGATCGCCTCACCGGACGGCGCCGCGCCGCTCCAAGCGCGCCACGCGGCGAACCCGACAACGGATAGGGCGACCACACCGAGGCTGACGCCCTTGAACAACGCCGCGCCAGTGCGAACGGCCACGGAGCGTCCGATGGCCCACAGGCTGATCGCGTAGGTGGCGCTGTCGGCCAGGAAGTCCAGGGCGTTGGCCGACAAGGAGGCCGAGCCCTGGATCAGGCCACCAATCAGCACGACGACAAAGCCGACCAGATTGATCGCGATCACCCACGCCAGGGCGCGGCGATAGGCTGGGGTAGCGCCGTCGAACTTCACCTCGGCGCCGCAACCACAGCCCGAGGCGACCGGCTTGCTGGAACAAGAGTCGCTCATGACGCCACCGTGCATCCTCTAGCCACTAGAGGATCAAGGGCCTATTTGCGTCGGGTGAGGAAATCCCATGACCCTATCGATCGGCCAGTTGGCCAAGGCCTCGGACGTCAAGGTCCCGACCATCCGTTTTTATGAGGAGATCGGCCTGCTGCCCGAGCCGATCAGGACCGCCAATGACCGGCGTGTCTATGATGGGGCCGCCGTCCGGCGCCTGGCCTTCATCCGCCATGCCCGGCAGCTGGGTTTCTCGGTTGAAGCGATCCGCAATCTGCTGGATCTTTCCGACCACCCCGAACGCCCTTGCGGCGAGGCCAACCTGCTGGCTACCCGCCAGCTTGGCGACGTCGAGGCCAAGATCGCCCAACTGGAGACCTTGCGCGGCGAACTGCGGCGAATGGTCGAGGCGACCTGCGACGGCCGAGCCGCCGACTGCCGGGTCATCGAGGCGTTGGCCGGACAGGCGGCCGCCTGAAGGCCAGCGGCTGGCGCCGCGACGTTACGCGATGTTTCCGTTTCGTTCCCACCCTGCTAAGCTGTTCGTTGATGGAGTCGGAACCGCGCAAGATCATCCATATCGACATGGACGCCTTCTTTGCGTCGGTCGAACAGCGTGACGACCCCAGCCTGAAGGGTCGCCCGCTGGCGGTGGGCCACGGGGCCAGACGCGGCGTGGTCGCCGCCGCCAGCTACGAGGCGCGCGCCTTCGGCGTCCGCTCGGCCATGCCCTCGACCACGGCGCTACGCCAGTGCCCGCAGTTGGTTTTCGTGCCGCCGCGCTTCGAGGTCTACAAGGCCGTCTCGCGCCAGATCCACGCGATCTTCGCCGACTACACCGACCTGATCGAGCCGCTGTCGCTGGACGAAGCCTATCTTGACGTCACCTTGAATAGACGGGGCCTGACCACCGCCACCGACACCGCCCTGGAAATCCGGGCTCGGATCCTGGCCGAGACCGGCCTGAACGCCTCGGCGGGGATTTCCTACAACAAGTTCCTGGCCAAGCTGGCCTCGGATCAACGCAAGCCCAACGGCCAGTTCGTCGTCCCGCCCGGCAAGGGCGAGGCCTTCGTGCAGGGTCTGCCGATCGGCCGTTTCCACGGGGTCGGCGCGGTCACCGAAGCCAAGATGAAGCGGCTGGGCATCCACACCGGCGAGGACCTGCACCGCCAGACCCTGGCCTTTCTGCAGCATCATTTCGGCAAGTCGGGGTCCTGGTACTACGCCATCGCCCGCGGCGAGGATCAGCGTCAGGTCAATCCGGACCGGGTGCGCAAATCGTCCGGCTCTGAGACGACCTTCGACCAGGACCACACCGCGCCCGAACTGATCGAAGCCGGCGTCCTGGCCATGGCCGACGATGTCTGGGCGTGGTGCGAGAAGACCGGCGCACGCGCCCGCACGGTCACCGTGAAGATCAAATGGGCCGACTTCCAGCAGGCCACCCGCAGCCGCTCCCTTCCCTCGCCCGTCGCTGACCGCGCGACCTTGCGCCGCGCGAGCCTGGACTTGGTCCGCTCGGTCTATCCGCCGCGCCTGGGCATTCGCCTGGTCGGCGTCACCTTGTCCAACTTCGACCAGGCGATCACGCTGAAGGACGAGCAATTGGGCCTGGGCCTGGACAGTCCTCTCGCCGCGCCGACGCTGGCGCGCGCCGTCCACTTCGCCTAAGGCTCGCCCCATGCCGCCTCGACGCCGCCCGACCACTAAACTGCTGACGACCGCCGGCTGGGCCAGCCTTGCCGGGCTGGCGACCTTGGTCGTGGCGGCGGCCGTGATGGCGGCGCGCTGGCTGCGCTAGGCCTGCCCGTCGCGCGTCTTGCCGCGTCCTGACCGCGCGGGCATGACCAGCCCTCATCCGCGAAGGAACCGTCTCGTGCGTCGTCTGGCCCTGCTCTGCGCCCTGCTCCTCCTCGCCGCCCCCCACGCCGCCCTGGCCTGGGGCCGCGAGGGCCACGCCGTGGTCGCCCAGATCGCCCGGGGCTATCTCACGCCCAAGGCCGCCGCCGCCGTGGAAGCCCTGCTGGCGGCCGACACCGACGCCCTGACGAACCCAGACCTGGGCGCACGCGCCTCCTGGGCCGACGCCTGGCGCAAGGATCATCGGGAGACGACGGAATGGCACTTCGTCGATATCGAGCTGGAACATCCGGATCTGACGGGGGCCTGCTTCGGCTTTCCGGCCAGCGCCACGCCGGCCAGCAACGGGCGGCCCTAACGAGACCAGAACACATGGACCTCGTCGTGGGCGGTCTCCACGGTGAAGACCTCGCCGTTCAACCGCGCGTCCCGCCCCATGGCCTCCCAATCGATATAGAGGCGCAAGGCCTCTGGAATGGTCAGGGTCTCCTCGGTCATGTCCTGGTAGCAGTCGGCGAGGCTCTCGAAGACGCCGCGATAATCCTCGTCCAGCGCGCCCGCCGCCGCGTCCAGGTCGCCGCAGAAGTGCTCCAGCACCGAGGCGCCCAGGCTCCCGCGCTGACGTAGGAAACTCGCGATCCGGACCACCTTGTCGACCCCGGCATATTCGGCGATCTCCACCCCGCCAAAGCCCTCATGATCGTGAATGGCGTACTCCTCGGCCCCCGCTACGGGCGAGGCCTTCAGCATCGCGTTGATGGCGTCGCGAATGGCGTCGGCGTCATCCTCGACATCAATCCAGGCGCCATGCAGCCAGCCGTTGTTATAGGCGGCCAGGCAGGCGACATAGATGCGGGGTTCCAGCTTTTCAGTGGCTTGTCCCATGATCTTCATCCTCATAGCAGGGGTTCAGCATGAACCCTTGCCCGTCGGCGAGACCGGGGGTGCAAGCGGAGGGGCGGCTTCGCGGGGACCCGGCTGGCAGGCCGGCAAAGCCGGCCGAAGCTGGGCGGAAGACGATCCGAAGCGCGCCGGGGGCGGAGCCCCAAGCCTTGCGAGCGACGCTGTCTGCAAGAAATGCCAGTGTACGCGCTGACCTCCAGGGAGACGGTTGATGCGGCCCGCCGAAAGCGAGACGACCTACTTCCTCAAAGATCGCACCACTTTCATCCGCTACTATTTCGACGAGGCCGCCAAACCGTTCGTCGACATCCACGAGCGCATCGATGCAGGAACCTCACCGTTCGAGCCCTACGGCGATCCAGAAGACGGCGAGCCCCTGTATCAAGCCGAATGGGAGGGCGCTGAGATCGCGATCGCGCTGATCGGCCAGACCTGCGTATCGCTGCTGGCCGACAGCCTGAAGCTCTATCTGAACACCTGGCGCCAGCGCGAATTTCGGTTCGCTTTCGACAAGCACGAAGACAAGCTGGCCGCGCGCGAAGGCTTTGTCGCCGCCTATCGCGCCGCCTTCTCCGACATCTTCGGCCCGCGATGGAGCCAGTGCGCCGTCCGCTTCGACATCATCGACCAGGTCGTGTTGGCGCGTAATCGCAGCCAGCACGGCGACAGCCTGCTCTCCATGCGCGCGCGGCATGATCGCAAGACACTCGACAAGCACCCCTTGCCGTTCTTCGCCCGCCCCGCGGAGGTCCAGGCCTGGGTTCCGCGCGACGATCTCTTTGGGTCCTATTTGGCCCCGCCCTTGCGGATCTCCCGTGAAACGCTTTGGGCGGCCATTGGCGAGATCGAGGCTTGGGCCGAGTGGCTCGACGCCAATGTCGAGCACGCTTGGTCCTGGCCCACGCTCAGCGTGGAGGATGATCCAAAACCGCCGCGGTGAACCGCATTCGATGGGGTGAGGAAGACACGCGCGCCCCGGCCAGCTTGATCACGGCGCGGCTTGATCGAAATCGACGGGCTTGGCGGCCCCTGACAGGCCGCGATCCGGCTTAACCCGTCTTGGACAACGGCGCCGGCGAAGACATCGCCGACTGCCAGGCGGCGATCAGCACACGATTGGCGACCGCTTCGCTGAGCACGGCCAGACGCACGAGGGTCACGCCCCTGGACCCGCGTCGCCCTGACTCCGCCTCAAGCGCGTTTGAAACTTCGATCAACTGAGCCTGGTCCGGGGGAGACAGCTTGACGACGGCCCAGTCGGCCCCAGGCCAGCCGACCGTGGCGAAAACCTTGCCATGGACGGCCAGGCGCACCGCGCCCATCACGGCCTTGGACTTGACCATGGCCAATCCGGCTCCGATCGCGGCAAAGGCTTCAGGGCTCATTGGCGCGTCTCCCAGGTCAACTTCGATCGCGGACGGACGAAATCATGAGTCGGCGCCCTACCAAACGCGGCCTGTCTCAGGGATCCGGCGCCAGACGCACCGCAACGGCGATGGCTCAACGCAGGCCCTGGAACCAGACGCGACTGACGCCGGGCCTGTCCGCGCTTGATCGTCGGCGCTCTGCCCGGCTTGATCAGGCACCGACCCCGGAGCGAATCCAAAGGCCTGGCCAAGGCCTCCCAGACGCCGTCAGTCGTTGCGCTTTCGGCCACGCGCGAACCCGCGGTCAGTGGCCATGAACCGCGCCAGCATCGGAGCGATCAGCTTGACCGGCTCGGCGACCTTCCCCCCGGTCTCGGCGGCCAGGGCCTTTGCGTAGTCGGCCAGGTCGCGATGCACCGCGGCCGGAAGGTCGACCGTGATCTTGACCGGCAGGTCGTCTTCGAGCGGCCCCAGCTTCAGCTTGCTCATGGTCGCGCCTCCTCGTTGTAGGGTTCGAGCACCAGATCCCGCGACAGCAGAACGCGAAGCGGCGCGCCGGGCCGGATCGTCAGGGTCGGGGTCAAGTTCAGGCTCCGGCCCACGGCCTGCTGGCCGACATCGCTGACCGACTGACTGGCGCCGCGGCGGATCGCCCGCTCAAGGTCGCCGCCATCGCTGGATTGCCCAGTCTCCGCGCCGATCGCCAGCACGGTGCTGAGCGCGGCGGCGGCGAGCACCGCCCGGCCATGGCGATCGACACCGTCTTGCAAGCCGGCCATGCCTTGGGCGTCGGCGGCCGGCAACTTGTCCAGGACGATCGAGCGTCCCGACGGCAGGATCAGGCGCGTCCAGATCACCGCCAGCCGGCTCTGCCCGGCCTTGGTCGTGGTTTCGTAGTCACCGATCAGGCGGGCGCCGGCCGGGATCAGAAGATGATGACCGCCCAGGCTGTCAAAGACGTCCTGGCTGACCTGGGCGATGGCCAGACCGCTGGCGTCCGATCGCAATCCGGTGACAAGGGCGGCGGCGATGATCGAGCCGGCTTGCAGGAGGTAGGGCGAGGCTGGCGCCTGCAGCCGCTCGGGGCTGGTCGTTCGCGGATCGTCGGCCCGGGAGGCGACGACCGGCGCGGCGGGCGCCGACGACAACGGCGTGGCGGCCGCGAACAGGGCGCTGGCCCGGGCGGCCTGACGCGCGGCGATGACCGGATTGGGCCGCGGCGCGGGACGGGCGCTAGAGGGCGACTGAGCCTCGAACGCGCTCGGCCGCACCGCCTCCGGACCGCCACCGGCGCCAGCGGCCTCACGGGCGCGCTGGGCGCTGAGGATGGGGCGGCCAAGGTCGCCGGGCAACGGCGGTCCCAGGACCGGCGTGTCGCCGCGTTTGAGATAGTCCTTGGGCAGGCCCGTGACCTGTTCGGGGGGCGAGGCGACCTGCGTCACGACACGGCTGGGCGGCGCGCGATCGTGGTCGCGCAGCGACCAGGCCAAGGCCGCGGCCACGCCGGCCGCCAGGACCGCCCCGGTGACCACCAAGGCCTTGCGCGACACCTGGGTCACCGACCGGGCCGACCCACGCAGCCGAAGGTCCTTGGCGATGGCCTGTTGCTCCTGTTCGATCGTCTCGGTCATCGTCCGATCTCCTGGGCCGCGGAAACTCGCTCGAGACGCACCCGACGCTCCCAGCGCTTGAGCCCGAGACGCAGCTCGGCACGGTCGAACAGGCGATCGACCACCAGCCGCCGGCCCTCGACGCGATAGTTGACCAGTTCGGAGCTCTTGCCGTCCGCGCCGACCAGGAACAGCGGCGGCAGATCGGCGAGCACGACGCCCGGTCCTAACTCGACATAGGTTCGCACCCCATCGTCGAAGACCCCGGTGGGCCGCCAGGCCGCCGCGCCCTTGATCCGATAGGCCCGATTGAGCGGCGCGGCGGCCAGGGCCGCCGCCGTCGGCGCGCCGGCGCCCGATGCGGTCGCATCGACCGCCGCGACGGGCGCGGCGGTCGGCTTGTCTTGGGCGCCCGGCGCCGCCGCCGGGTAGCGCCACCGCACCTGGGACAGGAAAGCGCGCTCCGAGGCCCGCAGGTCGAGATGATAGGTGCGGCGATTGGTGTTGATGATCAGGTTGGTCGACAGCCCCACCTGCACCGGTTTGACCAGGATGTGGACACGGCGCGCCGCACCCTCCCCGCTGGTGGTGTTGCCGATCACCCAGCGCAGCGTGTCCCCCGCCGCGATCGGATTGGTGTCGACCAGGGCCTCTCCGGCTTCGAGGACCAGATCGGTGATCCGTCCTGGCGCGGCCACGATGTCGAAGACGCCGCGTTCGCCATAAAGGAACTCGACGTCGGCCACCGTCTGGGGCGCGGGCGCGGTTCGCGCGGCCAAGGCCGACCCGCCCAAGCCGGCGGTCAGGCTCGCGCCGAGCGAGGCGATCAAAAGCGGCCGGATCATGCGCCGTACTCCCGCGACCAGGCGATGGCCCGGACGAAAATGCCGAAGGGATTTTTGACGAAGGCGTCGGGCGAGGCCGGCGGGGCGATCACCAAGGTGAGGATGGCGCTCCAGCGCTGGGTTGAGACCAGCTGGCCTTCGACATAGCGTCGCTCGATCCAGGCCAGGCGAAAGCTGTCGGGCGAGGCGCGCACGACATTGCTGATCTCGACCGAGACCTGGGCCTTGCCGACCTGTTCGAAGGGATTGGCGCCCCGGGCGTAGTCGGACAGGGCCGCGGCCCCCTCGGCGTCGGTGAAATCGTAGGCGCTGCGCCAGTTTTGCCCCAGCACCACCGGGTCGGCCGGCAGGGACCGGGTGTTCTCGACAAAGCGCGCCAGGGTCCAGGCGATGACCGGATCGGGCGGGCGATAGCCGCGCACCGCCGGGCCGACCGCCTGGATCTGGCCCAACCGGTCGACCTCGACGACCCAGGGGACGAGCGCGCCGCGCGAGGCCTGCCAGATCAGCCCGCCCGACTGGATGAGGTTGGCAGCGAGCAATCCCAGGGCGATCAGCCGCCAATTGGCCGCCTGGACGCGGGCGCCGCCGATCCGCGCGTCCCAGGCCTGCCCGGCCTTCTGATAGGGGGTTTCAGGAACGGGGGTCGCGCCCAGGCGCGTGGGGCCCTTGAAAGGGTTCATCAGCTTTGCTCCGAGAGAGAGGGACTAGCGCCGCCGCTATGGTCGTCGCCGCTGGCCAGGCCGTGGGCGGCCAGGCTCGCGCCATGGGCCAGGGCCTGTTGAGACTTGAGCTCGCGGGCCCAGGACGGCGCCTCCGCGCTCTCGGAGGCCGGCGCCGATCCGGCCGGCGGGGCGCCGGACCCCGACCCGCCACCGTCCGATCCAGAACCCGCGGCCGCCTTGGCCGCGGCGGCGCTGGGCGCGGCCGGGCCACCTTGGGGCGAGGGTCCGCCGCCGCTGGGTCCGCCACTGGGTCCGCCTGGTCCGGCAGGCGGCGGCCCGCCCGCCGGCGGACGAGCGCTCCCGCCCGCCCCGGCCGCGGCGGAGGCCAGGCTCGCGCCGCCGCCGGCCGCCATCTGCACCGCGCCGGCTCCGACCATGGCCATGCCCGCCACCGTCAAGCCGGTTCCGATCGCCGCGCCGGCGCCAAGCTGCGGCGCGCCGGTGACCAGGCCCGAGGCGACGCTGGGACCGAAGATCGACAGGCCCAGCAGGGTCAGGGCTGCCAGGGCCATGGCCAGCACCTCTTCCAAGGTCGGCTGACCGACCGAGGCGTTGGTGAACTCGGCAAACAGCGTCGAGCCGATGCCGACGATCACCGCCAGCACCATGACCTTGACGCCCGAGGCGATGACCGCGCCCAGCACCCGCTCGGCCAGGAAGGCGGTGCGTCCAAAGAGCCCGAACGGCACGAGGACGAAGCCGGCCAGGGTGGTCAGCTTGAACTCGATCAGGACGACGAAGATCTGCACGGCGATGACGAAGAAGGCGACGATCACCAGCAGGGCGACGGCCAGCAGGATGACGATCTGGACGATGTTCTCGAAAAAGCCGGGAAACCCGCCCAGGTCGCTGGCGGCCTGAAGGATCGGCTTGCAAGCGGTGATGCCCAGGGCGGCCAGCTTGCCGGGCCGCAGGAAGTCCTCGGTGGAAATTCCCGCGCCCGACGCCTTGAGGCCAAGGCCCGAGAAGCTCTTCAGGACGATCGCGCTGAGGGCATGAAAGTTGCCGATCAGGAACGCGAAGAAGCCGACATAGAGGGTCTTCTTGACCAGCCGGGCGGTGACGTCGTCCTGGGCCCAGGCCCAAAACAGCGCCGCCAGGGTCATGTCGATGGCCACCAGGGTCGTGGAGAGGAACGCGACCTCCCCGCCCAGCAGGCCAAAGCCACTGTCGATATGCTGGGTGTAGACGTCCAGCATCCGATCGATGACGCCGGTGTCGCTCATGACGCCGGCCGCCCGAAGAAGCGCTCGCGCGCCGCGGCCCAGGCCGCGCGGCAGGCCAGGTCGCCCTGCGGCGCCGTGCGGCATCGCGCCAGCTCGCGCTCGGGTCCGGCGTCCAACGCGCCCGTCACGCCGGCGGGCCGACCCGCGCCAGAGGGTGGAGCCTGGGACGCCCTGCCCGCCAAGACAGCGGCCCCAAGCAAGATGATCAGTGAAGTCCCCCAAACCAGGGACCGGGTCATGGCTGGGGCGCGGCTCCCATGAACTTGGCAAAGCGGGCCTTGGCGTCGGCGCGGGCCGCGGCCCGGTCGGCCGCGTCCAGAGCCTCGGCCCGGCCATTGGCGACCACGACGGCGGTCAAGGCCGACAGCTGCTGGGCTTGCAGGGCCAGAAGCTGGTTGCCGGCCTGGGCGGCCTGCAGCGCGCCGCCCGCGCCCTGGCTGGCCGAGACCAGGCTCTGCATCTCGACGCGACTGGTCTCCAGCCCCTCGACGACGCCGGCCTGGACCTTCAGGGCGTCCTCGAAGCTGGCCACCGAGGTCGCCCAACGGGTTTCGGCCCGCAGGGTCAGGTCGGCGTCGCTGGCGGTGAGGTCGGCCAGGCCATAGCGCCGATGGAAGGCGTCCTGGATATCGCGAACATTATAGGCCAGCGCGCGGGCCTCGCCGAGCAAGGCCTGGGTGGCGGCGACCTGTTCTTGCAGGGCCGACAGCGACGAATAGGGCAAGCTGGCCAGGTTGCGCGCCTGGCCGATCAGCATCTGGGCCTGGTTCTGCAGGCTGGTGATCTGGTTGTTGACCTGCTGCAAGGCCCGCGCCGCCTGCAGGACATTCTGGGCGTAGTTGCTGGGGTCGTAGACGGCGACCTGGGCCTGGGCCGTCGGGGTAAGGCTGGTCGTGGTGGCGATCATGGCCGCGCCGCACAGCAGCGCCGCCAGACGGCGTCGGGTCATATTCATCGCAGGGACTCCGGGACGAGAATGGAAGGCAGGAGGTCGGCGGCCCAGGCCAGCCGGCGATGGCGCAGCCAGGCGGCGGCGAAGCCGTCCGGACCGTGGGCGGCCAGAACCTGGGCGATGTCGGCTTGGTCGGTCTTCGAGGACGCGGCGCAAAAGGCGCGGGCGATGGGCCCCAGACCCAGGTCGAAGAGCCGTTCACCGGCCCTGGACTGGACGTAGTAGTCACGCTTGGGCGTGGCCTCGGCGACGATGTCGATCTGCCGGTCGTTGAACCCGAACCGGCGGTAGGCCGCGGCGCCCTGCGGGTCGCGCGCCCATCCGTTCGGCAGGAAGATCCGCGTCAGGCACAACTCGGCGATCGCCGAGGCGATGGGACTCTTCTCGATCTGCGACAGCGAAAGGGTCGTGAGGACGACGGACCCGTTCTTCTTGCGGATCAGGGCCAGCCAGGCCTCCAGCTGCGGCCCGAACGTCGGATCCACCAGGGCAAGCCAGGCTTCGTCCACCAAAACCAGCGTCGGCCGACCGTCGAGGTCGCGCGCAAGACGGTGAAAGAGGTAGGCCAGTACGGCCGGGGCGGCGAGCGTGCCCAGCAGGCCTTCGGTCTCGAAGGCCTGGACCGCGGCGGCGGCCAGCGCTTCATGATCGGCGTCAAGCAACCGTCCCCAAGGACCCGCCAGGGTGTAGGGCGCCAAGGCGTTCTTCAGGTCCAGGGTCGGCAACAGCGCCGCCAACCCCGTCAGAGTCCGTTCTTCGCGAGGCGCCGAGGCCAGGCTCGCCAGGGCCGACCAGATGTGATCGCGCACGGTCGGGGTCATGACGACGCCCTGTCCGGAAATCAGGGCGGCGATCCAGTCCATGGCCCATACGCGCTCGGCGGGGTCGTCGACGTCCGCCAGGGGCTGCAAGGCCACGGCGGGTCGCTCGGCGTCGAGCAGCACCCCGCCCAAATCATGGAAGACGCCGCCCATACCGAGGGCCGCGGCGCGAATTGAGCCGCCGAAATCAAAGGCGACGATGCGCGCGCCGGCGTAGCGTCGAAACTGCAAGGCCAACATCGCCAGGAGCACGCTCTTGCCGGCGCCGGTGGGACCCACGACGAGGGTGTGGCCGACATCGCCCACGTGCAGCGAGAGCCGAAACGGCGTCGAGCCTTCGGTCTTGGCCATCAGGAGCGGCGGGCCGTCCAGGTGGGTGTTGGTCTGCGGCCCGGCCCACACCGCCGACAGCGGCGCGATGTGGGCCAGGTTCAGGGTCGACAGCGGCGGCTGGCGGACATTGGCGTAGGTCTGGCCGGGCAAGGTCCCAAGCCAGGCTTCGACCGCGTTGATGCGCTCCTTGATGATCGTGAAGTCGCGACCGGCGATGACCTTCTCGGCCAGGGCCAACTTGGCGTCCGCGCGCTCGGGGTCGTCGTCCCAGACCACCAGACTGGCGGTGACCAGGGCGTAGGCCACCGCGTCGGCGCCCAGATCCTGCAGGGCCTGGTCGGCCTCGCCAGCCTTGTTGCTGGCGTCATTATCGACCAGGGCCGAGGGCTGCTGGGTCAGAGCCTCCTGCAGCAAAGCCCCTATAGACTTGCGCTTGGCGAACCACTGGCGACGGATCTTGCCGATCGTCCGGTTGGCGTCGGCCTTGTCCAGGCACAGGGCCCGGGTCGACCAGCGGTAGGCGAAGGCCAAGCGATTGAGCTCGTCCAAGACGCCCGGCAGGGTCTGGCTTGGAAAGCCGACAAGGGTCAGGGTGCGCAGGTGGGCGCCGCCCAGCCGCGGCTCCAGGCCGCCGGTCAGCGGCTGCGTCGCCAGCAAGGCGTCCAGTTGCATCGGGGTCTCGGGAACCCGCACGCCTTGGCGCCGGGTCGTCACCGCGCCGTGCAGGAAGCTCAAGGTCGCCGCGTCGTCGAGCCAATCGGCCTCGCGGGTCAGGCCTTGAACCAGGGCCAGCAGGCGGTTGGAGCGATCGACAAAGCCGGCGACCTGGCCGCGCCAGTCGATCTGGCCGTGCGCGCGGCCCTCGACGAAGAGGTTCTCCAGACGCCCGGCGCGCTCGGCCGGCGGCAGGAACACCAGCGTCAGGAAGTAGCGGCTCTCGAAATGAGCCCCCTCCTCCAGGAAGGCTTGGCGCCGCTCTATGTCGATGAGGGCCGAGACCGGATCTGGAAAGACGCTGTCGGGATAGGCCATGGCCGGATCGCGGCGGGCCTCGATGAAGATCGCCCAGCCCGAGCCGAGCCGTCGCAAGGCGTTGTTGAGGCGCGCGGCGACCGCGGCGACCTCGGCGTCGCCGACCGATTCCAGGTCAGGCCCGCGAAAGCCAGCGGTGCGTTGGAACGATCCGTCCTTGTTGAGGATCACGCCGGGCGCGATCAAGGCCGCCCAAGGCAGATAGTCGCATAGCAGCTTGGGACGGCGGGCATATTCGCGAAGGTCCAGCATCGGCTAGACCTCCAGCCGCGCGGGAAGCCGCACGTGGCGGCGCCCGACATCGAAGATCAGGGGGTCATGGCGCGCGGCCCAGACCGCCAGACCGTGGCCAACGAGCCAGACGACCAGGCCCACCAGCCAAAGCCGAAGACCCAGGCCCAGGGCCGCGGCCAGGGTGCCGTTGACCAGGGCGATCGCGCGGGGCGCGCCGGCCAGGAGCATCGGCTGCGTCAGGGCCCGATGAACAGGCGCGGCGAAGCCGGTCGCGCGATCACCCGCCATCAGACCAGCGCTCCGCCGCCGAACGAGAAGAACGACAGGAAGAAGCTGGAGGCGGCGAACGCGATCGACAGGCCAAAGACGATCTGGATCATCTTGCGCGAGCCGCCGGAGGTGTCGCCGAACGCCAGGGTCAGACCGGTGACGATGATGATGATCACCGCGATGATCTTGGCCACCGGGCCTTCGATCGACTCCAGGATCCGCTGCAGCGGTTCTTCCCAGGGCATGGACGAGCCGGCGGCCTGGACCGGACTGGTGGCCAGGATCGCCATGCCCCAGAGACCGGCGATCATCGACCGGAGGCTCAGGGACGAGAGCCGAAAGCGCGGCGGCGGGGGAGACAAGGATCCAGGCGAGACGAGGCTACGAGACATCGGCATTCTCCTTCAGGTCAGGGCGGGGGTGAACTGGTAGGCGCCGTCGGGGCCAAGGCCCTCCAGGCGGGCCAGATCGACCAGGCGGCGCAGCCGGCCGCGGCCGGCGATGACGGCCACAAGGTCGATGGTTTCGGCGATCAGGCCGCGCGGCACGGTGACCACGGCCTCCTGGATCAGTTGCTCCAGGCGCAGCAGGGCGCCGAGGCAAGAGCCGGCATGCAGGGTGGCCACGCCCCCTGGATGACCCGTGCCCCAAGCCTTGATCAGGTCCAGGGCCTCGGCTCCGCGAACCTCGCCGATGATGATCCGATCGGGCCGCAGTCGCAGCGAGGAGCGGACGAGGTCGGCCAGGCTCGCCACGCCTTCCTTGGTGCGCAGGGCCACCAGGTTGCGGGCCGGGCATTGCAGCTCGCGCACGTCCTCGATCAGGACCACGCGCTCATCCAGGGCGGCCACCTCGGCCAGCAGGGCGTTGACCAGGGTGGTCTTGCCGCTGGAGGTCGGCCCCACGACCAGGATGTTGCGGCGCTCGCGCACCGCGTCGGCGAGCACCCTCGCCTGCCCGTCGCTCATCACGCCGTGCTCGACATAGTCGCCGAGCGGAAAGACCACGCTGGCGGGCTTGCGCAGGGAGAAGGTCGGGCCCGAGACCAGCGGCGGCAGAAGGCCCTCGAAGCGCTCGCCGCCGCCGGGCAATTCCGCGGCCAGGCGCGGCCGACCGGCATGGACCTCCACCCCGACATGGTGGGCGACCAGGCGGATGATCCGCTCGCCGTCGGCGGGGCTCAGCGACAGGTCGGCGGGGCGAAGGCCGACATCGAAGCGGTCAATCCACACCGCGCCGTCGGGATTGAGCATGACCTCGGCGACGCCGGGGTCCTCCAGCCGCGCCAGCAGCAAGGGGCCCAAGGCCGTGCGCAGCATGCGATGGCTACGCGACATCTCCAGATCAGGCTTGGAAGGCTCCACGGCGCATCCCCGTTGTTGACGGGGACGAGTAAGAAGACCGCGATCAGGCCGGCCTCAACAGCCAAATCGGCCGGTCAATCAGCGAGAAAGAAAGAGAACCTGACGGCAGGTTTGCCTGCGGCCAAACGCCGATCTCATCACCGCCGGCCGCTCGCGGAGCCTGGTTTGACGCTGCAATCTCAATGACCACCGCGCGGCCGATCACATGGGCTGAGCCGCCCGCCTGCCAGGGTTGACCCGCGCCAAAACCAGGACGCTCAGCCCTGCACGGACAAGCGGCGCCGACGCAGGCGCGCCGACGCTAGTGGCCGCCCTCGACCCAAGGCACGCCGGCCGCGAGGAACGCCTCGGCGAGCGCGGCCTCGATCTCCAGCGACTCCCACTGGCGCATGGGATTGAGATGGGCGGCGAGATCGGGCAGGAGCCGAACGCCAAACCGTCGCGCGGCGCTGCTGGCCTTGTAGCCGGCCTTGTGCTGATCAAAGCGCAGGTCGGGATCGCGAGAGGTCTGGCCGACATAGAGGCCCCAGGGATCGCTGCGCCGGCCATCATGCAGCAGCACCACATAGACGGAGTGCTTGGCGCCGCGCGCGCGATGGGTCGTCGCTGAGAACCCGCGCGCCACGCGGCCGGCCTTTACGATCCAATCTGGCCCCGAACCCAACATAGCGCCAAGGCTATGGCCGCCCTCCCCCTGGCGCTAGCCCTCTGGCCGCCGGCTGTGTGTAGCCGCCAAATGCCCGAGCTCCGCGAAAGGCCCCTCCTGGCCGATGCGAGGCGTGGCGGATGAGCGATCTAGCTCGTGCCGCTGGCGCAAAAAGCCGCCAGCCGCTTTAGCGTAAGCCAACACGGCGGCAGGTCCAGGAGGTCACAGGCTTGGTCGCACCAAGAGCTGCCGTTGGCTTGCCTCCAGGAACCGGACGTTCAGCACCCAGTTCGCGAGCCCACGCACGCGAGGTTTGGCGGCGCCCATCTCTTCGGGCGGCGACGCGGTACAGATACCGGTGCCAAAGCACCCAGGTCGCGCCGGCAGCGGATGTTGGCCTACTTCCAGGAACCTGACATCTGTTCACGGAAACGCTGCTTTCGGATACGCCACGCCTATGCCCCGACGCTTGACAATCGACGACATGACACCCGCGGCACGGCTGGCCGCAGCTCAAACTAAAGCCTCAGACCTCTTCTCTCTGATCGGCTTCGTGATCATGTGCCACGAAAACAACCGGCACCTCATTTATGGTCGTCCCCTGCCAACAGCAGTAGGGACATCCAAAGCAGCAAACGCCTTCACAGTCCTTCAGCGCCAGACGTTTGGCTTCGAACTGATTAGGCTGATGTCGATCTGGGACAGCGCCAAGCCTGACCGAACAAGCATCCCTACTATCTGGAAGCTGATCGACCATCCCGAAGTCCGAGCTGCGATGCGCAAAGACATCCACGACTGGTGGGCTCGTCCAGAGGGCGGGGAGCGACCGTCCGCCTTCGTTGACGCAAAGCTTGTCGAACACGACCACTTCCTTCGTCGCCTAGAGCGGATCGTGCCAGCCGTCTTGGCTTCGCGCCGCCTTAGAGCTTTGCGCGCTCACCGGGATGCATTCATCGCCCACAATCTCCCTATGGATAACGGCGCTCCCACGCCGCGTTACGGACAAGAAAGCCGCCTGTTGGCGACAACTGAGTACATCGCTAACTATTTAGGTCTGGTCGTGAACAACACGAGCGCAGCCTATTTTGCCGCGCGTGCAGTATCGCGGGATACTGCCGATGCGCTTTGGACCAACGCGAGGTTCAAGATTTAGTACCCACCGGGACCAATTGGCGACCGCACTGCGGGGCACGACAGCGGGCAAGAGGGGCTCGCCCGATCACGCAGTCGCAGTGGCGAGGCCAAGCCGGTTTGTTACGGTATGGGCCGCAATCTAGACATTGAGCTTCAATCGATTGCCTACACCCGCCCAAGCTGTAGCATGAGCAATGTCACTATCGCGCGATGAGTCGGTTTAACGTGCGCACGACAGCACCGAAAAAGTAAGGGCGGCAAACCTCGTGAACGATCAGATGGCATTGGGCCTACTGGCCGAAATCATGGGCTGGCCCGCCGATGACGGCGCCATCGCGACACGCGAGTATGGATGGCTGCGCCTGATGTCGGCTGTGAAATACGATGGTTATTCTGACTTCCGCGCGGGCGCGCGATTTCTCGAAAGTCTAGCAACCTGGCTAAAGCAATTCCCTCTTGAAGATCGCCCGGCGCCCTATGACTTCGTGAAGAAACGTCTCGTCTATGTTTCTCTTCCCGAACTTCAACGACTGATAGAAGCTTTCATACCTGAGATCGTTACACCGAGCATTAGGGCGGTGGCGGCCAAGGAAATCGGAGTTAGCCCTTACGAGATATGGCGAACAGCCGAGGGCAGCGAAGCATTCAAACGTAACCTCAGAAAGACGCTGTTTGTCGGTATGAGCGATGGGAGTCGCATCGATATCCTACGGCGTGCCAATGCCGGAAAGATATCCCAAGAACAAGTTCTCCCAATGATGAACATCGACGACGCAAAATGGCAGGAAATGGCCAAGGATTTGCGCGATGATCAAGGAGACGGTGCGAAATTCGAACGCATTTTCCTTATCGACGATTTCACCGCATCGGGAACAACGTTTATCCGGCACAGCAAAGGAGTCTGGAAGGGCAAGCTCAATCGATTCAACAAATTGATTAGCGAAGCGAGGAAGCACCTAAAAGATGACTTTCCAATCGTCGAGAGTTACGAACTCAATATCCACCACTATATATCTAGCCATCAAGCACGCCTGAGCCTAACCGAACGGCTACTCGAGGCTGATACGCTGTGGAGCGAGAAATCGTTTGGCTCTGTCAATCTCACCGAGAGCCTACTCCTGCCTGAAAGCCTAAAACTCAACGCCGACCATGACGCGGCGATGCTGGCGCTTTGCGACAAGTATTACGACCCCGCTCTCTACAAACGCCTCGAAAAGCACTGCAAGGAGGCCGGGCAGGACGACATGAAACTCGGTTACGCGAATTGCGCGCTACCGATTGTCCTTGATCACAACACCCCCAACAATAGCATCTCGCTCCTTTGGGCCGAGACCAAAGGCGAGAACGGCGCTCACGCTATGCGCTCCCTGTTTTTCCGCCGCGACCGCCACGGATAGCCATGTCGAACCCCTTCCTTCGTCGAGCGACCGAGTACATCCGCGACGACTCGGCATTTCTGGCGATCGTCAGCCCTGAGCCTCTGACGGCGTTTTTGGCCCGTCACAAAAAGAAGGAGGCTATCTTCGACATGCCGGTCCGCCTGATCGGCACTCCCGGCAGCGGGAAGACGATGATGGCCACATTAGTGGAATACCGCCTGCTGGAGACCATCCTTCGCGATCAGAGCAATCAGAGCAATCGCGCCTTGGCTTCGGCGCTCGCCGCGACCGGATTTACCGATGGCGAAACGCCGAGCGTGGTCGCGGTCAGACTCCCGATGGAGTCAGAGTATCGCGACTATTGGGAACTTCCCTTCGACGCGGCGATCAAGACGAAGCTGGTCATGTCGCTGATCCAAGCTCGCGCGGTCATCGGCTGGTTGCGTAATCTAACTGCCAACAAGCGCCGCAGGCTCGACGAAATCCGCATTATCGCGCGAGATGACGCTGGCGCGCAGATCGAACAGATTGGCGGAACCACCGCTGCTGACATTTTGGCCCGCGCGCGAGAAGTGGATCGAGCGGTTTATTCGGTCGGCGCGAGCCTTTTGCCTCCCAAACCTGAAGATATACCCGCCGCGGCGCGAGAACCGTATCAGCCGTTCGAGACCATTCGAGAAATCGAAATCGAATGGAACGGCAAGCCAGTCCGATTGCGTCCGCTCGTCATCCTGGACGACGTCCACACGCTTCACCCCGACCAACTGGACGCGCTGTTCCGCGCCTTGACGCGCCGGGAGATGCGGATCGGCCGCTGGATGATGATGCGGCTTGACGCGCTATCGCCGGCAACCGTTTTCCAGTCTGGTCAGCAGGACGCGTTTCCCGGCCTCAAACCGGATCGAGACTATCTCGACATTTTCATGCAGTCGCAGCGCGCCGGCGACCGTAAGCAATTTCGCCGGTTAGCCGCGGACATGTCCGACCGCTACCTACGCTTGGTGCCTTCGCTAGCCAATCGCCAGCATACACAGTTCACGAGGTTGCTGAGCCGTGAACCGCCAACTTTGACTGACGCAAAGCTCGAGGAGCTTCGCCAGCAGGTCGGCAAGGATCAGCGGCGCCTGAAGGTGACGCCAGAGCGTCGGTCCGCCATTGAGGAGCTCGTCGGGAGCTACGTCAAAGGCTCACAATCGGTCGATATCAATGAGGACGTTCAGCTGGCGATGGTGCGCGTGTTGATGCACCGCTATGACGTCAGGGTCTCGGCACAAACACCGTCACTCTTCGAGGCGGACAATCCCGAACCAAGAACGCCGCTAAAAGCTGATGTCGATGTAGCCGACGCCGCGCGCATCTATTTGGCGCATCGCTTCGATCGTCCGCTTCACTATGGAATCGACGACATCGCGAACGCGAGCAACGAAAACGCCGAGCTGTTTCTGCACATGGCAGGTGCCCTGGTCGATCGCATGGAGACCCGTGCGATCCGTAATCTAGATCCCGCCTTGTCGCCGGCTCAACAACAGGCGGCGCTGAGCGACAAGACCGCGGAAATGATTGCGGGCTGGTCCTTCCCTTACGCCCGAAAGGTACGGGAGTTTGTCACGCATATCGCCGGCGAGTGCTTGGAAGAGTCCCTATTGGGTAATGCCCCCCTCGGCCCAGGCGCAAACGCGATCGCTGTTCCGGACTCGCAAATGGACGAGTTGCTGGCGAGCGACCACGAGTTGGCTCAGGTTCTCAAGTACGCTCAAGCCTATGGCGCAATCGTCGCTGTCCGAGAATACGGCCAGGGCGGCAAAGAGTGGTGCCTCCTCGAGCTTGCCGGACCGGTTTGCCTCAACCACCGGCTCACCCTCAAGCGCGGCGGATTCCTGGAACGACGGGTCGAGGATCTGATCAACGTCGCGGAGGCCATCTGAAGCATGACCTCTCGACCGCACTGGGCGAATTGCATCACCCACTCCGACAAAGGCGTTGACGACTTCATCGCGGAGTATTTCGCGCAACCTGATCGTACATGTCTTTTGGTCGGCGGCGCCGGTTTCGACCCACGTGCTCGAATGGTTGCCGAACGCATGGGGCCGGTGATGGGCGACCGCCTCCAGGCGATCTTCATTCGTGAAGAGCGGAAGGATCCTAACGGCGATTTGGCCGCGGCGGCGAACACGACGGAAGTCGAACTGAAGAAGCTGGTTCCCAGGTCCGAGGTTCAGCACATCCAGATTTTCGCCGATGACGGCGCTTCCGTTGGCGGCATGCGCATCAGCCAGATGCTCCGTGATATGCCCTGGCCTAACGTCACCGACGTAGTCCTGGACCTCAGCGCGCTATCGGTTGGCATTGGATTTCCTGCGGCCAGGGTGCTTTTGGCGCAGTGTGAAGCGCGGCCAGACGTAAACTTCCATCTCATGGTTGTCTCGAATCCGGAGCTGGACGCCCAAATTGTCCCCGAACCCTCCAGCACTGCGGTTGCGGTAAGGGGCTTTTCTGGTCCTCCGACGGAATCCTCAGAACTGGAAGTTGCGCGGGTCTGGCTTCCCCACCTAGCCCCAGGCAAGCGCGCGACACTTTCAAAGATCCATGGCCAAGTTGAAGGGGACTATAAGATATGTCCGGTGGTGCCCTTTCCCGCCCGCGACCCTAGGCGTCCAGACGCACTGATCGCCGAGTACCACAACGAGCTGCGCAACGAATGGAACGTTGACGCCCGCGACTTGATCTATGTCTCCGAACGGAATCCCCTCGATGCCTATCGAACCTTCTCCACGCTCAAGGCGCGGTACGATCGAACGATGGAGGGCATCTACAAGCCTGAGCTAATCCTTTCGCCGGTGGGCAGCAAAGTCATGGCGGCCGGCGCACTCATGGCCGCCATAGAGCACGACTTGATCGTCCTTCATGTTGAAGCGGTTCGGTATGAGTTGGACGCGAAGGTTGAGGCCGCTCCTGATGCGCCAGGCTACATGATCGTCCACGTCTGGATGCACGGGCCGATCTACGATGGCTACCAAGCCTAGGATCGAGCTCCTTCCAAACGGGAGCAGAACATACCGTTGAAATGCCAAGCGCCCCCATTGCAGTTGGGCTATAGGCCCTCACCATGAGCCTCTATGCCGAGAAACTCGATGGTGTGGTCGAGACGTTGCGCATGGTCGCACGCCAGCCCACCGCCAAACTCCGCATGGCTTTGTTGGACGGTGAAAGCCGCCTGGCGATTGCGGTCGGCTCGGGTGGTTCGGCAATCACCGCCAACTTCCTCGCCGACTGCCGGCGCACGCTTGGCTATTCCCCGACGCTCGTGATGACGCCCATGGAGTTCGTCATGGGTGCCCAGCGCTTTCGGGGCGCGCAGATATGGCTGTTCAGCGGCTCGGGAGAAAATCCCGACATTATCGCGGCCGCGCAGACCTGCATCAGCCTGGCTTTGACCGACGTCCATGTGGTGACTGGGCGGGGGCAAAGCACCTTGGCCGAACTCACCGCGCGTTGCGGGACATTATATCTCACTGAACTCGCCGACGAGAAAGATGGCTTTCTCGCCACTCATAGCCTCGCCGGTGCGATCGCCAGCTTGCTGTTCGCGGCGGACACCGCCTGTCCTCGCCCGCTCGCAGAAACCTTGGTCGAAAGCTTCCTCGTTGCGGGCCAGCAGCGTCTCTCCAGCGCCCATCGTGAGAGCCTGAAGCAGTCTTTTCTCGCGTTCAAACCCTCTCAGACACTTTTTGTGCTTTGCGATCCCCGCCTGACCGCGGCGGCCGTGGCGATTGAGACATCGTGCTGGGAAGCCGCGCTGTGCCCCGTGCAACTGGTAGACTTCCGCAACTTCGCCCACGGTCGACATGTGTGGCTCGAACAGCGCCCAGGAGATGCGTTCCTGTTGGCGCTGTCCAGCACCGAGACACGGCAAATCTGGGACGAACTTGAAGCGTCGCTGCCTAGGTCAGCTCCCCGGATGACCCTGCATGCGCCGTTTCCTGGGCGACTGGCGTCTGCACTCCTAGTGTTAGAAGCCCTCGCCGTGGTCGAAGCGTTGGGCGAGGCGGTCAGTCGCGATCCCGGCAAACCGGGGGTCGGCGACTTCGGTCGCGACGTATATTCGGCCGTTGGCCTCGTCGATCTAGCAACGGCATTGCCGGCGCCGGTTCGGCTCAAACGAGCTGCCGTGGAGTTGTTCGACCCGCTTGACGCGGGCGATCATGATCTCGCGGCCTGCTGGACGCATCTACGGGAGACGTGGGCAACCACGGCGATCGAAGGTCTTGTTCTGGATTATGACGGGACGATCGTTACGGTCGAAGATCGTGAAAAGCCCGTCCCAGACGATCTTGTAACAAGTCTCGTTACGTTGATGGATCAGGGCCTCAAGCTCGGGGTTGCCACAGGACGCGGGGACTCGGCTGGTCGCGCGATGAGATCGGCTCTCCCGGAGCGCCTCCATCCCGACGTCACCATCGGCTACTACAATGGCGGCTGCGTGCGCACCCTCGACATCGATCTCAAGACCGCCAGGCCCACGCGCCCTGGAGAGATGGAAGCCGTCCTGTCTTGGTTGACACAGTCAGCTGGCTTTTCCGTCAATCGGATCAAGGATGGGTTCGTTCAGCTGACTCTCCCTCTTGAGGATGTCACAGACATGGAGCAGCTCGCTCACGATTTGGCGAACGCCGGTATCGAGGGCTTGCGACTCGCCCGTTCTTCTCACACGGTCGATATCTGCTTGCGCTCCACGTGCAAGACGAGCGTTGTTCAAGCCCTGGCTGACCGTTGGGGATTTGAGGCTTCGTCAGTGCTGCGCGTCGGCGATAGCGGGGGTCCCTTGGGCAACGACCACGTTTTGTTGGGAAGCAAGATGGGGGTGACAGTGGGCGAAGTTTGCGCACGACCAACCGAAGGTTGGCCTATGTTTGGCCCTGCCGTCGCGGGTCCGACAGCGTTGCGCAGGATCCTAAAAAGCTTGCAGCCCGTCGGTGACGGACGGTTCCAAATTGATCTGAACGCGTTGAACTAGGCGTATGATCGCGATGGAACAACAGGGTTGGCCTCTTCAAGCCCAAGGCGAGCCAACCAGCGGCGGGGTTGATGTCGCCGGCACAGGCTTCACCGTGCTTGATCGCCTTTATGCCGACGGCGGCAAGATGAGCGAGGCGTTAGGCGGTTCTTGCGGCAATGTGCTCGTCTCTCTGGCGATGCTGAGCCGTACGGTGGCCCCAGTCCTCGCCTTAGGCTGTGACGAAGTCGGCGACCAATTAGTCGAAACCTTCCACGCAGCTGGCGCCGATACGCGCTACATCGCCCGGCGCCGAGAGATCGCTTCTCCGATCTTGGCTCAGCAACTCGACATAGTTTCGGGACAGCATTGGTTCAGTTTCGTCTGCCCCGAAACGGAAGAGAAGCTGCCGCGCTATACCAGCATCGACGTTCAAGATGTCGAGCACGCTGTCGACGTCATCAACGGTTGCAGTGTCTTTTACGCGGATCGCCTCTCCGAGGCGATCATCGACGCCATGGAGACAGCGGCCAATGCCGGCGCTCTCGTGTATTTCGAGCCTTCGGCTATTGATGATATCGATCTGCTTTCGCGGGCGCTGCGCCTGACCCGGATTCTGAAATACTCATCTGATCGGCTCGAGGATATCGTTGGCGCGTCTCAACTGCGATCTGACGCGATCCTCATCGTCACTCATGGCGCCGACGGCCTTGAGCTGCGCCAACAAGGCGCGAGCGCCTGGTGCCAGGCGATACGCGCGCCGCGCGTGAGGGACACCTGCGGTTCTGGCGATATGGTGACGGTTGGGATTATCGATTGGATTCTCGACCGAACCGCTCGGGATTACGAATCCTGGACGCTGGACAATCTGATGGGTGGCGTCGTTGCTGGCCAGCGCCTCGCCGCAGCCAACTGCGCTTACGCCGGCGCACGAGGCCTCTTCGCACGAAACGATCTATCGATGGTTCGGCGAATCCTCTCGGGAGACATGGCCCCCTTCGATCTTCAAATGGACCTCTTCGACTGAGCTACTCTGCGGCGAGGATTTCTTGACCGCCCCGCTCGCGCCTAAGCTCGGTCCGTAGTTCCATTAGCATTATGCCAAGCGTGTTTTCGCCAACGCCGTTGACTTCCCCCCAGAGGCGATTGACGGGGCTGTCGACCGTCGCAGACTCCACGAGCCTCAATTCGCCCGTCGACAGCAGAAGCTCGGCTAGGTCGGGGTGCTGTGTAAATTTGGCGCGAAGAACACCTCGCATTCGGTCGAACTTGAGCTTCGACCATCCTGGCGAGACGTCCCAATAATAAAGTCCATGCGCGGCCATCGCGAGCAGGGCCGGTGACGGCGCAGCCATGAGCCATGCCTTGACCTCTGGCTTACGCGCCTTGCCAGCCTGATACGCGTGTTCCGCCGTCATGAAGCGATCGCCTTCAAACTCGATCTCGCGACGATAGAGATTGCTGAAGACGCCATAGGGCTTCTCGCTCGCTCGGTAGAACCGGATTTCCGCAATCTCGACCACGGTAGCTCCTTGCAAATCAGCACGCGTCAATATATGCAAATTTGCATGAAACTGAGCGTTAAATCAAGAGAAAACCTCGCGCGCCAATTGCGCGAAGTGATTAAAGAACGCGAGGTTACCTATGCTGAAATCGCTTCACTGTCTGGCGTTCATCCCAGCCAGGTAAGCCGCATTTGTCGCGGGGAATTCAAAACCGCCAGCGCAAATCTCGTGCAAATTTGCACCGCGCTCGGACTTGCCGAGGACAGAAGCACCTCCCCAGCCCCTAATCCCTCACGGCAACTTTTGGAGAAGTCGATCGGCGCCCTCTGGGATCAAACCCCTGAAGACGCGGACCGGCTTCTGAAGCTGATGCGCCAACTCGCGGAACTACGAAGGCAGCCGCGTAAGCGCCGCCTGAGCGCCCTGCCGCGCGCGAGTGCAATCCGCACCGACCCGTGCTGATCGCTACGTCACTCCTCGACGAGAACAGTCGTCATCGAGGAGAGGACACTGTTGGCCCATATGGAGTCGCAGCCGATCTCACCGTCGCGCTCGAACCAATGGGTTGCCCCAGGCAGGAGGTCGAAGGCGATCGGATGGTCGGCCAGGGGATTGTGGAAAACCTCAAGCTCCTGACACCACTGCTCGCCCCAGGGCCAGAGGGCCGCGTATTCGGGGCTTTGCACGTCGAGTTCGAAATCGATCGGCTCCAGCGCACCTGCCGTGCGGTCGTACAGGATGCCCTTGCGCACCATCCGCAGCCCCTTGGGAGCCCAACCGGCCAGCAGACCCATGCGGTTGAATTTGCTGAAGGTCGCTGCGTTGCTGAAGATTATCGCCGAGAGGTGAGCGAAGGCCGGGTCCCGGAAGAGGCCAGCGGGAATGGCGTCCGGGCCTTCCAGCGTTGACACGGTCGTTGAAACGCCGACCCGGCGTCCACCGATCGTCTCGACATGCGCGAAGGCGCCGTAGAGATAGGACGGTAGCGCTTCGCGGCTCCAGACCAGCGACGACGGTGCGTGAAAGTCTGCCAGCGCCAGGGCGAAGGGCTTGCCTTGGACGTGGGGCAAGATTTCGTAGTTGCGCTGAAGTTTGCTGCGAAGGGTCTTGGCGAAACGAACGGCGGGCGCGCCCAGGAGACGTTCCCGCTTGTTTTCCGGCGCGGCAACGGGCCGCGTAGGGCCCTGAGGCGACAACTCGGGAGCATGTGCGGTGACGGCCTCGACCCAGGCCTCATGGCCCTCGCGGGCGAGATGGAAGTCTGGCGACACCACCGTTTGGGACACGGAAACTTCCTGCTCGCGGAACGCTGCCAAGAGGTAGAGTTCAAAAAGCCTGGCGTCGAAATTGGCGCCCTGGAAATCGGGAACGAAGTTGGCGTCCGGCTTGGGCAGCGCCAGATAAGCCTCGCCCACGGTCATCAGCGCCGGATAGTGCGACAGCGTCGTGGTCAGAAGCTTGAAGTTCTTTCCGGGCGTCGAGCGCCCCGCCTGCAACAATGGCGGCCGCCGCCGGGCCTGCGGCGGCAAGGGTAGCGGAGGCGTGTCGCGCTCAAGTTCTGAGCCGACCAGGAAGACAGCGGTTTGGTGGTCGGGGACATCCTGGCGATCGAGGGCCACAGCCCAGCGGTGATCAACTTGACGCCGCAGGACGAGGGCACGGCACATGCCGGTCTCGTGATTCATCATGGCAAGCCCAGCCGCCTCGCAGCCCTGGGTGCGCCATCCCGCGAACGGCGTGAAGTCGCCGAAGTTGGGTCCGGTGGGCAAGGCGAGCGCGTAGACTTCGAATTGGCGCGCCGACATGTCGATGAGCTGGCGCGTGTCCACCTCCCCTTCCGCGACTAATGCCAGAGCAGTGGCGCGGTGTTCCGGGCCGGCGTCAAGGCGCGTTTGGCCAAGAGGCGGGCCACGCTACGAGACTGCGTTCGGGCCGTCGACGAGGCGCCAAAGCTTGTAATGGTCCTCCAGGCTCAGGGTGAAGTGGAGGAAGGCGGGGGTCTCCGCGAGACTTCTGGCCAGGAGCCTAGACAGGCTGGCGAGATTGCCCGTCTGGCGTTCGGTCAGGCTCTCGCGGATCACGTCCAGCGCGTCCCGATCGTGAGCGACCACGAAGGTGAAAAGGCGCCCCAGTAGGCCGACCACGACATCGGAGATCTGCACGCCCGGCTCCTCGTGCGACTCCGCGAAGCCGAAGTTCTCGAAAGGTTTGCCGGCGTCGACCAAGGTGTGACGGGCCAACTCGTCGCGGATCGCGGGCTCCACGTCGAGGATGTGGCGGGCGTTTTTAAACAGACACAGGCGCTGCAGGAAGAACATGCCGAAGCGGTCGATCAGGACATTGGGGGTCTCGTCCTCGAGGAACGGCAGGCGTTCCAGCCCCCTGGCGATCTGCAGGGTCCCCTTGAGCATGTAGTAGCTGAAATGGGGAAATGCGTCCTCATGCTGCTCAAGCAAGTCAAGGAGTTCGGCGACGAAGGCCGGACGGCGCGCGGCGCCGACGTCCGGATAGTCATAGCGCTGGAAGAGGTCGATGGTGTGGTCCGGGTTCAGGCGCAGCAAGCCGTAGAGGTCGTTCTTCAGGTTCTGGTGCGCAGCCGACAGACGGGGCTCACGGTGCTCGGCCAAGATCGAGTCGATGACGTCTACGACCGACCAGTAGAGCGGGTCCAATGCGAAGAAGTGGACCTCCAGATCCTGCGCCAGCAGCCAGTCGAGGAAGATCTCGATCTTTCGGGTGTCGAGCGCGTCGAGAAGATCGCCGTCGGCCAGGTGCTTGAACTTCATCTCTTTGATCGACGGCTGCAGACGCAGCTCCGTCGTCAGGGCGGCCAGACTAAGCTCGCGTGGGTCGCCCCGATGGACGACGCCACCCAAGACGAAAACTTTCAGATCCTTGACGTTCAGGCCGTCGGATCGGATGTGCAGACGCCGGATGTTGTTGGTCTCGTCGTAGTAGAGGGTATAGGCCTCGTTGATCCGCGGCAGGCCCATCGCCAGCATCGGTTTGCGCATCTCATTGATGTCAATCATCTGCGACTCCAGGCACGGCGGCGGCGCGGCGCGGCGCGGGAACAATCCTACCGGGTCTGGCCCATTGGTACAGTTTGCGGGCGGCTACTCGGCAGGACGCTTTGCGACCATGTCGGAAGGTCGGGGCGAATGGTGAATGTAGCAGCCGAATAGCGGACCTTCCCAAGGTCGCCTGAGAGTCAGGTCTGCGCCTTAGCGAAAAACGGCCACCGCTAGGAAGCGAACCTTCCCAACTTCGGCGCGGGGTCAAATCCGCTCTGCCGCCACGTCGGACAAGACCTCGCCTCGCAAGAGTCGCCCCTCTGAAATCCGACGCGATAGCAAGTCGATAAACGCCGCATAGCGCTCCTGCCCCTTTGCGCTTGCGGCCCGATCTTCAACCGAAGACATCGCTGGCGTGACCTTCAACCAGGTTTTCACGAACAGTCCGATTGCCTCGTTGGCGATGGTCACGTCCCGCTCTAGCCGATCCAATTGCCGTGACATTCGATCAAGCCGTCGGAAGAGCGCCGCTTCACCGGCTTCTGCGCCATCGGGCGAGAGGTAAGCCTCCAGCGCTGCCCGCACGATCTCCGATTTCTGCCGGCGTGTACGCCGGGCTCTTTCATCCAGCACTTTTATGGTGTCGCTGGTCAGGAAGACCTTCGTGGGGATCTTCATGCGTCGTCACCGAGCGGTATGCCGTCATCGCGGTCCATGGCCGCCTGGCGCGCCGTGCCTGTGAATCGACGCTGCAGCTCCCTTCCCTGCTGCTCCTCATCGCCTTCACCGTCGCCGACAATTTCGAGTTCATCATCAAGTGTCGCCGGCGCCGCCTCAACGACGTCGAGTTCGGGCTCCCGTTTGAGACCGCCTTCATCCAATTGGGCCGAGCGCGAAATAACCGGCGGCACGCCGTTTTCCACAGTGGCTGCCGTCCAGTCTTCGGCGATGGGTGACCGCGGCACGCCCGCCTTGGCGTCAAACACACACACACGATCCGCCAAACGTGCGTCTGCATAGTAGCGGATTTTGGTGGCCCGGATTGGCGGAGCCCCCGCCACCAACACGACCGCTTCATGCGCCGGAAGCTGCATCACTTCACCCGGCGTCAGCAATTGACGCGCCGTCTCCTGGCGGGAGACCATTAGGTGGCCGAGCCACGGTGACAGGCGATGGCCCGCGTAGTTGGCCATGGCTCTCATCTCCGTTGCAGTACCGAGCGTGTCGCTAATCCGGCGCGCGGTTCGTTCGTCATTTGTCGCGAACGCCACCCGCACGTGGCAGTTGTCGAGGATCGAGTGATTGGGCCCGTACGCCCGCTCAATTTGGTTCAAACTTTGGGCTATAAGGAAGGCCTTGATGCGGTATCCGGCCATGAAGGCCAGCGACGCCTCAAAGAAGTCCAGCCGCCCCAGGGCCGGGAACTCGTCAAGCATCAGCAGCAGCGGCCGGCGGGTCCGCGCAGCCTCGAGGCCTTCGGTAAGTCGTCGGCCGATCTGATTGAGCACGAGGCGGATCAGAGGCTTGGTTCGGCTGATATCCGAGGGCGGCACCACGAGGTAAAGGCTGACCGGCTTGTCGGACCCGACGAGGTCGCCGATGCGCCAATCACAACGGGACGTCACCGCCGCGACGACAGGATCTCGGTACAAGCCCAAGAAGCTCATGGCCGTGGAGAGCACCCCGCTGCGCTCGTTGTCGCTCTTGTTGAGGAGCTCGCGCGCCGAGCTGGCCACCACGGGGTGGACGCTTTCGCCAAGGTGGCGCGTCGTCATCATCGCGCGTAGCGTTGTCTCGATTGGGCGCGAGGGATCGGCCAGGAAGTTGGCCACGCCAGCCAACGTCTTGTCGGCCTCGGCATAGAGCACGTGCAAGATGACGCCGACCAAAAGACTGTGGGAGGTTTTCTCCCAATGGCTTCGACGCTCCAGGGCGCCCTCCGGGTCCACCAGAATGTCGGCGATATTTTGCACGTCCCTCACTTCGGTCGGGCCGCGTCGCACTTCCAAAAGCGGATTATACGCGTTGCTGCTGGCGTCGGTGGGATCGAACCGCAGGACGTGCCCGAACTTCGCGCGGGCGCCGGCCGTGAGTTGCCAATTCTCGCCCTTGATGTCGTGAACGACAGTGGAACCGGGCCACACCAACAAGCTCGGCACGACCAAGCCCACGCCCTTGCCGCTGCGTGTAGGAGCAAAGCACAGCACGTGTTCTGGACCGTCGTGGCGAAGGTAGTGGTCGCCGTGCCGGCCCAACATCACACCGGTATCGCCGAGCAGGCCAGCCGATTTGATATCGGCGAACTCAGCCCAGCGCGCCGAGCCGTACGTCGTCACTTTCTTGGCTTCGCGAGCGCGCCAAATCGACATCGTAATGGCGACCGCGACGCCAAGCAGCGCACCAGAGGCTGCGATGAACCCTCCGCGCAGAAACACCGAGGGCGCGTAGGCGTCGTAGATGAACCACCACACGAAGAAGGCTGGCGGCGGATAGATCGGCAAGGCGCCTAGCCGTAGCCAAGGTGGTCCCAGACCGGGCTGATAGGCCAACTGCCACGCCGTCCATTGCGTGGCGCCCCAGACGCCCGCGAGCGCCAAGGCGCCGATCAGCAGGATCTGGCCCCAGAGTATTTTCTGACCGTTCATTTGCTTGCACCTTCAAAGTCCAAGCCCGCGCTTTTTTCCCAGCGACCAGTCCATCCCGCCGCTGGGCGTAACCGTCCCCCTCACCTCCTGGCCAAGATAAGCGTCAAGCGATCGGGTCCACGGGACCAGCTGGAACCCAAGGCCGTCCTCGATCATGGCGAAACGACCCGAAACCAAATCCAACCGTCGGCTATAGAGCCCTGCGACCATGTCGCCCTTGCTAGCCTCGATGTAGGCCGCCCCCGTCTCCGCTCGGAGGTTGGCGGCGACCCGTTCCAGTTCTCTTCCCCGAAGCGTGGCGATCAGATTGCCGACGGGCCTCCACGCGCTGTCTGGCCGGCTGGCCAGACCGATGCGCTCCAGATGGGCCCGCCGCTCGTCGAGCGCCGTTCGCACCTCCTGGCCAAACCCGGCTTGAGCGAGCGCATGAGGCTCGCGAGAGACCATCTGCCGATCGAGCCAAGTCGCCCCTGACGCTTTGACCTGGGCGGCTAGATCCAGGTCGGAGCGGTGCAGAAGTTCAAGCCGAGTGGCGCCGTCGTCCAAGACTCGCGAGCGCACCTCGACAAGGCCGCCGATCGGGGTGTCGCCGGTGTGCGATAGGTCGCCGAACCGGATATGGTGGCTTCGTCCGTCGATCGCGTCGACGACGACGTAGGCTTGGCCGGTGAGCTCATCGTGCAGGCCTCGATCCGCCAGCTTGCCGAAGATCGGCGAGCCGAGTTCACGCCCCTGAATCACGACAGCGTTCAGATCGCGGCCCTTCCCGCTTAGCGTCGCGTGAAGCGTCTTGATGATATCGCCGCGTTCGGCCAAGCCGCGAAGCTGTGGTTCCAGATCTTCGACCAAACCCCAGCGGCCAGGCTCCTCGACGCGCGCTAAACCCAGGCGCTCCAGATATTGAGCGCGCCCGACCAGGCGCGGGTCGACACTCCCCACGCCTGCCCGACCGGGGCGCAGATCAACGCCACCGCGCTCGTCTGTCAGTTCTCCTAGTCGGCGATCCAGTTGGGTCCAGCGGTCGGCGGTCATCTCTCGATCGAGGCTTGCCTTGATCTCGGCCTCGGTTCTGGGACCAAGCTCCAGCGACACCAAGGCCTCCGCGATTTCCCGAAAGCCGTGCTTGATGAAGTGGGGGTTGATGACCAAGTCGCGGCCATCATCGGCAACGCCACGAACAAGGACATGGACGTGGGGATTGTCGGTGTTCCAGTGATCGACCGCGACCCAGTCCAGCCGCGTGCCCAGCGCCTGCTCGGCCCGCTCCATAATGCCCTGCGTGGTGGTGCGCAGGTCTGAGAGTTGCACCGCGTCGTCGGGTGAGATGATGAAGCGGAAATGGTGGCGATCGTCGTCGCAGCGCCGGGCGAAAGCCTCGTGATCCGCCACGCCGTCGCGATCGAACATCTCCGCTCGTTCGCCATCGCGCGTTGCGCCCTGCCGGCGAAGATAGCTGAGGTGCATCTTCATCGGAGCTGCCCGATAGCGAGACCCCTTGTGCTGGATGATGCGCGCCTTGATGACGACCCGTCGGGACGCCAAGCGCCCTCGTGATGTCGAGGCCCCGCGTCCAAACCGTCCCGACCGTCCCCTGGCGCCCATGTCGAGCGCGCCAAGTCCCGATCGACGGGCTGCGGTCAGAACCTCCCCGACAAATCCGCGGGCCTTGGCGCCCGCGCCGGCGGCTTGGTCGCGGGGGCGGCCGACTCGTGGCCGAAAGTCATTCTCGCGCCTCATGAGCCCGCCCTGGCGGAAAGGTCCCGGCCAAGCCCTTGAGCGCATTGGGAAAATGGCGCGACGAGGAACCTGCCCCCTCTCTTGGGTTCCGGAAATTCTTCAACACCATCAATGACATGGGACCAAAAGGTCCCTGTCCTTTTATCTTGCCCTAGACCTGAGTTCTCCGTTTGCGTTCGGTTGTTGCACTCTTGTTCTCCTTCCATGAGACGAACCATGTCGGGCTCCTGATGATCGAGGGAGGTCGGCCGTGGCGTCGAAGCGCTACCAAAACCGAGGACTGCGGACCTATTGGGCGGTCCACATCGAAGCGTGGCGGCTGAGCGGTCTGTCGCGCGCGGCATACTGCGGCGAGCACCGGCTCCAGCCCGGCGTCTTCAGCAGCTGGCTGAAGAAGATCGGTGACGCCGACGCCTTGCAGCACAAGCCTTCGAGCAAGCGAAAGCCGCCGCCGCGACGTTCCACCAGCGAGGTCCGCAACAGGGCCGTGCAGGCGTTCTGGGCCATGCACGTCGAGGCCCAACTGTGGAGCGGACTGAGCGCTGCGGAGTACGCCAGCGCCCATCGACTGACGACCTCGTCGCTGCGTCAGTGGCGTCAACGCCTGGACGAAGACCCCCTTGGGATCGATTGGCGAGAGCTCGTTCATCCCAGCGCCCGCCCGTATGTGGGTCCCAGACGAAGCACTAGTGCTAAGGCCCGGACGCCGGAATCCGGCTTGACGGACGTGACCAGGACCATCCGCGACGGTGACGGTCGGAGTAGCCGACGGACGTTCAGCGACGCGCAAAGGCGCGCCATCGTCGCCGAGACGGAAGCGCCCGGAGCCACGGTCAGCGCGGTGGCCAGGAAGCACGGCGTGGTCACCAGCATGGTGTTCCGGTGGCGCGCCCAGATGGGCCTTGGCCAGGACGAGCGCGCCCGGCTGGCTCGCGTTCGGCTGGTCGGCGATGGTCTCAAAGCGGCGGGCCAGACTCCCACGGCGGGCATCCCACTGCCCATTCCCGAGGGCGCGGTGGCCGTCGATCTTGGCGACGGACGCCGGGTCTTCGCGCCGCCCGGGAGCGATCCGGACGAGGTCCGGCGGTACGTGGCCCAGCGGGAGGCGGCCCGATGATGATCATCCCCTCCGGCGTGAAGGTGCATCTGGCGCTGGGTCAGACCGACATGCGCAAGGGCTTCGACGGCCTGTCGATGCTGGTGCAAGACCTGCTGAAGGAAGACCCGTTCTCGGGCCACCTGTTCGCCTTCCGGGGACGAAAGGCCGACACCATCAAGCTGCTCTACTGGGACGGAACGGGCCTGTGCCTGTTCACCAAGCGGCTGCAACGCGGGCGCTTCATCTGGCCCCATATCACCACGCCGGGCGGCTGCGTGGTGCTCACGCCCGCCCAGCTCGCCATGCTGATCGAAGGCATCGACTGGCGGTTCCCAGAGCGCACCTGGAGGCCCGCCATCGCCGGCTGAAGCCACGCCAAAACCCCTGCCAAATAAGGGGAAAATGCTTGGTCGCGGAGTCCGAAAATAGTAGAATCGGGCATGCGGCTGGATCTGGAAAACCTGCCTACCGACACGGCCTTGCTGCACCAGTTGGTGCGCGAAATGGCCGGCTTCGTCGGTGAGCGGGACAGCGAGATCGAGCGGCTCAAAGCCATCATCAAGCAGCTCCAGCGCGCCCAGTTTGGCCGCCGTTCCGAGCGCCTGGACGCCGATCAACTGGCGCTGGCCCTGGAGGATGTGGAGACCGATCTGGCCGCCGCCGAAGCGCGCCGGCCCGACATCCTGCCGACGCCCGCGAAGGCTCAGCCCAAGCGCAAACCGCTCCCCGACCATCTGCCGCGCGAAGACCGGTTGATCGACATCGACAGCCCGGTCTGCGCCTGCGGCGGCGCCCTGCACAGCATCGGCGAGAGCGTCAGCGAGATGCTGGACTGGGTCCCGGCGCAGATGCGGGTGATCCGGATCGTGCGCCCCAAGTACGCCTGCCGGGCCTGCGCCACGGTGGTCCAGGCGCCGGCGCCGGAGCGGCCGATCGATGGCGGCCTGGCCACGCCGGCGCTGCTGGCCCAGGTGCTGGTCAGCAAGTACTGCGACCACACCCCGCTCTATCGGCAGTCCAAAATCTTCGCTCGGCATGGCGTGGATCTGGAGCGCTCGACGCTGGCTGGTTGGGTCGGCGGGGCGTGTTGGTGGCTGCAAGCCCTGCACGACAGGCTGGCCGAAAACCTGTTCGCCAGCGGCCATCTGTTCGCCGACGACACGCCGATCCCGGTGCTGGATCCTGGTCGGGGTCGGACCAAGACCGGACGCCTCTGGGCCTACACCCGTGATGATCGGCCGTGGGGCGGACCCGAGCCGCCGGGCACGGTCTATGTCTATGCGCCGGACCGAAAGGGCGAGCGCCCGGCCGCCCATCTGGGCCGGTTCAAGGGCGTTCTCCAGGTCGATGGCTATGCCGGCTTCGAACCGCTGACGGCGTCCGGGGACGTCAAGCTGGCGGCCTGTTGGGCGCACACTCGGCGCAAGTTCTATGAGATCGCCGAGTCCACCAAGGCGCCCGTGGCCGTCGAGGCGTTGCGCCGGATCGGCGAGCTCTACGCCATCGAAGCCCAGGTGCGCGGCCAGTCGGCGGCGCTGCGGCGGGCGGCGCGTCAGGAGTCTTCCCGTCCGCTGGTCGATGCCCTGCACGCCTGGTTCGAACGTCAGCTCACCCGCGTGCCGCCGCGCGGCGCTCTGGCCGAGGCCATTCGCTACGCCCTGGGCCGCTGGGACGCCCTCAGCCTGTTCCTCACCGATGGCCGCATCGACCTGGACAACAACCCCGTCGAGCGCGCGATCCGGCCCATTGCCTTGGGCCGCAAGAACCACCTGTTCGCCGGTTCGGACGGCGGCGGCGACCGCTGGGCCGTGGTCGGTTCGCTGATCGAGACCGCCAAGATGAACGGCGTCGAGCCCTTCGCCTACCTGCGTGATGTGCTGGAGCGCATGGTCGATGGGCACCCCGTCAACCGCCTCGACGAGCTGCTGCCCTGGGCCTGGAAGCGCGGAAATCACGTCAACACCTGACCGACGTGCAGCGGCCGGACGCTTACAGTTCTCCCCGACCTCGTTCCTACCGCCAGCCCGTCCAACCCTGATCGCGACCCGAAACGCCCTCATGGCCACAACCCGCCCATACCCGCGCGCTCTGTCTGGTCCTTGATCGACGCGTCGCCTGTAGCACTCGGAGCCACGAACAGACCGGCGGCCCTTGGGTCCACGTTAGTGACCGGGCGTGTCATGGGCATCGGTTGCTCGAGCAAGGGAGCCACACGCTGAATGTAGATCTGGGTCTCGCGTGGCAGGGTTTGCGTGCCCGCCAGATGGTTCGCGTAACGCTGCGGTCCGGCGTTATAGGCCCCAAGCAAACCTGGCGCGCCGAACCGATCATACATGCGGCGAAGATAAGCTGACCCGGCCAGAACATTGGCGCGCACGTCAAAGGGGTCGTCGCCAAGCCCGAGCTCAAGGGACATTTCGCGCCAAGTGGCCGGCATCACCTGCAGCAAGCCCATCGCGCCTTTTGGCGATCTCGCGTCAGGTCTGCCGCCGCTTTCCTGGCGCATCACCGCATAGATCCAGGTCTCAGGAAGACCAAACCGAAGCGCCGCCTCTGATACGGCCTGGGCGATCTCACCGCGGGCCTCCACCCGACCATTGGAGAACCCCGCTGCGGATTGCGCGAAGGCCGGAGCTTTCAACGCAGACCCGCCCAGGAGCGCAACCAGAGCAACCACCGCGCACGTTCCGCGCAAAGGTCTTCCGTTCTTCGCGGTCGCATCGATCGTGCGGCCGTGCTTGCCGGCGTCAAGGGCGAGGCGCGAGACGCGCCGGCCTGGCGGCCTCCCTTGACCCCGGCCGCGCGCGACCGCTGACAAAATCTCGACCGGGACGAGGAAAGGACCGGCAAACCGACCGAACAAGGAAAGGCTGGAAAGTCGCTTCACGGCCGCGCATCCCACGTCCAGAGGGGCCGTGCGCGACCGATGATCCCGCGTACCGGCAACGGCCCGAAGTAGCGGCTGTCCAGGCTGTCGGCGGCGTTCCGATTGACGATCAGGACCTCGGCGGCGGTCAGACGATGGCACCCCGAATAGGCCGGTAGCCCCCTGCCCCACCGATCTGTCCGGCGCATGCGGGCGACCATCTGACCGTCGATCCACAAGCCGTCGGAGCGCCCGCAAACCTCCTGCCCGTGACGCGCCGCGACTCGCTTGAGAAGCGGGACGTTGGCGGGAAGGTAGTGACGCCGCGCCATCCAAAATGCCAGGCGGGCTGGTGGCTTGATCGCAACCCATTCGCCAACGCGCGGCGCGCCAGGATGCAAAGTGTAGAAGCCGATCGGCGCACTCGCCGTCGTGTTGAACAGCAGGCGAGGCGCGATGGTTTCGCGACTGGCCAGAAGCATCAAGACGCATCCCGCGCCCGCCCAAACGGCGAGACCAAGTTTCGATCGGGCGCTCATGACAACAGCTGGCGCAGCAGCCATGCGCGATGACGGCGGCGGGAATAGACGCGCGGCGGCAGGCCCGCGCCAATCCTTGCGCCGACATGGCGCCAATAGTCGGGCGCGGCCTGCTCTGGCCGAACGCCGGCTCGCTCCACGCCGTCGATCGCTTCGAGCACGGCCTGGACCTTTGACCAGCTCGCCAGATCGAGCAGGATTTCCGCACCGGGCGAGACTTCCGGATAGGTCGTGAATGGCTGCCCTTGCACCACCGCCCGCAGGATGGCGATGCGGGAATCGACTGTCCCATAGTCTCCCGCCCGCCAACGCACGAAGGCAAAGACCGCGCCCGGCGCAAACAGGACGGTGCGGCGGCGGCGGTCATGAACCTGCTCGCCGACGGGTCGGCCAAAGCGGATCCAGCGTTCGATGCGCTCCTTCAGGAACAGGAGTTCGACGCGGGTGAGGCTGGGAGGCGGTCGCTCAAACATCGCCGAACCGCCGTACATAGGCCGGAGCCAGGGCCGCGTGCGCCTTGGCCGGCGGCGTCGTCACCGCCGCTTCGTCGCTGGTCGAGCGCCGCTCGCCGCGACGAGACCAAGCCTCCAAGTCGGCCAAGGTGTAGACGATGCGCCCGCCGTTCTTGCGATAGACCGGGCCGGTGCCGTAGCACCGGTGCTTGGCTAGGGTGCGTTCGGATATGCGCAAAAGCTTGGCCGCCTCGGGCGCCAGCAACAAGCGCTCGGAGGTCGGCAGGTCGTTTGGCGACATGCTCTGGTCCCTAGGCCGCCGGGAAATCTCCGGACATCGGACGGCGGCTGGGGGAAAACCTGACGTTCAGTCGGCGGGTCGAGGGATGGCGAAGATGGCCCAGGCCTGATTTCGCCACCCTAGAAGCCGGCCCTCAGCAGCTTGAGATAGCCGCCCGCCATCAAGCTTCGGCCTCGGCGCACCAGCCGGATGGTGACGTCACGCAGGGAAGACGTCTTGAAAGCGTCGCTGTCGAGGTTTTCGTCGCCGAACAGGCCGGCGGCGATGTCGCGGTAGCTTTGCGCTCGGAGGGACCCATCGAGCGCGAAAAGGCTGCGGGCCAAGCGCGCTCGTTGCTCGGTGTTGAAGCGCGACCTCGGCGGCGCGTCGGTCTGGGTGGCGCGCCGCAAGGCGTCGACGGCTCGAACACGTAGATTGAAGTCCTCGTCGTACGACAGCACGATCATCAGCGGTCCGTCGGGCGCAGCATCACCGCGGAACAGCAGCTGCAGGCCGCTCGCCAGCCTCAGATGTCGTCCGTCCGCGCCATCGACCGGCGCGCCATTCACGGCCGGAAGCGTCCTGGCCGCTCCGAACGATCGCCGCTCCAAAGGCACGACCAAGCCCGGCGCGGCGTCAGCACGCCACACCACACGCGCGGCCTCGGCGGATAGATCGGGATCGGCGGGCGCGCTCAGGCCCCACCGCGTCTCCAGTGCGCCCCCGTGCTTCAGATCATCGAAGTGGAGCCGGTATGCAGGGTTTCGGCGCAAAAACTCCCAGCAAAGGCCGGGGATCGTAAGCCGTAGAAACGTATGCCAGCCACCGCCGTCGCTGCCGCGCGGCGCCCGATCCGTGCCCGAGGTGGCGTGCGCGGCGGCCATGTCACTATGGCGACAGGCTCCATGCGCGTGCGCATCTTCTCACTATCAAAACGGGCGTATAGAGCGAGCTTTCGGCAATATGTCGATCTGGTCACGGCGACGATTAGCGGAACGATACGCAGCGTGCCGTACAGAGCGCGTTCAAATGCTGCCGTTCGACACGCGACTATGTTCGGCGCAATTTCAGACCAGCCTCGACCAGCACTTTGATCGCCGCCAGTTCAGGCTCTGAAAGCGGCGAAAGCAGCTTGATGATGTCGACCAACGAGTCATCCCGATCACTGCGGGCCGCGAAATCGCCGCAGCCGAACAGATCACGCGGATCGACTTCTAAGGCCTGAGCCAAACGATCAATGGTCTCGAACGTCGTGCCCTTCTTGCCGCTCTCGATGTTTTTGATCGCGTTCAGTTGGCGATCAATCTTCTCGGCCAACTGCGGCTGCGTGAGATTCAATCTCTTACGGTGATGGCGGACGAAAGCCCCGAATTGCTCCTCCAGCCTTGCCATGCACCGGTCCACTCGTTCGACAGAGCGCAATGTTCCGTGACTAGGCGAAAGACACACAGCCTCTCAAAACGACCTCTTGTCCGATTTAGTATCTTTTAAAGATCCTTTTTCCGTAGGATTCTGTGGGGCAATCTCTGGTGGATCGTCCGATGGATGGCTTCTTCCCTCCCGTGCCCCCGCGCTCGGACCTCGCGCTCGCCGTTGAGTCGCTGTGCCGACGCTATGACACATGGTTTCGCGACGTGCTGCGCCGGCGCTATGGCGACCAAGCCGACGACTTAGCGCACGAGGCTTATTTGCGTACGGCCGCGCACGAGGCCCAGGGCAAGGTCCAGCACCCCAAGGCGTTCCTGCTCAACGTGGCCAACAACCTCGCAACGGATCAGCGGCGCCGAGAAAAGCGGGAGAACGACTACGCGACCTATCGCGGCGCCTTCCCCGCGCAATCGACGGCGGCGACCCAGGAGATGGCGCTTGCGGTCAAGCAGATCATGCTGGCCCTACCGCCAGAGTTGCGCGATTGTTTGATCATGAGCCGCCTCGACGGCCTGACGCATGGGGAGATCGCGTTGCAGCTCGGACTCACCAAGCGCACTGTGAAGGATCGGGTGCGACGAGCCGCCATCTTGGTCGCGGCATCCATGCAGGACTAAGGCGCGATCGCGATGATCAAGGACCCGAAGAAAGCGCCTCGCCCTGTCCGCGAGGCCGCCGACTGGTTCACCCGGCTCAACGAGCCGCCCATAGAAACCGAGGAGCTTGAAGCGTTCTCGGCTTGGAAAGCCAAACCCGAAAATCGCGCGGCCTACGAGCGGCTGGAGGACATCAACCGCGCGATGCTCACGCTGAACGATGATCCCGACATACGCCAAGCCAAGGCAGATGCGTTGGCGCGCGGCGCGGCGCGGCGCCGTCAACGGTTCGCGAGCTGGCGCACATCGCCGCGCGCGATCGGCATCCTCGCGGCAGCCTGCGTGGTCGCCGCGATCGGCGCGGCGGCGGTGCTGCGCCTGCCGACCTACTCGACCCGTATCGGCGAGACGTTCAGCGCGACGCTTGAGGACGGGTCTCGGATCCAGCTGAACACCGACAGCGCCGTCAGGGTTCGATATTCAGCGGGGCAGCGTCGCATCGAACTCTTGCGCGGCCAGGCCATGTTCCAAGTCGCTCACAATGCGCAGCGCCCTTTCATCGTGGTCTCAGGCGATGCCGAAGTGCGCGCGCTCGGAACGCGCTTCGATGTGCGCCGCCTTGGGCAGACGATGCGCGTGGTTCTCGCCCAGGGCAGCGTCGAGGTTACTGACAAGTCCGTGCGCGAGACGCCCTGGCGTCTGACGGCCGGCCAGGCCTTGGCGCTTGGTCCGAAGGTTAAAGTAGCGCCTATTGCCCAATCTGTTGACGTGCCGTCCGCCACCAGTTGGACGACCGGCAGCGTAACCTTCGAGGGCGTTGCGCTTTCCGAGGCGGTGGCCGAACTCAATCGCTACCGGCGCGACAAGATCATCCTGGCGCCAGGCGTGCCTGTCGGGCGGCCGATCGGGGGCGTGTTTACCGCCGGCGACAACGACGATTTCATCGCGGCCGTGTCGGCGCTCTACCGGCTCAAGAGTGTCCGCCGGCCAAATGGAGACTTGGAATTGCAACCGGAAGCGGGCGAACTTGGGTGATGTCATAATTTTTTCATGAGGCCGATGTCCTGCGACGCCACCCCAGTCGTCTCACCCCAGAGCCAGCGACGGGGCCACAGCGCATCATCTTGAGCGCCCCCGTCGTCGGCGGGGGAAACTAGCGATGAAACCTGTTCTTGGGGACTTGTTGAGCGGCGCCTGCGTCGCTGTTCTGGCGGCGGCGGCGGTCGCGCCATCTTACGCCCTCGCCGCCGAGCCGGTGATTACGTTCAACTTGCCGGCTGCCCCGATGCAGGCCTCTCTGGTGGCCTTGGCCAGGCAGGCCGATATCAAGATCCTGTTCGAAAGCGACCTTGTCGCGGCCCTCAGCGCCGCGCCCCTGCAGGGAAAGTTCACAGCGCGTGAGGCGACCGAGCGCCTACTGGCCGGCAGCAGGATTTCGGTCGAGCAGGTCCGACCTGGCGTGCTGGTCTTGCGCGCCGCGGGATTGCGCGTCGGTGAGGCGAGCGGCGCGTCGATCGAGGCCCTTGAGCTGGCTCAGGCCTCGGCGAGCGCAATCGATGACGACAACACGGTCGCCGAGGTGGTGGTCGGCTCGCACATTCGCGGCCTCAGCGATGGGCCTTCCCCGGTGGTCATCCTCAATCGCAACGACATGGATCGCGGTGGCTATGCGAGCATCGGCGAAGCGCTGACGTCGATGACCCAATCGTTTGGCGGCACCGCCAGCGAGGACTCCGTGTCCAGCGGGGCGGATCCAACGGGGTCCAACGTCTCACGCGGGACGGGCGTCGATCTGCGCGGTCTCGGCGCCGACGCCACCCTGGTGCTGTTCAACGGTCGCCGCATGTCAGGGGCCGGATACTACGGAGACTTCGCCGACGTTTCCTCCATCCCGTTCGCGGCCGTGGGCCGGGTTGAAGTGCTGCTGGACGGCGCCTCGGCGCTCTACGGCGCGGACGCGGTCGGAGGCGTCGTCGACATTCGCTTGCGCACCGATCTCGACGGCGGCGAAACCCGCGCCAGCGGCGCGACCGCCACGCGCGGCGGATACGACCGCTATCTGTTCAGTCAGGCGCTCGGCAAGACCTGGAGCGGCGGCCGACTCCTGGCCGCCTATGAGTACACGCGCAACAGCCGACTTCGCGCCACCGATCGGCCTTACACCGGATATGCCGACCTGCGCCCGTTGGGTGGATCCGATTGGCGACGAAGCACCTTCACCGCGCCGGCCAATATCCTCCGGCCCGACGCATCCGGGTCCTATGTGCCCGCCTACGCGGTGCCGGCGGGTCAGGACGGTGTTGGCCTCACACCCGCCGATTTTGTGCTGGGCAGCGCCAATCTGGAGAACCAGCGCGCCACGATTGATGTACTTCCGCGTTCGACGCGGCACAGCGTGGTCGTTTCGGCGGCCCAGGATGTCGGGCCTGTCGCGTTCTCCGGGGACCTTCGTTACGCGCATCGCGACACCGCCAACAGTAATCTGCCGCCTTCAGCCACGGTGATCGTCACCGCCGCCAACCCTTTTTTCGTATCGCCGACCGGCCAGCCTTTTGAGCGCCTGGGCTATTCGTTTTCGCGAGAGATCGGAGGCGTGTCGAACCCGGTGATGTCCGAGAGCCTCGGCGTCAGTCTGGCCGCGGACGCCCATCTCCCGGCGGGCTGGAAGGCAAGCGTCTACGGTACCTACGCACAGGAACTGACGATCAGTCGCGGCTCGCACCAGGTCAACGTCACTCGGCTGGCCGAGGCGGTTGGCACGACGCCCGACAGTCCGTTGACAAGCTTCAGCGCGGCACGTGACGGCTACTTCAATCCGTTCATCGGCGAAGGCTCCAATCCGGCGGCCGTACTCGATTTCGTCCTGTCGGGCTGGGACCTCAGCAAGTTCCGCAGTGAGATCCGTTCGGCCAACGTGGCCTTCGACGGGCCTCTGTTCGATCTCCCGGGCGGCACGGTGCGGCTGGCGGTCGGCGGCCAGCTTCGCCGCGAGGAGCTGCGCACCGGCGGGGCCAGCTTCTTCTTCGCCTACGCTCCCACGGCCAAGGCCACGCGTCGCTACAGCCGCGACGTCAAAAGCGCCTATGCCGAACTGAACATCCCGATCATTGCCGCGGCCAACGCATTGCCGTTGGTCAAGCGTTTGGAGCTGTCGCTGGCCGGACGAGTCGAAAGCTATGACGACGTCGGCTCCACGGCCAATCCGAAGGTCGGCGTGGTCTGGGAGCCCGGGAACGGCTTCAAGGTCAAGGGCAGCTACGGGACGTCCTTTCGCGCGCCATCCCTGCCGGAGCTGCAGTCGCCGTTCACAATCAGTCCGCTGGAGCTGAGCTATGGGGCGGGCGACGTGCCCACGCTGTTCTTCCAAGGCGGCAATGCCGCGCTCAAGCCTGAGACCGCAAAGTCCTGGACGGCGGGCCTAACCTACAGTCCTCCCTCGAAACCCGCGCTAACCCTGGGGCTTTCGGCCTACCGGACCCGGTTCACCAACCGGATCGCCTCGCCGGTGATCAGCGGTATCGGCCAGGCGCTGACGGCGCCGGACCTAGCGCCCTTCCGCACCTTCGTAAGCCCAGCGACCAGCGCGGCGGACCGAGCCAAGGTGCAGGCCTTGATGGACAGCCCAAACGCGCTGAACACGGACATCTATGATGTCACCGACTACCGCGCCATCGTCGAGGCTCGCAACGTCAACACCGGCAGCCTTGAGGTCCAGGGCCTGGACGCCACGGCCGCTTACCAGACCACCCTGCTGGGCGATCCGCTGGCGTTGAACGCCAGCCTATCCTGGCTGACGCGGTACAAGCGCCGGACCACACCGACCTCGGTGGAGACCGAACTGTCAGGTCATGCCGGCTTCCCGGCCGACCTGCGCGCCAGGCTTACGGCCACTTGGACCCACGGCGATTACGGCGCGACGGCAGGCCTCAACCACGTGGGCGACAGCACCACCGACACGGGACGTCGCGTTAAGCCGTGGACGACGATCGACGCTCAACTGCGCTGGCAGCCCAGGAGTCTATTGGGCGTCGACGGCCTGACCTGGTCTCTGAACGTTCAAAACCTCCTCGACGAGGGTCCGCCCTTTTACGACAACCCGTTGGCCATCGGGTATGACCCGGCCAACGCCGATCCCCTGGGTCGCATGGTCACCCTGCAGCTGACCAAGGCCTGGTAGCCCCACTCCCCCCTCGATAATCGGAGAACGACCATGCGACGCTATACAGCGTTCGCGGTCGGCTGCGCGTTGGTGCTCCCAATGCCGGCCTTGGCCGCCCCCTTCACCGTCGACCGTCTGCTGGCCTTGGAACAGCTCGGTGCGGCCAAGCTCGACCCCACTCAACGCTGGCTGGTCGTCCAGCGCTACGAGCGCTGGGACAGCGCCCCGACCTGGGATTTGGAACGCCAGACCAATCTTAGCCTTGGGCGTATCCAGGTCTTCGACATCACCGCCGGCGGCGTCGAGCGCCCCCTGCAACTGCCCAGAGGAGCCGGCTACACGGCGCTGGGCGTCTCGCCGGGCGGTAAGCGCCTGGCCGTGGGACGGCTGACCGGCCACGCCTACGAGTTGGGCGTGATCGATCTGGAGACTGGCCAGGCGCGTTGGCTTGGAGTCCATCCGCGGATCCCGGCCTTTGGACCGGACATCCTGTGGCGCTCCGACGATGAGATCCTTGTCGCCGCCGTGGCCCCCGACTGGCCCGATTTCCAGATCGGCTTTGGCTTCCAGCCCACGGCGCGCCTGACCAGCATGTGGGCCGACCACGCTCGCGGCCAAGCCTCGGTGGTCGCGATCGGCAGCGGCCGCTACCGTGACCTACGGCCCAAGGCTCCGGACCTGGGCCTGGTCTCCGTCGATGTGCGCACCGGCGCGGCGCGTACCCTGGTCCCTGGCGCGATCGACGACTTCTCTATAGCGCCCGGCGGGCGGTCGGCAGCCGTGCTGATCGAGGAAGAAGACATCCAGCCCTTGAACGAGGGTCCCAAAACCACGGCCTCGCCGCTGCGGTTCCAGCGCCTGAAGATCGTCGACCTGGGTAGTGGCAAGATCAGCGTTCCTTGCCAAAGTTGCGAGGTGATGGAGCGTATGCTGGCCTGGTCCGAGAAAGGCGAAGAGGTTTTGGTCTTCGCGCGGCAAGGCGACGTGCCGTTCACAGCGGGCCGGTTCTGGCGCTTCGCCGTCAAGGGCGAAGCCAAGGCTCTCGACCTTGGCGCACTGCTCCCAGACTTTGGCCCAACCTATGACACTCAAGGTTTCGCGCGCGGCGAATGGCTGGACGGCGATCCGGTGGTCGCGGCCCGACCACGAGGCGGCGGACGCGCCGATTATTGGCGCATCTCGCAGAAGGGGCTCCAGAATTTGACGGCCTGCCTGCCCGACGAGGCTGAGGCCCTTGGGGTCTCCGCCAAGGCGTGGGCGGTGGCGGCCGGGGCCAAGGTCTGGCGGGTGACCTCCTCGGGATGTCAGCCTTGGGGGGTGGAGTCCTCCAAGGTTCGGTCTCGGGGCACGAGGCCGCCCGGCTTTCGCGGCGACCAGAATTTCGTGCCGCGGCTGAACCAATTGGCCCTGTCCGACGACGCCGCGCCCATCCTGCCTTGGCCCGGTCCGCGCATGCCGGTCGCCACGGCCGACGCGGGTTTCGTCGATGCCGCGCCTACCGGGACGGTCCAGAAGATCCGCGACGCCCACGGTGTCCAGACAGTCTCCTGGACGCCCAGAGCCGGTTCGCCCAAGGTGCTGGTGCGCGTCAACGCAGCCCTCGCCGAAGTCGAGTTCGCTCAGCCGATCGAGATCCGGCACAAGGGCCTGGACGGCAAGGACCTGGTGAGCTGGCTCTATCTGCCACCTCACCCCAAGCCCGGCGGAGACAAGCCGCCGGTCGTGGTCCTGCCCTATCCAGAGTCTCCGGTGAACCCCTCCAACGCCCTGGCGCCAGGGCGCCTTTATCTAACGACCAATCCGCTGATCCTCGCTGCCCATGGCTATGCCGCCCTGGTGCCGGCCATGCCCTATCTTGCAGGCCGCGAGCCGACGGAGGGCATGGCCGAGCAGATTCTGGCCCCGGTCGATGCAGCCGCCCAGCAGGGCTTGATCGATCCTGATCGGGTCGCCCTCTGGGGACATAGCTATGGCGGCTATACCGTCGTCGCCGCCGCGACCCAGTCCAAACGCTTCCGGTCGGTGATCGCTGGAGCCGGCGCCGTCAACCTGATCAGCGCCTATGCCATCCTGGGGCCGACGACCTACACCATCCCGGAAACTGGCCTTCACATCATGGCCGCCACAGGGTGGCACGAAACCGGGCAGGCCCGGATGGGCGCGCCGCCCTGGGTCGACCCGCAACGCTATGTGCGCAACAGCCCGATCCTCAAGGCCGACAAGATCACCGCACCGATGCTGATCATCTATGGCGATATGGACCGGTTCATCGACCAGCCTCAATCACTGTTCGGAGCGCTCTATCGGCAAAACAAGGACGCGGTCTTTCTGACCTATCGCGGCGAGGGTCATGTCATCTCCTCGCCGGCCAATGTGCGAGACCAGTATCAGCGCATCTTCGCCTTCCTGGACGAGACCCTGGCTGTGAGACCTGCCGCCTCGTCGCCCGCTACCCCGGCGCCGGCGTCCCCCACGCCGACACCGAGGCCCCAGGCCGGCCAGCCCCTCTAGGCCGACTGGGCGTTGGAGGCCTGGAGCGGCCAATGGCGGGTCCAGGCCTCCATCGAAAGAAGGATGAAGACCTGAGAGGCGAAATTGGACCAGATCATCTGGTCGGCGCTCAGCGCCTCGTCCACCCGCTTCAGGTCGAGCAAGCCCATCTGCGCCAATCGGCCTTCCAGCAGGAACGGTCGCAGCGCATCCAGACTGGCGGCGAGATTTTGCAGGAAAAAGCGGGTGACGTCGCCCTTCGATCCGCGCGCCAGGATGGAGGATGGCAGGCGATCTGCAAAGGCGCGCCGGGCGAACGGCCGGTTGAGCGTCCCGATTGCCAGGACGCCCGCCGGGACGGCCAGACAGTATTCGACAACCGGCTGGCTCATCAGGGGATCGACCACATCGGCGACCTGATGATGGCGGGTGTCGCCAAATGCGCCCAGCCCGTTGACGATCATCAGGATCTGCAACTGCTTGGCTGGGCCCACGGCCTTGGCCTGCGCCAGCCAGGGATGTAGGGCGGCGGGGCGGGCCGCCACCGCGTCGGACAAGAACCTCTGGACGCCGCCCCCGACGGTCAGGTCCTGTGGCGCCAGACCTCGCCGTAGAATGGACCAGACCGTCGTACTCTGACGCCGGGCGAGGACGTCCAGAGCCGCCAGCGGCGAGCCGGCCACGCCTTTCAAGACGTCGCGAACCAGGCTGGGGTGGGCCGGCTGATAGAGGACCCCGTCCCCGCCCGAGCCCGTAAACAGCATATCGATGTCCGGCGCCGCCAGGCGCTCGGCGAGATCGAGGTCATGATCGGGATCGCCCCCGGCATAGTTCAGGCGCATGCCGCCCGCCCCCGCTACGAGCTTGTCAGGCGTCAGCTCCAGTTGCTCGCGCTCGACAACCACCAGCGGGACCCCAACCTGGTCGGCCAGATCCTGGGCAAAACCGCGCTCGTCGCCTTCCTTCTCCGGATAGGCGTGGTTGAGGCCATAGCACACCGGCGCGGCGACCTTGGCCAGACTTGTGGCGACGATCGCGGAGTCTAGACCGCCAGACATCTCGCATAGAATGCCGGCCCGTCCCTGCGCCCAGGCCGCGACGACGCCGTCGACGACCTGACGCAGATCCGCTGGATCGGCCTTCGAGCTCGCCCGCCGGACAAAGGCGGCCGGCGACCACAGAGCGGGCCCTCGGCCGCTGGCGTCCGCCAGCACGCCAGGCGGGTACGCGTGGACGCCGACCAGCGGGCAAGTCAGGCTGGCCAGGTTCTTCTGCCGCAAGATTTGGGCGACCGCGTCGGGATCGAGCGCCAAGTCGATGGGCCACAACGCACGCATGTCCGGAAGCCGCGAGCCGATGAACCGCAAGGCGCCCCGGCGCCAGCCGAGGGCGTTCATCGCGCCGAGCGGATCGCGCAACACCCGGGCCGGGCCTCGATCATCATTGAAAATGGCGACGTAGCGGCCAAAGCCTCGGTCAACGAGACTGGAGGCCAGGGCGTCCGGCTCGGCGCCGAAGCCCATCAGGTCGAGTGGACGGCCAAGCCCTTCTCGGGCGGCCTGACTGTCGAAGATCTCGCCGATCAAGCCACCGGCAACGCCCGGCAGATGACGGTAGGCCGGCGGCTTGGCCGCCTCGACGAACACCGAAAACCAGCGACGCTCGGCGACCTTGGTCCAGGCTCCACTCTCCAGCAGCCGCGCCTCGGCGTCGCGGCGTATGGCTGGGTCGGCCTGGGCCTGGCTCTCGATGACCAGATAGTCTCGCATGGTCAGATCACCAGGATTGGGGTGTAGCTGCCCGCGTGCTCTGGCGTGTCGTCAAGGACGACGTCGCCGGCCTGCAGCCAGCAATGGGCCTCGAACGGCCAGGTCCGCACGCCAAAAATCCAAGCCGCCGACAGCCCGCGCCGCGCCAAGTACAGGCGTTGTTGCAGGCTACGCATCAGGCACAGCCCCTCGCGCGGTAGCCATGGGGCCATGCGCGCAAAGCGGCTGCAGTCCTCGATCAGCGCCGCCGACGGCCCAACCAGAACCTCCTCGCTGAGCGTCCCGGCCAGGGCGAGTATCTCGACGAACGACAGATGACGAATGGCGTGGGCGGCCCTGGCGTTCGCCGCGATTGCCGCGCCGACCGCGCCCGCCGAAAGAGCAGCCTTGGCCGGCTCGAGCCCGCGCACGACCGGCGCCGGCGCTATGTGCCGCGTTCCAGCGCCTTGGCTCGCAAGCAGTCCCGCCTCGAGGAGATCAGTAGCGGCCTGGGGTGGGTCGGCCTCGATCCGGCCCCCAGGGCCAAGCCGCAGATATTGCGCGGCGTCGGCGAGGCAGAGATAGGCGTCGGAGGCGATGTCCAAGAAGACGATGTCGGAGGCGATGCGCACCGCGTGGACCTGCGGCGCGAGCCAAAGCGCCATGGCCGTTTCCCCCGTCTCAGAGACGTTCACGGCATATAGGCGTTGATGGGGTCCTTGCTCTCCAGGTAGCCGACTAGGCCGCCCTGCGTCAGAGTCTTGGCCGCGCCGACGCGGATGGGCCGAGGGGTCTTGGTCATGATGATCTCCGAAGGATTGAGGTCGACGTCGCCGGCGCAAGTCATGCCGGCGACGTGACAGCGGGCACGTCGCGCCTGGCGACGGCCGATGGGCGTTAGACGCCCCAGCGGTTGGTCGGGTCCTTGGACTCCAGCATGCCGGTAACGAGCATCGCTTGGGTCAGGGCTTTGGCGGCGCCGATCCTGAGGAGACGGGGTTTGCTGGTCATGGTTCTGGTCCGTCGCAAGATATTGAAGGACGCCGCCGGCGCCCGGGCGCCGGCGGCGAAGCGGCAGTTGGCTAGACGCCGTAGCCGTTGAGCGGATCCTTGGACTCCAGGCGGCCGAACGGAATGGCGGCTTGGGTCAGGGTCTTGGCCGAGCCGAGACGGATCAGCGCGATGGTGGTGCGGGTCATGATGACCTCCTTGGGCTGGTGACAGCCGCTTGTTGCGGCCCACCAAGGAGGCCACCCTGAGGTTGTATATTCAAATCTATATTTGATCAGTCGACGCCGAGGGCGTGGCGCAGGATTTCACCGGCCTTCCGCGCACGCCGGCGATAGTAGCGCCGAGCCTGTTTGGCGATGACCCGAGCCGGTTGCCGCTCGGCCAAAGCCCGGTCGAGCGCCGCCAGGTCCGCATCGCCCAGCAGGGTCAGCGCGGCGGCGTCGAAAGGGATCAGTTGATTACGCACACGCGCGAAGGCCTGCCTGGAGACCTCTGTCCCGCCCGCGCCAAGCGCCTCGTGAAAGCTCGGCGGCGGCTGGTCGGGCGCGATGATCAGCACCGCCAGCGTGGCCTCCGCCAACAGGCCGGCCAAGCCGTAGAGCTCCGCAAGTTCGCGCCGGTCCCGGGTCACGGTCGCGTAACCGGAAGTCGGCGTCCTGGTCACCAGGCCCTCGCCCGCCAGGCGCGCCAAGGCTTCACGCACGGGAGTGGAGCTGACGCCCAAGTCGGCGGCCAAGGCATTGACCGCCAGAGGCGCGCCTTGCGGCAAGCCGCCTTCGGCGATGCGATGCCGCAACGCTTCCAACGCCCGCTCGAACGGATCACGATCTCGGCCCACATCAGCTCTCCGGCTATCGAAGGGCGACTGTCTCGCGCTCTGGCGGCCTACGTCGATCAAACCCCGCCGCGCCCTGGCTCAAACCGCAGATGTCTGTGGATGATTGATTCGATGCGCAACGATTGGACCCGTTGGTCCCAAATCGTTGCGCATCCCGTGCGTGATCGTTGCCGGTCCATACGCAACAGCAGCGCAACCGGGCCGAGAAACCCGGGCGCCGAGCGTTGGTATGGGAAATCTTCCGTCAGCGGACGGCATACACATGCAAAGCAGTTGCAGGACGGCGAAGCCGCTGGCCTACTGTACTTATAGTTGATTTCGGTCTGGAGCGTAGTATGGCCGCCCCCCAAAGACGCCGTTGTCGCGTCAGGCCAGACTGCTCTCCAAGATCGTCAAGATGGTCCGCAAGGAGCGCAACATGACTGGCGCGGAGACCGCGGCCGGGATGGGCGTTTCCTTGCGGACCTATCAGGATTTCGAGGCCGGGCGCCGCGAGTTTGATTTCAACAAGGTCCGGCTGTTCGCCAAGGCCACCCGTTCGGACGCGGTCGGCATTCTGCTGGCCATCCACTATGGTTGGCCCGAACTGGCCGTCCTGTTGATGGACAACAAGCTGGCGAGCGCCTGCTACATCCTGATCCGCGATCTTTTCGCCGAGGTCGGGCCGCGCTTGTCGCGCGTGCCCTCGGCGCTGTTGGTGTCTGGCTTCCGGTTCATTCGCGACGAGGTGCTCAAGCTCTTCGCGCGGCAGGACGCCAGTAGCGAAAACTATATCGAGCGGGCCATCACCGAGAGCTATGAGGCGCCGCCCGAGCCGCCGGACGAGGACGAGCCCGGCGACGACGACAAGCCCTAATCGGACGGCGGCGGCGCGGCCGACCGTTCGGGCGGATCGCTTCTGCGGATCCAGGTCAGCGGGAAGACCCCGTCTTCGGCCGCCATAAGCCGGGCATTGACCGGTTCGGCCCAGGTCGGATCGTCCAGCTTGATGTTGAGCAGCGCGCCGCTGGTGTCGCCCGCCTTCCAGGCGGCCCCGACCTCGGTGGCGTCGCCGACCAGGGCAATGAAATCGGGGCCCTTGGCCGAGACCCGATGGGCGGGGGCAAGCCGCAGGGTGGCGTCCAGGCCCAGGGTCGCTATGCGCCCGGTGAACCCGTCGCCCTCGCGGCGGAAGTGACCAATGATCGACATGATGGGAGGCTCCGGCCCGCCGGACGGTGGGAGGGGCCAGGAACGGCGGCCCGGCGGACGGTGGGGGAACCGTCTGCCGGGCCGCCGCGACCGGGTCCGCCGGGGGGAGCGGCGAGGCCCGGTCTGGCCTGCGCGGACCTTGAACAACGACGCCTGGCGGGCGGTTGGGGGCGTCTGTCCGGATCGCGCCAAACGGTTGTGGTCCGTCGCCCCCGCCGCCTCAATCCACCCGGCCGCCGGATCGACGAGAGAGACCCTCTGGCAAAGAATCGGCGGCCGGCCCTCGCCTTCGGCGTCAACGGATTCGACTCGGGCGCGGATCATGTTCTATGTTTGTTCACATTTGGCGAATTGGACCCTGGGAGCGGCGCGATGAGCGATGACAGCGTGGTGATCGACGGCGTCCGGTTCATGAGCCTCTACCACCATGACGGCCGCTTCGTGCGCGGGGCCGGCTTGTTCGCCTTCGCCCGGCGTGACCCCGACGGCGGCCGGACGATCTTCTGTCTGGAGCTGGCCCAGGATATCAGCCGCCAGGCCGACTGCGGCCACGCCGCCTGGGGCCATGCGGTCTCGCACGGCATGAATGAGCTCTTGGTGCATTTGGCGGGCTCCCAGCAGACGCCGGGCGAGGTTGGGGCCGACGCGACCTTCCCGCCCCTGCGCTACGCCCTGGTCGAAGCGGCCGCCGCGCCGGGCGGCGACGCGGCCATGCCCGCCAATCCGGCCGACCAGGCCGTCGCCTAGGGCGACGCTCCTCTCAGCCGACGACGGCGTTGGAGCCAAGGCGGCGAGCCGCGCCCGCCCCGCCGGATCGGCGGGGCGGGCTGGCCCGATCAGTCCTCCTTGGGGCCGTTGCTGCGCGACCAGACCAGGCTGTGGGCGCCGTCGATGACGACCAGGGCGGCGTTGATGGCGGCGGCGAACGACGGGTCGTCCAGCTTGACCGACAGGTAGTCATTGTTTTCGCGGCTGGTCTTTTTCCAGGCCGCGCCCAGCTCCGCCTTCCCGGCGAACACCCGGAAATCGGGGCTCTTGTCGCCGGCCTTGTCGGTGACCGGGCGGAATTGGACGGTCTTGAGGTCGATCGTCAGGGTGCGGATGGCGCCCGAGAACGAGCCGTCAGCATGGGCGGTGAAGGTGCCGATGGTAGCCATGGTGGTCTCTCCGATTTGTTCCGGGCCGCGCCGATCGCGGCCTCGATGGCGATCGTTGGACCGGGGCCGACATCCGCCCCGCAGAGCGCGCCCTGCCCCAGCCCTTGAGCGTTCTGGGGCGCGCTCCCGAAGCCTTGGCGAAGGACCGAAACGGCCAAGTTTCTTGTCTCGCGAGGAATGGGGGCCAAGAGAACACAGTGAGCCCCCAGGGGAAGAAAGGCGGCCGTGAGGTTGCGGGAGCGGACCGGCTCCCGGTCAGATCAGGCCAGAAGAGGACGCGGTCGGAGCGCCCGGACCAAATCCCTGGAGAGGCCATCATGGCTTCCTCGGCGCGTTCGCCGTCCCATCTGACGCGAGGTCTTGGGCGCCATCCGCATCCTGGCGGCGGGCTCAACCCGTCCCATTCCACTCGGTCACCGACGAGGCCGACGTCATGCCCCGCTTTCCGAGGGACTCGCTGGGAAGGTGGAGCTGGCCTCGACCTGGGCAAGGCCCGCCGCGAGACAATGACGACCTGTCGGTCAAGCGAGATGGCGCGGTGTCCGCCGCCGTCGCCAATGCCGCCCTGGGTCGTCATCGACGGCGCCCACAGCCTGATCTGGCCGGGCGGCGACGGCCCCAAGGAAGACTGATCGGGCCAGCCTGCATCGTCGATCCGGCGGGGCGGGCGCGGCTCGCCGCTGGCCAGGCGCGCCCTGCAAGCTATACCGGCGCCATGACCGCTCTTGTCTTGCTCGCCGCCACCGTGATCGCCTGCACCACGCCCAAGGTCCATGACGGCGACACCCTGCGCTGCGGGGCCGATCGCATCCGGCTCTTTGGGGTGGACGCCCCCGAGGTGCGGCGCGGCCAGACCCCAGCCGAACCACTCGCCTACGAAGCGCGCGACCTGCTGGTCAGCTTGACGCGGGGGCGGGTTGGTTGCCGGGTGGTCGATCACGACCGCTATGGCCGCCATGTCGCCCGCTGTTGGTCGGACGCCTCGCCCGATATCAACGCGGCCCTGATCCGCTCGGGCCTGGCCACCGAATATCGCCGCTACAGCAAGGGAGCCTACGCGGCCGCCGAAGCCGAAGCCAAGCGCGCCCGTCGCGGCGCCTGGAAATAGCGACGCTCAGGAAATAGCGACGCCCTATGCGCAAAAGCGGCCGATCCCAAAGGATCGGCCGCCCCGGTCTTCCCATCGAAAGAACGCGCGGGGCGGCCCAGGGCCGCCCCGCCTTCAGCTATTCGGCCGCAATCTCCTCAGGCTCGGCTTGAAGCGCCTCGACCTGGGAAGCCGGTTGATCCGCTTGCCCATCCGCCGCCGACGTCTCGGCGTCGGGTTCGGCTTCGGGCGAAGGGCTCTGGCCCTGCGCCGTATCCGACACCGCCCCGTCGACGGCCTGTTCGGCGTCATCGCCCGTGGAGTCCGAGGCCAAGCCCAGCTTCACCGTGCGTAGCAAGGCGGGGAGCCAGGGGGTCTGGACGAGCATCGGCTCGGCGGCGGCCACCATCTCGGGCTTGCGTAGGCCCGCGATGCGCCCCGCCGCCTCGGCCGACACGCCCTCGGTCACGGCGGCCAGGACATGGGCCTTGGTCACCCGGTCGAGGTAGCGCCCGGCGGTCGGCTTCCAATAGGCCGTCATGTCGAGGTCCAGGGCCGTGGCCAGGGTCTCGGCATGGGCCAAGGCCAGCGGACGGCGCTCGAAGCCGCGCACGGCGTTGAGCGACAGGCTCACGCAGTGGGCCAGCAGGCTGGCGCGGCTGTCGCCGTCCAGGCCGACGACGAAGTCCCACATCGCCTCGGCGCCCTGCGGCATCTGCCGAGCCCAGGCCGCATGACGCTCGGCGTTGGCCAGACCCGCGAGGCTGTCCTCGATGCCATCGCCGTCATTCGACAAGACATGGGAGCCCATCCGGATATCCAGGCAGGAGGCAAAGCCCCCGACCCCAAACACCCGAAGGACCAAGGCATGGACCAGGGCGACCAGAGCAAGGTCGGGATCGCCCGCCAAGGCGTCGCGCAACGCGGCGCTGCGGTGGGCGGTCAGGTCGGCGACCAGCCGGGCCGAAAGCGGCGCGGTCGCATCGCCGACCGGCTCGTCCGGGGCTTGGGTCTGGGCGTCGTCACCCTCGCCGTCCTCGCCCTGCCCGCCGCCGTACCCGTCCGCGTCTTCGTCACCCTCTCCGTCGGGCTGGCCCGTCTCGTCACCTTCGACTTCCTCGGGCTCAGGCGCGGGTTCGTCCTCGGGCCGCACGAACCCGCGATCGATGCGGGCCTCGCCATATTGGCTGAGGACCACGAACACCCCGGCCCGCGCCTTCTCGGCCGGGTCGTATCCGTAGGTTTCGCCGAAGGCCTCCAGGGCGTCCTGGATCGCTTCGAACCGCGCGGCGACCTCGGGCGGCGGCGGCTCGACATCGGCCCATTGCTCGGTCAGGGCCGCGTCCTCGGTCTGCAAGGCGTTGATGGCCTCGACGTCCTGCGCTGAACGCTGCATCACCCGTTCCCAGACCCGCGAGCAGCCATGAGCGCCGGGGAAGTCGAGATAGGCCGCCGACCACTTCCAGCCCTCGGTGTCGCGGACATTGACGGCGATGGCGGCGAGCTTTTCGAGCACAAGCTGGTCGAGCAGCACCACATCCTCGATCCAGCCGCCGCGATCCTCGGTGAAGAGATCGCGCAACACAGGGCCGCCTGCCTCGGCATAGGCCTCCAGGCCGACGAATTGGACGCGCCGGTCATCGGCGGAGACCTTGGTGTCGGTCATGGCGCGGCGGATCGCATAGGCTTGGCGGTTGTTCTGGGGCAGCTGGGCGAACACCTGCATCTGGCGCTCGGGGTCGGGATTGACGGCGAAGGCCATCATCTGTTCCAGCGTCAGGGCGTCCTCGCGATAGAGGTCCAGCAGCGCCGGGGCGACCGAGCCCAGGCGCAAGCGCTGACGCACGATCTGCGGCGAGACCCCGAACCGCGCGCCGATCTCCTCGGCCCCGTAGCCCTTGCGGTCGGCAAGGTCCTTGAAGGCCTCGAACTGGTCGGCGGGGTGCATGTCGCGGCGCGAAACGTTTTCATCGAGAGAAATCTCGGCGGGGTCGTTCCGCGTATCCACCACGCATCGCACAAGCTCGGCCTTGCCAATCAGCTTGCGCTTGGCCAGCAGCTTGAGGGCCTGACGGCGGCCTTCGCCGATGGTGACGAGGTAATAGCCGCTCTCCTGGCCGCCCTCCTTGACCTCCGGTTCGACCACCAGGGGTTGGAGCAGGCCCTTGACGCGGATGGACGCGGCGCGGGCCTCGACATCGTCGGCCGTATGGCCGACGCGCCGCGCATTGCGCGGCGAGGCTTTCAGCTTGTTGAGGGCGATCTCATGCACGTCGCCGGACTGCACCGGCGCACGGCCGGGGTTCGTCGGGGTTTGGGTTTGCAGGGACATGATGGCCTCCTTTGGGGGCTCGGGGTTCAGGCGCAAAAAGCGCGCCTGACCCCGACGCCCGTCGGCGAGACCGGGGGTGAAGCGGAGTGGCCGGCTTCGCGGGGACCCGGCTGCAGGGCGTCGACTGCCGCTGTCGCCAAATTGTCGAGACGACCGAAGCTGGGCAGAAGCCGGTCCGTAGCGCGCTGGGGGCGGAGCCCTAAGCCGCCGGCCGCGGGAGCGGCCAGAAGGACAAGCCCGCGGAGCGGCCCGACCAATGCCCCAGGCCGCGCCAGCGGCCGTCTCTTCGCAAGATGAAGACTGCGAGGAGCCCGCGCATGCGCGTGGCGGGAAGCGGCGTCGAGCGGCCGGCGGCAGGCCCCATTCTTCTCTACTGGGGCCTGCCCCCAGGCATCGCGCCCGAGGGAGCGGCGAAAGCCGCGGGACCGAGCGTGACCGCCGGCTGCTCTCGATATTGGGGAAGCCGACCGCGCAAGCGGGCGAGCGGACCCTCTTCTAGCGAGGCCGCTACCCGCCGGATCGTGGGTCCTACGGGGGTGGCCCGACGTTTCTCACGCCGCCGGGCCTGTCACCGGCCGTTCTCACGCAACCGGCGACGGAGGCAAATCTGGCGCAGGATCCGTGACCGCGCAATACCGGAGAAATACGGGGTCCCCTCGAACCATCCAGCCCGAACGGCCGGCGGCGCGTGACAATCTGGTCCGCTCGCAGCAGGGTTCGGCTTCGATTCTCAACAAGGACAGTGCTGATGAACGTTTCGGACCTGATCGATGCGGCCGTGGCCGCCGAACCCAAACTGACCAAGACCCAGGCCAAGGCCCTGATCGATGGCGTCTTCAAGGCGCTGACCGAGGCCGCCGTGAAGGGCGAGGAAATCTCGATCCCGGGCTTTGGCAAGTTCAAGGTCCAGGCCAAGCCGGCCCGCACCGGCCGCAACCCCTCGACGGGCGCTGCGATCGAGATCGCCGCCTCCAAGAAGGTGGCGTTCACGCCGGCAAAGCAACTGAAAGACGCCGTCAACGGCTGACATCCCGGCGGCGCGCCTGGCCCGAACGTGGGTCCAGGCGCGCCGGCCAAGAACTTGGAGGCCGCCATGGACCTTGCTGAGCGTATCGACCGCCTAGAAGCTGAACTGGCGCGTCAGCGCGACCGCGCGCTGGCCAACGAGATTCTCGCCAACCTGTTCTACGCCCGCCTGCTCAATATCAGCGAGCTCGTCGGTGACCCCATGGACCTTGATGCGGTGCTGCTTCGACTTGGCGGCGACATGGAAGAAGCGGTCGCCAAGGCGGGCACGCCCGCTCAGGCCCGATCCTGGGAACGCGTCCATGCCCTCGCGGCGGCAATGATCGCCGAAATCAGGGACATGCGCCTGGCCTTCCGGCCCGCCAACGAAGACGGCGGCGACTGACGCGCCGTTGGGCGGAAACGTCAGCGCCGCGCGGCGCGGCCCGCCGCTTGTTTTCCCCTGTTTGTCTCTCGACGCCCCCTGATTGCGCCAGGGTGCGTCCGGACGGCAAGTCGCGCCATGGTCCGCCGCCCGCCTCGTCCAGCGCAAAATAAATCCTCCGCGCCGATGTCCCGGGGCCGACCGCCAGTCGTCTCTATCAAGGTCACGGACGATTGGCCGGAGGCGGTTCCAATCTCGGAACACGAACTCCGCGTCGTCGAGACCCATATGGCCCGGGTCCTGGCGCAGTTGCTTGGCCCCCTGCCCTGACCGGGAGTCAAAACCATGGGCGCCAAGCCTGCACGTTCAACAGCCGGCCGCGTGGCGCTGTACTTGCGCGTTTCGACCGGCCGACAGGCCGACAGCGACCTGTCGATTCCTGACCAGCGGCGACAGCTGGCCGCCTATGCGCTGAGCAAGGGATGGACGATCGCCTCGGAATTCTCAGAACCGGGCAGCTCGGCGACGGACGACAAGCGTCCCGCGTTCCAGGCGATGATCGACGAGGGAATGACCAAGCCTGCGCCGTTCAGCGTCATTCTGGTCCACTCGTTTTCCCGCTTCTTCCGCGATCAGTTCCTGTTCGAGTTTTACACCCGCAAGCTCGCGCGCAACGGCGTGCGCCTGGTCTCGATCACCCAGGAACTGGGCGACGACCCGATGGGGCTGATGATGCGTCAGATCATGGCGCTGTTCGACGAGTACCAGTCACGGGAAAACGCCAAGCACACCCTGCGCGCGATGAAGGAGAACGCCCGCCAGGGCTTCTGGAACGGCTCGCGGCCACCTCTCGGCTATTGCGTCGTCGACGCCGAGCTGCGCGGCGCGAAGATGAAACGGAAGCTGGCGATCGACCCCGTACACGCCGAGACCGTGCGCCTGATCTTTCGTCTCGCCCTGATGGGAAAGGACAACTCTGGTCCGCTGGGCGTGAAGGCCATCGCCTGCCATCTCAACGACCGTAGCATCCGCACGCGGGACGGCGGCCGTTGGGGGATCAGCGGGGTGCATCAGACGCTCACCCGCGAGACCTACAAAGGCGAGCATCACTTCAACAGCCGGGTGTTCAAGACCGGCGAAGTCAAGGACGCGTCGGAGCACATCGTGTCTTCCGTCCCGCCGATCGTATCGACCGAGGAGTTCGAGGCGGTCAGGCTATTGATGGCGGGGCGCAATCCTCGAAGCGAGCGAGGCCGTTTTTCCGGCAGTCCGATCTTGCTCGGAGGGATCTGCTTCTGCGGTCTGTGCGGCTGCGCCATGACGCTGCGGACTGGCAAGAATGGCGCCTATCGCTACTATACCTGCGCCTCTCGGGCACGGTCGGGGCCGACGGGGTGCGGCGGCATCACCGTGCGGATGGAGGCGGTCGACGAGGCGGTCATCGATCATCTGGAGAATCGACTGCTCGAGCCAGGTCGGCTGGCGGAGATGATGACCAACATCATCGACCGCCGAAGCGTGTGGGTCGAGCAAAGGCATAAGCATGTCGCCGATCTTCGCAAACGCGCCACCGAAGCCGAGGCGCGGCTGCACCGGCTCTACGAAGCGATCGAGGCGGGCCTGGCCAGTCCATCCGATCCGCAGTTGAAGGTCCGAATCGGCGACCTCGTCGCCCAACGCGACACCGCTATCGAGGACGCCGACCGAGCTGAGCGGGCGATAGAACGTCTTGGCCCTCTGGTGACGCCCGACCTTCTGAGGAAGTTCGCCAAGGCGACCCGCAAAATGCTCAGGGCGGAAGACGGCGCCTATCGACGCGACCTGCTGCGCGCGGTCGCCCAGCGAGTGGAAGTCCACTCTCCGACAAGCTTGGTGATAAGTGGTTGTCGCGTAGAGCTTTTCCGGACGCTCGCGGCGACCGGGGGAGTGAAGGAGGCCGCTCTCGCGGTTCCTACGCGTGTTCTGGGGTGGCACCCCATGTCGGACACGGGCGAGAACCGCACCGCAGGCGAATCTGGAGTTCCTACGCGTGTACCGGTGTGGCGCCCCCTGTTGGATATGCGTGAGAACTACTTCTACGATATTCCCCCCGTTCGCACGCCACGGCGCGATAAGGGCAAGAAGCGACCCAAGCACTGAGACCTGAAATCGGTCTCGACGTGCTCGTTCCGCGGTTATCCAAACGCGGCAACTTCCTCGCTTCCGCCGAGTTTGGCCTGCACGCCACGTCAATCGCAGCGTTTCAAGAGTGCCCCATGATCGACGAGCCCGATGCCCCTTCCGTTGGTGAGACGCTGCATCCAGGGGCTAAGCCAGAACCTACAGGTTCGGAATCCATTCAAGCGCCACCCTCCGCTATCGCAGCCGCGCTCTCCCGCAGCCCTGCACGCGGAATCCAGGTTCACGTCGCTTCGAGCGAAAGACGCGCCGAGGAGATCGGCCGCGCGCTCGCGGGCTTGGCGCCTGGCGTCGAAGTCCTAGTCCTGCCGCCTTGGGATTGCTTGCCGTGTGACCGCGCTTCGCCCTCACGTGACGTGATGGGCCGCCGAATGCGCGTTCTGCAACGTCTAACCCAACCCATGGATCGCCGATGTATTGTCGTCACTTCTCCGGAGGCCCTGGTGCAAAAGCTTCCGCCCCGAGAGGTCTTGGCTGACGCTTTCGTTGTCTTGGAGCGAGGCCATAGGCTCGACCGCGACGCTCTCGCGCACTTCGCCGCCCGTGCTGGCTACATCACCGACGATCGCATTGATGAGCCTGGCGAGATCGCCTTTCAGGGCGAGGTCATCGACATTTTCCCCGCAGACGCATCCCGGCCCGCGCGCATCGCCTTGGCCGACGGCGACCTAATCGCGGAGATCAGAAGCTACGACCCGCTATCCCAGCGGTCCGAAGGGGAAATCGAGCGCCTCTCGATCGGCCCGGCCAGCGAATTGATCTTGCCGCCGCTCTCCGCTGGCAGCGACTTAGCGCAGATACAAGAACCCAGGCCGCCCGGCCTGGAGCACGGGCTTGCCGAGCACTATGGCGCTCTTGAAACCCTGTTCGACATCCTTCCGCGCGCTTCTCTATCCCTGGATCCGAAAACGATGGCCCGTCTGGCTGATGTCGAGGACCATGTGCTTGAGGCTTTCGACGCCCGCCGTACTCTAGGCGGGCTGGAAGCGCCGACGACTTCCAACCCGGCGGCGCTATATCTGGTCGGCGACCAGCTTCAATCTGCGTTGGCAGGCTGGAAAACATCCGCGTTGGATCTGGATGCAATCCAGCCCATCCCGAATCTGGCGCTCCAGCGCAATCCCGGGCGAGCGTTTTGTGATTTCGTCCAAGGTCAGCGGGATGCTCATCGTCGGGTCGTGTTGACCGGCCTGCGGCATGAGCAGCGAGCGCTAGCAAAGGCCTTGGCCCGCGGCCTGGCGGTGAAGCCAGAGCCGGTCGCTGACTGGGAGGCGGCGCTCTCGGCCGAGCTGGGCCAGGTCGTCAGCCTGCAGGTCGATCTGGACGCCGGCTTCATCGACCCTTCCGCCGGCCTGGTTGTGATCGCCTCAAGCGACGTGGTCGGCGGACGCATGGCCGCGCGCTCGGTGTCAAATCCACAGGACTTGCTGGTCGAGCCCGACCTGCGGATCGGCGACGTCGTCCTGCACGAGGATCACGGCGTTGGCGTGCTCCGCGACCTCAAGACCGTCGAGATCGACGGCGTCGAGCGCGACACCCTCCAGCTGGAGTATCACGGCGGCGACAGCCTGCTGGCCCCCATTGAGGAGATCGGCCGTATCTGGCGCTACGGCGCCGAGGCCAGCGCGGTGACGTTGGACCGGCTGAAGGGCGAAGGCTGGGCCAAGCGTCGCGCCGAGGTCAGCCGGCATATCGACGAGGCCGCCGAGCAGTTGGTCGCCCTGGCCAAGGCCAGGGAGGCGCGCACCTGCGAACCGATCGTTCCGCCCAAGGCCGCTTACGCCAAGTTCGCCGCGCGCTTCGCCTACCCCGAGACGCCCGACCAGTCGGCGGCGATTGAGGCCGTTCTCGCCGACCTGGCGTCCCGCCGGCCCATGGACCGTCTTGTGTGTGGTGATGTTGGCTTTGGAAAAACCGAGGTGGCCTTGCGGGCCGCAGCCGCTGTCGCCTTGAGCGGGCGGCAGGTGGCCTTGGCCGCGCCGACCACCGTTCTTGCTCGCCAGCACGTCGAGACTTTCAAGCGCCGATTTTCCGGCAGCGGTATTGGGGTGGCGCACCTTTCGCGCTTGGTCACGCCCGCCGAGGCGCGGGCCGTCAAGGCAGGCCTGGAGAGCGGCGAGGTTCGGATCGTCATCGGCACTCAGGCTCTGGGCGGCAAGGACTTCGTCTTCGACAATCTGGGCCTGATGATCATCGACGAGGAGCAGAAGTTCGGTGCGGCGCTCAAGGACCAGTTGCGCGGCCTGGCCGTCGACGGCCACCTGCTGACCATGACGGCCACGCCGATCCCCCGCACGCTACAGGCGGCCATGGTCGGCATCCAGGACGTCAGCGTCATCGCCAGCCCGCCCGCCCGCCGACGGCCGATCCGCACCTTCCTGGCGCCGTTCGACGCCGCCAGCCTGCGCACCGCCCTGCTGCGCGAAAAGCGGCGCGGCGGCCAGAGCTTCGTCGTCGTCCCACGCATTGAGGACATCACTTCCCTAGCCGAACGCCTGGCGAAATTGACACCGGAACTGTCGGTCCGCATCGCCCACGGCGGACTGTCCGCCGACGAGGCGGACGCGGTGATGGTCGGCTTCGCCGATGGCGAGGGCGACATCCTGCTGGCGACCAACATCATCGAGAGCGGGCTGGACGTCCCACGCGCCAACACAATGATCGTCTGGCGTCCCGATCGCTTTGGTCTGTCGCAGCTTCACCAGCTCAGGGGGCGCGTCGGCCGCGGACGGGTTCAGGGTATCGCCTACCTGCTGTCCGATCCCGAGGCCGACCTGTCCGAGGCCACGCGCGCGCGGCTGTCGACGCTTGAGGCCTTCGACCGGCTAGGATCTGGCCTGGCGATCAGCGCCCGGGATCTCGACCTTCGCGGCGGCGGCGACCTGGTCGGCGAGGATCAGGCAGGCCACGTCAAGATGATCGGCGCTGCGCTCTACCAGCGCCTACTCGAGCGCGCCGTGCGCGTGGCGCGCGGAGAGATCGAGGGCGGCGAATGGACGCCGGACCTGATGGTGGGCGAATCCGGCTCGATCCCGATCGATTACGTTCCCGATGCGGTGACCCGCATTGGCCTCTATGGCCGTCTGGCGCGTATGGCGACCTTGGACCAGATCGACGCCTTCGAGGAGGAACTGGAAGATCGGTTCGGCGCAATTCCCGATCAGGTCGAGACGCTACTGTCTCTTGCGCGGCTTCAGGCGCTGGCGCGCGCGGCGGATGTTCGTCAGGTCCGTGCCGGACCCAAAGGTGTGGCTCTCACCTTGCCGCCGCTGGCCGCCAAGGACGTGGCCCGTCGCCTTTCGAGCCAGGCGTCCGAGATCTCGATGGACGAAGGCAAGGTCGTCATCGCCTCGCCAACGGCGAGCGATGTGGAGCGGCGTGAGCTGGTGGAGCAACTGCTTCTCAAGCTCGCGCCATAGAGCGTTTCCAGGCGCTAGGCCCTGACGCAGCGGCGTCGGCTCGGTTCGCTACACCCGTCGCTAGGCGTTCATAGCCGCCGGCTCGCAGATCGCCCACTTGTCACAAGCGCCCCTGAGAGGGGGTTAGCCTCTGTTTCTACAACGTCCCGTCTGGGCCGGGGGAGCCAATGCCTTCCACCGTCGTTTGGCTTGCTCAAAGGAGGGCAGGACGATGGACTCATCACGGCGAGGCTCGGTCACCGGACGTTGGAATAATTCGTCCACGCGCATCCTTCTTGGGCTCGTCGTCGGTCTCCTGGCCGGCGCGACCCTAAGCGGGGGCGCGTCGCCGACCCGCGAGCTGCTGTTGGCTATCAGTACGCCGGTTGGACAGCTGTGGCTTGATGCCCTGACGATGACGGTCGTGCCCCTTGTGTTTAGTCTCCTCGTCACGGGCGTCGGATCGGCGGCCTCCAGTGCTGCGGCCGGAAGTGTAGCGACCCGCGCGATGCTGTGGTTCGTCGTCCTGCTCGTCGCCGCCTGCGCGCTCAGCGCCACACTGACCACCTTGGCGCTGGCTTGGGTCCCGGTTCCCGCCGGCGGCGGCTCACTGCGCACGGCCGGCGCGGGCGCGCCGGTGATCGCCGAAGCGGGAGCTTGGTTCAGCGGCATCATACCCGCCAACCCCGTCAAGGCCGCCGCCGAGATGAGCATGGCGCCCTTGGTGGTCTTTGCCCTGTTCTTCGGGTTCGCCGCCAGCCGCATCGACGCGCCGCTACGCGGGTCGCTGACGACGTTCTTCGAAGCCGTAGTGGCGACCATGTTGGTGATCGTCCGCTGGGTGCTGCTCGCCGGCCCTGTCGGCGTTTTGGCGCTCGGATTTGGGGTGGGCGTCCAGATGGGCTTGGGCGCGGCTGGCGCTCTCGCGCACTACGTCCTTATCGTGGTCGCCGCCTGCCTTTCGATCACCCTGGCGGCCTATGTCCTGGTCGCGCTGGCAGGACGTATCTCTCCTCTTACCTTTGCCAAGGCCGCTTTGCCGGTCCAGGCCGTGGCCCTGGGCACGCAGTCCTCGCTGGCCTGCCTTCCGGCAATGATCACCGCGACGGGGGCCCTGCGCACATCACCGGGGACCTCGGAAGTCGTCCTTCCGCTTGCGGTGTCGATCTTTCGCGCCGCGAGCGCCGCGGCGAACATCGCCGTGGCCATCTACCTGGCGCATCTTCACGGGGTCGCCCTGTCGCCCGCCACGCTGTGCGTGGGTGTCATGGTAGCGGCCGCGGTGAGCCTGGCGGCAGTCGGTCTACCGGCCCAGGTGTCGTTCTTCGCGACGATCGGTCCGGTCTGCCTGGCCATGGGCGTGCCGCTGACCGCCCTGCCCGTTCTCCTGGCTGTCGAGACCGTCCCGGACCTCTTCCGCACCCTTGGCAATGTCACCACGGATCTGGCTGTGGGGCGCATTGTCGGCCAAGATCGGGTCGCCGCGAACGTCGACGAGCCCGAATGGCCCGAGGTCGCCCCCCCTAAGAAGGCGCGTCGCCGCCGGATTTGTCGGCGATCGAGGCCGCGACAGCCTCGGGATCAGTGGGCTTGGCCATATCGTCGGATTCCGCATCGATCCGATCGGCCACGTCGGGCTGATCCCGGCGCAGCTCCTCGAGAAGCTGGATGATCTTGGCGCTCTTGCGATCGGCCAATAACGCCAGTTCCAAGGTCAGCTGGGCGCGACGGTCCGCCAATTGGTCCTCACGTCGTTGGGTGACCAGGATCAGAATCGAGACCAGAAAGGCCGCGACGGTCGCGGCCAACTCAAGCCAGGCGAAGGCCGGTTGATCCACGGCGCCGCCGCCGCGCCACGCTGCGTAAGCGGCCCATCCGATCACCACCGTCATCAAGGCCAGGGGAGCGGCGGGCCGGCCGAGCCGCTCCGTCACCTTGTCGATGGATCGTTGAAGTCCGGTGGCGCTGCCATAGTGCTCGCGATGAAGCTTGGCGACCGCGTCCACCGAATCCTCGACATGCCGCGCCATGTCACCACGGGCGCTCGGACTTTGGGCTTCGGGCGGCGTCATCGGCGTTGGCGCGCGGCGGGCGAAGCCGAGCTCTTGGGCTTGGCGGCTCGGCTCTTGGTCGCCGCCTTGGCCTTCGGCTGCTGGCGCGACTTCCGCTCGGCCTGTGCCCGGGCCGCGATCTTGGCGCTGCGCTCGGCGTCTTTCTGACACCGGGCATGGAGCGCCTCCAGCTCTTTGTCGGTCAGCTTTTCGATGCCCATGAACTCGTCCTGGGCGTCTGAGGCGCGGATCAACTCGTCGAGCTTGGTCTGTACCGCCGCGCCATCGCGATTCTGAGTGTTCTGGATCAGGAAGACCATCAGGAAGGTGATGATGGTCGTGCCGGTATTGATCACCAGCTGCCAGGTCTCGGAGAACTTGAAGACCGGCCCCGAGGCCGCCCAGACCAGCACCGCCGCGACGCACAGCAGAAAGGCGACGGGGCTCCCCGTCGCCTTGGCCGTGGCGTTCGCGAATTTCGCGAACAGCTTGTCCATCAGTGGGCCGCGAGCCTCGTGCCCTCCAGGGTCGGCGTCTCGGGCACGGGCAAGCCGCCGGCCTTGTAGGTCGCGATCAGTTGTTCCTTCTCGGCGGCCATCTGTTCGCCCAGGGCGTCCATGTCGAGGCCGGCCTTGCGGGCCTGGCTGAACATGCCTTCGACGCGCTTTTCCTCTTCCTCGACGTGGTGCTCGATCATCTCCGACAGCACCTTGACCTTGGCGTCATAGAATTCGTCGTCCGGACCGCCCGCCTCGATCTCGGCGATCAGCACCTTGGCGCCGTCGTGCTCGACATAGGCCTCCTTCAGCAGGTCTTCCTCCACCTTGCCCTCGCAGGCCGGGTAGAAGATGTCCTCCTCGATCTTGGTATGAACGGTCAGCTCCATGCAGATCTGCTCGGCCAAGGCCTTCTTCTTGCCGTCGCCCTTGGCGGACTTGAATTGAGCGAACAGGTCTTCGACCTTGCGGTGGTCGGCTTTCAGTAGTGCGACGGCGTCGAGCTTGGGGGCGGCGGTGGCCATGGCATGATCTCCTCGGGACAGCGGCGTCTGTGAACCCAAGCAACGGCGACGTTTGGCCGATGTTCCCGCTTTCAGCCAGTTGAGAGACGTTCGCGAAACATCATCCAGGTTGGTCGGCAGCGCGGACGGAACAGCAGCCGGACCATCTCGTTTGGGTGCTTGGAACACCACGCGGAGAGGAACCATGAGCCAAGACAGCCGTCTGACGATGCAGGATCCGCGCGAGCAATATCCCAAGCCGCCCTTCCCGCCCCAGCCCCAAGCCGCGCCCGGCCTAGCCGCGCGCATGGAGCCTCGCCCCGATCACGGCGAGACCAGCTATCGAGGGTCGGGGCGCCTGGCCGGACGCAAGGCGCTGGTCACGGGGGCGGACTCCGGGATCGGCCGCGCTGCGGCAATCGCCTTCGCGCGCGAGGGCGCGGACGTGGCGATCGGTTATCTACCCAGTGAGGAACCGGACGCGCGCGAGGTCATCGCCCTGATCGAGGCCGAAGGCCGCAAGGCGATCGCCTTGCCCGGCGACATCACCGACGAAGCGTTCTGCCGTGAGCTCGTCGCCCAGGCCGTCGCGGGTCTGGGCGGGATCGACATCCTGGTCAACAACGCCGGCAAGCAAGTGACCCAACCCGATATCGAGGACATCTCCAGCGCTCAGTTCGACCAGACGCTGAAGACCAATCTCTACGCGATGTTCTGGATCACCAAGGCCGCCGAGCCCCACCTGCGGCCGGGAGCGGCCATCATTAACACGGCTTCCGTCCAGGCTTATGAGCCATCCGAGGGTTTGCTCGACTACGCCACGACCAAGGCCGGCATCGTCGCCTTCACCAAGGCGCTGGCCAAGCAAATGATCAAGAAGGGGGTGCGGGCCAACGCCGTAGCGCCCGGCCCGTTCTGGACGGCGCTGCAGCCGAGCGGCGGGCAAACCCAGGAAAAGGTTCAGCACTTTGGCGAGCAATCCCAGTTGGGCCGACCCGGCCAGCCTGTCGAGATCGCGCCGGTCTATGTTCTCCTGGCCTCGCAGGAAGCCAGCTTCATCACCGGGGAAGTTTACGGCGTGACCGGCGGCGCCGGCATCGCCTAAGCGCTCCGCTGTTGAGGATCGGCCGTCGCCGCCAGAGCCGAACGCGTCCTGGCGCCGCCGCCACGAACGGAGCTTCAACGGCAAGGGCGGCCGACGGCGACCGCAGGGAGACTACATGGATAAAGTCGCGCGTGTTGGCTGCTCGGGCTGGGCCTACGACGACTGGCGTGGCCCCTTCTATCCCAACGAGGTCAAACTGAAGGATCGGTTGACCTATTACGCGAGCGTTTTCGACACGACGGAGATCAACGCTAGCTTCTACCGTTTGCCCACGGACAAGGCTGTCCAGGCCTGGGCCGACCAAGTTCCTGATGGCTTCCTCTTCGCTTGGAAGGTGTCGCGCTACATCACCCACAACAAGAAGCTGAAGGATTGCAAGGAGAGCGTCGATCTGGTGTTTGGCCGCATGGCGCCCCTGGCCGAAAAGCGGGGCCCGGCGCTTGTCCAACTCCCGCCCATGCTTCATCGGGATGATGAACGTCTCAACCGCTTTTTGGCTTGGATGCCCAAGGGTCAGCCCGTGACCGTCGAGTTTCGGCACCCCAGTTGGCACGAGCCGGCCATCCTAGACATTCTTCGCAACCACGGCGTGGCGCTTTGCGTCTCCGACCACCACGACGCGCCATCCCCCTGGGAAACCACCGCAGACTTCGCCTATGTGCGAGGACATGGGCCCGGCGGACATTACCATGGACGCTACGCGCCAAGCGATCTGCGCGCCTGGGCCGACTGGATCGGGTCCTGTAAAGCCGCTGGGATCTCGGTCTACAACTACTTCGACAACGACATCAAAAGCGCCGCGCCGCAGGACGCGACGGCTCTGATCTCACACCTGAGCGGATAGAGATGAATCCGCCCCCCACACCGCTCGCGCCCGCACGTCCGGCGCGTCAGTCGGCGCCGTTGCCTGGATCGGTCGCGTCGGGGTCGTGCGTGTAGGACGCCCTGCGCGTCGGATCGGCGGTCGGCGCCAAGGGCGCTTCCAGACCTGCGTCCTGGGCGGGCGCCGGAGAGGGTTTTGGGACGGACTCGCGGAATGGCGGTTCAATCGCCATCACGATTTACCTGAGCCGGGCTCGGCCATTTTGCGGTGCTGCTCGGCCAGAACGCTCTGCGGGGTGACCGCCGCGACCGCCGCCTGCAGCTTGTTCTTGAAGCCCGCCACGACGTCGCCCTCGCCCTTCTGCATGGCGCGGTAGCCGGTCAGCGCCACGTCGGCCGGATCGGCCTTCTTCGGATCGGCCCCGACCTTGGTGTCCAGCATGTCGGCGCGCTCGAAGAACTCGGTGTCGGTCGGACCCGGCATCAGGCAGCTGACCGAGACGCCGGTGTCCTTCAGCTCGTTGCGCAACGCCCAGGCGAAACTGTCGAGGAAAGCCTTGGTGCCGTTGTAAACGGCCTGGAACGATCCCGGCATCAGGCCGGCGATCGAGCCGGTGATCAGGATGCGACCCCGCTCGCGCTCGCGCATGTCGCGGGCGATATTCTGGATCAGATAGACCGTGCCGGTGACATTGGTGTCGATCACGAACCGCGCCTCAGCCCAATCCTGATCGAGGAAACCGTGGCCCAGGCCCCGGCCGGCATTGGCCATCAGGGCGTCGACCTGTCGCCCCCCGATCAGGGCGAGCAGCTTGTCGACGCCTTCGGTGGTCGACAGGTCGACCTGCAGGGCCTCGACTTTGCCGCCGTGCTGCTCCAAGGCGTCCTTGGCCTCGACGATCGAGGGCTCGTCGGCGGCGATGACCAGGTCGTAGCCGTCTTCGGCGGCCAGACGGGCCAGCTCGTAGCCGATGCCGGACGAGGCGCCGGTAACGACGGCCAGGGGGCGAAGATCCTCGATCATCAGGCGGCTTCCTTTTCCCACTCAGGCTTGAGGACGACCTTGGTCACCTCGTTCTGGTTTTCCTTGAACATCTTGTAGCCGTCCGGCGCGCGCTCCAACGGCAGGCGGTGACTGATCAGGAAGGTGGTGTCGATGACCCCCTCGCCGATCAGGTCCAACAACGTTCGCAGGTACTTTTGGACGTGGGTCTGGCCGGTGCGGATCTGCAGGCCCTTCTCCATCAGCGCGCCGATCGGGATCTTGTCGCCCATGCCGCCGTAGACGCCCGGGATCGAGACCCGCCCGCCGGTGCGGCACGCCATCAAGACCTCACGAAGGACGTGGGCGCGGTCGGTGCCCAGACGCGTGGCGACCTTGACCGCGTCGACCACGTTGTCGATCGAAAAGCCGTGGCTCTCCATGCCGACCGCGTCGATGCAGGCGTCCGGCCCGATGCCGCCGGTCATGGCCATCAGAGCCTCGCGGACCTTGACGTCGTGGTAGTTGATCACCTGGGCGCCGAGCGACTTGGCCAGCTCCAGGCGGTGCGGATGGTGGTCGATGGCGATGACCTTGTGGGCGCCCTGGATCAAGGCGCTCTGGATGGCGAACAGCCCGACCGGACCGCAACCCCAGACCGCCACCGTGTCACCCGGCTCGATCTGGCAGTTCTCGGCCGCCATCCAGCCGGTGGGCAGGATGTCGGACAGGAACAGAACCTTCTCGTCCTCCAGGCCATCGGGAATGACGATCGGCCCGACGTCGCTATAGGGCACCCGGACATACTCGGCTTGGCCGCCGGCATAGCCGCCGGTCATGTGCGAATAGCCGAACAAACCCGTCATCGCCGTGCCGTAGGCGATTTCGCCTAGATCTTGCGTCTCGGCTGGATTGGAGTTCTCGCAGCCCGAGAACTGCTGTTTCTCGCAGTGGAAGCACTTGCCGCAGGCGATCACAAACGGGACGACCACCCGCTGGCCCTTCTGCAGGGTCGAGCCTGGCCCGGTCTCGACGACTTCGCCCATGAACTCGTGGCCCAGGATGTCGCCCTTCTCCATCGAGGGGATCATGCTGTCATAGAGGTGCAGGTCCGATCCGCAGATGGCGGTCGAGGTGATCTTTATGATCGCGTCGCGAGGATTGACGATCTTGGGGTCGGGCACGGTGTCCATGCGGACGTCGTGTTTGCCGTGCCAGGTCAGGGCGCGCATGGGCGTCTCCGTCTAGAAATTTGTGTTGGATCAGCCTTGCGGCGCGGCTTCGGGGGTCTTGGCCGTGGAAATCTCGCCGGTTTCCATCAACTGCTTGAAGCGGCGCAGCTCGCGGCGCGCCTGGATCTTCGGCTCCTTCTGGAAAAGCTTGGCGATCAGCTTGCCAAGATCGCCGCCCGGCGGCTCGTAGACGATGGTGGCGGTGACCTCGGTCCCGCGCCCCGGCGGGCCGTCCTTGAACTCGATGCGGCCGGCATTCTTGATGTCGGCGCCCTCAACGGACTCCCAGGCCAGCAGCTCGTTCTCGACCTCCTCGGTCAAGAGGCTGTCCCACTCGACGGTCTTGCCGGCCGGGGCCTTGACCACCCAGTGCGAGCGCTTGTCGTCGCCGGGCGTGACGCTCTCCACGTTCTCCATGAAGAGCGCCAGGTTCCGGAAATCGCGCCAGAAGGCGTAGAGCTCCGCCCGCGGACGATTGATGGTCACCGTGCGGCCGACCAGGGCCGCCTCGTGCCAACCGCGCTCTTCGGCGACCTCATGGGCGATGTCGCGCTGGTGCACCGCGGCGGTCAGCGGCGCGTCACTCTCAAGCGTGCGGGCGATGGTCTCTTCAGACATCGTCGATCTCCTCAATTCCGCAGATCAACAGTCCGAGCCGCCCCTTGTTCCGACAGCCAAGGTTGTGCCCCGCCCAACTCATCAAATGAAGAGATGGGCAGGACCGGACCACGGCTGGGGCCCGGTTTCCGGGGCTTTGGTTGCGCAGCATTCCCGACATTGGAACGCCAGGCGCAGGGCTCCGTTTGAGCTGCTCGCCGCCAAAAAGTGCGGTTCAAGTCAAAACCGGGAGGAGATGATCATGCGCGAGACGCAGTCGAACGCTTCCCCACTCGCCAGGAGAGCAACCATGTTTGGTGGCGAACGTCTTTCGCGCCTCGGCGCCTTTAGTCCTCAATTTCCAGACGCCGAGGCCCTGCACAAGGGCCTGGCGCACTGGAACCATCACCGGCTTTCGCCGCAAGCGCCCATCGAGACCTGGCGCGAGACGATCGACGAGGAACGGCGGATGAAGCGCGTGGAAGGCGAGTTCATAGAAGCCTTCCGGAGCCACATCGCCCACCTCGTCGACACGGTCCCTGAGGACGCGGAGGCCTTCGTCGCCTGGTTCGAAGCGCTCAAGGATCACGGCCCCGGCCAGTGGGACCCATTGTTCGATTGGCTGGAAGGTTCGGCGTCGCTCGAAGACCTCAAGTGGTTCCTGACCCAGGAAGCGGCCGGCGAGGCTGGGTTTGACGACCTGGTCGCCTCACCCAGGTCAAGATCCCCGACCGCGCCAAGCTCGAACTGGCCCGCAACTACTGGGACGAAATGGGCCGAGGCAACGCCAAGGGCATGCATGGTCCGATGCTGGAGCGCACCAGCGCCACCCTGGGCCTCTCGCCCACCATCGACGCCACGCTCTGGCAGTCGCTGTGCCTTGCCAACACCATGACGGCCTTCGCCACGACGCGGCGCTACGCCTGGCACTCCATCGGCGCCCTGGGCGTGGTCGAGCTGACCGCCCCAACCCGCGTGGCCTGTGTCGATGCGGGCCTCAAGCGCGTCGGCGTCTCGCCCGACGCGCGCAAGTACTTCGCCCTGCACGCCCATCTCGACGTGGAGCACTCCAAGGCTTGGAACGCCGAAGCGCTGATCCCGCTGGTCGCGGAGGATCCGACCCGGGCGCGGTTCATCGCCGAGGGCGCGATCATGCGCTTGATCTGTGGCGAGCAGTGCTTCGAGACCTATCGCGCCCATCTGTGGGCCCACACCCACCCGCTCGTCTACGCGGCGGAGTAAGCGTCATGCCCAGCATTTTCGATGTCTCGCCCTTTGACGGGGGCTGGTGCGTGAAGATCGCCGACACCGGCGAGGTCCTGTTCTTTACGGCGCGGCGGCAAGCGATCGCCGAGGCGCGGGCCTTGGCGCGGCTCTGGCCAAAGGAGGTCAAGGTCAAGGTACGTCCGCGCCGCGTCCCGGGCCTGACCGAAACCTGGACGCCCGCCGACTTCGCCTATCCCTTGGGCGCGCCCGCATGAGCGCCCTCAACGCTCCATCAAGCTGGCGCCAGGCCGATCGCGGCGCGAGCGGTCGTGCCGACGGTCACGACACCATGATCGGCTTCTCGATTTCGCCGACAGGCTCAGGGACTTGGGCCTGGCGCGCCTGCGACCAGTCGGGCCGCGTCCGCGCCCAGGGCGTGGCGGGAAGCCGCAAGCTGGCGGCGGCCCTGGTGATCCATCACATCGTCTCGACGCGGGCGGAACGCGTCGCGTCGTCCTCCCCCGAAACCCGCGCCAAGGCGGCTTAGGATGATGCGCGTTCTCGAAGCGGCCACCTATCGCGGACCTCATCTCTACGCCAACCGGCCGATGATGCGGATCCAGCTGGACCTGGGCCCCCTGGAGGCCTGGCCGACCAACCGGATCCCCGGCTTCACCGATCATTTGATGGTCGCCCTGCCGGGCCTGGAGGCTCACGGCTGCTCCTACAAATCGCACGGCGGGCTGCTGCTGCGGATGCGTGAAGGCACCTGGCTGGGCCACGTGATCGAGCACGTCGCCTTGGAACTGCAGAAGTTGGCCGGGGTCGAGGCCGGGCGGGGCAAGACGCGGTCGGTCAAGGGCCGGCCCGGCGTCTACAACATCCTCTACGTCTATGAAGGCGAAGGCCTGGGCCGCGCCGCCGGCCGCGCCGCAGTCGAACTGGTCCACAGCCTGCTGCCGCATGACCTGCAGGGCCTGGCGGGGCTCGATCGGATCGCGCCGCCGATCGGTGACCTGACTCCGCCTTTCTTCGACCTGCGTCGCACGTTGGAGCACCTGCGCACGATCGCCCGGCGCGAGACCCTAGGCCCGACCACGCGCTCGCTGGTCAACGAGGCGCGCCGCCGAGGCATTCCGGTCCAGCGTCTGGACGACCAGAGCCTGGTCCAGTTGGGCTGGGGCGCGCGACGCAAGCTTATCCGCGCCAGCATCACGGGCCAGACCGGCCACATCGCCGTGATGACCGCCGGCGACAAGGCTCTGACCAAGACACTGCTGGCGGCGGCGGGGGTGCCCGTCCCACGCGGCGGCGTCGTGCGCACGCTCGAAGAGGCCCTCGCCCAGGCCGAACGGATCAAAGGCCCGGTGGTCCTGAAACCCCTGGATGGCAACCACGGCCGGGGCGTCAGCCTGGGCCTGGAGACGCCCGAACAGGTGCGCTGGGGCTACGAGCAGGCGATCAAGCACGGCCGCCGGGTGATCGTCGAAGAACAATATGTCGGTCGCGACTACCGCATCCTGGTGGTCGGCGGCCAGGTCACAGCCGTGGCCGAGCGTGTGCCGGCCCGGGTGATCGGCGATGGCCAAAGCACCGTCGCCCAACTGATCGAAAGCGTGAACAAGGACCCGCGACGCGGGATTGGCCACGAGCAGGTCATGACCCGCATCGTCGTCGACGACCAGGTCCGCGAGATGCTCGCGCGGGTCGATCTTTCGCTGGAGGCGGTTCCTGAGCCCGGCGCCGTGGTCACTTTGCGCGCCACCGCCAACCTTTCGACCGGCGGCACGGCAATCGACCGCACCGATATCATTCATCCCGACAACGCCGCCATCGCCCGCCGCGCCGCCCTGACGGTGGGGCTCGACGTGGCCGGAATCGACTTCATGGCCCCCGACATCACGCGGTCGGTCCGCGAGACCGGCGGCGGCATCGTCGAGATCAATGCCGCGCCCGGTTTCCGCATGCACCTGGAGCCTTCCGAAGGCCAGCCGCGCGACGTGGCCAAGGCCGTGGTCGCCGACCTCTTCCCACCTGGCGCCCGTAGCCGCATCCCGATCGTCGCGGTCACCGGCACCAACGGCAAGTCGACCGTCGTGCGCATGGTCGCCCGCATCGCGCGCGAGATGGGCAAGACGGTGGGCCTGACCAACACCACCGGCGTCTACGTCAATGACGAGCGGGTCGTGGAGGCCGACGCCAGCGGCCCCAAGAGCGCCCGCATGGTGTTGCGCGACCCGACGGTCGATGTGGCGGTGCTGGAGACCGCGCGCGGCGGAATGCTGCGCGAAGGCCTGGCCTTCGACCGCTGCGACGTCGGCGTCGTCCTGAACGTCACCGCCGATCATCTGGGGCTGAAGGGCGTCGAGACGCTGGAGGACCTGGCCTCGCTGAAGTCGATCGTCACTGAAGCGGTCTCGCGGCGGGGCGTCAGCGTCCTCAATGGCGACGATCCCCTGACTCTGCGAATGGCCAAGCACGCCGGCGGTCGCATCGCCTATTTCACCCTGAGCGGCGGCTTCGAAGACTTGAGCCCCTTCCTGCAAAAACACGTGGCCGAAGGCGGGCTGCTGGCCGCGCGCGAAGCCTCGGTGCGCGGCGGTGAACTGGTGCTCTACGACAAGGGCCGGCGCATCCCGGTGATCCACGCCGACGAGATCCCCGCCACGCTGAACGGCATGGCCCGGTTCAACGTCGCCAACGCGCTGGCGGCGATCACCGCTGGCCACGGCCTGGGCGCCAGTCCCGCGCAGATGGCCAAGGCTCTGCGCGCCTTCACCTCCTCGCACGCCGAGAACCCGGGCCGGTTCAACGTCCATGACGCCCACGGTTTTCGGGTCATCGTCGATTATGCCCACAACCCCGGAGCCATGCGGGCCATGGGTGACCTTGTCGCCAAGCTGCGGCCGACCGTCGGCCGGGTGATCGGCGTGGTCAGCATCCCTGGGGACCGGCGCGACGAGGACATCCTGGAGATGGGCGCGATCGCGGCGGAGATGTTCGACGAGCTGATCTTCCGCGAACTTCCGGACGGACGGGGTCGTCCGGCCGGTTCGGTGCTGTCGCTGTTGACGAAGGGGGCGCTGGACGCGGGTTTCCCAACCGATCACCTGCACCGCATTCTCAGCGAGAGCCGCTCGATCGACGCGGCGCTGCGCATGGCCACGCCCGGCGACCTCGTCCTGGTCTTCCCGACCGCGGTGGACGCGGCGTGGCGCCAAGTCACCGCCTTTCAGCCGCAGGGCCTGGCCGCGCCGCACGGCCTCGAGGCGGCTGGCGTCCATGTCTGAGACCGGCTGGGCGATCATCGTCCATGGGGGCGCCAAGGACATTCCGCCGGGCCTGGAAGACGCGCACCGGCGCGGTTGCCTGCTGGCCCTGGCGGCCGGGCAAGCCATCCTCGAGGCCGGCGGCGCCGCCATCGCCGCCGTCGAGATGGCGGTGCGGGCCCTGGAGGAGGACCCTACCTTCAACGCCGGACATGGGGCGGTGTTGAACGCCGCGGGCGAGGTCGAGTGCGACGCGGCCATCATGGATGGCGCGACTCTGGCGGTGGGCGGCGTCGCGGCCGTCAAGACGCTCAGGCATCCAATCTCGGTGGCCGCCGCCCTGCTGTCGCGGACGCCGGTTTTGTTGGTGGGCGCCGGGGCCGAAGCCTTCGCTGGCGCGCACGGCGGCGAACTCTGCGATCCCGCCGACCTGATCGTCGCGCGGCCCGGAGACCCCGGATGCGACACGGTCGGCTGCGTGGCGCTGGATCGCCACGGCAATATCGCGGCCGGAACCTCGACGGGCGGCCTGACCGGCTGTCATTCGGGCCGGGTCGGCGATAGCCCCCTACCCGGCTGCGGCCTCTATGCCGACAACGTCGTTGGCGGGGTCTCGCTGTCGGGCGATGGCGAGAGCCTGATCCGCACGACATTGGCCGCCCGCCTGATGCACAGCCTGGAAGCGATGCCGCCGGGCGCCGCGATCCAGGCGGCTCTGACCTATCTCGCCCGGGTCGGCGGCGAGGCCGGACTGATCGTCATCGACACCGAAGGCCGCGTCGATTGGGGTCACAACAGCGCCCAGTTCGCCGTCGCCCACGCCCGCGCGGGCCAACCCGCCCGGGCTTTCGTCAACCGGGCGCAAGACGCCCAGGAAGACTACCCATGACCACCGCATCCACCATCGAAGGCCCGCTGATCATCATCGGGGGGCACGAGGACAAGGAGGGTGACAAGATCATCCTCAAGGCCGTCGCCGAGCGTCTCAACGGCGGCCGGCTGGTCGTGGCCACCATCGCCTCGCATGCGCCGGAAGGCTATTTCGAGACCTACCAGAAGGCCTTCGGGTCCCTGGGCGTCACCGACCTGGTCGAGCTCTATATCGAAGACCGCGCCGAGACCCACGACGCCGCCAAGCTGGCCCTGCTTGACGGCGCGGCCGGCGTGTTCTTCTCAGGCGGCGACCAGTTGCGGATCAGCAGCCAGATCGGCGACACGCCGATCGAAGCGCGCATCCGCGAGATCTGGCGGTCCGGCGGCGTCCTGGCCGGAACCTCGGCTGGCGCCTCGGTAATGAGCGACACGATGATGGTCCGCGGCGCCAGCGCAGAGACCCATCGCATCGGCGATCTGCAGATGGCGCCGGGCTTGGGGCTGGTGCGCGACACGATCATTGACCAGCACTTCGCCGAGCGCGGTCGCATCGGGCGGCTCCTGGGCGCGGTGGCGCAGAGCCCGCGGGTGCTGGGTGTTGGCATCGACGAGGACACCGCCATCGTCTTGCAGGGGGACGACTTCACGGTGATTGGCAGCGGCGCGGTCTATGTCGTCGACGCCGAGGGCGTCAGCGCCTCCAACATCGCCGAGGCCAAGACCGAAAGGGCCTTGTCGATCTTCGACGTCCGCCTGCACGTGTTGGCCAGCGGCGACGGCTTGAACCTGACGACCCGGCGGCCGCACGGCCAGCCGATACCGCCTGCCCCTTCCGACGGCTAGCCGTTGCGCTGGATCACGGCCCCCACCGCGGCGATACGCTCGACATCCGCATAGGCCTCGCGTCGCAGTTCGCCGCCGAAGATGTCGGGATCGAGCTCCTCGTAGGTCAGGCGATAGGCTGATCCCGCCACCAGGCCTTCCAGCGCGACCCGAAAAGCGTCGATCCCGCCGTCGAGGATGGCGCTGCCGGTATAGAGCACGAACTTGCCGCCCGGGCTTAGCCGCCCCAGCGCCTGTCCGGCCCAGTCCAGCGACAGGCGCGCGCCGTGCATGTCCCCGCCGTCCTTATAGGTGCGCCCCGACTCGCCCGCGACGTAAGGCGGATTGGCGACAATCAGATCATAGGGACCGTGCAGACCCGCCATGCCGTTGCTGATCCGCGCTTCGGCGACCACGCCGGCATGGGCGGCGTTGATGGCCGCCAGTTCCAGCGCCCGGGTGTTGACGTCCCCCAGCACCAGCCGCGCCGCTGGGTGAAGCCGGGCGGCCGCCAAGCCTCCGACCCCGGCGCCGCAGCCGATCTCCGCGATCGACAGGACACTGTCGTCGCGGGCCGATTGCGCGATGAAACGCGCGAAGCGATAGGAGTCAGGGCCCAGGAACACCGCGTCGCTCGCCTTGGCCGGAAAGGCGGAATGCAGGAACAGCATGCCGGCCAGGCGTGACACCCGTACGCGGCTTCTGAACCGGTCGCCCTCCTGATCCAGCGCGTCCGCCGCCCGCAGCAGCTCGAACAACGCCGGTTCCAGGGCATGACGCTCGAAGGCCTGGCTCCAGCCGAAGATGGCGCGCACGGGCGAGCCTCGCGACAGACCGCGTTCGACCGCGCGACGTCCGACCGATGGCGTGGGCGTGACGAAGTCATAGGCCTGGGCGTCAAGGTGAGCCAGCAGAGCCTGAAGCGCCATGGCCCGGCCAGACAAGCGCGCCTCGTCCGCCGCCTCATGCTGCAAAGCCATTCGACCCTCCAAAATCAAACGCTGCGAGACAGGCCCCGTCGTCAGCGCGGCTGTCGCAGGCCTAATAAGGTCAAGCTCGGGCTTGGGTTCCAAACTCGTTGAGCCGTGGCTGGAACGCGCCACACAGCGTGACGGCTCGCTTGCGACATCGCCCCATTTAGGACGGCGCAATCCCGTCAGACCGCATCACGATGCAGTCGAAGATAGGTCGGATCGAACGCCCCAAGACGAACCAGGCCAGGCCAATCCTTGATCGTCACCTGGCCCGCCTTCCACTCCAGGAGATCTTGCCGCCGAAGCTCCATCAGCACGCGGTTGACATGGACCTGGCTCAAGCCGAGCACGTCGCCCAGATCGGCCTGGGTGATCGGCAGGCCAAACCTTTGGTCGCAGGCCAGGCCCGCCGCCTCCAGGCGGCAATAGAGTTCGCAAACGAGATGGGCCATGCGGCTGGCGGCATTCTGCTGGCCCAGGGTCACCAGCCATTGACGGTGGATGGCGCCGTCGACCACGGTCTCCAGCCAAAGAAGCCGGGTCAGGTGCGCGGCCGTCTCGGTCAGGCGACGCAGATCGTCATGCGCCGCCGGTGCGATCACACAGTCGGCCAAGGCGATGACGCCGTGATCCATCTGGCGCATGAGCATGCTGTGGAGATCGACGAAGTCGCCGGGCACATTGATCTCGGTGAGCTGGCGCCCGCCGTTCGGCGTCAGGCTGAAGCGGGCGCATAAGCCGCTCACCAGGAAGGTGCTGAAACTGGGACGGTCGCCCGGTTCGATCAGCATCTTGCCGGCGGCCACGGTGCGAACCGGCCCAAGCAAGGTGGAGAGCGCTTGGCGCTCGGCCGGCGAGATCGCGTCGCGCCGCGCCATCTTTTCGATCAGTGGCGCGATCGCCGAGGATGGGGCCATGGGCTTGTCTGGGAGCAACCGTCCCTCTCCGGTTTGCGATGTGGGCGAGCGTCCACCCAATGGCCGATCAAAAGATCAGCGCCAATAACCTAGATCAACGCGCGCCGCCGCCGATGGGCTTAACCGTTCGGGCTCACGCGGAGGTTTTCTTGCTCCCCAGCCTCATCTTTCTCGGCGTCGCCGGTGATCGGACGTCCACGTTCGTCGATATCGACATTGATGTGGCCGATCCGGAAAAGCGCGCGCGCGAACTGCTCGCCGAGCATCGCAGCTGCGATCGGGTCGAGGTCTGGCGCGATGAGCGCTGCATCGGCGTGATCGCCCGCGCCCGGTCCCAGGAGTCCCTGTGAGCCGCCTTCTGATCGCCAGCCTGGATCGCTTCGGCCCGCTGCGCGACGGCGTGCGCGAACGACTGGCGGCCTGTGACCAGAAGGCGGAAACCTTCGAGCCCGGCCAAGTGATCTTCGCGGCCGGCGCGCGCTCCAAATTGCGCCTGCTGGCGCGTGGCTTGGCGATCAAGGTTGCGGTGCTCCCGGAGGGCGGGCGGCAGATCTTCGCCGTGGCCGTCCCCGGCGACCTGATCGATCTTGCCGGTCTCTTTGTCGGTTGCGATCACGAGGTGCGCGCCTTGGGGCCCTGCGAAGTCCGCTCGCTCAGCAGCGGAGACGTCCGCGCCCTGCTGCAAGATCATCCAAGCCTGGTGGCCGCGCTCTGCCGCGCCGTGCTGACCGAGGCTCGCATCCAGCGCAACTGGATGGTCAGTCTTGGTCGAAGGTCGGCCGCGGCGCGCACGGCCAATCTGCTTTGCGAGGTCTATTGGCGTCAGAAGGCGCTGGCGCTCGCGGGGGATGGCCGTTGCGCGCTGCCGGCGGTGCAAAGCGATATCGCCGACGCCCTGGGGCTTTCGGCCATTCACATCCATCGCGTTCTGCGCACCCTTCGCGACGAAGGCCTGGCCACCTTGCGAAACGGGGCGCTGCACATCCAGGATTGGGAACGCCTGGCCGCCTTGGGCGCGTTCGACCCCGATGTCCTGCGGCCGCAATGCGATCCGGAAAGCGCCGGTGGCGTCTATCGCGCGATGGCGGGCCAGACCGCCTAGACGCGACGATCAATTGATTGTCGCGGCCGACCAAAAAGCGCCTCGCTAGGGCCTGACGCGCCAGATTGGATGAAGGCCTGGAACGGTCCGGGCGGCGGCGATTTGGCTTGGGGAGGCATTGTTCATCCACCGGCGCGTCACGCCCGTGACTCCGGCGGCTGAGCTTAGGGAGCAGCGACATGATGATCATCCGCCGCCTTCGGCGTCGTCCTGCGCGGCCCAGCGGACCTCGCGCGCCGAGGAGCCGGCGATGAGGACCTATCACTTCGACATCTTGAGCGACGGGGCGGCGGCGACCGAGGTCGCCGAGGCCGCCGATGACGGCGCGGCCGTTCGCCAGGCCCTGCTGCTCCTTTCCGAAATTGTCCGCGACCGGGCGCTCTCCAACGGACGCGCCATCACGGTGGAGCTCGCGGTTCGAGACAGCGAGGGCCGGGCCCTCTGGACCGGCTCGGCCAGCGGCCGCTAGGCCGCCAAGCGGAACCAAGATTTGGCCCGGCCCTTCTTCAAACGACGAGGAGCGAAGATGACCACACGATCCCGTGGCGCGGACACGCCAGCTTCGCCGTCCACAACGCAGCCACCGGCCCGCCTCGCATGAGCCGTCCCCGCGTGCGGCTCACCAGCGCCCAGGCCATGGAAGCGCGGTCGGCCGCGACGCTGCCGACGGAGCCTGGCTGGTGGTACGAGCCCAAGTGGGACGGCTTTCGCTGCCTGGCGTTCCGCCAGGGCCCCGAGGTCGTCCTGCAGGCCAAGTCCGGCAAGTCTTTGACCCGTTACTTTCCAGAAGTGGTCGCGCGTCTGGCCGCCCTGCCGCAAGACAGCTTCGCTCTGGATGGCGAGCTCTTGATCGCCATCGGCGGCCAGACCTCGTTCGAGGCCTTGCAGCTGCGACTGCATCCGGCCCAAAGCCGCATCCAGCGCCTTGCCACGGAAACCCCCGCCAGCCTGACCGCCTTCGACATGCTTCAGGCCGCCGACGGCGAGGACCTGCGCCCGGCCCCGCTCACCCGCCGCCGGGCCGTCCTGGAGGATCTCCTAAGCGGGCTGACCGGTGAGGGCCTCAGCTTGACGCCGGGTGCCGATGACCCGGCCTTGGCCCAGGCCTGGCTTGACGAAGGCAAGCTCGAAGGGATCGTCGCCAAAAGGCTCGACGGACCCTATGTCGAGGGCGAGCGCGCCATGATCAAGGTCAAGCGCCAGCGTACGGCCGACTGTGTCGTCGGCGGCTTTCGCTACGGCAAGGACAGCGGTCTGGTCGCCTCGCTGCTGCTGGGCCTCTATAATGATGACGGCCGCCTGGACCATGTCGGCTTCACGTCGGGCCTGGCGGCGGTCGACCGCGTCGCCTTGACCAAACGGCTGGAAGCCCTGGCCGGCGGCGAGGGCTTTACCGGAGACGCGCCGGGCGGCCCAAGTCGATGGGCGAGCGAACGCTCCAGTCAGTGGACGCCGCTGGACCCCAAGATCGTCGTTGAGGTCTCGTTCGACCACGTCTCGGGCGGGCGCTTTCGCCACGGCACGCGGTTGATCCGGTTTCGGCCCGACAAGGCGCCGCGGCAGTGCCGGCTGGACCAGATCGCCTGAACCGGCCGCCCCGTCAGGCGGGCGTGGCCATCCAGACCTCGATCTCATGCACGGCGCCGGGGCCTTCCGGGTTGAGGCCGAGCGAGACGCGCCAGGCGGCGAGATCCGGGTGGCTTGCGAAAAAGCCCAGGTCGTGGGCGGCGTGCGCGATGAAGGTGGCGTCCGCCTGGCGGGCGGGAATGGCGTGATTGACCGGCACGGTCTCCTGAGCGGGCGCGACACCGGGCTTGAGCCAGACCAGCACGTCCCACAGCGCAAGGTCCGCTTCCCCCGCCTTCATCGTCACCTTGTAGGTCGCCACCTGTGGGTGACGGTCCCAGAACGCCTGGTCATGGGGCCGGGCCCTGACCAGAAGATCGGCGCCCTCCGGCGCGGCGGGCGCGGGGATCGGCGCGGCTTGGGCCGGGTCGGCTGAAACGGTTTCCAGCATCGGGCTTTCCTTATCCAGCGCGCCCAGGACGGGCGTGCCTGTGAAGGCGCGAGGCGACGTCGGCGCGCCTCACGCTCCTCAAACCGCGCTCGCGGGGAAAGGTTTCGCTGATGATCGCCTTGCTTCAAGCACCGGGCCGTCGCGGCGGCGCCCGGCGTGCGCCATGATCGATTGGCTGGCGCTGACGCCGCAAGCGGCCGCGCGGCGGCTGATCGGCGCGACCCTGATGCTCGACGGCGTGGGCGGGCGGGTGGTCGAGACCGAGGCCTACGACGCCGAGGATCCCGCCTCCCATAGTTTCGCCGGACAAACGCCACGGAACGCGGCGATGTTCGGCCCGGTCGGGCGGGCCTATGTCTATCGCGCCTATGGGCTGCATTGGTGCCTGAACCTGGTCTGCGGGTCGCGTCCCGGCGGCGCGGTTCTCTTTCGGGCCCTGGAGCCGCTGACGGGCATCGACCGGATGATCGACCGTCGCGGCCTGACCGATCTTCGGCGCTTGGCGTCTGGGCCGGGCCGGCTCTGCCAGGCGCTAGCGGTCGGGGCCGAGCACAACGGACTTGAGATGACGGCCCCGCCCTTCACCCTCGCGCTGGCTGCGGATCGGGCGCAGATCGCCAGCGGACCCCGCATCGGCATCACCAAGGCGGCGCACCAGCCCTGGCGCTACGGTCTGGCCGGCTCGCCGTTCCTCAGCCGGCCGATCAAGCCTTGAAAGAGACCGGGCGTAAGCGGCGGCGAGCGACGCAATGAACCGACGATATCAAAAGATGACCTCGCAACCCGAGCTTGGCTTTGACGTTGTCCAGCGGGGCGGTCTGTTGCAAGGAAGGGCTCCCCGCCCTTCAACCCTTGTCGGACCGCGCCGCGCCCTATGATCTCGAACGATAGACCGCTCGCGGCTCGCGGGGATGTCGCCGAACGGCTCGCGGCCGGCGATTGGCGGCAAGATCTTCTGGGTCCGACCAGCCAGTGGCCGCACGCCCTGCGCCAGCAGATCGAGGTTCTGCTCAACGCCGCCTTCCCGATGTTCCTGGTCTGGGGTCCAGCGCGGGCCCTGATCTACAATGACGCCTATCGGGCCATCCTGGGAGACAAGCACCCAGGGGCTCTTGGGCGAGGCTTCTGGGACGTCTGGCCCGAGGTGCGCGCGCAGATCGAGCCGGTGATCGAGACCGCCTTCGCCGGCCAGGCCTCGTTCTTCGAGAACCTGCAGGTCGATCTTGATCGCGGCGGGACGCTCGAACCGGCCTGGTTCACCTTCTCCTACAGTCCGATCCCGGCCGACGACCGCATTCCGGGGGTCCTCTGCGTCTGCGTTGAAACCACCACTTTCGCTCTCGAACGCGCCGCGCGCCAGGAGAGCGAGGACACCCTGCTGTTCCTCGACCGGCTGACCCGCGCGACCTCGGCCTTGGCCAGCGCCGACGCGGTCATGGTCCAGACCACGCAACTCCTGGGACAGCAGATGGGGGTGAGCGTCTGCGCCTATGCCGACATGGACGAAGACGAGGACGGCTTCACCATCCGCGGGGACTGGGCCGCGCCTGGCGCGCGCTCGATCGTGGGGCGTTACCGCCTGGCCGATTTCGGGCGACGGGCCGTGGAAAACCTGTCGCGCGGCCTGCCTTTGGTCATCAACGACAACCGCGTCGAGATCGCCCCACACGAGGCCGCCACATTCCAGGCCATCGGCATCGGCGCGACGATCTGCATGCCGCTGGTGCGCGACGGACGGCTGCGCGCCCTGATGGCGGTGCACCACGCTGGAGCGCATGCTTGGACCGATCGCGAGCAGGCGCTGGTGCGTGAAGTCACCGAGCGGTCCTGGGCCTTTGTCGAGCGTGTCGGCGCCGAGGCGGAGGTGCGCCAGGCCGCCGACGAGCTGCGCAGCGTCACCGACGCGGTGCCCCTGCTGATCTCCTATGTGGATCGCGAGCAGCGCTACAGCTTCGTCAACCATGCCTACGAGACCTGGTTTGGCAGGCCGCGCGACCAGATCAACGGCCGGCTGGTCGCCGAGGTCCTGGGTCCGGCCTATGGCGAGGTTCGCCCGCGCCTGGAGGAGGCCCTGGCCGGCGCGCGGGTCAGTTTCGAAAGCCGGATGGCCTATCCCGACCTTGGTCAGCGCGACATCCAAGTTGACTATGTTCCGCGTCGCGATGCGGGCGGCGAGGTCATTGGCGTCTATGCCGTGGTCGCCGACATCACCAAGCGGGTGGAAGCCGAACGCGCCCTGGTGGGCAGTGAGACGCGTTTGCGCCTGGCCACCGAGTTTGCCGAGGTCGGACTTTGGGATGTCGACGAGGTCGGCGGGGAGCTCTTCTGGGACGATCGGGTCCGGGCGATGTTCGGCGTCGCCCCGGGCGCCCCGGTCTCGATGACCACCTTCTATGACGGCCTGCATCCCGACGATCTGGACGCTACGGCCGCGGCCTATGCCGCCGCCGCCGATCCGGCCCGGCGCGCGCTTTACGACGTGGAGTATCGCGCCGTCGGTGTGGAGGACGGGGCGGTGCGCTGGGTGGCGGCCAAGGGGCGAGGCCTCTTCGACGCGGACGGCCGCTGCCTTCGGGTCGTGGGCACCGCCATCGACATCACCGAGCGCCAGCGCCTGGCGCGGCGGCTGCGCGAGGAATCCGAGCGTGTGCAGCTGGCCCTGGACGCCGGCGCGATCATCGGCACCTGGGTGTGGCACATTCCCACCGACACGATCACCGCCGATGAGCGCTTCGCCCATGCCTTTGGCCTGTCGCCCGAGGCGTGTCGGGAAGGCCTGCCGCTGTCGGCCGCGTTCGGCTCGATCCACCCCGACGACGCGCCGCGCGTCGAGGCGGCCATTGCCGCGGCCCTGGCCGGTCCTGGCCCCTATCGGTGCCAATACCGCGTGCGCCAGGCCCAGGGCTACCGCTGGATCGAAGCCAATGGCCGCGTCGAGCGCGGCGATGACGGCGCGCCCTTGCGCTTCCCGGGCGTCCTGCTCGATGTCGAGGCCCGACGCGCGATCGAGGCTCAACGCGACCAGGCCATCGACCTGCTGTCGCGGTTCGTCGAGGCGGCGCCGGGCATCGTCTACGCCAAGGATCGCGCCGGACGGATGACCTTGGCCAATCGCGGCCTTTTCGCGCTCCTGGGCCGCGAGCCCGCGGAGGTGCTTGGCAAGACGACCGCGGAGATCTTCGGCCAGAGCGAAACCGACGGCTTGCTGATGGCCAGCGATGAAGAGGTCATGCGCAGTGGCCAGGCCGACCAGCGCGAGGAGTTCGTCGCCACGGCGGACGGCCAGATCACCTATTGGCAGTCCAACAAGGCCCCGCTCCGCGACGAGGGCGGCCAGATCACCGGCCTGGTCAGCACCTCGGTCGACATCACCGCGCGCAAGCACGCCGAAGAGGCGCGCGACCTGCTGATGCGGGAGGTCGATCACCGGGCTCGCAATTCGCTGGCCGTCATCCAGTCTGTCGTGCGGCTCACCGATGCGGCCGACCCCGCGGCCTTTCGCCAGGCCATCCACGGCCGCATCGAGGCCATGGCCCGGGCCCAGGCGGCCCTGGCCAAGAGCCAGTGGCGGGGCGGGACCATCGGCGAGGTGGTGCGCGATGAGCTTTTGTCGTCGGTGACCGCGGCCTCGCGCGTGCGGCTGTCGGGGGCCGAGATCCCCCTGCCCGCCGACCACGTCCAACCGCTCAGCATGGTTCTCCACGAGCTGGCGACCAACGCCACCAAGTATGGAGCTCTGTCCGTGCGCGAGGGCGTCATCGATATCCGCTGGGCCTCGACCTCCGAAGGCTGGAGCCTGGACTGGCAGGAACGCGGCGGACCGCCGGCCGCCCCGCCGTCGCGCACCGGCTTTGGATCTCGGCTGATGAACAGCCTGGCCCGGCAACTGAATGGCAAGCTCGAGTTCGATTGGGGCGCGGACGGCCTGTCAGTGACCCTGACGAGCGGCCGCCCGAAACCCTAGCCGCCTCGCCCCGCTATGAGGACAGGCCAAAACCCCGCACGAAGCCGGCGACCTCGCCAGCCGGCATTGGTCTGGCGAAATGGTAGCCCTGCACCTGGTCGCAGCCATAGGCGCTGAGCGCGGCCAGCTGGTCGGGCCTCTCGACGCCTTCGGCCACGACCTTCATGCCCATGCTGGCGCCCAGATTGATCACGGCCCGGACGATGGCGTCATCCTCGGCGTTCTGGACAAAGGACTTGTCGATCTTCAGCCGATCGACCGGAAATTGCCGCAGGTTCGCCAAGCTGGCGTAGCCTGTGCCGAAGTCGTCCAGCGCGATGAGCACCCCGGTGGCGTGCAGCGCGCACACCGTCTCGGCCACGACGTCCGCGCCCCAGCCCATATAGACGTTCTCGGTGACTTCAATGGTCAGGCGGTCGGCCGGCACGTTCCAGGCCGCCAGCTTTTCAGCGATATCCTTGGCCAGGCGCCCGGTGCGGAACTGCTCGCTGGAGATGTTGACCGCCACGCGGCCAAACTCGACCCCTTCGTCCATCCAGGCGCGCATCTGGCCAAGCGCGCGCTCGAAGGCGACCTCGCCCAGTTGCAGGGCCAGGTCGGTGTCTTCGAAGGCGGCCATGAAGGCGGCCGGCGGCAAGACGCCTTGCTCGGGATGGCGCCAGCGCATCAGGGCCTCGAAGCCGGCGACCTCGTTGGCCTCCAGGTCGACGACGGGTTGATAGTAGAGGTCGAACTCGCCCTGGGCGATGGCCAGGCGCACCTCGCGCAAGAGCTCAATGCGTTGTTCGACCTGGGTGCGCATCGAGGGCTTGAAGACGACGCAGCGGTTGCGGCCGCCGGACTTGGCCTCGTACAGCGCCACGTCGGCGTTCTTGAGCAGGTGCAATGGGTCGGCGTCGGGATCGTCGTGGATTGCCGCGCCAAGGCTGGCGCTGATCGTGAAGCTGCGGCCGGCGTGCTCGACCGGCTTGCGAAGATGGCTCTGCAGCACTTCGATCGGCCGCAGGAGGTCCTCGGGCCCGTTGAGGCCGCGCAGCACCACGGCGAATTCGTCGCCGCCCAGGCGCGAGACCGTGTCGCCGCGGCGGAAAGCCTTGCCCAGGGTCCTGGCCAGGTTCAGCAGCAGGGCGTCGCCGGCGTCGTGGCCCAGGGTATCGTTGATGTCCTTGAAATGGTCGACGTCGATCATGATCACGCCGAACATCTCGCCGGTGCGTTCAGCCGCCTCGACCGCCGCATCGAAGCTGCGCTGAAACTCCGTGCGATTGGGCAGGCCCGTCAAGGTGTCGCGATAGGCCAGGAACTCGATCTTGGCCGAGGCCGCGATCCGATCGGTGATGTCCTCGTGGGTGGCGACATAGCCGCCATCCTCGATGGGGGTGTGGGAGATGCGGATGGTGCGTCCGTCGGCCAGCGCCAGTTCGCCGATGATCGACTGGCCCGGCTGGGCCTCGGCGCTGCGCGCCAGATACTCGCTCACGCCGGAGATCGGACCCTGGCCCGAGGAGAACCCGTGCTCAAGAATGGCTTCGCGCGACGTGCCCGGCGCGGTGAGCGCTGGCGTTAGTCGGTACATGGCCGTGAATGCTGGATTGCACAGGATCAGCCGCGCGTCTGCGTCCACCATGCAAAGCCCATGGGGCATGTTGTTCAAGGCCGCGGAGAGCAGGTGGATCTGCCCCGCCAGCCGCGCGCGCTCGGACTCGCCGGGGCGTCCGTGCGGGTGATGGCGATCGAGGGTGACAACGTTGGAAGACGACATGGGCGCGATCTCGGTTCAGACCTGGAGTTTGCTCGGCGATGGCTAACAACTCGTCGCCAACGGGACGTGACCTTCGGCCGCAGAGACTTCGCGCCCCCACTGGACAAGATTTCACAAGAGCGCCGACGCTCGGTCTGCGCGCTTGCGAGAACATGTCGGATGGGCGACTTAAGTTCGGCGTTGCAGAACTTGACCGTCCTGGTCCACTCCTCTGGCTTCACTGAAGAGAGACGCCCATGGCTCAGGCCCTAGCCCCCGCCGCAAATCCGGTGGACCTGCATGTCGGGTCGCGCGTTCGCATGCGCCGGAAAATTCTCGGGGTCAGCCAACAGCAGCTGGCCGACAGCCTGGGCCTGACCTTCCAACAGGTGCAAAAATACGAGCGCGGCGCCAACCGGATCAGCGCCAGCAAGCTCTACGCTGTAGCCACGGCTCTTCAGACGCCGGTGTCATACTTTTTCGAAGGCCTGGCCGACCCCCAGACTGGCGCGCCGGACGGCGCCGGCGACGCATCAGCGCTAGCGGTGCAGTCCTTCCTCAACACGCCCGAGGGGCTGGAACTCGCTGCGCTTTTTGCGCGCCTGGGTCGCGGCGCGGTTCGGCGCCAAGTGCTCCACCTGGTTCGCGCCGTCGCCTTGAACGACGACTAAAAGGTCGCCGCGATCGGCGCGGGAGGCGGACGCGACCAAGGCCTTCCCCGCGACAATTTGGCCGCGCCTCCAGGTCGCCTTACCCCTTTGAACTGGGTGAGAAGTTCCTATCTAAGACCCTGACAAAACAAGGGAGTTTAGGGTCGATGGCCGGCGGTTGGACACATGACGGGGGCGTTCTGGATCAGATCGAGGACACCGTCACCGACGGCGTCCTCAATGCGCGCGCCCGCCTCCCGGCGGGTGAAAGCCTGCTGTTCTGCGTCGCGTGCGGCGAAGACATTCCCGAGGCCCGGCGCCGCGCCCTGCCCGGCTGTCGAACCTGCATCGAATGCCAAGCTGGACGCGATAAAGAGGTCGTCTTCAGCAGCATCAATCGCCGCGGCAGCAAGGACAGCCAGCTGCGCTGACCGGTGTTCCTCAGGGGCCGGGACGGGCCTGCCGCCTTCAAGACGCGCGGCGATACCTGGACTCTGGCCCGGCGCCTTGGCCTTGGGTCCCTTCTTTGCGTTGTATCCTAACCCTTCAAGGATCAGTCCGCCGCCATGACCCGTGAACGCCTCGCCGCCGCCAGGTCGCTGATCGCCATCGACCTCGTCGGTGAGCCTACCTATCTCCAGACCCTTCCGGCCACGATGCATTTGGGCGTCGGCCAGGGTGGCCGTGTCCTCGTCTGGCTGGGCGATGACGCGGGCGATGAACCTCTGCTCGATCCGGTCCGGCCCGATCGACCGCCGGAGGTCGAGCTTCACGGTGAAGGCGCGCTGCCCCGGGCGGTGCTGAACCATCCGCGGGCGCAGCACGTGGAGACGTTCTTCGATGGCTTGGGCGACCCCGAGGCCGCGCCCTTGGGCTGGTGGCATGCGCGCGTTTGGCTGAGGGCTGCATAGCGCCTGGTCGAGCGCGCTTTTCAGCGGCTTGCGCCATCGCTAGCGTCAGGAACCATCGCAGGAGCCTTCAATGTGTTGGTGTGGACGGCCTCTCATCCCAACGGTTTGATGGCGCTTAGCGTCAACAAGCCAGTCGAGAGGAGAGCAACATGGTTACACCAGTGCGTATCGGCATGGACACGGCTAAGTCCGTGTTCCAGCTCCACGGAGTGGATGAGAACGAGATTGTAGTTCTGCGGCGCCAGCTCCGGCGCGCCGACATGATCCGCTACTTCGAAAAGCTTCCGCCGGCCCTTGTCGCCATCGAGTCCTGCGGCAGTTCCCACCATTGGGCGCGGCTCCTGGAGTCATTCGGCCACGAGGTGAAGCTGATCCCGCCGCAGTACGTGAAGCCGTACGTTAAGCGCGGGAAGAACGACGCGGCCGACGCCGAAGCGCTCTGCGAGGCCGTCACCAGGCCGACGATGCGCTTCGTGCCTGTAAAGTCCAAGGAGCGTCAGGCGGCCTGCATGTTGATGACCGTGCGCGAACGCCTGGTCATGGTGAAGTCGCAGCTCAGCAACGCTTTCCGGAGCTATGCGGCGGAGTTTGGGATCGTGGGCCCGTCCGGCCGGCAGAACGTCAACGGTCTGATCGCGCGTGTCCTCGAAGATGACACGCTGCCGGAACTGGCCCGCGAGCTGTTCCACTTCCAGGCCAAGGAGTACGCCGCAGTCGAGGCGCGCCTGGCGGAGATCGACGCGAAGCTAATGAAGTGGCACCGCGCTGACGAGCTGAGCCGGCGCATCGCCACCATTCCCGGCGTCGGTCCTATTGGCTCGACGATGCTGAGCATGAAAGCGCCGCCGGCGGAGACCTTCGGCTCCGGGCGCGACTTCGCGGCCTGGCTTGGTCTCACGCCGCGAGACCATTCGACGGGCGGTCGATCAAGGCTCGGCGGGATCACCAAGGCCGGAGATCCATCGATCCGGTCAACGCTGATCGTCGGGGCCACAGCGCTGCTGCGCCATGTGCGCCTCGGGCATACAAAGCCATCGCCATGGCTGGCCAAGCTCATGGAGCGGAAGCCGCCCAAGCTGGTCGCGGTAGCGATGGCCAACAAGTTCGCCAGGATCGCTTGGCGGCTGATGGTGTCGGGCGGAGTATACACCCGACCCGCAGCGCTGAACCCGACCTGATCTGAGACCGGCGCCCGGAAGCCAACGAGGCTGCACCCGGACCGCCCAGGAGACTTGCACGAACGAATAGATGGAAATGACCGATCGGTCGGTACGCGCGACATTCCGAAGATTGCACTGGCACCCAGATGTCGCCAATGTGTTTGGAGCGCGAGTAGCGAACACCATCTTGGCCAGCGAGGTTTCCTCGCGCAAAATAGGCCGGACATCTGATAGCAAGCGATTAGGTCAGACAGTCTATGCGTTCACTGCAAGCGGGGGGCCGTCCACATCTGCAACCTCTACGCCCTGATGAAGGCGCGCGCCGAAGTCGCCGCCTTGGCGCGGGCGATGACCGATCTCAACAACAACCAGCCGCCCATGCCCGGGATTTATCCGGACTATGCCGCGCCGATCATCGTCAATGGCGACGATGGGCGCAGGATGATGCGCGATGCGCGCTGGGGCATGCCGTCTTCGAAGGAAGCCCTGTTCGCAGCCGCGACCAAGAGGGCCGACAAGCTCCGCGCCAAGGGCGCAGAGTTCGACTTCGCCGAACTGCTGAAGATGGAGCCCGACAAGGGCACCACCAATGTGCGCAACACGGTCAGCTTGAAGACCGGCAGGATCAATACCCACTGGAAGGCCTGGCTGGGTCCGGAAAACCGCTGCCTCGTCCCCTTCACGTCGTTCGCCGAACCCGACCAGGACCATGAGAAGACCCGCAAGAACATCTGGTTCGCCCTCGATGAGAGCCGTCCCGTCGCCTTCTTCGCCGGCCTCTGGACGCCGCACGCCTGCGTCAGAATGATCAGCAAGGGTTGGGAGGATGTCGTCGCCTATGGCTTCCTGACCACGGACTCCGCCGAGCCGGTCAGAACCTACCATTCACAGGCCATGCCGGTGATCCTGACCGAACCGGAGGAATGGGATCTGTGGATGAGCGACGCGCCATGGAGCGAGGTCGCCAGGCTTCAGCGTCCGCTTCCGGAACGCCTGAAGATCGTCGCGGTCGGCGGCAAGAGCGACGAGATCATTCCAGCCTGATCGGCTCAGCGGTCCGGCGGCGTCCAGGACCAGACGCCATCGTAGAGGTGCGGAAAGACGGCCACGTCCTTGGAACCGCAGCCCTCCTCGCCGGTGCAGGACAGGCGCGCGGCGATATCGGCGATCTTGACGTCGACCCGACGCTCGAACTTCTGGACCAAGTCCTCCGGCGTCCATTCGATCAGCCGTGGGCACGCGCGACAGCAGATCGCCAGCGAGTAGCCCTTGGTGAGGTAGGTCCGGACCGTGTCGGCGCCGACCTGGCCAAGGTGGAACCGGCGGATTAGCGCGTCGGGCGGGCGCTTGAGGGTCGAGGGTGGCTTCGGCGCCAAGGGCGATCTCCGGATCAACAGCGCAGATATCAGATCGCCCGAGGGCGTCACAGCCTGTAGCAAATCGGCCAGGCGTCCGGCTTGGGCAAGCCCGCGTCAGTGCCCTCCTTCGACCCAGGGCACGCCGGCGTCACGGAAAGCCTGGGCCAAGGCCGCCTCCAGGTCGAGCGACTCCCACGGGCGCATGGGGTTCAAATGTTGCGTCAGGGCCGGCGCCAACCGCACGCCAAAGCGCTTGGCCGCGCCGCTGGCCTTGTAGCCTGCCTTGTGCTGGTCGAAGCGCAGGTGCGGATCCCGCGAGGTCTGGCCGACATAGAGGCCCCAGGGGTCGGTGCGGCGCGGGTCGTGCAGGATGACGACGTAGACAGAGTGCTTGGCGCCCTTGGCGCGGTGGGTTGTCGCCTTGAAGCCGCGCGCGGCGCGTTCGGCTCTCGGCCACCAGGCGGGAAGGCTGGACTGGACCATCCTCCGAGCCTAGGTCGTGGGGTCTTTCAAGCCTAGTCGTCGTCGGGTGATCCGAACAGGCGCACCACCAGGATCGCGTCCGGGTCGCCGTCGTCAGCCATTTCCAGGGTCTGAGGGCTGGTTGTCTCGGCGACGAAGATGTCGAGATGGGCCTCATGGACCTCGGTCCAGTTCAGCATCTCGCCCGGCATGACGACCCGCATATCCGGATCGAACCGTCGCAGCTGCGCGATCAGCTCGCCGACCGTGAGGGCGCCATAGGGGTCGCGTCGGGCGGCGATGGCGTCCTGTCGCCGCTGCAGATAGGCCCAGGCGCGACGCAGGGCGACGAGCGGTTTGCGCCGCCAGCGCTGGGGGCGTGGGTCAGACAGCTTGAGCCCTGGCATAGATGGACGGCTCCATTGGCGCGAAGGCGAAACAGCCGGCGTCGGAGCAGCCGCGTCCTCCCTCTTGGTGACCAAGGCGCGAGGACGGCGCGCGGTTCCTCGCGCTCATCGTTCTTGGATAGCCCCAACCGGCCCAACCGGCCCAACCGGCCCAGCTTACGTCAACCCCGGTCGCCGCCAAAAAATTCCGATTCCCCTCAAAGCCTTGGCGCGCCTGCATCTTGGCCTTGGCGTGCGCCTGCGCCGCACCCAGGCCCCGTTGACTCTCGCTGATCGACGAGAACAAAGATGGAACATATCCATTTTAGCAGCATGACCCCTTCAAGCCCCTCACCCCCGCCCCCTGTCGCGCTCGACGCGCTTCGCCGCCAGGTTCACGCCCTCGAGGTCGAAGGCCGTGCGACGCGCGCGGTGTTGCCGTTTGGCGTCGCCCAGATCGATGAGCGGTTGCCCGGTGGCGGCTTGCTGCTCGGCGGGCTGCACGAGGTGGCCGGCGGCGCGGATGGCGCGCTGCACGGCGCGGCCGCGGCGCGCTTCGCCGCCGGGATCCTGGCCCGCGCCGACGGCGATGTCCTGTGGTGCCTTCGCCAGCGCGACCTTTTCGCCCCGTCCCTGGCCCAGGTCGGCCTGCCGCCCGAGCGGGTGATCTTCGCCGAGGCCGGCGACGAGGCCGGCGTCCTGGCCTCGATGGAGGAAGGCCTGCGTCACCCGGGCCTGGCCGGGGTGGTCGGCGAGGTCGCCAAGCTGTCGATGACCGCCTCGCGCCGCCTGCAGCTGGCGGCCGAGAAAAGCGGCGCGATGTGCATCGCCATCCGAAGATGGAGACGGGTGGCGGACGCGGCCGATCTTGGCCAGCCGACCGCGGCCCTGACCCGATGGCGGGTGTCGGCCCTACCCTCCTCACCGTTGCCTGTTCCCGGCGTGGGCCGTCCCCGCTGGTTTCTCGAACTTCTCCGCTGCCGCGCCGGCGACGCCTTCGACATCGAGCTGGAAGCCTGTGACGCCAAGGGTCATCTCCGTATTCCTGCCCCGCTGGCCCACCGACCGGTTGGCCCGGATGCAGGCCAGAACGCCCCCGGCTGGGACCGCACCGCCGCCTGACGTCCCTATCGTCATGGTCGGACGGGTCGGCCGGCGCCGGGCGATCGCGCATATGAACCTGGCCGCCGCCCGCACGGGTCTGCGCCTTGGCCAGGCGGTCGCCCACGCCACGGCCCTGGTCCCGGGCCTGGTGCTGCGCGATCTCGACGCGGCCGGCGACCAGGCCGCGCTCGAGCGGTTGGCCCTGTGGGCCCAGCGGCTCTACTCGCCCACGGTCGCGGCCGACCCGCCCGATGGCCTGGTCATCGACGCCAGCGGCTGCGCGCATCTGTTCGGCGGCGAGGAGGCGATGCTGATCGACATCCGCCAGCGCCTGGCCAAGGTCGGTTTGGCCGCGCAGGTCGCCATCGCCGACAGTTGGGGCGGCGCCCACGCCCTGGCCCGCTACGGCCGCCGGGCGATCTTCATGGCCGCGCCCGGCGCGACCGGCCGTGACCTGCGCGACCTGCCGGTGGCGGCGCTGCGGCTGCCGGGTCCGCTGGTCCAGGTCCTCGCCAAGCTTGGCTTCGACACCATCGGCGAGCTGGAGGCCACGCCCAAGGGGCCGCTGGCCCATCGCCTGGGCCTGGAGCCCATCCGCCGGCTCGACCAGGCCTTCGGCCGCGAGCGCGAGGCGCTCGAGCCGGTGTTCGCGCCCCAGACCCTGCGCACGGCCAGGGTGTTCGCCGAGCCGATCGGCGCGCCCGAGACCCTGGCGCGGTATCTGGGCGCGCTGACCCTGGAGCTTTGCGCCCTGCTGGAGGCCGCCAGCCTGGGCGCAAGGTCGCTCGACGCCTTCTTCTTCCGGGTCGACAACCGCATCGAGACCGCGCGGATCGGCCTGGCCGTCCCGGCCCGCGACGCCAAGCGCCTGACCCGGCTGCTCTGCGAGAAGCTTCAAACCGTCGATCCGGGCTTTGGCGTCGACAGGATGGTGCTGGCCGCGCCGGGGGCCGAGCCCCTGGCCTATCGCCAGGACGAGGTGGCGTTAGGCCCCAAGGCCGGCCCCGGACACGACGCCGACCACGCCGGCCTGATCGATATCCTCTCCAACCGCCTGGGGCCCGAGCACGTCTATCGCCTGACCAGCGCCGACAGCGACCTGCCCGAACGCAGCGTGCGCAAGGCGCCGGCCCTGGCTCGGCCGCCGGCCTTCTCCTGGCCGGCCGATTGGCCAAGGCCCACCCGCTTTCTGCCGCGTCCCGAACCGATCGAGACCCTGGCCTTGCTGCCCGATCAGCCCCCGGCCTCGTTCACCTGGCGCGGGGTGCGCCGGCGCGTGCGGTGCGCCGACGGCCCCGAGCGCGTGTTTGGAGAATGGTGGAAGGCCGACGCGGAGCTGGCGCGCAGCAGAGACTATTTCCAGGTCGAGGACGAGGCCGGAGAGCGCTACTGGATCTATCGCGACGGCGACGGCGAGGATCCGGCCAGCGGCACGCAGCGCTGGTTCATGGCCGGGGTGTTTGGATGAACAATCCCGCGCAAGGCCTTGAAGACCTGGGCGATTACGTCGAGCTGCAGTGCGCCTCGCACTTCTCCCTGCTGCGCGGCGCCTCTTCGCCGGGCGAGCTCTTCGACGAGGCCCAGCGCCTGGGCTACCGGGCCTTGGCGCTCTGCGACCGCAACAGCCTGGCGGGCTTGGTGCGCGCCCACATCGCCGCCAAGGCCACCGGCGTGCGGCTGATCGTCGGCTGCGAACTGGTGCTGCGCGAGGGCATGACGGTCCTGGTCTATCCCACCGACCGGCCCGCCTATGGCCGGCTGTGCCGGCTGCTGTCCTTGGGCAAGAGCCGGGCCGGCAAGGGCGCGTGCGACATCGACCTTTCCGACCTGGCCGCCCATGCCCAGGGCCTGATCGCCATCCTGGTCCCCGACCGGCCCGACGCGGCCTGCGCCGTCCAGCTCAAGAAACTCAAGGCCGTCTTCGGCCCGGAGGCCCATGTCGCCCTGACTCTGCACCGACGGCCTGGCGACGCCCTTCGGCTGCATGAGCTGGAGGCGCTGGCCCGCGCGGCGGGCGTGACGCCGGTGGTGACCAACCGGGTGCTCTTCCACGACAAGGACCGGCGCCTGCTGCAGGACGTCGTCACCTGCATCCGGGAGAACACCACCATCGACGATGTCGGCTTCAAGCGCGACCGTCACGCCGACCGTCATCTGAAGGCCCCGCGCGAGATGCTGCGGCTCTTCCCGCGCCACCCCGCGGCCCTCGCCGCGTCGGCGGCGATCGCGGCGCGATGCCTCTTTTCGCTCGACGAACTGACCTACCAGTATCCCCGCGAGGTCGCCGAGCCCGGCCAGACTCCCCAAGAGACCTTGGCGCGCCTGACCTGGGCCGGCGCGGCCCGCCGTTTTCCCGAGGGGGTGACGCCGGAGGTCAAGGCGATCCTCGATCATGAGCTGAAGCTGATCGGGACCTTGGGCTATGCGCCCTATTTCCTGACCGTCAACGCCATCGTCGCCTATGCCCGCAGCCAGGACATCCTCTGCCAGGGCCGCGGCTCGGCCGCCAATTCGGCGGTCTGCTACGTGCTGGGGATCACCTCCATCGACCCCGAGCGCAATGATCTGCTGTTCGAGCGCTTCGTCAGCCAGGAGCGCGACGAGCCGCCCGACATCGATGTCGACTTCGAGCACGGTCGGCGCGAGACCGTCATGCAGTGGGTGTTCGAGACCTACGGCCGTCACCGCAGCGCCCTGGTCGCCGTCGTCCAGCGCTTTCGGCCGCGCGGGGCGGTGCGCGACGTGGGCAAGGTGCTGGGCCTGCCCGAGGACATGACCAAGGGCCTGTCCAGCCAGATCTGGAGCTTCAGCCGCGAGAAGATCGAGGAAAAGCACGCCCGCGACCTCGGCCTGGACCTGTCGGATCGCCGGCTGCGCCTGACCCTGACGCTGGCCCAGCAGCTGCTCAACACGCCGCGACACTTTTCCCAACACCCGGGAGGCTTCGTCCTGACGCACGACCGGCTCGACGAGCTCGTGCCGATCGAGCCGGCGCGGATGGAGGGCCGCCAGATCATCGAATGGGACAAGGACGACATCGACGCGCTGAAGTTCATGAAGGTCGACTGCCTGGCGCTGGGCATGCTCACCTGCCTGAAGCGCGGCCTTGATTTACTGAAGGATCACAAGGGCGTGGCGCTGGATCTTGCCACCATTCCGCCGGAGGACCCGCGCACCTATGCGATGATCCGCAAGGCCGACACCCTGGGGGTCTTCCAGATCGAGAGCCGGGCCCAGATGGCCATGCTGCCCCGGCTCAAGCCTCGCTCGTTCTACGACCTGGTCATCGAGGTGGCGATCGTGCGACCCGGCCCGATCCAAGGCGACATGGTCCATCCCTATCTGCGTCGGCGCGAAGGCAAGGAAAAGGTCTCCTATCCCAAGCCGGAGCTCGAGAAGGTGCTGGGCAAGACCTTGGGGGTGCCGCTCTTCCAGGAGCAGGCCATGCGGGTGGCGATCGAGTGCGCCGGTTTCACGCCGGGCGAGGCCGACCAGCTGCGCCGGGCCATGGCGACCTTCAAGTTCACCGGCGGGGTCAGCCACTTCAGGACCAAGCTGGTTGGCGGCATGGTCGAGCGCGGCTACCCGCAGGACTTCGCCGAGCAGACCTTCTCCCAGCTGGAGGGCTTTGGCTCCTATGGCTTCCCCGAAAGCCACGCCGCCAGCTTCGCACTGCTGGCCTACGCCTCCTCCTGGCTCAAATGCCATCATCCCGAGGTCTTTTGCGCGGCCCTGCTCAACAGCCAGCCGATGGGTTTCTACCAGCCCGCCCAGATCGTCCGCGACGCGCTCGAGCACGGGGTCGAGGTGCGCCCGATCTGCGTCAACGCCTCGCGCTGGGACTGCACGTTGGAGGAAAAATCCGATGGCGTCCTGGCTGTGCGCCTGGGGCTGCGCATGGCCGGCAAGCTGGCGGAGGCGGACGCGGCCCGCCTGGTCCTGGCCCGCGCCGAAGACCCGTACCGCTCGGTCGACGACGTCTGGCGCCGCGCCCAGATCGGGACCGGCGCCCTGTCGCGCCTGGCCGAGGCCGACGCCTTCCAGCCCAGCCTGAAGCTGGGGCGGCGCGAGGCGGCCTGGGCCATCAAGGGTCTGCGCGACGTCGCCCTGCCGCTGTTCGACCAGCCGGGCGCGGCGGAACTGAACGAGGCCGCGCCGGCCCTCAAGGCCATGACCGAGGGTCGCCAGATCGTCGAGGACTACAGCCATGTGGGCTTGAGCCTGCGCCGCCATCCTTTGGCCCTGCTGCGCGAGGACCTGGCGGGTCTCGGCCGCGTCCCTTGCCAGGTCGCCACCGGCGCGCGCGACAGCCGTCACGTCAAGACCGCGGGCCTGGTTTTGGTGCGACAGACGCCGGGCACCGCCAAGGGGGTGATGTTCATGACCATCGAGGACGAGACGGGCGTATCGAACCTGGTGATCTGGAAATCCCTCTACGAGAAGCAGCGGCGCATCGCCCTGGGCGCCCACCTTATCGGCGTGGATGGACGCATCCAGCGCGAGGGCGATGTCGTTCACCTGGTGGCCTACAAGCTTCATGACCTTTCGGGCCTGATGGCGACCCTGCAGGATCGCGGCGCCGACGCCGGCGATCTGTCCTGGGCTCGCCGCAGCCGCAACTTCTGTTGAGCCGATGAGCGACCAGCCTAGCCTCTTTAAGCTTACCGACGCGCCGCGCGCCGCGCCGCCGCGCGGGCTGCCGGACGGCCTGGTCTACCAGCCGGACCTCGTCGGCGCCGAGGACGAGAGGGCCCTCGTCGCCGCGGTCGCCGACCTGCCGCTCAAGCCGTTCCAGTTCCAGGGCTATGACGGTCATCGCCGCGTGGTCTCGTTCGGCTGGGCCTACGACTTTGCCCGCCAGGTCCTGGAGCCGGCCGAGCCGATGCCGGCGTTCCTCCGGCCGCTACGCGACAGGGTGGCGGCCCTGGCCGGGCGCGATCCGGAGGATTTCCAGCAGGCCTTGGCGATCGAATATGCCCCGGGCGCGGGGATCGGCTGGCATCGCGACCGGCCGCAGTTCGACATCGTGGCCGGCGTCTCGCTGCTGTCCAGCTGCCCTTTCCGGTTCCGGCGGCGAACCGGTGAGCGCTGGGAGCGCGCGACGCTTCGGCCCGCGCCGCGCTCGGCCTATGTCCTGACCGGGCCCGCGCGCACCGCGTGGGAGCACTCGATCCCGCCCGTGGAGGCGCTGCGTTATTCGTTGACCTTCCGCACCTTTCGGACGCGTCCCGGCGCGGCCTAGTCGCCGGGCTTTTTCTCGGCCGCCCAGGCCGATGGCCCGTCGGGGACGATGCGGGCGTCCTGGAACGGGGCTTGCGGGGTTTGGATCGGCCGCAAGGTCGACTCGCAGGCATTGGCGTCCGACGGCGGCTCGACCGGGGCCGGGATGGTGTGGACGACCTTGGCGATCTGGTCGGGATCGTCGACGAAAGCGTCATGGCCAGGGATCGGTCCGCGGGCCACGACGACGGGCTCGGCGCTCGCCGCGGGAGCGGGCGCGGGCGCCCTCGGCTCGGCCACCTTGTGGACGCCGCCCAGGCCGTCGGCGGTTTGGGGATCCTTGCCCGTGCTCATGATCGCGCTCCTTGGCTTGATGGCTGGAAGACCAACGCACGGCCGCCCGGACCGTTTCTGTCCAGCTTCAGGGCTCCCGCTCAGGCCAAGGGGTCCGCCGCGTCTCCCAGGTCCAGGGAGACCAGGTAGGCCTCGATCAGCGGCGCGGCCATGGCCTCGAACTTGCCCGACAGGACCTTGGGGATGCGGGCCGCCGCGCCGCCGAGGCTTCGGGTCAGGGCCCCGCCGGTCAGGCCGACGATCAGCTCCAGTTGGGCGGCCGCGTCGCGGGACGCGCCGCTGGACCCCAGCGCGGCGACCCGCGCGCCTGGCGGGATCACGAAGCGAAAGACCACCACCGGCCGGGTGGCGGCGGCATAGGCCTGGAGGCGCTCGCGCCGTTGGGCGATGTCGTCCAGATCGACGATCTGGGCGTCAAGGCGCGCCTCGGCCTCGTCCTGGGCCAGGGGCGTTTGGGCGGCCAGGGCCGCGAAAATCGGGGGCATGGATATCATATGGGAAGCCCCCGCCGCCCTGCCAGGGGGGCGCCGGACCGCGATGGGCCATCCTAGAAAAGCGTTCGCTGATCGGGCTCGGCTGCCGGCCCGGTGACCGGGACGCCCGTGAAACGGTCGCGGATGGCGGTATTGAAGTACTCGCCCTTGGCGAAGGCCAGGCGCAGGCCTTGGGCGATGTCGGCGGGCACGTCCTGGTAGGCGTAGACGCGCCCGCTGACGAAGGTGAGGGTCAGGACCTGGCCTTCGGGGTCGTAGGCAAAGGCCTTGATGACCGTAGAGGGCATGGCCGCGCCTTAGGTCTGGCGATCGCCCTTGTCGCCCTGGCCCTTGCCGGCGTCGTGCTTGGCGTGCTGGCGCTGGTCGGCGGCCAGGGACTTGCCGACATCGACCTGCTCGGAGAACTGGCCCTTGTCGTCACGGCGCGCGAAGCGCTTGTCGCCGGGGTTGGGTTCGATCAGTTCGCGTTTGGACATGGTGGTCTCCTCCTGTTGCAAAGCGAATCCGCGACTCAGGCGATCGGTTCCCGCAGCGTGACTGGAACGGGGGGCGGCCGGGTTCGTTACCCGGCCAGGAGGCGCCCCATGGCCAACCCGCCCTATGATACGCCAAGCCAGGTCCAGCCGATCGACGGCGAGGTCGTCGTCATCGGCCCCGGCGCGACGGGACTGTCGGTCACGCCCGAGGCGGCCCGCCAGACGGCCGCGCGGCTGACACGGGCCGCCGAGCAGGCCGACGACGGCCACGTCGAGCAGATCGATCCCGACGACGCCGAAGCCCTCGCCCGCTGGGCCGAGCGCCTGGGCGCGTCGGTCCAGGCGGTGCGCAATGCTGTCCTGGCGGTTGGCGGCGATAGTGAAGCCGTGGCGCTGCGGCTAGGGTCGGCGCGCGGCGCGGCCGACTGACCGCGCGTGAAGATCGCCACGCTCAACATCAACAACGTCAATGCCCGGCTAGGGCCGCTGACCGCTTGGCTCGAGGCCGAGGCGCCCGATGTGGTCTGCCTGCAAGAGCTCAAGGCCGACCAGGGTGCATTTCCGCAAGAACCGCTCGCGGCGCTGGGCTATGAGGCCGTCTGGCGCGGCCAGCGCACCTGGAACGGCGTGGCGATCCTGGCGCGGGGGATGACGCCGATCGTCACCCGAACCGCCCTGCCCGGCGACCCCGACAAGACCCAGGCGCGCTACATCGAGGCGGCGGTGAACGGCGTGTTGATCGGCTGCCTCTACTTGCCCAACGGCAATCCGCATCCGGGACCCAAGTTCGACTACAAGCTGGCCTGGTTCGAGCGCTTCAACGCCCATGCCGCCACCCTGCTCGCCTCGGGCGCGCCAGTCGTCCTGGCCGGCGACTATAATGTCGTGCCGACCGAGGCCGATCTCTATCCAAACCATTCCTACGGCGACAACGCCCTGCTCGCCCCGCAAAGCCGGGCGGCCTTCCAGCGGCTGCTGGACCAGGGCTGGACCGACGCCCTGCGCGCCGTCCATCCGGAGGGGCCGCTATGGACCTTCTGGTCGTATCTGCGCCACCGCTGGCCCAATGACAAAGGCCTGCGGATCGACCACCTGCTGTTGAGCCCGGAGCCTCGCGGCCAACTCATCGACGCCGGGGTCGATCGCTGGGTGCGGGGCCTGGAGGGCGCCAGCGACCACGCGCCGGCCTGGATCGTGCTCGATCGATGAGCGGGTCGGCGACCAAGGCGGGGCCGCCGACGACGCCCGACGGTCGCTACATTGTCGTGCGCGGCCGGCTCTGGCGCGCCGCCAATCCGCATTTGTCGCAAGCCGCCCGCCGAGCCCTTGTTGATCAATTGATGAGCGCGCGCCGCGCCGTGCGCGAGGCCCGCATGAGCGCCGACCCCGAGCGCGTGGCGCGAGCGCGCGAGCAGGTGCAGGCCGCCAAGGTCGGGCTGGGCGAGCGGGGTCCGGTGTGGTGGGACGACAGCGCGCCCGATCTCAACCGCCACCTGGCCCGGACCACGTCCTATGCCGATTGGTGGGCCAAGTTCGACGCCGGCTAGCGCGGCCATGAGCGGCGCCTTACCATGAGCCCCATGCCCGCTCGTTCCCGCCCCACCGCCCGCCTGTTGACCCCCGCTGGATGGCTGGGCGTCCTGGCCGTGGCCGCGCTCGCCGTCGCGGCGATCGTCTGGGCGCTGTCGGCCTTGCCCCGGGTTTAAAGGCGTAGACGCTCTCACGGGCTCGCCTTCCGGGGCGCGGCGTCAGGTCAGGCGCGCCAAAAGACATGGACCTTGTCGTGGGCGGTCTCGACCGTAAACAGCTCGCCGTTCAGCCGCGCGTCGCGGGCCATGGCCTCATAGTCGATATAGAGCCGCAGGCTTTCGGGTATGACCGTGGTCTCCTCGGTCAGCTCTTGGAGGCACTCGGCCAGGCTGGCGAAGGCGCCATGGTACTGCTCGTCCAGAGCCCTGCCAGCCGCCTCAAGGTCGCCGCCGACCTCGGCCAGCACCAAGGCGCCGAGCGCGCCGCGCGCCCGCAGGAAGGCGGCGATCTCGACGACCGTCGCGATGCTGGCGTATTCAGCGATCTCCACACCGCCAAAGCCCTCATGGTCGTGAATGGCGAATTCCTCGGCCATAGGCTCGGGCGAGGCCTTCAGCATCGCCCGGATCGCGGCCCAAACCGCGTCTTCCTCCTCGACTTCGATCCAGGCCCCATGCAGCACGCCGCTGTTGTAGGCGGCCAGGCACGCCACATAGATGCGGGGCGCAAGATCATCGGCAGCTTGTCCCATCGTCTTATCCTCAAGGCAGGGTTCGAGTCCTCGAACCCTTGCCCGTCGGCGAGACCGGGGGTGCAAGCGGCGTGGCCGGCTTCGCGGGGACCCGGCTGCAGGCCGGCCGCAGGACGGCCGAAGCTGGGCGGAAGCCGGTCCGAAGCGCGCCGGGGGCGGAGCCCCAAGCTGGCCGGGCGCGGAGCGCCCGAAGGAGAGTTGGCCGGCGATAGGGCCTGGCGGGCTTTGCTGGCCGCCGCGCGATCCGTCACCGCCGGGGCAATCGCCGCCGACGCGTCGCGAACCGAGCAGGCCCGACAGGTCCAACAGGCCGGCGCGCTATGGGCGGTCGACGCGTCTTGAACGCCAGGACCTGGCCCAACCGATCAAGGCCTTGTCTCAGGGTCCAGGCCCGCCTCCGCTGACCGAGATAGACGCAGATCAGGATGAGCAGCACCGCAAGCTTCAGACCCAGGAAGACAAGGGTCCTGGAATCGAGCGTGTCGGCGCCATTCATCGCGCGGCCACCAGTTTGGCGAAGGACAAGGTCGGGCTCCGCAGATCACGCGGCTAGCGTTCGCCTAGAGCCGCTGTTCCGTCCAACAGGACCGATCGCCGGCCGCCTGACGCGTGGCGACCGGTTTTCGCCGTCCAGGGCCATCAATTGATAGCGGCGCGCGCCGCGTCGGCGGAACGCTCCGGCCCCCAGGCCGTTGGCTGGCCACAAGGGGGAGCCATGGACACGCTTGCCGACATCAAACCCGATAGCCCGCTGGATTTCGCCGCCGTGGGACCTAGTCTCTACCGGGCCGCGCCGACGCTCTCCACGCTCAAGGTCGGCGCGGTGATCAACACCGCCAGCGGAAGCTGCGACGCCGACGCCGAGGTCGACCTGGCGATGATCTGCGAGCGGGCGGGCCTGCCGCTCGCCAAGATCTGGTGCGCCAGCGGCGCCGACCTGGCGCCGGCGCTGGACGAGGCCAAGGACGAGGCGCTCGACCTGCTGATCGTGCTGGGCGGCGATGGCACCATCCGCTCGGCCGCCGCCCTCTGCGCCGCCGAGGGACCCTTGCTCATTCCGTTGCCGGGCGGGACCATGAACATGCTGCCCAAGGCCCTTTATGGCGAGCGAGACTGGAAGCAGGCCCTGGAGGCGACGCTCGCGGCGCCGGTGCTGCAATCGGTCAGCGCGGGCCAGGTGGCCGGCGAGCGGTTCTATGTAGCCGGCATCTTCGGGGCGCCCTCCCTGTGGGCCAGGGCGCGGGAGGCCGTCCGCGTCGGCGACCTGACCACCGCGCTCGGCCACGGACAGGTCGCGCTCGAGAAGAGTTTTTCAGAGCCTGTGCGCTACAGCCTGCCCGGCGAGCAAGCCCAGGCCCAGGCGGTCTCGGTCCTGTGCCCGCTGACCTCCAAGGCCTTGCCGGCCGACGCCCCGGCCCTGGAAGTGGCCGCCCTCAATCCCGATGGGGCATTCAGCGCCCTGAAACTGGCCTTGCGCGGCCTGGTGGCCGACTGGCGCGACGACCCCAGCGTCACCGTCCATCGGTCGGCCAGCGTCGCCCTGGCCAGCGACGAGCCGATCCCCGCCATCCTCGACGGCGAAAGCCTGACCCTGTCGCCTACCGAAACCGTGACCTTCGTGGCGGAGGCCTTCACCGCCGTCCGGCCCTCGCCGCACAGGGCCTGAGCCGAAAGGCCAGAGCGTCAAGTCCCGGGCTGGCGCGCGGCTTCGGTCTTGGCCGACTTGGCGGTCGGGCGCCCGTCATTGACCGGATCGGGAAGCTTTTCGCGGGTGGCGCCGACGCCGGCGGGCGCGGAAGCGGCGGCTTTGTCCGAACTGCTCTCGGGCGTCGGCGGCGGCGCGCGGTCCGAACAGGCTCCCAGAAGAAGGGTGGCGGTGAAGGCTAGCAGGAGGGGGGTCTTGGTCATGGGGACTCCGAGGTTTGACGCCTGGCCGCCAACACCGACTGGCCACGGGCTGTGGGCCAACGCCCCGGCCCGCGTTTGGAGCCCGAGCCGCAACACCGCCTCGTGGGGTCGATCCGGCTTCACGCCACGCGCCGCCCGCTTTCACCAGCGCGTGCGCCCCAGCGCCTTATCAAAAGACGGTTTCGCGAGCCCCGCTAGAGCGCCGCCAGGATCCCGTCCAGCCGTCGCCGCGCCCCCGGCACCGGGTCCAGATGCGGAAATCGGTGCCCGCCGTCATAGTCCAGGCGAAGATCCTCATGGTGCAGACCCCGCTTGACGCGCAGCACCAGCGGCGCGTCCTGCCGCGTCGCCGCGACGGCGCGCCAGATCGCATCGATGCTGAAGTCGCGGCCATTGACAGCCAGGATCGACGCGCCCGCCGTCAAGCCCGCCTGAAAGGCCGGGCTTTCCCACATGACCTCCTGTACCAAGCCGGCGGCATTGACGGCCAGCCCCAGCGAGAACCGCAGATTGACGATGTCGCTGAGGGCGTCGGCCTGGGCCGCGAAAGGCGTGGGCGTGTCGCGGTAGACCAGTTGGTAGCCGCCCCGCGTAAGGCCCTCCAGATGCGTTCCGGCCTCGCGGCTTTCGAGGCGCTCGATCAGAAGCCCGGCCCAGTCGTAGGGCGCCAGATCGCTCAAGGCCGCCACCACGTCGTCGAACCGATAGGTCCGGGTAACCTCATTCATGGCCGGCGCGAAGAACGTCCTGGCGAAGCCGTCCAGGCTGGCGGTCTCGCCGGACAGTTCGCGCAGCAAGGTGTCGATCTCAAGCCACAGCAATTGGCCTTCGGAATAGTAGTCCTCGCTCCGCTGCCAGCTAAGCCAGGGAAGCGGTTGACGGCTGGCGATGATCGGATCGCGGGTGGTGTCGCTCATCGGTCGCCAGCGGCCGCCGGCCCGGTTGGCATAGACCGCCGCCGTCACGGCCAGGGAGTCCAGGGCCTGCTGGCGCGTCCATAGCCCCGAGCGGGCCGCCAGGACCTGGCCCCAATACTGGGTCTGGCCTTCATAGACCCACATCAGGCTGTTACGGATCGGTTGCTCGAAACTGGCGGTCCAGGAGTCCGCCCCGCGCCGGTGCTTGCCGTTCCAGGCATGGACATATTCGTGGGCCGCCACATCGCGCCGCGAGGCGTTGGTCTCCCAGGCCGAGAAGTAGTCGGGAGGGGTGGCGATCTCGCAGGAGCAATGGTGCTCCACGCCCATCCCGCCCAGCGCGCCGCTAAGCGCCAGCAGGAAGTCATAACGCTCGAAGGGCCGGCCCCCGAACAGTCGGTCGGCCTGGACGACGAGGGCGCGATGGGCATCGATCTGCGCATCGGTAACGTCCAGCTGGTCGGGGCGGTCGGAAAAGAGGTTGAGCGCCACCGCCCCGTCGTCATCCAGCGGGATGCGGCGAAAACATTGGCCGGCGAACAACGGCGAGTCGACCAGGACATCCAGGCCCACTGGCTTGAAGCGGGCCTCGCCCGGCGCGATCGGCTCCAGCGCGCAGGCGAAGGCCCAGTCTCGCGGCAGTTGGACCTCGGCCTGGACCTGGACGCGACGCGCGAAATAGCCAGCCGGATAAAGCAGGACCGTGTTCCACCGCAGCGCCTGCAGGTCGGGCGTCACGACCACATCACCCTGGCTTTGGGCGGTCGGGGTCAGGAACTGGAGCTCGATCTCCAGCGCCTGCGCGCCGGCCGGGACGTCGACATGGAACGCATAGACCTCCACGGGGTCGCGCCGCCAAGCCAAGTCCTCGCCGAGGGCGGCGATCCGCAGGCCGGCGAGCAGCTCGATCGGCGCGGCCGGGCTGTGATAACCCGGCAACCACTTGGGGAACATCAGCACCTGGGGTCCAGCCTGGGCGACCGGCAGGCTCTGGCGCGCCCGGATGATTCCGCGCCGCACATCGGTGGCGTCGACCTCCAGGGTGATCACGCCAGGATAGGCGATGTCGCGCGGGGCCGGGATCGAGGGTGGCGGCGGCAGGGGATTAGGCTCTGTCATCCGCAGCTAATCGCAGCTCGCGCCAAGCGTTCCGTCCTCTCTTCCCGCGGCCTCACGCCGTCGCGATCACCAGGCCGCCGCGCACGCCTGGCGACCCGCCGGGCCTCGCCCTCCCATCGTCAAATGATGACCCCGAGGCGGTCGGGCGCCGATCCGGTCAGGCGGTCGCCTGCCCGGCCTCGCGCAGCAACCTCACCGGCACGGACTTGGCGGCCGGCGTTTTGCTCTCCTCGGCATGGTGGCCGACAGGGATCAGGACATTGCACTCGGGGTAGTAGGAGCCCAGGCATCCGACCGGGATGTCATAGGGGGTGACCCGCAGACCCGGCTTGACGCGCGACAGCCCGTCGTCGATCGCCGAGGCCAGGCTGACGATCGCCCCCTCCTCCAGGCCAAGGCGGGCCATGTCGGACCGATTGATCAGCACGACCTCGCGCGTGCCCTCGATGCCCCGGAACCGGTCATCGTAGCCGTAGACGGTGGTGTTGAACTGGTCGTTGGAGCGCAGGGTCATAAGGCGAAAGACATCGTCCTGCGCCGCGAACCCGGTAGCCGACAGGCTAAGCGGGGTGATGAAGGCGGCCTTGCCGCCTTCGACCTCGCTGAAGTCGCGCTCGCGGGCCTTGTTGGGACGGTGAAAGCCGCCGGGCTGGCCAAAGCGCTGGTTGAAGCCCGAGAACCACTGGGGATAGGTCGCTTCGATGGCGTCGCGGACCTTGGAATAATCGCCTACCCAGGCGTCCCAGTCGACCTTGGGATTGGGGGCCAGCAGGGCCTTGGCGAGTCCGGCGACGATGGCGGCTTCGGACTTCAGGTTCGCGCTTGCCGGGCGCTGGTCGCCATAGGAAGCGTGGATGCAGCTGGTGGAGTCTTCCATCGAGACGGTCTGCGGCCCGCTGGCCTGCTCGTCGCGTTCGATCCGGCTCAGGCAGGGCAGAAGATAGGCGATCTTGCCGTTGACGAGATGGCTGCGGTTGAGCCGCGTGGCGATCTGGACGGTGAGCTCCAGGTTCGGCCAAGCCGCCTCGATGCGCGGACTATCGGGGACGGCGCGCAGGAAGTTGCCGCCCAGCCCGACATAGGCGCGAACCTTGCCTGACAAAATCCCCTCGCAGACCTCAACGGTGTTGAGGCCTTTCTCGCGCGGCGGCGCGAAGCCGTACTGCTCGGCCAGCCGGTCGAGCGGCGCCAGTTCCGGCTTTTCCGTAATGCCGACCGTGCGTTGACCCTGGACGTTGGAATGGCCGCGCACCGGGCAGAGTCCCGTCCCCGGCCGCCCGACATTACCCTTCAGCATCATCAGGTTACAGACCATGTGGACGTTGTGCACGCCCAGCCGATGCTGGGTCAGGCCCATGCCATAGACGCCGATGGTCGCGGCGCTGGCCCCGTAGGTCGAGGCGGCCTTGGACAGGTCGGCCCGCGTCAGTCCGCTGGCCGCTTCGATAGCCGCCCAGGGCGTCTGGCGGCAAAAGCCGGCGAACGCCTCGAAGCCTTGGGTGTAGGTGGCGATGAAGGCGTGATCGAGGACCGGTTCGCGTCCCGCCTGGCGCGCCTCGTCGTCGGCTTCGATCAGCCATTTACAGAGGCCCGTCATGGCCGCGATGTCGCCGCCGGCCATCAATTGATAATATTGCGACGAGATCGGCGTCGAAGATCCGGTGAGCATCTGGAACGGCGACTGGGGGTTGGCGAAGCGCTCAAGGCCCCGTTCGCGCAGCGGATTGAAGGTGATGATCGCCGCGCCGCGGCGGGCGGCGTGCTGCAGGTCGTGGAGCATGCGCGGGCTGTTGGAACCGACGTTCTGGCCGAAGAAGAACAGGCAATCGGCCTTTTCGAAATCCTCCAGCGTCACCGTCCCGACCGGCGCGCCGATGCTCTTCTTGAGGCCCACCGACGTACTCTCGTGGCACATGTTGGAGCTGTCGGGGAGGTTCTGGCTGCCGTACATCCGCGCCATCAGGGCGTACATGTAGGACGTCTCCAGCGAGGCCCGGCCGGACGCGTAGAACACCGCCGCCGTCGGCTCGATCGCCTGGAGCGCCTGGCCGATGGCCCTGAACGCCTCATCCCAGCCGCAGGCTACGTAGCGGTCCGATGCTGCGTCATAGCGCATCGGGTCGGTCAGTCGGCCCAGCTGTTCCAGGTCGTAGTCGCTCCACCCGCGCAGGGCCGTCAGCGTGTGCTGGGCCAGGACATCGGGCGTGCAGCGCTTGGGCGTCAGGTCCCAGGCCGTGGCCTTGGCGCCGTTCTCGCAGAACTCGGCCGGGTGGGGCTTGGCGGGCTTGGCCCAGGCGCAGCTGACGCAGGCGAAACCGTCAGGCTTGTTCTGGCGAAGGAGCTGGCGCATCGGCGCGACCTCTTCGCGCTTGAACACCTTGGCGATCCCGATCAGCGAGCCCCATCCCCCGGCCGGTCCTGTGTAGGACGTGAACTTGACCTTGCCGACGGTTCGAGGGGAACGGGCCATGGTGTCCTGCGTATTGTCAGCCTAGGGCCAGGGGGAACGGATGGACGCCGTCAAGGTTCGCCGTCACGCAACGCCAGTTTCGAAGCTGTGCACGCCGCTAATATGCGTGCTCGCCCTGCTGCTGGTCGGCTGCGGCGCCGAAAAGCGCCACCTCGGCGCCGCCGTCCCCCTCACCCCGCCGATCCTGGCCGACGACCCCCGCGCCGCTGGCCTGGAGACCAATGCCTTTGAGCTCTCCGAGGGCGGCCGCCAGTTTCGATGGGCGGCCTGTGGCCAATGTCATGGCAGTCAGGCTCAAGGCGCCGCCCGCCTCGACGACGACGCCTGGCGGTGCGGCGGGACCACCACGCAGATCTATCGTTCGATCGCCCAGGGCTGCGGCGCGGCCATGCCGGCCTACGCCGCCAAAGCCACGCCCGACCAGATTTGGCGCATGGCCGCCTATGTCCACAGCCTGTCCAGGACCGACGCGAAAAAGCGCCGCCGCGCCGACAACGCCCTGGCTGGAGAGCCCCAGGGTTCGACTTGGAAAGGACCGCTGACATGACCCGGGTCCTGCTGAGATTGGGCCTTGCGACCGCTCTGACCGCCGTGGCCGGATGCGCCGGCGAGCAATCCGTCCTGGCGCCGGGCTCTGACCAAGCCCGCGACCTGCTGGTCCTGGGCGTCCTGCTGACCCTGACCTGCGCGTTGGCCTATCTCGTCGTGCTGACCTTCCTGAGCGCGGCCCTGGCCCGGCGACGCCGAACCGCCGCCGCGGCGGACGGCGCGGGCGACCCAGGCGACGACGCGCGGCTGGCGCGCGGCCTCAAGCTGTGGATCGGCTTCGTGGGGGCCGGCGTCTGCTTGCTGTCGGTCGCCAGCTTCACCGCGGACCGGGTGTTGGCCAGACCCGCCGCCAGCCCACCGCTGGACGTGCGCATCACCGGCCACCAGTGGTGGTGGCGCATCGCCTATCGCGACCCCACGAGCGGCCAGTGGATCGAGACCGCCAATGAGCTGCACCTGCCGTTGGGCCGCCCCGTCCGCCTCGAGTTGACCTCGGCCGACGTCATTCACAGCTTCTGGGTCCCCGGCCTGCACGGCAAGCTCGACATGATCCCGGGACGGACCAACGTCCTGGCCATCACCCCCCAAAAGGCTGGCTGGACCCGCGGCCAGTGCGGCGAATTCTGCGGCCTGCAACACGCTCAGATGGCGCTCTGGACCAAGGTCGAGGCCCCTGGCGCCTTCGACGCCTGGCTGGCCAACCAGGTCCGCCCCGCCCAAGCGCCGGCCTCGCCGGGTCTGCAACTGATCGAGACCGGGCCCTGCGCGGCCTGCCATACGGTGCGGGGCACGCGGGCGGCGGGACGCGCCGGCCCCGACCTCACCCACCTGGCCGCGCGGCGCGATCTGGCGGCCGGGACCCTGCCCTTCACGCGCGGCGGCCTGGCCGGTTGGATCAGCCAGCCCCAGGCGCTCAAGCCGGGCGCCGAGATGCCGCCTTCGGGCCTGGACGGCCAGCAGACCCAACAGGTCGTGGCCTATCTGGAGGCGCTCAAATGACCGCCGCCAAGACCCGCGCGATCGATCGCGACAAGGCGGCGGCGCGCTGTGAGGTCGCCTGGCGCGACGCCCCCGGGCTGTGGGGGTTCCTGACGACGGTGGATCACAAGCGCATCGCCGCGCGCTACGTCCTCACCACCCTGGCGCTGCTGTTCCTGGCCGGAATGCTGGCCCTGGACATGCGGCTGCAGCTCACCTTCCCCTCCCTGCATCGGATGGGCGCCCAGGGCTATAACGAGGCCTTCACCCTGCACGGCTCGACCATGCTGTTCCTGGTCTCGGTGCCCGTGATGGAGGCCATGGCCATGTGGCTGACGCCGCTGATGCTGGGCCAGCGCAATATGGCTTTCCCGCGCCTGAACGCCTTCAGCTACTGGATGTACCTGGGCGGGGTGTTGATGCTGTGGGTCCCGCATGCGCTCAATATCACGCCGGACCTGGGCTGGTTTCAGTATCCGCCGCTGTCTGGACCCGGCTACGCGCCGGGCCATCGGGCCGACATCTGGGCGCAGATGATCACCTTCACCGAGGTGGCGGCCCTGTCGGTGTCGGTCAATACGGTCGCGACGATCCTGCGCATGCGCCCGCCCGGCATGACCCTGGCGCGCATGCCGCTCTTTCTTTGGGCGATGCTGGTGGCGGCGGGCATGACGATCCTGGCCCTGCCGGCTGTGATGCTGGTCACCAGCATGTTGATCGCCGACCGCCTGGTCTCCACCCACTTCTTCGATCCGGTGGCCGGGGGTGACGTGGTGCTGTTCCAACATCTCTTCTGGTTCTTCGGCCACCCGGAGGTCTACATCATCTTCGTGCCGGCCCTGGGGTTCGTGGGTCAGATCGTCGAGACCTTCTCGCGCCGGCGGGTGTTCGGCTACACGCCGATCGTCCTGTCCTTGCTGACCATCGCCATCCTGGCCTTTGGCCTTTGGGTGCACCACATGTTCGCCGTGGGCCTGCCCAAGCTTGGCGCCAGCTTTTACACCGCCGCCAGCATGGCCATCGCCCTGCCCACCGGCCTGCAGATCTATTGCTGGATCGCCACCCTGTGGGGCGGACGGCCACGCTTCGACACGCCCCTGTTGTGGGTGATCGGCTTTATCGTCACCTTCGTGATCGGCGGACTGTCGGGCGTGATGACCGCCTCGGCGCCGCTCGACCTGCAGCTGACCGACACCTATTTTATCGTCGCCCACCTCCACTATGTGCTGATCGGCGGCGCGCTGTTCCCGTTGTTTGGGGCCTTTTGCTACTGGTTTCCCAAGGCCACCGGGCGGCTGTTGTCCGAGCGCCTGGGCAAGGTCAGCTTCTGGCTCGTGTTTAGCGGGTTCAATCTCGGCTTCTTCCCGATGCACATCCTGGGCCTGATGGGCATGCCGCGCCGCATCTATACCTATGGTCCGCAAATGGGTTGGCAGGCCCTCAACATCGTCGCCACCGCCGGGTCGGCGATCGCCATGGTCGGCGCCCTGCTGTTCGTCGCCAACGCCTGGCTGAGCCTGCGGCGCGGCGCGGCCGCCGGCCCCAACCCGTGGGGCGCGCCCACCCTGGAATGGGCCGTGGCCAGCCCGCCGCCGCCCTATAACTTCACGCATCCGCCGGTGGTCGACAGCCTCACGCCCTTATGGCCGCCTCCCGAGACAATGGCCGTGGTCACCGGCGTCTCGCTGGATCGCCGCGAGGTGCTGGTGACCAGCGCCGTGGACGCCGAGCCCGTTCATCTTCAGGCTTCGGCGGAGCCCTCGATCTGGCCCCTGGCGGCGGCGATCGCCACCAGCGCCATGTTCGTGGCCAGCATCTTCACCCCGTGGGCGCTGGTCTGGGGGGCCTTGCCGGTCTTGGTGACCCTGACCGGCTGGTTCTGGCCGCATCGCAGCCTGACCCCTGGCGTTCGCCGGATGCTGGGGCGGGCGTCATGACCCAGAGCCTGCCCAAACTCACCGCCGCCCTGGACGTCTCCCATCTGCCCAACGCCGCCATGGGTCCGGCGAGCCTGGTGTGGTGGGGGACGTTGGGGTTCATGCTGATCGAAGGGACAGGCTTTGTCCTCGGCGGCGGCGCGCTCCTCTACCTGGCCGCACAAGCTCCGCAATGGCCGCCGCGCGGCGACGCCCTGCCCGACCTGGCGTTCGGCACGGCTTTCACGGTGCTGATCCTGCTCAGCGCCATCCCCAACCTCTGGCTGGAGCGCCGGGCCCGCCAATGCGACCTCGCCGCCTGCCGATGGGGCCTGGTGGTCATGAGCCTGATCGGGGTCGCCCTGCTGGTGCTGCGCGGCTACGAGATGGCCCATCTCAACGTGCGCTGGGACGCCGACGCCTACGGCTCGCTCGTCTGGCTGATGATCTTTCTGCATCTGACCCATGTCATCACCGATTTGGCCGACACGCTGGTCATCGGCGCCTGGCTCTTCACCCATGAGCCGGGACACCCACAGTACGCCGACATCAGCGACAACGCCGGCTATTGGAGCTTCGTGATCCTGGCCTGGCCGCCGATCTATATTCTGGTCTACTGGCTGCCGAGGTGGTCATGACCAGCGTCGCCAAGCTGCGCTCACGTCTCATGCAAGCCCGCCCCTGGTGCGGGATGGTCGTCGCCCCGATGGCCTGGCTGGCCCTGCAGCAAGGCCTGGGAATCCTGGTCTATTGGGCCTGCGCCCAGGGCGGCCCGCCTTTGGGCCCTACCGCCGGGATCGCCGCCTGCGCGTCCTGTCTGGCCGCGGCCTGGGTCTCAGGCCATCGCCTGCCCGCCGCGGGACGGACGCGGTTCGTCGGCCAGGCCGCCGCGGGCCTCGCCGCCCTCCTGGCGTTTGCCTGCGCCCTCCTGACCCTTTCGGCCGTCCTGGTGCCCGCATGCGCACGGTAGCCGCTGGTCCCTCCGCCTGGCCCGCGGCGCTGGCCATGACCATGGGTCTGCTGGTCCTGGCGCTCTTGGCCGGGGCCGTCTCCCTGGTCGTGCAAAAGCGCCAGTCCAATGTCGAAAAGACCCGCGCCGCCGCGGCCATGACCGGCGGCGATCCCCAGGCTGGCCTGACGGCGATGGCCCGCCATGGCTGCGGCGCCTGTCATCAGGTCCCCGGCCTGCCCCAAGCCGATGGGCGCGTGGGCCCGTCCCTGGACAAGGTCGCCACGCGCGCCTTCATCGGCGGGTCGCTGCCCAACCAGCCGGCCGCGATGGCGCGGTTCGTCGCCCAGCCGCAACATCTCCAGCCCCAAGGCGGCATGCCGGACATGCCCGTCACGCCGGGCGAAGCGCGCGACATCGCCGCCTATCTCTACACGTTGCGCTGATGACGATCGCTCTGCCCGACCCCCGTGGGGCGCGCCCCCTCCCTGTTCTCCAGGTCATCGACGGCAAGGCCGCCGCCGCCACCCGATGGACGCCCGAGGAGGTGGCCGTCGCCCTGGTTCACGACGCGGGGACGACGGCGGTGATGATGGCCACGCCAAGCGACATCGAGGACTTGGCCATCGGTTTTAGCCTGACCGAAGGGATCATCGAGTCTCCAGCCGAGATCGCCCGCCTGGAGGTGGTCAGCACCGATCTTGGCGTTGAGGCGCGCCTGTGGCTGGTCGCGGCGCGGTCGGCGAAACTGGCGAGCCGTCGTCGCAGCCTGGCCGGGCCGACGGGCTGTGGCCTGTGCGGCGTCGACAGCCTCAAAGCCGTCGCGCGGCCCTTGCCCAAGGCCGGAGGCGACCTTCGCCTGACGGCGCAGGACGTCCAGGCCGCGCTGAAGACCCTGTCGGAGCGGCAGGACCTGGGAAGGGCCACCCGCGCGGCGCACGCCGCGGCCTGGTGGACGCCGGGCGAGGGCCTGGTCATGGCGCGCGAGGATGTCGGCCGCCATAACGCCCTGGACAAGCTGGCCGGCGCCCTGGCCCAAGACCCGATCGCGCGTGCGCCCGGCGCCGTGGTCCTGACGAGCCGGGTTTCGATCGAAATGGTCCAGAAGGCGGCGATGATCGGCGCGGAGGCCATCGTGGCGATCTCCGCGCCCACCGCCCTGGCGGTCGAGGCCGCCGACCAGGCGGGGATCACCCTGGTGGCGATCGCGCGGGACGACGGGTTCATGGTCTTCAGCCATCCCCAGCGGCTGGTCGGCCTGGGCCGCGACCCGAACGGCGACGCTGTCACCCTTGTCAGGAGCGCGCGATGAGCGACCGTCCATGGCGACCCTATTGCGGCCCGGGGCCAACGCCCGGCGAGCTTCTAGGGCGCTGGAACCTTGATCCGTTGCTGCTGGCCGGCCTGGTCGGTCTTGCGGTCCTGATGTGGTCGGCGACGCGCGGCGCGCCGCGGCGGCGGCGATGGGCCTTGGCGGCCTTGACGCTCCTGATCGTCACCTTCGTGTCGCCGCTCTGCGCCTTGAGCTCGGCGCTGTTCGCGGCCCGCACGGCGCACCACATCCTGCTGGTCGCGCTGGCCGCGCCGCTTCTGGCGCTGTCCTGTCCTCCGGCCCGCGCAAAGCTGCCGCTGTCGGCCCTGACGGTCCTGCACATCGCGATCCTGTGGGCGTGGCACATCCCCGCCGCCTATTCGGCGGCCCTGGCCGACACCCTGGTCTATGCGGCGATGCAGGTCTCGCTGCTCGGCTCGGCGGTGCTGTTCTGGCGGGCGGCCTGGGCGGCGCGGCCTTGGCCGGGCGCCTTGGCCTTCACCGCGGCCATGATGCAGATGGGCCTCTTGGGCGCCCTGATCACTCTGGCTCCTTTCGCCCTTTATGCGCCGCATCTGGCGACCACGGCGGCCTGGGGCGTGTCGCCGCTTGAGGACCAGCAATTGGCGGGGCTGATCATGTGGATCCCGGCCGGCGGGATCTATCTGGCCGCCGCCGTCGCCTCGGCGCGCAGGGCGCTCGTCTCGCGGCCGACCGAGGCCAAGCCGCTGGCGGCGGGGACCTTCGCCCGCCCCGCCATCGACGAGGGGTGACCATGGACGCCCTGCGAACCGCCAAGCCGGCCGGCCGCCCGTCCTGGCGCCGGCTCAGGCCCGTCTAGCATGTCCAGCCCGCTGCGCGATGGCCCGCCGCCCAACGCCCACGACCGGTGGGCCGCGAGCGCGCGCCTGGTCTCGCAGAGCGGCGGTCTTGCGACGGTGGAGCTCAGCTTCCGCAACCAAGCGCTTGGCCCGCTTCCGGCGGTTCGGCTGACCATCAGTTGGAAACCCGGCATGGAGGCTCGCGACGTGGAGGCGCTGGCCCTGCAGTTGGCCGGCCAGTCTCTGGCCTTCCTCAGCCGCGCCTGCCTGGAGGCCGCCGCCGCCAAGACGATCTGATCGGCGCGCCGCCAGCGCCAAAGAAAAGGCCCCGGGGCGTCCCGGGGCCTTGGCGGTCCGATGAACCGGACGCTGACTAGACGGCGCTGGAGCCAAGGCCCGTGACCGGGCGATCGGCGTCTTCGCGACGCAGCCGCTCGACCTCGTCGGGCAGCGCCCCGTCGTCGGCGTTCGCGAACGATCGATCCTCGCCGCGATAGAGCGAGCGCTCGCGTTCGATCTGCTCGGCGCTGTAGGGCTCGGCGTCGGGGTCGAAGCGCGACCAGCCGGCTTGGCGATAGGCCTCGCCGCGGCCCAGGGCGTCGACACCGCGGCGGCCGTTGAGCACGCGCTCGATCTCGGCGACCCGCGCCTCGTCGGCCTTGACGCTGACCAGGGTTCCGCCGCGCCGCACGCCTTCGGAATAGACATTGGCCTCCTCGTCCGAGTGGCCGGCGTCCTTCAGGGCGCCCAGCAAGCCACCCGTGGCGCCGCCCGCCGCCGCGCCGACCAGGGCGCCAACGGCCGTGGAGGCCAGCCAGCCGGCGGCCACCACCGGGCCCAGGCCCGGGATCGCCAGCATGCCAAGGCCCGCCAGCAGGCCGGCGCCGCCGCCGATCAGGCCGCCGGTGGTCGCGCCCTTGCCCGCGCCCTCGGCCACGTCGTTGTCGCCATCACGATCGGCGTCGCCCAGGGGGCCATCGGTGCCCAAGGCGCGGCCGGTCCGCCAGTCTCCGGCGTGCCAGTTGTCGGCGTTGTTGGAGACCAGGCTGATGCGGTCGCGATCGACGCCGGCGCGTTGCAGATCGTCCACGGCGTCGAGGGCTTGGATATGGGTATCGAACAGTCGCGTGATGGTCTTGGTCATGGGAATTTCCCTTGAACTATCTTTTGATGAGTTTGGCGGGCTGCGCGCCTAGTTCTTTGTGATGGCGCCCTTGTAGTCGACCGAGACGCTGACAGCCTGGCCGTCCTTGGTCGCCTTGCCCTGCCACAGGCCGTTGGCGTTTTGCGTCAGGGGGCCGACGCCGGTGTAGCCCGCCGTCTCAATCGCGCTCTTGGCTTGGGCTTCGGTGTAGGAGCTGGCGCCCGGCGTGGGGCCGGTTTCGCCCGTGGTCGGGGCCGTATCGACCGCTTCGTTGCGCGGTTCCTGCGACGTCGAGACCACGGGCCCCTCCGTCCGGGCCGGCTCGGTCTTCTCGCTCTTGGGACCGCAGGCGGCGAGCAAGGCGGCCGCGGCGACCAGCGTCATCATCGGTTTGATCATGGTGGTGTCTCCCTTGGGAGCCAGGACAAGGCGCACAGGCCGCGCGCGGTTCCGAAACGACCACCCCGAAAGCGCCATGCCGGCTGGAACAGCGGCCGGGCCAGACAGTTTAGGTCGCGCCCTTCAACACTATGTGGAAGTCGATCCATGGCCACGACGGCGAAGACCAAAGCCAAGCTTAAATCCGCGCGCGCCGCCACCAAGGCGCAAGCCGCGCCGAAGACCCGCGGACCCGACGCGATAGCCTTGCTGGAGGCTGATCACCGCGAGGTCGAAGACTATTTCGAGACCTATGAAAGCTTGACCGATGCGACCGAAAAGAAAGCCTTGGCCGACAAGATCTGCCTGGCGCTGAAGGTCCACACCCAGATCGAGGAAGAATTCTTCTATCCGCCGGCCCGCGAGAAGACCGGCGACGGCGACCTGATCGACGAGGCCGTCGTCGAGCACATGGGCGCCAAGACCCTGATCGCCCAGATCGAGGCGGGATTGCCCGGCCAGCCGCTCTACGACGCCAAGGTCAAGGTGCTCGGCGAGCAGGTGCGCCACCATGTCGAGGAAGAAGAGCAAGAGCTCTTCCCGGAGGTGCGCGCCACCGATCTCGATCTGGACGCGCTGGGCGCCAAGTTGGCGGCGCGCAAGGCCGAGCTGATGGCCGCGCTGGCTCCGCCGCCGCCCGCCGCCTGATCCCAACCTCAGTTCCGCCGCCCTCCCAACGCCAGGACAACCCATGCCCAACACGCCCAAGACCCCCAAGACGCCCGCGCCGCCGATCCAGGCGCCCGACACCACCGTCGGCATCGAGACCCTCGTCGCCCCTGGCGGCGAGCTGCATCAGCAGGCCAGCGACGAGGCCACCCAGCTGACCACCAACCAGGGCGTACCGATCGCCGACAACCAGAACTCGCTGAAGGCCGGGGCTCGGGGCCCGGTGCTGCTGCAGGACTTCATCCTGCGCGAGAAAATCATGCACTTCGACCACGAGCGCATCCCCGAGCGCGTGGTCCATGCGCGCGGCTCGGCCGCGCACGGTTTCTTCGAGTGCCTGGAGGATCTGTCGGACATCACCACCGCCGACTTCCTGCAGCGGCCGGGTGAGCGCATTCCGGTCTTCACGCGGTTCTCGACGGTGGCCGGCAACAAGGGCTCGATGGACCTGGCCCGCGACGTGCGCGGCTTCGCCGTCAAGTTCTATACCCAGCAAGGCAATTTCGATCTCGTCGGCAACAACATCCCGGTGTTCTTCATCCAGGACGCCATCAAGTTTCCCGACCTGATCCATGCGGCCAAGCAGGATCCCGACCGCGAGTTTCCCCAGGCCCAGACCGCCCACGACACGTTCTGGGACTACATCTCGCTGACGCCCGAGAGCATGCACATGATCATGTGGATCATGTCGGACCGGACGATCCCGCGCTCCTACCGGATGATGGAAGGCTTCGGCGTCCACACCTTCCGCCTGGTCAACGCGGCGGGTCAGAGCACCTTCGTGAAGTTTCACTGGCGGCCCAAGCTCAATTCTCAGTCGGTGGTCTGGGACGAAGCGGTCAAGATCAACGGCGCCGATCCGGACTTCCACCGTCGCGACCTGTGGGAAGCCATCGACACCGGCGACTTCCCCGAATGGGAGTTCTGCCTGCAAACCTTCACCCAGGACCAGGCCGACGCCCTGCCCTTCGACGTGCTGGATCCGACCAAGATCATCCCCGAGGAGGTCATTCCCCTGCGGGTGGTCGGCCGGATGGTGCTGGACCGCAACCCCGACAACTTCTTCGCCGAGACCGAGCAGGTCGCCTACTGCGCCTCGCACGTCGTGCCCGGCATCGACTTCACCAACGACCCGTTGTTGCAGGGGCGCCTGTTCTCCTACCAGGACACTCAGCTCAAGCGCCTGGGCTCGCCCAACTTCCATCAGATCCCGATCAACCAGCCCAAGTGCCCGTTCCACAATCTGCAGCGTGACGGCCACATGCAGATGAGCGTGCCCAAGGGCCAGGTGAACTACGAGCCCTCCAGCTTGGGTGAGGACATCAAGCGCGAGAGCCAGGCCAGCGGCTATCGCACCTTCCCCAATCCCGAGAGCGGCGAGCAACTGCGGGTCCGCCCGGAAACCTTCGCCGATCACTACACCCAAGCCCGTCTCTTCTTCAAAAGCCAGACCGAGCCAGAACAGAACCACATCGTCTCGGCCCTGATCTTCGAGCTGTCGCGCTGCAACGTGCCGCGCGTGCGCCAAGCGGTGCTCTCGCGCCTGATCAATATCGACGAGACCCTGGCCGCGCGGGTCGCCGCCGGTCTGGGCGTTCGCGATCCGATCGTCCCGGCGCCCGCGCCGATCCCGGCTGGCGACATGGAGCCCTCGCCCGCCCTCAGCATCCTGGCCAAGGCCGTCCCGGGCCTGGTCGGACGCAAGATCGGCGCGCTGGTGACCGACGGCGTTGACGACGCCTTGCTGGCCGAGCTGAAGGCGGCGGTCGCCGCGGCCGGCGCCAAGTTGGCGATCATCGCCCCGACCATCACCGGCGTCGTCACCGCCGGCGGTGAACTGGTGCCCGCCGACTTCCGCGTCGACGGCGGCCCGTCGGTCCTGTTCGACGCGGTGGCCATCCTGCCGTCGGACGCCGGCGGCGCGGCCCTGGCCGAGGAAGCCACGGCGGTGAACTTCGTGCGCGACGCCTTCGGCCACCTGAAGGTCATCGCCTACCTGCCCTCGGCCGCCCCGCTGTTCGTCAAGGGCGGGCTCTCCGACGCCAATCCAGACGCGGACGCCGGCCTGATCAACCTGCCCGTCAAGGCCATTGGCGACTTCATCGCCGCGGCCGAAGGCGGCCGGATCTGGGGCCGCGAGCCCCTGGTCCGAAAGGTCTTCTAGGCCCCGGGCCAAGCCGTCTCGGCGCGCCCGTCAGGGCGCGTCGGGGCGACCCGCGCCGCTCCCCCGTCCCGCCACGCCCGTCGGCGGCGACAGCTTTTCCGTAAGACCGCGCGTTCGCGCCGCGGCCGCCTTCGCGGCCGCTTCTTCAATCAAGGTCCGCCATGCCCCTGACCGTCCTCGCACGCTGGACCCTGTCCCTGGCCTCCCTCGCCGTTCTGGGCGCCAGCTTCTATCTCCTTTGGTCGTGGTGGGACGGCGCATGGTTGGTGGACGCCGCCAGCGTGGCGCATCATCTGCGCCAGCCCTGGCGCCTGTGGACGGGCCTTGGACTCCTGGCCTGGTCGTTCCTTGGCCGCTCGCCAATCACCTGGCTGCTGGCCAAGCCCGACAGCGATCCGACCCGGCCCGAACGCGGCGATCATCAGATGATCGCCAGCCCGACGGGATCGACGCTCTATGTCGAGATCTCCGGTCCCGCCGACGCCCCGCCGGTGATCCTCACCCATGGCTGGGGCCTGGACAGCACCATCTGGTATTATCTGCGCCGTGACCTGGCCAAGCGCTTCCGGGTCATCGTCTGGGACCTGCCGGGCCTGGGTCGCTCGCGCGCCGCGAGCGGCAAGGCCATCGACCTTAGCCACTTCGCCCAGGACCTGAAGGCGCTGCTAGCCCTCACAGACGGCAAGCCCGCGGTGCTGGTGGGGCACAGCATCGGCGGCATGACGCTGCAGACCCTGGTGCGCGACCATCCAGAGGTCCTGGCTGGCCCCGTCGCGGGCCTGGTGCTGGTCAACACCACCTACACAAATCCTCTGCGCACCATGGTGCTGAGCGGCTTGGCCCAGGCGCTGCGATGGCCCTTGCTGGAGCCGATGTTCCGTTTGGCGATCTGGCTGCAACCCTTGGCCTGGCTCAGCGCGTGGCAGAGCTATCTGAGCGGCTCGGCTCACCTGGCCAATCGCCTGGGCTTCGCCGGAGAGGTCACGCGCAGCCAGCTTGAACACAACACCCTCCTGGCGACGCGCAATCCGCCGGCCGCCTTGGCGCGCGGCAACCTGGCGATGTTCCGATGGGACGCGCACGGCGCGCTCCAAGGCATCGCCGCGCCCATCCTGATCCTGGCCGGCGACAGCGATCTGGTCACCAAGCGCGAGGCCAGCCAGGTGTTGGCGCAGGCGGCGCCGGCCGCTCGCCTGGAGGTGATTTCCAACGCCAATCACATGGGCTTCCTGGAACGTTCAGCGCTTTACAATCGCCAGATCGAGGCCTTTTGCGAGACCGCCCACGCCCAGGCGGCGGCCGACCGCGAGCCCACCCGCACTCAGGCCTGATCTCGGAAACCAGCCTTCCGCTCGCGCATTTTGCCGGTCAGATCTTCGACGTTCGACGCCAGGGGAGCGCGATCATGAACCAGCCGATCAATCCACCGACCGTCCGCGGATCAGGGCGGCGCGAGCTTCCCGCCTACGTCAGTAACGGCGTGATCGGTCTGCGCGTGCGCGAGCTGCCGCTGACGTCCGGCATGACCTTGGTGAGCGGATTCAGCGGCGAGCATTTCGAGCGGCGGATCGAGGCGGCCGCCGTCGCGCCCTACCCCATCGCCGGCGACATCGCCATCGACGGGGTGTGGCTGTCGGACGTCCCGCACCAGGCGGAGAACCTTGAACAGGACTACGATTTCGCGTCAGGCGAACTCACGACGCGATTTGAATTTCGCGCCGAGGGCCGCTTGGCCAAGGTCGAGGTCTTGACCTTCTGCAGTCGGCAGGATCCGACGCTCGTCTGCCAAGAGGTCGCCGTTACGCTCGACGGCGCCTGCGCCTTGGGCCTGCGCGCCGCCATCGACGCGGGCGGGGTCGATGGCCGGGCGCTGCGCCACAGCCGCCAGACACCCGGTGAAGCCGAGCCGGCCACGGATGGAACCCTGCTTTGGGAGGCGGCCGGCGCCCTGTCCACCTGCGGCCTGGCGCTGGTCACCCAGGTGCTCGGCGCCGGCGATCTGCAACCCGAACGGCCGCCGCTGCGCGACCACCGCCTGACGAGCGAATATGGCCTGCGCGCCCGTGCCGGACGCACGGTGCGCTTGCGTCAGATCGCGTCGGTTATCCCCAGCGCCATGCACGCCATGCCCGATCAACAGGCCGCGCGCCTGGCGGCCAAGGCTGGCGCGGATGGGTTCGACCTTATTCGCAAGCAAAACCGGTTGGCCTGGGACGAGCTCTGGAAGGGGCGCATCCGGGTGACGGGGGCCAGCGAGCGCTGGCAAGGCCTCATCGATGCGGCCGTCTTCTATCTCAACAGCTCGGTCCACGCCTCCTCGCCCGCTTCGACCTCGATCTTTGGCTTGGCGACCTGGCACGACTATCACTACTATTTTGGCCATGTGATGTGGGACATCGAGGCCTTCGCCGTTCCCCCGCTTTGCGTCCTCCAGCCCCACGCGGCCGCCGCCCTTCTGGCCTACCGCAGCGAGCATCTGGCCGGAGCCCGGCGCAACGCCCAGATCATGGGCCGCCGGGGGCTGCAGTTTCCCTGGGAGAGCGCCCCGGCCAGCGGCGAGGAAGCCGCGCCCCTGCCCGGCTCGGCCGCCTGGCACGAGGATCACGTCTCGCTCGACGTCGCCCGGGCTTTCGCCCTCTTCGCCGATGTCACCGGCGATCGCGAGTTTCTGCGCACCCGCGCCTGGCCGGTGCTGTCGGGCGTCAGCCAGTGGATCGCCAGCCGGGTGACCCCGACGCGCGACGGCTATGCGATCAACGCCTCCATGGGCATCGCCGAGCGGGAAAATCCGGTCGACAACGCCGCCTTCACCAACATGGGGGCGGTGGTGGTGCTGCGCGAGGCCGTGCGGGTGGCCCAGGCCCTGGGCCTGGAAGCCGATCCTGCCTGGACGACGATCGCCGAGAGCCTGCACATCCCGATGCGTGGTAAGGCCGTGATCTCGCATGACGCCTACCGGACAGACGAGGAGAAGGGCGCCACGCCCGACCCCCTGATGGGCCTCTTCCCGTTCGGCTTTCCGCTCGACGCCGATCACGAGCGCGCGACGCTGGATCTCTATCTTGGCCTGGCCCAGGACTATATCGGCAGCCCGATGCTGTCGGCGCTCTACGGCGCCTGGGCGGCGCGGTCGGGCGACCGGTCGCTGGCGCTGAAGCTGATGGAGGACGGCTATGGCGCGTTTTGCGTCGGCAGGTTCCTGCAGACGCTGGAGTACAGGGCCGACCGTTTTCCCGAGCAACCGCAGGCCGGGCCGTTCTTCGCCAATATCGGCGGGTTTCTGACCGGACTGCTGTTTGGATTCACGGGCCTGGAACCGGGCCCGGAAGACGACCCGCAAAGCTGGTCCCGGCGTCCGGCCAACCTTCCGGCCGGCTGGACCGCGATCGAGGTCGATCGCCTGTGGATCCGCGGCCGGCCCATGCGCCTGACCGCGCGCCAGGGGGAACTCGCCGAGTTGAGACCCGTTGCGGGCCAGGTCATGGCGTTGTCCTGATCGACGCGCAGACGCCCACGGCCTCCTGATCCGCCGCCGAGCGCGGAACGCCCGGTGGCTAGGGGCTTTGAGAAAGACGCATGAGCTTTCCCAACCTGGAACGACCCGCCGCGACGCGCGGCGGGTCGTCTTTTCAGCGCATCGTTCGACTAGGACTTCGTCTTGTCGGCCGCCTTGCCCAAGGCGTTGGTCTTGGCCGCCGTGCCGGCTCCGGCCTCATCATCGGCGTTGGTCGACCGGTCCAGCTTGGTCACCATCTGGGCGTGGTGCTCGAGCTTGGGAGCCGTCTGCGCCGCGAACGCCTTGACCTCGGCGTTGTCGCCGGCCTTGGCGTAACCGTTGAAGGCCAAGAGGGCCTCGTGGTGCGCCATGGTCTGCTGATCAAGATAGCGGTCGTCGAAGTCCTTGGCCGCCGCGCCGGTGAGGTTGTCCAGCATGCCCTTGCGACGCTCGTCCAATGCCGCCGGAAGCGGACCTGGCGCCTTGCCGGCCGCCACCAGGGCCTTGAGCTTGGCGTCGGCCGCGCTGTGATCGTCGATGATCATCTGGGCCGCCGCCTTGACGTCGGGGTTTAGCGAACGCTTCAAGGCGAGCTTGCTGGACTCGATCTCATAGAGCCCGCCGATCGCCGCATCCTTGACGAAAGCCTCGGTGTCCAAGGCGCCCGCCGCCCCGGTCGCCACGCCCGTGGCCGCGGCGGCCACGTCCTGGGCGATATTGACCGGTTCGTTCTTCTGTCCCTCGGCGCGCTGTTCGCCCGGTTTTGGCCCACAGGCGGTCAGCAACAGGCCGGCCAGGCCCGCGACCATCACTCCACGGTGCATCATCTTGCCCTCCATCGAAGATCCCGTCGATCTTCCGCCAAGCTCAACGCAAACCTGGCAACGGGGTTCTCTGCGGGGCTTTGGTCCCCGCAGAGACGCGCGGAAAGGGCCCCTGGAGCGATCCAGGGGCCCTTAAACCAAGGTCTCGTCGAGGCGCCGGGCTAGAGCGCGCGTCGGCCCGCCAGCAGGTGGTAGATCCACAGCACGACCACCGCGCCGATCGTGGCCACCAGCAGGCTGTAGAGATTGAAGCCGGTCACGCCGGCGCTGCCGAACTGGTTGAACAGGAACCCGCCGACCACCGCGCCAACGATGCCCAGAACGAGGTCGAGGACCAGGCTGCCGCCCGTGCGGCTGACCAGCTTGCTGGCGATAAATCCCGCGACAAGGCCAAGAACGACCCAAGCCAGAATGGACAAGGTTCTTCCTCCGATGTGATGCGCCGTCACCGGCTGAAGCCTTCAAAAGCGCCTCCCGCCCGAATGGTTCCCGCCGCGGTTCGCGTCGCGAGGGCGCGGCCGAGGGCGGGCGTGGCGCGCCGGACACGATCTCGAGCCTTCGCGCCGTTTACCGTGAAAGCCGCTTGCGGCGGTCCGCGATCAAGCCAACTCTTGGACAGTTTCCCAGGTAGCCCGATGATCTTGGTCCAACGCCACGTCGCCAACGACAACCGCCAGGTCTCGCGCGCCTTGGCGGCGCTGGTTGTGGCCCTGACCGCGCTCTTTGGCCTGGTTGTCGCCGTCGTTTTCCTGGGAACCAGCCCGATGCCCGCGGCCTCGGGGTCGGGCCGGACCTCCTCGGCCGCCAGCAGTTCGGCGCTGGCAGACACCCCCGCCTGCAGGGCCGCGCTGGCGCGGGCCCGGGCCAGCCAGGCCTTAGGCGGCCAGGAGGCGGTGGCGGCGTCCACGGCCATGCTGCGGGTTTGCCGAGGCGCGTAAAGTCCGGCCAGACCGGAATCCTTTGTCGCCCTCGCGCGTTGACAAGGCCAAGGAGCCCCTCATGACCCAGGCCGCCAACGACGATCGCCGTTTCAGCGTCCACGCCCGACACGCCGGGCCCCATCACGCGCGCATCGTCCAGGAACCGAGTTTCGAGGCCGCAGCGGTGGCCTATGTCGAGGACCTGGCCATCGCGCCCGATGACGGCGGCGAGATCAGCGTCGTCGTGCGCGACCTGGACACCCACCACGAGCACTGCTTCCGCATCGACCTGGAAACCGGCGAAACGGCGGCCTGCGGATAGCGAAACGAATCACCCGGCTCGTCGTTGAGTCCGCACGCCCCTCTCGACACAGGCCCGGTGGGCGGCAAGGAACCTCGACATGGCATACCGCCCGACCTGGCAAGGACATCTTCGGCTCTCGCTCGTGACCTGCCCGGTGGCGCTCTATACGGCCACCAATGCCGGGGGCGAGGTCCATTTCAACCTGATCAATCCCAAGACCAACAACCGCATCAAGATGATCACGACCGACCCCGACACAGGGCCGATCGAGCGCGCCGACCTGGTCAAGGGCTATGAGGTCTCCAAGGGCGAATACATCCTGCTGAGCCAGGACGAGATCAACAGCGTCAAGCTGGAGAGCACCAAGACCATCGACATCGAGAAGTTCGTGCCCGCCGAGGACATCGACCGGGTCTATTGGGACAATCCCTATTATCTGGTCCCCGACGGCAAGCTGGCCCAAGAGGCCTTCGCGGTGATCCGGGAGTCCATGGCCAGGGCCGGCCAGATCGGTATCGGGCGGGTGGTGATGTCCAGCCGTGAGCGCATCGTGGCCCTGGAGCCGCGCGGCAAGGGCATCCTGGCCTATACCCTGCGGACCGACGCGGAGGTGCGCAAGGAGGACGAGATCTTCGGCGGGATCAGCGACAAGGATCCCGATCCTCAAATGATCGCCATCGCCCAGAAGATCATCGAGCAGCAGGAAGGCCCATTCGATCCGTCCCAGTTCGTGGACCGCTATGAGGAAGCGCTCAAGGAGCTGATCGCCGCCAAGCAGAAGGGCCACAAGGTCGCCAAGGTCGAAGAACCCGAAGACACCAATGTCATCGACCTGATGGCCGCCTTGCGCGCCAGTCTGTCGGCCAAGGACGCGCCGGCCGCCAAGGCCCCGGCGAAGGCCGGCGCGAAGGCCAAGGCCGCCGAGAAGCCCGCCGCCAAGACCAAAGCCAAGGCTCCCGCCAAGACCGCGCACAAGAAGGCGAGCTAGGCTAGGCCTCTCCGCCGTTCGCGCGATAGTCCCGCCGCGCCTTGTCCAGTTCGTCTTGCGCCGCTTTTCGCGCCTTGGCCCAGCGCTGTCGCGCGGCCAGGGCGTCGGCTTCCAGCGCGTCGCGACGGCGCTGGAGTTCCCCCTCTTCGGCCAGGCGCTCGGTGTTGAGGGCCGTGAGCCGCTGCTCGGCGGCGGCGAGGCCTGAGCGGTCGGGCGGCGGCTTGAAGGCTGGCGCGGGTGGCGGCGCAGCTTCCTTGGCCACCAGTTTCAGCCGTGGCTTGGGACGCGAAGGCCCGGCCGGCGCCTGGGGCAGCCCCGGCTCCAGGCTGAAGGGGTCGTCCGATCCCACGGCCCGACGCAACGGGATCTCCGGATGCGCCAAGGCCGCGGCGACCGCGTCAGGATCGTCGGTCACCTTGGCTCGGCCCTCGGCGAAGAGGTTCTGGCGGATGCCCCAGGCGGCCAAGGCCGCGACCTGGCTGGGCGCGGCGACCACCGAGTCATGGAAGCCGAACTGGGCCTGGAAAACCTTCAGGCGTCGCGCCGGCGCCTTAGCCATGGCTAGACCCGACCCAGGCGCTGGATGGCCGGTTCGAGCGGCCGCTCACCGTCGCAATAGTCCTCCCAGGCCGTCAGCTTGCGCACGAGGGCCGGGACGGTGCGAACGGTGTACTTGGCTGGGTCCAGCCCTTTCTTGACCTGGGTCCAGGAGATCGGCATCGAAACCGGCGCGCCAGGGCGGCCGCGCGGCGACAGCGGCGCCACTGCCGTGGCCATGCGATCGTTGCGCAGATAGTCCAGGAAGATCCGTCCGCCGCGATCCTTCTTGGCCATGGTGATCAGGTAGCGTTCGGGGTCATCGGCGGCCATCGCCTTGCAGACATCGCGGGCGAAGGCCTTGGCGATATCCCAGGTGAGCCCCTCGGCCGACAGCGGGGTGACCACGTGCAGGCCCTTGCCGCCGGTCGTCTTGCAGAACGAGACCAGGCCTAGGTCGGCGAGGCGATCGCGCACCTCGCGCGCGCCCTCGATCACCCGGTCGAACGGCACGTCGGGCGCGGGATCCAGATCGAACACCAGCCGGCCGGGCTGTTCGGGCAAGAAGGGTTCGCTGTTCCAGGGATGCAGCTCCAGGGCTCCGACCTGGGCGGCGGCCACCAGGGCCTCGACCTTGTCGAACTGCAGGTAGGGCTTGCGGTCGCCCCAGACCTCCACTTCGGTGATCAAGGCCGACTGGCCCTGGCCGGTGTGGCGCTGGAAGAACTTCTGCTCGCCCTCGATGCCGTCTGGCATGCGGATCATCGAGCAGGGTCGGCCACGCACGTGCTCGATCATCCAGGCGCCGACCGCCTCGTAATATTGCGCCAGGTCCAGCTTGGTGACCAGCCGGCCATCGCCCGCGTCCGGCCAAAGGGTCTTGCCGGCGTTGGAAATAGTCTGGCCCATGACCACGGCCGAACCCTTTGGACTGACGGTCGGCGATGTGACCGTCGCCGCAGCGGAGGCGGCCTTCTGGGCCTTGGGCTCGGCCACCTTGGCGCCGGCCGGCGCGGGCGTTTCGGCCTCGACCTCGGCGGCCGGCTTGTCCGCGCGCAGCCCCTTGAAGGCGGCTTGTCGGATCTGGCCGTCGGCGGTGAAGCCTTCGTACTCGATCTCGGCGACCAGTTCGGGACGCACCCAGTGGACCTCGCCGAGCCTTCCGGCCCGGCTCTTGCCCTCCTTGCCGTCGAACGGCGACGTAGGGGTTTCCAGCGCCTTGAGCCGCGGCAGGATCGTGGCGACCTTGTCGCGGCCAAACCCGGTGCCCACCCGGCCGACATGGATGAGCTTGCCGCCCTGGTGCACCCCGGCGATCAGCGAGCGAAAGGCGCCGTTGGTCGTGGTGTAGCCGCCGATCACCACCTCATGGCCGGCGCGGCACTTGGACTTGGTCCAGGTTTCGCCGCGCCCCGAGCGATAGGGCGCGTCCAGGCGCTTGGAGACGATGCCTTCCAGATCCATGCGGCAGGCCGACAACAGCACCGCGTCCCCGGCCGTGATGAAATGGTCCACATAGCGCAGACGCGGCCCCGCGCCGTCGACATGGGCGGCCAGCCGGTCCTTTCGCGTCGCCAGCGGCAGGTCGCGCAGATCCTCCGGGCCCTCGAACAACTGGTCGAAGACGAAGAACACCAGGTCGGCGGTCTTGCCCTCGGAAATGGCCGCTTGCAGGGCCGCGAAATCCGGCGCGCCGCTGTGATCCAGCGCGCAGATTTCGCCGTCGATGATCCCGTCGCCAAGCGCCGCGCCGGCCGCGGTGATCTCGGGGAACTTGGCCGACCAGTCCAGGCCCTTGCGCGTGCGCAAGGTCGCCTTGCCGTCCACCGTGCGCAGTTGCATGCGGTAGCCGTCGAACTTGATCTCGTGGGCCCAGCCCGGCCCGGCGGACGGCTTTTCGACCGGCTTGGTGAGCTGCGGCTCGACGAAGTCTGGCAGGACCTTGACGGTCTTGGTCTTGGCCGGCGACGAGGCCTTCAGCGGCTTGATCAGGCCCGCCGGGGCGCTGTCGTCGCGATCGCTTTGCCAGACCGCACCGGCGTCGGCGCCCTCCCCGGTCATGAACGGCGTGGCGGCCTTGCCCTTGCCATTGGCGATCTCGGTCATGGTCCGGCCCGAGGCGATCGAACGGTCCTCGTCGGTCGGACCGCCGGGATTGCCGGGCTGGGCGGCTTCGTCGCGATGTTTGATCAAGATCCAGCTGGCCCGGCCGCGGCTGTCGCGCTTGGTGCGCACGATCACCCAGGAGCCGTGCATGCGTCCGCCTTCCATGACGAACTTCAGCTCGCCCTTGCCCAGCGCCGCGCCGATCTTTTCGAAGCCCTTTTCAGGCGCCCAGTAGCCGCGATCCCACAGCATCACCGTGCCGCCCCCATACTGGCCCTTGGGGATCGTGCCTTCGAAGTCGCCGTAATCGAGGGGATGGTCCTCGACCTCCATGGCCAGCCGCCGCTCGGCCGGGTCCAGCGAAGGTCCCTTGGGCACCGCCCAGGACTTGAAAGTCCCGTCATATTCCAGGCGCAGGTCGAAATGCAGGTGACTGGCGGCGTGCTTCTGGATGACGAACCGCAAGGCTTGCGACGGCGCGACCTTGACCTTGCCCGACGGCTCGGCCGTCTGCGAGAAGTCGCGCATCGCCTGGTATTTCGAAAGCTTCGACGGGGGTTTCGCGACGGCCATGTGGATCCTCCAGGGCTTGAACGGCCAGCCAGGCCTGGCGATCCTTGATCGCGCTTCAGATCACGCCGCGGATGAGGCCCAAGGCCTTGGCTTCCTGGGCTTCTAGGTACCAATTGGCGGGGGCCCGCTGGAGCACCTCCTCCATGGTCACGGCCGAACCGCGCACGAGGTTCTCAAAGCCCTCGTTCTGGATGGCGATCGAATGCTCGATCTCGTGCAGCAGGGCCCGGACAGACGCGACGCACGTGGTCAGGGGTCCGTTGATCTGCAGCGTCTTGTCCAGCTTGCGCTCGTGGATCATCAGCCGCGCGCCCCGCGTCAGATAGCGATTGGGCGTGGCGAAGAAGCTCATGAAGGTCGCGCCGGCCGAGTAGATCGCCGCCTTGCCCAGAAAGGCCAGCCGCCGCTCGGGGCGCACCTCGCTCTGGAAGCGGATATCCTCGCCCATCATCCGGGCGACCTCGGGGTCGCCGCCTAGGGTCGATAACTCCACGACGACCAGGCCCTGCGCCGGGGCCGCGTCGAGCTGGTCGCGAAAACTGTTGTACATGGCGTAGTCGACAGGGCCGGCCAGCCGGATGCGCGGACCGGCGAAGTCGGCGGGGCCAAGCGTCAGGCCATCGTCGGCCGGCGCCTGGGCGATATCGTAGCCCATGGTCTCAAGTCCTATAGGTGTTAGGCGGCCTGGCTGAACCGGGCGGGCGCGGCCAAGGTGTAGCGCTCACCGCGCCAGGCCCCGAGCAGGCCGCCGTCGGCGTCGAGGATCCGGATTTCGGCGAGCCAGCCCTTGACCTCATGGCGCATGGCCAGCCATCGCGCCCGGGTCTCGGCCTTTGTGAAGTCGTCGAACGTCAGGCCTTCGGTCGCGTCCTGCTCAGTCAGACGCCAGCCGCCGCGTCCAGGCCTGATCTCCCAAACCTGCATGGCGTTTCAACCCAGCGGCTTTTGATAGGTTTCCGGCTCGCCGACGGCGCCGAGCACGGCCTGAAGCCGCGCCACCGTGGCCTTGGCCGCGTCCAGGGTCATCGTGCTTTGGAAACCGTTGGGACCGGTGATCACCACGCCGCCGTCGATCACGTCGGCCTGGAGAGGAGTATCGAGGATTTGCTGTGTCATGGCGTGCAAACGCAGAAAGCGAGACCGGGTTTCAGCGCCACGGCCGTCCGGCGAAAGGCGCCCGCTTCCCTCGTGCGAACGCCCTGCAACTAGCCTTGCCATGGGAACCGCCCTCGCCCTCGTCCCTTGATCTTTCGACGCTTTTACGGGAGCCGACACATGTCGATCGTGGACAAGATACTGGGCGCCGTCACCCCGCCGGAATCCGAAGAGGCCCGGTCCAAGGCGACCGCCAAAGCCCGCGCCGCCGCCGCGCCTGGCGACTGGTTGTCGATGGCGCTCGACCATCACGGTCAGATTCGTTCGGCCTTCGAGCGGGCCAAGAGCGCGGGCTCCGCCGAGGACCGCTTGGCGGCGTTCAAGGCCCTGGCCACCGTGCTCAATGGACATTCGCTGGCCGAGGAGGTGGTGCTCTACCCGGCCCTGGCCAAGAATGGCGAAAAAGCTCATGCCGGTTTGGCCTATACCGAGCAGACCACGGCCAAGATGCAAATGGCCGAGTTGGAGCGCATCAATCCGGCCGACGCGGCCTGGCGCGATAAGCTCGAGCACATCCAGGGCGCGGTCCTGCATCACATGTTCGAGGAGGAAGGAACCTGGTTTCTGGAGCTGAAGGAAAAGGCCCCCGACCAGGATTTCCTCACCAAGCGCTTTGCCGAGGAATACGGTCGCTACGTCTTCGGCGTGAGCGAAGCCCCGCAGGGTCAGGCCGCCGCTGAACCCCGCTCGTTCGCCGACCAGACCAGCGAGGTCAGCGGCGCGGCCAGCGGCGAAAGCGACGCCGCCCTTGAAGAGATCGGCCGCTCCGACGCGGGGCCCTTGCAGCTTGGCGATCGCACGCAAGACGAGGCTGGCGGCCGCCCCTAGGCCGGCGACAGGGCCGCGACAGCCTGGGTCACCGCCTGGGGCGCGGCGTGGTGGATCATATGGCCAACCCCGGGCAGGAGCGTGAACCGGCCGCGCGGCGCTAGGGCCGCCAGCATCTGTCCGTGCAACAGGTTGTTGACGACCAGGTCGGCCGACCCGCCTAGCACATGGAGCGGCGCCGCCAAGCTCGGCGCGCAGGCCAGCAACGCCATCAGGTCTGGACCGACCGACAGGCTGTCTTCACCCGCCCATCGCGTCGCCTCCGCCTCGCCGGCCAGAGCGAAGGGGAAGTCGGCCTCCAGCCGCGGGGGCATGGCCTGCGGGAGGAACATGGCGCGCCAGAGCAGCGGCAGCAGCCGCTCGTCTAAGCCCGCGTGGCGCCAACCCGACAGCCAACCGCCGAGCACCGGCGCGCCGCGCGGTCCAAACAGCAATTGCTCCAGCCGCGCTTCGGGCAGGACCAGGGGGGCCAGCGACACCACGCCATGGACGCGCTCGGGAGCGGCCATCGCCATGGCCAGGGCGACAGGCGCGCCGAACGAATGGCCGACCAGGACGGCGGGGCCCAGGTTCAAGGCCTCGAGCGCCTGGTTCAGCCGCCGGGCCTGGCGCAGCACCCCCGCGTCCAGGCCGGTGCGGCGAGGGCTTTGGCCAAACCCTGGACGATCCAAGGCGATGATCCGGTAGTCGGCCAGACCGTCGGCCAAGGCCATTAGCATGTCGTCGAGCGCCGTCAGGACGCCGTGCACGAGGACCACCAGGCGATCACCGGTCCCCACCTGGGCGTAGGCGATCGGACCACCATCGGTCTCGACCCGCCGGCGCATGAAGGGCCGACCGGGCCGACGCAGCAGCCCGTCGCCCGACACCGGGGTCGAGGCGGCCAGAGGGCTCATGCGCGCCGAACCAGCGAAATCTTGGCCAGACCCGCAAGCCGGCCCGCCGCTGGTCCGGCGCGCTGGCTCATCGGTAGAAGCTTTCGGGGACCTGGCCGCCGTTTTCAGCCAGCTTCTTCATCACCGCCTTGTGCAGGGCGATGTTCTGCTCGGCGCTGCCGGGTTCGCCGGCATGGACGTTCAGCTCGTCGGCCAAGCCCTTGCGCGCCTCCAGGCTGGAATCCAGCCGCAAGAGCTTGAGCAGGTCGACGATCGACGCACGCCAGTTGCCGCCGCCGCCCTCGATCTGCGCCATCGAGGCCAGCACGGCCTCGACATCGACCGGCGCGGGGCTCGACGCCGTTGTCGCCGCAGCCGTGGCTTGGGGCGCGGCCGCGGGCGGCGCCGAGCCCTGGCCCGCCGGGGCGGCGGGCGCGGCGCGGTCATGGTGGAAGATTTTGTCGACAATCTTGGAGAAGAGACCCATCAGGCGCTCCCTATCAAATGATGACTAGTGAGCGCTGGAGGCCAGGCCCTGGACGTGTTCGAGGTGGGCCTTGATCTTGGGCAGCGCCTTGGCCGCGCCGCCCTTCAGGCCCGCGTCATCGCCATGGTCGGCATAGCCCTGCATCAGGGTCAGGGCCTCGTTATGGGCGGCTTCCTGCTGGCTGATGTAGACCTTGTCGAAGTCGGCGGGCGCGGCGGCGCTGAGGTTGTCGATCAGGCCCTTGCGGCGCTCGTCCAGGCCAGCGGGCGCGGTCTTGCCGGCGGCGATAATCAGCGGCTTCATGGCGTTGGACAGCGCGGTGTGGTCGGTGACCATCTGCTTGCCGAACGCCTTGACGGCGGCCGACTGGCCTTTGGTCTGGGCGATCTGGCCGGCCTGGATCTCGTACATGTCGCTGATGGCGGCGTTGGCGACGAAGGCGTCAGTGGAGGCGGGTCCGGTCACCGCGGCGGCGGTCCCCACGGCGGTCGAGGTGGCGTCCTGGGCGGCGTTGACGGCGGCATTGCCCGTGCCGGGATCGGTCGGCGCCGGCGCGGCGTCCTTCTTCTGGCAAGCGACAAGCGACAGGGCCGACAAGGCTGCGGCGGCCAGTAGGGTGTGACGAGCCATGGGTGGCGTCTCCGTGGTTGGGGATGTCCCCTGAACGGAGCACGCCTGGCAACGTTCCCGTCGCTCGCCTCGAGGATGGCAAGACAGCGGTGGAGCTATGGCGAAGCGCGCTGGCGTCTCGAATTCCACAGCCGTGCAGTCCATCCGGCGAACTGGCGGTCAGCCAGTGTCGCCGATCACACGCTCGCGCGGATGCTGCGGCGCCAGGAGCGGCGCGAGCCAGGGTTCGCGGCGCACCGTCCAGCTTTCATATTGCGGGCCAAACCACCCTGTCGCGTCGAAGCTGCCCAGGGAAAGCTCGTACTCCCGGCCGCTGTCTCCGTGGCTGTTTTCGGCCAGGACGCGCCCGCCGCAGGTCCCGCAGAAATAGCGGACATAACCGGGCGAACTTTCCCAGGCCGACATCGCCCCTGTGATCTCGACGTCCCGTGGGTCGTAGACCACGAAGGGATTGAAGGCGGCGGCATGGGCCTTGCGGCAGGTCATGCAGTGGCAAAGCCCGCCGCGTTTGGGCTCGGCCAGGGTGTTGAAGCGGACGGCTCCGCAGGCGCAGCCCCCCGCGCGGCGTTCAGACGTCATGGCGATCCTCCCTGTGGGGCCCTCTAGCCCTCGGCGCCCCCGGGCCAGGGGGCTGAGCGGTCCATGCGCCGTCCTGGCCGCGACGGAGGCCTAGGGTCTGGGTCTGACGGCCAGCGCCACGACCGCGGCGCCGACGCCGACCACCAGCGCGTCCTCGATAAGGCCGCTGCGGGTCTGCCCCAGGCCGGCCATGGCCCGCTTGCGCCCGGCCAGGGTGAGGTAGGCCAGGGGCGTCGCGGTCGCCACGGCGATCAGCGCGCCGGCCCGCGCCTTGCCGCGTGGGGCCAGGGCGGCGCCGGCGATGCCGGCGCTCAGCGCCCGCGCCAAAAGGCCCAGGAAGACCGTGCGGTCAGGCGCGGACTTCATCTTGTCGCCCAAGAGCTCCCCCGCCCCCATGGCCAGGGCGCCGAACTTGAACACGGGGTGGTCGAGAAGCAGCAGCGGGCCAGGCGTGCGCGCCCCCGCCAAGCGCGCGGCCGCGAGCGCCGCCATGGGGGTCATCGACCGCGCGCTGGCGACCGCGCCGATCAGGGCCGAAGGCCAAAGCCGAGAACTGTTCATGCCGGGCTCAACTCGCCAGGGCGCGCAAAGGTTCACGCCCCTGGGCCGCCCCGCCGCACCGAACCGCACAGGTCTCGTCCGCGGAACCGCCGGCGGGGCTTTGGCTTTCGAGAGCGGCAAAGGAGATCCCATGCCCCCTGCCCCGAGCACGCCAGACGCGCCGCAGACCGCCATGATCGAACTGACGGGTGGTCGCGTGACCTTGCGCGCGGAGGTTCGCGTCACGCCCAAGGGCCTCCTGGCGGTCGGCGCTCTGGTTTCCGGCGTCCTTCTGTCCACGGCGGCCCTGGTCTGGACCGCCACGTCGGTGGCGCGGCGCCACCCCTTGGCCACGCGCATCAAACCAAGATAGGCCGGTCGTTCAAAAGCCCCGCCCGTAAGCCAAGGCGGCTAACCGGCGGCTGGGCGGTCCTGCGCGCATTGGCGCCCTGGGAGGCTCTCCGGGCGCCACCGTCCATTTGACCCTAGGCCGTCCCGCGACCGTGAACGTGGCGCGCGCAACGGCGTTAAAAAGCCCAACGGCGCGCTCTTGCGTCCATCAATATGGAGTCTGCGATGTTCACCCCTGAGGTGCTCTGGCCTATCGGCGCCCTGCTCCTGCTCGGCGTCCTCATCTACGGGATGATCCAATACAAAACGCGCAACCGGCGCAACGATCCCATCACAGAGGCGGCGGCCAAGCGTCTGTTCGACGATCCGGCGAGCTATGACGAGGCCACCCGAGCGGAGCTGGAAAAGGGCGTGCGTCCATCCTAGCCGCCCAGCCGCCCGGCCTCGGATCGCCATAAGTCGCCTGAACCGCCGCCGCTAGGCCGCGCGCGTCAAAGGTGGAGCCATGGCGGGCGCGGCGGGGCAGACGAAGCGGCCCGCCACCGCGCCGTCTCGCAGCCGCAGTTCCAGCAGGCAGTCGAGGCCGGCTTGGCTCAGGCGATCGGCAAGGGCCCGCGCCGCGCCTTCAGCCTGGGCGCCGCTCCTGTAGAGCATGGGATTGTCAAAAAGCGCTGGGCAGCGAACGGCCCAGCCCGCGCCCTGGGGCGCGACCGAAATCATCGTCGGCATATCGCTACAACACACAAGACAAAAGGCGGCGGCCGGCCTTCCACCGGCCGCCCAACAGTTAAGCCACACTCATGGCGTCCAGGCGCCGCAAGGCGTCGAGCACCTCGCTCAACGGCACGGGCGCGTGGGTTCCCAGCAGCCATCGGTGGGTGGGTCGATCCTCCACCGCGCTGGCGTCCGAAGCCCAGGCCGCGAGAATCTCGCGCTTGGCCTCGGCGTCCAGGTCCGCGTCCTTGACGACTTCCAGGGGGTGGAGAAATCCTACCGCAGGGCGGCAGGGCCATGGTGCGCGCTTGGCGATCTCAGGGCCGGCAAGCCTGATGAGCCTCCGTCGTCAGGCCGCTTTGCGGGCTTTTTCAGGCCCGGCCAGGCGCTGCTGCGAGGCTTGCCCGATCTCGATGCGGCGGGGCTTCAACGCCTCGGGGATCTCCCGCTCGAGTTCGATGGTCAGCAGGCCGTCGGCATGGCTGGCGGCCCGCACGACGATATGATCGGCCAGTTCGAACCGCCGCTCGAACCCGCGCATGGCGACGCCGCGATGCAGAAAGTTACGCTGCCCCTCCTCGCCCTTGGCCTTCTTGCCGGAAATCACCAGCAGATTGGGTTGGGACGTGATCTCCAGTTCGGCCGGAGAGAAACCGGCGGCGGCCAGCGTGACGCGGTAGCTGTCCTGGCCGGTCTTTTCGACATCGAACGGCGGATAGCTGGTGTCGGCGCTGCTGCTGAGAGCGGCCTCCAGCACGTCCGCCATGCGGTCGACGCCGATCATCGAGCGGTACAGGGGGGAAAGATCAAACGCAGTGCTCATTTCCATCTCCTCGCAAGCAAGTTGGACATGAGGGACGCCCGAAGCGTTCGGCGCCCCAGAACCGAACCCCTGAGGCATTCGGCGCAACGAAATCTAATATACGCCAAGCCGGCGTCAATCACCCCCAAGCACATTTTTTTCGATCACACCCAGCGCGGCGTCGCGCGGCCTCCGTTGCTCTCAAACCCGAGCATAGCGCCAGCTTCGGGAGGTGACACAGATCGTCAATACAGTATTGATGCCGCTATCTGCAGCTTGACGGCGTGACATCTCAACCACCTCGCTCTGACCTCTTGAACTCGGGGCGACAGGGCCCCGCGCCCGGCTAAACCATGCCTTGGCGGGCTGAGACGGCCGATCCTTTTGGCGCCGGCGGCGTGGACCGGCGGCGCGCCGCGACCCAGCAGCTGCGACGCCGCAGCCACAGACTCACTCTTTCACGCGATGAACGCCTTTGGGCCGGGAACGCGGCGCGCGGTCGGATGTTCGGTCGCCATGTCCTCACGCCAACCCCTTGTTCTGATCGTCGAAGACGAACCCCTGATCCGGGAATTGGCTGGCCTTGCGGTCGCCGACGCGGGTTTTGACGTCGTGGAGGCCGCCGATGCGCAGCAGGCGCTGGAAATCCTGAACGCCCGCAGTGACGTCGGCGTGCTCTGCACCGATGTCGACATGCCCGGCGCCTTGAACGGGTTGGAACTGGCGCGTCTGGTGCACGAGCGCTGGCCCGCCATCCGCCTGGTCGTGACGTCCGGCCGCCCCCTCCCCGCGCCGGTCCCTGACGATGGCCGGTTCTTGAGCAAACCCTATTCGCTCGACGCCCTGACCCGGACCGTGGCGGACGTTTCAGACCCCTCCTGAGGCAGCGACCTAGGTCGTCGGAGCGCTGTCGCGCAGCACCAACGCGCCCTGTGACAGGACGATACGCTCTCCCGGATGGGCCGTAAGCGCAGCCTCGAAAATGGCGTTGGCGAGGATCATCGTGGCGGCGCGCCCAAGGAGACGCCCTGGGCCGCGGCTCGTCCGAAGTTCGACGGTGAAGGGAGCGCTGTCCTGAAAGGTCGCCGCAGCCATGAGCCAAATCCGACCGGCTACTGGGGCTTGGCGTCCCAGCGGCTCATGATGCGATCCTGGTGGCGCAGCACGACGACGCGGCCGGGATATTCCCGCGTGGCGGCATAGTAGGCCGCGTAGCCAATCGATGGAGAGGCGCTGACGGCGACCACCTGTTCGAGGGCGCCCATATCGGACGACCAAAGCTCGACGCTGAACGGAAGATCTTCCTCATCGCTTTGGAACTTCTGCCCCGGAGGCGGCGTTTTCGACCGACGGTCGAGGGGGCTGTCGGCGGGGCTTAGCTTGGCAATCTGCGGGGCCATGATGTCCTCCCGTGAGACATGGCAGGCTTGCTCCAGTGGATGCTTATGTCAATTAACAGATGCGAGCGGGACGGAAAGATCAGCAGATGACTGAGCCCAACGATCGCCGGTTCGAACTGCTTGTCGAGTCGCTGACCGGCTACGGCGTCTACATGCTCGATCTCGCCGGCAAGGTCACAAGCTGGAACCGCGGCGCACAGAACCTCAAGGGTTACAGCGCCGAGGAGATTCAGGGCCAGCCGTTCAGCCGTTTCTTCACGCCGGAGGACCGCCGCGCGGGCCTGCCCGAGCACCTAATCGATCAAGCGCGAAAAGACGGTCGCGTCGACGGCGAAGGCTGGCGGGTGCGCAAGGACGGCAGTCAGTTCTGGGCGGTGGCGACGTTGCATCTGATGCGCGACGACCACGGCGAGCCGATCGGTTTCGCCAAGGTCACGCGCGACATGACCGAGCAGCGCGCCGCTCAGCAAGCCCTGATCGAGAGCGAGCGGCGCTTCCGCTACCTCGTCGAGGGCGTCGTCGATTACGCCATCTACATGCTCGACGTGAACGGCGTCGTCACCAACTGGAACCGCGGCGCGCAACGCATCAAGGGCTACGACGCCGAGGAGATCGTCGGACGCCATTTCGGCGCCTTCTACACGCCTGAGGATCGCAGCGCGGGACGCCCCGCCCTGGCGCTGGCCACCGCCAAGGCCGAGGGCCGGTTCGAGGGCGAAGGCTGGCGGCTACGCAAGGACGCAAGCCGCTTTTGGGCGTCCGTGGTGATCGATCCGATCCATGACGAGGCCGGGACCCATATCGGCTACGCCAAGATCACCCGCGACATCAGTGAGCGCAAGGCGGCCGAGGAGGCGCTAGCCCAGAGCGAACGCCAGTTTCGGATGCTGGTCGAAGGCGTGGTCGACTACGCGCTCTACATGCTCGATCCCAATGGCATCATCACCAACTGGAACGCCGGCGCGCAGAAGATCAAGGGTTACCAGGCCAGCGAGATCGTCGGTCAGCACTTCTCGAAATTCTACGCCCCGGAGGACCGGGCCGCCGGCCTGCCGCTGCAAGGTTTGCATCAGGCCGCCAGCGAGGGCCGCTTCGAGGCCGAGGCTTGGCGCGTGCGCAAGGACGGCACTCGCTTTTGGGCCAACGTCGTCATCGACCCGATCCGCGATGAGACCGGCCACCTGGTGGGTTATGCCAAGATCACCCGCGACATCACCGACAAGAAGCGCGCCCAGGCCGAGCTCGACCAGGCCCGCGAGCGGATCGCGCACAATCAGAAGATGGAGGCCCTGGGTCAGCTCACCGGGGGCGTGGCGCACGACTTCAACAACCTCTTGATGGTCGTTGGCGGCCAAGCCCACCTGCTTCGCGCCAAGGTGGGCGATGACGCCAAGGCCCACCGCGCCCTTGACGCGATCGAGACCTCGGCGCTTCGCGGCCAGGACCTGACGCGACACCTGCTGTCCTTTGCCCGCCGTCAGCGCCTGCAAACGACCGTGGCCCCCTTCGCCGAGCGGATGAGCGGCGTGCGCGAACTGGTCGCCACCAGCCTACCGGCCAGCATCGAATTGGAACTGATCATCCCCGAAACCCTCTGGTCGGTCGAGGTCGACCAGGGCGAGCTGGATCTGGCCATCCTCAATCTGGCGGTCAATGCCCGCGACGCCATGCCGGCGGGCGGCAGACTGACGATTTCGGCGCGCAATACGAGCCTGCCCCCATCGGCTGGCGGGCTTGAAGGTGATTTCGTCGAGGTCTGCGTCGCCGACACCGGAACCGGCATCGCCCCCGATATCCTGGAGCGGATTTTCGAGCCGTTCTTCACGACCAAGGATATCGACAAGGGGACGGGCCTTGGCCTGAGCCATGTCTACGGGTTCGCCCAGCAGGCTGGAGGGGACGTCCAGGTCCATAGCGCGCTGGGCGCGGGCACGCGCTTTTCGATCCTCCTGCCCCGATCGCGTGAAACCGCGACGCCCAAGGTCCAGGCGTCGGCGGCGAGTGGTCAGATCGCGGCCGCCAAGGTGCTGCTCGTCGAAGACAATCCCGATGTGGCGGACGTGGCGACCGGATTGCTCGAGAGCCTGGGCCACCAGGTGTGGGTCGCTATCGACGCGGCGACCGCCCTGAGCGCGATGCAGAAGGAGCCGCTCCCGGATCTGGTGATCAGCGATATCGTCATGGCCGGTGAAATGGATGGCGTGGGGCTGGCGCGGCTGCTGCGGGAGCGTCACCCCGATCTGCCGATCCTCTTGGCCACCGGCTACAGCCAGTCGGCCGAGCATCTGGCGAGCGAGTTTCGCATCCTTCGCAAGCCCTACAGCCTTGACGACCTCAGGGACGCGATCCAGATGACCATGACGCAGGCTTCGGCGATCAGCCAAGGCACGGTCATCCCCCTCGCGCGCTCGCGCGGCGGCCGTGAACGTTCGGCCTAACCCCCCGCGGCGGATGCGCAGCTGGCGACCGCAAGCTTCGCCTCGCTTGCGATCCGCCCGCGACGGATCACTTGGCCCGCAGCGCCGTTGTCCTAAAGCCAGCGACGCTCCGTGCGCCGCGCCAGTGTCAACGCCAAGGGGCCAGCATGAATCCTGGAGTCCGCGCGCACTATCGAACCGAGCTTGAGCGCATCACAGAGCTCGTTTCCGGACCGGCGAGCCACGCGACCTTTCTCTTCGACGACCTCGCCGCGGAAGCCGACTTCGTGTGCAGGGTCCACGCGGTGCCGTTCTGTACGGCGCTACGCGCGGCCGTCAGCGCTTTCCAGATCGCCTTTGTGTCGTCCAAGGACGCCGCGGTCGCCCACGCGGCCGCCTGCGCTCGGCTGGAGGTCATCGCCCTCCTGGCGGACGGGCGGTGAGCGCAGGCCTGGTCCATGGCTAGATCAAGTGTCGCCGCTCTCAAGAAGGTGACGCCCGAGAACCTCGCGGGGCTCGGCGCCGAGCGGTTGGCCGAGATCCTGGTCGAGGTGGCCGACACCCGGACCGATCTCAAGCGGCGGCTGCGCATGGAACTGGCCGCCGGGCTTGGCGCGACCCACCTGGCGCCGGAGATCGACAAGCGGCTTGGAGCCCTGGAAACCAGCCGAGGCCAGGTGACCTGGCGCCAGAAGCCGGCCTTCCTGCGGGACCTCGACGCGCTACGAGGCCTTATCGCCGAGCGGCTCGCGCGGCAGGAACCGGACGCGGCGCGCGAGCGGATGTGGCGCTTCCTGGCCACGGCGGGCCAGACATCGCCGCGGTTGCGCGATCCAGATGATGCGTTCGAGGCGATCTACGCCCGGGCGGCCGGCGATCTTGGCCGGCTGCTAGCCCCACATGATCCTCAGCTGGCGGCCAACGCTGTGGTCGAAGCGGCCCAGGCCGCGCCTCAGGCCTGGGCCAGATGGATGCCGAAGGTGATGGCCGCCCTGCCGGTCCAGACGGCGAAGGCGGCCCTGGCGCTCGCGCTGGCGCGCGCCAGGACCGCGCCTGGTTGGACGGTGGTGATCCGCCATCTCGCCGACGCGGCCGGTGACGTCGAGGCCTACCGCGACACCTATAGCGCCCCCGCCATGCAGACCCCGGCCGTGGCGGTCGAGCTCGCCCAGCGGTGGCTGGAGGTCGGCGAGGTCGAAGAGGCCGGCGCGGCCTTGCGTCTGGCTGCGCCCAAGCCCCAGGGCCAAGCGGCCCGTCTGGCCGCGCCGGACTTCGATTGGGAAACGGCCTGGCTCGACTATCTCGAGGCCACGGGTGAGGCCGCCGCCGCTCAGGCCGTACGGTGGGCCTCGTTCCAGCGCACCTTGGACATCGGCCGCGCCAAGGCCTTCGTCGGCCGGTTGGATGGGTTCGAGGACGTAGAGGCCGAAGGCCAGGCGCTGGCCCACGCCGCCACGCACCAGGACTTTCAAAAGGGCTTGGAGCTGTTGATGGCTTGGCCTGCTCTGCCCGAGGCCAGCCGCATGATCCTCGCGCGAGCCCAGGACGCCAAGATCGATCCCGAGCAGGCCGAGATTTGGGCCGCCAAGCTTCGCAAGCGCTTTCCCGCCGCCGCCCACCGGCTGTTGAGGCGGGGCGCGGCGACGGCGTTCAAACAGCGGGCGTTGAAGCTTTCGCAGCGACTCTCCGAGGAGGCCGACACGATCGGTCTGTGACGCAGCGCCCCCAGACAAAAACGCCAGCCGCTTTCCGTTGGCATAGCCGCGGCGCAAGGCGCATCCTGCACGGATCGAGAGCGTCTCACCGGCCTGCTCCCGCTTAGGAGATCTCGTACTCCGGCCTCGCGGAGTAGAGCCCTTGTCGCTTCAGATTCGTCATCACCAGAGCCCTGCTCGGCCCACGACGAGCGCTCCAGGTCCGTCTTCGATCGTGGCGCGGCGGCTGGCCGCCCACAGTCTTCTTGGTCCGTCCCTCAACGTGCTTGACGAACTGCTCGGCCAAGCGGTCGACTTCGATCCTCGAGCCTTGATCGCCGAGGCTGGCGACGCGCCCCGCGATATCACGGTCATCCGTCAAGGCTGGGCTTGTCGGATGACGCTGCTGCCCAATGGACGCCGCCAGATCCACGCCGTCCTGCTCCCCGGCGACACGGCCGACGCGGAGGCTTCGCTGCTCGAGGCTCGTCCAGACAATATCGAGGCGCTGTCGCGCTGCTCGGTTTGGTCGGTTCCCCATCAGCGTCTAGCCCGTCTCGCCGTCGATCATCCTGAGCTCGTCAGCGCGTTCGCGCGCGAAGTCGCCATCGGCGCCAACGTGGCGCGCGCCTGGGTGGTCAATATCGGACAGCGAGACGCGACCCAGAGGATCGCGCACTTCCTCTGCGAACTGCAGGCGAGACTCAGCGCCGTCGGAGCGGCCGATCCAAACGGTTTCATGCTGGGGGCGACGCAAGCCGATATCGCCGACGCGCAAGGGCTTACGACCGTCCACGTCAACCGGGTGCTGCAGGACTTGCGCGCGCGCGGTCTGATCCGGCTCGAGCGGCGCCGGTTGACCATCGTCGACCAAGCCAGGCTTGAGGGCCTGGCGCTGTTCGATCCGCTCTATCTGAGCCTTGGCGCCGTGATCGCCTGATCACCCAACCATCGATCAAAGCCGCGCGGATACGGCGACCGCCGGTTTGCGCTCTGCGTGTGGCATGACCAGCTCGGTTCGGCGACGAGGCGCGCCGCCGCGAGGATTGCGAAGGGGCGCTCGCCATGCGCCGACGAGCCTTGCACGGCGGCTTGGCTCCTCTGCGACGGCACGCGGCTGTCCGCTTACCTGATTATACCTGGCCCGCCCTCGCGCTGACGCGGGTTCCACCCCAGCGGCCGCAGTGGCGCGTTGCGCGGGCTGGCGGAGGGGCCCGGAAGTCAGGATAGTGCGCATTGGGAACTACTGGCGTCAGCGGCTGGCGCAGAGTGGCAGTCCCGCGCCAGGTCGCGTCCCATCGCCCAAGGCGAACACGGGCGCCGCCTCAAGGGCGATCAACATCACCAGCAGCGCCACCCGCGTCAGGCGCCGGCCAGAGGGCTTGGCCCGGGCGCTCTGGCGGTGCGACATTAATGGGCGCCGCGCTGCAAGAACGCGCGGACCGCATCGGCGCTGACGCCCGCTTGCGCCACGGCGTGCTCGAGCGCCTGGCGCGAGACCCCAAGAGCCTGCGTCCAATAGGCCACCTCATAGTCTTCGCTCAGGTTGATGCGTGAGGCGTCTTGCGGACCGGACCTGGTCTTGTCGTCGGACATGCTCATACCCTCGTTTCAGTTTCTGCTCGCGGCTCGACCCCGACCATCGGGACCACGCCGGCGCTCCTTGGCAGCTTCCGTCGCGTGGTCCGGCCTAGTCGCGCAAGTCCGCCGCGCCCGAGCTTGAAACCATCAGCAAGAATGGAAATCCGGTGAGCCGGACCGCGCCGCGTTGGGCCGCCGGACCGCCGCCAAAGTGCTCGGCCTCCACGCGGGTCACGTCGATGACGGGTTCGCTGGCTTGGCCGACCGCCGAGGCCGCCGGGATCAGGACGATCGCCTGGGGATCGCAATCGCCAAGCGCGGTGATCAGATCGGCGACCGTCATGCCTTTGTCGCCCCTCGCGCGGCAGCCTTTCTCGGCGCGGACCGCGTGACGGCGGCTTGCGGCGAAGCGCGCTCCGGCCCGTCCGGATCGACCGCGCCACCAACCGGCGCGAAGCTGCGCGGCTCGCCGCTCGCCGAGCCGGTCTTGGCGGCGTCGGCGGCCCGATTGATCGCCGAACGCGCCGACAATTTGCGAAAGAGGCTCGCATATTCGGCCGCCGATACGCGCCAGGAGCTGTCCGAGGCCATGGCGTTAAGCTGGACGCGTCGCCAGCTGACCGGATCGCGATAGAGCGCGCAGGTGCGCCGAATGGCGTCCTCGAGCATATCCTGGGTCGCTGGCGCGAACTGGACACCGGTGGCCGCTGACCGCGCGATGCCGGCCGTGTTGGCGTCGATGATGGTGTCCGACAGCCCGCCGGTGCGTGAGACCACCGGCACCGCGCCATAGCGCATGGCGCACAGCTGGGTCAGGCCGCAGGGCTCGAACCGCGAGGGGGCTAGGATGGCGTCCGCGCCGGCCTGGATCAGGTGCGCCAGCTCCTCACGATAGCCTAGGTAGCGGCCCATGGACCCTGGGTGGCGCTCGGCGGCCTCGGCGAAGGCGGCCTCATAACGCGGCTCGCCCTGGCCGCAGACAATCAGCTGCGCGCCCTCGCCAAACAGCACCGGCAAGGCGCCCAGCAGCAGATCGACGCCCTTTTGGTCCGTCAGACGCGACAGAATGCCAAACAGCGGCGCCTCGGGATCAGGTCTGAGGCCAAACTTGGCCTGGAGAGCGAGCTTGTTGATCGCTCTCTGCTCGATGGTCTGGGCGCTGTAGCGGGCGCTGATGTCGGGGTCGGTCTGCGGGTTCCAGACATCATCATCGATACCGTTGAGAATTCCCACCAGGCGCTTGGCGCGCGCCTTCAGCAACCCGCCCAAACCCATCCCGCCGTCTTCGGTGGTGATCTCGGCGGCATAGCTCGGCGATACCGTAGTCACTTGGTCGGCGAACTGGATGCCGGCCTTCAGGAAGCCGATATCACCCCAGTATTCGACGCCTTCCACCGCGAGGGCTTCGGGCGGCAAGCCCAACTTTCCGAGCAGCTCGGCCGGAAACAGGCCCTGGAAGGCCAGGTTGTGGATCGACAGCACCACAGGCGGCGCTTTCAGGCGACGGTCCTTGCGGCGCGCGTAGAACAGGTAGGCCGGGGTCAGGGCCGCGTGCCAGTCGTGGGCCTGGATCACGGCTGGGCGGTAATCCGCCAGGAGACCAAGGCCGATCTCGGCGGCGACCTTGGCCAGGGCCCCGTATCGCAATCCGTTGTCGGGCCACGGCTCGCCCGGCCCCTTCAGATACGGATTGCCCGGCCTGTCGTAGAGATGCGGCGCATTGATCACCAGGAGTTCAAGGGCGCCGGCGCGCGCCCGTAGCAGCCGGGCCTCTCCGTCCATCAGGTCGGCGAAGCGGTGGACCTCGGTGGAATCCTCGAGCGCGGCCATCACCGCCGGGTAGCCCGGTACGAGCGTGGTCACGCGCACGCCTTCGCGCGCCAGGGCGAGCGGCAAGGCGCCGGCCACGTCGGCGAGGCCGCCGGTCTTGACGAGGGGGAAGATCTCCGCGGCGACGGAAAGGACCTCGGGGCCGGTCATCGCGCCGCGCCCACGACGGGCCGGCGAAGACAAGCTTCGCTACCGCACACAAAGTTCTGCCCCGCCCCGAACGCCATCGCCTGAAAACTCCTTGGAGATGTTCGAGAAACAACGAGCGTGACCAGCAGTTCCCGGGATTATTTTTTGATGAGTCACGGCACAGATTGGACGGTTGTCCGTTGTGCACCTGCAGCAAATCGGAGGCGGCGGGTGGGGTTGGATAGCAAGGTGTCTTGGGCGTCCGATCCGTTCGGATACCTCGGACGTCACGGGGGCGTGGTGCGGACATTTCAACCGGGCGCCAGCGCGGTGGAGGTCATCGCGCGCAAGTCCCGTCGTCGCTTGGCGAGCCTTCCAGAAACCGCGCCCGGCCTGTTCGAAGGCGAACTGAAGGGCTCATCGCCCTATCTCCTGAGGATCGTCTGGCCCGATGGCGTTCAGGAGACCGAAGACGTCTATGGCTTTGGACCCGCCCTCCCCGATGCGGTGTTGGACGAGGTTGGCCGAGGCGAGCCTCTGCGCCTGGCCGAGCGCTTGGGGGCGGTCCCCCGAAAACTCGAGGACATCGACGGCGTGGCCTTCAGCGTCTGGGCGCCCGATGCCCGTCGCGTCAGCCTGATTGGAGACTTCAACAGCTGGGATGGCGCGCGCCATCCGATGCGGCTGCGTCACACCCAAGGCGTCTGGGAAATCTTCGTGCCGCGGCTTCGCGCCGGCGCGCGCTACAAGTTCGAGATCGAGGGCGCCGACGGCGTGGTCCGTCGCAAGGCCGATCCGCTTGCCAGGGCCAGCGAGACGCCGCCGGCCACCGCATCGATCGTCGCGCCGCTGCTCGATCACGCCTGGAGCGACGCCGACTGGATGGCCGGCCGCGCGGGCCGCCATCATGCCGGCGCGCCGATCAGCATCTATGAGATCCATGCCGGATCGTGGAAGCGACCCTGGGACGGGCAAACCCTGCACGACTGGGACGCCCTGGCCGACCACCTGATCCCGTATGTCACGGGCCTGGGGTTCACCCATGTCCAACTGATGCCGATCATGGAGCATCCGTTCGGTGGCTCCTGGGGCTATCAACCGCTCAGCCAGTTCGCCCCCAGCGCCCGCTATGGCGCGCCCGAAGCCCTGGCGCGGTTCGTCGACCGCTGCCATCAGGCCGGCCTGGGCGTCATCCTCGACTGGGTGCCGGCGCATTTCCCGAGCGACGCCCACGGGCTTGAGCAGTTCGACGGCACCGCGCTCTACGAGCATGCCGATCCGCGCGAGGGGTTCCATCCCGACTGGAACACCCTGATCTACAATCTGGGGCGCGAAGAGGTCGCCACCTTCCTGATCGCCTCGGCCCTGCATTGGCTCGACCGCTTCCACATCGACGGCCTGCGCGTCGACGCTGTGGCCTCCATGCTCTACCGCGACTACAGCCGCAAGGCCGGCGAATGGACGCCCAACGTCCACGGCGGCCGCGAAAACCTGGAGTCGATCGCCTTCCTGCGCCGGCTCAACGCCGAGGTCGCCCGGCGCTTTCCGTCGGCCATCACCATCGCCGAGGAATCGACCGCGTGGCCCGGCGTCACCACTCCAGTCGACCAAGGCGGCCTGGGCTTTTCCTATAAGTGGAACATGGGGTGGATGAACGACACCCTGCGCTACATGCACCGCGACCCGGTGCATCGCGGCTGGCATGGCGGCGACCTTGGCTTTGGCCTGACCTATGCCTTCACCGAGCGCTTCGTCCTGCCGCTCAGCCATGACGAGGTCGTGCATGGCAAGGGCTCGCTGATCTCAAAGATGCCGGGCGACCGCTGGCGCCAGTTCGCCAACCTGCGCGCCCTGCTCGCCTTGATGTGGGCCCACCCGGGCAAGAAGCTGCTGTTCATGGGCGGCGAGATCGGCCAGTGGCGCGAATGGAACCATGACCGCGAGTTGGACTGGGCGCTGGCGGACGAGGCCGATCACGGCGGCTTGCAACGCCTGGTCGGCGACCTCAACCGGGTCTATCGGGACGAGGGCGCGCTGCACCACACCGACGCCGACCCGCGCGGCTTTTCCTGGATCGCCGAGAACCACGACCGGGATGGCGTCTTCCTTTTCGAGCGCCGCTCGTTCCATGGCGGCGCGCCGATGATCGTCGCCGTCAACATGACGCCCGAGCCTCGCCTCGGCCGTTCGGTTCTGGTCCCGTTCGCCGGGCGCTGGACCGAAATCCTCAACACCGACGCGGCCCTCTACGGCGGCGGCGACCTGGGCAACCAAGGCGGCGTCGACAGCCGCAGCATCGATGGCGCCGAGACGATCAACCTAACCCTGCCGCCGCTGGCCGCGGTCTACCTCCGCTATGAAGGACCCCACGCTTGACCACGCTTCCCGAACGTCTCGAGGCTGGATCCCCCTACCCGCTCGGCGCGAGCTTTGACGGGCTAGGGGTCAATTTCGCGGTGTTCTCGGCCAATGCCGAGCGCATCGACCTTTGCCTGTTCGACCCTTCGGGACGCAAGGAACTGGCCCGCTACCCTCTGCCCGAATGCACCGACGAGGTATGGCACGGCTACCTGCCCCACGCCCGTCCCGGCCAGCTCTACGGCTTTCGAGCCTATGGCGCCTACGCGCCCGAGCAGGGTCACCGGTTCAATCCCAACAAGCTGTTGCTGGACCCCTATGCACGGCGCCTGGCCGGCCAGCTGCGCTGGACCGACGCCGTTCACGGCTATCACGTCGGCTCGCCGCGGGCCGACCTGTCGTTCGATCGCCGCGACAGCGCCCCGGCCATGCCCAAGTCGGTGGTCACGGCCGACAGCTTCGACTGGGACGGCGATCGCCGCCCCAACACGCCGTGGTCCGAGACGGTGATCTACGAGGCCCACGTCAAGGGGCTGACCGCGCTCCTGGAGGAGGTCAGCCCGCCCGAACGCGGCACCTTCGCGGCCCTGTCGCATCCCAAGGTCATCGACCATCTCAAACGCCTGGGCGTGACCGCCTTGGAGCTGATGCCGGTTCACGCCTTCACCCAGGACCGCTTCCTTCAGGAGAAGGGCCTCTCCAACTATTGGGGGTACAACACCCTGGCCTTCTTCGCGCCCGAGGCCCGCTACCTGGCCCATGGCAGCGCCGACGAGTTCCGCCTGGCCGTGCGCCGCCTGCACGCCAGCGGCATCGAGGTCATCCTCGACGTCGTCTACAACCACACCGCCGAAGGCAGCGAGATGGGGCCGACCCTCTCCCTACGGGGCCTGGACAACGCCACCTACTATCGCCTCCTGGCCGACAATCCGCGCCACTGCGTCAACGACACCGGGACCGGCAACAGCCTCAACATGGCCTCTGCGCGGGTGATCCAGATGGTCGCCGACAGCCTGCGCTACTGGGCCCAGTCGTTCCGGGTCGACGGCTTTCGCTTCGATCTGGGGGTGACCTTGGGCCGTGAAGGCGACGACGGCTTCTCGCCCGGCGCGGCCTTCTTCGACGTCTTGCGTCAGGATCCCGTGCTGGGCCGGCTGAAGTTGATTTCGGAGCCCTGGGACATCGGCCCCGGCGGCTATCAGCTAGGGCACCATCCGCCCAGCTTCGCCGAGTGGAACGACAAGTTCCGCGATACCACCCGCCGCTTCTGGCGCGGCGACGCAGGCCAGCGGCCCGACCTCGCCGCGCGCCTTTCGGGCTCGGGCGATCTCTTCGACAGGCGCGCCCGTCGTCCCTGGGCCAGCATCAACATGCTGACCGCCCACGACGGCATGACGCTCAACGATGTGGTCAGCTACGATGAGCGCCACAACGAGGCCAACGGCGAGAACGGCCAAGACGGCCACAGCGAGAACTATTCGCGCAACTGGGGGGCCGAAGGTCCAACCGAGGACGACGCCATCCAGGCGACGCGCGACCGCGTCCGCCGCTCGATGCTGACCACCCTGATGACCTCTTTGGGCACGCCGATGCTGCTGGGCGGCGACGAATTCGGCCGCACCCAGGGCGGCAACAACAACGCCTATTGCCAGGACAATGCGATCAGCTGGTTCGACTGGAAACGCGCCGCCAGCCCCGAGGGTCAAGCGCTAAGCGCCTTCACCGCGCGCCTGATCGCGCTGCGCAAAGCCCATCCGCTGCTTCGGGCCGGCGCCTTCCTCTATGGCCAGGAGGAGGTCGCGCCAGGCGTGCTCGACATCGAATGGTTCGACGAGCGAGGCCAGCGTCTTTCGCCCGACGACTGGCAAAATCCCGAGGGACGGGCCTTGTTGATGCGCCGCGCCCGTCGCCTGCCGAGTGGTGAGCTGGAGCTGCTCGCCCTGGCGCTCAATGGCGCCGATCAGACCCTGAGTTTCTCCCTGCCCTCCGAGGGTCTGGCGTACGAGCGGCTGGTCGACAGCGCCGATCCCCAGGCTGGGCTCGGGCCGGTCGGCGAGACCCTGGAGCTTCCCGGCGGCGCGGCCGTGGTCCTGCGCGGCGTCGGGTCGGTACCGTGAGCGGGACGTTCGGCCCTGCCTGGCTCGCCGATGGCCAAGTCCGTTTCGCGCTCTGGGCGCCAGGCTGCGCGCGGGTCGAGCTCGAACGCGACGGCGCGACGGCCCTGGCCATGACGCCAGATGGCAAGGGCTCTTTCAGCCTGGTCACGCAGGCCGAGCCCGGCGCGCGCTACCGCTTTCGCATCAAGCCCGACCTGGCCGTCCCCGATCCGGCCGCGCGGGCCCAGGCCAGCGACGTGCATGGCTGGAGCGTTTTGCCCGCGCCCGACGCCTATGTCTGGGTGCATGACCAGTGGCCGGGCCGGCCCTGGCGCGAAGCGGTGCTTTACGAAGCCCACTGCGGCTTGCTTGGCGGCTTTGGCGCGGTCGCCAAGCGTCTGCCCGAGCTGGCCGAACTGGGGATCACGGCGCTGCAGCTGATGCCGCTCAACGCGTTCTCCGGCGAGCGCAACTGGGGCTATGACGGGGTTCTGCCCTATGCGATCGCGCCCGCCTACGGCACGCGCGATGAGCTGAAGGCTCTGGTCGACACCGCCCACGGCCTGGGCATGATGGTGATGCTCGACGTCGTGTACAACCACTTCGGTCCCGACGGAAACTGCCTGCCGTCCTATGCCGGCGCCTTCTTCGACGAGGATCGCCACACCCCATGGGGGCCAGCGATCGCCTTTGGTCGTGAGCCCGTGGCGCGTTTCTTCATCGACAACGCGCTCTATTGGCTCGAGACCTTTCGGCTGGACGGCTTGCGCTTCGACGCCGTGCACGCCATTGGCGACAACGGTTTCCTCGATGCGATGGCCGCAGAGATCCGGGCGCGCATCCAGGACCGTCCCATCCATCTGGTGCTCGAGAACGAGACCAACGACCCCGCCCGCCTCGTGGCGGGCTACGACGCCCAGTGGAACGACGACTTCCACAATGTCGTCCATGTCCTGCTGACCGACGAGACCTACAGCTATTATCAGGACTTCGCCGACCGGCCCGCCGAACGCTTGGCGCGCAGCCTGGCCGAGGGTTTCATCTATCAGGGCGAAGGCTCGCCCAATCACGACGGGCGCTCGCGCGGCGCGCCCAGCAGCCACCTGCCGCCGACGGCCTTCGTCAACTTCCTGCAAAACCACGACCAGGTCGGCAACCGCGCCCTGGGGGAGCGCCTGACGCGCCTTGTGGCCCCCGACCGGCTGCGCGCGGCCATGGGCCTGCTCCTACTGAGCCCGCAGATCCCGATGCTGTTCATGGGCGAGGAGGATGGCTCGGCGAGCCCCTTCCTGTTCTTCACCGATTTCCACGACGACCTCGCCGACGCCGTGCGCGAGGGCCGCCGCCGGGAATTCGCCAAGTTCCCCGCCTTCGCCGATCCCCAGGCGCGCGCGCAAATTCCCGACCCCAACGCGCTGACCACCTTTGAAGCCTCCAGGCCCATGCCTGGACCGGAGGCGGCGGCCTGGCGCGCGCTCATCGGCCATCTCTTGAAGCTGCGACGCGAGCATCTGGCGCCGCACATCGACGAAGCGGTGAGCCTGGGCGCGAGCGCCATCGGCGCCAAGGCGGTCCAGGCGACTTGGCGGCTGGGCGCCAAGACCTACAGCCTGGCGGTCAATCTCGGGCAAAGCGCCGTGGCCATGCCCGCGGCCCCGGCCGGGCCGCCGCTTGCCGTGGTCGGCGAGGGCCTGACCGAGGGATGGCTCGCGCCGGCCTCCTGTGTGACCTGGCTGGAGGCGGCGCCATGAACCAGGATCCGTTGCTGGCCCTGGCGCAGGACGTGGGCGTGGTCGTCGACTGGGTGGACTTCGACGGACAGGATCGGCGGGTCGGTCGTGAGACGATCGCCGCGGTGCTCACGGCCCTGGGCCATGACGCCGATACGCCGCGCCAGGCGCAGGACGTCCGCCGCGCGCTGGCGCCGCCAGCCTTCATCGTCGCCCAGGCCGGCGCGACCGTCACGCTGCCTTGCCCGGCGCGTCACGCCAGGGTGATCTACGAGGATGGCCGGGGCCTGGACCTGCAAGTCCGCGACGGCGCCCTGGCTTTCGCGCTGGCCGAGCCCGGCTACCATACCCTCGAGCTGGAGGATCGTCTTGTCACCCTGGCGATCTGCCCACCGCGCTGCCTGACGCCGCGCGATCTCTTGGGCCGCCGTGCTTGGGGCCTGGGCGCGCAGCTCTACGCCGCGCGTGACCATGGAGATTTTGGCGACTTCGCAAGCCTGGCCGACCTGGCCAAGGCCGCCGCCACGGCCGGCGCCGACGCCCTGGCGATCAGTCCGACCAACGCCCTGTTCCCCGCCGCCCCGGCGCGCTGCAGTCCCTACTCGCCCTCCAGCCGCGACCACCTCAACATCCTCTATGCCGATCCCAGCACGCTCGGCGCCGCGGCCGCGCCGCCTGGCGGTCCGGACCTGATCGATTGGCCTAGCGCCTCGGCGGCCAAGCTGGCGCGGCTCGACGCCGCCTACCAGGCCTTCGGGGGCGATCCGCGCTTCGAGGACTTCATCGCCGCGGGAGGCGTGGAGCTTCGTCGCCACGCGTTGTTCGAGGCGCTGGACGAGCATTTCGCCCCCACGCTGGGCGCGGGAGGTTGGCGGGCCTGGCCAAGCGCGTTTCGCGATCCGGCCAGCGCCGAGGCCGCCGCCGAGGCCCTGGGCATTGGCGAGCGGACCGGATTCTTCCTGTTCGCCCAATGGCTGGCGGACTTGGGCCTGCAAGCGGCCCACGGCGAGGCCAAGGCGGCGGGCATGGGACTTGGCCTGATCACCGATCTGGCCGTCGGCCTCGATCCAGGCGGTTCGCACGCATGGCGGCGGCCGCAGGACCTGATGATCGGCCTGACCCTGGGCGCGCCCCCCGACGCTTTCCAGGCCGCCGGCCAAGGCTGGGGCATCACCAGCTTTTCACCCCAAGCGTTGGCGACGTCCGGCTACGCGCCGTTCCTGACGACCCTGCGCGCGGCCCTGCGCCACGCCGGCGGCCTTCGCATCGACCACGCCTTGGGCCTTGGCCGCTTGTGGGTCGTGCCCGACGGCGCGCCGGCCGACCAGGGCGCCTATCTGCGCTACCCGATCGACGACCTCCTGAACCTGATCGCCCTGGAATCGCGCCGCGCCGGCGCCGTGGTCATCGGCGAGGATCTGGGGGTCGTTCCCGAGGGCCTGCGCGACAAGCTGGCCGAACGCGGCCTCCTGGGCATGCGCGTCCTGCCGTTCGAGCGCGACGCCGATGGCGCGTTCAAGCCGCCGGCCGATTGGGATCGCCTGGCCGTGGCCATGACCAGCACCCACGACCTCTCGCCCGTCGCCGGCTGGTGGCGCGGCGGCGACATCGCCTGGCGAGAGCGCCTGGGCGCGCCCGGCGATCGCCTGGCCGAGGGGGCCGCGCGTGAACAGGATCGCAAGACCCTTTGGGACGCGGCCCGCCAGGCCGGCGTCGCCGAAGGAGCCCCGCCAGACAGCGATGAGCCCCAGGCGGCGGTGGACGCGGCCCTCGCCCTTGTCGCGGAAACGCCTTGCGAGTTGGCCCTGATCCCTCTGGAGGATCTTCTGGGCCTCGAAGACGCCCCCAACCTGCCCGGCGTTGTCGAGGTCCATCCCAACTGGCGCCGGCGCCTTCCTGGCCCCGCTGAGGCGCTGCTTTCTCAACCGCTCGTCGCCGCCCGCCTGGCGCGGCTGAACGCCCAGAGACCCCGATGATTCCCACCGCCACCTATCGCGTGCAGTTCCACGCCGGGTTCACCTTCGCCGACGCGGCGAACCTGGCGCCCTATTGGGCCCGGCTGGGGATCAGCCACCTCTACGCCTCGCCGATCGCCACGGCGCGACGCGGCTCGACCCACGGCTATGACGTGGTCGATCCGACGACGATCAACCCGGCCCTGGGCGGCGAGCCGGGCTTTCGAGCCATGGTCGAGGCCTTACGCGCGCAGGGTCTGGGGATGGTTCTCGACATCGTTCCCAATCATGTCGCCGTCGGCGGCGACGACAACGCCTGGTGGCTGGACGTCCTGGAGAAGGGCCAGGCCAGTCCCTTCGCCCGGTTCTTCGACATCGACTGGAATCCAGCCGAGCCGGGCCTGGCGGGCAAGGTCCTGGCCCCCTTTCTCGGCGCGCCCTATGGCGAGGCCCTGGCCGCCGGCGCCCTGGCGCTGGATGTCGAGCAAGACACTGGCCGCCTGTCCGTCCTCGCCCACGAGGCCCACCGCTTTCCACTGCGGCGCGAGGACTATGAGGAGGTTCTGGCCGCAGCCGGGGCGGCGCGTCTCGAAGAGCTCGATCGCGAGCGTCTTGCGCGCGCCTATGACCCGGCCCGGCTTCACGCGCTCTTGCAGCGCCAGCACTACCGCCTGGCCTGGTGGCGCACGGCCGGCGACGCCATCAACTGGCGCCGGTTCTTCGACATTACCGAACTGGCCGGACTGCGGATCGAGGATCCGATGGTGTTCGACACCGTCCACGCCCTGCCCTTGCGGCTCTATGGCGAAGGCCTGATCGAGGGTCTGCGCGTCGACCATGTCGACGGGCTGGCCGACCCGCCGGCCTATTGCCGAGCCTTGCGTCGAGCGCTCCAAGCGGCCGACCCGCAGCGCGCGCCGTGGCTGGTCGTCGAGAAGATTCTTGGGGCCGGGGAGGCCCTGCCAACCGACTGGGGCGTGGACGGCACGACCGGCTATGAGGTGATGAACGAGATCTCCGCCCTACAGCATGACCCGGCCGGGGCCGAGCCCCTGGCGCGGTTTTGGGCGCGGGTCAGCGGTCGACCGGCGAACTTCGAGGTGGAGGAACAAGCCGCCCGCCGTGAAATCCTGACGCGGGATTTCGCTGGCCAACTGGACGCTGCGGCGCGGGCGTTTCACCGGCTGGCCACAGCTGATGTCGTCACCCGCGACCTTGCCTTACCGGCTTTGCGGCGCGCCTTGACGGCCATCGTCGTCGCCTTCGGGGTCTATCGCACCTATGCCGCCGACACGAGTGTCGCGCCGTTGGACGCCCTGTCCAAGGCCATAGACGCCGAGCCGGCGTCCGGCGTGGCTCTGGAGCAGATCGGCCGCTGGCTGTCGGGACAGAGCCCAGCGCCCGCCGACCTGCGCGCCGAAGCGATCCGGCGTTTCGAGCAGCTCAGCGCGCCAGTCGCGGCCAAGGCGGTCGAAGACACCGCCTTCTATCGCTACGGCCGCCTGCTGTCGCGAAATGACGTCGGCTTCGATCCCCACCGGTTCTCGACGACCCCGGCGGCGTTCGCCCAGCGCGCGGCCGAGCGCGGCGCGGCGTTTCCAAGCAGTCTCCTGACCACGGCCACCCATGACCACAAGCGTGGCGAAGATGTGCGCGCGCGCCTGGCCGTCCTCAGCCAGATCCCCGATCTCTGGATCGAGCACGCCAGCGCCTGGCTCGACCTCGCACCGCTAGGCCAGGTCCAGCCGGGAGACGCCCATATGCTCCATCAAATGATCGTCGGCGCCTGGCCGCTGGACCTTGTGGCCGACGACGCCGTCGGCATGGGCGCCTTCGCCGACCGCCTGGCCGATTGGCAGCGCAAGGCTCTGCGGGAGGCCAAGCTTCGCACCTCCTGGACGGTTCCGGACGACGCCTACGAGACGGCTTGCGAGGCCTACCTGCGGCGCCTGCTGACCGGCGGTGACGCCAGCTTCCGCCAGGCCTGCGCCAAATTCGTCACGGCCCTCGCCCCGGCCGGCGTCGCCAACAGTCTGGTGCAGACCGGCCTGCGACTTACCCTGCCCGGCGTGCCCGATCTCTTCCAGGGCGCGGAGTTTTGGGACTTTAGCCTGGTCGACCCGGACAACCGCCGCCCCGTCGACTACAGCGCGCGACAGACCGCTCTGAGCGCCCGGCGCGCGCCGTCAACCTGGCGCGATGGCGCCCATAAGCAGGCCCTGATCGCGCGACTGCTGGGCCAGCGGCGCGCCCGCCCCGATCTCTTCACCGCGCCATTGCGTCCCATCGCGCTGACGGGCGCCCGCGCCAGGCAGGCGCTCGCCTTCGAGCGCGCCAGCCCTACAGGCAGACTTCTGGTCCTGGCAGCGCTGCACGGCGCGCGGGCCTGCATGGAACGCGGCGAGCCCCTCATCGACCCTGGCTGGTGGGCGGATACGGCCCTGCCCGATGGCCACCGACTGGCGCAGGTCATGGACCAGGAGCCCTTCTGGTGGTCGATCGACTGAGACGCTGCGTCGCGGGCCAGCCTGGTTGACAGCGCGCGCATTACCCGGCGCCATGGTCAGGCTTCTGGGGAGGGGCGCCATGGCTAAATTCGCCATCGACTATGAGGAAAAACTCTATCTGGCGCTCGCGGCCTTGCGCGGGGCGGGGTATGCGCCGCAGCGTCTGGTTCTGGACCGGCCGACGCGCCTAGGCCCGACCAGCATCGACTGGACGCCCGCCAAGGCCGGCGACGCTCCGCGCGCCTTGGACCTGGACGTTGAATTCGAAGATAGCGGGCCGCCGACCATCGCCGTGGTCAAGGACGGCCGGGCGTTTCGGGCCCCGGTCAGTCTCAAGCCCTTGGCGCGCTGGCTGGCCTCGGCGGCCGGCGAGCGCGAGCCGCTCGCCCTCATTCCCGCCTACGCCGTCGCTCGACTGCGGGCGGTGGGTTGAGAGGGATGCGCGCGCGACACCACACGAGGGTCCGCTGACCAGGGCCCATTCGCCGCTCGGCGATGATCACATCTGGCGCCCCAACCGACCGTCAGGCGGTCCACCGAAGCGGAGCAAAAAACACTGCAATCCGATCGGCGCCACGCGGTTCGGATCACGGGAACGAGCTTGAGCAGTGCGCGTTCGTCCCGCAAGCGCCACGATGAGGGCGCGGGGCGTTATCGGGGATGTGGAATGAAGATATGGGGGCTCATCGGCCTGGGCGCCCTGCTGCCGGGTGTCGCCTGGGCGCAGTCTTCGGGCGACCTCACGCGCCTGTCGATCGAGGACCTCTCGAATGTCGAGGTCACGTCGGTTTCCAAAAGACCCGAGCGATTGGCCGACGCCCCGGCCTCGGTCTATGTGCTCAACAACGAAGACATCCGCCGCAACGGCGTCCAGACCGTCGCCGAGGCCCTCCGCCTCGCGCCGAACCTCAACGTCCAGAAGGTCGACGCTCTGGACTATGCGATCTCGGCGCGCGGCCTCAATGGCTTCGAGAGCGCCAACAAGCTCCTGGTCGTGGTCGACGGCCGCAGCGTCTACTCGCCGTTCTTCGGCGGGGTGGAGTGGAGCCAGATCCAGCCGGATCTGACTGATGTCGATCGTATCGAAGTGGTCAGCGGGCCAGGCGGGACCTTGTGGGGGGCCAACGCCGTCAACGGCGTGATCAACATCGTCACCCGGCCGGCCGACCTTACCCAGGGCCTGGCCGGCCAGGCCGTGGCGGGTCGCGGCTATCAGTTCTACAGCGTGCGCTATGGCGGCGCGGTGGGCCAGACCGGCGCCTACAGGGTCTATGCGCGCACCTTCGATCGCGCCGACACCCTTCGCGCGGGCGCGCAGGCCGGCGATGGCTGGCGTGGCGGCCAGATCGGCTTTCGGACCGACTTCGACGGCCAAAGCGGTCATTTCACGCTGCAGGGCGATTCCTACTACGATCACGTGCCATCGCAGATCCCCGCCAATCCTCGCGGCAAGCTCGTCGGCGACAACCTCTTGGGCCGTTGGACGCGGTCGCTGAGCGACAAATCCGAGTTCGAGCTACAGGTCTATTATGACCGCTATGAACGCATCGCGCGGGGCATTCTGGACGGGGTCGCCACCTACGACATTCAGGGACAGCAGCGCCTCGAGCTTGGCCATCACCAGTTGGTGGTCGGGGCGGGTTATCGGCGCTGGTCGGACCGCTTCGAAAATTTCCTCAACCCGTTCGTCCTGGATCCGCCGCGCGCGACCTCCGACCTGTCCAACGCTTTCGTCCAGGATCAAATCAGCCGCGGCGACGTCACCGTCATCCTGGGCTTGAAGGCCGAACACAATAGCTTCACCGGCCTGGAGTGGCTGCCCAACGCGCGGCTGGCCTGGCGCGTCAGCGACAATGCGCTGCTGTGGTCGGCCGTCTCTAAGGCGATCCGCACGCCCTCGCGCCTGGACCGCGACCTGGTCTATCCCTCGATCGTGGCGCGATCCGACTTCCAGCCGGAGAAGCTGACCGCATACGAACTGGGCTACCGCGGCCGTCCCGCCTCGCGGATCTCGGTTTCGGCGACGCTGTTTTACCACGACTATAAAGGCGTGCGCTCCAACGAGCCCGCGCCCGGGACCTTCTTTCCGATCCGCATCGGCAACGGCTTGGAAGGCCACACCTGGGGCCTGGAAGCCTGGGGTGACCTGGATCTTTCCGAGGCTTGGCGCATCAGCGCGGGCGGCACGACGCTGGCCAAGCAGTTCCAGCGGGCGACCGGCTCGCAGGACATCTCCAACCTGGCGGCGGCGGGGCACGACCCTGACTATCAGCTGCTCGTGCGCTCCAACAGTCGCCTGACCCGATCGATCGATCTGGATGTCCGCCTGCGCTATGTAGGCTCGACGCCGGCCGAGGCGGTGAGCAACTATCTCGTTGCGCCTGCCTATGGGGAAGCGGATCTTCGCCTGACTTGGCGTGTGTCGGACAAGGTGCAGCTTTCGCTGGCCGGCTCGAACCTTCTTCACGACCAGCACCCCGAAGCGACCGAGCCGCGACGCACGGAGACGAGACGAAACTTCCAGGTCGCCCTGCGCTACGGTTGGTGAGATGGGCCTGCGGATTCTTCTTATCCTGGGTTTACTCGTCTGCGGCGGCCCCGTCGCCGCGGCCCAGGAGCGCTCGCTCGAATATCCCGTCAAGGCGGCCTTCCTGTATCGCTTCGGCTCGTTCGTGGACTGGCCCGCCGGCGCGTTCGCCAACGACCGCCAGCCCTTGCTGATCTGCATCATCGGCCGCGATCCCTTCGGCCCCACCCTGGATCGTCTCGTCTCGGGCCAGACGGTCGAAGGCCGGACCCTTTTGGTGCGTCGTCTACCGGCCGCGGACCCCGACGCCGGTTGCCACATCGCCTATCTCGGCGGCTCCTCCAGCCAGTCGGTCGGCGCCGCGGCGCACGCCCTGGCCGGGGCGCCGGTGTTCACGGTCGCGGAGTCGGCCGCACCTGGCGTGGTCGCCCAGTTCGTGCTGCGCGCCAATCGGGTCCGTTTCCGGCTTGATACGCGGGCGGCCGCCGCCGCCCGGCTGCGCATTAGTTCGAAGCTGCTGAACCTGGCCGTGGAGGTGACACAATGAGTCGCGGCGCCTCCATCGCGTCGACCTTCGGCGCGATGATCCTGGTTCTGGCGGGGCTGGTCATCGGCCTGTTCAATGAGCGCGCCTATCAGGCCGGCCGCATGCAGGCCCTGACCGCTCAGGCCGAAGTCCTCGCCGCCACCGTCGAGCCGGCGGTGGTCTTTTTCGATCGGGCCGCGGCCGCCGAATTGGTGGGCGCGCTCGAAGCCGATCCACAGATCGACGCGGTCGGCGTCTATGACGCCTCTGGGGTCAAGATCGCCGAGCTTGGGCGCGCGCCGGCGCGCAGCGCTCCGCCCTCGGGCGTTGGCGCGAACCTCGCCCCCCTCGCGCGCAGGCACGCCGTCACCGCGCCGATCATGCATGAAGGCAAGGCGATCGGACGGGTCTATCTCCACAGCGCGCCAGACGCCGCGGTCTTGGTCGTGCAGCGCCATGCCGGTATCGCCCTGCTGATGATCACGGCCGTTCTGCTTGTCGCCTTGGCGCGAGGGGCGCGTGACAGCGAGCTGAGAGCCGCGCGCGAAGCGGGCTTGCGCGCCGATGAACTGGCCCGCCTCAACGCGGACCTGGAGCAGCAGGTTCAGCGGCGCGAAGCGGCCGAGGACGCCTTGCACCAAGCCCAGAAGATGGAGACGCTGGGTCAGCTCACGGGCGGCATTGCCCATGACTTCAATAATCTTCTCCAAACGGTCCAGGGCGCCTTGGACGTCATCTCCAAGCGCCCCGATGATCTCGAGCGCGTCCAGCGCTGGTCGCGGATCGGCCTGGACGCCGCCGAGCGCGGGGCAAGGCTCACCTCGCAGCTCCTGGCCTTTTCGCGATCGCAGAAATTGGAAATGCGACCCATCGACGTGGGCGCGGTGATCCATCGCCTACACGAACTTTTGCCCACCGTGCTAGGCGGCGGTGTCGAAGTGCAGTTCCAGACCGACGGCGACGAGCGCCCCGTGGTCGCCGATGCCGTTCAGCTCGAATTGGCCGTCCTGAACCTGTGCATCAACGCTCGAGACGCCATGCCCAATGGCGGGCGGATCCTCGTTTCTGTTCTATCCGAGCATATCGAAGATGATCTGGAGCTTTCGCCGGGACCTTATCTTCGGCTTAGTGTCGCCGACAATGGCGTCGGGATGCCCGCCGATGTCAAAGCCAGGGCCTTCGATCCCTTCTTCACCACCAAGGGCGTGGGCAAGGGCACGGGGCTCGGGCTGGCTCAGGTCTACGGGATCGCAAAGCAATCTGGGGGTCTGGCGCGGATCGAAAGCTCGGCGGGCCGCGGGACGACGGTGACCATCTTGCTGCCCCAGATCCTAAAAGGACTGCAAGACGACGCGCCTGCCAGCGCGACGCCAGATCCAGAAGGCGGCGCTTCAGCCCGAGTGCTGGTCATCGACGATGACGAGGGCGTCCGTGCGTTTATCTGCGATGTCTTGGATTTGAACGGCTATGACTGTCTCGCCGCCAAGGACGGCGAGGCCGGCCTGAGCCTGCTGGCGCGCGAGAGCGTCGACCTGATGGTCGTCGACTACGCCATGCCTGGCATGTCGGGGGCCGAGGTCGCCGCCGCGGCCCTGGCGTTGCGACCGGGCCTGCCCATGATCATCGCTAGCGGCTATGCCGAGTCCGCCGCCCTTGAAGAGGCGCTCGGACGCCCCGTCGACCTCTTGCGCAAACCCTTCGATTCGAGCGCGCTGCTGGCGCGCGTGGCCAAGGGTCTGCGTGAGCGGACCCCGCCCGTGACGCCGGCCCAGGCCCCGCGCCGCTGACTGCCGCGCGACTGACCTGTCGGCGCGCGGCGCTCAGCTCTCCAGGGTCGATCGCTCCTAGGGCTTGGCCTTGAAGGTGTCGCCCACTTCCGTCGCGTCCGGACCGTCAGGACCGGCGGCTTTCTGGGCCTTGCGACCCGTCTTCTCAATGGCGGCCTTACCGCCGTCGGCCGTGAACGCTCCGGGCGCCTCGGCTTGGTTGGCCTTGCGGCCCTGCGAATTGAGATCGTCGGTCATGGTGGTCTCCCAGGCGCGGCGCTGAAGGTCGTCGCTGGAGAAGAACAATCAGCCGAGCCGGTGGTTTCGCGCCGCGCAGAACCAAGTGCGTGATTACGAGTTGACCCTGGCATGGAGCAACGCTGGCCAAACCGACTTTGGATCGTCCGTCATGGCCAGAGCGCCGGCAATGTGGCGCGAGACGCGGCCGATGCGGCGGGCATGAGCCGCATCGACATCGCCGACCGTGACATGGACGTGGCGCTGAGCGCCCTGGGCCACCAACAGGCCGCCGCGCTCGGACGGTGGTTCGCCGGCCAGCCCGCGCAGGACCGACCGCGCACCGTTCTGACCTCGCCCTACTTGCGGGCGATCCAGACCAGCCAGGCCGTGCGCGACGCCGGCGGCACGGTCGAGCCGCATCGCAAGTTCTGCATCGACGAGCGGCTGCGCGAGAAGGAGTTCGGCATTCTCGATCGCCTCACCCGTCATGGCATCGAGGCTCAATTCCCCGACCAGGCGGAGTTTCGGCGGCTGTTGGGTAAGTTCTATCACCGACCGCCGGGCGGCGAGAGCTGGTGCGACGTCATCCTGCGCCTGCGGAGTCTCATCGATACGCTCAGCCTGCATCACCGCGGGGACGATGTATTGATCGTCGCCCACCAGGTCGTCGTCCTATGCCTGCGCTACCTGCTGGAGGGCCTGACGGAAGAAGAGATCCTGGCCATTGACGCCCAGGCCGACATCGCCAACTGCGGCCTCACCGAATATCGCTTCGATCCGACCCGAGGCCCAGGGGGCGAACTCGTGCTCACGCGCTACAATTTCACCGCGCCCCTCGAGGCGCAGGCCGCGCCGGTCACCGCCGCGCCCGACGCCAATGTCGCCGCCCGATGAGTACTCCCGATCCCCTTGATGCGGCCTGGATGCGGGCCCATCGCCTCCCCTCGCCTGGCGACGGTGGGAAAGAAGAACGCGGACGGGTGCTGGTGATCGGCGGCGAGATCGAGCTGGCCGGGGCGGCGATGTTGGCTGGGGTCGCCGCCTTGCGCGCCGGCGCGGGAAAGCTGCAGGTGGCCGTCGCCGAGCTCGCCGTGCCGGCCGTCAGCGTGGCCTTGCCCGAGGCGCGTGTGCTGGCCCTGCCTCGGGACACCGCCGGTCACGCGAGCAACCAGGCGGTCGAGGTGGTGATCGATAACGCTTCGCGGTGCGACGCCCTGCTGATCGGCCCAGGCATGATGGATGACCGCGCTGGCCTGGCCAAGACGCTCCTGGAGAGGGCGAGCAGTCACGCCGTCGTCGTCGACGCCGGCGCGCTGGACGCTATCGCCCATGCCCCGGCGCGCGCCGGCCGGGTCCTCACGCCCAATGCCGGCGAGATGGCCGGGCTGCTAGGCTGGGAGAAGGATCGCGTCGACGCCGACCCGCTGACGGCGGGGCTGGAGGCCGCCCGTCGCTTCCAGGCCGTCGTGGCGATGAAGGGGGCAATCACCTACGTCGTGTCGTCGGAGGGGCGCGCCGGGCGCTACGCCGGCGGCGGCCCGGGTCTTGGCGTCTCGGGGTCGGGTGATGTCCTGGGAGGGTTGATCGCCGGCCTCCTGGCGCGCGGCGTTGCGCCGTTCGACGCGGCGGCTTGGGGGGTTTTCGTTCACGGAGAGGCGGGGGCGCGCCTGGCCTCGAAGATCGGCGCGCTGGGCTATCTGGCGCGCGAGATCGCCGACGAGGCGCCCGCCATCCTGACGAGCTTCGGCTAAGGCCCAAGCCCGCTGGCCGCAGCCGGACCGATGCCATTGAAGCCTTCTCACAGGCCGCCGACTTCAAAGCCCCGCCTGACGTAGGCCGTCGAAGACGAACTGGACCGCAAGGGCCGCGAGCAGAACGCCCGAGACCCTGCCGACGACATCGGCCCCGGTCTTGCCCAACCAGCGGGTCAAGGGCCCGGAAAGGCGCATGGCCAGGTAGGTCAGGGCCAGGCAGACCAGAAGGCTGGCGAACACCGCGATCTCGGCCGCCCAATTGGTCGCCCGACCCTCGAGCAGGACGATCGCCGAGAGACTTCCTGGCCCGGCGATCAGGGGAAACGCCAACGGAAAGACGGCCATGTCGCCGGCGCCTTGAGCCTCGCGCCGTTCGCCCTCGTTGATCGACGACAGTCCCGGACTGGCGAAGGTCAGGGTCAGGGCTTGCAGGAAGAGCAGCACGCCGCCGGCGACGCGGAAGGCGGGCATCGAAACATGCAGCAGCGATAGCACCGTGGCCCCGGCGATCCCGAAAAGCGCCATCACGCCGCCAGCGATCGCCACCGCCCGTTTGGCCAGGCCTTTGCGCTCCTGTGGGGTGAACCCCGCGGACAGGCCCGCGAACACGGCGGCGGTTTCGATCGGGCCGATGGTGACCAACAGGGTGACGAAGTCGGACGAAAGATTGGAGGTGGGGACCATGGCGAACAGGCGGACGGTTGGCGCTGGGCTCTCTTCTGAACTTGGTATTTAGGAGGTGAACATCAAGGCGCCTAGCGCGCCGACCGCCAGCATCGCCGGGGGCCAGGCCACGCTGGCGACGGCGTTGGCGATCGCGAAGCGGCCGCGCGGCAGCCCCGACCATCCCGCCAGGAAGGGCGTGACGGTCGCGGGCGGACCCATGAAGCGGGCCAGCACGATGGCGGCCGCGCCGTGCCGCTGAAACAGAGCTTGCGCTGCCGCCTGCGCCTTGGGGCGCAACCGCGGCGCGGCCCTGCCGCGCGCCCGAAACTGTCGGCCAAGCTCGTAGGACGTGAAGGCGCCTAGGAACGCGCCCGCCATGATCCACAGCAGCAGGCCAGGACGCATCAGTCCGCTGGCTATCCCCGCGCCCAAGGCGACAAGCAGGGGTGTGACCGGCACGAAAAGCCCGATCACCACCAAGGCTTCGGCGAACGCGGCCACGGCCAGCAGCGGTCCAAGCCAGGGCGCACCGGCCTGCAGCATCCCCACCAAGCGCGCGCCAAGCTCAGCCATCGCCGTGCGCTCCGGCCGCCAGCGCGGCGCGCTCGCGCCGCCGCGCGCGCGCGGCCGCGACCAACCCCTTGAACAGGCGCCGATGCGCCGCCCGGTAAAGCATCAGTTCCGGATGGTGCTGGACGCCGATCCAGAACCGGCGGGATCGATCCTCGATGACCTGGACGACTCCGTTCGTCTGGCGCGCGGCGACGGTCAGGCCGACACCCAAGCGGTCGATGGCCTGTTGATGGATCACGTTCACCGCTAGCCGGGGCTGACCGCAGATGGCGGCAAAGCGCGATGACGGGTTCACGGCGACGATCTTGCGGGCGAACAGCTTCTGCCATGGCGAGGGCTGGAGATTTGCGCCCTCGAACCCGGCCAGATCCATGTGCAGACCGCCCCCGGCCAGGACATTGAGCATCTGGGCGCCGCGGCAAACCCCCAACACCGGCAGGTCGTGACGACGCGCGGCCAGGAGCCAGGACGCCTCCATGGCGCCCCGCGCCAGGTCGTAGGCATAGCCCGGCTTGGGCTGGCCCTCGAAGGTCGCCGGGAAGACATCCGAGCCGCCGCCCAGGATCAGCCCGTCGACGGTGTGCGGGTCCTGCGGCGCGCGCGCCGTCAGCCTCACCGCACGGCCGCCCGCGAGCCAGACCGCAAGGCGCATGGCCATCCACGCGGCGGTCTCGCCCTGGTCGGGCATGGTCACGCCGATCGTTGGGCGGGCCGATCTTGGCGCCTTGCGGCCGGGTCGTCCGGCGTCCGCCCCCGCATCGTAGGTGATCTCGTCGGGCAGCTTGCCATGCTTGACCAAGGCGCTGAGCACGAACAGGGCCCCTAGACCCACCAAGGGATCGTCGTCCTGATCGAATTCGCTGGGCGCGTCGCGGCCTTGGGCCAGGGCTTGACGCAGGCGCGCGACGATCTCGCCGAGCGACTGAACCCCGCTCATCTGGCCAAGATCCTTGCGCAGGTCGGCCCACTGTCCCGCGCTCAACCGGGCCTTGATGTCGCGCCAGGCTTGACCGCCCGCGCTCGACTGGCCGCTCGCGGCGGCGACCTCCTCGATGGCGGCCAGCAGCCACACCCCCGGGGTCTTGGTGCGGGCGCCGATATGGGGCTGGCCGATATGGTCGAGCGGTTGACCGATCGTCTGCAGATAAAGCAGCCAGGGGAAATCCACGGCGGTCTGGATGGAATGGAACAGGCCCGCCCAGAAGCGAGGATTGACCTCGATCAGGGCGGGAGCGTCGCCTGGCTGGCCGGTCCAGCGAAAATCCAGCTGCGCCAAGCCGGTCCAGCGGCTGGCCTGCAGCAGCGCTTCGGTGGCTGTCCGAAACGGCTCGGCGTCCACCGTCTCGCGGATTGCCCCAGCGCCGGCCTTGCGTGGAAATTTCGTCAGGTTGCGATAGGCCATCATCGTGGCCAGACGCCCCTCGTGGGCCAAGGCCGCCACGCAATAGTCCTCGCCTGGCGAGACCTCCTGGAGCAAGGGCGGCGGGGCGAAGCCCAAGGCCTGGACCTTTTCGATCGCCGCGTCCGCGGACTCGACCATGCTGACGCCACGTCCGCCCTCACCCCGGCTTGGCTTGACGATCAGGGGATATCGCCGCCGCGGCGCCAGCTCGGCGAGGGCCTCGGCGCTCTCGACCACCCAGGACTTGGGCGCTGGGAGCCCGACCGCGTCGGCCAGTCGGGCCAGATGGTCCTTGGGATGGACCAGGTCGATGCTTTCCCAACTGGGCGCGGCCAGCTTCACCGTGGGCTCGAACCGCGCGCGGTGACGGGCGATCAGTTCGCCCTCGGCGAAGACCGGCATCAGCACGTAGGGACGGTCGTCACGCGGCGCGTAGTCGCGCACGGCCACTTCAAGGTCGTCGAGAAACCGCTCCGGCGCGGTCTTCCAGGGCGCCACGGTGAAGGTTTCCTGAACGTGTTTTGAAAACGACAAGACTGTCAGATCGACGTCGTCGCAGCCGATAACCTCCACGCCCCGCTGGGCCAGGGATCTGGCGATGACCAGGGCGATCAGGCTGCGGCCATAGGTGAGGATCACCCGCCCCGCTGACGGCGATGATCGCGGCTTGTCGAACATGCTTGCGCCTCCAGCCGAAAACGAAGCTTGAGCGACGAGACGGCGCTTGAGTTCCCCGGCATGGCGACAGGATCGAAAAAAATCTCAGATCGCCCGTCAAAGTGCTCAAGCACCTCTCAACCCGCGGCGCGGCCTGCAGAACGGCCACTCGTCCGGCTTGTCGTGACCATATCGGTCCGCTCGCCCGCCCCCGTCGTCCCGCGCCGGCGCCGAACGCGCACGCGGCGGCAGGCGGTCTGAACGGCTCACGAGATGACATGCGCCTCTTGGCCCCTCCTTTGAAACCCAGGACTGGCGATCAGCGCGGGCCTTGCGCAAGGGGCCTAAGACGACGCGCCGGCGATCGCCCTTGAGGCAGCCCACCGCTGGAGCCTCTCTCCACGACACGCGTTGCACCGCCATGTCATTCTATTCCGACCGGCTCGACGGGCTGCCCTGGGTTCCTACGTGGGCCCCGCCCTGGGCCGTGAGCCTTGGCCTGACCGGCGTGGCCATCTTGGTGGCGCTCGCCGCTCACCAGATCCTGGTTCTCGTCATTCGGCGCGGGTTGGCGGGCCGGGACGCCTTTTGGCCCGCCTTGGCGGTGCGCGCGCGACGGCCCACGCGCTGGGTTTTCATCGTGGCCGCGTTGAGCGCGGCGGCTTCGGTCGCGCCTCTGACGCCAGGCCAAGCCGCAGGCGCCAAGCACCTGCTGGTGGTCCTGTTCATTCTCCTGATTGGTTGGATCGTCTTGACGTCGCTCGACATCGGCGCAGCACTTTATCTCAGGCGCTTCCGGGTCGACATCGAGGACAATCTCCTGGCGCGCAAGCATCTGACACAGGTGCGAATCCTGCGCCGGGCAAGCGCCGTGGTCGTGGGGCTTTTCACCGTGGCTCTTGCGTTAATGACGGTGCCTGGCGTGCGGCAGTGGGGCGTCAGTCTGCTGGCGGCCGGCGGCGCGGCCAGCTTGATCGTCGGTCTGGCCCTACAGCCGCTGCTGACCAATCTCATCGCCGGTATACAGATCGCCGTAACCCAACCCATCCGTATCGACGACGCCGTCATCGTGGAAAAGGAATGGGGCAATATCGAAGAGATCAACGCCACCTACGTGGTCGTGCGCCTCTGGGACTGGCGGCGGATGGTGCTGCCGCTCAGCTACTTCATCCAAACCCCATTCCAAAATTGGACACGGGAATCGGCGGCGCTGATCGGGACGGTCATGATCTATGTCGACCACTCCGCGCCAATCGACGTCCTGCGGGCCAAGCTCGAAGACATCGTGAGGGCTTCGAGCCTTTGGGATGGCAAGGTGGTCAATCTGGCGGTCACAGACATCACCGCCCAGGTTCTGGAGGTGCGCTGTCTGGTCAGCGCCCGCAACGCCCCGACGGCCTTCGACCTTCGCTGTGAGGTGCGCGAAAAGATGATGGCGTTCATCGCCCAGGAGCTGCCCCTCGCCCTGGCGCGCCAGAGATTGGCCTTGGCCGATCCCGCGTGACCGGCGCCCGGGCCCTAAGGTTTGACCTCGCCGCAAAGGGCCCTCGTCCAAGATTCTGCCTGCACACAGCCTCGTGCATGGGAATCTGAACCCCGGCAACCAATCACCGCCTGGACCTTTTACAGTCTCGTCATGCGCATCTCCGGCATCGATTACGCGGCCGTCACGACCACAAGGCCTGCCGAAACCGCGCCCTCCCTGGGCGAGGTGCTGGGGCGCGTCCGGCCGCGCCGCGCCTGGCCCTTCTCAAGCTATAGGCTTTACGTCGGCGACGAGGAGGTCGCCCACGGGGTGGAGGCCGACCCCGGCGCGGCCAGTTCCCCGGCCCACCGCATTAATCGCGCCGCCCTGCGGTTGCCCATTTTCGACGCCACAGTGATCCAGCTTGGGGACGGTGACGTTCCGATCGAGACCGGAGCGACAGACGGCGCGCCGCGCCAGATTCACGGGATCGACGCCAACGGCTTTGGTGTCGGGCACAACGCGCCAGGCCTGGGCTGAGCCATGCGGATCGCCACCTTCAACGTCAATGGGATCACCGCGCGCCTGCCGGCGCTGCTGACCTGGCTTGACCAGAGCAAACCCGATGTCGTCTGCCTGCAGGAGTTGAAGGCGCCCCAGGAGCGCTTTCCGCAGGCGGCCTTGGAGGCGGCCGGCTATGGCGCGATCTGGCACGGACAGAGCGCCTGGAATGGCGTGGCGATCCTGCGGCGCGGCGGCGCGCCGCTCGAGCGCCGGCGGGGCCTGCCTGGCGATCCGGGCGATCTGCACAGCCGCTATATCGAGGCTGAAATCGACGGCCTGGTAGTCGGCTGCCTCTACCTGCCCAACGGCAATCCCGCGCCGGGGCCCAAGTTCGACTACAAGCTAAGCTGGCTCAAGCGGTTCGAGGCCCATGCCCAGAACCTGCTGGCCGAAAGCCGGCCGGTCGTGCTGGCCGGCGACTACAACATCATCCCCACCGACCTGGACGTCTATGTCCCCGATCGCTGGCGCGAGGACGCCCTATTTCGGCCCGAGGTTCGCGCGGCCTACGCGCGGTTGCTCGGCCAGGGCTGGATCGACGCCTTGCGAACACAGCATCCCGGAGAAACGATCTATACCTTCTGGGACTATCTGCGACGCCGCTTCGATCGCAACGCGGGGCTGCGGATCGACCACCTGCTGCTGAGCCCGGACTTGGCGCCGCGCTTGAAGGCCGCCGACGTTGATCGCTTCGCTCGGGCCGGTGAGCGGCCCAGCGACCACGCGCCGACCTGGATCGAACTGCAGGGCCAGAAATAGCGGCGGTCGACGATATCGACGTCGTCTCCAATCTAGCTGGACGAACCGGTCCGAGGTGTCGAACGCCACATCGCCTTTGCCCGGTTCGCAGGTCGCAGCCTAGTGGGCGTGGTGCTCGGCGTTGCGCTTGCGCGTCGCGGCCGCCTTTTTGGCGGAGGCCGACCGGTCGGCGGCGCTGCGTTGGCCAGAGGCCTTGCCGCCCTTCTCGCCCCCCTTGTGGGCGGCGGGATGACCTGTGGTCTTTCCTCGACCGGATCCGGACTTCTTGCCGCCGCCGTCATCCTTGTTGACGGTGGCCCAAGCCCGGCGCTCGGCTTCCTGGGTCGATACGCCCTTGTCCTCGTAGGACTCGGCGATGTGATCGGCCTTGCGCTCCTGCTTATCGGTATAGCTGGACTTGTCGCCACGTGGCATTTCGGGACTCCCTTCCGGCCGGTCATCCGCCGGCTGGTTTTGAAATGCCGCGTGCGGCTGGTCGTTCCTATAGCAAAGCCAAGGCGCGCCTCGTCGCGACCGCTCTTCAGCGCTGTGGCGCCGCCCTGCCCGATCGCTGCCCGCCGCATCAACAACGCCGCTCCAGGCGTTTTTTAACGCGCTGACGGCGCACTCTGGAGTGTCGGGACTGTGGCTCCGGAACGGCACTAGCCATCCCGAGGCTTGCGGCCCCTGACGAACGCCCGATCGGTGGCCATGAACCGGGCGAGCATCGGCGCGACCAAGCGGGCTGGCTCGGCGGCCTTGCCACCTTCCTGGGCGGCATGGGCCTGGGCATAGGCGACGAGGTCGCGATGGATGGCGGCCGGCAGCTCCAAGGCCAGCTTGACGGGCGTTTCGTCCTCCAGCGGACCAAGCTTCAGTTTGCTCATCGAACGCTCCTTTCGAAATAGGGCTCGAGAACCAGATCGCGGCTCAACAGCACGCGTAGCGGCGCGCCGGGCCGGATGGTCAGGGTAGGCTTGAGATTCAGGCGCGCGCCGACGACCTGCTGGCCAACCTGGCTGGCGGTGGTCGAGCCGGCCCGGCGCAAGGCCCTGACCAGTCCGTCTTCATCGCTGTCTCCGCCCGCTTCCGCGCCGATGGCCACGAGGGTCGAAAGCCCCGCGGCCGCAAGCAGGCCCCGGCCGTGTCGATCGACGCCGTCCTGTAGTCCGGCCATGCCCTGGGCGTCGGCGGCGGGCAGCTTGTCGAGGACGATCGAGCGGCCAGACGGCAGGATCAGTCGCGTCCAGGCGACCCGCAGGCGGCTTTGGCCGTCCTGGATGTCGGCGTCGTAGTCGCCCACCAACCGAGAGCCGGCGGGGATTAACAACACGCCGCCGCCGAGGCTGTCATGCACATCCTGGGTGACCTGGGCGATGGCCAGACCCGGCGCGTCGGATCGTAGTCCCGTAACGAGGGCCGCGGGGATCACCGAACCGGCCTGCAGCACATAGGGCGAGGCTGGAGCCTGAAGACGCTCGGTGCTGGTGGTCCTCGCATCCGCCTGCGCCACCGTATCCAGCGCCACGGGCGTCGGCCGCCCTTCCCCGCCGCCCTGCGCGGCGGCCACGAACAGACCACTCTGTCGCGCTGCCCGATGAGCGACGGATCGCGCCTGAGCCGCCACATCCCCCTGCGCACCTGGCGCCGACGATGGCGACACCGACGAGGGCGCCCCGGCATTCCCTTCACCGGGAAAGTCCGTCGCCCCAGCATCCCTGGGCCAATCGGTGGCTTTGCCCTCGCGCTGGGCCTTCAGCATAGGCCGGCCAAGGTCGCCCGGAAGCGGCGGCCCAAGGGGCGGAACCCCGGCCGGCCCCTCATAGCCGCGCGGCAAGGCCGTGACCCGCTCGGACGGCTGGGCCGGCTGCGGGACATCGGTGGCTGGCGGCCGCGTCCGCTCGCGCTGAACGAGCGACCAGCCGACAGCCCCGAAAAGACCGGCCGAGACGAGAACGCCCGTGACGATCAAGGCGCGACGCGACAAACGCGCCACCGGCGCGGGGTCGCCGCGCAACCGTAGCGTCTTGGCGATCGCCTCTTCGGCCGGGTCGAGATCCGGGCTCATCGGGCCGTCTCCCCTTGAGCGGCCCGCCGGACGAGAAGCACCCGCTGAGCGGCGCGTTTGACGCCGAACCGAAGCTCCGCGCGGTCGATCAGCCGGTCGGTGACGATCCTGCGCCCCTCGACATGATAGTTGATCAGTTCGGCGCTCTTGCCGTCGGGGCCGGTGCGATAGAGCGGCGGCAGGTCATCGAGCACGACGCCCGGGCCAAACTCGACATAGGTCCGCCGGCCGTCGTCGAAGACCGCCACCGGCCGCCAGGCCGGATGGTCGCCTTGGACCCGGTAGTCGCGGTTCACCCGCGAGAGATCCAAGACGGGCGGCGTCGGCGCAGGCGGCGCGGCGACCACGACGACAGAGCCAGACGGGGGATAGCGCCAGGAGACCTGGGCCTGCCAGGTGCGGCCCGAGGCGCGCAGCTCCAGATGATAGGTGCGCCGGTCGGTGTTGATGACCAGGTTGGTGGCGAGGTCGGCGGCCGTGGGCTTGATCAGGACATGCACGCGTCGGGCCCCGCCCGCGCCGCTGGTCGTATCGCCGATGACCCAGCGGGCGGTGTCACCGGCCGCGATCGGTCCAGAGGCGACCAACCCCTCCCCCGGTTCGAGGACGATGTCGGTGATGCGGCCGGGCGTGGCGATGACCGGATAGACGGCGGTCTCGACATAGTCGAAGCGCGCCATGCCGGCCGGCGCGCCCAAGCGCGGGTCGGGCTCCGAGGCATGGCCGGCGGACGCGGCCAGCAGCATGGCGAGGCCCGCGATCGAGATCGAGCGGCTCATGCCCCGAACTCCTTTGACCAGGCGATGGCGGTGACGAAGACGCCGAGCGGGTTGGAACGCAGCCCCTCCGGATCGCGCGGCGGCTTCAGGGTGATGGTCAGGATGGCGCTCCAGCGCTCGGTGGCGACCAGTTGCCCGTCGGCGTAGCGCTGCTCGGTCCAGGCCAGCCGGAAACTGCTGGGCGAGGCGCGCACGACGCTGGTGATGGTCACCGTCGCCTGGACCTTGCCGACCTGGCTGAACGGGTCCGCCCGGCGGGCATGATCCGACAGGGCGGCGGCCCCGTCGGCATTGGTGAAGTCGTAGGCGCGCAGCCAGGCCTGGCGCATCAGCACCGGATCGGTCGAGATTGTGCGCACGTCGGTGACGAAGCGCGCCAGGGTCCAGGCGATCAGCGCGTCGCTGGCCCGCGCGCCCTGAACGGCCGGCGCGGCGACGCGCGGCTCGCCCAGATGATCGACCTCGACGACCCAGGGCGTGACCCCGCCGCGAAGCGATAGGGTGACAAGGCCCGCCGACAGGCCTGCGCTGAGCGCTAGCAACCCCAGGGCCATCAGGCGCCAGTTGAAGGCCTGCACACGCGCCGATCCCAGGCGCGCGTCCCAGGCCTGACCTTCCTTCTGATACGGCGTCTGCGGCGACGGCGCTTTGCCAAAGCGGGCCGGTCCCTTCAAAGGGCTCATGATCAATCCTCCTTGAGGCTAGGCGCCGCGCCGGCGCTGTGGTCGTCGCCGCTGCCGGCGGCGTGGACGGCCATGGTCACGCCATGGGCCAGGGTTTGACGGTGCTGAAGGTCGCGGGCCCAAGGGGGCGGACCAGCGGCATCGCCCTCCCCGCCGCCGCCGCCTTCGCCGCCTGGATCGTTGGTCGGCGACGGTGTCGGCGAACCGGTCGGCGCCGTGCCCGCAGCGCCGCCTCCGCCGCCTCCCGACGGGCCGCCCCCCGGCGGACTTCCAGGGGCCGGCGCGCCACCGGCCGGAGGCGCGCGTCCACCGGCCGGGCCCGCCGCCGCCGCGCCCGCGCCGGCCGCGCCGGCTCCCGTCGCCACCATCTGGGCCGCAGCCGCGCCGGCCATGGCCATGCCGCCGACCATCAGGCCCGTGCCGACCGCAGCGCCCGCGCCCAGCTGCGGCGCGCCTGATACCAGGCCCGAGGCCACGCCCGGACCAAAGATCGACAAGCCCAGGAGCGTCAGGGCGGCCAGTGCGATGGCCAGGACCTCTTCAAGGGTCGGCTGGCCGCTCGAAGCGCTGGTGAACTCAGAAAACAGCGACGAGCCGATGCCGACGATCACGGCCAGCACCATGACCTTCACGCCGCTGGCGATGACGTTGCCCAGCACCTTCTCGGCCAGAAAGGCGGTTCGCCCGAAGAGGCCGAACGGCACGAGGATGAAGCCGGCCAAGGTCACCAGCTTGAACTCGATCAGCACCACGAAGATCTGGATGGCGATGATGAAGAAGGCGACGATGACGAGGAGCGCCGCCACCAGCAGGATCAGGATCTGGACGATGTTCTCGAAGAAGCCGGGAAAGCCGCCTAGCTCGGCGGCCGCTTCCAGCAGCGGCTTGCACGACGACACGCCCAGGGCTGCCAGGCGCCCCGGCCGCAGGAAATCCTCGGCCGAGATCCCCGCGCCGGACGCCTTCAGGCCCAGCCCCGAGAAGCTCTTGAGCACGATCAGGCTCAGGGCCTGGAAGTTGCCGATCAGGAAGGCGAAGAACCCAACATAGAGGGTCTTCTTGACCAGGCGCGCCAGGATGTCCTCGCCCTGGGCCCAGGCCCAGAACAGAGCCGCCAGCGTGACGTCGATGGCGACCAGGGTCGTGGACAGGAAGGCGACCTCCCCGCCCAGCAATCCAAACCCGCTGTCGAGATAGCGGTTGAAGGTGTCGAAGAAGCGATCGATGACGCCGACGTCGTTCATGACGCCGCCCCGCCAAAGAAGCGCGACCGCGCCGATGCCCAGGCCGCTCGGCAACGGGCGTCGTCGCCGGCCGCCTGGCCCAGGCCCTGGCAGCGGGCCAGCTCGCCGTCCTGCGGTCGGGCCGCCGTCGGCGCGGGTGGCGCATGCTTGGAGGCCCCGCCCGCCAAGACAGCGGCCCCCAGCAAGATGATGAGTGTGGTCCCCCAAACGAGGGACCGGGTCATGGCGTGGTCGGGCTCCCCATGAAGCGGCCAAACCGCGCCTTGGCGTCGGCGCGCGCGGCCGCACGGTCGGCGGCCTCTAGCGCCTGGGCGCGGCCTTGGGCGGCGCTCAGCGCGATCAGGTCGGCCAGTTGCTGGGCTTGCAGCGCCAGGAGCTGGTTGCCGGCTTGCGCCGCCTGCAGGCCGCCGACCGCGCCCTGACTCTGGCCCACCAGCGCCGTGAGTTGATCCCGGCTGGGGCCCAGGCCGCCCACGACGCCGGCCTGCACCTTCAGAGCGTCCTGGAAGCCGGCGATGGCCGCGCCCCAGCGGGCGTCGGCGCGCTGTGTCAGCGCCTTGTCGGTCACCGACAGGTCCACCGCCCCATACTGGGTGCGGAAGGCCTCGCGGATCTGCTGGACGTCATAGGCCAGACCTTGGGCCTGACCGAGCAGCTCGCGGGTGCGATCGACCTGGGCCTGCAGGACGGCCAGGGACGAATAGGGCAGGCTGGCGAGGCTCTTGGCCTGGCCGATCAGCATCTGCGCCTGGTTCTGCAGCGCGCTGATCTGGTTGTTGATGGTCTGCAGGGCCCTGGCCGCTTGGAGGACGTTCTGGGCGTAGTTGGTCGGATCGAAGACCGTGAACTGGGCCCGGGCGGGCGAAGGGGCCGCCAGGGGCGCAGCCAACAGGCCGGCGGCCAGGGCCGCCGCCAGGCGGCGTCGCGTGAAGGTCATGACGATGTCTCCGGTGAAGCGCTGGCCGCGGCGGCCGATCCGCCCGGCAAGAGGTCGGCGGCCCAGGCCAGGCGCTTGGCGCGCAGCCAAGCGGCGGCGAAGCCCCGGCGGCCGTGGCTGGCCAGGACCTTGGCGATCGCGGCCTGGTCGACTTTTGATGAGGCCGCGCAGAAGGCCAGGGCCACGGGTCCAAGGCCCAGGTCGAACAGGCGGTCGCCGACCCGCGATTGCAGGTAGTAGTCGCGGGCCGGCGTGGCGCGGGCCAGGATTTCGATCTGGCGGTTGTTGAGGCCAAAGCGGGCGTAAGCCGCCGCGCCCTGCGGCTCCAAGGCGCGCGGGTTGGGCAGGAAAATCCTCGTCGGGCAGCTTTCGATGATCGAGGCGGCGATGTCGCTCGCCGTCACGTCCGCCAGGGACTGGGTGGCGAAGACCACCGAAGCGTTCTTCTTGCGCAGGGTCTTGAGCCACTCGCGCAGCTGGGCGCCGAAGGCTGGGTCGTCGAGCGCCAGCCAGCCTTCGTCGATCAGGATCAGGGTCGGTCGGCCATCGAGACGCCGGCCAATGCGATGGAAGAGATAGGCCAGCACCGCCGGAGCGGCCGCGCCCCGCGCCAGCCCCTCGGTCTCGAAAACCTGGACGTCGGCGTCGCCGAACGTCTCGCCTGCGCCGTCAAGCAACCGGCCGTGCGGGCCGCCCAACACGAAGGGCGCCAAAGCCGCCTTTAGCGGCGGACTGGCCAGCAGCGCCACCAGGCCCGTGAGGGTACGCTCGGCGACTGGGGCGCCGGCCAGACTGCCCAGCGCCGCCCAGAGATGCTCGCGCACCGCCGAGGTGACAGCCACGCCCTCGCGGGCCAGGATCGCCGCCAGCCAACCGGCCGCCCAGGCCCGCTCCTCGACCTCATCGATCCGGGCGAGCGGCTGCAGGGTCGGGGCGACACCGCCCTCCCCCGACAGATCATGGAAATCGCCGCCCATGCCGAGCACGGCCGCGCGACTGGACGCGCCGAAATCGAAGGCGAAGATCTGGGCCTGCGGGTAGCGCCGAAACGACAGGGCGAGCAGGGCCAGGAGCACACTCTTGCCCGCCCCGGTCGGCCCCACGACCAGCGTGTGACCGACATCGTCAACGTGAAGGCTGAGCCGAAACGGCGTCGAACCGGCCGTGCGGGCGATCAATAGCGGCGGACCATCCAGGTGCCGGTTGCGCTCGGGTCCGGCCCACACCGCCGACATCGGCGCCAGATGCGCCAGGTTCAGGGTCGAGAGCGGTGGCTGGCGGACATTGGCGTAGACATGGCCGGGAATGGTCCCCAGCCAGGCCTCGACCGCATTGACGTCCTCGCGGATGACGGTGAGGTCTCGGCCCTGGATGACCTTTTCGGCCAGGGCCAACTTGGCGTCGGCGCGGGCCGGATCCTCGTCCCAGACTACGAGGCTCGCGGTGACATAGGCGTAGGCGACCGCGTCGCCGCCCAGGTCCTGCAGCGCCAGATCCGCCTCGCCGGCCTTGTTGGCCGCGTCGTTGTCGACCAGCGCCGAGGGCTCCTGGGTCAGGGCCTCGCGCAGCAGCACCAACACCGACTTGCGCTTGGCGAACCACTGGCGGCGGATCTTGGTCAGCAGGCCAGCGGCCAGCGTCTTGTCCAGGCACAGGGCCCGGGTTGACCAGCGGTAGGCGAAGGCCAGACGATTGAGCTCGTCGAGCAGACCCGGCGTGGTCAAGGGCGGAAAGCCGACGATGGTCAGGACCCGCAGGTGGGCGCGGCCCAGACGCGGCTCGAGGCCGCCCGCCAGACCTTCCGTCGCCAGCAGGCTGTCGAGATAGATCGCTGTCTCTGGCACGGCGACGCGCTGGTGCACGGTCGAGACCGCGCCGTGCAGGAAACTCAAGGTCGCTGCATCGTCCAGCCAGGCCAGGCGCGGCATCAGCCCGTCGAGCAAGGCCAGCAGGCGGTCGGCGCGATCGATGAAGGCGGCAAGCTGGGCGCGCCAGTCGATGTCCGCCCCTGCGCGGCCCTCGACGAACAGGCGCTCCAGGCGCCCGCGCTGCTCGGCGGGCGGCAGATAGGTCAGGGTCAGAAAATAGCGGCTCTCGAAGTGCTCGCCACTCCGCAGGAAATCGGCGCGGCGCTCCTCGTCGACCAGGGCCGACACCGGGTCGGGAAAGACGCTGGCGGGATAGGTCACCGACGGATCGCGGCGCGCCTCGACGAAGATCGCCCAGCCGGTCCCTAGGCGCCGGAGGGCGCCATTGAGCCGTGCGGCCACGGCGGCGACCTCGGCGTCGGTGGCGCTGTCGAGGTCGGGTCCCCGGAACTCGGCGGTGCGCTGAAAGCCGCCGTCCTTGTTGAGGACCACGCCGGGCGCGACCAGGGCCACCCAAGGCAGGAAGTCGGCGAGCAAGGCTGGACGGCGGCGGTATTCGCGAAGGTCGAGCATGGGCTAGACCTCCAGGTGGCTTGGCAGGCGCACGTGGCGGCGGCCGACGTCGAAGATCTGCGGGTCCCGGCGCGCGGCCCAGACCGCCAGGCCATGGCCCACCAGCCAGACCACCACCCCGACCGCCCAGAGGCGAAGGCCCAGGCCCAAGGCCGCAGCCAGGGTGCCGTTGACCAGGGCGATCGCGCGCGGGGCGCCGGCCAGCAGCATCGGTTCGGTCAGGGCCCGATGGACGGGCGCGGCGAAGCCCGACGCGCGATCGCCGGCCATCAGACCAGCGCCCCGCCGCCGAACGAGAAGAACGACAGGAAGAAGGAGCTGGCGGCGAAAGCGATCGACAGGCCAAAGACGATCTGGATCAGCTTGCGCGATCCGCCCGAGGTCTCACCGAACGCCAGGGTCAGGCCCGTGACGATGATGATGATCACAGCGATGATCTTGGCGACCGGGCCCTCGATCGACTCCAGGATCTGCTGGAGCGGCTCCTCCCAGGGCATGCCGGAACCGGCGGCCTGGGCCTGGGCGCTCAGCAGGGCCAGGCCCAGCGTGAGGCCCGCCAGGATCCAAGGCCTGGGGCGGGGAAGCCGGCCAAAACGTGGACGTGAGCGCGAAAGGCCGGACGCCTGATGGACAGGCATGGGGGCGCGCGACAGGGCAAGGCTCGTGGACACGAGGCCATCTCCTTCAACAAGATCGGGGTTTGGGGGCTCTAGGGTCTCAGGCGGGGCTGAGCTGGTAGGCGCCGTCGGGACCAAGGCCCTCCAGGCGGACAAGGTCGATCAAGCGTCGCGCTCGCCCGCGTCCGGCGAGCACGGCGATGACATCGATGGCCTCGGCGATCAGGGCGCGCGGCACGGTCACTACCGCTTCCTGGATCAGCTGCTCCAGGCGCAGCAGCGCGCCCAGGGCCGACCCGGCGTGCAGGGTGCCCACCCCGCCGGGATGCCCTGTGCCCCAGGCCTTGATCAGGTCCAGGGCCTCGGGGCCGCGCACCTCGCCGATGATGATGCGGTCGGGACGCAGGCGCAGGGCCGAGCGCACCAGATCGGTCAGGCTCGCCACGCCCTCGCGGGTGCGCAAGGCGACCTGATTGACCGCCGCGCACTGCAGCTCGCGCAGGTCTTCCAGCAGGATGACGCGGTCGCCGCCCAAGGCGATCTCGGCCAACAGCGCATTGACCAGGGTAGTCTTGCCGCTGGAGGTGGGGCCGGCGACCAGGATGTTGGCCCGGTCGCGCACGGCGTCGGCCAGCACCTGCCCTTCCCGCGCGGTCATGATCCCGGCGCGAACATAGTCGTCGAGGCGAAAGACCAGGCTGGCGGGCTTGCGAATGGAAAAGGTCGGTGCAGCCGCGATCGGCGGCATCAGGCCCTCGAAGCGCTCGCCCGTGCCGGGGAGTTCGGCCGACAACCGCGGCTGGTCGGCATGGATCTCGGCGGCCACGTGGTGGGCGACCAGCCTCAGGATCCGTTCGGCGTCGTCAGCCGAAACCGACAGGCCCGCATCGACCAGACCCGCATCGAAGCGGTCGATCCACACCCGACCATCGGGATTGAGCATGATCTCGGCCACGCCGGGGTCTTCGAGCCGCGCCAGAAGGAGCGGCCCCAGCGCGGTGCGCAGCATCTGGCGGCTGCGCTCGCGTCCCGTCTGAGCTTGGTCGGCTTGGGTTTCGGAATAGTCCACGGCGGATCCCCGTTGCTTACGGGGATGAGTAAGAAGACCTGGTCTTGGCGGATCTCAACAGCCAAATCGGCCCGTCGTACCGTGGCGTACAAAGACAGGGAAACGGCGACCAAGCGACGTCGCGCCGACGCCTAGCCTAGGCAGACAAGCGCCCAGCAACCGCTGAAGACGCCACCGCCCTGACCCGCCGCGTCGCCGCGCCGTGCGCGAACGACCAGGCCGCCGCCAGAAGTTCGGACGCCACGGCCTCGTCGATCACGGCCAGCCGCATCAGCACGATGCCGGCCTTGCGGCGACGTCCAGGCTCAGGCGCGACACCATCGCTCAAGGACAAGGCCCAGGCCTGACGCAAGGGCGCGACCTTGACCACCGCCCAACCCACAGCCGGCCAGCCCGAGGTCGCGAAGGCCTTGCCGCCGACGCGAAACTGCACGGTCTCAAAGATCGTCTTGGACTGGACGCTGGGTCCAAGACCCTTGGCGAGCGCGGTAAAATCGTCTGGGGTCATCGCATCCTCGTCGGCGCCGGATCAAAGTCCGAGTCGCGCTCAACGCGCAAAGTGGTCGTCGCCTACGTCAACCCGGACGGTGGAAAAGACACCCAACTCAAGGGCTTGATTGCGCCAAGACCAGCGGAGGGGCCCACTTCGCTTCCGAACCGCCACGCGATGAGGGCTAACAGTCCGCCCCCACCATCCCCGTGACGGCGAAAGGCGTCCAAACTTTGGAACAGGCCAGACCGGGGTCCGTTGAGAGCGGATCAGAAGAACCGAAAAAGGACCCTACTCATGGCCGACCTGAGCGCGATCAAAGAACATATGGACGTCATCGGCGCCGATGGGGTCCACCTGGGAACGGTGGACAAGGTGGAAGGAGACCGGATCAAGCTGACTCGCGCCGACAGCGGCTCTCATGCTGACCACCATCACTACATCTCCGCGGGCCTGGTCGCCGAAGTCGAAGGCGACAAGGTCCGTCTGTCCGCGAATGCCGCCAACGCCGCCCTGCTCGAGGAAGAAGAAGGCGGCGGCGCCATCGCCGACAAGCGCGACTAGAGGTTTCGGGCGAAGGCTGGCGTTGCTGGTGCATCCAGCACGCAATTCCAGCCGACGCCTGAGCGCCAACAGCGGACCTTGGGATCGCTCCAGAATCCGGACATTCAGTGGCCATCAAGGCAAGCTCGATCCGAAGCGACATATGGCCTCCATCCAAACCGTGAAGCGACGTCAGAGATCGATCTGCTCTGACATCTCCAACGCGTCGTCCACTTCGATCCCAAGATAGCGCACGGTGCTTTCCAGTTTCCGATGGCCGAGCAGAAGTCGGCAGGCCCGGAGGTTGCCCGTTTTCTTGTAGATCAACGCTACCTTGGTTCTGCGCAGGCTATGTGTGCCGTACGCACAGGGCTCCAAGCCGATCATGGCGACCCAGTGATTTACGAGCCGAGCGTACTGCCGGGTCGTGATGTGCTCGCCGGGCCGAGAGCGGCTTGGAAAGAGCCAGTCGTCAGTCCGGCGCCCGCAGCGCTGCAACCAAGCCGCCAGAGCATCTCGAGTCGGCTCGGTGATCTCAAAAGGCACCGGCTGGCCGGTCTTCTGCTGGATGATCGTGGCGCGCGCCCGTAGCGATCCACCCGGGGCAACATCGCAGATCCGCAGCTTTACGAGATCGCATCCTCGAAGCTTCGCATCGATTGCGCAGTTGAAAAGCGCGAGATCCCGAACGCGCTTCATGGTCTTCAGCTGCTGTCGGATCCCCCATACGTGCTTCGGCTTGAAAGGCGGTTTGGGACCGATGAGCCGGCGATGGTTCCAGGGTTGCTTGGGCGAAAGAAAAAGGTCGAGCTGAGCCATGTCACGCCTCCAGCGTGCCAATGTCCCTCTTCTCCATCTTACACCCGTTTTCAGGGGCCAGCGGCCACGATCCGATTGGCATCACTCCAGGAACGCGAGCTTCGACCGTCGGGTCCGAACGTCTGGATACCGCCCGAGCGCTTCCTTCCGTTCCCGACCCAATGGAGACATTGCCGTCGGGCGAGTGCGAGACGCACTGTCACCCGTGTTGGCCGCCGAGCTATTCTGACGGGCGTGCGAGACCCCGGTTTCTGACCACAAGGGAAAGCAGCGCCACCATAGCTAGCGAAATCAGGGCTATGGCGTCGCCCAGCTTTTCGACACTCTCGCGGACGATGTGAATCCGATAGACGTGCTCTCCCGGTTGGGCCTCGAAGGTCAACAGTCGGGACGGTCCGGTTGCACTAGTGTTGACTTTTAGGTCGTTGCCCGGCCGAACGATGTCGGCGCGCCAGGAGACGAAGAAAAATCGGCGCACGACGACGGGCGTTGCGATCGGCGTTTTGATCCGAAGCGCTACGCTGCCGTCTGGATACTGGCTCGCTGCGATCACGCGGGCGCGTGTGTCGCCTGGCGCAGCCAAGGGCAGCCGTTCAAAGCCGTCGAGATAGACGCGACTGACGACGATCTTTGGGTCGAAGAAGAAGTCGGCGGGTAGGTGCTCTTCAGGCAAACGGGCTCGGCGGATACGTTCGGCGATGACGACATCGACATCGAGAGGATAGCGTTCAGCACGCACGAAGCTGGAGCCCACGGCCACCTTGACCGGCATGTAGAGCGCCACGCAAGTCAGCGACGCGAGCGCGGCGACGCGCCAACGCCCTTGGGCGAGGGCCAAACAAAGCGCGCTGATCAGAGCAAACTCCACCATGACCAGCATGCGAAAGGGGAACTGCATTTTCCCGATGATCGGTGCGAGCGGACCGTGCCAGACGCCCGGAAATGCATAGGTGGCGATCGCGACCAGACTGACCAAGGCCCATACCCGCGCCATCGCCGCGCGGGGACCCGACGCGCGACCCACTATCAGGAGAACGCCGAGCGCGACTGCGCCGTATGTCCATCCTAGCCAAGCCATAGAGGAGGCCAGAGGCTGGGAGGGCCAGTATTTCGAGTTCAAGAGGGTCCAACTCGCTGGGTCAGCGGCGGAGAGAGGTGGCCCCCACATGAATTTCATCGAAGAGGCGCTTTGCAGAGCAAGCGCGGGTGCGAGGTATGTCGCCGACAATCCCAAGCCCAGGAGCGCGCCCGCCGCCAGCCGAGCCGCGCTGGCTGTCCGGCTGCCCGGTACTGCGCGAAAGATCAAGTAGAGTGAAACGACGGGCGCTGCGATCAAGGCAATCGGCACCATCGCCGCGACATGTCCAAGGATCAGGCCGGCGAAACTCAGCGCCAAGAGCGGAACCCAGGCGAGCCGTTCGCTGGCTCTTTGAAGCGACAAGGCAAAGAGCGGGAGGACGGCGTGTACGGCCACCTCGCCAAGCGCACCTCGGGCGAAAATGTCGAAGAGATAGTACGGCGCGAGGGAATAGATGACGCTCGAAAACAGAGCCGGGCGCCAACCCGCTTGCGGCCGCAGCCAAGCGTACATGCCAACACTTCCAGTGAAGGACATGGCAAGGCAGGCCCATGCAGTCACCTGCTCGGGGGTCAGGGCGCCGCCTGTGAAAAAAGCAACGACCGCGCCGAAATAAAAGGCAAGCGGCGGGTAGAAATAGAATGACGAGGCCCCCAACCCCTGAAAGCCTTCTGGAAGCCAACGCGGTGGAAATTCGCCCCGTCTCAGTGCGGCTGAGAAGCTCTCCATCCAGATCGAATTGTAGCTATCAACTGGGGCGAGCCCGCTCCAAAGAGCGTGTGACAGAGGTAAGAATCCGCCAACCAGCAGAACTAAGCAGATGATGGTTTTAGATGGCTCCTCAGACTCGGGACTTCGGGGCGTCATGCTGCAGCGTCTTCCGGAAGGACAATATGATGAAATCTGCGGCTTAATCGCCGCAACACACGTTTTTCAGCGCTCGACTCAATCCTTGATAGCATCCGGGAAGCAGTCGGGGGAACGCTGATCGCGATGGTCGATGACGGCCTGCTCCCTCTGAAATTAGAAACCGACGCGGACGAAGACCCGTTGGCGCTAGAGCGCCATAGGTGAAGGCAGCGACGCTGCGCTCTCACGGGTCTAGGTCTCCTGACCACCCTGGTCTGTCGTCGAAAAGATCAGCTATCGTGCTCGGATGTTGAAACACATTCGCGCACGCTGGCCCGAGATCGATGTCCCTCCGGGCGAACCGACGTGGCTGCTCTACGAGTTGGACGAACAGGTGGACGAGGTCGTTCGCTCTGCTAACGTCTTTGCAGACGGAAGCGTCGCTCGAAATAGCATCGAGATCGAGGAACGCGACGGGAAGCTGTGCCCCTCACTTATAGACTGCTCGCTGGCTGAGGGCTTTACCGGTGTCGACGCAGAGCAAATCACGCTTGAGGAGTTTGATGCGGCCTGGGCAAAAGGCGTCGATAAGCCTTTCTGGAACGTCCGATAACCACCCGTTGCGGCCCTTGGCGACGTCCGCTTTGCGACGGCCGCGACGCTATCCGCTGAGCGCTAGAAGCACACTCTGGCTTACGTCCAGGACGCGGACATCCAATGCGCGGGGCCAGGATCGAAAGAAGTTCGTGGTGGCCTTCGTTGGCGCCCATCCAATAGACGCCACGCCCGTCCAGGCTGTGCGCACCACGTCACCGCAGGTCGGCGAACCGCGCCAGGAGTTCGACCTGGCTGCGGACGCCGGCTTTGGCGAAGAGATTGCGGATGTGGGTCCGCACTGTTCCGGTCGAGACGCCTGTGCGCTCGGCGATCGCCTGGGGGCCCGCGCCTGCGGCCATCTGAGCGGCGACCGCGGTCTCGGCGTGAGTCAGGCCAAGAAGCGCCTGGGCGCGTTCGCCGATCGGCGTGGTGCTCTGGCCGCAGGGGCGAGCCACGACGAGCACGGCTGCGCCGAACTGCTGGACGCGCCGCCCCGGGACATGGGTGACCTCAAGCAGCAGCGGCGCGCCGCCAGTCGCGTCGCGCAAGACAATGGGTCGGGCCGGGGTCGCCAGGGCCTGTCCCGCCCCCGCGGCATCGGCCAAGGCCGACTGGAGCGCGATCGCGTCCGCGGGCCGCGCGGCCTGCAGCCGGCCGCCTTTCACTCTCAGATGGCCGCCGTTGGCGACCAGGGCTTCGGCGGGCGGCGACATCGCCTTCACCCGCCCGTCGGCGTCGCAGAGAACGGCGTGGACCGACAGGGCGTCCAGCAAGTTGGACAACAGGCCGCGTCCTTCGGCCTCCATCGCCATCTGAACGCGAACGGCGCTGCGTGCATAGGGCGCCAGGGCGGCAAATATTCTCTTCTCCCGGCTGGCGACTGGGCCTTGCCTGCCGGAACGGGCAAACGCCAGGCCGATCAGCATGTCGTCCCGTCGGAGCAAGGGAGTCAGGCATACATCGCCAATGTCGTAGCGCTCCAGCCAGTCGCCATAGGCCGGATGACGGCGTGCGTCCTCCTCGGTCGTAAAGGCGCTTTCGTCCAGGATCTCGAGCTCAGCGGCGCGCAACCCGGCGCGGACGCGAGAATTGATCCTGGGATCGCCACCGCCCGCCGCCATGAATTCGGTCGCGGCTTCGGCTGGGAGGCCGCTCATCCAGTTGAACGGGACGGCGGCGGCCTCGCCCAGGCCGATCAGCTCGCCGCAAAAGCCGCCAGCGACATAAGCGAGGCCCGCCAGGGCCTGGTTCCAGTCGCCCGCGCCCAGGGCCGCGTCCTGGAACAGGTCCGCGACCTCGAAGACCCGACTGTCCAGATCGCTGGTGCTTCTGAAGTAGCCCACGCTCGCCCCGCCCGACCATCTCCCCTTGAGAAGCCGCGACGTTGCATCCTCTCGGCGAGCGGCGCCCATGAACAGGTTGTTGACAACCGCGCCTCCGCCGCCGGTTACTAGGAGCAATCCTGGCCGATCGAACGGCCATCCGAGGGGGGCGTATTGCCGGGCGGATTGCGCATCATCATCGTCGAGGACGAGCCGTTGACGCGCGCCAGCCTGGTGGCGTTCTTCGCCAAGGACGGCCATTGGGTGCGTCCCGCCAGCTGTGTCGCGTCCTGCCGCGCGGCGTTGAGCCAGGAGCCGGCGGACATCGTGCTGCTCGACATCGGACTGCCCGGCGAGGATGGCATCAGCTATGCGCGGGAGCTGCGCGCGTCGGCCGCTTGCGGCGTCATCATGGTCAGCCGGGAAGACGAGGTGGCGACACGGATCGCCGCTCTCGACGCCGGCGCAGACGACTATGTCACCAAGCCCATCGACTTCGACGAGCTGGCGGCGCGGGTGCGCAGCGTCGTCCGCCGGCGAGCATCGGCGCGCCGGACAAGGCTCGCCATTGGCCATCTCACGCTCGACCTCGACGCCCGCACCGTGGCGGCCGACGGCGTACCGGTGACGCTCAGCCGCGGTGAGTTCGACCTGCTGTGCAAGCTGGCCGAGGCCGACGGCAAGATCGTCTCGCGGGAGGCGCTCAGCGCGGTGGTCTCTCGCGGCGAAGGCGACTTGCGGTCGGTGGACGCCCTGGTCAGCCGTCTGCGGCGCAAGCTCGGCTCGCCCGACGGCGAGATCATGATCGCCACCGCGCCGGGTTTCGGCTACCGCCTGGCCGCACCGGTCCGAGAAGCCGGATGAGGTGATGGCGCCGCTACGCCAATCCGGACCTCCGCCGTTGGTGGGGCGAGCCGCCGAACTGGAGGCGGTGCGCGTGGCGCTGGGTCAGCGGGGCGTTCGCGCGATCGTCGCCCACGGCGCCGGCGGCGTCGGCAAGACCGCCCTGCTCCGACACTTCCTCGAAACGGCCGCTCAGGACGGCGCTATCGTCGGCGCGGGAAAATATCCCGAAGGCCGCGACGGCCGTGACCTCGACCCCATCGTCGCGGCCGTGGAGGCCGCGATCACGGCCGGCCTCGACCAGCTCTACGACCCCGAGGCCGGCCTGCGGAGCCTCGCGCAGGCCCTAGGCGAGAACGCCAGGGTGCTGGCAGGCGTCGGGAGCGGCCTGCTCAGGGCGCTGGCCGAGACCGGATCTGGTCCACGCGTGACGGCCGAGGAGGGCGAGGCCCAGATCGGCCGGGCGCTGCTGCGCGTCCTGCGCTGGCTCGAAGGGTTCGGCGCCCCCGTATTCCTGATGATCGACGATTGGGGACGTGGCGGCCAACGGGCGCAACGATTCTGTGGCCTGTTGCTGTCGGATTCCGGCCTCAAGCTGACCCGCCTGCTCGCCACCGAACGGGATGATGAAACCGCCGAAAGCGAACGACTGATCGGGCTCGTCCGGATCGCCGTCGATCCGCTCGGCGCGGACGATCGGCTGGAACTAGCGCGCCTGTCCCTGGGCGAGCGTCGCGCCGCGGCGGCCGACATTCTCGCGTTCGTGGGCCCGGCGGCGGCCCGGCCCTTCGACCTAATCGAGTCGACACGGGTGCTGATCGCGGCGGACGCGGTCGTGAACGCCGGCGGAACCTGGCGTCTCGACACGGCGCGAGCGGCCTCGGCCCTGGCCGGCGCCGCGGCCATCTCGGCGGTCAGACAGGCCCTGGCCTCGGCCCCCGAGGCCGAGGCGGTGGCGCGGGCCCTGGCGGTGCACGGCGATGGCGCGCAGGCATCCGACCTGGCCCGAGCTTGCGGGTTCTCCGAGATCGTTGTGCGCCACGCCTTGGCGCGATTGGCCGACAACGGCTTGGTACAGTGGTCCTGCGAAGGCGCTGAATTCGCGCACGATCGTTTGCGGGCCGAGGTGTTGCTGGGCGCGCCGCCTTCGGTTCGCGTTCATTTGGCGGAGGCGCTGGCCGAGGCCTTGCGCGCCGGCGGCGTCGCGCCGGGCGACGGGGCTCGGAGCATGACCATGCTCTGGCTCAGACAGGAAGCGGGCCTGCGCGACGCGGAGCCCATATGGTGGCGCGACGCCTTCACCACCGGCGCGGTGAAGGCGCGCGCCACGGGTGACCGAGTCGCCGCCGAGCGCTTCGTCGCCTCGGCTATGCAACTGGCCGCCGTCGGTCCTGGCGAGACCTATCCCTTGCTGGCCGAAGCCGCGTTCGTGGCCATCACCCAGGGGCAGGACGCCGAGGCGCGGCGGTTCGTCGATCGCCTCGAACTGTTCGCGACGACGCCGATCGAGCGCGCGGTGGCCGAGGAGATGCGGGTCTTCGCACGCCGCGCCACCGGCGACCTCGACGGCGCACTGGAGGTCGCGCGCGCCGTCCTGACCCGAAGAGGCGTCAAGGTTCCGCGCGGCGTCACGGCCTGGAGCCTGACGCGTGCGCTGATGCGCATCTTGTCGATGGACCCGCGCAAGGCGACGAAGCCGCTGGAGGCGGACAGGCTGGCGCTGGAGGCGCCGATGATGCGGGCCATCAACGGCCTCGGTTCGCTGATGTTCGAACGCGATCCGCGGCTGGCTGTCGTGCTGGCGACGCAAACGCTGTCCAGGGACCTGATCTATGGCACCGCCGCCGCCGCCGGCACCTACAGCCTGATGTGCTGCGCCATGGGCGACTACCGGCGCGCGGCCGCCTGGGCGGAGGCCTCGGACCGCCTGCAGCGGCCCGAGCAGCCCCTTCGCGCGGTGGCCAAGCAGTACTCCGCGAGTTTCGGCCATGTGTTCGCGCGCCCACGTCCGGTTACGCGCGCGCGGGGCGACGAGGCGACCGCCCTGGCCTATATCGAGGGCGACTTGGCCGTGGCCGCCTACGGCAATCGCGACAAGGTGCTGGACGCGCTTTTCTGCGACGACCCGTTGGACGACACCACCGCCCTGGCGGACCGGGCGATCGAGGTGGCGATCCAGTTGGGCGAGCCCGCCACCATTCCGCACGTGCAGTCTCTCAGGCAATTCATCGCCCAACTACGCCAGCCCGATCGCCAGCCCTGGCGGCTCGACGGCGACCACTTCGACGCGCCCGTGCAGTTGGCCCGGCTGCGGGACGAGGGGCTGGCCAATGTCGGGCGCGCGATCGCCGCCCTGGAGGCGCTGCTGGCCGTCCTGTTCGGCGCCCACGCGGAGGCGGCGCGGATCGCCGATCGTCCCTGGCCCCAGTTCAGCGGATCGCCCTTCCAGGGGCAGAGCCAAATCTGGGGTTTCGCCACGAGCCTGGCGTTCTATCGCACCGGCCGGCGGCCAAGGCCCTTCGTCCGCTGGAACCTGAAGCGGCTGAGCCGGCTCAATCCCAATGACTTTCTCCATCGTGAGCGCCTCCTGGCGGCCGAGCACGCCCGCATCGCGGGACGCCGCCGCCAAGCGTTAGGCGCCTATGCCGAGGCCGTCGAAGCCGCAGCCGTCTCGCGTTGTCTCCTCGAATACGGCCTGGTGGCGATCAGCGCCTCACAGGGCGCGGACCTGTTGGGCGCCAGCGCCGAGGCCTCGCGGTGGCGAGAAGCCGCGCGCGGGGCGTGGCGGCGCCTGGGCGCGGACGCCCTGCTCTCTCATTGGTTCGGCGAAACGCCGGAGGCACAGGAAAAAGATGTCCAGCGGGCCGTTCTCGCCCGAACGGCCGCCGAGCGCGCCAGCCAGGCCAAGTCGCGCTTGCTGGCCACGGTCGGACATGAGCTACGCGGCCCCTTGCAGGGCGCCCTGAGCTTGATCGACCTCGCCGAGGCCAGGGAAGACCAGGCCGACCTCCCGACCCTCCGCCGCGCCATCCATCACCTGGCAGGCATGGTCGACGATCTGACGAACCTCGGCGCGCTGGATGGCGGTGTGCTGGTCCTGCGCAAGGCCGCCTTCGACGCCGCCGGTCTCGCTTCGGCCGTCGTGGCTCTGCAACGGCCGGCGGCGGAAGCGGCCGGACGGACCTTGGCGCTGGAAACGCCCGGCGCGCCGTTGTGGGTGTTGGGCGACGAGGGCCGGCTGGGCCAGGTGCTGGGCAACCTCGTCGCCAACGCCTTGCGACACGGCCAGGGGCGCGTGAGCGTCTCGCTGGCCTCAACGGCGCCGGACCGGCTTACCCTCTTGGTGGCGGACGAAGGTCCCGCGTTGGGCGAGGCCGAGGCCATGCGTATCTTCGAGCCCTTCGATCGCGGGGGGCGCGGCGGAGACGAGACCGGCCTCGGCGTCGGCCTGTTCCTCGGGCGCAGCCTGGCGCGGGCCATGGGTGGCGATCTGACCACGCGGCCGCTGCCCCATGGCAAGGCGTTCGCGCTGGAGATCGAAGCCCCGGCGGCAGCGGCGCCGACGGTGACGAGCGACGGCGGGATCTCGGGATTACGGGTCCTGCTGGCGGAAGACATCGACCTTAGTCGGAAAACCCTCGCCGCCCTCCTCCGGTCCGAGGGTTGTATCGTCGATGAGGCCGCGACGGGCGAGGCCGCGAGAGCCTTGGCCGCCGCGGGGCCCTTCGACCTGCTGTTGCTCGATCAACACATGGGCGCCGTCACAGGCTTGGATGTCGCCGCCTTCGCCGCGCGCTTGCCGACCTCGCCCCGCGTCATCCTGATGACCGCCGAGACCAGTCCAGAGCTCATCGGGCAAGCCCGAGACGTCGGTGTCGACCTGGTGCTGGCCAAGCCCATTTCGCTGGCCGCCCTGCGAGGCGCGGCGCGGACGAAGCCCTCCCCCGCCAAGGGCCGGCGCGTCGAACTAGGCGCCGCCCTCGGCGACGCGGCGGCGGCGATCCTGGCCGCGCTGCGACCGGCGATAGAGTACGAGCTCGACCAATTGGAACGCGCTGTGGCCGCCGAGGACGCCGATGCCGTCCGCGCTCAGCTTCATCGATTGAGAGGGATGGCCGCGCATTTCGGCCTGGAGCTGATGACCCGCGCACTCAACGACGTGTCGTTGGCGGACCCGACGATGATAAGCCAGCTCCGCGCAGCCACGGCGCGGGTGGACTGGTCGGCTATCGGAAGCGTGGGGTTCTAGGACACGGCGGCGGATCGCGCCGCCGTGTCCAGCCGGGCGTCAGACCAGTTCGCCCGCCATCAAACTCGACGCGCCGCCGCCGATCAGGTCAACATTGTAGGTCGGTGTTCCGGTGAACATGTCGCCGAGATAGTGGACCGTGGCGTCGTAGTACTTGCCTGTCTCGAATTCGACGCCAGCGTACATGATGAAACCCACCATCGCCGCCTTCATCCCGATGTCGTCCTTACCCAGGGCTAAGAAGTAGTCCTTCTGGCTGACCAGGTAGGCGATCGCCTTGTCGACGTCGATGCCGTCCGCCGTGGCGTTCGCACGGCCGATGATCGCCTCGTAAGCCTTGGCGACCGCCGCCTCGAAGCTGAGCGCCCCGTAGTTTTGGGCGAACGCGACCTTACCCTCGCCATCGTGGCCCAGGTTCACCGCGAAGTTGATGAAGCGGTTCCCGGTGTTGAACATGGCGTAGTACGGGTCGGTCAGGTCGTTGGGATTGTCGGCGCTGTCGACCAGGTAGGACATGCCCATCTTGGTCGGCGTCTTGCCGGTGAAAAACTGGTAGGCCTGCAGGGCTACCATCGAGGTGTCTTCCGAGTATCCGACGATCGCCTTGAGCACATCGGCCTGGGTCACCGTGCCGGCGCCATACCCCGTCAGCAGTTGGCTCAGCGCCTGGTTCTCGAGATAGACGGGGTTCGGGATCACCTTGCCGTCCGGCAGCGTGATGGTCGGCGAAAGGACCTTGTCGCTGACCACGCCCGTGAGGTCGCCGAACGCGACCTTGATCGTCTCGACCGTCTTCGGGGGCTGGCCGCCACCTCCGCCAGTACCTCCACCGCCCACGCCAGCCGCCGGCGTGTCGTCGTCCAGAATGACGCCTTGAGCGGTCGAGTAGGTCAGCCCGCCGCCGACAGGCGTCTGCAGCGTGACCGTGAAGGTCTCGTCGCTTTCGTCCACGCTGTCGCCAATGACCGAGATCTCGATAGTCTTGCTGGTCTCGCCAGCCGCGAACGAGACCGTGCCGTTCGGCAGGGTTCCACCAGCGAAGTCCGCCGCGCTGGCGCCTCCCACGCTGACCACCCAGTCAACCGAGGCCGCGCCAGAACTGTCGCCGCCGCGCGTCACGACGAACTGATAGACTGTTGTCCCGCTGGCGCCTTCGTTCTTCTGGATCGAGGTCGAGGCCGCGAAACCCATAGTCGTCGGCGGAGCGGTGTCGTCGTTGACGATCGCGCCGATCGCCGTGCCCACGCCGATGGTTCCGCCGCTCACCGAGCCGAGACTGACCGAGAAGCTCTCGGTCGCCTCGAAGGTCGTGTCGCCCACGACGTTGATGACGATGTCCTTCGAACTCTCGCCCGCCGCGAAGCTCAGGACGCCGCCCGGCAGAACACCGCCCGAGAAGTCGGTGGCGTCGACATCGCCGGAGACGCTCCAGTTTACCGAGGTGGCCCCGGTCGTGCCGGTCCGGGTGACATGATAGGTGAAGGTGGTCGTTCCGGAGCTGCCTTCAGAGTGGCTGACCAGCGCGGTGGAGAAGTTTAGCTCGGGTGTCGGTGGCGCGTCATCGTTGGTGATCGTGGCCAGGACAGAGCCGGCGATCACGTTCCCCGACCGCGGGGTAATCGCGAACTTGAAGCCCTCGGTGTCCTCGTAGGTCGTGTCGCCCTTCACCAGGATCGTGACCGTCTTCTCGGCTTCGCCGATGGCGAAGGTGACGGTTCCGGTCAGGGCCTGACCGTCGTCGAAGTCCGAGGCGTTGGCGGCGTTCGCGGCGCCGTCGAAGATCTGTCCCGTGACGGCCCAGTCGACGTTCAGGGCGCCGGACGTGTCGCTACGGTAGACCTTGAACGTGTAGGCGACCGTGCCGCCGTGGCCTTCGTCATGCGAGGTGACCGCCGCGCCGACGCCGACCGTCTGGAACGCCGCCGCCGAGGCGCCGACGTCGGCGCTGACGGTCGGCGGCGCCGTGCCCGAGGCGCCCGCGCCCGAGGACAGGAAACCCTTGTCGCCCGTCAGCAGGTAGTCGCGAACGGCCGCTTCCTTCAGGGCTGGATCGGTGATCCCCGCCGCGTCCGCCGCGTTCTGAGCCGCGGTCACCAGATCGGTCGGGAAGTCGGTGATGCTGACCTTGGCGTCGGGCTTGACCGGCCCGGTAAAGTCCGTCGTCGTCTTGCCGGCTGGATAGTCCAGCAGCGTCTCCGACTGCTGGACGCGCCAGGACGCCACGAAGTCCTCATAGAAGTCATCGAAAGCGACGGGTTGCGGCAGGACCGTACCGTCCCGCTGCGCCAAGTCGTTGGCGGTATTGCCGTCGAAATTGCCCAGCAGCCCTTTGAACTGGCCCGCGCGGGTGGGATCGGTGGCGAACGAGACGTCCAGGCGGTCACCCAGATCGAGCACGATCAGGGCCGACTTGCTGGCGCCCGAGTACATGACGATCCAGCCCTCCGAGCCATTCTGCGAATAGCGGCTGATCGCGCCGTCGCCGAAGGCCTTGGTCGTCTCGCCGGCCGCGAAGGTCACGGCGACCCCGTCGACCATTAGGGCGTCGGTCCGCGCGCCGTCGATCGTCACCTTCGCCGTTCCCAGCTTGGTGGCGACCTGGACGATCTCGGAGGCGTAGGCGTTGACCGCGACCGTGCGGACATGGACGTCGATCTCCGGACCCGTGATGCTCTCGATCAGCACGAACTCGCCGACGGCCTGCATCTCGTACTGCAACCCGTCCAGGGTCACGAGGTGGGGGTCGCCGAAGTTGATGCCGCGCGCCCAGCCGGACGGGATGTTGACGACATTGTCGTCGTTCAGGATCCGGCCCGTGGCCTGCTGGCGCACGAAGTCGACCGCGCCGGTCGTCGGCTGATTGAGCGTGACCGTGAAGGATTCGACCTCCTCGACCGTGACGTCGCCGATCACCGGCACGCGGATGGTGGCGGTCGACTGGCCGGCGGCGAAGCTGACCGCGCCCGACAGCGACGTCCCCGTCAGGCCGGTGATGTCGTCCGTTCCCACGCCGCCCGAGGTCGTCGGGGCGATCAGATAGGGCAGAACCAGGGCCCCATCGGCGCTCGTCCGCGTAACGACGAAGTCGAAATAGGTCGTGCCGGAGGCGCCTTCGTTCTGGCTAGTCACGGCCGGGCTGATGGAGACGCCCGCCACCAGCGACACCGTGGCGTCGGCGAACTCCAGGGTCTCGACCTGGACCAGCTGGTCGACCCCGTCGTCGCCGTTGCTGGCGTCGATGTCGGTGACCTTGAAGCCGCCGGCCACGGCGGTGATCGAATAGCCGGCCCGATCGCCTTGGAAGAGCGCGGTGTCCACGCCGCGCCCGCCGACCAGGGTGTCGTTGCCCGCGCCGCCGACCAGGGTGTCGTCCCCGCCCCCGCCCATCAGCACGTCGGCGCCGGCCAGCCCGTACAGCGCATTGGCGTTGTCGTCGCCGATCAAGGTGTCGCCGAAGCCCGCGCCGGTGAGGTTTTCGACATTTAGGATCTGACCCGTACTGCCGAATCCATCATTGAGAACTGTCTCGGCCGAGAGATCGACGATGACGCCGTTGATGGTCGCCTCGGTGATGAAGGCCGTGCCGCCGGCGTTGACCCCCGTGACCCGTATAGAGTCGAAGCGCACGGAGTCGACCCCCGCGCCGCCGTCGATCTTCACCGGCGCGCCGGCGGCGATGATGGAGTCGTCGCCGCCCATCGCCTCGAGCGTGTCGCCCGTGCCGATCAGGAACAGATTGCCGGCGCCGTCGCCTCGGAAGGTGTCGGCGAAGATCGTGCCGCCGCCCAGGCCTTCGACGCCCGTCATGGTCTCGGCGTTCCCGAAGCCGTCATTGGCGATCTGGCCGGTCGCCAGGTCGGCGACCACGCCCTGAGTGGCCTTCAGGGAGGCGAACGACACACGGTCGAAGCCAGCGCCGCCATCGAAGGTGTCGACGCCCTCGTCGCCACGCATCAGGTCGTCGCCATCGCGACCGAACAGGCTGTCGTCGCCAAGGCCACCATTGAGCGTATTGGCGCCGGCATGACCCTTGATGACATCGTTGCCCTGGTTGCCCAAGCCGATCAGCACGACGTCGGCGCCGGCGCTCGGATAAAGCGCTGCAAGGTCGATGTTGTCGCTCAGCTGGGTGCCATTGACCACCGCGCTGCCGTTCTGGACGGCGGGTGTCGTGATCGCCAGCTGGATGTTCAGGAAGCGCGCCTGGTTGAAGGGCTCGGGGAAGAACTGCAGCGACTCCACGCCCGTAACGGTGTCGGCCCCCAGGCTAGCGGCGGTCCCCAGGCCTTGGACAGTCGTCACGCCATCAGTGGTGCTGATCTTGAACACCTGTTCCACGGTCGAGCCGTCGACCCGCTCGACGAAGGTCGCGCCAGCGTCGGCGCCGGTTCCCGCGGCGGCCCTGTAGGAGCCGACCGTCCCAGTCGGCAGGTTGAACACCGCGATGTCGGAACCCGTCCCGCCGTTCAAAGTGTCGTTCCCGGCGCCGCCGACCAGACGATCATCGCCGCCGCCGCCGTTCAGGGTGTCGGCGCCGTCGCCGCCATTGAGCGTTTCAGCGGCCGAGCCGCCGTTGACGGTGTCGTCGCCCGCATTGGCGTTGACCGACCTGCGCCAGGTTGAATCGAAACTGGCCAAGGCGGTCGAGGCGTCGATGACATCGTCGAAGGCCGAACCCTCGACCCAGGCATCCTTGTTGGGCTCGTAGCTACGCACCGTCGGGGCCAGCGGCAGCCAGATGAACTGAGCCTGGTCGGTGAAGTTCTGCACGAAGAATTGCAGCTCCTCGACATTCGTCACCGTGTCGACGCCGCTGCCGGCCAAGCTGCTGAGACTGGTGACCGTCGTGGTCGAGCCGACGTGGGTGACCTTGTAGAGCTGTTCGACCGTGGAGCCGCTGACCCGCTCGACGAAGAAAGCCCCCACGTCGGCGCCCGTCCCCGGCGTGAAGCGCAGTGTCCCGGTTGTGCCCTGCGGCAGTCGGAAGCTGGCCACGTCACGGCCCGCGCCGCCGTCGATAGTGTCATCACCCGCGCCGCCGGCCAGATAGTCGTCGCCGCCGCCGCCATTCAGGGTGTCGTTGCCGTCGTCTCCGTCGAACGTCTCGGCGCGGTTCGTGCCGGTGATCGTGTCGTCGCCTCGGCCGCCCGAGACGTACCGGTTCCAAGACGCATCCTTGTCCTGGTGGAAATTGGCGAGGTCCAGCGTATCGCCAAAGATCGAGCCGGTGACGCTAGCGTACTTGTAGGTCGCGTCGGCATAGGTGGTGACGCCGATATTGGCGCTCCAGGTTTGGAAGACCGAGCCCTTCTGGATCACGACGTTCAGTCGCTCGACATTGCTGATCGCGTCGGAGCCTTCGGAAGCGCCCAGGCCCTGGCCGACCACCGTCACCTTGCCGTCCTGGGCCCGCGCAACCTTGAACACGGACGCGTAGCTTGAGCCCTCGCCGATCTGGATGAATTGGCTGCCGGCGTCAGCACCGGTCCCGTCGACGATCCGGAAGCCACCGGCCGTGTCGTTCGGCAGGTTGAAGCTGGCGGTGTCCTCGCCCGCCCCGCCATCCAGCGTGTCGTCGCCCCCGCCGCCGACGAGATAGTCGTTCTCGGAGCCGCCATTCAGGGTGTCGTCACCACCGTTGCCGAACAGCGTGTCGTTGCCGCCGCCGCCCAAGATCACGTCCTTGCCGATCGTGCCCTCGACGGTGTCGGCGCCGCCGCCGGCGAAAACCGACGAGGTCCAGACCGAGAAGTCCTTGCTGGGATGCAGATCGACGATGCGGATGTAGTCGTCGCCCGGGCCGCTGTTGACCCCGGCGATCTTGTTAATCTCGTCTTGCCACGGCGCCGGGCCGAAATAGAGCGAGGCGCCGTCCATTGGCCGGCCTGCGACGAAGAAGCGAAGCTCTTCGATCGAGGTCAGGGTGTCCGTGCCGTAGGTCGCGGCGACAGCGCCCATCCCCTTCACGGTGATGCCGCTCTCGCCCAGCGTGACCTCGAACATGACCTCGGTCGTCGTCCCGTCGACGCGCTGGATCAGGATGCTGTTGGAGGCCGGGCCGGCGACCGCTTGCAGCCGCCCGACCAGCGAGCCGGCCACCTCGTAGGCGGCCACGTCTCCGCCGCCGCCGCCGTTGAGCGTGTCGTTGCCGGCGCCGCCATACAGGGTGTCGGGCCCGCCATTTCCGTACAGGGTGTCGTCACCGGCCTCGCCGTAGAGCGCTTCCCCGAGGTTGCCGCCGTACACGGTGTCATTGCCGCCACCGGCGTGGACGATGCGGTCCCAGGTCGCGTCCTTGTCCTGGTGGTAGTTGTTGACGCTGATGATGTCGGCGTTATCGGTGCCGTCGACGCCGACGTCGTGGTTTGGTTCGTAGACCCACGCGGTCGGAGCGATCTTGACAGTCAGGGACTGGGCGGGATCGAACGGATTGTTGGCGACGAAGAACTGCAGTTCCTCGACATTGACCACGGCGTCGGTTCCAAGGTTCGCCGCGATGCCCAGGCCGGTAACCCCGGCCGATCCCTGAGTTCCACCGGGCGTCACGCGGAAGACGGCCTCGCCGACGCCGTTGTTGACCAGTTCGACGATCCAGTTCCCGGCTTCCGAGCCGGTCCCCTGCACAACGCGGAACGTTCCGGTCGTGCCTGTCGGCAAAGCGAACGAGACGGTGTCCCGCCCTGCCCCGCCGTCAACCGAATCGGAACCCGCTCCGCCCTGGAGATAGTCGTCGCCCTCGCCGCCGCGGAGCAGGTCGGCGCCGTCGTTGCCGAAGATCAGGTCGTTGCCGGGCCCGCCATTCAGGATGTCAGCGCCGCCAGCCCCGTGGATCTGATCATTTCCGCCCGCGCCGTTGATCGTGAACGCCCAGACATTGGTGTCCCGGCCGCCCAGGAAGTCCGTCAGGAAGATCGTGTCGTTGGCGTCGCCGCTGTTGACCCCGCCCCGGTGATTGACCTCGTCAGCCCAGGGCGTCGGCCCGAAGAACCAGGACGCGCCGTCGCTGGGCCTGCCCGGAATGAAGAACCGCAGTTCCTCGATAGTGGTGATCGTATCGACGCCCTTGTCAGCCTGGGCGTTTAGGCCGGTGACCGTAACGCCGCTGGAGCCGATATTGATCCGGAACAGGTTTTCGGTCGTGGCGCCGTCGACGCGCTGGACCAGCTTTTCGCTATCGCTGGCGCCCGCCACGATCTGCAGGCGTCCGACCAGATTGGACGGCAGCTCCCAGGACGCCACGTCGCCGCCCGCTCCGCCGTCGATCGTGTCGTTCCCCGTCCCGCCCAGAAGCTCGTCATGCCCGCCGCCGCCGTTCAGCGTGTCGTCGCCCGCGTCGCCGCTGATGCGCTCGTTCAGGTTCGTTCCGTAGACGATGTCGTTGCCGCCGCCGGCGTTGACAGAGCGATCCCAGCTAGCGTCCTTGTCCTGGTGATAGTTGGCCAGGTTGATCGTGTCGGCGGCGTCGGTCCCATCGACGCCGACATCGTGGTTGGGCTCATAGACCCAGGCCGTCGGCGCGATCTTGAAGTTCAGCGACTGGTTCGGATCGAAGGGGTTGTTGAACACCTGGAACTGCAGGTCCTCGATATTGGTCACCGTGTCGGTTCCCAGCCCGGCGGCGATACCCAGACCTTTTACCGTCGCCGCGCCGGTCCCGGTGATGGTCACCTTGAAGACGGGTGTTCCCGAGCCGCCGTTGACCAGTTCGATGATCCAGCTGCCGGCGTCCGCGCCGGCCCCTTCGACCGCGCGGAAGGTCCCGGCCGTGCCCGTCGGCAAGCCGAACGAGGCGGTGTCGCGACCCGCGCCGCCATTGATGGTGTCGTCGCCGGCGCCGCCTTGCAGGTAGTCGTCGCCGTCGTCGCCGTTGATGACGTCCGCACCGCCGTTGCCGAACAGATTGTCGTTGCCCGAGCCGCCGTTCAGTCGATCGACGCTGTCCAGGCCGAAGATCTGGTCATTGCCGCCCGCCCCATTGACGGTGAAGCTCCAGACGCTGGTGTCTTTTCCGCCGTGGAAGTCGCCCAGATTGATCGTGTCGTTGCCGGGGCCGCTGTTGACGCCGCCCTGGTGGTTCATCTCGTCGGCCCAGGGCGTCGCCCCAAAGAACCACGACGCCCCGTCGCTGGGGCGATTGAGGATGAAAAACCGCAGCTCCTCGATGTTGGTGATCGTGTCGACGCCCTTGTCGGCCTGGGAGTTCAGGCCGGTGACCGTGACGCCGCTGGAGCCGATGTTGATGCGGAAGAGATCTTCCCGCGTCGCGCCGTCGACGCGCTGGACCAGCTTCTCATTGGCGCTGGCGCCGGCCACGATCTCTAGGTGGCCCACGAGGCCGGAAGGCAGCTCCCACGAGGCCGCGTCGCCGCCTGCGCCGCCGTCGATCGTGTCATTGCCCGTTCCGCCCAGCAGTTCGTCATGGCCGCCACCGCCGTTCAGCGTGTCGCTGCCGGCGTCGCCGCTGATGCGCTCGTTCAGATTGGTCCCGTTGACCGTGTCGTCGCCGCCGGCGGCGTTGGCGAACCGGTCCCAGCTGGCGTCCTTGTCCTGGTGATAGTTGGCCAGGTTGATCGTATCGGCACGGTCGGTGCCGTCGACGCCGGCGTCATGGTTGGGTTCGTAGACCCAGGCCGTCGGGGCGATCTTCAGATTCAGCGACTGGTTCGGATCGAACGGGTTGTTGAAGACGAGGAACTGCAACTCCTCGACATTGGTCACCGTGTCGGCGCCCAGACCGGCCGCGGGTCCCAGACCCGTCACCGTGGCCGAACCCGTCTGGCCGCCCAGCGTCACCTTGAACACCGCTGTCGTCGTGGCGCCGTTGACCAGGTTGATGATCCAGCTGCCAGCGTCCGCGCCGGTTCCATCCACGGCTTGGAACGTGCCGGCCGTGCCCGTCGGCAAGCCGAACGAGGCCGTATCCCGGCCCGCGCCGCCATCGATGGTGTCGATGCCGGCGCCGCCCTGCAGGTAGTCGTCGCCGTCGCCGCCGTTCAGCGTGTCGTTACCGCCGGCGCCGAAGAGGTTGTCATTCCCCGGCCCGCCATTCAGGCGATCCACGCTGTCCAGGCCGAAGATCTGGTCGTTGCCCGCCGCCCCATTGACGGTGAAGCTCCAGACGCTGGTGTCCTTGCCGCCGTGGAAGTCGCCCAGATTGATCGTGTCATTCCCTGGGCCGCTGTTGACGCCGCCTTGGTGATTGATGGTGTCGGCCCAGGGCGTGGGTCCGAAGAACATGGACGCCCCGTCGCTGGGACGGCCCGGAACGAAGAACCGCAGCTCCTCGACAGTGGTGACTGTGTCGACGCCCTTGTCGGCCTGCGAATTCAGGCCGGTAACCGTAACCCCGCTGGAGCCGATCGTGATCCGGAAGACGTTCTCGATCGTCGCGCCATCGATGCGCTGGACCAGCCGCTCGTCGGCATTGGCCCCGGCCACGATCTGCAGGCGGCCGGCCATGTCGGCCGGAAGTCCCCAGGCCGCCGCGTCGCCGCCCGCGCCGCCGTCGATCGTGTCATCACCTTGCCCGCCTTGCAGCTCGTCGTGACCCGCGCCGCCATGCAGGGTGTCGTTACCGTCCTCGCCGAACAGATGGTCGTTGAAGTTCGAGCCCGTGACCGTGTCATCGCCCTCGTCGGCGTTTACGAACCGCTCCCAGCTGGCGTCCTTGTCCTGGTGGTAGTCGGCCAGGTCGATGTCATCGTCCATGGACGTGCCATCGACGCCGACATTGTGATTGGGCTCGTAGATCCAGCCCGTCGGCGCGAGACGCGCGGTCAGCGCCTGGTCCGGATTGAACGGGGTGTTGAAGACGAGGAACTGCAGTTCTTCGACATGGGTCACCGTATCGGTTCCGAGGTTGGCCGCGGGCCCGAGGCCCGTCACCGTCGCCGAGCCTGGCTGACCGCCCGGCGTCACCTTGAACACCGCCGTCGTCGTGGCGCCGTCGATTAGGTTGACGATCCAGCTGCCGGCATTCGCGCCCGTTCCCTTGACCGCCTCGAACGTACCCGGCGTTCCCGTCGGCAGACCGAACACCGCCAGGTCGCGCCCCGCGCCCCCGTCGATGGTGTCGTCGCCCGCGCCGCCGACCAGGAAGTCGTCATCGGCGCCGCCGGTGAGGGTGTTGTTGGTCTCGTCGCCGTTGATGTTCGCCATGGTCGCCGCCTGGTCCTGATGTCGGCGCGTGGCGATCGTTTCCGCCGATCGCGCCGATTCCCACACACCGCCGCGATCACACGCGGCGCGTGGCAGACTAGGGTTGACGCTCCGGGCTGCGCGTCTTCAGAATTGTAGAGGCGAACATTGTTATCCGACCAAAAAGCAAGTTTCGGCCTAGCGTGTTCGCGGACCAGATCGGGCGCCGGCACGCCGCTTCAGGTCCGGAGCGCTTCGACGACGCGGTTGGCGTGGGTCATCGCCAGGAAGCGTCCGGCGTCCGGCACGCGCTCGAAGCGGCTGTCCGGCAGCGCCAGACGCCAATAGCGCTCGACATGATCCGGATCGTGCATGGTGTCGTGCGCACCGATCAGCACCCGCCAGTGGTCCAGGCCGCGCATTGGCTCGGGCGCCCCGCCCCGCGCGATCGCGACCTGCTCGGCGACATAGCCGTCGATCCGACCGGTCGCGAACATGCGCACCGAGCGCCAGAAATCGTCGGCGATGCGCGGGTCGGCGGTGGCGCGCTCGTCGGGAGGACTGCCGCGCATCGACTGCAGGAGCATGCGCTGCATGCGCTCCCGGGTCAGGCTTCCAGCCAACAGGCGCGCGAAGGTCGCGATCAGCTCCGGGCGGCTCAGATAAGCTTCCTTGAACACCCCTATCGGCCCGTGGCGGTGGTCGTCGGAGGCCGAATGCGGATCCGGATTGACCAGGACCACCTTGCCCAGCCGTTCCGGCGCGCGCCGGGCTAGCGCGAGCACGGCCTGCGCCCCGCCCCGCGCGACGATGTCGATCGTCGGAAGCCGCAGAGCCTCCAACAAGGCGAGCACGTCGGCCACCGCCGCGTCGAACGGGTCGTGGTCACCCGCGCGAAGCCCCGCTAGGGCGTCGCTCATGCCAAAGCCTGGACGGTCCATGGACAGGACGCGATACCCGGCGGCCTGCAGGGCCAACACCAGCCCGGACGGCGCCAGCCGCGTCGTCGTGCTTGAGTGCACGATCAGGACCGGCCTGCCTCCGACCGGCCCATAGTCGCTCCAAGCGATGCGTGAGCCATCCGCCCGAGGCAGCAACCGTAGCGGCTCACCGCGAGGATCGGTGAAGCCAAGCCGGCCCCGAGTGGCGCCCAGCAAGGCGCCGAGCGCGCTCATCGTGGAGACGGTGCGCGCCAGCTCGCCAGCGGAGCGCACATGAAGGGCGGCGAAGATCTGCTCGAGCTCCTTGCGCACGACCGCTACCGACAGACCCAAGGCGCGCGCCGCCTCCTCCCGGGAGGCGCCGCTGGCCACCAGCAGCGCGATCGAGGCCTGGTTTCGCCGCAAGCCCCAGACGTCGACCAGGAGGGATGCGTAGTCGGACTGCGACGGCAACAGCCCGAATGCCAGGCCTGACAACAGGCCGACCAGTTCGGGAAGTCGGCGCGCGCCGGTGCGGCGATAGACCTCCGAGAGCGTTTCACGGGCCGTGACATGCGAAATGACCAGCGCCTGCGCCGCCGCCTTGATCGATCCCGCCCGGACAACCGCCAGGACCACCCGTGTCTGCGACGCTGTCAGGCCGAAAGCGCCGCAGGCCCGTTCGAGCGGCCCCGAGCGCGCCGCCAGCGTGGTCAGCACAACCACCTTGCCACCTTGCGCCGCCTCGGTGATTTCCGGGGGCAGGTGCCAGGTCGGGATCGCCACCGCAGCCGGGGCGTAGACGAAAATCACCGATTCCAAGCCGTTCGCGCTCTCGACGGCGACGGGCGCGGCGATCAGCTTGCCCGATCGCAGGGCGCGATCGACCAGCCCCGGATCGACATAGCGCTCGCCGCGCTCTTCGACAAAAAGCCGCGAGGCGACGCGGACGCCGCCATGTGCGTCTAGCACGGCCGCCGCGATGCTCTGGGGATCGAGCATAGGCAAGAAGCCTGCCTGTGCGGCGTCAGTCTCGATCCGGCCGGCCAAGGTGTCCGGCGCCGACAACGTCGTTTCGAGAACAGCGTCGGCGTTTTCCAGAACCGCCCGCAGAAACTCCGGCAAGCGCAGGTCGTCAAAAGGATCGGCTTCAGTCAAACGCCGCTCCCAAAAGGAAAATCAACGGCAAGGTTCCAAACTTCCAAGCGCCATGAGCTTGGCGCGCGGGTGGCGAGCCGTCCAGAGGCCACGTGCCGGGCCGCGGAACGACAAGACCCCCCTACAAACGGCGATGCCCCTGCCCGCACCCCAGACTTAGCTGTCGTTGCGCGGTGCGGCCGCGCCCCTGGAGACGGGGCCGCGCTGGAGAGAGCGAGGTGGCGAAGCACCGTGCTTAGGAACGACCACCATTGGCTCGAGATCAGCGACCTCTTCGCCACCGCGGCGCTTGATGGCGGCTGGGACACGGCGCTCAACCGGTTCGCCGATGCCTGCGGCGGCGCGCACGGGCAGCTCTCCGGCGTTGGCTCAAAACCCTTCGGGTTCAATTGGACGCCGCGCATGGCGCCACAGGCGCTGGAGGAATTGATCAACATGGACGCCGAGCCGGCGTCGAACCCTCGGGCTCGCATGGGGCTTCGCCTGCCAGTTCTGACGGCCTGGCACGACGCCGATTGCGGCGTCGAGGCCGAGCCAGGCCTTGACGCGTCCTATGCGGACTTCTGCCGGCGTCACGACATCCCTCACGGCAGCCAGACCAACCTGCTGCGCGAGCCTTCCGGCTTGATCAGCCTGGCCGTATTGCGGACCAAGGCCCAGGGCGTTCCTGACGCGGAGGACCGTCGGGCTTTCGAGACGCTGGCGCCGCAGGCCCGTTCGGCGGTGAAAATCCAGCTTGCTTTGGAGGGACGCGGCGCCGAACTCTTGTCCGGAGCCCTTGAGGGCCTGGGACGCGCCGCCTTCGTCTGCGACAATTCGGGTCTGGTGCAGAGCCTGACGCCCCAGGCCGAGACCCTGCTCCGCACCGGCCTCTTTCACCTCCGTCGAGGCCGCCTTTCCGCGGCTCACGGCGAAACGCACCGCCAACTGGAGACGGCGATCGATGCCGCGCGCCATAGCGTCTCCAAACCGGGGCATGGACGTGTCACGAGCCTGATCGTCCGGCGCGAGGCCTCCGACGCGTTCGAGATCATCGACGTGGTCGGCCTGCCCAAGGCCCGCTACGCCTTTGGCTTCGAGCCGCGTGTGCTGGTCGTCGTCCGGGGCGCCGAACGCGACCCGGACGAGATCGAGCGTCTCCTCCAGGCGGCCTATGGCCTGACGGCCGCCGAGGCGCACGTCGCCATGCGGCTGGGCGCGGGCGAAAGCCCGGACGCTATCGCCTGCGGCCGCCAAGTGTCCGAGGGCACCATCCGCACCCAACTCAGAGCGATCTACCAGAAGATGGACGTCAGTCGACAATTGGAGTTCGCGGTTAGCCTCGCCCGTTTCCGCTGAGTAGACCCCTGCACGCATAGGGAAGGTTCGCGCCAGGAGCGGACATCGGCCTAACGCCATACTGCGGACATTAGAGGCGGTGCGGTGTCCGCGCCAAGCGGTTAGCATGTTGGCGATGGAGCAACTGGCCGAAGCAAGGATCGTCGTCTGGCAAGGAGGAGCCTTGTGGTTGCTCGACACCCCACCGCCGCACTTGCGCAAGACGCCCAGCACCGACTTCCACGCCCATCACGCCATCCAGATCGTGATCGGCCTTGGTGGCTGCTTCCAGCTTTGGCTATCCGACACGACGCTAACCGGCGATGTCCTGGTAGTCGCGCCGGACGCGCCGCACCGCTTCGAGGCTGAGGGGGCGTATGCGATCCTGTTCGTGGAGCCCGAAAGTTCCGCTGGGCGCTCCATCATGCGGGAAATCCTGGGGGCCGCAGCGCTCAAGACCATGCCGGATGATTATTCGGCCTGGCTGAACAGCTTCCTGGACGACCTCAAAGGCTGGCCGTGTGGCGAGGAGTTGGTGGGGCTCGGCAAGACGATGATCAAACGCTTGGCGCGAAACACCCATCACGACCCGGTCGACGATAGGATTCGCCAGGTCATCGCCTGGGTGGCCGGACACCAAGAGGAGCGCATCGCCCTGACGAACGCGGCCGCAGTCGCGCGCCTATCTCCCAGTCGCCTCAGCCATCTCTTCGTCGAGGAGACAGGCCTATCCTTCAAAACCTACCTGCTGTGGGTCCGCCTCACGCGCGCTCTGCAGTTGATGTCGGAGGGATCGAACCTGACCGAAGCGGCGCACGGGGCGGGATTTTCCGATTCCGCCCACTTCAGTCGGACCTTCCGACGCATGTTCGGCGTCGCCCCGGCCAACCTCAAGCTCGTCTAGCTGCTGCGTTCAAGCGCGAGCACGATTGCGCTCGCTAAGATCCGATCATCCAACCTCCTCGAAAAGGATGATCCAATGTTTGAAGACAATCAAAACCCCGCTCCGCGCGAAGCCGCTGACGCCGACCCGTGCAACGCGCCGTCCTGCAAGTGCGGCCCGAACTGCCGATGTGGCGACGCCTGCGTCTGCACGCCCGCGACCAACTGCGCCGACTAAGGCCAGCGATCGACGGCCCGCCCCACTCCCTCGCGTGGCCGTCGACCACCCCCTTTTCCAAATGAGCACTCTCATGAACGCGCGGAACTCGACGCCGCTATGCCTGGTCGCACGCCTGTGATCGGCGCCGTGAAACTGGCCCAACTGGCCAGCGGCCTCCTGTTCCTCACGGGTATGGGGACGGGCGTTTGGAAGTACCGCGCCATGATCACCGACGCTGACGGACAGGCGCCGGTCTATGTCGATGTCTGCCATCGCGCCGCGCTTATGTACGCCTTCGCCTGCCTGGTGCTGGCGGAGTTTGCGCGCCTGAGCGTCTGGCCCGAGCGTGTGAACCTCGCCGCGGTCGCCACGCCGGTGCTGTTCTTCGCGCTAGCGGTGCTGAGCTACGCCATTCATGGCGTCTTTGGTGACACCGACAACCAGCTTCGCCGCCCCCATCGGTTGGGCCGCGGCCAAGTCCACAGCGCCGCGATCAGCCTATTCATTTACGCCCTGACCGCCGGGGAGATCGGCGGCTTCCTGGTCCTATTTGCAGGGTCGCTTCCCGGGCTGCTCGCCTAGCCCTCACGTCTTGGAGGACGATATGGACATCATCATCGGCGCCCTGGGCGGTCTCGCCCTCTGCGCTTTCGCTACCCTCGTCGGCTTCGACCGCGATCGAGCCTTCTATCCGGTGATGCTCGCGGTGATCGCGGGTTATTACCTGCTGTTCGCCATCATGAGCGGTGATACGAGCGCGCTGGTCCTCGACGGCCTGGTTATGATCAGCTTTCTGGCGGTCGCGGTCATCGGTTTCAAGACCAATCTCTGGGTCGTCGCCGCGGCGCTGCTGGCTCACGGCGTGTTCGACGCCTTCCACCGCCACCTCATTGATAACCCGGGCGCGCCGCCTTGGTGGCCGACGTTCTGCCTGACTTTCGATGTCGCCGCCGCAGCCTATCTCAGCTTTCGGATCCGGAAGTCGGCGCCAAGCCGGCGGATCCTGGGCGCCGGAGGATTGGTGGGCGCCCTTCTCCTTGCGGCCGTGGCCGGCGCGGCCTTCGGCGGCGATAGCCAGGCGCTAGCCCGCGGTGGCTTGAAGATCGCCAAGATCGATGGCCGCCAGATCGCCTATCGCGTCACCGGCGAAGGGCGTCCCGTGGTCGTTCTAATCTCCGGCGTTGGCGAGGGCATGTCCTCCTTCGCCACGGTCGAACCTGAGCTTGCCCGCCAAGCCACAGTCATCAGCTATGACCGCGCCGGCTACGGCATGAGCGACGCGCCAGTCGGACCACGCGATGCCGCGGCGATCGACCGAGAGCTCACGGGCCTCCTCAAGGCGACGGGCATCCCCGGCCCCTACGTTCTGGCGGGCCATTCGAGCGGCGGACTCTACGCCCAGTACTTTGCCGCCCATCACCCGCAACTGGTCGCCGGCCTCATCTTCATCGACGCGCGGCCGGCCGAGTTCACCGAAGCCTGCCGTCGAGCGGGTATCGAGGCCTGCATCGCGACCCCTGCCATGGTTCGGTTCAGCCCGAAGGGCGCTCAGGCCGAAGTCGCGGCGCTTCACAATGAAGAGACGTCCGTCAAGGCGCTCAACTTCAGTCGAACGCCCCCCACCCTTGTACTGTCCCGGGCCCAGGTTCCGACCACGGATGCCTTTGCGCGAACCTGGTCGGCGACCCAAGCCAGCCTCGCCGGCCTCTACAGCGGCTCGGTCCACCTGACCGCGCCCAAGGGCGGGCACGACATCCATCGCAGCGCCAAAATCTGGTTCGTCGCCTCCGTGAGCGCCTTCCTGCGGACACTCCGCTAGCAGCGACGACCTTTCTCCGCCACCAGACTTCAGGAGCCGACCTTGCGCGCCTTAACCCTTGCCTTGATCGCCTTTGTCAGCACGCCCGTGGCGGCCGCGCCGCAACAAGCGGCGAGCGGCCCGCAGCTGGCGGACCCAGAGGCCAACCTCGTGGCTGAGCTCGTCGTCCAGGCGGCCGAGCCCGGCCCCGCTTGGTGGCGGATTCGCCGCGGCCAGGCGACGATCTACATCCTCGGTGTACCCGACACCCGCCTGCCACCCGGCGTCGTCTGGAATCAAAGCGTGCTAGAGCGTCGGATGACCGGCGCCAACACCGTCGTCGGCGGCCCCTATCTGCATGCCGGTCTGCGCGACGTCCCCACCATGCTCAGCTTGCGCGCCAAGTTGAAATCCAAGACGCCGCTGGAGGACGACTTGGCTGCGCCCCTGCGGGCGCGGTTCGTGGCGGCAAGGCAGCGGATAGGCCGTCCCGCCGCCCGCTATGCCGGCTGGTCGCCGATCGTGGCGGGCCAGCTGCTGGCGATCGACGCCCAGGAGGCCAAGGGCGAAACCTGGGTCGTCAACCAGATCACGGCTGTCGCGCGGCGAAAGCACGTCAAGATCAGCCGTCCGACTACCTATCAGGCCACGCCTTTCTTCCGCGACGCGGTCGCCGAACTTACGCCCGCCAAGCAAACGCTTTGCCTGGAGGCGGCCTTGGACGACGTCGAGGCCGGGGCCGCGACGCGACAGGCCGCCGCCGAAGCCTGGTCGCGGGGCGATACGGCCGGGGCCCTGAGCGCCCCGCGCGGCTTCGACCGGTGCCTCCTGGCCCTGACCGGCGGCGAGGCCATGTGGCGCCGGATGATCGCCGATCAGGCCGGCGACATCGTCGCGGCCCTCGACCGGCCGGGCCATGCGATCGCCTTTGTCGGCCTTCGTCGGCTGCTGGCCCAGGACGGCGTGATCGCCGCGCTCCGCAAGCGGGGCTTCCAGGTCGCCGGCCCCGGCGAGGCCCTCGAATAAACGGCTAGCTGCTGCGTTCAAGCCGCCCCTCAAACCGCAGCGCTAGACCTCGCACCTGACCTCCTCGCTATCCCCATCCGGACCACCCATGCCTTCCTCTCACCCCATGCTCGTCGCCGTCGCGAGCGCCGCAGCCCTGGCTGTCCTCTGGCCGGCCGGCGCCCAAGCGGGTCCGCTTTCCCTGCCGGCGCCCAAGGCCGGCCACGCCCAGCGGCTCGTCGTCATCGCAGCCGAAAACGCCGGGGCCGAGATCACCGATTTCGTCGCGCCCTATGCAGTGCTCAAGGACTCCGGCCTCTTCGAGGTCCGCACGGTCTCGACGACATCGGGGCCTGTCCAGCTTCGCCGAGCCGTCCGCATCGTGGCCGATCAAACCCTGGAGGGCTTCGACACGACCACACCCGAAGGCGCCGACATCGTCATCGTGCCTGCGCAGGCAGATCCGAACGATCCCGCGCTCATCGCCTGGGTGAAGGCCCAGGCGGCCAAGGGGGCCACGATCGTCTCAATCTGCGAAGGCGCGCGGCTAGTCGCCAAGGCCGGGGTGTTCGACGGCCGGCGCGCGGTCACGCACTGGTCAGCCATCAAGAGCCTGGAAAAGTCTTCCCCGACCACCACCTGGCTGCGCGACCAGCGGTTCGTGCAGGACGGTCCCGCGATTTCCACGACCGGCGTCACCGCATCCCTCCCCGCCTCGATGGCGCTGATCGACGCCGCGGGCGGCACGGCTGCGGCTGAGCTGGTCGCCGCGCGCCTCGGGCTCGCCGACTGGAGCTCGCGTCACCGGACCGCCGACTTCAGCCTCAGCCCGTTCGACTATGTCCGCGCCGTGGGCTCGCTGCTGGCGTTCTGGACACACGAGACCGTCGAACTGCCCGTGATCGACGGCGTCGACGAGCTCGGCTTGGCCCTACGCGCGGATGTCTGGACGCGTAGTCTGCGGGCGCGCGTGAAGACCACGAACGCAAGCTCCAAACCGATCCGCTCCGCGCGGGGCCTGACAATCCTGGTCGACGCCGCACCCGCCGCGGGGAGTTATGTTCCACCGCCAGGCCAAGTCGCGCCTGCCCGCGCGATCGACGTCGCCCTGACCGAGATGGGTCAACGTTACGGCGCTTATCCCGTCCACATGGCCAGGATGAGCATGGAGTATGCTGGCCCGGCCTCAAAGCCGTAGCGCCAGAGAGAACTCGCTCGTCCCGCGCGCCAATAGCTGATCCGCGCCTAGTCAAAGACGCACCGCAGAAAGGCGAGAACCCCATGGCGGTCCCGACATCCACGCGAGCCGTGGCCTTGGCCACGATCGTGACCCTGTTCGCCGGCGCGCCCGCATGGGGACTGATGCGTCCCGATCATGCCTTGGCGGTCGCCGTCGGCCTGACCGCCCAGACCCTGTGCGCCGAGACTTTCATCTCAGGCCTGCCACCTGAGCGGATTTTCCACGACAGCGTCGCCGCGCGGCCGGGCCTCAACCTCATCGCCTGGGGCCTGCGCTATAATATCGACCAACAACGGCGGGAGGTTTCAGCAAGCTGGCTCGGTCTGGCCCGCACAAGCGCCGTCCACAGAGGCCCAGCCGGCTGCCAGCTCAACCACGGACGCCCCATCGCGCCAGCGCCCATCCTGGCGCCGATCGCGGTCAGCACGACGCCCTGGATCAAAGCCCCTGCAGACACCCGGATCGAAGCCGCTCTCGACCAGGCCTTCGCCGAACCGGCCAAGGGTGCTCATCGTGTCCGCGCCATCGTGATTGTCCGCGACGGCCAGATCGTCGGCGAGCGCTACGGACCAGGCGTGCGATCCGATACGGCGCTACCCGGCTACTCCCTAACCAAGACCGCCATCGGCGCGCTCACCGGCGTCGCGGTCCGCCAAGGACGCTTGCGGATGGACCAGGCCGCGCCGGTGACCCAGTGGCGCGCCGCAGGTGACCCACGAGCGACGATCACCCCTAACGCGCTCTTGCGCATGACCAGTGGTCTCGACGCGGCCGAGACCCACTCGGGGTTCGATCCCACCTCGCGCATGCTCTTCCTCGAGCCCGACATGGCCGCGTACGCGCAAGACCTCCCGGCAAAACAGGCGCAGGGACACGCCTTCGCCTACCAGAGCGCCAACACGCTGATCCTCTCACGGATTCTCGCCAACCTCGCCGGCGGACGCGAAGCCGACGCCCTGAGCTTCGTGCGGCGCGAGCTCTTCGCGCCCCTCGGGATGACGACCGCGGTGCTGCAGACAGATGCAGCCGGAACTCCGGTCGGATCAGAAGGCATGCTAGCCTCGGCGCGGGATTGGGCTCGACTGGGCCAGCTCTTCATGGACGATGGGATCCACGACGGACGACGCATCCTGCCAGAAGGCTGGGTGGCTTACGCCACACGGCCGACACTGGGCGGCCCCTATGGCGCGGGCCTTTGGTTGGCGCGCGCTTCGAAACCGACGCCGCTAAGCATTATCACCCAGGCCTCCCTCCCCGCCGACGCCTTCTACGCTTCGGGGGACCTTGGGCAACGCATCTACATTCTACCTTCGGCCCGTCTGGTGGTCGTGCGGCTGGCGGCGTCCACCGGACCGGCCTTTGGAATACGAGCCGACATGACGCTCCTTGGAGCATTGTCCAGCGCCTCCGATTGAACTGGCCGGCGGCCTTGCGCCAATAGCGGACATTGGCTCACCGCCAGAAACCGACCGTTCAGATGCGGTTACACATGGTGTGTGCACTCAAATGGACATCAGTACGATCTCAATTGGGTTACGTGGCCAATATGCGCCACAAACCCAACTGTTGCACCCAGTCGCACAAGGCTGAGATCCAGGCGACCTTGTGCGGCTTCTCCTAACCTACGACGACAGCGCGCTCGTCCAGCGCTTTCCGAACAGCCACAGCTAGATCGCTGACCTTGAATGGCTTGCGCAGAACGGCTTCGGAATTGACTAGCTCGCGGATCGCGCCAGCGTCGGCATAGCCGGTGATCAGCAGCATGCCGAGGGACGGAATGACCTGCCGCGCCCGCCTGGCGACCTGGGCGCCGTCCATGCCTGGCATGGCAAAGTCGACGACCATCAGGTCGGGCCGATCCTCGACCAGGCGCGCCAATCCCTCCTGCCCACCCGACGCTTCGGTGACGCGGTAGCCCAGCGATCGCAGGCACTGGACCAGGAAACGGCGGACGCTGAGATCGTCGTCGATCACCAGGACGCGCTCGCCTTCGCTGAGCGGGGTCTCGTTCAGCGGTATGTCGCTGGGTCGGATACGATCGCCGGCCTCGGTGATCGGCAGCCAAATCTCGATCGTCGTGCCGACGCCGACGGTGCTGTCGATCCGCACGGTGCCGCCCGACTGGGTGGCGATGCCATAGACCTGGCTGAGGCCCAGTCCTGTGCCCTTGCCCACGCTCTTGGTGGTGAAGAAGGGGTCGAACACCTTCTGCAGTAGCGCCTCGGGAATGCCGTGGCCGGTGTCGCTTACGGCGATCACGATGTGGTCGCCGGGCTGCAGACCCTCGTGCCACTCGTCGGAGATCCGGCTGGAGACGGTCACCGTGCCGCCGTCGCCCATGGCGTCGCGGGCGTTGATGGCCAGGTTCAGCACCGCCAGTTCCAGTTGGTTGGCGTCGGCCTTGGCCCGCGCCGCGCCGGCGGCCAGCGCCGTGCGCACCTCGACGGTGTGGCCCAGGGTCCGGGTCAGCAGATCGTCCATGCCGATGATCAGCGCATCGACCTCCACCGGCTGCAAGTCCAACTGCTGGCTGCGCGAGAAAGCCAGGAGTTGAGCGGTCAGCTTGGTGGCGCGCTCCACGCCTTCGCGAGCGTTGGCGGCCATACGCTTGACCCGCTCGTCGTCGCTGCGCCGCTCGATCATGTCGATATTGCCGACGATGGCGGTCAGCAGGTTGTTGAAGTCGTGGGCGATGCCGCCGGTCAGCTGGCCGATGGCGTCCATCTTCTGGGCTTGGACCAGCGCGGCCTGGGCCTGCTCACGCTCGCTGATTTCGGCCAGCAGGCGCTCGTTGGCGCGCTGGAGATCGCGAACGCTGTCGGCGATGCGCTCTTCAAGCGTCTCGTTGAGCAGCCGCAGCTCCGCCTCGGCGGTCTTGCGGGCGGTGATGTCGAGGCTGATCCCCGATATCCGGCGCGGTTCGCCGGTCTGAAGTCGGTTAAGTCGACCGCGCACCTGCACCCAGTGCAGCGAGCCGTCCGGCCAGAAGATCCGATACTCGACGTCGTAGTCCTCACCACGCGCGATGGAAGCGTCCACAGCGCCCGCGCGCAGAGCCTCGTCTTCCGGATGCACGGCGGCCTCGATACCGGCCATGGTCAGGGGCTGATCCGGTTCGTGTCCGAAATGCGCGCGTGTCGCCACCGAAGTTGTCAGAGCGCCGCTGTCGACATCCAGATCCCACTCGCCCAGCTTGCCGGCCTCCAGGGCGAAACGCAGTTGCTCCTCGGCCTTGGACTGGGCGTACAGATGGTCGCGGGCGATGTATTGGCGATGGCGGACGCGGATCGCCGAATGAGCGGCGCTGATCAGGGTCTCGGCGTTGATCGGCCGCTCCAGCAGCACGATGTTGCCGATAGCCTTAAGACGTTCGGCGTCAGCGTGGGCTCGCTTTCCAGGCTGTTTGGTGACCAGGACAATGAATGGGAAGTCCGACCAGGCGGGCTGGCCAGCCAACCATCCGGTCAGAGCTTCGGTGACGCCTTGAGCCAGCGCCTCCTCGGTGAGGATCGCCGCGCCAGCCTCGTCGCCCAACATCCGCGTCAGCGTCTCGAGGTCGGCGCAGATCCGTGAGGCTTGACCGACATTGGCCAAGGTCTCGGCGATCACCGCTGCGTCGCGCCCTCTCGGCGCCAAGATGAGGATCGGCTTAGGCATCAACCGGCCGAGCATTCTCCTCACCGAGCATGTCAATCTTGCCCTGGTAGGACGGCAGGCCGGACATCACGCCCTGGAAATCGGTCAGCGCCTGGCCTACCTCGATGCCGTGCTCGGTCAGGCGGATCTCGCGGATGGTCTTTTCGTGGGCGGCCGTGCGGCTCTTGACCGCCGAGATCGCCGTCAGCACCGAGCCGGCGGCCTCGAAGAAGCGGAACAGCAGGATGCCGTCGCTGAGATAGCTGAGATCGATGTCGCTGCGGACCTCGCCGATGAAGCCGTGCTGACCAAGGATCAGCAGAGTCACCACGCCCTGCTGATTGAGATAGGTCAGCAGCTCGTGCATCTGCAGCAGCAGGAACTTCTGCCCGGGCATGGCCTGCAGATAGGCGTTGAGACTGTCGATGACGATGGTGCGTGCGCCGAACCGCTCGACCGCGTCACGAACGTGGAAGGCGAATTCGCCCGGCGACAGTTCGGCCGGATCGATAGCGCGGACCACCAGACGGCCGTTGTCGATATAGGGCTTCAGGTCCATGCCCAACGCCTTGGAGCGCGCCAGAAGCGTTACAAGGCCTTCGTCAAACAGGTAGTAGGCGACGGTCTCGCCCCGCTCGAGGGCGGTCAGCGCGCAGCGCACCGAGGTAGTGGTCTTGCCCACGCCGGATGGGCCGCTGATCAGGGTGTTGGTGCCCCGCGAAAGCCCGCCGCCCATCAGAGCGTCGATGCCGGGCGCGCCGGTGGACACCATCTCCTGGACAAAGGTCGCTGAATGGTCGGCCGCCACCAAGCGCTCGAACACCTGGATGCCGCCGGTGTCGAGCGAGAAGTCGTGGAAGCCGCCACGGAACTTGATGCCCCGCATTTTGACGACCTCGAGCTGGCGACGCTGGGCGCCGTACTCCTGGGTCATCCGGCGAAGGCTAATCACGCCATGGGCGATGCTGTGCAGTTGCAGGTCGCCGTCCTCGGCGGTCTGGTCGTCGAGCAACAGGACTGTACATCTTCGGGTGGCGAAGAAGTGCTTCAGCGCCAGAATCTGGCGGCGGTGGCGCAGCGGGTTCTGGGCCAGCAGCCGCATCTCCGACAGGCTGTCGAACACCACGCGTAGCGGCTTGGTCTCCTCGACCTGCTTCATCACCCCGCGCGTGGTCTCGCCCAACTCGATGTCGGACGGGTGCAGCACCGACTGCTCGCTGTCGGGATCCAGGCCCTCTTCACTGACCAGTTCGAACAGGTCGATACCGTCCAGCGACCAGCCGTGGCTCGCGGCTGCGGCCTTCAGCTCCGGTTCGGTCTCCGACAAGGTGATGTAGAGCCCGCTCTCGCCCAGCTCGCGGCCCTTGAGCAGGAATTGCAGCGCCAGGGTGGTCTTGCCCGAGCCCGGCGTGCCCTCGACCAGATATATGCGATCGCGCGTCAGGCCGCCGCCCAGGATCTCGTCAAGCCCGGGCACTCCAGTGCTGACACGGGTCTCGACCTTGGCTTCAGACATGCTCGCTCCGCAGAGAACGCGCCGGCCCCCTTAGCGGCGCACAGCGGTTCAACGCCGAAGCCAAGGCTAAGTTCAGTGCAAGGCGCCGAAGCGGGTTGGACGAGCAGCCTGTAGATGACGGCGCCTACTTGGTCCTGCCAGATACAGGCGAACCGGAAGTTACCGGGCGCCAATCCATCATGGCCTTGAGCTATGCGTTGTGGCTGCTCGGGGAAGATCGGTTGGGCACCATATGCTGACATTGGCGCGCCTCCAGGAACGCGACCTTCAGTGGAGGCGCGCCGTTCACTCGAACCGCGTAAAGACGGGGCTGATCCGCTAGAGATCGATCTGCTCGGACATCTCCAACGCGTCATCGACCTCGATGCCAAGGTATCGGACCGTGCTCTCGAGCTTCCTGTGTCCAAGTAGCAGTTGGCATGCGCGCAGGTTGCCGGTCTTCTTGTAGATCAGCGCCACCTTTGTGCGGCGGAGGCTATGCGTGCCGTAAGCCCGGGGTTCGAGCTCAATCATCGACACCCACTTATCGACAAGTCGGGCGTACTGCCGCGTGCTGACGTGATCGCCTGGTCGACTGCGGCTGGGAAACAGCCAGTCGTCCTTGCGCCGTCCACGCGCTTTCAGCCAAACCGCCAAGGCGTCTCTGGTGGGCTCGGTGATCTCGAACGGAACCGGCTGCCCGGTCTTCTGCTGGATGATCGTGGCGCGCGCTCGCAGCGCCCCGCCTGGCGCCACATCGCTGACACGTAGCTTCACCAAGTCACAGCCCCTGAGCTTGGCGTCGATGGCGCAATTGAACATGGCGAGATCGCGGACTCGCCCGTTCGCCTTTAGCTGTTGTCGTATCCCCCAGATGTGTCTGGGCTTGAACGGCGGCTTAGGGCCGATGATGCGGCCAGTGTTCCAAGGACGTTTTGGTGGAAGGAAGAGGTCAAATTGAGCCATGTCCGCCTCCAGCGAATTGGCTACTCCCCTCGGTTCATTCTACCACGTCTAGGCCCGGGGCGCTCCGGCTGCGCGCAGCGGACATTACGGGCCGCCGGACTCAGGACATTGCCTCGTTGGCGCTGTTGACGGCTTTCGACCCATCGCAGACTCGTCGTGCGGCTGTTTTGCGCTAACGGAAGGGCGAGTTCTCGGCGTTGAAATGAGGAATTGGTGTCGGCCCGTCGCTCGGATCCCCAGTGTCAATGTTGCACCAACTGGACAGCGTCTTTCCCGTAGTGGCGTCGGAGATCAAATTCACGACCTGACAGCCTCCATGGAAGTATTCGGGAAACTGATCTCGCTCGCGCACCACATGGACTCCCGCTGGCGCAGACGTCCATACGCTTGGCGTTCGCACGAACACGGCAACCCATACTCTTCGAGGCGCGTCCAGCTTGGGCGGTTCACCGGAGGTGGTGAATGGAAGCTCATCGCCGGCGTGGACCGTCATCAGCATGTAGTGCCGGATGAAGTCCGTCTTCTTTAGGCCAGCGGCGGGCAGGATCGCTTGCGCGTCAACCTGCGCGACAGGTGGTTCCGCACTAGAACACGCCGCAAGGCTTAGGCTCGCACACGCGAACACAGCGGTGGCTTTAAGGCTAATCAGGCTCATGCTGAAGACAATGCGGCAGTCGATGTCCATAGCCAATACTGAGTTGGCCTGTCCTCGATAGTGGGCTACGCCCACCGGGTCCCTTCCCTACGTAGCGGTCTGACCTCGTCGACAATTTCCCCACGCCTCGCCTCGACCCTCTCTGCTCGGCAGAACCACGGATCCCTGCACATGGGATGAGTGCAAATGATGTAGAAGCAACAGGCGACAATTGCCGCGGTAAAGACGTGAAGCGGTAGACCAGCGCGGCGGAATATTATGGATCCAAAAATAGCAAGTAGGGAAACCAGGCCTTCGTAAAGGTGTAAGGATACTGGCAGCCTAAGCATGCTATGGAAGTCAAAAAGCATCAAAAGCAAGATCGCTGCACAATACACATAAGTATATCGATCTGCCCTGGCGTTCTTAGCTAGCATGATGGAAAGCCGTTGATCGCGCTGCATTTTCCGGACCGCCCTTGGTGGTCATCCCCCGTGCTCTCGTACCTGCATCTTGTTCGGTCTTGTTGCTGCGGGTCAAGCGTGACAGGAAGTCTAGCGTGATCAGCTTCGTGGAACGTAATCCGAACTGGCTCGGTGGGATTGTCCAGGTTTGACTTGATCGGGCTCGCTATTTAGGGGCGCTGGCTGCTTGGCTGGAGCAACGGTTGGACGAGTGGAAACCAGTCCGCGTCTTCGGCACTTAGAGTCCGCTCACCACCCTTCCTTGACTGCCGGAACGTCTGCTACGCGTTCGCTATGTTTGGAGCACGCGTAGCGATCGTAGGCCTTTCGACCGTCCTCATGGTCGGCTGCTCCCCCATGGCCCGAGAGGTCAGTGGCCCTTTCTACGTGATGTACGTCGCTGACAGTAATGAGCGAGCGTTATTCCGCTGTCCGGACGGTCCCAACGAGGGATGCGCGATTGACGGCTTGCCCGGTCCGGATGTGTTTGCCGCTGGCGGAAACGCGACGTACATCGTCGTTGCGCGGCATCGCGCGGGTCGCGATGAATATTTCTATTTCCGTCGCGTTGCCGAGGAACGGCGCGGGTGGGGAGACAATCCCGAGGTTATCGTTGGGCCGCTCCGAAAGCCCGAGTTCGACACTGCCTCCAAGCAGTTGGAATTGCCGGCGCTGATTGATTTTTCACGGTAGGGCCGACGTCCGCTCGCCACCCTTTTGAGACTTTTAAGGCGTCAGGTCGCCGGCTTGTCTCCTAACGCTCCACAGCCTCACTTTGAGGGGTTTATCTCGGCGGGAGCTGTGAACAATCCAAAGGCCGACGCGGGAATACGGCTGGAGTGCAGGCCGTTTGTGATCCAGGCAGCTTGCAGACCAGCGTCTGCCGCGAAGTTCGCCATGAACTGGGCATCCGCTTCGCTTGGCGCCAACACGCCGTCGAGCGATGGCTGACCCGGGTGAAAGCTGTGATTGTGCAACATGATCTCCATGCGCCAGCCAGCCTTGATGTCGACCATTGCGGGCGCTGTGAGCGGCGACATGCGGCCGATCCCGTCCTCATTGATCGTGAGGTAGTAGATCCGCAGCCGGTCGCGCTCGGGCGAGCGCAATACTAGAGCGGCGAACTCGGTCGGACGCTCGAAGAGGTTTACGCGTCCGTGCTGCACCGATAGCAGCAGCTTCTCCAGGCAACCGGCTGGACGAATCCATTCGCTAGCCCGGCCGGCCACCAAGGCGTTGCCCTGCTTCAGTCGTGGATTGTCCCAGGCCGGCGAGGTCCGAAGCAGCCGGACGGGATCGGTCGACGGGACGCGTTTTGCCACGTCGGCGACGAAGGTTCGAAAGGCTGGATCTGCCGGGTCCGCCGTCGTCCAGTAAATCCGCGCTTCGGGAACATCCCAGACTTGAAGGAGCCGTGAGCCCTTGGCGCTGCTCACGCCCTCGTTGGCGATGACGCGAGGCGGCGTCGGAAAAGCGCAAGTTTCGGCCGCCGACGCCTGCATGGCGCCCGGAGCAAGCGCTAGCAGCGCCATTGCGATCGATACGGCCCAACGGCCAACGCACCCAGTCTTCATAAAGCTAAGTACAGGCGGCCGCTGTATCGCCGTCAACGTCGCGCTTCCACCCGTTGCGGACCTCGGCCGAAGCGCTAGCCTGCGGTCATGAGAAAGAACCGAGCGTATCGAGCCGCGACGCTCCTGATCGGCCTCGCCGCACTCGCTCTACCGGCCTGCAGAGGTGAAGCCTTCCGGTCAACCGCGCCGGAAAACGCTACGGGTGTTTGCTATCGGCGACTTGAGTGGTTTGATGCGGGTGCGCTTCACGACCGCTTCGAGACGCTCGTCGTCGTGCAGTCGTCCAAGTCTGCGACAGACATCGCGCGCGTGGCTGATATGGAAGAGGCTGGCCTAGGTTCGCCGTCCCGTCATCATCTGGTACCCAATCGCTGGCATAGCGCTTGGCTGACCGACACGATGCATGACTTCACTTAAGGGCCTTCGTGCGCGCACCTACCGGCATTTACCGAGCGCCGATGAAGTCCGCTGACGACCCTACTCAGCCGATCCGAAGGTCCGGGTAGCCGGCCGGCTTGCGCCAACTGCTGCCGTTGGCGCGCCTCCAGGAACGAGACGTTCAGTGGAGGCGCGTCGTGCATTCAGAGCGCGCTAAAGCTGCTGGGTTGATCCGCTAGAGGTCGATCTGCTCGGACATCTCCAGCGCGTCGTCGACCTCGATGCCAAGGTATCGGACCGTGCTCTCGAGCTTTCTGTGTCCGAGTAGAAGCTGGCATGCGCGCAGGTTGCCGGTCTTCTTGTAGATCAGCGCCACCTTCGTTCGGCGGAGGCTGTGTGTGCCGTACGCCCGGGGCTCGAGTTCGATCATCGACACCCATTTGTCGACGAGGCGTGCGTACTGTCGCGTGCTGACGTGATCGCCTGGTCGACTGCGGCTTGGAAACAGCCAGTCGTCGCTGCGCCGTCCGCGCACCTTCAGCCAAATCGCCAAAGCGTCTCCTTGTGGGCTCGGTGATCTCGAACGGGACTGGCTGTCCGGTTTTCTGCTGGATGTTAGTGGCGCGTGCACGGAGGGTACCGCCCGGCGCCACATCGCTGACGCGGAGCTTCACCAGGTCACATCCTCTGAGCTTGGCGTCTATTGCGCAATTGAACATGGCGAGGTCGCGGACTCGCCCGTTCGCTTTGAGCTGCTGTCGTATTCCCCAGATGTGCCTGGGCTTAAACGGCGGCTTGGGGCCGATGATGCGGCCCGTGTTCCAAGGGCGCTTAGGCGGAAGGAAAAGATCAAATTGAGCCATGTTCGCCTCCTGCGAATTGGCTACTCCCCTCGGTTCACTCTACCACGTCTGAGTGTTCGTGCTGAAAATGCAGCCAGTAATTCGCCAACCTGACTTTTTCAACACAATCGACCCAGAGCAGACGTTGACGTCTGGGAGGGTTCGGACGTTGCGGTCTATGAGCTTGGCGATCGTGAGACGGTTGGACGCGCCGTCCCGGTGCGTCACCGGCAGCCTTAGTTGCACATCACTTAAGAGACTCAGCTATAGTGGTTCGGGTTGAAATAGTGTAACGTAGCAATAACCCAAAGACCGAGTGAAGCGTCACACGACGCTAACGGCGGCCTCGAACGCTATCCATGCAATTCAAAAACTCTTTTATCTCAGCGTTGAGCGCTGATGACTTCGCACGCCTTAGCCCATCCATGTCAGAAATCATTTTCAGGCAGGGCCAGTCGATCTACGAAGCGGGGGATGAGGTCCGGTTTATTTACTTCCCTACGTCCGCTGTGATGTCAGTGGTTACACCTCTTCTGCCGGCAAACGGCATTGAGAGCGAGACGATTGGGCACGAAGGTGTCGTGGGCCTAATATCTGGTCTCAGCCGGTTACCAGCCCCTTGTCGTGCATTTGCTCAGGTCGGCGGCTCTGCGCTCCAGTTGCCAGCTAGCACGCTGAGAAGCGAGATCGCGCAAAGTACGACCCTACTGGACTTGGTCATTACGCACGTCGACCTAACCCTTGCCCAAGCGCAGCAATCGGCGGCATGCAACGCCACCCACTCTGGCCGGGCGCGCTTGGCAAAGTGGTTGTTGATGACCCAAGACCGCGTGGGCGGTCCCCAGGTCCCGCTCACCCAGGAGTACCTCTCCGTTATGCTGGGCGTGCGTAAGCGCGGCTTTTACCCCACCTTGTGTGTCGGCTGAATTGGGTCACCTTGCCGGCGAGTGGCGGGTTAGGTTTGCATATATGGACGTGGATATATTGGCACATGCTGGGTCGGAAGGTCGGGCGGATGTGCAGTATGGGGTAGAGCGACGTCGTCGTTGGACGGCCGAGCAGAAGGGCCAGATTGTCGCGGCGTCGTTCGCGGCCGGCACGACGACCACGGAGGTAGCCCGGCGCTACGGGATAAGTCCCCAGCACCTATTCCTGTGGCGCAAGGCGGCTAGAACGGGGCGGCTTGTGTTGCCCGTGGACGATGAGATGACCTTCGCGCAGGTGGTGTTGGAATCCGGCGCTGCGGTTGGCGTGGCAGGCGCGGGGCTTGGGCGCAGGCCGAGCGGCGGTGTTGAGGTTGAGATCGCTGGGGCGCTGATCCGGGTGACGGACGCGACGGATCTGAAGTTGCTGGTCAGGGTAATTGGCGCGCTGAAGGCCGCAGCATGATTGGGTTGCCGCCTGGGACGCGGGTCTTGGTTGCGACTAGGCCAGTGGACTTTCGGCGCGGCGCGGAGGCCTTGGCGGCGATGGCCAAGGAGGTTCTGCGGCAAGATCCGTTCTGCGGAACGCTGATCATCTTCCGGGCCAAACGCGCTGACAGGATCAAGATCCTCAGTTGGGACGGAACGGGTCTTTGCCTGTTCTGGAAGGCCTTGGATCAGGGCGCGTTCAAATGGCCGCCGATCAGCGATGGGGTCATGAGGTTGTCGGCGGCGCAGGCAGGGGCTCTTGTTGAAGGCCTTGATTGGACGCGGGTCCATGCGCCCAGAACGGTCAGGCCGACGGCGGTTCGATGACTGCGACAAGTTGAATCAGGGTGTTCGCAAGGGCGCCTCAAGCGTCGAAAACTTTGCTAAAACCTATGTATGGAAACGGTTTGCGACGCTTTGCCGGGGGACATGGACGCGCTGCGCGCCGAGGTTCTGGCCCTGCGCGCCGAGCGGGCCGAACTTCAGATCGAAAACGTCAGGCTGGGGGCCAACGTCACCCACCTTGAGCATTTGCTCGCCCAGTTGCGCCGCCTGAAATTTGGCCGCGGCTCGGAGAAGCTGGATCCAGAACAGCTCCAGCTGGCGCTTGAGGATATCGAGCAAGCGATCGCCGAGGCCCAGGCTGAGGGCGAGAAGGCCTCGCCCAGCCTGAAGGCCGAGCGCACGCGCGAGCGGCGTGAAAATCGTCCGTCCTTGCCCAGCGACCTGCCTGTGGTCGAGGTGGTGATCGAGCCACAGAGCATCGCCTGCCCGTGCTGCGCGGGCGGTATGCACAAGATCGGCGAAGAGACGTCGCGTCGGCTCGACATTGTCCCCGCCGTGCACCGCGTTCTGGTCACGCGCCGCCCGAAATACGCCTGCCGCGCTTGCGAGGGCCAGATCGTCCAAGCTCCGACCCCGGCCCGGCTGATCCAGGGTGGGCTGCCGACCGAGGCCCTGGTCGCCCAGGTGCTGGTCAACAAATACGCCGACCACGTCCCTCTCTATCGGCAGTCCCAGGCTCTGGCCCGGCAGGGCATCGTGATTGACCGCTCGACCCTGGCCTTCTGGGTTGGCTACGCCGCCGCCGAGTTGAAGCCGCTCTGGTGGTTGATGCGCAAGATGCTGCTGGGTTCAGCCAGGCTGTTCGCCGATGAGACGACCGCACCGGTCCTGGACCCAGGGCGAGGTCGAACCAAGGTCAGTTATCTTTGGGCGATCGCCCGGGACGATAGGCCCTGGGGCGGGCAGGAGCCGCCGGCGGTCGTCTATACCTATGCGCCTGGGCGCGGGACCGAGCATGCCCTGGAACTTCTGAAGGACTTCTCCGGCGTCATCCAAGTGGATGGTTATAGCGCCTACAAGGCCTTGGCAAAGGCGCGGGGCAACAGCATCCTGCTCTCCCACTGCTGGACCCATTTTAGGCGGCGCTTCTACGATCTGGTCAAAGCCGGCTCGGCGCCGATCGCGACCGAGGCTCTGGTCAGGATCGCTCAGCTCTATGCCGTGGAGGCCGATGTTCGTGGCCAGGCGCCTGAAATCCGCAAGGCCGCTCGGCAAAGCCGCAGCAAGATCATGGTCGATGACCTCAAGGTCTGGCTTACCGATCAGCTCAAGTCTCTGCCCGGAAGCTCCAAGACCGCAGAGGCCATCCGTTATGGCCTGCGTCATTGGGACGGCCTATGCCGGTTCCTCGACGATGGGCATCTGGAGATGGACACCAATACGGTCGAGAGAGCGATGCGACCCATCGCCCTCAATCGGAAAAATGCCCTGTTCGCCGGTTCCGACGAGGGCGGCCACACCTGGGCCTGCATCGCCACCTTCATCGAGTGCTGCAAGCTCTCGGGCGTCAATCCGCAGGCCTACCTGACCGACGTCCTCACCAAGCTCGTCAATCAATGGCCCAATAGCCGCCTGGATGAGCTCACGCCATGGGCATGGAAAGCTTCCAACCCCACGCCCTGACCGTCAAGCCCTCGCCCAGAGGGTGGAAAAGCCACGCTTACGGGCGTGCAGCGTACAACGGTTACTAGTATCTGCATCGCATTGAGGGATGCACGCCTCATTGGGTATCGGCGAGGCAAAATCACTGTCGTTGACCGGCCCGCTTTAATGGCGGAGGCTTGCGAGTGCTACATGGTGACCGCCGAACGTCAGCACAGCGCGCTTGGGATAACGGCCGGAAATAGCATCTAGCACGAACGGTCTAGCTTCACGTTATGCGCTCTGCATCATCAAAAGATAGCGACCAATAACCACCCTTAGCTGACCTTCGCCCTGTCCGCTGTGGGCATGGCGGCCAATGGCCGGTCACTGGCGCGGTCACCAATTCCGGACCCGACCTATCTGAGACATTCAGAGCGCCAAGTCAGCCGCTCGTTTGATCGCCAGTCGAATTTGTCGCGCTTCCAGCCTCAACTCAACCATCCGCGCGGTTGTCGCAGCGGCGCGTGCCCGCGCGGCCTTAGCCTTTGCCATTGCTTCTTCTGCCTTGTGTCCGGTGGCGCGCGCTATGGCAACGGCAACCCTGGCTCGCGCCTTCGCCCGGCGAATGTCGACTGAAAGAGGGCCATGCATGCCCTCTAAAGTGCTCGAGCGTCCCGTTGGCGCCGGCCTTCACCTTTTGAGGTTAGGGCTGCAATCCACCCCTTCCTGCCGATCCGAAGGTCCGCATCGCCGGCTGGGTCGCGCCATTAACGGACGTTGGGCCAGTTCCAGGAACCGGACGTTCAGCATCAAGACGCGCGAGGGGTAACGACCCGTTGCTGCCTTTGGAGACACAGGAAGCTGAGGTCGCGCCCGCGACAGCACCGGAATGCTTCAGAAGTGATCGGCAACGACCACTCGACCACTGACTCCCGGACAACGGTTGTGGAGCGCCGAAAGCATTGCGTGTTCTGCGACCTCAACGTCGGCATCATAGGTCTCTTCGGGAAGCTCCAGCAGGAGCGCATCATGCATGGGCAGCATCACAACCTGCGCTCCGAGTTGCTCAGTCAATCGAAGGACCGCCTCCTTGAAAATCAGCGAGGCTGTTCCTTGCACTGCTTGGCTGGCGGCCCAGCGCCGCTCGTCGTGCCGCAGCTCACCGTTGCTCGTGCGGTATCGGCGATTTCCCAGCGCCGTCTCCACGTGGCCTGATTGCTGAAGTGCGTCTTCCATCGCCTTGCGGAAGCGCATCAAGCCTGGGAACTCCGAAACGAACGCCTGAAAGGCGGCTAGAGTCTCCGCCCGCGCCCCACCGCCGAGGATGTCTACAATCCTGTCAGGCGACATCCCATAGCTGAACGACAGGAACATTCGCTTGGCGACATCTCTCCGATCAGCAGTGTTGAATAGAGCGATGGCGAGTTCGCGGTAAATGTCGCCGGCGTTGTATCTCTCCAGAAACTGCCGATCCGCTGCGAGGGATCCAAGGATACCAGGCTCAAACTGCGCGAAATCGAGATAGGCCAAGCGTTTCCCAGGCCCGGCGGTGAGAACGTCCCGATAACTGCGGCGCATCTGCTGAAGGGCGGGGTTTGAGACGAGGATCCGTCCTGTCACCGTTCCCATGATCTGGAACTCTGGCCGAACTACACCTGCAGCGTCTCCTCGCAATCTAGCCAAGGCACGGAGATCGCGGGTCGCCCGTACCAAGGTGACAAGCTGGGCTGCGAAAGTGGAATATGTCGCCGCCAAGCGAACGTATTCTTCGAAGTTTGCCGCCGAGACGTGCGGAGTAAGATGGGCTGCATCGGTCCGCTCCAGCCAAGGCCCCACGTTGCGGAAGGTCAGTCCAGACGGGCTGACGCCCAAAGTCTCGGCGATGCGATTGTAGGCGGTGTATTTTTCGCGGTCAGCGACCGAGATCAGGGTATCGATTTTCGCTAGGTCCACGCTGATCCCGGCGCTCTGGCGACCGTAAAAAACCTGCGCTACCGGACGTTCAACGCCATCAAAGCGCTGCAGCTCTCCGCAATCGTCCAGCTCGTCGAGAGCCGCGTGCCATGCTGCTCTAAGCACGGCGAGCACCTGTTCAGCGACTGCTAAACGCTCTGCTTCGCCGGGCCATTCCGTCTCAGAAACAAACATCTTTTGAAACGACGCGGTGGCTGCCTCGGACGGCTCCCCTGAGGCAGTCTGCTTCAACATGCGCCATGGATCAGCAGCTTTGGCTCCCCCGTCGTTCTTGGCCTTACCGCGCAGAAGGCGGAGCGCTTCGCCGAGATCGATGAGGTCCGGAGGTGGAGCGACCCCCAGCGAACGGAGTTCAGTAATCAAGCGGGCAGCTTCTACAGTCACTATCGGGACTGCAGTTTCAGCTACCTCAGCCGCTGCGACCCGGCGGGACTGGCCCGCCGCCTCGGACAGGAAGAATTCGGCCCGCTCCAAGCCGAACGGGTCAGGGAGGTATGCGAGAACAGCGGCATCACGCATAATCCCGCTCCGCATCGATTATCTGACTGATGGAGGTAGACTCCAACGGCGAGAAATAAATTCGCTCACGCCGGTTGAGTGCCCGGTAGACACCATGCAGGTCGGCGCGAACATGCGGTGCGACATGGTCCCGAATAGCCGGAGCGAATGGCACTCCCTGCAAAGCGACTAGAGCCGCTCGCTGCCCAAGGAAAGATCGGAGGCTTCCGAACCTCGCCGCCACGTGTTCACGGTCTTCATCGGCACCAAGGCAGCCCAGGTAGAGGGTTGCTCCTGCTCGGCTCGCGCCATCGTCCTTCTCTGCGATAACTGTCCTTGCCCTCGCGATCAGATCCGGTCTGGCGAAGCCGCGCTGTCCCATCAGCTTCCAAAGGCGATAGTTCTGCCAGCCGTATAGTGAGCGATGGTCATCCAAGAGGTAGTGCGCGACCCCATCCTGCTCAGCCTGGCCCAACGGAACCGCGCGCAGATAGCGCACAAACTGATCGGTTGCAGCCGGATGGTCCGCCAGTCTCTCGATCACCAGCCGGGTCACTGGCTCGAAGTAGGCTGAGGGAACCGCAAACTCCGAACAGGTCGCAAGCATGACCATTCGATTCATGCAGTATCGAAACTCCCGAGTATCGATCCGCTCCCCATCGCCCTCCCGGAGAGCTCGTTCAGTGAGTTGCCTGAGGAGCGGAAACGACCTTGCGACCACCTGTCTCGAGCGAGTCGCCCACAGGGCGTCCAAATGCGAGATGTCGGGACTCCCAGCATCAAGACAATCGTTCACCGCTTCAACGTTTTCTACAGCGCAGATCGTTGTCTTTTTGGAGTTCACGGCAAGGCCGCGGTCTCTCAACTCGACGATCAGGTCCTTCAGGGCGCGTCGGGCTGCGTAGACATCCGGGCAAATGATCTTGATGTCGTCCATGTATCGGAAATACCGATACCCTTTCCCCCGCATCGCAAGGTCGATGGGCAGCATGTAGACATTCGCCAAGAATGAAGAGGCGTCACGGTTTTGAGGCAACCCTCTTCCGATCTCGAACGTCCAGTCTTGCAGGAGCTGAAACAACAACGTCACTTCGCTTCGAAGTTGCGCCTTTTCCGCAGGACTGCAGTTCGCCTGTGTAATGAGATCTGAAAGCAGGTCGCGGAGCTTCACCAAATCGATGTTATCGAAATAGTTGGTCAGGTCTGTCGATAGGAGCTGCTCCCCGGGCTGCAAGTCTGCGCGGACCGAGCCGACAAAGTCCTGCCAAGCCGCGATGCTTCTCCGGAAGAAGTAACGCTCATCTCGTCGATGAGGGTCGCGTCGGTGGCTATAAATGACTGGCGGGATCAGTGGGTCGATATGGACCGAAATCGACGACGCCAACGCATGATAGACAACCCGGTCGCAGATGCTCGTTTCTAGGCCGTAGCGAACCGTGAAGTTTGGTTTGGGGATGTTGAACACGTCGCGTGACGTGGGGACGTAGCGGCCATGATTGGCGGTGAAGTTCTGCTCTATGCGACTGCGCGGATCGCCAGATCGCATCAGGTCTTCATAGCCCAAGGCGTCCGGGAACCAGTCGTCGCGCATGTCCTGCCGGAGTTGCCGCAGCAGGATCGCCTCGTCGAACGAAATGGTTCCTAAGCTGATCGTCAAAGCGCCTCCCCCTACACCACAGATACCAGCGGGAACGCGTGACGTTCAAGCGCGACCGGTCTCCTCAACGAGGGCGGGGGTGCAGGCGGGCGCGCCGCCCAGACGATCAGCGGAAGACCTGCATGAGCAGGTCGCGAAGTTTGGCGCCGAACGTCTCATCGTCGACGGTCTTGCCGAGCGTCGCATGCACAACCTCCTGCAGGAAACGCATCAACATCAACTCAAGCTCGGAGCTGTGCTCTTCGTTGGCCTGCAGCTGTATGGTGGCGTCAGGCCGCACGTACATGACAATCGGCGTTTCCTCGTCGCCTTCAGGTTCGATCCTGGCCGTGCCCACCGCCTTATCCTTCAGCCCCTCGGCGAAAAACTTGGACACGTGCTCGGACTCGTTGGCCTGGGCGAAAATCATCACGTCGATGACCGCGCCTTCGGCAGGGCCGTCTGCGAAGAGAATATCGGCCAGCTCGTCGCCGAAGGCGTCCAGAAAGGACCCGATGCAGAGGGCCACAAAGATGGATTCGGCGCGTTTTCCCTCGTCCCGGATGGTGAAGAGAACCCGTTCGTCCTTTCCCAGATGGATGACCTGGATGAAGTCATCGTTTGGCCGATGACGAATAATCAGCCGATCGAAGTCGCTGATACACAGCGACGCCAGGGTCAGGAGGTCCTGCGTTGAAAACTGCCGATGGCGACTAAAGCCGAGGACCGCCAGCAACAACAACGAGCCCAGCGCCGGCCTTGTTGTCAGGTTGCGCATCTGGGAAGCCGCAAGCAGGCAGCGTGTGAAATTGGCGAACCACCAATCGTCGACGCCGAGGTCGAAATTCCTGACCAGGACGCCCAATACATGGGGTGCGACCGCGCGAGGGCAGTGTTCGAGCGCGACCTTGAGCGCCTCGACCCACACCCCGCTCCTTCCCAGCGCCTTCGCGTCAAGCGCGGTTCCAAATGCGCGCGCCATGATCTGCGGGGCGCTCTCCACATCCTTCAACGCCGCCGCCAAGAAACGCAGCAACCGCGAGGCCTCGTCCTGGTCGTCGGCCTTCAGGTAGGAAGCCACGGCGTCGGCATAGTCGTCGATCGCTTCGGGCATGCGGTCTTGCCAGCGTCGGGCGTCGCCGCGCTCTTCGAGGGCAAAACCATATTCGGACCAGGCGAAGCTGTCGGCGAACAAACCCGCGGCGTGGATGGCGTATTGCTCGGCGCGCTCGGCATGGGCTCGTCTTTCGGCACCGCTGGAGGCTTCGGCCGCCTCGTTCTCGGTCAACGCCAGGAGTCGGGAGCTGCGACCCTCGATATCAATGCGCCCGATCTTCTGACCGTTTTGGCCGGAAAGCTTATAGGCCTTGATTGCTTCGTCGATCCGGCCGCCCTCGCGCAGGACGTTGCCCAGGATGGTCTGGTTGATGGCGACGAGATATTGGTCACCCAGGGACTCGCCGATTGCCACGGCCTCGTTGGCCATCGCTTCGGCCTCGGCGAAACGCTTCTCGCGCCGCAACTTGGGAACCAGGAGGTTGCACAACCAGGCGCGATAGCGCGGCGAGTTCTGCTCGCCGCCGAGCGTGGCGCGCAGACGTTCGGATTCGGCCGCTCCGTCCGGCGAGATGGAGAGCGCGCCAATGAGATTGCGCGTGGCGGTATCGACGCCGTAGGCGTCCTTGAGATCGATGAAGATCTCGCGGGCGGACCGGAAGGCTGGCGCGGCGACGTCCACCTCGTTGGCGCTGAGAAGCGCCACGCCCTCCTCGATGAGGAGACGGCCATAGTCATCGAGCCGCCCCTCGTCCTTGGCCGCTTGGCCCAGTTGGCGAATGCGGGCCAAGTTCGCCACGGTCGGTGTGCGGCGCAAGGCGATCGAAGCCTGCAGCACGTCGATCGTCCGCTCCGCTTCCGCATCGCCGATCGTCCGAGCGATGGAGGAGGCTTCCTCGAGCAAGACGGGAACCTCGGCGGGACGGCCTTGATGGGCCTTGGCATCGGCCAGCGACAGTAACACCGAGATCAACGGACCATGTTCGGCCCGGTCTCGGTAGTAGGTCGCCAGGAACTCCAAGGCGTCTACGAGGTGACGGGTTGAACCGGTGAAGGCCGCCTCCCGCACGGTGCGGTTGGCCAGTCGCTCGGCAAGCTGGGGATCATCGTAGCGTCGGAGCGCGAAGGCCGCCCAGGCGCGCCCCGTTCGGGCAAGCTGCTTGGCCAAACGATCCAAGAGCAGCGCGCGCAGTTGGGGGTGATCGCCGAGCCGCGCGACGAGGCCCTCGCGATAATGCTCGTGGACGAAGCCAAAGCCCGCGGGCGTTTCGATCAGGACATCGGCCATCGGTTCGAGCTTGTCGACGATGGCGGTGGCCGCGCCGACCGGGCCGCCGACCAATGCGGCAAGGTCCGAGAGCGCCAGTGGCGTGGGCGACAACGCCATATAGCCAAGCAGCTCGCGGGCCCCCGCGTCGAGCACGTCGAAACTCTGGATAGGCGAAGAGCCACCGGCCGCCCTGCGCACTGCGATGGGCAGATCGCCGGGCTTGGCCGGAACGGTCGATCCGGCGATAGCCTCCAGCGCCGCTAGTTCATCAGGCGTAAAGGCGCTGACCTCGACGCGCTCGCCGGGGAGGTGGGCGGCGACGTCGCGGACCACGATAACGACCGAGCCCGTGCCGCTCGTCGCCAAGCACTCGCTCAGCACCGACCACACCGCCTCCACGTCGTCGGGATCATCCAGGACGATCGGCCAGCGGGTGGCCGACGCCCATCGCGAAAACAGCAGCGCACGGGCGTCGTCGAAAACCGGCGCGGCAAGTTCGGCGCCGTCGGCCACGCCCAAGGCGCGAACCATCTCGACCAAGGTCGCCCGGGGATCCAGGCCCCGCGCGTTGACGTAGGGCGCAGACCGTTCGGCGGCCCATTCGGCCGCCAGCGCGGTCTTGCCGGCCCCGGCCACGCCGTTGACCCAGACGATCCGCCCCAAGGCCGCCGCCTTGGTCAGGTGTTCCAGGAGCCCGGTCCGACGAATACGGAACGGGCTGCCGCGGAAGATGCGCTCCAGCAAGGCGCTCGCCGAACCGACGGACGAGTCCGCGCTCTGGAACTGCGCGACCTGGCGCGAGACGAGCGCTGTGATGTCGTCGCGAATACGCGCTTCGAGATCTTCCCCCTCTTCGTAGAAGTAGAGGGTGTTGGGGCCGGACATGATCTCGTCCAGCATCGACGCCAGCCGCGGGTTGCGGTCTACAGGCGGCTTGAGGACGTAGACCAGCAAATCCTTTTCGAGCCGCACGGCTTCGCGGTACTCGTCCTCGAGCCCGGAGATCATCATGCCCTTGGCTTCGTCGATCCAACCATAGGCGTTTCGGTAGATGGCTACGACGATGTGGGCACCCTGAAGCTTGCGCAGGTAGAAGGCTCGGGGTGCCTCGGCTCGAGCGCCCTCCCGCTCGAACTGTACGGCCGTGAAGTTGAGGCCTAGGATCGCACGACGCGCGGCTTCGCGCTCAGCGGCGCATTCGGCGATCGTCGAGCTGATGAAGACCTGGAGCCGGTCCGACAGGGCCATGGTCGCGGTGTGTTCAGCCATGGCCAAGCTCGCGCAACTGTGCATTCAGGTCGGCCAGAATTCCGGAAACCTTGGCGTCTTTGTCGAGCCTGCGGACCAGAAAAGCCGCATCGAGCTTAGCTTGCTCAAGGACCGCCTCGAGTTCGATCGTTTCCGGCCAGAAGGACGTGGACGCCGGCTCGACAATCACCGATCTGATCTTATCCAGCATCGCCAGCCGCTTGGCCTTTCCGTTGGGTTGATAGGCCAAAAAATCCGGGACGCGCAGATTGCACACGGCCTGCTCGGCTTGCCAGGGCGCACAGCCCGCCGCCTTGGCCCTATCGAGCAAGGCCTTGCCGTCCTGGCGATGGCGCAGCACGTGCAGGGTCTTGGGCAAGGCGGCCTTCAGGCGACGCTCGCGTTGCCGCGCCAGGGCCTGGGGCGACTGGTCGGGGTCGGGAAAGCGTTTGGTTAGTTCCGGCGGCGGCTCATGGCGGCCCCTCACCGCCGAGAAGGCCGGCCGATCCTCCGCCCGCGCATAGATGTTCAAGCCCGGCAGCATGATTGCGTTGGCGTGGTCGGGGCGAAAGCCGATCGTGCTGATGAGGGTGCCCGGTCGAGAGGGGGGCTGTTGCGCCACCGTCAGCACGATCGGCGCGATCGGCTCGTTGGCGTATTGCGCCAACTGCTGCAGGAAGGGGTGGCGGGTGTCCAAGGTCTTCATGACACTCGTGGTCATCAGCATCGGCTGGAGCACGGTGTCCAGGCCCGTCAGGCGCAGACGTAGCAGATCGGGCTGCTGGGACAGCGCGATCGCGTAGCCGGGATCGTCGAGCAGGATTTCCAGCTGCAGCGCGTTGGGCCCGACCGCGTCGCTCCACTCGCGGATCAGTGCCATGGCCGACTTCATGCCCGCCAGATTGGTTCCCACCAAGCTGAGGAAAGGCGGCCCGTCGGGCGACATGAGTCCATAGGCGCATCCGCTAAACCCGCCCGCGCTAAGGCGCCGGATGAGTTCGAGATTGGCGGCGGCCATCTCCGTGCGCGGCCAGCCCCAATCGTAGCCGCCCGCATCGGTCAGCAGCGAGGCGTCCGCCCTGGCGTCGCCGGCGGGCCCCTTGGCCTTGGCGCGCTTCTGGTGCTGCTTTTTTCCCATGATGCAACCCATGCTTACAGCGTCGCACCGCCGCAAGCCAACGCTCAAGCTTTCATTCCGGGTACGCCAAACACGGTCGCTCTCGCCCGGATTGGACCATCAGCTCGGGCGAAGACTGGTTCGCGCGCAAGCCGACCATCAGCAGCCCTTCTCAAGGTCTGAGAAGAGTCAGCTCTCCCCCTTCCAATCGCGATCATCCAGGACCTCCCTGCACAACAATCGACCTGACGCCAGCCGCCGGGACAATGCCTCCAGAAACCCCGCGTAGCGCTCCTGTCCCTTGGCGTTTTGCGCCTTCTGGTCCCCCGCCGCCAAACTAGGGGTCGCGGTCAGCCAGGCTTTCACGAAAAGCGCGATAGCCTCGTTGGAAATGGTGACGTCGCGGGCCAGCCGCTCGACCTCTCGGGTGATCCGGTCCAGACGGCGGGTCATGGCCGCCTCGGCGACCTCCCCACTATCAGCCGATAGGTACGAAGCCACTGCCGCTTGAACGATTTCCGACTTGGACCGCTTCATCCGCCGCGACGCCGCGTCCAGGGCCAAGACCGACTCCCGGGACAGGAAGACCTTCGTCTGGACCTTCACAGCGGAATTCCATCGTCAGGGTCCAGCGCCGCGATCCGCGCCGCATTGCGAAAGCGCCGCGACTGTTCGGCTTGAACACCGTCGTCGGCGTCGAGGTCGAGCTCAATATCTAGAGTGGCACCCTCCTGCGCCGGCGCGACCTCCGCCGGCGGATCCAAGTCCGGTTCTATCCGGTGCCCGCCCTCGTCATCGTCGGGATCACTGGCGCTGGCCGACTTCGTCCTCGAGGCTACAACCGACACCCATTCGATGACGTTCGCCGACACGAGGATCGCTGGTTTCGCAGGCGGCTTCTCTACCCGACCGGCAAGCTGCCGATCCAAATAGTAACGAGCCTTGGCGGCGCGGATCGGCGGAACCCCCGACACCTGCACGATCGCCTCGTCGGCCGGCAACTGCATCACCTCGCCGGGCGTCAGCAGAGGGCGCGCCGTCTCCTGGCGGCTGACCATCAGATGGCCGAGCCATGGTGACAGCCGATGCCCGGCATAGTTCTTCATCGCCCGCATCTCGGTTGCGGTGCCAAGGCTGTCGCTGATCCGGCGCGCGGTCCGCTCGTCGTTCGTGGAAAACGCGACGCGGACATGGCAGTTATCGAGGATAGAATTGTTCTCCCCGTAAGCCTTGGCGATCTGGTTCAAGCTCTGCGCAATGAGGAAGGCCTTGATCCGGTAGCCGGCCATGAACGCCATCGCCTGCTCGAAAAAATCGAGCCGTCCGAGCGCAGGAAACTCGTCCAGCATCAGCAGGAGCTGAGGTCGGCGCCTCGCCGTCTCGAGCCCCTCGGTCAGCCGCCGTCCGATCTGGTTGAGGATCAGACGGATCAGGGGCCGCGTGCGGCTGATGTCCGACGGCGGCACGACCAGATAGAGCGTCACCGGCCGCCCCGGAGCGACCAGATCGTCGATCCGCCAGTCGCAACGGGAAGTCACGGCCGAGACGATAGGGTCCCGGTAGAGGCCCAGGAAACTCATCGCCGTCGACAGGACGCCCGACCGCTCGTTCTCGCTCTTGTTCAGCAGCTCCCGCGCCGCGCTGGCGACCACAGGATGGACGCGTTCGCCAAGATGCGGCGTCGCCATCATCGCTCGTAGTGTGGCCTCGATCGTACGGCGAGGATCGGCGAGGAAGTTTGCGACACCCGCCAGCGTCTTGTCGGTCTCGGCGTAGAGAACGTGGAGGATCGCGCCGACGAGGAGGCTGTGGCTGGTTTTGTCCCAATGGCTGCGGCGCTCAAGCGCCCCATCGGGATCCACCAGGATGTCGGCGATATTCTGAACGTCGCGAACTTCGGTGGGGCCGCGCCGAACCTCCAGCAGAGGATTGTAGGCGCTGGAGATCGGGTTCGTCGGATCGAACAGCAGGACCGGTCCGACCGTCGCGCGGCATGTGGCGGTGAGCTGCCAATTCTCACCTTTTATGTCGTGGACAACCGCCGAGCCGGGCCAAGTCAGAAGCGTCGGCACGACCAGGCCCACGCCCTTGCCCGAACGCGTCGGGGCAAAGCACAGGACGTGCTCGGGACCGTTGTGTCGAAGGTACTGCTGCCCCAGTCGACCGAGGACGACACCGTCCTGACCGAGCAATCCGGCAGCCTTGGCCTCGCTCTCCGTAGCCCACCGCGCCGAGCCGTAGGTAGTCACCTTCTTGGCTTCGCGGGCGCGCCAGATCGACATCCCGATCGCCACAAGCACGGCGACCATTGACCCGCCGGCCGCCATGAACGCGCCGCGCGCGAACACATCGGGCGCGTAGGCCTCGTAGATGAACCACCAGACAAAGAAGGCCGGCGGCGGATAGACGGGCCACGACCCGAGGTGAAACCAGGGCGGCCCGAGTTGCGGCTGGAAGCCCAGTCGCCAGGCGGTCCATTCAGTCGCGAGCCATATGCCGGCCAAGGCCAAGAGGCCAACGACCAGGATCTGGCCCCAGAGGATTCTCGTTCCACTCATGGAGGAGGCTCACGTTCAAAGCCCTCTCCCCCGCTTGCGTCCGAGCGCCCAATCGACCCCTCCGCCCGGGGTCATGGTTCCTTTCACCTCCTGTCCGAGGCGGTCTTCCAAGGTCTTGGTCCAGGGCACGAGTTGGAAGCCAAGCCCATCGTCGATCATCGCGAAGCGGCCCGACGCCAGGTCCAACCGTCGCTGGTAGACGCCCTGCACGAGGTCCCCCGGCTTCAGGTCCGTGAAACTGCCGCCGCCGTTCGAGGCAATGTTGGCCGTGACGTGCGCGATCTCCCTGGATCGGAGTCCGGTGAGCAGCCCCGCCCGAGGCCGGCCGAACCGATCGATAAGACCCTGCTGTTGGAGATGACCGCGCCTTTGATCCAAGGCGTCACGCACCTCGCGGCCGAACCCCTGCTCTGCCAAGGCCGTCGGCTCCTTGACTACCAGTTGGCGGTCCAGCCAGGTCGCCCCTCTCGCCCTAACCTGCTGGTCGATCGGCAGGTCCGATCGGTGCAAGAGTTCTAGGGCGCGACCGCCTTCGTCCAGGGTGCGGATGCGAATCTCGACGAGACCGCCGACAGGGGTGTCACCCGCCGCGCCCAGGTCCCGAAAGCGAAAGTGATGCAGACGGCCATCGACGCCGTCCACCACCGCGTAGGCCTCTCCGGTCAACTCGTCATGAAGGCCGCGATCGCTGAGCCGTCCGACCAGCGGGGCCTCCAGTTCATCGCCTCGGATCTGCAGCTCGGAAAGGTCGCGTTCGCTTCTCCACGCTCTGTGCAAGGTCTTGATGATGTCGCCGCGTTCGCCCAGAGCACGCAGCCGGGCCTCGGTGTCCTCGTCGAGCCGCCAACGCCCGCCGACGTCATCCGCGAGATCCAGCTTCTGTAGAAACTTCACCCGGCCTATCAGCCGCGCAGGAACTTGGCCCGGCGCCGCTGCATCAGGTCGCAGATCGATCAGACCGTCCTCGTCGGCCCGCTGGCGAAGCCGCCGATCCAGGCTCGTCCAGCGCTCGGCTTCGACCTCGCGATCTAGCCCCGCTGCAATCTCCGCTGTTGTCCTTGGACCAAGTTCCAGGGACACCAGCGCCTCGGCGCGCCCGCGCATGGCATGGCCGATGTAGTCACGGTCGATTACCAGATCGCGGCCGTCCTCGCCGACACCTCGGACAAGGAGGTGAACATGCGGGTGCTCGGTGTTCCAGTGGTCGATCGCGACCCAATCCAGCCGCGTGCCCAGATCCTTTTCCGCCTGGGCCATCAGCTCTCGCGTCGTGGCGCGAAGGTCCTTCAGCGCCGCAGCGTCCTCGGGCGAAACGATGAAGCGGAAGTGGTGACGGTCACCGTCGCACCGATTGGCGAAGGCCTCGTGGTCCGCTTCACCATCGCGGTCGAACATCTGGGCCGGCGCCCCGTCCTTGGTCACGCCCTCGCGGCGGAGATAGAGCATGTGCCTGGTCAGCGGCGCGGCGCGGTAACGGCTGCCGCCATGACGGACGATGCGGGTCTTGATGACGACGCGGCGGTTGGACAGGGAGGATCGACGACCAGCGTCCCGCCCGCGGCCGGATCGCCGATACCGCGCCCCGCCCTTCAGATCGATGGCGCCCAGGCCGCTCTTACGTGTCGCGGCGAGCACCTCGTTCACGAAGCCGCGGCTGCGGGGCGCCGCTCCTGGGCCACGGTCGCCGATCCGTCCAAGGCGGAGGAAAAACTCGTGGTCGTCAGACATATCGGCAGCCCTGGCCGAAGGTCCCGGACAACGCTTTGAAAAACCTCTTGGACCTTGGAAATCCGGGACCAACCTTGTCCAGCAGGTCCCGGAATTTCCTCAACACCACCAAGGACATGGCCCCAAAGGGTCCCGGCCCTTTTATCTCGCCATCTACCCCGCTCCCGAGTTTGCGTTCGGTTGTTGCACTCTTGTTCTCCTTCCATGAGACGAACCATGTCGGGCTCCTGATGATCGAGGGAGGTCGGCCGTGGCGTCGAAGCGCTACCAAAACCGAGGACTGCGGACCTATTGGGCGGTCCACATCGAAGCGTGGCGGCTGAGCGGTCTGTCGCGCGCGGCATACTGCGGCGAGCACCGGCTCCAGCCCGGCGTCTTCAGCAGCTGGCTGAAGAAGATCGGTGACGCCGACGCCTTGCAGCACAAGCCTTCGAGCAAGCGAAAGCCGCCGCCGCGACGTTCCACCAGCGAGGTCCGCAACAGGGCCGTGCAGGCGTTCTGGGCCATGCACGTCGAGGCCCAACTGTGGAGCGGACTGAGCGCTGCGGAGTACGCCAGCGCCCATCGACTGACGACCTCGTCGCTGCGTCAGTGGCGTCAACGCCTGGACGAAGACCCCCTTGGGATCGATTGGCGAGAGCTCGTTCATCCCAGCGCCCGCCCGTATGTGGGTCCCAGACGAAGCACTAGTGCTAAGGCCCGGACGCCGGAATCCGGCTTGACGGACGTGACCAGGACCATCCGCGACGGTGACGGTCGGAGTAGCCGACGGACGTTCAGCGACGCGCAAAGGCGCGCCATCGTCGCCGAGACGGAAGCGCCCGGAGCCACGGTCAGCGCGGTGGCCAGGAAGCACGGCGTGGTCACCAGCATGGTGTTCCGGTGGCGCGCCCAGATGGGCCTTGGCCAGGACGAGCGCGCCCGGCTGGCTCGCGTTCGGCTGGTCGGCGATGGTCTCAAAGCGGCGGGCCAGACTCCCACGGCGGGCATCCCACTGCCCATTCCCGAGGGCGCGGTGGCCGTCGATCTTGGCGACGGACGCCGGGTCTTCGCGCCGCCCGGGAGCGATCCGGACGAGGTCCGGCGGTACGTGGCCCAGCGGGAGGCGGCCCGATGATGATCATCCCCTCCGGCGTGAAGGTGCATCTGGCGCTGGGTCAGACCGACATGCGCAAGGGCTTCGACGGCCTGTCGATGCTGGTGCAAGACCTGCTGAAGGAAGACCCGTTCTCGGGCCACCTGTTCGCCTTCCGGGGACGAAAGGCCGACACCATCAAGCTGCTCTACTGGGACGGAACGGGCCTGTGCCTGTTCACCAAGCGGCTGCAACGCGGGCGCTTCATCTGGCCCCATATCACCACGCCGGGCGGCTGCGTGGTGCTCACGCCCGCCCAGCTCGCCATGCTGATCGAAGGCATCGACTGGCGGTTCCCAGAGCGCACCTGGAGGCCCGCCATCGCCGGCTGAAGCCACGCCAAAACCCCTGCCAAATAAGGGGAAAATGCTTGGTCGCGGAGTCCGAAAATAGTAGAATCGGGCATGCGGCTGGATCTGGAAAACCTGCCTACCGACACGGCCTTGCTGCACCAGTTGGTGCGCGAAATGGCCGGCTTCGTCGGTGAGCGGGACAGCGAGATCGAGCGGCTCAAAGCCATCATCAAGCAGCTCCAGCGCGCCCAGTTTGGCCGCCGTTCCGAGCGCCTGGACGCCGATCAACTGGCGCTGGCCCTGGAGGATGTGGAGACCGATCTGGCCGCCGCCGAAGCGCGCCGGCCCGACATCCTGCCGACGCCCGCGAAGGCTCAGCCCAAGCGCAAACCGCTCCCCGACCATCTGCCGCGCGAAGACCGGTTGATCGACATCGACAGCCCGGTCTGCGCCTGCGGCGGCGCCCTGCACAGCATCGGCGAGAGCGTCAGCGAGATGCTGGACTGGGTCCCGGCGCAGATGCGGGTGATCCGGATCGTGCGCCCCAAGTACGCCTGCCGGGCCTGCGCCACGGTGGTCCAGGCGCCGGCGCCGGAGCGGCCGATCGATGGCGGCCTGGCCACGCCGGCGCTGCTGGCCCAGGTGCTGGTCAGCAAGTACTGCGACCACACCCCGCTCTATCGGCAGTCCAAAATCTTCGCTCGGCATGGCGTGGATCTGGAGCGCTCGACGCTGGCTGGTTGGGTCGGCGGGGCGTGTTGGTGGCTGCAAGCCCTGCACGACAGGCTGGCCGAAAACCTGTTCGCCAGCGGCCATCTGTTCGCCGACGACACGCCGATCCCGGTGCTGGATCCTGGTCGGGGTCGGACCAAGACCGGACGCCTCTGGGCCTACACCCGTGATGATCGGCCGTGGGGCGGACCCGAGCCGCCGGGCACGGTCTATGTCTATGCGCCGGACCGAAAGGGCGAGCGCCCGGCCGCCCATCTGGGCCGGTTCAAGGGCGTTCTCCAGGTCGATGGCTATGCCGGCTTCGAACCGCTGACGGCGTCCGGGGACGTCAAGCTGGCGGCCTGTTGGGCGCACACTCGGCGCAAGTTCTATGAGATCGCCGAGTCCACCAAGGCGCCCGTGGCCGTCGAGGCGTTGCGCCGGATCGGCGAGCTCTACGCCATCGAAGCCCAGGTGCGCGGCCAGTCGGCGGCGCTGCGGCGGGCGGCGCGTCAGGAGTCTTCCCGTCCGCTGGTCGATGCCCTGCACGCCTGGTTCGAACGTCAGCTCACCCGCGTGCCGCCGCGCGGCGCTCTGGCCGAGGCCATTCGCTACGCCCTGGGCCGCTGGGACGCCCTCAGCCTGTTCCTCACCGATGGCCGCATCGACCTGGACAACAACCCCGTCGAGCGCGCGATCCGGCCCATTGCCTTGGGCCGCAAGAACCACCTGTTCGCCGGTTCGGACGGCGGCGGCGACCGCTGGGCCGTGGTCGGTTCGCTGATCGAGACCGCCAAGATGAACGGCGTCGAGCCCTTCGCCTACCTGCGTGATGTGCTGGAGCGCATGGTCGATGGGCACCCCGTCAACCGCCTCGACGAGCTGCTGCCCTGGGCCTGGAAGCGCGGAAATCACGTCAACACCTGACCGACGTGCAGCGGCCGGACGCTTACGCTCCCGAAATCCGCCCCTTCACGGCCTGTCCAAACCTCCTCCGAGGCGGCCGCTTGCAGCTGAGCGGTCATGGCGTCACACGACCCGGCGCGCCGACGAACAGCAGCCCTGGGGTCGCTTTGCCCTGATGATCCGGCGTGATGATAAACAGTCCGGCCGCGCGCCAATCGATCCCGGCCGGCGCAACCCTGACCGCCTTGTCGGCGCCCGACGCCAGGATCGACCGCTCGACCTTGGCCACGTAGTTCAGCGTTTCCGTCGGCAAGGGCCGGACCCCCGCGCGCGCCTCGGCGTAGCGCGTAGGCCCAGCATTGTAGGCGGCCAGAAAACCCCGGGGCCCGAACTGATCGTAGAGCTGGCGAAGATATGCTGCTCCGGCCATCACGTTTCTACGCCGATCGAACGGATCCGAACCCAGCCCATGCTGCGCGCTGAGGGCGCGCCAAGTGGCGGGCATCAACTGCATCAAGCCCATCGCGCCCTTGGGCGAGATCGCGTGCGCGTCACCCCCGCTCTCGGCGGCGATCACGGCGTGGATCCAATTGGATGGCAGCGCGAAGCGCGCGGCGGCCTCATCCACCAGGAAGTTGACCGACGCCTCTTGAGAAGCAGGCGTCGCGCCGTAGGAGCCCGCCAGCGGCGTCAGGGCGGCCGCCGCAGAGAGGCCTAGGATCACCAGAACGGTTGATGCCTTGCAGGATGGCTTGTGCGATGTCCGGTCACTCTCAAGCGTGCGACCGTGCTCGCCACCCTCAAGGGGAGCGCGCAAAGCGCGCCGGCCCAAGGGCCGCCCTTGACCGTGCCTGCGCGCGGCCGCTGTCGCGACCTTGGCCGGGACGAGGAAAGAAGCGCAAAGCGGGCCGAACAAGGAAAGAGGAGACGCGTGGAGCATACTCAGCGCCCCCAGGTCCAGAGCGGCGTCACGCGGCCAAGGACGCATCGGCGTGACAGCGGCCCGAAGTATCGCCCGTCGAGGCTGCGTGGCGCGGAGTTGAGGAGGAAAATCTCGTCCGGACCCAGGCGTCGGCAAAGCACCGATGGTGTCAGCCTGCGGCCAAGAAGATCACGCCTCAGAGCGATCCCGACGTCGACGCCATCGATCGTCACCACGCCCGATTGGATACAGACGGCCTGCCCTTCGACCGCGGCAATGCGTTTGATCAGGGGGACATTGAGCGGCAAGTAGTGGCGTGACGCCATCCATCGAGCGAGCGGGGGCGGTGGCCGAACGAGCGCCAAGTCGCCCACTCGGGGCGGGCGCGTTCCATGCCAATAGAACCCGACAGGCGCGCTGCTGGTGGCGTTATACACCAAGCGTGGGCCGGGCCGCATCACCAAGGGCGCTAGGACAAGCGCGCAGCCGACTGCAGCCGCTGCGATAACGCGGGATCGGGCAGTCATCGTGCCAACTTCCGGCGCAGAAGCCAGGCGCGATGGCGCGTCCGATCATAGGCTCGCGGCGGCAAACCCACACCGAGCCGAGCACCGACATGACGCCAGTAGTCCGGCGCGACGGCGCTCGCGATTACCCCGAGCCGCTCGACCACGTCGATCACTTCCAGGACGGCTTGGACCCTCGCCCAGCCGCCGAGATTCAGCAGAATCTCGGCGCCCGGCGCGACGAAGGGATAGGTGGTGAACGCCTCGCCCGGCCTGACAGCGCGCAGGATGGCGATACGGGACTCGACGGTGCCGTACTCGCCGTTGCGCCAGCGCACGAAGCAAAACACCGCGCCCGGCGCGAACTCGACGATGCGGCGGCGGCGATCGACGATGCGCTCGCCTGCGCTGTGGCCAAACCGGATCCAACGTTCAATCTGGCCGTCCAGCCATAGGAGGTCGACCTGGGTGTTCATCGCCCGGTCTCCTCGCCGCGCGTGACCGGCGCGATAAAGGCCGGCGCGGAGGCGGCGTGGCGCTTGGCCGGCGATACGACCTGAGCATTGGGATCGCTGGTTGAGGTGCGCGCGCCGCGCTCCGACCAAGCCTGCAGATCGTCGAGCGTGTAGACAACGCGCCCGCCGATCTTGCGATAGATCGGGCCCGTCCCATACGAGCGATGCTTCTCCAGAGTACGGTCGGACAGGCCCAGAAAGCGGGCCGCTTCCGGTGTTCTGAGATGCCGCGGAGGACCCGCGGCGCCGTTGGTGGTCATGGCGTATCCTCGGCGACGCTCGGATACGGCCGGCGTCATTCGGATAGGCTGGCGGATGAACGGCGCCCTGGGGGATGACGAACACAGCCTCCCCTGTTTTCGTCACCCCTTCAGGCGTTCAGAGACCGCCGCGCAAGAGTTTGAGATAGCCGCCGCTCATCAACGCCCTCCCCGCCTGAACCAGCCGAATGGTCGATGCCCTGACGGACGCGGTCTTCCACGCGCCCTCTTCCACCCTGCGTGTCCCGAACACGTGCTCGGCAATTGTCCGATAGCTGTCGCCTGCCAGGGCGCGGTCCAACGCGACAAGGCACCGGTCGAGGCGCGAGCGTTGCGCGCCCGTCAGGTGGGATTTCGGCGGCGGACGGCCAGCCGACAAACGTTCCAAGGCGTCGATGGCGCGCACCCGAAGACCCAAGTGCTCATCGTAGGAGAGCGCAACGATCAGCGGACCTTCAAGTGATCCGCCGCCTCGAACGAGAACCTGCAGCCCCCAATCGGTCCGAAGGTGAAGACCATCATCAGCGTGAACACGTCGCCCGTTGGGCAGCGATCGCGGTCCGGCGCCGACGGTATCGCCCAGCCTGACTTCGAGTGGCAGCACTACGCCTGGAGCGACTTCCGGCAACCAAAATACTTGGGCTTCCTCAGCGATGAGCGCCGGGTCTGCCGCGAAACGCAGACCCCACCTCCTATCGATCGGCGCGAGCGGTTCGAGCCCTTCCCGCCGCCAAGACGCATAGGCGGAGCGATAGTCCGGGTTTCGTCGCAGGAATTCCCAGGCCAATGCCGGCGCGGAGAACCAATGTCTCGCGCCTCCGCCCCAGCTATTGCCGGGCGGCTGTCCTGCTCCCGACGAGACAACGGACAAGGCCATGCTTCCATGGCGCCAGACAGTTCATCGGTGCGCACAGCTAAGCCATAGAAAATTGTCTGCACTGACGCTGCGTGGAGGCATCTCGGCAGGGTTTCAGACAACGCGGTGAGATTCACCGCGCTCCGCTTGCTTTTTCACTGCACCTAAACTGGCAGAGTTTAGGCGGGCTTGAAACGAAGCGTTATGGCGAGGACCTCGTCGATCCACTCCAACTCTTCGGTCGTCAAACCAGATAGGCGCTGAACGATCCCCACAAGTGGATCCTCCCGCCCGTCTTTGATAGCGAACTCACCGACGCCGAATAGATCGCGCAAAGGCATATCGAAGACGGCGGCCAACCTAACGAGAGTTTCGAAAGTGGGCGCGTTGCTGCCGGCTTCCAAACTTTGCACTGTTCCAGGCTGACGATCGATCCTCTCGGCGAGCTGGGATTGAGTCAGCCCAAGCCGCTTGCGGTGATGTTTCACCACAGCGCCAAGCTGTTCCTCCACTTTCGCCATAAGCTCTGAAGCCCATCCGTTGCCCGCAACGGATGTTCAGCTAGGGCAATGAAACCACACAGACGCTCAAAACATATCTTTTCTGATTTTCTATCTTTCAAACTTGGTATTCACGTACGAATCTGTGGGCGATCGTAGTTCGGACTATCACCGTGGACGTGACCTCACCGCCTGCCCCGCCCCACCGCGCGCTCGTCGACTCGCTGGAACAGCTCTTCAAGCGGCACGACCGCTGGTTCCGGCCGATGATGCGTCGTCGTCACGGCGACGCGGCCGCGGAAGATCTGGTGCACGAGAGCTACCTGCGCGCGGCGCCCTATGCGGCGGCTGGGACGCTGCGGCATCCCGAGGCCCTGCTAATCCGGATCGCCGAGAACCTCGCGTCGAACATGCGGCGAGATCGCTATCGCGAGGTCACCCATGACCTTGGCGAAACCGCGCTCGAGAAGCTCGCATCGCCAGCGACCCAGGACCACGCGGTGACATTCAAACAGATCGTGCTGGCCCTCCCGACGGAGTTGCGCGATGTTTTCATGCTCAACCATGTGCACGGCATGACGTACGAGGAGATCGCCGTCCATTTGGGAATTCCGCGGACGACGGTGCACCATCGGATGCGTAAGGCCCTGGAGAAGACCTCGAAAGCGATGCGGGACTAAGGCGGAAGCTCGACATGATCGATGACCGACGACAGGCCCTCCGCCGGGAAAAAGAAGCGGCTGCCTGGTTTACGGTGCTCAACGACGCGGCCGGCGAAGTCGAGAACGAAGACCTCGAAAAGTTCGACAAATGGATCCAGCGCGACGGCAATCGCGCCGCCTATCGGCGAATCGAGGACATCAGCAGCACCGCGAGCGGCCTTCGAGACGACCCGGAGCTGCAAGCTGCGGCGCGCGAAGCCTTTGCTCGACCCAGGCCCAAGCGCTCTACTGCATCGCGCTTCAGCCTGCGCGATACCCGTCTCTGGGGCGGGGTGGCGTTCGCCGGGGCGGTGGCCGCGGCGCTTGTGGTGTTGGTCGGCGGCCAAGCCAAGACTTACCAGACCGAGGTCGGTGGGCGCCTGACCGCGCACCTCGACGACGGATCTACCGTACAATTGAACACCGACACGCGGCTGAGCGTCAGGTTTACCCACGGCGCGCGCCAGCTCGAACTGGTCAAGGGCCAAGCGTTTTTCGACGTCGCCCATGACGCAAATCGTCCGTTCCTCGTCACGGCCGGACCCATGGAAGTGCGCGCTGTCGGCACGCGCTTCGATGTGCGGCACGATGGCCCCGGCGCTTCCGTGGTTCTGGCTCAAGGCCAAGTCCGCGTGCGGGGCGACGCCCCGAACGCCGCTTGGACGCTCTCGCCGGGACAAGGCCTCGTTCTGCAGCCGGGCGGCAAGGCGCATCCTGAGCGCGTCGATGTCGCGAGCCTGACGGGATGGACCAACAACGTCATCACCTTCCAGGACGTGAAGCTGATCGACGCGGTGGCGGAGATGAACCGCTACGCGCGCAGCAAGATCACGCTGGCGCCAGGGGTCCCCAGCCAAGCCAAGATGAACGGATTATTTTCGCCAGGCGAGCAACGCGAGTTCGTCGACGCCGCGGTCGCGAGCTTCAATCTGGAGGCTGTGCACAAACCCGACGGCGGCGTGGAACTACGGCCACGCTCTGGCGCTTGATGACATAATTATTTCGCGGACCCGCTACCAACGGTCCGCCCCTCGCGTGTCTCCACCCGAAAGCACGCCGGTTCAAAGCGCATCATAAGGATCGCGGCCGGCGTCTCCCGGGGGTTTGTATGAGTCGGTTTTCCAAGCGTTTGTTGATCAGTTCGGCGTTGACGGTGCTCATGTTCGGCTCGGCGCAGGCGTCTTACGCTGCGCCGCCGTCGGCGACCGAACAGCGTAAGACCTTCTCGATCCCCTCCGGACCGCTGAACAACGCGCTGCTACGGCTGGCTCAGCAAGGCGGCGTGCGCATCATGTTCCCCAGCGCGCTAGTCGCCGGACGCTCGGCGGCGGCGATCAACGGCCAAATGTCTGTAAATGAAGCGCTCGATCGGTTGCTCGCGGGCACTGACCTTGAGGCCCAGCAGCCACGCCCCGGCATCATCACCTTGCGGGCTCGATCGGTGCCGACGCCGCGCAAGCGCGCCTCCGTGACGGGTGTCGCCGCGCGGGAGGCGGCCGAACCGCTCAGAACGCAGCCGGCGGCGGACAATCAGGAGGTCACTGCGGTGGATGAGGTTGTCGTCGGCAGCCACATTCGAGGCGTCAAGGACGGCCCTTCTCCGGTCATCGTCCTGGGTCGTGAGGATATCGACCGCGGTGGCTATGCGACCGTGGCCGACGCCCTGACGAGCCTGCCCCAAGCCTTCGGCGGTACGACGGCCGATGACGTGCTGATGGTGGGATCCGATCCAACCAACACAAACAGCGGCTTCTCCACGGCCGTGAACCTGCGCGGCCTCGGCGCAGACGCGACGCTGGTCCTGATCAACGGTCGCCGGATGGCCGGTGCGGGCCTGATGGGCGACTTCGCCGATGTGTCGATGATCCCGCTCTCGGCCGTGGCTCGCATCGAAGTGCTGACCGATGGCGCCTCGGCGCTCTATGGCTCGGACGCTGTCGGCGGCGTGGTCAATGTGGTGATGCGAGATCGCTTCGACGGCGTCGAGACCCGTGCGCGCATCGGCGGTTCGACCCACGGCGACCTTGGCCAATACCAAGTCGCTCAGACCTTTGGCAAAAGCTGGGCCAGCGGTTCCGTGCTGCTGTCTGCGGAGTTTCAGCGACGCAATAGCCTGGCCGCTTCTGCTCGCGACTATACCGCCAACGTCGATCTACGCCCGCTCGGCGGCACCGATCACCGGCTATTCTACAGCCAGCCAGGCACCGTGCTGACAGTCGATCCGGTCACCTTCTCTCTGGTGCCAAGCTACGCGATACCGTCTGGCCAGGATGGGACGCACCTCACGCCCTCCAGCTTTTTGCCAGGGCAGAAGAACCTCGCGAACTATCGCGAAGGGAGCGACATCCTGCCGACCCAGGAGCGGGGCAGCGTTTATCTCGCTGCATCTCAGGATATCGGGCGCCACGTCACGCTGAACGCGGAGGTGCGCTATAGCGACCGTCGCTTTTCCACCACCGGCTATGCGCCGCTGGCGGCCCTGACCGTCACAAGCAAGAACCCCTACTTCGTGTCGCCGAATGGCGCGTCGAGCAACTACATCGCCTACTCGTTCGCCAACGACACCGGCGGCACAACGTCGGCGGGCGAGGTGCAGAGCCGCAGCCTGACCCTGGGCGCCAAGGTCGATCTTCCAGCGACTTGGCGGCTCGACGTCTATGGGCTGCACGCCGAGGAACTGGGGTCCTATCGCGCATCCGGCTTGCTGAACTCGACCTTCCTGAATGAGGCCCTCGGCAGCACCGCCGATAATCCGGCAACCGCCTACAGCGCGCCGCGAGATGGCTATTTCAACCCGTACATCGGGACCGGGCGCAACAACGCCACGGTGCTGGCCTTCGTCACCCAGGCCTATCAGCTGACCCAAACGGTGGGTCGGCTTGATGCGGCGAGCGTATCGGCAGACGGCCCGCTTTGGCGGCTGCCGGCCGGCGCGATCCGGCTCGCGGTCGGGGCGCAGGTGCGCACCGAGGGGTTGAAGAACACCGGCTGGGCCTGGTCGTCGGGGCTGACGGCCTACCGCACCACGCTACGTCGAGGCGACCGGACGGTCGGCTCGCTTTACGCCGAGCTACGGGCGCCGTTGTTCGGTGACGCCTACCGACTCCCCGGCCTTGAGAGGCTCGAACTGTCAGCGGCAGTCCGAACCGAGCACTACGAGGGGGGCCTCAAAAGCACGGTTCCAAAGTTCGGCGTGATCTGGTCCCCGCTCACCGACTGGACGGTGAAGGGCACCTATGGGCGCTCGTTCAGAGCCCCGTCCCTGGGCGAACTGAACGATGCTCAAAAGGCCTCGCCGACCAACCTGACGGTCAATGGCGCCAATGTCCTGACGCTGCTGCTCATTGGCGGCAATCCCAATCTGCGCCCGGAAACGGCGACCTCCTGGTCGGCTGGCCTAGAGTATGCGCCCGCCGCCCACCCCGAGCTTCGGGTCGCCGCCACGCTGTTCGACACCAAGTTCCAGCAACGCATCGGCCAGCCGGCGCTCAACAACCTCTCGACCGTCCTGACAGCCAGCGACCTGGCGCCGTTCCGTCAGTTCATCAACCCGGCCAGCAACGCCGCCGACCTGGCGTTGGTGCAGTCTTACCTGCAGCTGAGCACTTCGGCATCGGCTTCGCTCTACCCGCCGCAGGCCTACAACGCGATCGCCGACGCCCGCTATGTCAACACAGGGACGTTTGCGGTGCGTGGTCTTGACCTCACCGGGAGCTATCGGCTGACGGCCCACAACGACCCCGTCGTTCTCAGCGGAAATCTCTCCTGGCTGATGTCTTACTCGCGCCAGATCACCACCGCGGCGCAAAAGACCGAACTGGTTGGGACGGCGGAAAACCCGGCCGACCTGCGGGTACGGGCTTCGGCGGCCTGGACGCATGGCGACCTGACCAGCACGCTTTCGCTCAACCACACCGGAGACCTCTACACGAGCGCCGGGCTGCGCCTCCCGAGCCAGACCACCGCCGACCTGCAACTGCAATATGTGTCGCCGGCCAAGGACGGACCGCTGCGCGGCCTGAACCTGGCGCTGACCGTCCAGAACCTCTTCGATAACAACCCGCCCTTCTATGACTCGCCCCAGGCCGTGGGTTTCGACGCCGCCAACTACGACGTCATGGGGCGCGTCGTGGCGCTGCAACTGACCAAGACCTGGTAGCGCGCTCCGCCCCACCCATCACACCAGAGGATTTAAAGCCATGCGAGTTTTCGCAGGGGTGGCGCTTGCCTGCGCGCTCACCGCCACCCAGGCCGCCGCCGAGCGTCCTTTCACCATCGAGGACCAGTTATCCATCCAGGACTTTGGGCGGGTCGCCTTTTCCCCGGACGGACGCTGGTTGGTCGCTGAGCGATACGGGCGCTGGAAAGACGCCCCTACGTTCGATCACGAGTTTCTCGATCATCAGACCAGCAGCCGGATCTTCGTCACCGACCTGAGCACGGACGGCCCACCGCGTCCGCTGCTCGCCGAGGACCGGAAAGCCGGCGATACATTCGGCGCCTTCTCGCCGGATGGCGCGCGGGTCTTGGTCTTTCGGCAAAAGGGACACCGGCGGGAGATGGGCGTGGCTGCCCTGGCGACCGGGGCCGTGATGTGGTCGGGGTTGACCGCCGACCCGGAGGTTTGGTCTGCTCAGGTGCGCTGGCGAAACACCCATCAGGTCGTCCTGATAGCTCGCGCGCCGGACGCGCCGTCCATACTTCTTGGCGCCGGCTGGCAAACCCAGGCGCGCACCCAGGAGGCGTGGGCGGCCATGGGCCGAGGCGAATATTCGGGTGTGACGCTTGGCGCAGCCCGGTACGCCGGCTTGAACCCGCCGCCACCCGACTACAGCCTCACTCTGTTTGACATCACGACCGGGCGGTCCCGCGTTCTGGCCGTCGGCGCCTTCTTCGAAATGCTGATCTCGCCCGATGGCAGGACCGTCGCTGTCAGCCAGGAGGGCGAGCTGACGCAGCCCGACGCTTCCCTTCCGGTGGTGCGCTTTTCCAGTCCCCACCGTCGGCGGCGCCTTACCCTGGTTGACCTCGACACCGGCGCGGTGAAGCGGCCCTGCCCCCAGTGTGATCTGGCTCCGGGGACCTGGGCCTGGTCTCCGGACGGGAAGACGCTGGTGGCGGCGGCGCGCGATCGCCCGGGCTTCGACGCCTCATACGGCTACTGGCGCTTCGACGCCCGAGGCGCGGCGGCTGCGCTGGCGCCTGAGCTGCGGGTCAATCTGGTGGTGGGCGGCGGCATTTCGAACCTGACAGGGCAAGTCGCCTGGTTGGGCGGTGACCCGATCATCCTGGCGAAGGCCGAGGGCGGGCAACGTCCTGATTGGTGGAAGATAACGGCTCATGGTCCGGCAAATCTCACAGGGGCCTTCAGCCCGCCCCAGGGTCGGGCCCTGGCCTTCGACAGCCATGGCGTCCTCCTCAACAGCGCGTCCGGGCTCGTACGCCTGTCGCCCGATGGGCGCGCCCGCGTTCTCGTCCCCCCGTCGATCGCCTGGCAGTCCGCCCGGACTCTCCCCGGCGCGTCCTCCGACCAGATCATCGGAAAATTCGAGGACGGTGGTCGGGTCATGACGCCTGACGGGCGGATGCAGTCGGCCGCTGCGGTTCCGACAAGCGCGCGGCTGATGGCGACGTCTCGCAACGGCTATGTCGCCGCGATCGTCAAGGACGCCCACGGGCTCAAGACCCTGACGGTCTATCGGCCCAAGGCCGCGCCGCGTCCGCTGCTGACCATCAACCGCGAGCTCGCCGACGTCGCCTTCGCCCAGCCCGTGCCGATCCATCATGAGGGCGCGCGTGGCGCCGCGTTGACGAGCTGGCTCTACCTGCCTCCCGAGCACAAGATCGGCGATGATCGGCCCTTGATCATCGTCCCCTATGCCGGCGACCGTTACGACCAGCCGCTAGGCCGGTTCGAGCCAGGGTCGGTCTCCCCGCTGACAAATGTCCAGCTGATGGTGGCCAAGGGCTATGCGGTCCTTGTTCCGAGCCTGCCGGTCGGCCTGGACGACGAGCCGTCGGCGGGTCTGGCCGACGCGATCTTGGCGGTCGTCGACGCCGCTCACGCCCAGCACCCGGAGTTCTCACCCAACCGGCTGGCGGTCTGGGGTCATAGCTACGGTGGCTGGACGACGCTGATGGCTGGTGCGCAGTCCCCACGCTTCAAGGCCTTGATCGCGTCGGCTCCGACGACGGACTTGGTCACCATGCACAGCAGCCTGCGGCTGGCCAGCTTTGCGGTTCCTGAAGTTTACATGACCTTGACCGGCATGCAGGGCTGGGCCGAGGGCGGTCAGGGCAGAATGGGCGGTCCGCCTTGGGCGGCGCTCGACCGCTATGTTCGAAACAGCCCGTTGCTCCAGGCCGACAAGATCACCGCGCCGGTGATGTTGATCTATGGGGACATGGATTTCGACCCGACCCAGGTGGCGGCCATGTTCGAGAGTCTGTCGCGGCAGGGCAAAGACGTCCAACTGCTTTTCTACCGCGGCGAAGGCCATGTCGTGGTCAATCCGGCGAACCTGCGCGACCTCCATCAGCGTGCGTTCGCATTCCTGGCTGACGCGTTAGGCCCGGTCGCGCCACCCTCAACACCGAAGGTCGGCGGCGGCGGCGTGGCAGCGTCGCCGGCGATACGACCCTCCCAATGACGCACCCAGGCCTCCAGGGCGGCCGCCGTCAGGATTTCCCGGGAGGCGTCTTTCCAGACAATGGCTTCGGGCTCGAGCGCGGCGGCCAACTCGAGCCCATCGACCAGACCGCGCGCCGCCAAACGGCCGCCAAGCAGGAAGTCGCGAAGGAAAGGACCGCTGGCGGCCAGGCAACGGTTGAGATGGACGCTAATCTCACCCTTGGACCGCCGTTCGACGACCAAACTCGGCAGACGGTCGGCGAAGGCCTCTCGGGCAAAACTGCGCTCTCGTTCTCCAGCGCTGAGGACAGGCGCAGGGATTGCAAGGCAGACTTCGACGACCGGCTGAGCGAGCAAGGGATGGACAATCCTGGCTCTCTCGCCCCGGCCCGTCGCGCCGTTGGCCGTCAGGTTGGAGACCAGCGCCCGGATCTGCCGCCGCTTGGCCACTGGCACCCCAAGGGTGTCGGCGACCCAAGGGTGGGACGGTCCGGCTCGGCGAACCTGCTCGGCCTCCTTCCGCAGGAGCTGTCCTTCAATCGATAAGGCCGAAGCTCGTCCGGTCAGCGCCTCCAACGATAGGCTCCAGATCGAACGCCGGGTTCGCCGAGCCACCTCCTCCAGACGCTGCAGGCGCGATCCCTCGCACGGCTCCCCGCGCAGGAGATCCGCCGCCAAAGCGCTCGCGGCCACTTGATAGAAGACCGTGTCGCCCCCGTGACCGGTGAACAGCGCCTTGGCGTCGGCTGCCACCAAGGCCTCGATCAGACCCGCATCGTAGGTCGCATCCAGAGCATTGAAGTTGGGGCGGGCATCCCTGCCGCTGACGTCGAGGATCGCGGCGTCAAAGGCGAAGGGCGTGCGGCGGACCGTGCGCAATGGCACGCCGATACGGTCGGCGACCGCTTGAGCATAGCGACGCTCGTCAGCTTCAGGCTGGTCGCCATAGAAGTTGACGGTGGCCGTCGGCCCAAGCCCCTGGGCGGCCAGGCTGGTGGCGACGATAGCCGAGTCCAGGCCGCCGGAAATCTCGCAGACCATCCGGTCCGGACCGTCCGCCAGAGCCGCCACACAGCCATCGACAGTTCGACGAAGGTCGGCACGGCTGGGCCACGGCCTGCCCCGCCCGCCCCGGACGACGGTGGCCGGGCTCCAGAGAACGACTTTGTCCCGCAGATCAGGACCGTGCAGCGCCACGCCCGGATCCACCTGGGTTAGGCCCGTTAGTGGCGGCGGACCGATGGTCGCGCTGATCGGATCGGCGATGATCTGGGCGACCCGAGGCCAGTCGATGGCCAGTCCTACCGGACCGGCCCGGCCGACAATCGGGCGCGAACTGACGACGGTGACGTCATCGCGCCGCCAGACCAGAACTTCGAACCCACCGGACGGATCGCGAAGGATCGTCGGACCGGCCTTGGAATGACCGATCCAGACGCCGAGATAAGTCCCCCAGGCGCGTTGGATCAGCCGCTCGCACCCCTCAAGGGGATCAATCTCAGCCATCCCGACGAGATTGGCGGTAGCAACCGCGCCCGCCGCCGTCGCCGCCCGGTCAAACACGCGGCCGACAAGGACGCCGGCCACTCCGGCGCGCCCCACAAGCGGCGTCACGCGCGGCGGGACCCGACTTTCGGTCAAAACAGCCAGACGAAACGATTGATGGGCCAGCGTCCAGCCGCCGCCGACCGTCAGCGCTTCCAGCATTTCTTCGAACGCCAAGGAGGCGGCGCCAGGGGGGTGGGTGAGGACGACGTAGCCCATGGCTAGCGCACCATGATCGGGTGGTAGGCGACGAGACGTTCAGCCTCATCATCAAGCGCCAAGTCCCCGACCTGCAGCCAGCAGTGCGCCGCGAATGGCCAGGTTCGCACCCCGAAGATCCAGTCCACCTCATGCCCCAGCGACGTCAAATAGTTGCGCAGGAGGTGGCTGCGAAAAAGACAGGCTCCATCGAAAGGCAACCAGGGCTGCAGCTGGCGGAAGGCGTCGAGATCGGCCAACAGGGTCGTGCCGGCGTCAGGGGTTTTGCGCGCGGACAAAGGCGGAAGGCGGTCGGCGAAGGGCCGACGTTCCGCGGCGCGACTGGCAAAACCAGCCGATATCGCCTTGAGCCAGTGGCCAGCCTTGGGCCGTCGTCGTTGGCTCGGATCCAGAGTCTCGATGACCGCGCGCGCCGTCCTTCGGGGAACCATGGCCGACGACGCGGGCTCGGACGTCGGCGCCGTCGCCGCAAGGCCGGCGCCAACCAGATCGTCCGCCAGCCCCTCGGACGCCGCCTTCAGCGCCCGTCCCTCCAGGCTCAGCACGGACCCGATCCCCGGCAAGCAGAAATAGGCGTTGCTGGCGACGTCGAGGAAGACGGCGTCGTCGTCGATCATCACAGCATGCACGCCGGCGCTCAGCCAGTATCCCATCGGCTCCTCCTGAAAACCCGTCCCCGCCTGTGTGAGGGAGCCACCACAAAGCCGCTGCCCTGCGGTGGCCGGAACATCGTGACGCGTCGCCGCGTCTATGCCGGGTCGTATCGGACGATGCTGATGTCTTCCAACAGAAGGCCCACCAACGCCCCGCGGGTGAGCCTGTGCGCGTCGCCCAGGCGGATCAGTCGAAATGAAGAAATCACCGGCAGTCTCCTTGCTGGTCCACAACCGCAGATCGCGGCGCGGACAAGGAGGCGGCGGGGCGAACATATATTCAAACCTATATTTGCGGCGTCCGCCCGCCGGCCCGGCAGTCAGTCCGGCATGTAGTAGCCGGGCAGGAAATCTTCCTTCATCAGGCCCACGAACTCGCCCTTGGTCAGGCGGTGGGCGTCGCCGATCAGGATCAGGCGGAGCTTGTTGGTCATCGGATCGTCCTCTCAGGACCTTGGCCGCATCTCTGCGGCGTGGTTGACGAAAGCGGCGGCGTGGCGGTGGCCTGAGCCGGCCGTCACGCCGCCGTCGGCGTGGTCAGCCCTGGGTCTCGCGGGCGAGCGGGTTGATGCCTTCCGGCTCGCCGACTTGGGCGCCCTGGGTCAGGCGGTGAGCGTCGCCGACGCGGATCAAGCGCTGGCGCGCCACGGTGCTCTTCTTGGACATGGTCTTCATCCTCTGAGACGCTGCTGATCGCAGCCTCTCAATGACGCGACCTTCGATGGCTATATTCAAATCTATATTCGGGGAGATTTGATAAGGCCCAGGGCCACGGCCAAGATGCGGCCGCTATGGGCTGCACGGCGCGCGAAATGGCGGCGGACGGCGCGCGCCAAGGCGACCTTGCCGGCGCTCCAGGCGACGGCCGGGCCGTCGCGTTCCGCGGCCGCGCCCAGAAGCTCATGTTCGGCGACAGACATCGGGGCCAACTGCGCCTGGACGCGAGCGCTGGCCCGCGCCAAGGCCTGGTTCGGCGCGGCCTGCGCGGCGGTGAGGGGATCGGCGAGATCGAACGCGGCGAGATCCATGCCCGGGGAAAGGGCCGCAGCCGCCGCCAGGACGCCGGCGAGATCGTAGAGTTCCGCGATTTGGGCTGGGTCGTGAAGCAAGGCGGCGTAGCCGTGTGGGGTTCTGACGATCAACTCCTCACCAGCCAGTCGCGCCAAGACTTCACGCACGGGTGTCGGACTCACGCCGAGCTCCTCGGCCAACCCGCTGATCGGCAGAGCCGCGCCCTGCATCGGACCCGCTTGCGCCAAGCGACGGCGCAGGGTCTCAAGCGTTCGGTCGAAGGGATCGCGATCGCGCACCAAGCCAGGCTCCTGAACGGCCTGATATGCTGAGCGCGGAGACGCGAGCCGTCGAGGCCGGGGGCCCGGCAAGCGGCGAACGACGCTGAGTTCGAGGTCAGACCGACTCCCAACGCGGCCGATTGGGCCAAGAGGTGCGATTTGCCGCCGGTCCAACGCCGAAACCTTGCCGGTTCTGGCGCAAGGGCACGCCTCGCCGGGAACGCGCGGTCAACTATTGCGGGTGAAATGCTCCGAGTCCGGCATTTCTCGCGCGCCATACATTCTCACGGTTGCACTTGAGAGGGGTCTTCGGTGATCATCTGGAAGTTGTTTAGCTCGGAGCGTGCGTATGCTCGGCTCGCCGTCTGCGCCGCTCGCGCGCCAGGCCCGTCTGCTCTCCCAAACCTTGAAGCTGGTTAAGGACGAGCGGCGCATGACCTCGCTCGAGGTCGCCTTCAAAATGGGCATTGCGCTGCGAACCTATCAGGACTTCGAGAAGGGCAAGGGCGACTTCGACCTCTGGAAGATCCGACGTTTCGCCAAGGCCACGCGCAGTGACGCGATCGGCATCGTCCTGGCGGTGATGTACGGCAATCCGAAGATCGCCATCGTCGTGATGCGCAGCAAGTTCCTGATGACGGGGTGGCTTGGCTTCAATGAGTTGTGGCGAACGCTGGGCGACCGGATCCATCTGATCCCGGCCGCCCAGGTCCTGTTGGGAATGCGCAAGACGGGTGAACACTTGCAGCAGTTTCTGGACCGTCGCGCCGCCTCGTTCGAGCACTGGTTGGAGACGTCCCTGGACGAGCTTTACGAGGATCCCGGTGAGGCTGACGAAGACCGTTGAGGGACGCGCCCCCCTAACGCGCTAGCCAGGCGGCGCGGGGACGGCCGGCGGCGGATCGGCGCGCCGGATCCACACGAGCGGCAGGACGCCATCCTCGGCGGCCATGATCCGGCCGCTGACCGGCTCGGGCCAGGTGGGATCGTCGAGCTTGAGGCTGAGCACCGCGCCACTGGTGTCGCTGACGCGCCAGGCCGCGCCGCACTCCTGGTCGCGAACCTGGGCGATGTAGTCGGGGGCCTTGGGCGAGAACTTCTCGGCCGGGGTCAGGGTGACGGTGACGTCGAGGCCCAGCGTGGCGATACGCCCGGTGAAGCCATCGCCCTCGCGACGGAAGTGGCCGATGGTGGTCATGGAACATCCTTGCGGCTGAAGGACCCGCCCAGAGGGGGCGCCGGTTGGCCCGTCTGGCGGCGGCTCGAGGTCCAGCTGGGGGGAGTTGAGCTGGTCGGTCGAGCCGCCGCCTCGCCGCGTTCCGGGGGGGACGGGAGCGCGGCGACGGCGCGGGTGCGAAATGGACGCCTGGGCGGGCGGTTGGAAGCGTCCTCGCGAGACCCGCCCCACCGTTCTGATCCGCAAAAATCGGTGCCTCAAGAGGCCCGGACGGGCCGTCGTACAAAGACAGTACATGGCGTAGAAACGGCGGGTCCGGCTCTGTCCCGACCCGCCGCCGTCATCCCAAAATTGAAGGCGCGCGCCGCGCCCGCCCCGCCGGATCGGCGGGGCGGGCTGGCCGCCTTAGTCCTCCTTGTGGCCGTTGCTGCGCGACCAGACCAGGGTGTGGACGTGCTCGATCACCACCAGGGCGGCGTTGATCGCGGCGCCGAACGACGGGTCGTCCAGGCGGACCGACAGGTAGTCGTTGTTGTCCTTGCTGACCTTCTTCCAGGCCGCGCCCAGATCGGCGTTGCCGGCCGTGACCCGGTAGTCGGGGCTCTTGTCGCTGGACTTGTCGGTGACCGGGCGGAACTGGACCTTCTTGAGATTGATGGCCAGGGTGTGGATGGCGCCCGTGTACGAGCCGTCAGCATTGAGGGTGAAGGTGCCGATGGTAGCCATGGTGGTCTCTCCGATCTGAACCGGGCCGCGCCGATCGCGGCCTCGATGGCGATCGCTGGACCGGGGTCTAAAGTCCGCCCCGCAGGGCGCGCCCTGCCCCCGCCTCTTGGTGTTTGGGGGCGCGCTCCCGGAGCCTTGGCGGAGGACCGAAGGCGTTGAAGTTTCTTGTCTCGCGAGGAATGGGGCGTGCGCCCCAGGGGAAGAAAGTCCAAGGCCAAGGTTGCGGGGACGGACCGGTCCCCGGTCAGATCAGGCCAGAAGAGGACGCGGTCGACGCGCCCGGCTCTAGATCTCCTGGAGAGATCACCTGGCTGCCGGCGGCGCGTTCATCGGAAGACTGACGGCTCGTACACGGGCGTCGTCCGCGCCCTGGCCTCTAGCTCAAGGGTCCAGGCCCGCCCGGTCATCGACAAGCCTGGCGACTAGGGCCCCGACTGCCAGGTCGCGGCCATCAACGCCGACCCAGCGCGGCCTGGAAGGGGTCAGCAAGGACAACAACGACGATCTGTCGGTCCGCCCTGGGCGCTCCGTCGTTCGGGGACGCGATCAACGCCGCCCTGGTGGTGATCGACGGTGTCCACACCTTGGTCTGGTCGCGCGGCAACGGCCACACGGCGGACCAAGGCGGCCAGCCCGTCCGCCGATCCGGCGTGGGTGGGCGCGGCGCGCGCCTCCTCCGGCGCCATGGCGCCGGGCCTTAGGGTGGAGGTCGGGGCGAACCGGTCTATAGGGCCGCCATGACCGCCCTTGCCCTCCTCGCCGGCGCCGTGATCGCCTGCACCGCGCCCACCGTCCACGACGGCGACACCTTGCGCTGTGGCCAAGACCGCATCCGGCTGTTTGGGGTCGATGCGCCGGAAGTGCGGCGCGGATCAGCGGCAGCCGAGCCCTTGGCCTATGAAGCTCGTGACCTCCTGGCGAAGCTAACGCGCGGCCGGGTCGGCTGCCGGGTGGTGGCCCAGGACCGTTATGGGCGTTCGGTGGCCCGCTGCTGGTCCAGCGCCAGCCCCGACATCAACGCCGCCATGATCCGCTCGGGACTGACCACCGAATGGCGCGCCTACAGCAAGGGCGCCTACGCCGCCGCGCAGGACGAGGCCCGCGCGGCCGGGCGCGGGTTCTGGGCGCCCGGCGCCCCGGCCCGCCGCGCGCGATAAGCCACGACGGCGCGCGCTCAGACACAGAAGCGCGGCCGATCCCAAAGGATCGGCCGCGCCCGGACCAAGGTGACGGGCGGCCCGGGGGCCGCCCGTCAGGTTCAGCCCGCCACGGGCAGCAGGGCCTCGACCTCGTCGGCTTCGGCCTCGGACAGCGCCGCCTCGGGCTGATCGGCATCGCCCAAGGTCGCCAGCGGCTCGGCCTCGTCCGTCAGAGGCTCGGCCGGGTCGAGCGACGTCGCGGCAATCGCCTCGGCCTCAGCCTCGGCGCCGTCCGCTTCGGTCTCGACAAAGGCCGCGCCGCCCTCCTCGTCCCCGTCCACCATGGCCGGATCAGGCTCCGACGCTTCAGGCTCGGACGCCTCGGGCTTGACCGTGCGCAGCACGGCCGGGAGCCAGCCCGCCTCGACCAACAGCGGCTCTGCGATCGCGACCATGTCGGGCTTCTTGAGGCCCGTGAGGCGCGCCGCTGCTTCGCCCGACACCCCGTCGCCGACGGCGGCGACGATCTGGGCCTTGGTCACCCGGTCCAGGTAGCGCATGGCGGTGGGCTTCCAGTAGGCGCGCATGTCGAGGTCCAGAGCCGTGGCCAGGGTCTCGACATGGGCCAGGACCGTCGCGGGGCGCCGCTCCCAGGACTTCACACCGTCGAGCGTCAGGCTCACGCAGTGGGCCAGGAGGCTGTCGCGCCTGTCGCCATCCAGCCCGACGACGAAGTCCCAGAAGTCCTCGGTCCGGGTCGGCATTTGACGCGCCCAGAGCCGATGACGCTCGGCGATGGCCAGTCCCGCCGGGCTGTCCTCGATGCCCTCGCCGAATTGGTTGAGGTCGCGCGAGCCCCAGCGGATGTCGAGGCAGGTCGCCGCGCTCCCCATGCCGAACACCCGGCTGACCAAGGCGTGGACCAAGGCCACCTGAGCCAGATCGGGGTTCTGGGCCAGGGCGTCGCGCAAGGCGGCGCTGCGATGGGCGGTCAGCTCGGCGATCACCCGATCGGGCAAGGGCGCGGCCGGATCACCTGCGGGGTCCTCGGTCTCGCCAACGGTTTCGACGTCGCCGCCTTCGCGCCCCTCGTCGTCATCGCCTTCGTCATGCTCGTCGCCGGGGCCAAACGGGGCGCGCGCGCCTTCGCCCTCGGCCTCGGCCTCGGCTTCAAGCTCCGGTTCCGGCTCGGGCGTGGGCTCATCCTCGGGGCGCACGAACCCCCGGTCGATCCTGGCCTCGCCATAGGGGGTCAGGACCACCAGAACCCCGGCGCGGGCCTTTTCTTCCGGAGTGTGGCCGTAGTCGTCGCCATAGGCCTCCAACTCGGCTTGGATGGCCTCGATCCGGGCGGCGACCTCGGGCGGCGGCGGGTCGATGTCGGCCCATTGGTCGGTCAGGGCCGCTTCCTCGGCTTGCAGGGCGGCGATGGCCTGCGCCGCCTCGGGCGTCCGCGTCAGCGCGTGTTCCCAGATGCGGGAACAGCCGTGACCGTGCGGGAAGGCAAGATGGGCGGAAGCCCATTTCCAGCCCTCGCGCTCGCGGATGTCCTGGGCCATGGCCACGAGCTTTTCGCCGACGAGACGGTCCAGCAAGACCACATCCTCGAGCCACCCCTCGTTGTCCGGGGTGAAGAGATCGCGCAAGACCGGCCCGCCCGCCGCGACATAGGCGTCCAGTCCGACGAACCGCACGCGGGTGTCGTCGGCGGCGACCTTGGTGTCGGTCATCGCCCGGCGGATGGCCTGGGGCTGGCGATTACCGGCCGGAAGCTGGGCGTAGACCTGCATCTGCCGCTCGGGATCGGGATTGACCGCGAAGGCCATGACCTGATCGAGGGTCAGGGCTTCCTCGCGATAGAGGTCGAGCAGCGCGGGGGCGACGGCGCCCAGACGCAGGCGTTGACGGACGATCTCGGGCTTGACCCCGAACCGCGCACCGATTTCCTCGGCCCCGTAGCCCTTCCGTTCGGCGAGGTCCTTGAAGGCTTCGAACTGGTCGGCCGGGTGCATCGGTTCGCGACTTAGGTTTTCATCCATCGACACCTCGGCGGGGTCGTTGGTCGTATCGACCACGCACCGCACCGGCGCGCCCTTGGCCAGGGCCTTGCGCTTGGCCAGCAGACGCAAGGCTTGGCGACGGCCTTCTCCGGCGCTGACGAGATAGTAGCCGGTCTCGCGACCGTCCTTGACCTCGGGCTCGACGACGAGCGGCTGAAGGACACCCTTGTAGGTGATCGAGGCCGCGCGGGACTCGATCACCTGGGCGCTGTGGCCGACGCGCCGGACGTTCTTGGGCGAGGCTTTCAGCTTGTTGAGCGGGATATCCCGCACCTCGCCGTACTGGACGATGATGGGGCCGGAAGACGCGGCCTTAGGGGCCGCTGGGGTTTGCTGGGTCGTCATGATCTGCCTCCTTGGGGGCTGGGGTGCAGGCGCAAGGCGCGCCTGAACCCTTGCCCGTCGGCGAGACCGGGGGTGCAAACGGAGGGGCGTCTTCGCGGGGACCCGGCTGCAGGGCGTCCTCTTCCAACCGCCAGGCCCTGCCCGCCTCGCCCGAAGCTGGGCGGAAGACGATCCGAAGTGCGCCGGGGGCGGAGCCCCAAGCCACGGGCCGCGGTAGCGGCCTATCAAGGACAGCGCGCGCAGCGACCGGCGCAACGCTGGACCCGTTGGACTTCGCGATCCTCGCGAGAACGAACCTGGAGCCGGCCGTCGCAGAGATGGACCCTCGCGCCGTCCTGCGATCTTGACCTGGGCGGCCTCCGGGGCCTTGGTGCGCCGATGAGCGACGCGTCCGACATCGACGAGCAGGCCTGGCGAGCGGCCTTGACCCTGGCCCTGGTCGAGAAGGGTTTTCGCAACTCGGGGCTGGAGGAGCTTCACACCGGCGTTTCCCCGGCTACGGCCGTGGGCGACTACAGCGATGTGAAGGTCATCACCCCCTATGGCGAGATCGCCTGGGCCGATGTCGCGCGGCTCGACGATGCGGAAATGAAGGCGCTGATGATAGAGGTGGTCGATCGGGTCTTCACGATCCTGCGCCATCCCGAGCCGTTCTTGGCGCCGATGGCGGCGCAACATTGGAACAGGCCGAGCCCCGACCCGGCCATGATGGACCAGGTCGCCCGGTACGAGGCGCGCCAGCGCGGAATGGCCGAGGCCGAGGTTTGGAAGACTTGGCCGCTGGACGATGGCCCGCGACGCCCGCCGCTTCGCAACGAGCACCGCGTCGCTCAAACGCCGATCGCCCCCCCGACCGAGACGGACGAGAGACACGCTCCGCCATCGGTCCCGCCATCGGTCGAGGTCACACCCGACAGCCTGCGCGCGCTCGCCGAAGCGCCGATCGCTGACCCGGCCTGGATCGCGAAGGCCCGCCAGGCGCTGGCGGCGGCTGCCGAGGGGTGGGAACGCGCCGAACTGCGGATCCTCGACGAGATCGAGGTGGGGACCTACGGCCAGGACTGAGCGACGCGCCTTACGACGAGAGACATCGCGATCGGCGCGGCCGCCGCGAAGATGGCCCTCGCACCCGGCCCAGAGTCGATTTCACTGCAATTGCGCCGGTGCCCGTCCGCAAAGTTCCGCAACCCTTCGCTCGACCGACGCGGCCTTGTTGAAGACGTCGACGGCGTTCTGCGAGAACCAACTTTCGGTGACGATCGGGCTGTCGGTAAGGCTGGCCGTCTGGAACTGCGCGGCGCGCCGTTCGGCCACGACGATCATGGTGCTCTGCAGGTTGAAGACCGCCGTGGCGAGGATCGGATCGTCGAACTCAGACAGTTTGAGCTCGCCCAACACCTTCATGGAAAGCGTCAGAGGCCCGTGCTCTTGCAGCGCCACGAAGGCCTTGAGACTGAGTCTTGCCTTCGACGGCCCGTTGGACCGCCTGGAACGTCTGCAGGACCCACCGCGCCGTGGAGGCGGCGTTTTCATAAGTCCGGGTCTTGGACGCGATGGCTTGGCGCGTGATGAACCGCTCCTGCAGCCAGGCGGCGGCAAAGACAGCCGCCGCGGCGAAGACGGCTTGCGCCCAGGCCGCGACCGTGGCGCCGAATAGGCTGTTGTCCTTGGCCGTGGCGCCACCGAGGAAATAGCCGGCGATCGCGACGACGATCATCAGCACCAGAACGGGGCGAGACAGCTTGACCATGACCGGAGCTTGGCCGAACGCCGTTCGCAAATCCAGCGTGGTCCCGCCCAAGTCTGACCACGTCGCCTAGGCGATGCGTTCAGCCGAGCTTAGCGAGCAAGGCTTCACAGCGGGGTTTGAGCCCCCCGAGACTGGGATGTCCCTGGAGCCAGGCCCCGAAAGCGAGGATTTCCGCCTCCTGAGGCGCGGACCAGCCCTCGCCATGGACCATCGCGCTATAGAGGTTCTGGATCTGGCGACGAGGATCCGGAGCGCTGGCGTAACCGCGAAGCAGGCGGCGGGCCGTAGTGAGCGCCTCAGCGCGGGTCGTCTTGAACACGAAGCGAAGTTCCAGGTTTGCGAAATCGGTCGACGCCGACTCCAGCGATCTAGGGCAGGACGTCAAACCGGCTTTCCTCATCATCAGATCGCGGTCAAGCTTCACAGTTCGTCACGTCACGGTGAGGCCATGCCCACTCCAGCTCTTGCCCTTTCGCAGGCTCCTGCGGTGATCGACACCGCCGTGCTGATCAAACAGGCGATCTTCTCGGCCGGCGTCGTGGCCGCCATCGTCGCCGGCGCCATCGCATTGATCAGCCTGTTTGCGAACTATCGCCTGGCGCTGAAGGTCCACCGTCAAAGGCTTGGCCACGAACGGGACCTGGCGCAGGAGCGCCAACGCGCCGAAACAGAGCTCGCACAATTGAAACTCCGGGAGGATCGGCGCTCGGCCTGGCTCGCGAGGCGGGCCTTGAACGCCGAAGGCATGCTGGCCGCTCTTTACGAGTTGGCCCACGCGCTTCGTGCAATTCGCAGCCCGTTGGTGCTTGGGGTCGAAATGGCGCCTGAGGAAGGCGTGGCCGACGATATCGCCTCTCACCCGGCCTACGCCATCATCCGCCGAATGCGCACCCACGAGCCCAAGATCGTGGCGATCGACGCCAAGCGCTTTGCCTTCCAGGCCTTGTTCGGCCGCGATAGCGATCCCCAGTTCCAGGCCCTGACGCGCCTTTGGAACAGTATCCACCACGCCGCGAGCGAACTCGTGCGATACCGAAACAACGATATCCCCCAGCAGGAAGCCTTTCTCGAACACTGCCGCCGCATAACGACGCTGGGGCTGGACCCGGACAACACGGAAGCGGCGTTGAACCAAGTCGTCGAGGCGTTCGAAGCCATCTGTCGCCCAGCGATCGAAGCGGCCGAGACTGTCGATGCGCCCGATTGATCTGGCGGTAGGTGAGGTCTTTCCAGGGGCGCCCCGTCGCCTCGTCCTTCCAGTGATCGCAGAGAGGGTTCCTCACGAGGCCGAAACGCCGCTCCGTCAGCGCGAGGCGCCGTCACCATAATAGCGGCCGATCCCAAAGGATCGGCCGCGCAGGCGCGGCCCCGCGTGCTCCGCCTCTCCAGCCTAAGAACGACGCCGCCGCACTCAGGCGCGGCGGCGTCCGGTCCTCAGTATTCCTCGGCCAACATCAAGGTCAGCACCCGCTTGGTCACGGCTGGGTCGGCCGGATCGGGCGAGGCCATGCAGAGGTCGAGGTCGTAATAGTCGATCTTCCAGAACAGCCGCGCGCGGCCGACCGTCACCGCGCCAAAGTCGCGCTCGGCATAGGGGTCGTTGTCCTCGGAGAAGTCCGCAAAGCGCGTGACGGCGGCGAAGGCGCTGGCCTGATCGGCCAGCGAAAGAGCGCGCACGCCTGGGGTCAGCATCCAGCCCGCGCCGGGCTCGGCCCGGCAGGCGTCGTTCAACACCGCGATAGCTGCGGCATGGTCTTGCTCGGTCATCGAAGTCTCTCCCTTCAGGGGTTCGGGCTCAGGCGCAAAAGGCGCGCCTGAACCCGACGCCCGTCGGCGAGACCGGGTGTGCAAACGGAGGGGCGGCTTCGCGGGGACCCGGCTGCAGGGCGTCCTTGAACAATGGCCAAGCCTTGCCCGCTTCGCCCGAAGCTGGGCGGAAGCCGATCCGAAGTGCGCCGAGGGCGGAGCCCTAAGCACGCGGGCAAAGCCCGCCCTCCAAGAATGAAGCCTGCACAGGAGCCCGCGCACCGCGCGTGGCGGGAGGCGGCGTCGAGCGGCCGGCGGCAGGCCAAAGCCTGCCCAAAAGGGTCGCGCCCGAGGGAGCGGCGAAAGCCGCGGGACCGAGCGTGACCGCCGGCCGCTCACCGTGTCGGGTGAAGCCGCGCGCGAAAACGCGCGGCGAGAACCCTCTGTTGGCTCGGGTTTCCAAGTCCGGGATCGTTCCCCGAAGCGACGCGGTCGGCGGAGCATCATAAAGTCGCCGAATGCCTGTCTTTCTAGCCGGCAGTACGCTCGCGCGAGGTTGGGGTTTGCCGTCGCGAGCGATGAGCGCAAGCCTCCTGGCATGCCCAAGCAGCGACCTTCTTCCCGTACCGTCGACCTGGACCTCTATGACTACCTAAATATCTTTCCGCCGCGACTACCAACACCCCCTGCCCCGCGCGTCTCCCTGTCGGTCACCGATGATTGGCCCTCTGCCGTGCCCATCGGCATGCGGGAAATCGAAGTGACCGAGACCCATTTGGAGAAGGTGCTGGCCGAATTGCTCGGACCCTTGCCCTGATCCCAGGAGCATCGGCATGGCCCGCAAGCCTCGTCTGCAAACCGCCGCCCCCGTTGTCACCAAAGCGGCGCTCTATCTCAGAGTTTCCACCGGCCGCCAGGCCGAGAGCGACCTGTCAATCCCCGACCAACAGCGGCAGCTGGCGACGTACTGCGCAACGAAGGGCTGGACCGTCGATCAGGAGTTCGTTGAGCCTGGCAACACGGCGACCGACGACAAGCGCCCGCAGTTCCAGACGATGATCGACGCGGCGCTGAGCAAGCCGCCGCCGTTCTCGGTGATCTTGGTGCATTCCTTCTCGCGCTTCTTCCGCGACCAATTCCAATTCGAGTTCTACGCCCGCAAGCTGGCGCGCAACGGCGTGCGGATCATCTCGATCACCCAAGAACTGGGCGATGATCCGATGAGCCTGATGATGCGTCAGATCATGAACCTCTTTGACGAGTACCAGTCGCGGGAGAACGCCAAGCACACATTGCGCGCCATGAAGGAGAACGCCCGCCAGGGGTTCTGGAACGGCGCGCGTCCGCCGGTCGGCTACAAGATCGTCGGCGCCGAGCAGCGCGGAACCAAGATCAAGACCAAGCTCGAGATCGACCCGGTGCAGGCTGACAAAGTCCGTCTGATCTACCGTCTGGCGCTGATGGGGGACGAAAACACCGGTCCCATGGGCGTCAAGGCGATCGCGTCCTATCTCAATGAGCGGGGCATAACGACCCGGAACGGCGGGCGCTGGGGGGTCTCGTCGGTCTACTACGTGCTGACCGCACCGACCTATGTGGGCGAGCATCACTTCAACAAGCGGGTCGCCAAGACCGGCGAGTTCAAGGACGAGGACGAACACGTCATATTGGCCGTGCCGCCGATCGTCACGCGCGATCAGTTCGATGCGGTGCAACGGCTCATGATCCAGCGCCGGCCGACCACGGCCCAGTCTCAGGCCTACTGTGGCCCAACCCTGCTGGGCGGGATCATCTTCTGCGGACAGTGCGGCGGGGCCATGACGCTAAGGACCGGACGCGGCAACGGCGGACAGTACCGCTACTACACCTGCTGCACACGGGCGCGGACCGGGGAGAGCGGCTGCAAGGGCGTGACCATGCGCCAGGATGCAGCTGACGGGGCGGTGGTCCACCACCTGGAGAACCGCCTGCTCGAACCCAAGCGCTTGGCCGCGATGATGGAAAACATCATCGATCGGCGCGACGCGTTCGTGCAGCGCCGCAGCAAACACATCGCCGACCTGCGCAAGCGGGCGACCGAGACCGACGCCAAGCTTCAACGGCTCTACCAGGCGATCGAGGATGGCCTGACCGATCCACGCGACAAGTCGCTCAAGTCCCGAATCTTCGAGTTAAAGGAAATCCGCGACGGTCTGGAAGGTGAGGCCACGCGCGCCGCCGCGGCCGTCGAACGGATGGGCACGAGCCTCACCCCGGCGCTTCTGAAACAGTTCGCCAAGGCGACTCGGGAAATGTTGAGGAGTGAAAACGGCGGCTATCGGCGGGATCTGCTGAAGGCGGTTGCTCAGCGGGTCGAGGTGACCCCAGAGGGGGGTCTTCGCGTCAGCGGCTGCAAGGTCGAGTTGCTGAGGACGATTTCAGCGAACAATGGCGTAGAGTCGGCGGCTGTAGACGTTCATACGCGTGTACCGGAGTGGCGCGCCCTGCTGGATTCGAACCAGCGACCGCTCGCTTAGAAGGCGAGTGCTCTATCCAGCTGAGCTAAGGGCGCGCGCTGGCCGGCCTGGTCCGCGAGCGCCCTAGTGGGTCCAGGGTTGCTTGCGGTTGGCGGCGAAGTTGTCGGCGTAGGCCTTGATGATCCGCTTGGGAGTCTTCGGCTCGAAGAGCTGGAACGGGATCTCGTGGCGCTGGGCGTAGGCCACCGCCTCGTCGCGCGTCTCGAAGGTCAGGCGGATCTGGCCGTTCATGTCGCTGGAGGTGGTCCAGCCCATCAGCGGGTCGGGCTTGCGGGCCGAGGCCGGTTCGAACTCCAGCACCCAGTCCTTGGTCTTGGCCTTGCCCGACTGCATGGCGTTCTTGGCGGGGCGATAGATGCGGGCCAGCATGGACCTCTCCCAGAGTACCTTACCGAGAATACCTTGCCGATGGTCGGAGCGGCAGGATTTGAACCTGCGACATCCTGGTCCCAAACCAGGCGCGCTACCAGACTGCGCTACGCTCCGAAACATCGGCAGGCGCGTGCTCTACAGGGGTTCGATGCGCGGATCAACGATCCGAACGCCCCAATTCACCCCTTCGGGAAGATTCGATGCATAACCCGGTCGCCAGGCAGGATGCCCAACTGCGCCGCGCGACCGCCCGCCAGCTCCAGAACGCCCAGCACTAGGCCGCCGGAGGCCAGCGGCGTCTCGTCGTGCGGACGGGCGTTGCGGGCGATCGACAGGATCTTGCCGTTCGGCGCGATGTAGATGATGTCGAGCGGAATCAGGGTGTTCTTCATCCAGTAGGCCACGCGTTGCGGCTTGGCGTAGGTGAAGAGCATCCCGTGGTCTGGGGCCAGGCTCTTGCGGAACATCAGCCCCCGCTCCTGCTGGGCGCGGGTTGCGGCGATCTCCACCTGGAAGCTCTGGCGACCACGCATGGTGACGATCTCGACCGTCTCCAGCTTGCCGCCAGCCGACTTGCCCTGAGGCGCGGCCCTGGCGCTGGCGCCCGCGCCGACGCCAAGCATCAACCCGGCCAGCAGCGCCCGCCTTCCGATCATCCGTTCCGCCACGCATCACCTCGGTGAAAGCCAATCTCGACCGAGACTAGCCTTCCCCCAGAGATCGAGGAAGCGAGATGGCGAAAGCGAGGCGGCGAAAGTCAGGCGTCGCCGGCGGTGATTTCCGCGACCACCAAGCCTTTGGGCCCGCGCGCGAACCGCACCAGGACGTCGTCGCCCGGCTGCAGATCCTCGAGCCCCCCCCTGCGGAGCGTCTCGATATGCACGAAGATGTCGCCCGGCTCGGCGTCACGAATGACGAAGCCGTAGCCCTTGGTGCGGTTGAACCACTTGACCTTGGCGTGCTCGGCCGGCCCCTCGGGCTCCAGGGCGTGACGCCCGTGGCCTTCCCGCATCGGATCGCGGCGCGGCGGCCCCTCGGCGAACGTTCGCCTCTGCCGCTCAAGCGGCGCGGCGGCGCTGCTTTCGTCAAGATTGACGACCTCGCACACTTGCCAGCCTTTCGGCCTTCGCACCACGTCACACACGATCACCGCCCCCTCCATGGCGGTTTCGCGGCCGCAGTTACGCAGCGATGTCACATGTAGAAGCACGTCCTTGAGCCCGGTTTGGCCCGGATCATCCGGTACGATGAACCCGTAACCCTTGCCGGCGTCGAACCACTTCACCTTACCGCTGATGCGCACGAACTCTTCGTGCGCCGCAGCGTCCTCAAAATCGAAACCAGACATCCCACCCCTCTGGCTCGCCCAATCAGCCCATCGGAGCGAGCACTACAAGAACAGTGTTCTCGCGTGAGGAGAGCCGTCAATGACGAATTCACGTCAAAACGGCGCTCATAGGCGAACCGCGACATTTCGTCGCAGAAACACCACAGAAACAATTCTGAAATACAGCCGAAGGTGGCAGTCCCTAGGGGAGTCGAACCCCTCTCTCCAGATTGAAAATCTGGCGTCCTAACCGATAGACGAAGGGACCACGTCGCCGCCGAAGCGGAACACAGCCGAAATATAGCCTCGCGGGGTGGCAGTCCCTAGGGGAGTCGAACCCCTCTCTCCAGATTGAAAATCTGGCGTCCTAACCGATAGACGAAGGGACCACGGCCCCGCGAGGAAGCGGGTGTATAGCCGCGACCTTAGGGGTGCGCAAGCGGGCGAAAGTCATTTTTTCGGTCCGCCCACACCGCCTGCGTCAAGGCGGCTAATCCGAGTACCTTGCGCGAGGATCGTGAGCGTCCTCGATCTCCAGCTGGACGCCATTGCGGCCCATGTAATCGTCCGGCTTCAGCTTGCCGACCACATCCAGCGCGCCGCCGCCGGCCAGCAGGCGCTGGCCCAGCGGTGTCTCGGCGCTGCGCCAGCTGATGGCCTTGATGCGGTCGCCGGTCGGACCGACGAGGTCCATGCGGACATGCCCCCCCTTCAGGGCCGAGACGCGGTCGGGCCGCACCTGGGTGAGCGCGAACATCGGCTCTGGATTGCCGGGTCCGAACGGCGCCAAGCGCTGGAAGTCATCGAGCAGCGCCCGATTCGCCGCGCGCGGCTGCACCAGGGCGTCGATCTCGACCGATTCGATTCCCACGGCCTCCATCTCTCCGGCCAGCCGCTCTTCCAGGAAGGCGCGGAACTCGGGAATCATCTCGGGACGGATCGACAGACCGGCCGCCATGGCGTGGCCGCCGCCGGCCATCAGCAGGCCGGCCTCGAAAGCGGCCTGGATAGCGCGCCCCAGATTGACGCCGGGCTGCGAGCGGCCGGAGCCCTTGCCGACATTGGCGGCGCGGTCGATGCCGATGACCACCACCGGCTTGCGATAGCGCTCGCGCAGGCGACCGGCGACGATGCCGATGACGCCGGGATGCCAGTCTTCGCCGGCCACAACGATCACCGGCGCTTCGGTGTTGAAATTGCCGCGCTCCAGAACGGCGGCGGCCTCTTCGACCACGGCGGCCTCGACGGCCTTGCGCTCGGTGTTGAGGCCGTCCAGCTCCTCGGCCAGGGCCGCAGCCTCCAGCGGATCGTCGGTCGACAGCAGCATGGCGCCAAGGTCCGAACGCCCGATACGCCCACCGGCGTTGATGCGCGGCCCCAGGATGAAGCCGGCGTGGAACACGGACGGTTCGCCCGAGCCCTTGCCGACCTCGAACAAGGCCTTCAGTCCGGGATTGGCCCAGGCGCCCATGGTCCGCAGGCCCAGCGCCGTCAGGGCGCGGTTGAAGCCGACCAGCTGGGTGACGTCGCAGACCTCGCCCAGGGCCACAAGGTCGAGCCATTGGCGCAGGTCCGGCTGCGGCCGCTCGTCGGTGAATAGACCGCGCTTGCGGGCCTCGCGGTTCAAGGCGGCCAGCAACACGAAGGTGACCCCGGCGGCGGCCAGAACCCCCTGCCCGCTCTGACAGCCCGGACGGTTGGGATTGACCACGGCGGCGGCGGCCGGCGGGTCCTCGCGCATCAGGTGGTGGTCGATGACCACGACCTCCAGGCCGATCTCGCCGGCGCTGGCGATGGCGTCATAGGCCGCCGCCCCGCAATCCAGGGTCACGACCAGTTCGGCCCCGCCATCGCGGATCGTCTTGAACGCCGCCGGGCTTGGGCCGTATCCCTCGGTTAGTCGGTCGGGAATGTAGATGGGCAGTTCGACGCCCATATAGCGGAACCAGCGAACCAGTTGCGCGGCGCTGGTGGCCCCGTCGACATCATAGTCGGCGAAGACCATGGTCGGCCGGCCCTGCTCCAGAGCGTCGATCAGGATCTCGGCAGCCCGGTCCATGTCGGTGAAGCTGGACGGATCGGGGAACAGCGCCTTCAGGGTCGGACGCAGATAGTGCTCGGCCTGCTCCAGCGAGACGCCGCGCGAGGCCAGGGCCCTAGCCAGCGGCTCGGTCAGGCCGTGCCGCTGCTGGATGTCGCGCACCACGGCCATGTCGGCCGGCCGCTCGCGCCAGGCGCGGCCGCTCAGCGAGCGTTCGACGCCCAGGAAGGCGCTGGGCAAGGCGCTGGCGGAAATATCGGTGACACCATCGGCAGGCATCGCTGGAGAGTAGCTGGTCACTTGGATTCGGACCATGCGGCGCCGAGACGACAGTCCCGGACGTGGGGAGTCTTTGCTTGGCGCGCGATGGCCGCCGAAACCGGCGACCACTTTCGGCTATCGCGCTTAGCCGGCCTGAACCTCGCGACGGACCGCCTCGACCTCGTTGGCCGAACCCAGCACCACGGGCACGCGCTGGTGCAGCTTGGTCGGCTGGATGTCGAGAATATCCGTGACACCCTCGATCGACTTGCCGCCCGCCCGCTCAATCAGCAGGCTCATCGGGTTGGCCTCGTACATCAGGCGCAGCTTGCCGGGCTTGGCCGGCTCGCGAGCGTCCCACGGGTACATGAAGATCCCGCCGCGCATCAGGATGCGGTGGACGTCGGCGACCATCGAGGCCACCCAGCGCATGTTGAAATTCTTGCCCCGCGGGCCATCCTTGCCGGCCAGGCAACCGTCGATGTAGCGGCGCACGGGCGGCGCCCAGTGGCGTTGGTTGGACATGTTGATCGCGAACTCGGCCGTGTCGGCCTTGATCGCCAGGTTCGGGTGGGTCAGCAGCCACTGGCCGTCGGCGCTCAGCGTGAAGCCATCGACGCCGTCCGACAGGGTCAGGACCAGCATGGTCTGCGGGCCGTAGACGGCGTAGCCGGCCGCGACCTGATTTCTGCCCGACTGCAGGAAGTCGGCCTCGGTCGGCGCATGGCCGCCGGGCGCGGGCAACACCGAAAAGATCGTCCCGACCGAGACGTTGACGTCGATGTTGCTGGAGCCGTCCAGCGGGTCGAAGGTCACCAGATAGCCGCCCACACGGCCGGTCGGCTCGACCTCTTCCAGTTCTTCCGAGGCCAGGCCAGCGACGGCGGCGCAGGCTTTCAGGGCGTCGCTCAACATGTCGTTGGTGATGACGTCGAGCTTCTTCTGCTCCTCGTCCTGGACATTGGTGCTGCCGGCCGCGCCCAGGCTGCCCGACAGGGCGCCGCTGGCGACGACCCGGCTGATCTCCGCACAGGTCTTGGAGATCGTCAGGACGACGTCCTTGAGGGCGGCGTCGGCCGGCTCGGCCGCGAGCCGGGCGGCCAGGTCGACAAAGGCAGTCATCTATAATCCTCGAAACCGAAAGCAGAGCGGTCGCCTCTACACGGCGGCCGTGACAGGAAGATCCTAGACCTTCCGCTTCATGCGAACCTCGCGGACCGTGCCCGTCGAGGAGTTCATAACCAGGGTATGGGTGTGGACGCAGCCATCGCGGAAGACGACGCCGTCCAGCAGTCCGCCGCGGGTCACGCCGGTGGCGGCGAAGATCGCCTCGTCCCGGACGATCTCATGCAGGTCGTACTTCTTGTCGAGTTCGGTGATGCCCCACTTGGAGGCGCGCGCCCGCTCGTCGTTGTTGCGGAACAACAGGCGTCCCTGGAATTGGCCGCCGACGCACTTCAACGCCGCGCAGGCCAACACGCCTTCCGGCGCGCCGCCCGAGCCCAGATAGAGGTCGATACCGGTCGAAGGATCGGTGGTGTTGATCACCCCAGCCACGTCGCCGTCCGTAATCAGATGGATGCGGGCGCCGGCGGCCCGGACTTTGGCAATGATGTCGGCGTGACGCGGACGATCCAGCACGCAGACGGTGATCTCGGTCTCGGCCACGCCCTTGGCGTCGGCGATGGCCTTGATGTTCTCGGCTGGCGAGCGGTCCAGGTCGATCACCCCGGCGGGCAGGCCCGGACCGCAGGCGATCTTGTCCATATAGGTGTCGGGCGCGTTCAGCAGCGTCCCCTTCGGCGCCCAGGCCATCACCGTCAGGGCGTTAGGCTGGGCCTTGGCCGCCAGGGTCGTGCCTTCCAGCGGATCCAGGGCGATGTCGACCTTGGGGCCTTTGCCCGTACCGACCTTCTCGCCGATGTACAGCATTGGCGCTTCGTCGCGCTCACCTTCGCCAATGACGATCTCGCCATCGATATCCAGCGTGTTCAAGGCGTTGCGCATCGCGTCGACGGCGGCCTGGTCGGCGGCCATCTCGTCGCCACGACCAAGCATCGTCCACGAGGCGATGGCGGCGGCTTCGGTTACGCGAACGGCGTCCAGGACCAGCGAGCGGTCCAGGGTGTTCGAACTCATCCGTCTCTCCCGACCGCCCCGAAAGAAGGCGGCCTTGTTCCCAATGTCGCCTTCAACGCCGAGTTTTCTCGGTCGTCTAGATGCGCGCGACGCGCAGGAGGCGGGGACGCTCTAGCACGGTATCGAGCTTTTCGATGCGGCTAATCGCGTCCAGAAGTTTCGATTCCGGCGTCGCATGGGTAACGAGCACGATCGGCACGCCACCTGCGCCTTCGACGGGCTTTTGCAGGAAGCTGTCGATCGAAACGCCGCATTCGGCCAGGGTTTCGGAGATGGCGGCGATCACGCCCGGCTGGTCCTTAACCATCACGCGCAGATAGGCCTTACCCACCGCGCGGGCCGGATCGATGGCGATGAACGGGGCCAGATCGCCGGCCGGAGCCTGGAACACGGGGCGCACGGCCTTGGTCATCACGTCGGCGATGTCGGCGGCGACTGCGGCGGCTGTCGGACCCGCGCCCGCGCCCGGCCCCTGGATGAAGATCCGGCCGATGCGCTTGCCCTCGATGAACAGCGCGTTGAGCGCGCCGCCCGCCTGAGCCAGCGGGTGCTCCAGCGGGGTCAGCGACGGATGCACCTTCACGGCCACGCCATCGTCGGTCTTGGCGGCGCTGGCGACCAGCTTGATGCGGTAGCCCAGATCCTTGGCCAGCTTGATGTCGAGCAGTTCGACATCGCTGATGCCCTCGATCTCGGCGGCCGCAAAGTTCGGGGCGCAGCCAAAGGCCAGGGCGGCCAGGATGCTGATCTTGTGACCGGCGTCGAAACCGCCGACATCGGTGGTCGGATCGGCCTCGGCATAGCCCAGGCCCTGGGCTTCGCGCAGCACGTCGGCGAACGAACGGCCCGTCTTCTCCATCTCGGTGAGGATGAAGTTGCAGGTGCCATTGAGGATGCCCGCCACCGAGACCACGTCGTCGCCGACCATGGCCTCGCGCAGCATCTTCACCGCCGGGGTGCCGCCCATCACGGCGGCCTCGAACAGCAGCGGCACGACCTGGGATTCAGCCAGGGCGGCCAGTTCGGCGCCGTGCACGGCGATAAGCGCCTTGTTGGCGGTTACCACCGGCTTGCCGGCCTTCAGGGCGGTTTCGACCGCGACCTTGGCCGGGCCGTCGCTGCCGCCGACCAGCTCGACGAACAGATCGATATCCGGAGAGCCTGCCAGGGCCACCGGATCATCGAACCAGGCCAGGTTCGAGATGTCGACCGTGCGCGCCCGCGACTTGTTGCGGGCCGAGACGGCGGTGATCACCGCCCGGTCGCCGGCCGGCGCGAAATCCGGGCGCTCGGCCAGGAACTGCAGCAGGCCGCCGCCGACGGTGCCCAGGCCCGCGACGCCGATGCGCCAGGTCTTCTTCGTCATCTTAGAATCCTTGGAGGCAGAACCGGCCCTTTAGGCCTGTTCCATCTTGTTGTGGGCCTTGGCCAGGATGGAGTCAGCGTTGGCGATGAATTTCTTCACGTTGCGCGCGGCCTGGCGGATGCGGTGCTCGTTCTCGACCAGACCGATCCGCACATAGCCCTCGCCGTACTCGCCAAAGCCGATGCCGGGGGCGACGGCGACGCCGGCCTCCTCGATCAGCAGGCGCGAGAACAGCATCGAGCCGGCCTCGCGATAGGCCTCGGGGATCTTGGCCCAGGCGAACATCGAGGCCGGCGGATTGGGGATGTCCCAGCCCGCGCCCTTCATCGACTTGATCAGGGTGTCGCGACGGCTCTTGTAGATCCCCCGGATCTCATCGACGCAGTCCTGCGGACCGTTCAGCGCGGCGGCCGCGGCCACCTGCACCGGCGTGTAGGCGCCGTAGTCGAGATACGACTTCACGCGCGCCAGGGCCGCGCAGATGCGCGCGTTGCCGACCACCATGCCCACGCGCCAGCCGGCCATGGCGTAGGTCTTCGACAGCGAATTGACCTCGACCGCGATGTCCTTGGCGCCGTCGACCTGCAGGATCGACGGCGGCGGGTTGTTGTCGAAATAGATCTCGCCATAGGCGACGTCGCTGATCACCAGCAGATCGTGCTTCTTCGCCAGAGCGACGGCGTCCTTGTAGAAGTCGAGATCCACCCACTGCGCGGTCGGGTTCGACGGATAGGACAGGATCAGCACGGAGGGCGGCGGCACCGAGTGCTTCACCGCGCGGCTGATATTGGAGAGGTACTCTTCCGGCGACAGGGCCGGCACGTGGCGGATGATGCCGCCAGCCATGATGAAGCCGAAGGCGTGGATCGGATAGGCTGGGTTCGGGCAGATGATCACGTCGCCCGGACCGGTCAGGGCCTGGGCCAGGTTGGCGAAGCCTTCCTTCGACCCGAGCGTAGCGATCACCTCGGTGTCGGGGTTCAGCTTCACGCCGAAGCGACGGCCGTAGTAGCCGGCCATGGCCTTGCGCAGGCCGGGTATGCCCTTGGAGGCCGAATAGCGCCCCGCCTTGGGGTCGCGCGCGGTCTCGATAAGCTTGTCGACGATATGCTGGGGCGTGGGCATGTCCGGATTGCCCATGCCGAAGTCGATGATGTCGGTCCCCTCGGCGCGGAGGCGCGCCTTGATCTTGTTGACCTCTTCGAAGACGTACGGCGGCAGGCGGCGGATACGGTGAAAATCGGTGCTCATGAGGGCTCTGTGCGCCGCTTCGGCGCTCTGGGAGCTGAAAGTCGGGCATGGATAGACCCCGAGCGGGGCCGCGCCAAGCCAGTTCAAGGAAGATTATGCCTCCGTCGCCCTATTTGGGCTGGGACGGAGGCGCGCTAGCTCGGCCGCGTGCGTCACGGGCGAAGGCTTCGGTCGCCGCGCGGTCGGCGTCGGTCGGGGCTTCGAAGGCCGGCGGCTTGGCGTCGCGACGGGCCTTGGACGCGTAGGTTTCGCTGTCCTTGAGTTCCCAGGTGCTGGGCGCGGTGGCCGCAGTCAGGGCGTCGCCGGCGCGTTGCTGCTGCACCACAGCCGCGCGGACCTGGTCGGCGGTCGGGACGTCGGTGGGGATCGCCGGGATGTCCGAGAACTTGCGGCGCTCGCCCTTGGCCTTGGCCGCAGCGGTGGCGCGGGCGGCGACCGGCGAGCTGGGATCGACCTTGGCGGTCGAGAACGGCGTCGCGCACGCGGCTACGCCAGCCGTCAGGCCGACGATCAGAGCAACACTTACGATTTTGCGGGTTTCGCCGTTCATTGGTTCTGGTCTTATGCGATGATCGCGACGAGCGAAAGGCGTTCGACGCTGCTTTTCGCGAACACAACAGGCGGAGGAACTCATGGCCACGGCGAAGGCGGCTCCCAAGGCCCGGAAGAAGGCTTCCTCCAAGGACGAGACCGCCGATTCCAAGGCCAAGGCCGCGCCGAAGACCGTCAAGGCGAAGGCCGCGCCGAAGGCCCCGGAACCGCCGCCGAAAGCCGAATCGGCCGGCAAGGCGTCGGGCGGCTTCCACGGGAGGGCGACACCCCCGCCCTTCCCGCCGTTTGAGAACGTGCTCTCGGCCGACCAACTGAAAATGGTCGAGACCCTGTCGGCGAACCTGGCCCGCGCCGCCGTCACCGCCCAGGGCGCGATCGCCGAGGCCGCATTGCGGCAGGCCGACCGTCCGGCCGCCCTGACCCCGGATCCGTTCCATGTCGCGCCGGCCCTGAACGAGGTGATGACCCGCCTGGCCGCCCAGCCCGATCGGCTGATGCGGGCCCAGGCGGATCTGTTCAGCCAGTACATGGATCTCTGGCAGTCGACCGCCCGCCGCGCCGCCGGCGAAGCCGTCACGCCCGTGGTCGCCCCGGCCGCCGGCGATAAGCGCTTCAACGACCCGGACTGGGCCTCCAACCCGATGTTCGACCTGATGAAGCAGTCCTACCTGCTGTCATCCAACTGGCTGAACGGCCTGATCGCCGAGGTCGAGGGCGTCGAGCCGGGCGCCAAGCGCCGGGTCGAGTTCTTCACCAAGATGCTGACCGACGCCTTCTCGCCGTCGAACTTCCTGATCTCCAACCCCGCCGCCCTGCGCGAGGTGGTCCAAACCCAGGGCCAGAGCCTCGTGCGCGGCATGGAGAACTTCGCCGCCGACCTGGAGCGCGGCGGCGGCCAGCTGGCGATCAGCCAGACGGATCTGGCCAAGTTCAAGGTCGGCGAGAACGTCGCCACCGCCCCCGGCAAGGTCGTCTACCAGAACGACATCCTGCAGCTGCTGCAGTTCGATCCGACCACGGAAACGGTCTGCGAGATCCCGCTGCTGATCTTCCCGCCGTGGATCAACAAGTTCTACATCATGGACCTGCGGCCCGAGAACTCGATGATCCGCTGGCTGACCGGCCAGGGCTTCACGGTGTTCGTCGCCTCGTGGGTCAATCCGGACCAGACGCTCGCCGCCAAGACCTTCGAAGACTACATGTTCGAAGGGATCTACGACGCCACCCAGCAGGTCATGACCCAGTGCGGCGTCGATCGCGTCAATACGGTCGGCTACTGCATCGGCGGCACCCTGCTGTCGGTCGCCATGGCCCACATGGCCGCGCGCGGCGACAAGCGGATCAATTCGGCCACCTTCTTCGCCGCCCAGCAGGACTTCGCCGAGGCTGGCGACCTTCTGCTGTTCACCAATGAAGAGTGGCTGCAGTCGATCGAGCAACAGATGGACCAGGCCGGCGGCTTCCTGCCCAGCCAGTCGATGGCCGACACCTTCAACGCCCTGCGTGGCAACGACCTGATCTGGTCGTTCTTCGTCAGCAACTACCTGATGGGCAAGGAGCCACGGCCGTTCGACCTGCTGTTCTGGAACGCCGACCAGACGCGGATGCCCAAGGCCCTGCACCTGTTCTATCTGCGCAATTTCTACAAGGACAACGCCCTGACCACGGGCAAACTCAGCCTTGGCGGCGAGCATCTGGACCTGAGCAAGGTCAAGACGCCGATCTATGTGCAGTCCTCAAAGGACGACCACATCGCGCCCTATCGCAGCGTCTATCGCGGGGCCAAGGCGTTCGGCGGTCCGGTGACCTTCACCATGGCCGGCTCGGGCCACATCGCCGGGGTCATCAACCACCCGGACGCCAAGAAGTACCAGCACTGGACCAACGAAAGCCTGCCCGGCGACGTCGGTGAATGGATCGCAGGCGCGCAGGAGCATCCCGGCTCTTGGTGGCCGCACTGGTCAGCCTGGCTGAAGTCTCGCTCGGGCGATCAGGTCCCAGCCCGCGACCCGGCCAAGGGCAAGCTGAAACCGCTTGAAGATGCGCCAGGCTCGTTCGTAATGGTCCGGTCGAGCGACTAAATTCAAAATTGCAGGCGCTCGCGTTTCGATTGTTCTTAATCGCCTGCAAGACCCATGTTCGCCCAAATGCCGCCCCGATCGTGGCGGAGCTTCCGCGCCATGCTCACGCTGGATCGTAGAACTGTTTTGGGAATGGCCGTCGCCGCGCCCTTCGCGGCCGGCGGCGACGCAAGCCATGCTCTGATCCCGGACGCCGGGCACAAGCTGGCCATGGCCGCCCGCCAACAGGTCGGCGTGACGGTCGACTACGATCCCAGCTACCGAAACATCGGCTATCCGAACGGCGACGTGCTGCGCACCAGCGGTGTCTGCTCCGACGTGCTCGTCCGCGCCGCCCGCGACGCCTGGGACATCGACCTGCAACAGCGGGTGCACGAGGACATGCTCAAGGCCTTCTCGGCCTATCCGTCACGCCGCGAGTGGGGCCTGTCCAAGCCGGACGCCAACATCGATCACCGGCGGGTGCTGAACCTGGAGACCTTCCTGGCGCGGCAAGGCGCCAGCCTGCTCCTGCCCGCCCGGCGGCCGTTCGGCGGCGACGGCTTCGACGCGCCGCAGCCCGGCGACGTGCTGACTTGGCGGCTGAGCGGCGGCCGGCCGCACTTGGGCGTCGTGGTCGACGGTCCTCAGCACGTGCGGGTGGCGCACAACATCGGCGAGGGCGTTCGCGAAGAACCCCTCTGGATGTTCAAGCTGCACAAGCCCGCCGGCCACTACCGCTGGCGGGTTTGAAGACGCCCCTTAGAGGCCCGCGTCTTCCTTGAGGCCCAGGGCGATGTTCATGTTCTGAACGGCCGCGCCCGAAGCGCCCTTGCCCAGATTGTCCAGTAGCGCCACCAGACGCGCCTGGCCACTGCTGTCCGAACCGAACACGAACAGCTTCAACCGGTTGGTGCCGTTCAGGCCCTCCGGGTCCAAGGTCGTCAGGCTCTTGGCTTCGTCCAGCGAGGCGACCTCCACGAACGGCTCGCCCTTGTAGTGCTTCGCCAGCACGCTGTGGATGTCGCCCAGCGACGGGGCGCCGTTCAGGGTCGAGAAGTGCAGCGGCATCTCGACGATCATGCCCTGCAGGTAGCGGCCCACGGCCGGCATGAAGATCGGCCGGCTCAGCAGGCCGCCGTGCATCTGCATTTCCGGCACGTGCTTGTGGCCCATCGACAGGCCGTAGATGCGGTACGGGACCTTGGTGAAGTTTGCGGCGCTCTCGTCCTCGAACTCGGCGATCATGGCCTTGCCGCCGCCGCTGTAGCCCGAGACGGCGTTGTACGAGACCGGCAGTTCCGGCGGCAGGATACCGGCGCTGACCAGCGGCCGCGTCAGGGCGATGGCGCCGGTCGGATAGCAGCCGGGGTTGGAGATGCGCTTGGACTTGGCGATCTTGCCGCGCTGTTCCTTGTCCAGCTCGGCGAAGCCGTAGGTCCAGCCCTCGGCGGTGCGATAGGCGGTCGAGGCGTCGATGATCACGGTGTTCGGGTTGGTGACCAGCGCCACGGCCTCCTTGGCCGCGTCGTCGGGCAGACACAGGATCACCGCGTCGGCGCCGTTCAGCATCTCGGCGCGGGCGTCGGCGTCCTTGCGCTTGTCGGGGTCGATCGAGATCAGTTGCAGATCGGCGCGGGAGATCAGGCGCTCACGGATCTGCAGGCCGGTGGTGCCGGCTTCGCCGTCGATGAAGACCTTGGGCGCGCTCGCCATGCTGCTACTCCTCGACCTGGACAGGGACGCCCAGTCTTTCAACGTCGTGTGACGGATGTCGTGGTGGGTCCTGATCGACCCAAGAGGAAGTCCAAAAGAAAAAGGGCGCTTCGGATAACCGAAGCGCCCTCTTCCAAACGCGTGCGACCGCGCTTAGCGCTTCGAGAACTGGAAGCTGCGGCGGGCCTTGGCCTTGCCGTACTTCTTACGCTCGACGACGCGGCTGTCGCGGGTCAGGAAGCCGTGCGGCTTCAGGACCGGACGCAGGCCGGGTTCGTAGTAGGTCAGGGCCTTGGACAGGCCGTGACGGATGGCGCCGGCTTGACCCGACAGACCCGAGCCTTCGACGGTCACGACGACGTCGAATTGACCCAGACGATCGGTCACTTCCAGCGGCTGGGCGATCATCATGCGCAGCACCGGACGCGCGAAGTAAACTTCCTGGTCGCGGCCGTTGATGGTGATGGAACCCTTGCCCGGCTTGATCCAGACGCGAGCGATCGCGTTCTTGCGCTTGCCGGTCGCGTACGAGCGGCCTTGGGCGTCGATCTTCGGTTCGGCCGGAGCGGCAGCTTCCGGGTTGCTGGACAGGCTGGCCAGCGCTTCAAAGCCTTGTGCGTCGGTCATGGCTTAGAGGCTCCGGGTGTTCTTGGCGTTGCGGGCCGCGAAGTCGATGACTTCGGGGCTTTGCGCTTGGTGCGGGTGCTCGCCGTTGTTGTAGATGAGCAGGTGCGTCAGCTGCTTGCGAGCCAGCGGGCTCTCCTTCGGCAGCATGCGCTCGACGGCCTTTTCCAGAACGCGTTCCGGGAACTTGCCGCCCAGCACCTTGCGCGGGGTGGTCGACTTGACGCCGCCCGGGTGACCGGTGTGACGGTAGTAAACCTTGTCGTCCATCTTCTTGCCGGTGAACTTCACCTTGTCGGCGTTGATGACGACGACGAAGTCACCGCAATCGACGTGCGGGGTATAGTCGGGACGGTGCTTGCCGCGAAGACGCATGGCGATGAACGTCGCCAGACGACCGACAACGGCGTCCTGGGCGTCGACCACGATCCACTTCTTCTCGACCTCGGCCGGCTTCAACGAAGCCGTGATCTTTTGCATGGGATTGATCCGTAATTTCTAGGCGTCCGACCCCGAGAAATCCGGTTTCGTCCGTGTGAGGCGCGGCATGTACGGGAGGCTTCGCGGACTGTCAACAACAGCGACGCAATAAACTTATAAATCTTAGCAAAATCAATGAGATAGATATTACGGTATTATAATACCGCATCAACTCGCCGTTCGGAGTTCAGGCGGCCGCCAGAACCTGACGACCGCCGCTCCGACTAGAAGCGCCAGGCCTTCTTCTTGGCCTTGGGCGCATCGGCTGGCGTAGCTGTCGCGGCCGTCGCGGGGGCGTCGAAGCCGAAGGCATGGCGCATGACCTGGAAGATGTAGCTCTCTTCCACGACGCCGCGCAGCAGGAAGGCCTGCGGACCATCGGCGAAGACGCCGACATCCTCACCCGCGTGGGCGGCGCTGGGAAGGTTGACGACCGCCTGCTGGTGATAGTCGACGTCGTCCAGGTCTTCCTTGGCCGGATCGGCCCGGGTGTCGGCGCCAAGCGGACCGCCGGGACCCGTGGCGAACATCAGGGTCGTATAGGTCTTGCCGTCGGCGGCGATGGCGGGTTCGCCCTCATTGCCCGACACGCCCAGGATCGGAGAATTGCGCGGCGCGTAGCCCGAGATCACCAGGCCGTGGCTGTGGTCGGCGGTGACGACCACCAGGGTGTCCTTCAGGTCGACCTTGGCCAGCACGGCGGCGATGGCTTTGGAGAACTCGACCGTCTCGCTGAGCGTGCGCTTGGCGTTGCCCAGGTGGCTGCCCATGTCGATCTTGCCGCCCTCGACCATCAGGAAGTAGCCGTTCGGGTTCTTGGACAGGACATCGACCGCCGAGGTCGCCATCTCGGCCAGGGTCGGGACGCCCTGCCCCAGCACCGCGCGCTCGACCTCGTAGGGCAGATGCTCGGGCGCGAAGAGGCCAAGGACGTGCTTGGTGTCGGCGGGAACGGCCTTCAGCTGGTCAGCCGTGGTGACGTAGGCCGAGCCCGCGCCCTCGGCTTTAAGCCACTCGGCGGTCAGATCGCGGCCATCGCCGCGCTTGCCCACGTCCTTGCCATCGGGAAGGAAGCGCGAGCGCCCGCCGCCCATGACGACGTCCAGGCGCAGGTTGTCGGGGGCCTCGATCAGCTGGCGGGCGATGTCCTTGCAGCCGGCCTGCAGAGCCTCGACCGGCATGTCGCCGTCGCCTTCCCAGTCGCGATAGGCGGTGTGGGCGTAGGCGCCGGCCGGCGTGGCGTGGGTGACGCGGGTGGTGGTGACGACGCCCGCGGCCTTGCCGCGCGCCTTGGCCAGTTCGGCCAGGGTGTCGACGCCATTGCCCTTCTCGGTCTCGCACTTCTCGCCCAGCGCAGCGCCGGTCAGGCCGATGATCTTGTTGCGGGTCTTCACGCCGGTCATGATCGCCGTGATCCCGGCGGCGCTGTCGGTGACCTGGGTGTCGTGGCTGTAGGTCTTGGACAGCGCCGAATAGGACAGCGTCTCGAAGGCCAGGGAATTGGACTCGCCGTCGACGCCTTTCAGTTGACCATCGTAGATGCGACCGGCCGTGACCGTCGAAATGCCCATGCCGTCGCCCAGGAACAGGATGACGTTCTTGGCCTTGCCCGTGTTCGGGACCACGGCCATCTGCCTGACCAGGGCGGCCTCGCCGGCCTTGTAGTAGGCGTCAGCGGCGCTGATGGCGGCGTTCGGGGTCTCGATCGGTTTCTGGGCGAAGGCGAGAGCGGGAACGGCGACGGACGCGACCAGCGCGAGAACAAGGGGGCGGATCAAGGCCAAGCTCCATGAGGAATCGGCCCGATTTGCGCCTGGCGTGTGACAGTTGTTCGGGGACTCTGTTTCAGCCCCCGAAATTCAGGGCCTCCGGACCCGCCACGCGAAGACAGTCGCCGTCGCCAGCAGCACGGCCGCTCCCGCCTGGTGCAGCACGCCCAGGAAGATCGGCACGCTGGCCATCAGCGTCCAGATCCCCAGGGCCGCCTGCAGGGTGACCACAATCGCCACTGCCAAGGCCACGGCCTTGCTGCCCGCCGCCAGTGGACGGTCACGGCGCGCCAGGAAGGCGACGGCCAGGCCAGCCGCGAACAGGGCGTAGGCCATCAACCGGTGGTGCAGCTGAACAGCGCCCTGGCTGTGCGCTAGCGTGCCCCAGAAGCCCTTTCCCAGATATTCGGCCGGGAAGAAGGCTCCATTCATCAGCGGCCAGTCATTATAGACAAGGCCGGCGTCGTTGCCGGCGACCAGCGCGCCCAGCAGGCTCTGGAAGAACACCGCGCCCAGGAACGCCAGGGCCCAGCCGCGCCAGGCCGAGCGTTCCTCGACCCGCGGCGAGCCGCTCCAGGCGTCCAGCGCCGTCCAGATCAGGGTGACGAACAGGGCCAGCGCCAGGCCCAGGTGGGTCATCAGCCGCTCGGGCGCGACCGAGACCCGCTCGGAAAGACCGCTGGAGACCATCCACCAGCCGACCAGCCCTTGCAGTCCGCCCAGGCCCAGCATGACGGCGCAGCGCCAGATCAGGCGGCGCGGGATGTGGCGGCGGATCAGGAAGACGGCGAACGGGATGGCGAACGCCACGCCCACGGTCCGGCCCAGCAGGCGGTGCGCCCATTCCCACCAGAAGATGCCCTTGTACCCCTCCAGGGTCATGTCGGGGTTCACCAGCTGGAACTGGGGGATTTTCTTGTAGAGCTCGAAACTCTCCCGCCAGGCCTGCTCGGACAGCGGCGGCAGCGAGCCCATGATCGGCTTCCACTGGGTGATCGAAAGGCCTGAGTCGGTCAGGCGGGTCGCGCCGCCCACGACGACCATGGCGAACACCATGGCGGCGACGATGAAAAGCCAGATCGCGACGGGTCGCGAACGGTCGGAACGCAGGAAGGACGTCATGGGGCCTGAAAAGCGTCACTACTGGGCCGAAATGCGGCGAGACCTCCCTACGCCCGACGCCGGCCCGCATCAATGTTTCTGTGGCTCAGCATGACGGCGCCGCGACTTCGTGCGAAAAGCAGCGATCTCGCGCGGGGCGGAACAAGGCAATGAGCGGCATGGGCGTATTCGCTGCGGCGGTGATCGGCATCCTGGCCGGATGGATCGCCGACATCGTGTTGGGTCGCCGCCACTCGCTGTTCATCAAGCTCTTGATCGGCGTGATCGGCTCGTTCATCGGAGCTTTCATCGCCTCGCGCATCGACCTGCACCTGGTCGGATTCGTCGGCGAGCTGATCGTCTCCAGCGTGGGCGCGATCCTGTTCCTGGCCGTGCTCGGCCTTTTCCGGAGAACCGCGTGAGCGATCCCATGATTCCAGCCCGCCAGATCCCCGCGAGACTGCGCAAGCTGATCGGCTCGTTCGCCGTGATGGCTGTGCTGTTCGCCTGGATCTGGGCCTTCACCAGCCTCTACGATCACCTGCCGCAGAACCGCTTCGTGCATCTGGTCTACTTCGTGGCCCTGGGGATGGGCTGGGTGCTGCCCGTGATTCCGCTGATCACGTGGATGGGCAAGGCCGACAAGCCGCTGGACGTCGGCCAAAGATAATTAGGGCCAGCGCCGATCCCGGACATGAAAAAGGCCGCCCCGAAGGGCGGCCTTTCGTCTTCCGTTCTTTCCCGAAGGAAATGGTCGGAGCGACAGGATTTGAACCTGCGACCCCTTGACCCCCAGTCAAGTGCGCTACCAGGCTGCGCCACGCTCCGACGGAAGAGGCGCTCTTATAGGCGCCGCTCCCGCGTTGGGCAACAGCGATTTCGGACGAATTTCACCCCCTGACGAGAAGACCGTCCAGGCGTGATTTGATGGCCGTCAGGTCGTCCAGCGCGAAGGCCAGACGATCGCGCGCGCGTGCGTCCAGGCGCTTGGCGGGCGCTTCCGAAATCTTGTAGTCGAAATTGGGATCCAGGCTGGCCGAGCCGTTCGAGCCGATGCCGGCGGCGATCACCTGGGCCAGGCCCTGATCACGGTGCAGCTTCTGCACGCCCTTGATGGTCAGGCCTTCGCTGTGCAGCAGGGTCCGGACACCGTTCAGCACGGCCACGTCCTGCGGGCGATAGAAGCGCCGCCCGCCCGCCCGTTTCATCGGGCGGATGAAGGAGAACTTGGTTTCCCAGAAACGCAGGACGTGCTGCGGCACGCCCAACTCGTCGGCGGCCTCGGAGATCGTGCGGAAGGCGTTAGGCCCCTTCGCCACCGCATCGAACTCCTAGTCGCCGAGGGCGCGGTCGATTCGCGCCTTCATGACCTGGGAAGCGCGGAAACCGATCACCCGACGGGGTTCGATCTCGGCCGGCTCGCCGGTCTTGGGATTACGCCCCATGCGGGCGCGCTTGGCGCGGACCTGGAAGACGCCGAAACCGGAAAGCTTGACCGTTTCGCCCTCTTCGAGCGCCTCGGCCACGAGATCCAGGGTGCGTTCCACGAGCCCGGCGCAGTCCTGACGGGTCAAACCGACCTCTTCATGGACCGCCTCGCACAGGTCGGCCCGGGTCAAAGTAGCGCCCTTCATGCAACCCCCTTCACGCGTATCTTGGCGGTCCAACAGACCACCTCCGATGGAGTACTCGCGGCGAACCTGAGTATGCCGCGACCGCCCTCAACAGGCCGCGCCCAAATTCACCGACGACCTCATGCCGTGATTATCGCATGAAGTCAAAGGCTCAACACCAACAGTTCAGGCCGGGCGAGAACTCCGGGCAAGTTGCGCCTTAAAAGCGCGATAGCCCAAAGTGAATGCCGGTTTCGGCGACCATCGCGCGTAAAGCCCTAGAGCCGCAGAACGCAGGCGCCCCAGGTCAGGCCGCCCCCCATGGCTTCCAGCAGCAGGAGGTCGCCCTTCTTGATCCGACCATCCTTCACGCCGTGCGCAAAGGCCAGCGGGATCGAAGCAGCCGAGGTGTTGGCATGGATCGCGACCGTCGAGATCACCTTGTCCTCGTCGATGCCGCAGCGATGCGCCACGCCGGCCAGGATGCGCTGGTTGGCCTGGTGTGGGATGAACCAGTCGACATCGGCCACCGCAACATCGGCCTGAACCGCCGCCGCGTGGATGGCCTCTGAGATATTGACCACAGCGTGCTTGAAGACCTGGTTGCCCAGCATCCGCAGCTTGCCGACCGTGCCGGTCGTGGAGACGCCGCCGTCGACATAGAGCAGATCCTGCTTGGTCCCGTCGGCGCGCAGGGCGAAGCCCAGCATGCCCTGGTCCTCGGTGGTCCCCTCGCCTTCCTTCGGCTCCAGCACAACCGCGCCGGCCCCATCGCCGAACAGCACGCAGGTGCCGCGGTCGCTCCAGTCCATCAGGCGGGTCATGGTCTCGGCGCCGATCACCAGGGCGCACTTGGCGTGGCCGCGCGCCACGAAGCCGTCGGCGACGCTCAAGGCGTAGACGAAGCCCGAGCAGACGGCCTGGATGTCGAAGGCGATGCCGACCGGCGCGCCCAGCTTGCGCTGAACCATGGTGGCGACGGCGGGAAAGGTCAGGTCGGCGGTGGTGGTGGCCACAATGATCAGATCAACGTCGGCGGCGGACTTGCCGGCGGCTTCCAGAGCCTCCTTGGCCGCTTCGACGGCCAGATCCGAGACCGGCTGGTCGTCGGCGGCCTGGTGGCGCTGGCGGATACCCGTGCGCTCGATGATCCAGGCGTCGCTCGTGTCGACGAACTTGGCCAGGTCGTCGTTCGTCACGATCTTCGGCGGCAGGTACGCGCCGACGCCAGTCACTGCACTGCGAGTTACGCTCACTCGGCCGCTCCCTGCCCCTGCTCCGGGGCTTCGCTCTTGGCCGCGACAGCGGTCAGACGCTTCAGATTTCTGTCGATCTCGGCGCGGAAATCGCTGCGCGCGAGGTTGGTCGCGACCCGGATGGCCGACTCGAAACCGTTGGCGTCCGCGCCGCCGTGGCTCTTCACCACGATCCCGTTCAGGCCCAGCAGCGGCGCCCCGTTCACCCGGCTCGGGTCGAGCCGCTTGCGCATCTTGGAGAGCGCGCCCGAGGCGATCGCCGCGCCCAGCATGGCCAGCGGGCCCGAGGTCAGGGTCGACTTGATCTCGTTCGAGAAGAACCGCGCCATGCCCTCGGCCGTCTTCAGGGCCACATTGCCGGTAAAGCCGTCGGTGACCACGACATCGACGGTCCCATAGGCGATGTCGTTACCCTCGACGAAGCCGTGGTAGTCGAAATCGAGCTTGGCTTCGCGCAGGATGGCGTGGGCTTCCCGGACCTCCTCGTGGCCCTTCTGGTCCTCGGAGCCGACGTTCAGCAGGCCCACGGTCGGGCGCTTGGAGCCATGCACGGCGTGATGGAAAGCCGCGCCCATGATCGCGAACTCGACCAGCTGCGCCGCATCGCTTTCGACATTGGCGCCGACGTCCAGAACAGTGGTCACGCCCTTCATGTTGGGCCAGTTGGCGACGATCGCCGGTCGCTCCAGGCCCGCGCCCATCCGCAAAATCAGCTTGGAGATCGCCATCAAGGCGCCGGTGTTGCCGGCCGATACGCAGGCCTGGGCCTCGTTCTCGCGCAGAGCCTCGATGGCGTTCCACATCGACGAGCCCTTGCCCCGGCGCATAGCCTGGGCGGGCTTCTCGTCCATGGCGATCACCTTATCGCTATGGCGGATCTCGCTAACCAACTTGGCGGCGGGACATTTGGCCAGCTCGGCCTCGATCTTCGCGCCGTCGCCATGCAGCAGGAACCGCACCTCCGGATGGGCCTTGGCCGCTTGCGCGACACCGGGCACGACGACGGAGGGGCCGTGGTCGCCGCCCATGGCGTCGACCGAAATGACTACGGATTTGGACACGTGGCGCTGTGAGCTCCGAGAGGCGGTCTCGCCGGGCGGCGGACGATACATCCGCGTGAATATCACGCAAGCGGTCGAGTCGGGCGCTTGCGCCCTACTCGCTCTTGCCTTTCAGGCTCTTCAGCGCCGCGAACGGGGACAATTCGACCGGCTCGGGCGGCTGGACGAACACCGCGCCCGGCTTGCGGGGAAACGGATCCAGCTCCAGGGCCAGGTGTTCGATGACGTAACCCGAGACGTCGATCTTGTCGCCCTCCAGCACGTCCGGCGGATCGTCGGCGTCGGGATCGACACCCAGATCGCCGCTGTCCTCGTCCTGCGGCGCGTTCCTGCTGTTGGCCGGCAGCACGCGCAGGTCGAAGCGCGCGTCGATCGGCGTTTCGAAATCGTCGGCAGTCGCGCTGCAGGTCTGAACGACTCGGGCGCGCAGGATGCCCGAGACCTCGGCCCCGTCCAGCCACGAGGTCAGGAACACCTCGGCGCTCAGCTCTTCCAGGCTGACCAGACCCAGCTGCTTGGCGATCGCCTGCCGCTGTTCGGCCGACGGCTCCAGGCGCAGCTTGACGGCGCCACGGTCGACCTGGGCCAGCGGGATTTCACACGGCCAGGGCGCGGTCACGGGTTCGGCCACGTCACGTCTCCTTGCAGCAGGCTCTCCAGCGGCTGTTCCGCCAGGGACTCGCGCGTCTTGATCACATAGGCGGCCAGGGCCGCCGTGTCGCCCTCGCCGCGCTCCTCGAACGCGGTGCGGGCCAGGAAGTCGGTCACGCCCGCCCGTTCAGGCAGGGTGGCGACGGCTTCATCATAGGCCTTCAGGCGGCCGTAGAAGGCGCCAGCCAGCTTCTTCATCTTCTTGCCGACCGCGGTGTCGGAGACGCCGATCTCGCGGAAGGCGTCGTCCAGGCCCTTCACATACGAGTCGAACACCGCCTGAGAGGTCTCGGCCGCCGCTTCGCCCTGCCCCTTCAATCGCTCGATCAGGAAGATGACGTGAAGGCTGAACAGTTCGAACCGGCCTTCCAGCGAGTCGCGAACGCCAAGATCGCGATAAAAGGCCACGGAACGGGCCTGGGCCACCGCGCCAGCATAGAGCTTGGCTCCCGCCGCCTTGGCGGGCCTGGGCTTGAGCCACCGATCCAGAAACATGAAACGCCTCGATTTCGCCGCGACATCCCGCTAGACGCAGGGTCCGCTTTCACGCGGGCATTGAACTAAGCTCCTGCGGGCGATAGGTCAAAGTCTGCATTTTTCCGGTTCGGAGCCTTGATGTCTCGCCCCGCCGTTTTCGCCGCCGCCATTCTGGGCCTGGCGATCGCCACCTCCGCCTGTACGCCGCTGACCAGCTACTCCGGCTTTCAGGCCATCGAGGCCAAGCCCACCGACATGAAAGTCGGCGAGGACAGCAAGTCGACCCTGATGGAAAAGCTGGGTTCGCCGTCGGCGGTTTCGACCTTCGACAACAACACCTGGTACTACATCTCGCAGACGACCGACCGCGTGGCCTTCTACATGCCGCGCGTGATCAAGCGCGACGTGGTGGCTATCAAGTTCAACCAGGCCGACGAAAAGGTCGCGTCGGTGAACACCTATTCGCTGAAGGACGGCAAGGTCATCGCCTACAACGGCCGCGAGACCCCGACCCGCGGCCGCGAGATGACCATTCTCGAACAGCTGCTCGGCAACGTCGGCCGCGGCGGCATGCTCCCGCAGGATGACGAGGCGCCGGGCCAGCGTCCAGGCGGCCGCTAGACCAAAAAGTCGACAACTCGACAGATCACATAAGCCGTCCACTGCAAGGTGGGCGGCTTTTTCGCGCGCTGATTATATCGCCGCCCGCCGCTATCGGCGCAGCTTAGTAAATCCAGGCCATTTAATCTGAATTCGATATTCACCGTCTCAATTCAGAGATGGAACCCGACCATCAACACTTCATAAACCCGAAATGGGTCACGATCGACTCAAGCCACCTAAGTCGTGGCGCGATGAATTCACGGCGACGTTGGGAGACGCACTGTGGAGGGCATGGACCTTCGTGACGTATCGGTGCTTCTGGTCGACGACAACGCGAACATGCGCAAGCTCGTGGGCGAAATGCTCAAGGCCGCCGGCGTTCGCAGGATCCGCGAGGCGGGTGATGGCCTTGGCGGGCTGAAGATCTTTCAGACGCAGGAGATCGACATCGTCTTCACCGACCTGATGATGTCGCCCGTCGACGGCCTGGCGTTCATTCGCTGGATCCGCACCTCGAGCGCCAGTCCCAATCCGTACGTGCCGATCATCATGATGACGGGCCACGCCACCCAGCGGACGCTGACCGCCGCGCGCATGGCCGGGGTCACGGAGTTCCTGGCCAAGCCGCTGACCGCGCGCGGGGTCATGCACCGGATCAATGAGATCGTGAACAATCCCCGGCCTTTCGTGCGGGCCAGCGCGTATTTCGGCCCCTGTCGGCGCCGGCGGATCGACCATGAGTTCTCAGGCGTCGAACGCCGCGGAGATCCGGCGGACGAGATCACGGACGCCCTGGCGCAGATGGATCACGAAGACGTCTACTGATCTCCCCGCACCACCCTCACCGAGGATGGGCCCGGAAAACAAAACGCCCCGGAGGAAACTCCGGGGCGTTCCAGTTTCAGGCGTGCTCCCGAAGGATCAGCCGTGGGCCAGCACCGCCAGCAGCAGCAGAGCCACGATGTTGGTGATCTTGATCATCGGGTTCACGGCCGGACCCGAGGTGTCCTTGTAGGGGTCGCCGACGGTGTCGCCGGTGACGGCGGCCTTGTGAGCCTCCGAGCCCTTGGTGTGCAGGACGCCATTCTTGTCCGTGAAACCCTCTTCAATGACCTTCTTGGCGTTGTCCCAGGCGCCGCCGCCGCTGGTCATCGAGATGGCGACGAACAGGCCCGTGACGATCACGCCCATCAGCATGGCGCCGAGCGACGCGAAGGCGTCGACCTTGCCGGCGATGGCCTTGATCACGAAGAACAGCACCACCGGCGAGACGACCGGCAGCAGGCTGGGCACGATCATCTCGCGGATGGCGGCCTTGGTCAGGATGTCCACGGCCTTGCCGTACTCGGGCTTGACCTCGCCGGTCATGATGCCCGGGTTCTCGCGGAACTGACGACGCACCTCGGCGACGACCGACTCGGCCGCGCGCCCGACGGCGGTCATCGACATGCCGCTGAACAGGAACGGCAGCAGGCCGCCGAACAACAGGCCGACCACGACGTACGGGTTGGACAGATCGAAGCTGACCGGCCCCATGCCGTCGAAGAAGCTGCCCGGCGTTGCATTGGCCGAGAAGAACTTCAGATCCTCGGTATAGGCGGCGAACAGCACAAGGGCGCCCAGGCCGGCCGAACCGATGGCGTAGCCCTTGGTGACGGCCTTGGTGGTGTTGCCGACGGCGTCGAGGGCGTCGGTGGTGACACGAACCTCGGGCGGCAGGCCGGCCATTTCGGCGATGCCGCCCGCGTTGTCGGTGACCGGACCGAAGGCGTCGAGCGCGACGATGAAGCCGGCCAGCGACAGCATGGTCGTGGTGGCGATGGCGATGCCGAACAGGCCCGCCAGATTATAGGTCACCACGATGCCGACGATGATGGTCAGGGCCGGCAGGGCCGTGGCTTCCAGCGACATGGCCAGGCCCTGGATCACGTTGGTGCCGTGACCCGAGACCGAGGCCTGGGCCACCGACTTCACCGGACGGAAGTTGGTGCCCGTGTAGTACTCGGTGATCATGACGATGGCGGCTGTGACCGCCAGACCGACGAGGCCGCAATAGAACAGGCCGTCGGCGGTATAGGTGCGCGCGGCCGTCACGACCGGGGTCGGGATCAGGTCATGCAGCACGTACCAGACGGCCGGGATCGAGAGCACGCCGGTCACGATGAGGCCCTTGTAGAGAGCTCCCATGATGTTCTGGCTCTTGCCCAGGCGGACGAAGAACGCGCCGATGATCGACGTGACGATGCAGACCGCGCAGATCGCCAGCGGCAGCAGCATCATCGCGCCCACGGCCTCGGTGCCGCGGAAGAAGATGGCGGCCAGGACCATGGTGGCGACCGTGGTCACCGCATAGGTCTCGAACAGGTCGGCGGCCATGCCGGCGCAGTCGCCGACATTGTCGCCGACGTTATCGGCTATGGTGGCGGCGTTACGGGGGTCATCCTCGGGGATACCGGCTTCCACCTTGCCCACCAGGTCGCCGCCCACGTCGGCGCCCTTGGTGAAGATGCCGCCGCCCAGACGCGCGAAGATCGAGATCAGAGAAGCGCCGAAGCCCAGGGCCACCAGGGCGTCGACAACGCCGCGGCCGGTGGGCTCAAGGCCCAGCGGGCCCGTCAGCAGCCAGTAGTAGCCCGCGACGCCCAGCAGGGCGAAGCCGGCCACCAGCATGCCGGTGATGGCGCCGGACGTGAAGGCCAGCGACAGACCCTTGGCTAGGCCTTCGGAGGCGGCCTGGGCGGTGCGGACATTGGCCCGGACCGAGATCAGCATGCCCGCGAAACCAGCCGCGCCGGAAAGCACCGCGCCGACCAGGAAGCCCAGAGCGGCCCAAAGGCCGATCAGCAGATAGACGGCGACGAGGATGACCGCGCCGACGACCGAAATGGTGAGATATTGCCGACGCAGATAGGCCTGGGCCCCTTCCTGGATCGCCGCGGCGATCTCCTGCATCCGCGCATTGCCGGGCGACGCCCGCATCAGACTGGCCGTCTGCACGGCTCCGTAAAGCACCGCCAGCAGCCCGGCCGCTATGGCCAGATAAAGCCAAAGACTCATTAGGTTCTTCGCCCCTTCGCGCTTCCAATCACGAGGGGGATGCCGGTCCCGGCGGCTGGAGGTAATGACGCACGTCAAACCACCGCCCGGATCGACGGGCGGGCCTTTGGCCTCGTGCCCCCTCGATGCTCCCAAAATGACAGCCGAACGGCGTCATCCGAAAGAGACTGTCAGATGGCCGGGGGGCGCGCAACCCGTGTCGGCGCAAGCCTTTGCAGCGACAAGGCTTGGCTTTTTTGATGGAATCAGGGGTGCAGATCGCCCTGGCTGGGCGGCTTGACGCCGGACTTGGGCGGCATCAGCTGCTGGCGTGGGATCTGCTTGACGATCTCGACGGAGGCCACCTTGCCCTTGCCCAGAAGCACGCCGCATTGGCTGAGGACGAAGCTGGTCAGGCGCGGACCATCCACTTCCTTCCAGGTGTCGGCGCGGGTGAACGGGGTCTTGTAGGCCGCGCGCACGATGGCGTCGCGCAACATCGGCTCCTGATCCTTCAGCGCTGCGGCGTCGGCGCCTTCCTTCAGCTTCAGGGTCATGGCCACGAAGACGTAGTTGACGATCCGACCGTTGGCGATGATCGGGATCGTCATGGAGCCCAGCTTGTAGGTAGGGTCGAGCGCCTGGCCCTCGCCCTCCTTCTTCTTCTCCTCCTTCTTGCCGCTGCTGGCGAAGGCGGGCGCGGAAACGGCCGCGAAGGCGGCGGCGAGCAGGAGGCGGCGCGAGGGCGTGACAAGACGGGTCATGGCGTCATCCATAACCGACAGGGCTTGAGATTAACCTAACCGGCGCCTTGCAGGGGCCGTGAGGGGGATCAGCCGTGCAGCCAGCCCAGACGGGACGGCGTGACGTCGCGCCCCTTGTAGTAGGCCGAGACCCCCTCGCCTTCCACGAACTCGCCGATCTCGCTGACCTTCACGCCGGCCGCGGCTGCGGCGATGCGGAAGTTCCAGGCCTCGTTCGGGTCGACGGCGCAGATGATCTCGTAGTCGTCGCCGCCGGAGGCCAGGGAGATGCGCCCCTCGACCTGCTCGGGCTGCTGTTCCAGCCAGGCCTGGCCGCCAGGCGACAGCGGCAGGCGCTCCAGATCGACCCGCACGCGGCAGCCGCTGGCCTTGGCGATATGGGCGCTGTCGGCCAGCAATCCGTCGGAGACGTCGGCGGCGGCCTTGGCGTGGACGCGCATGGCGTCGCGCAGGGTGACGCGCGGCTCGGGCTGGCGATAGCGGCGCAGCATGGCGCCATCGGCGTCCATCACCTCGCCCCACTGGGCCAGGAGACCCAGCCAGCCGTCGCCGATCGTGCCGGAGACCATCAGGCGATCGCCCGGCTTGGCGCCCCGACGCAGAATGGCGCCGCCTTCCGGAACCCATCCCAGCAGCGTGGCCGAGACGACCAGTGGTCCGGAGGTGGTAACCGTGTCGCCGCCCAGCAGCGACATGTCGAACAGAGCGCCGTCCTCGGCGAGCCCTCGGGCGAAGGTCTCACGCGAGGCGACGTCGGAGCCGGACGGCCAGCCGACGGCCAGGAAATAGCCGTAGGGCTCGGCCGCCTTGGCCGCCAGGTCGGAGAGATTGGTGCGCAGCAGCTTGCGAGCGACGACGTCCAGGGCCTCGTCCGCCAGGAAGTGCACGCCGGCGACCATGGCGTCCTTGGTGATGACCAGGTCGTAGCCCGGACGCGACGGCAGCACGGCCGCGTCATCCAACAGATCCAGGGCCACGGGGTCCCCGCGGGTCAGCGGGCGCAGCAGCCGCGCGATATGGTCGAATTCAGTCGGCGCCGCCTCCGCCGCGGCGGGCGCTGCGGCGTCGTCTTCGGCAAACCAGTCGTCTTCGTCAGTCTCGTGCATCACGGGCGATCGCGTCGAGGGCTCCATTGATGAAGCCTGACTCGGGACCTTCAAAAAAGGATTTAGCGATCTCGACATACTCATTGATGACGACTTCGGTCGGAACATCCGGCCGGTACATCAATTCGTAGGCGCCGGCGCGCAGCACGGCGCGGGCCGTGGCGTCCAGGCGCTCCAGTCGCCAGCCCGAGGCCAGGCGCTTGACGATGCCCTGGTCGATCTTGGACTGGTTGCTCACCACGCCCTTGGCCAGTTCGGCGAAGAAGGTCTCGTCGGCGGCGGCCAGACGCTCGCCCTCGACGTCTCGGTCGAACCGGTGCTCGCCGAACTCGCGGACCACGGCGTCGACGCCCGCACCCGAGACTTCCATCTGGTACAGGGCCTGGACGGCGGCGAGACGCGCCACCGAGCGCGGTTGGATGCGGTTGCCGCTCATCGGGCCTGTCCCAGCAGTTGACGCTTCAGCCCGATGGTCTCGAGGCAGGCCTTGGCGGCCGAACCGCCGCGATCGCCTTCGCTGACCCGCGCCCGGGTCCAGGCCTGGTCCTCGTCGTCGACGGCAAGGACGCCGAAGCCGATCGCCAGCCGCTTGCCAATGCCCAGATCCTGCAGGCCGCGAGCGGTTTCGTTAGCGACCAGTTCGAAATGGTAGGTTTCGCCCCGGATGACCGCGCCGAGCGCGACATAGCCGTCGTAACGCACGCCCACGGGGCGGTGACCGGCTTCCTCGGCCATGGCGATCACCGTCGGGATCTGCAGGGCGCTGGAGACCGTGATCACGTCATATTCCGCGCCCTGGGCTTCGATCGCCTGCACGGCTCCGCGCAGCAGTTCGTCGGAGATCCCCGAATGGCTTCGGCCCTCCACGATCAGCAAGCGGATGTTGTCTTGAACCATCTAGCTTCGAATCTCCACGGCCGCGCTGGCGGCGCGCACACAAACACACATCAGGGATTAACGGATTATAGCTCTTCTTCGACCGTGTCGCTCAGACCTTCTTCGGTCAAGAACTTGGCGAAGTCGCTGGTTTCCTTGAAATCCCGGTAGACTGAGGCGTAGCGGACATAGGCGACGTCATCGAGCGATTTCAACGCCTTCATGACCATTTCACCCACCGACGACGACGGAAGCTCGGTCTCGCCCATGCTTTCCAGCTGTCGGACGATGCCATTGATCATGCGCTCGACGCGCTCGCCCTCGACGGGACGCTTCTGGGTGGCCAGGGCGATCGAGCGCACCAACTTGTCGCGATCGAATGGCGACCGCCGGCCGGAGCGCTTCAAGATGATCAGTTCGCGCAACTGCACGCGCTCGAATGTGGTGAAGCGGCCACCGCATTCGGGGCACATCCGACGACGTCGGATCGCCGCGCCGTCTTCCGACGGCCGGCTGTCCTTGACCTGGCTTTCGGCATGGCCGCAGAAGGGGCAACGCATGATGTGGCCCCTCCCGCGGCGCCTATTGCCATTAGTTGTAGATCGGGAACCGAGCCGTCAAGGCCAGCACTTCCTCACGGACCTTGGCCTCGACCTCGGCATTGCCTTCCGGACCGTTGGCGGCGAGGCCGTTGACCACTTCACCGATCAGTTCGCCCACGCGAGTGAACTCGGCTTCCTTGAAGCCGCGCGTGGTGCCCGCGGGCGTGCCCAGACGGATGCCCGAGGTGATCGTGAACGGCGCGGTGTCGAACGGCACGCCGTTCTTGTTGCAGGTCATGTTGGCGCGCTCGAGGCTGTGCTCGGCGTCGCGGCCGGTCACGCCCTTGGGGCGCAGGTCCACCAGCATCAGGTGGCTGTCGGTGCCGCCCGAGACGATGTTGACGCCCGACTTGCCCAGCGCATCCGCCAGGGCCCTGGCGTTGGCGATGACCTGAGCGGCGTAGTCCTTGAAGGCCGGCTGCAGCGCTTCACCGAAGGCCACGGCCTTGGCGGCGATGACATGCTCCAGCGGACCGCCCTGCAGGCCCGGGAAGACGGCCGAGTTGACCTTCTTGATGATCGCTTCGTCGTTGGTCAGCACCATGCCGCCGCGCGGACCGCGCAGGGTCTTGTGGGTGGTGGTGGTGACGACGTGGGCGTGCGGGATGGGGCTGGGGAACGCGCCGCCGGCCACCAGGCCGGCGAAGTGGGCCATGTCGACCATCAGATAGGCGCCGATGCTGTCGGCGATCTGGCGGAAGCGGGCGAAGTCGATCTCGCGGCTATAGGCGCTGCCGCCGGCGATGATCAGCTTGGGCTTCTCGCGCTCGGCCACCTCGGCGACATTGTCGTAGTCGATCAGCTGGTCCTGCTGACGCACGGTGTAGGACACCGGCTTGAACCACTTGCCCGATTGGTTGGCGGGGCTGCCATGCGTCAAATGGCCGCCGGCGGCCAGGTCCATGCCCAGGAAGCCGTCACCCGGCTGCAGCAGGGCCATGAACACCGCCTGATTGGCCTGCGAGCCCGAGTGCGGCTGGACGTTGGCGAAGCCGGCGCCGAACAGCTGCTTGGCGCGCTCGATCGCGATCGTCTCGATCTCGTCGACATATTCGCAGCCACCGTAGTAGCGCTTGCCGGGGTAACCCTCGGCGTACTTGTTGGTCAGGATCGAGCCCTGGGCCTCCAGCACGGCCTTCGAGACGATGTTCTCGGACGCGATCAGCTCGATCTGGTTCTGCTGACGGTCCAGCTCACGACCGATGCGGTCGAAGATGTCCTTGTCCGCGGTGGCGAGGTCCGCGCCGAAAAAGGCGCTGGTGTTGGCTTGGGTCATTTCGCTCTCCGGGCGTTTGGGGGAGTCGGCAGAGGCGCCCTCTTTAACGGGATAGGCGCGGCGATCAATCTCGGAACCACATGTCGCGTTTCGCGTTGCCGTCCTGCAGGGCGGTGCTCACCCCCCGCGAAGTTCAAGCGACAACAACGGTAATGGGGTATCTCATGGCGTCTCAGGGCGGCGGCACGGACACGGCGAACGACAATGACGTCGATATCCTGGGGCTCAGCGCCGAGATCGTGGCGGCTTATGTCGGTCAGAACACAGTCTCTCAGACGGCCATTCCGGACCTGATCCGTACGGTCCATCAAGCGCTCGCCTCGCTCAATAATGGCGGCGAGCCCCCGCAAACCGTCGAAAAGGCCAAGCCGGCGGTGCCGGTGAGCCGCTCCGTGCAGCACGACTACATCGTGTGCCTGGAGGACGGGAAGAAGCTCAAGATGCTGAAGCGCTATCTGCGTTCGCACTACGACATCAGTCCCGAGGAATACCGTCGCAAGTGGGGCCTGCCGCCCGACTATCCGATGGTGGCGCCGGCCTATGCGGCCCGGCGCTCGGACTTCGCCAAGAAGATCGGCTTGGGCAAGGGCGTGCGACGCGGCAGCTAGACGCCCCCCACCCTCCAGCCACGCGAACGCCGCCGGGCTCCGGCGGCGTTCTTCTTTTTGGCGATGAGCGGTTTGGTCGAAGTTGAAGGTGCGTCTTTTCCTTTAGGCTGCGTGGCCGCCCATGCGGGCGACATTGCAGTGGGCCCACAGCTTTTCCATCGCCGCGACCAGCTTGCGCATCATGTCGTCGGTGTGGAACGGGGTCGGGGTGAAGCGCAGGCGCTCGGTGCCGCGCGGCACGGTCGGATAGTTGATCGGCTGCACATAGACGCCGTGATCGGCCAGCAGCATGTCGCTGATCAGCTTGGTGTGGACCGGATCGCCGACCAGCACCGGCACGATGTGGCTGTCGTTTTCCATGACCGGCAGACCGGCGGCCTTGAACATGGCCTTCAGGGTCTTGGCGCGTTCCTGGTGGATCTCGCGCACTTCCGGATGTTGCTTCAGCCAGCGGACACTGGCCAGGGCGCCGGCCACCAGGGCGGGCGGCAGCGATGTGGTGAAGATGAAGCCAGCGGCCATCAGGCGGATGGCGTCGATCACTTCGGCGTCGCCGGTGATGTAGCCGCCCATGACGCCGAACGCCTTGCCCAGCGTGCCTTCGATGACGTCGATCTCGCCCATCAGGCCTTCGCGCTCGGCGACGCCGCCGCCGCGCGGGCCGTACATGCCGACCGCGTGGACCTCGTCCAGATAGGTCATGGCGCCGTACTTCTTGGCGAGCGCCGCCGTCGCGCGGATGTCGGCGATGTCGCCGTCCATCGAATAGACGCTCTCGAACGCGACCATCTTGGGCGCGTCGGCCGGGGCGGCCGCCAGCAGCTCTTCAAGATGCGCCAGGTCGTTGTGGCGGAACACCTTGCGCGGACCACCGCCGTTGCGGATGCCGGCGATCATCGAGGCGTGGTTCAGTTCGTCCGAGAAGATGATCAGGCCGGGCAGGATCTTCTGCACCACCGACAGGCTGGCCTCGTTCGAGACATAGCCCGAGGTGAACAGCAGCGCGCCTTCCTTGCCGTGCAGGTCCGCCAGCTCCTGCTCCAGCAGGACGTGGTCGTGGTTGGTGCCCGAGATGTTGCGGGTGCCGCCCGAGCCCGAGCCGTGCGCGTCGACGGCGGCCTTCATGGCGTCCATGACGACGGGGTTCTGGCCCTGGCCGAGATAGTCGTTGCTGCACCAGACCACGACTTCGCGTTCCGAGCCGTCCTGGCGGGTCCAGGTGGCGCGCGGGAACTGCCCACGCTGTCGCTTCAGGTCGGCGAAGACCCGGTATCGGCCCTCTTCGCGGATCTGGTCGACGGCGCTGCGGAACGCGGCTTTGTAGTCCATTTCGGCCTCTAAACCTTCCGGCCAGATGGTCCGGAGGTCCCCTTATTCATGGTGCGGTTTTTCGCACCAAGCGCCAGCAGTGTCTATCTAAGGACGTTTACCTAGCAAATTGAATTGCGCGATTGGCCGCATCGACTTCGTCAATGGACACTCTCGCGGACGCGGCGTCTTGGACGATTCACGTAAGCTGCGCCAGCTTTCCGCGCAGCAACTCGATGATGGCCGAGAAGTCCTTGCCGCCGAAACCATTGCCGTCGAACAGCGCGTAGAGGGCCTCGGCCTGCGCGCCCATTGGCGTGCTGGCGCCGGCCTTGGCGGCCGCTTCCTGCGACAGCTTCAAGTCCTTCAGCATCATGGCGGTGGCGAAACCGCCCTCGTAGTGGCGGTCGGCCGGGGTCTGCGGACCGACGCCCGGGACCGGACAATAGCTGGTCACCGACCAGCACTGGCCCGAGGACTTGCTGGCGATCTCGAAGAAGCGATCGGCGGCCAAACCCAGCTTGTCGGCCAGGACGAAGGCCTCGCAGGTCCCCAGCATCGAGACGCCCAGCAGCATGTTGTTGCAGATCTTGGCCGCCTGCCCCGCCCCATGGTCGCCAGCGTGGATGGTCACGCGCGACATCGGGTCCAGCGCCGCCTCGATGATCGGGAAGTCCACGGCCGCGCAGCCCACCATGAAAGCCAGGCTCCCGGCCTCGGCGGCCATGACGCCGCCCGACACCGGCGCGTCGGCGAAGCGGAAACCGGCCTCGGCCGCCTGCGCGGCCACGACGCGGGCGCTTTCGACGTCGATGGTCGAGCAGTCGATCAGCAGGGCCGACTTTGGCGCGCTCTTCAGGATCTGGTCGCCGTAGACCGAGCGGACATGCGGACCGGCCGGCAGCATGGTGATCACCACCTCGGCGTCCGCCACGGCCTCGGACACGGAGGCCGCCGCCTGGCAGCCAGCCGCCACCGCCCGCTCGACCGCCGCCGCCGACAGATCGAAGGCGCGAACCGTGTGGCCGGCCCTGGCCTGATTGGCGGCCATGCCGCCGCCCATGTTGCCCAGGCCGATGAAGGCGATGCGGGTCATTGTAGAGCTCCCTGAAAATGCGAACCGCGCCTCATGGGCGCGGCTCTTATCGTTGAGTATCGAGACGCCCTTGGGCTCAGCGCGCCGTGGCCGGCTTGCGGAACTTGTAGACGAACTGGTCGGTCTTGCCGCGGATCGACGGGTCGAAGACGTTGACCTTGCGGGTGTCGCCCGGATCCTTCAGCACGCGGCTCTCGCCCTCGAAGACGAAGCCGGCGGCCGTGACCTCGGACCTGACCACCGCTGAGTCGATGCGGTGCAGGGTCTCGGTGTCACGCAGGCCCGAGCCGGCCTCGGCCGAGTGGTCGATGACCAGGAACACGCCGCCCGGCTTCAGGGCCTTGAAGATCTGGCGGTTCACGACCGACAGGTCGGCCGGGCCCATGAACTTGTCGTGCATGTCGTGATAGTTCTGGGCGGTGAACACCAGATCCAGCTTCTCCGGCGCGGAGAAGTTAGGCAGCGTGTTCAGGATCACCTTCACGTTCGAGTAGGCCGGATCGCGGGCGATGGCGTTCACAGCCGGTTCGCGCTTGGCCAGCTTGGTCAGCTCGTCCGGCACATAGGCGTAAACCACGCCCCTGGGGCCGACCGACTTGGCCAGGATACGGGTGAAGTAGCCACCACCCGGAATCAGGTCGGCGACCTTCGCGCCCGGCCGCACGCCGGCGAAGGTCAGGACCGCGCCCGGATGGCGGTTCTCGTCTCGGACCATATCGGCGGCCGGACGCGACGGATCGCTGAGCGCGGCGGCGATGTTCGGCGAGATGGCCGCGGCCACCGGGCCCGAAGGCGGCGGGGGCGGAGGTGCCATCATCGGCTGGGTGGCGCAGGCCGCGAGGCCCAGCACGGCGACGAGACTGAGAAGCGGCTTACGCATGGCAATCCTTCCGAACCGACGTGTTCTTGTTGTGCGACCCTAGCCTAGCGTGACGGCTACGTCAGCGGCCTCCATTCCTCGCCGCGGGGAAGCGGAGCGAAAATCTCATCGAGCATGGCGTCCGTGACGCCCTCAAGGGTCGCGGGGTTCCACTTCGGGGCGCTGTCCTTGTCGACGATCACGGCCCGGACGCCCTCGATGAAGTCGTGCTTCATCACCACCCGAGAGCCGATCCGGTATTCCATGACCATGTTGTCGGCGAAGTCGGTCATGGCCGCGCCGCGCTTCAATTGCTCGAAGGCGACCTTCAGCGTCTGGGGCGACTTGGTCTTCATGACCTCGAGTTGGGCCTTGCCCCAGTCGCTGGAGTCGAGGGTCAGGAATTCGACGATCTGCTCGACGCTCTCGCCGACGAACAGGCGGTTGAGGTCCTGCTCGAAGCCCAGCAACGCGGCCTTGCCGGCGTCTGCGCGGTATTTCTTGAGGATATCTTCGATGCGGCGCGGGTCGGCGATGATCGCCTTCTTCAGCCCCGCGACGGCGCCGAACTCGACGAAGTGGGTGGCGATACCCAGGCGCATGCAGTCCGCGCCCTTGATCCGAGCGCCGGTGAGGGCCAGCCACAGCCCCGCCTTGCCCGGCAGGCGCGGCAGGTACCAGCCGCCGCCGACGTCCGGGAACAGGCCTATGCCGGTCTCGGGCATGGCGAAGGTGGTCCGCTCCGTGGCGATCCGGATGTGGGCCGGCATCGAGATCCCGACGCCCCCGCCCATGACGATGCCGTCCATCACCGCCACGACGGGCGTGTCATAGGTGAACAGCAGGTGGTTCAGCTGGTACTCGGTGTGAAAGAACCGCCTGGCCTCGACGCCATCCTTGGCCCCACTGTCGGCCAGCATGCGGATGTCGCCGCCGGCGCAAAAGCCCCGCTCGCCCGTATGGTCGATCAGGACCATGTAGACCTCGGGGTCTTCCTGCCAGTCCAGCAGCGCGCCGATCATGGTCTCGCACATGCCGAGCGTCAGGGCGTGCAAGGCCTTGGGACGATTGAGCGTGATGCGGCCGACGTTCTTCTCGACGCGGATGAGGACTTCAGGTTCGTCGGTCATCGATAGGTCCTAGACGGGTTCTTCGATCGGCGCGCAGTCGAAGCGGTCGACCTGGCCGGCCATCAGGCGATAGACGGCGTCCTGCGGGATGTCCTGGCGCAGCGTGTGGTCTCGCGACAGTCCGGCATAGGCGCCGCGCAGCAGCCGGCCGGCGACGCCGTGGCTGACCACGATCAGTCGGCGCTCGGGCTCGGCCGCCTGCTCGGCAAGCCAATGGGTGATGCGGGCCATCATGGTCTCGTAGGTCTCGCCGCCCGGCGCGTGGAAGCCCCAGGCGTCGTCGCCGCGCAGATGCGGGTTTTCGCCCCTCACCTCCTCGCGCAGCCGGTTGGACCATTCGCCGACGTCGATCTCGACCAGGCGTTCGTCGGTCGCGACCGGCAGGCCCAGGCGCGCGCCGATGATCTCGGCCGTGTCCCGCGCCCGGCGCAACGGGCTGGCGACGATGCGCCAATCCGCGGGCGGGTCGCGGCGGACGAGGTCGAACAGCAGGTCGCTCATGGCGCGCGCCTGGGCGTGGCCCAGCGGCGTCAGGTCCGACTCCGACCGCCCCTGCAGGCGGCCTTCGCGATTGTGGAAGGTCTCACCATGGCGGCAGAGATAGATCATTTGGCCTCGAAACGCGCTTTCCGCTCGGCGACTACATCAGCCACAGCCGACAACATCGGCAATCCCAGATCATCGTTCAGGTCGAACCAATAGACGGGATTCTTGGAGACGATGAGTTCGGAACCGACCATACAAAACGCGAGGAATAAGGCTTGCGCGGAATCTTCGCCGCCGATCCGCCGGATTCGCACGCGGCCATCGGGCCACGTCGTCTGCACGGGGCACTCCCAGCCCACCTCCATCGGCTGCGGCTGAAGCCAGCGGATAAACAGCGGGCGCGGCTCGCCATCCATGACGATCCAGTAGGTTCGCTCGCAGGCGACGCCTTCGGCCAGCGGGACCTGAAGCGCGTCGCTCACTGCCGAAACATCTCGCGGGCGATGATGACGCGCATGATCTCGTTGGTCCCTTCCAGGATCTGGTGCACCCGCAGGTCGCGGACGATGCGCTCCAGCGGATAGTCCTGGAGGTAGCCGTAGCCGCCGTGCAGCTGCAAGGCGTCATTGGCCACCTGGAAACCGGCGTCGGTGGCGAAGCGCTTGGCCATGGCGCACAGCTTGGTCGCCTCGGGATGCTTGTTGTCCAGGGCGTGGGCGGCGCGGCGCACCATCAGGCGGGCGGCCTCCAATTCCGTGGCCATGTCGGCCAGCTTGAACTGCAGGGCCTGGAAGTCCTTCAAGGCTTTGCCGAACTGGTTGCGGGTTTCCATGTAGGCCTTGGCCGTGTCGAGGGCGAATTGCGCGCCGCCCAGCGAGCACGAGGCGATGTTCAGGCGTCCGCCGTCCAGGCCCATCATGGCGAAGCGGAAGCCCTCGCCTTCCTGGCCGATGCGGTTCTCGATCGGCACGCGGCAATTGTCGAAATTCACCTGCGCCGTCGGCTGGGCGTTCCAGCCCATCTTGCGCTCATTGGCCCCGAAGCTGAGCCCGTCCGTCCCCTTCTCGACCACGAAGGCCGAGACGCCCTTGGCGCCGTCGCCGCCCGTGCGGGCCATGACGACATAGACGTCCGAGACACCGCCGCCCGAGATGAAGGCCTTGCCGCCATTCAGCACATAGTTGTCGCCGTCCAGCTTGGCGCTGGTGCGCATATTGGCCGCGTCCGAGCCCGAGCCCGGCTCGGTCAGGCAGTAGCTGGCGATCAGCTCCATGGTCGTAAGGCGCGGCAGGTAGCGCTGACGCAGATCGTCCGAGCCGAAGCGGTCGATCATCCACGACGCCATGTTGTGGATGGTCAGATAGGCGGCAGTCGGGACGTCGCCGTAGCTAAGCGCCTCGAAAATGATCGAGGCGTCCAGGCGCGACAGGCCGCTGCCTCCGACATCTTCGTTCACATAGATGCCGGCGAAGCCCAGCGCGGCGGCCTGGCGCAGGGTCTCGACGGGGAAGTGCTTCTTCTCGTCCCACTCAGCCGAGAACGGGGCAAGCTGTCCCTCGGCGAAGGCGAGAGCAGCCTCCTGGATTGCGACTTGATCTTCGTTCAGAGCGAAATCCATGCGCACTTCCTCCCGTTCGGGGCAGAACAACCCCGCCCCTATCGGGGCTTTCTTGCCGGCTGACGTGCCGCGCGGCGGCCCGCCTGTCAATCGCGCGAGGCCTCGATGTCAGGTCGCCCATACACGTTTCGATCCGCGAGCGGACGGTGTGACCTGAAATCCTCCGTTACACGGTGTGAATCGGCAAAGGCGCCACACCCACTTGATAACCATGGTCATTCGCTCCAAATGCCGTGTCACGGGGATGGCGTCCTCCAACTCTTTTTTACTGCTCAGAACACAATGCGTTTCGTGAAACTTGCACTGGCCGCTCTCGTGGCTGCCCTGGGGATGGCTGCGGTCTCGGCTCCCGCCTATGCGGCCGAGGGCGGCGACGTCGCGCGCAGTTACGGCGTGTGGCGCAATCCGCACAACACCGTGCACCTGGAAATCAAGGACTGCGGCCCCAGCACCTGTGGCGTCGTGGTGTGGGCCAGCGCCAAGGCCGAGGCCGACGCGCGAAAGGCTGGCGCAGACACCCTGATCGGCAAGCAACTGCTGCGCGACTTTGAAAGCCAGCGCGACGGTTCGCTGAAGGGCCGCGTCTGGGTTCCGACCTTGAAGGTCACCCTGGTGGGGTCGGCCGACATCATCGACCCGAGGACCATGCGCGCCAAGGGCTGCGTGATCGGCAACTTCCTGTGCAAGTCGCAGCTGTGGACCCGCATCGACGGCCCGGCGATGCTGGCCTCGCGCGCCGCGCCCTGATCTCTCATCCCACCGCGCGCATAACACCCTTGATTCAGCGCAAAGGGCGCGCGAACACTCTAAGTGTACGTTGATAACCCAGGCGTCCGAAGAGACGCCGGGCAACTTGGCCGCCTGTCGGCCAGCACGGGAGGAACGGCATGACCGAAGCGGCGACGCTTTCCGGGACCGCGCCAGGAGCGGCGGTACAGCATTTCGACGTGCTCATCGTGGGCGCGGGCATTTCCGGGATCGGAAGCGCCTACCACCTCGGCGCGCAAAGACCGGGCACGACCTTCACGGTGCTGGAGGCGCTCGAGAGTTTTGGCGGCACCTGGCTTACGCACACCTACCCCGGCATCCGCTCGGACAGCGATCTCTACACCTTCGGCTATCGCTTCAAGCCCTGGGTCGGCCCGCCGATCGCCACCGCCGCGGAAATTCTCGACTACATGGGCGAAGTGATCGCCGAGAACGACCTGGCGCGCCACATCCGCTATCGGCGACGGATCGCCTCGGCCAGTTGGTCGTCCGCCGACAAGCTCTGGACGCTGGAGGTGACCGGTCCGGACGGCGCCGAGCGCTACACCACCAACTTCCTGTGGATGTGCCAGGGCTATTACCGTCACGCGGTGGGCTATACGCCCGACTGGCCGGGCATGTCCGACTACAAGGGCCGGATCGTGCATCCGCAAACCTGGCCCGACGACCTAGACCTGAAGAACAAGCGGGTGGTGGTGATCGGATCGGGCGCGACGGCCGCGACCCTGGTTCCCAACATCGCCGGCGACTGCGCCCATGTCACCGTGCTGCAGCGCTCGCCGACCTACTTCGTGCCTGGCCGCAACGAGAACGAGTTGGCCAACACCCTGCGCCAACTGGAGATCGACGAGACCTGGATCCACGAGATCGTGCGCCGCAAGGTGCTGTTCGATCAGAACGAATTCACCCGGCGCTCGCTTGAGGAGCCCGAGGTGGTCAAGGCCGAGCTGCTGGAGGGCGTGAAGGCGTTCCTGGGTCCGGACTCCGACATTCAGACCCATTTCACGCCGCGCTATCGTCCCTGGCGGCAGCGCATCGCCTTCGTGCCCGACGGCGACCTCTTCCAGGGGATCGCCTCCGGCAAGGCCTCGGTCGTGACCGACGAGATCGACCGCTTCACCGAGACGGGCCTGCTGCTCAAGTCCGGCGAGACGCTGGACGCGGATGTCGTCGTCACGGCGACGGGCTTCGACCTCAGCGTCCTGGGCGACATCGCGTTCGCGGTGGACGGCAAGCCGCTCGACTTCGGCAAGACGGTCACCTACCGCGGCATGATGTTCACGGGCCTGCCGAACCTCGTCTGGGTCTTCGGCTATTTCCGGGCCAGCTGGACCCTGCGCGCCGACCTGATCGGCGACTTCGTCTGCCGCCTGCTCGCCCACATGGCGGCGAAAGGCGCGCGACAGGTCGAGGTCGCCCTGCGGCCGCAGGACGACGACATGAAGATCGGGAGCTGGATGGATCCGGAGGACTTCAATCCCGGCTATCTGATGCGGAACATGCATCTGCTGCCCAAGGCGGGCGACAAGCCGGAGTGGCGGCACACCCAGGACTACTGGACCGAGAAGGACCTCTTCCCGACTCTCGACCTGGACGATCCGGCGTTCCGCTATTCTTGAGCCTCTTAAGGGCCCCATGAACTTGCCTAGAGGGGCGGCGCGGTCCAAATCAACGCCATGACCGTTCCGTCCCTCGCCCCCTACCCCGCCACCCGCCTGCGTCGCGTGCGTCAGGCCGACTGGACCCGCCGCCTCGTCCGCGAGACCGAGGTCCGACCGTCGGACCTGATCTGGTCGATGGTGGTGCACGAGGGCGAAGGCGTGATCCCAGTGGCCTCGATGCCGGGCGTCGAGCGCCTCTCCGTCAAGGAGGCCGCCAAGGCCGCTGTCCGCGCCCGCGACCTCGGCATCCCGGCCATCGCCATCTTCCCGCACATCGACGGCTCACGGAAGGATGCGAGCGGCTCGATCGCCGCCGATCCGGACGGCGTCATTCCGCGCGCCGTCAAGGCTATGAAGGACGCCGCCCCCGAGGTCGGCATCATGTGCGACGTCGCCCTGGACCCGTTCACCGACCATGGCCACGACGGCGTGATCGAAGGCGGCAGGATTCTCAACGACCCGACCATCGAGCGCCTGATCGAACAGGGCCTGATGCAGGCGGAAGCCGGCGCCGACATCCTGGCGCCGTCCGACATGATGGACGGCCGCATCGGCAAGCTGCGCGCGGCGCTGGAAGGCGCGAACTTCCAGGACACGATGATCATGTCCTACGCCGCCAAGTACGCCTCGGCCTTCTACGGCCCGTACCGCGACGCCATCGGCTCGGCGAAACTCGCGGGCGGCCAGGGAGACAAGAAGACCTACCAGATGGACCCCGCCAACACCGAGGAAGCCCTCCGCGAGGTCGCGCTCGACATCGCCGAGGGCGCCGACATGGTCATGGTCAAGCCGGGCATGCCATATCTGGACATCTTGCGCCGCCTGGTCGACGAATTCCGCATGCCGACCTACGCCTTCCAGGTGTCGGGCGAGTACGCGATGATCATGGCCGCCGCCCAGAACGGCTGGATCGATCACGACCGCGCCATCCTCGAAAGCCTGACCGCCTTCAAGCGGGCCGGCGCGGCGGGCGTCATCACCTATTTCGCCCCCTGGGCCGCCGAGAAGCTGGGTTAGGATGGCCTCGTCGAGAACCGCCTTCAGCCAAGGCCGGTTCTACGGCGCGCCCACCGTCGAGCGTCAGCTGCCCGGCGTACGTCTCGCGCACTTGGAGGCCACCAAGCGCGCCGAGCATGTCGACGAGCACAGCCACGACGACGCCCACTTCGTGCTGGCCACTCATGGCCGCTACCTGACCACCGCCGCCGGCCCCGAGACCGAGGGGCCGGTGCTGGTCTTCAACCCGCCGGGCGTCGTCCACCGCGACCGCTTCGTGGATGTCGGCGGCTACTTCCTGGCCGTCAGCTTCGCCCCCACCGACTGGCGCACCCTGGCCGACGCCGGACGCGGCGCGGCGATCGACGCCCTGCGGCTGACCGGACCCGCCGCCCGCCGCGCGGCCCTGCGCCTGACCCGCTCGCTGCTGGCCCGCGACGCCGAGACACTGTCACTGGAAGGCCTGAGCCTGGAGCTGGCCGCCCAGGCCCTGACGCCAGCCTCGGACGGCGACAAGCGCCCCCCGTGGCTGGACCGCGCCGAGACCTATCTGGCGGATGCGTTCGACCAGCCGATCAGCGTCGCGGATCTGGCCGAGATCGCCGGGGTGCATCCGGTCCACCTGGCGCGCGGCTATCGCCGCTGGCTAGGCGCGGCGCCCGGCGACCGACTGCGCACGCGCCGGCTGGAGCGGGCCGCCGACCTGCTGATGCGCGGTCGCGACCCGATCGGCGAGATCGCCCTGGCCTCCGGCTTCTGCGACCAGAGCCACCTTAATCGCCAGTTCCTCAAGGCCTATGGCGTCACGCCCGGTGAGTTCGCCCGGCTGTGTGGTCGCCGGCCGGGTGTTGCAAGCGTCCAAGACGAGGCGGCCGACGCGGCCTAGACGGCAGAGGTTCCTTTTGGAGTTCCCGCCTTGAAAGCCTTCGCGTTCGCCGCCGCCCTCGTACTGGCGCCCCTCTCAGTTCACGCCGCCGACTGGCCCACGGCCGCGCCCGCCGCCGAAGGCCTTTCCGCCGCTAAACTCGAAGCAATGTCGGCCGCGATCAAGGCCGGCCAGTTCCAGCAGATCACCAGCGTCCTGATCGCCCGCCACGGCAAGCTTGTGTTCGAGGCCTATTACGACGCCGATCAAAAGGACGGCGGTCCCGAGGCGCGGCGTAATACCCGCTCCGCCACCAAGACCGTCACCGCCATGCTGGCCGGGGCCGCGATCGCGCGCGGCGCCCTGCCCAGCGTCAATGCTCCCATCAAGGCCTATCTGAAGGGCCGCCCGCCGGTGGCCAATCCCGACCCGCGCAAGGACAAGGTCACGGTCGAGGACCTGCTGACCATGAGCTCCATCGCCGAGTGCGATGACGACAACGAGTTCTCGCGCGGCAACGAAGAGCGGATGTACCTGATCGAGGATTGGGTCGGCTTCTACCTCGACCTGCCGGTGCGCGGCTTCCCGGACTGGATGCCCAAGCCGGAGGCCTCGCCCTATGGCCGGAGCTTCAGCTACTGCACCGCCGGCGTGACCACGCTGGGCGCGGTGATCCAGAGCGCGGTGAAAAGGCCCCTGCCCGACTTCGCCGACGAGGCGCTGTTCAAGCCCCTCGGGATCGAGAACCCGCACTGGCAAAAGTCGCCGCTGGGTCTGGCCCAGGGCGGCGGCGGCCTGGGCCTGCGCAGCCGTGACCTGCTGAAGCTGGGCCAGCTCTACGCCAATGGCGGCCAGTGGGACGGCAAGCAGGTGCTGCCGGCCGACTTCGTGAAAGCCGCTGTCGCGCCGCACGCCAATGCCCGCGAGAACACCGACTACGGCTATCTGATCTGGCTGCAGACCTTTGCCGGCCACAAGGCCTGGACGATGAGCGGCACGGGCGGCCAGAAGGTCGCCGTGGTGCCGGATCTCGATCTGGTCGCCGTGATCACCACCACCAACTTCGGTGTCCGCCAGCCGCACGTCATCGCCGAAAAGCTGCTGACCGAGCATGTCCTGGCGGCGGTCGAGAAGTAGCGACGCGAATCTGGAGGGCGCGGCTATCCTGCCGGGATGAGCCGCGTCCTCGACATCGTCACCGCCGTGATCCGCGACCAGGACGGCCGCATGCTGCTGGTCCGCAAGCGCGGCACGACCGCCTTCATGAAGCCCGGCGGCAAGCGCGACGCCGGCGAGGACGACCTGACCACCCTGGCCCGCGAACTCAATGAGGAGCTGGGCTGCGGCCTGGTCCACGCCGAACTGCTGGGCCATTTCTCGGCCCCGGCCGCCAATGAGGCCGGCTTCACCGTCCAGTCGGCGACCTATCTGGCGACGGTCGAGGGCGCGATCGCCGCGCGGGCCGAGATCGAGGAACTGGCCTGGATCGACCCCGCCGCGCCGGGCGAGCTGCGCCTCGCGCCCTTGCTGACCGAGCAGGTCCTGCCCGCGCTGCTCCGCGCCTAGGCCTTGCTGCCCATGGCGGTGATCCGCCCCGCGACCATCTCCAGCGCCAGCTCGCGCGCCCGCTCAGACGGACGCCCCAGCAGTTCGCTGAGCGTCGGCCCGAACAGGCCCACCCCGATCGCCAGCACGATGTTCAGCAGGATGAAGTCGATGATCTTCTCGCGCTCGACCCCGACGTCGCGGGCCAGCCGGGTCTGAACCACCTCGTCGACGACCTCGCGCACCAGGGTCATGCGCCGCCCTTCCCCGGTCAGCTCCAGCCACGCCGCCAGCCGCGCCACGCCCTTGGCCTCGAAGGCGTCGAACAGCGCCTGGGCGCCGAAGCCGGGCGAGGCGCCCTGTTCGTTGAAGCCGACGATGATCTTGTCGGCCAGTTGCCGGATCATCCGCTCCATCAGCGCCGTCTCGACTCCGGCGATCGAGCCGAAATGGTGGATGACATTGGCGTGGACCACCCCGGCGGCCTTGGCGACATCCGCCAGCTTGATGGCCTGAGGGCCGTGCTCGACCAGCAGGACTTCGGCGGCGGCGAGGATGTTCTCGCGCGCGGCCTCGGGCGTCCGGCGCACGCGCGTCTTCGGGGCTGAAGCCTCTATTGACATTTTTGTCAGTACAACTCACTCTGCGCCCATCGAGAGGCTTAGACAGCCCTAAACCGGCGGAGCGCATAACGCCATGATCGACACCCAAACCCCTCAGACGAAGTCCACCCCGGCCGAACTGGACGTCACCCCGCGCGACATCCGCTTCGACTTGACAGAGGCCCAGAAGGGCCACTGGCTGGGCGGCGATCCCGTCGGCACGGCGGTGTTCAACGCCCTGTCCCTGACCTTCCCGGACGGCGAGCGCCTGTTCATGGACGCGGTGCGCAACTACCGCCACTTGCTGACCGGCAAGCTGCTGGACGACGCCCGGAACTTCATCGCCCAGGAAGCCATCCACTCGCGCGAACACCATCAGCTGAACAGCCTGATCGACCGCGACCGCTACCCGGTCGCCGAGATCGAGGAGACCGTCCGCGGCCGCGTGAAGATGGCCCGCGAGCGCGGCAAGATGGCCATGCTGCTGTCGACCATCGCCCTGGAGCACTTCACGGCGATGATGGCCGAGATGCACGTGCGCCATCAGGACCTGTTCGACAACGCCCATCCCGAGGTCGAAAAGCTGTGGCGCTGGCACGCCATGGAAGAGACCGAGCACAAGGCCGTCGCCTACGACGTCTTCATGGTCGCGACCAAGGACTGGTCGCCGCGTCGCCGTTACATGATGCGCTGCCGGGCGATGTTCTTCGTGACCATCATGTTCACCCGCAACATCAGCCGCTACGCCGCCCGCCTGCTGGAGGCCGACGGCTATTCGCCCAAGGCGGCGCTGAAGGCGGTCAGTGCGTACGTGTGGGGCAATCCCGGCATCTTCCGTCGAGGCTGGAAGACCTACTTCGCCTGGTACCGCCCCGGCTTCCACCCCTGGGACCAGGACGACCGCGCGGCGTTCGCTGGGTGGAAGGCGGAGTTCGACGCGGCGGCGGCTTAACTCGACCCATAGTTGATTTACTGCGAGCCATGCCTCAGCTTTGGGGCATGGTGCCGCGCGACGCTTCCATCGCCGTCTACATGATGGCCAACAAGCCCTACGGCACGCTCTACATCGGCGTGACGAGCCTGTTTGAGGCGAGGATCGTTCAGCATCGCGAGAAGCTGATCAAAGGCTTCACCCAGAAATACGGACTCACGCGGCTCGTCTGGTACGAGACCCATGAAGACATGACCGTCGCCATCCATCGCGAGAAGCGGCTGAAGGAATGGCCCAGGCAGTGGAAGATCAATCTGATCGAGCAGGACAACCCGCGCTGGGATGACCTCTATGATCAGGTGCTGAACTGGACGCCCGTACCGCGCCAGTTTTAGCCCCCAACCAACTCCGTCATCCCGCGCTTTATGCGCGGGACCCATGGTTCAGCTTCCGCGTGAGAGCCTAGGCCCGCACTTCACTTGCGGCGGGCAAATGGGTCCCGCGCATAAAGCGCGGGATGACGGTGCTTGTTGTTGGAATGGAGCTAAAAGCTACCCCGCAATCAACCCGAAGTCCGCCACCCTACCCATTTCATCCCGCACCGCCGCCAGGGTCCGCAGGCGGTTGTCGCGGTGCTCGGGTTCGTTGACGAAGACGCCGTCGAGATAGGCGTCGACCGGGCCGCGCAGCTCGGCCAGCTGGGTCATGGCGCCGGTGAAGTCCTCGGCGTCCAGGGCGTCCTTCAGCGGCTTGGCCAGCAGGCGCAGGGCGTTGTAGAGGCCCACCTCGGCGTCGCTGTCGGCGGCGGGTTCCTCGGGAGCCCCGACCGGCAGAGCGCCCTTCTTCTCCTCGGCCTTGAGGATGTTGGAGGCGCGCTTGTAGCCGGCCATCAGGCTCTTACCGTCGTCGGTCTTCAGGAAGCCGTCCAGCGCCTCGACCCGCGCGACGATCCGCGCCAGGTCGTCGTCGCCCAGGGCGAAGACGGCGTCGACAAGGTCGTGGCGCTTGCCTTGGTCGCGGAGGGTGACCTTCAGGCGGTCGGCGAAGAAGGCGATCAGGTCGATAACAACGGTCGGATTGAGCGGCACCGGGCGGCCGTTTTGCAAACCGCCCTTGTCATCCACGTCAAAGAGCGTGCGATCGCCATTCGCCGCTTCATGCGTCCGCTCGTGAGCGGGCTTCAAGACCTGAGACAGCGGGAAGCGCTTGTTAGATTCCAGGATGATCCGGATCACGCCCAGCGCCGCGCGACGAAGGGCATAGGGATCCTTCGAGCCTGTGGGCTTCTCATCGATCGCGAAGAAGCCCACCAGCGTGTCCAGCTTATCCGCCAGCGCCACAGCCACGCTCACCGGCGCGGTCGGCACAGCATCCGAGGGGCCTTGCGGCTTGTAGTGGTCGCGCACAGCGTCAGCGATCTCGCCGTCCAGGCCGAAGGTGCGGGCGTAGTAGCCGCCCATGATGCCTTGCAGCTCAGGGAACTCGCCGACCATCTGCGAGGCGAGGTCCGCCTTGGCGAGGCGCGCGGCTTCCTTGGTCTTTTCGACATCGGCGCCGACCAGCGGGGCGATCTCGCCGGCCAGGGCGACGATGCGCTCGACGCGCTGGGCCATCGTGCCCAGCTTGGCGTGGAAGGTGACGCCGTTCAGCTTTTCCAGCCACGGCTCGAAGCCGACCTTGACGTCCTCGTCCCAGAAGAAGCGAGCGTCGGACAGGCGCGAGGACAGCACCTTGGCGTTGCCGGCCGCGATCACCGCGCCGCCGTCGGCCGCCTGGATGTTGGCGATGGTGATGAAGTGCGGGGCCAGGCCCTCTTCCCCGGCCTTGCGGACGGCGAAGTACTTCTGGTGCGTGCGCATCGAGGTGCGGATCACCTCGGGCGGCAGGCTGAGGAACACCGGGTCCATGTCGCCCAGCACCGGGGTGGGCCATTCAGCCAGGCCGGCGACTTCTTCCAGCAGGCCCTGGTCCTCGACCAGTTCCAGGTGACGCGCGAAGCACAGGGTCTTGCAGCCTTCGAGGATGCGCTGCTTGCGCTCCTCGACGTCGAGCACGACGTAGTGGGCTTCCAGACCGGCCGCGTATTCGTCGAAGTCACGCGCCACGAATGGCTGGGCGTCGCCCATGAAGCGGTGGCCCTCGGAGATGTCCCCGCTCGGGATGCCCTCGATGGCGAACGGCACGACCTCGCGGTCGAGCACGCACAGGATGCGCTTGAGCGGACGCACCCAGCGCAGCTTCTTGGTTCCCCAGATCATCGACTTGGGCCAAGGGAAGCCGCGAACGATCGCCTCGACCATCTCGGCGACGATCTCCGGCGTCGGGCGGCCCTTCTTCTCGATGAAGGCCATGTAGACGCCGTCGCGCTCTACCAGCTGGTCCTGGGTCAGGCCGGCCTTGCGCAGGAAGCCTTCCATGGCTTGCGGCGGGGCGCCGACGCGGGGGCCTTTCAGCTCTTCCTTGCGGTCGGCCTGGGCTAGCGGCAGGCCTTCGACCACCAGGGTCAGGCGGCGAGGGCCGGCGAAGGTCTTCAGCGCCTCGGGCAGGAAGCCGGCGGCGGCCAGGTGCTCGCGCGCCATGCGCTCCAGGTCCTTGGCGGCCTGGGCCTGCATACGGGCGGGGATCTCTTCCGAGAACAGTTCGAGGAGAAGTTGGGGCATCGTGACTTACGCGGCTTCCTGCTGATCGACCCAGGCGTTGGCGCACAGCTTACAAAGGTCGCGGATGCGGCCGATGTAGCTGGCGCGCTCGGCGACGGCGATCGCGCCGCGGGCGTTCATCAGGTTGAAAAGGTGGCTGGCCTTGAGGACCATATCGTAGGCGGGCAGCACCAGGGCCTTGCCCTGGTACGAGCGGGCCAGCATCAGCGGCACCTGCTCTTCCATCTGCTCGAACTGCTGCTTGAGCACGGCGACGTCATAGCCGTGGAAGTTGGCTTCCGACTGCTGGCGCTCGTTCTCCAGGAACACGTCGCCATAGGTCGTCGCGCCCAGCGGCGAGTCCGGGTCGTTGAACGGCAGGTCATAGACGTTGTCGACGCCGAACACGTACATGGCCAGGCGTTCCAGGCCATAGGTCAGCTCGCCAGCCACCGGCGAGACGTCCAGGCCGCCGACCTGCTGGAAGTAGGTGTACTGGCTGACTTCCATGCCATCGCACCAGACTTCCCAGCCCAGGCCCCAGGCCCCGACGGTCGGGTTCTCCCAGTCGTCCTCGACGAAGCGGATGTCGTGGGTGCGCAGGTCCAGGCCGATCGCTTCCAGCGAGCCGAGATACAGGTCCTGCATGTTCTCGGGGTTCGGCTTCAGGATCACCTGGTACTGGTAATAGTGCTGCAGGCGGTTGGGGTTCTCGCCATAGCGCCCGTCGCCCGGACGGCGCGAGGGCTGCACATAGGCCGCGTTCCAGGGCTTGGGACCCAGGGCGCGCAGGACCGTAGCGGGGTGCAGGGTCCCCGCCCCCACTTCCACGTCATGCGGCTGCAGGATGATACAGCCCTGCCGGCTCCAATAGTCATGGAGCGTCAGGATCAGGCTTTGGAAGGACTTGGGTTTTTCGCGCGACATGTATCGAAGCAGGCCTAGAAAAAAGTCGGCGGACCATAGGGCCCGCCGACTGCTGCTTCAAGCGAAGTCCGAGGCTGTGGAAGCCTTAGTTGCCCTTAGGGACCGTACGCTTGCCGGCGTTCGAGTCCGGCTTGCCGTACTTGGCGCGGTTGGCGACGGTGTCGGCGACCGGCGGGTTGGACACCACATTGGCGTCACCGGCCTTCAGCGAGGCCTGGGCCTCCGGCGACTGCGACGACACCGGCACGACGCCCGAGGTGTTCACGCCAGCGTCCGGCGCCGCCGTGGCCGCCGGCATGGCGGGGCTGGCGGCCGGGTCGGAGGCCATGTCCGTGGTGGTGGTCGGAGTCGGCACGGACTGGGCGGGATCAGCCGACATCGCCTGACCGGCCGGAGCCATCTGCTCGTTGGCGGCCACCTGCATCGTCGCATTGGCGTCGGTCGCCGAGGCGGCGGCCTGCAGGCCGGGGACGTCCTTAGGGATCAGCACCTTGTCGACCACGTGCAGCACGCCGTTGGTGGCCATCACGTCGGTCTGGGTGATCGTGGCGGTGTCGACCATCGGCGCCGCGCCCGAGCCGTCCAGCAGCAGCGGCGAGCCCTCGACGCTCTTCACTTCGCCCTTGGAGCCCTTGATCTTGGTGGAGTCCACCTTGGCGTTGATCAGGTGATAGGTCAGCACCTTCTGCAGCATCGGCCCGTTTTCGGGCAACATTAGCTTGTCCAGCTCACCGGCCGGCAGGGCGGCAAACGCCGCGTCGGTCGGGGCGAACAGGGTCAGGTTCTGGTTGGTCTTCAGGACGCTGGTCAGGTTCACGGCGCCGACCGCCTTCAGGAAGGTGGTGAACTGGCCCGAAGCCTCGGCGGTCTGGATCAGGTCGCCCTTGGCGACGACGGGCGAGGACGCGGCCGGCGCTGGCGCGGCGGGCGCCGCGGCGTCCTGGGCATGGGCGAATCCGGTCATCAGGGCGACCGCGGCGGCGGCGGTCAGAAGACGCTGAGTAATCATGATCGAGTTCCTCTCGGTTCGAGCGGAGTACGCCCGGACCGGGGAGTCGGTTCCGTAATCACGGGCACGTGATCACTCGAACGGAGCGGTTAGGATCCTCGAAAACCGGGACAAGCTCGCCAGCGGCGCCGAAGCCTCTCGTCAGGACGCATCGCCGGTTTTTGACGCATCGGCTGCAGAGTCTGCCAAGAATTTAGGCGCCTTGCCTATTTCCTTTCCAAAACCTTGCCCATGCCACCCGTCACGGAACCGTCGCCGATAGCGTAGCCAGGCCGGGGAACGATGCAGCGCGTGAAGGCGGCGTCGGCGGTGATTTCCGGGGGCGAGAACGCTTCCGAACAACCAAGCAAAGCAAGCCCGTAGCTCAACGGGTCGGAGCAAGGCGGATGAAACTGATCATAGCGGTCGTCAAACCCTTCAAGCTGGACGAGGTGCGCGAAGCGCTCGTCGCCGCCGGCGTCGAAGGTCTGACGGTTTCGGAAGTGAAGGGCTACGGCCGTCAGAAAGGGCAGACCGAGATCTACCGGGGCGCCGAGTACCAGGTGAATTTCGTGCCGAAAGTGAAGCTGGAAGCGGTCGTCGACGACGCGTCCGCCGCCAAGGCCGTCGAAGCCGTCAAGGCCGCCGCGGCCACCGGCAAGATCGGCGACGGCAAGATCTTCGTCCTGAACGTCGAAGAAGCCGTCCGCATCCGCACCGGCGAAACCGGCTCGGCCGCTCTGTAACGCATCGGGAAAAGGGGATACCGACGATGAAACTCACCTTCAAACCGCTGGCCGGGCTGTTGCTCGCCGCGACCCTGGCGGGGGCTCCGCTGGGCGCCACCGCCTTCGCCCAGGAGGCCGCGCCCGCGCCGGCCGCCGCCATGACCGCCGCCGCGCCCGCCGAGGCCGCGCCCGCCGCCACGCCGGCTCCCGCCCCGGCCGCCGCGCCCACCATCGTCGACAAGAACGACAAGGGTGACAACGCGTGGATGCTGACGTCCTCGCTGCTGGTCCTGCTGATGATCATCCCGGGCCTGGCCCTGTTCTACGGCGGCCTGGTCCGCACCAAGAACATGCTGTCGGTGATGATGCAGGTCTCGACCGTCGCCATCATCGGCTTCGTCGCCTGGGTGCTGTGGGGCTATAGCTTCGCCTTCACCGACGGCGGCAGCTGGGACACCTTCGTGGGCGGCCTCGGTCGTCTCTTCCTGAAGGACGTGACCCCGGCCAGCAACGTCGCGACGTTCTCGACCGGCGTGGTGATCCCCGAGTTCACCTTCATCTCGTTCCAGTCGACCTTCGCGGCCATCACCGCCGCCCTCGTGGTCGGTTCGCTGGTCGAGCGCATGAAGTTCGCCGCCATCGTCGCCTTCGCCGTCCTGTGGCCGCTGCTGTCGTACTATCCGATGGCGCACATGGTCTGGTGGTGGCCGGGTCCTGACGCGATCGCGCTCGCCCCGACCGCTCCGATCAAGTCGGGCCTGATCTGGGGCTTCGGCGCCCTGGACTTCGCCGGCGGCACCGTCGTCCACATCAACGCTGGTATCGCTGCTCTCGTCGGCGCCCTGATCCTCGGCAAGCGCCAAGGCTACGGCAAGGAGCCGATGCCCCCGCACTCGCTGACCCTGACCCTGGTCGGCGCCGGCCTGCTGTGGGTGGGCTGGTTCGGCTTCAACGCCGGCTCCAACCTCGAGTCGAACGGCTACGCCTCGCTGGCCATGATCAACACCTTCGTCGCCACCGCCGCCGCCGGTCTGTCGTGGATCGTCGTCGAGTGGGTCACCCGCAAGAAGCCGTCGGCCCTGGGCCTGGCCTCGGGCATCGTCGCCGGCCTCGTCGCCGTCACCCCGGCCGCCGGCTTCGCCGGTCCGATGGGCTCGGTGATCCTGGGTCTGGTCGTCTCGCCGATCTGCATCTTCTTCTGCTCGGTCGTGAAGAACGCCTTCAAGTATGACGACAGCCTGGACGCCTTCGGCATCCACGGCATCGGCGGCATTGTCGGCGCCATCGGCACCGGCCTGCTGGTCAACCCCGCCTGGGGCGGCGCCGGCATCGTCGACTACACGAGCTGCGCCAAGGACGGCGACCTCTCGACCTGCGACAACGCCGTCTACAGCCTGGGCACGCAAGTGATCGCCCAACTGAAGGCCGTCGGCGTCACGGTCGTGTGGTCGCTGGTGGCCTCGCTGATCGTCTTCTTCGTGATCAAGCTTGTCATCGGCCTGAAGGCTTCGCCGGAAGCCGAAGAAGAAGGCCTGGACATCTCGGAACACGGCGAACGCGCCTACCACAGCTAAGGCTGGCGTAAGCACCAAGTCGAAGGGCGCGGAGGGCAACCTCCGCGCCCTTTCTGTTTGGCCCTTTCCAAACGGGGAAGCGATCGGCCAAGCTCGCCCTGCCCCGCCTGGAGACCGCCGTGGACGCCCAACTGTTCCTGCTCTGCGTCCTGACCTTCGTGATCCACCTGATCGGAGCCCTGGCCTACGCGGTGCGCATCGCGGGCGTCCGCACGCGTCGGATCGCCATGTCGTTCGCGCTGTTCAACGTGCTGGTGCTGCTGTCGCGCGCCTCGAACGCCTTCCAGGGCCCGTTCCTGTCCAAGCGGATCGAGAGCGACCTGCTGCATGGTACGGGTCAGAACCTGCTGGCCGACTTCCAATGGCTGATGGCCAGCGCCAGCCTGGCGGCGATCATCGGAGCTCTGGCGATCCCGACCGCCCAGCGCCTGTTCACCCGCGCGGTCGCCCACTTCCAGATCCACCGTTCCGTGCCCAAGCTCCTGATGCACGCTTTCGCCAAGGGCGGCGTCGGCTATATCCGCGACGCGGTCGCCCTGCCCTCGCCGCGCCACCTCGACGGGCTGAAGCAGAAGATCGACGTCCCCGCCCGAGTGATCGTGCTGAACGTCCTGGCCCAGGCCCTGCTGACCGTCGGGGTCTTCGCCTCGCTCTACGCCGGCTATCTGGATCCTCAGTTCCGGGTCACGGCCGTCAGTCTGTCCTCGGTGATCAACGGCGTGGCGACGATCCTGCTGTTCGTGCTGATCGACCCGGCCCTGTCGATCATGACCGACGACGTGATGGACGGCCGGGTGAGCGAGCCCGCCTTCCGCCGCGCCGTGGTCTGGTTCGCCGGCAGCCGCGTGGCCGGCACCGTTCTGGCCCAGCTGCTGCTGGTCCCCGCAGCCAGCGCCGTCGTCTTTCTGGCGCGGATGATCTAGAGCCGCCGCGCCGTGACGATCGGCACGACCGGATCGAGCATCTGCCCCTTCATCACCGGATTGATCGCCTCGCCGGGCGTCGGCAAGTTCAGGATCTTGCGAACGATCTCCATGCCCTTGATCACCTGACCGAAGGCGGCGAAGCCGAGGTTGTCGCCGTCCGCCGCCGGATTTGCGTCCAGGTACGGGGCGTCGCCCGCGCAGATGAAGAAGTCGCTGTCGCCGCTGCCCGGCTCGCGTCGCGCCAGGGACAACGTGCCGTCGACGTGGAGCAGGCCCGTCTGGGTGGTCGGTTCGTGGGCGACGGGTTTCAGCACCTTCTTCGGATCGCCGGCCAGGCCGCCTTCGATCAGGCCGTAGTCGACCGAGCCCGGCGCCTTGGCCGCGCGCCAGAAGCTGGCCCCGTCATAGAGCTTGCCGTCGACATACTGGAGGAAGTTGGCCGTGGTCAGCGGCGCCTGTTTGGCCTTCAGGGCGATGATGATGGCGCCCAGACTGGTGTCCAGGCTGACCACGATGTCGCCGGCCCCGGGCACGATCGGCGTCGGGGCCAGGTTCAGGATCTGGGCGTTGGCCAGGCCAGGCGCGGCGACCAGACCCCCAAGGGCGGCGAGAACGTCACGGCGCTTCATGTCCATTTCCTCAACTCAGGCGGCAGCGCCGCACCCACCAGTCGGGGCGCATCGCCTCCAGGCGGTCGACCAGCCCCTCGGCCTCGATGTCGCCGGCGCAGAGGGCGAAACAGGTCGCCCCGGAGCCGGACATCCGGACCAGCAGACTTTCGGGCTCATCACGCAGCATATCCAGCACCTCGCCGATGCGCGGCTCCAGCGCCACGGCCGGCGCCTCCAGGTCGTTGCGGGTGGCGACGGAGAGCCAGGCGGCGACTTCCTCGACGCTTTCCAGGTCGGACGGCATGCACGGGCGCTCGGCGCCGTCAGGATGCACGGCGGCGTCATAGGCGCGATAGACCGCTCCGGTCGGTGACGGGACGCCCGGATTGACCAGCACCGCGTGGAGCTCGGGCAAGGCCGGGGCCGGCGACAGGACCTCCCCTCGCCCTTCGGCCATCAGGGCCGTGGCCCGCAGGCAGGCCGCGCCGTCCGCGCCCAGGCTGGCGGCCAGAGGTTCCAGGTCGTCGTCGGACAGGCCCGGGGCCAGGGCGTCGCGCAACAGCTTCAGGGCCGCGCCCGCGTCGCTGGAGCCGCCGCCCAGCCCAGCCGCGATCGGCAGGTGCTTCTCGAGGATCAGCCGGTACGGCGGGATCGGCCCGCCCAGCTTGGCGTGAAAGGCCCGCGCGGCGCGGACCACCAGGTTGTCGCCGCCGGCCGGGATCGCGCCGCCGAACGGACCCGAGGTCTCGAAGTCGGGGGCGTCGCTGGGCTGGATCATCACCCGGTCGCCGACATCGGCGAAGACCATCAGGCTGGCGATCGGATGATAGCCCTCCGCGTCCGGCCCGCCCACGTGCAGGAAGAGATTGACCTTGGCCGGCGCGAAGGCGGAAAGCCGCATGATCTCTGGACCCAAGCTGAAACGGACGAAAGCCCGATAGCCTAGTTGTGGGCCACCGTCGACGCAGTCGCCGCCGCGCCGGTCGCGGCCAGGCCGTTCTTCAGCTTGGCTTCGGACTCGGCCTTCTGCTTTTCGTCGGGCTCCAGGCTAAGCACGCGCTGCCATTGGAACTGAGCCTCGGTCTTGCGACCGACCCGCCAATAGGCGTCGCCCAGGTGGCCGTTGACGTCCGGATCGCCGGGCTCCAGCTCAACGGCGCCTTCCAGCTTCTCGACGGCGTTCTTGTAGTCGCCGAGGCGGTAATAGGCCCAGCCCAGGCTGTCGAGCATGGCGCCCGACTGCGGCCGGGCGGCGACGGCCTTCTGGACCATGGCCAGGGCCTCGGCCAGGTGCTCGTTGCGGTCGATCCAGCTGTAGCCGAGGAAGTTCAGCAGTTCCGGCTCGTTCGGATTGATCTTCAGGGCCGCCTGCAGGTCGCGCTCGGCCTCGGGCCAGCGCTTGGCCTGCTCCAGGGAGACGGCGCGCAGATAGAGCACGCGCCAGTCAGGGGTGGCGCTCTCGCGCTCGACCACCTTGTCCAGCACCGCCACCGACTCGTTCCACTGGCTGCCCGCCCGCAACAGGTCGGCCAGGGCCAGTTGCGCGTCGCGCTCGTTGGGCGCGGCCGTGGCGGCGGCGCGAGCGACGTCCAGCGCCTTGGCCTTGTCGCCGAGTTCGTTCCAGGCCCAGGCGATCTTGCTCTGGGCCGAGGCGTACTGCGGCGAGCCCGAGGGCACGTGGCCATAGGCCTCGATCGCGCCCTGCGGATCCTCGCCCTGGTTCAGCAGGTCGCCGACCAGAACCCACGCCTCGTCACGGGCGGGATCCAGGCGCAGAGCCAGGCGCAGATAGGCCAGGGCGAACTGGGCCTGGTGCTCACCGGCGAAGGTGGCGGCGCAGGCCACCAGCCCCTCGGCCGCGCCCTGGCGCAGGGTCGGCATCGGCGGCGGCGCGCCCTTGGCGGCGGCGCGGGCGCGAGCCCGCAGCAGGCCCGTATCGTTGGGCGCGGCGCGTAGAGCCGTATCGTACAGGGCCACGGCGTCATCGTGGCGCTTGCGGCGCTCCAGGAACGCGCCGTAGTCGATCGTGAATATGCTGGCCGTGGCGGCGTTGCCGGTCAGGGCCTTGTAGTCGGTCTCGGCCTCGTCATAGCGCTTGGCCCGCTCGTAGAGGCGCGCCTGGCCCTGCTGGCCGAAATACTGCACCAGCCTGTCGGTGCGCAGGGTCGGCTGGACGATCGCGGCCTCGTTGTCGCCGGCCGCCGCAGCGGCCCAAGGCGTCAGCAGCGCGGCGGCCTGCTGGTGCGGAAAGCCGAGCGGCTCGGCCTTCAGCAGCGCCTGGGCGTCCTTGCCCTTGTTGGTGGCCAGCGCCTCGACCACGCGCGTGAGCACGCCCATGCGCTGGACGGCCTCGGTGGCGTCGGGACCCGTCGGGGCCGCGGCGGCGGCGCGGGTGATCTCGCCGGCCAGCAGCAGGGCCGAGAAGGAGCGTTCGCCGATCACGCCCGGGTCGTCGCCCAGCACCGCGGCCGTGCCGAAATAGGTGGCCGCTTCCTTGGACTTGCCGTCGCGCAGGGCCGCCTGGCCCGCCAGGAACTGGCCATACGAGGAGCGGGTGTCGAACAGGGGCGAGCCCGCCACGGGGCCTCGTAGCGTGACCGTGCTGGGTCCCTGGGCGCAGGCCGCCAGGGCGGAAACGGAAACACAGGCGAGGAGGACTTTGAAACGCGTCATCCCGCCACCCTCGGTGGTTTCGAGGTCGGTCGCAAGAAAAAGCCTCCCAGCCGACGGCCGGGAGGCTGTTCCATTTACATGTTGGGGTAGTTCGGTCCGCCGCCGCCTTCCGGCGTGGTCCAGACGATGTTCTGCGACGGATCCTTGATGTCGCAAGTTTTGCAGTGGACGCAGTTCTGGGCGTTGATCTGGAAGCGCGGATCGGACCCTTGCTCGTTATAGAGCACCTCGTAGACGCCGGCCGGACAGTAGAGGCGCGCCGGCTCGCCGTACTTGGGCAGGTTGACCGAGATCGGGATCGACGGGTCCTTCAGCTTCAGGTGCGCCGGCTGGTCTTCCTCGTGGTTGGTCGCCGACAGGAACACCGAGCTCAGCTTGTCGAAGCTGATCACGCCATCCGGCTTGGGATAGACGATCGGCTTGTAGTCCTTGGCCAAACCGGTCGAGGCCGCGTCGGTCTTCTCGTGCTTCATGGTGCCGAAGAACGAGAAGCCGCCCAGCAGGTGGGTGCACCACATGTCGAACATGCTGACCGCGCCGCCAAGGGCGGTGCCGAACTTGCCCAGCATCGGCTTGGCGTTGCGGACGACCTTCAGCTCCTTGGCGACCCACGACTTGTCGTAGGCGGTCTGGTAGCCGGTCAGTTCGTCGCTGGCGCGGCCGGCCTGGACCGCCTCATAGGCGGCCTCGGCGGCCATCATGCCGGTCTTGACGGCGTTGTGGCTGCCCTTGATGCGCGGCACGTTGACGAAGCCGGCCGAGCAGCCGATCAGCACGCCGCCCGGGAAGGTCAGCTTCGGCACCGACTGATAGCCGCCCTCGGTGATGGCCCGCGCGCCGTAGGCGATGCGCTTGCCGCCTTCCAGGTACGGACGCACACCCGGATGCTGCTTGAAGCGCTGGAACTCGTCGAACGGCGAGATCCACGGGTTCTTGTAGTTCAGGTGCACGACGTAGCCGATGGCCACGTAGTTGTCCCCGAAGTGGTACATGAAGCTGCCGCCGCCGGTCTGGTTGTCCAGCGGCCAGCCGGTGGTGTGCTCGGCCAGGCCGGGCTGGTGCTTCTCGGGCGGGACCTGCCACAGCTCCTTGATGCCGAGGCCGTACTTCTGCGGCGACTTGCCGGCCGACAGATCGAACTTCTCGATCAGCTGCTTGGCCAGCGAGCCGCGCACGCCCTCGGCGATGAAGACGTACTTGCCGTGCAGCTCCATGCCCGGCTGGAAGTCCGGCTTGTGGTGGCCGTCCTTGGCGATGCCGACGACGCCGACGACGACGCCCTTCACCGAGCCGTCTTCATTCCAGACCAGATCCGAGGCGGCGAAGCCCGGATAAATCTCGACGCCCAGCTCCTCGGCCTTGCCGGCTAGCCAGCGGGTCAGGTTGCCCAGCGAGGCGATGTAGCAGCCGTGGTTGTGCATGAACGGCGGCATGGCGAACATCGGCAGGGTAAGCTCGCCCTGCGGACCCAGCAGCTTGAAGCGGTCCTTGGTGACCGGAGTCTCCAGCGGCGCGCCTTCTTCTTTCCAGTTGGGGAAGAGTTCGGCCAGGCCCTTGGGATCGATCACCGCGCCCGACAGGATGTGGGCGCCGACTTCCGAGCCCTTTTCCAGCAAGGCCACGGAAATCTCAGTCCCGGCCTTGGCGGCCAGTTGCTTCAGGCGGATGGCCGCGGAAAGGCCCGCGGGACCACCGCCGACGATGACGACGTCGTATTCCATCGACTCGCGTTCGAGGTCTTCGCTCATGGGGTCTCCCGGTAAAGGGGGCTCGGCCGCCCGTCTTATGACTGTTTGAATCAGAGCTTATCCGAACGTGACGCAGTGGCGGTCAAGCGCCTAGCGCCTCTTTTTTGCTGCGACGCAGCGTGGAGCCCGGCGACATTCCGCGACCGAGCCCGCGCAAGGCAGGCTCGATCCCATACTTTTTGAGCGTGGCGGACGCCAAAACCGCTCACACTTTTGGCTGCCACGCTCTAATTACGTTCTCATGAGCCTCGCCGTCGATCAACGCGCCGTCGAAAGCCTGCTAGCCTTCTGGGCCGATGCGGGTGTCGACACGTCCTACGCGGACGCGCCGATCGACCGCCTGGCCGAAGGCGCGGCGATGCTGCGGGCTCGCAGCCAGCCGCCGCCTCCCCCGCCGCCCGTCGCTCGTCCGGGCCTGACCCTGGCGCGCGGCCCTGATGTCGGCACCGCCGTCGCCGCCGCCAAGGCCGCCGCGGCCGCCTGTGACGACCTGGAAAGCCTGGCCGCCGCCATAGCCGCGTTCGACGGCTGCCCGTTGAAGATGCAGGGGGCGAAGCAGGCCGTGTTCTCGCGCGGCGTCGGCGACGCACCGCTGATGATCATCGGCGAAGGCCCCGGCGCCGACGAGGACGCCCAAGGCCAGCCGTTCGTCGGTCGGGCCGGCAAGCTGCTGGACCGCATGCTGCAGGCCGCCGGCCTGGAAGGCCGCGTCTTCATCACCAACACCGTCTTCTGGCGCCCGCCCGGCAACCGCACGCCGACGCCCCAGGAGCAGGCGACGTGCGCTCCGTTCGTCGAACGCGCCATCGCCCTGGTGAAGCCGAAGATGCTGCTGTTGGCCGGCGGAGCCTCGGCCAAGGCCATGCTGAAGCGCGAGGAAGGCATCCTGTCCATGCGCGGCCGCTGGTTCGAATGGCTGTCCGAGGACAAGTCCATCGAGCTGCCGGCCATGCCGACCCTGCACCCGGCCTTCCTGCTGCGCACGCCCGCCCAGAAGAAGAAGGCCTGGCAGGATCTTCTGACTCTGACCGAGCGACTTGATCGTCCGGACCGCCCGCACTAGAACTGCGTTCGACCAATCGGAACGGGGGACGCGCGCCTGCGGGGGAGCGCGGAAACGGTTTTTGCGGATTTTGGCTCGTCCTTTGGCCGTGTTGTCGGCCCTGTTCCTGTGCGCGACGGCCCTCTTTTCCATGGGGGGCGCAGCGCTCGCGGGCGCTCTTGACCCCTTGTCTCCGGAAGACGTTCGCGCCTATCGCGCCGCCTTCGCCGCTACCGACCGGGGCGATTTCGACGCCGCCGCCGCGGCCTTCGCCAACGCCCATGATCGCAGCCTGGCCGGCCGCTTGGCCTTCGCCAAGGTCATGCACCCTACTCGCTTTTCGGCCAGCTACGACGACCTGACCCGCTGGCTGCGCACCTATGCCGACGAGGCGGGCGCCGACCGCGTCTACGCCCTGGCCCTCAAGCGCAAGCCGACCCGCAAGCGCGTCGCCGCCGCGCCCGTGCCCGAACTGTTCATCGGCGACGAAACGGCGCCGCCGCCCGCCGACAAGGGCCGCGCCGCTCGCGAAGCCTATTATTCCGGCGATGTCCAGAAGGCCCTGAGCCTGGCCGTGGCCGGCGGCGAGACCTGGATCGCGGGCCTGTCGGCCTATCGCCTGGGCGACTACCGCACCGCCCAGAGCTATTTCGAGCAGGTCGCCCACGACGAACACGAGGACGAGTGGCTGCGGGCCGCCGGCGCCTTCTGGGCGGCCCGCGTGGCCAGCCAGGCCGGCCACGGCCGCGACGCCCAGGCCTTGCTGAGCGAAGCCGCCCGCTCGCCGCACACCTTCTACGGCATGATCGCCGTCCGGCAGCTGGCCATGGCGGGCGTCACGATCGCCGAAGACAACTACGACCCGATCGCCAGCCTGCTGACCCGCGCCAGCTATGTCGGTCCCGACACCGCCTCGCTGGAACAGCTGGTGAAAAACGATCCGCGCGCCCGTCGCGCCACCGCCCTGGCCCAGGTCGGCCGCTGGCGCGAGGCGGGCATGGAGCTGCGCGCCGGCCTCTCTCTGGCCGACACCCAGGAACTTCGCGACGATTGGACCGCCCTGGCCCTGGCCTTGAACGCCAACGCCCCGCTGAACGCCGGCCGACCGGTGCGCCGGGTGGGCGGCGAGGACTATCCCCTGCCCCCGCTGGATCCGGTCGGCGGCTTCACCATCGACAAGGCCATGGTCTACGCCCTGGTGCGGCAGGAAAGCCGGTTCGACCCGATGGCCGTCTCGGCCGCCGGCGCCATGGGGCTGATGCAGGTGCGCCCGTCCTCGGCCGCCGACGTGGTGGGCGACGACAAGCTGCTGGCCGACAACAGCCCGCTGTTCGATCCCGCCTACAATCTGCGCGCCGGCCAGGACTATTTCACCTGGCTGATGGATCGCGGCGTCAAGAGCCCCGACCTGCTGCGCACTGTCGCCGCCTACAACGGCGGGCCGGCCACCCTGAACCGCACGGCGGCCCAGCTGGGCGCGGACTGCGACACCCTGCTGCTGATCGAGAGCCTGCCGTTCAAGGAGACCCGCAACTACGTCGAGAAGGTGATGGCCAGCTACTGGACCTATCGCCGGTTGATGGGGGCGGAGAACAAGACCCTGGACGCCGTGGCCAGCGGCGCGCGGACGGTGGACTTCCGCCTGGACCCGCAGGTCGCCGCCCCGACGTCGATCGACCAGTTGATGACGCAGTTGGCGCAGGTTCAGCCCTAGGCTTCCTCAGTAGTCCAGCCGCTTGGCTCGTAGCGCCTTGGCCAGGGCCTTTTCGTCACCGCCGCCCATAGGCCAGTCGAGCCGCCGCACGAGCACGCCATGCAGGCGCGGCGAGAGCTTGCTGAACAAGCCGCCCGGAGCCGCCAGAACCGCCGCGCCGCCCGCCCCGCCGGCCAAGTGCTTCTCGACCGGCTCACGCCAGCCTTCGCGCAGGACCGGCGTCGCGCGCAGGGTCAGGATCCAGTCCCCTCGCGCCACCGCCGCGCCGGCCGCCAGGCGATCGCCGGGGGTCGTCACCAGCCGTGCGCCGCTATCCTCGGCCAAGGCCTCGACGCCCGGCTCGCCGCCCGAGACCAGCACCACCTCCTTGACCAGCCCATCCACGGCGGCGGGCACCAGCATGGCCATTTGGGCGGCCAGGCCCTGAAGGTCTTCGGAGGCGACGAGGACAACGGAGATCATGGCCTTGCTTGGCCAGCGGCGGCGATGGGGTCAAGGCCTTCCTAATCAGAGCGCTACCCGAACAAATCCATCTGCACGCTCGGCTTCCTGGGCGGCGTGAACTGGGTCGCGTCCAGCGGCGCCCATGGCTGGTCCAGCCCGAACTTCTTGACCGCCAGGTGGAAGCGCTGACGCAGCACCTCGGCCACCGGGCCGTCGCCGACCATCCGCTCGCCCCAACTGGCGCTATAGGTCTCGCCCTTGCGGATCTGGCGAACCAGCGACATCACCTTCTTGGCCCGATCCGGATGGTCGGTCTCCAGCCACTCCTGGAACAGCTGAGCGATCTCGCGCGGCAGGCGCAGGGCGACATAGCCCGCGCCGCGCGCGCCGGCCTTGGCCGCCGCCTCCAGCACCGCCTCGCACTCATGGTCGTTCAAGCCCGGAATGGCCGGCGCGAACATCACGGTCACCGGCACGCCGGCGTCGGTCAGCCGCCGCACCGCCTCGATCCGCTTGCCCGGCGTGGCCGCACGCGGCTCCATGCTGCGGGCCAGATGGCGGTCCAGAGTCGTGATCGAGATCGCCACCCGGGCCAGCTTGCGCTCGGCCATCCGGCTCAGCACGTCCAGGTCGCGCAGGATCAGGGCCGACTTGGTGATGATCGTGAACGGGTGGCTGACGCGGTCCAGCACCTCGATGATCTGTCGCGTCACCCGAAGTTGCTTCTCGTCGGGCTGGTAGGGATCGGTGTCGCCGCCGATGTGGATCGTCGCCGGCTTGTACGACGCCTTGGCCAGTTCCTTCTCCAGCAGCTCGCCAGCATGTGGCTTGAAGAAGATCTTGCTCTCGAAATCCAGCCCGGGCGACAGGCCCAGATAGGCGTGGGCAGGCCGGGCGTAGCAGTAGATGCAGCCGTGGCTGCAGCCGCGATAAGGGTTGATCGAGCGGTCGAAGCCGATGTCCGGGCTCTGGTTGCGGGCGATGATCGTCCGCGACTTCATCGGCTGCAGCTCGGTCTTCAGCTGCTTGGGCTCTTCGTCCTCACCCCAGCCATCATCGAACGTCTCGCGCGTCCGAGCTTCGAACCGTCCGGTTTGATTTGACTTCGCGCCCCGTCCGCGCGGAGCGGGGACTCGTTTCGCTGCCTCGGCCATGGCGCGATCATGCGCCGCTAACCAGAACATAACAAGAACAGTTTTGCGCGACGCGAAAATGCGCCAGCTCGACCAAGCTTGACCATGCGCCCGATCAGGCTGGCTTTTCAGCCTCGGCCTTCATGTTGGCCAGGCCCGCTTCGAAATCCTTGCCGACCACCTTGTCCATGTCGAAGACCAGGCCCATGACCTTGGCCATGAACGGGCTCGCGCCCTCCATGGACCAAGTGACCAGGGTGGAGTCGCCAGCCGGCTCGAAGGTGAAGCGCCCCACATTGTCGGCCTTGAACGGCTTGACGAAATGCAGGTCGAACGCGACCTCGCGGCCCGGCGTGACTTGCGTGATCTCCATGTCGCCAGTGCCGACCTTGGCGCTGCCGACCCAGGCATAGGTCGCGCCGACTCCCTTGTCCGGGCCGCCATAGGCGCGGGTCATGTCGGGATCGATCTTCTCCCAGGGCGACCACAGCCGCCATTGGTGGAAGTCCTCGACCAGAGCCGACAGCGCCTCGGGCCGCGCCTTGATGGTCGCGGCGCGCTTGACCATGAACCTGTCCGGCCGCGTGGCGGCCAGACCCAGCAGCGCGATGACGGCGATCGCGATCACCCCCAGAACGATCTTCAGAACCAGCATATGCCCCTCTCCCTCTACCCCGCCTCGGCCGCGACGCGGTCGAGATATTGGCGGATATTGGCGGCCTCGGCCGCGGTGTTGGCCAGCGAAATCGCGCGATCGAAAGCTTCCCGCGCCTCGGCCTTGCGCCCGGCCTGCAGCAGGAAGGCGCCGCGCGCGCCGTGATAGTGAAAATAGGCGTTCAGCCGCGCGCCCAACGGTTCGATCATCGCCAGCGCCGCCACCGGGCCGCGCACCTTCGCCGTCGCCACCGCGCGGTTCAGCGTGATCACCGGCGAGGGCTGCATGATCTCCAACGTAGCGTAGAGCGCATCGATGCCGAGCCAGTCGGTATCACCGGCCGTGGCGGCGCGGGCATGCAGGGCGGCGATGGCGGCCTGGACCTGGTACGGCCCCGGATCGCGCTTCAGCATCGCCTTGTCGATCAGGGCGAGCCCCTCGCCGATCATCTTGCGATTCCAGAGGCTTCGATCCTGATCCTCCAGCAGGATCGCCGCGCCGTCGGCGGCGAAACGCGCGTCGGCGCGGGCGTGCTGCAGCAGGAGCAGCGCGGTCAGGCCCATCATCTCCGGCTCGGCCGGGAACAGGCGCAGCAGCAGGCGCGCCAGGCGGATGGCCTCGTCGCACAGTCCGCCCTTGGCCTCGACCGCCTGGCCGCTGGCCGAATAGCCTTCGTTGAAGACGAGGTAGAGCATCGCCGCCACGGTCGCGAAGCGCTCGGCGCGCTCGACCGGCCCCGGCGCTTCAAAGGTCGCCTCGCCGGCCCCGATGCGGGCCTTGGCGCGGGTGATCCTCTGCTCCATGGCCGCCTCGCTGACCACGAAGGCGCGGGCGATCTCGCGCACCGACAGACCCGAGACGATACGCAGGGCCAGGGCGATCTGCTGGGTGGCCGGCAGGTCCGGATGGCAGCAGATGAACAGCAACCGCAGCACGTCGTCGCGATAGTGCGAGCCGTCCAGCCGCTCGGCGGCCTGCGCCTCCGCGTCCTCAAGGTCGGAGAGCAGTTCCTCGGGCGGCAGGGCCACGTGGCGGCTGGTCTTGCGGACGGCGTCGATGGCGGCGTTGCGGCCGACCATGATCAGCCAGGCGGTCGGGTCGCGGGGCGGACCGTTCTTGGGCCAGGCCTTCAGGGCGCGCAGGCAGGCGTCCTGGAACGCCTCCTCGGCCGCATCCATGTCCCGGAAGTAGCGCAGCAGCGCCGCCACGGCCTGGGGCCGCGCGGCGCTGATCGCCCCTTCGATCCACCCGAGGTCGGTCACGTTTCGGCGGACTCCTGGCCGCCAGACTCCTGGCCGGCGAACGTCGGATTCGGGGCCGGGTTGAACAGCGCGATCGGACGGATCTCGTAGGAGCCGCCGGGATTGGCCTTGCCCAGGTCCTTGGCGATGTCGAGCGCGCCGTCCAGACTGTCGCAGTCCACCACGTAGAAGCCCAGGAGCTGCTCCTTGGTCTCGGCGAACGGTCCGTCCAGCACCAGAGGCGGCTCACGATCCTTGCGCAGGGTGGTGGCGGCCGTGGTCGGCATCAGGCGGGCGACGGGGCCCAGCCGGCCCTCGCGCGCCAGCTTCTCCTGGACGACGCCCAGTTTCTCCATGACGCCGTCCTCATGCGCCTTGGACCAGCCGCAGATCACGTCTTCCTGGTTGTAGCAGAGTATGGCGTAGAGCATGGGCGATCCTCGTCTCTGATCCCTAGGACGGTGGACTATGCCCGCATCCGACACGAGGTCGAAAATTCTCTAGAGGCGCCGCAGCCGGCGGCGAACGGGCTCGTCATAGAGCTTCAGCACCGCCCAGGCGAAGGCCAGGATCACCGGGATCGCCACGGCCGCGAAGGCCAGCGGATAGCCGTGCCCGCCCAAGGCTCGGAACAGCCTCAGCATCAGCTCCCAGCCCAGCCAGTGCAGCGCGTAGAGGGGGTAGGAGATCGCGCCGGAGACGCGGGCCAGCTTTCCCTGGAAGCCGCCCGGATCCCGCCGCCCGGCCAGCACGATCAGCGGAAAGACCAGGCTCATGCAGACATAGTCGTAGACCCAGTTCAGCGGCGTCCACGGGAAACACAGGATGGCGGCCAGGATAAGGGCCAGCAGCCAGGCGGGGGCCCTGAAGCCGGTGAACGGCTGGATCCGATAGCAGCCCCAACCCAGCAGGAACGAAAACACCGTCCGCAGAAAGCTGATGAAGAACGTCGCCCGGTCCCAGCCCGTCAGCACCCCGCCCATCCCCTGGGCGATATAGGCCATCACCGGGATCAGCAGCACAATCATCGCCACGTGCCCCAGGACGCCCAGCCGCCGGATCGGGAACCACAGCGCTCCGACCGCCAGCTCGAAGAACAGCGACCAGGCCGGCGGATTCAAAGGGAAAATCGGCGCGAAGCCCGGCTCCTCGGCCCACAAGCGAGGAACCATCAGGAGGCCCAGGATCAGCCACTCCGGCACGCGCTCGCGATGCTGGATGATCACCGTCGCGCCGGCCAGCATGGTCAGGGCGATCAGCGGCCACAGCCGCGTCAGCCGCTGACGCAGGAAACCCCACCAACCGATCTGGCGCCGGCCATAGGCGTGGGCCAGGACGAAGCCGGACAGGCAGAAGAAGAAGTCGACGGCCAGATAGCCGTGACCGACCAGCCAGGGCCGGCCGGTCCAGCCGCCGATGTGGTAGAGCATGACGCCCACGGCAGCGACGCCGCGCAGGCCGTCCAGCGCCTCGTACCGTCGTCCCGACTCGTAAGCCTGCAAAACGCCGCCCCCCATCCTTGCTTAGCTGAGGGGTTTCTCCAGCAGCAAGGCCTTGGTCAGGAAGGCGCGGTCCTCGCCGATCAGCTTCAGGCCGGCTTGCGTGAACAAGGCGACCAGATCGGTCTGCGCGTAGCTGCCGTAGTACGGCTCATGGAAATAGACCGGGAAGGCCTCCAGCAGGCGCGCCAGGTCCGGCGTGTCGGAGGGCTGCACGGAGTCGACGAAGACCAGCACGCCGCCGGGTTTGAGCACCCGCGCCAGGCTGGCCGCCACGACGGGCCGCACGCGCGGCGGCAGCTCGTGGAAGAGATAGACACAACTGACCGCGTCCAAAGAAGAATCCGCGATCGGAAGCGCTTCGGCATTGGCCTTGATCCCGCCCGCGCCCGTCCGTTTGCGCGCCTGCGCCAGATAGGCCTCCGACAGGTCCAGTCCCGCGATGGCCGCGCGCGGGAACGTCGCCTTCAGGTCCTTCAAGAACGCGCCGGAACCGCAGGCCGTATCGAGAATTTTGGCGTCGCGGTGATCGCGGCCTCGCCAGTGTTTGGCCAACAGCGACAGGCCGCGTCGCCGCATGGCTCCGGCCGTGCCGGAGAACAGCGCCTCGACCTGGGCGTCGTAGCGGCGTGCGCTTTCCGGCGTGAACCAGCCGCCGGACTGATAGTGGAAGTTCTGGCGATAATAGTTTGGATAGGCTTGGCTATTGCTCTCGCCCCGCACCTCGACGCCGTCGCCGCGCCGGCGGCGCTGGTCGACCTCGAAAGCGTCGGCGATGAAGTCGGCGGCCTCGCGCACGGCGGCGGAGGGGCGGACCGGACCGTCCTCGATGGCGGGGTAGAGGCCGGCGGCGACATCGCGGGCGTCCTTTTCGAACGCCTCCAGATAGGCGCGGCGCAAACTCCCCTTGGTCGGCGGCGCGGCCGTTGGCTCGAAGCTTCTCGCCTGCTCGCCCTGGGTCGGTCGGGTCATGGAGCGGGCCAGCGAGCCCGTCGCCGTCCACCAGGCTGCCTTGACCGCCGCCCTGGCGCGCTGACCTACCGCGTCGACCGCGAAGGCGGCTCTGCTGCGTCGCTCGTCCATCCTGGGTTCCCCATGGGCCTTTAGCGCGTGAAGACCCCGACCAGCTCAATATGGGGCGACCAGACGAACTGGTCCACCGGTAGCACCTTCTCCAGCCGGAAGCCGGCGTCGACCAGGGCGCGGGCGTCCTTGGCGAAGGTCCCGGGATTGCACGAGACGCTGACCACCTTGGCGACCTTGGACTTGGCGATCTCGACCGTCTGCTCGGCGGCGCCGGCGCGCGGCGGGTCGATGACCACGACATCGGTCTTGGCCAGCTCGGTGCTCAGCGTCGGGCGTTTGACTAGGTCACGCGCCTCGGCGGTGATCGGCTTCAGGCCTGGCGCGGCGCCGATCGCGGCTTTCAGGGCGGCGATGGAAGGCGCGCTCACCTCGGCGGCGTAGACCGCGCCAACCTCGGCCAGGCGGAACGTGAAGGTGCCGACGCCGCAATAGAGGTCGGCGATCTTTGATGCGCCCTGCGCCTGGGCGACGGCGAATTCGACCATGGCGCGCTCGGCGGCTGGCACGGCCTGCAGGAAGCTGCCCGGCGGCAGGGCGACCACGGCGGGGCCCAACTTCACCATCGGCTGGCGCGCGCCATAGACAGTCTCGCCCGCCAGCGTCACCCGGGCGAAGTCGCCCTCGCTGGCCGCCATGGCCGCGCGCATGCGGGCGTCGGCCGACAGCCCGCCACTCTTGCGCTCGACGCCGGTGACGTCGATGTCGAGGCCCGTCGCCGTCAGGGTGACGTGCAGGGTCGGGGCCGACTTCGGGTGCTCCAGGAACGGCTCGGCCAGCCGCGCCAAGGCCGGGAACGCCGCCACCAAGCGCGGATCGGTGACCGGGCATTCGTCGATCGGCACGAGATTCCAGGAGCGACGCTCCTTGAAACCCAGCAACGCGCCCTGCCCTTTGGGGCCCTTGCGGGCGTGCAGCGCCACGCGGCGGCGCGAGGCAGGCGGCGACGCGAAGGTCGGCAGGATCTCGGTCTCCAGGCCTTCCATCGACAGCTGGATGCGGATCTGCTCGGCCTTCCAGCCGAGATAGGGCTCCGCCGCCCAGTGCTGCAGGGCGCAGCCGCCGCAATGGCCGAAATACTTGCAGGGTGGCGTCACCCGGTCGGCGCTGGCGGCCAGGATCTCCACGATCTCGCCGCGCGCGCCCTCCATCCGCGCCCGCACGGTTTCACCCGGCAGGGTCAGGGGCACGAAGGCCGGCTTGCCGTCGTCGAAGCGGGCGAGTCCGTCGCCTTGCGCGCCGATGGCGCTGATCATCATGTCTTGCATGACGTGTCCATACCCCAAAATCGGGGCTTGAGCGCGCGCGACGAACGATTTTCGGTGCGGTTCAACGAAGCTGAATAGTCCCGTCAGCGACCATTCATGTTGGCGATGTCACACCTACATCAACGGATGGGCCTCGGCGGACCGGTGAAAACCCGGACGCCCACAAAAAGACAAGCTCTCTCATGACCATGACCGCCTCAACGAGCAGGACTCCGATGATCAAGACCGTTCTGGGCGTCACCGCCGCCCTCGTCTGTGGCGTGCTGACGCCGACCCTGGCCTCGGCCCAGTCTTACGGAACGACGCCTTACGGCTCGCAACCGTATGGCTCGAGCTATGGCGGCGCCTACAGCAACCAGGGCTACTACTACGACCAATGCCAGCGCTCGACGGCCAACCGCACCACCGGCGGGGCTCTCGCCGGCGGCGCCATCGGCATGGCGCTGGGCAGCGGAATCGCTGCCCGCGGTCACCGCACCGACGGTTCGGTCGTCGGCGGTCTTCTGGGCGCCGTGGTCGGCTCGATGGCCGGCAAGAGCTCGGCGGCCTGCACCCCGGGCAGCAACATCGCCCCGCCGCCGCCTCCCCCGCCGCCGCGCGCCTACAACGACGGTTATGACGACGATTACCGCCCGGTCCCGTACGAGCAGGTCCGTCGCGACGCTCAACGCGACAGCTACTACGACCGCTCATACGACCGCTCATATGATCGTCAAAACGGCTACCGGGTGAACGAACGCGTCAGCGGCCAGGCCGACGTCAATGGCTGCACCCTGGCCGAGAGCCCGATCTACCTGCCGGACGGCCGCGTCCAGAAGCGCTTCGTGCGCGTCTGCCCTGACGGCAACGGCAAGTACCAGGTCGTCGACTAGGTCCCCGACCTGGCTTGTGTGGAAGACCATCGGCCGCCCCCTAACCGGGGCGGCCGATTTCGTTTCAGGCCTTTGTCGCCCAGACGAGACGTTCGACCTGGCCGTCGCCGCCCGTGATCGGGCTTTCGGTCAGGCCATTGACTGTCCAACCCGAGGCTTCGAGGAATTCCACGACCTCGCGCTCGCAACGGGCGATGATCTCGGGATCCTTGACCAGCCCGCCCTTTCCGACGAAGTCGCGGCCGGCCTCGAACTGCGGCTTGATCAGCGCCACCAGGTCCGCGCCTGGCGCAGCGAGCGCCAGCGCCATCGGCAGGGCCTTGGTCAGGGCGATGAAGCTGACGTCGCTGACCACCAGGGTCGGCGCGATCGAGATCACCGTCTCGTCCAGCACCCGGGCGTCGACGCCCGACAGGTCGATGACGCGCGGATCGTCCCTCAGCTTGGCGTGCAGCTGGTCACGGCCCACATCGACCGCGAACACCCTCTCCGCCCCGCGCGACAGCAGGACTTCGGTGAACCCGCCCGTGGACGCGCCGACGTCGAGGGCCACGCGGCCCTCCACGACCACCGGCCACAGGTCCAGCGCGTGAAGCAACTTCAGCGCCCCACGCCCGACCCACGGATGGGCGGCTTCGGCGATGATCTGGGCATGCTGGTCGACCGTATCGGCCGGCTTGGTGATCACCTTGCCATTGACGGTGACCAGTCCGGCTTCCACGGCCGCGCGGGCCTTGACGCGGCTGTCGACGACGCCTCGCTCGACGAGCAACAGATCGATACGCTTGCGGGCCACGCGGCCTCCTCGAAAGTTCAGACCGCCGTCTAGCACGGGCTTGCGGCCCAGGTCTCTTCGGGTTCAACTGAACGCCGTTCACCGGCACGCAAAGATGCCGAGGGGGAGAGAAACCGATGCGATTCACTCGTCGTGGCCTGCTGGCCGCATCCGCCGCCGTGGCGGCCGCATCTTCAGTGAAGGCAAAGCCCAAATCGATGTCATCGCCCGCGCCCTGGACTCCCGACGCCACCGAGCTGGCCGGCCGCATCCGTCGCAAGGAGGTCAGCGCCGCCGAGGTGGTCGAGGACGCCATCCGCAAGGCCGAAGCCCTGCAGCCCCAGGTCGGCGCGATCGTCACCTCGGACTTCGACCGCGCCCTGGCCAAGGCCAAGGCCGGCCAGCTGTCGGGGCCTTTCGCGGGCGTGCCCTTCATGGTCAAGGACCTGGACCCCTATAAGGGCCTGCCCACCCGCAACGGTTCGCGTAGCGGCCTGCGCGCCCCGCCGGAGACCACGCAAACCAAGTATGTCGACGCCTTTGACGCGGCCGGCTTCGTGGTGATCGGCAAGTCGGCGACGCCGGAATACGGCTTCCTGCCGACCACCGAACCGATGGGCTTCCAGCCCACCCGCAATCCCTGGAACACGGACCGCTCGTCGGGCGGCTCCTCGGGCGGCGCGGCGGCGGCCGTGGCCTCGGGCATGATCCCGATCGCCCACGCCACCGACGGCGGCGGCTCCATCCGCATCCCAGCCTCCAACTGCGGCCTGTTCGGCCTGAAGCCCTCGCGCGGCCGGATGCTGGAAGGCCGCCCCGTCGCGCGCGGCCTCGACATCTCGGTCGCTCACTGCGTCTCGCACAGCGTCCGCGACTCGGCCGCCCTGTTCGCCGCCACTGAACGCACCGGCGCCGACGCGGTGTTCAAGCCGGTGGGCGTGGTCTCTGAACCACTGAAGCGGAAGCTGAAGATCGGCCTGCTCATGGCCACGGGCACGGGTGTGACGCCAGATCCGGAAGTGCAGACCGCCGTCAACAACGCCGCCAAGCTGCTGGAGAGCCTGGGTCACAAGGTCGAGCCGACCGCCTGGCCGATGGATGGCGCCCAGTTCGGCCAGGACTTCACCGTCCTGTGGGCCAGCGGCGCGGCCGAACTGGTCGCCGGCATCGGCAAGGCCATCGGCCACAAACCCGATTCCAGCGTGCTGGAGCCCTTCAGCCTGGGCATGGCCGAGCTGGTCGGCCAGCTTCCCGCCGGCGCCCTACCCGCCGCCATCGCGCGCCTGAATGACAATACCAAGGCCTATGACGCTTGGCTGACCAAGTACGACATCATCCTGTCGCCGGTGCTGGGCAAGCCGCCGGTCGAGCTGGGCTATGTCGCCGGCTGGGTGCCGTTCCAAGATCTGCAGGCCCGCCTGACCAGCTATGTCGGCTACACCCCGGTCCAGAACGTCGCCGGCGCGCCGTCGATGAGTGTGCCGCTGCACCGGACGCCGGACGGCCTGCCCGTGGGCGTTCAGCTGGCCGGCCGCGCGGGCGGCGAGGCGCTGCTGTTCCAGCTGGCCTATCAGCTGGAGGAAGCCCAACCCTGGGCGCACCGCAAGCCGCCGGTGAGCCTGTAAACGAAAAGGGCCCGCATCAACCGATGCGGGCCCGTTCTGTCTCGCGGCGGACGCCGAGATCAGCCCTCGACGAACACCTTCTTCAGTTCGTTCTTCATGATCTTGCCATTGGCGTTGCGCGGCAAGGTCTCGTGCCAGAAGACGACCTTCACCGGCACCTTGAAGGCCGCCAGACGATCAGCGACGAAGGCGCGCAGTTCGGCTTCGGTGGCTTCAGCGCCTGACTTCAGGGTGACGACGGCCGCCGGCTCTTCGCCTAGGGTCTTGTGCGGGATGCCGACGAGGGCCGCGTCCATCACCGCCGGGTGGTCATAGAGACAGTTCTCGACCTCGATGCAGTAGATGTTCTCGCCGCCGCGGATCAGCATGTCCTTGGCGCGGTCGATGATGAAGCAGAAGCCCTCGGCGTCGAGACGCGCCAGATCGCCGGTGCGCACCCAGCCGTCGACGAAGGTGTCGGCGCTGGCCTCGGGCTTGTTCCAGTAGCCGCGCACGACCTGCGGACCCCGGCACCACAGCTCGCCAACCTCGCCGATCGGCAGCTCGCGATAGGGCTTCTCGACGGTCATGATCTTCAGGTCCGTGACCGGCACGGCGGGACCGCAGCTGTCGGGGCGGTTCTCGTAGTCTTCCGCTGAGTTGGAGGTCGCCGTCGCGGAGGTCTCGGTCATGCCCCAGCCATTGCCCGGCGAGGACTTGGGCCACAGTTCCTTGATCTTGCGCACCAACTCCGGAGCCGAGGGCGCGCCGCCATAGGCGACGGCCTCCAGCGACGAGAGGTCGTAGTTGGGACGCGAGGGATGCTCGATGATCTGCCAGGCGATGGTCGGGACACCGCCCATCTGGGTCAGCTTCTCGTCCTGGATCAGCTGCATGGCCTTTTCCGGATCCCACTTGCGGATCATGGCCAGCTTGGCCCCGCCGAACAACGAGGGGTTCAACACCGCGAAGCAGCCCGTGGCGTGGAAGAACGGCACCGACAGCAGCGAGCCCTTCTGCGGCAGGCTGGGATCGGGCTGGGGCGGCGCTTCGCCACGGCGCAGGAAGGCGCGGGCGCCGGCGGCGGCGGCGGCGAAGATGTTGCTGTTGACGTTGCGATGCGTGCCGATCGCGCCCTTGGGCTTCCCCGTGGTGCCCGAGGTGTAGAAGATCGTCGCGTCGTCGTCGGGCGAGATCGCCACGGTCGGCAGCGGCTTCTCGTCCAGCTTGGCCCAGTCGTTGGCGCCGCCGATCACCCCTTCCAGATGGATCACATAGGGATGGGCGATCTCCTCAGGCGAGCGGCTGACATAGACCCGCTTCAGCTCCGGACAGTTGTGAAGGTGTTCGGCCAGGCGCTCGTAGCGCTCGACATCGACGATGGCGACCTTGGCGCCGGAATCGACCAGGCCATATTCCAGTTCCGGACCGGTCCACCAGGCGTTCAGAGGCGTGACGATCGCGCCCAGCGACGCCGCCGCGTAGAAAGCCACCGGCCATTCGGGCAGGTTGCGCATCACGATCGCGACCCGGTCGCCCTTCTCGACGCCGAACGCCTGAAGCTCGGCGGCCATGTGGGTCACGGCGCGGTAGAAAGCCTCGAAGCTGACCCGCTCGTCCTCGTGCACCAGGAAGATCTTTTCGCCGTGCGCGCGGCCCATCAGCAGCGTGTCGCGCAAGGTGGGGGGAGCGTTCTTCCACACCCGGGTCTTCACGCCCCGGATCTCGATCTCCTCCATCTCGCCGGGCGTCCCGGGCTGGGTGATCAAGGCGTAGGCCTGCTGCACGGACATCGCGGGCCACGGAACGGGCTTGGCGCCCTGCGGCGCATCCTGGGTGGCGGCCTGGCTCATTCTACTCTCCCGGTTTTGACGTCACGCCCTGTTTGATCGAGCGCGTTCGCCGACCAGAGAGCACAGCCGCAAGCCGGATGCAAACGTCCGTTTGACGCTAGGAGAACATTGATAACCTAGACACGCCATAGGAGCCTGGACACCGCGCATACGAAGGCCGATGACCTAGCGTCATTTTCCAAGTCCGGAGCGCCGCCTTGGCCGAATCCCTGCTCTTTCCCGATCGGCAATTCGCCGCCTTCCTGTTCGACATGGACGGCACGGTCTTGACGTCGGTCGTCGCCAGCGAGCGGGTCTGGGGCGCTTGGGCGCGAAGGCACGACCTGGATGTCGCGGCGGTGCTGAAATGCATCCACGGGCGGCGGGCGATCGAGACGGTGCGGAGCTTCGACATCCCGGACGAGGCGGCCGAGGTCCAGTGGCTGATGGAGGGCGAGATCGCCGACGTCGAGGGCATCGACGCCATCGAAGGCGCGGCCGCTTTCCTGAACGCCCTGCCCGCCGATCGTTGGGCCGTCGTCACTTCAGCCCCACGCGAACTGGCCAAGGTGCGGCTGGCGGCGGCGGGTCTGCCCCTCCCCGCCGTGCTGGTCACGGCCGAGGACGTCGAGCACGGCAAGCCAGCGCCCGATTGCTTCCTGCTGGCGGCCCAGCGCCTGGGCCACCCGATCGAGGATTGCCTAGTGTTTGAAGACGCTCCGGCGGGCATCGCAGCGGCCGAGGCGGCCGGAGCCAGCATCGTGGTGATCACCGCCACGCACAGCCATCCGCTGGAGACGCCGCATCCGGGCGTCTCCAGCTATGGTCTTCTCAAGTCGACGCCCGAGGGCGCGCTGAGCTTTTAGCCCACCGACTCCAGGCGGCTCAGCGCCGCCTCGAGCTTGGCCTTGGCGGCCTCGGCCTCGGCCAGGCGCTCGCGGTTTTCCTCGACGACCTCTTCCTTGGCGCGGGCCAGGAAGTCGGGGTTGCCGAGCTTCTTGTTGACCTTCTCGATCTCGCCGGCGTGGCCGGCGATTTCCTTGGTCAGGCGCGCCTTCTCGGCCGTCAGGTCGATGAAGTCGGCGATGGCCAGGGCCCCAGTCGCCTCGCCCATGACGATCGGCACCGAGCCGGCCGGGGCCGCCTCGGCTTCACGCACGCTGTCCAGGCGGGCCAGGGTCAGCAGCAGGTCACGGTGACGGGCCAGGCGAGCCTTGGTCTCCGCGCCGGCGCCAATGATGCTGAGCGCCGGCTTGGCCGACGGCGGCACGTTCATCTCGGCGCGGATCGAGCGGATCTCGCCGACCGTCTCGACCAGCCAGCCGATCTCGGCCTCGGCGTCGGCGTCGATCCACTCGGCGGGCAGTTCCGGCCACTCGGCCGAGATCAGCATGGTGTCGCGGGCCGGGCCGAACACGGCGGTCTTCTGCCACAGCTCCTCGGTGATGAACGGCATCACCGGGTGCAGCAGCTTGAGGATCACGTCCAGCGCCCAGGCGGCCGTGGCGCGGGTCTCGGCCTTGGCGGCGGCGTCGTCGCCGTTCAGGATCGGCTTGGCCAGCTCCAGGTACCAGTCGCAGAACACGTTCCAGACGAAGCGATACAGCGCGCCGGCGGCCTCGTCGAACGCCGGGCCTTCCAGGGCCTTGGTCACCTCGGCGACGGTCTTGACCGTCTCGCCTCGGATCCACTTGTTGATCGGCTGCTCCACGGTCGAAGGATCGAAGCCCTCGATGCGGACGCACTCGTTCATCTGGGCGAAGCGCGAGGCGTTCCACAGCTTGGTGCCGAAGTTGCGATAGCCCTCGATGCGCTGCTTGCTGAGCTTGATGTCGCGCGCCTGGCCCGACATCGCCGTCATGGTGAAGCGCACCGCGTCGCAGCCCAGTTCGTCGATCAGGATCAGCGGATCCATCACGTTGCCCTTTGACTTGCTCATCTTGGCGCCCTTCTCGTCACGGACGAGGGCGTTGATGAACACCTGCTTGAACGGTACTTCGCCCATGAAGTGGATGCCCATCATCATCATCCGGGCGACCCAGAAGAAGATGATGTCGAAACCGGTGACCAGGGTGCTGGTCGGGTAGAAGCGCGCCAGATCGACGGTCTTTTCCGGCCAGCCCAGGGTCGAGAACGGCCACAGGGCCGAGCTGAACCAGGTGTCGAGGACGTCTTCGTCCTGGGCCAGGACGACGCTTGTGTAGCGTTGCCGATCAGCCGGGACACTATCGCCAACCGAACTTGCAACAGCACCAATCTTGACGTCGCAGCCGTAGAAGCTCGACGCCTCCGCCAACGCCTCCGCTTCCGTCTCGGCAACAAAAATCCGAGCCGGGCCAGGTGAAGCATAACCTTCATCGTTCGCAGGCGGCCCGAACCACGCCGGGATACGGTGACCCCACCAGAGCTGGCGCGAGACGCACCACGGCTCGATGTTGCGCAGCCATTCGAAGTAGGTCTTTTCCCAATGCTTGGGCTCGAAGACCGTCTCGCCCTCTTCCACAGCCTTCAGGGCCGGCTGGGCCAGGGTCTTGGCGTCGACGTACCACTGGTCGGTCAGGAAGGGCTCGATGACCACGCCCGAACGGTCGCCGTGCGGGACCATGTGCTTGGTCTTCTCGATCTCCTTCAGCCAGCCCTCTTCCTCGGCGCGGGCGACGATGGCCTTGCGCGCCACGAAGCGGTCCATGCCGACGAACTCGGGCGGAACAGAGTCGTTCAGCTTGGCCTCGACGGTCAGGATGTTGATGACGGCCAGCCCTGCCCGCTTGCCGACTTGGAAGTCGTTGAAGTCGTGGGCCGGGGTGATCTTTACCGCGCCCGAGCCCTTGGTCGGGTCGGCGTAGTCGTCGGCGACGATCGGGATGCGGCGACCGACGATCGGCAGGGTCACGAACTTGCCGACCAGGCCCTTGTAGCGGTCGTCGTCGGGGTGAACCGCGACGCCGGTGTCGCCCAGCATCGTCTCCGGACGCGTGGTCGCCACGACGATGTAGTCGCGGGTCTCGAATTCAGTGGCCTTGCCCTCCTCGTCGAAGGCGATCGGGTGCTGGTAGGTGACGCCGTCGGCCAGCGGATAGGCGAAGTGCCAATAGGCGCCGTCGACCTCCTTCTGCTCGACCTCGAGGTCGGAGATGGCGGTCTGGAACTGCGGATCCCAGTTGACCAGGCGCTTGTCGCGATACAGCAGGTTCTGCTTGTAGAGCTGGACGAAAACCTTGCGGACCGCGGCTGACAGGCCTTCGTCCAGGGTGAAGCGCTCGCGCGACCAGTCGCAGCTGGCGCCCAGGCGGCGCAGCTGGTTGGTGATGGTCCCGCCGCTCTCGGCCTTCCATTCCCAGACCTTGGCCACGAAGGCCTCGCGGCCCATGTCGCGGCGGCCGATATTGCCGGCGGCGGCCAGCTGGCGCTCCACCACCATCTGGGTGGCGATGCCCGCATGGTCGGTGCCCGGCAGCCACAGGGCGGCCTTGCCGCGCATGCGGTGGAAGCGGGTCAGCACGTCCTGCAGCGTGTTGTTCAGCGCGTGGCCGATGTGCAAGGACCCCGTGACGTTCGGCGGCGGGATCACGATGACAAACGGCTCGGCGTTCGGATCCTCGCTCGGCTTGAAGGCCCCGGAGGCCTCCCAGGCGGCGTACAGGCGGGGTTCGACGGACTTGGGATCGAAGGTCTTTTCAAGCATGGCGGAGCGGATATGCCATCTGCGGCCCGCGCGGGAAACCGGCGGGCCTGGATTTGTGGGGAATTCACAACGAAAAAAGGCGGCCGCCGCGGCGACCGCCTCGATTTTTCGAGAATCGAGCGCGTTTAGCCGCGACCGCGGGCGATGCGCTGTACTTCTTCCTCGACCTTGGTCTCGACGATGCGCGGCAGGTTCTGGTCCAGCCACTCCTTGAGCAGCGGGCGCAGCAGCTCGCGCACGACGTCCTCCAGCGTGCGGCCGTCCTTGGGCATCAGCAGGGCCGAGCTCAGGCTGCCGAACGCGCTAGCGGCGGCCGAGGCGGCGTGGTCGCCGACCAGGTTGTCGGCCATTTCGTCGCGGTTGAACGCCGGCGTCGAGGGCGGCGGGGTGTAGACCGGCTCGGGCGCGGGGTCCGGCGGCGAATAGACGTCGATGTCGCCGACGCTTTCCAGCGGCGGCAGCTCGGGCTCCGGCTCCGCAATGATCGGATCGGTCAGCTCGAGGATATCGTCGTCGAAAGGCTCGGGCTCGGGCTCCGGCGGCGGAGGCGGCGCGGCCTCGGCCGCAGGCTCCGCCGGCGCGTCATCCTCCGAGATGATGCGTCGGATGGAGGCGAGGATCTCCTCCATCGTCGGTTCTTGAGAGCTCTGATCGGACATGTGCGGGGGCCGTCGTAAAGGGTACGAATCCTTGCGCGCCCTAGGACGCGCTTGGCGGCGATGGTGCAGACTTACGCGTGTTAAGCAAGCGCAAGTCCACGCCTGAGCGGAATCGACGCGGGGTTAAGGCTACTTGGAGGCCGCCGCGCTGGGAGAGGACGACTTCGTCGACGGCGCACCGACCTTGTCGATCGCCTGGATCACCGGCTCCCACGGCACCCAGCCCACGCTGTGCGTCACGCGGTTGTAGGAGGCCTTGGGATCATAAGGCGTCGCGCCCGTCGACAGCTTGTTGACGTCCAGCTGGCCCATGGCCTGCAGGACCACGGCGCTGGCCACGTATTCGTCGCGACGGGCGCTGACCAGGGCCAGCTCTGCGTTCGACAGTTCCAGCTGGGCGTTCAGCACGTCCAGCGTGGTGCGCAGGCCGACCTGCTGCTCCTGGCGCACGCCCTCGAAGGCGATGCGGGTGGCGCGGACCTGTTCCTCGTTCGACCCCAGCTGGGCGCGCGAGGCCAGCAGATTGCTCCAGGCGTTGGAGACCTGCTGGATCGCGGTGCGCCGGGCGCTTTCCGTGGCGCTGCGGGCGGCGTTCTCGCGCTCGGTGGCGGCGCGGACCTGCGAGGTCGTCAGGCCGCCGGCGAAGATCGGCACCGAGGCGGTGACCGCCCCCGAAATGGTGCGCGAATAGTCGTCGAACTGACTGCCGACACCCGAGGTGCGGCCGGCGTCGAAGCCGATCCCCGCGCGGGCCGAGATGGTCGGACGATAGCCGGCCTTGGCCACGGCCACGCGGGCGGCGGCGGACTCTTCGTTGTACTTGGCCGAGGTCACGCCCGGATTGGTCGTCTGGGCGGCTTCAAAGGCTTGGTCGACAGAGGCGGGCAGCAGGCCGGCCAGGGTCGGTTCCGGAGCCAGGTCGCCGGCGGTCTGGCCAACGACAGCGGCATAGCCGGCGCGGCTGACTTCCAGCTGGGCCTGAGCGCCCGAGAGACCGGCCTTGGCGGCAGCCAGGCGCGCCTGGGACTGGGCGACGTCGGTGCGGGTGATCTCGCCCACATCGAAGCGGGCGTTGGATTCGTCGAGCTGACGCTGCAGGACCGCGACGTTTTCCTTGGCGATGCGCAGGCGTTCCTGGTCGCGGCGGACATCGACATAGGCCTGAACGACGTTGACGAGCACGTTCTGCTCGACCGAGCGCAGGCTTTCGCGGGCCGACAGCACGTCGGCCTCGGCGGCGCTAAGCGTCGCGCTGGCCCGGCCGCCGGTGTAGAGCGGCTGGGTCACCGAGACCGTGGCGCTGCTGCCGGAGGACTTGACCGTGGAGCCCGAGCCGGCCGGGTTGACGTTCGCCCCGGTCACGTCCAGCGCGGCGCCGACCGTCGGGCGGAAGCCCGACTTGGCCTGAACGACACCCTCGTCGGTGATGCGGGCGCTGGCGCGCTGCTGCTGCAGCGTGGGATTGGTCTGATAGGCCAGGGCGATCGCGTCGGCCAGAGTATCAGCGTGAGCGGCGGAAAACGCGCCGGCCAGCAGGCTGGCGCAGCAAGCGGCGGCCAGGAGCCCGGCCCGTCGACGGTTCGACATCAAATTCTTTCCCCAATCCCCGCGAAGCGCGCGCTCGCCACAATATGACCGCGTGTAAGTCCAGCCGCCAGACGCCGCTAGTTAAGCTTTTTTCACGCAGACGTTGCGGCAGGCTAGCGCCCAAGGATGTTTAGAAGCTGAACCCGGTCTCGACCTCGAAACCGGCCAGCATCGGCGGCGAGGCGTCGAAGGCCTGGCGACGGCCCACGCCGTCCTCGGCCCGCAGGTAAATGGCCGCGCGGCCGACCGGGCCGGTGCGCTCGACGACGCCCAGACGGCCGCCGATGGCCAGGGCGTCCCGCCAGGCCTTGGGGGCCGCAGCGACCGCGCCTTCGCAGATGATCACGTCGTAGGAATCGGCCGGCACCGCCGTCAGGTCGTCGCCTTCAAGGCGGGTGACGGCCAGGCCCATGGTCTCGAGCACGGTCGCGGCATAGGGCGCGGCGATGGCCAGGGCCTTTTCGCCTCCGCGGGGCTTGAGCGTCTGCAGCAGCTTGCCCACTTCACGCGGGCGCAGCAGCCACCGGCCGGGCGCGTACTCGATGTCGGCGTCGGCATAGGCCAGATAGCCCTTCGAAGCCGGCACGAAGCTTTCGCGCGCCACCACCCGCAGGGCGTCCTGCAGCGGCAGGTCGGTGACGTCGGCGGTGCGAATTTGGCTCTCGACCATGTTCAGCCGCGCGGCGGCGAAGTCGGTGCTCATGGAATCCCTCGAAGGACTGGACTTTCGAGCAGGCTTATAGGTCCGCGCCCGGCCGAAACGCAATGCGATCGGAGGCCGCGTCCTCACAGCTATCCTCCTGTGAGCGCCTTAAAAGCGACATCACGCTCAGGAGACATGGCCCGAAAGTTCAAAAGACGGTCATCAGAGCGAATGACGGCGACTGTCACGTAACCTCGATTGATCCGTCTCGCCGTATGGTAAATATGCGGCCATCGAAGGCGCTGCCGTCGATTGGGGAGGAAGCCAGAACAGTAGGCTTCATAGGAAACCGCCATGCTGAGTGCGCCCGTTGTGATCGTGGCGACGATCTGCGCTCTGATCGTGATCTATTTCCTGCCCCGCCTAGCCTCGGTCGGCCGCAAGCTCTATGGCCGCTATCGCCGCCGTCAGCGCAACCAGCGGCTGGAACGCGAACGCCAGGCGCAATTGCAAAAACGCGCCCAACCGCATTGAGGCCGGAAAAGGGCGCGTTGCGGAACCAATAGCGGCGATCGGAACTGATCTGGGGCGGACCCGCGCCGCGTTCCAGTTCCCCCCGTCAAGGTTCGCGCCATGAAGATCGCCCAAGTCACCCCCCTGTACGAGGCTGTTCCGCCGCGCCTTTACGGCGGCACCGAGAGGGTCGTCGCCCACCTGACCGACGCCCTGGTCGATCTCGGCCACGAGGTCACGCTGTTCGCCAGCGCCGAGGCCCAGACCAAGGCGCGCCTGATCGCCGTCCGCGATCAGGCCATTCGGCTCGACCCCGCGCCCCTCAAGTCCGATCTCGCCTCCCACCTGACCCAGCTGGCCGAGGTGCGGGCCCTGGCCGATCAGTTCGACATCATCCACTTCCACACCGACATGGTGCAGTTCCCGTTCTTTGCCGACCGCGCCAAGAACACCCTCACCACCCTGCACGGCCGGCTGGACCTCAAGGACCTGCCCGCCGTCTACAAGCGCTGGCCGCAGTTCCCGCTGGTCTCCATCAGCGACGACCAACGCCGCCCCCTGCCCTTCGCGAACTGGGCCGGCACCGTCCACCACGGCATGAACGCCGACATCTACGCCTTCTCGGCCAAGAGCGAGGGTTACCTGGCCTTCCTGGGTCGTATCTCCCCGGAAAAGCGTCCCGACCGCGCCATCAACCTGGCCAAGCGCTTGGGCAAGCGCCTGAAGATCGCCGCCAAGGTCGATCCCGCCGACCGCGCCTACTACGACGAGGTCATCGCGCCGATGATCAAGGACGAGCCGCTGATCGAGTTCGTCGGGGAGATTGGCGACGGCGACAAGTCGGCCTTCCTGGGCGGTGCGGACGCTCTGCTCTTCCCGATCGACTGGCCCGAGCCCTTTGGTCTGGTGATGATCGAGGCCATGGCCTGCGGTACGCCCGTGGTGGCCTATGCCTGCGGCTCGGTGCCCGAGGTCATCGAAGACGGCCTGACCGGCTTCATGGTCAACAATGACGACGAGGCCGCCGACGCCATTCTTCGCGCCGAAAAGCTGGATCGAAAGCGTGTCCGTGCGCGTTTCGAAGAACGGTTTTCGTCCGAGGCGATGGCCCGCCGTTACGTCGCCCTCTACGAGCGGCTGTGCGGCGGCGCGGCTGTCTATCCGTCCTTGGTCGATATGGCGGCTAGCGCATGAATTGAAGGAGGGGCCATGGAGAGTCTTGCACCGGCCATGGAGGCGCCGGTCGACTACGGCGTGACGGCGGAGGTCCGCGCGCCGCAGAATCTCTATGCGCTCAAGGACAAGGACACCTTCATCGTCGCCGACGAGTTCGGCGACATCGCCGGCCAGGGCGATGGGCTGTTCCACAACGACACCCGTATCCTGTCGCTCTACCGGCTGACCCTGGGCGGCCGCATGCCGTCGCTGCTGTCGGCCGCGGTCGCGCACGACAACGTCTTCTTCACCTGCAACAGCACCAACCAGGCCCTGCCCTATCCCGGCGAACGGATGGGGCCGCCGGGCGTGCTGCACATCGAGCGCAAGCGCTTCCTGTGGGGCGAGCGCCTGTTCGAGCGCATTCGCTGCGTCAACTACAGCCGCGACACCGTGCTGCTGCCGATGACCATCGAGTTCGACGCCGACTTCCGCGACATGTTCGAGGTGCGCGGCAGCCATCGCGCCAAGCGGGGGACCAAGCGACCGCCGCTTGTCGACGGACGCAGGGTCGCCTTCAGCTATCTCGGCCTCGACGATGTCGAACGAACTTCGTTCATCGCGTTCTCGGACGCGCCGTTCCGCCTCTCGGCCCGCAAGGCCGAGTTCATGTTCTCGCTGCACGCCGAGGGCCAGACCGAGCTCTATATCGAGATCGGCGTGGTCGACGGCCATATTCCCAGCCGCGAGCGATTCCGCGACGCCGCCGCCCACGCCCGCTGGGACATGCGCGCCCGTCGCCGCCATGGCGCGCGGCTGAACAGCTCCGGTCGCCTGTTCAACGAGTGGCTGGGGAAGTCGCGAGCGGATCTGGCCCTGCTGACCACCCGGATGGAGACCGGCCCCTACCCCTATGCCGGCATCCCGTGGTTCTCGACCGCCTTCGGGCGCGACGCGATCATCACCGCCTGGCAGATCCTGTGGTTCGAGCCGTCCCTGGCCAAGGGCGTGCTGCGCTATCTGGCCGCCCACCAGGCGCAGGAGCGCTCGACCTTCCGTGACAGCGCCCCCGGCAAGATCATGCACGAGACCCGCAAGGGCGAGATGCCTGCGTTGGGCGAGGTGCCGTTCGGCCGATACTACGGCGGGGTCGACACCACCCCGCTGTTCGTGGCCCTTGCCGGCGCCTACCAGGAGCGGACCGGCGACGACGCCCTGATCGACGAATTGTGGCCCGCGCTCGAAAAGGCCATGCACTGGATCGAGAACGACGGCGACAGCGACGGAGACGGCCTGATCGACTACGCCCGCGGCCAGGACAGCGGCCTCTCCAACCAGGGCTGGAAGGACAGCGAGGATTCCGTCTTCCACACCGACGGTCGCTACCCCACCGGCCCGATCGCTCTGGTCGAGGTTCAGGGCTACGCCTTCGCCGCCTATCGCGGCATGGCCCGCCTGGCCGAACGCCGCAATGAAATCGGCCAGGCCGCGATCTGGAACCAGAAGGCCGACTCTCTCCGCGAGAAAGTCGAAAAGCTCTTCTGGATGGACGAGCGCGGCTTCTACGGCATCGCCGTCGACGGCCAGGGCCAGCTGTGCCGGACGCTGTCGTCCAATCCGGGCCATCTGCTGTTCTGCGGCCTGCCTTCGCCCGAGCGGGCCCGCAAGGTCACCGATCAACTGCTGTCGTCCAGCTTCAACTCCGGTTGGGGCGTGCGGACCCTGGCCACCGGCGAGGCCCGGTTCAATCCGATCAGCTACCATAACGGCTCGGTCTGGCCGCACGACACGGCCCTGTGCGTCATGGGCCTGTCCCGCTACGGCGAACGCGACGGCGTGGTGAACCTGACGGCGGACCTCTTCGAGACCGCCAGCCGCATGGGCATGCGCCTGCCTGAACTCTTCTGCGGCTTCCCGCGCTCGCCCGGGGAGCCGCCGGTGGCCTATCCGGTCGCCTGCCTGCCCCAGGCCTGGGCGGCGGGGTCGGTGTTCATGATGCTGCAGGCGTGCCTCGGGATCACCATCGACGCCAATCGCGGCGAGATCGTCCTGGTGGACCCGCGCCTGCCGATCGGCATCGACCGCCTGGCCGTCGAGCGCCTGCGCGTGGGCGCCCTGACCGTCGACCTGATCTTCGAGCGCCAGGGCGAACGCGTCGCCGTGCGCACGGAAGGTGACGTGCCGTTGATCATTCGATCCAAGCCGTCTTGGGACTAAACCCAAGGGCTAAAGCTCAAGCTTTGGAAAGTCTTCGAGGCTGCTCTCGACTTGCGACGGCGGAAGTTCGCCGTTCGCAAGTCTGAGAGAGTGGCTCCGCGGGTAGGACTCGAACCTACGACCAGCCGGTTAACAGCCGGCTGCTCTACCACTGAGCTACCGCGGAACAGGTCGCTCTCAAGAAGAGGCCGGTTGATAGCCGCCTCGTCGAGTCGGCGCAAGCGGCGAAATCACTGACGCTTCGATCATGAAGCGCGCGGCGAAAAGCCACCGACAGAACGCTATTCAGATTGGGAAGATCTTCGACCGAGCGAGGAAGAAGAGTGGCTCCGCGGGTAGGACTCGAACCTACGACCAGCCGGTTAACAGCCGGCTGCTCTACCACTGAGCTACCGCGGAACAGGTCGCTCTCAAGAAGAGGCCGCGTGATAGCCGCCTCCCCGCATCGATGCAAGCACCGAATTTCAAAAAAGCAGCCCGGCTTGCGGCCGGGCTGTTGAAAGTCAGTGATGGTGATGCGCCTTCCTAAGAAGACACCCTGAAACTCGGACTTTATGGTTAATCAGACCTTAATTTCCGGCGCGCCAGCCATTTGGTCGCAGGCGTCGCGCGCCGATCATGCGGGGCGCTTGGGAATCTCCAGACCGCGCTGCACGGCCGGACGGGCCAGGCCCGCCTCCAGCCAGCGCGGCACATGCTTCAGCGACGCCCAGTCGACCAGTTCGCCCGCTCCGTAAAAGCCCACTAGGTTGCGCACCCAGCCCAGGGTGGCGATGTCGGCGATGGTGTAGTCGTCGCCCATGATCCAGGCGCGGGTCGCCAAGCGATCTTCCAGCACGCCCAGCAGGCGCTTGCTCTCCGCGACGTAGCGATCGCGCGGCCGCTTGTCCTCGTAGTCCTTGCCCGCGAAGCGGTGGAAGAACCCCAGTTGGCCGAACATCGGGCCAATCGCCGCCATCTGGAACATCACCCACTGCAGGGTCTCGTAGCGCGCCGCCGGATCGGCTGGCAGGAACTTGCCGGTCTTCTCGGCGAGATAGACCAGGATCGCGCCGCTTTCGAACAGGCCCAGCGGCTTACCACCCGGGCCATCCGGATCGATGATCGCCGGGATCTTGCCGTTCGGGTTCAGCGACAGATATTCCGGCCCCCAGGTCTCGTTGGCGCCGATGTCGATCAGATGCGGCTCATAGGCCAGGCCGGTCTCCTCCAGCATGATCGAGACCTTCACCCCGTTGGGCGTCGGCAGCGAATAGAGCTGGATCCGGTCGGGATGCTGGGCGGGCCAGCGCTGGGTGATCTTGAAGGCGGACAGATCCGACATCGGAAACCTCGTTCACAGCGCTCGTAACGGCGCCGGTTGCATTTGGGCGCTGTCGTCCCGGTTTTCCAGAGCAAACCCAAAACGAGGAACCGGCGATTCGGACCATTTGATCCAACCGCGAACATCGCTATCCGGGAACAAGGAACGCTCGGGGGGGCGAAGACTTCACCATGACGACTGCCGATGATCACTGGCCGACCACCTTGGAGCGCGTGGCGGGCGCGCTGGACTTCGACCTCGCGCCCGGCGGCGGCGTCCGCGCCAAGCCGCGCGGCGACATCAGCCAGCTGCCGGCCCTGGTGAACCTGGCCGTTCACGCGGCCATCGAACTCGACAAGCGGGTTGCGGCCTCCGACACCAACGCCCCAGTCGACCGCAAGGCCATCCTCGCCCGCAAGGACCTCAGCCGCGCCCTGACCGACGGCGTCGCCTCGATGTTCGTCACCGGCTACGCCACCGCCTATCGCCTGGAGTTGGCCCGCATCCTGTGGGCGGGCGTCGCCGACGCCCCGCGCCGGCGACTGGAAGAGATGGCCCGGCCCCGAGCGTCCTAGAGCCTACCAGGCGCCGGTATTGGGCATCGAGGCCCACGGCTCGGCGGCGGGCAGGTTGCCGTCCTGCAGCAACTCGATCGAGATACCGTCCGGCGAGCGGACGAAGGCCATGTGACCGTCGCGCGGCGGGCGGTTGATCGTCACGCCCATGTCCATCAGGCGCTGGCAGGTCTCGTAGATGTCGTCGACGCGATAGGCCAGGTGGCCAAAGTTGCGGCCGCCCTCATACGCCTCGTCGTCCCAGTTGTAGGTCAGCTCGACGAACGGAGCCTTGCGCTCCTTGGCCAGCTCGACGTCCTCGGGCGCGGCCAGGAACACCAGCGTGAAGCGGCCCTTCTCGTTCTCCATCCGGTAGGCTTCCTGGAGGCCCAGGCCGTCGCAATAGAACCGCAGCGAGGCGTCCAGATCGCGGACGCGGACCATGGTGTGCAGATAGCGCAAGGCAAAGCTCCTTCAGAGAAACCGCTGTCGATATAGACCTCGGTCCGCGCCGGTGAAATCCACTAAACGGGTTCGCGCTCGCGGGTTTGGCGACGCCACAGGGCCGCATACTCGCCCCCGGCCTCCAGCAGCCCCTCGTGGCGGCCGCGCTCGACGATCTTGCCCCGGCGCAGCACCACGATCTCGTCGGCGTCGGCGATGGTCGACAGGCGGTGGGCCACGACCAGGGTGGTGCGCCCTGCCCTGGCCTTGCGCAGGGTCGCCTGGATCGCCGCCTCGGTGCGACCGTCCAGGGCGCTGGTGGCCTCGTCCAGGATCAGCACGCGCGGCTCGGCCAGCAGGGCCCGGGCGATGCCGACCCGCTGGCGCTCGCCGCCAGAGAGCTTCAGGCCGCGCTCGCCGACCTTGGTGTCCATGCCCTCGGGCAAGCCACGGATGAACTCGCCCAGCTCCGCCGCCTCGGCCGCCGCCCAGACCTCGGCCTTGCCGGCGCCCGGCCGCGCGAAGGCGATGTTGGCGGCCAGCGTATCGTTGAACAGGGCCACGTCCTGCGGGACCAGGGCCACCGCGCGGCGCAGCGAGGCCTGCTTGAGGTCGCGCAGGTCGTGGCCGTCCAGGGTGACGCGGCCTTCCTGCGGATCGATCATCCGCAGCGCCAGCCGCACCAGGGTGGTCTTGCCCGCGCCCGAGGGGCCGACAATAGCCACGGTGGTCCCCGGGGCGACAGTCAGCGACACGCCGGACAAGCCCTCGGACCGCGCGCCGTGGCGGAACGAGACGTTCTCGAAGGCCACCGCCCCGCCGCGCTGATCGGCGCAGGGCGGCAGGTCCTGAGCGTCGGGCGAGTCGGCGACGTCGGCGGTCTGGCGGCGCAACTCCAGCATCGCCTCCATGTCGATCAACGACTGGCGGATCTCGCGATAGGCGAAACCCAGGATATTCAGCGGCGCGTAGAGGTTGATCAGGATCAGCACCGCGGCGGTCACGTCGCCTGGCCCGATCTTCCCGGCGGCGGCCTGGGCCCCGGCCAGCACGGCCATGCCGCCCAGACCCAGGCTCATCACCGCCGACTGCACGACGTTCAGCAGGTTCAGCGAATTGGTCGACTTGATCTGGGCGTCGCCATAGACGTCCAGCGCCTTGCCATAGCCCGCCACGGCCCGCGTCTCGCCGCCGAACGACTTGACGGTCTCATAGTTGATCAGGGCGTCGACCGCCCGGCCGGCGGCTTCGGCGTCGGCCTCGTTCAGCATGCGGCGATGGCCGATCCGCCAGTCGGAGATGGCGAAGGTCGCATAGCCGTAGATCGCCACGGTCAGCAGGGCCACGGCCGCGAACCGCCAGTCGTAGGCCTTGGCCAGAACGATGGCGGCCATGACCAGCTCCACCCCGGTCGGGGCGACGTTGAACACCAAGCCGCGCAGAAGAAAATCCATCGACCGCGCGCCGCGATCGATCGTTCGCGACAGGGCGCCGGTCCGCTTGGACTGGTGGAAGTCGATCGACAGCGACAGGGCGTGGGCGAAGGTCTCGACCGCCGCGCGGTTCTGGGCGGCCTGGGCCACCGGCGTGAAGACCGCGTCGCGCGCCTGGGGCGCGGCAGCGGAGATGAAGCGCACCAGGGCCCAGCCGCACGCCAAGCCCGCGAAGGCCCAGGTGACGGACACGACAGCGCTCTGCCCCGCGGACAGCTGATTGACCGCCTTGCCCAGCATCAGCGGGGCCAGCACGCCCAGCGCCTTGCCGGTCAGGGTCAGCAGCAGGGCGACGGTCACGCGCCAGCGCAGACCCGGAGCCTCCGAACGCAGCACCAACTGCACGAGATCGCCCATGGCGCGCCAGAAGCGCACCGGCTGGTCGGCCTTGGCGACCGCGCCAGGGACGGCTGTACGGCCTGCGGAGGGCGGCCCGCCCAGACCCCTCATCGAGCACCACCGATCAGGTAGGTTGTCTGGATGCCGCCGCCCGGCGTCAGCCAGTCGACTCGCCAGCCCCCCGCGGTACGGTCAGCCCGCACAGGGCCGTAGACCAGAGGCGCGGCTGGCGCGATGGCCACGGCGATGGCGGTCTCCCCGCCCTCCCCGGCCACCTGGATATCGTGAACGCCCGGCGTCAGCGCGTCGGTCAGCGAAATGTCGAAACGGCCCTCATCGTCGGTGCGAGCGCCGCCGCGGGTGACACGGTCGACGCGGACGTTCAGCCCCGCGCCCGGGGCGGCGACGCCCGACACCATGGCGCCGCCCTCGCGGTCGACATCGACGGTCAGGATGCGCGGCGAACTGGATTCGGCGGCCAGGCGACGCGCGCCGGCCCCGGCTCTGAGCAGCGCGACCTCGCCGCCGTCGGCGACCATCACATAGCCCTCCGCCTGGACGGTGCGGCCGTCCTGGACGGACGACAGGCCGAACAGGCGCACGCCCGCTTCGTTGGGCACCGTGACGCTCCACTGGCCCAGGGCGTCGACCTTGCCCATCATCACCTCGCCCGTCGGCGAGCCGAGGCGCAGATCGGCGTCCGGCGCGCCGTGGCCCGAGATGACGACGCCGTTGGGGCCGCGCCGCACCGCCTCGATGGTCGGCGGGGCCAGATAGCCCGCTTCGGCGCTGTCAGGCTTGTCGGCCGTCGCCTTCGACGCCACCGGCGCGCCGGGCTCGCAGGCCGCCAGCAGCAGAGCAGCCAGGCTCACGCTGAGGACCGGCGACTTGAAAGCCTGGAGACGAATCCTGATCATGCGGCCTTAAATAGGAACGGGCGCGCGAAACCGCGCGCCTTTTTTGTGGAGTGGACGACGATGCCCAACGAGTCTAGCCGCCTGGGGTCCGTCTGCGTCTACTGCGGATCCTCCAACGACGCCGATCCGCGCTACATCACCGACGCCTTCACGATCGGCGAGAGCTTCGCCCGCGCGGGGCTGAAGCTGGTCTATGGCGGCGGCGGCGTGGGCCTGATGGGCGCTACCGCCCGGGGGGCGCACTCCGCCGGCGGGGCGGTGCTGGGCGTCATCCCGACCTTCCTGCGCGGTCGCGAGCAGCCGTTCGACGACGTCGAGACCGTGATCGTCGACAACATGCACGAGCGCAAAATGATGATGTACGAGCAGGCGGATTCGTTCGTCGTGCTGCCCGGCGGCATCGGCACGCTGGAAGAAATCGTCGAATTGCTATCTTGGCGCCGTTTAGATCTTCACCAGAAGCCGATTGTGTTCCATAACCCCGGCGGTTTCTGGGATCCGTTCTTCGCGCTGATCCAACACACGATCGAAGCGCGTCTGACCCCGCCCTCACTGGTCGACGCCTGGCGTTCGGTCGAGAAGGCCGAGCACGTCACGCCGGCCTTGCTGGCCTGGGGCGAAGAAACCTACCAGACCGGCGCTCCAGCGACGCTTCGCCCATTGACTTAGTTTTCAAAAGAAACGCACTATACGATTGAGCCACCGTTCGCCGAACGGCGCGTTCGTGCGTCGGAACTCCCATCCGGCGCGGGGATAGGAGACCAAGGATATGCGTACCGCTATTTTCGCGGGCCTGACGGCCTGCGCCCTGATGTTCGCGGGTTCGGCCAACGCCGCCGACACCCAGAGCGCCTCGCTGAAGCTGAAGACCGCCGCCACCACCGAACAGTTCATCCACGAAGGTTCGGTCTGGCGTTGCAAGGAAGACGCCTGCTCCTCGCTTACCGTACCGTCGCTGCCGATCGCTCGCGCCTGCCGCCGCCTGGCCGGCCAAGTGGGCGAGCTGACCGCTTTCAGCTATCGCGGCAAGTCGCTGGACGAAGCTGGGCTGGCCGACTGCAACACGGCCGCCAAGAAGAGCTAAGGCTCTCAAAAAGCTACAATGCAAAAGGCCTCCGCCAGCGATTGGCGGAGGCCTTTTTTCTTGGGGGTGTGGGACCCTTTACGCGCTTACTTCCGTCCGGACTTCGTGGACGGCGACTTTGGCGGCTTCGAACTTGGCCGACCTCCCACCAGCATGCCGCCCATCAGGGCGAACGAAAACATGGCGTGGTTCATCTTCGATACATTCATGGCGGCGTCTCCCAGACATTAGCCGTTAGGACCAGGAGACGCGCGCGGCTTACAGGGGCTCTCACCCTCCTAGTCGTCAGCGCGTCGACGACAAAGATGGCCCCTACAGCAGCGTTCGCAAGCGATTTTTATCCGTATAAGGATCATATCAGCGTGCGGACAAAGCATTTTTTGATATCCCAAATTTAATCCCGATACAGATGGTTATTGACCATTTCCTTGCGCACAAAGCCTTTGCGGACAAGGGTTAGCGCTGCTGGTCGATTCTCCGGAATGCGACGCGGGGAACAGATCGGCGCATAAAAAAATCGCCCGCGTCGGCGTGACGCAGGCGATTTTCGTGAGTTTAGTCGATCGTCCGTGGGCGTCGCCGCCCGGGGCTTACGCTGCGGCGTCGAACGACAGGAATTCGTAGCGCTTCAAGTGGTGATCGACCGAGCCGAACAGGCCCTCGATCAGGCTGGCGCGCTTGAAATAGTGGCCGATGGCCAGTTCGTCGGTCATGCCCATGCCGCCGTGGATCTGGATAGCGTTCTGGCCCACGAACTTGCAGGCGCGGCCGATGCGGACCTTCATGGCCGACACGGCCTTGGCTCGCTCCTCGGCGCTCTCGTCGACCTTGATGGTGGCCATGTAGATCATCGACACCGATTGCTCGACCTCGATGAACATGTCGACCATCCGGTGCTGCAGCACCTGGAAGTTGGCGATCGACGTGCCGAACTGCTTGCGTTGCTTGGCGTAGTCCAGCGTGCCCTCGTGCAGCTTGCGCAGCACGCCCACGGCCTCGGCGCCGACGGCGGCGGTGGCCTCGTCGATCACCTGGTTGACCAGACCCAGGCCGTCCTCGGAGATCAGGGCGTCGGCCGGGACCGAGACGTTCTCGAAATAGACTTCCGAGGCGCGGTTGCCGTCGACCGTCGGATAGTCGCGCGTCACGACCCCCGGCAGGCTCTTGTCGATCAGGAACACCCCGACGCCGCCGGCGTCGCGCTGGGCGCCGCCGGTGCGAGCCGTGACGATCAGGTGCGAGGCGAACGGCGCGCCGACCACCACGGCCTTGTGACCGTTCAGGACCCAGCCTGAGCCGTCCTTCTTGGCCGTCGTCTTCAGGTCCTGCCAGGTGTAGCGGCCCTGCGGCTCGGCATAGGCGAAGGCGATGGTGGTGGTCCCGCCGACGATGCCCTCGATCACCGAGGCGGCGCCCGCGTAGCCCGAGTGCTTCATGAAGCCGCCGCCGATCACCACCGAGCCGAGATAGGGCTCGATGACCAGCGCCTTACCGAACTCTTCCATGATGATCATGTTGTCGATCGCGCCGCCGCCCAGGCCGCCCAGCTCTTCGCTGAACGAGGCCCCCAGGATGCCCAGCTCCTCGGCGAAGGCCTTCCAGTAGTCGGCGCGCCAGCCGCTCTCGGAGGCGACGATCTTGCGGCGGGTCTCGAAGTCGTACTTGTCCTGCAGGAAGCTCGCGACCGTGTCGCGGACCATCGACTGCTCTTCGGTGAAGTTGAAATCCATCCCTGGGTTTCCGTTCTTTTTGATTGTCATCCCGGCCGCAGCTTATCGGAGAGCCGGGACCGTCAAAGTCACTGAATTGGGTGGTCCCGGATGAGCCGCGCCGCGGCCCTCCGGGATGACAGCCTTGCGCTAGAGCCCCAGCACCATCTTGGCGATGATGTTGCGCTGGATCTCGTTGGAGCCGCCGTAGATCGACGTCTTGCGGACGTTGAAATAGGTCGGCGCGGCGCGGTGGGCGAAGTCGGGGCCGATCGGATGGGCGTTGTCGCCGTCCTTCGGGAAGCCGCGGAAGTAAGGCGCGCCGTAGTGGCCGGCCGCTTCCAGCACCAGCTCGGTGATCCGTTGCTGGATCTCGGTGCCCTTGATCTTCAGGACGCTCGACTCCGGCCCCGGGCCCTTGCCGGCCGCCTCACCCGCCAGGGTGCGCAGCTCGGTATATTCCAGGGCCGTCAGGTCGATCTCCAGCTCGGCGACCTTGCGCTTGAACATCGGATCCTTGATCAGCGCGTCGCCGTCGTCCGACAGCTCGACCGCGGCGATCTGGCGGATGCGCTCGATGCCGCGCTTGGAACGGGCGACGCCGGCGATGCCGCTACGCTCGTGGGCCAGCAGGAACTTGGCGCAGGTCCAGCCCTTGTTCTCGTCGAAGATGCGGTTCTCGACCGGCACCTTGACGTTCTCGAGCCAGACTTCGTTGACCTCGTGCTCACCGCCCAGGGTGATGATCGGACGGACCGTGACGCCCGGCGACTTCATGTCGATCAGCAGGAACGAGATGCCTTCCTGGATCTTGGCGGTCGGGTCGGTGCGGACCAGGCAGAAGATCCAGTCGCCGTGCTGGGCCAGGGTGGTCCAGGTCTTCTGGCCGTTGACCAGGTAGTATTCCTTGCCGTCGTCGCCGGTGAAGCGCTCGGCCTTGGTCTTCAGGCTAGCCAGGTCGGACCCGGCGCCCGGCTCGCTGTAGCCCTGCGACCACCAGATGTCGCCCGACAGGGTCGGCGGCAGGAAGCGTTCCTTCTGTTCGGGCGTGCCGAACGTGTAGATCACCGGGCCGACCATGTTGATGCCGAACGGCAGGATCGGCACGCAGTCGGCGCGGGCGGTCTCTTCCGACCAGATGTAGCGCTGCACCGAGGTCCAGCCCGGACCGCCGTACTTCTCCGGCCAGGCCGGGGCGACCCAGCCCTTCTTGGCGAGGGTGCGATGCCAGGAGAGGAAGTCCTCCTTGGCCATCTCCTCGCCTTCTTCCTGCTTGTCGCGCAGGCCCGCCGGGTAGTTCTCGGCGATAAAGGCGCGCACCTCGTCGCGGAAGGCGAGGTCCTCGGGCGAGAAGTCCAGATTCATGGCGGGCTCCCGTTCAATCGGCCCCTCTGCGGGAGGCCGTTATTGCGTTTCAGGCGCCACGATAGATGTCGAACGAACGTTTGGAAAGATGACGTTAGCGTCAACGGAAGCGAATGTTATCCTCGTTCACCTAAGTCGCCGGAATTGCGGCTAGCGGACCTCGCAGGCCAGCTTGACGAGGGCCAGGGCCGAGGCACCGCCGACCCCTTCCTCGTCCAGCGTATCGAGCGCCAGAAGCGGACGCTTGTCGAGGACTTCGAGCAGCCGGGCGTGGCCCTTGGCCGGGCTGACATGGGCGGCCAGACAGTGATCGATCGCGCCAGGCTCTACCGCGCGGACAATGGCGGCGGCGGCGCAGGCGGCATAGCCATCCAGCAGCACTGGCACCTTCTGCACGCGGGCGGCCAGGATCGCGCCGACCACGGCGGCGGTCTCGCGGCCGCCCAACTGTCGCAGGATCTCCAGCGGATCCTCGCCCATGCCCTCGTCCTTGGCGCGCGAGACGGCGGCGGCGACCGGTTCCGGATCGTCGGACCAGTCCGAGGCCTCGCCGCCGAACAGCGCCAGACAGACGGCGGCGGCCGTGCGGGCGGCCCCGGCGACGATGACGCCGGGGATCAACAGGTCGGGCTGCTTGGCCAGGGCCTCCATGCCGAAGGCCATGGTGGCGGCGGCCTCCTTCTCGCTCATCGAGGCCTGGCCGATGAAATCCGGCGACGGGCGGTCGATGGCCAGATCGAAGGCTTCCAGGCCCGCGCCCTGCACGCCCGCCAGGCGCGAGACGGTGGCCCCGCCCGAGGCGATGGCCTCCAGGCGGTCGCGGGCGTAGCCGCGCGCTCCGACACCCTGGCGCGCGCCGGCATAGAGCGCCACGACCGGGCGATTGACGGCCGGCGGGCTCTTGCCACTCCAGGCGGTCAGCCAGCCGGAGATCTCGGCCAGGCGCCCGCCCTGCTCCAGCGTCGGAGACGGGCCCGGCGCGGGCGGCGAGACGGCGAGCTGGCGGATGTCGGCGAAGGGAGAAGCGGTCATGGTCGCGGACTTAAACCCGTCCACGGCCAAAGCAACCCCCGAGGGGCACGCTTGCGCGCCGCCGCCAGAGCGGAGATGCTGAAAAGAATGAGCACCGACGCCCCGATAGGTACGCCAGCCCGGCCGCCCCGCCCGATCGTCACGCCCTGCGTCAAGGTCTGCGCGGTCGACGGGACCAGCGGCTATTGCCTAGGATGCCGCCGGACCCTGCCGGAAATCGCCGGCTGGGCGCGGCTCTCAGACGAGGAAAGGGCGGCCATCATGGCCGCCCTCCCCGATCGTCCGGATCCAATGATCGCCCTGATGGCGGCGACCGCGGCCCGCTCCTAGCAGCAGACCTCAGCGCGAAGCCTGGGTGGCGCCGAGGAACGGCGCGCAGACCTGATCACGTTCGGCGATCAGCTTCAGCTTGGCGTTGCCGTCGGCCGAGTCGGCCTTCTTGCGGGTGTTGTTCATCTTGGTGACGGCGTCGATGCGGACCGAAGCCTTGCGGTCGGCCGACTCCGTACGCAGGAAAGCGTCGACGGCCGAGGTGTCCAGCTTGCCCAGGTTTTCCGAGGCGGCCAGAGCGCTGCAGCGCGAGGCTTCGACGAACTGCTTGTCGGTGGCGCCGGCGTGAGCAACGCCCGCGATGGAGCCCGCGGCGACGAGCGCGATAAGGACGGCTTTCATGGCGATAATCCCTCTATTGCCATTTGTTCTGTGGCCTACAGAGATAACGCCGAGCGAAAGCTTTCCGAAGTTAATTCCAGGACATGAAAAGCATTACACAGACGTAATGAAGAATATTAAATCGATGTAATATGAACAATGCTCAGCAAAGGAATATACTTGTTACCTTATTAGTAACCATGGCGCGAAAATCGCTTTGCCGATTCACGCCTTGAAAACGCCTGCCCGCTAATGATTAGGCATCGGCCGCAGAAGCGGTCTCAAAGCCGATACGGCAGGGTGTCTTTATGTTGAGGTTCGCGGCGATCGCACTCGTGGGGGCCCTGTCAGCGGTGGGCGCGGCCAAGGCCGTCGTCTCCCTCGACGATCTGCGCCATCCGGAGCTGCGCGCGCCCTCGGCCGCGGCGGCCACGCTCGGCGGCGCCGAAGGCGGAGCGGCCCAACTGACCAAGGACCGCGACGGCCACTTCTGGGCTCAAGGCAATGTCGACGGCAAGGCCGTTCGTTTCCTGGTCGACACCGGCGCCACCGCCGTCTCGCTCAGCATGGCCGACGCCCAGCGTCTGGGCATCGACACCAGCAAGCTGAACTACGACTACAACGTCATCACCGCCGACGGCCGCACCCGCGCCGCCTCGGTCAAGCTGGCCACGGTCGCCATCGCCGGCGCCAAGGTCCGCGACGTCGACGCCCTTGTCATCGAGAAGGGCCTTGAGAACTCGCTGCTGGGCATGAGCTATCTGGGCCGGCTGTCGCGCTTCGAAGCGACGCCGACCTCGCTGATCCTGCACCCGTAGCTAGGCGGGGAGTTCCGCCCGCTCCTCGCGCGCCGCCAAGGCCGCGCGCACGGCGTCCAGCGCCCTATCCACCACATCCAGACCCGCGCCAGCCTTGACGCCCTCGACCGTCAGGATGCGCCGCCACGCCCGCGCGCCCGGCAGGCCGTGGAACAGGCCCAGCATGTGCCGGCTCATCGCCGCCAGATGTGTTCCGGCCGCCAGCTCACGCGCAAGATACGGCTTGTAGCGTTCGACCGCTTCGAAACTGTCGACATCGGCGACATCCATGCCGAACACCCGCCGGTCGACCTCGCCCAGCAGGCCGGCCTCGTGATAGGCCGCGCGGCCCAGCATCACCCCGTCGACGCCGTTGGCCAGATGCTCCAGCGCCGCGTCGAGGGTGGGCACGCCGCCATTGATGGCGATGGTCAGGTTCGGACGCTCGCGCTTGAGCCGATAGACCAGGTCGTAGTCCAGCGGCGGGATGTCCCTGTTCTCCTTAGGCGACAGACCCTTCAGCCAGGCCTTGCGGGCGTGGACGATAAAGCTCTCGATCCCCACCGTCGCGCTGCGATCAACCAGGGTGAACAGCGCCTCTTCCGGGTCCTGGTCGTCGACGCCGATCCGGCACTTGACCGTCGCCGGAACCTTCACCGCGTCCTTGATGGCGGCCATGCACTCGGCCACGAGGTCAGGCTCGCGCATCAGGCACGCCCCGAACCGGCCGCTCTGCACGCGGTCGGACGGGCAGCCGACGTTAAGATTGACCTCGTCATAGCCGTAGTCCTCGGCGATCCGCGCCGCCTGCGCCAGCTCGGCGGGATCCGACCCACCCAGCTGCACCGCCACCGGATGCTGCTCGGGATCATAGCCCAGCAGCTTCTCGCGATCGCCGTGCACGACGGCCCCGCTGGTCACCATCTCGGTATAGAGCAGAGCCCGGCTCGACAGGACCCGATGCAGCGACCGGCAGTGCCGATCCGTCCAGTCCATCATGGGCGCAATAGAAAATCTATGTGCTTGAAATTGCATAATTTTTATCGCATATTCAACAAGTTAGATCGTTCTGAAAACCGCCAGGGATACGCTAGCCTACGCAGTTTTTCTCTACGATACGACGCCTCACTGTTCACTTGGCGTACACGAAAATGGCCACCTTTGTGAATCTGCCCTCGGGATCCTGGCGAGCCATAATCCGTCGGAAGGGTCGGTATATAAGCGAGACGTTCAAATTTCGCGATGACGCGAGGCGATGGGCCACGGCTCAGGAGAGCGCCATCGACAAAGGCGCGGCGCCGAAAAAGACGCACATCGCCAACAAGACGACTTTCGCGCACCTCATCGACCTGCACCTGGCTGATCTCAGAGAGGTTGGAAAGCCGATCGGGCGCACAAAGCTGGAAACCCTTCTCCTTCTCCGCCGCGCGATTGGGCAGCGGAAGTTCGGCGAGTTCGATCGCAAGTTCATCATCGACTTCGGCCGCGAGCGTGCGCGTGGCGGCGCTGGCCCCGTTACCGTCAGTATGTACATCGGCGCCATCAAGCTCGTGCTTGTTCATGCATCCGCCGTCCACGAGATCGAGACCAAGCTCGAGCCGATCGAAATGGGTCGCCAGGCGCTCAAGCATCTGGGCCTTGTCGGCAAAAGCCAGGAGCGCGACCGCCGCCCCACCGAAGACGAACTGACGCGGCTCTTCGAAAGCTTCGACGAAAACCCCTGGCAGCAAAACCCGATGAGCCGGATCATCAAGTTCGCCATCGCTACCGCCATGCGCCAGGACGAGATCTGCCGGATCACCTGGAGCGACTACGACGCGCGGGCCAAGACGGTGCTCATCCGGGACCGCAAGGATCCGCGAGACAAATACGGCAACAACCAGAATATCCCGCTGATCGGTCTCAGCGGATATGATCCGATCGCTCTGATCGAGGAACAACGCGCTTTCCGCAGCAACTTTGACGACCGGATTTTCCCGTACAATGGCAAGTCGGTCAGCGCCGCGTTCACGCGCACCACCAGCAAGTTGGAGATCGAGGATCTCGTCTTCCATGACATGCGCCACGAGGGCACCAGCCGGTTCTTCGAAGCCGGCCTCGAGATCGAACAGGTCGCTCTGATTACCGGCCACAAGGACTGGAAGATGCTGCGGCGCTACACCCACATCAAGGCCTCGTCAGTGCACAAGGCGGCGGCGCGCCTGAAGCGCGACGAGGACCTGGACGACTAGCGTACGGACTTTGGGCGAGGCCGGTTTCGATCCCCCTCGTCCGCCGCCTCAAGAAGCATGCGCGCGAAATCGCGTAGCGCGTCGGGCGAGGCGGTCAGGTTTACGAGTTTGCGATGCTTGCGATCCTTGCCCGCCGCCTGGGTGGTCAGTTCGGCAATGAGCTCGACTTGGCCCAGGCGAACGGGCCGCGCCGTCAAAAACAAAGCGCGCTTTCCCTGCCGGTTATCTTCCGCCTCGATTGAGACGGCGCCTGCGCCAGGCCAAGGCTCGTCGTCCGGTAGCCCCAGCCCCCAAGTCTTGTGCTCGGAGCGCGCCTGGGTCTGTTGCACCTGCTCGATGGCCCAGGCGTCAAGATGTGGATCGCGGTCAACCATCCCCGGAGCGTATCGCATCTGGCCGAGCGTGACATAGGCGCGATTTCTTGGACTCTCATAGGCGACCGGTGTCGACGCGACTCCAGAGGCCGGCGCTTCGGCCCCCTAGCTGTGACGGGCCCCAGCGTTTCCGTCGGGATCATGCGTCGTGTGTCGCGCGCCTTGCTCGGCCCAGGCGACCAGATCAGCTTGTCGATACACCACTCGCCCGCCGATCTTGCGATAGGCCGGACCGGCACCGAAGGTTCGATATTTCTCAAGCGTGCGGGGTGACAGGCCAATCAGGTGCGCAGCTTCGCGCGTGTCGACGTAACGGGCAAATTCTGTATCCGGCATGATCCACCTCTGGGGTCAGGGATTTGGAAGCGGTCCAAGGCCTCGCCTTGAGCCGCGATCACGTGAAGAAGGTCGCGCTAGCAACTGATTTCAGGTTTGAATTTCCTCATGGACCTTGGACGGGGCGACATCCGTCTCTGGATCTGACGGACTTTGCACCTTGGGTTTGGGCGGCCGCGTCCAAACCAGTTGGGCGCTCAGCCCCTCGGCGTCGAGGAAAAGCGTCGCCCAAATCGGGGCGGCGAGACACGGGTCATCCAGGCTCACGCGGTAGTAGGTTCTAGGCGCGTCGCCTCTGGACCGATGCTCCCAGGCGTCACCCAAATGCGCTGATCCGGTCATGACCCGAAAAGCCGGCGCATTGGGATGGCTGCGATTGTCGTTGGGCTCCAGACGCACCTTGGCGTTGGCGTAAAGCGTTCGGATGTCACCTTCCCAACCGCCTGTCCTGCTAGGTCTGAACTCGCCGATGACCGCCATCTTCAGGCCCTCGCCTTGGCTTCGGACTTGCGGCTGGTCGCGACAGTGCGATCACTGTCGAGAAAGAGCTCAAGCATAGCCGGGATGAGATCGGTCACACTGGCGGCCTCGCCATATGTGGCCTTGTAGGCTTCCGCATAGGCGGCGAGCCGCCCATTCAGGTCCGGCAACACACTGATGGTCAGTCGCACCGGATTACGATCTGGAAGTTTCGCGAGCTTCATGGCCTCGCCTCCCTCAAGCGCGCCAGGGGCGCAGGATTAGGTCCTTGTGGACGATGACGCGCAGAGGCCACCCTGGCCGAACTCGGAGGGTTGGCTGAACGTCGAGTTGTTTGGACACGACCTGCTGGCCCGCCTGAGAGGCGCTCTGCTGGGTCGACTGGCGGATGGCGCGGACCAGGTCGGTTTCGTCGTCGCCAAAGCTGATTTCCGTACCCACGCCCAGGAGGGTCGATAGCCCCACCCCCTTGAGCAGCTGCCAGGTGTGAAAATCGACCTTGTCGGCTAGGCCCGCATATCCGGCCGCGTCGGTGGCCGGCAGGTTGTCCAGTTGGATCGAGTACCCATCCGGCAGGATCAGGCGCTGCCAGATCAGCAGAGCCCGGGTCTGGCCGAACGCCACGACGCTATCGTAGACGCCGATCAACCGCGCACCCTGTGGGATCAACAGATACGCGCCCGTGGCCGTGTCGTAGACCGGCTCGGTGACCTGGGCGATGACTTGGCCCGGAAGGTCGGAGTCAAGGCCGGTGACCAAGCTCGCGGCGATGATGCTGCCGGCCATGAGCTGATAGGGCGAGCGAGGACCTTCCAACTGGTGGGCGTTGTAGACCTGAGCTGGGCCGGCCTTCTCAATGAAGGCTTGCTTGGCCTGCTGCGCTCCGCCGGGGGATGAGGCCGCTGTGATGGGCGTCGTGACGTCGGCGCCGACCGGAGCGCTCGCCGTCTCTCCTGCCCCCCTCGCGGCGGCTTGCACCATAACGCCAGCCTCCCGCGCCTGATGGGCCTGGGCCGCAAGACGCTGACGTTCTGCTTCGGCCGCTTGGTCGGCGGGTGTCGAAGCCGAACTGACCGGCGCCGCGACCTCGAAGCGATCACGGCGCTGCTGGTCGACCACGGCGCGCCCCAGATCGCCCGGCAAGGGCGGGCCGAGCTTCGGCGCCGTATAATCCTTCGGCAAGGCGGCGACGGCGTCGCGCGACGAGCCCCGATCCTCAACGGCTGGATCCTCGGCGGATCGACTGAGGTGAACAGCCTTGTCGCTCAGCGCCATCCAGCCAAAGCCTGCGAGGGCCAGGGCGCTCACCGCGGCCGTTCCGATTACCAAGCCCCGGCGGAACTTCACCACCGATCGGGGCTTGGCCCGCAGGGTCAGGGTCTCCGGCGGCGCCTTTCGGCTCTCTGGCGCCGCGGTCACATCCTCGTCGTCCGGCGCACTCATGACTTGGCTCCCGGGATGGGCGCATCGGTGCGGCTGATGCGAACGACCTGCTGGGGAGCCTGGCCCAACCGCAGCTCGGCGGCGGCGAACAGCCGATCGACGATGTAGCGGTTGCCGCGAACCCGATAGTTGACGAGCTGGCTCTCGCCCAAAGGGCCGACGACGAAAAGCGGCGGCGCTTCGCCCTGGTCGAGCCTGGCGGGGAACTCGATATAGACCTTCTGGCCGTCGTCGAAGACCCGGACCGGCCGCCAGGGCGGGGCGTCGCCGGTGATGGCGTAGCGGAACCGAAGCTGCTCGACCGCGACATTGTCAGCAGCCGGCGCGGCGGCTTCAGCGGCAGCGTTCTGCCGCTTTAGCGCCAGAAGCCGGTCCTGCGGGTAGCTCCAGGACACCGCGGCCATCGCGGTGGCGTCGGTGCTGCTCAGTGCGAGGTGATAGGTTCGGCGATCGGTCGTAATCACCATGTTCGTGGCCAGACCCGAGGCGAAAGGCTTCACGAGCAGGTGGACCTGCCGCGTTTCCCCTGCCCCGCTGGTGGTGTCGCCGATGACCCAACGGACGGTGTCACCCGCCGAGACAGCGACGAGTTGCTCGCCTGGCTGCAGGGCCACATCGCTTACCCGTTCAGGCGCGGTATAGAGCCGGTAGAGCGCTCCGTCGGCCCAGGGATAGACCTGCACCGCGTTGATATAGCCCGCCGTCGTCGGCTCCTGGGTCGCGGCGCGATTGGCCGCGTCGATCCGGCCGCGCGGCGAAGCCGCGTCGGAGCGCACCGTGGGAGGGGGCAGCAACTGGCCCGGCAAGGGCAACGGTTTGGGGATCTCGACAATCTCCACCGCCCTGGCCGGTTCGGGCGCGACCTTGGCCGGAGCAAACGCCGCCGCGTCATAGGCGATGGCGGGCGGCGGGGCCTTGGGGTGGGCGCAGGCGGTGAGCGCAAAGGCGCACGCCGTCGATAACAAGGTCTTGGCGATCATGGCTGAGGCTCTCCTGAGAATGAAGGAAGCGGCGCCGGCGTGGGCGAGGACGTTGTCGGCGTCAGGCTCGGCGAGGCGGACGGAGTCGTCGCAGCGGCGGAGGCGCTGTCGGCCTCCTGGGCCCAGTCGACGCCATCGACATAGAGTCCGAGCGGGTTGCGCTCGAGCTGGGCCCGGGTTTTGGGCTTCTGACGCTTCAGCGTTAGGATCGCGGTCCAGCGCTCGGTTTTGGACAAGGTGCCGCGCTCGAATGTCTGCTCAGTCCATCGGACCTGAAACGATGTCTTCGTGGCCCGGACGACGCTGGTCGGCTGAACCAAGACGGTCTTCTGGCCAAAGTCCTGAAGCGGCTGCACGCCTCGGGCGTAGGTGTCCAGAAACACTTGGCCGGTCTTGGTGGCGTAGTCATAGGCCTGGTTCCAACGCTCGCGCACGACCACCCCGTCCGAGGACAAGGACCGGACATTGACGATGAACTGGCGAAGGTCGCGGGCGATCTCCGCATCGCTGGGCTGGTAGTCCTGCTCGGCTGGGCCGACGGCCCTGACCTCACCCAGTCGGTCGACCTCGACGACATAGGGAGTGATCTTGCTCTGCGTGGCCTGCAGGAGGTTTCCACCCGCCAGTCCACAGCTGAGGGCGAACATGCCGAAGAAGGCCAGGCGCCAGTTGTAGGCCTGGACGCGGGCCGAGCCGATACGCTCATCCCAAAGCTGGCCGGCCGCCTGGTACGGTGTCTGCGGCGGCGGCGTTAGCCCATAACGTTGCGGCGTGCGCGAAAAGCGCATGGCTCAATCCTCCTGGCTAAGATCAGGGTTGGCGGGGGCGCCTGCTCGATCGCCCTCCTTCAGAGTCTGGACGGCAGCGTGCTGCCCCATGCCAGCCGACCGATTGGCTTTGAGGTCCTGGGCCCATTTCGGTGGGGTCTCGCCGCCTTGCGCCGAGCCACTGGCGCCCGCACCCGCGGGCGAGGCTTGGTCAGGGGCGCCGGAGACCGGGCTCGTGCCGCCCGTGGCCCACCAAGCGGCGGCGCGGCCGCTCTGGGCGTCGCGCTTCAGCGTCTCACCGGCGCGTCCGGCCATGTCGCGCACGCTATTGACCGCCGCGCCTCCAACGGCGCGAGCCACGCCGCCGAGGCCAGAGGCGACGCCCGCCATGCCGGTGGCGCCGGAAGTCGCCTGGCGCAGTTGGTAGGCGGCGCTGGCGCCCGAGCCCATCGAGGCACCGGCGCGCACGGCCGCCAAGCCGCCCGCGCCCGCCATGCCGAGCGCCCGGGCGCCGAGCATGGCCGCGCCGCCGCCCAACATGGCCGCGCCGGCCGCGGTGCCGACGGCCGCGCCCGCACCCAGCTGCGGCGCGCCGGAGACCAGACCCGCGGCGATGCCCGGAATGAAAATCGCCAGACCGGCAAGGGTCAGGGCGCTCAGCAGCAGGGTCATGGCCGCCGACAGGTCCGGATCCGAACCAAGGCTGGACAGGAAGGTGTCGAAGAAGCTCATCCCGAGCCCAGCGATCACCGCCATGACCATCACTTTGACGCCGCTGGAGATGACGTTGCCCAGCACCCGCTCGGCCAGGAAGCTCGACTTATTCCAGAAAGCGAACGGAACGAGCGTGAAACCGCACAGGCAGGTGAGCTTGAACTCCAGCACCGTGACCAGCATCTGGATCGAAGCGATGAAGAAGGCCAGGACGACCAATACCCAGGTCAGCAGCAGGATCACGATTGGCAGGACGTTGGCGAAGAACTCGGGAAAGCCCGTCATCTGACCGGCCTTGTCGAGCAGCGGATGAGCCGCGGTGAAACCGACGGCCGCCAGTTTCCCGGGACGCATGAGGTCGTCGGTCGAGATGCCGCCACCGGTCGCGGTCACACCGAGATCCGCGAACGAGGTGAAGACGATCCCGGTCAGGGATTTGAAGTTGTTGAGGATGAAGGCGAAGGCTCCGACGTAGAGGACCTTCTTGATCAGCCGCCCCAGGACGTTGTCGTCGCCCTCCAACGTCCACCACAGGGCCGCGAGCGTGATATCCAGCGCGATGAGGATCGACGAAAGATGGCGCGTCTTGGGTCCAAGAAGACCAAAGCCGCCGTCGATCAGGGCCGAATAGGCCGCCATCATGCGGTCGATGATGTTGAGGTCGGGCGCGACGTCCACGGCGGCGGCCTTTCAGTTGGAGCTGGAAACGGCCGCTAATGCGGCGTGTAGGCCGAGGCCGAGCCGATGAACTGACGGGTGGCCAGTTGACCCGACTGCAGGACCTGGGCCTGACGGGCTCGCTCCAGGGCGTCGGCGCGGTACTGGGCCGCGATCAAGGTCTGGAGTTGCTGGTCCTGTTTGACCGCGAGCGCCTGGAGCTGGTTGGCGGCCTGCTGAGCCTGCAGTTGGCCACTCGCTCCCTGGCTCTGGCCAACCAATGTGCTGATCAGATCGCCGTCGGCCTGGACATTCTCCACGACCTGGGCCTGAACCTTCAGCGCCTGGCGGTAGCCGTCGAGCGCCAGTTTGGCCTGGGCCTGGGCGTCGAGCAGACGCTGCCCGGTGGTGGCGTCGGCGGCCAAGACCGATGGAAAGACCGAGGCCATGACGCCTTGCGTCGAGGTCAGGGTGAAGGCCATCCCCTGGGCCTGGTCCATCAGGCCATCGATCCGCTTGAGCGCCGTGGTGATCGAGCTGAGCGAGTTGTAGTCGAGCGACTTCAGCTGGCGGGCCATGTTCTGCAACATGGTCGCCTGGTTCTGCAGCGCCTGGATCTGGTTGTTGACCTGCTGGAGCGTCCGCGCGGCCGTCAGCACGTTTTGCACGTAGTTGGCCGGATCATAGACGGTCAGCTGGGCGCTAGCCGTCGGCGTCAGGCCTGCAAGCGGCGCGATGACGAGGCCGACGACGCAGACGGCCGTGGTGAAGGGACGCCGGTTCATGGCGTGATCTCCTCTGAGGGGGTTGGAGCGACGAAGTCAGTGATCAGGGCGCTGGCCCACGGCAGGCCCCTGGCGGCCAGGAAGCCGGCCGCGAAGCCCGCCTCGCCATGCTCAGCCAGGACCTGGTCGATCTGGGCCTGCACCGAAGGGTCGGACGCGCCGCACAGCGCCAGGGCCACGGGCCCGAGACCCAGCTCGAACAAGCGATTGCCGAGGCGTGATTGCAGGTAGTAGTGGCGCTTGGGCGTCGCGCGGGCGATCAGTTCGATCTGACGCTCATTGAGCCCCAGACCCTCGTAGACCTTGCGCGACAACGGCTCGATCGCCCGGTCGTTGGCCAGGAAGATCCGCTGCGGGCAACCATCGATGATCGCCGGCATGATCGGACTGTCGACGATGTCGGCCAGCGACTGGGTGGCGAAGATTACCGCGACGTTGCGCTTGCGCAGCTCCTTGAGCCATTCGCGGATGCGCGCGGCGAACAGGGGCGTGTCCAGGAATTTCCACGCCTCGTCGAGCACCATCAGGGTCGGACGGCCGTCGAACCGCGCCTCCAGGCGATGGAAGAGGTAGGTCAGGACCGGCGCCACGACCGTCGGCGTCTTGATCAGCGTGTCGGTCTCGAAGCACTGGACATCGCTGAGGTCCAAACCGTCCTCGGCCGCGTCCAGCAACCGGCCGAAAGGTCCGTCCAGCGTGTACGGCGCCAGGGCCATCTTCAGGTCGTTCGATTGCAACAGCATCGACAGACCGGTCAGGGTCCGCTCAGCGGGCGGGGCGCTGGCTAGGCTTCCCAAGGCCGACCACAGCGTCTCCTTGATCGCGGGCGTGACGAGCACGTTCTCGTTGGCGATCAGATCGCACAGCCACTCGATCGCCCAAGCCCGTTCGCCCGGTTCGTCGATCTGTCGGAGCGGCTGGAAGGCAAGGCCCGCGTCCGCGGCGAGGCCATGGTGACGTCCGCCCATGGCCAGCACCGCCGCACGCGACGAGAAGCGCTTGTCGAACACGTAGACCTGGGCGCCGGGGTAGCGCCGAAACTGGAATTCCAGCAGCGCCAGAAGCACCGACTTGCCCGCACCTGTCGGGCCGGCGTGCAGTTGGTGGCCGACATCCTCCAGATGCGTCGAATAGCGAAATGGGGTCGAGCCGCTGGTCACGGCGTAGAAGGTCGGCGGCCCCTTGAGATGGGCGTTGCCCGCCTGCCCGGCCCAAACCGACGACAGCGGCATCAGGTGGGCCAGGTTCAGCGTGTGCACCAGGGGCTGGCGGACATTGGCGTAGACCTGGCCTGGCAACGAGCCGAGCCAGGCCTCCACGGCGTTGACCTGCTCGCGCATGGCGGTGAAGCCAAGGCCGCTCAGGATCCGCTCGACCTGGCGCACCTTCTCCTCGGCCGCCTCTCGATCGGCGTCCATCACCGTGATGGTCGTGGTGAGGTAGCCAAAGGCGACCAGGTCGCCGCCCAGCTCCTGCAAGGCCAGATCAGCGTCGGCCAGCTGGTTGTCGGCGTCGCTGTCGGTCAGCGGCACGGGCTCGTTGCTGATCACCTCGCGCAGGATCTGCACGACGGACTTTCGCTTGTTGAACCACTGGCGGCGGATACGGCCCAAGGCCTTGGCCGCGTCGGGCTTGTCCAAGGCGATGAACCGCGTGGTCCAGCGATAGGCGAAGCCCTGGTGGTTCAGGGCGTCGAGCAGGCCGGGCCGCGTGGTGTTGGGGAAACCCAACACCGTCACCGTTCGCAGGTGCTGGTCGCCCAACCGTGGCTCGATCCCGCCGCTAAACGGCGTGTCGACCAACAGGCCGTCCAGATACATCGGTGTCTCGGGAACGGCGACGCGATGGCGTTTGGCCGAGATCGCCGCATGCAGGAAGGTCAGGGTCTCTGCGTCGTCCAGCGGACGGATCAACGGCATGAAGCCCGACAGCAGGTCCAGGATCCTGTCGGTCTGGGCGATGAAGGCCCGCAGCTCCTGGCGCCAATCGCGGCCCTGCCGGCCGGCCTCGCGCTCAATCAAAGCGCGCTCGGCCCGGCTGACCTGATCGGCCGGCGGAAGGTAAAAGAAGGTCAGGTGGCAACGGGTCTCGAAGAGCTCGGCTCTGCGCCCGTCGAAGCCGCCTCGCCGCTCCTCATCCACCAGCCAGGAAGCGGCGTCAGGAAAGTGGCTATTGGGATAGCCCAGCGCCGGCGTGCGATCAGCGTCGAAGAACAACGCCCAGCCGCTGCCCAGACGCTTGAGCGCGTTGTTGGCCCGCGCGCAGACACCGACCAGTTCGGCCTCGGTGGCGCTTTCAAGGTCGGGCCCCCGGAACCGGAAGGTGCGCTGGAAGCCGCCATCCTTGTTGAGCACGACACCGGGGGCGACCAGCGCCGCCCACGGCAGATGATCTGCAAGCCGATCGGCGCTGTCACGGTATTCGCGAAGGTTCAGCATCGCAGCCACCCCTTCTGACGCAGGTGGCGCATCAGGACCGGCGCGAAGTCCGGATCCCGTTTGGCGGCGAACACCGTCAGGCTGTGGCCGATCACCCACACCACCAGGCCCGGGATCCATTGCTGGAGACCAAGGCCCAAGGCCCCCGCCAGGGTGCCGTTGAGGATGGCGATCGACCGCGGCGCGCCGCCCAGCAGGATCGGAGCGGTCAGCGCCCGATGCAGGGGGATCTCGAAACCCGAGATCCCAGCGCCCGAAGAGGTGGCCGGCCCGGTCATGCGATCAGGGCTCCCCCGCCGAAGCTGAAGAACGACAGGAAGAAGCTCGAAGCGGCGAACGCGATGCTGAGCCCGAAGACGATCTGGATCAGCTTACGAAAGCCGCCGCTGGTCTCGCCGAAGGCCAGACCGAGGCCGGTGGTGATGATCACCAGCACGGCAACGATCTTGGCGACGGGCCCTTGGACGGACTCCAGGACCTGCTGGAGCGGCTCTTCCCAAGGCATGCCGGAGCCGGCGGCCTGGGCCTGGGCGCTGATGAGGAGGGTCAGGGTGGTGGTAAAAAGCAGCGGACGCGGATCACGCTGCGCGCAGCAAGCGGCGCGATGAAACATCATCAATCTCCGTCTCTTAGGGCTATGAGCTGAGGCGGGTCGAGGTCGACGACGAGGTAGTCGCCGCCGGAGTCGAGGCCCGTGACCCGGGCGAGGCGCTCGACACGTCGGCCGGTTCCCCGGCCACGTATGAAGACCAGGAGATCGACCGCTTCGGCGATCAGCCGGCGCGGAACGGCGACCACGCTCTCCTGGACGAGTTGCTCCAGCCGGTAGAGGGCTGAGCGGGCGGAGTTGGCGTGGATGGTGGAGAGTCCGCCGGGATGACCGGTGTTCCAGGCCTTGAGGAGGTCGAGCGCCTCGCCGCCGCGCACCTCGCCGACGACGATCCGGTCGGGACGCAGCCGCAGGGTCGAGCGCACCAGATCGCTCATGCTGACCACGCCCGGGCGGGTGCGCAGGGCCACGCAGTCGGGCGCGGCGCACTGCAGCTCGGGCACGTCCTGCAGGATGACGACCCGCTCGTCGTGCCTAGCGACCTCGGCCAGGAGGGCGTTGGCCAAGGTGGTCTTGCCCGCCGAGGTCGCCCCGACGATCAGGATGTTGTCGCGATCGGTGACCGCTTGGCGCAGCAGGTCGGCCTGAACCGGCGCCAGCACGCCGTCGGCGACATAGTCGTCCAGGGTGTGGATGCGGCTGGCTGGCTTGCGGATGGAAAAGCAGGGTCCAGCCGACACCGGCGGGAGCACCCCTTCGAACCGCTCGCCGGTCAGGGCGCCGCCGCGCGGCGGAAGGTCGCCGCTGATGATCGGGGCGCCGGCGTGGACCTCGGCCCGCACATGGCTGGCGACCAGGCGGATGATCCGCTCGACCTCGGTCGGGGCCAGCACCACGCCGGTGTCGACTCGGCCCTCGCCCAAGCGATCCAGCCGCAGGACCCCGTCGGGATTGACCATCACCTCGACGACGGCCGGGTCCGCCAAGGCCGCCTGAATGGCGGGCCCCATGGCCGTACGCAGCATGGTGCGGCGGCGCTCGAAGGTTTCGGGTTGGATGAGGCTCATCGCGCCCCCTCCCCGCCTTCGAGATCTTCTGCGCCGAGGGTCTGGCGGCCGCTGGCCAGCTGGCGGCCAACTTGATCGACGAACCGCTGGAAGCGTTCGCGTCCGATGGCCTGGGCGGCCTTGTCGGCCTCGGGCAGCGGCGCGGTGACGGTCAGCTGGTAGCGGACGAAGAGCGCCAGGCTCTCCAGCAGGATCTTCTGATCGCGTTCGATGCGGCCCAGCTGGCGGCTCATCCGGTCCAGCCGCAGCTTGAACAGGGCGTCCAGTTCGCTGGCGGCGCGGCGGTCGAGATAGGCGCGCAGGGCGTCCGCGACGATCGCCGACTTGGAGGTCCCGGGCTTTCCGCCCAGCCGATCGAGCTGCTCGGTCAGGGCGTCGTCAAGATAGAGGTGATGACGGGGCTTCATGGCGCCGCCCCTCAAAAGGCCGGGAGGAGATCGTCGTCGCCGCGATCGCCCCCCTCGTTCATGGCGTGGGCGCGGGCGATGGGCTGGCCGGCCCGGGCGCGCTCAAGCGCCTGGCGATCGGCGACCACGTCGCCCTCATCATCCGCCAGCCCCAGACCCAACTCGGTCTCATCGGCGGCGGGACGGACGACGACTTCGTCGAACAGGCCCGGATGGCGCTCCTGCTGCAGGCCGCCTTCCGCCCCCGCCTCCAGATCGTCGTCGGCCTCGGTGGCCAGCCCCGCATGGGGACCGCGCACCTGGCCGCCCCAGTCGTCGCCGCGCGTGGGCGGGCAGTCGGGATAAGGCCCATTGGTCAAGGTCGGCGGCGGCGCGACGCGGCCGGTGAAGTTGCGGTCTTCGTAGTAGCGCAGCTTCTTGGCGCGGATCGGCGCCAGGCCCGAAACCAGCACCAGGGCGTCGTCGGGCGGCAGCTGCATCACCTCGCCGGGCGTCAGCAGCGGCCGGGCCGTTTCCTGGCGGCTGACCATGACGTGGCTGAGCCAGGGCGAGAGGCGATGGCCGGCGTAGTTGCGCTGGGCCCTCTGCTCGGTGGCCGTGCCCAGGGCGTCGGAGATGCGCTTGGCGGTGCGCTCGTCGTTGGAGGAAAACGCGATCCGGACGTGGCAATTGTCCAGGATGGCGTTGTTCTCGCCATAGGCCTTGGAGATCTGGTTGAGGGATTGGGCGATTAGGTAGGCGCGGATGCCGTAGCCGGCCATGAACGCCAGGGCCGTCTCGAAGAAGTCCAGCCGCCCCAGGGCCGGGAACTCGTCGAGCATCATCAGGAGTTGATGCTTGCGGCTCTTGCCCGGATCGCCTTCCAGCCGCTCGGTCAGGCGGCGGCCGATCTGGTTGAGCACCAGGCGCACCAGGGGCTTGGTGCGCGAGATGTCGGAGGGTGGGATGACCAGATAGAGGGTGACGGGCGACGGGGCGTCGACCAGGTCGGCGATCCGCCAGTCGCAGGCCGAGGTGGTCAGGGCCACGGTCGGGTCGCGATAGAGCCCCAGGAACGACATGGCGGTCGACAGGACGCCGCTGCGTTCGTTCTCCGACTTGTTGAGGACCTCGCGGGCCGCGCTGGCGACCACGGGGTGAACCTTGGGCGCCTCGGGCGTGCCCAGATGGTTGGTGGCCATCATCCGCCGCAAGGTGTGGGCGAACGAGCGCTGGGGATCGGAGAGGAAGGTGGCGACCCGCGCGAGGGTCTTTTCCTCCTCGGCGTAGAGGACGTGGAGGATGGCGCCGACCAGCAGGCTGTGACTGGTTTTTTCCCAGTGCGATCGACGCTCCAAAGCCCCTTCGGGGTCTACGAGCACATCGGCGATGTTCTGAACGTCGCGGACCTCGTCGGGTCCCTTGCGCACTTCCAGCAGGGGATTGTAACGCGCCGAGCGGGCGTCGGTCGGATTGAACAGCAGGCAGTGGGAGAACCGGGCGCGCCAACCGGCGGTCAGGGTCCAGTTCTCGCCCTTGATGTCGTGGACGACGGCGCTGCCGGTCCAGGACAACAGGCTTGGCACCACCAGGCCCACGCCCTTGCCCGAGCGAGTCGGCGCGAACGCCATGACGTGCTCGGGACCGGCGTGGCGGAGATACTCGTCGCCCAGTCGCCCGAGAAAGACGCCGTCATCCTTGAACAGCCCAGCGGTGGCCGCCTCGGTCCGGGTCGCCCAGCGCGAGGATCCGTAGGTCGTGACCTGCCCGGTCTGGCGGGCGCGCCACAGCGATCCGGCGATGGCGCAGGCGCAACCGAGAAAGCCGCTGGCCCCGGCCAGCATCCCGGCCTTGTCGAAGACCAACGGCGCGTAGGCCTCGTAGTGATACCACCAGTCGAAAAGCTGCCAGGGCCGGTAGAGCGGCTGACCCAGCACCTCAAGCCAGGGCGCGCCCAAACGGTCCTGATAGCCCAGCATGGCCGCGGCCCACTGGGTGGCGGCCCAGACGCCGAGTATCATGATCACGAAGACCGCGAGGATCTGGCCTATGAGGAGCTTGGTGGGCGTCATGCGCCGGGTCCCCGCGCTCGGACCGCGGCATGCGGCGCGAGGCCCTCGGAGACTCTGGCGGAGGCCGAAAATCGCTTACGGCGGCTAGGCCCGTGTCAGGTACGCCTTGGCCGCAGTTCGGGCCGAGGCCCGTGGCCTGTGTCGCTCAAGCCGGCAGCTTTCCCCTCCCGACGGCGTTCAGCCCGAACCTAGAAGTTCCCTTTTCGTTCTTGTCGTGGTAGGGAAACGCGGGATGCAGGACGCGCGCAAGATCATCCATATCGACATGGACGCCTTCTATGCGTCGGTCGAACAGCGTGATGATCCTAGCCTTCGCGGACGTCCGCTCGCGGTCGGCCACGGGGCTCGCCGAGGCGTGGTCGCCGCCGCCAGCTACGAGGCGCGCAAGTTTGGTGTCCGTTCGGCCATGCCTTCGACCACGGCCTTGGCCAAGTGTCCGCAGCTCATCTTCGTGCCGCCACGCTTTGAGGTCTACAAGGCCGTGTCACGACAGATCCATGCGATCTTCGCCGACTACACCGACCTGATCGAACCGCTGTCTCTGGATGAGGCCTATCTCGACGTCACCGCCAATCGTCGGGGCCTGGCGACCGCCACGGACACGGCGCTTGAGATCCGGGCTCGGATCCTTGAAACCACCGGCCTGACGGCCTCGGCCGGGATCTCCTACAACAAGTTCCTGTCCAAGCTCGCATCGGATCAAAGAAAGCCCAACGGCCAGTTCGTGGTCCCGCCCGGCAAGGGCGAGGCCTTCGTCCAGTCCCTGCCGATCGGACGCTTCCACGGCGTGGGCGCGGTCACCGAGGCCAAGATGAAGAGCCTAGACATCCACACCGGCCAGGACCTGCATCGCCAGAGCCTGACCTTCCTGCAGCACCATTTCGGCAAGTCCGGACCGTGGTACTACGCCATCGCCCGGGGCGAGGATCACCGACGGGTCAATCCCGACCGCGTGCGCAAGTCCTCGGGCTCGGAAACCACTTTTGAGCAGGACCAGATCGCGCCCGAACCGATCGAGGCAGGCGTGCTGGCCATGGCCGACGACGTATGGGCTTGGTGTGAGAAGACCGGCGCGCGGGCCCGCACCGTCACCGTGAAGATCAAGTGGGCCGATTTCCAGCAGACGACCCGCAGCCGCTCCCTGCCCTCGCCGATCGCCGACCACCAGACCCTGCGCCGCACGAGCTTGGATCTGATCCGTTCGGTCTACCCGCCGCGCCTGGGCGTTCGCCTGGTCGGCGTGACCTTGTCGAACTTCGACCAGGCCATCGCCCTGAAGGACGAACAGCTGGGCCTGGCGTTGGACAGCGCCTTGGTCGGCGAGCCGGTAGCGCCTGTCGCTGTTCACGCTTAAGGTTCAAACCCATGCCGCCGCGCCGCCGTCCCAACGCGAAGATCTTGACGCCCGCAGGCTGGATTGGTCGCCACGATCATTGGCTTGGCCGCCGCTCTAGCGCCCCTGCTTGTTCGACACTGAGACCGTATCCGTCTTAGCGGATCGTCCAAGGCTTGACCGCCGCGACCATCAAGACCGCCGACACGAGATAGGCGCCAAACACGACAGGCGCGGGTCGGTCATGCAGAACGAGCTGGACCAAGCCTACGATCATCGCGGACGGCGCGATGGCGACGGCCAGACAGCCTAGCCACATCAGCGGCGTGAGCGCCCATTGCGGCAACCGAGCACCCTGCTCTTCATCGTCATACCAGCCCATGGCGCAGCCCTCCCAAGACCACAACCATAGCGACCAATGGTGAAGTCACAAACCCTGAGCGCAAGCGATCAGCAGCGGTCGGAGAACCGGTCGTAGGCGTCGATCTTGCGGATGAGCGGGTCTATGTCGCCGCCGTAGATCTCCTGACGCAGAAACAGCAGCTCGGCGTCCTTGTCGGCCTCAGCGACATCGACGTACCAACAGCGGGAAGGCACGGCGTCGTCGCCACTCCAGCGATAGCCTCGCGCCTTGAGCTTGTCCTTCATGGCGAAAGGCGAGTTCTCCGCCCAGATCCGCCAGCTTGACGTGCGCGCCTGCTCCAGGAGCCGCGCCAAGGCGGGCTGGCCGCTCTTGGGAAGATCGCGCGCCAGCAGCTCGATGGCCGCGGCGCAGTCGCTGGTGGCGCGATGGCGATCGTAGAAAAAACCCGCGCCGGCGGCGAGGTAGGCCAACTTGACGCCTTCGTGCCCTTCGCTCTTCCAGTCGATCTGGCTCATCGAACACGCCCATGGCTTGGTCTGGAAGACGGGGCTGAAGCGCTCCAGGAGACGGCGATCGAAGCTAGCGTTGTGAGCGATGACCAGCGCGGCGGGCGCGGCGAACGCCGCCACCGCTTCGGGATCGATGTCCTGCCCCTCGACCATGGCGTCGTCGATCCCGGTCAGGGCGGTGATCTCGGCGGGAATGGGCCGCGCGGGCTGGCGATAGCCGTGGAAGGGGTCCATCACCTCATAGACCCGCCCATCAAGACCGTAGCGGAACGGGATCATCGCCAGTTCGATGATCTCGTCACGGCGGGTGTCCAGTCCAGTCGTCTCGACGTCCACGAACAATCCGACCCGGACCTTTTCGCCTTCGGGAACTGGCAGAACCGGGCGTTCGCCGAGCTTGCGCAGGACCCGATACTGGCCGCTCGCCTCCAGGAGCGCGGCCATCGCGACAAGATCGGGCTCCGACATCGCCCGGTCAGCCGGTCTTGGCGACCGGGTGCTGCGGCGCCAGGGCATTTTGCCAGGCGGCGATCAGCACGCGCTTGGCTGCGGCCTCGCTGACGTCGCGCAGGTGCAGCAGCGTGACCCCCTTGCGCCCCCGTTCTCCCGGCTCAGGCGCGACGCCGGCCGAGGCCGAGATCAGGTCTCGCTGATCGGCGGGCGCCAGCTTGACCACGGCCCAGCCGGCTTCCGGCCATCCGACCGTGGCGAACGTCTTGCCGCTGACGGCGAAACGCACGGCGCCCAGAACGGTCTTGGCCTTGACCATGGCCAGTCCGCTGGCGATGGCGATGAAGGCGTCCGGCGTCATGATCGAGCTCTCCTCCGCCCTCGGATCGATGGCCGGACAAAACCATGAGTCGCCAAGCGCCCAAACGATTGGCCCTCTTGCTCGCCGGCGTCGACGCGCGCATGAGGCCAAGCTTAGATCCGAGGAATCGTCATGCGCTCGAAGCTCCTGGCCGCCGCCCTGATGACTGTCGCCGTCCTGCCTGGCTCGGCCTTGGCTTGGGGCCGCACGGGCCACGTCGTCGTCGCCGATATCGCCCGCGGCTACCTCACACCTAAGGCAGCTGCGGCCGTCGACGCCCTGCTGGCGGCCGACACAGACGCCCTGACCACGCCCGATCTCGGCGCACGCGCGTCCTGGGCCGACGCCTGGCGCAAGGACCACCGCCAGACCACCGAGTGGCATTTCGTCGACGTCGAGCTGGATCACCCCGACTTGCCCGCTGCCTGCTTTGGTTTTCCCGCCAGCGAAACACCGGCCAGCGCGGGACCCGAGAAGGACTGCGTGGTCGGCCGGCTGAACGCCTTCGAGGCCGAACTGGCCGACCCCAAAACCGACGCGGCTGAACGCCTGCTGGCCTTCAAGTTCGTGCTGCATTTCGTCGGCGACCTGCACCAGCCTCTGCACGCAGCCGACAACCAGGATCGCGGCGGCAATTGCGTGCCGCTCTCGCTGGGTGGGCCGCGCACGACCAACTTGCACAGCTATTGGGACACAGTCGCCGTCGAGGCCATCGAGGCCGACCCCGAGAAGCTGGCGGCCAAGCTCGCCGCCCAAATCACGCCGGCCGAGCGCAAGGCTTGGGAAAAGGGCGACGCCAAGACTTGGGCCATAGAGAGCTTCGCCCTGGCGAAGTCCACCGTCTACACGATCGGCTCCAAGCCGGGCTGCGCCAGCGACACCGCGCCGCTTCCTCTGCCCGCTGGTTACGACCAGACCGCAGAGGCCGCCGTCGCGCTCCAGCTGAAGAAAGCCGGCGTACGCTTGGCCCTGGAGCTCAACCGCGCGCTAGGCTAGCCGCGCGAAGACAGCTTGCGGATCCGGGTTAGGAAGGCCTCGGCCGACGCCTGGGCGTCTTCGACCTGAGCCTCATCAATGTCGACGCCATGGGCGGCGCGGTTCATCGATCCCAGAGCTTCGGAAATCGCGCGCCGGTCTTCGGTAGGCAGGTCGGCGTCTCCGATCTCGTTCAGCATCGCGACGATCGACAGCGGTCGTGCGCCGCCGCCGAGGATGCGGCGCAGTTCCTTTTCGATCTCGATCCGCAGATGCACCAGGCGCATCGCGGCTGGGAGCTGGCGTGACAGGTCATCGAGCGTCGGCAGGGCGTCCTCCAGCGGCGCGGGGAGCGCGGTCGAGACGGTATAGGTCGCCACGCCCATCGGCTTGGCGCTGTCGCGCAAGGCGTACTCGACGATCGTCTCATTGCGCGTCTGGCACAGGATGATGCCAATCGATGGCTGATCGGTCGGGTGGCGCAGTTGGTCGTCCACGGCGGAGAGATAGAAATTCATCTTGCCCGCGAATTCGGGCTTGAAGGCCTCGACCTTCAGCTCGATCACCACGAAACAGCGCAGGCGCAGGTGATAGAACAGCAGGTCCAGGCGGTAATCCTGATCGCCGACCTCCAGCGGATACTGACTGCCCACGAAGGCGAAGCCCTTGCCCAGTTCCAGGATCAGCTGGCGCAACTGCTCCAGCAGGCCTCGTTCCAGGTCGCGTTCCTGCATGTCCGGGGTCATGGCCAGGAAGTCGAAGGCGTAGGGATCCTTGATCAGCGCCTTGGCCAGCTCCGATTGCGGTGCCGGCAAGGTGGCGTCAAAATTGGTCTGGGCCTGCCCCTGGCGTCGGAAGAGGTCGGTCTGGATCTGGTGGGTAAGGACATTGCGGCTCCACCCCTGATCGACGGCCTGGCGAACGTAGAACCGCCGCTCATCGTCGCTGCGCGCGCCAAGCAGGGCAATGTGGTGGCCCCAGGGCAATTTGGCAGCGACCTGCTGCACAAATTCTGGGTCGGGATAGGCGCTCGCGAAATCGCGCATGTAGCGCAGATTGCGCGGCGACAGTCCGGTCATCTCCGGGAAGGCGGCCTGCAGATCCGCCGCAAGCTGGGTGATGATCTTCGCCCCCCAGCCCGCGCGGCGCTCGCGCTCGGCGATGTCGTGGCCGATCGACCAGTAGAGGCCAATCAGTTCCTGGTTCACCGCCACGGCGGCGCTGAGGCGCGCCGAACGGACGCGGGTTTTCAGGGCGTCGAGAAAGGCCCCGTAGTCCTCGGGTCGGACGATCAGATCGGCCATGTCTCGAACCTTCCTTGTCCGTCTTCGTCAGACCCAGGCGCCTTGCTGCGCGACTCCCCGCGCCGGTGCAAGCCGCGCATCACGACACCGAAGGGCCAGAGCGCCCGCGCCCGAGCGTCCAGTTGATCCCCTCCCCGCGCAGCACCCCCGACACGGGTCGCCCCTCCTGTCCCTCAAGCACCGGCTTCCACGGAACCAGCGTGAAATCCCGACTGCGCTCGATCACGGCGAACCGTCCGCTGGCCAGATCCACGCGGCGGCGCAGGACGCCCTCAACCCGCTGACCGGGCCGCGCCTCGGAAAACGCCAACCCCGTCTCGCGCGCCAGGCCCTCGGCGGCGGCGATCAGGTCGCGCCGCTGGAGCTGGGTCAGAAGCCTCGCGCGGTAGATGAACTGGTCCTGCTCCTGTCGGGCCAGGCCTTGGTCGATCAGCCACTGGCGGCGCAGCGCCAGAGCACGGCGCGCCTCGGCCCCGAAACCCGCGTCGCGCAGGGGTTCGGGCGCGTCACTGACGAGTTCGCGGTCCAGCCAGGTGACGCCGGCCGCGCCCACCTGCTGCTCGATCGGTTGACCGCTGAGGGTCGTGACCACGACTGGGGCGGTTTCGGCCTGCCTCCTTTCGTAGGCGGCCGCCTGCTCGACGTGATCGGCGCCAATGATCCAGGTCCCATCGTCCTGGCGTTGGACCGCCGCCCGCCCGCGCCGAAGCGCCTCCAGCCTCCGGACATGGGCTTGCGCGAACCCAGCCGAGGCGGTGGGGTCGGCGCTCAAATGCAGGTCGACGCTGTAGCGCCCGTCATGGGCCTGCGCGATCTGCGCCACCGTGTGATCGACAGCGCGCGCCTGCGCCGCTCGCGGCTCGATCCGAACAACGGCGCCGAGGGGAATCGGCTCGGTCGCCAGGCTGCGCCCGATCTCCACATAGTGAGCGCGGCCATCCACGCCGTCGACAACGAGATAGTGGCGGTCCTTCAGCTCGTCGGAGAGGCCACGCGCCACCAGCCGGCCGATCAGCGGTCGCGCGCCCGTAGCGCTGGCCTCATAAACCACCTGGTCGATCTGGGCGCGCTCCACGCCACCTTCCCTCAAGGCTCGATAGAGAGTCTTCTGGATGTCGCCGCGCTCGCCCATGCGCCGGAGCGTGTCCTCCAGCCCATCGGCCAGGCGCCAGCGGGTCGGCTCGCCCTCCTGGGCCAGGCCCAGACGCGCCAGGGTCTGCAGACGTCCGGCTCGCAGGCTGTAGAGCCTCGGATCGACATGGCGGGGAGAGACCAGACCGTCCTCGGCGACATCGCGCAGCAGACCTCGGTCCAGACTCGTCAGGCGCTCCTGGCCGACCTCGCGCCGGAGCCGGTCCTCGATCTCCAGGTCGCTGCGGGGGCCAAGGTCCAGGAACACCAGTTCGGCGGCGCGCTCGCGCAGGCCGTGGGTGAGGTATTCCTTGGCGATGACCAGATCCTCGCCCTGGTCGTTGCGACCGCGCACGATGATGTGGGTGTGAGGATGGCCGGTGTTGTGGTGATCGACCGCCACCCAGTCCAGCTTGGAGTCGAGGTCCGCCTCCATGCGCGCCATCAGTCGCCGGGTCAGGGACTTCAGATCCTCGTACTCGGCGCCGTCCTCGGGCGAAACGATGAACCGAAATTGCCGGGCGTCGTCGCCGGCTTCGGCGCGGTCGACAAAGGCCCGACCGTCTGCTTGATCGGTGTCGGGTCCATAGAGCGTTCCGGGCAGACCTTCGCGGGTGACGCCGTCACGCTGGACATAGCGCATGTGGGCGCGGGCCGCGGCGATGCCCTTGCCCGTCAGCCTGGGGATCGAGAACTTCACGATCACCCGGCGCGAGCGGTAGGCCGACAGGTTGTCGCGCGCCGCCAGGACGCGGCCCACGCCCGCGCCCTTGCCGATCCGCGCGCCGGTGAACTTGACCTGGCGCGGCGCCTTGCCGAACCGGCCGGCGCTGGCCAGCATGGCCGAACGCAACACCCGCGAAAGGTAGGTCTTCGCCTTGGTCGATCCCAAGGCCCGGAGCCGGCCCAGGCGCGGCTCGAAGTCGTCGTCATGCACCATGGCCAACCTCCGCGCCGTCGTATGGCCGAGGCGGCGGGCCTTGAAAATGGCGCTACGAAAAGCCCTGGCCCACCAACACCTTAGCGCAGACATGGCGCCAACACGGTGACCATGGCGCCACAACACCACCGCAAAAACCGATGTGCAGACAATGGCTTACGACGACATCTCGAAGTGATGGCGCCGTAGCTTTCATCTTGCCTTCCCTTTCTTTCCTTCCTTTCCACAGTCAAGCTTCCGTCACCTGCCCTCATCGCCCATCTCCGCCTTGGTCCCGACCGGCGCGAACAGCCCGCCCGGAGGCGCGGCCGCCGCGCTGGGGACCCCCTCGGCCTCTGTGGGATTCAGCCGGAAGAACAGCAGCGTCCCAGACAGAACGGCGGGCGGCAGGTTGGTCGATCCAGGCGTTCGAGCCAGGGCGGCGAAATAGGCCTGGGTCTCCGCCGGAAGCGGCGCGCCGGTCCGTAGATGCGCCTCGAACCGGGCCGGTCCAGCGTTGTAGGCGCCGAACAGACCGGGGTATCCGAACCGGGCGCGCATGGCCGATAGATAGGCCGTTCCCGCCAGGATATTGTCGCGCGGTTCGTAGGGATCCAGGCCAAGACCATGGGTCCTGGCGAGGTCCAGGTAGGTCTCCGGCATCAGCTGCATGAGCCCCATCGCTCCGGCGCGCGAGGTGATCGGCCTGCCGTGCAAATGGGTCCTCCCCCCGCTTTCGGCGGCGATCACCGCCTCTATCCAAGCCTGCGGGACATCGAAACGGCGAGACGCTTCGAGGATCCACGGCCGCCATTGGGCGATGCGGACGGACGGGCTCGCCGGTGCCTCCGAGACGCTGGCGGGCACGGGCGGCGGGGCGGTCACCGCAGCCATAGCGGGGTCGCCTTTCCGATGATCGCGCCCTTCCCGACCGGCCCGAAATAGCGGCTGTCGAAGGAGTCCGGAGCGCTATTGAGCAGCATCACCTGGCCGGGCGAGAGGCGCAGGCAACCCCGCCACCAGGGCAGTTTTCGGCCCCGGCGATCGGCGAGGCGCCGCACGGCGACGCGCCGTTCGTTGACGGTGACGACCTCGCCCTGGGCACAAACCGTGTCGCCCGAGACAGCGGCGATGGTCTTGATCATCGGCACGTTGGCCGGGAGGTAATGGCGCTGCGCGGCGAGGCGGCGCGCCTCGGGCGGCGGCTCGACCAGGACGCTGTCGCCCACGGAGATCGCCGCGCCGGGGATGATCCGCCACAGGCCGATGGGCGCGCTGGCGCTGGCGTTCCAGACCAAGCGCGGGACCGGATCGAGCATCAGCGGCGCGGCGAGCCCGGCCAGGGCGAGCCCGATCGCGGCGGCCAGGCCCTGGCCGCGTGGGGTGAGCACGCGACTAAACATGGCGCGGCTCCGGGGGCGTCCGGTGGTCTTGATCCTGAGCCGATCGTTCGCCCCGGGACCAAGCGTCCAGGTCATCGATGTGATACCGGATGAAGCGTCCGTGGCGGCGGCTGACCGGCCCCGCGCCGTGCCCGCGCATGTCTTCGAGGGTCCGCTGGGCCAGCCCCAGATAGTGGGCGGCCTGGGCGGTGTTGAGGAAAGGGCTGCCCTTGCGGGCGCGCGCGGCCCGCAGGTTCGCGTCGTCTTGTTCCATCATCGCCGTACTCCCGATTTTTCGTGGGCGCGGCGGTGGTTGAAAGGGGCTTGGCCGCGCTGGAGCGAGCAAACCCCGAGGAACGCGAGGCCGGGACGAACGCAAACGTCCTCCTCGTTTTCGTTCCCCCTTTCTGTCCTGGGGCGGGCGGTGGCCCCCGCGCCGGGTGGCGCGGGGGCGGGGCCGATCAGTCTTCGGCGTTCCAGATCAGGGCGAAGACGTCGTCGTCGTCCTGGCCGGCGGCGCGGCCCAGATTGACCTTGTAGGTGCGTGGCCCGATGTCGGGGTGGCACAGGCTCAGGCCGACATAGGGCTGGTGGGTGGTCTGGTTGATATTGTTCCAGCCGGCGCCGACCTCGACCCCGGCGCAGGTGACGCGGTAGTCGGGATAGGCGGCCGAGGTCTTGTCCCGGACGGGCACGACGTCGATGTCGGCGCGGATGTTGAGGGTGCGCAGGTGGCCCTTGAAGGCGCCGGTTTCCGTGCGGGTGACGAAGCCGAGAACTGCGGTCATGGGGGTGGTCCTTCTAGTGGTTCGTCGGGGCCGATCCCCGGCGACAGGCGCCCCGTGATGGGCGGCCCGGCCCGCCTTGACCCGAGCGACGAACTTTTTTGAAGCGAAGCGGCGCGAGGAGCCGCGCCCTCTTGCTTGGGCGCGGCGGGGAAAAAAGTTCGGCGCGACGGTTCAAGGCGGGCCGGGACGCCCATAGGGTCTTAGCCATTGTCGGGGATCGTGCGCTGAGGGATCACTGGAAGGACCGCCGCCATGGCCGCCTTCTCGGCTTCGTCACCCGCACGGAAACCCCGCGCCTTCAAGGGCCGCCTGCGTCAGGCGAAAGAGCCCGCCGACATCGATGTCGGGCTCGTCCGGGACAAGACCTCCCCGCCTATCCCGACCCGCGCCGCCTGCGCCGGGGTCGAGGTCGGGGCCGGTTGGAGCGGTGTCGGCCAGCCCCCACCAGTCCTTTGTCGGCCTGAGCCTGCGCCATCCCGACATCGGTCCGCGCGCCTTCAAGGCCGGTCTGGGTCGCGCCGCCGATCGGGACGATGACGACGTCTTCGGCCTGATCTGGAACGCCGAAGACTGATCGGCCCCGCCTCGCGCCGCCCGGCGCGGGGGCCACCGCCCGCCCACATCCCCTGTCGCCAGACCCCGGCGAAAGCCTGACGGCCTGGCCTCTTGCGCGGCGCTGCTCACGCCCCGCGCGTCACGACGAAAAGCCCCCGGATCCGAGGATCCGGGGGCGAAGCTGGAGACAGGCGCCGGTCTATTCGGCCGCGAGGATGGCCGGGTTAGGGTTGGCGGTCAGGGCCACGGCCGGGGTCGGGACATCGGCCGGGGTCGGAAGGCGCACCCCGCGCAGCAGGGGCGCGACCGCCTTGCTCCGCTGGGCGGTGGCGAACGGCCTGCGGGTGTAGGCTCCGGCCGGGAAGGTCAGCCATTTGGGGGTCCAGCGGGCAGCCTTTGGCCGGTCGTTGGTCCCGTCCAGGAAGTCGCGCAGGATGGCCTTCTGGGTCTTGACCTTTTCGGTCAGATTGCCGTCCGCGACCTTCTTGCCACCGACCTCCTTGAGCATCGCGTTGACCGCTTCGCGGTCGCGCATCAACTCGAAGAAGGCCTCATCGGGCGTCCAGACCGCGCCGACATCCACCTTCAGGAAGGTCCCCGCCGTCTCGACCTCGGCGCTCCCGGCGGCCACCGTTTCGCCGATGACCACGGCGGCGACCGCCAAGACGTCGGCGTCGGGCAAGGACAGCAGCTTGGCGAAGACGCCCGCCGCGCCGCCCTCCCGCCGCTGGCCGACCAGATCGTGCTCGGGGTCGGCGCCCAACAGAACGCAGGCGGCCTTACGCTTGGCCAGAAAGCGCGCCTCGGCGGGACTGGCCTCCGCGCTCTGGGCCACCGCATCGGACCCCGCGCGGCGCGCGTCGGGGGCGACCCGCCATAGGGGACTTCCGGCCACGGCGTGGGCGACCAGGAGCCGCAAGGCCACGCCGGGATGGTCCGTCAGCACCGCCCGCACGGCCGAATGGCGGTGCAGGTCGATATAGGTCTGTTGGGTGCTGGTGACCTCGGCGCGATCCGTCGAGGGCGCGCCCTCGCCGCCCTCGGCGCGCGCCGCCTTGGCGGCGGCGGCCTGGGCGCGTTTGGCCTCCTTGGCGGCCAGGAACCCTTCATGAAGGGTGACCTCGCCGCGATGGCTGACCGACACATAAACCTTGCCGCCCTTGGCCTTGCTGACGCGCTCATGCTTCCAGCTGTCGAACGAGCGTCCGGTCTCCAGCACCTCCACGGCGGCCCAGCCCTCGGCGAGCAAGGCCTCGCGCTTGGCCGCCAGGGCCGCGTTCTGGTGGGTCCAGAACAGGCCCGGATCGGTAAAATAGCTGTCCTCGCCGAAGAGGTCGGCGATGATCGCGCCGGGATAGTCGTCCAGGCTGAACAGGGCGTGCTGGGTCGGGATCGAAGCGCCGCCAAACAGCCAATTCTTGAGGCCCTGCCCCAGCGGAGTGGGCTGATCGGGGTCGTCGTAGATCGCCAGCCAGTCCTTTTGCTGGGTCTTGGTGGCCAGGGTCAACAGGCGGATCGCGCCACTATTGATCTTCTCGGCCCGATAGAGCTTGCGAAGGCGCGGCAGGAGATTGCCCAGGGCCAGGGTCCGGTTCACCACGGCCTCGGTCATGTCGAAGGTGACGGCGATTTCCTGGGGCGTGCGTCCTTCCTTGATCAGCTTGGCGAAGGTCTCCCAGGTCGAGACCTCGTCGGGAGGCAGGCGCTGGAGGTTCTCGATCAGCGAGGCCTCGATGGCGGCCGCGTCGTCGCCGGGATCGAGGATGCAAATCGGCACGGGGTCGATTTCGACCCCGGCGGCGATCTCTTCCTGGGCCGCCGTCAGGCGGCGCGCCCCGGCCACGACCTCGAAATGACCGGGGACGATGACGCCGTCGGCGAACCTTTCCAGGACGAGCATGGGGAACAACACCCCACGCTGGCCGATGGAAGGCCGGATGTCGGAGACATCGGGCTTGGGCCTTCCATAGTGCATGTTCAGCCGCGAAATCGTCATGTTGCGGGGATCGGCAAAACCAAGTCTCATGGCAAACGCTCCTGTTTTTCAGGGGTGGAACCGACCCCGCGCTGGATGCTGTCCAGGCAGGCGCGGGGTCGGGGATGCGCCGGGATTGGCGCGGTCATCCGGCGTCGGGGCTGGCCCCGGCGCGCGGAATTTCGGGATCGGGATCGTGCGGCCACGGGCCGAACCGGAAGGCCAGGACCGGCCGCCCTTGGGCGTCAGTCTCGCGCTAGCCGGGGTCGGAGCCCTCGACGGCTAAGTCGGTGATCAGGACGCGGCACGGCGCCCCGGAAAACACCACTTCATGGATGGCGCCGCCTTCCATGACGATGTGAACTAGGTCGGTCTCGCCGCCCTCGGTGAACAGCGGCGGCACGGGCAAGGCCGACGCACCGTCTCGCCAAGGATCACTCCGTCCAACCGCGATGGCGTCAACGAACGTGGGGCCGACATGGTCCAGCGAGCACCAGTCTTCACAATCGTTGGCCCTGATGATCGCGGCTTGGCAGGCGGCATCGACGTTGTCGGCCTCCACCTGAACGAGGTGGGCGTAGTAGCCCGCATAACCGCACTGCACGGTGAAGAGGGTCATGACGCACCCCCTTCGCGACGGGCGATGACTCTCAGCAAGGTCTCGGCGGCGGCGATGGACCCGGTGCGCCGGGCGGCGGCGGTCCAGACCGACAACGGCAGGCCGGTGCTGAAATTGAGGTCGCGCTCGATGGTCAGGCCGAACGGCAGGCGCACGGCCTCGATCTCGGCGAGGCTGAACGACCCAAGTTCCGGCTCGCCCAGGTCGGCGAGCCCGAACAGGGTGTCGCCGTCCTCGTCCATCTCGGTGACCAGCCAGCGGCCCGGCCCCAGAGGATTGAAGAACTTGACCACCGGGACGTGGTCGGTTTCCACGTCAACCGCGCCGTTGATCAGCAGCAGCGCGCGCAGAGTTGGGGGAACGAGGATCATGCGACCAGCTCCCGATCCTGGGCCGCGACCGAGACGCGATCAGCTGCGCACGGGGCGACGTCGGGCCTGAAGGCCAGCAGGAAGTCGGCGGCCTTGGAGGCCTGGGACGCGGCGCGGAAAATGGCGCGATTGTCTTCGCGCACCACCTCCAGCCACGACCCGATATAGTCGGCATGGCGCACGGTCGGGACGATGCCGAGACTGGCGCACAGGAACGCCGCGCCCATTTCAGCGACCAGTTCCTCGCGGGCATAGGCCTTGCCGCCGCGCACGCCGGACTGGTCGCGGTCCAGGCGAGAGCCGTGGCCCGTCCAGTGCGACAGCTCGTGGAAGGCGGTGCGGTAATAGTTGATCTGGTCGCGGAACGCCGGTTGCGGCGGGACCTGCACATAGTCGAGCGACGGCGAATAGAAGGCCATGTTTCCGCCGATGCGGAAGTCGGCGCCGGTGGCGGCGATCAGCGCCTCGGCGTGGGGAACAACCTCGCGCTCGGGCAAGGGGGCGGGCTCGGGATCGGCGCCGTCCAGGCCGTCGCATTGGGCCAGATTGAAGACGGTGAAGCGCTTGAGAAAGGCGACCTTGCCCGGCGCGTCGCCGTCGCGCGCGGCGCGCTCCTGCTCGGCGCGGGGCGTAAAGCGGTCGGCATAGACCACGGTCGTGCCGCGCTCGCCCTTGCGCACGCAGCCCCCGGCGGCCAGGGCCTGCCTGAAGGTCAGCCAGCCTTGCGACGGATAGCCGTGCTCGATGACGGCGCCCCACAGCAGGAGAATGTTGACGCCCGAATAGCGGCGCCCCGTGATCCCGTTGCGCGGCAGGGAGAGGGCCGCGCCCCCTGCCCTGCCCCAAGGCTGGACCCAGGGCAGGCGCCCGCCTTCCAGCTGGGCGATGACCTTGCGGGTGACCTCGTCATAGAGGCTGACTTCGCCTGACCCAGACCCCCGCCGGGAGGGCGTGGCGGAAGCGGGCGCGGCGGCGGCCGATGAGGCGCGAGCCTTGGCGGCGGACGTTCGGCGTTGACCGGTGGTGCGCATGAGGGTGCTCCTTCACCGCCCCAAAACCCCACATCCTTTCCCCGGAAAGGGGGGTGGGCGGCGAAGAAGCCGGTTAGGCCCGCCGCAAGGGGCGGCGGCACCCGAAGGGCCGGAACGCAGTGGAGGAGCCGGCCCCTTGGCCGGCTTGCCGCCGACCCTGGCGGGCCTATACCGGCGCGCCGCCCACCCCGCTTTCTGGGGAAGGCAAGCAAAAAAGCCATCGCGCGAAGCGCGATGACCGCTTGAGGCCCACGTCCTTGGCCTGCGGCGGTCGTGGGAGTGGAACGGCTAGGCGCAGCGACGATGGAGCGCCAAAAGCCGCCCTTATCTCCCCTCCAGAAACGAGACATTCAGATGTCAGGACGTCCGTCTGGCACCGAGGCGTCGAAATTCGCGATCGCCTCGATTTGCTCGACTACGAGCGCCTGAAACTTCTCGAAGGCCGCGTAACAGAGATCGCGTTCCTTCGACAGAAGATCGGCGATCTGCGCCAGTTGCAGCGGCTCGCGCCCGCCATAGCCGTAGGCGACAGAGCCATCCTTAGCCACGATACGACGCATCATCGCCGTTATGCCGACCAGGAAGCGGCTGGAGAAGCCGTGATTGTAGGCGTTGCGGAAATCGGCCGTGTCGGCCTTGAACGCCCTGCCGGCCAAGGGTTCGACCTTGAGCTTGAAGCCGCGGAACGCCTTCCAGCCCTGGCAGTGGGGATCGATGTCATTGAGGTAGAAGGCGCGCTTGTCGGGTAGAACATCGACCCAGCCTTCCATGTCCTTAGCGCGATTGGCCTGGTGGCACAGGGCGAGGGCGGCAAGCGTGAACCGGGACTTGATCGCGTAGGGCAGCCCCAGGGCCACCGTCCCAAGGTCATCGACAAATTCATGCGCGACCGCCAGCTTGTCATCGGCTGACAGAGGCTCGACCACGATGCTCCAGGCTCTTAGGCGCGCGACATGATGGGTCAGGCTGTTGATGATATTGGCCAGGTCGGTGGCGTACTCGTCCAGCTGGGTGGCGTAGACCATCCAAAGGCCGCTGAGCGGCTGGGGCAGTGACCACCAGCGATATGGCATCATCCGCCCGCCCTTCGGCGCGGCGTCCAGTTGCTTGCGAAATTCGCCATAGAGCCTGATCGCCAGCACCGACTGTTGCTGTTGCAGCTCGTCAGGCATGTCGTCGCGCCCAGTTGACCACCGACCACACCAAGTCCTCGACGGCCGCGCCGCCCGCGACGATGTTCTGGTGCGGTTCGATCTGATGGTAGGCCGCCAGGGGTGCGACACCGCTGACGAAGCCGGTCCGCCGCGCGATGATGTTCTTGGTGCGGCGGTTTTCTTGGCGATAGGTCAGCACTGCGCGGTGAGCCGGACCACTGGGGCTGCCGGGATGCAAGGCCTGAGGCGGCCCCGGCAGCAGCAGATGGGGATGGTGCGAGCGCAGCAAGGTCACGTCGTAGAGGCGCGCGACGAACGCGCGCATTTCGTCCAGGCTGCCGGCGGCGCCGACGTCCTTGCACTCGATGGCCACTCGAGGGCGACCGGTCGGCGTTCCGCCGGCCAAGCGCAGTTGCGCCCCGACGCTCTGAGGGACGATCGCCAGATCGATCTCGTGCTGAGCGTAGCTTCGCCCCTCGAACTGTATGCCGTTCCAGATTTCCCAGGCCGGGTATTGGCGCCAGCGAAAGCCAATGACGCTGGCGTTGTCAGGTCCCGCCCAAGCCGCGGCCACCCCGGTCGGCGCACCGCCGCGCTGAATGAAACGCCGGTAAGTGTCGGTCGGCTCGATGATCGATCCATCGGATCGCTGCAGCCAGACCGCGAAGCCCGCGTCCATGGGGCCACGCGCCACACTGCTCATCAGGAAGAGCTCGAAAATCCGGCCCGCGCCGTTGGCGTGTTGCAGCACCGTGGCCTGGCCGACGATCGCCTCCAGCGCATCGGAGATTTCCGGGATCATGTGATTTCGATTCCCGCCTCGCCGATGCGCCAGATGGCGATCGCCTGGCGCAGGTCAGCCAACGCCAGCCGCGCGGTATGGACCGCTTCTCGATCCGTCTTTCGTGCAACCTCATCGTCAATGACGACGGTCATTGGTCCAACATGCTGAACATCGGAGAAGCTTTTCAGTCGCTCGCGCCCGTGGCGGCAGACGTCCTCAAGATTGCCGATCGACGCATCCAGCTGGCCGAGCGCATCGTCCAGGCGCATGACGACGTAGTCCGCTGCCCACTTGATCTGATCTTCCAACGCGGTGGCTTTGACCGGCGTTTCGGCGGCACCCGATTCCCAACTTGCCCCCTCCTGCCCCGAGCGCACCACTGTCCGGGCCACGTCCAAGTTTTCTTCGCTTTCCAGAGGTTGCTCGCCACGCCGGATTCCTTCGATCAGTTCGAAGGCCAACCAGTCCAGGCCGCTGGCGGACAGGGTCTCAATCAGGTCCAGAAGTCTCGGGTCCAGCCCTAGCATTTGGTGTCCAGCTCCCCAGCGCGCCGGCCTCGCCGGATCGCCGACGCACGTTTTACGCTTCCAACATTAGACGGCTCGCCATCTTTTGCGAGGTCGTCAGTCGAGATTTGCCGTGAGTTTCGGTTCAGACAGCGTCGTCGCCGGGGGCTTGGCGATCTCGATGTAGCGGTTGGCGAAGCTGGCGATCAGCGCGCTGACAGCTCGTTGTTCGTCCTGCACCATGACGAACAGGTTGGGGCGACATTGGCTGCCCCACCAAAAATCAGCGTCCCCCCATGACAGGTCTCGAATGTCTGTCGCGGTGGAGTCGGCGATCTGCGACTTGGCGTGTTTGGTTCCGTTGGCGATGTGCCGCAAAGCTCCCCATTCAGGGAACACGGCTTTAAACGCTTCGTGTCCGGCCGGCGACCAGTCTCCGAGATCGTGCCAATCGCGGACGTGGCTGCAGAGCATCGCCGCGCCAAGCTCCAGGGCCATGATCGTCGAGACCTCCAGATCGGGGCGGCCGGCCAGGTCCAGAAGATCGAGCGCGGCCCTGGCCATGGTTCTGGGGTCGTTAAACATCAGCCCGCTGGTGGCGGCTTCCGCACCGCCCTCCCCCTAAAACTCCGGCCAGGCGCTTGACGGTCCGGGGCCACGCTCTCATCCTTCGATTCACGGACCGCAGTTCCAGACGAGTCGTCGGGTCAAACGCTGCTCTATTGAACCCTTCGCACCGCAGTCCTCATGACCACGGTTGCTGCATAATCGACGATCTGCAACCGGCCATAGAGGCCTGTTATGAACGTTACCCTAGATCTCGCCGCCCTTGAATCCGTCAAGGCGGATTTGCGCTCGGCGCTTCCCAAGATCCCATCGACCCAAAGGATTGAAGCCTTCGCTCGCGGCGCAGGCTTCAACGCCTACGCGGCCATGCGCGCCGCGCTCAGGGACGGCCCCGTCAGGGTGGTCCCGCATGACGAGGCGTTCGAGCGCTATCTCTCGGACCATGATCTGCACGCCAATGATCGCGCCTTGCGGCGAACCTTGGCGCGCGTCGGGCTGCGTCGGGCCATGGCGCATGATTCCATGCTGACCACGACGGGCTATGGGATTGCCTGGCAGCTCTACAAGACCAACGCCGAGGCGCGCGCTGCCTCCGTCCAGTTGCGCGCGGACCTCCTCGACGACTGGTCGGCCGATCAGTTCGAGTTGGCGAGCCTCTATCTTAGTCAACTGGAGCCGCGCAAATCCCTCAATCGCGACTACAGCACCTATAATCTCAAGCACCAAGCCGAGCGTCTCTCACGGGAACGCGGCATCGCCACCCACCTTGGCAACTATGTCTGCAACGGCGTCTTCATCGCCGCGGCGCTGTCGGCCGGGTTCCATGTGCGGCAGATTGATTGGAGTTCACTCAACGGCTTCATCAACGCCACCACGCGCAGCATCAAGGCCGCCCGTACCGGCCAATTGATCAACCGCTCGACCATGTCGGCGCTCTGGCGTCTGGTGACCGCGCCCGATCCAGAGGTCTCCGAGGCCGCCTAACCACGGCGGACCAAGTCGGATCGACCGCCTAACGAGCGCCCCCAAGTTCCGCAGCCCTGCGGCGTTGGGACTTGGGGATGCTTGAGCCAATTTGCGGCATCCACTTCACCCGGTTGAAGATGCTACGTTAGCCGCCGTCAGCTGGTGTCGAGACACCATTTGCCGCGCCATAACGGACGACTTCTGGCTTGAGCTTGGCCAACAGCGCATCGACCCGATCCAGGTGCTCCTGGCTCTCAATGATCGAGGCATGGGCGCGTAGCGTAGCCAGCATGGTGGGAAGCATCCACAACACCACGCGCCGACGATCGGCCTGCGCCGTTTCGGTGGCGGCGGATGGTTCCTCCTCGGCGTCGATGAAGGGCGTGTGGCGGCCGATGGAGACGCCCGTGATGTGTACGGCCACGCCCGATAACACCCGGTGGTAGGTATAGAGGTCGGCGACGTCGGCTTGTCGAGCAAGCACCTCAAGATCCAGTCGTTTGCCGGTGCTCTCCAGTTCCCGAGCCCACTCCGCAGCGATGATCTCCGAGAACCCGAACTGGGCCTTACGCATCATTCTCACCTGGCCGTTCATCGTGGCCGAGACGTCGTTGGTCAGATCGGCGATGAAATCGCCGCGCCTGGCATCCAAGTTGGCCAGGCAGATGGCGACCTCGATGCTGGATCTCAGAATGATCTCGCACTCGAGAATCTGGTCCGCCTGCCACAGTACCGTGAATGCTCGAAAATGGCTCGTCGCCCGCCAAAAGAGCGCCGTCGAAATGACTGCGGGGTCGTCGGCTACGCCCTGGACGTTGAGGCTAGCTTCACCCAAGTCGTTGCCGATTTCGGCGATCTCGGCGAGGGCCGCTTGAAAGGTTTCGTACGAAGTCGTGGTGGTCATGGTTTAGGAGGTCTTTTGACGAACTTGACGAATGAAGGCCGCGGCGGCGGTAAGTGGGTTCAGCAGCGCCATTTGCAGACATTGGTGTCACTCCAATCTCCGGACGTTCGGCCGACGGCTTCTATGCTTGGGTCGACGCCTTTGCGGCCGCCCTCCAATATCCGTTAAGCGTCGCGCCTAGCGGCAGCAATCGGAGCAAAAGACCTCTGCTGTGGGAGCGGTCAGAAAGCCGCTGGCTCGATGCAGCCGCACCAACGACAGATACCTCCGCAGCGGCAAGCGATCTCGCAAGGCGCGAAGAATCCAGGAAGACCAAATGACATGACCCCACAGGAAATAGCCGACGCCCAGATCCTTGCCGCGGCGATCAAGGTCGTGGTCCCGCCAGCGGAAGACCTCCCTCTGGATGGCGATGGCCTGTCGCGGCTGTTGCGGACAGCGGGCGTTGTTACCGGCGGGATCGATCCAGTTAGGGGCGCGGTAGTCGGCCTCACGGTCCCGGGGGTGCAAGCCTCGGAAGCGCTGGCCCGCAGTCTCCGAGACCGGCACGGGGACCTCGGCAAGCGGGCCGCCAACACCACGGTTGCCAACCTAATCCGCGGCTATGCTCTGAAGGCATGGTCCGCGCACGGCGGGCGCCTCACCGCCGCCGACTGCACGGCGCTCGAACAGGCGGTCCTCTCATGGCTGTCCGCCCAGGGGCAGACCCGCCGCCATTACGTCCCTTGCACCCTCTTCGCCTATCGGATCGAGAGCTTCCCGGTCGGCCCGGTTCGTTTCCACCACCTGCACGACATGCCGACAGCCAGCATGATCGGCACGCGGGAGGAATTTTGGCCCACCCCTCCCAAGCCCGTCTGGCGGGACCGGCTGCGGAACGCCTTCGCTATCCTCCGCGGAAAGGACCTCGCGGTGCCGCAAGCCGACACGTTCGGCCAAGTGCCGGGCGGCTTCTACTACCGGGACCTCGTCCGGCTCTGCCAAGAGCGCCATGCCTGGTGGATCGCCGAGGTAGAGGTGCCCGGCCGGGAGGAAGCGCAATCGGTCGTCACAGCGGACTTCGCGGCCAACATCGCCCTGGCGGCCCTGACCCTGGCTTTGCCGGGCGATGAACTCCGGACCATCGCTCGCGCCAGTGAACGCGCGCGGTCTGTGTGGCGTGTCGATGTCTGGACAGGCACCGAGACACACGGATCGCGAAACAGCAACCACGAGCCGGGTCGCACCCTGTCGCCCGACGTCATTGCCCGCGGCCTGCAGAGCCAGGCAAGGTTGCTGGAATCAATGGGACGCCGGCTCGAAAGCTACGTAGCGGGACGGGGTGCGCTGCCGAACCTCAACGAGAGCTGGTGCAACGCCGCTTACTGGTTCCACGAGGCGCTCCTTGAGAACGTCGAAGGCGTTGCGGTAGCGCAGTTCGAGACCGCCATGGAAGTGCTGTTCAGCACCGCCAGCACAAAGATCAGCACCGGGCGCTTGATGGAGGCAATGGCCGGGCTCCTCGGGATGGCGGAAGGGGACCCCATCGCACCGAACTCGCCCGTCACAGTGAAAACCTTCGTTTCCTCTATCGTCACAGCAAGGTCGCGGGTTCTTCACGGCACCTGGCCCACCCTGAGCGGCGAACTTCCGCTGAGCGTTCGCATCAGCGATGTGGAGACCCTCGCACGCACTCTTCTTACCGCTATGTCGCTTACCCTCGATGCCTACGAGGCGGCGGGCCGGACGGAGGACGACATAAGAGACTTCCTGGACTGGGCGACCGCACAACGAATCGCGGCGGCAGCAGCGTCGACAAGCCCTTCCGCTGAGCGTTGAAAGGACTCTTGCGGGTAGTACGTGGTCTCGCCGAGCGCCGACGCTCCAACCCTGCTCCGGGCTCGGGCCTTCACCTCCGCGCCATGAGCGGAAGTTGAGATACTCCCCCGAACGAGACCTTCGGGACCAGTTGGCGCCGGGAATTTGTCGTCTGTAGGGGCGCTAGAACGATCGACTATGCCTACGGGGCCACGCCCGAGCCCTGACTTGACCGCTAGCTGTCCGAGCGCAGCGAACCGAAGAGATCACGGACACTGCCGTCGCTGGCGCGCCCTTCACGCATGCGGTCCTTGTATTCGTCCATCATGGAGTCGGCGTAGGCTTCCTCGCGTTCCTGATACTCGGTCTCGGTCTCTTCCAGGACGTCCATGGCGCGGGCGACCTCCAGTTCCAGGTGTTCGGCGATGAACTCGATATCATCGCGAAGATCCGAAAAGTCCTCGCCCGTGCGGCACTCCAAGAGCTCGCTGCTGATCGCAGCCAAGGCCTCAGCCCCCGCCTCCTTCAGCGTCACGGCCAGGGCTTGGCTTTCCGGCTCGTCTAGATCCAGAAGGCTGACCAGTTCGCTGACATCCCGGATCGAGGGTTCCTTGGCCGTCTGCGCCACGAGATAGGCCGACATGGTCTCGACGATCCGACGCGATGCCGTGTCTTCGGGCGCAAGCCCGTCTAGGGCGCGCACCATGTCGACTCCGTTCGAGACGTAGATGTAGGCGCCAGCTTCCATGTTCTCGACGATCTCGGCGGCATATTGCTCGCGCAGGGCTCGAAACTCAGGGCTGCGAACATGGAAACGCAGCTTGAGCAGCGTCAGGAGTCGGCTGGAGGCCGTGAAGCCCTCGATGGAGCTCTTGCCGCTACGGATGACAATTCGACCCTTGCGTCCCAGGCAGCGGCCAACAGCTTCCATAAAGGCCTGAGGCTCGCGCTCTAGGCCAGCGAAAACGCCCTTGCCGCCGGCCGCGCCCCCGAGGGCCATAACCCGTTCAATCTGCCCGTACTCGATCGCCCCCAGAACCACGGCAACGGCGTCGTCCGGGTCGCGACGCAGGACCGCATTCATCAGGTCCAGGACCGACGGGTCCAACACGGCAAAGCCCTTGGTACCGTCCGGACGAACGAAGGCGTTGATCACCTGGGACATGGCCAACCGAAAGTCAGCGGCCTCGCGCGCGAAGCCATAGCGTTCCGCCCGCAAGCCGTGGAGGCGCCGGAAGGCCGGTTCCAGAACGGCGCCGTCGGCTTCGCCGCCGAAACTGAAGAGCGCCAGCAGCAGCGAGCGCCCGGCCTCGCCGATCTGCTCGTCATAGGCATGCAGCCAGAGCTTGGATGGGTCGCGTAAAAGTTTCTCGACGTGCGCAGCGAACTCCTCGGCCGGCACATGCGCCACCCGATTGTAGGTCGAGAGCCAAGCCACGAGACGTGGGTTGAACTTCTCGTGCTGAATGATGCGCAGGTAAAAGTCGTTGGCGAGCAGCGCCTCGCGATACGCGTCCGGCAGATCGCTGTAGTAGAGATGATTGTAAAGGATCAGGGCGCGTTCCCTTCGGGTGTAGTCGGAGACCCGCAGCACGAGCTTCCGGCTGTCCAGGCCGGCGTCGCGCAGCCGCTCTGAAGCGGCCAAGGCTTGGCCAAATATGTGCTCGCGGGTCGTCAGGATCAGTCGGGCCGAAGGTGTCTCGCCGATCAGTCCCATGAAATCGACCAGGGCGCGGTCGTCCTGCTTCATCCCCACCGCGCCACGGTCGCCCAGGAAGGTCGCGCCCATGAAGTCGTCGAAATAGAAAACCTGGCGCTTGCCGGATTGCAGGAGCCGGGCGCCCTCGGCGACATCGCGCCGGATGACCACCGGCTCCCAACCGTTGGCCAGGTGATTATAGAGCAGCAGTTCAGCCAGGGTGGTTTTGCCCACGCCGGGCGGCCCCGACAGGATCACTAGCCGATCCCGCTCCAGGACCTGCAGCGCCTGCCCGTAGGCGCTGCTGGGTACGTACTTGGGGATGTCTTTCTGGATCCGCCGGACTTGGAAGTCGGTCTGGACCAGGACTTCATTGTGGATGACCCGGTCGAGCACCGCACGACTGCCAAGCCACAGCTTGAAGTGCTGCTGGTGGATGCTGGGATGGCGCTCCAAGAGATTGTTGAGGTCCTCCGCGCCCAAGACGTCGGCGACTTTCAGGTGTTGCCCGCCGACGGCGTCGACGATCTGAACCTTGTTTTTCGGCGTCAAGGAGACCGAGGTGATCACCATGTAGCGGTCGGGCTTGAGCCCGGGAATCTTGCCGGCTTCTTTGCGTAGCGCCGCCAGTAGGCCTGACAGGCCGGTCTTTGCGAAATGCTTGACCTGCACGATGAGCGTACCGGCCCGCGCGTATCGAAGGTCGATCCCGCCGTCGCGCCCGGACCTGAAGCTCTCAAGCACGATGCCGTGCTCGGCCTGAAGCAGGTCCCGCGAGAGCAGTTCCATGTCATGGGGCGAAAGCTGGTGAAAGTCGTAGTCCGCCATGGATCAGCCAATCGTAACGCGACGGCGTGAATCGCTCGCGCGCACTAAGTGTATGGCCGATCATGGCGGACTTTGAGGATTCCTAAAGCAGCGTCAACAGGCGACATTTGTGCCTCCGGAAGCAGACGTTCAATTGGACGGTTTCATCGACAGCGACAACCTTCACCGTCCGAAGTAGAACCGAGGCATGACCGAGAGGGCCTGCTTCATCATCGCGCCAATAGGCGCCAAGCTCAGCGCCCTGGCCGAGGTCATCGTCCAGAGCGGCTGGCGCGTTCTGAATTCAGAAGAGGACGCAGTCGCCAGTTCACGCCGGGGGGCACCCGATTTGATCGCGCGCGCCGACGCAGTGATCGTTGTCGATCCCTGGGTGTCTTCGAACCTGTTGGTCGAGACCGGATATGCACTGGGTCGAGGGCTTCCGGTGCTGCTGGTGGCGGTCGACGGCGCGTCCTCCCCAGCGTTCGAGAACGAGCCTACTCTGGCAATGTTGCCGCGAGTGCGCACCAAGATCACCGATGCAGCGGCCTTGCGCTTCCATATTCCGGCCTTTCTGGATGGGGTGGAGAAAGCACCTCACGCGGTTTTCCTGCCGCCGCAGACTGCCCCGCTTAAGCCGAAGTCCAGCTCTCAGAAATCGCGTTCGATCTATCCGCAGTCGGCCTTGGAACAGCGCCTGCTCGACCTCTTCGACCGTTCGCCCGAGATAGCGGGCGTGGCGCAGGACCCTTATCGGCCCGCGCCCGGAAACACGAGCTACAGACCCGACTTCGCCATCTGGCTTGCCGATCCCGTCTCGACCACGATCAACCCGGTTTTGGTCGAAGTCACCCGAAGACTGGAGCCAAACGAGTTCGCCCGAAAGCTCAACGGCCTGCGCGACTACGCGCGTGAGGCCAGCGCGGGAATGGCCCTGCTGATCGAAGACAACCCTGTCCTGCCGTTGACGCTGGTCGAACTCAACCCGGTCATCGTGCGGGTGGGCCTCCTCTCATTTGAGCACCTCATCCTTGAGGGACGCCTCATCCGCACCGTCACCCAGGCGCGTAATCGCGCAGTGCACGGGTTCGAGTAACCGGGATGGATCCGGATCCGGGCTACATTGCCACGATCGCCGAGGCCTGGGCGCGGAGTGACGCGGCCTGCCTGGCTTCTCGCACTGGAAGAGCCGGCATGTCACCAACCTGGGCGACGCCGAGTTCGACGTCTGCTTCCACAATGACATACGTTTGAGCCCCTTCCCCTTCGCCGAGCCGGCGATGGTGATCGAGTGCAAGAACACCGGTAATCCTATTGGCAGTGCCGAGGTGCGCAACTTCGTCGCCAAGATGGAGGACGTGCAGCTCAGCTGGGCCGTGCTTGTCGCCGCTAATGGCATCACAGGCAGCGGCCAGCGGGACAGTCACGCACACGCCGTCATCCAGGCCGCGCGGGTCCGCAAGGTCAATGTTCTGGTCCTGACCCGGGCAGAACTGGCAGCCCTGCAGAGCCATGAGGTATTCGCAGATCTCATCCGGGAGAAAATAATGCGCCACTCCCTGAACGCGCCTTTCTTCTGAAGTACGTAGTAGTCGAGCTTCCAGAAGATCCGCGTGTTTCATCTCAAGCAACAGATCCAGGCTCGTCGCGCCAACAGCAGTCGTTGGTTTCGATCCAGAAAAAAGACATTCACAAAGCCTACCCGCCCTCCTCCAACGTGGAGAGCAGCGTCTTAGCGGTACTGACCGTCACCTGCTCGCGCAGGCGGTCCAGGGCGAACTGCATGGGCACCGGGTTCTTGAAAACGAGGTGGCTTTCGAGCTTATCGACGACGTCCCACCCGATGAAACGCGCGATCTCCGCGTGGTGCTGGTCGAGAAGCTCGATACGATCGAGATGCTTGCGCAGATAGTCGCGCTTGCCGTCTTGGGTCATCTCGCCCCGGAAGTCGGCCAGTTGTTCGGCGATCTCTCCGAGGTTCTTCTTGAACTGTAGATCTTTGCACTCGATGATCAGCACACGTCGATCCGCGGGGCGCCAGGCGAGGACATCGACGTCGCCATGGTCGCGCTCGAAACCCTTGCGCAAGAGCTTGGTGATCTTGAGATCTGGCTCTGCGATCTGCCAGCCGTTGGCAGTGAGCAACTCGCCGATAGACACCGAAAACGCCTTGCCTCGCTTGTCCGCAGTCACGGCCGCCCACGAGGTCATCGCCTTGCCCAACTGCCAGCTGGGGAAGCTACCGTCATAGAAACTGCCGAGCGTATAGCCAAAGCCCTGACGCGCCAGACCAGGCGAGATCAGGAAGCTGGGATCGTCAGTGTCGTCTATTTGCAGGAGGGGCCGGCGCAGGACGCTTAAACGCCGGCGAAAGCGCCAGATCTCCAGGTCGCGCGGATCGATGTCGTTGTCCGGCGAGCGCCACCCGGCGCGGGGCGTTAGGGTCAGCGTCGAGAGAATGGCGGGCATGTGCTCAGGGCGCAATCGTCCCCGTGCGTCGCCTGGGGCCAGCAAGAGTTGGCTCTTCTTCATCTTCAGCACAGCCTTACCCGCGTCGATGGCCCGATTTTCCAGCCAGTCAACGAACTGTCGATAGGCGTCGATCGGCGCCCCAAGCTCCTCGGCCAGAGCAGTCGTGAACTTGCCTTCGAACAGGTGCTCGACAGCCGGGGTGATGTCCGCCTCTTCAAGATTCTTGGCGTATTTGGCGACCGAGGCGTCGACCGACACGTCGCTGAAGGCCCGCGCGAACGGCGCCAAGATCTCCTCGACGAAGTCCAGCTTGGCTAGGACGTCGCCCAGCGGCGAGATCTTTAGCGTCGGCTCCATCACGTCCCAGCGGATCGCGCCCGACCAGCCGCTAGCGACGAGGATCAACCCCATCTTGGCCATTAGGCGGGAAAGGTCGAGCGCGCCGGGCGCACGCCCCTCCAGCGGCGCCTCGCAGAGCGCCAGCTCTACGAGCGAGCGCGAAGTCTGCGAAACCTCGGCCCGTTCGGAAACCTCCTTGCTGATGACGTCGCGAACCGCGTCCTTGTCCTTGCGCAACGCCAATATGGCGGCCGCAGTCCGTCCCCAACGCTGGCCTTCGGCGGCCGCGGCTTCGTGATTATAGAGCAGCGCCCGGATCAGGGCCTCTCGGCCAAAGTGGCGTAGATCCGCGCACAACTCCTCTTCGAGGAGCCGCACCGTGCGATTGAGGAACCGCATGGCGTCAGCCTTGCCGCGGATCCAGGCTCCTTCGGAGCGCTCATGGGCTCGCCAGCCCAGGCCAAGACGCAGCAGGGCGTCGTCATCGCGATCCACGCGCACCGTGACTTTGGGAATATCGGCGCGAACCTGGTCGAGGAAGGTCGCCACCGCGAAGGTGTGGCGATGACGCGCCTTTGGGTCGGGGCAGATCTCGTCGACGAGCTGGCGCTCGGCAGCCGCGTCGAGGGTTTCGCCGGCCAGGCCCGCGACGCCTACGGCGATAGCTGCCACCAGGGCTTGCTCAGCTATATTGTCGACATGAAAGCCACCGCGCTCGAACGCCTCGGACGCCTTGATCACGACGGTGCGTCGCTCTAGATCGGCCGTGACGACCAGTCCCGCTCGGACCTGAGGATAGTTGAGTGGCGCGGGACGTGCCTCACCATTCCGCATGCAATCGGTGAAGTCGCCTTCGATCAGTAAGGAAGACGTTCCAAGGCCCGGGAAGCACCGATCGAGAACCGGCGCTGCCCTGACGATCCACATCCGCAGCATCAGCCAGTAGTCGTGAGCCGGGGTCGCGGGCAGATCATCGGGGACGAGGATGTCAAACCACCAGTCCCGCGCCGGCGTGATGAAGACACCAGCCGATCCGCGTCGTTCGCGGTCTTCGTCGCTGACATAGACACGCTCGGCGTCGTCCTCGGCGAAAATCCTGTCCTTTTGCCAGCGCACGGTCAGCTGGCGGCCGGTGACATCGGCGCGGACGTGGACGTCGAAGTCCATCGCCACCTCATGGCGAAGATCGCGCAGGAGGTTCTGAGGCACCATCAACGTGTCGGCATGGTCTCCCCCACCGAAATCGTCCGGCAATTGCCCATGGGGCACGAGGTGGCCGCCCAGGGACCTTGACCAGGCCACGAGGTTCAAAAGCCCGTTGATGCTTTGCAAGGCCACGCCGCCGCGTTCGAGCGCCTCTTGACCGTCCAGCAGCCGCCACAATGACAACGGGCTGAAACCGTGCGCCCAGCTTAGGGTACAAAGCTCGGGCGCGGATAGGAACTCCAGCCGCCAGTTGCGGGCGGCGGGATCCGGCAAGGCGTGCGCGGCCGCCCGGCCGACACCGCAACCGACAATGACCGTCAAACCATCGACGAAATTGGGATCGTGCTGTGCCTGGCGATACGCGTTCCCGATCCAGGTCTGAAGCACGTCGGTGACTTGCCCTGGATCGGGGTTGGGGTCGATAAGGCCCGTCGTCTCGATGCCTTCGAGCGTGTCCAAGAGTAGAACGAGATTCAAATAGCGGCCCTGATCGGCTTCGATCGTGCCGCCGGCGAGCGCGAAACGCTCGCCGCGATGGAAGTGCAGGCGCGCGCCCATGCGGCCGCCTAGCAACGGCATCGACTCGATGAGTGCGAGATAGTCCCGGCCCAGTGCAGCCAGAAACGTTTCTCGCGCTCCCAGGGCGTCAAGCCTTTCGAGCAAGAACCGTCGGATGGCGGCGCTGGCGGCTGTGGGCAGGACAAAGAAGACCTCTTGGCCTTTGATGACGAGCGGCCGCCGCTCAAGATCCGTATGTCCGAGTTTCTGGTTCAGCAGCTCCTCGCGGCCATCCTGACGGAACGCAAAAGGTGCAAGGCCCCTGAGCGAGACACCGGCAGAGCGAAGCTCGTCCAGGGTGAACCGCACCCGCCGCTGGAGCGAGGCGGCGCGGCTCAGGACGGACCTTGGAATCGTGTCCTGCGGGTACGCCGATCCCAACTGATTGCGCCATAGCTTAGATCGTTCGCAGACCAGATCGGAAAGCCGCAAAAGGGAGAAGATCGCGACGCGCAGTTCATCATAGGGCGCGCCCTCGGGCATGCCTTCGACCACGTTGACGAACCGCTGGAGGTAGAAGCCCGCGCCCTCCCATATCCCCTCAAGAATTCGAAAGTCTCCCCGCGAGGTGCAGATCAGGCTGACGAAAACGTCCTCGGCCGGATCCTCAAGGCGGCCGACTCTGCCTTCGCCGATCTTGCGGAAACGCGACGCGAGCCAGGTTTCGGAGGGCTTCTTGCTGCCCTTCCCAAGCGCCAGTGCCTGATGGACGAGCATTTCCAGTCGCGCGCAGTTGCTCTGCAACTCGGGAGCCGTCAACAGCGCGCCAAATATTGTCGCGGCTCGCACGGGATCCATTTGCGTCAGGACGGCCGCCTCGCTCGCTTCGTCGGGGGCGACGCGGCTCATGTGCCGTTGCATTTCGAACATCCCCGGAAGTCCGAGGAAATCCTGAAGGTCAATGCGGTCGTCCATGTCCCCTCCGAAATGCCGCGTCCGACCGTCTATCTCCCACGATCCGATAGGACGGAGCGCCTAGAAAGCACTGCCATGGCTGCGCCGCCTTCGATCGTTCTATCATCAAGCTACGTCACAGAGGGTCGTACCTCATTGCATGCGATCGCGGTCTCGAGAGCCTTAGTGTTCGGCCCGCCCGACGAGCTGGCACGTCCGGCTGCTCAGCTGCGCTTTAGCAATAGCGGACTCGGACAGCGCAGGGAGCTGATAGGTGTGGCCACTCCCCCCTCAATTGTGTCGCGACTTTTGTCCTCGCGGTAGGTGCGACAGTCGATCGGCCGCACGTGCGCCACTCCATTGCAGAAAGATGCAGGATGCTTGTCGATCGTCGCGTGTCAGGCTGACGCCGCGTGAGATTTGCCAGGCAAAGACGACTGGAGAGTCCATTCGACTCCTTCCTTGCCAATGCCCAGCAGGTTCAAGGTCGTGCAGGGAATGCGGCGCGAGCGGAATTTCCGCTGAAGGAACTCCGCTTGGCCGACATCATGGGTCGACAGAAAGACCTGGTAGCCCTCCGCGCTGACAAGATTGCCCATCAGGTCGGCGAAAGCGGCCGCATGGATCGAGTCATTGTGTTGCAAGGGATCGTCGAGCACGAGGGCCTTCCAGCGAGACCAGGGGAACGTGAGGCTGGCGGCCGTCAACATGCTGACGGCCAACGCGGCCATTTGCCCCTCGCTGTGAACGAGCACCGGATCAATTTCTCCGAGCGCCTTAGGTACTTCGCCGCGCTTGACCGCGCTCTGCTCGATCTTCTTGCGCTTTACGTGCAGATCGATCCCGATGCGCGGATCGCAAAGGATTGCCTGGTTGATTTGAGCCATCAGGAAGCTCAGCGGCTTGATGTATTCGGCGTTGAAGCTGTCGAGTTCCGTTGTAATGTCGGCGCTCGCCGCCCGGGCTGTCTCCTTGACTTGCCGCACATCCTCTAACTGCGCTGCCAGCTGGGCTCGAAACGCGAGGGCCGCGTCGCGCACCTCTTCACGCAGCGCGCTTGGTGGCGCGTCGACCGAGGCGCGCAAATGTTCGAAAACTCCGCGGTGAGTGAGCTGACGTGACCACGCCAGACGTCCCTCACGCAGACGCGACAACTTGCCCAGCGACGCCCTGACCACTGACCGGGACGCCGAAAGCCGATCCTCCACCTGAGCGATAACGTCGAGCCCCGGTTGGGAGCCGAAGCTTGATAGATCGACCCAACGGCGAACCAGTTTTTCGTTTTCGATGTCTAGGTTCGCTTTACGCCCCGACAGCTCTACTTGACGCGCGTGTAACGCCGCGTTCTCGGCGTCAAGACCGGCGGTGATGCCCTCAGCAGCAGCTAAGGCCTCATTGGCGAGCCCCACCCGTTCCTGCGCTCGCTCGACAGAGGTTTCTGCCTCTCCAAGCTTCGCGGCGAGCTGATCGGCATTTATCGCTTCGCCGGGCTTGACTGCGGCCTCGGCATTCGCCGCCTCCGCTCGCGCGCTGTCTAGTCTGGCGGCGGCGAGGTCTGCGGCCCGGCGAGCGGCCGCCTCCGCGCGCTGCGCGACGTCGCGCTCGCGCACCGCCCGGCTATGATCGCTGCTGACCGCGCCGTCAGCCGCGAGGCGTTTGAGCCAGCGCTGTTTTCTACCTCGGCGCGCGTCCAAGGCGCGGAGCTCTGAAAGCGCCCGCGCGCGCGCCGCGACGAGCGCGTCAGGGGTTATAGTTGTAGCAGCGTCAAGTCGCGCTAAGAGACGCGCCCGCTGCTCGCGCGCTGAGGCCACCGCTTCACGCGCTGCATGAATCGCCGTCTGAGCTCGCCTCAGACGTTGAACGGCTAGGCTCGCCGCCTCCCGGCCAGCCGTCAGGCTCTGAAGCGCTTCCTCTTGCACAAGCAGGTTCGGCGCGAGACGGCCGGCCGCGCTCGAAATCCGAGCCTGGAGTTCAGGGGCGGTTCCAAACGATGTCGCGCAGAGCGGACAGTCGCATGCGTCTGCCGGAAGGTTGGCGGCGATCGAGGTGATAGCGGCCGACAGGCTGTCGACGGCGTCGCGCAGCCCTTCGACGATAGATGTTTGCAAGGCGGCACGTTCTACTGCCGCTTTCCACTCCAAGTCAGCGGACTGCACCGCTTGATCGATCCTTGGGTCGGCGGCTTCAAGCGCAGCAAGCGCAGCGACTTGCTGCTGCAATCGCTCGTCGAGCTCCAGAGTCTCATCAATTGTCGCCAGGGCCTGCCGCGCGCCATCGTACTCTTTGCCCGCTCGATCGAGCTCTGCGGACAAGCGCTGAGAGATGTCTCGCCGGCGCGCCTCTGCCGCGACACGGCGTTCGGCGGCGGCGGTCGCCGCCGTACTCGAGACCAGCGTAGAAGCAACGATCTCCATTTCCGTCGCGATCCGGGTCGCGAGGTCACGCGCGTCACGCAGGGCCTGTAGTTGGCCGCGAGCGGTCAGGGCGAGTGCCAAGGTTTCCTGCGCACCGGTGAGCGCGTGGCGGCGCGTCTCGCTCTCAGAACGCGCCTGCTCCAACGCCCCGCTCAACGCAGCCAGACGGGTGTCGGCTGCGGCTTTAGACGCCGAGATCTCTCCGAGTTCGGCTAAATGGCGCTGCCGCGCGGCGTATAGCCTGCGAGCCGTATCGACCCGGCCTTCAATGGTCAGGCAGGTCGCCTCGATCGCGTCGGCGATTGCCTGCAACTGCTCTAAGGTCGGTTCGGGATCGACGCTCGGAACTTGCGTGTTTGGCGGAACACCAATCCACGCGTTCGCTAGCTCCGCCGATAGCCGTCGCGCCTCGCCCAAAGCGGCCGCCTCATCGAGCGATCCGGCCGCTTGCGCGTCGATCCAAAGCGCCGCTTCCTGCTCAAACAGATCATCGACACTTTTAATGTCGCGCTCGAGCTGTTCGGTTCGTCGTGCATAGGCGCGCACCACCGTGGTGTTGCCCTGACCGTGAAGCGCGTTGGCGATGGCCTGGATCGAGGTGCTCTGGGCAGCTTCCTTCAGGATGTCGAACCGTTCGGTGGCGCTGCGATTGGTGAGACGCGAGAGAGTCGATTGGCCGAGGAAATGGGTTAGCAACAGATAGCGTTCGAGACCCGAGATGCTTTGCTGCCAGTCCGGTGCCCGGAGAAAGTCCGTTATGTCTGGAACGTTCCCGCCGAGGGTGGAGCTCGTCGCCTTGGCGTTCAGCAGACTGCGTTCGATGTGGCTCCCGTCCGAGAACGTCATTGCTGCGCTGGTCGGGCCCGGCGCTCCCTCGCGCCATCGACACAGATAGGTTCCAGGCTTATTGGCACCAACGGCGTCGCGGAAGTGGTCGATCCGGTCGGCAAAAGCCCATTCAAGAGCGTCAAATAGAGAGGATTTTCCCAGGCCGTTGCTACCGTGGACGATGAGCACGCCCGGCTCCGGCGCCAGTGCGACATCAAGACTCGCGAAGCTCCGAAACTGTCGAAGCGCGATCTGTTGCAGATAGAGCGCCGTCATTCAGGGTCCTTCCGGGCTTCAATCAGCTGCGGAATGAGGCCATCCGGGTCATCTTTATACGCCTCCGCGAGGGCGACCCAACGATCCGCCGCAGCCTTTGAAAGGCCATGGCGTACCAGGATGCGCTCCGCTAGGCCCTGGTTGTGGTCTAGAGGTGCGTCCAAGACCGCGGCGTGAGACCTCCAGGGCTGGGCGAGGAACGTCCGAGCGATGAAGTTGCGATAGGAGGTCTCGATATCCTTCGTGTCGGGCATCCAGATCACCTTCCGGCTGACGGACTCGTCGCGCTCCGCATAGTCGATGACGCCTCGCCAGTCGGACGATGAGTCCGTCGCCGTCACATAGAGCATGATGTGGGCATTAACGACCTCTTCTGCGCGCATGTAGGAACGGGCTATCACCATCTGGTTGTGGAGAGCTCGGAGCGACGTTTGCATCTGCTCGCTACCTTCCAGGACGATGGGCGCGACCAGAACGGGATAGGCGCCCAGGCGAAGACCGACTACGCCGTCGGGCAGCAACACTTCCGCGGGATCGAGCCGCCCCCGAAAGCTTCGCGCAGAGAACGTCGCCTCTACACTAGCAGGCCACTCGAGGGCCATGGCGGACGCCAGGAGCTTGTCGGCGAAAAGGTTGGCCGTCATTGGGGCAGCTCCGCCAGTTCTTGATCCTGCCGGGCGCGAAGGGCTTCGAACTCCGCCGTCACGGCACCTTGCCAAGCGATCATGCCCTCAGCCAGCCGAGCGCGCCAAACCTTGTCGTTCCGGATCACCACCGGCCGCACCCGCCGGGCCGCCGCAATGCCTGTCGTCGGCGCGCCCGCATCCAACACCCGTCCGGGCACATCCATAACCTCAACCTCGGCTGAGCCCGACAAGATGAGGGCGTCGACATCCCACTGGTCGGGGTGGGTCCAGACCGCGATCGGTTGATGGCCCACCCACTGACAGCCCGATCCGAGCGCCACGGCACCATGACCGAACATCAGATTACCGCGCTCAACCAGGGCCGGCGCGAGGGGCTCGCCGTGGTGGGTCGCCAGGATCATCAGCAGCGCGGCCGCAAGCTGCGGAAGGTGAGCATGGTCACCGCTCCATGGCGTCGGTTCACGCTGCTCGACGTTGGCCAGCCAGCGCAAGAAATCGGCCAGGAGCTGCGGGTTGGCCGCAAGCGCCACCTTCCAAGCGGCCCAAGTTGGGCCGATCGCCGTCGCGATCGTCGCATGAATTGGGCCCAGAGTCGCGCAGGAGTGGCTCGTCAACGCGAGTTGGAGGGCACCGTCCAGTAGACGGAGCAGGCAGCTGTCAACGGCTTGGCTGAGGCCTGCCACGTTGGACGGAGCGGGATGCCAATGCGACAGCACCGCTGACGTCGCCGAAGCGATGTTCGGCACCACCGTGCGCCAGTCCGCGACTGTCTCTGGACTCGCTGAGAGCAAGATCCGCCCGCTGCTTGCCAGGGCCAGCCGGGCGATATTGGCCCATTGCGGCGTATCCTTGGGCGGTGCGTTGAACTGCACGGTAAAAGTCGTCGTAAGGCGTTCGCACTGATCGGCGACATCGAGCAGGCTTCGGCTCCCCTGTTCGGTTGCCACGTGGGCCGCGGGATCGACGCCCAGGGTCAAGATAGCCCGCTCGGCGGAAACGGTCGCTTTCAGGGCCGGCCGCGCGGCGTGATCTTCGAGGTGGTTGATGCGCAGATCTTGGAACAGATCGTAAGTCTCTGCGGCGAGAACCGGCGGCGCGGCCAGTTCGGGTTTGGCCTTTAGAAGATCGGTGACATGGAGGCGATAGGCCCCCAAATGGTCGCCGGCTGGCTGATAGCGCAGGTTGCGGTTGGGGCCGTGCCTGAGAATGACGGTCTGGAACGACGCCGTCAGGGGCTTGCCGGAGACCGAAACCCCCTCCAACTGGAAATGCCCCGCGTGCCCCGTCACGTCTGTGACCTTCCCGGCGCTCCGCGCAACCGGCCGACCGGCCGACCGGGCCGCCTCAAGCACGGCGAACGCCATGACCTGATTGAGCTGCGCCGCCTGACCCGCTGCCAAGAGCGGGCCAACGCTGTTAATTGTCACTTGCCGGTCGGTGCGAAGGCGGCGCCCCAAGCGATCGATGACGCTTCGATCCGTCAATAGCGGCAGCAAATGTGTCGTGAAGGCCGGTTCAAGATCGGCGCCGGAGAGGACGCCGGTACACGCCGCGTTCGTGCCGGCGCGCAAGGCGTCGTCTTGAAAATAATCCAGGAACCCGCGGGTAAAGGCGACGTGTTCAAAGTCCTCGATCAGCAGATTGAGGAGGTCGGTCAGCCCACCATCTCCGTTTCCGCTGACAATATAGGTGGCTGGGCTAATGGCCTCCGCCGCCGCCGATCCCGTGGAGTTCTGCTTCCAGTAGTGAAGGGGAACCGCCGTGCCGCAAGGAATCTCATCGCCGAAACCCATCGCCAGAACTACGCGATCGAAGGTGCGCCCAATGGCGCCATTGTTCGATTGAAGTGTGAGGCGCCATCTCGCCCCCTCCTTCTCGACAGCGGTCAAGCGGTGTTCCGGGTGGAACACGAGGGTATTCAAACGCGTCTCCGCTGCCGCGAAGTCCGCCTTCAGTTGGGCGCAGACAACACCGCCGTTGTTCGCAGACCAGTCGAGAATAGGCAGCCCGGCGCGGTCCCCTAGCGATCCCAACGCAGGCCACTCGTAGATGTGGGGGTGCAGCAGCCGCGGCGACGCGCTCTGCAGCTGTAGGATCGACGTCGCCGGATCGTACAAGGCCACCTCATAACCAAGCAGCGCCAACGCTAGGGCGGCTGTTACGCCGGCGGCGCCCGCGCCAACCACTGCGACGTGGTCGGTCGACTTGAAGCGGCCAGGTTGGGCTAGAGCGTGTGCAAAGCGCAGGGCCCGAACCTGCTGGGAATAGAAGGTAATTCGGCGATCAAAGGCCCCAATGAAATGGAGACCCGGGTCCTGAGGGCTGCCCGATAGAGCGAACCAATCATCATAGTCCGACTGATGTACCATCTGCGCTCTTGAGGGATCACACTAGGAGGCGCCGACAATCGCGCGTCGAGGTGGTTCGAGTCGGAAACTTAACCAATAGGAGACTGGATACAAGCTCGGTCACTCAACGACTGCTGGGGCCGCCTGCCCCTCCGGGACTTCTGACCACAAGAGCTCGCACGGCCAAACGCCTAAATTAGCAACGAACCTCCCTGCTCATCGCAAGGCCGGCGCCACCGGCCGCCAACGAGCGGACCTTCCCAAGTTCAGCAATGAGTCATGAACAGCCTAAGTCGTGACGATCAGTGTTCCGGCCGGCCGCGTCAGCGATCGTCACCCGAATGGGCCGAGACCGCGCAGCGGGCTCGGCGGCGGCCGGCGCGGCTTGCCGCGTCCGGCGCCGTAGAGCGCGGTCGCGCGCGCAGCGCGCGAGACGCCCAGCTCTGACTAGCGGTCCTTGCGCCGGACAAGCTCCGCCTCGGTCACTGCCAACGCGGCGGCCAGTCGCTCGAGGACCCGCAAGCTAATGTTGCGCTTCCCGTTTTCGATGCCAGACAGATACGTCGTATGAATCTCGGCGATATGGGCGAGCTCGTCCTGCGGGACGCCACGCGCCTCCCGCACGGCGCGAATATTCGCCCCTACGACCACTCGGAGATCCATGCTCCGATGGCGCGCTATCCGAGCGCAATGCGGAATAGACTATGAGTAAAGTGGGAATAAAAGCTGCAGGACCCTTTTGAACGATCCGCCGGCTACCGTCGGATCACTAAATCGGTCTCTGGCACCCTAAGAGCGAGGGCTAGGCGCTCAAGCACGTTCATGCTGATATTTCTTTTGCCTGTCTCAACACCTGAAAGATAGGTCACGTGGATACCTGCCAAGTGTGCGAGTTCGTCCTGCGGAAGGCCCCTCGCCTCCCGCAGGGCGCGAACGTTCGCTCCCACCACGGCTAGAAAATCCATGCCGTGAAGGCGCACGGTCGATGCTGGACAGTGAATAGACTATGAGTAAAGTGGAAAAATATCGTCGTGCGTCCGCGACGTCCACGCGGGCACGGCTCGATCCGGATTCCGTCCCGCCCCCATCGGCTTGGAATGCGGCTTATGCCCCCGCTCAACGCTCAGATCATCGTCCCCGACGACGACCCGCCCCCTGCCCCGCCGGCCCCGCCCCTGGCCGCTGAGTACCTGCGCCATCGCGCCTGGCTGACCTCGGTGCTGACCCTGCGCTATGGCCGCGAGGACGCCGCCGACATCGCCCAGGACACTTATCTGCGGGTGCATGCCTACGTCCCCTCGGCCCCGATCCGCCGCCCTCGGTCGCTGCTGATGCGCATCGCCCTGAACCTGGCGTCCAACCGCCACCGCAAAGCGGCCTGGGAGCACGTCACCGATCCCCAGGATCCTTGCCTTGACCGGCGTACCACCGAGGGCGACCAGGACGCGGCGGCCATTTTTGCGGAGATGCTGCTCGCCTTACCGTCAAAGTTGCGCGATGTTTTCGTTCAGGCGCACGTCGAAGGCAAAAGCTACGAGGAGATCGCGCGGACGTGCGGGATCTCGCTCGGCGCGGTGGAAAAGCGAATGAGGCAGGCGGTCGCCAGATGCGATGCGTTCATCGGGAGCTAGGCGGATCACGCCATGAGCGATAACCGGACCCGGAACCCCACGCAGGCCCAGCCCAGCGCGCCGACGCGCGAGCAGCAGCAGCGCGCGCGCGACGAGGCCGCCGCCTGGTACGCCAAGATGCGCGGTCCGAGGATCAGCCACCGCGAGGTGACGGACTTCTACGCCTGGCGCGAGGACAGCCTCAACGACGCGGCCTATGGCCGAATCGAAGCCCTGACCGCCGGGGTGCGCGTCCATGCCGGCGATCCTCGGCTACAGGCGATCGCCCAGGCGGCCAATGATCGCCGCGCCGCCTCGGCCCCGCTCGCGTGGCTGCGGCGCGGCGCCACGCCGTGGATCACCGGCATGGCCGTGGCGGCCGCGGTGGTGGTCGGCGCCGTGACCCTCGTCCATCCCTTCGGCCAGACCTACCGCACGGGCGTGGGCGAACACCGGCTGGTGGCCCTGGCCGACGGCTCGACGATCGATCTCAACACCGACAGCGTCGTCCGGGTGCGGCTGACGCGGGAGCGGCGCGCGATCAGCCTGGACAAGGGCCAGGCCTTGTTCGCCGTGGCCCACGACGCCGCGCGCCCGTTCATCGTCACGGCCGGCGACACCGCCGTGCGGGCGGTGGGCACCCGGTTCGAAGTCTACAGGACCGGCGCGGTGGTGCGGGTCACCCTGGCCGAGGGCAAGGTGCAGGTGACGCAAGGCAACGCCCCCTCCCCGACGATGATGCGCGCCGGGACCCGCCTGGACGTGGGCGGCAAAGCCCCTGCCCGGCCCGTCGCCGTCGATGTCGCCGCCGCCACCGGCTGGACGGACGGACGCCTGACCTTCCAGGACACGCCGCTGGCCCAAGCGGTGGCCGAGGCCAACCGCTACAGCCGCAAGAAGGTGGCGCTGGGTCCGGGCGCCCCGGCCGACGAGCGGGTGACGGCGATCTTCAATGCCGGCGACACCACCGCCTTCGTCGACGGCGTCAGCAAGCTGCTGGACCTGAAGAGCGCCATCCGCGCCGACGGCACGATCGAGCTGACCGGCCTGGAGCGGCCTGTCGCCGCGCCGGTCGCGCCGGAGTCCTGATCCCTTTTCGATTCCACGCCCAGAGCGTCCACGCGCCCTGCGTGGACGGCGCCGGTTCACGTCGACTTTCGGCGTTCGCCGACCACCGTCATATTTTTTTCACAGGCCGGTAAGGTCAGCCGCCCCCTGGCGGGTCTCCACTGTAGGCGCCCGAGAAAAAGCGTTCGTCACCTTGGCGAACCCGGCGCGCCCTTGGGGGATTATCGCCGTCATGGTTGAGTCGCTTCGTCGGGGCCTCTTGGGCCTTTCTCTTCTGGCCCTGACCACCGGCGTCGCCGGTCACGTCCACGCCGCCCAGGCGCCGTCGGCGCAGTCGCCCGCCGTGGCGGTGCGCACGCCGAAGGGGCCGCTGAAAGACGCCTTGCTGGAACTGGGCCGCCAGACCGGCGTCCAGATCATCTTCGCCAGCCGGGCGGTGGAGGGTCGCCAGGCCCCCGCGCTCGACGGCGCCTTCAGCGTCGAGGCGGCGCTCGCCCGCCTGCTGGCGGGCAGCGACCTGGAGGCGCAACGCGCCGGCCCGTCCTTGCTGGTCATCCGGCCGCGCGCCGGCCTGACGCCGACCTCGGCCATCGCGTCGCCCGCATCGGATCTGCTGGCCTCGCCAACGCCTGAACCCTTAACGGCGGCCCCGCCCGTCCAGGCGAGCGACAGCGCCACGATGCTGTCGGAGGTCGTGGTCGGCAGCCGCATCCGAGGCGTCAAGGACACCGCCTCACCGGTCGTCGTCCTAGGCCGTGAGGAGATCGACCGGGCCGGCTACGCCAGTGTCGCCGAAGCCCTGACCTCCCTGCCGCAGGCCTCGGGCGGAAGCGCCAGCGAGGACAGCCTGGCCACCGGGGCCGATTCCAACTTCAACAACACCATGCGCGGCACGGGCGTGGACCTGCGGGGCCTCGGCGCGGACGCCACGCTGGTGCTGTTCAACGGCAAGCGCCTGGCCGGCGCGGGCCTCTATGGCGACTTCTCCGACATCTCGTCCATTCCGTACGCCGCCATCGGTCGGGTCGAGGTGCTGCTGGACGGGGCCTCGGCGCTTTATGGCTCCGACGCCGTCGGCGGGGTGGTCGACATGCGCCTGCGCACGGACCTCGACGGCGGCGAGACCCGGCTTTCGACCGGCGCGGCGACCCAGGGCGGCTACGCGCGGTACCTGGCCAGCCAGGCGTTCGGCAAGACCTGGTCCGGCGGCCACATCCTGGCCGCCTACGAGTACACCCGCAACGACGCCCTGCACGGCCTGGACCGGGACTACACCGGCAACGCCGACCTGCGCCCTTGGGGCGGCACGGACCGACGCAGCGCCGTCGCGGCCCAACCCGCCAACATCCTGCGGCTCAATTCGGCGGGCGCCTATGTCTCGACCTACGCTGTTCCGGCCGGCCAGAACGGCGTGGGCCTGAAGCCGAGCGATTTCATCCTCGGCACGGTCAACTATCAGAACCAGAAAGCGGCCTATGACGTGATCCCGCGCTCCAGCCGCCACAGCGCGGTGGTCTCGGTCGCCCAGTCCGCCGGCCCGGTGGAGCTGTCGGGGGATTTCCGGTTCGCCCATCGCGAGATCTTCGCGCGCAACGTGGCGCCGACCACCGCACTGATCCTCAACGCGGCCAACCCCTACTATGTCTCGCCCACCGGCCAGGCGTCCGAACGGATCGCCTATTCGTTCCTGAACGAGCGCGGCGGGGTGAAGAACTGGGGCACCTCGGAGAGCCTGGGCGCGGCGCTCGGCGCCAAGACCCGACTGGGGGACTGGACCGCCGACCTGTCGGGGACCTACGCCCAGGAACTGGGGATCAGCCGCACGCGCGGCCAGATCAACGCCACCAACCTCAGCGAGGCCGCGGGCCTCACCGCCGACAATCCGCTGACGTCGTTCAGCGCCGCCCGGGACGGCTATTTCAACCCCTATATCGGGGCGGGCTATTCCAACCCGGCCGCCGTGCTCGACTTCATCCTGTCGGGTTGGGACCTGACCAAGACCCGCAGCGAGTTCAAGTCGGCCAATCTCGACTTCGAGGGCCCGCTCCTGCGACTGCCCGGCGGCACGCTGCGGCTGGCGGTCGGCGGCCAGGTTCGCCGCGAGGAAGTGCGCACGGGCGGCGCGCGGCTGCTGTCGGGGTCCGCGCCCTTCGAGAAGGCCACGACCCGCTACAGCCGCGACGTCAAGGCCGTCTATGCCGAGCTGAACGCGCCCCTGGTCGGCCCCGACAACGCCCTGCCCCTGGTCGAACGCCTGGAGCTGTCGCTGGCCGGACGGATCGAGGACTATGACGACACCGGCTCGACCCGCAATCCCAAGGTCGGGTTGATCTGGGCGCCCAGCAAAACCCTGACCTTCAAGGCCAGCTACGGCACGTCATTCCGGGCGCCGTCGCTCTACGAGCTGCATCTGCCCTACACGATCACCCCGATCCCGGTGACCTATCAGGGCGGCCTGTTGCCGGCCCTCGTCTATCAGGGCGGCAATCCCGACCTCAAGCCGGAGACCGCCACGTCGTGGACGGCGGGGCTCAGCTACAGCCCGGCCGCCGCGCCCGAGCTGACCGTCGGCCTCAACGTCTACCGGACCCTGTTCAAGAACCGGGTCGGCCAGCCGGTGGTGATCAACCAGGCCCTGACCTCGGACGAATATGCCGCGTTCCGCACCCGCGTCAGCCCGGCGACCAATCCCGCCGACCGCGCAAAGGTCCTGGCGGTGATCGCCGACCCCAATGCGTCGGGAACCAACGCCTACGACGTCGACACCTATGGCGCGATCATCGACGCCCGCGAGGTCAACACCGGCAGCCTCGAGGTCGAGGGCCTGGACGCCACCGCCGGCTATAGGACGAGCCTTCGCGGCGACCCGCTGGTGCTCAACGCCAGCCTGTCGTGGCTGACCCACTACAAGCGCAAACTGACCCCGACCTCGGCCCACACCGAACTGGCTGGCCAGGCCGGCTATCCGGCCGACCTGCGCGGCCGGGTCTCGGCGACCTGGATCCATGGCCCCGTGTCGGTGACCACCGGGCTCAACCATGTCGGCGACAGCTACGCCGACACCGGCCGGCGGGTCCATCCCTGGACGACCTTCGACTTGCAGGGGCGCTGGCAAGGCAAGATCCTGGCGGTTGACGGCTTGGCGGTGACGCTGAACGTCCAGAACCTGTTCGATCAGGATCCGCCCTTCTACGACAACCCGCTGGCGGTCGGCTACGACCCGGTCAACGCCGACCCGCTCGGCCGTGTGATCAGCCTGACCCTGACCAAGGCCTGGTAGGCGGGGGCTCAAGCCCCCCAACACCCCTTCCCATCCGGAGACCACACCCATGCGACGCTTCGCGGCGCTCGCGGTCGGCTGCGCGCTGATCGCTCCCCTCGCCCTGCCCCTCGGGGCACGGGCCGCCCCCTACACGGTCGATCGCCTGCTTGCGGTCGAGCAGCTCGTCTCGGCCAAGCTGGATCCAAGCCACCGCTGGCTGGTGGTCCAGCGCACCGCGCGCTGGGACCGCGCCCCGCGCTACGACCTGGATTTCAACACCAAGCTGGGCTTGGGCCGGATCCAGGTGTTCGACGTCGCCCAAGGCGGCGTCGAGCGCCGGCTCGACCTGCCGGAGGGTCCTGGCTACACCGCCTTGGGCGTCTCGCCGGGCGGGCGGCGGCTGGCGGTGGCGCGGCTGACCGGCCATGACTACGAGCTGGGCGTCGTCGACCTGGAGAGCGGCCAGGCCCGATGGTTGGGCCTCAGTCCTCGCCAGGAGGTCTGGGGGCCGAGCGTGGTCTGGCGGTCGGATGACGAGCTGCTGGTGGCGGCGCGGCCCTCCGGCTTTCCCGACCCGATCATGGGCTTCGGGTTCTTTGGCCATCAAAGGCTGATCCAGCAGTGGGACGCCACCGCCCACGGGGATTTGGGCGCCAGCGTCCTGGGCAGCGGCCCGTCGCGTGGCCTCCGCCCCCAGGCGCCGGTGGTCGGCCTGGTCCAGGTCAAGTTGAAGACCGGCGAGCAGCGCATCCTGACGCCCGGAAACGTACGCGACCTGTCGCTGTCTCCGGACGGGCGGACGGCGGCGGCGATCGTCGAGGGGGAAGACATCCAATATCCGCTCGCGGAGCCGACAACGCCGGCCTCGGAAGCCAGCGTCAAGCGTCTGGTCATGGTCGATCTCGACAGCGCACGCGCGACGACGCCCTGCCCCGACTGCGATCTGATGGCTCGGTTCCTCGCTTGGTCGGACGACGGCCGCGACCTGCTGGTCTTTGCCCGCCAGGGCGAGGTCGGCTTCTCGCGGGGGCGCTTCTGGCGCATGCCGTCGACCGGGCCCGGCGCGCCGCTGAACCTGGGCGACCTCGCACCCGCGCTCGGCGAAACCTATGACACCGCCGGGCTGCCGCTCGGCGGCTGGCTGGACGGCGCGCCGGTGGTCTACGCCCGCCCGGCGGCCGGCGGCCGCGCCGACTACTGGCGCCTGGACGGCGATCGCCGCACCAATCTGACGACGCGCTTGCCGGCCGAAAGCCGGGCGATCGGCGCCGACGCCGATGTCTGGGCCGTGGCGGCGGCGGGTCAGGTCTGGCGGGTCACCGCCAGGTCCGCCCAAAGCTGGGGCCTGACCCAGGCCTCCGTCCGCGCGTTCGGTCCGGCGCCCGCCGGGTTTCGGGGCGACCAGAATTTCGTGCCGGCCCTGAAGGACCTGGCCCTGGCCGATCCGGCGGCACGTCCGGCCCTGCCCTGGCCCGGAACGCGCCTGCCCGCGCCGCTCGCCGATGTCCGCGTCACCGACGTTGCGCCGAAGGTCCGCGTCGAGGTCGCCCAGGACCGCCATGGCGTGGAGACGGTGCGGCTCATCCCGCCAGCCGACGGGCCCAAGGCGCTGGTCACGGTCAACGCGGCCCTGGCCGACGTCGATTTCGCCGCGCCGGTCGCGATTCGTCACAAGGGCCTCGATGGCAAGGCCTTGACCAGCTGGCTCTATCTGCCGCCCGGGCTGCCGACCGGCGCGCGGCCGCCGGTGGTCGTCCTGCCCTACCCTGGGGCGGCCTCGGCCAGCCCGCCGCGCGCTCAGGGACCTGGCGTCTTCAGTCCGACGGTCAACGCCCAGATCCTGGCCGCGCGCGGCTACGCCGCCATCGTCCCGGCCATGCCCTATCTGTCCGGTCGCGAGCCGATCGAGGGCCTGGCCGACCAGATGCTGGCCCCGGTCGACGCCGCCGCCGCCCTGGGCCTGGTCGATCCCGACCGCGTGGCGATCTGGGGCCATAGCTATGGCGGCTACGGCGTGATCGCCGCGGCCACCCAGAGCGTCCGGTTCAAGGCGGTGATCGCGACCGCCCCAACCGTCAATCTCGCCAGCGCCTATGGGCGCCTGGGGCCCGTGGTCTACGCGGTTCCCGAGGACGGACTGACGGTGTTCGCCTCGACCGGATGGCAGGAGAGCGGCCAGGCGCGCATGGGCGCGCCGCCCTGGAAGGACCCGCAGCTCTACCTGCGCAACAGCCCGATCACCTTCGTCGACAGGATCACCGCGCCGGTGGCGATCTTCCACGGCGACAACGACAAGGGCCTGGACCAGTCGGCCGCCCTGTTCGGCGCCCTTTACCGCCAGAACAAGGACGCGATCTTCGTGACCTATCGCGGCGAGGGTCACGTCTTCTATTCACCGGGCAATATCCGCGACTATCTCCAGCGGGTTCTGGAGCTTCTCGACCGCACGGTGGGCGAAAGTTCAGGAGGCCCTGGCCTGGCGCGCGCCGTCGCCGGCAGCGGCGGCTAGACGGTCGGTCCAGCACCGCGCCCAGGCCTCCAGCGCCAGGATGACGAACACTTCCGAGGAAATGTTGGTCCACACCAGGCGCTCGGGGCTCAAGGCCGCGTCGAGCCGCGCGCGATCCAGCAGGCCCGCCGCCGCCAATCGCCCGTCGAGCAGGTAGGGGCGCAGCGCCTTCAAGCTCCCGCGCAGACTCTGGGCGAAATAGGTCGTCAGATCGCCCTTGCCGCGCCGGTTCAGCACCAGGGACGGCAGGCGGTCGGCGAAGGCGGCGCGGGCGAACGGCCGATCGTTGTCGCCGACGGCCAGCCGCCCGGCCGCCACCGACAGGCAGAACTCGACAACCGGCTGGCTCATCAGCGGGTCGATGACATCGCCTGCCCGGTGCCGCTGGCTCTCGCCGAACGAACTGAGGCCGTTGACCAGCGCCAGGACCTGCAGCTGCTTGGCCGGAGCCAGGCCACGCGCCTCCTCCAGCCAAGGATGTCGCGTGGTCGCGGCCGCGGCGGTGGGGTCCGACAGGAAGGCCTGCACCCCCAGGCCAGCGGTCAGGTCCTTGGTCGACAATCCCCGACGCAGCAGGTCCCACACCGTCGTGGCGTTGCGCCGGGCCAGCAGCGACAGGCCGCGCCGCCGTCCACCGGCCGACGCGCCGCGCAGCACGTCACGGACCAGGCTCGGATGAGCCATCTGATAGAGCATCCCGTCCCCGCCTCGTCCGGTGAACATCGCGTCCACGCCTGGCGCCGACAGCCGCGCGGCCAGATCGGCGTCATGGTCGGGATCGCCGCCGACATAGTTGGGACGCGGTCCGCCGGCCGCCCCGCGAAGCTTCTCCGGGGCGATGATCAGCATCTGGCGATCGACCACCTCGATGGGGACGCCGATCTTTTCGGCCACGGCCCGCGCATAAAGACGCTCATCGCTCTCGTCCCTCGGAAAGCTGTGGTTGACGCCGTAGACCAGGGGCGCGCCGACGGACTTCAGGCTGGCCGCGACGATCGCCGAGTCCAGGCCTCCGGAGATTTCACAGAACACGCCTTCACGGCCCAGCGCCCAGGCGGCGGTCACCCCGTCAACGAGGTGGCGCAGTTCGCCGGGGTCGGCCTTGGGCCTGGGCCGGCGCGCGAAGAACGACGGCGACCACAGGCGCGGCCCCGCGCCATCGGGTCCCGCCAGGACCCCGGGCGGGTAGCTGGTCACGCCGACCAGGGGGCAGATCAGGCTGGCGAGATTCTTCTGGCGCAGGATGGCGGCCAGGCCGTCCCAGTCGATGGCCAAGGTCTCGGGCCACAGGGCCGGCAGGTCGGGCAGGCGCGAGGCGATGAAGCGCAAGGCCCCCCGACGCCAGCCGATCGCCTCCATCACGCCCAGTGGATCGCGCGGCACGCGCGCCGCGCCCTGTTCGTCGCTGAAGATGGCGACGTATCGGCCAAAGGCGCGGCCGACCAGGCGCGCGGCGATGTCCTGGGGGTCTCCGCCGACGCCCAGCAGTTCGAAGTCCCGCCCAAGACCTTGGCGGGCGGCGTCGGCGTCGAACACATCGCCGATCAAGCCGCCGGCGACGTTGGGCAGATGCCGGTAGGACGGCGGCCGCTCCGCCTCCAGGAAGATCGAGAACCGGCGACGCTCGGCGACCTTGGTCCAGGCGCCGGTCTCGAGAACCCGCGCTTCGGCGGTCCGCCAGGCCGACGGATCGGCGCCAACATCGACTTCAATGACGAGATAGTCGCGCATGAGCTCAGACCACCAGGATTGGGGTGAAGCCAGCGGCGTGGTCGACATGATCGTCGAGCACCACCGTCCCGGCCTGAAGCCAGCAATGGGCCTCGAACGGCCAGGTGCGCACCCCGAACACCCAGGCGGCGTGATGGCCCCGACGCTGGAGATAGAGCCGCTGCTGCAGGCTGCGCATCAGGCACAGACCCGCCCTGGGCAGCCATGGTGACAGGCGATCAAACCGCCCGGCCTCCGCCAGCAAGCGGGCGTCCGGCGGGTCGAAGGCGCTCGGCGCCAGCGGCCCGGCCAGGTCCAGGACCGCACTAAAGGGAAGTTCGGCCATCGCCTTGGCGGCGCGGAGATTGGCGACGGCCGCGTCGAAAAAGGCCCGGGGCGTGACAGTCTTGGTCTCGCCTTCCAGACCGCGCGTGACGGCGGGCGCGCTGCGCTCGAACGCGCTGGACGCCGCCCCCGTCAGCAATTGGGCCGTCAGCAAACCAGCGGCGATCAGGTCATCGGCGGCCTGCGGCGGGCTGGCCTCAACTTGGCGGCCTGGACCGAGACGAAGGTGGTCGCGCGCACCCACCAGACAAAAGTAAGCGTCCGAAACGACGTCGAGCATCACGACGTCGGTTTCGACCTGCGCGGCGTGAACCTGCTCCCCCAGCCAAACCTTCATCGCCTCACTCCCTGATCCTGGCGTCGTCGCGTGGAATCGGGCCGGGCGCCACGGGGACGCCCGGCCTTCCGGGTCAGCCCCAGCAGTCGGTGATGTCGACGCCTTCCTGCAGGCCGGACGGCTGTTGCGCCTGGGTCAGGGCCTTGGCGGAGCCGAGGTTCAGAAGGCGGAATTGGAACACCTTGGTCATTGGACCAGATCCTTGATGGGAGGGACGTGAAGGCACGGCGCCGCCGACGTCACGGACGCTGGCGGCGCAGCGTCGGCGATCAGACGTAGCGGTCGCTGATGTCGCCGGGCTCCTGCTTGCCGAACGGCAGGCCGGCCTGGGTCAGGGTCTTGGCCGAGCCGAAGCGCAGCAGGCGGAACGCGGTGTTGATCGGGGTCATGACAGGCTCCTTCTTGAGATCGCCGCCAATCGCGGCCTCTCAAGGGGGCGCCCCGGATGTTCGATATTCAAACCATATCCGCTCGATATTTTTCACCCAGGGCGAGGTTGGAGATCGCCCCGGCCGCGGCGATGCGCCGGCGATGATAGGCCTTGGCGCCCAGGATCAGCGCGCGTGGTTCGTCGGCCTCGAACGCGCCGATCAGGCTTGAGGCCTCCGTGTCCAGATCGGGAAGCACCTGACCCTCAAACCGCTGATACGGCGCCAAGCGCTCGGTGGTCGACTGGTAGGTCTGCGCCAGGATCAGGTCGCCGGCCGCCAGGACCAGCTCGAAGAACAGGTTGGCCACGAGATCGGCGGGCGTCCGGCGCCGCGTCGCGAGGTCATGGCCAAGGGCCAGCCCGGGGCGCTCGGGGAAGGTGCGCCGCCTGGCGCGTCGTCCGGCGTCCGGGGTCATGGCGGTTTCAAGGAGAAGCGCCCGCAGGGCATAGAGCTCGGCCAGGGTCGGACCGTCCAGATGCGGCCGCGTGTAGACCGGGCCTTGCTTTTCAACGAGGTGTTCGCCGGCCAGACGCGACAGGACCTCCCGCACCGGGGTCGTGGACAGGCGCAGCTCCGAGGCGATCAGCTGGATCGGCAGGGCGGCTCCGGGCGCATCGCTCCCTTGCCGAAGCCGGCTTCGCAGGGCGCCCAGGGCCAGGGCGAAGGCGTCGCGTTTTGGAGGCACGGCACGGACTCGAGCGGTGGACGCGCCACTATCACCTGACGTTGCGCCACACGCCGCCCTCCACGCGCCGTTTCGTCCGCCATCGGAGCGACAATCGCTGGCTTTCGGCCTTCGAACGCCAGCCTGGAGACGCCGCAAACCGTTACGCGGCATGGTGCGCGCCAAAAGTCGGGAAACGCTTCCCGTTTATTGGCATCAACCAGGGGAACGCGCTCGCGCCCAGGCCCAAGAAACTGCACGCGAGAGGTGTTTTTTCGAATGATACGCAGGGTTGTGCTTTGACGTACGGTTCGCTTTGCCGCCTGATAGGCAGAGCAAGTGCCGAGTATCGTTTTGGTCAAACGCGCATCCGAGGAGCTGAGGCGCCAGGGCCAGCTCCTGTCCCAAATCCTGAAGCACATCCGCGAGCTGAGACACATGTCGGCGCGGCAGGTGGCCGACGCCATGGGCTTGCCCCTGCGCACCTACTACAATTTCGAGTCTGGAACGGGCGCGCTGGACATCGCCCGGCTGTGGCGCTTCGCCGACGCGACGGGCAGCGATCCGGTGAGCATCCTGGAATCCTTGATGCATGGCTCGATCGATCATGCCTTGCGCTGCATCGACAACCAGGCCGCCTCCATCCAGCGCGCCTCGTTCCAGAAGTTCGAGGACAAGGTGGGCGACCGCATGACCAATATCGCGCCGCAGTTCTTCATCGAGGCCTTCAAGCGTTCATTCGACAGCTTGGAGAGCCACATGGACAAGACCGATCAGGGCGCCGAGCGCTGGCTGGCGGAGAACCTTCCCAAGATTGGTCCATCCGACAAATAGTCCGCCGCTCCGACGGGCGCTCGCGCCGCTCGCCCCCACGCTCGGACGGTTCGGCGCGCCAGATGGCGCTGGCGTCGATGTCCTGGCGATCGGGATCGATCGGTGCGCGCAGACCCCAGTGCTCCGCCAGATCCGGCGTCGCGCCGGTCCGCCAGTTGCGGTAGGCGCTGCGGTATTCGGGATTTCGTCTCAGGAACTCCCAGGCCAATCGGGCCTGGTCGGGATCGAGGCGGTTCGTCCGCGCCGAGGCGGGCTGAGGGGCGATCGGCGCGAGGTGACAGTGGGCGACGCGGGACTTGGCCATGGCCCATTGAGCGCCTCATGTCGCCAGGCTGGAATCTTCGCCGGGCTCTCGCGCCTGAGGCGATCGACAATTTTCCGATGCGGCGGTCACGCGCGCCATGATCCGGGAGGGCTCTACCGATTTTTGGCGCGCCGCCCCTGAAGATTGGCATGCAGCGTGCCATGGAACAGTTGGCGAAAAAGATGTCCCCAGGAAAGTAAGGGCGCAGAACAGCCCCGCGAGCCGGCCGCCAAGCCAGGCCGGAGAGCGCCAGACCTCGACCAAACGCGAGGGCTCCAGCCCGGTCGCGCGAATCCCGAAGAGCGCGCGATAGCCTCCGGTCACCGTCTGCTCGGCCGCCCGCACCAGCCGCTGGACGCGCATCCGCATGTAGTCCGATCCCGCGCCCCAGTCCTCCCGAACACGGCGCTCGCCAAACAGGGACAAGGCGATGTCGCGATGGCTGGCCCCGGCCTGGCGCGCGTCATGGACCCGCAGGATCTGAAGCCATCGGGGCGCCTTGGCGAGGGGACGATCTCCCGACCCAACCAGGCGCCCGGTGTCGCGCAGCGCCATCAGGCGACGGAGATTGTCGAGCGCCCGCTGCCCGCCGCCGAGGGGCGGAAGATGGAACCGAAACACCGCCGGGCCCGAGAGAACATCGCCTTCGACCACCGCCAAACGCAGGCGGCGCGACCCGTGGCTGATCAGGACGTGCTGGTCGCCATCGGCCGTCCGCGCCACAAGGATCGCGGCGTCCAGGCTGGCCAGATCCATGGCGGCGGGATCGCCGGCGCTGGCCGCCTGAACGCTGAGGACCGGCACCGCCCCATCCGCTTGCCAGCGCCACAGGGCCGTGGGCAGCGGGTCGCCCGGCGGTCCTTCTCCCACGAAACACAGCTCGGGCGCCCTACCCGGCGCCGCCGGGTCGCCGCCCTCCAGTGTGTCATTCACCAGCCCTCGCCGCGCGAATTCCCAGGCCCAGACCGACGGGTCGGCGCCCAGGAGCGGCAGATAGGTTTGCGCCTTTCGCCAGTCAGGCTTAGAGGCGTGGACCTCGTCCATGGCGGCAGCTCGTCGTTCCACCAAGCCAGTGTTTCGGACGTCGCGACGTCTGTCGAGCCGATGCGGTCGGGCGGAGCTGTCGTACCGTTTGCGGTGGACGCCGCCGGCGCCTTGCCGCTAGGGCGTTGGATCACGCGCCTGATAGAGTGGCGCGCCATGGCATCCGCACGCAGAGACGCAAGGTTGACCTCCCAGATCGAACATCCCGTGGCCGACGAGCCGCCGTGGTCGGAGACGCTCACCGACTACGACCAGTGTCATCTGTTGACCTATCTGCGCCTGCTCGACGCCGATCAGGACGGCGCCGACTGGCGAGAGGCGACCCGCCTCGTCCTGGGCCGCGATCCAGACCAGCCGCCCGAGCTTGGCCGTCGGTGCTGGGAAACACATCTGGCGCGCGCCCGTTGGATGACCCAGACCGGCTACCATCACCTGCTCGCGCCACGCAAACTCTGACTTCGGTGACTGCGTCGTGACCGCCACGGCCTTCAACCGGGGTCAACGCCTCGAACGAGAATCAATTTGCTGTCGCACAACACGTGCATATCCATGGCGGCGATCACTCGTCCGTCGCCGCACTGCTCGCGCCGTCGAACGGAGATCCGGGGTCGAGCCAACGCCTGATCCCATCGATCGCCCCGGCGGGCAGCGACCAGGCCACGCTTCACCGCCCCTCGCTCTGGGCCAGCGTCTCTACTCGGCCATCGCCGCTCCTGACGCGCTCGACAACCTGGTGGTCGGTACGACCGGCTGTGCGCGGCGGCGCAGAACATAGATTATCAGAAATCCAAATTTGCTGGATGCTGGATGCTGGATGCCATCCGAAGCGTGTACTGACCCTGACCTGCGTCTGAAGCGGGTCATTCCCGTACCGCGCCTTCGCGCGCCCTCCTACCATCACGTCCAGGATCCGAGCTCGCCACCATCACTCCCGCCGCGGTTCTGGCGCTTGGGCCTGTTGCTGGCCGCCAAGGTACTCGACCTTCGCTTCGGGACTTTCGCCATCGTGGTTTCCCTGTCGGCCAATCTGGTCACGGCGTTCTTGGTGATCGTCGCCAGCCGCCTGGGCATGCCGTCTCCACGACCCAGGTCAGCGCCGGCGCGATCGCAGGATTGGCTTGGCTAATGGACGGCCAACCGCAACCTAAAACTCGAAGCGGTCGGCGAGCCTATCAGCACGCTCGCCGACACGCTTCTCGAAGACCGCAGGCGTTGTAAAATTGGTTCTGGGCAAGCATAGCTGTTTAGAATAGTCTTCCCTTCTGCGTTGTGTTTTGATGCCGCGCAACCAGCGTTGCCGCGGCGGCTCGGTGCGAATTTTGACCGTCCAATAGCCTGGGGGAGGCGATTGAGTTGGCGAGCATGGCCGAGCGTCCTTCGAGCATGCCTGGTCGTGAGTCCACGCGATGAGCGCGCTGGAGGAAGCCTCGTATCGGCGACGGATCCCGCCGCCTCGGGATAGCGCGCCCCGTGATCGGCGACACGAAACGTCCTATCGCAAGCGCCCTGGCGCCGGACCTTCCGCGGCCAGTGGAGCATCCTATGTCGCCGGCTTTGCGATCTCGTTCGCGACGAAGCTGATCAAGAGCCTGACTTCCAATAGCTCCGACGCCACGAGCGAGCCGGCGCCGCCCCAGAAAACACCTCAGACCCCGACGCGCGGCAAGCGCGCCAACCCAAGCCACGCCCGTCGACCGGCTGGACCGGCTGCGCGAGGTCCGAAGCCCAAGACCGCGCCGCACGTTGCGCCGCCCAAGCCAACGTCGATCGGCGAGTTCTTCCGCGCGGCTCTGGATTGGGTACGGCGTAAACATGAAGCGATGAGGGAGCGCCTGCGCGCGCTGGTCGCAGCGCTCTCGTCCCGCAAGGACGGCGTCTGGGAATACGCCCTGGTGACCCTGGCCTATTGGGGCCTGACCATCACGGACGGCGCGATCCGGATGCTGATCCTGTTCCAGGTCTATCTGATGGGGTACTCGGCGATGCAAATCGCCTCGCTGTTCCTGTTCTATGAGATCTTCGGGGTCCTCACCAATCTGTTCGGCGGCTGGATCGGCGCCAACTTCGGCCTGAGGGTCACCCTGTTTGGCGGCATCGGCATCCAGGTCGTGGCCTTGGCCATGCTCGCCCTGCTCAATCCGGCATGGCCGGTCTGGCTGGTGATCAGCTACGTGATGGTCAGCCAGGCGCTGTCGGGCATCGCCAAGGACCTCACGAAGATGAGCTCCAAGAGCGCGATCAAGGCGGTCGTGCCCAAGGACGCCGACGCCACCATGTACCGCTGGGTCTCGCTCCTGACCGGCTCGAAGAACGCGCTGAAGGGCGTGGGCTTCTTCGTCGGGGCGCTGCTGCTGACGGTGGTCGGCTTCAACATGTCGCTGCTGATCATGGCCGCCGGACTTCTCTTCGTCCTGACCAGCCTGTGGCGCCACCTGCCCGACGATCTTGGCAAGACCAAGCAGAAGTCGAAGTTCACCTCGATGTTCTCGATGGACCGGCGGATCAACATCCTGTCGGCCGCCCGCTTCTTCCTGTTCGGGGCCCGCGACGTCTGGTTCGTCGTCGCCCTCCCCGTCTATCTGGCGGCGGTCTTCGGCTGGTCGCCGATGGTGGTGGGCGCCTATCTGGCGCTCTGGACCATCGGCTACGGCATCGTGCAGTCGCTCGCTCCGAAGTTCATCGCCTCCAAGCCCGGCGAAGCGCCCAAGGGCTACACCGTCTTCCTGTGGTCGGCGATCCTAACGGCTGTGCCAGTCGCTATCGCGATCGCTCTGGGCGCCGGCATTTTCCCCGGCTTCTCGCTGGTCGTGGGCCTGGCCGCCTTCGGCGTCGTCTTCGCCGTGAACTCGGCCGTGCACTCCTACATGATCGTCAACTATGCGGAATCCGAGAAGGTCGCGATGACCATCGGCTTCTACTACATGGCCAACGCCGGAGGGCGCCTGGCCGGCACCGTGCTTTCCGGGCTAGTCTATCAATATGCGGGCGGCATCGTCGCCTGCCTCTGGCTCTCGGCGGTGTTCGTCGGATCGGCCGCGCTGATCTCGACAGGCCTCTCGCTTCCCGAAGACCGCAAGGCGCTCGGCTCGGCCCGTCAGGGCCAGCTCGCGCTCAGCCACGCCGCCGCCCCCGCCTAGTCCCCCACTCTCTTGCCTCTAGAAGGCGACACAACAGGAACCCGAGGAGCTATCATGGCCAAGCCCCCCAAAGACGCTTCCGAACCGACCGCCGGCGCGCCGGACGCGCAAGCCGCCCAGGCGGCCGCCGCCGAAGCCCCCAAGGCTAGCGCCGACGCCGGGGCCAGCGCCGGGCCCGGCCCCGAGCCGCTGAAGAAGGACGCACACCCCGGCGCTGAGAAGGCCGAGGACGTGTTCCGCGCCTTCGAAAAGGGCCGCGACGACGCCATCGAGGCGGCCGCCAAGGTCGCCCCTGGCCTCAAGCGGGCCGCGGCCAAGGGCGCCTACATGTTCTGCTATTACCTGGCGTTCGGGGCCGTCTACTCGGCCGAGCTGGTGATGACGGCGGTGCCGGAAAACTCGCCCATCCGGCACGGCTTCAGCGACGGGGCCGAGGCGGCCAAGGCCGCTCACACCCAGCACAAGACCGCCGGCGGCGGCCTGGTTCAGGCCGCATAGGACCTCGCCATCCGACGCTTCGGCTTCGAGGCGCCATTCCAATGCGGCCATCACCCCGCCCCGGCCGCAAGGCCGGGGCCATGAGGACATCGTCATGCCTTACCTGATCGTCTTGGCGGCCGGCTTCATCCTCGGCAAGGAATGGCGTCGCGTCCGACGCGCCATCGACCCCGTCTCCGACGCGGCCTCCGCGCGCTTCGACCAGCTCTATTCGGGCGTCGCCCGCGACGTCGGCCAGAAGGTCGAATATCTGGAAGACCGCATCGCGATGCGACAGGCCCGCAGCGCCGGCCGCTGATCGCCCCAGCATGCAGGTCTCTTATCCTCGCGACGGCGCGCTTCGGATCGCCGAACTGGGCTTCCTGGCCCAGCCCGAAGGCGTGGAAGCCAAGCGCTTCCTCTCCACCCTGTTCCGGATGCCCGAAGTGCGGAGCGTCGAGATCGCGCCGAACCGGGCCAGCGCCGACATCCTCTTCGACCGCCCGCTGGCCCCGGCCGAAATGGCGCGCCGGATGGGCGCCCAGAGTGTCGTGGGCGAACTGGACGAGGACGCCAAGCTGCCCGTGCTGTCGCCCGACCAGACGGGCCGCGTGCAGCTCCACCGATATGGCTCGGTGGTCTCCACCTGGTCCATCGTCAGCGACATCCCTGGCCGCATGCGGTTTCGCAATGACCATCTCTTTCGCAAGAAGCAGCTCTGCCAGGACATCGAACGCGAGCTGATGACGGTGTTCGGGATCGACCGCTTCAAGGTCAATCCGCAGACCTGCTCGTTGCTGGTCCACTTCGACCCCACCGCGATCGACCGCTGGCAGCTGTTGGAGTTCCTCGACCAGGCGCTGCGCAACGCCCAGGACTATCCGTCACCCGACAAGAACAACCACGAACTGCTGGTCTGCACCGCGGCGGCTGGCCTGGCCGCCGTCGCCCAGTTCGCCGCGCCCGCGCTCGTGCTGCCGGCGGCGGCGCTCTTTCTATATTGCGCGGTGCCCACCCTGATCGGCGGGTGGGACACGATCTTCAAGGAGCGACGGATCGGCGTCGATGTGCTCGACGCCATCGTCGTGGTCATGTGCCTCTTCACCCTGGAGATCTTCGCGGGCGCGGTCCTGGCCTGGTGTCTCGCCTTTGGCCGGGCGCTGCTTGAGCGCGCGCAGGAAGATTCCCGCCGCCGCCTGGTCAACGTCTTCGGAAAGCAGCCCCGCACCGCCTATCTCTATCGCGACGGCGTCGAGATCCTCGTGCCCCTCGACCAGATCCAGCCTGGCGACGTCATCGCCGCCCACACGGGCGAAGTCATCGCCGCCGACGGCGTGGTGTGGGACGGCAACGCGCTCGTCGACCAGCACGCCCTGACCGGCGAGTCCGTGCCGGTGGAAAAGCAGGCCGGCAGCAAGGTCTACGCCTCGACCCTGGTGATCGGCGGCAGGCTGCTGATCACCGTGGAAAGCGCCGGTCGCGAAACCGCCACCGCCAAGATCAGCGCGATCCTCAACGACACCGCCGCCTTCCGCCTCACCTCGCAGTCGAAGGGCGAAGCGCTCGCCGACAAGGCCGTCCTTCCGACGCTGGGCCTGGCCTCCCTGGGCCTAGGCCTAGTCGGCCTGCAGGGCGCCACCGCGATCGTCAATTGCGACTTCGGCACTGGGATCAGGATGGCCGCGCCGTTGGCGCTGCTCAGTTCGCTCTCGGTCTGCGCGGGTCGCGGCATCCTGATCAAGGACGGCCGCGCGCTCGAGGAGATGGAAGGGGTCGACACCGTCCTCTTCGACAAGACCGGCACGCTGACGCACGAGCGGCCTGAACTCTATCGCATCCACTGTTTCGGCGGCCTCACCGAAGAGCAGGTGCTGACCTATGCCGCCGCCGCCGAGCAGCGGCTGGAGCATCCGATCGCCGCGGCCATCGTCGAAAGCTTCCGCAAGCTCGACAAGCCGTTCCTGAAGACCGACCAGTCCTCGTTCAAGATCGGCTACGGCATCAGCGTCCTCATCGACGCCAAGCCCGTGCTGGTCGGCAGCAGCCGGTTCATGGCGCTGGAAAACACGTCCGCGCCGACCAGTGTCGGCCAGATCGAGCAGGACGCCCACGATGAAGGCCACTCGATCGTCTTCGTGGCGGTCGACGGCGAAGTGGTCGGGGGGATCGAACTGGCCCCCAAGCTGCGGGACGGCGTGCGCGAGGTCATGGCGGGCCTGCGCGCCAGGGGCGTGCGCCAGATCGTCATCATCTCCGGCGACCACGACAAGCCGACCCGCAAGCTGGCCGAAGCCCTGGGCGTCGACCGCTACTTCGCCGAGGTCCTGCCCCAGGACAAGGCGCGCTACGTCGAACTGCTGCAGGCCGAGGGCCGCAAGGTGTGTTTCGTCGGCGACGGCATCAACGACTCCATCGCCCTGAAGCGCGCCAACGTCTCGGTGTCGTTGCGGGGCGCCTCGACGGTGGCCACCGACACCGCCCAGCTGATCTTCATGGAGAACGATCTCTGGAAGCTCTGCGAGTTCCGGGACATTTCGCGCGAGCTGGACAAGAACGTGAACCTGAGCTGGCAGATCATCCTGGTGCCGAACCTGCTGTGCATCGGCGGGGCGTTCTTCCTGGGTTTCGGCGTGATGGCGTCGGTGCTCGCCAACAACGTCGCGGCCATCGCGGCCCTGGCCAACGGCCTGCGGCCGCGCGGCATGTACCCCAACGGCAGCGACGTCGCCTCGCCCACGTTCGCTCCGGCCGCCATGGCCCGGTCCCTCGTGCGCGCGCTGCCATGGGGCGGTGACGCGCCTGACGCGGCGGCGCCATCGGCCGACGATGAGAGCCTCAACAAGCTCCTGGCCAGTTCGCCGACGCTCCGTCGAAGCCGGTCGTTCTTCATCTGGGCCGGCCTGGCGGGCCTCGCCTTGCCGGGCGTGCCGGGATGGCCGCTGCTGATCGTGGCCGTGGCGCTCGGCGCGGCCGGCAAACCTGGCGGATCGGCTCTGGACCGCTGGGTCCACAACCGCTTTCCCGGACCCAGGCGCGAGGCCCTGCGCTTCGCCAAGACCCTGATGGACGACCTGGATCGGCGCTTTCCCGAGGCGGAGCAGACCATCGCGCCGACCAGGCGGCTTCAAGCCCGGCTGGCCGACTGACAGTAGAGAGACAACCATGAAGACCAGAGTTGGCATCAACGGTTTTGGGCGCATGGGCCGCCTGGCGCTACGCCTGGGCTGGGACAATCCCGACCTGGAATTCACCCATATCAACGAGCCCAAGGGCGGCGCGCGCGTCTCGGCCCACCTGACCAAGTTCGACTCCGTCCATGGTCGTTGGCCGCATCAGGTCGAGGCCGCCGAGAACGCCATCGTCATCAACGGCAAGTCCGTCACCTTCACTGAGTCGAGCACCGTGGAGGGCATCGGCTGGCGTGACGTCGATGTCGTCCTCGAATGCAGCGGCAAGTTCCGCACGCCCGCGACGTTGCAGCCGCACTTGGCCGGCGGCGTGCGCAAGGTGATCGTCTCCGCGCCGGTCAAGGAAGACGTGCTCAACATCGTCATGGGCATCAACGACCATCTCTACGACCCCGACGCCCATGACATCGTGACCGCCGCGTCCTGCACCACTAACTGCCTGGCCCCGATCGTCAAGGTGATCCACGAGAACCTTGGCATCCGCCACGGGGTGGTCACCACCATCCACGACATGACCAATACCCAGGCCGTGCACGATACGCCGCTCTCGGATCTGCGGCGCGCCCGCGCCGCCAGCCTGTCGCTGATCCCCACCACGACCGGCTCGGCGACCGCCATCGCGTTGATCTATCCCGAGCTTCAAGGCCGGCTGAACGGCTTGGCTGTCCGAGTGCCCCTGCTCAACGCCTCCCTGACCGACGCCGTCTTCGAGGTGGAAAAGCCGACGACGGTCACGGAGGTGAACGCCCTGTTCAAGACGGCTGCGCAAGGATCGCTGCAGGGCATCCTCGGCTACGAGGAGCTGCCGCTCGTCTCCGTCGACTTCAAGGGCGATACCCGGTCGACCATCATCGACGCGGACTCGACCATGGTCGTGGCCGGCACCCAGGTCAAAGTGTTGGGCTGGTACGACAACGAGATCGGCTACGTTTCCCGGATGATCGACCTCACCCGGAAAGTCGGCCACGCGTTGAGCCTCGACAGGCTGGCGGCGGAATAGCACCGCCGGGTCGGAGGGCGCGCTTTCAGACCTCCGTCGCCGGCTTGGCCTTCGATCCACGACGGATCGACAGCAGGCTGTTCTTCAGCGCGTCGTATCGTTCAAGGACGGCCGCTTCGCCGTATGCCCGCTCCAGCCGGCGCACGACGAAGTGACCTCGGGCCTTGCGTTCGAAATGGTCGGCGAAGGCGGAGTTGACGATCATGCCGGCGACGGCGCCGACCACGGCCACGCCCTGGCTCCCCAGCTTTGCGCTCACGAGAGGCGCGAACCGGCCCGAAACCCTCGCCGCGAGCGCCGGAACGATGTCGGCGATGGACTTCTCGACCAGCCGCGGCAGACCGGAGGCCAAGGCGACGCGCGTGGCGAAGTAGCCCTCGTTCTCCTCGTCGTCGCCCGAGCCCGGCCCACCGAAGGCGAACACCTTCAGGCACTCGAGCTTCGCCTCAGGCGTGGATAGGTCCTCCCCCTCGCTCGCCGCGATCTGGGCGATGCTTCGCATGAGGAGCGCCGTCGTGACGGGCAGCTCGACCAGTGTCCCCGGCAAACCGGCCAGACCGCCGCCGCCGCCGCTCAAGGCGACGCTGACGCGGGCAAACCAACTCGAAGAGGTCAGGCCCGATGGGTCCTGGTCCACCGTCAGCAGCACCTTGTCGAAGGTGAACTGCAGGATCTGGGCGAGCATGTCACCGAGGCCCTCACCGATCTTGGCGGGCACGATCGCGCTGACGCCCCTCATCCCGGCGCTGGCGGCGGCGCCGGCCATGCCCAGCAGGGTGTCGATGAACGTCTCCTTTTCCAGCAGCCCGACGGCCACGGCCAGCGACGTCTCGTCCTCAGCGGTCCACTCGCGCTCGGCCAAGCTCGTATCCTTCTGTTCGCGAGACATTCGCAGGCGCGATCCTAGCGCGGAAACAAGGCCTCCTGCGGCGCGATCTCCAGGCCCGCGCCGCCCAGTTCGCATGCCAACCGGAGGGTCGGCATCCTCAATGTAGCTCAGCAGGGTCTCGAGCGCGGCCAGCATGGCGACGCATCGAAAATCGCCGTCCGTCTTGCGCGCCCCGACGCCCACTCGCCGCGCGCTCAGGTCGACCTTGACCAGCCCACATCGCGCGAGCGCCTTTATGTTGAAGGTGACCGCGCTGCGTGTTGCGCCAGTCTCTCTGACGAGCTGGGCGCGATCCAACCCATCCGACCCCGCGACCAGCAAGGTCCTGAACATCTGTAGCCTATTGGGCTGGGCCAGGGCCGTAAGCTGCAGGACCGTGACGGCCAACCGAGGATCTTGCGAGCGATATCGGCGCCGCTTTACGGCGTCGAGAGCGCACTCCTCTTCATCGGCCTTCACGGGTCCTGCAGCCAGCGGCGGCGCCTCGACCCGGTTTCCGAGATGAACTCGAGCAAGACCCGTCGCCGCTCTGGCATGGTCGCGACCGGGAACGTCTTCACAACAAGGAGCAGCAGGTGGCCGGGCGGATCGGCGCGGCTGACGACCGTCGCTGACGAAGGCTTGAGGCCTAGGTTTCATCCCGCGGCTCCAAGCGCGCGGTCAGGAGGCGGCGGACACGCCGGTGAAACCGAATGGCTTCCACGAATGCCGCTTCGTGCGCCGCATCCGAGGCGCGCCATCGCCCTAGCGCCTCGGCGTCCCCGGGTGTAAACGCCCCCGACAGCAGCCGATTGACCCAGATTAGGCTCTCCTGTTCCAGCACGGAAAGCGACGGGGTGCTCGTGCTAGTCATCATCGCCTCCCAGCCCGGCCTCGCAAGCGGCGCGACCGCTCACGAAACGGGGCGCCAACGGGATCGCTTACCTAGCCGGCGCCGCCATGGGCGTCAGCTTGACGGCCGTCGTCTTGGTCGCCTGCTGCTGAGCCTGCGGCTCGGGCACCAGGCCGCGCGACTGCAGATAGCCGCCGCGGCCGATCGCGGCGTCGGATACGAATTCGGCCACGAACTCCCGCAAACCGGCGGTGATGCCGACATTGGCCTTCTTCACGTAGATGTAGAGCGGGCGAGACAGCGGGTAGGACCCGTCGATGATGCTCCGCGGGGTCGGCTTGACGCCATTGATCGCCGCGGCCTTCAGCTGCCGGCTGTGCTCGACGAGGAACGAATAGCCGAACACGCCCAGCGTGCCGGGGGTCTTCTGGATCGTGCCGACGATGTCCTCGTCATTCTCGCCGCCGTCGACCCAGCCACCGTCGGACCGCATCGGATCGACCCTGGCCTTGAAAGCGGCCGGATCCTGCGCGCGCAACGCCTCGTTGGTCGGAAACTTCCGGGCCCCCGGCTCGATCGCCAGGTCCAACCAGGCGTCGCGGGTGCCCGAACTGGCCGGCGGGCCATAGACGATGATCCTGCCGGCCGGCAGTTCAGCCCCGACCTCGTTCCACTGCTTATAGGGGTTCTTCACGACCTCGCCGTTGCGCAGGACGTTGGCGGAGAGGCCCAGATACAGGTGCTCCAGCTTGAAGGCGTAGTCCGGCGACTTGTCGTCGGTGGCGACCACGATGCCGTCCAGGCCGATTTTCAGCTCGACGATGTCCTTCACGCCAGCGGCCTGGCAGGCGGCGAACTCGGCCTTAGTCATCGGGCGCGAAGCATTGGCGATGTCGGGAAACTTGTCGCCGGCTCCGGCGCAGAAGCGCTTGAAGCCGCCACCGGTGCCCAGGCTCTCGATGCGGGGCGGCTTGCGGCCGGTCTTCTTGTGGAAGGCTTCGGCCACCCGGATGGACAGCGGATAGACCGTCGAGGACCCAACGGCCCAGACGGTGTCTCGGGCGGCGTGGGCGACCGAGGCGGTCATGGCCAGCGCCGAGGCGACGGCGAAGGCGAGAAGCTTGTTCATGGGACCTCTCCTAACGACAATGGAAAAGGGCGGCCCTTCCGGGCCGCCCTCCTTGCCTTGTTCTAGCTCTTGGGCGCGGCCATCGGCGGCAGCTTGCTCGCCGTGTCCTTGGCGGCCTGATGCTGGGCTGGCGGCAGCAGGATCAGGCCGCGGCCAGCCAGGTACCCGCCCCGGCCGGTGGCTGAATCGGAGACATACTCGCTGATGAAGTCCTTCAGGCCCGGCACGACGCCGACATTGGCCTTCTTGACGTAGATGTAGAGCGATCGCGACACCGGATAGGTCCCGTTGGCGATCGTCTGCGGGGTCGGCTTGACGCCGTTGACGCTGGCGCCCTTGATGCGATTGGCGTTTTCCTCAAGGAAGGAATAGCCGAACACGCCCAAGGCGCCGGGGGTCTTCTCGATGGTGCCGACGATGGCGTTGTCGTTCTCGCCCGCGTCGATCCAGCCGCCGTCGGTGCGCATCGGGTCGACCTTGGCCTTGAAGGCCTTCTCGTCGGCTTCCTGGAGCGACTTGGCGGTCGGGAATTTCTTGGCGCCGCCCTCGATGGCCAGTTCGACCCAGGCGTCGCGGGTGCCGGAGGTGGGCGGCGGGCCGTAGACGACGATGCGGTTGGCCGGCAGGTTCGCCCCGACCTCTTTCCAGGTCTTGTAGGGATTGGCCACGAACTGGCCGCTCTTGAGGGTGTTCTGGGCCAGGCCCAGATAGAGGTGCTCGAGCTTGAAGTTGTAGTCGGGCGCCTTCTTGTCCATGGCGATAACGATGCCGTCGAAGCCGATCTTGATCTCGACGATGTCCTTGACGCCCTTGGCCTTGCAGGCCTCGAACTCGGACTTCTTCATCGGCCGCGAGGCGTTGGCGACGTCGGGGAAACCCTCGCCCGTGCCGCCGCAGAACATCTTGAAGCCGCCGCCCGTGCCCAGGCTCTCGACCTTGGGCGTCTTCTTGCCGGTCTTCTTGGAGAAGTTCTCGGCCACGCGCGTGGTGAAGGGAAACACGGTGGAGGAGCCGGCCGCCCAGACATAGTCGCGGGCGGCGTGGGCGCTGGAGGCGCCGGCCAGCAGAACCAGGGACGCGGTGACACCGAGCAGAGTCTTCATAGCTTTGGTCCAGTCCTAGTTAGGGTTGGGCGGTCAAATGAACGACTTCGCCGTCTTCCTTGGTGAAGCTCTCGGGCTTGCGCTCGAGGAGTTCGAAGACGATTTCCGAGGGGCGGCAGAGCTTCACGCCCAGCGGCGTGACGACCAGCGGCCGGTTCACGAGGATCGGATGGGCGACCATGGCGTCGAGGATCTGGTCCTCGGAGACGCCGTCGCGCAGCAGGCCCAGTTCCTCGGCGGGCGTGCCCTTCTCGCGCATCAGCTGGCTTAGGGTCAGGCCGGCCTCGCCGGCCAGTTCGCGCAGCTGCTCGTGCGACCAGCCCGCTTGCAGGTACTCGATCACCTTGGGCTCGTAGCCCACCGACCGCACCATGGAGAGGACGTTGCGGGACGTGCCGCAGTTGGGGTTGTGGTAGATGACGACCGGAAAATCAGCGTCGCTCATGGGTCACCGGACTTCGGATTTGAGGGAAGAAACGTCGGCGGCGCGAGCATCGGCGACCTTGCGGACCGCCAGGCCGCGCTCGTACCAGGGCTTGGAAGCGTTCACGATGGCGACGATCGAGAGCATGACCGGCACCTCGATCAGCACGCCCACGACGGTGGCCAGCGCCGCGCCCGACTGGAAGCCGAAGACGCTGATGGCGGCCGCCACGGCCAACTCGAAGAAGTTGCTGGCGCCGATCAGGGCCGACGGACCGGCCACGCAGTGGGCTTCGCCGGTCACGCGATTGAGCAGATAGGCCAGGCCGGAGTTGAAATAGACCTGGATCAGGATCGGGACGGCCAGGATGGCGATGATCACCGGCTGCTTGAGAATCTGGTCGCCCTGGAAGCCGAACAGCATCACCAGGGTGGCGAGCAGGGCCAGCATCGACAGCGGCTGCAGCTTGGACAGCAGTCCGGTCAGCGCGGCCTGGCCGCCCGAGGCCAGCAGCGCCTTGCGGATCAGCTGGGCGGCGATCACCGGGACGAGGATATAAAGAACCACCGACAGGGTCAGGGTCGACCAGGGCACGGTGATGGACGACAGGCCCAGCAGAAGGCCTACGATCGGCGCGAAGGCCACGACCATGATGGTGTCGTTGAGCGCAACCTGGCTCAGGGTGAAATGCGGCTCGCCGTCGGTCAGATTGCTCCAGACGAACACCATCGCCGTGCAGGGCGCGGCCGCCAGCAGGATCAAGCCAGCCATGTAGCTGTCGATCTGATCGGCCGGCAGATAGGGTCGGAAGACGTGGGCGACGAACACCCAGCCCAGCGCCGCCATGCCGAACGGCTTGACCACCCAGTTGATGAACAGGGTGACGCCGATGCCGCGCCAGTGGTTCTTGACCTCGCCCAGGGCGGCGAAGTCGACCTTGATCAACATCGGGATGATCATCAGCCAGATCAGGCCCGCCATCGGCAGGTTGACCTGGGCGACCTCGAGCGCGGCGATGGCGTGGAAGGCCGGCGCGAAGAAGTGGCCCAGGGCGACGCCCACGACGATGCATAGCCCCACCCAGACGGTGAGGTAGCGTTCGAAAACAGACATGGAAAACCTTGGTCGAGTAAAGCCTTAGGCGGCGGATTCGTCGGGCGCTCTTGACTTGCCGATATCGTCCAGCCGCTTTTGCAGCGACAGACGATCAAACGAAGCCAGCGGCAGGGCGCAGAAGAGCGTGATGCGCGCGTTCAGCTGGCGATAGGCCTCGGCGAAAGCCAGGGCGACTTCCGCGTCGCTGCCCTCGGTGGAACCGGGATTGGGAATGCCCCAGTGGGCGCTCATCGGCTGGCCCGGCCAGATCGGGCAGACTTCCCCGGCCGCGTTGTCGCAGACGGTGAAGACGAAATCGAGTTCGGGGGCGTCCGGATTGTTCAGCGCGGCAAACTCGTCCCAGCCCTTGGACCGCAAATGATCGGTCTTGTAGTTGAGGTGCTGCAGCAGATTGATCGCGCGCGGATCCACGACGCCGCTCGGCATGGAGCCGGCCGAATAGGCCTTGAACCGCCCCGCCCCGACCCGGTTCATGATCGACTCGGCGATGACCGAGCGCGCCGAATTGTGCGTGCAGAGGAAAAGGACGTTCAGCGGGGGGCGTTGGGGGTCGGTCATGCCGTCTCCAATTCGGTAAGGCAGGTCCCATCGCACTCGGCAGCCCGGGTCACGATGGCGTTCAGCGGTGCGCAAATCTGCGGATTGCCGCCGCAGCAGTCTTCCATCAGGAAGCCGAGGAGATCGGTCATCACCCCGTACCCGGCCGAATAGATGATCGAGCGCCCTTCACGGCGCGACTCGATCAACCCGGCGTGGCTGAGGATGTTGAGGCTGGCCGACAGCGTATTGGGCAGGATGCCGGTCGCGCGGGCGATCTCGCCAGCCGCCATGCCCGTCGATCCTTGACGCACCAGCATCCGGAAGATGCCAAGGCGCCCCTCATGGGCCAGGGCGCTCAGCGCGGCTGCGGCGGCTTTCGATTCCATATTTCGACCTTACTAGAAATATGAGACACTCTTACGACGATTGGTCAGTGGCTGCAAGCTCAGCCTCGCCGACAATCTGGTTTCTAAGAGGGATTTCATGACCCAGCATCGCCACAGCTTCCTGGTCGGACTGGGCTTTTCGCTAGCCTACGTCGCGGCCATGACCGCCATGCTGGTCGTCGAGATGGGGCGACTGAATGCGCTGGCGCACGACCTTCTGCTGATGGCCTGCCTTCCAGCGTTCGTCGTTGGCGCGGCGCTTGTCCTAGTCGTCAAGCTGGTCCCGGTCCAGGATGACGGTTCAGCGGTTGTCACGCCGCGCTAGCGCCGGAGCGCCAGCAAGCACCCGAGGCCCAGGACGCACAGACCCGCGAACACGGCGATGGCCAAACTCGACGACGCCTGCATCAGCAGGGCGAAGGCGAATGGCGCCGCCGCCTGGGCGATCCGCCCAGGGATGGCGATCAGACCCAGGCGAGCGCCGTAGCCCGCCGGGCCAAACAGGGCGAGCGGAACACTGCCTCGCGCGATCGTAACGAGGCCGTTGCCGCAGCCGTAGAGAATCGCGAACGGCGCGGCGAATGCCGCGCCGCCGGCCAGCAGCAAAGCAGCGCCCACGGGAAAGAGCGCCAGGGCGATGCGGGCCGAGTCGAGCGGATGAATGCGCCGGACGATCACGAATTCCCCAAGTCGCGCGGCGACCTGTGCCGGCCCAACCAAGGTGGCGGCGGCCAGCGCGGCGAGCGGCGCAGCGCCTACGGCGATCAGCAGAGGCGGCAGATGGGCGGAGATCGCCGAGCCGACCGCCGCAGCGCTGGCGAAAGCCACGGAAAGCAGGATCATCGCGCGCATCTCGCCCGAGGCGGGCTGGGTACGGACGGGCCCCGGATCGTTGCCGCGGCGGGCGCCGCCGGGAGGCAGGCTTAGATGTAGCGGCAGGGCGATCAGCAGATGCGCTCCCGCCCAGAACAGGCACGCTCCTCGCCACCCCTGGTGGTCGGCGACCCAGCTGGTCAAGGGCCAGCCGATGGTGCTGGCGAAGCCGGCGATTAGAGTGACCCCGGTGATCGGCCGCCTCCCCTCCGCCGCGAACCAGTCGACGAGGGCGGCGAAGGCGATGTCGTAAAGACCCAGGGCCATGCCCAGCCCCATGATCATCCACGCCGCGCAGAAGGCGATCGGGCTGTCGCAGAGAGCCAAACCGGCCAGGCCCGCCGCGAACACCAGGCTGGACGCCACGAGCAAACCCCGGCCGCCGACCCGGTCGACGTGCCGACCCAGGGGCTGGCCAAGGAAGGCCAGCACCAGCAGAGCAGCGGAGAAGGCGCCGAAGACGAAGGCCGGAGAAACCTTCAGATCGGCCGCCATCCGCGTGGCGAGGATGGCCGGCAGATAGGTGCTGGCCGCGTAGGCGATCGTCTGGGTGACGCCGAGGGTCACGCCGGCCCGGCGCGACCCCCAGGCGAACAGATCCGTCACGCCGGCAGGGCGGCGCGCTCGTGGGACATCGCCGCCTCGCCCAGCGCGACGTGCTCGGGGATGCGGCCGGCCGCCTTGCGCTCGCTGTAGCGGTCGACGAGGTAGTCGGCGCGGTCGCGGGTCAGCAGGGTGAACTTGAAGAGTTCTTCCATCACGTCGACGACGCGGTCGTAATAGGCTGAGGGCTTCATGCGGTCGTGTTCGTCGAACTCCTTGTAGGCCATGGCCACCGACGACTGGTTGGGGATGGTGATCATCCGCATCCACCGGCCCAGCAAGCGCAGGGTGTTGACCGCATTGAACGACTGCGAGCCGCCGCTGACCTGCATCACCGCCAGGGTCCGGCCCTGGGTCGGGCGGACGCTGCCGATCTCCAGCGGGATCCAGTCGATCTGCGACTTCATGATGCCGGTGATGGCGCCATGGCGCTCCGGGCTGCACCAGACCTGCCCCTCCGACCATTCCGACAGGGCCCGCAGTTCCTGAACCTTGGGGTGGTCGGGGCCCGTCGCGTCCGGCAGCGGCAGGCCGGCAGGATCGAAGACGCGGGTTTCGGCGCCCATGCGCTCAAGGATGCGCTGGGCCTCGAAGGTCAGCAGCCGGCTGAAGGAACGCTCGCGCAGCGATCCATAGAGCAGGAGGATGCGCGGCGGATGCGTCGAGACTGTCGGCGGCTCCAGCTTCTGGAGGGTCGGACGGTCGGCATAGTCGGCGTTCAAGGCGGGCAGGTCGGACAAGTCGGCTCCTAACGGTATTCCCGATCGTGATGTCGGTGAGAGAAATGGGGTCAGGCCGCGGTCGTGACGCCGCACCCAAGGTCCAGGCCTACGCAACAGCTTTCGGTCAGATAGGCGGCCAGGGCGTTCACCCGCTCGTAGTCTGCGGTGCAGATGACTTCTCGGCCGCGCCGCGCCTGGCGGACCAGGCCGGCCCGCGAAAGGGCGGCCAGGTGGTGCGACAGGGTCGAAGCCGGCGCTTCCATCAGCCTAACCAGGTCGGTGACATTGGCCCCCGCCTCCCCGGCCCGCACCAGCAAGCGAAAGAGGCGCAGGCGCACCGGACTTCCCAGGGCGGCGAGGCCAGCGGCGGCGTCGGTTTCGATCAGCGTTGACATGAAATAACGATATTTCTAGTGATGTCGTTATGTCAACCTGAGCCGAAAGACGATCGCATGCCCGACACTCTCACCGTCAGACCCGCGACCCTCCAGGACGCATTGGGGATGACCGAGATCTACAACGAGGGGATCGCTGATCGCATCGCCACCTTCGAAACCAATCCCCGCTCGCTCGAGGATGTGGCGGCCTGGTCGTCGGGGTCAAAAACCGGCCGGACAAGCCAGTCCCGCCGCCGCCCCCGAAGATGCATACGGTTGGCGAGAGATTGATCGGTCGCAATGAGGGAAGGCGCTCTGGGATGCGTAGTGCCCAGCGTGTCTTAGCGCGCGGAAGGCAAGGCGGATGAGCGGTTCGAACTCGCACCAAGGCCATCATCCTGACCCCGTCGCCCCGGTTGGCGAGCATCGCGATCCCGTCTGCGGCATGAGCGTGGATCCGGCCACTGCCCCGGAGCACCGACTGCATGGGGGCCAGCATTATCACTTCTGTTCGGCCGGCTGCGCTCGCAAGTTCGACGGCGAGCCCGAACGTTACCTGCAAGACGTCGGCACGCCGACGGCCGCATCGTCCGAGGCCACGCCGGGCGCGATCTATACTTGCCCGATGCACCCAGAAATCCGGCGGTCCGGCCCGGGCAGCTGCCCGATCTGCGGCATGGCCTTGGAGCCGCTAACCGTCACAGCCGACAGCGGACCCAATCCCGAACTGCGCGATATGACGATCCGGTTCTGGATCGGTCTGGCCCTGGCCTTGCCCGTCTTCGCGCTGGAAATGGGCGGCCACGTCGGACTGATGGCGCTTCACCTGACGCCAGGGGTGTCCAATTGGGTCCAATTGGCCTTGGCCACACCCGTGGTGCTGGGCTGCGGCTGGCCCTTTTTCGAGCGTGGCGCGCGCTCGCTGGCGACGCGCCAGCTCAACATGTTCACGCTGATCGCCATGGGTATCGGCGTGGCCTGGACGTACAGCGTGGTCGCCACCCTCGCGCCCCAGTTCTTCCCGCCCGCCTTCCGCCGTCCAGACGGCTCAACACCGATCTATTTTGAGGCCGCCGCTGTGATCACGGTCCTTGTGCTGCTGGGCCAGGTGCTTGAGCTGCGCGCCCGCGAGAACACTTCGGGCGCGATCAAGGCCCTGCTGGACCTGTCGCCCAAGACCGCGCGCCGAATGTTCGACGGCGAGGATTTCGAAATTCCCGTCGAGGACATTCAGGTCGGCTTCCACCTGCGCGTCCGCCCCGGCGAGAAGATCCCCGTCGACGGCCGGGTGCTGATGGGCGAGGCCTCGGTCGACGAGTCCCTGGTGACCGGCGAGTCCATGCCTGTCCACAAAAAGCCCGGTGACAAGGTGATCGGCGGGGCCCTGAACAAGACCGGCTCTTTCCTGATGATCGCCGACAAGGTCGGCGCCGACACCCTGCTTTCGCAGATCGTGGCCATGGTGGCAGAGGCCCAGCGCAGCCGCGCGCCCATCCAGCGGATGGCCGACCGGGTATCGGGCTGGTTCGTGCCGGCCGTCATGCTTATCGCCCTGATCGCCTTCAGCGCCTGGGCGGCGTTCGGTCCGCCGCCGAGCATGGCCTTCGCGCTGGTGGCGGCGGTCTCGGTCTTGATCATCGCCTGTCCCTGCGCCCTGGGGCTAGCCACGCCGATCTCGATCATGGTCGGTGTCGGCCGCGGCGCGGCCGCCGGCGTGCTGATCAAGAACGCCGAGGCCCTGGAGCGCTTCGAGAAGATCGACACCCTCGTCGTCGACAAGACCGGCACGCTCACCGAAGGCCGACCGGCCGTCACGGCGATCCGCCCGGCGGCGGGCTTCACGGAGGAGGAGATCCTGCGTCTGGCCGCCAGCCTGGAGCGAGCCAGCGAGCACCCACTGGCCGACGCGATCGTTCGGGCCGCGGCGGCGCGGGAGATGCCGTTGTCGCATCCCGAAGACTTCGACTCGCCCGTGGGCAAGGGCGTGGTCGGCAAGGTCGAGGGACGCGCCCTGGCGATCGGTTCGGCCCGCTTCCTGGACGAGCAAGGCGTGTCGTCCGGACCGCTCGCCGACCAGGCCGAAGCCCTGCGCCAGGACGGCGCCACGGCGATCTATGTCGCCATCGACGGAGCGGTCGCCGCCGTGCTGGCCATCGCCGACCCGGTCAAGCCGACCACCCAGAAGGCCCTCGAAGCCCTGAAAGCCGATGGCGTGCGCGTGGTCATGCTGACCGGCGACAATCGCACGACCGCCCAGGCCGTGGCCAAGCGGCTGGGCATCGACGAGGTCGAGGCCGACGTCCTGCCCGACGAGAAGGCCGCCGTGATCAAGCGTCTGCGCGCCGAGGGCCGCAAGGTCGCCATGGCGGGCGATGGCGTCAACGACGCGCCGGCCCTGGCGGCGGCCGAGGTTGGCGTCGCCATGGGCGCGGGCTCGGACGTCGCTATCGAGAGCGCGGGGGTCACGCTGCTGCACGGGGATCTGGAGGGCCTCGTCAAGGCCCGGCGCCTCTCGCGAGCGGTGATGGACAACATCCGGCAGAACCTGTTCTTCGCGTTCGCTTACAATGTCGCGGGCGTGCCCATCGCGGCGGGGGTGCTCTTTCCCGTGTTCGGCTGGCTTTTGTCGCCCGCGATCGCGGCGGCGGCCATGGCCCTGTCCTCGGTCAGCGTCGTCGGCAACGCCCTGCGCCTCCGGGCGGTGCGGCTTTAGGCGCTGAATGGCGCGGGCGTTGTTGAGGGGTTGGCCCGCCGCCCGCGTAGGGACTTAGGACGAAGTCGCCCTTCAACAGGACCCGCCCCATGACCTATCGCGCTTTCCTCGCCACCGCCGTTCTGTCAGCCTCGATCCTGGCCGGCGGCCAGGCCAGCGCCCACGCCAAGCTGGTGGCCTCCGACCCCGCGGCCAACGCCACGGTCGCCGCGCCCAAGACCATCCGCCTGACCTTCAATGAAAAGCTCGCCCCGGCCTTCTCGAGTTTCGAGCTGGCCATGGCCGACGGCATGAAAATGTCGGTCAAGACCACCGTCTCGGCCGACCACAAGACCATCACCGGCATACCCAAGGGCCGGCTGATGGCGGGCGCCTACAAGCTCACCTGGCATGCGGCCGCCGCCGATGACGGCCACCGCATGGATGGGACCCTGACCTTCACGGTGAAGTAGCCGATGGAGACCGCGGTCGTCCTCGTTCGCTGGGCGCAATATGTGACGAGCTTCGTTCTGGCGGGCGGGGCGCTCTTCGCGCTCTACGCCCTGCCGGCCGCGGGTCCGTCCAGCGCCGTGGCGCTGGGCTGGCCGCGTCGACTCCTGGCGGGCTGCGCCGCGCTGCTGGTCGTGGCTAGCCTCCTGGGTCTTGTGCTGCAAACGGCCGTGGTCTCCGGGTCGTTTTCCGCGGCGCTGGATCCCTCGATCCTGACCTCGGTGATCAGCGAGATGGCGATGGGCGTGGCCTCACTCGCACGGGCCCTGGCCGCGGTCGTGGCGCTGCACGTGCTTCTGCTCGCGCCGCCCGGCCGGGCCGCCTGGATCACCGCGTCAGCGCTCGGCGCCGTCGCGGCGGCGAGCATGGCCTGGATGGGCCATGGCGCGGCCACCGAGGGTCCGGGCGGGGGGCTGCACTTAGCGGCCGACATCGCCCACCTCGCGGCGGCGGCCGTGTGGGTCGGCGCCCTGGTGTTCTTTCTGGGGCTGGCCCGGGTCAGTCGGCGTGACGCGCGACAGGCGCCGACCTTCCATGCCGCCTTGGCGGGCTTTTCGGGCATCGGCTCGGGCGTCGTCGGCGTGCTGGTCGCCACCGGCCTGGTCAACAGCTGGTTCCTCGTCGGCCCCATGGGCGTTGCGGCCCTGGTCCGCACGCCCTACGGGCTTCTTCTGCTTCTCAAGCTCGCTCTCTTCGGCGCCATGGTCGTGCTGGCCGCCGCCAACCGGTGTCGCCTGACCCCGGCCCTGCGCAGGGCTCTGGTCGAACCGTCCAGCCCCGGCGCGACGGTAAAGGCGCTGCGCCGCAGTCTCGTGCTGGAACTGAGCGCGGCGATGGCGCTTGTCGCGGTGGTCGCCTGGCTTGGGCGTCTCGCGCCGATCAGCGCGCAATAGCCGCAACGTTCAGAGCACCGGTTCGTGCGCCGGCTCGGGCGTGGGGCGCCGCGCGAAGGGATCGCGCCCCCGCAACCAGTTACGCGCCGGCCGTTCGACAAGATGGTAGGCGACCATCGCGGCCAGCTGACAGGCCACGAACGCTCCTGCCCAGGCCAAGGCGATCCCCGCGCCAGACAGGCCTGGCGCCAGCTTTTCCAGGGCGTGGAAATAGACGATGTCGACTGGAAGGTGGACCATGTAGAGGCTGTAGGAGACCTCGCCGAGGTAGACGAGCGCCGGCGCCGACATCGCTCGTGGCTTCGCGGCCTTGGACGTCTCGGCTAGGCAGAAGATCAGCATCGCCAGGCCCGGCCAGATATAGAGATCGCTCAGTCGCAGGCTGGCGGCGATCGCCACCCAGGCCGTCGCGGCGAGCGCGCCGAATCCGGCCATGGCGGCCGGCAGGCTCAGGCTCGATCCCAAGCGATGCAGGGCCGCGCCCATCAGGAAGGCCGGGATGATCCGCAAGGCGCCGATCTGGGCGCTCATGTCGGTGAACAGCACCCCGCGCTCCTGGGCCGTCAGGAACATGGCGACGAACAGGGCGAGTACGGCGAGGACGAAGAGGCGTGGCCGACGCCTCAGCGCCATCGAGGCGATGGCCGCGACCGGAAAGCCGAGGTAGGCGAACCACTCAGCCGAGATCGACCAGGAGGGGAAGTTCCACTGCACGGTGGGCGTCGTGCCCCAGGCATGCACCAGCAACAGGTGCTGGGGGAGCATGCGCGGATCGAACGCCTGGGGATCGAAACCGACGCCTAGCTTCAAGGCCGCGAGCCAGATGGCGATCGTCGCGGCCAGGGTGACCAAATGGACGGGATAGACCCGCGCCAGGCGCGCCCAAAGGAAGGAGCCGTAGTTGAACCGGCGCTCGGCCCAGGCCCGCGTATAGACGTGGCTGAGGATGAACCCCGACAGGATGAAGAAGAGGTCGACGCCCAGGTAGCCCTTGGCGACTAGGCCAAAGCGCTCGAGACCAAGATCCAGGTGGTTGCGGAAATGATAGACGAGCACCCACAGCGCCGCGCAGATGCGCAACGACGTGAGCGGACGGATGTCCGACGGATACATGGCCCCTCCCCCGAGGTGATGGTTGGGGCCGGCGAACGCCGGCCCGGTGGTCGCTAGAGCGCGGTCAGGCCGACGATGGTCTGGCCCTGTAGCTTGAAGCGCACCTTGATCCCGACGCTCAGGCCCTTCAGGAGGGCGGGATCAGAGACCTTGAAGGCCATGGTCATCGGCGGCCACTTCAGCGCCGGGATCGCTTCATGGGCCAGAGTGACCTTGGCGGCCTTGGCGTCGATGGCGCGCACGACGCCTACCGCCTCGACCGGCGCACTCGCCTCGGCCGCATGGCCTGCGTGGCCGGCATGATCGTCCATGCCGGCCATCTGCGCGGCGGCGGGCTGGCCGGCAAGCGCGAGCGTGGCGGTCGCGGCGGTGATGGTGAGTATCTTCATGAGCAGGCTCCTTGGGATCGTTGGCGGGCTAGAACCAGGCGCGCAGGCCGACAACCAGACTGGTGTCGGAAACGTCCCGCCCCAGGCCCCGCGCGTAGTCGACGCTCTGTCCGAAACGCTTGGCCCAGGTCACGCCGACATAGGGCGCCAAGTCGCGGCGGATCTCGTAGCGAAGGCGCAAGCCCAGCTCCGCGTCCGACAGGCCAGAGCCGGTCTGGGTCTCGGGGATGTCCTGGGCCGAGAGGTTGAGTTCGGCGCGCGGCTGCAGGATCAGGCGTTGGGTCAGGCGCCAGTCGATCGCCCCTTCGACCCGGCCTAGCACGTCGCCCTTGTTCGACAAAAACAGCGCGCCGCCGGCCTCGATCCAGTAGGGAAGCAGGGTCTCGAAACCGACCGTAGCGTAGCTGCGTGATTTGGGCTGGACGTCCTGGCGCACGCCGACCTGCACGTCGGTGTAAAGGCCCACGGCGCGGGAGTAGAGCGCCTGGACCTCGCCGGCCTCGACGCCATGGCGGTCGCCTTCGCCCTCGGACTTCAGGACCAAGCGGTTGAGATCGCCGCCGAACCAGGCCTCGCCATCCCAGTGATAACCGTCGCCGCCCGAGCGCGCCTGGTATTCGAGAAGATTGACCATCACCTGCGAGGCCTGGGCGCCGCCATGCTCCTGCCGAAGCACGGCGCGAGCCCGGTCCATGGCGGCCGGATCGAAGACCTTGTCGGCCAGGTGGTCGGCGGGCGGCTGGGGCGGGGCCGTTTCGTGATCAGGCAGAGGCGGCGGCCCCATCGCTTCGGCCTGGCTTCTCGACTGGCCGGGGACGCCCATGCCGGACATTGCGCCCATGTCATGGCCCGCGTGGGGATCAGCCACCGGCACGGTCTGCGTCTTGGCCATGGCCATGTCCGGCATGGCGCCCATGTCGTGTCCGGCATGGGGGTCGGCGGCCGGGGCCGGGCTCGCCGGCGCGGGTTTGGGGCTGGAACTCGGCGCGGCTGGCGCGGTGGTGTGACCAGCGTGCTGGGCCAGGGCCGGCGCCGCCCACAGGACCGGCAGGAGGGCGATCAGCGGGGCTTTCATCGCGCGCTCTCCGCTGGGGTGTCGCGCACGCTGAAGACCTGAAACATCCCCGCATGCATGTGGTAGAGCATGTGGCAGTGGAAGGCCCAGTCGCCGGTCTCGGGCGTGAAGTCGAAGCTGACGCGGCCACCTGGCAGCACGATGACCGTGTGCTTGCGCGGCATGTAGCCTGCCGGTCCGAACGCCAGCTCGAAGAAGTGGCCGTGCAGGTGGATGGGGTGGGCCATCATGGTGTCGTTGACCAGAGTGACCCGGACCCGCTCCCCGTGGCCGAAGGCGTAGGGAGGCGGCCGGTCGCTGAACTTGCGCCCGTCGAACCCCCACATGAACCGCTCCATGTTGCCGGTCAGGTGGATGTCGAGGGATCGCTGCGGGGCGCGGGTGTCGGGGTTCGGTTCGAGCGCCGCCAGATCGCGATAGACCAACACCCGGTGGCCGACGCTTTCGAGGCCCTGGCCGGGCTCACCGGTGCGATCCATCGGCATCGGGGCGATGGTCTGGACGCCCGGGCCAAGCTTGACCTGTGGCGCGTTGTCCGGATTGCGCATGGACATGTCCATGCCGCCCATGTCCATCTTGCCCATCACGTCGCTTCCGCGCTGGCGCGGCGGCGCCATGCCGGGCGCGGGGCTGGCGGCCTTGGCGCCGTGCCCCATGGCCGCGTGGTCCATGCCGGACATGTCCGTGGAGCCGTGGTCCATGGCGCCCATCTGCATGCCGCTCATATCCATGCCGCCCATATCCATGCCCATGTCACGCATGGTGGTCAGCGGCCGCTCCCGCAGCGGCGGAACCTCGGCGCTCATGCCCAGCCGCGGCGCCAGAGTGGCGCGGCCCAGTCCGGAGCGGTCGACTGACTCCGAGACGATGGTGAAAGCCTTGTCCTGCGTCGGTTGGACGATGACGTCATAGGTCTCGGCGTTGCCGATCTGGAACTCGTCGACCTCGACCGGCCGGACGTGCTGGCCGTCGGCGGCGACCACGGTCATGCGCAGGCCGGGAATCCGAACGTTGAAGACCGATTGGGCCGCGGCGTTGATGAACCTCAGGCGCACGCGCTCGCCCGGCGAGAACAGCGCCGTCCAGTTGTCCGCAGGGCCGTGGCCGTTGACCAGGAAGGTGTAGGCCGCGCCGGTGACGTCGGAGATGTCGGTCGGGTCCATCAGCATCTTGGCCCAGTCCAGGCGCTCGGCCAGGGTTTGATCCTTGCCGGCCATAAGCCCGCCGAGGGTCTGGCGCTGGTAGTTGAAGACTCCGCTCTGCTGCTTGAGCTTCTTGAAGATCTGATGGGGGTGCAGACGGCTGAAGTCCGACAGCACCACGACGTGCTCGCGGTCGAAGGCCACCGGATCAGGACCGGCCGGGTCGATGATGATGGGCCCATAGTGGCCCATCTGCTCCTGCAGACCCGAATGGCTGTGGTACCAGTAAGTCCCCGACTGGCGGACCTGGAATTCGTAGACGAAGGTCTCGCCCGGCTTGATCCCCGGGAAGCTGACGCCGGGCACGCCGTCCATCTGGAAGGGCACGAGCAGGCCGTGCCAGTGGATCGAGGTGTCCTCGTCAAGGTTGTTTGTCACCGAAAGGCGGACATTCTGGCCTTCCTTCAGCCGGATCAGCGGACCTGGAACCGTGCCATTTATCGTCACGGCGTGGGCGGCCTTGCCGTCTACCGTGACCGGCGTGTGGCCGATGGTCAGCTTGATGTCGTCGCCGGAAAGAGCGGCCGGCGCGCGGCCGGGATCGCCCGCCGCCTGCGCCCAGGACGGCAGGAGGCTCGCGAGCGTGGCGCCGCCGCCGAGTATGGCGAGCGATTGGAGGAAACGACGGCGATCGAAAGCCGCGCTGGATCGACGCATGACAGCCCTTTGACGATGACGCGCTGGCGCAGGCCATGACGGCCGCAACGCGATCTCAAGGGTGGCTACGCGCCGAAACTTCGCCCCCCTCATCGGCGGGCCAAAAAATCAGGAGTCGACCAGCCAGTCGGCCAGGCGCTTGCGGGCGCGGTAGGCGCGCGTTTCGATCGTCTTGACGCTGACGCCCAGGAACGCCGCGGCGTCCTGCTGCGAGTAGCCTTCCAGATAGGTGAGGATCAGGGGCTCCTTGAGCTGGTCGGGAAGACGCGCGATCGCCGCCTCCAGGCGCGACAATTGCTCGGCGCGCAGGCTCGCCGCCTCCGGGCCTGGCGTGGGGTCGGCAGGGTCGGGCGCGCCCGGCGCGTCGATCGACCGCTCGCCCAGGATCAGCCGGCGAACCAACAGGCGCCGCCCCCGGTCGCGGCACTTGTTGAGGACGATGGCCCGCATCCAGGCGCCGAACGGCCGGGCCGGATCATAGCGATCGAGCGCCTTCCAGGCGGCGACGAAGCTTTCCTGCACCACCTCATGGGCGGCTTCGGGTTCGCCGACATGGCGTCGGGCGAAGGCATGCAAGGGGCTCTTATGCCGGCGCATCAGCGTGCTGAAGGCGCGCTCGTCGCCCCGCGCCGCGCGCCTGGCCAGCGCGCCGTCTTCATCCTCGCCAAGACCGGCGGTCACGGCGTCTCGTTCGTGAGCGCCTCGCTGACGCGACGGTCGAACTTGGCCGCCTGCTCGGGGGTCAGTACTTTGCGCATCGCCAGGACGTGCTGGACCGTCTCCAACTGCAGCGCTCCCATGGCCGTATGGAAGCGCTCGACCGCGGCCTCGACCTCGGGCCCGTATTCGTGGCGCGCCTGGATGGCGGCGGCCAGTTGGGCGTTGGCCGCGCGCAGCTCGGCCTCCCGGGCGCGACGACGCACGGCGAAGTCCTGTTCGAGCGCCTCAAGCCGGCGATCCTGATCCGCGCTGAGCTTCAGCTCGTGGTGGACCATCTCATGCAGCGATTGGGCATGGGGCTTGGGCAGGAACCGGCCTGAGCCGAGCCAGCCTCCGGCGACCCCGGCCAGCAGGGCCAGGACGACGGTCAGCACGGCGCCGCGCGAGATCCGGCGCATGTCAGCGACCGCCCAACAGGGTCGATGGCGCTAAATGCGCGTCCACCGAAAACGCGGAGATCTCGGAGGGCGCGCGCGCGGCGGCGTTGGCCGCGAGGCTGCCGCCGACCATGCCCAGGCCCAGGGCCGCGACGATTGAGGCCGCGCGCAGCGGCACGAGTGCGTTCGCCGCGCGCCGGCCGTCGCGCCAGGTGTCGATCCTGGCCCAGACCTGACCTTCCAGGCCGTGCAGCTGAGCGTGCGGTTGTCGCCGCAACGCCTCGAAAAGTTCGTCGAGCTTGTCGCTCATCGCCGATCCCCTGACTCTACATCCATGCATACGCAGCCCGCGGTCCGATCCCTCGGGTGAAGGATGACGCGCCCCGACGCAGAGTGTGACCGACGGATGGCGGGCGGGAAACGCCCTATGCGCAAGGCGGTCGTGCAAAGCCACAAGAGTGCGGGCCTGCCGGTCCGGCGGGCCGCCAAGGATTAGCGGGCGCGCGCGAGCATGGCGCCCATCTGGTCGATCTCCTGCTGCTGGCCCTTGATGATCGTGGCGCAAAGGCGCCGGATCTCGGGGTCCTTCACAGGCGCGCGTCCGCACATCAGGATCGCGCCGGCGTGATGCGGGATCATCGAGCGCAGGAACTCGCGATCGCCGACCAGCCACTGGTGGCGGATGGCCGCGAAACACAAGACCCCGATGACGAGGCTGGACGCGACCAAGCCGCGATTGAGGCCCTTGCTCGGATACATCATGCCCATGAGAAGAAGTTCGAGCAGCACCATCGGCGCGGTCATCAAGCCGGCCATGTAGGCCTGGTTGAAGCTTGGATGGATGTTCGCGGCCCTGTCGACCATGGCGTACATCAGGACGTACATGGCCAGGAACGACAGGGCGGTCATGACCGCCAGGCGCAGGTAGGGCCTATGGTGTTGATGATTTTCAGGCGCGTGCTGCTCGGCCATGACTGTCTCCAGGAGACCCGAGCAGCCGCCGCCACGGTCGCGTCGCGCTGATGCCCAAACCGGGTCCGACGCTGCCAAAACCGGCGAACGGCGCCCCCGTTCCGCTTCTGAAAATATTCGCCACGATGGCGCGAAAGGGTCGAGGGATGATCCGGGCCAGCGCGTATTGGACCAGATCGGCGGCTTTCGGGGTTTGTCTCCAAGCCGTCACCAGTCCGCGCCGCGGTCGCGGCGAACCGCGTTCAGGAATTGTCCGTACATGACGACGCCGTGCGACTGCGCTAAGCTTACCCGATGCTAAGGCATGCGCTCGCTTTCCTGGCCGCCGTGGCCCTCGCGTTCAGTCCGCTGGCGGTCAACGCCGCGCGGGCCGATTGCGACATGGCTGGCATGGACGCGATGGCCATGGTCGCCATGGCCCCCGCCGGCGACGACGCGGCTCAGGCTGATCCTTGCTGTGACCACGGCAAGGCCATGTCGGCTAAGGATTGCGCCAAGGCTTGCGCGGTCAGTTGCGCCCTGTCCGTCGCCGCCCCCTGCGAGGGCTCGGCGATGCCGGTCGCCGTCAGCTATCGCGTCGAGACGAGCTGGTCGAACACCAGCGGTCGCACGCACCGGCTCATCCTCGAAGATCCGCCTCCACGAACGATCGCCTAGGACCGGCCCAAAGGCCGATCCACGTCCATCGCTCGTTTCATGCGCCCGCCCTGCCGGGCGCGTGTGATCGCCCGCGCTCTCGCGGGCTGGCTTTCCGATCTTCAAGGATGACCCTCATGTCTCCCCGCATCATCGCGCTGGCGCTCGTCGCCAGCCTTGCTTCCCTGGCGACGGCCTCGGCCGCCGCGCCACGCGCCTGCGGCCATCTGCAGGCCCTCCCCGCGCCCGCCAATCCCAAGGACGTCTTCCGGCGCGCCGCGTGGGTTTGCGACATGCCGGCCGATTGTATGCCGCACGCCGTCGCCGGCGTCGACGGCGCGTTCCAACCGGCCCGCTCGCCTCGCTAGCTCGGGTGGGACGGGCGGGGACCGATCCCCTGTCGTCGCCCGTCCCGTCCGGCCCCGGCGAGGCGGCTGCAAACGCCTCGCCGGGGCGCTGCCCCTTCACGGCTGCCTCCAGGATTTTCGTCCCCATGCGTATTCTTCCTCTTCTGGCCGGACTGAGCTTGGCCAGCGCCGCCCAGGCCGCGCCCCTCACCTACGCCCAGGCCCTCGACGCGGCCGCCGCCAACGCGCCGTCCCTGCGCGCCGCCGCCTTGCAGGTCGACGCCGCCAAGGCCTCGGCCAAGGCGGCCGGCGCCTTGCCGGATCCCAAGCTGGCCCTCGGCCTCGACAACTTCCCGGTCTCGGGTTCGCCGGCCGGGCGGTTCGGGGCCGACGAGATGACCATGGGCAGGGTCGGCTTCAGCCAGGAGATGCCCAGCGCCGCCAAGCGCCAGGCGCGTATCGGCCGGGCCGAGGCCGACATCGTCGCGGCCGGGGCCGAGGGCGCGGTCGAGGCCCGCCAGGTCCGTGTCGCCACGGCGCTCGCCTGGATCCAACTGCTCTATGCCCAGCGCAAGCTCGCCGCCCTGGATGGGGTGGTCGCCCAGCTGGCCCCGCTGTGGGACGCCGCGCCGTCCGGCGTCGCCTCCGGTCGCTCCAGACCCGCTCAGGCGCTGGAGGCCGCGCAGATGCGCGCCGCCCTGGAGGACCGCCGCAGCGAAGCGGTCTCCGAGCTGGAACGGGCCCGCGCCATGCTGAGCCGCTGGACGGGTGATGCTGATCCTCAGGCGATCGGCGAGACACCGGATCTGGACCTTGCCCCCGCCGGCCTCAGGACCGCGATCGACCGCAATCCCGCCCTGCTGGCCAAGGACGCCGCCGCCCGCCAGGCGCGGGCGGACGTCGCCCTGGCCAAGGCCGACAAGCGTCCCGACTGGAGCTGGGACGTGGCCTACCAGCGCCGCGACCCGATGTTCGGCGACATGGTCTCGGCCGGGGTCAGCATCAGCCTGCCGCTGTGGGGCAAGAGCCGCCAGGACCCGATGATCGCCGCCCGCGCCGCCAGCGCCAGCCGGGCCGACGCCCAGCGCGAGGATGCGCGCCGGGCGCTGGCCGCCCAGCTCGAAGCCGACCTCGCCGATCACGTCATGCACCACGAGCAATGGCTGCGGTCCCGCGACACCCTGCTGCCGCTGGCCAAGCAGAGGGCCCAGTTGGAGACCGCCGCCTATGGCGCCGGCACGGCCGCCCTGCCCAACGTGCTGGTCGCCTTCTCGGGCTTGGCCGACGCCCAGCTCACCACCCTCGATCGCGAGGCCGCCGTCGCCGTCGACGCCGCCCGCCTGACCCTGACCTACGGAAGCGACCAATGACCCCGTCCCCCTCGATGAAGGCGCTGCTCGCGGGCGCCGCCGCCCTGGTGGTGCTGGCCGGCGCCGGCGGCTATGGCCTCGCTCGCCTGACCGCCAAGCCGGCGATGTCGGAAGCCCCGGCCGACGGTCGCAAGGTGCTCTACTGGTACGACCCGATGGTCCCGGCCCAACACTTCGACAAGCCGGGCAAGTCGCCGTTCATGGACATGCAGCTGGTGCCCAAATACGCCGGCGAGGCCGAGGCGAGCGGTCCGGCGGCGGGCGTCCGCATCGATCCGTCGGCCGCGCAGAACCTCGGCTTCCGGCTGGCGACCGTGGAGGAAGGCGCGCTTTCCAGCGGCCTGACCGCCACCGGCATCGTCGATTTTAACCAGCGCGACATCGCTGTCGTCCAGGCCCGCAGCGGCGGGTTCGTGCAGCGCGTCTATGGCCGCGCGCCCGGCGACGTGATCGCTGCCGGCGCGCCGCTCGCCGACCTGCTAATTCCCGAGTGGGGCGGCGCCCAGACCGAATATCTGGCTGTGCGGAGGACCGGCGATGCAGCCCTGGTCGCCGCCGCCCGCCAGCGCTTGCGGCTGCTGGGCATGCCCGACGGCGTGGTCGCCGGTCTCGACCGCGACGGTCGGCCGCGCACCACGATCACCGTCACCGCCCCCTTGGGCGGGGTGATCTCCAAGCTCGACGTGCGGGCCGGCATGACCGTGGCCATGGGCCAGACCCTGGCCGAGATCAACGGCCTCTCGAAGGTCTGGGTCACGGCCGCCGTGCCCGAGGCGCAGGCCGGCCAGCTGCGGCCCGGTCAGGGCGTCGGCGTCACCCTGGCGGCCTATCCGGGCGAGACCCGGCGCGGAACGGTCCAGGCCGTGCTGCCCCAGGCCCAGGGCGACAGCCGCACCTTGCAGGCGCGGATCGAACTGGCCAACCGCGACGGCCGCCTCAAGCCCGGCCTGTTCGCCACCATCAGCTTCGACGCGGCGGCTCGCACCGCCCTGCTGGTCCCGTCCGAGGCAGTAATCCGCACCGGCGCGCGCGACGTGGTGCTGCTGGCCGCCGACGGCGGCCGCTACCAGGCCGTCGAGGTCCGGACCGGCCACGAAGCCGGTGGCCGGACGGAGATCCTGGCCGGGCTGGCTTCGGGCCAGAAGGTCATCGCCTCGGGCCAGTTCCTGGTCGACTCCGAGGCCAGCTTGGCGGGCCTGCAGGTCCGCCCCTTGCCGGCGTCAGGTCCTCAAGCACCCGCGGGCGACATGACCATGACCAAGCCCATGACGGCGGCCAAGCCGGCCCTGGTCGAAGCCACAGGCCGCATCGAGCAGGTGACCAAGGACGGCGTCACCCTGTCCCACGGCCCCGTGCCGGCGATCGGCTGGCCGGCCATGACCATGACCTTCCGCGCCGATCCGATGCTGCTGCGGGGCTTGAAGGTCGGCGACCAGGTCCGCTTCGCCTTCGATCCGCCGCCGGCCGACCCGACCGTCCGGCGCATCGCCAAGATCGGCGGTGGCGCATGATCGCCGCCCTGATCCGCTGGTCGGTCGCCAACCGCTTCTTCGTGCTGCTGGGGGCCCTGGCGCTGATCGTGGCCGGCGGCCTCGCCGTGCGCTCGACTTCGATCGACGCGCTGCCCGATCTCTCCGACACCCAGGTGATCATCCGCACCAGCTATCCGGGCCAAGCCCCGCAACTGGTCGAGAACCAGGTCACCTATCCGCTGGCCACCACCATGCTGTCGGTGCCCGGCGCCAAGACCGTGCGCGGCTACTCGTTCTTCGGCGACAGCTTCGTCTACGTGATCTTCGACGACAAGACCGACCTCTACTGGGCCCGCTCGCGGGTCCTGGAATATCTCAACCAGGTCCAGGGCCGTCTTCCGGAGAGCGCCCGTCCGGCCCTGGGCCCCGACGCCACCGGGGTCGGCTGGGTCTACGAATACGCCCTCGTCGACAGGACCGGCAGCCACGACCTCAGCCAGCTGCGATCCCTGCAGGACTGGTTCCTGCGCTATGAGCTCAAGACCCTGCCGGGCGTGGCCGAGGTCTCGGCGATCGGCGGCATGGTCCGTCAGTACCAGGTCGTGCTCGACCCACAGAAGCTGGCCAGCTTCGGGGTCACGCACCAACAGGTCGTCGCCGCGCTGAAGGGCGCCAACGCCGAGGCCGGCGGCTCGGTGCTGGAGCTGGGCGAGGCCGAATATATGGTCCGCGCCACCGGCTATCTGAAGACCCTCGAGGACTTCCAGGCCGTGCCGCTGAGGACGGCCGCCGGCGGCGTCCCGGTGCGCCTCGGTGACGTGGCGACGATTCAGGTCGGCCCGGAGATGCGGCGCGGCATCGCCGAGCTCAACGGCCAGGGCGAGGTGGCCGGCGGGGTGGTGATCCTGCGCTCGGGCGAGAACGCCCGCACGACCATCGCGGCGGTGAAGGCCAAGCTGGTGGAGCTGAAGAAGAGCCTGCCGCCCGGCGTCGAGGTGGTCAGCACCTACGACCGCTCGGGCTTGATCGACCGCGCCGTCCATAACCTGACCGGCAAGCTCCTGGAGGAGTTCCTGGTCGTGGCCCTGGTCTGCGCCCTCTTCCTGGGCCACCTGCGCTCGGCCCTGGTGGCGATCCTCTCGCTGCCGCTGGGCGTGCTGGCCGCGTTCCTGGTGATGAAGAGCCAGGGCGTGGACGCCAACATCATGTCCTTGGGCGGCATCGCCATCGCCATCGGGGCCATGGTCGACGCGGCCGTGGTGATGATCGAGAACGCCCACAAGAAGCTTGAGCGCTGGGCGCATGAGCATCCCGGCGAGACCCTGGCCAGCGAGACCCGCTGGACGGTGATCACCGAGGCCGCCGCCGAGGTCGGTCCGGCGCTGTTCTTCAGCCTCCTGATCATCACCCTGTCGTTCATCCCGGTGTTCACCCTGCAAGCGCAGGAAGGCCGGCTCTTCCGTCCCCTGGCCTTCACCAAGACCTACGCCATGGCGGCGGCGGCCATCCTGTCGGTGACCCTGATCCCGGTGCTGATGGGCTACCTGATCCGCGGCAAGATCCCCGACGAGGCGGCCAATCCGATCAACCGCGTGCTCACGGCGGCCTATCGCCCGCTGCTCGACCGGGTCATGCGTCGCCCCAGGACCACCCTGCTGGTCGCCCTGCTGGCCTTCGCCACCACGGCCTGGCCTCTGGCCCATCTGGGGGCTGAGTTCATGCCCAACATGGACGAAGGCGACCTGCTCTACATGCCCTCGGCCCTCCCGGGCTTGTCGGCGGCCAAGGCCGGCCAGTTGCTCCAGCAGACAGACCGGATGATCAAGACCGTGCCGGAAGTGCAGAGCGTGTTCGGCAAGGCCGGCCGGGCCGAGAGCGCCACCGATCCCGCGCCGCTGGAGATGTTCGAGACCACCATCCGCTTCAAGCCGCGCGACCAGTGGCGGGCGGGCATGACGCCCGACAAGCTGGTGGCCGAGCTCGACCAGCGCGTCCGCGTCCCCGGCCTGACCAATGTCTGGGTGCCGCCGATCCGCAATCGCATCGACATGCTGGCCACGGGCATCAAGAGCCCGATCGGGGTCAAGGTCTCGGGGGCCAACCTCGCCGAACTCGATCGCATCGCCCGCGAGGTCGAGGGCGTGGCCAAGGGCGTGCCGGGCGTCAGCTCGGCCCTGGCTGAACGGCTGACCGGCGGGCGCTATGTCGATGTTCGCATCGACCGCGCCGCCGCCGCGCGGTTCGGGCTCAATATCGACGACGTCCAGTCGATCGTCTCCGGGGCGATCGGCGGCGAGACCATCGGCCAGACGGTCGAGGGCCTGGCGCGCTATCCGATCAGCGTGCGCTATCCGCGCGAACTGCGGGGCAGTCTGGAAGGCCTGCGGACGCTGCCGATCCTGACCCCAGACGGCGCGCAGATCACCCTTGGCACGGTGGCGCAGGTCGAGATCGCCGACGGGCCGCCGATGCTCAAGAGCGAGAACGGCCGGCCCACGACCTGGGTCTATGTCGACGTGCGGGGCCGCGATCTCGCCTCGGTCGTCGGCGACCTGCGCCAGGCGGTCGGGCAGAAGGTCAGGCTCTCGCCCGGCGTCAGCGTCTCCTATTCGGGCCAGTTCGAATATCTGCAGCGGGCCGCCGACCGACTGAAGATCGTCGTGCCGGCCACTCTGCTGATCATCTTCGTCCTGCTGTACGTGATCTTCCGCCGCTTCGACGAGGCGGGGCTGATCATGGCCACCCTGCCGTTCGCCCTGACCGGCGGGATCTGGACGCTGTATCTGGCGGGGTTCCACCAGTCGGTGGCCACCGGCGTCGGCTTCATCGCCCTGGCCGGGGTCTCGGCCGAGTTCGGGGTGGTGATGCTGATCTATCTCAAGCACGCCATGGAGGCCCTGGGTCCCGATCCGTCGCCCGCCCAAGTCGAAGCCGCGGTGCGCGAAGGCGCCCTGCTGCGCGTGCGGCCCAAGGCCATGACCGTGGCGGTGATCCTGGCGGGCCTGGCCCCCATCCTCTGGGGCCACGGCGCGGGCTCCGAAGTGATGAGCCGCATCGCCGCGCCGATGATCGGCGGCATGCTCACCGCCCCGCTGCTGTCGATGTTCGTGATCCCGGCCGGCTACCTGCTGCTGCGCCGCCGGCAAGCCCGAACCGCACCTTCCGCTTTCCGCTCAGCCTAGGAGATCCCCCCATGAAGACCCTGTCCCTGACGCTCGCCGCCCTGCTGGCGACGACCGGCCTGGCCGCCTGCGACCGCAAGACCGAAGCCCCGGCCACCCCAGCGCCTCCCGCCGCCGCCGCCCCGGCCGCGAGCAACGCCATGGCCGGCATGGACATGGCGCCAGCCGACAAGATGGCCAAGGGCCTCGGCGTGGTGAAGGCGATCGACAAGACCGCCGCGATCACCCTCGATCACGAGGCCATTCCGGAAGCCGGCTGGCCGGCCATGACCATGGGCTTCAAGATCGCGCCGGCCCTGCTGGACGGGATCGCGGTCGGCGACAAGGTCGCCTTCGACCTGAAGCTCCACGACGGCGCGGGCGAAGTGATGGCGATCCGCAAGTCCTAGGCTTGGCCGGCTGAGGTGTTGATCGTTCTGCCCAACATCTCAGCTAGCGGAGGTTCGTCACGCTAGGGTCGCGCGGCGGCCTCGGATTGCTCTTGCCTGGCCGCGGTCCACACTTCGCGCGCCGCGTCGATGTTCATGGCCGCGATGCCAAGACCGACGACAACATCGGGCCAGAGTGATCGGGTCCACAGGGTCAGGCCGCCAGCCGCGATGATCGCCACATTGGCCAGCACGTCGTTGTGCGCCGAAAGGAAGGCGGCTTTGGCCAGGCTCCCGCCATGGCTTTTGAACCGCGCCAGCATGAAGGCGCAGGTCAGGTTGACAGCCAAGGCGCCGAGGCCGGTGACGGCAAGCTTCACCGGGTCAGGCGCGACGGGCGCGCCAAGCTTGCTCCCGCGCCCAGAGGAAGGCGAGCGCGAGCGCCAGGAGAACACAGGCCAGCGCCATGCCCACGCGCCCGCTGCGCTGCGCTCCAGGCCAGGGCCATGAAGATCAGGAAATTGACCGCCGCGTCCTCGAAGAAGTCGGCGCTATCGGCCAGCAAGGACACCGACCCGATATGCAGGGCCACGACGAACTCGACGAGGAAGCAGGCCAGGTTCAGCATCGCGGCCCATTGGACGGCGCGTCGGAAGTGTTGATCGTTCATCAAAGGCCCGTGGTGTTCGTCCGCGCGACGCCACGCGTCTTAGCGCACCGCCGCCGTGCCTGTCCCCGGCAGACCCGGTCGTCCGGTTTCAAGGCGCAGAGCCCACCCTCGCCCGTCTCGAACTGGAGCGTAGCGGGCTTACGTCAAAGCTTGTTCCCTCAACCTAAGTTGACGGCACCAACCATGGACGTGGCTTATGCGGCGCGCTAGAGCCGATAGGCTGGGTCGTTCAGCGGCCTAAGCGTGTCCGCAGTGTCTGCTTGCCCGCAAGACTATCACTATCGACTGGATTCTACATTTCGCGAATTCTGCTGGAGCAGTATTGCCTAGCCTTCGCCGATCATGCCGCCGTCGGCCCGCGTCTCAGTCTCGCTCTCGACGCCCTCGACGCTGGCCGCGCCCGCCTCACCCTCGCCGATCATTCCGCCGGGCTTGTCAACAACGGGAGGCGTGGCCTTGGGATCGCCGGGCGATGCGTCAGTAGGCGCGACCGGCTTGGCGCCTGCCGGCGCGGCGAGATCTTTGGAAGGTGCTGCGGGATTCATGAATGTGCTCCTTAGGCAAGGAAGGCCTCAACGCAGTCCAATGTTCCCCCGCCGTTCATCCACATTCATCCGCCGTGATGGCGGTGGCCGCCGTAGCCGACGACTTGGACTTTCTCCAAGGTCACCAGACCGATCTCGACGGACAGCTCAAGAGCTTCCACGAAGGCTTTCAGCTTGGGCTGAGCATCGACCAATTCGACGATGAGGTGCTGATCCGGCGCCAAGTCCCTCGCGTGAGCGCCATGGACGATCGCGGTGTCACCGTAGGCCTGCATGACCCGCAAAACCGCAGCGCTCGCGATCTTCATCTGGCGCGCTCTAGCGAGCAGCACGTCGTCATAGGCTTGGCCTTGAAATGTGAGCGCAGCGTCGAAATAGATCCGCAGTAGGTGCTGGCTGTCATTGGTCATTTGAATGAGCCTTGTCGTTGTGAGGCTGTCGCGGTGAGCAACCCTTAAATCCGGGTCCGCGGCCGCTTGCGCGCGCCGGTGGTGAGCGAAGCGTTGGTGGTCAGATAGCGGTCCAGGGCTTTGTCTGTGACGTCACTGGCCGTTCGCATATTGGCGACGAAGGGTTGGGCGAAGCGGAACAGGAACTCGGCCGGCCCCGTCATCTCGGTGCGATGGCGCAGCAAGGTGCCCCTTCGGCTTGGCGTCAGGAGATAAGACTCCGTATTTTTCAGCATCAGGTTGCCAGTGGCGAAGGCTATGGCCTCGCCTGGGATCAACGTGCTGATCCTGCCAGAATCCTTGCGTCGTCGCTCAAGGCTGGTCCTGACCAGCATCTTCACTTTTTCATTCAAGGCCAACTCACCCGACACCGTGCGGAATGGGTGCCACTTGGGATAACCAGGGAAGTCGGTAATAGCGCGCCAGACCTTCATGGGCGGCGCTGCGATATCGATCTCGGTTTCGATCATCATGGCGCAGTTCCTAAAAAATGCGCGAGGGCGGCGCGGCTTTCGAGGATGCCTCATCTAGCGGTTGGGCGGCAGGACACGGCCCCACAGTCCGTTGAGCGCACACGCGAGCGCTCTCGCCCGGACGCAGGTCACCGACGGTCGGCACGTCGAAGAACGTGCAACGGTGTTCATGTCCGCGCAGCCCTGACAGGGCGCGCGAGGTCGAACTCAGCAGCTGTCCCTTGGCGTCTACGCGATCGACCCGGATGCGTACTGGTGATGGCAATGATGATCTGCGGCAAGCTGCACCGTGGAACCGAACGCCGTTGGGCTCCTGGATCGCCTCGACCGATTTGAGAATGAAGCCTCGTGGCGCTGTGGCCTCAATCGGCGTCGAAAGCAACGCAGCCCCCGCATAGGCCACGCAGCCCCCCAGCCCGACCACCAAGCCGCCAGCCGCCAGCCACGCGGTAGGAACACGAAGAGGTTTGTGCGGACGGAAGATCATGTTCGATATCCAAGTTCGAGCGCAAGAAGGATGATCGCCAAGGCGAGGAAAAGCAGCGACACGATGATAGCGACTACGGCCCATGCCGAAGGCCGGTTGGCTTTGGACCTAGCGCGAGCCGACGGTGTGTGACGATTATGGCCGGTCATGACGCAAGCGTGCTCCAACCGCGGTCGAGATGGCGCAGTCGCTCATACGGTCTTGGCCCGATAGGCCAGCAAGCGCAGCGCGTTTGCCACGACCAGCAAGGTCGACCCTTCGTGGAAGATCACCGCCTCGCCGATCTTCAGACCCAGCAAAGTCGCTGGGATCAGGAAGGCGACCATTCCCAAGCTGACCCAGAGGTTCTGCTTGATGATGCCGCTGGTGCGGCGGCTCAGGCCAACGGCGAACGGCAGATGAGTCAGATCGTCGGCCATCAGCGCCACGTCGGCGGTCTCGAGCGCGACGTCCGATCCGGCCGCGCCCATGGCGATCCCAACCGTAGCGTTGGCCATGGCCGGGGCGTCATTGACGCCATCGCCGACCATGGCGGCCTTGCCAAACTTCTCCTTCAGGGCCTTGATCACCGCGACCTTGTCCTCGGGCATCAGGCCGCCCTTGGCCTCGTCCAGTTCCAGTTCCTTGGCAATGGCGCTGGCCACCGACTGGTTGTCACCCGACAGCATGATGATGTGCTTGATCCCCAAGGTGCGCAGACGCTGGATCACGACCTTGGCGGCTGGGCGCGCGGTGTCCATGAGGCCAAGGACGCCGAGATAGCGATCACCGTGTCGAACCACCACGACCGTGCGACCCGCAGCCTCCAATCGTTGAGCCTCGCTCCAGACCGCTGCGGGCGGCTTTGGCCCCTCCCCACTTTCGAAGAGGCCGGGCTTGCCGATCACCGCGGCCTTGCCGGACACGTCGGCCTGAACGCCTTGTCCGGTCAGGCTCTTGACAGCCTCGGCCTTCAGGCGAGGGGTCTGCCCCAGCTTTTCCTCGCCGTCGCGGACGACCGCGGCCGCCAGGGGGTGGTCGCTCAAGGCTTCGACGGCAACCGCCACGGCCAACAACTCGTGCTCCTCCACGCCATCGGCTGGCACCACATCGGTGAGCCTTGGCTTGCCCTGGGTCAAAGTGCCGGTCTTGTCGAACGCCAGGGCGGTCAGGGTGCCCAGATTTTCCAACGGGCCACCGCCCTTGACCAACACGCCGCCGCGACCGGCCCGAGCAACCCCGCTCAGCACGGCGCTGGGCACGGAAATGGCCAGGGCGCAGGGGCTGGCGGCGACCAGGACGGCCATGGCGCGATAGAAGCTGGCGCTGAACGGCTCGTCGATGACCAGGAACGCCAGCATCAACAGGCCAACGCCGACCAGGACCGCCGGCACGAAAATCCGTTCGAAGCGATCGGTGAACCTTTGGGTCGGCGATCGCTGAGCCTCCGCCTCGGCCACCATCTTGACCACTCGCGCCAGGGTGCTTTCCGAAGCTTTCTTGGCGACGCGGACATCGAGTGCGCCTGAGCCGTTGATCGTGCCGGCGAAGACACGATGCTCGCTGCTGGCTTTTGCAAAATCCAGATCGTGCTGCGCGGCGGCCCGCTTATCGACTGGGACGCTCTCCCCGGTCACCGGCGCCTGATTGACGCTGCTTTCCCCAACCACCACGACACCGTCCGCGGCGATCCGCTCGTTGGGGCGCACCAGCACGATATCGCCAATCTTGAGCGCTTCGACGGCGATGTCCTCGGTCTGATTGCCGCGTCGCACCGTAGCGCGTTCGGGCGCCAGTTGGGCCAAAGCCTCGATGGCGCGACGCGCCCGGCCCATGGCGTAGTGCTCCAGGGCATGGCCAATGCTGAATAGGAAGAGCAACAAGGCGCCTTCAGCCCATTGCCCTAGGGCGGCCGCGCCAGCGGCGGCCACCAGCATCAATGTGTCGATCTCGAACCGGCGCTTGCGCAGGTTCTCGAAGGCTTCCTTGAGGGTGAAATAGCCGCCGAACACATAGGCCGCGCCATAGAAGATCAACTGGACCACGCCGGGCAGCCGCTGGCCGATCAGCCAACCGGCCAAAAGCATTACACCGGAGAGAACCGCGAAGATCAGTTCGGTGCGTTCGCCAAAGACGCCGCCGTGGGCATGATCGTGGTCGCCCGCGGCGTGGTCGTGGCCTTCATGGCCCGTGGCGAGCTTGGCGGACGCACCGTGATCGTGTCTCTCGTGAGCTGGGTCGGGCACACGCGCCTTGTCGTGGACATGTCCGCTGCCGGAGCCGTGGTCGTGGTGCTCGTGCACCACGCCCTCGACATTGACGCCACTGGGTTGGCGATCCGTTGGAGCAGGGCGAACTAAGAGGCGAGCCCCTGCGGCGCGCACCGACGCGCGTAAGGCGTCTTCGTCGGTCTTGGCGCGATCGAATTCGACAAATCCGCGGCCAGTGGGTCCGACCTCGGCCGCTAACACGCCGACCTGCCCTCGAAGGCCATCGGCGATCCGGCGGGCGCTCCTGGCATGGACGCCGCCCGCCAGTTCGAAGGCGAAATGACCGAACCGGTCGTTGAGGGTCGCTCCGGCCTGCAGGGCGAAAGCCCGCAGTTGGCCCAGCCGGATTTGGCTCTCATCGTAGTGGATGCAGAGCGAGCCTTCGCCCGCCTCGCTCTTGTCGACGTGGGCTTCGGAAACGCCAGGACGCCCCTCAAGCACGGCGATCAGGCTCGTGACGCAGTGGTCGCAGGCGTCAGCGGCCTCGGGCAACAGGATCGGCAGTTCAAGTCGGAGCTTGTCGGTCATGGCGCGACTCCTGAAGTCTACTGATGGGGTTCGACGTGATGGCCGCCGTACCGGAGAACCTCGACCTTTTCGAAGGTGATGAGGCCTATGCCCTTGAGATCATCGAGAGACTTCAGGAAAACGCGCAAGCGCGCCTCCTCGTCGACAATCTCGATGACGACGGGGAGATTGTCGTTGAAGTCCAACGGCCTAGACTCGTGCATGCGCGCCGACTCGCCAAATCCCTTTCGGCCGCGCAGCACGGTCGCGCCGGCTAGCCGCTCCTGTCGAGCGCGCAGCACGATCACATCAATCAAGGCGCGGTCGCCAACCAGGGCGTTCTCATCGGTGTAGATACGAAGCAGGACAGCTTGCCCGGGGATTTGCATGGAAGTCTCCTTTGAGGCCGGTTCAGTGACGCGCGAAAACTTGTCGGCGGCCGCCCGAGAGCAGCAGCAGGGTGGAGTAGGCTTGGGGGACGACGCCGGGCACGGTCATGCCCGGCGAACCAATCGGCATGCCGGGCACGGCCAGGCCCACCGCCCGGAGGCCGCGCCGCAGCAGCGCCGCAACGTCTTGGGCCGGCACATGGCCTTCGATCGCGTAGCCGTGAATAACTGCGGTGTGGCAGGCGGCAAGATCCTCGGGAACGTTGAAGCGCCGTCGGACCGCCACCAGATCGTCGACCTCGACGCTCCTGGGGGCAAAACCTGCGGCGGCCATGTGCGCCATCCAGGCCTGGCAGCATCCGCACGCCGCCAAGCGATAGACGGTGAATGGCGTGGCCGCCGCCCTCCCTTGGCCCGCGATCGCGGTCAGGCCCGCCGTCAGGCCGGCCAGCGCTTGGCGGCGCGACCAGGGCGTCATCGGTGCGCCTCCGTGGGCGCGGGCTCGGAGACATTCAGGAGAAAGTCGTGCTGGTGATCGGCCTCGACGATGCTGAGCCTGGCGCCTTCGCGCGGCGCGGACTGCGCCGAGGTCGAGATCCACCCCCGGCCGTTGCGCCTGAAAATGATCGTCTCGCCGGCGGCGCTGAGCCCCACCCGTTGGGCGGTTCGCGGGGACACCGCATCACCGTTTGCGTCTAGAAACCGGATCATCAGACGCGGGTCGGCCGCCGCGCCGGTGCGTCGAAACTCCACGGTCATCCGCCGCGCCTTCGTCCGCCAGACCCCTGGAGCCGTCGGCTCCAAGACCAGGACGCGTTCGGCCCACGCGGCCTGGGCGAAACCCGCGCCAGCGACCCCGGAGACAACCAAGCCTGCGGCGATCATCGATCGCCGCAGGGGCGCCGGTCTCAAATCAGTGAGCCTAGGCGTCATCAGCTGCGCGCTCCGGGCTAGACTGGGGCCTGGCCAGTTGAAGATCGGCAACGGTGTCGGGTTTGGCCGTCAGGCTAAAGGCGGTGGACAGCAGGCCAGTGATGGCGCGCCAATTGAGCGCGAACAGCAATCCGGCCAGGATGAGGTAGCCCCAGGCCACAGACGTGAGCGCCGCGATATCGCGCGCTTCGTCTTGGCGCAGGGTCAGGGCGATCATCAGTTGGGCGACAAACAAGCCCAGCAAGGCGATCGCGCCGAACACCGAAAGCCGCAGCCGCAGCAGCAGGGCTAGGCCGAACAGAGACTGCGCGGCTGTGAGGAAAAATTCCTCATGCTGACGCGCGTCAAGCGGCAGCGCCGTCAGTTGCCCCGCACCCAGACTCATGGCCAGGGGCAGCATTCCGACCAGTAGCGTCCACTGGTTGATCTTGTCGCTGATCATGGCCACCAGACCCGCCGCCGCCCGCCCCGCAAGCACGAACAGCACCGCAATGACAACCGCTGGGGCCTCGCTGGCGATTGGCGCCAGCCACTGGATCAGCAAAAACTGGTCGATGCCGAGCGCGCGTCCGCCGTCGATCATCGACTCGGCGAACGGCTCGGCAACGGCCAAGATCACTCCGGCGGCGACCACGGTCATGCCGATCATCACCGTCCAGCGCGCCTTGGTCGACATCTTGGCGATGACTGCGCCGGGGCCAGGCTCTTCAGCCTCGTCTTCATCCTGCGCCTTGGGCAGCTTGCTGACACGCCAGAGGTAGAGGCCAAACAGCCCGACCAATACGATGGAGTCCCAGGCGCTGATCGTGTTCTTCAGGATGATGACAAAGGCGTAGGCGCTGGAGATGGCCAGCACGACGATCTCGATGGCGTTGACTGGCGCCAACTCAATGCCCGGTTGCCGGTTCTTCCACCAGTGCAAGAGGACCATGGCCGGCCAGGCCAGGCCGATCAGCAACCGGTTGGCGCCTGTCATGTTGGCGGCCGCGAAGGCGACATAGCCTTCACTGGGCGATCGCCCCGCCTGGAAGGCGTAGTAGATGTCGACGGCGTATTCGGGCAGCACCGTGACAAGAGCTACGGCCGCCAGGATCAGGCCTTGGGAGAGGTATTTTTCCGCCGCTTCCGCGCCCCAGGACAACAGGAAGCCCGCTGCCAGGATCGCGACGCCGAACACGGCGATATCCAGCACGGCATTGGGCCGCCAGCCTTCGATCCGCAGAGCAAGGGCGGGGATCATCACCGCGGCGGCCAGACCGACGGGTATCCAGAGTTGCCGTGCTTGAGAAGCCTTCAGGGACATCGCTTTTCTTTCGACAAGAGAGACACGCCGGCGTGGTGGGGGGACGGGCCACGCCGGCGCCCCGGATCAGTGCGTCGCCGGTGACGGCTCTGCCGGGCTAACATCTGGGACGGCCCGACCTCGGCCCAGTTGGAGGACCAGTTGAGCGATGGCCGGCAGCACGACGAGCGTGACCGCCGTCGCGGTGATCAGACCGCCGATAACCACCATCGCCAGCGGCTTTTGCACCTCCGCGCCAGTCCCATGCGCCAAGGCCATGGGAATAAAGCCGATCGCGGGCACCAGGCCCGTCATCAACACCGGACGGAAACGCTCGATCGAGCCCTCATAGATGGCTTGCGGGACCGGCATCCCCTCGTCGAGCCTCTGGCGGACGCTCGACATCACCACCAGGCCGTTGAGGACCGCTACCCCGGCCAGGACGATGAAGCCCACCGCCGCCGAGATCGAGAAGGTGATCCCGGTCAGGGCCAAGGCGAAGACCCCGCCCGACAACCCCAGCGGAATGGCCGCAAAGACCGAGGCGGCGGGCTTAACGCCTCCCAGCGCCATGTAGAGAATCAGGAAAATCAGCACAAAACAGAGCGGCACGACGAGCGCCAGGCGGGCGGTCGCGGCCTTCAGGTTTTCGAACTGTCCGCCCCAGGTTAGCCAGGAACCGGTCGGCAATGGCACGGCGTCGACCTTGGCCTTGGCCTCGTTGACGAACGAACCAATGTCGCGCCCCCGCACATTGACCTGGATGACCACCCGGCGCTTCCCGTCCTCGCGGCTGATCTGGTTGAGGCCGTCGGCGAACCGGAACTGCACCAGTTCGCGCAGCGGGACCGAGCGTTGAGCATTGCCGTTTTCGGACGGCAACATCACCGGCAAGGCGCCCATGGCGTCGAGATCGTCGCGCTGGGCCATCGGCACCCGCACGGTGATGTCGAAACGCTTGTCGCCTTCGAAGACATCGCCGGCCTGACGTCCGCCCATCGCGGCGGCCACCGTGTCGGCGACTTCCTCGACGGTCAGCCCGAAGCGCGCGATGGCGGCGCGGTCGAACCGCACGTCCAGGGTCGGGGCTCCAGCCGTCTGCTCGACCCGAACCCCGTCGGCGCCCGGGATGGCTTCCAGGACCGCGCCGATCTTGGCGGCCGATACGCCCATCTTGTCCAAATCATCGCCATAGAGCTTGATAGCGACGTCGCCGCGCACGCCGGCGATCAGTTCGTTGAACCGCATCTGGATTGGCTGGGTGACCTCGAAGCTGTTGCCCAGCAGCGGCGCGACCTTGGCCTCGATGCGCTCGACGACCTTGGCTTTGTTCTCCACGCCCTTGGGCCACTCCTTCTGCGGCTTGAGGATGATGAAGCCGTCCGAGACGTTGGGCGGCATGGGATCGGTGGCGACTTCGGCGGTGCCGGTCTTGGAGAACATCATCTCCACTTCCGGCAGCGAACTGACCGCCTTTTCCACCTGCTGCTGCATGGCGCGCGACTGTTCCAGCGCCGTGGAGGGAATCTTCAGCGACCCCATGGCGACGTTCTTCTCATCCAGCTGCGGGATGAACTCCTGGCCAAGGGTCGTGTAGACCACGCCTGCGACCAGGAAGAGGGCCAGGCCCCCGCCGATGAAAGGCCAGGGTTTGGCGATCGCGCGCTTGAGCACCGGGTCATAGTGACGCTTGGAGTAGGCGATCACCTTGACCTCCTTCTCCGACACCTTGCCGCGCATCAGGATGGCGACCATGGCCGGCACGAAGGTCAGCGATAGGATGAACGCCGCGCCCAGGGCCAGCATGATGGTAATGGCCATCGGCGAGAAGGTCTTGCCTTCCACACCGGTGAAGGTCAGCAGCGGCGCGAACACCAGGAAGATGATCGCCTGGCCAAAGACCGTGGGACGAATCATCTCCTGGGTCGCGTGCAGGACGGTCTCCAGGCGTTCAGGAAGATCCAGCAGCCGGCCGCGATGATGCTGTCGCTCGGCCAAGCGAAGCAGGCAGTTTTCGATGATAATCACCGTGCCGTCGACGATCAGACCAAAGTCCAGGGCGCCCAGGCTCATCAGATTGCCCGGCACCTTCAGCTCGTTCATGCCGATGGCCATCATCAGGAACGATAGCGGGATGATCAGCACGGCGATGAAGGCCGCACGAACATTCCCCAAGAGCAGGAAGAGTGTCGCGGCGACCAGGATCGCCCCTTCGGTCAGGTTGCGTTCGACGGTCGCGACCGTCGCGTTGACCAAGACCGAGCGGTCCAGCGTTGGGGTGACCTCCACGCCTGGCGGCAGCGACTTCTTGACCTCTGCCAGCTTCTCGCCGACCGCCTTGGCCACCGAGCGGCTGTTCTCGCCGATCAGCATCAAGGCGGTGCCGACGACCACTTCGTCGCCGTTCTTGCTGGCGGCGCCGGTGCGCAGGTCGCCGCCGACGCGAACTGTCGCGACATCCTTCACCGCGACAGGCACCGTCCGACGTGTGGCGATGATGGCGCTCTGGATTTCGTCGAGCGTGCGCACCCGCGCGTCGGCGCGGACCAGATAGGCCTCGCCGGCCCGCTGGATGAAGTTGGCGCCGACAGAGAGGTTGGCCGACTCCAAGGCCTTGGCCAGATCGGTGTACGACACGCCGTAGGCCGCCAGCTTGGCGGGGTCCGGCTCGACGACATATTGCTTCTCGTAGCCGCCGATCGAATCGATGCCGGCCACGCCCTTGACCGAGCGCAGTTGCGGCCGGATGACCCAGTCCTGCACGGTCCGCAGATAAGCGGCTTGGGAAATCTGATCGGTGAGCCGCTCGCCTTCGGGCGTCAGATAGGCGCCGTCGCTCTGCCAGCCGGGGCTGCCGTCGTGGGGCTTGGCGCCCTTCCCGCCGGGATTGGTGAACTCCACCGAGTACATGAAGACTTCGCCCAGGCCGGTGGTGACCGGCCCGATCTGCGGCTGGACAGACGCCGGCAGGGTGTCTCGCGCCTGGGTCAGGCGCTCGGCCACCTGTTGGCGGGCAAAATAAAGGTCCGTGCTTTCGGAGAAGATCGCCGAAACCTGAGAGAAACCGTTGCGCGAAATCGAGCGCGTGGTCTCCAGCCCCGGAATGCCGGCCAGGGCCGTCTCGACGGGAAAGGTCACCCGCTTTTCGATCTCGATCGGCGACAGCGCGCCGGCCACGGTGTTGATCTGCACCTGCTTGTTGGTGATGTCGGGAACCGCGTCGATCGGCAGCTTGGTCAGCTGCCACGCCCCGAACGCGGCGATGAGAACGGTGACGAGGAGGACGTACCAGCGTCCCTTCACCGACATAGAGAGAATGCGACCGATCATTTCGGCGTGTCTCCGGATTTAGGTGAGGGGATCATTCTTCTTCCGCGCTCTTGCCGAGCTCGGCCTTCAACAGGAAGGCGTTCTTGACCGCGAGCGTCTCGCCGCCCCTCAAACCCTGCGCGATGACCACGCGCCCGGCGCTGCGCTGGCCGACCGTCACCGGCTGGACCTTGAAGCCGGTTTTGGTGCGCACGAAGACCACGTCGCGCCCCTCCACCGTCTGCACCGCCTCCTCGGACACGACGAAGCCGCTGGACGTTGATTGGCGTGAGGTAATGCGCGCGCGGACCAATTGCCCAGGCTGCAGCACGCCCGCACCGCCCGTCAGGGTCAGGACCACGGTGGCCGACCGGGTCTCTTCGCTGACGCCCGGCGTCACGGCCCGAACGATTGCGGTGCGGGTCTCGCCGGTATTGGTCTCGATCACCGCCTGGTCGCCCGGCTGGATGCGACGCGCGTCGTTGGCGGTAACGGCCGCGTCCACCTGGATCTTGGCCGGATCGGAGATCCGGAAGAGCTCGGTCTCGGGTTGGACGAACGCCCCAAGGCTCGCCGCCATCGAGGTCACTCGGCCGCTGATCGGACTGATGACCGCCACATAGCGGCCGTCGCGTGACACCCCTGAGGCGCCGGCGGCTGTAGCCGCTCGTCGGGCCTCGGCTTCTGCCACCACCAGTTCGGACTGGGCGGTCTCGTAATCTTGGCGGGGGCTGACCTTTTGTTCGTAAAGGCGCTTCTCCCGAGCCAGGACCTTTCGCGCCAGATCGGCCTTGGCGGTCGCCACGCTACGATCGGCCGAAATCTGGGCCGCATCCCGACTGGAGACCAGGGCAAGCGTGTCGCCGGCCCTGACAGGGTCGCCGAGGCGCTTGGTGATTTGCGTGATCGAGCCAGCGGCGCGCGCTGTCAGTACTGCCTGGCCGGTCGGCTCGGCCTCGACCGTGGCCTGGGCGACGATCTCCGAAGCGAGGCCACCGGTCGTGACTGTCTGCAGTTGGACGCCTGACGCGGTGATCCGCTCCTGGCCCATGGTCAGGGTTTCGGCGGCATGAGCAGCCTCGGCGGGCGCGGCTGCTGGAGCTTCAGGGGCGGCGGGCTTGCCACTCGTGAATTTACCCGCTGAGAAGGCGACGACGGCGACAACGGCCAGGGCCGCGCCGGCCATCAACCATTGGCGATTGGCGGATGTGGTTTTGAGAGGCATCAACGGTCTCCGAAGAGGCGGCCTTGCAGGCGCGCCAGGCCCGCTTCGGCGCGCAGACGCGCCAGCTGGGCCTCGATGGTTTGGGCGCGCGCTTCGGCCAAAGACCGGCGCGCGTTGATGAGTTCGACGAGCGGCGACTTGCCCGCCTCATAGGCGATACGGGTCAGCCGGTAGGCCTCGGCCGCCGTCGTTTCGCCCTCCGTCGCGGCGCTCACCCGCGTCTGGGCCGCGTCGATCTGGAACAGGGCGGTGCGGGTGTCGGCTTCTGCGTCGAAGCGGGCGGCGTTGAGCCGGGCTTCGGCGGCCTGAAGTTCGCCTTGCGCCGCGGTTATGTTGCCGCGGTTCTGGTCGAACACCGGGATCGGGATCGAAAGCCCCGCCACCAGCGCGGTGGAGTCATCGCCACTGAACCGCCTAACGCCAGCCGAAACCGTTACATCGGGCACGGCTCGAATTTTCTCGATCCGGACGCGACGCGCTGCCGCCTCCCGTTCGGCTTGTGCCGCCAGGACGGCGGGTGTGGCCAGAACATCGATATCGCGCTGTTGGGATTTCACCTTGGAGCCGCTCAGCAGGCTTTCGGTCAACGAGGTGAATGGCGCCGCTGAGCCGGCCAGCGCCGTCAAGCGCGAGAAGGCTCCCGCCCGCTCGGCCCGCGCTTCATCGAGCGAGGCGCGCGCCGCCGTCAGGGCGGCTTGGGCCTGGAGGCTGCGAAGCTCGGCTTCCTTGCCGGCGTCAACCAGGGCGCGCGAGGCGCGGACGGTCTCATCCGACAGCGTCACCGCCTCCTGCGCCAAGCTCACCCGACGTTCGGCGGCTTCGGCCTGGGCGTACGCATCGGCCAAGGCGAAGGCGTAGTCAGCCTGTGATTGAACAAGGCGCGCCCGCGCCGCGTCCAAGTCGGCTCGGCCCGCCGCCATCCGCGCTCCGCGCTTCCCGCCCAGTTCCAGAGGCTGGCTCAGCGAGAAGGTGGTCTCCGCGTTATTGGAGCCGCTATAGACCCCGCTGCCACTGAAGTTCTCGACCCCAATATCCGCAGTGGGATTGGGACGAGCAGCGGCTTGCCGCGCTAAGCCTTCGGCCTGGCGCACTGAAGCGGCGGCCTCGGCGAGGCGCGGTGCATTGGCCTGGGCTCGAGCCAACAGGTCTTTGAAAGGCGGCGCCGGATCGGCGGCCGCGCCGCGTCCGGCCGCCAACGCGCCCAAGATCGCAGCCGCGCTGGCGGCCGCGTATCGCAGCCGTCCACGCATGATAAAAGTCATGAAGTTTAAAATCCCCAGAGTTTCGATGCAGTTTGGCGCGCCGTTCAGGGGCGCCGATAACGCATCAGACTCTGGGTGGGCGGTCCAAGAGGGCGGGACGCGACACCTGCAGCCACGGATCCTGGAACACAGACCAGACCGCGCGATGGACGAACGGGACGATTGCCAGGGCGGAGAAGGCGGGAAGCGTCAGAGTGTGGGCGACACAATGGCCCGTACAGAGGCCGGCGACGTCCTTCTTCTGTGGCGCTTTGTGATCGGTGGGTGTTTTTGCAAGGCTGTCGAGCGCTTGCAAGCTCACCATCGGTTCGCCCTCAAGCCACCGATGTGCGGCTGGGCTAGCCGCGATCGTCCCGAAAACGAACGCTAAAACAACGACCGCTGTCAGCAACTGGCGGATCGATATGGTTAGGCCACCGAAGAGAGCACGGCTCAGGCCCCGTCGAAGGTCGGCGAACGGCGCGGCGACGAGACCGCCCCGGAGACGCAAGCGTCCGGTGCTAGCGATCATGCCCAAAGGCCGATTTCGGAACGCCGTTCCTACCATGGTTGGCTCTATACCTGTCAGATTGGCCGATGGAAATGCGTTACAAGATCACGCAGCCCCGTCGGCCTCGGCGCTGCCCGCCCGCCGCGACCACCAGAAGCCCCCGACCAGGATGGCCAGCGTCACCGCCTGGGCGGCGACGCCCTCGATCGTCGGGAAGAAGCCCAGCAACTCGATGCGCGGTAGGGCCAGGGGGTGCAGGTCCAGAAGCCCCGCCTCCTGGAGGGCGGCCACGCCCTTGCCGGCCAGGACGACGGCGAGGATCGCCATCAGAATAGCGCTGTATTCGAAGAACTTGCCGATCGGCAGGCGCTTGGAGAACCGCAGCATGGCCCAGGCGATGGCGGCGAGGACGACGATGGCGCAGCCGACGCCGGCCAGCACGGCCCCTGCCCCGCCCTGCGTCCACAGGGCCGTCAGGAACAGGATGGTCTCGAACACCTCGCGATAGACGACGACGAAGGCCAGCAGGAACAGGAACCAGGCCGACTGCTTGGACAGGGCGTGCGACAGCTTCTCGCGGATGTAGACCTGCCAGGCGTCGGCCTGGGCCTTGCCGTGCATCCATAGGCCCACCGAGATCAGCACGGCGGCGGCGATGAGCGAGCCGAAGCCCTCGGTCAGTTCGCGGCTGGCGCCGCTGATCGAGATGAAGAAGGTCGCCGCCGCCCAGGTCAGGCCGCCGGCCGCCAGGGCCGCGATCCAGCCGCCGTGGACGTAAGGCAGCACGTCGGTCCGCTCGGCCTTGCGCAGAAAAGCGATCATGGCGACCACGATCAGCAGGGCCTCCAGGCCCTCGCGCAGCAGGATGGTGAAGGCGCCGGCGAAGCTCGACAGGCTGCTGGCCTTCTCCGGGGCCAGCGCCCGGCCGGCGGCGGCGAACAACGCGTCGAGGCGTTCGATCTGGGCGCGGACCTCGCTGGCCGGCGCGGCCTTGCCGATGGCGCCGCGCACATCGCCCATCGCACCCTCAATCCGACGCATCAGGGCCGGATCGCGCGCGCCCAGCGACGGCTCGACCGGTTCGAAGCCATCGAGATAGGCGGCCAGGGCCAGATCAGCGGCGGCCTTCCGATCGCCTGCCTCATAGGCCTTGAGGCTGGCGGCCAGCTTCTGGCGGGCGACATCGAGCGAGCCGCCGCCCGTGCGGGTGACGACCTCGGGATGGCGACGCAGATAGGCGGTCAGGGCGCGGGCCTTGGTCTCGCCCACGGCAGTCGCTAGGGCGGCGGGCGTGGTCTGGGTCAGGGTTTGCAGGTCGGGGAAACGGGCGCGGACGGCGGCGTCCTCGTTCCAGAGCTTTTCGCCGGCGGCGGCCTCGGCGTCGCTGAAGGCGAAGCGCCCGACATAGAAGGCCAGGTCCCATCGATCATCTGACGGCAGGTGGGCGTAGCTGGCCATGGCGGTGCCGTCGAGGCCCTGTTGGATGACCTGGTAGAGGCCAAACACGCTGCGCTGGCGGGCGCGATCGGCGTCGGCGAAGGCGATCGGCGGCGGGTCCAGGCCGGCGGCGTTCGGACCATCGGCCTTGCCCGTTTCGCCGTGGCAAGCCGCGCAGTTCTCTGCATAGAGGGCCGCGCCGCGCGCCAAGTCCGGCGTCCGCTTGGGGGCCAAGGGCGTGGGATAGGCGGCCAGCAGGTCGTTGGCCAGGGCGTGGGCCTTGGCCGAGACCACGGCTGGCTCTTGCTTGGCGGCGATCGTGGCCTGCAGTCTCTCGGCCTTGGCCAGTAGGTCCGGCTGGGCCTTGGTGGCCGGAAGGCCGGCGATGCGCTCGCGCACCTGGCCGGCGAACTCGTTCATCTCGGCATATTCGGACGGGCTGATGACCTTGCCGTCCTTCACCGCCCCAGCGTAGTCGACCGAGAGGTAGTCGAGCAGTCGCCAGGCGGTTTGCGAAGAACTGGCCTCTTGGGCCTGGACCGTCGGCGCGGCCGCCATGAGCACGACCGCCAACAGGCCGCCAACCATCGAGGCCAAGCGGCCCTTGAGAGCAGTAATCATTATCAATCCATGAGCGCGAAAAGGCGCTGCGGCAAGAGCTTGAGCATGTCAGGAGGTCTCGAGATCGGCGCGGTGTTCGTCGCGGGCCTGGCGGATGATCTGGTAGGCCGAACTCAGGAAGACCCCAGCCAGCAGCACGCCCACGATCAGGTCGGGCCAACGCGAGCCGGTCAGCCAGACGAGGACGCCGGTGGCGGCCACGCCCAGGCATTGGATCAGATCGTTGCGGGTGCAGAGCCAGACCGAGCGGACATTGGCGTCGCCGTCGCGGTAGCGGACCAGCAAGGCGGCGGCGGCGAGGTTGGCCAGGGCGCCAAACAGCCCCAGGGCCGAGATCGCCTCGCCGGAGGGCGCAGCCCCGCTCAAGGCCCGCCAGGTGGCGAAGCTCGCGACGGACAGCGCGACCGCGCCGAGGCTGAAACCCTTGAACAGAGCCGCGCCGGTGCGAACGCTCACCGACTTGCCGATGGCCCACAGGCTGATGGCGTAGGTGGCGCTGTCGGCCAGGAAGTCGAGCGCATTGGCCGACAAGGAGGCCGAGCCCTGGATCAGGCCACCGATCAGCACGACGACGAAGCCCACGAGATTGATCGCGATCACCCACGCCAGGGCGCGGCGATAGGCCGGGGTGGCGCCGTCGAACTTGACGTCGCTTCCACAGCCACAGCCCGAGGCGGCCGGCTTGCTCGAACAGGATTCGCTCATAGGGCCACCATGCATCCTCTAGCCACTTGAGGATCAAGGGCCTATTTGCGGGATCAAGGAGCGCCCTGCATGACCCTCTCCATCGGCCTGTTGGCCAAGGCCGCCGACGTCAAGGTCCCGACCATCCGCTTCTACGAGGAGATCGGACTGCTGCCCGAGCCGCAACGCGCCGCCAACGACCGCCGGGTCTATGATGTCGGCGCCGTCCGTCGGCTGGTCTTCATCCGCCACGCGCGTCAGCTCGGCTTCTCGGTCGAGGCGATCCGCAACCTGCTCGACCTCTCCGACAATCCCGAGCGCCCGTGCGGTGAGGCCAACGCCTTGGCCGCCCGCCAGCTCGACGACGTCGAGGCCAAGATCGCCCAGCTGGAAACCCTGCGCGGCGAGCTTCGGCGAATGGTCCAGGCCACCTGTGACGGACGGGCCGCCGATTGCCGGGTGATCGAGGCCCTGACCGGATAGGCGGCGAAACCAGTCAGCTCGCGGTTCGCCGCCCCAGCAAGATCACCGCCGCGCCCACCAGGCAGATCGCCGCGCCGGCGATGTCCCAGCGATCGGGTCGCACATGCTCGACGCGCCAGAGCCAGCCGATCGAGGCGATGATGTAGACGCCGCCATAGGCGGCATAGGACCGGCCGGCCGCTTCGCTGTCGACCTGGGTCAGCAGCCAGGCGAACAGCGCCAGGGAGGCCATGCCCGGGGCCAGCCACCAGATCGGCTTGCCCTCGCGTAGCCACATCCAGAAGCTGAAGCAGCCGGCGATCTCGGCGAGGGCCGCGCCGACATAGACAAAGGCGGTCTTGATCATGGTCCGGTCCGCAGGGTGCGCCTGGACACCGTGTAGCTTGCAGCGCCGCCCAAGTCCCCAAGGATCACGCAGTCCGGCCCCGGCCCGCCAGCGCAGGCGACGTCGCAGCTCGCGACCAGGGCGGCGATGCTCCGCTCGAGGGCTTTCAGCTCGATGAGCTTGACCTACCCAACGGCAACCCCGCGCCAGGTCCCAAGTTCGACTACAAGCTTGCCTGGTTCGAGCGCTTCATCGACCACGCCGCCGACCTGATGGCAAGTGGGGCTCCGGTGGTGTTAGCCGGCGACTACAACGTCATCCCCACCGACGCCGACATTTACCCAAAGCACTCCTACGCCGGCAACGCGCTGCTTCGGCCCGAGAGCCGCGTGGCCTTTCAGCGACTTCTAGGCCAAAGGTGGACCGACGCCTTGCGGGCGATGCACCCGGTCGGGCCGCTGTGGACCTTCTGGTCCTATCTTCGCAATCGCTGGGAGACCGATCACGGGATGCGGCTGGACCACTTGTTGGTGTCGACGAGCTTGGTCGATGACTTCGTGGCCGGCGGCGTGGATCGCTGGGTGCGGGCCGAAGAGAACGCCAGTGACCATGCTCCGGCCTGGATTGTGCTCGACCGGTGAACCAGATCCCCAAGACCCCAAGCACCTATCCAACGACGCCCGATGGTCGCTACTTCGTGGTCAAGGAGCGGCTGTGGCGGCTTTCCAATCCAAGGCTGGATGCGCAGGTTCGCGAAGGCCTGGTCAAGGCGTTGATGGACGCTCGACGCGAAGTGGGAGCGGCAGGGCGGCGCGGCGATGAAGAGGGCAAGGCGCTGGCGCGCTCCAGAGTGGATGAGGCCAAGCGAGGACTGGGCGAGCGAGGGCCTGTCTGGTGGTCGGATGGCGCGCCTGATTTCAATCGTCGGCTCGTGAAGAACACGCCTTATGCGCAGTGGTTTGATCGGTTAGGTCAGATGGGGGAGGCCTCCCCCTGAGCTTGAGCCGCAAGGCTCAATCTACCCCCTCTGCGGGGACACCCCGCAACGCCCCGTTCGTGACTGCATAGACGCCTAGACGACGTCTGGCGTCCCAAACAGCCTGACCACCAGGATGGCCTTGGGGTCACCGTCGTCGGCCAGTTCGAGCAGCTGGGGATAGCGGCGCTGCGGCGAGAAGATATCCAGGTGCGCCTCGTAGACGTCCGACCAGTCTTCGATGTCGCCGGGCATAATCACGCGCATGTCTGAATCAAACCGTTGCAGCTGGCCGATCAACGCGCCGACGGTCAGCGGGCCGTACGGCGGGCCGGCCCTCTCCCCTGTCGTCGAGCGACGCAGGTAGGCGACCAGGCGCCGCAGCCGGCCAAGAATGGGGCGCCTGGCCTTGCTCGGCGCGCCAGCCCGTAGGGCGATGGAGGTCATCGTGAGCTGCACAGGGGTGCTCCCGCGCCCGGCCGTGTCCCATCGCCCAGGGCCTCCACGGCAGTGGCGCTAAAGAGCGTCACCGCCGCCAGCGAGATCATCAAGGCGCGGTGCGGGCGGTCCGGCCGCAGGCGTTGAGCGGACCGCCCGGGCATGATCAGTGCGCGCTGCGTTGCAGGTAGGCTTGCACGGCATCAGCGCCGTTGCCGGCGGCCTTAACCGCCCGCTCGAGTTCTTCGCGCGAAACGCCGAACTTGTCGCTCCAGTAGCGGACCTCGTAGTCCTCGCTCAGGCTGATCTTGGAGGCGTCTTGCGGGCCGGTCTTGGTCTTGTCGTCGGTCATGGAAGTCTCCTTTCCACCCCAACCGGCGCGGGCGACTCCGGGTTCCCCTCGCGGGCGTCAGGTCAGGCTTTCAGCCGCAGCCCTGGCCCACCCTGTTGGCCGGCTTCCAGGAAGACGACGCCGGCCGCGTCCAGCGCCGCGCGAACGGCCTCGACGTTGGCGGCCGCGCGCTGGGCGGTTCCGATCTTGGGGTCTTCCATGCGCCGGATGCTCATCAGCGACAGGCCGCTGGCCTGCGCCAACTGGGGCTGGCTCCAGTCCAGTAGCGCCCGCGCCGCCCTGATCTGCCCGGCGGTCAGAAGCATGAAGAGAGCATAAAATGTTCAGGAAAGATCATTTGTAGTTATCCTGGCTATCGCGGTCGTGGTAGCAATCTGTTCTTAAGTGAACAGATGAGTTCAAGCCATGGCCTCACGTCGCAAGGCGGGAGACGCGGTCGCGCGCCTGCCTGCCCTGGCCCCCTGCGCTCCCCAATGCTATAATGGAGGGTGTTCAAAGGAGTTTAGCCATGAGCCGTTGGTCTTCATCCGACCCTGCGGACATAGCTTGGCGCCGCGAGCAGATGAGCGCGAGCAACGACATCGAAGGCGTGCGCCGCGATCCCCGGGGCGACCAGTTTATGGCGCGCCTGGACGCTCAGGGCAAAACTCCAGCCCAGAAGCGTGACGCACTGCGCGGTTATTTTGCCCAGAAGGCTTAGTGAGCGACCGCAAGGCGGACGAGCGTGCCGCGTTCGCGCGTCGTCTATTCTGACGGCCGTGTCCTGGTGAACGAGCTTGGCGCCCTGACGCGGCCGATTGCCTATCAACGATAGGCCGATCGAAGAAGACATGCCCCTCGCGCGGGCAGCCGGACTTATGCCGGGTTCAAAGCAATCCCGATCACCACCTCTTCTAGGGACCTCCATGCGTGGGGCGGACAGAAGCAGACTACGGCAAATCCTCGTTGACCGCCCCCGCCCGACCGAACTCCGCACACAGTTCGATGGAATCGGAAAGCTCGTTGCGAAGCCAGTCGCGCGACAGCCGGCATCATGCGGCTGTTGCGCATGCACGGCGGCTTAAGCGTTCACGGTAGTGCGACATCGCGCCATGGGAGGTGGAAGAGAGCAAAAAAGAACGTTGAAAAGCGAGTGCAGAAAATGCACACGAAACCCTATAAATATTTGATTATATTAGCAATTCACTCCAGTCCATCATAGGCGCCACGGCTAACCTATTGTTTTTATTATATTTTTTGGCGATGCGAATCATGGATGGGTTATGCTGTCTTTTCAGCTACTTAGCTGATCTCGTGTGCAGCCGAGGGCAATATCGCAGAAACGGCGGCGTTCAGCAAAGCGCTTCTGGCGTTGATTTTATTGACCTTTTCGAGTGCAGTCGGTCCCTTATCGGATTGGACGGATTGTCTCGCCTTTTCCGTGTCTTACCGAAATCCGTGTGCAATTGGTGTGGACGTGCACACACGTCCACGCGAATACGCGTGAACATGTCGCCGTGTGAACGCCCTGTCTAAGGGCCGTGTGAGCTTCGTTTTGGTGGAGCGTGCGCTGGGACGCCCCTGTCCGATGTCGACAATCGACGGCCAAGGTCGGCCCATGCCTCCAGGTCAGCCAGCGCGTAGACGACCCGGCCGCCGAGTTTCCGGTAGACCGGCCCGGTGCCATGGACCCGATGCTTCTCCAGTGTTCTCGGCGACAGGCCGAGGAAGGCGCCGGCTTCCCTGGTCATCATGAACGGGGCTGGACGCTCGCCAGGAATCAAAACCACGCCCGCAGCCCCACCACGAAGGCCGTTGACCGGACATCCTTGCCCGCGGCGCGGGCATAGTCCGCGGTCCGGCCGAAGCGGCGGTCGAACGAGACGCCGATGTAGGGCGCAAACTCGCGGCGGATCTCGTAGCGAAGGCGAAGGCCCAGTTCGGCGTTGGAGAGGCCGCTGCCTGTCCGGGTCTCGGCGGTGTCCTGGGCGGCGAAGTTGAGCTCGGCCCGGGGCTGCAACACCAGGCGCTGTGTCAGCCGAAGATCGTAGGTCCCTTCGACGCGGCCAAGGACCTCGCCCTTGGTGGAGAGGAAGGCGGCGGCCGACACATCGAACCAGTAAGGCATGAGCCCCTCGGTCCCGATCGTCAGGTAGGTCCGGTTCTTCGGCGCGAAGTCCTGGCGGACGCCGGCCTGCAGATCGAAGTAGGGCCCGATCGCCCGCGAATAGAGGCCCTGGACCTCCGCGGCGTCGACGCCGCCCTTGAATGAGCCCTCCCCTTCGCTCTTCAGCACAAAGCGGTTGATGTCGCCGCCCCAGAACGCCGCGCCCTCCCACCGGTAGCCGCCGCCGCCCCGGCGGGCCTGGTATTCGGCGAGGTTGCTCATCACCATCGAATAGCGGGCGCCGCCGTGCTCCTCGCGCAGCACGGCGCGTGCGGCGGCCATCCTGGCGGGATCGTAGAAGGTGTCCGCCGCGTGGTCGGTCGGCGCCGGCGGCGGCGTCAGGTGCGGGATCGGCGCTTCGTCTTCGCCGGCGGTCACCATCGCGTGGCCCGCGTGGTCGCCGCCCATGCCCTGCGACATATCCATGCCCGGCATGTTGTCTGGCGCCGGCGGCGAGGCGGGCGCGGCGGCGGGCTTGGGCGCGGCCTTGGGCGGGTCGGCCGGCATCGACATGCCGTGCATGGAGTGGTCCATCGTCTGGGCCAAGGTCGGCGAAGCGGCCAAGGCGGCGACAGCCGCTATCGCAATCAGGCGGCTCATGCGGCGGCTCCGTCCATGGGCCGTACGCTGAACACCTGAAACATGCCCGCGTGCATGTGGTAGAGCATGTGGCAGTGGAAGGCCCAGTCGCCAGGCTCGGCCGTGAAGTCCCAGGACACCTTGCCGCCCGGCAGCACCATCACCGTGTGCTTGCGCGGCCGATGCCCGGCCGGTCCCGTCACCAGCTCGAAGAAATGCCCGTGCAGGTGGATCGGGTGGGCCATCATGGTGTCGTTGACCAGGGTGACCCGCACCCGCTCGCCCTTCTCGAAGGCGTAGGGCTTGGTGGTCTCGCTGAACTTCTCGCCGTCGAAGCCCCACATGAACCGTTCCATGTTGCCGGTCAGGTGGATGTCCAGGGCGCGTGAGGGCGTGCGCGTGTCCGGGTTGGCATTCAGGGCGACGAGGTCGCGATAGACCAGCACCTTGTGGCCTGCGTTGGCGAGCCCCTGCCCCGGCTCGCCGGTGCGGTCGACCGGCATGGGTGCGATCATCTGCACGCCAGGTCCGAGCTTCACGCCGGGCGCGTTGGCCGGGTTCCGCATCGACATGTCCATGGCCGGCATCGCCACGTCTCCGCCGTGAGCGCCCATCCCGTGCATCGCGCCCATGTCCATGCCCATGCCCATGTCGCGCATGGTGGCGAGGGGGCGGGCGCGCAGCGGCGGCACGGGCGCGGTCATGCCGAGGCCCGGCGCCAGGGTCGCGCGGGCCATGCCCGAGCGGTCGACCGACTCCGCGACCAGGGTGAAGGCCTTGTCTTCCATCGGCTGTACGATGACGTCGAAGGTCTCGGCGTTGCCGATCTGAAACTCGTCCACCTCAACGGGCCGCACGTTCTGACCGTCGGCGGCGACCACGGTCATCTTCAGGCCGGGGATGCGCACGTCGAAGACGCTCTGGGTGCCGGCGTTGATGAACCGCAGCTTGACCCGCTCGCCGGGCTTGAACAGTCCCGTCCAGTTATCCGTTGGCCCATGACCGTTGATCAGGAAGGTGTAGGCCGCGCCGGTCACATCCGAGATGTCGGTCGGGTCCATCCGCATCCTGGCCCATTCGATCCGGTCCTTCAGCGACTGGTCCTTGCCGGCCAGCAGGCCCGCGACCGTCTGGCGCTGGTAGTTGAAGACGCCCGATTGCTGCTTCAGCTTCTCGAAGATCTTGTGGGCGTGGATGAAGCTGTAGTCCGACAGCATGACCACATAGTCGCGGTCGGCAGGCGCGGGCTCTGGCGCCGCCGGCTCGATGACGATCGGGCCGTAGAGGCCCTCCTGCTCCTGCAGCCCGGAGTGACTGTGATACCAATAGGTGCCGCTCTGTCGGACCGGGAACTCGTAGACGAAGGTCTCGCCCGGCGGGATGCCGGGGAAGGTCACACCCGGCACGCCGTCCATCTGGAAGGGCAACAGGATGCCGTGCCAATGGATGGAGGTGGTCTCGGCCAGCCGGTTGGTGACAGACAGCCTGACGGTCTGTCCTTCCTTGAGCCGGATGATCGGCCCCGGCAGCGATCCGTTGACGGTCACCGCATGACCGGATCGCCCGTCGATGGTCCAGGCCGCATGACCGATGGTCAGGGCGATGTCCGTGCCCGACACGACCGGGGGCTCTCCGGCGACCACCGCAGGCGCAGCCTGCGCCCAGGCCGGCAGCAAGGCGCTTGCCGCGAGGCCGCCTCCCAAGGCGACCGTCGATTGCAGCAACCGCCGCCTGTCCAAGTCCCGCATACTGACGTCCCAACTCCCGGCCGACTTCGATGTCCCGGCCTGTCCTTGCGTTACGCGCCGGCTCGAACCCGGCCCTCAAGTTCGAAGGCCGCTGGCGATCGAGGTCAGGTTGAGGGCGCGCCTGCTCCTGGCGCGTAACGCTTTCAACGGCCCATGCCGTCAGCGGAGTTTGAGCATGTCGAAGATCCTCGTTCGCGCCGGCCTCGGCGTCCTTCTGGCCGCGGCCCTGGCGGCCTCCCAGGCCTCGGCCCACGCCCACCTCGTCGCCTCCGAACCGGCGAACAACGCCATGGGCGCGGCCCCCAAGGCGATCGCCCTGCATTTCAGCGAAGCGCTGATGCCCAAGTTCTCGAAGGTCGAGGTCTCGATGGGCGACGCCGCCGTGCCGGTGAAGACGGAGATCGCCAAGGACACCATGACGGCGGTTCCCGCCGCGCCCTTCGCAACGGGAACCTACAAGGTGAAATGGCACGCGGTGACGGCCGACAGCCACAGCGTCGACGGGACCTTCAGCTTCATGGTCCACTGATCCGATGATGGACGTCGCCATCGTCGTCGTCCGCTTCGTCCAGTTCGTCGGCGCGGCGGTCCTGTTCGGGACGCCGCTCTTCTTCCTCTATGGGATCGAGCGCGGGACGCCCGCTCGGTGGCTCAGGCCGATGGCGGCCGCGGGCGCGGCGCTGGTCGCGGTCGCCGCGGTCGCCGGCTTCGGCCTGCAGACCGCCGCCATGGCGGGCGATCCCTCGGCGGTGTTCGACCGCGAGACCCTGTCCGCCGTAGCAACGGGCAGCGCGTTCGGCGCCGGAATCCTCGCGAGACTTGCCTCCGCCGCCGTCGCACTCTTCGCCTGCCTGGTCCTGCGGGGTGGCTCGCGCCTGTGGCTGATCCTGTCGGCGCTCGGCGCCGTCGCGATGGCGAGCTTCGCCTGGACCGGTCACGGCGCGGCCGAGGCCGGGGTCGCCGGCCACATCCATGCGGCGGCGGATGTCGCGCATCTGCTGGCCGCCGGCGTCTGGTTGGGCGCGCTCGCCGCTCTCGCCGGATTGCTCACCCCAGGCCGGGCCGAGCCGCCTGGGAACGCCGCGACGCTCCATCGCGCCCTGGCGGGCTTCGCCGGCGTCGGAACGGCGGCTGTCGCCGTCATTCTGGCGAGTGGCCTCGTCAACAGCTGGTTCCTGGTCGGCCCCTCCCATCTCCTGGACATCGGCGCATCGGCCTATGGCTGGCTGCTGCTGATCAAGATCGGCGCCTTCGTGCTGATGCTCGGCCTGGCGGCGACCAACCGCTTCCATCTGACGCCCGACCTCGAACGCGGCCTGGCGTCCGGCAATGCAGCGGTCGCCCTGGCGGCGCTGCGGCGCAGCGTCCTTGCCGAAACGCTTGTCGGCCTTTTGGTCCTGGCCCTCGTCAGCGTTCTGGGGACCTTGCCCCCGGTCGCCGCTCAGTAGGCTTGCGGGCCGATGGCTCGCCGAGGCGTATAGCGAGTGAGGATGTGGCGGAGGAGCAGCCGATGCAGGACGATCTGAATGAAGACCTCGCGGGGCTCGCCGCCGTCGGACCGGACCGTTCGATGGCCGGGTTCGAGGACGGCGTAATGCGCGGCATCGCCGAGCGGCGGGAAGCCGCGCGCCAGTCGCGCATCTCTTCGGCCTATCGGACCGCCACGGTCAGCGTGGCGTTGGCGATCGGGGTGACGGCCGGCGGCCTGGCCGCAGCGACGGCGGCGACGCAGCCTCGCGAGGTCAACCCGTTCTCGACGGCGGCCCACCTTGCGCCATCGAACCTGCTCGAAGGCCGCCCGTGAAGCCGTTGCGCAACCTGATCCTCACGGTGGCGCTGTCGGTCGTGGCTGCGACCGCCGGCGCTTGGGGCGTGGCCCACATGGTCCTGCACCGCGCCGAGCCGGCGACGGCGTTCCACCAGATGCTGCACAAAGACCTGCATCTGACCGCCGATCAGGATCGCCGGATCGAGGGGCTGGAGCAGGCCTACGCTATCCGTCGGCGAGCCCTCGAAGCCCAGATGCGCGGGGCCAACGCCGATCTGGCCGAGGCGCTGAAGCAGGGGCACGCCTACACGCCCGCCGTCCAGCAGGCCGTCGACCGCTCGCACGCCGCCATGGCCGAACTGCAGAAGGCGACGATCCTGCATGTGCTGGCGATGCGCCAGGTCCTGACACCGGACCAGGCCGCCCGGTTCGACGAGACCATGGCGAAGGCGCTCACCGAAGACACGCCGTGACCACATCCCCGGATCGCCCGGACGCCGAGCTGGCGCGCGCGGCGGCCAGCGGGGACGAGCGCGCCTATGCCGAACTGGTCCGGCGTCACAAGGATGGGCTCTACCGCCTGCTGCGCCGCTACGTCGGCGATCCCGACGACGCCTACGAGGCCGCCCATGAGGCGTTCATCGCCGCCTGGAGCGCCCTGCCTCGCTACGACCCGAACCGGCCCTTCGGCGCCTGGCTAAAGACGATCGCCATCAACAAGGCCCGCGACCGAGCCCGACGCCTCGCGGTCCGCCGCTTCTTCTTCGGCTCCAAGAGCCTGGAGGACAGCGGCGCTCTGGAGGTGGAGGATGGCGGCGAGGCCGCCGATGCGACGGTGATGGCGACCCAGCGCCGGGGCGCGCTCGACCAGGCGATCGCAGGCCTTCCCGACGGTTTGCGCGGGCCGCTGATCCTGACGGCGTTGGAGGGATGCTCGCACCAGGAGGCCGGCGACATCCTGGGGCTATCGGCCAAGACCGTCGAGATGCGCGCCTATCGGGCCCGCAAGCTCCTGGCCGAAACAGTTCCCGCCAATTACCGCGACGGCGATTAGTCGATGGGCCTGGCGCCGACCTCAGCTCTGAAACGCCGCGATGATCGGGCACGGGCCAGCAGAGCCGGCGCCGCAGGCCCGGGCCAGGCGCTCAAGCGACGTGCGGGCCGTCTGCAGCTCGGCGATCCTGGCGTCCAGGGCGGCGAGCCTCTCATGGGCCAGTTCGCGCGCCCGGGTCCGATCCTCGGTGGCGTCGAGTGCCAGGAGCTCGCCGATCTGCTCCAGGGTGAAGCCCGCGGTCTGCGCGGCCTTGATGAAGCGCAGCCGCCGGACCGCCTCGTCGTCGTAACGCCGAGCCCCACCTCCGAGCCCGCCGCTGTCTGGCCGGTCCGGCGTCTCCAGGAGGCCGCGGCGTTGATAATAGCGGACTGTCTCGACACCGACGCCGCCTTCGCGCGCCAGGGCCGCAATCGTTCGCGAGGCCATGCCTTGACTCCGTACTACGGTACGGAACCTACATGGGGCGGGTAGGATTGAAAGCAACAGGTGACGATCATGCCCAAAAGCCTTGCCAAGACAGCCACCCTCTATCGAATGGTGATGCCCGAGCACACCTGCCCCTATGGCCTGAAGGCCCGGGCCTTGCTGAAGCACAAGGGCTATGCGGTCGACGACCACTGGCTGAGAACACGTGCTGAGACGGACGCCTTCAAGGCGGAGCATGGGGTGAAGACCACGCCCCAGACCTTCATCGATGGCGAGCGGATCGGCGGCTACGACGACCTGCGCCGCCATTTCGGCCTGAAGGTTCGCGACCCCAAGACCGTGACCTATACGCCGGTGCTGGCGGTGTTCGCCGTCACCGCCTTGATGGGGCTGGCGCTGAGCTACGCGAGCTTCGGCTCGGCCCTGACCATGCGGGCCGGCGAGTGGTTCATCAGCCTGTCGATGATGGCCTTGGCGATGCTGAAACTGCAGAACGTGGAGAGTTTCTCGACCATGTTCCTAAACTACGACCTGCTGGCGCGGCGCTGGATCCCTTACGGCAAGATCTATCCCTTCGCCGAGCTTGGCGCAGGCGCGCTGATGACGGCCGGCGCCCTCACCTGGCTTTCGGCCCCGGTCGCGCTGTTCATCGGCGGGATCGGCGCGGTCTCAGTGGTCAAGGCGGTCTACATCGACAAGCGCGAGCTGAAATGCGCCTGCGTCGGCGGCGACAGCAACGTGCCGCTGGGCTTCCTGTCGCTGACCGAGAACCTGATGATGATCGCCATGGCGGTCTGGATGTTGGCGATGACGTTCGGATGAACCCGGCTGGATGCAGCTTCGCTTCGGCGTAAGCGTTGGTCTGCGAAGGCAAGCGGGGTCGAACCGCCCAGAACCGCTCTTGCTCGGACCAGCCCGAAGGAAAATCCATGACCAGACCCGCAAGCCGGCGCCAGCAAGCAGAAGCCAAAGCCGCCGCCGTCGCTGACGCCAAGTCGGTTTCGCCCGATGTGCCGGCGCGGATCGGCTCGACACCGGCCACGAAATTCCGTGGCAATCCGGCGATCTTCGGAAGACTGGTCGAGGATCATGACAAGCATCGGGCGCTTCTGGCGATGATCGAGGCGACGGGCCCCAAGGACCCCGCTCGAAAGACACTCTTCGAGGAATTCGTCCGCGACGTTCACGGCCATGCCGCGGCCGAGGAGCAGGCGCTTTGGTCCACCGTAATGCGCAACCCGGAGACCACCGAGTTCGCGCGCCATGCCGTCGGCGATCACCACAAGCTGGACAAGCTGGACAAGCTGATGGCTGACGCCGCCGCGCGCGACATCACCGGCGCGGGATGGCTGCGCCACTTCGCGGCGCTGAAGGCAGAGTATCTCGACCACATCCTCGAGGAGGAAACGGAGCAGTTCGTCGAAGCCGAAAAGACCCTATCGGACAGCGACCAGCGCTACATGCGAGGCGTGTTCAACCGGCGCAAAAAGGCCGAGAAGGCTGCCGCGGTGATAGAGAAGGAGATCGCGCTTACACCGATCGCCTGATGATCCGATAGAACCGCCCATCGCGATCTGGCTCAGCTTGCAAGTTATCGCGTTCGCCTATATATTGACCGTAATATCGGTCAAAGGAGCGGCAGATGACTCAAGCGGCGAAGGCGCCCCAGGGCCCGGCCCGAGCCCGTAAGACTGTCCGTCACGCCGCGACCGGGCGCTTCACCATCACCAGCCTGATGGACGAATGGGGCGCGGTGAAGGTCGATGACGTCGCTGAGGCCTTCAGCATGTCCAAGGCCCAACTCGCCGACACCGCCGGACTTGGCCGGGAGGTTTTCCAGAAATCGAGCCGCCGCGACGGCCCCAAGGCGCAGAGCCGGGTTCGCGAGATGCTGGAGATCATCAACCTCGTCCAGGGCTGGGCCGGCGGCGCCGCGCAGGCCATGGCTTGGTACCGCGCCGAGCCGATCCCGGCCTTCGGCGGCCGCACCGCCGAAGCCTTAGTGAAGTCTGGTGAGGCGACAGCCGTCCGCGACTATGTCGACCACCTGGCGACCGGCGGCTACGCTTAGACGCGCGCCTTCTATGCGGTTCAAAGGCGAGGCCTTCCGGGCGCACGACCCGAACTGGTCGTGGACGCCGCTTTCAGGCGCCGGCGCGGCGCTGAAGGGCCGACGCTTCAACTGGCCGGGCCTGGAGACTCTTTACCTCTCCCTGAGCTTCAAGACGGCCTTTCGCGAGGTCTCCGCCGGCTTCGCCCACAGGCTGACACCCTATGTCCTGTGCAGCTACGATGTGGACTGCGAGAACATCTGCGACCTGCGCACCGAAACGCTTCGCACCGACAACGCCGTGGCGCAGAGCGACCTTGCCTGCGCCTGGGGCGACGCTCTCATCGCCGGCCGCGAGCCCGCGTCCTGGGGCGTGGTCCGACGCCTGATGGCGAACGGCTCCGCCGGCATGCTTGTCCCCAGCTTCGCCAACGGCGCGACCGACGACGACCAGAACCTGATCCTATGGCGCTGGGGTTCCGTCCTGCCGCACAAGGTCACGGTCTACGACCCGACCGGAAAGCTGCCCAGGAACCAGCTATCTTGGTCGTAGCGAGCTTAATTTTGAACCTATAGGTTATCGGCGCGACGCGAAGACATAATCTCTGGGTTATCGCTTTGGGTTATCCTGCGGTCTCCAGTCGCGCCGGCAGCCCCACGCTTCAACCTCCCGTTCCAAGGCGCTTTCAAGTGCGTTCAGGCGCCTCCCGAGGCGCGCCAGCCGACGTAGGCGGCAGTGGCTAGCACCATGACCGCGAACACCCGCCGCGCAGCGTCGGCGTGGCCGGCCAGGGCCTTCGCCAAGGGCATGCCGGCGATTGCGCCAGCGACGCCGCCCACAACCAGCGCGCCCAGAACGGGGACATTCACGAAGCCGCCTGCAGCGTAGCTTACGCTGGTGGCGGCTCCGAACAGGACGACGGAGACGAGGGAGGACGCAGCCGCGTTAGCCAGGGTCATACCCGTCGCGGCCATTAGGCCCGGCACGATGAGAAAGCCGCCACCGATGCCGAAGAAACCTGCCGCCAGCCCGGTCAGGAGGCCTGCGGGCGCAAGCTTGAGCGTGAGGGATGACGTCAGATGGGCGTCCGGATTTCCCGCGACCTTTTTGGGGAGCATCATCGAGATGGCGACGATCGCCATGGCGCCGGCGAACCAGAACAGCAGTCGCTCCCCGTTCATCTGCTTGGCCAGATGCGCGCCCGCCAGCGACCCAGCGAGTCCCGCCCCGCCGAAGACGAGGGCGCACGGCCATTTCACTCGGCCCGCACGGGCCTGGACGGCCAAGCCGGCTGCGGCGTTGACCGCAACCGCTGCAGCCGCGGTGCCGATCGCCACATGGGGATCGCGGACGCCAACAACGTAGACTAGCAGAGGGGTGGCCAGGACCGAGCCGCCACCGCCGAACACCGTCAGCAGCAGTCCGATGCCAGCGCCGCCGGCGACCGCCGCGACGTATGACCAGACGGCGGGATCCATTGGTTTAGACCCGCGCCGGCCGGTTCCAAGGCATGATCTGCAGAACGCTCGCCATGCCGCAATGTCCAGTGACCCCGGCGAACATCAGGCCTGCCCCGACGAACGCTGAGACGCCGAAGAAGGCGGGGTGGACGGCAAAGCCGAGGCCGACGCCAGACAGGATAAGCACCCCGGCGGAGATCTGGACTTGGCGCATGATCTCCAGCGGCGCCTTGCGATCTTCGACTACAGGCAGGCCAGCGGCGGCCCAGCCATCGACGCCGCCCTCCAGAACATAGGCCTGACCCTCGACGAGCGCGGCAAGGCGATCATCATGGGCGCCGGTGCGCATTCCAGAGCGGCAGGTGAACACCACCTCGATGCCGTCACTCAGCGCGGGCGGCGCCGCGTTCAGATCGCCTAGGGGATGCGACCGGGCGCCCTTCACATGTCGACGGGCGAATTCGTCAGGCTCGCGGATGTCCACAAGGACGGCGCGCCCCGCCTTCAATCGTTCAGCGACGAGGCTTGGATTCAGGGCGAGGAGTTGGGTCATGGGGCGTCTTCATGTCTGGAGGACAGAAGATCTCGGCGAGCGTCGCCACCACCTTGATCGCGGCAGGGTCTGAGATTCGGTACCAGATCGTCTGGCTTTCGCGACGCGTGGCCACGACGCCTTCCTCCCGCAGCACCGCGAGGTGTTGCGACAGCGCGGACTGCGACAGACCGACGAGAGGCAAAAGCTCTCCCACCGAACGTTCGCCATCCGTCAGTTGGCACAAAATCATCAGCCGCCGTTCGTTGCCGAGCGCGCGAAGAAGCTTGGCGGCTTCTGCGGCGCTGGCCTCGAACCGGGTGATGTCGAAGTTCGCAAGATCGAACATGGGCCCCATATATTCAATATTGCTAATTTAGCAAGATTGCATATTATTAGGTCGGCAGAGGATGCTTCCGACATGAATCCCCAGATCCAGGCCTCCTTCGATCACGCGACATCGACCGTCACCTACCTGGTGTCCGATCCTAGCACCCGAACTGCAGCGGTCATCGACCCGGTGCTCGACTTCGAACCCCGGGCCGCCAAGCTGTCCACCACCTCGGCGGACACGCTACTTCGAGCCATCGCCGACCAAGGTCTGACGCTGGCCTATGTTCTCGAAACCCATGCTCACGCCGACCACCTGTCGGCCGCCGACCATCTGAGGCGAATGACAAAGGCCAAGGTCATCATCGGGGCTGAGATCACCAAGGTGCAGGCGGTGTTCGCGCCGCTGTTCGAAGACGAAGATGTGGCTCTGGATGGGCGCGCCTTCGATTGCCTGGTCAAAGAGAACGATGTCTTGCCCTTGGGCGAATTGAGCATCCGGGTCTTGCAGACCCCGGGCCACACTGTTGCCGACGTCACCTACTTGATCGGCGACGCGGCCTTCATCGGCGACACGCTGTTCATGCCCGACTATGGAACGGCGAGGGCCGATTTTCCAGGCGGGAGCGCACCGACGCTCTATCGATCCATCCGCAAGATCCTGGCGCTGCCCGACGAAACTCGCCTGTTCGTGGGGCATGACTACCTGCCCAGCGGCCGGTCATCGTTCCAGTGGGAGACGACGGTGGCGGAGCAGCGCGCCGCGAATGTCCACGTCCATGACGGCGTCAGCGAAGAGGCTTTTGTCACCATGCGGGAAGCCCGAGACCAGACCCTCGCGCCGCCCACGCTCATCTTCCCTTCTTTGCAAGTCAATATCCGAGCCGGTGGCCTGCCTGCCCCTTCCAAATCGGGAACGACATTTCTCAAAGTTCCGGTGACCATCACGTAGAGCCCGCCGTACCGGGGAAGCTACATCCGGCCTGGACATCAGCCGAGGAACTGCAGTGGCGTGGGCGCCTTGAGTCCCGGCCTCCAGGAACCACGCCATGCTCATCGAAAAGTTCGTCCACTCCTGCCTGCGGCTGACCGTCGGCACAGACGCCCTGCTCTTCGACCCGGGCAAGTTTGGTTTCATAGATGGCCGGGTCGATCCCAAGACGCTGGCGGGCGCCAACGTCGTGGTGATCACCCACGCACATCCGGATCACCTCGACCCGGCGGCCCTGAAGACCATCCTTGCCGGTGGCCGCCAGGTCGTCGGAAATGCTGAGGTTCGCGATAAGTTGGCCGGCGAAGGCATCACGGTCGAGGTGTTAGAAGAGGGTGTCCGGCGGTTCGGCGCCTTCGAGTTGCGCGCCATCCCTGTCCCTCACGAACCGATCCTGGCCAAGGAGACGCCGCAGGTGACTGCCTTCCTGATCAACGGCCGCCTGCTCAATTGCGGCGACTCCTTCGACGATGCGCTGCTCGCCCATGCCGGCGTCGAGGCGCTCGCCCTGCCCGTCATGGCCCCTTACCTGACGGAGCTGAAGGTCATGGCCTTCGCCAAGGCCATGCGGCCCAAGTTCGCCCTGCCCCTCCACGACGGCCACGCCCGCGATTTCTTCGTGGAGCAGCGCTACGACACCTACGAGCCCTTCTTCCGTGACGCCGGCATAGAGTTCGTGGGTCTGGCCAAGCCGGGCGACGCGTTCGAGCTAGCCGAGTGACCGGCCGCTAGCGCTGGATTTGCACCACCATCCCGAGTTCATCTGGCTTGCCTTCGGCGATCACCAGATAGCGGCGCGGCGCGGGCGTGTCGGCGCTGACCACATTGCGCAATGGTCCCACCGCGTTGACCACGGCCGACCCCGACGGGCTTGTCATGAAGCCGGCCAGGGGCTGTAGCTTTCCCTCACCTTTGGGATTGTCGGCGATCGCCAGCACATAGGCCGCCTTCGGCTTGAGGCCCACGGCTGCCGCCTGCAGGATCTGCACCTGGCCCTGGTCGAACAACGTCACCTGGGTGGGTGGTCCGCCCGCAGCGCCGGCGAGAGTGAGGCTGTCGGACTCAGCGGCCATCCCGAGTGGCTGCAGGTTAGCGGTGCCTGGACCAGTGGGAACGGCGTTGGGGACATAGGCCACGCCCTGAGGCGCCTGGCCGATCGGGATGGTGGCGATCACGGTATTGGTCGCCGTATCGATGGCCGCCACCGCGTCACCGTTCTCCAGGCCGACATAGACGCGCGAGCCGTCACCGGACGGCCAGAGGCCATGCGGCAGCGCGCCGACCTTGATCTCGGCCACCTGGGCGAAGCTGTCGGTCCGGAACACTTTCACCGCGTTCTGCGTGCCGACGGTGACGTAGGCAAACTGGCCGGCGCCGTTGCGCACGATGTTGACGTGGTTGGTGATCGGGCCGGTGTCGAGCGTCTTGAGAACCGCGAACGGCGGCTTGGCGTCGAACACCATCACCTTGCCGATGTCCTTTAGCGTCAACCAGACCTGCTTGCCGTCCGGCGTGGCGGCGATGTCCGGGCAGAACGGGCTCTCCTGTTTCACCCGGCCGACGATCGCCTTGGTCTTGGTGTCGATCACCACAGTCTCCGGGGTGAAGCTCGAGCACACATAGGCATACTGGCCATCGGGGGCGAAGATGGTCATGCCCGGGCCGTTGGGCACCTTGATCCGTCCGGTCTCCCTGTAGGTCGCGCCGTCGAGCACCTGCAGATAGTCCTCGCCGCGCACCGCGACCCAGACTTCCTTGCCGTCGGGGGTGAAGAAGGCCTCGTGCGGCGAGCGGCCGACATAGGCGGTGTGCTTCACCGCGTTGGTCGCCGTGTCGATGAAGGTCACTGAATTGGAGCCGATGGAGATCACCGCCAGGGTCTTGTGGTCCGGCGAGAACCCCATGCCATGGACCAGCAACTGGCCCTTGTAGAGCGGGCTCAAATTCATGGGCGTCTGGTCGCCCAGCTTGATGACGCCGAGCAGCTTGTTGGCGGCCGGGTCGATCACCGAGACGGTGTTTGAGAACTGGTCCGACGTATAGAAGCGGTCGCGGCTGCTCACCGCGATGTCGGGCGCACTCGCAGGTCCAGGCGCTTGCCCGGCGAAAGCCGGCGCGGCGCTGGCGAGCAACAGGATGAGGGCTAGACTGCGGGTCATTGCGGGTGTCCTTGCGGATGAGTGGCGGGGGTCTCGTCCAAAATCTGCTGCATCACGGCGACCTCCTGGGCCTGTTCGACGATGATGCCCTGGGCCAGCCGGCGCAGGCGCGGGTCCTTGCCGTACTGCAGCTGAAGCCGAGCCATATCGATGGCGCCCTGGTGATGCGGGATCATCATCCGGGCGAAGGCGCGGTCCACGTCGCCCGTCGGCGGCAGCATCATGGCGTGGTGCATCCGCTCCATCGCCTCGGTCATCGCGGTGTCGAAGGCGTTGGGCTGCGCCGCAGCCCATGACGCGGTCGCGACGAGCGTCGTCGCCAACGCGGCCACGCCGAGGCGTCGATATCCGATGCGGGTCATCCGAGGCTCCGGGTGTGAGATCGCGACGATCGTGCGCTGTCTACACCGGCGCCTCCAACGCAAATGCCTGACCGAACCGTTCGATCCAGCCGAATGGTCTCGACGCTTTGTCGAAGAGGCCTAAGTTGGGCGCATGACCCTGGAGCAGCTCCGCATCTTCATCGCCGTCGCCGAGCGCCAGCACGTCACGCGCGCAGCTCAGGCGTTGAACCTCACCCAGTCGGCGGTCAGCAGCGCCATCACCACCCTGGAGGGCCGCCATGGCGTCGCCCTCTTCGACAGGGTTGGGCGCAGCATCGTGCTCAACCGCGCCGGCGAGGTGTTCCTGGCCGAGGCGCGCAAGGTGCTGGGCCAGGCCGAGGCCGCCGAGGCTGCGCTCGCCGACCTCAGCGGCCTGGAGCGGGGCCGCCTGTCCATCCAGGCCAGCCAGACCATCGCCAGCTACTGGCTGCCGCCGAGGCTGGCCCGCTTCCACGATGCGCACCCAGGCATCGAACTGGAGGTCGCCATGGGCAATACCGCACAGGTCGCGCGCGCTGTCGCGGAGGGCGAGGCAGAGCTCGGCCTTGTCGAAGGCGAAATCGACGATCCGGGTCTGAGCCGCAGCGTGATCGACGCCGAGGCGCTCAGTCTGGTCGTCGCGCCCGACCATCCGTGGGCGAAGGCCAAGCCAGGGCCGGACCTCGATCTTCGCACCAGCCGCTGGGTGCTGCGCGAGCCCGGTTCCGGCACGCGAGCGGCTTTCGAACATGAACTCGAGCGGCGCGGCCTCAAACTCGACGACCTGACCATCGCCATGGTGCTTCCGGGCAACGAAGCGGTGCGATCAGCGGTCGAAGCCGGCGCGGGCGCGGGCGTCATGTCCCGCACGGTCGCGCGCCTCGGCGTCGCGCGGGGCGCCCTGGTCGAGATCGACCTGGCCCTGCCGGTTCGGCAGTTCTACCTGCTGCGCCACAAGCAGCGATACCGCAGCAAGGCCGGCGACGCCTTCCTGGCGATGGCGAAGACCGTCGAGGCGTCACGCTGAGCCCGCGGCGCAAAGCGCGGCGATGATGGCGGGGGCGACGCCGGGACTCGTGTTGACGAACGTCGGGCTCGGATGCGGGCACTCCAAGATCTTAAGCCTGGGCTTGATCCGCTCGATTGGACCGCGCGCCATCTGCGCGACGCGCCCCATCAAGACGACTGACTTGAGATCGTCGAACGCCGCGATCAGCTCGGGAAGTCGAGCAAGACCCGCCACGATGTCTGCTCGCGACGGTGGCTGATTGCGACTTCCTGGTGGCGCCAGGACCCACGGTACGGTGTTCCACAAGGTCACGGCGCTCCGGTCGATCTTGGCGGCTTCCAGGAACCGACGCAGGTTCCGTGCGGTGCCCGTGGGATTGTCCAGGGAAGCGAAACGGACAGCCGCCGCGCTGGGGCCGGGGTTCTGGAGCAGAATGAGTACTTCCGCGTCCGAACCTGCGCTGTTCGGGTCGAAATGCGGCGCCGCGAACGGACGATGGCCGAGGTTCAGGCGGTACGCCTCAAGCCCCGCGAAACGGGACGCACCAAGAGCCTCCAGTCGCGGATCGATCTCTTCGGCCAGGGTCGCACTCCCAAAATAGAAAATGTTCGATTTCATCGAACGAACAGTGCGGAAACTCGCGTTGGAGCGAAACGACGCTAGGCGCGATTGTGTTCACAAGGAGCGCGCCATTTCGGCCTCCACTCCAGATGGAGGATACCGTGCTCGCTTTCACCCCCACCACCGACTTCGTCCCCGCCCGTCGGGCCGGCCGCGCCGCCGCTGCGGCTGCTACCGCCATTCGCGCCACCGAACCTCGCAGCTTCGAAGAACTCCGTCGCGACGCCGCCGACCTTGGCGTCAGCGGCGTGCATCCGACAGCGGTCAAGGCGCTGATCGGCGCCTATGCGGCTTTGCTGCTGGTGTTCTGGCTGTTCTTCGGCGGCCCGGAAACGGCGCTCACTCTCGGCATCATCACCGTGCTGGGCGTCATGTTCTTCGGCGGCCTGGGCGGCGGCATCCTCCTGGCCGACAGCGTGCCACGGGGCGTCCGGGGCCGCAGCTTTGGTGACTTCCTCGAAGGCCGCGCCCTGATCGCCACCGGCTGGATCTCGGGCCGCGAAGCCTTCGCTCAGATCATCGCCCTGCCCCTGACCCTGCTTCTGGGCGGCGTCGTCTTCGGGACGATCTGGCGGCTCACCGCCGGCTGACGCAACGCCGCCGTCCCTTCACGCCTTTTCCTTCCAGCTTCGCCTTGGATCGCCCCCAATGACTGACCTCGCCCACACCCGCGCCGTCGCCTTCGGCCTCAAGCCGCTCGCCAGCCTTGCGAGCCCACGCGAGGTGGTGCGCCAGTTCACCCCCAACTGGTTCGCCGCCACCATGGGCACCGGCATCCTGGCGCTGGCCCTGGCGCAGTTCCCGGCCAAGGTCCCGGGCCTTCACGCCGTCGCCGAAGGCCTGTGGGTCTTCAACATCGGGCTCTTCAGCCTCTTCACCCTGCTCTACGCCGCCCGCTGGATCTTCTACTTCGACGGCGCGCGGCAGATTTTCGGCCACTCGGTGGTGTCGATGTTCTTCGGCTGCATCCCCATGGGGCTGGCCACCATCATCAACGGCTTCCTGGCCTTTGGCATCGGACGCTGGGGTCAGGCGGCGGTCGACATCGCCCAGGTGCTCTGGTGGGCGGACGCGGCCATGGCGCTGGCCTGCGGCGTCGCCATCCCCTTTATGATGTTCACCCGCCAGACGCACAGCATCGACCAGATGACCGCCGTCTGGCTGCTGCCAGTGGTCGCCGCCGAGGTGGCGGCGGTCAGCGGCGGCCTCCTGGCCCCGCATCTCGCCGACGCCCATCACCAGCTCACCGTCATCGTCGCGAGCTACGCGCTCTGGGCCTGCTCGGTGCCGCTGGCCATGAGCATCCTGGTGATCCTGGTGCTGCGCATGGCGGTCCATAAGCTGCCGCACGCCAGCATGGCGGCCTCCAGCTGGCTCGCGCTGGGGCCCATCGGAACCGGCGCGCTCGGCCTGATGGTGCTGGGCGGCGCGGCCCCCGCCGTCTTCACCGCCAACGGCCTTGGCGAATATGCCGCCGCCGCGCACGGCATCGGCCTCGTCGGCGGCCTGCTGCTCTGGGGCTACGGCTTCTGGTGGGCGGCGATGGCGGCCCTGATCACCGCCCGCTACCTGCGCGAGGGCCTGCCCTTCAACCTCGGCTGGTGGGGCTACACCTTCCCGCTCGGCGTCTACGCCGTCGCCACCCTGAAGCTCGCCACCCTTCTGCCCATCGGCGCCTTTGCGGTGTTCGGCGGTGGCCTGGTAATCCTGCTGGCCATCATGTGGCTGGTGGTCGGCGCCCGCACGCTGCGCGGCGCCTGGCGTGGCGAACTCTTCGTCGCGCCCTGCCTCAAGTCCGCTGCCTGATCCGCCCCGTTCGAAGGACAAATCTATGACCAAGTTCCCGCATCTCCTCGATATCGGGCGGCGCCGGTTCCTCTCCGGGGCTGGCTTGGTGGCGGCCTCCGCGCTCGCGCCCCGCGCCCTCGCGCAGGCCACCGTCGACCTTCGCCTGCCGGGCGGCCCGTCGTCGCGCCCGACGACCGACACCTTCCCGGGCAAGCGCGGGATGATCCTGCAGCGCACCCGGCCGCCGCTGCTGGAGACGCCGATGAGCGTCTTCGACCAGGGCGTCTTCACCCCGAACGATCAGTTCTTCGTCCGTTGGCACTGGGCCAACATCCCGACCGAGATCGACGCCACCACCTTCAAGCTCAACGTCCACGGCGCGGTGAACAAGCCGGTGTCCCTGTCGCTCGCCGACATCCTGGCCATGCCGCGGGTCCAGATGGCCGCCGTCAACCAGTGCTCGGGCAACTCGCGGGGCTTGTTCGTCCCGCGGGTCCCTGGCGCGCAATGGGGCCACGGCGCCATGGGCAACGCCAAGTGGCTCGGGGTCAGCCTGCGCCATATCCTCGATCTGGCCGGCGTGAAGGCCGGGGCGACCGCGGTGCGGTTCAACGGCCTCGACCAGCCGGTGGTCGATGGCGCGCCGGACTTCTCGAAGTCGCTCAGCCTCGACCATGCCCGGGACGGCGAGGTGATGATCGCCTTTGCCATGAACGGCGAGCAGCTCCCGCTGCTAAACGGCTTCCCGATCCGCCTGATCGTGCCGGGTTGGTTCTCCACCTACTGGGTCAAGATGCTCAGCGATATCGAGGTGCTGGCCGGGCCGGACGACAGTTACTGGATGGCCAAGGCCTACAAGATACCGACCACGCCGCTGGCCAATGTTGCGCCCGGCGCCAAGGATTTCCCGACCGAACCGATCAACCGCATGGTCCCACGCGCCTGGATCACCAGCCTGGCCGATGGCGCCAGCGTGGCCTACCAGCCGCAACTGCCCGTCGGCGGTATCGCAATGGGCGGCGACACCGGCGTCGCTCGGGTCGATCTCTCCGCCGATGGCGGCCGCACCTGGGCGCCGACGCGCCTCGGACCCGACGAGGGCAAGTACAGCTTCCGGCGCTTCGACGGCGCCGTGCCGCTGGCCGCCCGTGGACCCGTCGCTCTTATGGCCCGCTGCACTGGCGCCAACGGCGTCGTGCAGCCTCTGGCCGCCAACTGGAACCCCGGCGGCTTCATGCGCGCCGTCGTCGAGACAACCCACGTGGTGACGGCATGAGCGGCAACCCCAAGCCCACCTCCTACGGCAAGGCGCTGTTGCAGATCGCCGGCGCGGTTGGCGGCTTCGCCCTGGCGCTCGGTCTCGGCCGTTACGCCTTTGTGGAGAGCCTGAAGCCGCCACCGCCGCCCCCCGCTCCCGAAGCGCCGCCGCCACCGTCGGTATCCGGCGGCGGCTTCACCCTGACCTCGTCCAGCATCGCCCTGCCGGACGACGACCCGCCGTACCCTGACGGCGCCGGCGCCGACCTGATGAACGCCAACTGTACCGCCTGCCATTCCGCCGCCATGGCGCTCACACAGCCGGCGCTGTCGGAAGCCCAATGGACCGCCACGGTCGTCAAGATGCGCGACACCTACAAGGCCGCGATCGCCGACAAGGACGTCCCGGCCATCGTGCAGTACCTGACGAAAGTCAGCGCGCAGACCAAAGGCGGCGAGGCCCCAACGGCAGCGTCGTCCGACGCCGGCGGCGCCAGCGGGTGAGCCGCCCTTCGGCACTCGGCCTCGGCAAGGGCGTTGTCCTGTGCGGAGGCCGGCATGCGTATTGAAAAGTTCGTCCACTCCTGCTTGCGGATCACGGTTGGTGGCGAGAGCTTGCTGTTCGATCCCGGCAAGTTCTCGTTCGTCGATGGTCGCGTGGATCCCCACCAACTCGCCGGTCCGAGCCTTGTCGCCCTGACGCACGACCATCCCGACCACATCGACTTCGACGCCTTGCGGATCATCCTCGGTCAACGGCCCCCGACCATCCTGGCCAATGGCGAGGCGGCCAAGGCGCTACGCGAGAAGGGATTTTCGCCGACGATATTCGAACATGGTCAGCAAACCTTCGGCCCCTTCAGGCTGGTGGCCATTCCGACGCCGCATGCGCCGATCCTCGCCAAGGAGACGCCGATCGTCACCGCATTCAAGGTCAACGAGGGTCTGCTGAATGTGGGCGACTCGCTGGATCCGGGTCTCCACCGCTTCGCCGATACCGAAATCCTTGCGATGCCGGTCATGGCGCCCTTTCTGACCGAACTTGACGTCTTCGCCTTCGCCAAAGCGATGCGTCCCCGGACGCTCATTCCGCTGCACGACGGCTACGCGCGGGATTACTTTGTCGAGCAACGCTACGACACGTACGAGCCGTTCCTGAAAGGTGTCGGAATCCGGCTTTTGCGGATGTCTGACCCAGGCGCATCGGTCGAGGTCTGAGCGCGTCCGACTGAAGCCCACCCGAGGGTCAGAGCACGGGCCGGCCCTCTTCCGCATCTTCTTCCTCCTGCAACGCCCGCCGGTAGAAGTCGCCTCTGCTTTCATTAGCCGGAGGTGCGACGACGCGCGCGATCCAGTCGCCCGCCTTCGGATGGATCATCTTGCGAGCGACAAGCGTGTCCGGGGCAAGTTCGTAGACGAACAGGTCCCCGGTAGGCGCTTCCAGATTCTCCACGGCCTGTGGCGACAGCCCATCGAGCACCATCATCAAGGCGCGCAGGCTGTTGCCATGCGCCACGACCAGCACCGTGCGCGACTGCATCAGCCGCGGCAGGATCGACCGTAGATAGAACGGAAGCACCCTGGCCGTCGTGTCACGGAGGCTTTCGCCGCCAGGGGGCTGTTCAGCATAGGCGCGCCGCCATCGCGCGACCTTCGCCTCGCCCCACCGTTCTCGCGCCTGGTCCTTATCAAGACCTGAGAGCTGCCCATAATCGCGCTCGTTCAGCGCGGGATCGCTGAAAGCTTGGACGCCGTGCAGGTGAAGCTTATCGCGCACAACATCCGCGGATCGGATGGCGCGCTGCAGGCTTGAACTGAAGATATCGTCCACCTTCACATTCGATTGGCGCAAGACCTCAGCCGCCGCTTCCGCCTCTGCGACGCCAGCGTCGGTCAGCGGCGGATCATGGAGCCCCGTGAAGCGGTTGGCGGCGTTGTAGGCGCTCTGCCCGTGGCGCATCAGGATGAGGCGGCGATGCGGATGACTGAACAGGCTCACGGCTCGCTCCGATGGCTTGTGGATGGCGGCGGCTTCATGCTTTCAACGCGACGAGGATCGCGCCGCCGCCGATCATGGCGATCCCCAGCCAGTTGCGGCCCGACAGCCGCTCGCCCAGGAAGGCGACTGCAAACAGGGCGACCAGCACCACGCTCAGCTTGTCGATCGGCGCGACCATCGATGCTGGGCCAAGCTTCAGCGCCCGATAGTAGCAAAGCCATGAGGCGCCCGTGGCGAGGCCGGACAACACCAGGAAGGCGTAGGTTTTCCCCGTGATCGTGTTGATCGGCTGGAAGGCGCCTGTAGCGGTCACGATCGCGACGAGGACGACGAGGATGACGACTGTCCGGATCAGGGTCGCATAGTCGGAGTTGACCCCTTCCACGCCGACCTTGCCGAAGATCGCGGTCAGCGCTGCGAAGCTAGCGGAGAGGACCGCCCAGAAGGTCCAGTTGGCGAGAAGGCTGCGCATCATCCGACAGGCTCCTGGCCGGGAATGATCTCACAGGCTTCCACCGCGCTGGCCTCCAGCCGCCATCGCTCCAGATGCTTATAGATGATGACCTTGTTGGTGAGCATCGCGCCTTGCGCTTTGCAAAACATCTCCAGCTGACCGCGCTCCCCGATCAGCTCCACGCACATCGTCAGTTCTGGATTGGCGATCTCGACGCCCTCGTCCTGGATGCGGCCGTGGTTGCTGTATCCGTAGTGCCCATGGTGAGCCACGGCATTCAGAAGGCCCGCGGCTTTCGCGGCCTGCACGATCTGGCGGTAGAGCTGTGGCCGTCCAGCGAAGAGCGATTTCACGCCACTTCCGCGGCCCCGCTCGCCAGGTTTCATGTAGATGCGGACCATGCCGACCTCGTCGGCGCTCATGGTGTGTGAGGAGGTCATGGGCGGGCTTTCTTTTTGTCGGGCTGACTGACAGGACGCGGCTGCCTGGTGGATGCTCGGAGTTCACGGATCTGTCGCAAGGCGAGATCCGCCGGCGGTTGGGCGGCGGAGGTCTTGGGGACGCCCAGCCTTTGGGAGAGGTAAATCCCCGAATGTCCGCTGCAGAGGTAAGCGGTGAAGCAGGCGACAGCGATGTAGGCCGTGTGCTCACCGCCGAAGAGCTCGATCCCCATGAGGGTGCAGGCCAGCGGCGTATTGGCCGCGCCTGCGAAGACCGCCACGAAGCCCAGGGCGGCGAACAGATCGGTCGGGCCGCCGAGCGGGGCCGAGAGCGCATTACCCAGCGCCGCGCCGATGAAGAACAACGGCGTCACCTCGCCGCCCTTGAAGCCGGCGCTGAGCGTCACGACCGTGAAGAGAATCTTCAACAGCCAGCTCCAGCTGTCGATCCGGTCGGCGGCGAAGAAGCCAAGGATTGTCGGGTCGGCCGGGTTGGGAGACCAGACGCCGAGACCCAGGTAGCCCCGGGTCTGGAAGAGGTAAACCATGCCGACGATCGCCAGGCCGCCCAAGAAGGGGCGCAGCGGGCCGTAGGGCACAAGGCGCTTCAGGGTGGCGCTCAGGCGATGTTGCGCCTCGGAGAACAGCAGGCTGACCAGCCCGAACGCCACGCCAGCGACCGCGACCTTGGCCAGCAGGACGGGGTCGAGGCCGTACTTGCCGCCAGGCGCCTGGAAGTGAACCGCATACAGGGTGTGCTCGATGCCCCAGGCATGACACGTCCAATCGCCGATAAGGGCGGCGATGAGGCAAGGGATCAAGGCCTCGTAGTTGACCCGTCCAACAGTGAGCACCTCAAGCGCAAAGACCGCGCCCGCCACCGGCGTTCCGAACACCGCGCCGAAGCCGGCGGCGATGCCTGCCATCAACAGGATGCGCAGCCTGGCCGCCTCCAGGCGGAACAGCTTGGCGAAAGCGCTGGCCAGGCTGCCGCCCAATTGGACCGCCGTGCCTTCGCGTCCGGCCGAACCGCCGAACAGGTGGGTGACGACGGTGGAGACCAGAATCAAGGGCGCCATGCGCAAGGGCACGCCGCCGCCTGGTTCGTGGATCTGGTCGACGATCAGGTTGTTGCCCGCTTCGGCTGAGCGGCCTTTCCAGTGGTAAACCAACCCCACCAGAAAGCCGGCCACCGGCAGGCCGAACAGCAGCCAGGGGTGCGCGAACCGCGCACGGGTGGCCAGATCAAGGCTCCAGAGGAACAGGGCGCAGAGCGAGCCGATCGCTGCCGAGGTGGGCGCAAGGATCGCCGCCCACAGAGCCGCAGCCTTCAGGTGAGACAGGCGCGCCTGAACGAACGGCCGGACATCGGCCAAGGTAAAACGGGGCGGCTTTGACACGACTCCTCTTTCTCGCGGCAAGCCGCGCCAAAGTAGGAATCATCGGCTCCTTCCTGAGGAGCGGTTCGGCATGACGCCAGGCGGAAATCCATCGCCAGCGGCGCTTCTAGGTGCGGCTCCTGCGACTGTCAAACGGGGCGACATCAGCCTGCCTCTGACTTCCTCAACGAAGCGCGCGCGGTCCGAGCAAAATGATGCCGGCGCCGACAAGACAGACGACGGCGCCTAGTGTGTCCCAACGGTCGGGCTTCACGCCTTCGACGGCCCAAAGCCACGCCAACGATGCACCGATGTAAATCCCGCCATATGCGGCGTAGGCGCGCCCGGCGTTGTCAGCATCTACCAGCGTCAGGAGCCAGGCGAACAGGGCCAAGGAGACCATGCCGGGCGCGAGCCACCACAGAGGTTTGCCCTCTCGCAGCCACATCCAGAAACTGAAGCAGCCTCCGATCTCCGCCAGGGCTGCGAACGCATAGACCAAAATCGATTTCGTCACGCCGCCCCCTTCGCCAGCCTCCTCGTAGCGTCTGCGGCGGCGACCTCGCAAATTCGGAAAGCCCTTCGGATTTCACCGCATCGATTGGGGTCACAGAGGACGCGAAAGCACGAACGAAAACGAAAGAAAACACGAACGTGAGTGCACGGAATTTGCACCGGAGTCCGTATAAGTCACTGAAAATACACGACTATCTATCCAGTCCATCATCGGCGCGACAGAAAACCTATGCGGTCGAAATTGCTGCATCTTTTTCGTAGTTTCAACGAGTTCGGTCATGCCGAAACGTTCCTAAAATTGCGCACGTTTTCGCCGTTTGTTCCCGTGGTTTCCTTCCTGAGCGCACACACAGAGCACACGAAATTGGCCACGTTCACGAGACTCCCATCGGGCTCCTGGAGAGCCCAGGTTCGCCGGAAGGGTCGCTATATAGGCGAGACCTTCGCGTACCGCGAGGACGCGCGTCGATGGGCCACCGAAGCCGAGCGGACCATCGACCAGGGCAAGGCGCCCAAAACCACGAGGATTGCCGACAAAACCACCTTCGGTCATCTGATCGATCTGCACATCGATGAGCGGAAGGACGTAACCAAGCCTATCGGCCGGACCGAGCTCGAAGCCCTTAGCTGATCGAGGAACAGCGCGCCTTCCGGTTGCCCGGCAGAGGTCAGATCAGCCGGCGAGCGCGTGGTCTTTCGGTACGGTAGCCAGGGTCTCAGCGATGGCGGCGAAGAGGACAGCGACGTCGATCGGCTTGCTGACATGGGCATCCAGGCCCGCGGCAAGATAGTCGTGCCTCTGGTGGTCCATGGCGTTTGCGGTCAGAGCGATGATCGGCGTTCGGACGCGCGCGCTGTCGCGCTCTTCGGTCCGGATGGCGCGCGTGGCGCTGACCCCATCCATGACCGGCATATTGATGTCCATCAGGATCAGATCGAAGGTGCGCTGGCGCCAGGCTTCCAGCGCCAGGCGACCGTCCTCGACGACCTCAAGGTCGATTCCCGCGCCGCCGAGCAGGCTGCGAAGCACCAGTTGGTTAGTGGGATTGTCCTCGGCGACCAGGATGGCGAGGCGTTCCTCCGCGACGGTAACCGAGCGTGCGGCCCCTGGCGTCGCCGATGACGCAAGAACCGGCGAGCCGGCGCGCGCCAAGGGCAAGGCGACGCGAAAAGTGGATCCGGCTCCCAGACGGCTTTCGACCGTGATGTCGCCGCGCATCAATCGGGCTAGGTCGCGCGAGATCGGCAGGCCAAGGCCCGTGCCGCCAAACCGCCGGGTCGTGGTGGCGTCTCCCTGGCTGAACTTCTCGAAGAGGCTGGCCCGGGAGGCCTCGGAGAAGCCTACTCCGGTGTCTTCAATCGTGAAGGCAAACCCCGCCGCCTCATAAGCCAGCAGCACATCGATGCGCCCCCGATCCGTGAATTTCACGGCGTTGCCAATAAGATTGTAGAGAATCTGTCTCACGCGCGTGGGGTCGCCCCGGTAGAGGCTATGCGTCCCCCGCGCCACGAACGCCAGGACAAGACCCTTTTCCGCCGCGATGACGCCGAATGCATCGCACGCGTCGCGGCCGAGCGCCTCGGGGTCGAAGTCGAGGACCTCGAGCTCGATCTTGCCGGCCTCAATCTTGGCCATGTCCAGCATGTCATTGAGCAACGTCAGCAGGGTCGCGCCCGACTGTTGCAGCACCCCAAGGCGCTCCTGTTGGTGACGGCTCATCGGCTCGCGCGCCATAGCCTGGGCCATGCCCAGGATGCCGTTGAGCGGCGTGCGGATCTCGTGAGAGACCGTGGCCAGGAAGGCGCTTTTGGCCTGGTTGGCCGCTTCGGCGTTGAGTTGGTCCTGGATCACGTCGTCATAGGACTCGGCGTTGGCGAGCTGCAAGTCACGAGCGTTGACCGCAAAACAAGCAGCCAGCGCCGCAAGGATCCAAACCTCCACGCCCGACTGCATTCGGGTGGCGCTGTAGAGAAGCGCGATGGCTGGGGCCGGCGCGGTCCACAGGATCATGCTGCGCGTCAGCGTGTGCTGAGCCGCGCAGGTCATCAGAATCCCTGCGCTGACGAGCACAAGGGTCACGACCGCCGTGCTGGTGGTCGGATGAGCCAGAAGAAGGGGCGCCGCGGAGGTCGACGTCAGCAGGGTGGTTATGGCGATCAGCTGGTTCTGAAAGATCCGGAACTCTTCCTGCGTCGCTGTCGCCAAGCGGGGCGCCACCCGCCGCCACCAAGCCATGGTCGCCACCTCGGACGACACATAGGCGGCGACCCAGCCCAGCGCGATCCACACCGACATCGCCTTCAAGAAGAGCAGCACCATCGCCACCAACGCGATGCTGCCGATCCGCATGGAAACGTGACCAGAGTAGGTTCGAGCGTAGTACGTCTCGAACGCCTGCTGTGAATAGGGCCTCTCGGGGCGCGAAGTCATAGCAACACCTTGAGTGCATGAGGCTTTACAGGCTAATGGTCGATCGCCTCATGGGGTTGCGACATGGCGCCACAGGGTCCAACGAACCGGGGCGCCAGAACCTCCAAGCCTCGCCGCAGCGAAGACATCTTAGCGACCAGAAGTCGATTTCCCCCTTACATGCCGCTGGCGCGGAGGAACTTTCGAGGTTGCGCCAGGAGCGGCCTCTCAGGTCGTGCCAGGAACACCCCCGTCACATCGGCCTGGACGCCCTCCGCTGCTGATCCCGGCGCCCCCTCGCCGTCAGGGCCCGAAACGCCAGCAAGGGCATGGGTCCCTTTCCTACCTGCCCCGCGCAACTCCGATCCCGGCCACGCATTACGTATGTCCCCCATACAAGTGGGTCCTACTCGGTCGGCCGCTTCGGTCGTGCGCTCTATCGGCCCCGCCGCCGAGCCAATTCCTCTGAGTGCGGGATGTCCCTGCTTAGGCGCCGCAACCCCGCGGTCACATCTGGAGACACGCATGCAACTTCCCAAGGGCGCCACCGTCGCCGTCGCTGATGGCGAAAAGTTCAATCTCTTTCGCAACGCTGGCGATGAAGCCGAGCTGAAGCTCACGGCCGTCGATCACGCGGCCGTCGATGCCGACCACCAAGGCGCGACGCCGGGTCGCCACGGCAGTTCCGCCAATCCCGACGGTGGGCAGGATGATGAGGACGGCTTCTCGGCGGGCGTCATCAGCCTGCTCAACAAACAGGTCCTGGATGGAAAGATCACCGCCCTGTTGATCATCGCCGCGCCGCGAGCCCTGGGCGCTATCCGACCTCAGTACCACGCCAAACTCAGCGCGATCCTCGTGGGCGAAATCGCCAAGGACCTGACGGGCCACGCATTGCACGACGTCGAGAAGGCGATCGCGGCAGCCTGACGCTGGGCGCGCCGGGCGGGCAAACGCCCGCTCGACGCAGCGCGTCGCTCAAGGCTTCGGGCACGCCCAGCAAGGCGACCTTGAAAAGCGATGGCGGCGTTGCGCCAGGACGGGCCTGCTCGCGGAGCGACTGGGGCGGTTCGATCGACACGGCAGGAGTCAGGCGCCTAAGCCTGCGTGTTGCGCGGCGGGTCCTGCACGAGGGCCAAAGCATAGCGGCGGCAGTGCTCGAGATAGGCCGCCTCGTGCACCGCTGTCAGATCCACAACGCTCGACCATAGCCACGAGGGCGCATCAAGCGTCCCGGTTCGATTGCGGGCTAGGTCCGCAATCCAGGCCTTGCGCGTGGCCCCGTCCATCTGGCGGCCATGGGCGTGACCCACGACCCGGGCCAGAGCCTTGGCCGCGTGCATCGCCTCGGTGGGCGACAGCCCGACGATTTCCAGTTTCATGTCCTGCGGCATCAACTCGCGCACGAAGACGGCCTTGTCGAGGAGCCGTCCGGCGGCCATGCGCTGGCCAAGATTAGGCGACAGGGCCAGCGCTCCGGCCACGACTCGCTCGGCGTTGTCGCGCGGCATAGCGGCCTTGGGCTCGCGCGGCGCTGCGGCCTTGATCGCCTCCTTAAGGTCTAGGAAGCAGATATCGGGCGCGCCCTCCCCGCCGTCCACCTCCAGCAAGACGGCGAACCGCAGTCGACCCAGCGAGCTGCAACCCTTGACCCAATAGGCCGCATCCAGGACGCGGATGTCGTCCTTGCGTCCCCGCGACTTGAGGCTCGTGACGAGATCGCGCACCGTCTCGCTCTGGCATATCGCCTCGATCTCGTGGCGCTCCGTGCGGGTGATCGGCCAGAAGCGTCGGCCGATCGGAATCTCGGGCCGCACGCCGCGCAGCCGCTCGCCGGCCAGATGTTTCCAGGTCCGCCGCTCGGCCTCGCGCACGACCGCGCCGATCATCGGCGGATGCGGCGGCTCGATGTTAAAATCGCCAGCGAGCGCGTCCTCGTAGCCCTCGATCATCGCCTCCAGCATCTGGGCGGTGATAACGCCGGGCAGGTCCGAGCCGCGCGCGGCGGAGGCCAACGACAGGCCCAGGCGGATCAGGTCATGGGCCGGGTTGCCGACCACGGTCTGGTCAAGATCGCGGATCTGAATGTCGACCTGGCCTTCGGCGCTGGCCAAAGGCCCAAGATTGCCCAGGTGGCAATCGCCGCAGATCCAGACCGGGGGACCGCTAGGCAGACTCGTTCGCCGGCCCTCCAGCCACTCGTAGAACTTGACGGTGCTGCCCCGCACATAGGCGTGGGCCGAGCGCGCCATCTTGAGGTTCCGCGTCCGCAACAATACGGGCGCACGCATGGCAGGCCGCGCGGCCAGCGCCTCGCGCGCGGCGCTCTTGGCGCGGTCGTTACGGTCATCCTTGGCCATCAGGACAGCGCCTCGTCGGGACGGATGCGTCGGAAGGCCGCTTCGACGAAGCCGAATAGGCCGAAGGCGACGAGACCCAGGGCCAGCAGGGCCAGCACCCACGACCCGAATGGTTGGCTCTCCACCGCCTGCAGCGCTCCACCCCAACTGTGGGCGTCGCCGCTGCGCGCGTCCAGTCCCGCCTCGATCAGGAAGACGCCCGCCGGCAAGGTCGCCAAGCCTCGCGCGCCGTAGCCGATCTTGGCCATGGGCACGACCCAGCGACAGACCGTTTCATCGCAAGACAGCCGCTTGGCGAAATCCTGTTTGAGGCCCTGAATGATGTTTCCGAGCGCCACGCCGACCAGCGCCGCCCCGGCGAGCAGCAGAAGGATCTCCCCGTGGGGCAGGGCCAGGACTGTGGCCGCTGCGCCGTGCGCGGCCTGCTCCTCGTCCGCCTCACCGACGTCCTCGACCTCGTCGAGCAGTTCCAGCGCCCACAGGCCGAGACCACCATAGATCAGCCCGCTGATCGCCTGGCCGATCCGCACGGCGATGGCCTTGGGCGAGCTCCCATGGCGGTCGGCGTCAAACACCGCCTGCAACGCCCGCCATAGCGCGAAACCCAGAAGGCCGACCGCGACGAGCGCCACCAGGACCAGCCCGAGGGGCCAGTCGGCCCAGGCCGCCAGCATGGCCTTGGCTCCGCGCGCCCTCGGCGTCAGATCCGCGGCGGCCAACAGCACGATCGCGCCGAGGCCGAGATAGACCACGCCCCGCGCCGCGTAACCCAGGCGCGAGGCCCACTCGAGCAGTCGCGCCAGATCGGGCCGCATCACCCAACTCGGCAATTTCAGTCCTGCCACAACGGCCCTGCTGCGCCCCACGACCCCGTCCTCATGCAACCAGCAGCGGCCAAGCGCTGCGGTCGGGCAAGCTGAACGGCGCCCTGGCCTTCAACGTTCCGCGAACCACGCTGCGCTTCTCAAAAGATCGCCGAAAGCGCTCGCATCACCCAGAGGCCCAGGTCGCCCAAGCCGGTCTGCAACTTCCCTGGCCATCGGGTGTTTTGGCCCTGCTCGCGGTTGAGCGAGCGTCTGACCTCCGAAGAGTTGCGCATGTCCGAGGCCGTCATCCCGCCCCCGACCGTCGGCGAGACCCTGGCACCGGGGGCGCGGCCCCACCGCGACGACAAGCCGGCCAGCGTCCAGGCGCCGGCCTCGGCCGCGGCCCTGGCCTTGGCGCGCAAGGTCGGCGCCGGGCGCGGCGCGCCACTCGTCCACCTGGCGTCGAGCGAGCGTCGCGCCGAGGAGATCGGCCGGGCGCTCGCTGGCTTCGCGCCCGCGCTCAAGGTCCTGGTCCTGCCCCCCTGGGACTGCCTGCCCTATGATCGCGCCTCGCCCTCGCGCGACGTCATGGGCCGGCGCATGCGCGTGCTGCAGCAACTGGCCGGGAGCTGCGGACCGCGCGTCCTGATCACCTCGCCCGAGGCGCTGGTACAGAAGCTGCCGCCGCAAGAGACACTCGCGGCCGCCTTCCAGGACCTTGAGCGCGGCCAGACTGTCGATCGCGAGGCCCTGGCTGCCTTCGCCTCGGCTGTCGGTTACGTCGCCGACGATCGGATAGACGAGCCTGGCGAGATCGCGTTCCTGGGTGAGGTCATCGATGTTTTTCCGGCAGACGCGGCCCGTCCCGTGCGCATCGTGATCGACCAGGATCGCATCGCCGAGATGCGGACCTACGATCCCCTGACTCAACGGTCCGAAGGCGAGATCGAGATCCTGCATCTGGGTCCGGCCAGCGAACTGATCCTCACGCCAGGCACGGACGGCGCGTCGTCCGAACGCCCGCCTGGCGCCGAGCATGCCATGGGCGAGCACTATGGCGCGCTGGTATCGCTGTTCGATCTACTGCCGAAGGCGCGCCTGTCGACCGACGCCAAGGCGCTGGCGCGGCTGACCGAGGTCGAAGAGCATGTGCTGGACGCCTTCGAAGCGCGAAGGAGCCTGGGCGGCGGTGTGGAGCCGCCCTCGCCCGAAATGCTCAACGTGCTTGGCGCAGACTTGAAGAGCGCCATGTCAGCGTGGTCGAACGCGCGCCTGGACCTTCGCGGGTTCGAGCCTGTCACCAATCTGGCCCTGCAGCGCAATCCTGGGCGGGCGTTCTGCGATCTGGTCGACAGTCATCGCCAAGCCCACCGCCGCGTGGTGCTGACCGGACTTCGCCAGGAGCTTCGCCCCCTGGCGCGGGCCCTGGCGCGGGGCCTGGATCTCAAGCCCGAGCCGGTCGCCGACTGGTCGGCGGCGCTTTCGGCAGAACGCGGCGCCGTGGTCAGCCTTGAGCTGGACCTCGACACGGGCTTTGTCGAGCCCGCCAGCGATCTGGTGGTCATCGCCGCCAGCGACGTGGCCGGCGGCCGGACGGCGGCTCGCGCGGCCACCAGCGTCCAGGACCTGCTGGCCGAACCAGACCTGCGGCCGGGAGACGTCGTTCTGCACGAGGACCACGGAGTCGGCGTCCTGCGCGAGCTGGCCCGCATCGAGATCGACGGAGTCGGCCGAGATACGCTTCAGCTGGAATATCACGGCGGCGACATCCTGCAGGCGCCGGTCGAGGAGATCGGCCGGATCTGGCGCTATGGGGCCGAGGAGAGCGCAGTGACCCTCGACCGCCTGAAGGGAGACGGCTGGGCCAAGCGTCGGGCCGAGGTCCATCGCCATCTCGATGCCGCCGCCGAACAGCTGGTGGCCCTGGCCAAGGCCCGTCAGGAGCGCCAATGCGCGCCGATCGTCCCGCCCAAGACGGCCTACGCCAGGTTCGCCGCCCGCTTCGCCTATCCCGAGACCCCCGACCAATCGGCGGCCATTGAGGCTGTGCTGACCGATCTTGCCTCGGGTCGCCCGATGGACCGGCTGGTGTGCGGCGATGTCGGCTTCGGCAAGACCGAGGTGGCGTTGCGCGCGGCCGCGGCCGTGGCGCTGAGCGGCCGCCAGGTCGCCGTGGCCGCCCCAACCACGGTGCTGGCCCGCCAGCACGTGGAGACCTTCAAGCGCCGGTTCGCCGGCACGGGAATCGGCGTTTCGCACCTGTCGCGACTCGTCACGTCCGCCGAGGCCCGGGCCGTCAAGCAAGGCCTGGAAAGCGGCGAGATCCATATCGTCATCGGCACCCAGGCCTTGGGTGGCAAGGACATCGCCTTCGACAATCTTGGCCTGATGATCATCGACGAGGAACAGAAGTTCGGCGCGGCGATGAAGACCCAGCTGCGCGACCTGGCTGAGGATGGCCACAGGCTCACCCTGACAGCCACGCCCATCCCGCGCACGCTGCAAGCGGCCATGGTCGGCGTGCAGGATGTCTCGGTGATCGCCAGCCCCCCGGCCCGCCGCCGGCCGATCCGAACCTTCCTGGCCCCCTTCGACGCGGCCAGCCTGCGCATGGCTCTACGTCGGGAAAAGCGTCGCGGTGGCCAGAGCTTCCTGGTCGTGCCGCGCATCGAGGACATCACACCGATCGCCGAACAGCTGGCCAGCCTCGTCCCGGACCTACACATCCGCGTAGCGCATGGGGGGCTGGCCGCCGATGCGGCCGATGCGGTGATGGTCGGGTTCGCCGATGGCGAAGGCGACGTGCTCTTGGCCACCAACATCATCGAGAGCGGGCTCGACGTGCCGCGCGCCAACACCATGATCGTCTGGCGGCCCGACCGCTTTGGGCTCTCACAGCTGCACCAATTGCGGGGCCGGGTTGGTCGGGGACGCATCCAGGGCGTGGCCTATCTGCTGTCCGACCCGCAGGACGATCTGTCCGAAGCCACGCGCGCGCGCCTGTCAACCCTGGAGGCCTTCGATCGACTTGGCTCGGGCTTGGCGATCAGCGCTCGCGATCTCGACTTGCGCGGCGGCGGCGACCTGGTGGGCGAGGACCAGGCCGGGCACGTGCGGATGATCGGCGCGGGCCTCTACCAGCGCCTGCTGACGCGTGCCGTGCAGGTCGCGCGCGGCGAGGCCGAGATCGCCGACTGGATGCCCGACATAAGCTTGGGGCGTCCCGGCGCGATCCCGGCCGACTACGTCCCCGACGCTGTCACCCGGATCAATCTATATGCCCGGCTGGCCAGGCTCGAAGATCTCGCAAACATCGACGCCTTCGAGGAGGAGCTGGAAGACCGCTTCGGAAACCTTCCTGTGCCGCTGACGGACCTTATCGACCAGGCGCGCTTGCTGCATCTCGCCAAGGCGACGGGCGTTCGCCAGCTGCGGGCGGGTCCTAAAGGGCTCTCGCTCGCCATGCCCGAGGCCTTGATGTCCTCCGCCAAAAAGAGATTGGCCAAATGGGCGGATCGGATTTCGCAGCGAGAAGACAAGCTCATTGTCAGTGTCGCGACACACACCGACGAAGAAAGGCGCGATCTGATTCAGGGCGTGCTCTCGGCGCTCGCCTGACCGCGTCTTACATGAGTGAGCGCCAGGACCGACGGTCAAGGCGCCCGGTCGTCGATCCAGAAACCCGCCAAATGGCTCCTGTTAGCGCCGCCAGAACCTAGACCCTATTGGCCTCGCCTATGGACGAGATCGAAGGTCGCCGACCTCGGAAGGCTGCTCCCATCTCGGGTTGAGGCCGGATCACCCACCCGTTGGCGGCGCCCCACCAGTAGGTCAGTCCGCCTTCCTCGTCCAAAGCCGCCAGACTGATCCAGCCGTTGGAGAACCAGGCCTTCAGGTCGGGGTGGCGGTCGAGGATGGTGGTCAGCGCCTGCCGGGGCGCGTCGGCGACAACGACCAGTCGGCGCGGCTGGTGGATGTCCTTTTCCGCCCGGAGCGATTGCCACGGAATCCCCGGCCTCGGATCAAGACGCCGCCCTTCGCCGACGGCGAAGCCCCCGACCACATTGTGCAGGAGCTTGTCGCCGCCGCCGTAGATCTCGGGGGCCAGCTGAGCGCCGAAATAGGCGAGATTGATCCAGCTGGCGACCACCACCGGCGCGGTGAGGATCGCCTCCAGCTGCGCGAAGTCCGGGTCGCGCTTCGCGTCGTAGTCGTGGAGGAAGACCGCGCCGTCGAGGTCCAGGCCCCGCGTGCGTGCGCGCGGCGCGGCGATGAAGCCGTGACAGCCCGCTAGCCCCCATTCAGGCCGGACCTCCGCGAAATGGCGCGCCGCATCGGTCGACTGGACGACGGCCGCGGCGCCAGGCCTGCGGCGCGCGCGCTCTTGCCGCGCGGCTCGCGACGCGGCCTCCAGCCAGGCCTTGGCCTGGTCCAGTCCCGGCGCCGCGCCTGCGTCAAGGAGGGTGACGGAGTCGCTGGCGGTGTCATGCAGGGCGGCCACGAAGCGCGTGTCGTCCGGAATGACCAGACCCCGCTCCGCCAGACCCTGGCGGATCGCAACGTCGTTCAAGAGATTGGCCAGCAGCCGGGCGTTGATGTCCCCGGCGTGGCCGCCGCATGCGCCACATTGCAGGCCCGCAGCGTGAGGATTGTTGCGCACATGCGCGCCGTGCCCCACCAGCAGCACGATCGGCGCGAAGTCGCGATCCAGCGTCATCCCTTTGAGCGCGCCGTAAGCGATGTCGATGCGCGTCTCCAGCGACACCTGGGCGTCAAGCACCGGAGCGGCCGAGGCTGGACGCGCGGCGCTCCCGCCGAGCAGGCCGGTGAGCGCGGTGAAGCCCAGCGACTCGACATAGGCAAAGGCGGCGACGGCCCCGGACTTGAAGCGCTCGACCGCGCGTGCTGCGCGGGCGTCCAAGCGCGACGTTTGCATGGCTTCCGACCCTAGATCGGCGGCGCGGCCGTGGACCTGCGGCCGTAGCAGAACCGGCAGGCGATGCTCGACGACGCCATCCGACGCCGAGGCATAGCCGACGCCGACGCCGAAGAAGCCGGCGAACCCCAGCGTCGCCACGCCGGCGTCCTGGGCTTCGAGGTGGCGGCGCAGAACCTCCGAACGTACGTCGATGCAGAAGACCGCCTGCAGGGCCGGGCGCGTGGGCACGGCGGGCGGGGGCTCCGGGCGGGCGGCTAGCGCGCCCGCGAGCCGGCGGCGCTGGGCGTGCTCATAGGCCTGATGCAACAAGGCGTCGGTCTGCGCTTCAAGATCGGGCGCGAAGACCCGGCTGTAGGATTCGTGAACGATCGGCCAGTCCACAAGCTTTCCGCCGTGGCCGCGCATCTGGAAGAAGAGCTCCCAGGCCAGGCGCACCGCGAGCAGACCTTCCAGCGTGGCGTCCCCGCGCCCGTCCCGGCGCGCGGTCCAGCGAGCATGGGACGCGACTTGGCTCCACCCGTTCATGGCGTGGAGGAGGCGCAGGAAATAGGCCCGTTGCGCCTCAACGCTCAGGCCCAGTTTTTCGACAGCTGTGCGGATCAAGGCCGCCGGCTCACCGGGCAAATCGGCAATGAAGCCGCGGAAGCTCCTCAGTCCCACCAGCTCTGTCGCTAGATCATGGCCGGCGAAAGCGCGCCAGTCGGCGAACGCCGTCACGGCGTGCGCCGGAGCCCATAGCGCCTGGCCGTGATCAAAATAGCCCGCCGCCCAGACGTCGATCCGGTCGGCGACAAAGGCGCTCCAGTCGGGTTCGCCGGGAGCGCGCGCCAAGTCGGTGACCAGCGGCAGCGGCCGCGGAGCGGGTCGATCCGCGCGCGCGGCGACCCGCAGGCTCTCCACCGCGCCGAGCGCGATCTCGCCCGCGCCCTCCGCGATAGCCACGACGAGGTCGTGCGTGGTGATTTCACCGTCCGCGATCCGCTGGCCATACCACGTGCGGGGTGCGGTCAGTCTGGCCCCCCCGGTCTTGTCCAGGATCGCCGTCGTTTGCGCCAAATCCTGGCAAGCGAAGCCCAGCACGGGATTGACCGCCACGCTGGCGGCGAGCGGAAACGCCGGGGGGATGGCGTCCAGCGCCCAGGTCAGGGCGGCCTGGTCGAGCCCCACGATGGGATATGAACCGTCCATGTTCAAGCCTCCTTGGCCAGCGCGCGACGCGCCAGGCGATTGAAGATCAGGTCGAGATAGAGCCCGCTGGCGAAATGCACGCGCAGCCTCGAAATCCAGGGGTGGTTTCGCCATCGCGGCAGGGCGGCCTGGAAGACGACGAGGGCCGCGAAGGTGATGATCGAGAGGGCCAGAATGGCGATCTGCAGCGGCCCGGGAGCCGGCGGCCGCGCGAAGGCGTCCACGGTCAGGCGCCAGGCCAGGGTCTGCAGCGCGAAATAGGCGACGAAGGTCGCAAGGCTGACGCTCACCAGACGTAGCGTTAGCCCCGCCGGCGCGGCGTCGGCCAGGCCTTGCGCCAGAAGATAGCCTACCCCCAAGACCAGGATCATGCCCATGACATGCGCCTGAAGCGGGCGCTCGGCGGCCCCCATCAAGGCGTCGGCGAGGCCATAGGCCGCCATCGCGATCGCCAGTGCCCCGAGGATCGCGCGGGGACCCGGCGCGGCCACAGGACCAAGGCGGCGCTGGGTGGATACGAGGTCGACGGCGTTGGACGCCCAAAGGAACGCCTTGGCCTTGTAGAGGCCGTGCGCGAGGATATGCAGCAGGGCTAGCGGATAAAGGCCAAGTCCGCACTCCAGCAGCATGAAGCCCATCTGGGCGATCGTGGACCAGACCAGGGCGGTCTTGGCTGCGGGCTGGGCGGTCTGGACCAGCCCAGCAAGGAGCGCGCTCGCGCCTCCGACCAGCGCCAGCGCGGCCATGACCAGCGGCGCTTCGCCCATCACCGAAGATAGGCGCATCAGCAGTAGTCCGCCCGCGCTGATCAGGCCCGCGTGCAGGATGGCCGACACCGGGGTCGGGGCCTCCAGCAGCTCAAGAAGCCAGCCCTGGAAAGGAAGCTGCGCGGAGCGCAGGATCACCGCCCCGGCGACTAGCCCAGCCACCCAAGGCGTCCACGGGCCGAGGTTTGCGGCCTGGCTGCCGATCGCGCCGAAGCGCCCATCACCGACCTTGGCCAGCAGGATGACGATCGCGGTCGCCAACAGGCCCTCGGCGATCCGGTCGATCCAGAACTTGCGCTGCGCGGCGAGGCGGCTGGCGGCGCGCGTGGCGCGGAAACGGATCGGCGCGTGCAGGCTAAGGCTCGCCAGCACCCAGCCCAGCAGGGTCAGCACGATGTGGTCGGAGAACGCGCTCAAGAGACCGCCTGCGAGGGCCAGCAGCAGCCATCCCGAAAACGCACGCGCACCGGGCTCGCCGCGCAGCTGGACGCGAGCGAACCGGAGGCTGGCCCATCCGACGATCGTCACGAGCAGCCCGACCGCCGTCGCCACCAGGTCAATACGAAGCCAGAGCCCGGTCCGAGGCGAAGCCGGCCAGGCCAACGCGCTAAGGCCAGCGCCGACCACCATGATCGCGCTGACCGCCGCGATCCATTCGGCGCAGCGCTGTTCTGTCTTGCTGTCGGACTGGCGCGTCAGCACAGCCCACAATCCGCCCGTCACCGTCACGGCGATCGCCGCCGTCGCGCCAAGCCAAGGCTCCAACCCCATCGGTAACTCCCGCAATGGATTTGGCAGGAGACCTATAGCGGCGCTTTTGTTTCACATAATTGATTGTCTAGATCAGACTCTTTTATAAAAGCGATATGTCAAGCCTCAACTACAACCACCTTCGCTATTTCTGGGTCGTCGCGCAGGAAGGGGCCATGGTCAGGGCCGCACGCAGGCTCAACGTGTCTCAGTCCGCCCTTTCGGTGCAGTTGCAGAAGCTTGAACACCAGCTGGGCGTGGCGCTTTTCGATCGGGCCGGGCGCCGGCTCGTCCTGACCGAAGCGGGCCAGATCGCCCTGGATTACGCCAACACGGTGTTCGGCGCCGGCGAGGAACTTTTCGACACCCTGAAGGGCAGAAGCAGCGCGGCCCACAAGCGCCTGCGTGTCGGCGCGCTGACCACCCTGTCCCGGAACTTCCAGCTCACCTTCCTGCGGCCGCTGCTGGCCCGATCGGATGTGGAGCTGATGGTGCAATCGGGCGGCACGCGCGAACTCTTGTCGCGACTGGAAGATCGAAGCCTGGACCTCGTGCTGGCGAACTCCCCCGCTCCGCTCGACGCGCGCAGCGCCCTGCGAAGTCACCTCATCGCCCAGCAGGTCGTCAGCCTGGTGTCGCGGCCGGGTCAGGCCAGCACGCCATTCGCCTACCCTGACGATCTGCGGAGCAGTGCGCTGATCCTACCCGGACCCGAAAGCGAAATTCGCCGCGCCTTTGACCGCGCCATGCACGAAGCGGGCATCGCGCCTAACATCCACGCGGAGGTCGATGACATGGCGATGCTGCGTCTCTTCGCGCGCGAGCACGACGGCCTGACCCTGGTCCCGCCCATTGTCGTCCGCGACGAGCTGGTGCGGGGAGATCTCATCGAGCGCTGCCAGGTCCCCGGCCTAGGCGAGACCTTCTACGCCATCGTCCAAAATCGCCGATTTCCAAACCCTCTACTGTCGATCCTTCTAGAAAGCGCCGCACAGGGACATTACGCGCCCGTGTAGGACGCCTCAGCCGAAACTGCTCCGGCAGCGTGGATGGGCGCCCCTCAAATAGGCTGTGGCGAGTCCCTGGGAGCCACCACACGCCGTACTGTCGGTGCTCAACGATATCAGTTTGCCTCTACGGTCCGAGATGCGTCCATGTCATCGACCCGACTCCAAGTGAGCATCATCACTGGCGCTTGGCCAATAAGGCCAGCGCAGAGCCTATCCGGACCTCGTTCGCTCCGCTGATGACTAGCCGCTAGAGCGTGCGAGCCATGTCGCGTCCAACCGTCCTTTCGAGCTTGGCGAGCAACCGATTGTACGTCGATTGCCGTATCGGTCTCCCATCGCGCAGAGACCGCCAAGTCGTCTCGCTCACGCCCAGCACTTCCTGGAGCCAGACCTTGGTCACCGCCGGCAGCGCGCGGCGAAGGACCAGGACCTTCTCTTGATCGACGAGCACCATGTTCATGTTTCAGGTTCCACGAATGAGTCTCTAGGCGCATGCCGGCGGCCGGCCGCGAGCGGGGACATCAGGGTTTCAGGGTCGCGCCCTTGAGGTCGGCGGCGCCCTTTAGGGCCAGATCGTCGGAGGCCGCGCCGACCGCGACCTGGTAGCTGCCCCTGTCGATCACCCAGCGATTGGTCTTGACGTCGAAGCGGCCCAGCAGCCGCTCATCGGCGGCAAGCGTGACGCGGCGGGTCTCGCCGGGTTTGAGATCGATCTTGTCGAAGCCGATCAGGCGCTGCAGCGCCTTGCCGCCCGCACCGGTCAGATAGACCTGCGGCGCCGCCTTGCCGGCTCGCGCGCCCGTGTTGGCGACGTCGAAGCTGACCGTCAGGGTGTCGCCGCCAGCGACCTTCAGGTTCGAGAAGGCGAACGTCGTGTAGGAAAGACCGTGGCCGAAGGCGAAGAGCGGCTTGTCACCCGTCTTGGCGAAACGGCGATAGCCGACCTCGGCGCCCTCGACATAGTCGACGTCGAAGCGGGTCTTTTCGGGCGCGCCCAGGCCCGGGAGGCGCTCGCGCGGATATTGGGCTAGCGAGGCTGGGAAGGTCACGGGCAGGCGGCCGGAGGCGTCGACCTGGCCAAACAGCACGTCGGCGATGGCGTCACCACCCCGCGCGCCCGAGTACCAAGCCTCGACAACCGCCCCGGCCTGCTTCAGCCAAGGCATCGCCACGGCCCCGCCGGTCTGCAGCACGACCACGGCCCGGGGATTGGTGGCCGTCACCGCGGCGATCAGCGCGTCCTGGCCATCGGGCAGAGACAGATCGACGGCGTCCTCGCCCTCGCCCATCCACTGGTTGCCGAACACCACCACCACGTCGGCGGCCTTCGCCGCGGCCACCGCCGAGGCGACATAGCGGCCGTCGTCGAAGGTCACCTTGGCTTGCGGCGCCATCTTGCGGATGGCGGCCAGCGGCGAGGACGGGTGGAAGTACTGGCTGCGGAACTGGGCCATCATCCCCTCCCCGCCCAGGGGAATGATCGTCTTGGCGCCGCCGGGCGGCACAACCTGGGAGGAGCCGCCGCCTGACAACACGCCAGCGTCGGCGTGGCCGCCGATCACGGCGATCGACCGGGCGGTCTTGGCCAGCGGCAGCAGGCCTTCGGTGTTCTTGAGGAGCACGATGCCTTCTCGCGCGGCCTCAAGGCTTACTGCGCCATTGGCGGCGTAATCGATCTCGGACTTGGCGGCGGGGCGGTCGAAGAGGCCGGCGGCGAACATCGAGCGCAAGATCCGACGGCTCATATCCGAAACACGCGCCGCGGAGATTTCCCCCTTCTCGACGGCCGCCTTCAGCGGTTCGCCGAACCAGGTGGTCCCGTCCAGTTGCTCGCCGGACTGCTGGTCCAGGCCCTTGATGGCGTAGTCGGTGGCGTGGACCGCGCCCCAGTCCGACATCACCCAGCCCTTGTAGCCCCAGTCTCGCTTGAGCACGGTGTTGAGCAGGTGGCTGTTGCCGCAGCTATAGTCGCCATTGACCAGATTGTAGGCGCACATCACCGAGCCGGGCTGGCCCTTCTCGATGGCGATCTCGAACGCCAGGAGGTCGCTCTCGCGGTGGGCGCCTTCCTCGATCACCGAGTTGGCGGTCATGCGGCCAGTCTCCTGACCGTTCAGCGCGAAATGCTTGATCGTCGATATGACGCCCTGGTCCTGAATGCCCTTGATCGCCGAGCCAGCCAGAGAGCCGGCGAGCCACGGGTCCTCGCCCAGATATTCGAAGTTGCGGCCATTGCGCGGATCGCGCGCCAGGTTGACGCCGCCGGCCAGCTGCACATTGAACCCCTTGGCTCGGGCCTCGCGGCCAACAACCGCGCCGCCTTCGTAGATCAGGCGGGCATTGAAGGTCGCCGCCTGCGCCAAGCCGGAAGGCAGGGCGGTCGCGCCGTCTCCTGGCCGCACGTTCAAGGGATTGGTCACACCGAGGCTCGCGTCGCTCTCCTGCAGGGCTGGAACGCCCAGGCGCGGGACGCCAGGGATATAGCCGGCCGAACCGATCGCGCCGTGCGGAACCTGGAAGCCCATGACCGGCATAGCCATCGGCCCATGCAGCAGGCTGATCCGCTCATCCAGCGTCAGTTCCTTGTCGAGGAGCGCCGCGCGTTGGTCAGCCGAAAGCTTAGCGTCAGCCCACGGACGGTCGGAAGGCGCGGCGGCTTGAGCGGCGAAGGCGAATGCCAGAACGGCGAAGCTTGAGGCAAGTGTCAGGGAGCGATGCAGGGTCATGATCCTTCGGCGTTCAGGGGACGAGTCCGACAGGGCGGCGCGCGCCGCGGACCTGACAAGCCTGGGCGCAGGCAAAGAGGCCTGACCAATTTTTGCTGGATGTCGTGCGCTTGGCATGAATCCCCTCGTTTCCCCCGGGCCCTCCGATGAAGGCCTCGTGTTTCATCGCTTCTGTGGCGGCGACGCGTTGTTGTAGCGCTGTACGAAAACGTTTTCTACAATAATCGAAATTGGTCAGGCCTCTTTTTGGCGATCGATGCCTAGACGCGTGTGAAAACGGGAACTTAGTCGCCGGGTGGCGCGGCGGACTGACGGGAAACCAGTCGATAGTCGAGCTTGCGCTCCAGGATCCGCGCGCGGAATCTCTTGTCGCCAAAGCCCGCGATAAGCATGTCCACCGCCGCCTCGGCCATCTCCGCGATGGGCTGGTGAACCGTCGTCAGCGGCGGCCAGGACGTTTGCGCCGCCATCGAATTGTCGAAGCCGACGACCGACATGCGCTCGGGCACGCCGATACCGTGCTTGGTCAACGCCGCCAGGACGCCGATGGCCATTTCATCATTGCCAGCGAAGATGGCCGTAGGCGGCGGATCCAAGGCCAAAAGTGCTTCCGCCGCGCTGAAGCCCGACATGCCGAAGAAGTCGCCGAGGACGATCCACTCATCGGGAACCGTGACGCCACAGTCTCGCATGGCGGCGAGATAGCCCTCCCGTCGCTGTACGGCGGCGCGGTGATCGGAGGGGCCACCGATGAAAGCGATGCGGCGATGCCCCATTTCCCACAGGCCCAGGGTCTGCTCGCGTGCGGCTTCCTGATCGTCGATCCAAACATAGGGCGAGCGCTCCACATCGCTATTGGGCGCCAGGCGAATGTAGGGGATGCCTGCATCTTCGACCGCGGACAGCAGCTGCGGATCGTCACAGAGCGGGGGGGTCAGGACGAGGCCGTCAAAAGCCGCGTCGCGCAGGATCATGCCCAAGGCTTCAGGCGTGGTGACCCCTTCGGGCGTTTCGACCTGCTCGACGACGAGATGGTAGCCGGCGCGACGACAGGCGTTCATCGCGCCGAGCTGAACCTCCCCGACATAGTGGTAGGCGCCCATACGAAGAAACATGACGCCGATGAGGTAGCTGCGCCGCCCCGACAGCGCGCGCGCGGAAACGTTCGGTCGGTAGCCCAATCGTTCGACGATTTCGAGGACCCGGGCGCGAACCTCTGGCCCGGCGCCTTCTCCGCGATTGAGAACGCGAGAAACCGTGGCGATCGAGACACCGGCTTCGCGCGCGATGTCGATGATCGTGACACCCTTGTTGTTGTTTTTCGCCATCGCTGACCGTCTAGCAGGAATCGCCGCAGGGAGGAGTCCCGGCCACGCCAAGCGCCCGCAGCGACAAAAAAAGCGGCGCGCCATTCAGGCGCGCCGCCGGTCGCAGAGGCGACGAGGATCCCAGGAAGAGGGAGGAAATCCCGGGAGGGCGCGGTGCAATCGACCGCGCTAAGATTCGCGCCTAGAAGCCCATCCGCGCGCGGATGCCGACATAGCGCTTGGAGTTTCGCGGCAGCAATTGAGCGACCGCGCCGGCGTTGGACGAGCCGGTATAGCCGAGAGAGCTGGCATAGTGCTGGTCGAACAGATTGTTGACGAACAGAGCCACCCGGTAGTTGCCCTCGTCGCGGCCGGCGACGCCGATGCTGGCATTGACCACGCCATAGGCCTTCTGACGCGAGATCGGTGTCCCCAGGAGGTCAAGCATGACCGCGCTCTGATGCGTGTACTCGGCCGTCACGAAGCCGTCGAAGGGCAGGCTCGGCAACGCGACATCGTACGCGCCAGCCAGCGAGTACTTGAACTTCGGCGAGTTGGCCAAGGACTTGCCCGACAGGTCCTGGAAGTTCGAAGCGCCCACGGGCCGGCAACCCAGCGCGAGCGTCTGATTGGTGTAGCAAGGCGCATTGGCGAATTCACGGATCGTCGCGTCGGTATAGGCGGCCGAGGCGTCGATGCGCAGGGCGCGCACCGGCTTGGCCGAGATCTCGACCTCGACGCCCTTGCTGCGCAGCGAACCGACATTGCTCAGCTGGGGCACGATCGTGCCGTCGGGCTGGGTGACACCGCCCTGGGCCTGGAAGTCGGTGAAGTCGGTCAGGAACCCCGTGACATTAAGCTGGACGCGGTTTTCCAGGACCCGGCTTTTAAGGCCTAGCTCGTAAGCCTTGCTCGTCTCGGGACGCACCGGCTTGGCCGCCCGCCCAGGATTGAAGCCGGTGGAGATGTCGAAACCCTGGCCCTTGTAGCCCGTCGACAGCGAGGCATAGGCCATGACGTTTTCAGCCAGGTCCTGGCGCAGCGCCACCTTGTAGGTGACGTGGTCGTCCTTGGCCTTGCCCGAACAGACCGACAGACATGAGGCGTTGTTGGCCGGCGGCGTCGCCGTCGGCGTGCTGTTGACGAATGTCGCCGCGATGACCTCGTGGTTGAAGCGCACACCGCCGTCCAGGTGGGTCTTCTCACCGATGTGGTAGGTCATCTGGGTGAAGGCGGCCATGGTCTTGGTGCTCGCGGTCGCCGCCCAGCTCGTCGCTGCGTTCGGGCCGCGCGCGTAGGAACGATCGGAGTCCCCGTCGGCGTAGAACAAGGCGAACAGGTAGTCGAGCTTGCGCGCGCCGCTCGAAACCAACCGCAGTTCCTGCGTGAAGTTCGTCGAGTGGAACGGGCCGCCGGCCGTGGAGCCGCTAGGCAGGATGCTCGTCGGGTCGGCCGCGTTCAGCAGCGTCGGCGAGCCGAGCGTGTCCAGGTCCTCCAGGAAGCGGAAGCGCCAGTCCTGGTAGCTGGTAATCGACACCAGGTTGGCGCCGCCCAGATCGAGGCTGGCGCGACCGTTCAGCATGGTCTGCTTGCTGGTGTTCTTCGGCTCGGTGTCGATGCGGATCTTGTAGTTGTCGTCTCCTGGCGTCAGGCCCACGGCCGACAGGGCGAGCGGCGCGCCGAAGGCGACGGCGCCCGGATTGATGCTCCGGAACGTGCGGACCTGGCCATCGGTCTTGGTGTTCGTGTGCGAAGCCGTCAGGGCGATGTTGAGATTGTCGGTCGGGTCCAGCTCGAGACGGCCGCGCACGCCGTAGGACCGGTCGCCGTTCAGCTTGTGGCCGGTGTTGAGGTTGCGGATATAGCCGTCACGATCACCATAGAAGGCGTTGAGGCGGAAGCCGGCCTTGTCGGAGATCGGGCCCGAAACCATCCCTTCCACGCGCTTTTCGCCATCGCTGGTCAGGGTTCCGCCGACCGAGCCGGTCAGGGTCTTGGTCGGCTTCTGGGTGACGATGTTGATGACGCCGGCGGCGGCGTTCTTGCCAAACAGCGTGCCCTGCGGGCCGCGCAGGACTTCAAGTCGGGCGATGTCGTTGAGGCCGGAGAAGGCCTGAGCCTGCTGCAGCAAGGCGACGTCATCGACCACGACCGCGACGCTGGGTTCGATGCCGATGCTGAACGAGAAGGTGCCGATTCCGCGCAGGTTGATGCTGTTGCCGGTGGCGTTGGTGTTTTCCGTGACCGTCAGGCTGGGCGAGACGCGGACCACATCCGTCACTTGGACGACGTTCCGCGCTTCCAGTTGCTCGCTGCTGACGGCGCTGACGGCGGCGGGCACGTCCTGCAGGTTCTGTTCGCGCTTTTGCGCGGTGACGATGATCTCGTCGAGCGCCACGGCCTGGTTGGCCGGCTGTTGCGCGGTCTGCGCCAGAGCCTGGCCGGAAGCCGCGATCATGGCGGCGCTCGCCATCCAAAGAAGACGCCTGTTCATTTCCCCTCCTGTTTTTTAGCGAACGGTCTATCCGATCGATCGCGCTTAATCTGTCTTACCAATTCTTGGGGTTACGGATGAGCGTCAACCTCTTTTTGCCTGACAACTGGGGCGATCCAGACCACTATTGGTGGGCGCGCCGACCGGCTGACTGCTCGGACGCGCCCAAGCAACGCTGACGATGACGGGGGAGACACGGGATGATGGCTCGCGCAAAGGGGGGCGCCGAAAGGACGATCCTCGCCGCTGACAGCGCCGCGAGCGGAGATCGCATCTACCAAAGATTGGCCCGGCGCATCTTCGATGAGCTGATCGCTGGGCGTTACGAGGTCGGCAGCCGGCTGCCCGCCGAGCGCGAGCTCTGCGCTGAGTACGGCGCCAGTCGCCCCGCGGTGCGCGAGGCGCTGATTGCGCTAGAGGTCCAGGGCTACATCGATATTCGCGTGGGCTCAGGCGCCTATGTTCGCCGCCTGCCCGGCCGGGAAGATCACCCTGGCTTCGCGATCACCGCCTTCGAGCTCACCGAGACGCGCCTGGCGTTCGAGGGGGAAGCGGCGGCCCTGGCCGCCAATCACATCAACGACGACGAGATCGCCCATCTTGACGCGCTGCTGGATGACATGGCGGCCGAAAACCTCCGCCCCAAGGTGACCGAGGACGCCGACCGGGCGTTCCACATGACCATCGCCCGGGCCACCCGCAATGCGGGGATCGTCCTGACCATCGAGGAATTGTGGCGCCTGCGCTCGACCTCGCCGGCTTGCGCGCTGCTCCACAACAAGGCCCGCAGCGCCAAGATCCGCCCCGTCGTGGCCGAGCACCGCCGCATCGTCGAGGCGCTCAAGGCCCGGGATCCGCAAGCCGCCAGGGCCGCCATGCGCGCCCACCTCGCCGCCGTGATGGATCACCTGCTTTTCACCACCGAGGAGCTGGCGCTGGAGGAAGCGCGCCGGACGGCCGCTGGCGTACGAGCGCGCTTTTCGGCCACCACCCAAGAAACCTGACTGACCAATTTCCAAAATTGATCTGGCAGATTTAATCGCAGGCGCTAAGCTCGACCCAACGCCTCCATGAAGGTGGCGACTGGGAGGGCGTGCCGATGAAACGACTGCTGCTGGCCACGGCGATGCTGGGCCTCATCACGCCGGCGATCGTCCGGGCCGAGTCGCCCGCTCCCCCGCGCGCACCGTGACCGCCCTGACCGAGAACTGGCGCTTTCGCCAGGACGACGCCCTGAGCGGCGCGGAAAATCCGGCCTTCGACGATCATGACTGGCAGTCCGTCGCCGTGCCGCACACCTGGAACCGGGTCGGCCTCTATCTGCCCGGTCCGACCGAGCGCACGCACAAGGCCGAGACCATCAACAAGACCCAGGGCGTGGGCTGGTACCGGCTAGCGTTCGCCGCGCCCAAGCTGGAGGGCCGCCGCGCCTACCTGCAGTTCGACGCGGCCAGCCGGGCCGCCAAGGTCTGGCTGAATGGGGTGTATCTGGGCGAACATCAGGGCGGCTTCTCGCGCTTCCGCCTCGACGCCACCGACGCCCTGCGCGGCGAGGGCCAGAACCTCCTGGTCGTGCGCACCGACAACAGCAAGCCCGCGCCGGGGGCCTCGACGGCCGACAACCTGCCCCTGACCGGCGACTTCTTCCTGCACGGCGGCCTCTACCGACCCGTCAGCCTGGTCCTCACCAACGCCGCCCATTTCGACATGCTCGATTTCGGCGGCGCCGGCGTCTATGCGAGCACCATCAAGCTTTCGCCCGCGAAGGCCGAAATCCAGGTTCGCGCCAAACTCAGAAACGAGATGGCGGGGACCTTGGCCGCCCGCGTGATCACCAAGCTGTATGACGCCGCGGGTAGGGTGGCCGCTCAGGCCAGCGCCACCGCGGCCCTCCCCGGCAAGGGCGCCCAAGAGGTCCCCGTCACCCTGTCGCTGACCAATCCGCATCTGTGGAACGGCGTGGCCGATCCCTACCTCTACCGATTGGAGACCGATCTGGTCGCCGCCGACGGCAAGGTGCTCGACCGGGTGTCGACGCCGTTCGGCGTGCGCCAGATGGCGTTCGACCACGATCGCGGCTTTCTGTTGAATGGAAAGCCCTATCGGCTGCACGGAGTCGGCTACCACCAGGACCGCGAGGGCAAGGGCTGGGCGATCAGCCCCGCCGATGTCGAGGACGACATGGCCACCCTGCGCGAGATGGGCGCCAACACCCTTCGCCTGACGCACTACCAGCACGGCCAGGTCATCCACGACCTGGCGGACAAGTATGGCTTCGTGCTTTGGGACGAAATCCCGCTGGTCTCGGCCTGGACGCTGGGCGGGGCGCTCGAGCCGACCCCTGCCCTGATCGAGAACGCGCGCCAGCAGCTCAAGGAACTGATCCGGCAGAACTACAATCACGCCTCGGTCGCCACCTGGGGCATCGCCAACGAAGTCGACTTCGGCAACTCCTTCCCCGCCTTCCTGACCGGCTACAAGGACGGCAAGGCGCCCGATCCGATGCCCCTGCTGAAATCGCTGAACGCCCTGGCCCATGAGGAAGACCCTGGCCGCCCCACGGCGCTGGCGACGTGTTGCGAGGGCCGGGTCTTCGCCGCCGGTGTCGACGTCCCGACCACCGCCGAGGCCGCCGACCTGGGCGGCGCCAATCGCTATTTCGGCTGGTACTTCGGCGCGCCCGATGACCTGGGTCCCCACCTGGACGCCCTCCGCGCCAAGCGTCCGCGCCAGCCGCTGTCGGTGACCGAGTATGGCGCCGGCGGCGGCGTGACCATCCATACCGACGACGTTCTGGGCGGCCCGATCGATTCCCGCGGTCGAGCGCAGCCCGAGGAGTATGAAAGCTACATTCACGAGACCGCCTGGGCGGCCCTGTCGCAACGCCCCTATCTTTGGGGAACATGGCTTTGGAACGCCTTCGACTTCGCCACCACGATCCGTCACGAGGGCGACGCCGACGACATCAACACCAAGGGCCTGGTCACCTACGACCGTAAGATCCGCAAGGACGCCTGGTACTTCTACAAGGCCAATTGGGCGACAACGCCCACGGTGCACATCAACGGCCGGCGCTATGTCGATCGCGCCTATCCCGTCGCCGATGTGCGGGTCTACTCGAACGGCGTGGCGACCGAGCTGACGCTGAACGGCCGCTCGCTGGGATCGCTTCGCGACTGTCCGCAGCGGATCTGCGTCTGGCCGGCCGTGCGCCTGGCGCCGGGCGACAACGTCCTGACCGCCCGCGCCGATTTCGGCGGCCGCTCCGTCGAGGACCGCATCACCTGGAAGCGCCCCGCCGACACCGCTGCGCCTTTCCGCATTGACGCCGGCGCGATCGTCGGCGCGGGCAAGTCCGCGACCTTCGGCTCAGACGCGTTCTTCAAGGGCGGCGAGGCTCAGTCGGCCAACGCCCCGGCCGACTACGGACGTCCCGCCGCGCGAGCCCAGATCAGCGGCGCCGACGAGATCGACGTGGCTGCCAGCTATCGCCAGGGCCGCTTCGCCTATGCGATCCCGGTCGCGCCGGGCCGCTATCGCGTGAGCCTGACCTTCGTTGAGCCCAAGCTGGCGAGCGACGAGCGGCGCTTCGACGTCGTCGCCAACGGCGCGCCGATGCTGAGCGATCTTGACGTCTCCGCGCAGGCCGGTGGTCCGCTCAAGGCGCTGATCAAGACGTTCGAGACCAACGCCGGCGACCAGGGCCTGACACTGGCGTTCAACCCCACCAAGGGCGAGGCGATCGTCTCGGCGATCGAGGTCACCCCCCTTCCCGCCTCCAAGCCATAGGAAGCCCTGACGTATCGATGACGCAAACCATGCGCTGGTCCGGGTCCCGCCGATCCGGTCTAGCTGGCCGGTATCCGACAGGCTGCGCCACGGTGGTCACGGCCCTGCACGAGATCCCTAACCACGCTGCGTGGCCCGCGCCTGATCGCGAGCGCCGCGCCATGATCGAGGCCGCCGGGCTGGGCTGGGCGGTGCTCGAGAGCCCGCCAGCCCATGAGGACCTCAAGACCGGCGCTCCCCGATGGGACGAACTTGTCGAGAACTACAAGAGTCCGTCGCAGGATCGCTATCTGGCCGAGACCTTCACCCGTGCAAGGACGCGGAAGCCTGGTCGATCTCGTAAGTCGCGCGCGCCGGGCAACGATCGGCTCGTGAGAACGCTATCCCTCGCGCGACGCGGCGGCCCAGGTTGTTGGGGCGGCCCGGACGCCAGCCGACGGAGGATCGACCATGGAAAAGACCGAAGCCAAGAGTTCCGAGATCCTCGGAATGGACCTGACGGGTCTGAAAGGCGTGAAGCTGGGAACGGTGCGGGAGTTCTTCATCGAACCGTCCATAGGCCAGATCACGTTCCTGATCGTCGAACGCTCCAGCTTCATGGGCGGATCGGGCAAGTATCACCCCGTGCCCTGGTCGGTTGTCCGCCATGACCCGATCGCCAAGGCGTTCCAGGCCGAACTTTCGAAGGACCAGTTCAAGGCCTCTCCCAGCTACGACCGCGCCCAACTGGCCGCTGACGGCTACGGCTGGGACGACCAGTCAGCCAAATACTTCGAAGCGGCGCTGAATCCCGACCCTGCTGTGGCCATGGCGCCCAGCTAGGCGACCTTTACGACCTTCGACTTTGACCACTGGGACAAGTTCTAGAACCAGTAGCCGGCCGTCGAACTGTCGTCGGACTGTCATACCCGCTCGCTAAGGAAACCTCGGCTTTGAGCCGCGCGCCCTCCCGCTTGGCATGTCCCCGACCTTACTCCCTTGCACGATCGGGCTCGCCCTGCTGGCTGCGTCGAGTGGGGCGCAGGCCGCGCAGAGCGGGCTTGGCGACAGCCTGAACAGGCTGGCCGCCGAAAGGAACGTGCAGATCCTCTTTCCGCCTGATCTTGTCGTCGACCGCGCGGGGCGAAAGCCGCCGCGCTTCGTCTCGACGCGCCGGGCGATCGAACTGCTGCTGGCCGACGCGCCGGCCCGCGTGCGCGAGGTCCGTCGAGGCGTCTTCGTGGTCGAGCGCTCGGCGGCCGTCGAAGCCGTTCGCCCGAAGCTCCCGGAACCTCAAACCCAGACCGAGGTCGAGGCCGTCACGGTGGTCGCGGCCTATGCCGCCAGCCTCGACCGGTCGCTGGCCCTCAAGAGGACCGCCACTTACGGGCTGGACGCGGTCAGCGCCGAGGATATCGCCCGCCTGCCCGCCGGCAACGCCGCTGAGGCGCTGCAGCTGGCGCCCGGCGTCAGCCTGGAGCGCCATCGCGGCGTGGGCCTCTATGTCAGCGTCCGAGGCCTGGGGCCGCAGTTCCAGAACGTGCTGCTGAACGGTCGGCCCATCGCGCTCAATGATCTCGTCGAGAACGGCGGCTTCCGGGGGCGTCAGTTCCGCTTCGAGGTTCTGCCCGCCGACGTCATCGACCAGATCGAGGTGGTCAAGACCACCACCGCCGACATGGACGAAGGCGCGCTGGGCGGCGACATCGACGTGCGCACGTTCAAGCCGCTGGATCGCGGCAAGCGCTCGGTGATGTCGGTGCGCGCCTCCGAGGGGCGCGTCGGCAAGGTCGATCCGTCGGTGTCGGGGGTCTGGAGCTGGGTCGACGCGAGCGGCCGCCTGGGCGTGCTGGCCAGCGGTGTCGTCGATCGACGGCGAATCCGCAACGACCGGCTCTATCAGACCGGCTGGAACCTGGACCGCTTCACGTCCGTGCTGGGTCCCGGACTCTACACCCCGACCCGCACGCGCCCGACCGTCGAGCTGGAGGACCGGCGCATGGCGTCGGGCGACTTCACCCTGCAGTGGCGGCCGACGAACAGCGTCAGCCTCGATATCGATCTGCTGGCCACGCGGCTGGACGCCCACTACGACGAGTACGGTCTGGACATCTATCCGGACGATCCGTCGGTCTCGAGCCCGCGCTTCGTGGCCGGCAGCCAGACGATCAAGGGCGACACCGTCCAGGCGGGGACGATCGAGAACGTCCGCTGGATGGCCTCGCACGAGATCAGCCTGAACCGCCACGACCTGGTCGCCCTCGGCGGCCATCTGCGCTTGACGCCCGGCGCCTGGACGGTCGATGGCGACTGGGGCTATTCGCGGGCGCGCAGCTACCACCCCGACGGTCGCGGCACGGTCCGCGCGCGCGTCGCCTTCTTCGCGCCCCTGACCTACGACTTCAGCCACGGCCTGGCGGGCGGCCCGGACCTGCGAACCTCGGTCGACTACGCCAACCCCGCCAACTTCGTCGGCCAGTCTTTCGACTACACCTTCAAGGACTCCCGCGACGTCGACGAAACCGTCAAGCTGGACCTCGCCCGGCCCATCGGCGCCTTCGACCTGAGGCTTGGCGTCGAGCACCACCGGCGGGCCCGCGACTATCGCCGACGCGACTGGACCCTGGACACCCTTCTGGGTCAGCCGCTGACCAGCCTGGGCCCCGCCGCCTACGGCCCGACGCCGTTCTCGAGCTTCCTGGCGGATGTCGGGTCCGACCTGCCGCGCGGCTGGGTCGCGCCGAACGCCCAGGCCTTCTATGACCGGCTGTACACGCCGGACGTCGCCGCCCGCCCGCCCTCCACCGCCGACTTGCGCAACTCCTTCGTGGTCGAGGAGAAAATCCGCTCGGCCTATGCCCGGCTCGACTTCCAGGCCGCCGCGTTCGGCTGGCCGATCGACGGCAATCTGGGCGTACGCTACGCCGCCACGCGCCAGGTCTCCCGGGGCGTGCTGTCCAGCGGCTCCGATCCCCTGCCCGCCGAATGGCGCAAGGCCTATGGCGACTGGCTGCCCAGCGCCAATCTGAAGATCGAACTGTCGCCGCGCCTCTATCTGCGCCTGGCCGCCTCGCGGGTGGTCAGCCGGCCCAACGTCATCGACAACGCCCCGCGCATCACCGTCGCCCGCGACACCCCAACGGCCAATGGCGGCAATCCCGAGCTGGACCCGTTCCTGGCCACCCAGTTGGACGCATCGGTCGAGTGGTATTTCCCGGCGGGCGGGGCCCTGTCCCTCGCGGCCTTCGACCGGCGGCTGGACGACTACATCACCGCCCAGAACACCTTCATCGAGGTGCCCGGACGCGGCCAGGTGCTGCTATCGACCAACGTCAACGGCGGCCAGGCGCGGATCCAGGGTCTGGAGTTGACGTTCAGCCGGGTGTTTCGCGACCTGCCCCAGCCCTGGGATGGCCTGGGCGTGCAGGGCGCGGCGACGCTGGTGCGCAGCCAGGCCAACTACTTCGCCGGCGACCGCGTGATCAGCAACGCGCTGCTGGGCCTGTCGCGCGCCACCTGGAGCGCCCTGGTGTTCTACGAGAAGGGTCGGGGCTCGGTGCGGTTCGGCTACAACTGGCGCGGATCGTACCTGACCTCGATCGGCAGCTCGATCACGGCGCCGGCCACCACGGCGGCGTTCGGATCGCTGGACGGGGCGGCCTCGTGGCGGCTGAACCACCGCGCCACCCTTTCCCTGGAGGGCGTCAACCTGACCGACGCCCGCCGCTACGTCTATGGCGAGACCCGCGACCAGCCGATGGAGATCCATCACTGGGGCCGGTACCTGTCCGCGAGGATGAGATGGGCGTTCTGACCTTCCGTGGCGCGGGCACGCGCGCCGATCCGCCCGATGGGCCCAGCGAGTCGGCCCGGGCCAATCCGCCGCTGGAAGCGCCGCGCTTCGAGGCGCTGGTGTCGCGCTATCGTCGTCCGTTGCTGCGCTTCTTCCAGCGCCGGTCGGTCGGGGTCGAGGACGCCGAGGACCTGACGCAGGAGGTCTTCATGCGACTGTCGCAGCGGTTCTCGCGCCTGCACTGGGGCAATCCGGACGGGCTGGTGTTCACGGTCGCGGCCAACGCCCTGGTCGACCACGAACGCCATCAGCGCTCACGCCAGCGCGGACGTCACGTCGAGGTCGATCCCGCCCTCCCAACCGACGAGCCCACGGCCGAGGCGGCCCTGGCCGGACGCCAGCGGCTGGCCAAGCTGGTGGCGGCCCTGGACGATCTTCACCCGAACGCGCGCGCGGTCTTCGTGCTGTGCCGCTTCGAGAACCTGACCCAAGCCGAGGCGGCGGCGCGCCTGAACCTGTCGATCAGCGCCGTCGAGAAGCACATGATGAACGCCCTGACGCGCCTGCGCGAAGCCATCGAGACCGCGCATGACGCCTGACGACGACATGGATCCTCGCCGCCTGGCGGCCGCCAGCCTGACCCGGCCGCTGAGCGCCGCCGAACAGGCCGCGCTGGACGCCTGGTCGGCCTCTTCCGCCGAGGCGCGCGAAGAAATCGCCCGCACGCGCGAGGTGTGGCTGGCCATGGGCCTGGCGGCCGAGGATCCGACCGTCCGCGCCCTGCGCCGCGAGGTTCGCCGCGAAGCCCGCCTGGATCGTCCGGCCGGGCCGGACCGTCGCCCGCTGATCGCCGGCCTGGCCCTGCTGGCCGCCGCCCTGGTCGTCGGCGTGGTCCTGAAGGCCCCTGCGCGGGTCGAGACCTACGCCGCCCCCGCCCACGCCTCGGCCCGACTGACCCTGGCCGACGGCAGCCACGTGGTGCTCAGTCCGGGCGGCCGGCTGACCACGCGCTTCAAGGCGCGCGCTCGAGACGTTTCGCTGGACGCCGGCGACGCCTTCTTCGAGGTCGCGCACGACAGGACCCGACCGTTCGAAGTGGCGACGGCGGGCCGGACGCTTACGGTGCTGGGCACCCGCTTCAACGTGGCTGGCGGCGGTCACCTGACCGTTTCGCTTGTCGAGGGCTCACTACGCGTCAGCCAGGCCGGCGCGGCCAGCGTGCTGCTGCGCCCAGGTCAGCGGTATATCGGGGCGGACGGGGTCGGTGGCGACGCCCAGGCCGGCGACGTGAAGGGCGATGCGGCATGGACCGACGGCCGCGTGGTGCTGGCCGATGTCAGCCTGTCCGAAGCGGCCGAGCGGCTGTCGCGTGCGTCCGGCCGCCGCGTGTCGCTGACCGATCCTACTCTGGCCCATCTGCGCCTGTCGGGCTCGCTGGACATCGGCCGGATGGATGATGTTGGCGCCGCCCTGGAGGCCCTGCTGCCCGTGCGAGCGCGGCTCACGTCCAGCGGAGACCTGACGCTGTCTCCCGCCGCCAGTTCGTCTCGGCACGGATAAAATCCAGACTTTTCAACAGGATCGTCGCAAATATTTCACCGGCGCCGGACTGAGGTTCGGCGTCGCCCCCTCCGTTCTTCTGCCCTGACCCGCGCCTCCCCGCGGGCCCAGCAAAGACCGGGGGATACCATGTCCAACTCGAAGTTCCTGTCCGCGCCGTGCGCGGGCGCCGTCGCCGTCCTCGCCTTCGCCGCCCTTGGCGCGGGCCAGGCCCAGGCCGCCGACACCGCTGCGGCTGCGCCGGCCGCGCCAGCCGCCGCAGAACCGGCTGACGCCGTCGACGCCGTCGTCATCACCTCGTACGGCAAGAGCCTGCAGGCCGCCGCCGCCCTGAAGCGCTCGGCCGCCTACGGCCTGGACGCCGTCAACGCCGAGGACATCGGCAAATTCCCGACCCGCAACGCCGCCGAGGCGCTGCAGCTGGTCACCGGCGTCACCATCGACCGCCAGCGCGGCGCGGGTCTGTATGTCAGCGTCCGGGGCCTGGGCCCGCAGTTCCAGTACACCGAGCTGAACGGCCGCTCGATCGCCGTCAACGACCTGATCGAGAACGGCGGCGCCAAGGGCCGTCAGTTCCGCTTCGAGGTGCTGCCCGCCGAACTGATCTCGCAGATCGAGGTCGTGAAGACCCCGACCGCCGACATGGACGAGGGCGCCCTGGGCGGCAATATCAACATCAAGACCTTCAAGCCCCTCGACCTGGGCAAGAAGGCGGCCTTCTCGGTGCGCGAGACCTATAGCGACGTGCGCAAGAAGGCCGACCCGTCGGTCTCGGGCCTCTACAGCTGGACCAACGCCGACAAGACCCTGGGCCTGCTGGCCTCGGGCCTCTACGACGAGCGCCACGTGCGCAACGACCGCCTCTACATGGTCGGCTGGAACCTCGATAAGTTCAAATCGGTGCTGGGCTCGGGCCTCTACACGCCCACCCGCACGCGTCCGACCGTCGAGACCGAGCACCGCAAGCTCTATTCCGGCGCCATCTCGGGTCAGTGGAAGCCCAACAGCGACTTCCAGACCGACGTCGACCTGCTCGTGACGCGCCTGGACGTCGGCTACGACGAGTTCGGCCTCGACATCTATCCGGACGACAGCACCTTCGCGACGCCGCAGTTCGTGGCCGGCAGCCAGAAGGTCGTCGGCGACACCGTCATGGCCGGCACGATCAACAACGTGCGCTGGATGGCCTCGCGCGAGACCAGCATGAACCGCCACGATCTGACGGTCTTCGGCATCAAGCAGGCCTGGACGCCGGGCGCCTGGGCGTTCAACGCCGAGTACGGCTATTCGCGCGCCCGCAGCTACCATCCGGACGGCAAGGCCACCACGCGCGACCGCATCGCCTTCTTCGCGCCGCTGAGCTTCGACTTCTCGCGTGGCTCCACGGCGATCCCGCAACTGACCACCAATGTCGACTACACCAACCCGGCCAACTACGTGGGCCAGGCGTTCGACTATACCTGGAAGGACTCGCGCGACAGCGACGAGACCTTCCGCCTGGACGGCTCGCGCGTCTTCTCGGGCTGGTTCACCAAGATCGCGTTCGGCGCCGAACAGCACAACATGAACCGCACCTTCCTGCGTCGCGACTGGGTGCTGAACGATATCCTGAATGTGCCGCTGACCACCTTGGGCGCCAGCTTCTACGAGACCATGCCCTATACGGGCTTCCTGAAGGACTTCGCCGGCAACACGCCGCGCACCTGGGTCACCCCGACCAGCGACGCCTACTACAACAAGATGTACACCTCGGCCGTGGCGGCTCAGCCGTGGTCGGCGGCCGACCTGCGCAACTCGTTCATCGTCGACCAGAAGATCCACAGCGCCTACGTGCGCGGCGACTTCAAGTTCGACCTGGGCGGCGTGCCGGTCAGCGGCAATCTGGGCGTCCGCTACGCCGAGACCAAGCAACTGGCGAGCGGCACGCTGACCAGCGGCTCGACGCCGGTGCCGGTGGGCTATCTGAAGGAATACAAGAACTGGCTGCCCAGCCTGAACGTCAAGCTCGACCTGCGTGACGACCTGGTCGGCCGCCTGTCGGCCTCGCGTGTCGTCAACCGTCCCAACGTCACCGACAGCGCCCCGCGCATCACCGTCAGCCGCGACTCGCCGACGGCCTCGGGCGGCAACCCGGACCTGGATCCGTTCCTGGCCGACCAGTACGACGCCTCGCTGGAATGGTATCCGGCCCCGACCACGGCCGTGACCGCCGCGGTGTTCATCAAGACGATGGACAACTACATCACCGCCCAGAACACCACGATCCAGGTGCCCGGCCGCGGCGATGTGCTGCTGTCGGCCAGCGTCAACGGCGGCGACGCCGAGGTGCGCGGCTTCGAAGCCGCCTACAACCAGTCGCTGTCGTTCCTGCCCGGCCCCTTCGACGGCTTCGGCGTCCAGGCCTCGGTGACCCTGGTGGACAGCAAGGCGAACTATTTCGCCGGCAACCGCCAGATCAAGGACGACCTCGTGGGCCTGTCCAAGCAGAGCTACAACCTGGTCGGCTACTATGAGAAGGGCCCGATCAGCGCCCGCCTCGGCTGGTTCTGGCGCTCGCGGTATCTGCAGTCGATCGGCAGCACCACCACCGCCCAATCCTATATCGCCCCCTACGGCTCGCTCGACGGCTCGCTCTCCTACCAGATCACCCCGCAATACGCGGTGACCCTGGAAGGTTCGAACCTGACCGACGAGGTCCGCTTCACCTACGGCAAGACCAAGGACCAGCCGATGGAGATCTATCACTGGGGCCGCACGGTCTCGCTGACGCTCCGCGGCAAGTTCTGATCCCTCCCCTGAACGCCCTCTCCTTTTAGAGGTCGTCACCTCGCGCGGACCGGTCCAACACCGGCCGGTCCGCGCCTTTTCCTTCCCATGAGGTCGCCATGCGCCCGCTGTTTCTCGCCGCCGCCCTGGCCGTCGTCGCCTTCGCAAGCCAGGCGGCCGAAGCGCCGAAGATCAACAGCCTGCATTGGCTGGGCTCGCACAACAGCTACCGCCCAGAGCTCGATCCCGCCGCACTCGCGCACCAGCGCCAGGTGATGGGCGAGCGCTCGCGCGGCGTCGAATACGGCCATCCGCCGATCGCCGCCCAGCTGGACCTGGGCGTCCGACAGCTGGAATTCGATCCCTATGCCGACACCGGCGGCGGCCTCTACGCCGCCCCCTACGCCAACGACCCGGCCAAGCTCGCGATCATGACGGCGCCCGGCGCCAAGGTGCTGCACGCCCCGGTCGTCGACGCCCGCACCCTGTGCCTGCGCCTCTCGGACTGCTTCGCGCAGGTGGCGACCTGGTCCAAGGCTCACCCCGATCACCAGCCGATCGTGATCTTCGTCAACACCAAGGAAGAGCCGTTCAACAACCCGGCCATCCCGAACCCGCCGCTCTGGACGGAGGCTGACTTCGCCGGCCTGGACGCCGACGCGATCAAGGCGTTCGGCCGTGACCGGATCATCGCGCCGGACGACGTCCGGGGCGCGCGCGCCACCCTGCGCGACGGCGTGACGGGCGGCGGCTGGCCCTCGGTCGACGGCGCGCGCGGCAAGGTCCTGCTGGTGCTGGACGCCAATCCCCGCATCGAGGAGGCCTATCGCGCCGGCCACCCGTCCCTGAAGAACCGGATGCTGTTCGGCCTCTATGCCGACGACCAGGCCGAGGCGGCGGTGTTCAACATCCAGGACCCGCGCCCGGCCCAGGCGATGATCAAGGCCCTGGTCGCCCAGGGCTTTCTGGTCCGCACCCGCAGCGACGCCGACACGACCGAGGCCCGCAACCACGATCTGGGCCGTCTCGAGGCTTCGGTCAGCTCGGGCGCCCAGATCATCAGCACCGACTACTATCCCGGCGCGCCTGACCCGCTGGGTCTGGGTTTCGTGATCCGCCCGGCGTGGTTCGACGCCGGGCATTGAGGGCCGCGCCGGCCCGCGCCTTGAGGAGAACGTCGGCGGCCAGCGTTCGCCGCCGACGGGATCCGGGGCCTCAGCTCGCCGTCGAGGGCGTGTTCAGGAAGCTCTTGCGACGGCCGTAGAGCAGGTAGACGACGATGCCGACCACGTTCCACACCAGGAACCGGCCCAGCGTCGCCGGCGGCAGACTGATCATGAAGTAGAGGCAGCCGACCACCGCCAGCGGACCGACGACCCACACCGCCGGGCAGCGGAACAGGCGCGGCAGGTCGGGCTTGGTCACCCGCAGCACCATCACGCAGACGGCCACGCAGATGAAGGCCAGCAGGGTGCCAGCGTTCGACAGCTCGGCGATCTCGTCCAGCCGGAACAGGCCCGCGACCACCGCCACAAAGGCGCCGACCATCAGGGTCAGCGCCACCGGCGTCCCGCGACGGGGATGCAGTTTGCTGAGGCCGTGCGGCAGCAGGCCGTCACGCGACATCACGAAGAACACCCGCGTCTGGCCGAACATCATCACCAGGATGACGCTGGGCAGGGCGATGACCGCCGCCGCCGCGATGGCGACCGCCGCCCAGGGGTGGTTCAGGCTGCGCAGGATGAAGGCCAGCGGCTCTCCGCTGCGCGCGAACTCGCTATAGGCCCAGGCCCCGACCGCGCAGGTGGCGACCAGCATGTAGATCAAGGTGCTGACGACCATCGAGCCGACGATGCCGATGGTCAGGTCGCGCTTGGGGTTCTTGACCTCCTCCGCCGAGGTCGAGACGGCGTCGAAGCCGAAGAAGGCGAAGAATACGATCGCCGCCGCCGCCATCACGCCGCGCGTATGGCCGTTCACGGTCTCGGAGGCGAAGCCGTAGGGCATGAACGGCTGGAAGTTCTCGGGCTTCAGTACCGTGATGGTCAGGAACACGAAGACGGCCAGGGCCAGGATCTTGATGGCCACCAGGACGATGTTGACCACCGCGCTGTCCTTGGCGCCGCGGATCAGCAGGGCGGTGACCGCCAGCACGATCAACACCGCCGGCAGGTTGACGATACCGCCGCCGTGCGGTCCGGCCAGCAGGGCCGCCGGCAGGACGATGCCAGCGCTCTTGAGCAACCCGACCATGTAACCCGACCAGCCCACCGCCACGGCGCTGCAGGTCACCGAATATTCCAGGATGAGGCTCCAGCCGACGATCCAGGCCAGCCCTTCGCCGAGCACGGCATAGGCGTAGGTGTAGGCGCTGCCGGCCGCCGGGATCATGGTCGCCATCTCGGCATAGGTCAGGGCGGCGAACACGCAGAGCACGCCGCAGGCCGCGAAAGCCAGGATCACGGCGGGACCGGCGCGCTCGGCGCCGATGCCGGTCAGGGTGTAGATGCCCGTGCCGATGATCGCGCCGATGCCCAGGGCGATCAGGTGCGGCCAACTGAGCGTCGGCTTGAGGCGGCGGCTTTCCTCGACCCGGAGCACCGCGTCCAGCGCCTTGCGGCGCGTCCAGAAGGTCATCAGTCCAGTCCCCTGTTGTTGGCGCGCCCGGCCCCCTCGCCGGTTCGCGCTTTACGAAAACGGCCTGTCGATCGAGGCCGAAGGCTTGGTGAACCAGGCCGCGCCGTCGGGCGTGACGTGGAAATGGTCTTCGAGCCGGACGCCGAACTGGTCAGGCAGCACGATCATCGGCTCGTTGGAAAAGCACATGCCGACCGCCAGCGGGGTCGTGTCGCCGCGCACCAGGTACGGGCCTTCGTGGATCGAGAGACCGATGCCGTGGCCGGTGCGATGGGGCAGGCCCGGCAAGGCGTAGTCGGGCCCCAGGCCGTGGCGCTGAAGCACGTCGCGCGCCACCTGGTCGATCACCTCGCACGGCACGCCCGGCTTCACCGCCGCGAAGGCGGCCGCCTGGGCCTCGTGTTCGATCGCCCAGATCCGGCGATGCTCGGCGCTGGGCGTGCCGAAGACATAGGTGCGGGTGATGTCGGAGTTGTAGCCGTCGATCTGGCAGCCGGTGTCGATCAAAACGAGGTCGCCTTCGGCCAGGCTCTGCTCGCCCGGCACGCCGTGCGGATAGGCGCTGGCGACGCCGAACTGCACCGCGCAGAAGGTCGAGCCGTTGTCGGCCCCGCAAGCGCGGTGGGCCGCGTCGATGAAGCGCTTGACCTCACCGGTGGTAATCCCCGGACGCAGGATCGCGGCGGCGCGACGGTGGACCTCCAGGGTCAGGCTCTTGGCGTATTGCAGCAAGGCCAGCTCGGCCGGCGACTTGATCCCCCGGCAACCATCGACGACCGGCGCGGCGTTGAGCACGGTGAGATCGGGCGCGGCCTTTCGGACATCGTCGAAGGCCTGGAACGACAGGGCCGGGTCGAAGGCCAGGGTCGTGACCCCCAGCGCCTTCAGCATCTTGGCGACCAAAGCGCCGGGCGCCTCGTCTTCTTGCCAGAGGCGGATCTCGGCCTCGAGCCCTAGGCTGGCCTGCAGCGAACCCAGCTCGAAGGCCGGGCAGATCATGATCGGCTCGCCCTCGACGGGCAGCAGCATGGCGACAAGGCGCTCGGTCGCGCCCCAGGCCACGCCGGCGAAATAGCGCAGGCTGGCGCCGGCCCCGATCAGCAGCGCCTGGGCGCCCAGGGCGCGCGTCAGGTCGCGCGCCTTGGCCAGGCGCGCTAGGCGCTCGGCGGCGTCGATCGGCGCGGGCCGGCCGGGCGGCGGCGAAAGGCCGGCGAGTTCCTGTTCGGCGGAGGACCCGCCAATGTCGGTCGTCATGCCGCGATCTCCTTGGCGCGCCGCGTGGCGCCGGGCGCGAAACGGTCCAGGTCGAAGGGCGTCAGGTCAACCGGCGTCGCACCGCCGCCCGCTAGGGCGGTGACGATCTCGCCGGTCGTCGCCGCCAGGGTCAGGCCCAGATGCTGATGTCCGAAGGCGTAGATCAGGTTGGACGCGCGACGGCTGACGCCGATGGCCGGCAGATAGTCGGGCAAGGTCGGGCGCGCGCCCATCCACTGGCTGCGCGGCGCCGCCATCGGCAGGCCCAATTCGTCGACATGCCGGTGCAGCCGCGCCCACTTGCGCGGGTCGGCCGGCGAATCCTGGCGGGCGAACTCGACGAAGCTGGCCGCCCGCAGCCGGTCTCCGAAGCGGGTGACGATCATCGAGCGGTCCTCGAAGACCACCGGCGGCAGATCGCCCCACGCGCCGACATCGCCTTCGATGTGATAGCCGCGCTCGGCGACGATGGGCGCAACGTGGCCCAGCCCTCTCATCAAAGCGCCGCTGCCGACGCCGGCGGCCAGGACGAGCTGATCGGGCCGCAAAACCTCGCCGTCATCCAACGCGACGACAGCGCGACCACCCTCGCGCCGGAGCGCCGTGACCCGCGCCGACCGTATCGTCCCGCCCAAGGCCGTGAAGGCCTCGCGCAGGGCCCGCAGCGCCAGGCCCGGATCGCTGATCTGGCCGCTGTTCTCGAAACGCAGGCCGCCCGCCGGGGCGATGGCCAGGCGGCTGGCGACCTCCAGCAACTCAACGCCTTGCAGATCGCGCGTGCGCGCCTGGCCGATGTCCGTGGCGCCCCAGGCCGCCCTGCCCTTTTCGGCGCTGGCCAGGGTTTCCCAGACGACGATGTGGCCGCGCTCTCGCAGCAGATTCGGCCGGCCGGCCGCCTCGGCGAGCCGTCTCCAGGCTGGAACCGCGTCTTCCAGCAGCGCGCCCAGCGCCGCCTTCCCATGATCGAAAGCGTCCGGCGCGCAGGCCTGGACATAGCGTCCCGCCCAGCCGCTCCATGAGAGAATGTCGGCGAATCTGAAGTCCAGAGCTCCGCCGCGCGGAAACCACCGCGCTGGCGCCGATTTCAGCGCCTTCATGGAGGCGATCGGCTCGACCTGTTCGATGGCGATATGGCCGGCATTGCCCCACGACGCCGACGGACCAGCGCTCTCATCGATGAGCAGCACCTCGACGCCCGCGCGCCGAAGATCCAGTGCGCAGGCAAGCCCGACGACACCTGCGCCGACAACGACGATACTCATTGGATAGCCACCAGGCCTTTACCTCCAGATCTCATATCGTATATGGTAGACGAACATCACAGAGGTGCAAGCGGTATGAATTCGATCTCCTGGCGCGGCGTCTATCCAGCGGCGACCACTCAATTCAATGCGGACTCGTCGATCGACTTCGAGGCGAGTCAGGGCGTCCTCGACGCCCTGATCAAGGACGGCGTCCACGGGCTCATCGTGCTCGGCACCTGCGGCGAAAACAACTCGCTTGACGCCGATGAGAAGCGCGCCGCGCTGAAATCCGCCGTGGAAGTGGTCGCGGGGCGCGTTCCGGTAGTGGTCGGTGTCTCTGAAATGACCACCGACCGCGCCGCCAAGTTCGCCAAGGACGCCGAAGCGATCGGCGCCGACGCCCTGATGGTGCTGCCGGCCATGGTCTATGTGCCGACGGAGCTGGAGCTGGAGAATCACTTCCGCACGGTCGCGGCGGCGACCAGCCTGCCGCTCATGCTCTACAACAACCCGCCGGCCTATCGCGTCTCGATCACCACCAGCGTGCTGCAGCGCCTGGCCGACGTGCCCAACATCGTGGCCGTCAAGGAAAGCGCGCCCGACACCCGCCGCTTCACCGACCTGCTCAACGTGTTCGGCGATCGCTACATCCTGATGGCCGGCCTGGACGACGTCGCGCTGGAAGGCCTGTTGCTGGGCGCCCACGGCTGGGTCTCGGGCCTGACCAGCGCCTTCCCGCAGGAATCGGTGGCCCTGGTGGCCGCCATCGACCGCGGCGACCTGGTCGAGGCCCTGAAGATCTACCGCTGGTTCATGCCGCTGCTGCACCTCGACGCCGAACATGATCTCGTCCAGTCTATCAAGCTGGCCGAGCAGATCATGGGCCGGGGCTCCGAGCGCGTCCGCGCGCCGCGCCTGCCGCTGGCCGGAGCCCGTCGCGCCGAGGTGACGGCCATGGTCGAGAAGGCCGCGGCGACCCGTCCCGTCGGTTAGGAATCCCCATCAGCCATGCGTCACATTTTCTTCTGTATTGACGGCCATACCGCCGGCAATCCCGTACGGCTGATCGTCGGCGGCGCGCCCCTGCTCCGGGGCGCGTCGATGAGCGAGCGGCGCCAGGACTTCCTGGAGCGCTTCGACTGGATCCGCACGGGCCTGATGTTCGAACCGCGCGGCCACGACATGATGTCCGGCGGCTTCCTCTATCCGCCGACCCGCGAAGACACCGAGGCCGGCATCCTGTTCGTCGAGACCAGCGGCTGCCTGCCGATGTGCGGCCACGGCACGATCGGCATGGTCACCTTCGCCCTGGAGAACGGCCTGATCACCCCGCGCGTCCCGGGCCGCCTGAAGCTGGAAGTGCCGGCCGGCGTCATCGACATCGAGTACAGGACGCAAGGCGACAAGGTCACGGCGGTGAAGATCGTCAACGTGCCGGGCTATCTGGCGGTGACCGACATCGAGATCGACGTTCCGGGCCTGGGCCCTCTGAAGCTGGATGTCGCCTATGGCGGCAACTTCTACGCCATCGTCGAGCCGCAGGGCGCCTATACGGGTCTCGAGGCGTTCAGCGCCCAGGACATCCTGCACTACAGCCCCATCGTCCGCGAACTGGTGCGCGAGAAGACCACCCCGGTCCACCCGCTGGACCCGACCATCCGTGGCGTCAGCCACGTGCTGTGGGCCGACGGCCCCAGCGCCGAAGACGCCGATGGGCGTAACGCGGTGTTCTATGGCGACAAGGCCATCGACCGCAGCCCCTGCGGCACCGGCACCTCGGCCCGCCTGGCCCACCTTCACGCCAAGAACAGGCTCAAGGTCGGCGAGACCTTCGTGCACGAGAGCTTCATTCGCAGCCGTTTCATCGGCAAGGTCGAAGCGGAAACGACGATCGGGGACCAGCCCGCGATCATTCCGTCCGTCGAGGGCTCGGCGATCTCGACGGGCTTCAATACGATCTGGATCGATCAGGCCGACCAGTTCTGGCGAGGTTTTCAAGTCGTTTAAAGCGTGGACGGCGATTTCTTATTTGCACTGGCCGGTTACAGGGACCTATGACCGTTAAGGGCGCGCGTCGCGTCGCCAAGCCTTTGTGCTTCTTCAGAGATACGCCCACCCGATGACCATCGTCGTCCGCACCCTCTCCGACCAGACCTACGAGCTGGTCCGCAAGCGCATCCTGATGGGCCAGATGGGTCCGGGGACGCCGGTGCGACAGGACACGATCGCCGAGGAGCTGGGGGTCAGCAAGATTCCGCTGCGCGAGGCTCTGAGCCGGCTGGAGCAGGACGGGCTGCTCAGCTCCTATCCCAACCGCGGCTATGTGGTGCGGCCGCTGTCGGCGGACGAGGCCAACGAGGTGTTCGAGCTGCGCCTGAAGCTGGAGCCCAGCGCCACGGCCGCCGGATCCAAGAAGGCCACGCCCGAGGACCAGCAGAAGGTCAAGACCGCCCTGGCGGCGCTCGAAACGGCCCAGCAGACCGGCGCGCCGGGCGACCACGTGTCGATGAACCGCGCCTTCCACATGGCGATGATCCGCCCCTCTGGCGGCCTGGTCACCTACCAGCTGCTGGAGCGCCTTCAGGTCCTGGCCGAGCGCTATGTGCGCGTCCACCTGGAGCCGTACGGCCGCGAGGCCCGCGCCGCCGAGGAGCATCGCGAGCTGCTGGACGTCTGGCTCCGGGGCGACGCGGCCAAGGTCGAGTCCCTGACAGCCGCCCACATTCGCGGTACGATGAAGGACCTGCAGCAGCAGCTGTCGGCCTAACGCTCTCGGATCAGCGCCGCCGCGCCGTGATGATGGTGTCGATCTCGTCCGTGCGGGGGTTGATGAACTCCAGTTGGACGCGGCCATCAGCCTGGGTCTTGACCGTGGCGGGGACCGAGCTGTTGGTCAGCACCCAGCCGGCGGGCAACACCACGGTGTTCAGCGGCCTGCCGAACGCGCGCCGCCAGACCAGTTCGTCGCCGACCAGCTTGTAGCGCTCGGCGTCGGTATAGGTCTCGCTGAAGCGCAGGCGCGCACTCTGACCTGCCTTCACGGGATCGAAGTGGAAGACGATCGCCTCCGTCTCGGGCGTGACGCCCTTCTGGTCGGGCGCGGCCTTCAGGATGTCGTTCCCCTTCAGCATCTCCCACTTCAGGGCCGCCCCGGTGTCGAGATCGCGCGCCGACGGCTTTGACGCGGCGCTGCCGGCCCGCACGACGTTGACATAGACGCCCACGCCCGGCCGGGTCTCGGTGTAGTCGTGATAGAGATCGAAGCTGTGGGTTTCCGGCGGCTGCAGGAAATACATGATCTCGCGGTTCTGGTAGGCGCGCTCGTCCAGCGCCTTGGCCAGGGAGGAGACAGCCGGCTTCAGGTTCGGCGAGGGCAGCGCCTTGATGACCAGCGGGGCCTGGGCTGGAGTGTTGTTCCAGAAGGCGATCTTGATGCGGCCGTCGGCCTCCTGCAGCACCTGGGCCGGATAGTTGCAGGACACCAGCTCATAGCCGGCCGGCAGGACCACCGCGTTGCGCTTCACGCCCAGCGGCCGGTCGAAGACGATCAGGTCGCCCTCCTGATAGTAGCTCTTGGCGTCCTCGTAGGTCTTGTCGATCAGCACCCGGCCCTCGCCGCCGTCGGCCGGCACGGGACGGGCCAGCTCGACGCGGATGTAGCTGCCGTCGGGGCTCGCGCCACGCACGCCGCCGGCCTTGGCGACATCGCCGGGCACGACCTCGAACTTCAGCGGCTTGCCGGTGGCGCGGTCATTGACCCGCTCGTCGGTGGCCACACTCCCCTGCCGGATCGGGTTGTAGTAGGCGGTCGCGCCGGGCGTGCTAGCGGTGATCTCGTAGACGATCCGGAACTTGTGACTGCCCGGGCCGAGCAGTTCGTAACGGGTATAGCCGTCGGACTCGGTCTGCTGGAGCGGCTGCGCCGTCGTCTGGGCGTGCAGCGGCGCCGCCAGCAGCAGCGTCAGGGCCGTCCCGGCCAGCGTCTTGCGAAATACCGACATGCTTCCCTCCCCTTTGGGCTTCACCTCGCCAAGCCCCACCGTATACATAATACGATAACTCGACGAGCGTCCTGGGGACTGTACATGCGGACTGGCGGAATGATCCTATTGGCGTTGGCCGTGCAGGCGACGCCGGCCCTGAGCCAAGTCACCGCTCAGGACATGACCCGCTCTCTGCGGCTGCGCGAGACGCAGATGTACCTGACGCGCGACATCGCCGATCCGGCCGCCTGGTCGGGCGACGACAAGCTCTTCTACCGCAAGACCGTCGAGGGCGGCTTCGCCTTCGTGACCTACGACGTGAAGACCGGCGCCAAGACGCCCAGTTTCGACCAAGCCCGTATCGCGGCGGGCCTAGGCAAGGCCGCGGGCGCGAGCTTCGACCCGCTGCGGCTGCCGTTCGAGAGCTTTACCTTCGCCGACAACGGCGCGGCGATCCGCTTTTCGTTCAACGAGACCGGCTGGCGCTGTGCGCTGACCGACTTCACGTGCGCCGAAGCGCCGAGATCGGGCCGCCCCAGCGGCTTCGGCGTGGTGCGCGACCTCTCCGTCCCCGCCGATAACCACCCTCGCCGCTCGCCTGACGGCCAGTGGGAGGCCCATGTCGAGAACTTCAACATCGCCGTGCGCCCGGTCGGCGGCGCCTGGAAGCGGCTCAGCACCGACGGCTCGGACGCCAACTTCTACGATCCGGAATCGATCGTCTGGTCGCCGGACTCCGCCAAGCTGGCCGCCTACCGCGTGCGTCCCGGCTTCCGCCGCATCGTCACCCGCGTCGAGGCCCGCCCCGCCGACCAGGTGCAGCCCAAGCTCCAGACCCAGCTCTATCCCAAGCCCGGCGATGCTGTGGACATCGAGCAGCCGGTCATCTTCCAGGTCGCCGAGGGCAAGCCGCTGTCGACGCCGAGCGACCTGTTCGCCAACCCTTACGACCTCTCCAAGCTGGAGTGGCGCAAGGACAGCGCCACGGTGTCCTTCATCTACGAACAGCGCGGCCACCAACTGGCCCGCGTCATCGAGATCGACGCCAAGACCGGCGCACCGCGCGCCGTGGTCACCGAGACGGCCAAGACCTTCATCAACGAAGGCCGCCGCTTCCGGCAGGACATCGACAACGGCCGCGAGGTCCTGTGGATGTCCGAGCGCGACGGCTGGAACCACCTCTACCTGTTCGACGGCAAGACGGGCGCGGTGAAGACCCAGATCACCAAAGGCCCGTGGGTGGTGCGCCAGGTGTTGAAGGTCGACGAGGCCAAGCGCCAGATCTACTTCGCCGCCAGCGGCATGGTCGCCGGCCAGGATCCCTACTTCCAGCACGTCTACCGCATCGGTTTCGACGGCAAGGGACTGACGGCCCTGACCACCGCCGACGCCTATCACGACGTGGCCCTGTCGCCAGACGCCAGCCTCTATGTCGACACCTACTCGCGCATCGACCTGCCGCCGGTCTCGGAGCTGCGCCGCACTAGCGACCTGGGCCTGGTCGCCACGCTGGAAAAGCCCGACATCAGCCAGCTGGTCGCCGCCGGCTTCAAGCCGCCCGAGCCGTTCGTCGCCAAGGGCCGCGACGGCAAGACTGACATCTATGGCCTGATCGTCCGTCCACGGAATTTCGATCCAACCAGGCGCTATCCGGTGATCGAGAACATCTATGCCGGCCCGCACGCCAGCTTCGTGCCCAAGACCTGGTGGCCGTTCGGCTATCACGCGGGCGGCGACAAGGTGGTGGGCATGCAGTCGCTGGCCGACCTTGGCTTTATCGTCGTCCAGATCGACGGCATGGGCACGCTGAACCGCTCGAAGGCCTTCCACGACGTGGCCTGGAAGAACCTGGCCGACTCCGGCTTCCCCGACCGCATCCTCTGGCACAAGGCCGTTGCGGCCAAGTATCCCTGGTACGACGTAAACCGCGTCGGCATCTACGGCGGCTCGGCTGGCGGCCAGTCGACCGCCCTGGCCCTGCTCTACCATCCGGAATTCTACAAGGTCGGGGTGGCCTTCGCCGGCTGCTACGACAACCGCATGGACAAGATCAGCTGGAACGAGCAGTGGCTGGGCTGGCCCGTCGACCAGAGCTATTCGGCCGCCTCGGCGATCGACAACGCCTGGCGGCTGCAGGGCAAGCTGCTGATGATCGTCGGCGAGCAGGACAAGAACGTCGACCCCGCCTCGACCCTGCAGTTCGCCGACGCCCTGATCAAGGCCGACAAGGAATTCGACCTGCTAGTCGTGCCCGGCGAAGGCCACTCGGTCGGCCGCTCCACCGGCCCGATCGACTACGGCCAGCGCAAGGAATTCGAGTTCTTCCTGCGCCACCTGGCCGGCCAGGAGCCGCCGAACTGGAACGCCCGCGCGATGGTCACCCCGGTGGCGGCGCGCTGAAACGAAAAACGCTCCCGATCGGTGTGATCGGGAGCGTCTTCAGTCAGCAGAGCGGCCCGTTTAGTTGCTTTGCTTCGCGCTGTCGTAGAAGCCGTCCAGGTCCTTCTTGAACTGCGTGGTGACCGCCGGGTTGATGTAAACCATGTGGCCGGACTCGTAGTACTTATAGGTCAGGTTCTTCTGCAGGGTCGGGTCGATCTGCATGTGCTTCAGGTCGTACTCCGCTCCGAAGAACGGCGTGGCCATGTCGTAATAGCCGTTCAGCGACAGCACCTTCAGCTTCGGGTTCTGGCGCATGGCCATCGACAGGTCGAGGGCCGTGTCGGCCAGGGCCATCTGGCCGCCGCCACCACGAGCGCCCGGCGCCTTGTGCTTCTGGTCCCACTTCCCGCCGCCGATCTGGGCGTAGTAGTTCGGCCGGTAGCTGAGCTTGGTCTTGTAGCCCAGCGTGCCGAACAGATACTTGTTCAGCGCGCCGATATAGGCCCCGCTGATCGAGGTGTCGGTGGCGTCGAACTCGGGGCTGTCGCCGCCGGCGTCCACGTCGATGCCCTTGAAGCGCGAGTCCAGGCGGCCGACCGTGCGGGCCTGGTCACGCAGCAGCTCCTTGCGGAACCGCGAAAGTTCGACGCGCAGATCGACGCTGAGCAGGAACTTCTCCGACAGGCCGGTATAGGCGCTCATCTGCTTGGCGATGGCGGCGCGCTCGGCGTCGCTGAGGTCCGAGCCCTTGGCCATGGCGGTGGCGTAAGGACCACGGGCCCATTCGCGCACCTCGGTCAGGAACGGTTCCAGGGTCGCCGGGCGGTTTGGCAGGCGGTTGTGGTACCAGGCCGTGGCCGCGTAGCTGGGCAGGTAGGTGACGAAGATCTGGTCGAAGCCCGGCTGGCGGACGCCGTAGTTCAGGATCGACGACAGCAGGACGACGCCGTTCACCTGCACGCCGCGCTCCTGCAGGGCGTGAACCAGGCCGGCCGAGCGCAGGGTGCCGTAGCTCTCGCCGAACAGGAACTTGGGGCTGTCCCAGCGGTCGTTGATGGTCAGGTAGCGCATGACGCCGCGCGCGAAGGCGTCGATGTCCTGGTCGACGCCATAGAACTCCGGTCCCTTCGACTTGCCGATCGGCCGCGACAGGCCGGTGCCGATGGCGTCGATGAAGACGATGTCGGTCTTGTCCAGCATCGTCTCGTGGTTCTCGGTGATCTTGTAGGGCGCGGGCGCGGCGACATCGACCAGCGGAGTCTCCACGTGCACCGGACCGATCGAGCCCATGTGCAGCCACATGCTCGAGGAACCCGGGCCGCCGTTATAGGTGAAGGTCACCGGACGCGGCGCCGAGCCCTTGGGGCGGTCGGCGACATAGGCGACGTAGAACATCGAGGCCACCGCCTCGCCGTCGTCGTTGCGGATGACGACCGTGCCAGGGGTGACGGTGTAGCCGATGACCTTGCCGGCGACCGTGACCGAGCCGCGCTTGGGCTGGGCGTCTTCCTCGGCGGTAGCCTGGGCCAGGTCGGCGGCCTCGCCCTTGGCCTTTTCAGGCGCCTTGGCCGGGGCCTCGGCGGCCGGCGGTTTCTCTTGAGCCAGGACGGGCTGAGCCGCGAGGGCGGCCAGGCCCAGGGCGGCTATGAGCGGATACGCACGCATCGAAATCTCCGGATGGAAGTCTGGTTTTCTGGTCTGGGGAGGTCTTAGGGGGCCGGCGTCGTCGGGCTCGCGCCGCCGTCGGCGATGTACTTGTCGATCCGCGCCTCCAGCACCGGCAGCGGCACCGAGCCGAGCGCTAGGATGACGTCGTGGAACTTGCGCTGGTCGAACTTGGGACCGAGCTTGGCCTCGGCCTCGGCGCGCTTCTTGCGGATGCTCAGCTCGCCCAGCTTGTAGGCCAGGGACTGGCCGGGCCAGCTGATATAGCGGTCGACCTCGGTCTCGATGTCGTGCTGGGCCAGCGCGGTGTGGCTGGCCAGGTAGTCGATGGCCTGCTGGCGGGTCCAGCCGTCGTGGTGGATGCCGGTGTCGATCACCAGGCGCGCGGCGCGCCACATCTCGAACGAAAGGCGGCCGAAGTCCTCATAGGGCGTCCGGTAGATGCCCATCTTGGTCCCCAGCCACTCCATGTAGAGCGCCCAACCCTCGCCATAGCCCGAGAAGTAGGTCTGCTTGCGGAAGGCCGGCCGGCCGGTCTGCTCCAGCGCCACGGCGGCCTGGAAGCTGTGGCCGGGGTTGCACTCGTGCAGGGTCAGGGCCGGGATCTGGTAAAGCGGCCGCGACGGCAGGTCGTAGGTGTTCATCTGGCAGGATTCCAGCCCGCCCCGGCCGGACGTGTAGTACGGCGCGATGGCGGCCGGCACCGGCACGATGGTGAAGCGGTAGCGCGGGAGAAGGCCGATGGTGTCCTTCAGCTTGCCGTCCACGCGCTTGGCCACATAGGCCGACACGCCCAGCAGTTCGTCGGGGGTCTTGGCGTAGAACTGCGGGTCGGTGCGCAGGAACTTCAGGAAGGCGGGCATGTCGCCCTTGAAGCCGCTCTGCTCCTTGACCTTCTCCATTTCGGCCGAGATCCGCGCCACCTCCGACAGGCCGATCTTGTGGATCTGCTCGGCGGTCAGGTCGGTGGTCGTGAACTCCCTGATCTGCGCCTGGTAGTAGGCCTTGCCGTCCGGCAGGGCCTCGGCCGCGATCGTCTTGCGGGCCTTGGGCAGGTACTCGTTGCGATAATAGGCCAGCAGCTTCTGGTAGGCCGGGGCCACCGACTGGGCGATCACCTGCCGGGCCTCGGCGCGCAGGGCCTCCTGCTGCTCGGCCGGGATGGACGACGGCATGTTGGCGAACGCCTCGTAGAAGCCGTTCTTGGCCGGATCGACATCGGTGAAGGCGGCAATGGTGGCGTCACGGCCGCTCAGGGCCTCGCGCGGGACGGTATAGCCGCGCGCCACGCCGGCCTTCATGTTGGCGATCTGCTCGTCGAAATAGCGCGGGACGTCGCGCATGCGGCCGATGTAGCGGCGATAGGCTTCGGCGCTGGAATAGCTGCTGCGCGCGGACAGGCCGGACCAGAACTGACTGTCGGCGTTGAACGGCGCTTCCCAGGTCCGGTACTTGCCCTGAGCGACGAAGGCCTCAAGGCTGGTGCGGAACACCGCCGCGTTGATCTGCTCCTCGGGCGACAGCTGGTCGACCGGGATCTTGTTCAGCTCGGCCAGGGCCTTGGTCCAGTAGGCCAGGCGGGCCTCCTGGGTGGCCGCATCGACATGCTGCAGTTGGGCGGCGCCGCCGCTGAACGGCGCGCCGCTGGCCAGTCGCCCGAACTCCTTCTGCCGCCAGGCCCACTCGGTGTCGTAGAGCGCCTTCAGGCGGCTGTCGGCGTCGCTGGCCGCTGCCGCCGTCGGGGCGGCGGCCGGCGCGGCGGTCTGGGCCAGGGAGACCGCTGGAGCGCCCGCCATCAGGGCCAGGGCGGAAACAAGCATCAGAGAGCGAACGAACAAGGGAAGTCTCCATCCAGGACGGGCGGGAAGTGTTCAGGGCTTAGGGTCAGGAAGTGGTCGCGGGGTTGGGATTCTTGCCGCCGCCGGCGATCCAGTCGTCGATGGCCTTTTCCAGGGTCGGCAGCGGCACCGAGCCCAGGCCCAGGATCACGTCATGGAACCAGCGCTGGTCGAAGTTGGCGCCCAGCTTGGCCTCCGCCTCGGCCCGCTTGCGGCGGATCAGCATCTCGCCCAGCTTGTAGGCCAGGGCCTGGCCCGGATCGTTGATGTAGCGATCGACCTCGATGGTCACCTCGTGGTCGGACAGGGCGGTGTGGCTGGACAGGTAGTCCAGCGCCTGCTGGCGCGACCAGCCCATGTGATGCAGGCCCGTGTCGACCACCAGGCGGGCGGCGCGCCACATCTCGTAGGTCTCGCGGCCGAACTCGTCATAGGGCGTCTCGTAGACGCCCATCTTGGTGCCCAGCCACTCCATGTAGAGCGCCCAGCCCTCGCCATAGCCCGAGAAGTAGGTCCGCTTGCGGATCGCCGGGCGGTTGGGGCCCTCCAGCGCCAGGGCCGCCTGGAAGCTATGCCCCGGCACGCACTCGTGCAGGGTCAGCGGCGGGATGGTGTAGAGCGGCCGGGCCGGCAGGTTGTAGGTGTTCATCAGGCAGCTCTCGAGGCCGCCGTTGCCGCCCGTCCCGAACGGCGCCACCGCCGCTGGCGTCGGCACGATGGTGAAGCGATAGCGCGGCAGCAGGCCGATGGTGAACTTCAGCTGGCCATTGGCCTTGTTGGCCACATAGGCCGACTTGGCGATCAGCTCGTAGGGCGTCTTGGCGTAGAACTGCGGGTCGGTCTTCAGGTATTTCAGGAAGCCCTGGAAGTCGCCGGTCCAGCCGGCCTGCTTCATCGTCGCCTGCATGTCGGCGTCGATGCGCGCCACCTCCTTCAGGCCGATCTGGTGGATCTGGTCGGCGGTCAGGTCGGTGGTCGTGTATTCGCGGATCTTGGCCTGGTAGAAGGCCTTGCCGTCGGGCAGGCTCTCTGCGGCGGTATTGGTCCGAGCGTGCGGGATGTAGTCGTCGCGCACATAGGTCAGCAGCTTGCCGAAGGCCGGCGCGGCGCTGCCGGTGACGGCCGCCCTGCCCTCTTCCATCAGCTTGTCGCGCTCGCCGGCCGGAATGGACGACGGCATGTTGGCGAACGGGCCGAAGAACGGATTGGCCGCCGCATCGCCCGAGGCCAGCGGCGCGATCGTGGTGTGACGGCCCTCGATCGAGGCCCTGGCCTTGGTGAAGCCGCGCGCCTGCCCGGCCTTCATGTTGGCGATCTGCTCGTCGACATAGCGCGGCATGTCGCGCAGCCGGCCGAGATAGGACCGGTACTCGGCGACGGTCCCGAAGCCGGCGCGCGGCGCCATCCAGGTCCAGAAGCCGAACGGGTCCTCGTATTCCTTGTACCTGATCTGGCTGACAAAGGCTTCCAGCGCGGTGCGGAACACCGCGGCATTGACCTTCTCCTCGGGCGACAACTGATCGACGGGGATCTTGTCCAGCTGGGCCAGGGCGTTGGTCCAGTAGGCCAGCCGGCGCTGCTGGCTGGCGGCGTCGACGCGCAGCAGGCGGTCGCCAGCCCCGCCGCCCTCGTCGTCGGCGTCGCGGCCGAACTCCTCGGCGCGCCAGTTCCACTCGGCGTCATACAGCGCCTTCAGGCGCGCGTCGGCGCTCGTCGCCGCGCTCATAGCCGGCTTCGCCGCTTGGGCCTGCGCCAACACCGGCTGAGCGACCAGCGCCATGCCCAGCGCGATCGCCAATCCCGAAACTCGTTTCATAACGCCCCTCCTCCCCATGCCCTGGTCAGGTTGTTCTCGAAGATCCCGACGGCGCATAGACCCGCACGCCGAAGACCGGACCACAGCGGGTCGCGTCGTCGGCGGGCTGGAAGCGCACGGTCACGCCGTCCTTGCCTCGGGTCAATTCGCTTGGGATCGGATAGTCGACATCGAAGAAATCGCCCGGATGCTGACCGGTCAGCGCCTGGGTTGCGATGCGGACGCCGTCGATCAGGATGTCGAAACGCTTATTGCGCTCCTCGCCCCAGTAGGTCGCTTGCAGGATAAGCGGCCCGGGCTTCACCGCCGCCTTGTATTCGAAGAAGCCGAAGGTGCGTGCATCGCGCCCGTGGCGACCGCGATAGGTGACGGCATAGCTGTTCTTGGCGGTCAGGCCGTGATCGCGCTCGGCCTGCATCTCGCCCAGGTGCATGACGTCGACCGAGCGCCGCGCCAGGTCCTGCAAGCGCGCCTGCTCGGCCGCGTAGGCGACCTGCTGCTGCTTCCAGCCGGCCTCGTCGAAGGTGGCGAAATAGACGGCGGTGCGGCGGTCGCGCTGCTGGTAGAACGGCGCGAACGACAGGTCGGCCGGCTTGCCGATCCCCTGGGTGCGGTACTTGCCAAGGGCGGGCTCGACAGGAACGAAGCCCGTCAGCGGATCGCGGGCGACCAAGGCCGGCGCCGGTCCGTCATAGGGCTGGCTGGACGGCCCCAGGTCGGCGGCCAGGACCACCGGGCCCTTCAGAACGGCGAGCACCGTGGAGTCGTCGACCGTGGCTTCGGTGCGCAGCCTCATGGGCAGATCGAGTGTGATCCGGTCGCCCTTGCGCCAGGTCCGGCGCAGGACTGTGTAGTCGCCAGCCGGTCCCGCCGACATGGCCTCGCCATTGACGCTGACCCGCGCGCCCTGGCACCAGCCGGGGATGCGCAGGGCCAGGCCGAACTCGCCTTTCCCATCCATCGGGCTGTCCAGGTCCTCGACCACGATCTCGACCCGCTCGCCGAACGGATAGGCCGTCTCCATCCGGAACCTCGCCCCCTGTTCGGCCCAGCGGGCGGTCGAGGGGATGTAGAGATTGACCAGCAGGGTGTCGCCGCTGCGCCACCAGATGGAGTCGCCGTGCTTGGCGTGGCTCTCCATGCCCGAGCCCACACAGCACCAGAAGTCGTCGAACGGCCGCGAGAACCTGCGCGCCGAGCCCGACATCAGCGGCACCATGTAGGCGAACATGCCGGTCGACGGGTCCTGGTGGGCCAGGATGTGGTTGATGTGGGCGCGCTCGTAATAGTCGAACATCGCCGCCCGCGGCTGCCAGCCATAGAGATGCCGGGTCAGCTTCAGCATGTTGTAGGTGTTGCAGCTCTCGCAGGTCTGCTCGGTGATGTGCCGCGAGATGGTGCGCGGCGCGGTGAAGTACTCCCGGTCGGCATTGCCGCCGATCACGTAGCTGTAGTCGCGGGTCACCGTCTCCCAGAAGAAGTGCGCCGCCACGGCCTGGTCGGCCTTGCCGGTCAGCTCATGCAGCCGCGCCAGGCCGATGACCTTGGGGATCTGGGTGTTGGCGTGGATCCACGACAGGGCGTCGCGGCGCTGGCTGAGCGGGTCCAGCACCTTGGCGTGATGCAGGCGCTCGGCCAGGGCCAGCCAGCGCGGATCGCGGGTGCGGGCATAGAGCTCGGCGAAGCTCTCATTGATGCCGCCGTGCTCGCAGTCGAGCACCGTCTGCACCTGAGCGTCGGAAAGCTTGGCGAAGACGGCGTCGATATAGCCGCCCAGGGCCACGGCGACCTTCAGGGCCTGTTGGTTGTCGCAATAGGCTTGCGCGTCGAACAGGCCCGCGAAGAGCTTGTGCCAGTTGTAGAGCGGCACCCAGCAGCCGTTGAGATCAAAACCCATCGAGCGGATGTCGCCGGCGATCAGCTCGGGAAAGATCGCCTTGCCGTCCTCGACGATGTCGCCGCGCTTGCGGGTGAAGCCGGCCACGTAGCCGTCGCCGTGCGCGGCCTGGACCACCGCCAGCTCGCCGACGATGTAGTCGACCCGCCGCTTGCACTCGGCGTCGCCGGTCTGGGCGTACATCAGCGACAGGGCCGTCAGGTAATGGCCCAGGGTGTGGCCGGCGATCGTGTCGCTCTCCCAGCCGCCATAGACCGCGCCCTTGGCCGGCAGTCCGGCGCTGGTTCGAAAGTTATGCAGCAGCCGGTCGGGCTCCAGGACGTGGAGGTAGCGGCGATTGGCCTCCACCGCCTCCAGCCACGGCGAGTCCAGCAGCCGCACGTCCGACAGCGGCAACGGGCTGGCCCGGCCCAGCGGCGCCAAGGGCGCGGCGCTCAGCAGCGACGGCGCCGAGGCGGCTACGCCGGCCATGGCCAGCAACATGCGTCGATCGATCAAGTCCACCACCCTGTCCTCTACTTGGTTTCAGGCAGGGCCGGGTTGAAGCCGGGCGGATTGACCCCGCCGTCGGCGATGAACTGGTCCAGCCGCGCCTCCAGGGTCGACAGCGGCACCGAGCCCAGCGCCAGGATCGCGTCGTGGAAATTGCGCTGGTCGAACTTCGGACCCAGCTTGGCCTCGGCCTCGGCGCGTTTCCTGCGGATCACCATCTCGCCCAGCTTGTAGGCGACCGCCTGGCCGGGCCAGGCGATGTAGCGGTCGATCTCGGTCTCGATCTCGTGCTCGGACAGCGCGGTGTGATCGCGCAGGTACTGCTGGGCCTGCTCACGGGTCCAGCCGTAGTGGTGGATACCGGTGTCGATCACCAGGCGGCTGGCGCGCCAGATCTCGTAGGACAGCCGGCCAAAGTTCTCATAGGGCGTGTCGTAGACGCCCATCTTCACGCCCAGCCACTCCATGTAGAGCGCCCAACCCTCGCCATAGCCCGAGAACGAGGTCTGGCGGCGGAAGTCGGGGCGGTTCTTGGCCTCGGCCGCCACCGCCGCCTGGAAGGCATGGCCCGGATTGCACTCGTGCAGGGTCAGGGCCGTCAGGGTATACAGCGGCCGCGACGGCAGGTCGTAGGTGTTCATCAGGCAGCTGTCGAGACCGCCGCGACCGCCGGTATAGATCGGGGCCAGCGCCGGCGGCACGGGCAGGATCGAAAAGCGCCGGCGGGGCAGGAAGCCGATGGTGTCGGCCAGCTTGCCATCGACGCGCTTGGCCACATAGGCCGAGAACGACAGCAGCTCACGGGGCGTCTTCGGGTAGAATTGCGGGTCGGTGCGCAGGAACTTCAGGAACTCGGGCATCGTGCCCTTGAAGCCGGTCTCCGCCTTCACCGCCTCCATCTCGGCGCTGATCCGGGCGACCTCTCCCAGGCCGATCTTGTGGATCTGCTCAGGGGTCAGGTCCAGGGTCGTGAAGCCTTGGATCTGGGCCTGGTAGAAGGCCTTGCCGTCCGGCTCGGCCTCGGCCGCCAGGCTCGTGCGGGCCTGCTTCATGTACTCGTCGCGGATGAAGGCCAGCAGCTTGGCGTAGGCCGGGATCACCGTTCCAGTGAGCACCTGCTGGGCCTCGGCCTTCAGGGCCGCCTGCTCCTGCGCCGGGATCGAGGCCGGCATCTCGGCGAACGGAGCCAGGAACGGATTGTCCGCGCCGGTCGACAGGTTGGGCTCGATGGTCTTGTCGCGGCCCGTGACCACCACGCGCGGCACGCTGAAGCCGCGCTTCAGACCACTGCGCATATTGGCGGTCTGCTCGTCGAAATAGCGCGGGATGTCGCGCATCCGGGCGATGTAGTTGCGATAGTCCTGGGTCGTCTTCAGCGCCCCGCGCGGCGCCAGGCCCGACCAGAAGAAGGTGTCGGCGTTGAACGGCGCCTCATAGGTCTTGAAGCGGGCGTTGTCGGCCAGGGCCCTCACCGAGGCGCGGAAGATCTCAGCGTTGATCTTCTCCTCCGGAGACAGCTGGGCGACGGGGATCTTGTCCAGCTCGGCCAGGACGGCGGTCCAGTAGGTCAGGCGCGCGGCCTGGCTCTTGGCGTCGACGCGGGGCAGGTGATCGGCGCCGTCGCCCCAGCGGCCGTTGTCGTCGCGGACCCGGCCCAGCTCGCCCTGTCGCCAGGCCCACTCCCGCTCGTACAGCGCCTTCAGCTGCGCGTCGGCGGCGGACGCCTGGGCGGCGGCATGACCCGCTCCCGCCAGCATCGTCGCGGCCAGCAGCGCCGCGATCATCGAACCCTTGTTCATGCCCCTACTCCCACTTCACGCAAACCTTGGAAAATCAGTGTGTCAGGTCGATTGCTTCGATCGGCATCGGACCTGCGGGCAGTCCCCGCGCCGTTTTCTCCTTGAGCACCGACTGGCGGATCTCCTCGCGCAGCTTGCGGGCGTCGTAGAGGATGCCGTCCTTGATGGTCCAAGCCACGCCCCCGACCCGCTCGACCTTGCCGCTGTCGTCGTTGAGGCGCAGCGAGCCGGTGCCGAACAGCAGCTTCAGATTGGCCAGCGGATTGCCCTGGACGATGACGAGATCGGCCTTGCGGCCCACGCGGATGGTGCCGACCTGGTCCTCGTGGCCCAGCAGCCGCGCGCCTTCCTGGGTCGCCGAATGGATGACCTCCAGCGACGAGAAGCCGGCCTCGCGCAGCAGCTCCATCTCCTGGACGTAGCCGAAGCCATAGAGGTTGTAGATGTAGCCGCTGTCGCTGCCGACCGTGACACGCCCGCCGCGGTTCTTGTACTCGTTCACGAACCGCATCCAGAGGCGGTAGTTGTCCTTCCAGGCCACCTCGTCCTCGGTGGTCCAGTCGAACCAGTACGAGCCGTGATTGACCCGGCTGGGGCGGTAGTAGTCCCACAGCGCCGGCATCGTGTAGTCGTCATGCCAGGTGGCGCGGCTCATCCGCATGAGATCACGGCTGGCCAGATAGGCGGTGAAGGTCGGGTCCAGCGTGAACTTGCGGTCCAGCAGGGTCTGCATGACCTCTTCCCACTTGGCCGAGCCGGGCGCGGCGGTCTGGGCCCACAGCCGGCCGGACTCGCCGAAGCGGTCCTGCTCGTCGTTGTTGACGAAGTCCGTGGGCCAGCTCTGCAAGCGCTTGTCGGTGAACATCGCCTCGGGCAGGCCGTACCAGTGCTCCATCGACTCCAGCCCGTGCGCCGACGTGGTCAGCACGTTGGCGAAGGCCACGCTGGGCTGGGCGTGGTGCATGGTCGTGTGGAGGCCGATCTTGTGGGCCTCCTCGATGGCGGCGAACAGCACGTCCTCGGAGCCGCCGATGAACTTGACGCCGTCGGCGCCCCGCGCCTTGGCCTCCTGCACGGCCAGGCGCGCCTGGACAGGGTCATTGACCGGCGTGGTCCGGATCTTGTGGAAGAACGGATAGATGTCGATGCGCGGCGCGACGATCTCGTTGCGGGCGCTGCGGGCCTTGATGTCGGCCAGCCATTCGATCGGCCGGCTGCTGCCGACCTCGCGCACCGAGGTGACGCCGTTGGCGATCCAGAGCTTGAGGATGTAGTCGGACGGCACATGCTGGGCGTCGTTGAGGTCGTGCAGGTGGACGTGGGCGTCCACGAAGCCCGGCATCACGTAGTAGCCGGTCAGGTCCAGCTCGTAGTCGCCGTTGGCGGCGCGGGCCGACGGGTCGATCGCCTTGGGCGCCCCGATGGTGCGGATCTCGGCGATGCGGTCATTGACCAGGACGATGTCGACCGGCCCCTGGGCCGGAGCGCCGGTGCCGTCGATCATCGTGACGTTGCGCAGCACCACGCGGTTGAACGGACCGATCCCTTCCGTCCGCTTCGGGATCGGATCGGCGACCTTGCCGGCCTTGACGGCCGGCGCGTCGTCCAGGGGCGCGGCCATGGCGGCGCTCAGCGGCGCGCCCGCCACCATCACCGCCGCGACCGAGGTCAGCAGCATTTGAGCCAGTCTCTTCATCGTTTCCCCCTCCCCAGGGTCGAAAGGCCGCGAGCGCATCGCCCGCGGCCTTCAACATTCGCCTAGAAGCGCAGTCGCGCGCCCATGAAGTAGCGCCGGCCCAGCGTGTCGAAGAGCGACACGTCGGTATTGGCGTCGCCGACCAGGGTGGTGCCCAGGATCGGCGGCTGCTTGTCGAGCAGGTTGTTGACCCCGCCGAACAGGCTGACCTGCTTGGTCACGTTCACGGCGAACGAGCCATCGACGTACCAGGTGGGATCGACCGTCTTCACGACGTTGGTCGCGGTCGGGTACAGTTCCAGCTCGCCGATCATCCGGGCCGCCAGGCGCAGGGTGACGTCGCCGCTGGTGTAGTTGGCGCTGACGTTCAGCTTGAAGTCCGGCGTGATGAAGCCGCCGGTGCCGCTGGAGCAGCCCGCGCCGTAGAAGCCGGCGCAGTCCTGCGGCTTCTGGTTCACCAGCACCTGGGTCGAGCGTTCGAGCAGCCAGCTGGCCACCGCGGTCAGCGACAGGTTGGCCGGCCCGCCCAGTTCCAGCATCGACGGCAGCGGCAGCTTGTAGTCCACCTGGGCGTCGACGCCGCGAACCTTCAGCTGGCCGATATTGCTGTTGCTGGTGCGGACGAAGTCGATCTGGCCGCTGGGGAGGCGCCTGACCGCCTGGCAGGTAACGCTGCTGAGATTGAGATTGGTGAAGCAGTCGTTCAGCGTCTGCTGGGCGTTGATCGTCGTGATCGCGTTCTTCACCTCGACGTTGAAGTAGTCGACCGTGATGTTCAGGCGCGGGATGATCGGCGGCGAGATGACGGCGCCGATCGTGAAGGTGCTGGACTTCTCCTCGGTCAGGTTCGGGTTGCCGCCGCTTTCCTGGGTGAGGCCCAGGGTGGCCTGGGTGAAGGTCTCGATGTCGGCGGCCGGCACGCCCTGGGCGATGCAGAGCTGCTTCTGGGCGGCTGTGGGCTTCTGCGCCGTGGCGCAGGGATCGGCGCCGCCGGTGAAGCCTTGCGCCCGCGCCGAATAGAGTTCGGAGATGTTGGGCGCGCGGATGGCGCGGTTATAGGCGCCGCGGAACCGGACCCAGTCGATCGGCGCATACTCGCCGCCGGCCTTCCAGGCGAAGACGCCGCCGATCGAGGAATAGTCCGAGTAGCGGGCCGCGCCCTCGACGGCCAGGGTCTTGACGAACGGCAGGTCGGCCAGGAGCGGCACGCGCAGTTCGCCGAAGACTTCCTTGACGTCGAACGAACCCTTCAGGGCGTTCGAGGACGCCGCGCCGTATTCGCCGTTCAGGTCGAAGGCGCTGGGGGACGAGGCGTACTGATCCTTGCGGTATTCGGCGCCGACCGCCATGGCGACGGGACCTGCCGGCAGGGTGAACAGCGAGCCGCTCAGCGAACCGCCGCCGACCTGACGCTCGAAGATGTCGTGGGCGTCGCGGTCGGGGGTCAGGAACTTGCCGGCCGCCTGACTGATGGAGGACAGGCCGAAGATCGACACCGGAACGCAGCCTTGCGCGCCGCTGCGGCAGACCACCTGGCCGGCCGAATTGACGATGGCGTCCAGGCCCTGGCTCAGGCGCGTCTGGTTGATCGTGCCTTCGTTGTGGGTGTCCGTGCGGTTGCGCATGTACTGGTAGAAGGCGTCCCAGCGCCAGTTGTGGTCCAGGACGTCGAAGTCGCCGCGCAGGCCGGTGGTGATCTCGTAGGACTGGCGCTCGTAGAACGAGTTGCGGGTGCCGAGTTCATCGGCGCGCCGGCCGCCCCCGACCACCGAGGCGGTGCCGGTGCGGTTCGGATCGAAGATCGCGGCGTTGCTGACGAAGAACTGCCGCAGCGCCGGCGTCAGGGCGGCGTTGGTGGCGTAGTTGGGCACCAGCAAGGTCGAGGACGCCGCGCCCGGCGTCACCGGCGTGAACGAGTCCGGCGCCAGGACCGAGTTGTTGCGCGAGTTGACGAAGAACGCCTCGGCATAGGCCGTGACGTGGTCAGTCAGGTTGTAGTGGCTGATGGTCGAGACGTTGTAGCGCTCCAGCGGCCGTTGCAGCAGGTTGAACGGCGCATAGTTGTAGGTGTCTTCAGGCTGGCAGTACGGAAGCACCACGCCGTTGGCGCCGAAGCGGATGCCGGTGACCGAGGTGCAGGTCCCGCTGGGCGTCAGGTTGACGCCGACCAGCTGGGCGCGCTGGCTGGCGCTGAGCGGCACACGCGTGCCAGGGATGCTGCCCGATCCCGAATAGACCAGGGCGCCATTCACCTCGCCCAGCGGGACCTTGGAGAAGTCGCGGTCGTTCTGGGTGATCGGGTCCTGCTTGGTGTAGGACAGCGACATGGCGACATTGCCGCGCCCGCCGTCCAGGTTTGCGCCCATGGTCAGGTCCAGCTTCTTGGACTTGGCGTCCCCGCGGTCGGTGACCCCGTACTGGCCCGAGGCCTCGAAGCCCTGGAAATTGTCCTTCAGGATAAAGTTGACCGCGCCGGCGATGGCGTCCGAGCCATAGACCGCCGAGGCGCCGCCGGTGATGATCTCGGTGCGCTTGATCAGCGTGTCCGGGATGCTGGCCAGGTCGACGTCCGCCGCCGAGTTCGCCGGGATGAACCGTCGGCCATTGACCAGCACCAGGGTCCGGGTCGAACCCAGGCCGCGAAGATTGGCGGTCAGCACGCCCGAGCCGCCGCCGTTGTTGACGGTGGAGGTGTTGCCCGAGGCCAGCTGCGGAAACTGGTTCAGGGTCTTTTCGAGCGTGACGTTGCCCGACTGCTTGATCTCCATCTCGCCGACCACCGTGGTCGGGCTGGGCGCCGTCAGGTCGGTTCGCACCAGGCGAGACCCGGTGACGATGATCTCCTCGACCGTCGCGGGCGCTTCGGCCTGGGGCGCTGTCTGGGCCAGCGCGGGCGCGCCGATCGCCAGACACCCGCCGATCATGCTGGAACATAGAACGATAGAGCGAAGATTTTTCCGAGACACGCCCGTATTCTGATCACCACTTCTCATGCTCATCCCCCAATTCTGATCGATGTCGTAGGTATTTCCGGACCGTTAGTTCTCACTACGTGATGCAACGACGCCCCCAGGTTCCGCCATTCGGACATGCGAGAGCGCTCGATACTCGTCACTCGAAGACAAGCACCGTCTAAGACGGGTTCAGGGCGGGAAACGACCCGACCGATTACCGTATACAGAATACGGTATATTGGATCAGAAAATGGTCAAGCCCGTGTTTCCGATTTGTGAAGGGTCGGAAGTCCGGGGGGCGACTTGCCGCTCTATTGGTCAGGCCGCGCTCATGAACCGGCCTTCCCCCGCCTCCTCTTCTGGCAATGGAGGCCGACGAAAGTTGATGTTGCGGGACTTGCTTGGAGGCCATGCGGCCAACGCGCCGAGGCCGCCGGTCGCGGCGTGCTCAGCCGGAACGCGTTGAGCGGACATCCCGTGGACGTCGGCTGGACGGTTGGCACTCCACGCCTCCCCAGACGCCGGTATTTATAATAACGTATACCTTATGAACAGCGTCGCAAACAGGGAGTTCGTCGCGCATGGCCGGATCGATTGAAGGCGCCAGTCGGCGCGGCCTGGCGGCGCTGGCGCTGGCCATGACGGCGGCGCCAACCCTGGCCGCCGCGTCCGGGAAGTGCGCGCGCGCCCCTGACGAAGCGGCCGACACCGCCGCCATACTCAAGGTCATCGCCGACATGCAGGCGGCGTGGAACCGCGGCGACTTCGCCGGCTACATGGCCGGCTTTCTCAATCCGGGCGTGGTCTTCGTGTCGAAGGGCCGGTTCCAGAACGGCTGGCAGGGCACGCTGGACCACTATGTCCGCGACTACGGCGCCTCGGCCGACACGCGCGGCGAAGTTCGGTTCTACGACATCAAGGTCGAGATCCTCGGGCCCGACGCCGCCCAGCTGATCAGCCGCTATGAGCTGAACCGGCCCAGGCAGGCCCAGCGGGGGATCAACACCCGGCTGATGCGCAAGGTGGACGGGCGATGGGTGATCGCCCTGAACCACGTCTCGGCCGAGGAAGCCCCCTCGCCGACCTGATCCTTACGGCTTCTCGGAGCGGGCCAGCAGCTCGATCAGATCCTGCTTCCAGAACTTGGCCCAGGTGTGGGTGCCGTGGCCGCGCGTGTCGGGCGTGGCCTGGATCAGGATGAACTTGCCGTTCTTCAGCCGCTTGGCCGCCGGCTCGGCGATGCCCAGGCTGGGCGGGTTGATGAAGTCGTCGCTGGAGTTCACCCAGGTCATGGGCGCGGTGATCTTCTCCAGGTCCGCCGACGGGTCATAGTCGCTCGACGCGGCCAGCTGGTAGAGCATGTCGTTGGCGTCTCGCGTGGGCAGGTCCTTGGCGAAGCGATCCTCGAAGAAGGCGTCGGCCGCGTCGCGGGTAGGCGCCTGCTGTTGCCAGGCCGGCGGGGCCGAGCCGGCCACGATCATCAGATTGACCGCGCCGCGCAGCCCCAGCACCGGCTGCTGGTCGTAGTCGCCGCCGCGCCAGGCCGGGTCGGCCTTGATCGACTCCATCGCCGCCTTGCGCCAGACCCGGTTCAGGCCGGCGATCTGCACCGGCAGGCAGGCCATCGGCATGATGGCTTTCGAGAATCCAGGATGCAGCTCACCCCACATGAAGCCGTGCATGCAGCCCATCGACGTGCCCATCAGCAGGCGCAGGCGGTCGACCTTCAGGCCGTCGACCAGCAGCAGTCGCTGGGCCTCGACCATGTCGGCATAGCCGTAGTGCGGGAACTTGGCGCGTAGGCCGTTGCTGGGCTTGGACGAGCCGCCATGGCCGATGCCGTCCGGCAGAATGATGTAGTAGCGGGTGATATCCAGCGGCTGGCCCGGGCCGTACAGCTCGTCGGCGAACTGCGGCTGCAGGAACTGCGCGCCCGTGCCGCCGGTGCCATGCAGCACCATCACCGCATTGGTCACATGGCCTTGCGCATCACGCTTGGGCTGGCCCAGCGTGCGGTAGTGCAGCTTCAGGCTGGGCAGGGTCTCGCCGGACTTGAAGGCGAAGTTCGAGACGACATAGTCACCCTGTACGACCTGCTGTTCATAGGGCGTCGCCGCCTGGGCCGGGCCGCCCATCGCCAGGATCGGAGTCGCCAGAAAGAGCGCGCTGATCGCGGCGGCCAGGATCCTCATGCGTTTCTCCCCTCGAGCGGTCTGCGCTCGCATTGATCGTATACGTTATGAATTTTGACAAGGTCCAGATCCGAGACCGTTAAAGCCAAGCTTCTGCGATGTCGGAAGGAACCTTCACCGCCTTGCGCCGTTAGAGGCTCGCGTTCAGGGGCGCGCGGTCGGGGATATCCAGTGAGTTTCAAGCGTATCAGGCAGCTTCGCGTCGGCAGGCGGATCCTCCGCGCGCGCCCGCATGGCGACGGCCGCCGGCTCGACGACGCAGCACCGCCCCTGCCCGTCCCCCGCGCCTGCTGACCCCCCTGAGCCCGCCGATCCCCGCATCCTTCGTCCCCTTGGGCGGACCCTGCCGAACCTTTCCGACGTCGAGAACCGCATGTCCCTGATCGAACCGCGCAAAATCTCCGCGCCCAGCACGAGAACGGAGCTGTGGTCCGCGCTTGGCATGGCTTTGGCCCTGGCCTTCTTCCTGATCAGCGGCACGATCGCCTATCGCAACATCCAGATGCTGCGGACCAACAGCGAGAAGATCTGGCACACCCATGAGGTGCTGATCGCGCTGGACGACCTGCTGTCCACCACCCAGGACGCCGAGACCGGTCAGCGCGGTTACCTATTGACGGGCAACGACCGCTATCTGGAACCCTATCAGCGGGCGGTGACCGACGTCGCCACGCGCACCGAGGCGCTGGGCTCGCTGACCACGGACAATCCTGTTCAGCAGGCCAACCACGTCCAGCTCAAGCGCCACCTCGACGCCAAGCTGGCGGAGCTTGCTGAAACCGTGGCCCTGCGACGGACACAGAGCGCGGCCGCCGCGCTCGCCGTCGTCACCACCGACCGTGGCAAGGTCGAGATGGACGCCATCCGCCAGCAGATCAACGTCATGCGCGCCGAGGAAAACCGCCTGCGCGATATCCGGCTGGCCGAGATGGCCGTCGCCCACAGCACCGCCACGGTCAGCAGCGTCCTGTCGGCCGTGTTGGGCGCGGCTCTGACCTTCGCCGTCTTCGCCCTGATCCGCCGCAGCAGCCAGGCCCGCGCCCGCCAGCAATGGCTGCAGGCCGGCCAGGTCGGCCTCTCGGAAGCGATGATGGGCGACAAGACGGTCGAGGAGCTGGGCGACGCCATCCTGCGCTTCCTCTCGCAATATCTCGGCTTCCAGGCCGGCGCGCTGTTCAAGGGCGAGAACGGTCGCTTCTACCGCGCCGCGGCCCTGGGCATTCCGGCCGACGCCGACACGCCGCTGCGCTTCGATCTCAAGGAGGGCCTGCTGGGCAAGGTGGCCGCCGAGGGCGCGTCGACCATCGTCCGCGATGTGCCCGACGGCTACCTGACCATCGGCTCGGCCCTCGGCCACGACAAGCCCAAGCATCTGGTGCTTGTGCCCACCTATGCCGACGACATCGTCAACGCCGTCATCGAGCTGGGCTTCCTGCACGCGGTCGATGACAAGGTTCTGGAACTGCTGGACCAGGCCTCGACCTCGATCGGGGTCTCGCTGCGCTCGGCACGCTACCGCACGCAGCTGCAGAACGTCCTGGAGGAAACCCAGCGCCAAGCCGAAGAGCTGCAGGTCCAGAGCGAGGAGCTGCGCGTCTCCAACGAGGAGCTGGAGGAACAGGGCCGCGCCCTGAAGGAGTCGCAGACCCGCCTCGAGCAGCAGCAGGCCGAGCTGGAGCAGACCAACAGCCAACTGGAGGAACAGGCCCAGACCCTGGAAAACCAGCGCGACGAGCTGGAGCGCACCGGCGCGGCCGTCCAGCTGAAAGCCCGCGAACTGGCCCAGGCCAGCCAGTACAAGTCCGACTTCCTGGCCAACATGTCCCACGAGCTGCGCACGCCGCTCAACTCGCTGCTGATCCTGTCGAAGCTGCTGGGCGACAACCCGACCGGCAACCTCTCGGCCGAGCAGATCAAGTTCGCCCAGACGATCGAGTCGTCGGGCAACGACCTGCTGACCCTGATCAACGACATCCTCGACCTGTCGAAGATCGAGGCCGGCCATATCGAGGTGCGCCCCGAAAGCCTGCCGCTTCAGCGGCTGACCGGCGACCTGAGGTCGGTGTTCCAGCCCGTCGCCGACGAGCGGAAGCTGGGCTTCCACATCAAGATCGCCGACGACGTTCCCACCCAGCTGGAAACAGATCGCCAGCGCCTGGAGCAGGTGCTCAAGAACCTGCTATCGAACGCCTTCAAGTTCACTCAGGCTGGCGACGTGACGCTGAACGTCACCACGGTCGGCGACGACCAGATCGCCTTCGCGGTCACCGACACCGGCATCGGCATCGCGCCCGAGCAGAGGGACAGCATCTTCGAGGCCTTCCGCCAGGCCGACGGCACCATCAGCCGCAAGTACGGCGGCACGGGCCTGGGCCTGTCGATCAGCCGAGAGCTGTCGCGCCTGCTGGGCGGCAAGATCGCGCTGGACAGTACGCCGGGCGTCGGCAGCACCTTCACCGTCACCATCCCCCACACCTATGATCCGGGCCGGGTGGCTCCGCGTCCCGAGCCGTCCGCGGCCCTCGCGCCCGCGCCCGCGCCGGCCAGCGCGCCGATCCGCGCTCGCCCCGCCGCGCCGATCACCCGCACGATCGAGGACGACCGCGACCACCTGGCCAATGGCCGCCGCGTGCTGCTGGTCATCGAGGACGACGACAAGTTCGCCGGCATCGTCCGCGACCTGTCGCGTGAACTGGGCTTCCAGTGCCTGGTCGCCGGGACCGCCGAGGACGCCCTGAAACTGGCCCGCCATTTCAAGCCCAGCGCCGTGGTGCTGGACGTCGGCCTGCCCGACGAGTCCGGCCTGATGGTGCTGGACCGCCTCAAGCGCGACGACGCCACGCGGCACATCCCGATCCACGTCATTTCGGGCGCCGACCACAGCCAGACCGCCCTGTCGCTGGGCGCGATCGGCTACATGGTCAAGCCCGTCAAGCGCGACGACCTGGCCCAGGTGCTGACCAACCTGCAATCCAAGCTGGCCAGCACGGTGCGCCGCGTGCTGATCGTGGAGGACGACGACGTGCAGCGCGACGCGGTCGGCAAGCTGCTGTCCTCGGGCGATGTCGAGACCGTCGGCGTCGGCACCGCCGCCGAGTGCCTGGAAGCTCTCCAGACCCAGACCTTCGACTGCATGGTGCTGGACCTGTCGCTGCCGGACGCCTCGGGCTTCAGCCTGCTGGAGACGCTGAGCCAGGACGGCGATCACGCCTTCCCGCCGGTCATCGTCTATACCGGCCACGACCTGTCGGCCGACGACGAGCAGCGCCTGCGCCGTTATTCCAGCTCGATCATCATCAAGGGCGCCAAGTCGCCAGAGCGCCTGCTGGACGAGGTCTCGCTGTTCCTGCACCAGGTGGTGTCGGAGCTGCCGCCCGAACAGCAGAAGATGATCCAGAAGGCCCGCAACCGCGACGCCGTGCTGGAAGGCCGCCGGGTGCTGATCGTCGAGGACGATATCCGCAACGTCTATTCGCTGACCAATGTGCTGGAGCCCCGCGGGACCGTCGTCGAGATCGCCCGCAATGGCCAGGAAGCCATCGAGGCCCTGGCGCGCTCAGCCGAGGGCGACCCGGCCAACGCCATCGACCTCGTGCTGATGGACGTGATGATGCCGGTGAAGGATGGCCTGACCGCGACCCGCGAGATCCGCGAGGACCCGCGCTGGGCCAAGCTGCCGATCCTGATGCTGACCGCCAAGGCCATGCCCGACGACCAGGCGCGCTGCATCGCCGCCGGCGCCAGCGACTACATGGCCAAGCCGATCGACGTGGACAAGCTGCTGTCGCTCGTCCGGGTCTGGATGCCGAGGTAGCCGGTGTCCGACGCGATCGAAGACCTCGAGATCCAGCTGCTGCTGGAGGCGCTGTTCCAGCGCTACCACTACGACTTTCGCCACTATGCGCGGGCGTCGATCAAGCGTCGCCTGATCCAGGCGCGCCAGCAGCTGGGCTATCCCACCATCTCGGCCATGCAGGATCGCGTCCTGCATGACGCCTCGGCCCTGCCCCGCCTGCTGGACTTCCTGACGGTCCAGGTCAGCGAGATGTTCCGCGACCCCACCTACTTCAAGGCTCTGCGCGAGAAAGTGCTGCCGCACCTGCGGACGTACCCCTCGCTGAAGGTCTGGATCGCGGGCAGCAGCACGGGCGAGGAAGTCTATTCGCTGGCCATCCTCTTCAAGGAGGAAGGCCTCTACGACCGGACGATCTTCTACGCGACCGACATCAATCCCGAGGCCCTGGCTGCGGCGGAGGCCGGGATCTACGCGATCGACCGCATCCGCAAGTTCACCGAGAACCACCAGAAGTCCGGCGGCAAGTCCTCGCTGTCGGACTACTACACCGCCGCCTATGGTCGGGCGGTCTTCGACAAGAGCCTGCGCGACCGGGTGGTGTTCTCCGACCACAGCCTGGTCACCGACGCGGTGTTCGCCGAGATGCATCTGATCTCGTGCCGCAATGTGATGATCTATTTCGATCGCCCGCTGCAGGACCGCGCCATCGGCCTGTTCCACGACTCCCTGGCCCGCAAGGGGTTCCTCGGCCTGGGCTCGAAGGAGAGCCTGCGCTTCTCCAGCCACGCGGGCGCTTTCACCGAGTTCGTGCCGGGCGAGAAGATCTACCAGAGGCGCGAACCATGACCGGGACGCCGATCCAGGCCGTCGCGATCGGGGCCTCGGCGGGCGCGGTGCAGGCGTTGCTGGCCATACTGCCGGCCCTGCCCGCCAGTTTCGCCCTGCCCGTGCTGGTGGTCGTGCATGTGCCGCCCGACCGCTCGAACGTGCTGGTGCCGCTGTTCCAGTCCAAGTGCCGGATCACGGTAAAGGAAGCCGAGGATAAAGAGCCGGTCGAGAAGGGCGTGATCTATTTCGCGCCGTCGGACTATCATATGCTGGTCGAGACCGACGGCGGCCTGGCCTTGTCGACCGACGAACCCGTGAACTATTCCCGTCCGTCGATCGACGTGCTGTTCGAGAGCGCGGCCGACTTCTATGGCGACGCCCTGGTCGGCGTCATCCTGACGGGCGCCAATCACGACGGGGCCGCCGGCCTCAAGGCCGTGGTCGACGTCGGCGGCGTGGCGATCGTCGAGAACCCGGACGGGGCCTACGCCTCGGCCATGCCGAACGCGGCGCTGGAGACTTCGCCCTCGGCGACGATCATGAGCCACGACCAAATCCTATCCTACCTGTCGAGTCTGGGGACCGCACGATGACGGCGGACAAACCAATCAACTTTCTGCTGGTCGATGACCTGGAAGAGAACCTGCTGGCGCTGGAGGCCCTGCTGCAGCGCGACGGCCTGACGTGCCTGAAGGCGCGTTCGGGCGAGCAGGCGCTGGAGCTGCTGCTGGTGCACGACGTGGCCCTGGCCCTGCTCGACGTGCAGATGCCGGACATGAACGGCTTCGAACTGGCCGAGTTCATGCGCGGCGCCGCCCGCACCAGCCACGTGCCAATCATCTTCGTCACCGCCGGCGTGGCCGACGCCACCCGCCGCTTCCGCGGCTACGAGGCCGGCGCCGTCGACTTCATCCAGAAGCCGATCGAGGCCGACATCCTGCGCAGCAAGGCGGCGGTGTTCTTCGACCTCTATCGTCAGCGCCAGCAGATCGAGGCTCAGCGCGACGAACTGGAACTGGCCGCCCAGGCCCTGCGGCGCGCCGACCGCCACAAGGACAGCTTCCTGGCCGTCCTGGCCCACGAGTTGCGCAACCCGGTCGCGGCGCTCAGCGGCGGGCTGCACCTCCTGAGCAAGGACATAGCGCCCGAGCGCGCCGCAGACATCCGCACCCGCATGGACCGGATGCTGACCCATCTTTCGCACCTGGTCGACGACCTGCTGGACGTGTCGCGGGTGAGCCAGGGCAAGATCTCGCTGCGCAAGGCGCGGATCGAGCTGAGCGAAGTGCTGCGGTCGGCCATCGAGGCCAGCCAGCACAATCTGGACGCCGGCAAGCACCAGTTCATCGCGCGGATGCCTGACGAGCCGATCTGGCTGGACGCCGACCACACCCGCCTGTCCCAGGTGGTGTCCAACCTGCTGAACAACGCCGCCAAATACACCCCCGACGGCGGGACGGTGACGCTGAGCGCCGTCGCCGAGGGGGCCATGGCCGAGATCCGCGTCAGCGACACCGGCGTCGGCATTCCGCCGCAGATGCAGTCGCGGATCTTCGAGATCTTCGCCCAGGTCGACGAACACCTGACCAAGGCCCAGGGCGGCCTCGGCATCGGCCTGGCCCTGGCCAAGCAGCTGGTGGCCCTCCACGGCGGCACGCTGGGCGTCGAAAGCGCCGGCCAGGACCAGGGCAGCACGTTCACGGTGCGCGTGCCGGTGGCGGTCGAGGCTTAAGGCGTCAGACCGCCTCGCGGATCGAGAAGCTCTGCTCGATCAAGGTCGCCCGGCCGAAGATGGTCATGAAGGCGATGTCGGCGGCATCGCGGCCGGTGGCGACCCGCACCAGCCCCTCGATCGGCGCCTTGCCCGTCGCGTCGACCAACCGCCAGCGGCCGCCCAGATAGACCTCGGCGATGGCGTGCAGGTCCGGCGGATCCAGCTTCCAGGCATAGGCGCTGACGGCCCTGGCCGGGATGTCGGCGGCGCGGCACATGCCGATGATCAGGTGGGTGAAGTCGCGGCAGACGCCGGCCCGGTCGACCAACGTGTCGATCGCCGTGGTCCCCGAATTGCTGACCCCGCCCAGATATTCGATGTGCTCGCCGATCCAGTCCAGCATCGCCTGGACCTTGGCCCCGCCCTTCAGCTGGCCGAACTCGCGCTCGACGAACAGCTCGAGGCGATCGGACGGGCTGTAGCGACTGGCGCGCAGGAACGGCAGCACCTCGCTGGGCAGGTCGCGGATGGCCATGGTCGGGGCGTCGGCCAGGTCGTGGTCGCGGCGCATGATCTCGACCTGGGCGCGGTAGAGCGCGTTGACGGTTCCCGAGGCGGTGAACACCGTGCGCCGCTCGAAGGTCACCGGGTCATCGACCCGCACGGCCTCGACATTGGGCCAGAAGGTCAGGGCCTCCAGCCCCACTACCTGGTCGGGTCCGTGGGCGGCTTCGACCAGCAGCAGCACCTCGCACGGGGTCGCGAAGTCGTAGGTCAGCGAGGCTTCGACGTCAAAACGCATAGTCATCCTGAAATTGGGCGACCGAGGGCCGGTCGCGCCGCCTATCAATACGCAAGACGGCTTTGGGTTCAGGTCTAGCGATCGGCCTGCTAGCGAGCAAACGGGAACGGCGATAGCGACTTGCTGGTCTCCTCGACCAGCAGGGTGCGGTTGATCGGCGCCGCCGCCCGCTGCGGACAAGCCGGGCGCTCGCAGATCCGGCACGAGGGGCCGATCTCGACGGCGATCGGCGCGGCCATGTCCAGGCCCCGCGCATGGACCAGCTTGGACGCGTATTTCAGCTCGCAGCCCAGGCCGACGACCAGTTCGTCCTCAAGCCCCGCCTGTAGGCCCGAGGTCCGCCGCACCGTGCGCGACAGGGTGAAATAGCGCGCGGCGTCCGGCGTCTCGATCACCTGGGTGACGATGCGGCCCGGGGTCTTGAAGCTGTCGTGGACGTTCCAGCGCGGGCAGGCCCCGCCGAAGCGCGAGAACGGGAAGGGTCCGGCCGCGAAGCGCTTGGAGATGTTCCCCGCCGCGTCCAGCCGCATCATGAAGAACGGCACCCCGCGCGAGCCCGAGCGCCCCAGCGTCGTCAGGCGCTGAGCGGCCTGCTCATAGCTGATGCCGAAGCGTGGCCGCACCCGCTCGATGTCGTAGCCGCTGGACTCCATGGCCGCCAGGAACGGCTCGTAGGGCATCATGATCGCGGCGGCCAGATAGCTGTCGAGGAACACCTTCAAGAGCTGCCGCGTGGCGCGGTCGGGGGCCTTGAAGCGGTCGGTCAGGTCCGACAGCACCTCGCCGCCCTCCATCAGCCCCAGCTGGTAGCACATGCCGAAGGTGCGGCTGGCGTGGGCCAGGGTCTCCGACAGCATCAGCCGCTTGCGGTGATGGTCGTAGCGGCGCAGCGAGCCGGTCATCACCTCGACCGGCATGATCCGGGTCTGGATGCCGAACTTGCTCTGCAGCCGCTCGCGGACCGCTGGGGCCAGGTCCTGCGGATCGGCCTTCAGCTGGGCGACGATCTTCTCGGCCAGGGTCTCCAGCTCGGCGAAGTGGTTGCGCTGGGCGCCGACCAGGTCGCGGACCCAGTCCGTCGGCGATGACTGCTCGGACGCCGGCCCCGTCCCATCCGGACGCTCGAAGGCGCCCAGGTCGATCATCCGGCCGCGATCCAGATAGGCGCGATAGAGCCGCGCCATGGCCTCGGCCAGGCCCGGCGACAGCTCGGCCACCTCGGCCGCCTCGTGGCGCGAGACACCCAGATCGGCGAACATCTTGTCGGCCAGAACCTCTTCCAGCCCTGCCCCGCCGCCTGGATCGTCGGCCGACAGGCTGCGCAGGTCCAGGTCATAGGCGTCGGCCAGCCGCAGCAGGAGCTGCGCGGTCACCGGCCGCTGGTTGCGCTCCAGCAGGTTCAGGTAGCTGGCCGAGACGCCCAGCTCCTCGGCCATCCGCGCCTGGGTCACCCCCAGGTCGCGCCGCAGCCGCTTCAGCCGTCCCCCGAGGAACAGCTTCTTGTCGTTTTGCTTCTTGTCGAGGGGCTTTTTGTCGAGCGTGGCCATTCGGTCAACTTGTCACGACTTTACAGATTTTACAAAGTCATTCTTTGACAAATTGCCTTCAATAGGTTCGACCGATCCCGCAGCGCAGCGTTAGCTCACCAGGACGAGTTTTCCTTGGCCCGCAAGGCTTACCAGCCCGGGCCCCGTAGTGGGATCGAACGACCATGACGCAGCGCAAGACCTATGCCGAACACCGCGACGCCCTGCTGGCGCGCTATCCCGACGGCGTCCTGCCGGGCGGCGTCGGCATCGACGACATCATCCAGCTGAAGCTGCAGAACACCTTCCCCACCCACCTGGACATCGCCCGCGCCATGGCCCCGGTGATGCGCGCCGACATGGCCGAGTATGATCGTGACAGCAGCAAGTTCACCCAGTCGCTGGGCTGCTGGTCGGGCTTCCACGCCCAGCAGATGATCAAGTCGGTCAAGCGCCTGCGCGGCACGACCAAGGGCGCCTATGTCTATCTGTCGGGCTGGATGGTCGCTGGCCTGCGCAATCGCTTCGGCCACCTGCCCGACCAGTCGATGCACGAGAAGACCTCGGTCGTCGACCTGATCCAGGAGATCTATGTCTCGCTGCGCCAGGCCGATGAAGTCGCCATCAACGACCTCTTCAAGACCCTGACCGCCGCCCGCAAGGCCGGCGACCAGGTCGCCGAACAGGCCGCGATCAAGGCCATTGACAACTTCGAGACCCACGTGGTGCCGATCATCGCCGACATCGACGCCGGCTTCGGCAACGAGCACGCGACCTATCTGCTGGCCAAGGAGATGATCAAGGCCGGCGCCTGCTGCCTGCAGATCGAAAACCAGGTTTCGGACGCCAAGCAGTGCGGCCACCAGGACGGCAAGGTCACCGTGCCGCGCGAGGACTTCATCGAGAAGCTGCGCGCCTGCCGCCTGGCGTTCGAGGAACTGGGCGTCGACGAGGGCGTCATCGTCGCTCGCACCGACAGCCTGGGCGCGGGCCTGACCCAGAAGATCCCGGTCAGCCAGGAGCCGGGCGATCTGGCCAGCGACTACATCAAGTGGCTAAAGACCGAGCCCGTCACCCCGCAAAACCCGCTGAAGGACGGCGAGCTGGCGATCATGAAGGACGGCGCCTTCGTCAAGCCGGTGCGCATGCCCAACGGTCTGTTCGCCTTCCAGGACGGCACCGGCCGCCAGCGCGTCATCGAGGACTGCATCGCCAACCTGACCCAAGGCGGCGCCGACCTGCTGTGGATCGAGACCGACACCCCCAATGTCGACGAGATCGCCTCGATGGTGAACGAGATCCGCAAGGTCGTGCCGAACGCAAAGCTGACCTATAACAACTCGCCGTCGTTCAACTGGACGCTCAATCTGCGCAAGCAGGTGCGCGACCAGTGGATCGCCGAGGGCAAGATCCACAAGGACAGCTATCCGGACGGCAACGTCCTGATGTCGGCCGACTATGACGGCACCGACCTGGGCCGCGAGGCCGACGAGCGCCTGGCCCGCTTCCAGGTCGACATCGCCGCCCGCGCCGGGGTGTTCCACAACCTGATCACCCTGCCGACCTTCCACCTGACGGCCAAGAGCGTCGACGAACTGTCGCGCGGCTACTTCGGCGAGGAGCGGATGCAGGCCTACGTGAATACGGTGCAGCGCGAGGAGATCCGCCGCGGCGTCTCGGCCGTGAAGCACCAGCACGAGGTCGGCTCCGATCTCGGCGACACCTTCAAGGAGATGGTCGCCGGCGAGCGCGCCCTGAAGGCCGGCGGCCACGCCAACACCATGAACCAGTTCGCGGCCGAATAGCCGCGAACGCCTTCCCCCCATCGATCGAGGAGCCAAAGCCATGACCACGACGCAATTCGCCCCCGCCGCCATGCCGAACTCGGACGCCAAGGACCGCGCCGTCGACCGCGTGGCCGAGGCCTCCCACCGCCTCAACGAGGCCGTGCGTCGCGCCATCGAGGCCGGCTACTCGGTCGAACTGGTTCGCGCCTCGCGCCACCACGACGGCTCGGGTAACTGGGGCGACCAGATCGTCCCCACCGTCCGTGACAAGGGCGCCGAAAAGAGCGCCTGATAAACGAGAGAGTCCGACGACCTTGCGTGGACCTCGCCCTTCGACAAGCTCAGGGTGAGGTCCATTGCCAGCGCCGCAGCTCCATCGCTTGCAGTAAGACCTCGCAGAAACGTCTCAGTAGAAACCTCACCCTGAGCCAGTCCCCCGGGTCCGACCAAAGGTCGGCCCGAGGATAAACTCCGGGCGGGTTTCGGACCACGGAAAGCTTCCCATGCCGCTCGACATCGCCGCCAACATCCAGGTCACCGGTCCCGTTGAAGGGCGCGCCGCGGAAGTGCTTACCCCCGAGGCCCTGGCCTTCGTGGCCGACCTGCACCGCCGCTTCGACGCCCGCCGCCGCGAGCTGTTGGCCGCCCGCCAGGCCCGGCAGGCGCGCTTCGACGGCGGCGAACTGCCCGACTTCCTGGCGCAGACCGCCAACGTCCGCGCCGCCGACTGGAGCGTCGCCCCCGTCCCCGCCGACCTGCTGGACCGCCGCGTCGAGATCACCGGCCCCGTCGACCGCAAGATGATCATCAACGCCCTAAACTGCGGGGCCAAGGTGTTCATGGCCGACTTCGAGGACGCCACCGCCCCGACCTGGGCCAATGTCGTCGAGGGCCAGGTCAATCTGAAGGACCGCTGGTCCGGCGAACTGACCCATGTCGACGCCAAGTCCGGCAAGGCCTACGCCATGGGTCCGACCCCGGCGGTGCTGAAGATCCGCCCGCGCGGCTGGCACCTGATGGAGCGCCATCTGGAGGTCGACGGCCAGGCCGTGGCCGGAGCGCTGTTCGACTTCGGCCTCTACGCCTTCCACAATGCGAAGGCCGCCATAGCGCAAGGCTCGGGTCCCTATTTCTACCTGCCCAAGCTGGAGAGCCACCAGGAAGCGCGCCTCTGGAACGACGTCTTCGTCCGCGCCCAGGAGGCCCTGGGCCTGCCGGTCGGGACGATCAAGGCCACGGTGCTGATCGAGACCATCCCCGCCGCCTTCGAGATGGACGAGATCCTGTTCGAACTGAAGGACCACATCGTCGGCCTGAACTGCGGCCGCTGGGACTACATCTTCTCGTTCATCAAGCGCCTGGGCCGCCGCTCTGAGTTCCTGACCCCGGACCGTTCGGCCATGGTCATGGGCAAGGCGTTCCTGGGCGCCTATTCGCTGAAGCTGATCCAGACCTGCCACCGCCGGGGCGCCTTCGCCATGGGCGGCATGGCGGCCCAGATCCCTGTCAAAGGCGACGACGCCGCCAACCAGGCCGCCTTCGCCAAGGTCAAGGCCGACAAGGAGCGCGAGGCTGGCGCCGGTCACGACGGCACCTGGGTCGCCCACCCCGACCTCGTCCCGGTGGCCATGGAGGTCTTCGACCGCCTGATGCCGGCCGCCAACCAGCGCGACAAGTCGCTGGCGGACGTCTCGATCACCGCCGCTCAGATGCTGGAGCTGCACGAGGGGGTCCGCACCGAGGCCGGCGTGCGCGAGAACATCCGCGTCGGCGTCCGCTACACCCAGGCCTGGCTGGAAGGCCGAGGCGCCGTGCCGCTCTACAACCTGATGGAGGACGCGGCAACCGCCGAGATCTGCCGCACGCAGCTGTGGCAATGGATCCGCCTGGGCGCGGCGCTGGACGATGGCCGGGTGCTGACCTCGGAGCTGTTCATCGGTCTGTTCACCCAGGAGATGGCCGACCTGCGCCGCGACTTCGGCTCGCCGCGCCTGGAGGCGGCCGCCGAGCTCTTCACGCGCATGGTGCTGTCCGACAGCCTGGAAGAGTTCCTGACCCTGCCAGCCTACGAACTGATCTAGCCACGCATGACCGCAAAGAAAAAGCCCGGCGAAAGCCGGGCTTGAGGAGTTAGGGAGGAAACGCCCAGGAAGGGCAGAGGCATCAGCCTCACGGGTTGTGATCTATGGTCGACAGAACGCCGTTCAAGGGCCAAGCAGAAGAAACTTCGGTTTCAACGCGCTTGGCTTGCCGGGGCCGTGTGGTAATGAGCGCGCTCGACGAGTGAGGGCCTGGCCCGAAGCGAGCGCCACGCCCATGTCCGACCCCGCCGATCCCAACGACATCCCGCCGGCGCCGAAGCCGCGCAAGCCCCGGAAGCCGCGCGCCAAGGCCGCCATGACCTCGGCGGCCGTGCTGCCCGAGAGTTCGTCCGAGGCCGTCGCGCCCAAGCCGCCTCGCCCGCGCAGGCCGCGCGCGCCCAAGCCGCCGGTGGAGACCGTCGTCGAGACGCCGGAAATCGTCGAAGAGGTCGCGGCCGCAGAGCCAGCGCCCGAGCCGGTCCTCGAGGCCGAGCCCGACGTCCTGTCCGAGGAAGCCCCCGCCCCCGAGGCCGAGACCGAGCTGCCGGAAGCTGTCGAGGCGATCCCGGAAGCCGCCCTCTCGCCGGCCGAGCCGGTCGCCGCCGCCAAGCCGCCGATCTGGAAGCGCCCCGCCTGGTTGATCGGCGCGGCCGCCGCCGTGGTGCTGGCGGTCGTGCTGGTCGCCTCGCTGTTCTGGTCGCTGCCGCTGAGCCGCGCCCTGGAGCCGCTGACCAATTCCGCCATCGTTCTGGTCGCCGAGGACGGCTCGCCGATCGCCCGGCGCGGTTCCTACAAGGAAGCCCCGATCGATGTCGCCAAGCTGCCGGCCTATGTGCCCGGCGCCTTCATCGCCATCGAGGACCGCCGCTTCTACAGCCACATGGGCGTCGACCCGAAGGCCATCGCCCGCGCGCTCGGCAAGAACGCCCAGGCCGGCGGCGTCTCGGAAGGCGGCTCGACCATCACCCAGCAGCTGGCCAAGAACGCCTTCCTGAGCAGCGACCGCAACCTGCGTCGCAAGGCCCAGGAGGCGATGATCGCGGTCTATCTGGAGGCCCGGCTCTCCAAGGAACAGATCCTGTCGCGCTACCTGTCGTCGGTCTATTTCGGCGACGGCGCCTTTGGCCTGCGCGCCGCGGCCCGGCACTATTTCGGCAAGCAGCCCGAGCAGCTGTCGATCGGTGAGGCCGCCATGCTCGCCGGCCTGGTCAAGGCCCCGTCCCGCTTGGCGCCGACCAGCAATATCGAGGGCGCCCGCGAGCGGATGCGCGTGGTGCTGGGCGCCATGGTCGACACCAAGACCATCACCCAGGCCCAGGCCGACGCGGTGGGCGAGGTCTCGGCCGTCGAGAACCCCGACAAGCTGCCGACCGGCTCGTACTTCGCCGACTGGGCCCTGCCCCAGGCCCGCGCCTCGATCGGCGCCCGCTATGGCGAAACCATCGTCAAGACGACCCTGGATCCCGAGCTTCAGGAGAAGGCCGAGAAGATCCTCAACGACTACATCGCCCGCGACGGCAAGGTCCTGAACATCACCCAGGGCGCCCTGGTGGCCATGCGCAAGGACGGCCGCGTCGTGGCCATGGTCGGCGGCCGCGACTATGGCGCCAGCCAGTTCAACCGCGCCGACGGCGCGCGCCAGCCGGGCTCGTCGTTCAAGCTGTTCGTCTACCTGGCCGCCCTGCAGTCGGGCATGACCACGACCAGCCCGATCCTCGACACCCCGGTGCAGGTCAGCGGCTACACGCCCAAGAACCACGAGGGCAAATATCGCGACCGCGAGATCCCGCTGATCAGCGCCTTCGCCGCCTCGTCCAATGTCGCGGCCGTGCGCCTGGCCCACGATCTCGGCCCGGCCAAGGTGATCAAGGTCGCCCGCCAGCTGGGCGTCACCGAGAAGATCCCCGACGACCTGACCATGGCGCTCGGCACCGGCTCGATGAGCCTGACGCGCCTGACCGCCGCCTACGCCTCGATCGCGGCCGGCGAATATCCGATCACGCCGCACGCCTTGGAGACCTTCCAGAAGGGCAAGACCACCGCCTATGACCCGAAGGTGCTGACCGGCATGCGCGACCTGCTGCGCTCGGCCACCCATCGCGGCACGGGCCTGGAAGCGGCCATCGACGGCGCCTACGGCAAGACCGGCACCACCCAGGACTATCACGACGCCCTGTTCGTCGGTTACGTCGACGACCTCGTCGTGGGCGTCTGGGTCGGCAATGACGACAACAGCTCGATGAACGGCGTGGTCGGGGGCGGCGAGCCCGCCAAGATCTGGAAGGCCTTCATGCTGTCGGCTCTCGGCCGCAGCGCCGCGCCGACCGTCGTCGAGGATCCGCTGGACGACCTGGGCCTGCCGCTGGAAGGCGAGATCGGTCCCGACGGCCTGCCGGTCGCCCCGCTGACCGTGCCCACCGATCCGGCGCCACCGCCGCCGCCCGCCCCCGCCGCGCCGGCCGCCCCCATCGCCCCGCCGCCGCCCGAGCCGCGCGCTTAGAAACAACCCGCGAGGAGACCGACATGTCCGACGACCGTGATCGTGAAGACCTGTCGGCCCTCGCCGACGCCAAGGCCGGCCCCTTCCACGCCCGCGCCGAGGCCAGCGCCACCCGCGCCGGCCTGGTCACCTTCGGGGTGGTGATGAGCAGCGTGCTGCTCTCGGCGGCGCTGCTGACCTGGGCGGTCCGGCGGCCGGTTCGCTAGGAGCTCCCTCTCCCATAGGGAGAGGGTCGGGGTGAGGGGTTACAGCGTCCGACGGAGTGCCGGCACGCCGTCAAGCCTCGTAACCCCTCACCCTCCCACGCTACGCGCGGGCCCCTCCCTCTCCCTAAAGGAGAGGGATTCTACTCCCCCACCAGCTTCCCCGCCGGCGGCACCCGGACGATGAAGTGGCCCTTCACGCCTTCGGGCCATTGGCGGTACGGGACCACGCCCTCTTCGCTGGCGGCATAGGCCACGGCATAGTCGACAATGGCGCGCGCGGCCTCGGGCGTCGGTTCGAAGCGGCCCAGCACGTAGCCGATCTTGCCCGGGGCCCGCAGGTGGATCGAGCAGTGCTGGGCGCAGTTGAACAGGCAGGCCATTTCCTGGATCGCCACGCCAGACCCCGCCGCCGCCTCGCGCAGGGCGGCCGCCAGCAGCGCGCCGCCACGCAGGCCTTCGGGCGTCTCGCGGTCCTCTTCCGAGACGCGGCAGGTGTTGCAGACCACGACGGCGGTCCCGTCGTCGGCGTCACGCAAAATACTCATGCCTCGCGCCTAGAGGCTCGGGCTCATTTCGGCAAGCTCAACCTATAGACCAGCACCAGGTTGTCGTTGTCGCCGGTCCCGGTGTCGCCGTGCAGCGAGGCGTCGAAGTCCTGGCCGTTGACGTGGCCCTTGGCCGTGGCGAAGTCGTTGTCCGAGCCGACCAGCAGGAAGACGTCGCCCGTCTTGTCGAAGGTCGAGCCGATGGCCATGGCCTCCAGCTTCTCCGGCAGGCTGGTCGGGGTCGAGGGCGTGACCGACAGGTTGATCCCGAACTTGGCGAGCTGGACGGGGTTCAGGATATTGACCAACTCGGCCTGGGCGGCCGGCTTGATGTCGGCGTTCAGCACCCCGTCCTTGGCGATCGGCTTGCCCTCCTGCTCGTAGGGCGTGCCGGCCAGGTTGGTGGCGGCGGAGAGGTCGACCAGCAGGATGCTCTTGTAGACCGGCGCATTGGCCGTGCCCTTGCCGCGTCCGTTGCCATCGCGCGCCAGGAGCAGCAGGCGGTCCTCGCTGAGCGCCACGGCCTCGGACTGGGCGGCGGTGACGTCGGCGGCCTGGCCGTCGCCGTTCTCGCGCACGGTCGGCAGTTGCAGCGCGTAGTGGCCGATCGGGGCCTTGGGCAGCCGGGTCTTGCTGATGTCGTACACCAGCACGCGGGTGTTGTTGCGGGTGGCGTTGTTCGACGAGGAATCCTGCATCGCGGCGCTCTGCAGCACGGCGATCAGGCGCTTGCCGTCGGGGCTGATGCTCAGGGCCTCAAGGCCCTGGTTGTTGCGGCGGCCCTGCTCGGGCGCCTTCTCGGCCCCGAAGTTCAGCTGGCCCTTCTTGATCGGCAGCAGCGCCGGGACGGTCTGGATCGCGCCGGTCAGCTTGCCGGTCCTGTCGAACAGATAGACGCCCGCCGCATATTCGTCGGAGACGTAGAAGCTGCCGTCCGGCAGGTAGGCGATCGCCTCGCTGTCCAGGCTGAGCTTCCCCGCCCCCTCGCCGCTGGCCGGCGACGGATAACGGACGCCGTCGCGCTCGACGACGCCCGCGCCCGGATCCATGCCGGTGAACGGCTGGCCGGTCTGATCCTTCAGCAGGAAGCCGCCGGTCGGGGTGAGAGTCAGGCCCTTGCCGGGAACCAGCTTGATCGCGTGCTCGTGGACGCGGTTGGCGTAGTCGGTGGTGCTCTTGAACGGTCCGACATTGTTGGGACCCCGGTCCGGCAGGGTGCGGAGTGTCCCGGTGTAGGAGCCGTCGGCGGCCTTCTTCCAGTTCGACAGCGCCATGCTGGAGAACGAGCCCAGGCTCTCGCCGTTGAAGTCGCGCGTCGCCGCCGGCAGCCAGCCCACCGCCACCAGGCCGTGATTGACATAGGTCTTGCCGCCGAACTGGACGGTCACGTCACCCGGAGTCTTGTCCCAGTGCGCGCTCGTATAGGTCTGGGACTGGGCGGAGGCGCTGGCCGCCAAGGCCAGGGCGGCGAACCCCACAAGGATTCCGACAAGGCGACGGCGCGACATCGAGAGCTCCTGAAAAGATCCTGAGTGTTCTCTGAACCTGGCGCGCTCTTAGGGAGGGTCTGCATAGGTTTTGTGACGACGGTCGTCATACAGACGCAGCCGAACTGTCATCAAGCTGTGGAATAGACGCGACGCTCAACAACAATCGGCGCCGTAGACGGGAATCCGCACGGCGCTCGATATCCAGGGGGATATCCGAAATGCTGCTCCGATCCGCCAGCGCGGTGGCTATCGCCGCCTGCCTGATGTTCGCCGCCCAGGCGCAAGCCGCCGAGGTTTTGGCCGCCGACGCTCCCGCCCCGAAAGCCGCCGACGCGGCCGCCGACGCCAACGAGATCGACGCGCTCATCATCGTCGGTAGCGGCCAGACCCGCTCGGTCACCAGCCTGACGCCGTCGAGCCTTGAGGTCCTGCCCCCGGGGACCAGCATCCAGAAGGCCCTGAACTTCCTGCCGGGCGTCAACGCCCAGTCGATCGACGCCCTGGGCGTCAACGAGCAGTCGCTGTCGCTGCAGGTTCGCGGCTTCAACACCACCCACCTGGGCTATTCGCTGGACGGCATGCCGCTGGGCGACGGCGCCTACAACAACTACAACGGCCTGACCATCAGCCGGGCGCTGATCTCGGAAAACCTGGGCCGCGCCGATCTGGCCACCGGCATCGCCGGCCTGTCCATCCCCTCGACCAGCAATCTGGGCGGCGCGCTGATCTACACGTCCAGCGATCCCAAGAAGGACATGGGCGTCTCGATCAACGGCACGGTGGGCAGCGAGGACACCGCCCGCACCTTCGTGCGCTTCGACACCGGCGAGCACGGCGGCTTCTCGGCCTATCTGTCGGGCCACTACGCCCAGCAGGACCTGTTCGTGAACCAGGGCGCCTACAACAAGTCGACCGGCAAGCAGTTCAACGGCAAGGCCCAGTACCGCTTCGGCGACAACGTGATCACGGCCTTCGCGGACATCTCGCAGACCAACCAGGCCGACGACACCTACCTGTCCAAGGACATGGTCACCCGCCTGGGCTGGGACTGGGCCGGCTACGCGCCTAACTGGGACGCCTATGTCAGCCGCGCCGCCTGCTCGGTGGCGTCGCTGGCCGCCAAGTGCGTCACCTCGACCGCGCCCGAGAAGCTGGCCGACGTGACCTTCACCAACGGCCAGATCCTCCGCAATGACGAGCTCTACTACCTGGCGGGCGACTTCAAGGTCCGCGAGAACGTCACGGCCCACGTGCAGGTCTATCGCCACACCGACCAAGGCGCGGGCAACAACTTCATCGCGGGCCTGTCGAACCAGGGCACGACCTCGACCGCCGACGACGTTCCGGTGCAGATCCGCGACACCCGCTACACCATCGACCGCACCGGCGTGGTGGCGAACCTGGGCTGGACTCTGGGCTTCAACCACATCCAGGCCGGCGTCTGGCTGGAAGACAACACCAGCAGCGCCGCGCGCTATATCTGGACCAATGTCACGGGGCCATTCAGCCTGGCCAAGTTCCTGAAGGGCCAGCCCGACACCGCCCAGTGGGTGCAGCAGACCAGCTGGACCACCCAGCAGTTCTACATCCAGGACACGGTGACCCTGCTGGACGACGCCCTGAGCATCGACTTCGGCTTCAAGAGCACCCACGCCAAGTCCGCGGCGGAAGCGCTTCGCGGCGTCGCCAAGGCCCCGGTGACGGCGTCCAGCCAGTTCGCCAGCGGCACGCTGTACGCCAAGGACAACTTCCTGCCGGAAATCGGCGCGCGCTACCGCATCGCACCCGGCCATGAAGTCTTCGCCAGCTACGCCGAGAACATGGCCATGTTCCAGGGCGGCTTCAAACTCGGCCCGCAATCGGTGTCGCAGGCCGTCTGGGACGCCCAGGGCCAGTACCTGAAGCCGGAGACCTCCAAGAGCTTCGACGCCGGCTACCGCTATGTGGGCGACAATCTCCAGGTCTCGATCGCGGCCTATGACGTGAAGTTCGAGAACCGCCTGCTGCAGTACAACCCCTGCCCGACCAACCAGCAGCAGAACCCCGGTTGCGGCAACTCCTTCCACAACGCCGGTGGCGTCACCAGCAAGGGCGCCGAGATCGGGGTGCTGTGGAAGGCGACCTCATTCCTGAACTGGTACAACTCGGCCTCGTACAACAAGTCGACCTATGACGAAGACCTGAACTGGTGCACGACCACCTGCGTGATCAAGGCCACGGCCGGAAAGCAGCAGGTCGATACGCCCAAGACCATGCTGGCCAGCGTGCTGACCTTGAAGCAGGGCGGCTTCTCGGCCTCGCTGCAAGGCAAGTACACCGGCCGTCGCTACTACACCTACACCAACGACCAGGGCTTCGGCGGCTACACGACCTTCGACCTGGGCGTCAGCTACCGGTTCAACCCGGTCGGCTTCATGAAGGGCGCCAAGGCGTCGCTGAACGTCACCAACCTGACGGGTGAGCGCCACGCGGCCAACTTCGACAGCAGCGTGTTCGCCCCGGACGACGCGGCGGGCAGCATCCTGGTGTTCCACTCGTCCGCCCCGCGCCAGGTGTTCGGCACGATCGGGTTTGAGTTCTAAGCGCGCTTACAGCGCTGCGCTAAATCAGGCTCTTCCCCAGCGATGGGGGAGAGCCTTTTACTTTGCGGGCTCCATCAAGGCGCGAGCCACGCCGTTGGTCCAGCCGAAGCCGTCCTGGGTGGGATACTCCCCGCCCCCGCCGGCCTTGGCCTCCTCGACGTCGTACTTCTCCAGCATCTTGCCGCTGGCCTGGTATTCGCGCTCGACCGTGGCCAGCCAGCGTTTGGCGATCTCGGCGGCCAAGGCGTCCTCGCCGTAGCGGCGCAGCCCCGAGGCCGCGACCCACTGCAACGGCGCCCAGCCATTGGGCGTGTCCCACTGCTGGCCGGTGCGGACGGTGGTGGTGCGCAGGCCGCCGGGGGCCAGGAGTTCGTCCCAGGCCTTTTGGGCGACGATGTGGGCCTTGCGCGCGTCCGTCGCGCCGACGAACAGCGGATAGACGGTCGCCGCGCTCAGGTGATCCAGGCGCTGGCCGGTCTTCCACTGATAGTCGAGGAAGGCGCCCTTCGCGGCGTCCCACAGATAGAAATCGATCGCCTCGGCGCGGGCGAAGGCGCGGTCGTCGAATTCCTTTTCGCAGGCCTTGTCTGCCAGCTTCGCGCAGCCCCTGGCGATCGCCTTCTCCAGACCGAACATCAGGCTGTTGAGATCGACGGGGAGGATCGCGGTGGTCTGGATCGTCGACAGGCTCGCGCCGTCGGCCATCCAGCGCGAGGAATAGTCCCAGCCGCTCTCGGCCCCGGCCCGCAGGTCGCGGAAGACCTCGGCCGGCGGACGACCGCTCTTGAGGGCGGTCTCCAGGTCCTCGCGGTAGGACTCGTCGCGCGGCGTCGCGCGATCATCCCAGTAGCGGTTGAGGACGACGCCCTTGGCGACGGCGACCACGCGGCGGTGCGCCTGGCCGGGCTTCAGGTCCTTCTCGCCCTCCATCCAGAAGGCGTGCTCGCGCCGCATCAGGTCGACGCGGGCCTTGATCAGCTTGGGGTCCGTGGCGCGGGACAACCCGACCATGGCGAAGAAGAACGGCGGCTGCGAGCGGCTCAGATAATAGGTCCGCGCGCCGTTGGGGATATGTCCGTAAGCCGTTATCAGGGCTCCGAAATCATCGATCATGCTCTCGACCAGATCGTCGCGGCCGTCGGCCTTCAGGCCCAGCATCGTGAAGTAGCTGTCCCAGTAGTAGATCTCGCGGAAGCGCCCGCCGGGCACGACGAAAGGCTTGTCCATGGCCAGGGCCGAGCCGCCCGCCACGGGCTTGACCGGCGGCCGGGTCAGGTGCGGCCAGAGGGCGGCGATATGGGCCTTGATCGGCGGTCGCGCGGCGCTGGGCCTGGGCGCGGCGCCAGCCTCGGGAACCACGAAGTTGGCGCTGACGAAGCGCTTCAGCTCGGCGTCGCTAAACCTTGAATGGGCGCGATAATCGGCCAGGATCTTCGCTGGGGCGCGCCTCGGGACCGCATCGACGAAGGTCTTGCCGTCGGGAAAGATCCGCCGCGTCTGAACCTGATGGAAGAGGTCCTGATAAGTGTCCGCCGGCGTTGGGATTTTTGCCGCGCTTTGGGCCGCGTCCTGAGCCTGAGCTGTCGAGGCCAGGGTCAGGGCGGCAAGCGTCGCGGCGATCAGACGGACCATGCAGGACCTCAACTCAAATCAATCAAGCCGTCTCCCCGGCCTTCGCCGGGGAGATCGGGGTCGGGTTAAGGCTTAGAAATTATACCCCACCGACAGCCGCACCGACCGACCCAGGATCGGGCGGGCGTTGGCGCCGCTGGTGGAACGTGGATCGCCCTCGGTCAGGCCATGGCTGTCGGTCAGATTGTCGGCGGCCACCTGGACGCTGAAGTCGCCAACGTTGAAGATCGCGCCCAGGTCGACCTTGGTATAGCCCTTGAGCTTCTGGGTGTTGGCGTTGTCGCCCCAGCGATCGTCGACCGCGCTGACCGTGCCGTAGAACGTGGTCGCCACCGAACCCAGCTGGACGTCATAGCTGGGCGTGAAGCGGATCTGCCAGTCGGGCTGGCGCTGGGCGCTCTTGCCCTGGTTGGCCGGAATCGAGGATTTCTTGATCTCGGTCTTCTGCAGCGTGCCGTTCAGGGCCAGCGACAGGCCGAAGTCCGAGCGCCAGCGGCCGTCCAGCTCCAGGCCGTGGGCCTTGTTGGAGTTGGTCTCCAGCGTGCCGCCGACATCGGCGAACTTGGCCCCGTCGAAGGTGTTGGCGAAGCCCGTGGCGTAGAGCTCGAACGGGCCCGAGCGCAGCTTGTAGCCCAGCTCGTACTGCTTGACGCTCAGGGTGTCGGTCAGGTTTTCGCGGAAGTTGTCGAAGCTGGGGAACTTGTAGCCCTTGGAGTAGCGGGCGAACACGCCGGACATTTCGTTGAGGTCGTAGTTCAGGCCGACCGTGTACGAGGTCTTGGACTGGCTGTAGTCGACGGTGCGAAGGGCCAGGCCGTCCGGATAGCCGTTGCCGTCGTCGACCACATAGTCGGTCTGGAATTTCTCGCGGCGCACCCCGACGTCCAGGCGCAGCGGCTCGATGATCTGCCAAGAGTCGGCCAGGTAGACGGCGTTGACCTTGCCGTCGCCGTTCGACAGCAGGCCATAGGCCCAGCAGCCCGAGCCGCTGCCTGCCGTCGTCAGGTTGGCGCACGAGACGTTGGCGGCCAGGTAGTCGCCATTGGCCTTCACCTGCATCGGCTTGAAGTTGCCGATGGTCCAGAAGTCGTCCGACGAGAAGCTGGAGGCGTAGTAGCCGGCCGAGATCGAGTGAGCGCCGACCTTCTTGTTGATGCTGAAGTCGTTGGTCAGGGCCTGAATCTGCTTCTCGACGATCCACGCGCCCCAGTTCTGCACGTAGTCGCCGGTCCCCAGGGCCGTGCCGCCTCGGGTGCGCACCGGGCCGCCGATCACGGTGGCTACCGAGGCGGCCGTCACCGCCCCGCCGTCGGGCACCAGGCCATAGGTGTTGGCGTCGCCCTTGGTGAAGCTGAAGCGGTCTCGGATCGTCCAGCCATCGCCGAAGTCATGCTCGAAGCTGCCGCCGGCCACATAGCCCTTCCAGCCCCGGCCATCGGCCAGGTCGAAGCTGCGGGTCGCGCCATTGGCGTGGACCTGCAGGGTCTGCTGGCGCGAAAGCTCGCCCAGCTGGGTGTATTCGCCCTTGTCGATGCCGGGCACATTGATCGCGAACGGCAGATACCAGGCGCCGTGGTCGTCGGTGAAGCGGGCGTAGAGATTGACCTTGCCGTGCTCCAGCCGCTTGGTCAGGTTGACCGTGAACTGCTGGCCCTTCTCGTTGTCGAACTGGGTGTCGCGCACGCCCGGCGAGCGGGTCACGTAGCCGCCGGCCATGAAATAGAGGTCGTCGGCCAGCTTGCCGCTCATCACCCCGTCGATCCGGCGCAGGCCGTAGTCGGAGGTCGTGGCCTTGACCAGACCCTTGGTCTGCTCGCCGCCTTCCTTGAGCATGAAGTTGGTCGTCAGGCCCGGCTGGCCGTTCGAGAAGATCGGGTTGGGACCGCCGCGCAGGGCTTCCATCCGCGAGATCGTCTCGTCGACGCGGAAGATCGACGAGTTTTCCAGGAACGACAGGGTTGAGGGCGGATAGATCGGCGCGCCCTGCAGCTGGATGGTCAGGAACTCGGCGTCGCCGGTGGCGGGAAAGCCGCGCACGAAGACGTTGGCGCCGGCCACGCCGCCCGAGGTCTCGACCCAGACGCCGGGCACCAGGCTCAGCAGCTCCGCGCTGCTCTTGGGCGAGGCCTTGAGGATGTCCTGGGCATTGACCGTGGTGACCGCGAAGCTGGCCGACAGCTTGTCGATGCCGGCGCCGCCGGGCGTGCCGACCACGATCACCTCGTCGACCTGGGCGGGCTCTTCCGGACGGCTTTGTTCTACGGCGGTGGCGGGCGCGGCGGCCTGACCCGCAGCGCTGGCCGAGACCAGGAGCGGTCGTTCGCGGATGGCGTAAACGCCGCTGGCGGTGGGCTGGGCCACTAGGTTGGAGCTCGACAGCAGGCGCGTCAGACCCTCGTCGGCCGAATAGGCGCCTTTCAGCTTCGGCGCGCGCTTGCCCCGCGTCAGGTTCTCGTCGAAGGCTAACTGCTTGCCCGAGGCCCGGCCGAAGGCGCGCAGGGCGCCCGACAGGTCCTGGGCCGGAATGTCGAAAGTTCGCTCCGGGGCTTGCTCAGCGCGGGCCTGCGCCGCGACGGGCGCGGCCAAGGCCATCAGCACGGCCGCCGAAGCGCCCAGCAGCCAGCGTTGCTCGAAAGACTTGCTCATACGTCCCTCCCTCGCGCCGCTTGTTCTGTGTATCGGCGCTTTTGGTCAGTTAGACGCCTCACTCCACGGAGGACTCACCACCGACGGTGAAGTTTTTTGGCTGGCGCTGGAAGGCGCGCAAAACGGTCTCGCCGCCCTGCCCGTTGACGGCGCGCACGGGCAGCACCGCGGTGACGCCGTCGACGAAGGCGCGGGTGTCGCCCGAAGTGAAGACGCCGCTGATCCGCAAGGCGGCCACGCTGGGATCGCCGATCCGCAGCTTCTCGCGGGCGTAGCGATTGACCCGCTCGACGGCCAGGCTCATCGGCTCGTCCTGGAACACCAGCTGGCCGCTTTCCCACGCGGCGGCGCGGTTCGGATCGGCCGGGGCGACCGAGGCGGCCTCGGAATTGATCTGGGCGACCAGCTCGTGATCGGGCGTCAGCGACTTTTCGGTCGGCGCGCCATTGACCCTCAGCAGCGGCGGCGGACGCCCCTTGGCGCCCTCCCCGTCCAGCACCGCGACGTGGCCTTCGTAGAGCACCACCCGCATCTGGTCGGCGACGCGTTCGACGCTGAAGGTGGTGCCGGTGGCGACCACCAGCTTGCCGCCGGCCGCGACCGAGAACGGCCGCAACGGATCCTTGGCCACCGCGAACTTGGCGCGGCCCTGCTCTAGCCACAGCCGGCGGCGGTCGCCGTCATAGCGGACCTTCAGCACCGTGGCGGCGTCCAGCGACACGCGCGAGCCGTCGGCCAGCTCGACGATGCGCCGCTCGCCTTCGGTGGTGCGATAGACGTCCGGCAGGCTCGATCGCCAGGCGAAACCACTGCCCAGGGCGATGGCGGCGACCACGGCGGCCGCAACGCTCCAGATGGCGACGCGCGGGCCGGGCTTGCGCGCCCATTGGCGACGCTGGGCGCGGCGCAGGTCGTTCAGGGCCTCGCCGCGCAGGGCGATCATGCCGGGATGCGAAGCCTGCTCGTCCACCGCCCGCCAGGCGGCGACGGCGTCGTCCAGCAGTTCGCGATGCGAAGGATCGGCGGCGAACCATGCGTCCAGCGCCAGTTGCTCGGCCGGCGTCAGCTCACCCTCCGACAGGAGCACGCACCACTCGGCGGCCTGATCCAAGGAGAGATCGAGGGCGAGATCCATCTTGTCGTCCATGGGGATGCTCATTCGCCCGCCCTCAGCGTGCGCGTCAGGTGGCCCATGGCCTTGAGGATGTGTTTCTGCACGCCGCTGGTGGTCATGCCGTAAAGCGTGGCGAGTTCGGCCTGCTTCATGCCTTCCAGGCGGTAGAGCAGGAAGATGGCGCGGGTCCGGTCGGGCAGCTCCCGCAGGGCCCGCGACACCGCGCCCAGGTCCTCGCGGCCCTGCAGGATGCGGGCGGGGTCCAGAGGCTCCTGGTCGAAGGTCTCGCCCGCCACGGCGGCGCGATAGCTGGCCCGCACCCGCTCGCGCCGCTGGCGGTCGCGCAGCAGGTTGGCGGCCATCTGGAAGATATAGGCGTCGGCGTTCTCCATGGCGGGGTCCTCGACCCGCGCCAGCTTGGCGAACAACTCCTGGGTCATGTCCTCGGCGTCGCTGTGGGTCGCGGCGCGGCGCATGAAGAAGGCCATCAGCGCTGGCCTGTAGCGCCGATCCAACCCTCGAAGATCGTGTGGCGCGACCTGCCGCACGGCGAAACCCTCATGACTGCTCACGACAGTCATGACGCACAACGCGCCGGAACGCACACCACGGCCGGCGAAAGTTTTTCGCGGGACGGGCAGAACCCCGCGCCATGGCGCGGCCGGCGGGCCGCTTGCGCTGGAGGGTCGTTTCCCGAGACGGCGATGGATTTGTTCAAGCGCCGAGCGCCAAGCCCCCTTTAAGCCGGCCTCATGACCCGGCGTTCGCCTGCCTCGCCACCCAGCCTCTCGCCCCGCGTCCGTCCGCGCGCTACAGCTTGGGCGACAAGGAAGGCGGCATGAGTCATCCCGGTATAGACAGCCTGCGACCGCACGAGCGGCCGATGTTCCCCGGCTCGCCGGCGACGCCCGACTTCGCGCTGCCCGTCCGCGTCGCCTATGGCTGCGTCGGGGTGCTTCTGGCCTTCACCAGCGCCATGGGCACGGCCCTGATCACGGTGAACCTGCCCAGCATCCAGGGCACGCTAGGGCTGGATCCGGCCCAGGCCTCGTGGCTGCCCACCGCCTATGTGATGACCTCGGTCTCGATGAACCTGATCCTGGTGAAGTTTCGCCAGCAGTACGGGCTGCGGCTGTTCGTCCAACTGGCGCTGGGGACCTATCTGGCCGCTGCCGTGGCGCACCTGTTCGTCAACGACTTCGCCTCGGCCTTGGTCGTGCGCGCCGCCAGCGGTGTCGCCGCCGCACCCCTGACCACCCTGGCGACCTTCTACCTGCTGCAAGCCTTCCCGGCGGCGCGGCGGTTGTCGGCCTTCGTGCTGGCCTTCGGGGTGCCGCTGGTCGCCACGCCCCTCGCCCGCTGCATTTCGCCCGACCTGCTTGAGCTGGGCCAGTGGCGAACGCTCTATCTGTTGGAGCTGGCCCTCGTCCTGATAACGCTCTCGGCGGTCCTGGCCCTGCGCCTGCCGCCATCCGAGCGGCTGAAGGTGTTCGAGTGGGCCGACTTCGTCACCTATCCCCTGATCGCCATAGGCCTGGCCCTGGTCTGCGCCGTGCTGGGCCAGGGACGGTTGGAGTGGTGGTTCTCGACCCCGTGGCTGGGCGTGGCCCTGGCCGTGGCGGCCGTGCTGATCATCGCGGCCCTGACGCTGGAATGGCATCGGAAGAATCCACTGCTGGACCTGCGCTGGGCGATCACGCCGGACTTCATCGGTTTCATCCTGATCGCCTTCCTGACCCGCGTGCTGCTGATCGAACAGAACGGCGGCGCGGCGGGTCTTCTGACCGTCCTGGGCATGGGACAGGAGCAAACCCGAAGCCTTTATGTCGTGATCGCCTTGGCGACCCTGGCCGGCGCCGTCGTCGGCGCCCTGACGATCAGCCCCAAGACCGTATTCTTCCAGATCATGGTCGCGGTGGTGCTGATAGGCGCCGCGGCCTATATCGACAGCCATTCCAACAACCTGACACGCCCGGCCCAGCTCTATGTCAGCCAGGCCATGCTGGGCTTCGCCACGGCCCTGGTCCTGGCCCCCACCCTGCTGATCGGTTTTGTCCAGGTGCTACAGCGCGGCTGGCGCTCGTTCCCGACCCTGATCGTCTCGTTCGCCGTGGCCCAGAACCTCGGCGCCCTATTCTCCGCCGCGCTGTCCCAGACCTTCCAGTACGACCGGATGCGCTTTCACTACGCCCATCTGGTCGGCCAACTGGACCCCACCGTCCCCTTCGTCGCCGATCGGCTGCGCGCCGGCCCGGCAGCCATCGTCGGCCAGGCGACGCGCGAGGCCAACATCCTGGCCTACAACGACCTTTTCCTGCTCCTGTTCGTCATCGCCGTGCTGACCCTGGTCGGCACCGCGATCTTCACGCTCCGCGCCATCGCCAAGATGAAAGCCGCGCAAAGGGCCGCCTCATGACCGACGCAACCGCTCCATCTCCCGAAGCCGCCGAGGCCCTGCGCCGCCCGACGCACGTCAGCCCCCGGACCCTGGCCATCGCTGTCACCGCCGCCGTCGCGGCCGTGCTGGTGATCCTGTTCGTCTGGCGGCTGCCGCCGTTCGCCACGACCTTGCAGGTGACCGAGAACGCCTATGTGCGCGGCCAGGTCACGGTGATGGCCCCGCAGGTCAACGGCTACGTGGTCGAAGTGGCGGTGCAGGACTTCGACCGCGTCAAGCAGGGCCAGATCCTGGCCCGGATCGACGACCGTATCTACAAGGCCCGCGTCGAGCAGGCCAAGGCGACCCTGGCCGCGCGCGAGGCGGATCTGGCCAATGCCGACCAGGCCGAGCGGGCCCGCGCCGCCGCGCTTCTGGGCCGCGAGGCCGAGCAGGCCTCCGCCCAGGCCCAGGCCGCCCGGGCCCGTGCGGACCTGGCCCGCATCCAAGACTTGGCCTCAGACGGCTCGGTGTCGCTGCGCGAGCGCGATCAGGCCGTGGCCACTCTGCGCCAGACAGAGGCCGCAGTACGCCAGACCGCCGCCGGCGGCGAGATCGCCCGCCAGGACATCCGCTCGGTCGCCGTCTCGCGCGATGGCCTGAAGGCCGCCGTCGAGGCCGCCCGCGCCGCCCTGCGCCTGGCCCAGATCGACCTGGACAACACCGTCATCCGCGCCCCGCGCGACGGCCAGCTGGGCGAGGTCTCCGTGCGCCTGGGCCAGTATGTCTCGGCCGGCACGCAGCTGCTGGCGCTGGTCCCCGCCCGCCTGTGGGTGACGGCCAACTACAAGGAGGCCCAGACTGCCCGCATGGCCGTCGGCCAGCCGGTGACCTTCACGGTCGACGCCCTGGGCAAGGCGAAGCTGCGCGGCGTGGTCGAGGACCTCGCGCCCGCCACCGGCTCGGAGTTCGCGGTGATCAAGCCCGAGAACGCCACCGGCAACTTCGTGAAGGTCTCTCAGCGCATCCCGGTCAAGATCGTCATCAGCCCCAACCAGCCCCTGGCCGCGCGCCTGCGGCCGGGCATGTCGGTGGTCACCAAGGTCGACACCAAGGGCGGCCGCTGATGCGCCCGCTGCTACCTCTGTTCCTGGCCGGTGTGGCGCTGTCGGCCTGTGCGACCACCGCCACGCCGGAGCGCCCCGCCTCCCCAGTCCCGCCGCCGACCGCCTGGCGCACGCCGCCGCCCAATCCTCAGGGCGCGCTCGCCGCCGACTGGTGGACGCTGCTGGGCGATGCCCAGCTCAACGCGCTGGTCGACAAGGCCCTGGCCCGCAACGCCGACATCGCCCTGGCCACGGCGAGGGTCGACGAGGCCCGCGCCCTGTCCCGCGCCGCCCATTCCGCCCTGTTGCCCACGGTCGACGCCGTGGCCGGCCTCCAGGGGTCGCGCCAGCTGGACGCCTTCGGCCGCTCCTACGAGTCGACCGCCGAGCAGGTCGGGCTGCGCGTCGCCTATGAGGTCGACCTGTGGGGCCGGGTCCGCGACCTGGACGCCGCCGGCCGCGCCAGCCTGCAGGCCAGCGCCGCCGCCCGCGACAGTGTTCGCCTGGCCGTCGCCGCCACCGTGGCGCGGGCCTATGTCGGGCTGCTGTCGCTGGACGCCCAGCTGGCCGTCGCCAAGCAGACCATCGCCGCCCGCGAGGCCGGCCTGCACGTGATCACGCGCCGCGAAGGGGCCGGCTACTCCACCAAGCTGGAACGCGACCAGGCCCAGGCCGAGCTGGCCGGGGTCCGCCGGCAGGTCCCGGCGCTTGAACTCGCCATCGCCCGCCTGGAGGCCTCGATCAGCGCCCTGACCGGCGATCCGCCCGGCCCCGTGGCGCGCGGCGGCGACCTCGCTGGCCTGCTGAAGACCCCGATCCCGGTCGAGGCCCCGGCCAGCCTGCTGGCCCGCCGCCCCGACATCGCCCAGGCCCAGGACAGCCTGATCGCCGCCGACGCCAGCCTGGCCGCCTCGCGCGCCCAGCTCCTGCCGCAGCTGCGCCTGTCGGTCTCGGCCGACCGCGTGTTCACCGACGCCCTGCCCAATCCGGTCGCCCTGTGGAACGTCGGGGCGGGCCTGGCCCAACCGCTCTTCAACGGCGGCCGGCTGAAGGCCCAGGTCCAGGCCTCGCAGGCTCGCAAGGCCCAGGCGGCGGCCAGCTATCGCGGCGTGGTGCTGAACGCCTTCGCCGAGACCGAGACCGCCCTGCGCGCCGTCGACGCCCTGCAGCGCCAGGAGCGCGAGATCGCCGCCCAGCGCGCCGCCATCGCCGAGGCCGCCCGCCGCGCCAAGGACCGCTATCGCGCCGGCTACGCCTCGTACCTGGAGCAGATCGACGCCGAGCGCGGCCTGCTGGCCGCCGACCAGGCGGTGATCCAGGCCCGCGAGGGCCGCGCCGTCGCCGCCATCGACCTGGCCCGCGCCCTGGGCGGCGGGTGGACGCCGACGCCGTAGGCCTTGAGCGCCGCTAACATTTCCATTATTCGAGAAATATGGAAATGAATCGTGCGATCGAACGGCTGTCGGCGCTGGCGCATCCCGCCCGTCTGGCCGCCTTCCGGCTGCTGATCAAGGCCGGTCCCGAGGGGCTGCCGGCCGGCGAGATCGCTCGCCTGACCGGCGCGCCGCCCAGCACCCTGTCCAGCCAACTGGCGATCCTGGAGCGCTCGGGCCTGACCCGTTCACGCCGCGACGGCCGCTCGATCCTGCACGCCGCCGCCTATGCTGCGATGGGCGACCTGATCGCCTATCTGGCCCAGGACTGCTGCGAGGGCGCGCCGGAAGCCTGCGTGCCGACCACGGCCTTCACGTGCAAGGTCCCGACGTGACCCTCGCCCGACGCATCGCCGCCGAGGCCTTGGGAACCGCCCTCCTGCTGGCCGTCGTCGTCGGCTCGGGGATCATGGGCGAGCGCTTGGCCGGGGGGAACGTCGCCATCGCCCTGCTGGGCAACACGCTCGCCACCGGCGCGGCCCTGGTGGTGCTGATCACGATCTTCGGACCCGTCAGCGGCGCGCACTTCAATCCGGTCGTGACCCTGGTCATGACGGCGCGTCGCGAGATCGCCCACTGGCCTGCGGCGCTCTACGTCGTCGCCCAGATCGCCGGCGCCCTGGCCGGCGTCTGGATCGCCCACGCGATGTTCGGTCAGGCGATCCTGCAGGTCTCGACCCACGCCCGCGATGGTGGCGCTCAAGTGCTGTCGGAGGCCGTCGCCACCTTCGGCCTGATGGCGACGATCCTGGGGACCTCGCGGTTCCGGCCGGAGGCTACGGCCGTCTGCGTCGGGCTTTACATCACCGCCGCCTACTGGTTCACCGCCTCGACGTCGTTCGCCAATCCGGCGGTGACCCTGGCGCGGAGCCTGACCGACACCTTCTCCGGCATCGCGCCCGCCTCGATCCCGGGCTTCGTCCTGGGTCAGTTGGTCGGCGCGGCCGCCGCCGTCGCCGTCTTCGACTGGATGTTCAAGCAGGAGCCCGCATGACCGCCCCCTCTTTCCCCGTCACGATCTACCACAACCCCAAATGCGGCACCTCGCGCAACGTCGTGGCCATGGTCGAGGCGGCGGGCTACACGCCGACCGTCGTCGAGTATCTGAAGGCCGGCTGGACCCGTGAGCTGCTGCTGGAGCTTTCCGCGCGCTCGGGCCTGTCGATGCGCGCCCTGATGCGCGAGAAGGGCACGCCCGCCGAGGAGTTGGGCCTGCTGGCCGAGGGCGTCTCGGACGACGCCATCCTGGCGGCCATGGTCGAGCACCCGATCCTGGTCAATCGCCCGATCGTCTCGACCCCCAAGGGCGTGGTCCTGGCCCGTCCGTCGGAGACGGTCTACGACGTGCTCGAACACGCGCCGGCAAGCTTCACCAAGGAAGACGGCGAGATTGTCGAGCGCTGACCCGCGCGATATCGTCCGCCTACGGATACTGTGTCGCAAAACTGTCGCGGAACCGTGACAAAAGCCCTTGCATTGCTCCGGCAGGGTCCCACCGTCCCCCCGGACCACATAGGATTTGACGACATGAACAAGCTCCTTGGCGCGGTCGCGACGATCGCCCTGCTCGCGGTCGCCGACCAGGCTCACGCCGCCCGTGACTACGTCTGGGCCGCCGGCTCCTCGACCGTCTTCCCGTTCTCCACGCGCGTCGCCGAAAACTTCTCGAAGAAGACCGGCAAGAAGTCGCCCAAGATCGAGAGCCTCGGCACCGGCGGCGGCATCAAGATGTTCTGCGGCGGCGCCGGCGAACAGTTCCCCGACATCGCAAACGCCTCGCGTCCGATGAAGAAGTCCGAGTTCCTGGCCTGCCAGAAGGCCGGCGTAAAGGACATCGTCGAGATCAAGATCGGCTTCGACGGCATCGTCGTGGCGTCCGACAAGAAGTCGCCGGACTACAACTTCAAGCTCGAGCAGCTCTATATGGGCCTGGCCGACCAGAGCGCTAAGGGCACGGCGACCGTCAAGAACCCCTACAAGACCTGGAAGGACGTCAACGGCGCCCTGCCGGCCAACCGCATCTTGGTGTACGGCCCGCCGCCGACCTCGGGCACCCGTGACGCCTTCGTCGAGCTGGCCATGGAGGGCGGCGCGTCGAAGATCCCGTTCCTGGCCGCGCTAAAGAAGTCGGACGAGAAGAAGTTCAAGGCCACCGTCTCGCCGATGCGCACCGACGGCGGCTGGGTCGACGCGGGCGAGAACGACAACGCCATCGTCGGCACCATCGAGAAGACCCCGAACGCTCTCGGCGTGTTCGGCTACTCGTTCCTGGAAGAGAACGCCTCGCGCATCAAGGGCGCGGCGGTCAACGGCGTGAAGCCGACTGCGGCTGCGATCGCCAGCGGCCAGTATCCGCTGTCGCGCTCGCTCTACATCTACGTGAAGAAGTCGCAGGTCGGCGTGACGCCGGGCCTGAAGGACTTCGTCGCCGAGTTCGTGTCGGACTCGGCCACGGGTCGCGGCGGCTACCTGCAAGGCCGCGGTCTGATCCCACTGCCGCCGGCGGTGCACGCCCAAATGAAGGCCAAGGCGGGCGCCATGCCGGCCATGGGCGCGCCGAAGGAATAAGGTTCTCTTCGGACCTGAGTTTGGGAAAGGCGGTCGCTCCTGCGGCCGCCTTTTTCTATTCCGGCTTCTCCCAGGACGGTCGGTCGGGAAGAAACTCATCGAAGCTGACCCGCGCGCCGGGATCGTCGTCCAGGCAGCTGGCGGCGATGGCCAGGATCCGGCCGCTGTCGGGATCGCCCAGCGCGGTTCCGCAGCGCCTGCAGAAGCTCCGCGTGAAGCGGAACGGTGGCTTGGGGCGGTAGCGGGTCAACAGTTCCTGCCCCGCCAGCCAGTGGAACGCCTCGGCCCGGACATAGGCGTAGACGCCCGAACCGGCCTTGCGGCACCGCGAGCAGTGGCAGGTTCCCATCAGCAACGGCGGCTCGAACAACTCGAAGCGAACGCCGCCGCACAGGCAGCTCCCCTTGATGGTCGCGCTCTTGATCGCCAATGGGCGTCTCCCTGATCACCCAACCATTTGAGTGACCGAGGGAAATTGCGCCTCCCCTGCCGCCAGCTATGTGTCAGCAGGGTGATCGGGCGGGTGAGCCAGGTTGTCGCAGTTCCGCCGCGCCCGCTCCGCGATAGAGGCCCCTAGTCCTCCTGCAAGCTCGCCAGAGTCGTCGAGAACGCCGCGCGGAAGCCTTCCGGGTCGTAGCTCAGTTCGGCGGCGCCCTCGCCGGTCAGCCCGCGCCGCAGGAGTTTCGATCCGAAGCCATTCTTCTTCGGCGCGATCACCTCGGGCCCGCCCCGCTCGATCCAGGTCAAGACCAGCCGGCTGTCGGCGACGTCCCAATGAACGGCCACTCCGCCTTCCGCGACCGATAGGGCCCCGTACTTGAAGGCGTTGGTCGCCAGTTCATGGATCACCAGCGACACCGCCTGCGCGACCCGGGGCGACAAAACCACGGGCGATCCCGAAAGTTCGACCCGCTCGCTGGTCAGATGGCTCAGCGCCAGCGAGATGACCTCGCCCAGGTCTCCGCCATGCCCGGAGCTCTTCTGCAAGGCCTGCTGCGCGCGGGCCAGCGCCAGCAAGCGTTCCTCGAAGCGATCCACCGACTCGCGATCGGCCACATCCTTGAGACTTTGGCGCGCGACGGACTGAACCAGGGCCAGCGTGTTCTTGACGCGGTGGCCGCTTTCCTCGACCAGCAGCTGCCGGTGCCGCTCCGCCTTCACCCGCCCCGTCGTCTCGATCGCGATATCCAGCATGCCCATGATCCGCTCGCCATCCCGAAGCGGGCTGTAGGAGAAGGTCCAATAGGTCTCCTCGGGCGCGCCCCAACGCTCCACGACGAGCGGCAAATCCTCAAGGTACACCCGCTCGCCGTCCAAGGCCTGTTTGATCAGTGGTCGGATATCGTCCCAGACCTCTCGCCAGACGACATCGATCGGCTGGCCCAGCGCGCCGGGGTGCCTGGCGCCCAGAAACGGAATATAGGCCGCGTTATAGAGCAGCGTCTGCTCGGCGCCCCAGGTCGCGCAGGCGGCGAAACCCGTTCCCATCAGGATCTGATATGTCGTCAGCAGGGCCGGAGACCACGAGTCCACAGGACCCAAAGGGGTGCTGGCCCAGTCGAACTCATCAATGGATTTCGGCATAGGACACGATCGCATTTGGCCAGACGGTCGGCACTGGTTTCGACCTGGCCTCGAAACACTCTATGGACCAATCCTTATGGTCAAGCCTAGGTATTCCAGGTGGAATGCCCGCGATTTGCCGCCTGAGCGAAGGTGTGAAAACGCAAGGATATGAGCGTTGGCACAAGGCTGCGAGGGCTAAGGTCCGATGCTGGGGCCGGGAGCAATAGCCGTTTTCGACCCGTAGCGGATCCTAGAAACCCTCTCCCTATGGGAGAGGGAGCATGTCCGCCAACCACCCCGAGCAGACGTCCAAAACGTCCGCTGGCAGCACAGGCAAATGCCTCCGCGCCTACCGCGTCCGCGAGGTCATGCCCGCCGCGGCCGCGTCGTCCGCGACCTGCGGGTCCAGCGTTGGCGCGGGGCTGGGCTGGCGGTCGGCGGGCATGGCGCTGACGGGAGCGTCGGCGACCGGAGCCGGGGTCTCGACCTTGTGCGGCGCGGGCTGGGACGAGGTCGACTTGGCGGCCATGGCGGCGGAGGCGGCGTCATCGGCGGCGGTGCGGGTCTCGGACGGACCATCCTCGTAGCCGCCGTCGCCGGCGGTCAGGAACAGGATCGCGCCGAACGTCGCCAGGACGCCGATGATGAAGCCGAGAAACACCCAACCGAACGGATTGCCGCGACGCTCGCTCATGTGACGGGATTCCCTGACGCCGAAGTAAGCCGGCTACCATGCTCTAAACGCTTGAACTAGAGCTTGGTTACCCGTTTCGGCCTATGCGGGAAAGGTCAGGTGCCCGACCACTGGCGAACCGGCCCGACGTCGACGTGGACGAAGTTGCTGGTCGGGTAGTAGCCGACGCCGCCGCGCCCGAGGTCCAGGGCCGCGGCCCGGAGGTAGCGCAGGTCGACGTCTTCGAGGAACACGTCCATGGCCTTGCCGTCCATGTGCAGGCTGCGCTTGGCCACCTCGCCGCTGCGCTCGGACAGCAGCTTGTTGGTGGCCGGCGAGCGATAGCCGGAGATGATCTGGAACGGCGACTTGCTCTGGGTCTTGGCCCGGATCTGGTCGAGGATGTCGTAGAGGCCCGTATCCATCGGATGGGTCTCGTCGTTGCGATAGTCGCGCAGCACCTTGTTCAGGGCCTGGACGGCGTCGGGCACGTAGTCGCCCTTGTCCCAGTAGACCGCTTCCAGCTTCTCGTCGGTGTGGATGTTGCGCAGGTGGACCCAGCGCGGCTCGACGGCCGTGTTGGCGGCGAAGCTCTCGACCGGGGTCGGCCGCAAGCCTACCGGTGGAACCGAAGCGGCCGGCGGGATTTTCCCTTCCAGGATCTGGCCGATGATGTCGTCATCGGCCCGAGCGTCCGCGACCGGCAGCAGGCCGGCGCCAAGCACGCCAAGCCCCATACGAAGCAGCTTACGTCGATCCATGCGTACGCCCTATCCCGACACTAAGGTCGGGGAGGACATCCTAAAAACGTCGGGAGATCAAGCTGAGCCGGGACGAAGTGCGGCGATACGCTGCACCAGTTCGCGATCCCAGCCGTATGGGTCCTCGCGGAAATTGACCTGCCCGTCGGGGGTCACATAGGCCGTCCAGTACAGCAGGAACACCGCGATCTGCTGCGGCAGCTTGGCCCGCACGGTGTCGCCCGAGGCCAGGGTCTCGTCGATCTTTTCCGGCGTCCAGGTCGCATCGCCGGCCAGCAGGGCCTTGGCCAGCTCGACCGGCTTTTGCAGGCGCACGCACCCGTGGCTAGCCAGGCGGCTGAAGCTGTCGAAGCGCGCCCGGCTGGGCGTGTCGTGCAGATAGACGCCGTAGGGGTTGTTGAAGTCGAACTTCAGCTTGCCCAGCGCGGCCTTGGGGCCGGCCTTCTGCTGCAGGCGCGAGCCGCCATCGCCGGTCGGGATGACGATGAAGTCGTTGCGGCTGAAATAGCCCGGACTCTTGCGCTCCTTGGGCCACAGCTCCTTGGTCGCGATCGAGGACGGCACGTTCCACGGCGGGTTCAGGACGATCGAGTGGATCATCGACGTCAGCATCGGTGTCTCGTCGCCGGGACGGCCGGTGACCGCGCGCATGGTCAGGGTCGGGGTGTCGTGGCTGAACACCGACAGGATGGCGGCGGCGACATTGACCTGGATGCGATCGGCCGGCAGCACCTGGGGCAGCCAGCGCCAGCGCTCCATGTTGGCGGTGATCTGGTCGATGCGGCGTTCGACCGGCGTGTTCAGCGCGTCCAGCGTGGCCTTGTTGACGATGCCGGTGGGATTGAGGCCGAAGCGCTTCTGGGCGCGCTGCACGGCCTGGGTCAGGGCGACGTCGAAGACCGGCGCGGCGTCGACGGCGACGGTCGGATCCTCGGCGGCCAGGCGGGCCTCCAGCGCCACGACGCGCGGACCCGTTGAGCCTTCCTTCAGCTCCGGACCGGCGGCCAGCAGCGCCCACCCGCCCCTGGCGGCGATGTCGCGATAGGTGACCAGGCCCTTCTGCAGGGTCTGGTAGCCGGTATAGGGCGGCGGCAGCGTCCCCAGCCACGCGGCCAGGCGGTCCTGCTGGACGGCGGCGTAGAATTCGGGCGCGGGATCATAGGCGGCGGGACGCAGGCCCCACTCGTTCATGAAGCCGCTGACCGGCAAGCGGCCCGAGCGCACGGCGCGGGCATAGGCCAGGGTCAGGTTGATCAGTTGGGTCTGGCCGACGATCCGGGCCATGGCGTCCCGCGACTGCAGCTGGGCGATCGCCTGGTCCGGCGCGAAGGCCCCAGGCTCGAAGCCATGCAGATAGGCGTCGCTCAGCACCTGACGCAGCAGGTCGATCTGCTCGGACCGCAGCTGGATGTTGGAAGAGTCCGGCGGGATCACCGACGCCCGGGGGGCCTGGATCTGTGGGACCGACTGAGGCGCCATCTGGGGAGCACGGCCGCCCGCCAGGGGCGGACGCTGCGACTGACCCATCGACGGTTGAGCTTGCGCGACCTCCAGGGACAGCAGGCTTATCGCCGCCGCCAGGACGCCGCAGGATCTCGAAACTCGCATCACCGTCGAACTGCCCGCCCGTACATACCCGCGGCCAGACCGCGTTAAGGTTTCCAGATGGCCGACCTCGGCCCCCCGCGTCAACGAAGGTAGCGTGAAGGGCGAACCCTCCCGCGTCTCCTGAAGACGTTTTCCAACAACAGGAACCCGCAAGCCACACCGTCGGTTTCATTCAAAACGGGGACCGCCGGAAAACGAACCGGCCAAAGGCGATGGACAAGGCTTTGCATCAGAAGACTCTCGACCTGTATCCGATCGGCAATTGCGCCGTCAGCGCGTTGATCGACACCCACGGCCGCTTCGTCTGGGGCTGCGCCCCGCGCGTGGATTCCGATCCCGTGTTCAGCGCCCTGCTCGACAATGCCGACATCGAGGGCGTCGAGGCCAAGGGCGTCTGGGACGTGCAGGTCGATCGCCGGGCCGAGACGCGCCAGGGCTATCTGCGCAACACGCCGATCCTGCGCACCGAGATCGCCGACGAGGACGGGGCGCGGTTCGAGATCCTCGACTTCGCCCCCCGCTACCAGCAGTTCGGACGCACCTTCCGCCCCACCGCCTTCATCCGCCTGATCCGGCCGATCGTCGGCGTGGCCCGGATCACCCTGCGCCTGAGGCCCACCGCCGGCTGGGGCGCCAAGGTCGCCGAGCACACCTCGGGCTCCAACCACATCCGCTATCTGTGCTCGGACATGACCCTGCGCCTGACCACCGACGCGCCGGTCTCGCACATCCTGGAAGAGCGCACGTTCCGGCTGGAGCGGCCGATCGCCATGTATCTCGGGGCCGACGAGGGCTTCGACGCCAATATCGGCGCGACCTGTGAGCGGATGCTGCGCGAGACCGACGCTTACTGGAAGCACTGGGTGCGCGGCCTGGCCGTGCCGCTGGACTGGCAGACGGCGGTGATCCGCGCGGCCATCACCCTCAAGCTCTGCATGCACGAGGAGACGGGCGCCATCGTCGCGGCCCTGACCACCTCGATCCCCGAACACGCCGACAGCGGCCGCAACTGGGACTATCGCTACTGCTGGCTGCGCGACGCCTATTACGTGGTCCAGGCCCTGAACCGGCTGGGCGCGGTCGATATCCTGGAGAACTATCTGGGCTATCTGCGCAATATCGTCGACCGGGCCGGCGGCGGCCATATCCAGCCGCTGTTCGGGGTCGGCTTCGAGGAGGTGCTGACCGAGCGCTTCGCCCCCGACCTGCCCGGCTATCGCGGCATGGGCCCCGTCCGGGTGGGCAACCAGGCCTTCGAGCACATCCAGAACGACGTCTACGGCCAGATCGTCCTGTCGACCGTCCAGGCCTTCTTCGACGAGCGCCTGCTGCGCCCCGCCACGGTCGAGGACTTCGAAGCCCTGGAGCCTGTGGGCGAACGGGCCTTCCAGCTGCACGACCAGCCCGACGCCAGCCTGTGGGAGTTCCGGGGCCGGGCCAATGTTCACACCTACTCCTCGGCCATGTGCTGGGCAGCCTGCGACCGCCTGGGCAACGCCGCCGAGAAGCTGGGGCTGAAGGACAAGGCCGCCCTTTGGAACGGCCGCGCCGCCCAGGCGCGCAAGGTCATCGAGGATCGCGCCTGGAACGACGAGCTGGGCCGCTTCGCCGCCACCTTCGAGGGCGCCGAACTGGACGCCTCCCTGCTGCAGCTCGTGGACCTGCGCTTCCACACAGCCGACGACCCGCGCAATGTCGCCACGCTGAAGGCGGTCGAGGACGGGCTGCGGCGCGGGGCTTATTTGCTGCGCTACGCCACCCCAGACGACTTCGGCTCGCCGCAGACGGCGTTCAACATCTGCACCTTCTGGCTGATCGAGGCCCTGCACATGTCCGGCCGCTCGGACGAGGCGCGCGCGCTGTTCGAGGACATGCTGTCGCGCCGCACCGGCGCGGGACTGCTGTCCGAGGACATCGGCTTCGCCGACGGCGAGCTGTGGGGCAACTATCCCCAGACCTATTCGCTAGTGGGCCTGATCAATTGCGCTGTGCTGCTGAGCCGTCCCTGGACGTCGGTCCGCTAGACTTGCCGAGCCGTGTTGCGGCTTTGACATCCAGCCGTCACAACTCGCGGGCAACTGCGGAGCTGGGACGCTCGAAAATCGGAGACGCTCTTTGTTGAGCCGCAAACTGGCCTTGGCCGGCGCCCTGAGCTGTGTGGCCGCGAGCGCCCACGCTCAGGCGACCAAGCCCGCTGTCCCCGCCCCCGCCGAGCAACCCGCCAAGCCGGCCGCCAAGCCGCCCGTCACGCCCGAAGACCTCGACACCGAGGTCGAGGCCGTCACCATCACGGCCAGCGGCAAGGCCTATGGCGCGGTGATGGGCGACATCCCGCCGGAAGAGACCTTCAGCGCCGCCGACGTGCGGTCGTTCGGGGTCTCGTCGATCACCGACCTGCTGACCGAGCTGACGCCCCAGACCACCAGCGGCCTGGGCGGCGATCCGGTCGTGCTGCTGAATGGCCGCCGAATCTCCGGCATGGGCGAGATCCGCGACATCCCGACCGAGGCCATCCAGCGCGTCGAGATCCTGCCCGAGGAGGTCGCGCTCAAATACGGCTACTCGGCCGACCAGAAGGTCGTGAACGTCGTGCTGCGCCAGCGCTTCCGCGCCGCCACGGTCGAGGGTCAGGTCGGCGGCTCCACGGCGGGCGGCCAGCTCAGCGAGATGGGCAACTACAGCCGCCTGCAGCTGAACCGCCAGGGCCGCACCAACATCGCGGTGAAGGTGCAGAACAGCGACCGGCTGCTGGAAAGCGACCGCGACCTGATCAGCCGCACCGACAGCGGCCTCTATGACCTGGTGGGCAATATCGGCCCCGCCCTGCCCGGCGCGACGCAGATCGACCCGGCCTTCAGCGCCCTGGTCGGAACGCCCGTCACCGTGGCCGGCGTGCCGGGCTCGGCGGCCAGCGGTCGCCCTGCCCTGTCGGCCTTCGCACCGAACGTGGCCAACACCAGCGACCTTTCGGACAGCCGCACCCTGCTGCCCGAAAACCAGCAGCTGAGCATCAACAGCGTCACCAACCGCTACATCCTCGACAATGTCTCGGCGACCTTGAACCTGGGCCTGACCGCCTCCCGCAGCAATTCGCTGCTGGGCCCGGCGCGGGCGCGGTTGCTGATCCCCGCCGGCGATCCGTTCTCGCCGTTCAGCCAGACCGTGGCGCTGTATCGCTATCTGGGCGAGCTGGCGCCGCTGGAACAGACCAACCAAAACCTCGCGGGTCACGCCGGGTTCACCCTGAACCGCGACACCGAGACCCTGCGCCTGTCGCTGACCGGCAATTATGACCACGCGATCAGCAAGACGCAGACGGACCGGAGCGCGGACCTGACCGGCGTCCAGACCCGCCTGACGGCGCTGGATCCGACCCTGAACCCGTTCGCGCCGCTATCGGGCCTGTCCCTGACGCAAGACCGCGCCCGCTCGACCACCGACACGGCGGACCTGCAGTTCGTCGCCAACGGCGCGCTCGCCAAGCTCAAGGCCGGGGATCTGTCGACCACTTTCAAGCTGGGCGTCAGCGGCACGAAGCTGGACGCCAGGTCGTTCCGCAACGGCGTTGAGGCCGACAGCGATCAGTCGCGCGGCGATATCAGCACCCAGGTCAGCTTCGACCTGCCGCTGGCCAGCCGGCGCAAGGGCGTGCGGGCCGGGATCGGCGACCTGTCCGCCAACCTCAACCTGGCCGCACGCCAGGTCTCGGACTTCGGGACCCTGACCACGCTCGGCGGCGGCCTGAACTGGTCGCCGGTCAAGCCAGTCAGCTTCATCGTCTCGATGACCCGCCAGGAGAACGCCCCCAGCATCGCCCAGTTGGGCAATCCGCTGGTCACCACCCCGAACGCCCAGGTCTTCGACTATGTGCGCGGGGTCAGCGTCAACCTCACCCGCGTCAGCGGCGGCAATCCCAACCTGCGGGCCGAGGAGCGCAACGTCCTGAAGCTGGGCGCCAGCTTCAAGCCCGAGAAGATCCAGGGCCTGTCCCTCACCGCCAACTACACCCGCACCCGCATCGACAACCCGGTGGCCGGCTTCCCGGCCGCGACGGCGGCGGTCGAGGCGGCCTTCCCCGACCGATTCACGCGCGACGCCGACGGAAACCTGACCCGCATCGACAGCCGCCCGGTCAACTTCGCCAAGCGCGAGAGCGAGCAGATTCGCTGGGGCCTGAACTTCTCGCGCCAGATCGGCAAGACCCCGCCCCCGCCGCCCGGCGGCTGGCGCGAACGGCAAGGCGGCGGCCAAGGCGTCGGCGGGCAGCGTCAGGACGGATCGACCGTTCCTGGCGCCGAGCTGCTGCGTCGCTCGCCTGGCGGCGCCACGGGCGAACCCACCCGGGCGCCGCAACCTGACGACCAGGCACAAAACCAGCAACCGCAGCAGAACCCGCCCGCCCAGACCGGCGAGGAGCCGTCGCGCCCGACCTTCGGCGACCGGGGCGGCGGCGGCGATGGTCCCCGCTTCGGCGGTGGTGATGGCGGCGGCGGGCGCGGCGGTGGCGGCGGCTTCGGCGGCCGGGGCGGCGGCGGCAATCCGCGCGCCACGCGGCTGCAGTTGGCGCTGTTCCACACCCTCCACCTGCGCGAGCGGGTGACCATCGCCGACGGCGTTCCGGCGCTCGACCTGCTGGACGGCGACGTCCTGGGCTCGGGCGGCGGCCAGCCGCGCAACGAGGTCGAGGCCCAGGCGGGGATCACCCGCTACGGCCTGGGCGCGCGCGTCTCGGCCAACTGGCAGAGCGCCACCCACGTCCGCGCGGGCCTGGGCGGAGCGTCGACCGATCTGGACTTCTCGGACCTGGCGACGATCAACCTGCGCCTGTTCGCCGATCTGGGCGTGCGGCGAGAGCTGGTCCAGGCGCACCCGATCCTGCGAGGGACGCGCCTGACGTTCGCGATCAACAACCTGTTCGACCAACAGCAGACCGTGCGCGACGCCACCGGCGCGGTCCCCCTGACCTACCAGCCCGACTACCTGAACCCGCGCGGTCGAGTCGTGTCGTTCAACGTCCGTAAGCTGCTGTTCTAGCGACGTCTGCGCCCCCTCCGTCACGCTGCGTGCCCGCAGCGCGCCACCTCCCCCGTTTCCCGGGTGAGGGAGGAAGAGACCTCTCCTGCCCCGCTTGCGGGGGAGGTGGCGCGGCGCCGATAGGCGACGTGACGGAGGGGGCGCTCCCCCTCCGCCCGCCCGCAATCAGCGACGCAAAATCCCGTGAGCTTCACCGCCTCGCGGGATCGAACCGGGCCTTCCGGCGTTCTTGGCGCATGTTGCTTATTGATGAGGGGGTTCTCGCCATGACCGCGGCTCACACGGTCTCGCGCCTGGAATCTGTCGATCTCGCGCCCCCGCCTATCGCGTTGCCGCGCCGATCGGCGCTGTTTCTCGACCTCGACGGCACGCTGGCGCCGATCATGCCGCGTCCCGACGACGTGGGTCCCGATCCACGCCGCGCGCGGGTCCTGGCGCGTCTGCGCGACGCGTTGGATGACCGCGTGGCGGTGGTCAGCGGCCGGGCCCTGACCAATCTCGACTACATCCTGGACGGCGCCATTCCAGCGATCGGCGCCGTTCACGGCCTGGTGCGCCGCAGCGCCGATGGCCAGGTGGTCGAGCGCGAGCCCCACGCCGGCCTGGCCGACGCCCGCCGCATCCTGGTCGAGCTGGCGCACTGCGAGCGCGGCCTGCTGTTCGAGGACAAGGGCCTGTCCGTCGCCCTGCACTACCGCAACGCCCCCGCCTGCGCCGAGGCGGTGATCGAGGCCGGCGAGCGCCTGTCGCAGTCCACCGGCCTTGTCCTGCAGCTGGGCGACATGGTCGTCGAACTGCGCACGCCCGGCGCCGACAAGGGGGCGGCCGTGACCGCCTTTCTGCGCGAGGCCCCGTTCCTGGGATCGACGCCGATCTTCGTCGGCGACGACCTCACCGACGAGGACGGCTTCGCCGCCGTCAACCGCCTGGGCGGGTTCGGCGTCCTGGTCGGCGCGCCCCGCCCGACGGAGGCCCGCTATCACCTCAAGGACACCAAGGCCGTGTTCACCTGGCTGGAGGGCCTCGCCGCGCCCCAAGGTGCTGTCGAGGTCACCGCATGAGCCGGCTGATCGTCGTTTCCAACCGCGTCAATCCGCCGAACCCGGCGGAGGGCGGCGAAGGCAGCGTCGGGGGCCTGGCCATGGCCCTGGCCGCGGCCCTGCGCGAATATTCCGGCATCTGGTTCGGCTGGAGCGGCAAGACCATCCCGGAGTTCACCGGTCAGCTGAACATGCAGCGGATCGAGGGCGTCACGGTCGCCACCGTCGACCTCGAGGAGACCGACTACCAGGAGTATTACAACGGCTACGCCAACAAGACGCTGTGGCCGCTATTCCACTATCGCGTCGACCTGACCGCCTATGACCGCTCGTTCGGCGAGGGCTATGACCGGGTCAACAAGCGCTTCGCCGAGACCCTGCTGCCGCTGATCGAGCCGGACGACATCGTCTGGGTCCACGACTACCACCTGATCCCGGTCGCCCGGGAGCTGCGGCGGATGGGCGTGACCAACCGGATCGGCTTCTTCCTGCACATCCCCTGGCCGGCCCATCAGCTGGTCACCACCCTGCCGCGCCACAAGGCGCTGGTGGAGGCGCTGTTCCACTACGACCTGATCGGCTTCCAGACCGAGGAGTCGCTCCAGGCCTTCGAGGGCTACGTGTTCTCGGAGGTAAACGGCCGCAAGAACGAGCGCGGCGAACTGGTCGCCTTCGGCCAGCGCACCTGCGCCGCCGCCTTCCCGATCGGCGTCGACGCGGCCGACTTCGCCCAGATCGTCCAGGGCGAGAACGCCCGCAAGGTCTACGACCGGATGATGGCCCACAGCGTCTTCCGCAAGATGATCGTCGGCGTCGATCGCCTGGACTATTCCAAAGGACTGGAAGAGCGGCTGATCGGCTTCGAGCGGTTCCTGCACGACCATCCGGACATGGTGCGCGACGTCATGCTGCTGCAGATCGCCCCGATCTCGCGCGACGAGGTCGAGGCCTATCAGGATCTGCGCGCGCGGCTGGACGGCCTGATCGGCCGGATCAACGGCGCCTATGCCGAGATGGACTCCACGCCGATCCGCTATGTGAACCGCTCCTATCGCCGCGACGAGCTAGCCGGGATCTACCGCGCCAGCCGCGCGGCCCTAGTCACACCCCTGCGCGACGGCATGAACCTGGTGGCCAAGGAATATGTCGCGGCCCAGAACCCGGACGATCCCGGCGTGCTGATCCTGTCACGCTTCGCCGGCGCGGCGCGGCAGATGAAGGACGCCCTGATCATCAACCCCAACAGCCCGGAGGAGATCTCCGACGCGCTGGAGCGGGCCTTGTCGATGGAGCTGCCCGAACGCCGGCGCCGCTGGGAAGCGCTGTTCGACAATGTCAGCCGCGAGGACGTCACCGCCTGGCGCGACGACTTCGTCACCGCCTTGCGCGCGCGGCCGGGACCGGATGGGGATAAACCTGAAAAGCCGGTGCTGACGCTGGACGTGGCGGCCAAGGCGCTGAAGGCCGGGCCTGAAGCGAGCGCGATGCGGGCTTAGCCGAAACCGTTTTCCCCGGCGAACGCCGGGGCCCAGATACCAGAACGCCCGCAGTCTGGTCAGGATCGCGGGCGTTTCTGCATGCGCCTCACAGCCGTACGATCTGGGTCCCGGCCTTCGCCGGGAAGATCGGCGGTGGGGATTACTTCTCCGCCATCCCGTCGATCAGCGTCTTCAGCTTCTCCACCTCATCGGCGCGCAGCGGGCGGTGCTGGGCGAAGTGGCTGATCAGCGGGGCCAGCTGGCCTTCGAACAGGCGGTCCAGCAGGCCCTGGCTTTCGGAATGGACATAGGCGCTGCGGTCGATCAGCGGCCGATAGCCGTGCTTGCCATCGGCGCGCTCGGACTTGATCGCCTTCTTCTTCAGCAAGCGGTTGATCAGCGTCTTGACGGTGGCCTCGCCCCAGTCCTGGGACGCGCCGACCTCGGCCACCAGGTCGTCAGCCGACATCGGCTGGCGGCGCCAGAGGGCTTCCATGACATGCGCTTCGGCGGCGGTGATGTGCATGACACTTACATCCGTAATTCATCGGGGACGCTATACCCGCTATTACGCGTGTCAAGCCGCGTCTGGCGCGTAGCTCTGGGGGAGGCCCGCCAGCAGGGGCTCGGGCTGGATCAGCTCGGGCGCCGCCGCGCGTGTCACGTCGACGTTCGCGCCTCATTGTCAATGACACCGGTTTCCACTAGAGACTCCCCAAACCTGTGACCATGGCCCGCCAAGCGGGACCTGTGCCGAATATGCGAGGGAGGACTAGCGGCGTGACCGTTTCTGAGGCCGATAGCGAGGTTTTCGCCCCCGCGGCCATTGCTCCCCAATTCGTCAAGGCCCGCCAAGAGGGCGTCAGCGTCCCCGGCTATCCGGGCGGGGTGATTCCCTCGACCATGGCCGAAGGCTACGCCGTCCAGGATCTGGCCATCGCCGCCTGGCCGGACGAGCTGGTCGGCTGGAAGGTCGGCCTGGTGCCGCCGCAGCATCGCGAGCGCCTGGGCGTCGACCGCCTGGCCGGCTGCATCTTCAAGTCCAAGGTCCAGGACGCCTCGACCGACGGCCAGCCTAATAAATTCCGCGCTATCGACGGCGGCTTCTGCGCCGTCGAGGCCGAGTTCATCGTCCGCCTGGGCAAGGACGCGCCCGCCGACAAGACTCAGTGGACCGCCGAAGAGGCCGCCGAGTATGTCGGCGAACTGCTGGTCGGCGTCGAGATCGCCGGCAGCCCGCTGAAGACCATCAACGCCCTGGGCCCGACGGTCGTGGCCTCGGACTTCGGCAACAACGATGGTCAGATCATTGGTCAGGCCATTTCCAACTGGCGTGACATCGCCTGGGAGGATATGCCGGTCGAGACCATCATCAACGGCAAGTCGCTGGGCACGGCCTCGGCCGCGACCATCCCCGGCTCTCCGCTGGCCGCCCTGGCCTTCCTGCTCGGAACGGTCGCCGCGCGCGGCAAGCCGCTGAAGAAGGGCATGATCGTCACCACCGGCGCCACCACCGGCATCCACGACGTGGTCGCCGGCGATGTCGCCCATGTAAGCTTCGGCCCGTACGGAACCGTGGACTGCATCGCCGTCCCGGCCAAATAAGAAGACCATAAGGGGAAGGACGCGTGTCCATGGACTTTTCGAAAGCGCCCGCCCCGTCCGAAAAGATCGGACGGTACCGTTGGGTGATCGTCAGCCTGCTGTTCGCGGCGATGGTCATCAACTACGTCGATCGCCAGACGATCGGCCTGCTGAAAGCGGACCTGTCGAAGGAATTCGGCTGGGACGAGACCCACTACGCCGACCTCGTGTTCTACTTCCAGATGGCGTACGCGATCGCGTACCTGGCCTGGGGCAAGATCATGGACAAGATCGGGGCCCGCTGGGGCTTCGGCGTCGCGTTCGCGATCTGGCAGATCGCCCACATCGCCCACGCGGCGGCGGCCGGCTTCGGCGGCTTCGTGGCCGCCCGCATGGGCCTGGGCATCGGTGAAGCCGGCGGCTTCCCCGGCGGCATCAAGGCCGTGGCCGAGTGGTTCCCGAAGAAGGAACGCGCCTTCGCCACCGGCCTGTTCAACGCTGGCACCAATATCGGCGCCATCGTCACGCCGCTGGTCGTTCCCGGCATCGTCCTGGCGTTCGGCTGGCAGATGGCCTTCATCGTCACCGGCATCGCCGGCCTGGTCTGGCTGCCGATCTGGTTGCTGGTCTATCGCCGCCCGCGCGAGCAGAAGAACCTGGGCGCCGCAGAGCTGGCCTATATCGAGCAGGATCCGGCCGACCCCGTCGAGAAGATCGGCTGGGCCAAGCTGCTGACCAAGCGCGAGACCTGGGCCTTCGCCCTGGGCAAGTTCCTGATCGACCCGATCTGGTGGATGTTCCTGTTCTGGCTGCCGGACTTCCTGGGCAAGCGCTACGGCCTGGACCTGAAGTCGTTCGGCCCGCCGCTGATCGCCATCTATCTGCTGAGCGACGTCGGTTCGGTCGCCGGCGGCTGGATGTCGTCGACCCTGATGAAGAACGGCGCCACCATCAACAAGGCCCGCAAGCTGACCATGCTGGTCTGCGCCCTGCTGGCCGTGCCGGTGATGTTCGCCGCCAAGGCCGACAGCGTCTGGCTGGCCGTGCTGATCATCGGCGTCGCCACCGCGGCGCACCAGGGCTTCTCGGCCAACCTCTACACCCTGCCGTCGGACGTGTTCCCGCGCGCCGCGGTCGGCTCGGTCGTCGGTATCGGCGGCATGCTGGGCGCCTTCGGGGGCATGGCCTTCTCGAAGTACATCGGCAAGGTCCTGGACCAGATCGGCAGCTACACCCCGATCTTCATCGTCGCCGGCAGCGCCTATCTGATCGCCCTGCTGGTCATCCACCTGCTGACACCCAAGATGGAGCCGGTGAAGATCTAGCCGATCGAAACCGCACCGAAACGACGAAGGGCCGGGGAGCAATCCCCGGCCTTTTTCGTTAGAAGGCGGTCATGGCCGCCTCCCCTCTCCACGTCGCGCCCCTCAAAGTGGCTCTGGTCGGCTACGGCTATGTCGGCAAGACCTTCCACGCCCCGCTGATCGCCGCGACGCCGGGCCTTTCGTTGCACACGGTAGTGTCCAGCGATCCGGCCAAGGTCGCCGCCGACTTTCCGGACGTCCGCGTCGTCGCCGAGCTCGAGGCGGCCCTGGCCGATCCCGCCATCGACCTGGTGGTCATCGCCACCCCCAACGCCCTGCACGCGCCCCAGGCGATCGCCGCGCTGAACGCCGGCAAGGCCGTCGTCGTCGACAAGCCCTTCGCCGTCACCGCCGCCGAGGCCCAGACCATGGCCGATGCCGCCAAGGCCGCCGGCAAGCTGCTGGCCGTGTTCCACAACCGCCGCTGGGACAGCGACTTTCTCACCCTCCAGCGCTTGATGGCTGAGGGCGTCCTGGGCGAGATCGTCCAGTTCGAGAGCCATTTCGACCGCTTTCGCCCCGTGGTGCGCGACCGCTGGCGCGAGCGGGCCGGCCCGGGCGCCGGCGCCTGGATGGACCTTGGCCCCCACCTGCTGGACCAGTCCCTCGCCCTGTTCGGCCAGCCCCTGGCCATCGCCGCCGATATCGGCGTGCAGCGTCACGGCGCGGGCGCGGACGACTATTTCCACGTCACCCTGCGCTATCCGGTCCTGCGGGTGATCCTGCACGGCAGCCTGCTGACCGCCGCCGCCGACCTGCGCCTGGCCGTCCACGGCACCAAGGCCAGCTTCGTCAAACACGGCCTCGACCCGCAGGAGGGCCAGTTGAAGGCTGGCATGACTCCGGGCGCGGCCGGCTATGGCGTCGACGCCCGCCCGGGCGTGCTGACCACGGTGGAGAACGACGCCCAGGTCCACGCTCCCGTCCCGCCCGAACCGTCGGACTATCGATCCTTCTACGCCGGCGTTCGCGACGCCGTACTCCACGGCGCCGCCTCCCCCGTGCCGGTGGAGCAGGCGCTACGGGCGATGGCGCTGCTGGAACTGGCCCAGCGCGCTTCGGACGAACGGCGAGAGCTGCCGATTTAGCCGCCCGAACCGGGTAGCCCCCGCCCCGAAAACCCGCTTAACCTGCCGCCCATGCGCGCTTCCTTGCTCACCGCCTCCGCCGCCCTCGCCGCCGCTCTGGTCGCCTGTGGTCCCGCTCCCGCCCAGACCCAGGCCGGAGCGCCCGTCGAGAGCCGCCCGGCCAATGCGCCCGGCCAGAAGCCGGCCTTCGTGGGCCAAACCCGCGCGCCGGGCCTGAACTCCGGCGTGGTTGGCCAGTACACGACCCTGGCCAGCGGCCTCTCCCACCCGTGGGGCATGGCCTTCCTGCCCACTGGCGACCTCCTGTTGACCGAGCGGGCGGGACGCCTGCGGATCTTCGGCAAGGACGGCAAGCTGTCGCCGGCCGTCCAGGGCCTGCCGGCGGTGTTCGCCGAGGGTCAGGGGGGCCTGCTGGGCGTGGCCCTGGACCCCGCCTACGCCAAGAACGGCCTGGTCTACTGGGCCTATGCAGAAGCCGACGGCGGCGTGAACGGCACGGCCGTGGCGCGCGGCAAACTCGTCTTAAGCGCCCCTGGGGGTCCTGCCCCGAAACTGGAGAACGTCCAGGTCCTCTGGCGCCAGGCGCCGAAGATGGACAGCGCCCTGCACTTCGGCGGCCGCCTGGTGTTCGCCAAGGATGGCACGCTGTTCATCACCACCGGCGAGCGTTCGATCCTGGAGGGCCGCGTCCAAGCCCAGCACCTGGACGCCACGCTCGGCAAGGTGATCCGCATCAACGCCGACGGCTCGATCCCCAAGGACAACCCGTTCGTGAAGACGCCCGGCGCCAAGCCGGAGATCTGGTCGCTGGGCCACCGCAACCTGCAGGCCGCCGCCCTCGATCCCAGCGGCAGGCTGTGGACCGTCGAGCACGGCGCGCGCGGCGGCGACGAACTGAACCACCCCGAGGCCGGCAAGAACTACGGCTGGGCCACGATCACCTATGGCGAGGAATATTCCGGCAAGCCGATCGGCGACGGCGTCACCGCCAAGCCCGGCATGGAGCAGCCGGTCTACTACTGGGACCCGGTGATCGCCCCCTCGGGCATGGCCTTCTACGAGTCCAACCTGTTCCCGGCCCTGAAAGGCAGCGTGCTGATCGGCTCGCTGAGGGAAAAGCACGTCGACCGCCTGGTCCTCAAGGACGGCAAGGTCGTCGGCGAGGAACGCCTGTTCACCGACATCGGCGGCCGCGTGCGCGACGTCGCCGTCGGCCCGGACGGCGCGATCTATGTCCTGACCGACGAGGAAGACGGCAAGCTGATCAAGGTGACGCCGAAGGGGTGAGGCGCTGGGGCTTCGACCTTTCACGCTTGTAACTTGATCGTTGTTCACCGGCCGACGCAACCTTGTCTGGCCTGGTCCGCGAGGAGCGGGTTCGCCAGCGTGCCTGTGTCGCGCGGGTATTCTGCAGCCCCACGCCAGCGAGTCATCTTGCAGCCTTCTTCAATCGCTCCGCCTCCCAGCCTCACCCTCGGCGCGCGTCAGACCGGCTGGCGTGGAATGGCTTTGGTTGTCGCCCTTGGCGTCCTGGTCACGACGCCGGGCGTCGCGATCGGCGGATCACAGCCGACCAAGGCCGCAGCCGTCGCGGTCATAGGCGTCGATACGCCGCTCAAGACCCTGAACGGGACGGGGCTGGTCGCCCCGCGGGATGGTCCGTCCGCAAGACTTCCGGCGAGATCCGTCTGGACGCGCCGGAGAGCGGGTCTTCGATCCTGGTATCCGACACGGTCGGCGGCGAGGCCGATGCGGCGGTGGCGGCTGCCTGGGCGGCCTATAGACCCGCCGCCGCGCCGGCCTTGGCGGGCGCGAAGGATCGTCCGGTTCGCGACGGGTGGGACCAGATCCGGGTCTACAGCTACCGACCGCCGGCCGGCGAGGCGCGCACGGTCTGGGCTCGCGCGCTGCGCAAGGGCGACCGCTGGACCGTGGTCCTCCTCGACATGGCCGACGACGTTCTGGAAAAGCGCGATTCCCAGGTCGAGGTGATCCTCAATAAGCTGCTGCCCGCCGGCTATGCGCGCGAGACCTTCGCCGGACGACCGGCGCACAAGATCGACGCGGCGCGTCTGGCCGCCTTGACGGACCTGATCGAAACCGCGCGGGCCGACCTCGACATCCCCGGCGTCGGCTTTGGCCTGATCCAGGACGACAAGATCCTGTTCGAGGGCGGCTTTGGCGTGCGCGAGCTGGGCAAGACAGCGCCCGTCGACGCCGACACCGCCTTCATGATCGGCTCGAACGGCAAGGCCCTGACCACCCTGATGCTGGCCAAGCTGGTCGAACAGGGGAAGATGGACTGGGAGACGCCCGTCTCGTCGCTTTGGCCGGCGTTCCGTCTGGGCGACGCCGCGACGACGGCGAAGGTGCGGGTCAAGCATCTGGTCTGCGCCTGCACGGGCCTCCCCCGGCAGGACCTGCCGTGGCTCTTCCAAGGCGACCAGGCGCAGGCCTCGACGGTGCTGACCTGGCTGTCGACGATGCAGCCGACCAGCGGCTTTGGCGACCTCTACCAATACTCCAATCTGCTCGCGGCCTCGGGCGGCTATCTGGGCGCCCACGTCCGCGAACCCAATCGCGAGCTGGGCGCGGCCTATGACGCGGCCATGCAGGCCCTGGTGTTCGATCCGCTGGGCATGTCGCGTACGACCTTCGACTACGCCACGGCCCTGGCGGGCGACCACGCCGCGCCGCACGCGCTGGACATCGATGGCCGCCAGCAGGTCGCCGTCATGGGGCTGAACGCGGCCGGCATCCCCTCGCGCCCTGACGGCGGCGAATGGAGCACGACGCGCGACATGCTGCGCTATGTGCGGATGGAACTGGCCAAGGGGCGGCTGCCGAACGGCGAGCGCTACATCGCCGAGGCGCCCCTGCTGGCGCGCCGCATCGCTCAGGTCACTGAAGGCAGCGACGAATATTACGGCATGGGCCTGAAGATCGACCGCATCTGGGGCGTGCCGGTCATCCACCATGGCGGCACACAGTACGGCTATCGCGCCGATATGATCTGGCTGCCCGATCAGGGCGTCGGCGCGGTCATCCTGACAAATTCCGACTCTGGCGCGGCGTTACGCTCGGCGTTCCGGCGGCGGCTTCTGGAGGTTCTGTTCGACGGCGAACCCCGGGCGGCGGCCGACCTGGCCAACTACGGCAAGGCCTTCAAGGCCAGCCGCGGCGAAGGCCGCCAGACCCTGACCGCGCCCGCTGACCGCGCGGTCGCCGAAAAGCTCGCGGCCCGTTACGCCAACGCCGACCTGGGCGATCTCCTCGTCCGGCGTGAGGGCGAAAAGACGGTGTTCGACTTCGGCGGCTGGGCCAGCGAGGTCGCCAGCCGCAAGAACGACGACGGAACCGTCACCTTCGTCACCATCACACCGGGCGCGGACGGCTACGAGTTCGAGCTCGCCGACGATCCCCAGGGCCGAGGTCTTATCATCCGCGAAGCGCCGCGCGCCTATCGGTTCGCGGAGAGGCGCTGAGGCGAAGGCGCCCGTCGACGCGCCCTCCAACGTTCGTGAGGCCGCCTCCGCCCCCAAACCTCCCTCCCCCGCCACGAACTCTGCTATCAATTCCCCATGCAGCGCAGGCGAAGCATCCTCATCGTGGGCGGCGGGACGGCGGGGTGGCTGACGGCCGCCTATCTGGCCAAGGCCTTGCGGGCAGCCGACCGGGGCGACCTGTCGATCACCCTGCTGGAGTCGCCCGACATCGGCATCGTCGGGGTCGGCGAGGCCACCTTCCCCACCATCCGCAACACCCTGCGGTTCCTGGGGATCGACGAGGCGCGGTTCATTCGCGAGACCTCGGCGACCTTCAAGCAGGGCATCCGCTTCGTCGACTGGGCGGAGGCGCCGACGGACGGCCGCCACGAGAGCTTCTTCCATCCGTTCGAGGCGCCGTTCTCGACCGAGGGGACCAGCCTGGCCCCCTACTGGTTGCTGCAGAGCGAGGCGACGCGCGCGCCGTTCGCCGAGGCGGTGACCATCCAGGCCCGCGTCGCCGACGCCGCCCGCGCGCCCAAGCGGCCGCACGAGAGCGATTTTTCGGGCCCGCTGAACTACGCCTACCACTTCGACGCCGCCAAGCTGGCCCAGGTGCTGGCCGAGCGGGCTCGCGAGCTGGGCGTGCGCCACCTGCGCGGCGCCGTCTCCGACACGATCCTGGACGAGACCGGCGCCATCGCCCGGATCACGTCACCCGAGCATGGCGAACTGACGGCCGACCTCTATGTCGACTGCTCGGGCTTCCGCGCCGAGCTGATCGGCAAGGCCCTGGGTTCGCCGTTCAAGTCGGTCAAGCCGATCCTGTTCGCCGACCGGGCGCTGGCCTGCCATACGCCCTATGAGCGCCCCGACGGGCCGATCCAGAGCTACACGGTCGCCACCGCTCACGAGGCCGGCTGGATCTGGGACATCGGCCTGGTCGGCGCGCGCGGCGTCGGCTGCGTCTATTCCAGCGACCACATGGACGACGCCCGCGCCGAGACGGTGCTGCGGGACCATGTGGGCGGGGCGAAGATCGAGGCCCGCAAGATCAGCTTCGACGCCGGCTATCGCGAGCAGCAATGGATCGGCAACTGCGTCGCGGTGGGCCTGTCGGCCGGCTTCCTGGAGCCGCTGGAATCCACCGGCGTGGTGCTGATCGAGGCGGCCGTGGCGATGATCGCCGAGCTGTTCCCGCACAACGGCCCGGTCAGCGCCCCGGCCCGGCGCTTCAACGCGCTGATGGCGGCGCGCTATGACAACATCATCGTCTTCCTGAAGCTGCACTACGCGCTCAGCCGCCGGACCGAGCCGTTCTGGCGCGCGAACCGGGATCCCGCCTCGATCCCGGAGCGGCTGGCCGAGCTCTTGGAGCAGTGGCGCTATCGGCCGCCGGCGCGGTTCGACTTCATCTTGGATCTCGAGACCTTCGCCTTCTTCAACTACCAGTACATTCTCTACGGTATGGGCTTCAAAACCGACCTGGGCGACGCCGCGGGCGAGTTCCCGGACGTGGCCGCGGCCGCCAAGCTGTTCGCCAAGATCCGCGGCTTCGCCGACCGCGCCACTCAGGACCTGCCCAGCCACCGCGACCTGATCGCCCAGATCAATCGCTTCGGCTTCGCGCCGGAGCAGGTCTAGCCAACTCTCGCCAGGTCGCCCCTTGCGCGTCGCGAGGCCTCGCGCTAACACTGAACCAGATGGTTCATTATTCTTCCCCCTCCGGCCTCGACGCCGCGTTCGCCGCCCTCTCGGACCCCACCCGACGCGGCGTGCTGGAGCAGCTCGGCCGTTCGGACGCTTCGATCACGGAGCTGGCCGACAAGTTCCACATGACCCTGACGGGCATGAAGAAGCACGTCGGAGTCCTGGAAGACGCCGGCTTCGTCACGACCCAGAAGGTCGGGCGGGTGCGGACCTGCCGGCTGGGCCAACGCCGGCTGGAGGAAGAGGCCGCCTGGATCGAGACCTACCGCCAGCTGTGGGCCAGGCGCTTCGACGCGCTGGACCACGTGGTCGAAGCATTGATGCGCAAGGAGAAGATGGATGAGTAACCCCACCACAATCGAACGAAGATCCGACCGTGAGTTCGTCGTCACGCGCCTGTTCAACGGCCCGCCGCGCATCGTGTTCGAGGCCTGGACCAAGCCCGAGCTGATGCAGCTGTGGTGGGCGCCCAAGTCGTTGGGCGTGCCGCTCTGGTCCTGCGAAATGGATGTCCGCGTCGGCGGCGGCTACCGCATGGCGTTCGGCCGCGACGCCGAGAACACCATGGCCTTCTTCGGCCGCTACCTCGAAGTCGAGCCGCCCTCCCGCCTTGTCTGGACCAATGACGAAAGCGAGGACGCCGCCGTGACCACGGTGACCTTCGAGGACCGCGACGGCCAGACGCTGCTGACCGTCCACGAGCTCTACCCCAGCAAGGCGGCGCTCGAGGCCCAGGCGGGCGGGGAGCAAGGCCTGCCCGAGCAGTTCGAGCAGCTGGACGCTCTGCTGGTCACCCTGGCGGCGTAACAGGTGAAGCTCCCTCCCCCTTGTGGGGAGGGAGACCGCAGAAGCGACTAGGCCCGCGCGGCGTCCGGCACGGCGTCCAGCTCGCCCGACTCGCGGGCCTTCTTGCCGTAGACCGCCTCGAACAGCGGGGTGGCCATCACGGTGGTGACGATCGCCATCAGCACCAGCATGGCGAACAGGGTCGGGCCGATGATGCCCTTCTGCAGGCCGATATTGATGATGATCAGCTCCATCAGGCCGCGCGAGTTCATCAGGGCGCCGATGCCCATGGCGGTGTTGTGCTTCTCGCCCGCCAGGCGCGCGGCGACATAACAGGCCACGCCCTTGGCCAGGATCGAGGCCAGCAGAACCCCCACCGCGATCAGCAGCAGGGTCGGCGAGTTGACCATGTCCAGGCGCGTGTTCAGGCCCGAATAGGTGAAGAACATCGGCAGCAGCAGCACGACGGCGACCGGCTCGACCTTCTTCTTCAGCTCCTCGACGAACAGGCCGCGCGGCATGACCGCGCCCAGCATGAAGCCGCCGAAGATGGCGTGAATGCCGACCGCGTCCATCAGGAAGGCCGACAGGCAGAACAGCATCAGGGTGATGGCCATGACCGTCGGGGTCATCTCGCCGGCCTTGTCGACCATGCGCCCTAGCGGGGCCAGCAGCTTGCGGCCGAAGACGGTCAGGAACAGGGCGTAGGTGACGCCGCCGCCGATCGCCAGCACCGCCACGCCGGGTCCGCCGCCGAAGGTCGCCAGCACGATGGCCAGCACGCACCACGAGCAGGCGTCGTCGAACGCTCCGGCCGTCAGGGACAGGGTGCCCAGCGAGGTGTTCTGCAAGCCGCGCTCATTGATGATCCGGGCCAGCATCGGGAAGGCGGTCAGGGCGATGCAGGCGCCCATGAACAGGGTGGCGTTGGCGACGCTGATGGTGGGCGCGAACAGGCCTGGAACCTTCAGCAGCAACGGGGTGATGGCCACGGCCACCAGGAACGGCACGAGGATGCCGGCCAGCGACACGCTGAACGCGCTCCTGGCCTTGGCCCGGAAGTGCTCGACCTTGAAGGTCGTGCCGACCAGGAACATGTACAGCCCCACGCCCAGCTGCGAGCCCACATAGAGGACGGTCTTGGTCTCCTTGGGGAACAGGGCCAGCTGGAAGTCGGGGAACAGCAGGCCCAGCAGAGACGGGCCCAGGACCACCCCGGCGATCATCTCGCCCACCACCTGCGGCTGGGCCAGCAGCTTCTGCCCTAGCCAGCCGACCACCCGGCAGGCCAGCAGGATCACCGCCAGTTGCAGGAAGAAGTGCACCGAAAAGTCGCTCGGCGCGTAGCTGTGGGCGGCGGCCTTGGTGGCGGGGCCGTGCGGCGACAGCACGTCGGCCAAGGTGGCGAGCGTGCTCGCGAGGATGTCTGACACTGGAGTTCGCCCCCGAAATGGATCGTCTTGGCTTTGCGCCTTGAGCCCATGCAAGGCGAAGATCGGCACGGAGCGCAATCTGGAACCCACGTTTTTGACATGGCCGTCAGTCGATTGTTTTCGTTGTCCATTTTTTGTTGCCGGAACGCCACTATGTAGTAACGTACCTACAGACAGCCTTGTCATTTTCCGGCGGTGAGCAAGCCATGAAGGTCCTGACGAGCCGCGAATTCAACCAGGATGTCAGCCAGGCCAAGCGCGCGGCGCGACTCGAGCCGGTGTTCGTCACCGACCGCGGCCGGCCCACCCACGTGCTGATGAGTGTCGAGACCTACCGCCGGCTGAGCGGCCAGACCGAGACCATCGTTGACCTCCTGGCCATGCCCGGCGTGGCGTCGATCGACCCGCCGCGCTCGACCGAGACCTGGAGCCGCTGGGAAGCGGAGGACGGCGGCTGATGCACCTGCTGGACACCGACCTCGTCTTCGAGCTGCGCAACGCCAAGGCGGGCGCGACCGATGCGGGCCTGGCCGCCTGGGCCGGCGCGGCGCCGCGCTCCAGCCTGTTCATCTCGGCCCTGACCCTGCTGGAACTGGAGACGGCGGCGGCCCGCGCCGAGCGCAGGGACAAGGTCCAGGGGCCTCGACTGCGCGAATGGCTGGACAGCCGCGTGCTTCCCGCCTTCGACGGCCGCGTGCTGGCGATCGACGCCGCCGTGGTCCGCCGCCGGACCCATGTTCCGCTGACGGACGGTCGCGACGCCCTGCTGGCCGCCACCGCCCTGGAGCACGGCCTGACCCTGGCCACGCGCGACACGGCCACCTACGCCAAGGTCCCGCGCCTGAAGCTGTTCAATCCCTGGGGCTTCAAGCCCGAGGCGCTGGACGACGACGAGGACTGGGGCCAGGCCGCCAAGGCCGGCACGCAGTGGCTGCGCAACATCTTCGTCCGGGGCTGAGGCCCTACTGAACGCCCGTCACGTCGCTGGCGGCGACCCGCACGGTCATCGTGAACGGCGCGAGCGGAGCATCGACGCGCGGCGTCGGGGCCTGCGCTTCGGCCGCGACCAAGACCGGCGCGGGCTCGGCGGCGACCAGCGCCGGCGGCGGCGCGGGCTTGGCGGCGACGAACACCAGGCGGTTCCCCTTGCAGGTCCCGGCGTTGTACAGCCCCTTCAGATAGCCGCGCCGCACGAAGCCGGCCTTGATGGCGTCGCGGACCATCTGGTCATGGCGCTCGGCCCCGGTCAGGCGACGGACCCAGCCGCGCATCGGGATCACGTCTGTGATCGTGCTGGCCACCACGCCCAGGACCGGCCGCGTCATGCCGCCCTGCTCGTCTTTCTTGTCCTCGTCGCGGTCGTCATAGTCGTCGCCGAGAACCTCGTCGAACCGCGCGATCTCGGCCTTAAGCGGCCCGCAGCCGGGCGACGGCGGGGCGTAGGGGTCGGTCTGGGCCTTCTTCAGCAGGTCGGGGATGTCCGAGCGCACCAGATTGATGTCGCGCAACGGCGCGGCGACGGCCGAGCCGAGGCTGTCGGTATTGGCCTCGGCGGAGGTCTGGGGAGCCTTCTGCCGCTTGCCTGCCAGAGCGGTGTCGGCGGCGCCCACACCCACGCAGAGCGCCAGCAAGGCGGCGCCGACCGTTCGGGTGGATATGAGGACTGGCGACGTCATGTCCATGAGCTCGCACGATTAAACCACGCCGCATCAACCCGGGAATCGGCCCGGCCGTTCCGCCAGGCGCGCGAACGTGAACGGCGGAGGTCCCAGCGCCGCCGCCCAGCGCCACATCGGGCGCCGGAAGCGGACCTATTCAGAGTCATCGATGGGTGGATGTCGGACATGCTCCCTCTCCCATAGGGAGAGGGCTGGGGTGAGGGGTTACAGCGCTCGACTGAGTGCCGGCACGCCGTCAAACCTCGTAACCCCTCACCCTCCCACCGCTGCGCGGCGGGCCCCTCCCTCTCCCTAAAGGAGAGGGGCTCAAGATCGCCTAAGGGTCGGGAACAGAAATTGGATCCGTCGCTAAAAGCGGACATCCTGCCTATCGGGCGCGCGAACACCCGTCCGAGCGCGGGGTTTGAAACCCTCTCTCTTTGAGAGAGGCAGGGGCCCGCGCCGCAAGGCGTGGGAGGGTGAGTGGTTAGGCGAAGCCGGTGGCCGATGTGGGCAAGCCTCTGAATATCCTGAGTTTATTCGGCTAAAGGTGTAACCACTCACCCTCCCATGCTGCGCATGGGCCCCTCCCTCTCTCAAAGAGAGAGGGTTGCTGTGGGGCACGAGCGTTCGCCCCTCCCCGTCCCCGGTCCCAAAACCTGCCGTATCCTCTATCCACCTCGAAGCACTGGGGAGGGCGCGCGGCCAGCTACCTTCGCGGCTTTGGGGGGCGGTCGAGCGGGCGTGCTCGTCGGCGCGGGGGAGACTCCGCAACTGCATCCTTCTGGCGGCGGTCGGCCCTGGAACACAGAAACGACGTGGGATGTGGACCGACGGCGCGACGGGGGAGTTGAAAGGCTCCTGTCCGGGACCGGGCTTCGCGGCCCGGCCCGCCTGTCGGAGGCTTCAAGGGCGATCAGGCGCGAACAGCGTCGGCGCGCCACGCTTCCGGATAACGATCGCGCGGGGCGCTGAGCTTCGTCGAAACGGTATTTTCTCCATCTGCTCCGGGCGAGGCCCGGGCGCCCCGCTCCCCTCCCCACTCCCTCCGCCGCGCCGCGCCGGAGCGCATCGACCTGCCTGGAGAAGAGCTCATGCCGCGCCGTCACAGCCCCATTCCGCCTGACACCGCCTGGCCGCCGGCCCGTAAGGCGCAGCTGCGGCGGAACGTCTGGAAGAAGATGCGGAAGTTCCGCGCCTCGGCCGAATACGCGCGGATGGTCGCCAAAGAAAAAGCCCCCGGCCTTTCGACCGGGGGCTCATCATCGTCCGAGGACTGAAGGCCTAGCGAATGACCCGCGCGCCCTTGCCCTTCATCACGGCCTCGACTTCCGCCTGGCGCACCATCGAGGTGTCGCCCGGGGTGGTCATGGCCAGGGCGCCGTGGGCCGCGCCGTACTCGACGGCGGCCTGGGGACCCTTGCCTTCCATGAAGCCGAAGGCCAGGCCCGAGGCGAAGCCGTCGCCGCCGCCGACGCGGTCATAGATCTCGAGGTTCTCGCGCATCATCGAGGCGTAGAACTCGCCGCCGGCGTACAGGATCGCCGACCAGTCGTTGACCGAGGCGGTCTTGGCGTTGCGCAGGGTGGTGGCGGCGACCTTGAAGTTCGGGAACTGCTTCACAGCGGTCTCGATCATCTTCTTGAAGTTGGCCGGGTCGATCGAGCTGATGTGCTCGTCCAGGCCCTCGACTTCAAAGCCCAGGCAGGCGGTGAAGTCTTCTTCGTTGCCGATCATCACGTCGACATACTGGGCGATGTGACGGTTGACCTTCTGCGCGCCTTCCTTGCCGCCCTGCGACTTCCACAGCGAGGCGCGGTAGTTCAGGTCGTAGGAGATGACGGTGCCGTACTTGCGGGCGACTTCCACGGCTTCGATCACGGCTTCGGCCGTGTTCGAGGCCAGGGCCGCGAAGATGCCGCCGGTGTGGAACCAGCGCACGCCTTCTTCGCCGAACAGCTTTTCCCAGTTCACTTCACCGGGGCGGATCTGCGAGGCGGCCGAGTGACCCCGGTCCGAGCAGCCGAGGGCCGGACGAACGCCGAAGCCCTTTTCGGTGAAGTTCAGGCCGACGCGGGTGTTGCGGCCCAGGCCGTCGAAGTCGCGCCAGATGACGTGCGAGGTGTCGACGCCGCCTTGCATCATCAGGTCCTCGACCAGCCAGCCCAGGTCGTTGACCGGCAGGGCCGTGACGGCGGTCGAGCGCTTGCCCCAGCACTTCTTGAAGGCGCGGGCGACGTTGTATTCGCCGCCGCCTTCCCAGACCTGGAACTGGCGGGCGTTGCGAACCCGGCCGAAGCCCGGGTCGAAGCGCAGCATCACTTCACCGAAGGACGCGCAGTCCCACTTGGTTTCCGAAGCCGGGCGGATGTTGAGGATATTGTCGGTCATTTAGGCCTTCCCACGAACCTTCTTGATCAGGTCAACAGTCTCGCGGACCTTCTTGGTGATGCCCGCGTAGTCCTTGGCGTCCAGCAGCTCTTGCGTGATCAGCTTGGAGCCCATGCCGGCGGCGACGATGCCCGCGCCGAACCACTTCTTGACCGAGGCTTCGTCCGGATCGACGCCGCCCGTCGGCATGATGCGGGTCCAGGGCATCGGGCCCAGCACCGCCTTGACGAAGTCCGGGCCGCCGACCGACGAGCCGGGGAACACCTTGACGATCTCGCAGCCCAGTTCTTCGGCGTACGAGATTTCCGAGGCCGAACCGCAGCCCGGCGAATACGGGATCTTGCGGCGGTTGCAGACCTTGGCGACGTCGGCGTTGAGGATCGGGCCGACGACGAACTTGGCGCCGTTGGCGATGTAGATGCCGGCGGTCGGGGCGTCGACGATCGAGCCCACGCCCATGATCACGCGCGGATCGGCCTCGTGGAAGTAACGGGTCACTTCGTAGAAGACGTGGCTGGCGAAGTCGCCGCGGTTGGTGAACTCGATGCAGGGCGCGCCGCCGTCGGCGCAGGCCTGGATCACGGCCTTACAGACCTCGACGTCCGGGTGATAGAAAACCGGGATGACACCCTGGTCCATCAGGGCGGTCAGCACCGCCATACGGTCTTTTACCATCATAGACTCCTTCCCGAAGGATCGATCTTGCGCGGAGGGCCTGTTGGGCCGCCGCGCGTGGAAGATTTCGCCGGAATTGGCTCAGGGCGATCCCTTAGACCGCGTTGCCGACGAGCGCCACACCGGGCTTGCCGCAACGTCAAACTAAGGGGTCGAGAGGGCGTATTGAGTGCGCGAGAATGGGAGCCAGTGGCTGAACCGGTTTCCGCTAAATCTCTGGTCTCGTTTCCATCCCCGAACGTTTTTCCTTCGGCCGCCTCGCCCCGCTCCAGACGCAAAAGTGAGGGCGCCGGTATGACCCGACGCCCCGGAAGTTTGCGCAGGAGCGAGCTCAAAGAGCCGCGAACGAAACGGACCGACCACGACGCCGAACCGAAACGTCTTGACACCGGTGTCACGGAAAACCGGAAAAGTGGCCAGGCCACTTCGCCACCGGTGTCATGAGGAGATAACCAGAAACCGCCAGGGAGCGCAAGCGCCGTTGGGAGGGGAAATCGCGAGCGCTAACCGTTTGAAAAAATGCGGCTTCGCGGCTTGGAAGAGCCGCGCTCCCCCAAGCCCTTGCCCGGCAAGGATCAGCCCGTATTCCGCAAGCCCGCCGCGATGCCGGCCACGGTCAGCTGGATGGCCAGGCGCAGCTCCTCGTCGGCCTCCCCTGCCCGGCGGCGCGACAGCAGTTCCAGCTGCAGGTGGTTCAGCGGGTCCACCGAACGGCTGGCCAGGGTCACCGACTCGGCTAGGTCCGGCTGGTTGTCGAGCAGGCTCGAACCGCCCCGGATCTCCAGGGCGATGCGCGAGGCCGCGTCGTGTTCGCGCTGGATGGTCGCGAAGATGCGCTCGGCATTGGCCTTGTCCGGCGACAGGGCCGTGTACCGGGCCGCGATGCCCATGTGGCTCTGGGCCAGGGCCAGCTCCATGTTCGACAGCAGCGAGGCGAAGAAGTCGAAATTGCCGGCCAGGTCGCGCAGTTGCTCGACCGACAGGTTGGCCCGCTCGACGCCCGAGGCGAAACCGTACCAGCCCGGCAGCATGAATCGGGCCTGCGACCAGGAAAACACCCACGGGATGGCCCGCAGGTCCTCGATCTTGCGGCTGGCGGTGCGGCTGGCCGGACGGCTGCCGATGTTGAGGCCCACGATCTCGCTGATCGGCGTGACCGACCAGAAGAAGTCCTCGAACGCCGGATCGTCGTACACCAGGGCGCGGAAGCCGTGGAACGACGCCTCGGCCAGGGCGGTCATGGCCGCCTCGACCTTGGGATCGGGCTTTTGGACCGGGCGCTCGCTGGACATCAGCACGGCGGCGGCCAGGCCGTCGAGGTTGCGGCGGGCGGTGGGCTGGTCGCCGAAGCGGCGGGCGATCATCTCGCCCTGCTCGGTCATGCGGATGCGGCCCTGCACGGTGCCGGCCGGCTGGGCCAGCACGGCCTCGGCGGCGGGACCACCGCCCCGCCCGACGCTGCCGCCGCGACCGTGGAACAGCTGCAGGCCGACGCCCATCCGGTCGGCCTCGAACGCCAGGGCCGAGGCGCCGCGCGCCACACCCCGGCGGCTGGCGACGTACCCGCCGTCCTTGTTGCTGTCGGAGTAGCCGAGCATGATTTCCTGCACCGGCCGGTCGCCCAGGATGGTCCGCGACAGCGGCAGTTCCAGCCACTGGCGCAGCACGGCGGGGCCATTCTCCAGGTCGCCGATGGTCTCGAACAGCGGTGCAACCTTGACCGAAGCGCGCGGCGCCGCCCCGCCCCAGACCATCCCGACCTGCTTGAGCAGGACCAGCGGCTCGAGGATGTCCGACAGGGTCGCGGCCTTCGAGATGATGTACGCCCCGATGCAGCCATGGCCGTAGTCGCGAACCGCCTGGGCGGCGGCGCTCATCGTGGCCAGCTCCTTGGTCGTCTCCTCGCTATAGGCGGTGAACGGCGAGACCAGGGGGCGCTGGTGCGACAGCTCCTCGATCAGGACCTTGCAGCGGGCCTCCTCGTCGAGCTTGAGGTAGGAGACGCCCGTACCGGCCCGTTGGAACAGCTCGTCGACGGTCCGTTCGTGGACGTCGGCGTTCTGGCGCAGATCGAGGCTCATCAGGTGGAAGCCGCAGGCCTTGGCCACCTCAACCAGGGTGCGCAGGGTCGAGCCGACCAGACGCTCGCCGCCGTTGCGCTCCAGGCTGTCGATGATGACGGTCAGGTCGGCGACGAAAGCATCCGGATGACCATAGGCCTCGACCTCGGTGGCGCCGGTGGCGTAGGCGACCGGCGCGCCGGTCAGCTTCTGCGACACGGCGGTCAGGCGGTCGAAGACCAGCTCCAGCGCCAGGCGATAGGGCTCGTCAAGACGATGGATCGACGGATCACGGGTCTGGGCGGCCAGGGCCAGCAGCTCGTTCGAGACCGGCGTATAGGCGGTCGAGACGGCGAGATTGGACCACAGCTTGCGCACCTCACCGGCGTACCAGTCGAGGATCACCCGGGACTGGCTGGCGAAGGCCAGCTTCAGGGTCTCGCCATTGACGCCGGGGTGGCCGTCGCGGTCGCCGCCCAGCCAAGAGCCCATCTTCAGCAGCGGCGCGAGGTGACCGTGCGAGCCGATCTTGGCCGTCCAGTCGCCATACAGGTCGATGATCGCCGGCAGGATCGAGGTGCGGACGATCGACAGGGCGTTGCGGATCTCGTCCTTCACGGTGATGCGCTCGGGACGGTACAGGCGGGTGCGCCACATCAGGGCGATCTCGCGGAACAGGCCCTCGCGGATCTCGGCGTCCAGGTCCGGCGGCAGGTGGTGGCGGCGCAGCGCCATCAGGCGCGAGATCTCGGTCTCGCGGTCGACCATGCTGCGGCGACGGACCTCCGTCGGGTGGGCGGTGAGAACCGGCACCACGTTCATGGCGGCGAAGACCTTGGCCAGCTCCGCGTCGGTCTTGCCGTGGGCCTTCAGCACCTTGACGGCGTCGATCAGGGTGCGCGGACGCTCGTCGCCCGGCTGGGCGTCGGCCTCGGCGTGGCGGCGGCGGCCGGCGACGTCCTCGCCGATATTGGCCAGCAGCGAGTGGCTGGCGAAGGCGCGGGCCAGAAACACGGCCTGGTCGTTGCTGAGGTCGGCGAACAGGTGGTCGAGGACCGGCGAGTCGCCGGTCTCCTCGTCCTCGCGAGAGGCGGCCTTGCGGGCCTTGGCCACCAGGGCGGCGGCCTCCTCGCCCTCAAGGTAGGTGATCGCCTCGCTCAGGAGGTCGCTCAGCAGGTTGGCGTTCTGGCGGACGTGACGGCTGGTGGGACGGTCGACATCGATCGACAGGGCCGGATTGCGCATGCACGAACTCCAGGAGCGGCCGGGGCCGTTCGGGACGGAAAGGGATCACGAGAAAGCGTCGGCGACGCAGGATCGATCCCGGCCGCTAACGCTGCGGCGCCCTCTAGCGCGCTTCACCGGGCGGGAAAACCCGCCCGGCACGATGGTTGCGCTACCATCGCATTTTTGCGTGGATTTGTTTCGTTAGCGCGCCAGCCAACCGCCATCCACGGGCAAAGTAATGCCCTGGACGTAGTCAGCGGCCGACGAGGCCAGGAACACAGCGGCGCCGCCGATGTCCTCCGGACGCCCCCAGCGGCCGGCCGGGATGCGAGCCAGAATCGAGGCGTTGCGGTCGGCGTCGGCGCGCAGGGCTTCGGTGTTGTTGGTGTCGAAATAGCCCGGCGCGATGGCGTTGACGTTGATGCCCTTGGCCGCCCACTCGTTGGCCAGGATCTTGGTCAGGCCGGCCAGGCCCGACTTGGCGGCGGTGTAAGACGGGACGCGGATGCCGCCCTGGAACGAGAGCAGCGAGGCGATATTGATCACCTTGGCGGTCACGCCGTTCACGGGACCCTGCTTCAGCGCCTGCTTGGCGAACGCCTGGGTCAGGAAGAAGACGACCTTCAGGTTGGTGTCCATCACCGCGTCCCAGTCGGCTTCCGAGAACTCGATCGAGTCGGCGCGACGGATGATGCCGGCGTTGTTGACCAGGATGTCGACCTTGCCGAACGCGGCCACGGTCTCATCGACAACGCGCTGCACGGGCTCGGTCGAGCCGAAGTCGGCCTTGATCGAAAGGAACTTGCGGCCCAGGGCCTCGACGGCTTTCTGGGTCTCGGTCGGCTCACTGCGGCCCGCGGCGGCGATGTCCGCGCCGGCGGCGGCCAGGGCGACGGCGATCCCTTGCCCGATGCCGGTGTTAGCGCCAGTGACGAGCGCGACCTTGCCTTCGAGGCTGAACGGATTGGCCATGGTGCTGATTTCCTGATCCTAAATCTTGTCATCCCGGAAGCCTCGAAGAGGCTGTCCGGGACCCGGGGGCCGGCGCACTGCCAATGGCCCCTGGGTCCCGGGTCTACGCTTCGCTCCGCCCGGGATGACAAGCTAAGAGCGGATGACCTCGCGGTCCTACTTCAGCTGGCAGATGTCCAGCACGTTCATGTCGGTATAGTCGAGGTTCTCGCCACCCATCGCCCAGATGAAGGTGTAGTTGGCGGTGCCCGAGCCCATGTGGATCGACCACGGCGGGCTCATCACGGCTTCCTCGTTGGCGATGACGATGTGACGCATCTCGTCCGGCTCGCCCATGTAGTGGAAGACCCGGTCGTTCTCGCCCAGACCGAAGTAGAAATAGGCTTCCGAGCGGCGGTCGTGCAGGTGGGGCGGCATGGTGTTCCAGACGCTGCCCGGCTTCAGCACCGTCATGCCCAGCAGCAGCTGAGCCGACTTGCAGGTCGTCGGGACGATGTACTGGTAGATCGTGCGCTCGTTGCTGGTCTCCAGCGCGCCGCGCTCCAGGGCCACGGCATCGGCGAAGGCCAGCTTCTTGGTTTCGAACGAAGCGTGAGCCGGCAGGCTGACCAGGTAGAAGCGCGCGGCGGCGCCGTCGACGCCTTCGAAGGTCACGTCCTTGGCGCCCATGGTGACGTACAGGCCGTCACGCGGAACGATCTCATAGACAACGCCGTCGACGGTGATCTTGCCGGTGGTCTCGCCCACATTGATCACGCCCAGTTCGCGGCGCTCCAGGAACGGGTGGCCGGCGGCCGAGGCCGGCTGGGTCTGGTCGGGCAGCTTGACGGCGGCGGTGGCCACGACGCCGCCGACGACAAAGCGTTCGGCGTGGTTGTAGGTCAGGACGATCTGGCCGTCCTGGAACAGGCCGTCCATCAGATAGCGCTCGCGCAGGTCGTCATTGCTGACCGCGAACATCATGTCCGGATGGGTGGCGTGGTAGGTCTTGGCGAACATCGGGAAGTCTCCGGAAAGGTGTTCTTATTCGGCGGCCGCGCGCAGCGTGGTGGGGCGAGCCCAGTCCGGACGCTGGTCGAGCTTGTAGGCCTTCTTAGGCAGGTTGTACGTCAGATCGACGATCAGCTCCTCGGCCTCGACCAGGTCCATCCGGTGCTCGGCGACCATGCGGGCGAGGAACGAGGAGTCGACGCGACGCGCCACGTCGTGGCGGGCCGGGATCGACAGGAAGGCGCGGGTGTCGTCGTTGAAGCCGACGGTGTTGTAGAAGCCGGCGGTCTCGGTGACCTGCTCGCGGAAGCGCATCATGCCTTCCGGGCTGTCGTGGAACCACCAGGACGGACCCAGCTTCAGCACCGGATAGTGGCCGGCCAGCGGGGCCAGCTCGCGGCTGTAGACGGTCTCGTCCAGGGTGAACAGGATCACCGACAGGCGCGGATCGTTGCCCAGGCGGCCCAGCAGCGGCTTCAACGCCGAAACGTACTCGGTGCGCATCGGGATGTCGGCGCCCTTGTCGCGACCGTGCGACGCCAGCAGGCCGGCATTGTGGTTGCGGTGAGAGCCCGGGTGGATCTGCATGACCAGCCCATCGTCCAGGCTCATCTTGGCCATTTCGGTCAGCATGTGGGCGCGGAACAGCTCGGCCTTTTCAGGCGTGACGTCACCCTTCACCAGGCTCTGGAAAAGCGCCTCGGCCTCGACGTCCGACAGGTCGGCGGTGGCGGCCGTCGGGTGGCCGTGGTCGGACGAGGTGGCGCCGGCGTCGATAAAGGCCGCCCGGCGCAGGCGGTGCGCTTCGAGGTAGCTCTTCCAGCTGTAGACGTCCTGACCCGACACCTCGGCGAAGCGTTCGAAGGCGCGCGGGCTACGCTCGTCCTCGAAGTCGATGACCGCGTCGGGACGGTAGGCGGTGATGACGTGGCCGCCCCACCCGCTCTCGCGGATGGCCTGGTGGTGCTTCAGGCTCTCGTGCGGCCCCTCGGTGGTGGCCAGGGTCTCGATGTTGAAGCGGTCGAACAGGGCGCGCGGGCGGAAGGCGTCCGTGGCGAGGGCTTCGTTGATGCGGTCGAAATAGTCGTTGGCGTTCGAGGCCTCGAGGAACTCGGTGAAGCCGAACACCTTGGAGAACACGTGGTTCAGCCAGATCCACGACGGCGTGCCGCGGAAGAGGTGGAAGTTGCTGGCGAACAGCTTCCAGGCCGCGCGCGGATCGGTGTCCGGAACACCGGCCTTGGAACGCACCTTCAGCGCGTCGAGGCTGATGCCCTGGCTGTAGAGCATACGGTAGAGATAGTGGTCCGGCGCCAGCAGCAGGTCGGTGGCGTCCTGGAAGGGCTCGTTCGTGGCGAACCACGACGGATCGGTGTGCCCGTGCGGGCTGATGATCGGCAGGTCCTTGACCAACGCATACAGGCCACGCGCGTAAGAGCGCGTCGTGGCGTCCGCCGGAAACAGGCGATCCTCGTGGAAATTCAGCGGTCTGGGCATTCTACGCTTCCTCTTCCCAACGTCAGGACGGCCTCGCAGCGGGCTGTCGTGACGCGCTTGGTAACCGGTGTCACGACGCGTTGCAAGAAAGGAGGCAGGCGTCGCGGCGGGTTGTCCTCAGGACTTCGGCGGCGCGGCCGAGGACTCCCGCAGGACAAGATACGGGATCGTGCTGGCGGGATCACGCGCTTCGCGATTTTCCCGTCCGATCAGCTTTTCGGCGGCCATACGGCCAACCTCCCGCGTCGGGATGTGGATCGTGGTCAGCGGCGGCCACACGGCTTGGGCGATCTGGAAGTCGTCGAAGCCGACGACGGTCAGATCCTCGGGCACCCGCAGCCCCGCGCGCCGCGCCGCCTGCAGCGCGCCGGCGGCCATTTCGTCGTTGCCGCAGAAGATGGCGGTGGGACGCGGCTCCATGGCCAGCAGCGCCTCGCCGCACGCCAGGCCGGACTCGAAGGTATAGGCGCCCTGGACCACATAGTCGGGCTTCAACTCGACCCCGGCCTTCTGGAGCACATCCTCAAGCCCGCCCCTGCGTTCGTGCGAGGACCGGAAGTTGGGCAGACCGCTGATGAAGCCGATCAGCGTGTGACCCAGGTCGATCAGGTGCTGGCCCATCACCTCCCCGCCCATGCGGTCGTGACCGACGATCATGTGCTCGGGCTTGTCCAGCTCGACCGAGGCGATGCGGATATAGGCGCAGCCGATCTCGTTCAGCAGCTTGGCGACCCGCTCGTCCTCGGACACCGACGGCGGCAGCACGACGCCGAACAGCTTCTGGCGCTCCACGAAGGCGCGGATGTCGGTCAGGAAGGTCGGGCTGGCGCGGTTGCAGGGGTGAACGACCAGCTCGAAGCCCGAACCGCGCATGCCGTCCAGCAGGCCCAGCTGCATGTTGACGACATATTGCGGGTTGGGGTTGTCGTAGATCATGCCGATCAGGAACGAGCGGCGGAACGCCAGGCCCCGCGCCTGCGGATCGGGCGCATAGCCCCACTCGGCGATCACCGCCTCGATGCGCTCGCGCGTCTCGTCACGAACGAAGGGAGACTGGTTGATGACGCGTGAAACGGTCTTCTTGGACACCCCGGCAAGCCTGGCGATGTCGTTGATCGTGGCTCGCTTGCGACCACCCTCGACGCTGCTCTCTGGATCTTCCGGGGACGAGGAAGGCGTCTTCGAAGAGTTCACGGCGTTTCCAAGCAGCTTTAAGCGTTGTCTTTTGTCATACTCTAGCCGCGCTGGCGTCGCCAACCTAGGACGAAACGCCCGCTTTTGGGGTGACTGACACCGGTTACCATGTCACTACGCACTGAAAACGACGACACGAAACTCGGCGGCGAAGACCAAACCATGACCGATACGACCCTGGCGCCTCGCGAATCGATCCACCCCGTCGACCCACGCGACCACGTGGCCACCGCCCTGCGCGACCTCGTGGCCGGCGAAGTCCTGGACCTGCACGGCCAGACGATCACCGTGCGCGCCGATATCCCCAAGGGCCACAAGATCGCTATTCGCGATGCCAGCGCTGGCGCCGACGTCCTTAAGTACGGATGGCCGATCGGCCGGGCCACGGCCGACATCGCCGTCGGCGACCATGTCCACGTCCACAATGTCGCGACCCGCCTGGAAGGCGTCGAGGGCTACAGCTTCGCCCCGACCGCTCCGGAGCCGCACGCCGAGCCCGCCGCTCGCACCTTCGACGGCTATCGCCGCAAGAACGGCCGAGCCGGCACCCGCAACGAGATCTGGGTGCTGTGCACCGTCGGCTGCGTCGCCAACACAGCCCGCCGCATCGCCGAGAAGGCCAACGCCCACTTCGCCGGCCGCGTCGATGGCGTCTACGCTTTCCCCCACCCGTTCGGCTGCTCGCAGCTGGGCGATGACCTGACCCACACCCGCAGCCTGATCGCCGGCCTGGCCGCCCACCCCAACGCCGGCGGCGTGCTGATCCTGGGCCTGGGCTGCGAGAACAATCAGCTGAAGGCCCTGCTGGACAGCGCGCCGGACATCGACCGCGAGCGTCTCCGCAGCTTCACGACCCAGATGGTCGAGGATGAATTCGAGGACGGTCTCGCCGCGATCGAGGCCCTGGTCGAGATCGCCGAGAAGGACAGGCGCGAGCCGATCCCGGTTTCCGAACTGATCGTCGGTCTCAAGTGCGGCGGCTCGGACGGCTTCTCGGGCGTCACCGCCAACCCGCTGGTCGGCCGCATCGCCGACAAGGTCGCCGACGCCGGCGGCACCCCGGTCCTGACCGAGATTCCGGAGGTCTTCGGGGCCGAGAACGTGCTGCTGCAGCGCGCCGCCAGCCGCGAGATCTTCGATCAGGCCGTCGGGGTGATCGACGACTTCAAGCGCTACTTCATCGACAACAACCAGCCGATCTACGAGAACCCCTCGCCCGGCAACATCGCCGGCGGCATCACCACGCTGGAGGAGAAGTCCCTGGGCGCGGTGCAGAAGGGCGGCCGGGCTCAACTGGTCGAGGTGCTGCGCTACGGCGAACGCGTCGGCCCCCACGGCCTGACCCTGCTGGAGGCTCCTGGCAATGACGCGGTCTCGTCGACGGCCCTGACCGCCGCCGGCGCGACGGTGATTCTGTTCACCACCGGCCGCGGCACGCCGCTGGGCTTCCCGGCCCCGACGCTGAAGATCGCCTCGAACTCGGGCCTGGCCCAGCGCAAGCCCGGCTGGATCGACTTCGACGCCGGCCAGGTGCTGGAAGGTGTCTCGATGGACGACGCGGCTGACCGACTGATGGACCTCGTGGTCGACACCGCCTCCGGCAAGGCCACCAAGGCCGAGCTGAACGGCGAACGCGAGATCGCCATCTGGAAGTCCGGCGTGACCCTCTAAAAAATGGTCAGGCCAATTGCCAGACTTGTCAGACTACCGCATTTAGGCAACCGACCCTTCCGTTACGAAACTCCAGGCGTGCTCCCTTGACGGCTTCTCCCACGACCTCCCCCGCCCTGCGTCTGAGCGCGACCAGCTATCCGGGGGCGATCCCCGGCACGGCGCTGCCGACCTATGACCGTGACAAGGTGCAGGTTGGCGTCGTCCACTTCGGCCCCGGCGCCTTCCACCGCGCCCACCAGGCCTTCTATTTCGACCAGCTTCTGACGACCGATCCGCGCTGGGGGATCTGCGCCGTCTCTCTGAAGAGCCCGGGCGTCCGCGACGCCCTGCAGCCGCAGGACGGCCTATACACCCTGGCGCAGCTGGACGCCGAGACCACCTTCCGCATTGTCGGCTCGATCGTCGAGGTGCTGGTCGCGCCGGAAGATCCGCCTTCGGTCTTCGCCCGTCTGGCGGCCCCTACCACCCGCATGGTCACCCTGACGGTGACTGAAAAGGGCTACACCCTGTCGGTCGAGGGCGGCCTCGACGAGAAGCATCCGGACATCGTCCACGACCTGGCCCATCCGCGCGAACCCAAGAGCGCCGTGGGCTACATCGTCGAAGGCCTGCGCCGCCGGTTCGCGGCCAGCCTGCCGCCCTACGCCGTCGTGGCCTGCGACAACCTCGCCGACAACGGCTGGCGTCTGAAAGCGGCCGTGGTCGCCTTCGCCGCCAAGATCGACGCCGATCTGGCCGCCTGGATCGACGCCGAGGGCAGCTTCCCGCGCACCATGGTCGACAGCATCACCCCCGCCACCGACGACACCTTGCGAGCGCGAGTCCAGACCGCCACCGGCCTGGAAGACGCCTGGCCGATCCAGCGCGAAGCCTTCACCCAGTGGGTGGTCGAGGACGTGCTTCCCGCCGACGCGCCGGACCTGTCCAGCGTCGGGGGCATCCTGACCGACGACGTGCGCGGTTTCGAGCGCGCCAAGCTGCGCCTGCTGAACGGCGTCCACTCGACCCTGGCCTATGCCGGCATCCTGCGCGGCCACGAGACGGTGTTCGAGGCGGTCAGCGATCCGGCGCTGGAAGCCTTAGCCCGCGACCTGATGGCCAAGGACATCATCCCGACCCTGACGGCGCCGCGCGGCCTGGATCTGGCCGACTACGCCGAGGCGATCCTGGCCCGCTTCCGCAATCCCGAAATCCGCCACTACCTGGCGCAGATCGCCTGGGACGGCACCCAGAAGCTGCCCTTCCGCATCCTGGGCACGCTGACGGAAACCCTGGAAGCCGGCCGTTCGATCGAGCGTTTGGCGATACCGCTGGCGGCCTGGATGCGCTTCATCGCCCTGCGCGCCAAGACCGGCGAGGCGATCACCGATCCGCTGGCCGACAAGCTGACCGAGATCGGCGTGGGCGTCACCGGCGACGCCAACACCGACGTGGCGGCCTTCCTGGCCTTGGACACCGTGTTCCCGGCGGCCTTGACCTCGAACCCGACCTTCGTCGCGGCGATCGAGAAGGCCTACGCCGACCTCGGCTAACGCGTAACACCTCGAGCGGTCAGCACCGGCACGACGGTGCTGACCATGATCTCCAGGTCGAACAGGAACGAGCGCCGGGCGAGATACTCGGCGTCCAGCGCCACCTTGTCCGGGATGGCCAGCTCGTCGCGGCCGTTGATCTGCGCCCAGCCGGTGACGCCGGGCCGCAGGACATCGACGCCGGCGGCCTTGCGGGCGGCGATCAGGTCGTCCTGATTGAACAGCGCCGGGCGCGGCCCGACCAGGCTCATCTGGCCCACCAGCACGCTCCACAACTGCGGCAGCTCGTCTAGGCTGAGCTTGCGCATCAGCGGCCCCAGCGGCGTCAGCCAGCGGTCCGGGTTCTCCAGCAGATGCGTGGCGACCTCGGGCGTGTCGATCCGCATGGTCCGGAACTTGGGCATGGCGAAAAGCGCGGAGCCTCGGCCCACGCGCTGCGACCAGTAGAGCCCCGGCCCGGGCGAAGTCAGGCGCACCAGCAGCCACAACCCGGCGAGCGGCAGGGCCAGGACGATCAGGCCTAGCGCCGCCGCCGTGAAATCAAAGGCGCGCTTCACCTTAAGGCTCAGCCGAGATCGCCGCTGGCCGCGTCAAGCAGCAGGTAGGCCCGGCCAGCGTCCGACGACAGCAGCGCCGCCAGCAGGAAGCCTTCGCGATCCTGGCCAGCCGCCTCGTCGATCATGCTCGCGTAACGCTTCAGGAAGCGCTCGGTATTGGCCTTCAACGTCGAGTCGGAGAACAGGCGGCGGACCAGGCGACGGATGGCGGCGGGCGCCAGTCGCTTGACCACCTCGCGGGCCCCGCCATCGTCACGCGTCTGCAGGGCCGCGGCGATCTCGTCGATCCGGCCGCGCGGCAGCAGGGCGTGCGGATCAATCCCCATGGCCGTGATCTCGGCGGAGAGCCTCTCGCCCAAGGCGGCGTCGCCCGGAGAGCTGTTCTCGATACCGGCCAGCAGGTTGCGCCAGCTCCAGCCGCCCTCGCCCTCCGGTTCGGACGCCGACTGCGCTGGCGTCTGCTTGCGGGCGGAGGCTTGCTCGAACACCGAACGGAACTCTTGGTCGGTCGCCGTTGGCGTCAGGCGCAGGCGGCGACGGTCGGTCGGCGGCTCGTCCTCGTCGTCGAAAACGGCCATCGGCAGCGGTTCGGGCTGGGAAGGCGGCGGCGCGGGGCGCGCACGGCTGACCGGGGCCTGGGTCGGGGCGGCGCGGGCGGCGATGGTCGAGGCGCTGGACGCGGTGACGGCCCCGGCCGCCTCGCTCAGCATCTCGTAATTGCGGCGGACGCGCTCCTGGAAAGCCTGGTCGATCGCGGCCGTCTCCTCGGCGGTGCGGCGGATGGCGTTCATCAGATGCTCGACGCCCTGCTCGATGGATACGCGGACTTCGGCGGCCTTCTGCAGAGCCTCGGCTGGCAGGTCGGCGGTGCGTTTGCCGATCTCGGCCAGCATCGTCTCCAGTTCGTCCAGCGTGCCGCGGGCCGCCTGCACCGAGTCCGCCAGCTTCTGCGAGGTGCGCGCCCCGGCTTGCTCGACCATCTGGGCCGAGTGCTCGATGATGTCGCGCGCCTCCTCCATGCGGGATTCGAACACCGCGTCGGCCTTCTGGCCGGCGGCGAAGGCGATCTCGTTCAGTTGGTCGACGCGGCTGCGGGCGGCCTCGACGCGAGCCTCCACGCCCTCGGCCGCCTTCAACGCCGACTCGGCCATGGCCTCCATGGCCGCCTTCAGCTCGTCCTCCAGCAGGGTGCGCTGGTTCTCGGCGACGTCGCCGATGGTCTCGAGCGTCTTCTTGGCGTTGTCGGCCAGGATCTCGCGCTGGCTGACAGCGCCCTCGGCCAGTTCGCGGAACTGGTCGGCGGCCGCGCTGATGAGGCCGCGCAGGATCTCCGCGCCCATGGCGGCGGCGTCCGACAGTTCGGTGGCGCCGACACGGGTATAGGCGACGAACTCGGTGAGCTGAGCGGTGCGAGTCTCGGCCTCGGAGGCGAAGTCCTCCTGGTCCGAGCGCAGGGCCTGGCTGATCTCGACGAGCGCGGCGCGCTGGGCGGCCAGGCTCTTCTCGACCGACGAGACCTGGTCGCCAACGCCGTGGCCGGCGGTCTCCAGCCGAGCGATCTGGCGCGACAGGTCCTCGGCCCCGACGCGGGCGGCGTCCGAGGCTTCGGCGGCGGCGGCCGCCAGGTCGGCGGCGCGGGCCGCCAGGGCGGCTTCTGCTTCGCGCAGCTGGGTCTCGGCCAGATCGGAGGCCTCGGCCACCATGCGGGCCTGGCTGCCGATCGCGTCGACCACCGCCGTGGAGCGGGCGTCCAGGGACTGCGACAGGGTCTCCATGGCCGTACGCTCGTGGCCCAGCCCTTGGGCCAGTTGCTTGGCCATCTTGGCGGAGTCGGCAGCGGCCTCGGCGAGGCGCCCGGTCTCCTCGGCCAGGGCCTGGCGCAGCGAGACGATGTGCTCACGCGCCCGCTGGGCGGCGTTGGCGGCGTCATCGACGCCTTGGCGCAGGGCGTCTACCGCGCTGGACGCACCGACGGCGGCCAGAGCGGCCGGGGTGACGATGCGATCGGTCAGGGTCCGGGTGCGGCGCAATTCATCGGCGATGCCGTTCGCCTGGCGCAGCAGATAGGCGCCCAGCAGGGTCAGGAGGGCCGGGCCGATAGCCAGGCCGGCGAACACCGTCAGGGCGAAGCCCTCGACCTTGAAGGCTGGCACGCCGCGCGCGTAGCCCAGGGCGAAGGCGATCGGGGCCAGGGCCCAAAGGAAGGCGATGGCGGTGGCCAGGGTCCAGAACAATACGCCCGACATGCGGCGCGGAACGTCCTCGCTGCGCAGCGGCACGGCCGCTTCGGGTCCGCGCAGGTCAAGCGTCGGCTCTCGGCTCTCGGCCTTGGCCGGCGCGGCGCGTTCGGGCTCGACGACGGGGGCAGGCGGTTGGGCTGTGGCGGCCAGCGAGGTGGCCAGTTTCAGCTCGGGCTCCGAGAAGCTCTCGACCGGCTCGGGATCCGGCTCGCGGCGACGGCGCGAGCGCACGGTCATCGGCGGCGGAACAGCCAGATCGTCGTTCAGCGTCTCTTGCAGAGTCAGGGGCTCGGCGCTCGGAATGGCCGCCTCGGAGTCGGAAAAAGACGTGGCCTCAGACAGCTCCGGAGGGAGCTCAGGCGTGGTCTTGGCTTCCTCGGGAGGGACACCCGTCGGCGTGGCGGAAAAATCGAGCGGTTGGCGCTTCTTAGGCTTCATACACAGCCAGGGTCCCAGGACGTCGGCAAAGGGGGCGTCGGCGAGGGGCGCAGGAGACAACTTTCGCGCGCTGGACCCCTCCTTCGCGCACCACATGAACCTAACGGCGAAAAGCCTTGGCGAAAAGCGACTTTGCTTGAGTTTGCAAGGGTCTCGACGCCTTAAGCGCCGGTTCAGGCGTCGCGTGTGGTCGCATCAACCCTCTTGTCGGGCGCGTTAACCGCGATCGGCGCACCCCGGGGCGAGCGAGCGACCGACTTGGCCGGGGCGGCCTGGGTATGGGTGCAGACGCGGTTCTCCACGCTCACGCCCAATTGGCAAAGCGCGAACGACGACAGCCAGACGACCGCCACAGCCAGCATTTCCGTCAGAAAGCCCATAGCCCGTCCCTGGACCAATATCAGCGTTATGCGAGCATTTTCGGAGGAGGACGAGTGAACTTTTGGTCATGAAAGCGGAAGCTTACCGACCGGGGCGCCACGTCCGCTGACAGCGCCCTCAGAATTCCGACGGTTGTCCGGCGCCGTGGCCGGGCCTAGGTCCCAGCCTGCACCGGTGCGCCCTTCGACGGGATGCGACCGGACATTTTTCCTTTGCGGACCTTCGCCTTGGCCCTTACCCAATTCGCACCCGCCGCGTACCCGCCGGAACCGATGACGCCCGATCTGACGAAGAACGCGATCTCGCCGGCCCGCCTCACCCACCTCCAGCGGCTGGAGGCCGAGAGCATCCACATCCTGCGCGAAGTGGCGGCCGAGTGCGAACGCCCGGTCATGCTGTATTCGATCGGCAAGGACAGTGCGGTGATGCTGCACCTGGCCGCCAAGGCCTTCTATCCCGGCAAACCGCCCTTCCCGCTGCTGCACGTCGACACGACCTGGAAGTTCCGGGACATGTACGCCCTGCGCGACAAGGTGGCGTCGGAGCTGGGCTTCGACCTGATCGTCCACAAGAACCCCGACGCCGAGGCGCGCGGCGTCAATCCGTTCGACCACGGCAGCGCCCTGCACACCGGCCTGTGGAAAACCGAGGGCCTGAAGCAGGCCCTGTCCAAGTACGGCTTCGACGCGGCCTTCGGCGGCGCCCGCCGCGACGAGGAGAAGAGCCGGGCCAAGGAACGGGTCTTCTCGTTCCGGACCGCCGAGCATCGCTGGGACCCAAAGAACCAGCGGCCGGAACTGTGGAACCTCTACAATACCCGCAAACACCCGGGCGAGAGCCTGCGCGTCTTCCCGATCTCCAATTGGACCGAGCTGGACGTCTGGCAATACATCCACCTTGAGAACATCCCGATCGTGCCGCTGTACTTCGCGGCCGAGCGGCCGGTGGTCGAGCGCGACGGCGCGCTGATCATGGTCGACGATGACCGCTTCCGCCTGCATCCCGGCGAGACGCCTCATATGAAGAGCGTCCGCTTCCGCACCCTGGGCTGCTACCCGCTGACTGGCGCGGTCGAAAGCACGGCGGCCACCCTGCCCCAGGTCATCCAGGAAATGCTGCTGACCACGACGTCGGAACGGCAAGGCCGGGTCATCGACCACGACCAGTCCGCCTCGATGGAGAAGAAGAAGCAGGAGGGCTACTTCTGATGGCGCACCAGTCCGCCCTGATCGCCGAGGACATCGACGCCTATCTGCACCAGCACCAGCACAAGTCGCTGCTGCGCTTCATCACCTGCGGCAGCGTCGACGACGGCAAGTCCACCCTGATCGGCCGCCTGCTGTACGACAGCAAGATGATCTTCGAGGACCAGCTGGCGGCCCTCGAAGCCGACAGCAAGAAGGTCGGCACGCAAGGCGGGGCGATCGACTTCGCCCTGCTGGTCGACGGCCTGGCCGCCGAGCGCGAGCAAGGCATCACCATCGACGTCGCCTACCGCTTCTTCTCGACCGAGAAGCGCAAGTTCATCGTCGCCGACACCCCCGGCCACGAGCAGTACACGCGCAACATGGTCACCGGCGCCTCGACCGCCGACGCGGCCGTGATCCTGATCGACGCCCGCAAGGGCGTACTGACCCAGACGCGTCGCCACAGCTACCTCGTGTCCCTGCTGGGCATCCGCCACGTGGTGCTGGCGGTGAACAAGATGGACCTGGTCGGCTGGGATCCGGCGGTGTTCGACCGCATCGTCGCCGACTATCGCGCGTTCGCCGAGCAGATCGGCCTGACCGTGTTCACGCCGATCCCGATCTCCGGCCTGGGCGGCGACAACATCGCATCAAGCAGCGAGCACACGCCCTGGTTCAAGGGTCCGATCCTGATGTACTGGCTGGAAGGCGTGGAGGTTGAGGACGACCTGCGGTCCAAGCCGTTCCGCATGCCGGTGCAGTGGGTCAATCGCCCGAACCTCGACTTCCGGGGCTTCTCGGGCCTGATCGCCTCCGGGACCATCAAGCCGGGCGACCGCATCCGCGCCCTGCCCTCGGGTCGTGAGAGCCGCGTGGCCCGCATCGTCACCCTCCCCGGCGATCTGGACCAGGCCGTCGCCGGCCAGTCGGTGACCCTGACGCTGGAAGACGAGATCGACATCTCGCGCGGCGACGTCATCGCCACGGCCGACGCCCCTGCGCCGGTCGCCAACCAGTTCGAGGCCACGCTCGTCTGGATGGACGACGAGCCGCTACCCCCTGGCCGCACCTATCTGCTGAAGATCGGCGCTCGCACGGTCGGCGCCAGCGTCACCGACATCAAGCACCGGGTGAACGTCAACACGCTGGAACACACGGCCGCCAAGCGGCTGGAGCTGAACGAGATCGGGCTCGTGAACCTGTCGCTCGACCAGGCCATCCCGTTCGAGGCCTATGCCGACAACCGCCAGATGGGCGGCTTCATCCTGGTCGATCGCCTGTCCAACCGCACCGTTGGCGCGGGGATGATCAACTTCGCCCTGCGCCGGGCCGATAATATCCACTGGCAGCACACCGACGTCAGCAAGGCCTCGCGGTCGGCGCTGAAGAGCCAGCGCGGCCAAGTCGTCTGGCTCACGGGCCTGTCGGGCGCGGGCAAGTCGACCATCGCCAACCTGGTCGAAAAGCGCCTGCACGCCCTGGGCCGCCACACCTACCTGCTGGACGGCGACAATGTCCGCCACGGCCTGAACAAGGATCTCGGCTTCACCGAGGAGGACCGCGTCGAGAACATCCGACGGGTGGCCGAGGTCGCCAAACTGATGGTCGACGCCGGTCTCATCGTGCTGACCGCCTTCATCTCGCCATTCCGGGCCGAACGCCAGCTGGCGCGTGACATCCTGGAGCCCGGCGAGTTCATCGAGGTCTTCGTCGACACGCCCCTGGCCGTGGCTGAGGCGCGGGATGTGAAGGGTCTCTACAAGAAGGCCCGCTCGGGCCAGTTGAAGAACTTCACCGGCGTCGACAGCCCGTATGAAGCGCCGGAAACCCCGGAGCTACGCATCGACACCACCGCGATCGATCCCGTCGAAGCGGCCGAACGGATCGTCGCCTGGCTGGAAGGCGGGGAGATCGACTACACGATCTGATGTCTTGATCGGCGCGAGAGCATGATCGCGCCGATCAGCCCTAACGCGGCCATGACGGCGGTGGCCAAATAGCCCTTCGCGCCCAAGGCGTCGAACAGAGGCCCCGACGCCAAGGTCGCGATGCCCAGGGTAAAGCCCGACGACAGCGCCGAGTTGATCGCCTGGGCCGGTGACGCCGCCGCCGGCGGGGCCAGCTTCTCGATCAGGCGCAGCGAGGCCAGGAAAGAGGCCGCGAAGGTCATGGCGTGCAGCATCTGCAGCGGAAACAGCGCCCATAGCGGCGGCTCGAACGCGTAAAGCGTCCAGCGGACCACAGCGGCGCTGGCCCCCAGGATCAGGAACCGCTCCGGCCCCCAGCGGCGGCGCAGCGGCTCCAGGAACCACATGAAGCCGACTTCCGCCGCGACGCCCACGCCCCACAGCACGCCGATCATCGGCTCCGAGATCCCCTGCTTGCGCCAGAGGATGGCCGAGAAGCCGTAATAGAACGCGTGCGCGCCCTGGATCAGGCCGGCCGTGACCACCGCCAGCAGGAAGGTGCGGTTGCGCAGCAGTTCCGAGAGGCCCTTCCAGCGCTCGGACCGGTCGGGCTTGGCGCCCTCGGCATGGACGCGTTCGGGCGGAACCAGCAGGGCGGCGGCCAGGGCGGCGACGAAACACGCCGCGACGATCCAGAAGGCGATGATCGTCGGCGCGGCGAAGGTCAGGATCGCGCCCATCGCCAGGTTGGCGGCGATGAAGGCGCTGGAACCGGTGCCGCGCGGGATCCCGTAGTTGAATCGCTCTGCCCGCGCCCGGCGCAGGGTGATGATGTCGATCAGCGGCGAGACGGTCGACAGCAGGGTCTGGCCGATGAACCACGCCAGGATGAACCACCACAGGTTCGGCGCGGCCAGCAGGCCCGCATAGCCCAGCCCCGCCCCGGCCAGCAGCACCACCATCGGCGTGCGTCGCAGGGTGAAGCCGTCGGCCCACACCGCCAGCGACGCGCCCGTAAAGGGCTTCAGCAGCAGCGGCACGGCCAGGATCAGGCCGATCTCGCTGCCGGTCATCCCGCGCGAGCGCAGATAGGTGCCGATATACGGCAGGCTGACGCCCGAGCTCAGAAAGATGGCGGCGTAGAACAGGCAGAGGCGGACGAGGGTCGGGAGCCCCTTCCCATCCGCCCTGTACGCCGTATCCGGCACCTTAATCCGCGCCGCCGAAGCGAGCCGTCCATTCGGCGATCTGCTCGTCCTCGATCTTCTTGAACAGGACGTCCGGCACCGTCACCTTCGTGCCGACCGCCAGCTTGTCCAGCTCGACCTTGGCGTCGTTCGACGGCCATTGCGCCGGGAACTCCAGGCCGAACGCATCGCCGATGGTCTCGGCGGCGAACGGGATGAACGGGGCCGAGAGCTTTGCGTACAGCGCCACCAGGTTCAGGGCCGTGCGGACGATGACGGCGGCGCGGTCGCGATCGGTCTTGATCGCGGTCCACGGCGCGGCCTCCTGCAGGTACTCGTTGCCCACCACCCACAGGGCCCGCAGCGCCTGGGCGCTCTTGCGGATCTCGATGGCGTCCATCTGTTCCGAAAGGTCGGCCAGACGCGCCGAGACGTCGGCGAACAGCTTCTCTTCCAGCGGGCCAGGCTCGCCGCCCGCCGGCACCACGCCCTCGAACTTGCTCTCGTTGAACTTCAGGATCCGGTTGACGAAGTTGCCCAGCACGTCGGCCAGGTCGCGGTTCACGGCGCTGGCGAACTGCTCCCAGGTGAAGGCCGTGTCGCTGCTCTCCGGCGAGTTGGCCGTCAGGTACCAGCGCCAGAAATCCGGCGGCAGGATTTCCAGGGCCGCGTCCATGAACACGCCGCGCTTGTTCGAGGTCGAGAACTTGCCGCCGTACCAGTTCAGCCAGTTGAAGGCCTTGAGCATGTCGACCCTCTTCCACGGCTCTTCCGAACCGAGGATGGTGGCCGGGAAGCTGACGGTGTGGAACGCCACATTGTCCTTGCCCATGAACTGGACGTAGCTGACGTCATCCGCGCCGCTATCGGTGCGCCACCAGCGCTTCCAGTCGCGGTCGGGCGAGCCCTCGGCCCACTCCTGGGTGGCGGCGATATATTCGATGGGCGCGTCGAACCAGACGTAAAAGACCTTGTCCTCGAAGCCCGGGCGCGGCACGCCGTCCTTGGCAACCGGGATGCCCCAGGCGAGATCCCGGGTGATGCCGCGGTCGATCAGCCCCTCGTCCAGGTGCTTATAGGCGATCGAGCGGGCCAGCGGCGGCCAGTCGGCGTGGCTGTCGACCCAGGCGCGGATCTTGTCAGCCATCTTGGTTTGCAGCAGGTACAGGTGGCGAGTGTCGCGCACCTCGATGTTCCGCGAGCCCGAGATCACCGAGTACGGATTGATCAGGTCGGTGGGGTCCAGCAGGTTGCCGCAGTTGTCGCACTGGTCGCCGCGCGCTTTTTCGAACCCGCAGTGCGGGCACGTGCCTTCGACATAGCGGTCCGGCAGGAAGCGCTTGTCGTCGACCGAATAGACCATCTGGTCGACGCGTTCCTCGATCAGGCCGTGGTGTTCCAAAGCCTGGCAGAAGTGCTGCGTCAGGCGATGGTTCTGCGGCGAGGACGAGCGGCCGAAATGGTCCCACGACAGGCCGAAGGCGCGGCCCACGTCATGTTGAAGCACGTGCTGCTCGGCGCAATAGGTCGCCACATCCTGGCCGGCGGCGGTGGCCGCGAGTTCAGCCGGCGTGCCGTGCTCGTCGGTGGCGCAGATGTAGAGGGTCTCATGCCCCTGGGCCCGCTTGAACCGCGCATAGACGTCCGCCGGCAGCATCGACCCGGCAAGGTTGCCCAGATGCTTGATGCCGTTGATGTACGGCAGGGCAGACGTAATCAGGATGCGAGCCATGCGGGCGCGGCCTTTCGGGGAGTCACGGGAAGCTTAGAAGGCTCCGCATATAGAAGGGTCGGGCGACGAGGGAAAGGTTTGGCGAACGCCAGATCCTCCCCCGCGTCGCGGGGGAGGTGGCCCAGAGGGCCGGAGGGGGCTAACGCGGCTTGCGTCCAGCTAGCCCCCTCAGTCACTCCGTGACAGCTCCCCCGCATCGCGGGGGAGCATCTTGCCTAAAGCGGAATATTGTCGTGCTTTTTCCAGGGGTTGGACAGCTCCTTCCCCTTCAAGCTCTTCAAGCCGCGCACGATCCGGCGGCGGGTGCCGTGCGGCATGATCACGTCGTCGATATAGCCGCGCGACGCCGCCACGAACGGGTTGGCGAAGCGATCCTTGTACTCGGCCTCGCGGGCGGCCAGCGCCTCGGGGTCCTTGGCCTCCTGGCGGAAGATGATCTCCACCGCCCCCTTGGCGCCCATCACCGCTATCTCGGCGGTCGGCCAGGCATAGTTGAGGTCGCCGCGCAGGTGCTTGGAGCTCATCACGTCATAGGCGCCGCCATAGGCCTTACGGGTGATGACGGTGATCTTCGGCACCGTGGCCTCGGCATAGGCGAACAGCAGCTTGGCGCCGTGCTTGATCAGGCCGCCGTACTCCTGCTTGGTCCCCGGCATGAAGCCCGGGACGTCGACCAGGGTGATGATCGGGATGTTGAAAGCGTCGCAGAAGCGCACGAAGCGGGCGGCCTTGCGCGAGCTGTCGATGTCCAGCACGCCGGCCAGCACCTGGGGCTGGTTGGCGACGAGGCCGACGGTCTCGCCGTCCATCCGGGCGAAGCCGACGACGATGTTCTTGGCCCACTCGCTGGAGATCTCGAAGAAGTCGGCTTCGTCGACGATCTTCAGGATCAGCTCCTTCATGTCGTAGGGCTTGGTAGCGTCGGCCGGGACCAGGGTGTCGAGGCTCTTTTCCTCGCGATACGCCTCGTCGAAGCTCTGGCGCTCGGGCGCGGCGTCGCGGTTGGACGAAGGCAGGAAATCGACCAGGCGGCGCACCTGGGTCAGGGCTTCCAGGTCGTTCTCGAACGCGCCCTCGGCGACCCCCGACTTGGCGGCGTGGACCCGCGCCCCGCCCAGTTCCTCGGCGGTGACAACCTCGTTGGTCACGGTCTTCACGACGTCGGGACCAGTCACGAACATGTAGCTCGTGTCCTTGACCATGAAGATGAAGTCGGTGATCGCCGGCGAATAGACGTCGCCGCCGGCGCAGGGACCCATGATCACGCTGATCTGCGGGATGACGCCACTGGCCAGGGTGTTTTCAAGGAAGATGTCGGCATAGCCCGCCAGGCTGTCGACGCCCTCCTGGATGCGTGCGCCGCCCGCGTCGAACAGGCCGATGATCGGCGCGCCGACCTTCATGGCCTGGCGCTGGACCTTGATGATCTTCTGGGCGTGGGCGTTCGAAAGGCTGCCGCCGAACACCGTGAAGTCCTTGGAGAACAGATAGACGACCTTGCCGTTGATCGTACCCCAGCCTGTGACGACGCCGTCGCCGGGGATCTTCTGGTCCTGCATGCCGAAGTCAGAACTGCGGTGCTCGACGAACATGTCGAACTCCTCGAAGGAGCCCTCGTCCAGCAGCAGGTCGATGCGCTCGCGGGCGGTCAGCTTGCCCTTGGCGTGCTGGGCGGCGACGCGCTTCTCACCGCCGCCGGCCTTGGCCTGCTCGCGACGGCGGTCGAGTTCCTCGAGAATGTGCTGCACGCGCGTACTCCCTGCCCGGATCTTCATGCTGGTGGTTCGTCCACCTTAGGAAGCCAGCCCTAGCGAGGCCAGGGGTCGCAGGCAAGGCGGACCTTGCGGCAGCGCAGCAGACGGAAAGGTCCTGCCCTTAGCGGAGCGCGGCGAACCAGCGGTCGATCATCTCGGCTTCGACCGCAAGGAACGCGGCGCGGGCGGTGGCCTCGGCGTCCTCTCCCCATTGCTCGGCCTGGAACATCTCCTCAAGCCGCGAAAGGTCCAGGGCCTTGCGGCCGGTCAGGCGGCCGGCGCGCACGGCCAGGGCCAGCACGGTCGAGCCGTAGAGGCCCGAGGCGAAGGCGACGCCGGCCAGGCTGAAATCGTCCAGGGTGAGAGCCAGGGCCTCGACCGCCGCCAGGGTGGCGGGCGGCTGCGGCTGGTGGATGATCCCGCCGACGGGGATAAAGACCAGGCCGAACTCGGCCTTGGCCCAGTCCAGGATAGCCCCCCACTCACGGTCCTGGCGCTCGACCAGCGGCGTCGGGTGCTCGGCGCGGTAGCACAGGTGATCGGAGCCGGCGTAGGCGGTGATCTCCTTGGCGACCTCGGCGCGGGTCTCGCCGATGCGATCGATGGCGGTGAAGGCCAGGCGCGTGGCCGGCATCAGGCTGTTGTCGATGTACTCGACCTGGGCCTCCCACTCGGCGGCGATGGTGTCGGCGAGGGCCTTGTTCGGCGCGATCAGCGGCTTCCTGGCCGGCGACTTGGGCGTGCGGCCGTCAAGTTGGATCGCGAAGCCGCCCTCCACCGGCGCGGCGGCGGCGGTCTTGTAGAAGCGCTTGGGTTTCAGCAGCAGCTCGGACTTGTCGGACACGGCGAGAACTCTTTTTCGGGCCGCCCGCGACGGAACGGCCAATGACCCGCGTTGAATGAGCAAGATCGCGTGTCAGTGCAAGGGAGAGCGCCGCTTGAGCTTACCGTCCAAGGACATGATGGCCGCCATCGCCGTCACCCGTTTCGGCCTCGGCGCCCGCCCCGGCGAGATCGACGCCGCCAAGGCCGATCCCCAAGGCTTCCTCATCGACCAGATCCGCCGCGAAGGCGCCGACATCCCGCAGGATGGCGGCGAGACCTCGGCACAGCGCTTCGAGCAGATGCGCGACTACCAGCAGCAGCGGAAGATCGAACGCGAAAAGAAGGACGGCGAAGGCGACAAGAGCGCGCCCCAGGCCGCAAAGGCCGCCGACCGCGCCCTTCGCGACAAGGTCAGCGCCGACTTCCTGGCCCGCGCCCAGCTGGCGACCAACACCTCGGCCGGCTTCCGCGAGCGCTGGGCGCTGTTCTGGGCCAACCACTTCACGGTCTCGTCCACCAAACAGATCACCTCGGTGCTGATCGGCCCGTTCGAGCGCGAGGCGATCCGGCCTAACGTGTTCAACAGCTTCGAGAACCTGCTGGTGGCCTCGTCGACCCATCCGGCCATGCTGACCTATCTGGACCAGGCCCAGTCCATCGGTCCCAACAGCCAGATCGCCGTCCGCCGTCGCGGCGCCAAGGTCGGGCTGAACGAGAACCTGGCGCGTGAGATCATGGAGCTGCACACGGTCGGCGTCGACGCCGGCTACACGCAAGGCGACGTCACCGAATTCGCCCGCGCCCTGACCGGCTTCTCGGTTGGCCGCGACAACGAGGACCGCCAGGGCCAGTTCGTGTTCCGCGACCCCGCCCACGAGCCCGGCGCGCGCACGATCATGGGACGCCAGTACGCGCAAGCCGACATCAAACAGGGCATGGCGGTCCTAAAGGACCTGGCCGCCGACAAGCGCACCGCCCGCCACGTCTGCGGCAAGATCGCTCGCCACTTCGTCTCCGACACGCCCCCGCCCGCCCTGACGGCGCGGCTGGAGAAGCGCTGGATGGCCACGGGCGGCGACCTGGCCCAGGTGGCCAAGGCCCTGGTCGAAAGTCCCGAGGCCTGGGATCCCACGCCCGCCAAGTTCAAGACGCCCTACGAATACACCCTGTCGACCTGGCGGCTGATCGGGGCCGAGCCCTCGGCGATCGAGCGCCTGGCGCCGATCCTCACGGGCCTGGGTCAAAAGCCCTTCTCGGCCCCCTCCCCCAAGGGCTGGCCGGAGGACGCACAGACCTGGGCTTCTCCCGATGGCCTGATCAAGCGGATGCAGTGGGCCCAGGGCTTCGCCGCCGTGGTCGCCGACCGCACCGATCCCAACGCCCTGGCGGTTCAAGCCTTGGGCGATCGCCTGACGCCCCCCGTCGCCAAGGCCGTGTCACGGGCCGAGACCCGCAAGGAAGCCTTCGCCCTTCTCGTGATGAGCCCGGAGTTTCAACGCCGATGACCGCTCAACTGAACCGCCGCTCGCTGCTGGGCCTTGGCGCCAGCCTGGGCATCACCGTCAACTTTCTCGGGACCCAGGCGTTTGCCGCGTCCGAGGGGGATCTGGCCAAGAAGAAGCTGGTCGTCGTCATCTGCCGCGGCGGCATGGACGGCCTGTCCGTATCTCCGCCGGTGGGCGACGCCAACTACGCCAACCTGCGCGGTTCGATCGCCATGAAGCCCGATCAGGTGCTCCGGCTGGACAACACCTTCGGCCTGCACCCTGAGCTGACGACCGTCCACGCCCTGGCGCTGAAGGGCGAGGCCCGCATCGCCCCGGCCATCGCCAGCCCCGACCGCGCCCGCTCGCATTTCGAGGCCCAGGACGTGCTGGAGACCGGCGCGGCCCATGTCTACGGGACCGAAACCGGCTGGTTGAACCGCACGCTGGAAGCCCTCGCCCCCGTCCGCAAGGTCGAAGGACTGTCGGTCGGGACCACCGCTCCGCTGATCCTGCGCGGCAAGGTCCAGGCGGCTAGCTGGTCGCCGGGCAAGGGCGTCGACGAAACCGCCCGCCTGCCGACCCTGCTGCAGGATCTCTACAAGAACGACCCGATGCTGGGTCCGGCCTTCGCGCGCGGCCTGGAGACCGAGACCATGGCCCAGCAGGCCATGACCGCCATGGCGCCGACCCCGGCCATGAACGTGGCGGCGGCATCCACCCCCGCCATGCCGGGCATGCCTGCCCCGATGTCACAAAACATCGCCAACGACCGCCAGAACCGCGCCGGCAGCGACGCGGCGCGCAAGCTTGGCTCGACCCTCGGCGGCTTCATGATCCAGGCCGGCGGACCGCAGATCGCCGCTATCTCGCTGGACGGCTTCGACACCCACGCCGGCCAGCAAGGCCAGATCGCCACGCGCCTGTCCTATATGGACGCTGTGCTGGACGGCCTGCACGACGGGCTGGGCGCGGAATGGAAGAACACGGTGGTCATCGCGGTGACCGAGTTCGGCCGCACCGCCCGCGTCAACGGCACCGGCGGCACCGACCACGGCACGGCCTCGACGGGCCTCGTCCTGGGCGGCGCGTTGAAGAAGGGCGGCGGCATCGTCGGCGACTGGCCGGGCCTGGCCGACAACGCCCTGTTCGAGAACCGCGACACCGCGCCGACGGTGGACATGCGCGGCCTGTTCAAGGGCGTGCTGGCCGACCATATCGGCGTCGACCGCGCGATCCTGGAGAGCAAGGTGTTCCCCGACAGCGCGGCGGCCAAGCCGGTGACGGGGCTGGTCTAGCGCCTACCGCCGCTTGGTCTGGCGCCGCGCGAAGGGTTCGGCGTCGGCCTCGTCTTCCGAGAAGCCGAACTTGCGGAAGCCTTCCTTCATCTCGGCGCTCAGCGGGGCCTCGATGTGCAGCATACCCACCGACGGGTGCGGCAGCAGGATCGAGCGGGCGTGCAGCTGCAGCTTCAGCCCTTCCGACAGCGGCGCGGATTTCTCGTCGCCGTACTTGGGATCGCCCAGGATCGGGTGGCCCATGGCCTTCATGTGAGCGCGCAGCTGGTGGGTGCGACCGGTGTGCGGCCGCAGCGCCATCCAGGTCACGCGCGGACCGGCGCGGCTGATGGTGACGAATTCGGTCTCGGCCGGCTGGGCGTCCGGATCCTTGGGCTGGGCCGGGACGACCAGTTCGCGGTCGCCGACCCCGCGCTTGGCCAGGTGCAGTTCCATCACGCCCTCGGTCGGGTGCGGATTGCCCGCGACGATGGCCCAGTAGGTCTTCTGCGCCTTGCGCTTGGCGAAGGCCCCCGACAGGCGCGCGGCGGCCGACGGCGTCTTGCCCAGCAGCAGCACGCCGGAGGTGTCGCGGTCCAGGCGGTGGACCAGCTTGGGCCGATTGACGCCCTCGCCCCAGGCGCTGAGCAGCTTGTCGACGTGGTGCGTGGTCTTGGTGCCGCCCTGCACGGCCAGGCCGGCTGGCTTGTTCAGCGCCAGCACTTCCTCGTCCTCGTACAGCACCAGCGACCTCGCATAGGCGATGTCGCGCGGCGACAGCTTGGCCTTTTCGTTCGGATCGGGCGCGTCGGGCAGCGGTGGTACGCGGATCTGGCTGCCGGCGGCCAGCTTGGTGTCGGCCTTGGCGCGCGAGCCGTCTACCCGGACCTGGCCCGAGCGGAACAGCTTGTTCAGCTGGATGTGGTTCAGATGCGGCCAACGGCGCTTGAACCAGCGATCGAGGCGGACCCCGTCCTCGCCGGAATCGACGTACAGCGTGCGGACTTCCTTGGTGCTCATGCGAAAACCTTGCGGGCGATAAGAAGACCCGCGAATAGGGCCGCCACGGACAAAAGCACGCTGGCGGCGGCATAGGAGAAAGCTGGGACATAGTCGCGCTTCTGGATCATCAGCGCGGTCTCCAGCGAGAACGAAGAGAACGTCGTGAAGCCGCCCATGACGCCCACGCCCAGCAGCACGCGCCACGGCTCGCCCGAGCCATTGCCGCGAAGCGCCAGCCAGGAAGCCAGGCAGCCCATCAGGAAACCGCCGACGATGTTGACGGTGAAGGTGCCATACGGCCAACCGGGTCCCATGACCCGCATGGCGCCGACGCCGACCAGATAGCGCGCGACCGAGCCGACGGCTCCGCCAGCGGCCACCAGAAGCAGCTTGTTCATGAACGCCTTATGCGCCGAGCGGGCCAAAACGCCAAGCATCCAACGAAGTTCCCTTGATTTTCCCCGGTTTCTTTCACGGTAAACACCGTTGGAAACCCTCTTTCCGAACCCCCGGTTAAGCGCGCTTCCCGCATTCTGATGGGCACATCAACAGCGCCAGACCCATGCCCTTCGACACCCCCCTTCCCTCAGACGCGACCGAACGCGTGGCCCTTCCGGGCCCGGTGGCTCAGCGCCTGTCGGGTTCGGAGCTGGTCTCGCGCGGCTCGGTCAACGTGATCAGCATCAAGGCCATCCGCCAATGGGCGGGTGACTGGTGGAGCGACAAGCGCAGCGATGTTTGGACCTATGTCGAGCTGAAGCTGAACGAGCATCTGGACCGCAACGACATGCGGGCCCGTATCTCCGACAGCGAATTCCTGATCGCCATGAACAACGACCAGGGCCTGGCCGCCCAGGCGACCAGCGTGCGGATCCTGGAAGACGTTCTGACCCACCTGTTGGGCGCCGCCTCGTCAAAGGACCTGGGCATCCGTTCGGTGATCGGGCTGGAGGGCGGCCAAGCCATCTGCAGGCCGATCGACCCCAGCGTGATCCTGGCCGCCCGCGCCCGCCGCGATTCGGCGCGCTCGCCGGTCCGCATCGAAGTCGATCCGGCCGATGAGGCCCGCCGCACTCCCGTGGCCTTCACCACCGCCGGCGGCGCGGCGCTTCGCGTGGACTTCACGCTGGAGCACGTGGTCAGCCTGCGCCGCAACATCACCACCGCCGTGCGCGTCGAGCCGATGGTCACCCACCTGGCCAGCGGCCGTCAGGCCTCGGCCCGCGCCCTGACCAAGCTGTCCGACCGCGACGTCGCCTTCATCGACGAGTCGACGCTGAAATACGCCTCGGTGTTCGCGCGCTCGGCCCAGGGCCACAACACGCCCGAACTGATCCTGCCCGCTTCGTTCCGCACCCTGGGCACCCAACGCGGCCGCGACCTGCTGACCGGCACCGCCGGCCTGTCGCTAAGCCTGCTGCGCGGCGGCGTGATGATCGAACTGGTCGACGTCACGCGCGGCACGCCCGCCGGTCGTCTTCTGGAAGTGGTCGGTCTGCTGCGCGCCCTCACCCGCGGCGTCATCGCCCGCGTCCCCCCGGACAAGGAAGCGCTGCGCGTGCTGCGCGACGCCCGCCTGGCCGGCCTGGCCTTGGACGCCTCGGACCTCTCCGGCGAAGCCGCCAAGATCGCCATGGAGATGATGGCCTTCGGACGCGACGCGCGCGGCCTGGCGCCGATGACCATCCTGCAAGGCCTGCCCCAGGACGGCTATTTCGCCGCCGCCGAGACGGCCGGCCTCACCCACGCTGCGCTCCGCGCGAACTATCCGCTGGGCAAGAGAGCGGCGGCCTAACTAGGTCCGCTGGCGTCCGTAGCCGACGTTCTTGACCACGTCCCGCGCGTCATAGGCGTCGCGATCCTTGGGCGTCGGGCCCTTGCCGAACACGACCTCGATCGAACGCGACACGGCCGGACCCGGGCCGAGGTCGAAGCTCGTCCCCAAACCCAAGCCGAAACTGGAACGCCGTCCGAAGCTGGCCGAGCCGCCGCCGACCGAGACACGCGGCCCGCGATCGTAGCCGCTGACATTGGTCGAGCGATCGGCGATGCGGAACCAGTCATAGCCGTCGCGCAAGGCCAGTTCGGCGGCGCGCAGCAAGGCGTAGTCGGCGATCTGCGCCTCCTTGGCGCCAGGCCCGCCTTGGAAGGTGACGCGGTAGCGCCCTGCCTCCAGGCGATATTCCGAATAGCCGACGTCGTTCGGCGCGCCCAGTTGAGCGCGGTAGACGGTCGGGGTCGTCGCGCAGGCGGCCAGCAGGAAACCGGCCAGCGCGGCGGCGATCAGGGGTTTGGTGATTGTCATGGCGCGTGTCCTCAGACCTGATCAACGGCCTCGGAACCTGGCTGTTCCGGAACCGCCAGATCCAGGGCCTGGAGCATGGCTTTGAAATCGGACGGAAGCGGGGCCATGACCTTGCGTTCGCCGCCCAGCGGATGCGGGAAGGTCAGGCGCGCGGCGTGCAGCATCAGGCGCGGCACGGCGATGCCGCCCAGCATCAGCGCCCCGCCATAACGGCTGTCGCCGGCCAGCGGCCGGCCGATCGAGCCCATGTGGACGCGCAGCTGGTGCATGCGGCCTGTGTCGGGCGACAGTTCGACCAACGCCGCCACGCCATTGCTGGCCAGGGTGCGGTAGCGGCTGCGGGCGGTCTCGGCGTCCGGATGGTCCGGCTCGCACACCCGCATATAGGCCTCACGGCCGATCGACTCCCGGCGCAGCGGGCTGTCGATCATGCCGCCCTTCGGCTCGGGCGCGCCCGGCGCGACGATGGCCAGGTAGGACTTGCGGAACCGCTTGGCCATCATGGCCTCGCCCAGGAAGGCCGCGCCCGGCTTCGTCTTCGCCGTCAGGATCACGCCCGAGGTGTCGCGGTCCAGGCGGTGGATCAGTCGCGGCCGAGCCTTGCCCGGCTTGGCGAACGCCCACAGCAGGTCGTCCAGCGTATGGGCCTTGATCCGCCCGCCCTGGCTGGAGAGGCCCGCGGGCTTGTCCAGCACGATGATCGTCTCGTCCTCGTACAGGACCCACGACCTGGCCGTCTCGATCTCCTCGGGTGTGAGGGTGATCGGACACTCGACGGCCTTGGGCTTGGCGACACCGGGCGGACGGCGGAATTTCGGACTGCTCATTTGCCGTCCTTACGCACCTTGCCCCAGGCTTCCAAGCGCTCACGCACTTTCGCTTCCGCGCCGAACGGCTTCGGCTCATAGAACCGTCGCCGCTCCATGCCGTCCGGGAAGTAGTTCTGGCCCGAAACCCCGCCCTCGACATCATGGTCGTAGGCATAGCCGTCGCCATAGCCCAGCGACTTCATCAGCTTGGTCGGGGCGTTGAGGATGTGCGACGGCGGCATCAGGCTGCCGGTCTCCTTGGCGGCGCGGCGGGCGGCCTTGTAGGCGTTATAGACGGCGTTCGACTTGGGCGCCGAGGCCATGTGGACCACGGCCTGGGCCAGGGCCAGCTCTCCTTCCGGCGAGCCCAGGAAGTCGTAGGCGTCCTTGGCGGCGGTGGTCAGCAGCAGGGAAAGCGGATCGGCCGCGCCGATGTCCTCGGACGCCATGCGCACCAGGCGGCGGGCGATGAACAGCGGGTCCTCGCCGCCCTCCAGCATCCGCGCCAGCCAGTAGAGCGCCGCGTCGGGATCAGAGCCGCGCACCGACTTATGCAGGGCCGAGATGAGGTTGTAGTGCTCCTCGCGGTCCTTGTCGTAGGCCGGCCGGCGCTTCTGCAGGAACTGGCCTAGCTGGGTCGCATTCAGCGGGCTGTCGGTGCCGATCGAGAACAGGGTCTCGGCCAGGGTCAGCAGGTAGCGGCCGTCGCCGTCAGCCATGGCGACCAGGGTCGAGCGCGCCTCCGCGTCGATCGGCAGCGGCCGGTTCTCGGCGACCTCGGCGCGCTGCAGCAGTTGGTCCAGCGAGTCCTCGCCCAGGCGTTTCAGCACGAAGACCTGGCAGCGCGACAGCAGAGCGCCGTTCAGCTCGAACGAGGGGTTCTCGGTCGTGGCGCCGACGAGGGTGACAATCCCCTCCTCCACGAACGGCAGGAAGCCATCCTGCTGGGCGCGGTTGAAGCGGTGGATTTCGTCGACGAACAGCAGCGTGCTCTGGCCGGCCGCGCGGCGCATGCGGGCCTGTTCGAAGGCCTTCTTCAGGTCGGCGACGCCCGAGAAGACGGCCGAGATCTGCTGGAACTCGTAGCCGCCGGCCTTGGCCAGCAGGCGCGCGATGGTCGTTTTGCCGGTTCCCGGCGGGCCCCAAAGGATCATCGAGGCCAGACGATGAGCCGCCGCCATCCGGCCTATGGGACCTTCCGGACCCAGAAGATGCTGCTGGCCCACCACCTCGTCGAGGCTCTGGGGCCGCAGTCGGTCGGCCAGCGGAGCCGGCGCGTGGGGCGTCAGGCCGGCGGCCTGGAAAAGATCGGACATGAGTCCTTTCTAGCAGGCCGCCGGACGCAAGTCGTCAGCCCGAGAAGCGGGCCGTGATGCGCTGGCCATTGCGCTCGATCGTCACCACCCAGTTGCGGGTCTTGACGGCCGCCGCTGCGTTGAGTTCGGCGACGGTGTTGACCGCGCGACCGTTCACCTCGCGGATGAAGTCGCCGGGCTGCAGGCCGATATTAGCCGCATAGCCGCCGGTGATCTTGGTCACCAGCACGCCCTTGCCGACGAACGGGTCGACGTTCAGGTCCTGAGCGACAGCCGGCGAAAGGTTCACGACCGTCGCGCCCGTGAACGGGTTCGCGCCCGCCAGCGTGCGTTCGTCGCGGGCGGGCGTCTCCGGCGCGGCCTCGGCGCGGACGGTCAGGGTCTGCTCCTTGTCGTTGCGCTGGATCTGCATCGGCACGCGGTCGCCGACCTTGTGGGTGCCGATGGCGAAGGCGCCGCCGCCCTCGTCGTTCACGGCCCGTCCGTCGATCGACAGGATGACGTCGCCTTCCTTAAGGCCGGCGCGGTCGGCCGAGGAGCCTGGATAGACCTGGGCCACCAGCACGCCGCGCGGGGCGGCCATACCCAGGCTCTTGGCGATGTCGCCGGTGACCGGCTGGCCCTTCACGCCCAGCCAGGGCCGCACGACGCTGTGGCCGCCGCCCAACGCCGCGCCCACCACCTGGCGAACCACGGCGGCGGGGATGGCGAAGCCGACGCCCGAGGACGAGCCCGAGCGCGAGATGATGAAGGTGTTGATGCCGACCAGGTCGCCGTCCATGTCGACCAGCGGGCCGCCCGAATTGCCGGGATTGATGGCGGCGTCGGTCTGGATGTAGCTGCCGAAATTGGCCGCCCCGACGTCGGTCCGGGCCAGGGCCGAGACGATGCCGTTGGTCACGGTCTGGCCCACCCCGAACGGATTGCCCAGGGCCAGGACGAGGTCGCCGACCTCCATCTGGTCCTGATCGTCAATGGCCATGACGGGCAGTTTCTCGCCCTTGGTGTCGATCTTCAGCACCGCCAGGTCGGCGCGCGGGTCGTCCAGCAGCACCACGGCCGGGAACTCGCGGCGGTCGGCCAACTGGACGGTGATGTCGCTCATCCCGTCGATATTGTGGTGGTTGGTGATGATCACCCCGTCGGCGCGGACGACGGCGCCCGAGCCGAGCGACCCTTGCACCTGGCTGCCGCCCTGGCCGCCGCCGCCCATGAAGAAGTCCCAGAACGGATCGACGCGGCGCTGCACCACACGGCGGCTGGCGACGTTGACGACCGCCGGGGCGGCCTTCTTCACGACCGGCGCGAACGAAAGCTTCATCGAGGCCGCGTCGGCCGGGACGCGGCGGGTCGGCTGCGGCATCTCGGGGACGGGACCGCCCCCGACCGACTGGGCGTTGGACTGCCCGGTCGGGTTCGAACAGGCGGCCAGCAGGACGACAACGGGCAGCAGGGCGCGGATGGTCTTCAAGAAAGGCTCCTAACGTTACCCACGAACTCAGCCGAGCTTTCTGGCGAGTCTATGGCGTTTTGCGCGATGGTAAGGCTTCAGGCCGATTGCGGTTCCGGCGCCTGAACCGGCCGAGCCTTGGCGTAGGCCAGGATCGTCGAGGCCAGCATCAGCGCCGCGGCGATCAGCACCGGCAGGCCCGGCATGTGCAGGGTCGCGTCGTGGCGGACGGCGAAGGCGAATGGGAACAGGAACAGCGGCGGGCCGATGATCGAGGCGATGCCCATCATCGCCGAATTGGCGCCCTGCAGCTGGCCCTGCTCGTTTGGCCCCACGCGGCGGGTCATCAGGCCTTGCAGGCCCGGCTGGATCAGGCCCGACAGCGCGAACAGCGGCAGGCCGCACAGATACAGCATCCCCGTGGGCGCCAGGGCGTAGATCATAAAGCCAGCGAAGCCCGAAAACAGGCCGATCATCAAGGCGCCGCGCTCGCCCACCGCCTTGACCACCCGGCCGACGACCAGGGCCTGGACGATGATGCTGGCGATACCACTGGCCATTAGGGTCAGTCCGACGACCTTCGGGCTCCAGCCATAGCGGAAGCCCATATAGAGCACGAAAACGCTGGGCAGGACGTTATGGGCCAGCTGGAACAGGAAGCCGACGCCGGCCAGGCCCAGCAGGCCCGGATGGCGGTTCAGCAGCTGCAGCGAGCCGATCGGATTGGCCTTCTTCCAGTCGAAGCGCGGCTGCCGCCGTTCGGGCGGCAGGGATTCCGGCAGAACGAAGAAGCCGTACAGCCAGTTGCAAAGGGCAAGGGCCGCGCACACCAGGAACGGGGCGCGATGGTCATAGTCCCACAGCATGCCGCCCAGGGCCGGGCCGAAGGTGAAGCCGACGCCGAACGCCGCGCCCATCAGGCCAAAACCCTTGGCGCGGTTCTCCGGCGTGGTGACGTCAGCGACATAGGCGCTGGCGGTCGAGAAGCTGGCCGCCGTCATGCCGTTGAAGATCCGGCCGACGAACAGCCACCACAGGCTGGGCGCGAAAGCCATGAACAGGAAGTCGACGCCCAGGCCGAAGATCGAGGTCAGGATCACCGGCCGGCGGCCAAAGCGGTCGGACATCAGGCCCAGGATCGGCGAGCAGAAGAACTGCATCACACCCCAGACCGTGGCGAACAGGATGTTCCAGTCGGCCGCCACGGCCGTGTCGCCGCCGCCGAACTGCTTCACCAGATTGGGCAGGACCGGGATCATCACGCCGAGCGACAGCACGTCCATGATGGCGGTGACGAAGATGAAGCCCAGCGCGGCCTGGCGTCTGGCTCCCGTGATCGGTTGGTTCATGGCTCGCCCTCCCCGGCGGCTCCTAGTTGGACGCTGTTCGCCCGGCTCGCAAGACCCGCCAGCAGCGCCCGCCACCATTCCCCGTGGCGTTGCAGGAAGACGCCGTCCGGAAAGCCGTGCCGCGCCACGTGCGGCGCAGGCACGGTGTCCCAGCCACGATGCTTGACGGTGACGCGAGTTCCCGTCTCCACCGGCTCGAAACGAACCTCGACCTCGGTGTCCATGCCCGGCGCGAAGGTCGCCTGACGCCAGCCGAACGCCAGACGCCGCCCGCGCTCCCAGACCGTGACCTTGCCAACCTCGAACACCTTGCCGCTGGGCAGGCGTTCGATCAGGCGGCCGTCCTCGAAGGCCATGACGCCTGGCGAACGCGGGGTGAAGGAGAACAGGGTGTTGGGCCGCCACCACAGAGCGATATCGTCGGTGAAGGCGTCGAAAACCACCTCCGGCGGCGCGGCGATGCGCAGGGCGACCAGGATCTTCGAACTCACTTCGCTTTGCCCTCGACATGCGCCTTCAGGGCGGACAGCTGGTCGACCCAGTGATCCTCCGCGGCCTCCAGCCACGCCTTCAGTTGATCCATGGGCTCCGAACGCAGCCGATAGACCCGCACCCGGGCGTCAAACTCGGGATGGCTCTCCTCGACCAGACCAGATTGGCGCAAGGCGCGCAGATGACGGCTCATGGCAGGCGGCGTCAGGCCGAGGCTTTCGGCCAGCTCACCGGCCCGGCGCGGCCGTTCGCGCAGCAGATCGACGGCGCGCCGCCTATGCGGATCGGCCAAGGCCGCCAGGGTCCGGTCCAACGCCTCGCTCAAGGTTGGGCGCCCAGTAGCTTCTTGGGCGCAACATTGCGCCAGGCGTCGGCCAGCGCGCCGCGCGCCGTGACCTCGTCGCACCCCGCCAGACGCACACGGGTCGCCCCGCCCCGGCCCCAGCCGCCGGGCACGGGGACGAATACGTCGGGCTCAGCGGCCACACGCATCTCCTGCTGATCCGGCGTCAGCTTGACCATCGCCCAGCCATGGTCGGGATTGCCCAGGGTCGCGAAGATCTTCCCACACCGGAAATCCACCGTTCCCATGTGCGAGCTCTCGATCGCCTGGGGCATCGACAGGGCTAACCGGCGGAAGTCTTCTGGAGTGATCATCCCGCGCCCACGGCGATCTTCAGGCCGCTGCGCTTTTCCATCTCGTCGGTGGAAACCACCTCAACATCGGCAGACACGGTCCAGATGTGGCCCTCGGGATCGCGGCAGCGATAGGTGCGCGCGCCGTAGAACTGGGTCTCGGGCGGCGCGATGATCTCGGCCCCGGCGGCCCTGGCCCGCTCGCAGTGGGCGTCGACGTCGGCGGCGATGTAGATGTGGACCGACTGGGTGTTCTTTCCGCCCACCGACGCCGGGCTGGCGTGGCTCTCGCTCCATTCGTTGCCGACCATGATCCGCGTGTCGGCATACTCCATCTGCGAATGAGCCAGATTGCCCTCGGCGTCCTCGATCAGCAGGGTCAGGTCGAAGCCGAACGCCCTTTCCAGGAAAGCGATGCCGGCCTTGGGATCGCGATAGACGACGGCCGAAACCAGGCCGGGACGGGAGTCGGACATGACGGCGCTCCTTGCGATAGGAGATAATATTAAACGCCTATCGCAACTATATCGGCAAGCCTGTTCAGCCAGCGCTTTTCCGGTAACGCTACTGCAGCGCCTGCCCCACCGTCTTCAGCGAGCCGTCGCCCTTCTCGGGCTTGACGCCGGTCACCCGCGCCAGCAGCGGATAGACGTCGACATTGTCGAACGCCGGCAGCACGACACCCGGCTTGAACGACGGCCCGTGGGCCACGAACACGGCGCGCATGGCGGGGTCGTAGGGATCAAAACCATGCGCCCCGCCGTCCTTGCCGTCCCACTTGCCGGGCTTCTTTCGGGCTTCTAGCGTCGTCGTGTACCAGCCGGTGTCAGACAGGCAGACGATGGCCGGCACGCGCTTGTTGCGACCGTAGTGGAAGCGGGCCGGGATCTTCCCCTTCTTCCAGCAGGTCATGTGCGGCGGCGCGTCCTTCAGGAACGCCGCCTCGACCGCCTTCGCCTGGCCCGGCAGGGGCGAAAAGCTGGTCACCGCACCCTTGGTGACGAGATGGATTTTCGCGACGTCGATCAGATCGTCCAGCACCACGCGGTTAGCGGCGGGCAGCGGCGCCATGCCGTGGTCGGCGACGAGGACCAGGTCGGTGGTCTCGAACCGCCCCCGCGCCTTCAGCCCCTCGACCAGGCGTCCGATGCAGCCGTCCAGCCTGACCAGCGCCGCCGTCAGCTCCGGCGAGTTCGGGCCATAGTGGTGACCTTCGGTATCGGCGGCGTCGAAATAGAGGGTGGCGAAGGCCAGCGGCGGGCCATCGGCGCTATCCATCCAGGCCAGCAGTTGGTCGACCCGCGCGTCGTACGGCAGGTCATGCTGGTACTTCATCCAGTGGCTGGGGCGGACGCCGTCGATCGCCACCTCAGAGCCCGGCCAGAACATGGCGGCGCTCTTCTTGCCCTGCTGCTCGGCCGAGACCCAGAACGGCTTGGCCTGGCTCCACCAGCGCGGGTCGTTGGCGGTCGGGCCGTTCATGGAGAACTTGGGGCCGCCGATCACGGCGTCCTCCATCTCGTTGCCGACCACGCCGTTACGGTCAGGACGCTTGCCGGTCACCAGGGTGTAGTGGTTCGGATAGGTCAGGCTGGGAAACGAGGGGCGCATGGATCCGCGCGCGCCGTCGTCGGCCAGGGCCTTGAGGTTCGGCGTCACGCCCCGGTCCAGATAGTCGGCGCGGAAGCCGTCCATCGACACCAGAAGGGTCAGATGCGGAGCCTTCTCCCGCGCCTGCGCGCCACCGGCCAAGGCGAGGCTCACCGCCACGATCAGGGGCAGCAGGCGGAAGACGGACATCCGGTCGGCTCATACGCGGCGAAATTGAAAGCCCCTGATCTTCGGCCGAGGTTACAGGCGTGTGACAAGATCCGCATGACCGGCTCTTAACTTGGCGGCGGCGCCCCGGGTCGCCATAGTCCCCTCGCCTGCCGACTCGTTTCGGCGCTCGGAACCACCCGCATGTCGATCGCCCTCGAGGCCGACCGCCTCACCAAGACCTACGGGGCGGTGCGCGCCCTCGACGACTTCTCCATCGCCATTCCGGCCGGCGGCGTGTTCGGGGTGCTGGGTCCGAACGGCGCCGGCAAGAGCACCCTGTTCCGGATCGCGCTGGGCCTTGTGCGGCCCACCACCGGCTCGGCCCGCCTGTTCGGCGCAGCGCCGGGCGACATCACCGCCCTGCGCAAGGTCGGGGCGATGATCGAGACGCCGCGCTACCCGGCCTATCTGACCGGCCGCGACACCCTCAAGATGCTGGCCCTGGAGAGCGGGGCCAAGAACGCCGATGTCGACGGCTGGCTGGAGCGCGTCGGCATCGCCCATGCCGCCGACCGCTCGACCAGCGGCTATTCGGTCGGCATGAAGCAGCGCCTGGGCCTGGCCGCGGCCTTCTTCACCAAGCCCGAACTCGTGATCCTGGACGAGCCGACCAGCGGCATGGACCCGGCCGGCATCCAGGAGATCCGCGCCCTGATCGTCGACCTCGCCAAGCGCGAGGGCGTCACCGTCATCCTGGCCAGCCACCAGCTGGACGAGGTGCGGCGCGTCTGCGAGCGCGTGGCCATCCTGTCCAAGGGCAAGGTCGTGGCCGAGGGCGGCGTGGCCGAACTGACCGCCGGCGAGGCCCGCCTGCGCATCACCGCCGCCTCGCCCATCGCCCAGGTCCTGGCCGTGCTGGGCGCCAAGGGCGTCGCCGACGGCGCGGACTCGGCCCTGGCCGATATTCGTCGCGAGGACGCCCCCGCCCTGATCCGCGCCCTGGTCGAGGCCGGGGTCGAGATCACCGAGGCCCGCTGGCGCGACGCCGACCTGGAGGGCGTCTACCTCCGGACTCTTGAAACGGCCCAGCCTTCGAACGAAGGAGCGCTCTGATGCTCGCCGACGCCATCGCCGCCGAACGCTTCCGCCTGCTGCGCGACCGTTCGGCCCTGTTCTGGGGCTTCTGCTTCGCGCCGATCGTGGGCTTCCTGCTCAGCATCGGCGGCGATCTCTTCCTGCACTACGTGGTCAAGAAGCCGATGCCCGGCCTGGGGATCGGCCTGCTGGACCAGATGATCAAGGCGCTGGCGAGCGGGGCCTCGACCTTCGGGGCTGTGTTCCTGATGATCGGCGCGGCCGCCATCCTGGCCGGCGACTATCGCTGGGAGACCTGGCGGCTGCTCACCCCGCGCAACACCCGTCAGAACCTGCTGCTGGCCAAGCTGGTCGTGGTCGGCGAGGCGGTGTTCTGGAGCCTAGCCCTGACCGCCGTTCTGTCGGCCGCCGCGGCGGTGATCGGCGCGGGGATCAACGGCAAGGCCCTGGCGGTCACGATGTTCGACCGCAACCTGTTCGACGTACTCGGCGTCCTGGCCATCACCTGGCTGGAGGCCATGACCCTGGCGGCCCTGGCCGCCTGCATCGGGGTGCTGTCGCGCTCGAGCATGGGCGTGGTCATCGCCTGCCTGGGCGTGCGGTTCGTGCAGACGGTGCTGGCGAGCTCGCTGCGCATGATGGAACAGGGCCAGTCCAGCTGGAAGCTGCTGGCCATCCCCGTCTACGACGCCGACCTGCTGCGCGCGACGCTGCTGGAGCCGACCATGGTGGGGCAGACCACCAGCTCGGCCGGAGCGGCCCTGGCCATGCTGGCGGTGTGGGCAGCCGTATTGACGACGGGCGCGGTGCTGCTGTTCCGGCGCCAGGACCTGACCAAGGAGTAGGCGTGAAGACTCAGAAGCAACGCATGCTGGCCGGCGAGCTCTACACCGTCGACGCCGAGCTGCAGGCCGACCAGCGCGTCGCCCAGAGCTGGATGGACCGTTACAACAGCTCCGGCCTCGACGAGCGCCCGATGCTGCTGGCCCAGGGCCTGGGCGCGGTCGGCGAGAACGTGGCGATCCGCGCGCCGTTCTATGTCGACTACGGCTACAACATCCGCCTGGGCGACGGCGTGTTCATGAACTTCGGCTGCGTGATCCTGGACGTCGCCGAGGTCACCATCGGCGCGGCCACGGCCATCGGACCGGGCGTGCAGATCCTGACCGCCGACCATCCGCGCGATCCTGTTCAGCGCCGCACGGGCCAGGAGTCCGGCCAGCCGATCCACATCGGCGCCAATGTCTGGATCGGCGGCGGCGCGATCATCCTGCCCGGCGTGACGATCGGCGATGACGCCGTGATCGGGGCAGGCGCGGTGGTGACGCGTGACGTGGCGGCGGGGGTTACGGTGGTCGGGAACCCGGCGCGGCCGGTGAGGCCGAAGGGCTAGGCGCCTCGGCCCGCGACCGGATAGAGGATGATCTGAGTGCAGCGGAACGCGGCCATCAGCTTACCGGTGGCTTCGTTGGTCATTTCGGCGTCCCAGACCTGGGTTGTTCGTCCGCCATGCAGCAGCTTGGCCCGACAGAGGACAGCGCCTTCACGGGCCGTGCCGACAAAGTTGCACTTCACTTCCGCGGTTGTGAAGCCGCTCGCGCCTTCCGGCCAAACCGTCGAAACACCGTAGGCGCAGAGGATATCCGCGACCGACAGCAGCGCTCCGGCCAAAAGGTATCCCGTATGCGCGATCAGCTCGGTCCGCACGGGCAGCCGCCCTTCGACAAGGCCGTCCTGCACATTGGTGACCTCTAGGCCAAGCCATCCCGGCAGCTTGCCGTCATTGGCCGCGTTGAGCTTTTCGACGCTGGTGTGATTGCTGGTCGCGACCATGACGGCTCCCCGATGGCCACTGCCCTTCCGAGCGAACGCGACCTTAAGGCGAAGCTAGCAGCCACGATCCGAGCGCAGAAACGAAAAAGGCCCCGGATTTCTCCGGGGCCTCTGCGTTCAGCTTGGGCTGAAAGATCTTAGTCTTCGGCGTCGTTGACGTAGACCGGACCCGAGTCCTTGCCCTTTTCCGAGATGTCGCGGTCGACGAACTCGATGACGGCCATGGCGGCGTTGTCGCCGTAGCGGAAGCCGGCCTTCAGGACGCGGATGTAGCCGCCCTGACGGTCCTTGTAGCGCGGGCCGAGGACCGCGAAGAGCTTTCCGACTTGTTCGACGTCGCGAACCGAGCTGATGGCCTGACGACGAGCGTGCAGGTCGCCGCGCTTGGCCAGGGTGACCAGCTTTTCGACGATCGGGCGCAGTTCCTTGGCCTTGGGCAGGGTGGTGACGATCTGCTCGTGCTTGATCAAGCTGGCCGACATGTTGGCGAACATGGCGGTGCGGTGAGCCGAGGTGCGGCCGAGTTTGCGGTGGGCGTTACCGTGACGCATTTCTTAGTCTCCTGGGCGATCAGCCCGAGCGGCGCAAAACGTGTTGAACGCCTGATTGTCACCAATCCTGGTCCGTCCCGACCGGGTCAGAGCGAAGCGCCGGGGCCCTCCACCGCGGATGCGGCTTCAAAAGGCCCAGGCCGCCTTCCCTCTCCGGAGAGAAGAAAGGCGGCCCGGATTTAGCGCAGATGGCTTCGAGGTTCTTAGATTTGGTCTTCGAACTTCTTGGCCAGGTCTTCGATGTTCTCCGGCGGCCAGTTCGGCACGTCCATGCCGAGGTGCAGGCCCATGCCGGCGAGAACTTCCTTGATCTCATTCAGCGACTTGCGGCCGAAGTTCGGGGTGCGGAGCATCTCGGCTTCGGTCTTCTGGATCAGGTCGCCGATGTAGACGATGTTGTCGTTCTTCAGGCAGTTGGCCGAACGGACCGACAGTTCCAGCTCGTCGACCTTCTTCAGCAGGGCCGGGTTGAACGGCAGTTCCGGCTTGGACTCGTCGGCCGACTTGGCCTTCGGTTCCTCGAAGGTGATGAAGATCTGCAGTTGGTCTTGCAGGATCCGGGCGGCGTAGGCCACGGCGTCCACCGGAGTGACGGCGCCGTTGGTTTCCACTTCCAGGACCAGCTTGTCATAGTCCAGCGACTGGCCTTGACGCGTCGGCTCGACGCGGTAGGCGACGCGCTTGACCGGCGAATAGAGCGCGTCGACGGCGATGAGGCCGATGGGCGCGTCTTCCGGACGGTTGCGGTCGGCCGGCACGTAGCCCTTGCCGTTGTTGACCGTGAACTCCATGCGCACCGAAGCGCCGTCGTCCAGCGTGCAGAGCACGTGGTCGGGATTCAGGATTTCGATGTCGGCCGGGGTTTCGATCTGACCGGCGGTCACAGGGCCGGGGCCCGTGGCGCGCAGGGTCATGCGCTTCGGGCCTTCGGCATGCATCCGAACGGCCAGTTGCTTGATGTTCAGAACGATATCGACGACGTCCTCACGGACGCCTTCGAGCGAGGAGAATTCGTGCACCACGCCATCGATCTGGATGGCGGTGACGGCGGCGCCTTGCAGCGACGAGAGCAGAACGCGACGCAGGGCGTTGCCGAGCGTCACACCGAAACCGCGCTCGAGGGGCTCGGCGACGATACGGGCCTTGCGGGTCGCATCGGCTCCGGTTTCGATCTGCGGCTTCTCAGGACGGATCAGCTCGTTCCAGTTTCTTTCGATCACGTGGTCGGGTCCCTTGAACGCGGCTCGCCGGCCGCGTTTTGCGCAGCCGGCGAAGAAGATTGGTGTCTAAAAAGTACTAGACGCGACGACGCTTGGGCGGACGGCAGCCGTTGTGCGGGATCGGCGTGACGTCGCGGATGGTCGTGATGGTCATGCCCGCGGCTTGCAGCGCGCGCAGAGCCGATTCACGGCCCGAACCAGGACCCGACACGTTGACTTCCAGCGTCTTGACGCCGTGTTCAGCGGCCTTCTTGCCCGCGTCTTCCGCAGCCATCTGAGCGGCGTACGGGGTCGACTTGCGCGAGCCCTTGAAGCCCATCATGCCGGCCGAGGACCACGAGATCGTGTTGCCCTGGGCGTCGGTGATGGTGATCATGGTGTTGTTGAACGAGGCGTTCACGTGCGCCACGCCCGAGGTGATGTTCTTGCGTTCGCGCTTTTTAACGCGACCCGGTTCCTTGGCCATCGTCAGGCTACCTTATTTCTTCTTGCCGGCGATCGGCTTGGCCGGACCCTTGCGGGTGCGAGCGTTCGTGTGGGTGCGCTGACCGCGGACCGGCAGGCCCTTACGGTGACGCAGGCCGCGATAGCAGGCCAGGTCCATCAAGCGCTTGATGTTCATCGAGTTCTCGCGGCGCAGATCACCCTCGACGGTATAGTCGCGGTCGATCGTTTCGCGGATCTGCAGGACTTCAGCGTCGGTCAATTGATTGACGCGACGAGCTTCCTCGATGCCCACCTTCGTGATGATTTCACGCGCGGACCGTTGGCCGATGCCGTGAATGTACTGAAGCGCGATCAAAACGCGCTTGTTCGTCGGTATGTTGACGCCTGCAATACGGGCCACGTCTAATGTTCTCCTAGTCACGCACTAAAGACGCGAACGGCGCGCCCGGCTCAATCCAGAGGATCCAAACCGGCGCGCACGGATCGCGCCCTTTCGCGGAAGCGCCCCGTTATAGGGATCGTTTCGCTTCCGTCAACAACTGAATCCACCAGACATCCGGTGAATCAGGGCTTCTTTAAGCGACCACGCTCAGAGCATGGTCGATGGAACTGGCGACGGCTTCGACCGAACCCATTCCGTCCAGTTCCGTGAGCTTCCCCTGCCCTTCATAGTAAGGCAGCAGCGGCGCGGTCTGGGCATTGTACTGAGCCAAACGAGTCACGAAGACTTCGGGATTGTCGTCCGGCCGCCCCTGTTCTTCGAATCGCTTCTTGATCCGCTCGATCAGGGCTGGCTCGTCTACCTTGAGTCGGAGAACAGAGTCGATCTTCTGTCCCCGAGCCGCCAACATCTTGTCCAGAGCTTCGGCCTGAGCGACTGTGCGCGGGAAACCATCAAAGATCGCGCCGCCGGCCGCCTCGGCCTCGGGCAGACGGTCCTCGATCAACGCGATGACAATCTCGTCGGTGACCAACTCGCCGCGGTCCAGCACGCCCTTGACCTTCAGGCCGAGCTCCGAACCCGAGGCGATCGCGGCCCGCAGCATGTCGCCGGTCGAGAGCTGGACCATGCCACGCTCAGTGACCAGGCGCTTGGCCTGAGTGCCCTTCCCCGCCGCCGGCGGACCGAACAGGATCAAGTTCATTTAAGCCCCTTCGCGCGTCTGCCGAGTCTGCGCCCAGCTGATCTCCCGGTGCAGACCTAGAGCCCCGGGAAAGAAAACGGAAGCCGGTTTTGTGACAAACCGGCTTCCAACGCTTCCAATAAATGTGAAGCCCGGCTTAGCGGTTACGACCGCCGCGCAGCTTCGACTTCTTGATGAGGCCCTCGTACTGGTGAGCCAGCAGGTGCGACTGGATCTGCGCCACGGTGTCCATGGTCACCGTCACGACGATCAGGATCGAGGTGCCGCCCAGGGCGAACTGGTTCGACTTGACGGCCATCATGACCAGCTCCGGCGCCACGCAGACGGCGGTGATGTAGGCCGCGCCGATCACGGTCAGGCGGGTCAGCACGTAGTCTAGGTACTCAGCGGTGCGCTTGCCCGGACGGATGCCCGGCAGGAAGCCGCCGTACTTGCGCAGGTTCTCGGCCGTCTCCTCGGGATTGAACACGACCGAGGTGTAGAAGAACGAGAAGAAGATGATCAGCAGCGCGTAGAGCACCAGGAACGCCGGGTGGCCGTGCTGCAGCGCGCCGACCACGCCCGGCAGCCACTGGGCCCAGGACGGCAGGTTGGCCGCGTTGATGAATTGCAGGGCCGTCGTCGGCAGCAGCAACAGGCTGGAGGCGAAGATCGGCGGGATCACGCCCGCGGTGTTGATCTTAAGCGGCATGAACGAGCTCTCGCCGCCCACCATGCGGTTGCCCTGCTGGCGCTTGGGGTAGTGGACCAGCAGGCGGCGCTGCGAGCGCTCCATAAATACGATCGCCAGGATGGCGGCCACGGCGCCGATCAGGATCAGGAACAGCGGGGTGTAGTTGCCCGAGGTCTGCGACTGGACCAGCAACTGACCAAGGGTCATCGGCAGGTGGGCCACGATGCCGGCGAAGATGATCAGCGAGACACCGTTGCCGACGCCGCGGCTGGTGATCTGCTCGCCCAGCCACATCACAAACAGGGTGCCGCCGGTCAGGACCACGACAGTCGAAACGACGAAGAAGAGCGGCCCCACGCCCGCAGCGACCACGCCGGGCTGCGCTTGCAGGCCAATGGCGATCGAGGCCGACTGGAACACGGCCAGCACCACGGCCAGGTAACGGGTATATTGGTTGAGGGTCTTGCGGCCCGCCTCCCCGCCTTCCTTCTTCAGCTTCTCCCACGGCGGATACACCGTTCCCATCAGCTGCACGATGATCGAGGCGCTGATGTAGGGCATCACGTTCAGCGAGAAGATCGCCATCCGCGAGACGGCGCCGCCCGAGAACATGTTGAACATGCCGAGGATGCCCTCGGAGTTGTTGTTGAACAGGCGCGAGAACGCGTTCACGTCGATGCCCGGAATCGGGACGTAGGAACCCAGGCGGTAGACCACCAGGGCGATGATCGTGAACCAGATGCGCTTGTGAAGATCGGTCGCCTTTTGGAACGACGCGAAATTCATATTGGCTGCGAGTTGTTCGGCGGCCGAGGCCATTCAGATCCCCACGACTCTGGAGCGTGACGGCCGGACACTATCCGGCGACTCCAACGAAATTTGGCGCGGAGCCTGCTTATCCGTTTCAAACGATTTGAAAAGGGCAGGCCCGGGTAGAGGCCACAAATAGGTGAGGCTCGCCGCGATGTCACGGCGAGCCCCCTATTTCTGTCATCCCGGTCGAAACGAAGTCCCGGGAAAGCGCCAGGCGCTTATCGGGATGACATATGGTCTTAGGCTTCGGCTTCCGCCTTGGCCTTCTTGGTCACGGTGACCGAACCACCAGCGGCCTCGACGGCCTTGATGGCGGCTTCCGTGGCCGAGTAGACGGTCAGCTTCAGGGCGGTCTTGATCTCGCCCTTGCCCAGCAGCTTCACGCCGTCGAGTTCACGACGGATGACGCCGGCGGCGACGAGGTCAGCGGGAGCCAGTTCGGCGCCAGCCTTGAACTTGCCAGCGGCGACGGCTTGTTCCAGGCGCCACAGGTTCACTTCGGCGAACTCGAGGCGGAAGGGGTTGTTGAAGCCGCGCTTAGGCATACGCATGTGCAGCGGCATCTGGCCGCCTTCGAAGCCGGCGATGGCGACGCCCGAGCGCGCCTTCTGGCCCTTCACACCGCGACCGGCGGTCTTGCCCTTGCCCGAGCCCGGGCCACGGCCGACGCGCATGCGGTTCTTGGTCGAGCCTTCCTGCGGGGCCAGTTCATTCAGCTTGGTCATATGTGCCTCTCCTTGGAGATCTGCGCCCAGCCAGCGGCTGGACTCGGCTTGAAAAAATCAGAGCGCGCTTAAAACCCTAAAACGCCCCGAAACTCAATGGTGAAATGAGTTTGGGCCAAACAGGATTTCAAACGAAAACCACCCCGGCTCTCACCGGGGTGGCATATTTCGTCGTCGCGTAGCGGACTACTCGACGATTTCCAGCAGGTGCGCGACCTTGCGGATCATGCCGCGGACCGACGGGGTGTCTTCCAGCGTGGACGTACGGCCCAGCTTGTTGAGACCCAGACCAGCGAGCGTGGCGCGCTGGTCCTTTTCACGACGGATCGGGCTGCCCGTTTGGCGGACCGTGACTTGCTTAGCTTCAGCCATGACTTAGCCCTCGATGGCTTCCGGCGACGAAGCGCCGTCGGCGCGACGGCCGAGGATGTCGCCAACCTTCTTGCCGCGCTTGGCGGCGATCTGGCGGGGCGACGACTGGACCTTCAGGGCCTCGAACGTGGCGCGAACCATGTTGTACGGGTTCGAGGAACCCGTCGACTTGGCCACGACGTCCTGGACACCCAGGGTTTCGAGAACCGCGCGCATCGGACCGCCGGCGATGACGCCGGTGCCGGGAGGCGCCGCGCGCATCATCACCTTGCCAGCGCCCCAACGGCCAGCGCCGTCGTGGTGCAGGGTGCGGGATTCGCGCAGCGGGACGCGGATCATCGTCTTCTTGGCTTCTTCGGTCGCCTTGCGGATGGCTTCCGGCACTTCACGCGCCTTGCCATGACCGAAGCCGACGCGGCCCTTTTGGTCACCAACGACCATCAGAGCAGCGAAGCTGAAGCGACGGCCACCTTTTACGGTGGCGGCGACGCGGTTGATGTGGACGAGCTTTTCGACGATGTCGCTGTCGACCCGCTCTTCGGGGGCGTTGCGGTCGCGACGGTCACGGCGTTGACCGCCTTCACCGCGCTGTTGTTCACCACGAGCCATTCTGTTTCCCTTAGAAGTTCAGGCCGGCTTCGCGCGCGGCGTCGGCCAGGGCTTTCACCCGGCCGTGGAAGATGTAACCACCACGATCGAAGACGACGTCCTTGACGCCCTTTTCGATGGCCCGCTCGGCGACGAGCTTGCCGACAGCGGCAGCGGCATCCTTGTCCGCGCCCTTGCCTTCAGCTTCCAGGGTGGAAGCCGACGCCAGGGTCACGCCGCGTTCATCATCGATGACCTGGGCGTAGATGTTCTTCGACGAACGGAAGACCGACAGACGCGGACGACCGTTGGCGAGGCTCTTGAGGCGGGTGCGAACGCGCTGAGCGCGCTTGGCCGCCGATTCACGAGGAGAGAGCGCCATGGCTTACTTCTTCTTGCCTTCCTTGCGGCGAACCTTCTCGCCAGCATAACGAACGCCCTTGCCCTTGTACGGCTCAGGCGGACGAATGCGGCGGATCTTCGCGGCAATCTCGCCGACCGCCTGCTTATCGATGCCGGCGATCTTGATTTCGGTCTGCTTCGGCACAGCGAAGGTGACGCCGGCCGGAGCCTCAACGTCCACGTCGTGGCTGAAACCGAGCTGGAGGCTCAGGGCGGTGCCCTTCATGGCCGCGCGGTAACCAACGCCGACCAGTTCGAGGCTTTCCTCGAACCCGGCGGTGACACCCTGCACCATGTTGGCCACCAGCGTGCGGGACAGACCCCACATGCCCTTGGCGCGCTTCGTGTCGACGCGCGGAGTCAGAAGGAGCTCAGCGCCCTCTTGCTTGACTTCGACTTCGTCGGCGATCGTCCACGACAGCTGACCCTTGGGGCCCTTTACCGTGACCGTCTGACCGTCGAGCGTCAGTGTGACGCCCGAGGGGATTGCGACGGCTTTCTTACCGATACGTGACATGCTCTTTCCCTCCCGCGCCTAGTAGACGCGGCAGAGGACTTCGCCGCCGACGTTAGCGTCGCGTGCAGCGGTGTCCGACATGACGCCCTTCGGCGTCGAAAGGATCGAGATGCCCAGGCCGTTCTTGATCGGCTTCAGGTCCTTGATCGACGAGTAGACGCGGCGACCAGGCTTGGACACGCGGCTGATTTCGGCGATCACGGGCTCACCGTCAAAGTACTTGAGCTCGATCTCGAATTCGGGGAACGCGCCGGGCTTCTCTATCAGCGAGTAGCCACGGATGTAGCCTTCATCGGCCAGCACGTCGAGGACGCGAGCGCGCAGCTTGGAAGCCGGCGTCGAGACCTTGTTGCGCTTGCGCGTGGCGGCGTTCTTGATGCGAGCGATCAGGTCGCTCAGGGGATCGTTCATCGACATCTGATCGTCCTTACCAGCTCGACTTGACGAGGCCGGGGATCTGACCCTGCGAACCCAGTTCGCGGAGCGCGATACGGCTCATCTTCAGCTTGCGGTAGTAGGCGCGCGGACGGCCCGTGACTTCGCAGCGGTTGCGGATGCGGATCGCCGAGCTGCTGCGGGGCAGCTTGGCGAGCTTGAGGCGAGCCTCGAAGCGTTCCTCGAGCGGCAGGCTTTCGTCGTTGGCGGTCGCCTTGAGGGCGGCGCGCTTGTCGGCGAACTTCTTGACGAGGGCCTTGACCGCTTCATTGCGGTTGACGGCGCTTTTCTTTGCCATGGTGCTTTTCCCTGCCCGCTCTTAATTCGTGAACGGGAACTGGAATTCCTTCAGGAGAGCCTTGGCTTCCTGGTCGGTCTTCGCAGTGGTGCAGACGATGATGTCCATGCCCCAGATCTGTTCGATCTGGTCATAGTTGATTTCCGGGAACACCAGGTGCTCCTTCAGGCCCATGGCGTAGTTGCCACGGCCGTCGAAGCTCTTGCCGTTCAGACCACGGAAGTCCTTCACGCGCGGCAGCGCGATCGTGACCAGGCGGTCAAGGAACTCGTACATCCGGTCCTTGCGCAGGGTGACCTTACCACCGACCACCATGCCTTCGCGCAGCTTGAAGCCGGCGATGGACTTGCGGGCCTTGGTGGCGACGGGCTTTTGGCCGGCGATCGCCTGCAGGTCCTTCAGAGCGACCTGAGCCTTCTTGGAGTCGGCCACGGCCTCACCGATACCCATGTTCAGGACGATCTTGTCCAGCTTGGGGATCTGCATCTCGTTGGTGTAACCGAACTGCTCCTTCATCGCGGCGCGGATGCGCTCGCGATATTCGGACTTCAGCCGGGGCTCGTAAGCTTGATCAACCATTGATCACCTCGCCCGTCGTCTTGGCGACGCGCACCTTCTTGTCGCCTTCGATCTTGAAGCCGACGCGGGTGGGCTTGCCGTTGGAGTCCACGATGGCGACGTTCGAGACGTGCAGCGCGGCTTCCTTTTGCTTGATGCCGCCTTGCGGATCGGCTTGGGTCGCCTTGGTGTGACGCGAAACCATGTTCACGCCTTCCACGACAACGCGGTTGTCCTTCGGCAGGACTTGGGTCACAGCGCCTTGCTTGCCCTTGTCCTTGCCAGCCAGAACGACGACGCGGTCGCCCTTCTTGATCTTAGCGGCCATTACAGCACCTCCGGAGCGAGGGAGATGATCTTCATGTGGTTCTTGGCGCGCAGTTCACGAGGAACCGGGCCGAAGATCCGCGTGCCGACCGGCTCGCTCGACTTGTTCACGATGACCGCGGCGTTCTTATCGAAGCGGATGACAGAGCCATCCTTGCGCTTCAGATTTTGATTCACCCGAACGACGACGGCGCGAAGCACGTCACCCTTCTTCACGCGGCCACGCGGGATGGCTTCCTTCACGGAGACGACGATGACGTCGCCCACGCTGGCGTAGCGACGGCCTGCGCCGCCCAACACCTTGATGCACATGACCCGGCGAGCGCCAGAATTGTCAGCGACTTCCAGGTTAGTTTGCATCTGGATCATGGTCTAAACCTTCCAGATTAAGCCGAAGCCTTGGGAAGCACTTCCCAGGTCTTCAGCTTGGACTTCGGAGCGCACTCGACAATGCGAATAGCTTCGCCGGCCTTGTACGCGTTGGATTCGTCGTGCGCGTGGTACTTTTTGGACTGACGCACGATCTTCTTAAGAACCGGGTGAACGATGGTCCGTTCGACCTTCACCACCACGGTCTTGTCGCCCTTATCGGAGACGACCACCCCTTCGAGGATACGCTTGGGCATATCGTTCTCCTTAAGCCGCGGCCTTGGCGCGCAGCACGGTCTTGATCCGCGCGATATCCTTGCGGATCTCGTTGACGCGGTGGGTCTTCTCGACCTGGCCCGTCGCGGCCTGGAAGCGCAGGTTGAACTGCTCTTTCTTCAGGCTGATCAGGGTGTCGGCCAGCTGGTCGGGGGTCAGGCCCCGGATGTCAGCGATCTTCATGAGCATCAAGCCTCCTGGGCCACGCCCGCATCAATGCGGGTGACAACACGAGTGCGGATCGGCAGCTTGGCGGCGCCCAGGCGGAGAGCTTCACGCGCGATATCGTCCGGCACGCCGTCGATTTCGAACATGATGCGGCCCGGAGCCACGCGAGCGGCCCAGTAATCCACGGCGCCCTTACCCTTACCCATCCGGACTTCGGCCGGCTTGCCGGTGACCGGCACGTCGGGGAAGATACGGATCCAGACGCGGCCTTGACGCTTCATCTGGCGGGTGATGGCGCGACGGGCGGCTTCGATTTGACGGGCCGTGATGCGCTCCGGCTCGACGGCCTTCAGGCCGTACGAACCGAAGTTCAGCATGGTGCCGCCCTTCGAAGTGCCGTGGATGCGGCCCTTGAACTGCTTGCGGAATTTGGTCTTTTTCGGAGACAGCATAGCGATCTAATCCTTAACCGCGATCGCGACGGTTGCGGTCGCCCCGGTCGGGACGATCGCCGCGCTCACGCCCACCACCTTCGCCGGCCGGGCCGGACTCAGTGGCGAGACGCTTGTCGAGCGCCATCGGATCGTGCTCCAGCACCTCGCCCTTGAAGATCCAGGTCTTCACGCCGATGATGCCATAGGTCGTCTTGGCTTGGGCGAACCCGAAGTCGATGTCGGCGCGCAGCGTGTGAAGCGGCACGCGACCTTCGCGGTACCATTCCATACGAGCGATTTCCGCACCGCCGAGGCGACCCGAGACGTTGATCCGGATGCCCTTGGCGCCGAGACGCACGGCCGACTGGATCGAACGCTTCATGGCGCGACGGAAAGCGATACGACGCTCGAGTTGTTGAGCAATCGACTCGGCCACCAGTTGAGCGTCGGTTTCCGGCTTGCGGATCTCGACGATGTTCAGGTGGACTTCGCCCTCGGTCTGGATCGACAGGTCCTTGCGGAGCTTGTCGATGTCAGCGCCCTTCTTGCCGATGATGACGCCCGGACGAGCGGCATAGATCGTGATGCGGCACTTCTTGTGCGGGCGCTCGATGATGATGCGCGAGACACCAGCTTGGTACAGGCGCTTCTTCAGGTTGGCGCGGATCGCGAGATCCTGGTGAAGCATCTTGCCGTACTGGGCGCCGTCGGCGAACCAACGGCTGTCCCAGGTGCGGTTTACGCCGAGCCGCAGCCCGACCGGATTGACTTTCTGACCCATTAGGCGGCCTCACCCAGTTCGCGGACCACGATCGTGATCTCGGAGAACGGCTTCTCGACGCGCGTCGCGCGACCGCGGGCGCGGGGCGAGAAACGCTTCATGATCAGGTTCTTGCCCACATAGGCCTCGGCGACGACCAGGGAGTCGATGTCGAGGTTGTGGTTGTTCTCGGCGTTCGAAATTGCCGAGTACAGCGCCTTGCGGACGTCCTGGGCGATGCGCTTGTGGCTGAACTCGAGCTCGTTGAGAGCGCGCTGGACGTTCAGACCACGGATGGACTGAGCGACCAGGTTCAGCTTGCGAGCGCTGGTGCGCAAGGTGCGAACCTTACACATCGCTTCGTTGGCCGGCAGGCGGCGAGGTTGTTTAGCTTGGCTCATGGCCTACTTCCTCTTCGCCTTCTTGTCGGCGGCGTGGCCGGGGAAGTTACGGGTCGGAGCGAACTCGCCGAACTTCATACCGACCATGTCTTCCGACACGGAGACGGGGACGTGCTTCTGGCCGTTGTGCACGCCGAACACCAGGCCGACGAACTGCGGCATGATGGTCGAACGACGCGACCAGGTCTTGATGACGTCCTTGCGGCCCGACGACAGAGCGGCGTCGGCCTTCTTCAGGAGGTACCCGTCGACAAACGGGCCTTTCCAGACGGAGCGGGTCATGGCTTAGCGGCCCTTCTTCGCTTTGTGGCGCGAACGGATGATGAACTTGTCCGTGGCCTTGTTGACGCGGGTCTTGGCGCCCTTGGTCGGCTTACCAGCCGGGGTCACCGGGTGGCGGCCGCCCGAGGTGCGACCTTCACCACCACCGTGGGGGTGGTCGACCGGGTTCATGGCGACACCGCGGACGTGCGGGCGACGGCCCATGTGACGAGAACGACCGGCTTTGCCGAGGTTCTGGTTCATGTGGTCGGGGTTAGAAACGGCGCCGACGGTGGCCATGCACGTATCGAGCACCATGCGCAGTTCGCCCGAGTTCAGGCGGATCTGGGCGTAGCCGGCGTCACGGCCAACCAGCTGGGCGTAAGCGCCAGCCGAACGGGCGATCTGACCACCCTTGGCGGGCTTCAGCTCGATGTTGTGGATGATCGTACCGATCGGCAGCGTGCGCAGCGGCGAGGCGTTGCCCGGCTTCACGTCGACCTTCTCGCCGGTGACGACTTCGTCACCAACCTTCAGGCGTTGCGGGGCCAGGATGTACGACAGCTCGCCATCGGCTTGATACTTGATCAGGGCGATGAAGGCGGTGCGGTTCGGATCGTACTCAAGACGAACGACCGAGGCCGTGCCTTGCTTACGACGCTTGAAGTCGACCAGACGGTACAGGCGCTTGGCGCCGCCGCCGCGGAAACGGACCGCGATACGGCCGTTGCCGCCGCGACCGCCCGACTTGGTCAGGCCTTCAACGAGCTTCTTCTCGGGCTTGCCCTTGTGAAGTTCGCTGCGGTCGATCAGCACCAGGCCGCGCTGGCCGGGGCTGGTCGGGTTGAAATGCTTCAAGGCCATCTGATTAGAGCCCCGTCGTGATGTCGATCGACTGGCCGTCGGCCAGGGTCACGATCGCTTTTTTGACGTCGTTGCGACGCCCGACGATGCCACGGAAGCGCTTGGTCTTGCCCTTGGTCACGATGGTGTTGACCTTCGTGACCTTGACCTTGAACAGCTCTTCAACGGCGGCGGCGATTTCGTCCTTGGTCGCGTCGTTGGCCACCTTGAAGACAACCTTGTTCTGCTCCGAGAGCAGGGTCGTCTTTTCGGTGATAACCGGCGACAGGATCGTGTCGTAGTGGCGAGCGGTGGCGGCCATTAGGCGGCTTCCTTCTCAGCGAAACGAGCCGAGATCGCTTCGACCGCGTCCTTGGTCAGGACGAGGGTCTGGCGACGCAGCACGTCGTAGACGTTCAGGCCGGCGTTCGGCAGGACATCCACGTTCGGGATGTTGCGGGCGGCGAGCTTGAAGTTCGCATCCACTTCCGGACCGGCGATGACCAGGGCGTTCTTCAGGCCGATCTTGTCGAAGGTGGCGCGCAGGGCGGCCGTCTTCGCTTCGGTCAGAACAACGCTGTCCAGCACGACCAGCGCACCCGACTTGGCCTTCGACGACAGGGCGTGGCGCAGAGCCAGGGCCCGGATCTTCTTCGGCAGGTCGAAAGCGTGGCTGCGGACGACAGGGCCGTGGGCCTTGGCGCCGCCGACGAACTGAGCCGCACGGCGCGAGCCGTGACGAGCGCCGCCGGTGCCCTTTTGCTTGTACATCTTCTTGCTCGTACGAGAGACCTCGTTACGAACTTGAATCTTGTGGTTGCCCGAGCGGCGCTTGGCCAGCTGCCAGGTCACGACGCGCTGAAGGATGTCGCCGCGGATTTCGTCGATGCCGAAGATGGCGTCGTCGAGATCCACAGAACCGGCCTTCGCGCCGTCAAGCTTGATGACGTCGAGTTTCATTAGCCTTCGCCCTCTTCGGTCGTTGCCGCGGGGGCCTCTTCAGCGGGGGTTTCAGCGGCCACGGGAGCAGCTTCGCCAGCCTTGCGGAAGGCGCCCGGACGCGGAGCGTCGGCGGGGAGAGCCTTCTTCACGGCGTCGCGAACCTTCACGTAGCTGCCTTCGTGACCCGGGACGGCGCCCTTGATCAGGATCAGGCCGCGCTCAACGTCCACCTTCCAAACGGTGACGTTCAGCGTGGTGACGGTTTCTTGACCGAGGTGACCAGCCATCTTCTTGCCCGGGAACGTACGACCCGGGTCCTGGCGGTTACCGGTCGAACCGTGCGAGCGGTGCGAGACCGAAACACCGTGGGTGGCGCGGAGACCACCGAAGTTCCAGCGCTTCATGGCGCCGGCGAAGCCCTTACCGACGGTCACGCCCTGGATGTCGACCTTCTGGCCGGCGACGAAGTGGTCGGCCGTCAGTTCGGCGCCAACTTCGATCAGAGCGTTCTCTTCGACGCGGAACTCGGCGACGACGCGCTTCGGCTCAACGGCCGCCTTCGCGAAGTGGCCACGCATGGCGTTCGGGGTGTTCTTGGCCTTCTTGGCGCCAGCGCCGAGCTGGAGGGCGGTGTAGCCATCCTTCTCAACGGTGCGCTGAGCGGTGACCTGGCAACCGTCGAGCGACAGGACGGTGACCGGCACGTGCTGACCAGCTTCATCGAAGAAGCGGGTCATGCCGAGCTTCTTGGCGAGGATGCCGGTGCGTTGGGTGGGGAGAGTCATGGATCGGCCCTCCTTACAGCTTGATTTCGACGTCAACGCCGGCCGACAGGTCGAGCTTCATCAGCGCGTCCACGGTCTGCGGAGTCGGGTCAACGATGTCGAGAACGCGCTTGTGCGTACGGATCTCGAACTGCTCGCGCGACTTCTTGTCGACGTGCGGCGAACGGTTGACGGTGAATTTCTCGATAAGCGTGGGCAGGGGGATCGGTCCCCGTACCGTCGCACCCGTGCGCTTGGCCGTATTGACGATCTCGCGCGTGGAATGATCCAACACGCGGTGATCGAAGGCCTTGAGCCGGATGCGGATGTTCTGACGATCCATATCGCTCGGTTTCCTAGTGGGCTGCGCCCGCGTCTCGAACCATTTCAAAGACCAACTCGAACTCCCGAGAGAGCTCGTACGCAGCGTCCGCAAAACAAAATACCCCTGCGGTTGCCCGCCGGGGTGGTTGTCCAGATATTGCGCCCCTTCCGAAGAAGGTTTGTGGCGCTATGTCCGGGCGTCTCGCGAACCGCGTTTGAGCCCGAGAGCTCACAGCCGGTCCAACAGAGGCGCGCTTGTACGTTCCAGAATCGGTTTCGTCAAGCGCTGTGCCCAGCTTGTCGCGACTTTGTGGAACGCGACTCGTCGGGCCGGTTCTGAATAGGCGCCCTGCCCCCGCCGCGCAAGCCCCTCAAAAACATAACGCCGGTCGGCTTTTAACCTATTCCGCTCAATGACTAGCAAGAACGTGCGCCCGCTTGCGCGTAGTTGAAATTCTCGCCCGCGCAAGTGTCACAAATTTGTATAAATCGTCCCCGAAGCGTCGCCGGCGGTCTTGAGGCCCAGGTCGAACCTCCATAGATGCCGCCCCTCACCGACGGACTGGGCGGCCCCTCCCCCCAACAACGACCGTCCAGCCAGCCGGTGAGCCACTCTTGTGTAAGGGGATACCCCATTATGAATACGAAGCTCTTCGCCACCGCCGCCCTGATCGCCGCCGCCGTCTCGGCCCCGGCCTTTGCCCAAAGCACCAATGGCAACATCGGTTCGGTCGGCGCCGCCGTGAACTACGCCGACGTCAACACCCGCGCTGGCGGCGACCACGGCACCTCGGCCGTCATCGACGGCTCGGTCGCCATCCCGCTGCAAGGCGCCTGGACCGTGACCGCCAACGGCGACGTCTCGATCTCGGACAATGACCTGTCGGACGAAACCGTCGCCTCGGGCGCCGTCCACCTGACCACCAAGCTGGGCGACACCGTGCGCGTCGGCGGCTTCACCGTCCTGTCGCGTCCGTCGAACGACACCCTGTGGGCCGTCGGCGCCGAAGCCCAGAAGTACCTGGATAACGTCACCCTGACGGGCCTGGTCGCCTACGGCCAGTCGAACGACCTGGACGCCGACCTCTACACCGTGCGCGGCGAAGCCCGTTACTTCGTGTCGGACAACTTCCGCCTGAACGCCGGCGCCGGCTGGTCGCGCATCGACACCAACGTCAATGCCGACCTGTGGGACGTGAACGCCGGCGGCGAATACAAGTTCGCCAACACCGGCTGGTCGACCTTCGCCAAGTACACCCACGCCGAGTCGAAGGACCTGGCCAAGCTGAACTCGGACGCCGTGAAGGTCGGCTTCCGCTACACGTTCGGCGGCAGCCTGAAGGACCGCGATCGCGCCGGCGCCGATCTGGCCACCGCCAGCGACCTGTTCGGTTTCGGCGTCCGCTAAGCGGACCCGTCCGTCCGGACATGAAGAAGGCCCCGGGAGCAATCCCGGGGCCTTCGCTCTATATATAGATAGGCTGGCGCGCTTAGCGGCCGCCGATGATCACATCGCCCGAACCGGCGACGTGCTTCCGGACCGGGCCGTTGACCTTTGCGATACGGATGTCGCCCGAGCCGGCGACCGAAACGTCGACCTCATCGGCTTCGCCGTTGAAGGCCACGTCGCCCGAGCCCATCACATTGACTTCGACCATCCGGCTGCGGCCGCCCAGGACGGTGATGTTGCCCGAACCGGCGATATTGCCTTCCAGCTTGCCGGCGATGCTGGCCACCTTGATGTCACCCGAGCCGGCGATGTTGGCTTCCATGTCGCCGGAGACCGCCTGGGTCGTCACATCGCCCGAACCGGCGATGCTGATCTCGACCGACGCGGCGGAGCCGGCCTTGGTGTCGCCCGAGCCCGCCTGGCTGATCTCCAGTTCGCCCCGGGTGTTGGCCACGGTCCAGTCGCCGCAACCGGCATTGGCCAGGTTGACGCTGTCGGAGCGACCGATGTCACCGAACACCGCGCCGCCGGCCTGGACCTTGACGTTCATCGGCACGCGCACGGCGATCTGCGGGAAGTTGTCGTAGGACACCTCACCGACGCCGCGGACCTTCACCCAGGTCTTGCCGTTGCGGCTGTTGCAGCTGTTGATCCGGTTCATGCGCAGGTCGCCGTCGACGATCACCTCGTCGCCGTTCTGGCGTACGCTCAGCGGCAGGCTGGCGTTGGTGGTGATGAACTCGACCTTCACGTCCGAGCGGTTCTCGGGGATGACCACCACGCGAGCGACGGCGTCCTTGATCTTCACGGACGGGGCGGCCTGGACGGCGCCCGCGGCGGTGACGGCGGCGGCCAGAACGGCCAGGGTGGTCAGAGCGCGCATCGATGTTCTCCCCTCGATTGCGTGTAATTCGATGAGGGGAAGCTAGCGGTCGCCCGACAAGGTTTCGACTTAATTCGAGGTCATGACCGCGATGTCATGGAACGCGGGTCGCCTAGTCGACCCTCGATGCGTCCTCATCTGGCCCACGCCGCCTGGTGCTTGCGAAGCCGCACCGGCGCTGACTTGTAGGCCGGCGTGCCCGAGCGTTGGTCGTGATCGTCCAGCGACACCACGACATTGGTCTCGGGATAGTAGGCGGCCAGGCAGCCCGGCGGGATGTCGCGCGCCACCACGGTGAAGGCCCGGACGACCCGCTCGCCGGTCTCGTCGAACGCCGCGCCGAGGTCGACGAGATCGCCCTGCGCCAAGCCCAGCCGCGCCATGTCGTCGGGATTGGCGAAGATCACGTCGCGGCGGCCGAACACCCCGCGATAGCGGTCGTTCAGTCCATAGATCGTGGTGTTGTACTGGTCGTGGCTGCGCAGAGTGGTCAGGATCATCACGTCTGGATCGCCCTGGCGCGGATCGCCGCCCTTGGGATCGAACGGTAGGAAGTTGGCCTTGCCGCTGGCGGTCTTCCAGATCCGCTCCGTCGGCCCGACTGGCAGGCGGAAACCGCCCGGAACCCGGACCCTGTCATTATAGTCTTCGAAGCCTGGGAAGACCCGGGCGATCAGGTCGCGAACCGCATCGTAGTCGTCGGCCAGGGCCAGCCAGTCGACATGCGGATCCTCGCCGAAAGTCGCGTGGGCGATCCCCGACACAATGGCCGGCTCGGACATCAGGTGCTCGGACGCCGGCGGATTGAGCCCGCGCGAGGCGTGGACCATCGACATAGAGTCCTCGACCGTCACCGACTGGCGCACGCCGGCGCGGACGTCCATCTCGGTGCGGCCCAGGCACGGCAGCAGGATCGCGTCCTTGCCGATCAGCAGGTGCGTGCGGTTGGGCTTGGTGGCGATATGGACGGCCATGTCCAGCTTGCGCATGGCCGCGAAGGTCCGCACCGGGTCGGGCGCGGCCACGGCGAAATTGCCGCCCAGGCCCAGAAATACCTTGGACCGGCCGGCTTCCATCGCCTCGATTGTCTCGACCACCGTGTGGCCGTGCTCGCGCGGCGGCTCGAAGCCGAAGACTGTCTGGATCGCGTCGGACAGCGCCTTGGACGGCTTCTCCCAGATGCCGACCGTGCGGTTGCCCTGGACGTTGGAGTGGCCGCGCAGCGGGCAGATCCCCGCCCCTGCCCGACCGATATTGCCCTTCAGCAGCAGCAGGTTGACCAGTTGCTGCACCGTGCCGGAGCTGTCGCGGTGCTGGGTCAGGCCCATGCCGTAGCAGAGGATGGTCGCCTTGGCCTTGGCGTAGACAACCGCCGCCTCCTCGATCCGTTCGCGCGACATGCCGCTGCCGGCCTCGATATCGGCCCAGTCGATGGCCTCGAGCTGGGCGGCCAGGATCTCGAAGCCGGCGGTGTGCTCCTCGATGAAGGCGCGATCCAGGACGCCGCCGTCGCGGGCCTCCAGGGCCAGAACAGCCTTCATCATGCCCTGCACGAAGGCCGCGTCGCCGCCGATCTTCAGCTGGAAATAGGCCGAGGCGATCGGGGTCGAGCTCAGGGTCGCCATCTCGACCGGATCCTGCGGCGCGGCGAACTTCTCCAGCGCCCGCTCTTTCAGCGGATTGAAGGCCAGGATCGTGGCGCCGCGCCGGCTGGCGTCGCGCAGCGAGGTCATCATCCGAGGATGGTTGGTGCCGGGATTGTGCCCGAAGCACAGGATCAGGTCGGCGTGGTCGAAGTCCTCCAGGGTCACCGAACCCTTGCCCAGGCCGATCGAGTCCGGCAGGCCGACGCTGGTCGGCTCGTGGCACATGTTCGAGCAGTCCGGGAAATTGTTGGTCCCGAACCGGCGGCCCAGCAGCTGGTACAGGAACGCCGCCTCGTTACTGGCCCGTCCCGAGGCGTAGAACTCCGCCTCGTCCGGATGGGCCAGGGCCTTAAGCGCGGCGCCGGCGCGGGCGAAGGCCTCGTCCCACGGGATCACTTTATAATGGTCGTCAGCCGGGTCGTAGGCCATGGGCTGGGTCAGCCGGCCCAGGTCCTCGATGGCGTGGTCGCTCCAGGTCAGCAGCTCGCTGACCGTGTGCTGGGCGAAGACTTCGGGCGTCGCGCGCTTGGTCGTCGCCTCCCAGGCCACGGCCTTGGCGCCGTTCTCGCAGAACTCGAACGAGCTGGTGTGCTTCGGGTCGGGCCAGGCGCAGCCAGGGCAGTCGAAGCCCTCCGGCTGGTTGGCCCGCATCAGGGTCTTGCCGCCCTCGACCACCGTCTCTTGGTCGACCAGCGCGCCGGCCACGGCCTTCAGCGCGTCCCAGCCGCCGGCGGGATGGGTGTAGGGGCGAACGCCCTCGACCTTGCCTGAAGCAACCTTGTCGTCCGCCATCAGACCGGCTCCAACTCTGACTCTATAAGACGCTCGCCGCCGGCGAACACCGCGTGGCCGTCGGCGCGGGCCAGGGCGACCAGCGTCAGGTTGGCCTCCTGCGCCTTGACCACCGCCAGCTCGGTCGGGGCCGAGACCGCGACCAGGATCGGACAGCCCATGCGGGCGGTCTTCTCGACCATCTCGAACGAGGCGCGGCTGGTGGCGACGACGAAGCCGTCCGCCGCGTCGATCGCCTCGCGGGCCATCAGGCCGGCCAGCTTGTCGAGGGCGTTGTGCCGGCCGACATCCTCGCGGACCGCGACCAGGCCGCCGTCTTTATTGAAGAACGCCGCCGCGTGGGTGGCGCGGGTCAGCCGACCCAGGGCCTGTTCCGCCTCCAGCGCCGCCAGGGCGCGGGGGATGGCGGCGTGTTCGATCCGCCCGCCCTCGCCCAGAACCGGCAGCGGCCGCACCGCGTCCGCCAGGCGCTGCACGCCGCAAAGCCCGCAACTGGAGCGGCCTTCCAGGTTGCGCGGCCGGGCCTTTCTGGCCAGGGCGCCGGGCGCCAGGCGGATATCAACCAGGATACCCAGCGCCTCATCTTTGCGGACGATGTCCAGCACGTCGGCGGCGCTGGCGATGCCTTCGGTGATCACAAAGCCCAGGGCCAGGTCCTCGACGTCCTGCGGCGTGGCCATCAGCACCGTGTGCGGGCGGCCGGCGAACGAGAGGCCCACGGCGGTCTCGCGCGGCAACGGCCGCTCAAGGGCCTGGACGGGAGTCCCGGCGCGCCATTGCAAAGCGGGACGTGGGGTGGCGGACGAACGCGACATGTCTCGACCCTAGGCCCGACGCCGGGGGAAGAAAACCATCCGATAGGATGAGGTGACGGCACGAATGTTCAAATTCGTCATCGTTCGGCGGATGACCGCAGGCCGTTCCTGACGCAATCTCCCCCCATGGCTGGCACGACCCTCGAGACGCGACGCGCGCAGATGTTCCCTCGGCTGGAGGCGGCCGAGATCGAGCGGCTGCGCCGCTTTGGCCAGGTGATCCACGCCGAGGCCGGGTCGGCCCTGGCCACGGCCGGCGTCGCCTCGCCCGGCCTGTTCGTGATCCTGGCCGGCCGGGTGGCGATCAGCCGCCGCGACGCCCACGACGAGCACCAGACGATCGTCGAGCACGACGCCGGGCAGTTCGTCGGCGAGATCGCCCAGCTGTCGGGCCGTCCGTCTCTGGTCGACGTCAAGGCGCTCACCCAGGTCGAGGCCCTGCTGATCGCCCCCGAACGCCTGCGCGCCGTGCTGGTCGCCGAGGCTGAGTTAGGCGAACAGATCATGCGGGCCCTGATCCTGCGCCGGGTCAGCCTGATCGAGACCGGGGCCGGCGGCCCGATCATCATCGGCCGCGAAGCCGACGCCGAGGTCATCCGCCTGTCGGGCTTCCTGGCCCGCAACGGCCACCCCTATCAGCACCTCGACCCCGACCAGATGGACTGCGCCAGGGTGCTGATCGAGCGCTTCCACGTCGACGACAGCGAGCTGCCGATCGTGCTGTGTCCGAACGGCGAAATCCTGCGAAAGCCCACCAATCACCAGTTGGGTCGCTGCATCGGCCTCGTCGGGCCGATCGACGCCAACCGCCTCTATGATGTCGCCATCGTCGGGGCCGGCCCGGCCGGCCTGGCCACCGCCGTCTACGCCGCCTCGGAAGGGCTGTCGGTGCTGGTGCTCGACACCCGCGCCTTCGGCGGCCAGGCCGGGGCCTCAGCGCGGATCGAGAACTATCTGGGCTTCCCCACCGGCATCACCGGCATGGCCCTTATGGGCCGCGCCTATGGCCAGGCCCAGAAGTTCGGGGCCGAGCTGGCCATTCCCGACGAGGTCGCCTCCCTGGTCTGTGAGGACGACGGCCAGCACCGCTATCGCCTGGCCCTCGCCAGCGGCGAGACCGCGCAAGCCAAGACCGTCGTCATCGCCAGCGGGGCCCGCTATCGCCGGCTGGAGGTCGAGAACCTCGACCGCTTCGAAGGCGCCTGCGTCCATTACTGGGCCTCGCCGCTGGAGGCCAAGCTGTGCGCCGGCCAGGAGGTCGCCCTGGTCGGGGCCGGCAACTCCGCGGGTCAGGCGGCCGTCTATCTCGCCAGCCAGGTCAAGAAGGTCTGGATGATCGTCCGCGGCGAGAGCCTGGCGGCGACCATGTCGCGCTACCTGATCGACCGGATCGAGAGCACGCCCAATATCGAGGTCATCGTCAAAAGCGCGATCGTCGATCTGGAGGCCGAGGACGGCAAGCCCAACCAGCTGTCGGCCGTGCGCTGGCGGGGTAGCGACGGCGTCGAGACCGTCCAGGCGGTCAGCCACCTCTTCCTGTTCATCGGCGCCGCGCCCAACACCGCCTGGCTCACCCACTGCCATGTCGAGCTGGACAATCACGGCTTCGTCCGCACCGGGACCGATCTCGCGCCCGGCCATCCGCTGCTGCAGACCAGCCGCAAGGGCGTGTTCGCGATCGGCGACGTCCGGGCCGGCTCGGTCAAGCGGGTCGGCGCCGCCATCGGCGAAGGCGCCCAGGCCGTCGCCGCCATCCACGCCTATCTCGCCGAAGCCTGAGAGGACCTCCGCCCATGACCTGCAAGCACGGCGACACCATCCATCACGTCACGCCCAGCGCCAAGGGCTGCGAGGAGTGCCTCAAGACCGGCGGCTGGTGGGTCCACCTGCGCCTGTGCCGGACCTGCGGCCATGTCGGCTGCTGCGACGACAGCCCCAGCAGGCACGCCACCGCCCACTTCCGCGCCACCAAACACCCGATCATCGAGGGCTACGCCCCACCGGAAGGCTGGGGTTGGTGCTTCGTTGACGAGGAATTCGTGGAGCTGCCCGACCAGACCCCGCAGGTCGGACCGATCCCCAGGTTCGTCGAGGGCTGAGCCGCCAAGGTTACGCATCCTTAAATTGCGGCCGGGATCGCCACGGGTGATCGTCGCCCCTCAATCGAGGGGACGTTTCCATGAAGCTCAAGATCCTGGCGCTCGGCGCGGCCAGCCTGCTGCTCACCAGCCCAGCCCTGGCCGCTGGTCAAAGCTGCCCGGCCGACTACGCCAAGCAGGCCCGCGCCCTGGTGGACGAGCAGGTCAAGGCCGGCCGCTTCTCGGGTTCGGTGCTGGTGGCCAAGGACGGCGCGCCGCTGCTGCGCGAAGGCTTCGGCGCGGCCGACCGCGAATGGGAGATCCCCAATGCGCCCGACACCAAGTTCCGCCTCGGTTCCCTGACCAAGCAGTTCACCGCCACCGCTATCCTGCAACTGGCCGAGGCCGGCAAGCTGTCGATCGACGACCCGGTCTCCAAGTTCTACGCCGACGCCCCGGCGGCCTGGTCGAAGATCACGATCAAGCATCTGCTGAACCACACCTCGGGCATCCCCAGCTACACGGGCATTCCGGGCTTCTTCGAGAACGGCTCGTCCAAGAAGCCGCTGAAGCCGGCGGAGATCGTCAAGCTCACCCAGGACAAGCCGCTTGAGTTCGAGCCAGGCAGCAAGTTCGCCTATGACAACACCGGCTACATCCTGCTGGGCGTGGTCATCGAGAAGGTCTCGGGCCAGACCTATGCCGACTATCTGAGCCAGCACATCTTCCAGCCGCTGGGCATGAAGAACACCGGCTATGACGTCAGCGCCGAGATCCTGGCCAAGCGCGCCTCGGGTTACCAGCCCGACAAGGCCGCCTGGCGCAACGCCGACTATCTGGACATGACCCTGCCCTATGCGGCCGGCTCGCTCTATTCGACCGTCGACGATCTGCTGATCTGGAACACCGCCCTGACGGACGGCAAGATCCTGAGCGACGCCTCGCGCAAGGCCGCCTGGACCGAGAACCTCGAGCACTACGGCTTTGGCTGGGGCATCGCCATGCAGGACGGCCACGAGCGGGTGTCGCACAACGGCGGCATCAACGGCTTCAGCACCGCGATGAACCGCTATCCGAAGGACGGCCTGGTCACGATCGTGCTGTCGAACTTCCAGGCCGCGCCGTCCACGCCGATGGCCAACAACCTGGCGGGCCTGTGCTTCGGGACCTACGCGGCGCCCAAAGCCGTCGCCCTGTCGACCGCGACCCTGGACAAATATGTCGGGTCCTACGCCCTGAGCCCGACCTTCATCCTCAAGGTGTTCCGCGACGGCGACAAGCTGGTGACCCAGGCCACCGGCCAGGGCCCGGTCGCCCTCGTCGCCACCGCGCCGGGCGAGTTCACGGCGGTTGGCCCCGACGCCAAGCTGAGCTTCAAGCAGACCGGCGATGCGCCGGCGACGGCGCTGGTGCTGCACCAGGGCGGCCGCGACATGGAAGCGCCGCGTGTCGCGGACAAGCCGTAGGGCGGCGGGCTTGGGGAGGCGGCGGAGCGTCCGGGCAGGGCCCGGAGGATGGGGTAGAGAAATATCGTTTCGGCCGAGGCCGGAGCGCTCCGCGTGACCGTTGGTCGTGAGCCTTCGGCGCGCGGGGTCTTAACCCGCTTCCGACAGTGGCCCCCGGCGGGCGGAGAGAGATGCGTTCCCTCCGGACCGCGCGGGCGATTTCAGCCCGCGCCTGCCGCGCCGGTCGACCCTCGCCGCAGGATCTTCGTCCCGATGTTTCAGGGAGCCCGTCCAGATCCGTCAAGAGGGCGGCCCGAAGGCCACGACCAGCGCTTCCCGCTCGATCACCCCCGCCGCGCATTCTGTCGCCGGCTGAAACGCCCTCCCCCGCGACGGGGCGAGGAGAAGTATCGGCCAGGTTTTCAGGGTGATGCGTCGATTTTGGATGGGCTCGTGGGTGGCGGGGGTAAGGTGTTGATTTTGCTTCGGTCGGTAGCGCCTATTCCCGAGTGGCGGCGGGAAATGCTCCGCGTTCATCCTGTTGCGCGCACCTGACTAGCTCAGTCATAGTCAAGCATGGCAGCCACGCCCGATCCCAAACCACTGATCAGTCCTAGCGATATGAAGGTCGTCGAGCACGTCCTGAATATGGGCGGGGGCTACGTTCTGAATTTCAGTGACCGCACTTTCGAAGAGTTCGTTGCGCACGAGATAGGCATCGACGCCACTGCACCACGATATTCAATAGATGGAGGGTCGAAGGCAAAAAGGTTGCGGCGAATTCTGCATTCGCTCACGAGCGGGAAACAGGCTCAACTACTGCAGGCCTTATTGAGGCACAGAGATAGCCCAGCATATCGCAGTGCGGGTGATATCTTGGATGACGAGTGGCGAAGCGCCTACAACGAGATCGTACGGGGTCTGGAACAGAAAGTTACAGATGCTGACAATACCTATGCGGCCAGTTCCTGGACTGGACGGCGGACGCTTCGGGAGCAAGTCGCGATAGTTCGCGGCGTCGCACCACTCGCCTCACGCGAACTCGACGAGCTAGCGTCAATTATCGAAAAGAAGCGTTTCAACGACCCAATCACTGCGGATGCTGTCCAATGTCTTCGCGACTTGCACTCGCAGTTGGGGGAACTGATTGCGGCGGTCGACCGCGGTAACCTGACCCGGCAGGCCGTCGAAGCGATCGAAGGCAATCGCCAGAGACTAGCGCATTATATTGGGGAAGGCGCGAAATTGGCTGTCGTTGCCCCTGCCATGACATTTGGCATCATGCATATTCTGGCGTGGATTACGGGAGTACCAACCGATAGCACGTTGGTCTCTACCGTCTTCGGCACAATTGTTGGGGCCGATGCACTCAAATCATTCAGCAAGAAATCTAGTATCGCGCCGTAGGTTTTCAAACCTCGGCGGCTAGCGAAAATAAGCTTGCACTTACAAAGAAAAAGGCCCCGGAGATTGCTCTCCGGGGCCTTCGCATTTCTCAGCCGAAGCTCAGAAGGTCGAGATTACTCGACGATCTTCGCAACCACGCCGGCACCGACCGTGCGGCCGCCTTCGCGGATGGCGAAGCGCAGGCCTTGGTCCATGGCGATCGGGGTGATCAGCTCGACGTCCAGCTCGGCGTTGTCGCCCGGCATGATCATTTCCACGCCTTCCTTCAGCTTGATGATGCCGGTGACATCGGTCGTGCGGAAGTAGAACTGCGGACGGTAGTTGGTGAAGAACGGGGTGTGACGGCCGCCTTCTTCCTTGTTCAGGATGTAGGCCTCGGCCACGAACTTCGTGTGCGGGGTGATCGAACCCGGCTTGCACAGCACTTGGCCGCGCTCGACGTCTTCACGCTTGGTGCCGCGCAGCAGCACGCCCACGTTGTCGCCGGCTTGACCCTGGTCCAGCAGCTTGCGGAACATTTCGACGCCCGTGCAGGTCGTCTTCTGAACCGGACGGATGCCGACGATTTCGACTTCTTCGCCGACCTTCACGATGCCCTTTTCGATACGGCCCGTGACCACGGTGCCGCGGCCCGAGATCGAGAACACGTCTTCGACCGGCATCAGGAACGGCAGGTCAACGGGGCGTTCCGGCTGCGGGATGTAGGCGTCGACCGAAGCCATCAGCGCCAGGATCGCCTCTTCGCCGATCTTGGCGTCGCGGTTTTCCACGGCGGCCAGGGCCGAACCCTTGGTGATCGGAATGTCGTCGCCCGGGAACTGGTACGAGCTCAGCAGCTCGCGCACTTCCATTTCGACGAGCTCCAGCAGCTCTTCGTCGTCGACCATGTCGACCTTGTTCATGAACACGACCAGGGCCGGCACGCCGACCTGGCGGGCCAGCAGGATGTGCTCGCGGGTCTGCGGCATCGGGCCGTCGGCGGCCGACACGACCAGGATCGCGCCGTCCATCTGGGCGGCGCCCGTGATCATGTTCTTCACGTAGTCGGCGTGGCCGGGGCAGTCGACGTGAGCATAGTGACGGTTGGCCGTCTCATACTCGACGTGAGCCGTGTTGATCGTGATGCCGCGGGCCTTTTCTTCCGGCGCGGCGTCGATGTCGGCGTAGTTCTTGGCGGTCGCGCCGCCCGACTTCGCCAGCGTGATCGTGATCGCCGCCGTCAGCGTCGTCTTGCCATGGTCAACGTGACCGATGGTGCCGATGTTGCAGTGCGGCTTAGTGCGTTCGAACTTTTCCTTGGCCATCGTCTCTACCTTCGCGCCGGCGGGTGTTGTTGGGGTAACTCATATGGGGAGCTGGAGCGGGTAGCGGGAATCGAACCCGCATCCTCAGCTTGGAAGGCTGCTGCACTACCATTGTGCTATACCCGCCTTATCACCCTATTGTGGGCTAGCGGGGTCGCGATCGGCTCCCGGTCTCTGGCTCTGGGACCCATCTTGCCTTCAGGACGCGCCCGTCTCGGAACTCGTCGCGTGCATGGTGGGGGAAGCAGGACTCGAACCTGCGAAGGCGTACGCCAGGGGATTTACAGTCCCCCCCCTTTGCCACTCGGGACATTCCCCCAAGCACGCGACGGAGTTCCGAAGCCGGCGGCCTTTAGCCGGTTCGATGCGCAACAGCAAGCCGTTGAACTTCGAACTGGAACAAAAGCTTCTTTCGACGGTGACGGACGATGCTAAGAGCAGCGCCGGCCGGCTAAGAAACCCTTGGGGCCCCAAATCGGAGCGCGTCTTATAGTGTCCTCTCATTCCGAACGCAACGACCGGAAACGTCCTTCTGCACCCGGACGCGATTTTCGTTCCAAGCCCCGGAATAAAAACGAGTTTTCTCGCGGCCAGGGCGACGCCAAGGACTGGATTTGGGGGACTCATGCCGTCGAGGCGGCGCTTTCGAACCCCCTGCGTCCGGCGCCGAAGCGCCTTCTGGCGACCCCGGACCGCGCCAAGCGACTCGGCCCCGATCTGCAGAAGCTGACCTGCCTGCAGGTTATGGAGGGCCAGGAGATCGCCAAGCACCTGCCGCAGGGCGCCGTGCACCAAGGTCTGGCCCTGAAGATCGACGAGGCCGAATCGCTGTCGATCGCCGAGATGGGCTCGCCGGCCAAGGGGCTGCTGGTCATGCTGGACCAGATCACCGACCCGCAGAACATCGGCGCCATCTTCCGGTCGGCCGCCGCCTTCGGGGCCAAGGGCGTTATCCTGCAGGACCGCCACGCCCCGGTGCTGTCCGGCGTGCTGGCCAAGACCGCCGTCGGGGCGGTGGACAAGGTCGCGCACGCGCGCGTGGTCAATCTTTCCCGCGCCCTCGAGGAACTGGCCGACATGGGCTGGCGCGCCGTAGCCCTGGCCGGCGAGGCCGAGGAAAGCCTGGAGGCCGTCCTCGACCATCAGCCCACCGTGCTCGTTCTGGGTTCGGAGGGCGAAGGCGTTCGCCGTCTTGTCGCGGAACACTGCGACGCCTTGGGAAAGATCCCCATGCCGGGCGGCTTCGAGAGCCTGAACGTGTCCGCCGCAGCGGCGATCGCGCTCTACGAAGCCTCGAAAGTTCGCGCGCCGGACGAAACTGTTTCGTGAATCCTTCTTAACCGTTTTGATTTCGTCGCAAGCACGTGCTCTTCTCGCGAACAATGGTCCGCGAGCGCTTGCTCGCGGAGGAGTTAGACATGGGATCGGGGGACCCGATGTTTGGACGTAAGGTACGCTTGGCCGCCTTGGCCACAACGGCGGTTGGCGTTCTCGCGCTTGCCGGCTGCAGCGCGGGGGATCCGGTAAACACGCCGCCGCCGGCCAGCGACCGCCAGGATGCGTCCATGACGCCGGAGCTGATGGGGGCTCCGCCGCCGCCCAGCGCCGAACAGGCCCAGGACGGTCTGCTGGGAGGTCCGAGCCAGACGCAGGCCCAGGCCCGCGCCGACGCCGGCGTTAGCTCCAGCCCGCTGCCGCCGCCGCCGCGCAACTCGCATCTGAAGACCTGGCGCCGTCCGGACGGCACGCTGGTCACGGCCATGCGCCCGATCGCCAATCCGAAGGGCGCCAGCCGCTACGAGCAGAAGCCGCATCGCGTCCATGCGACGATCCCGGCCGCTCACGCCGCGCCGAAGCCGGTCGTCCAGTCCGCGCCGAAGCCAACGCCCAAGCCCGTGGTCGTCGCCAAGCCGGTGACGCCCAAGACCGTGGCGCCCGCTCCCGCGCCCGTTCAGGCCGTCAAACCGGTCGTGCCCGCCACGCCGCTGGCCAAGCCGCCCGTCGTGGTCGCCAAGCCGCCGGTCGTTCCGTCCGCTCCCGCGAAGCCCGCGACCAAGCTTGAGCAACTGCAGGCCGTCGTCGCGCCCGCCGCCACCACTGGCGCGGTCCTGGCCGCCGGCGAAAGCCTGGGCAAGAATCAGCCCGGCCAGGTGACGCTGTCGCTGCCGGCCACGCTGGGCGACCTGATCAAGCAGGAAGCCGCCAAGCTGGGCCTGACCAAGGCCGCCAAGAAGACCAGCGCCTATGCCGAACTATCGGGCGACGGCTATGAAGTCACGCCGAACGGCCGCCAGACCGCGGTCGTCAAGCCGGGCGAACCGACCACCTTCGCGTGGCAGGTCAAACCGGGTCCGGAGGCCAAGGGCCAGCTGAAGTCTCAGTTCGGCCTCGAGCTGAACGGCGCCAAGACCCCGCAAGGCTTCTCGCTGGGCGAAATCAGCAAGCGCGTCGCCGCCCTGCCTGAACAGGCCAAGAAGGGCGTGGGCAAGCTCGACCTGGGCGGCCTGAATGGCAACGTCACGCTTCCAGGCCTCGGCGCGGTGCCGATCAAGACCGCGCTGGGCGTGGCCCTGGTGCTGCTGGCGCTGATCATCCTGGTCGGCGTCTCGCGCAGCGCCTCGGCGGCGCGTCGCCGCGCCGAACGCCACCGCAAGTACCGCACCCTGACCGACTACGGCCGCAATGAGATGGAGTACGAGCAGGAGCAGCACGCCCCGGCCTCGACCCACGTCTCGCACGTCAACCCGTTCCTGGCCGCGGCCGGTGGCGCGGTGGCGGGCGCGGCGGTCGCTTCGGCGGTCTCGCATCATGACGACCACGGTCATGGCCACGACGGTCACAGCCAGGGGCATGACAGCCATGGCCACGACGCTCATGCTGACGCTCATGCGCATGACGACCATGGCCATGCGGCGCACGATGGCCACGGCCACGACCTGCACGCCGAGGCTCATCCTGAGCCGCACGCGCCGGCCGAGCATGTCAGTTACGTGAACCCCATGGTCGCGGCCGCCTCGGCCCACCCAGTCAGCCATGACGATCACGGCCACGACACGCAGGCCGCGACCCATGACGACCACCACGGCGAACACGCCGCGCCTCATGACGACCACGGGCACGCCGCGCCCGGTCATGACGCTCACGGCGCCGGGCATCACGACGCCCATCAGGCGGCTCCTCATCGGGAACCCGAGCACGCTCACTAGGGCCGGAGCCGGACGAAAAAGCGACGCCCCGGATCGGTGGTCCGGGGCGTCGTCGTATTTGCGGTGGACCGGCTCTTTTTGCGCCTTGCATCCCCGCGCGCCTCACCGCATTGAGGATACATGTTCGAAACGCTGACGGCCCACCTGGGCGGCCTGCAAGGCCCTCTGACCGCACTGCTGCAAGTGCTGATGATCGACCTGGTGCTGGCCGGCGACAACGCCGTGGCCGTGGGCCTGGCGGCTGGCGGCCTGCCGCCCAAGGATCGCAAGAAAGTCATCCTCTACGGCCTGGGCGCGGCGGTCGTGCTGCGCATCAGCTTCGCCCTGATCACCACTTGGCTGCTGGGCGTCATCGGCCTGCTGCTGGCCGGCGGCTTCCTGCTGCTGTGGGTGTGCTGGAAAATGTGGCGCGAGCTGCGCGAGCAGGCGGCCAATGCCGACGCCATGGCCTCGATCGACGGCGATGACAGCACCGAGCCAAGGGCCCGCCCTGCCAAGTCGTTCAAGGCGGCCTTCATCCAGGTGCTGATCGCCGACGTCTCGATGTCGTTGGACAATGTGCTGGCAGTGGCCGGCGCGGCGCGCGAACACCCGGGCATCCTGATCTTCGGCCTGCTGCTGTCGATCGCCCTGATGGGTCTGGCCGCCAGCGCCATCGCCAACCTGCTGCACAAGCACCGCTGGATCGGCTTCATCGGCCTGGCGATCGTGCTCTACGTCGCTGTCCACATGATCTGGCAAGGCCACCGCAGCGTGGTCATGGACCTGAACCAGACGGCCGCCTACAACGCCGCCGCCCCGGCTCCGCTCGACATCAAGCCGGAAGAGCTGGCTCAGCACCAAAAGCACAAATAGCGGCGAGGATCGCCTTCAGCGCGCCGGCAGCGGCGGCAGATCCAGCCGCCGCAGGTCGGCCATCTTCACATAGAGCCGCAGGATCGCGTGGTGGCGCGCGGTGTCGTTCCGCGCCTCGACTGCCTCATGCAGGCCGATCAGCGCCGTCCGCACCGCCGCGTTGACGCGGTCGAGCGACGAGATGGTGACCTCGTCCGTGGACGGAAGGCCCGCGACCTCCAGCCCGTAGTCGGCCGCCGCCTCGGCCAGGGCGGCACGGATCAGGGTGTTTTCGTCCACCCGCGCCGCGGCGCCGCGCTCGGCCTCCTGGGCGGCCAGCAGCGACAGCAGGGCCACCAGCCCGACCTTGCCGGCCAGGAACTCGCCCTGCTGTTCGGGCGGTCCGGGGTCGGCCATGCACATGAAGTTGCCGACCAGGATATCGGGCAAGCTCGGGGTCATGACAGGTCCTCCAGACGCAGCATCGCGGCGGCCAGGATCTGGTCGTGCCGTCGGGCGGTGTACCAGCCCGACACCGCCAGGATCGGCTCCTTGAAGCCGCCGTCGCGATATTCCTTGGCCGCCGAGGTCCAGATCGCCTGGCCCTTCACGGCGGCGAAAAGCGACCACCAGGCCAGGGCCTCCTCATCGACCGTGAGACCGCTGGCCTTCGACCAGATGGCCAGGGCTTCGTCGCGCGGGATCATGGCGGCGACGGTCGTCGTATCGAAGGGGTTCCACAGCGGGTCTATGGCCCAGGCCAGGTCCTCCAGCGGATCGCCCAGATGAACCATCTCCCAGTCCAGCACCGCCAGGATGCGGCCGTCCGGCGCATGCAGGAAGTTGCCGCCGCGATAGTCGCCATGCACCACCCGCACGGCGCTGGGCGGCGGCGGCGGCCGGCGGCGCAACAGCCGGATGGCGGCGCGGACGATCGGTTGCGGATGCTGCTCGTCGGCCTCGATCACGGCGGCCCAATGGTCGACGGCGATCCGCCAGCAGTCTTCAGGCGCGGGCGTCTCGGCGACCTTGGCCAACGGCAGGCCGGCGGGATCGGCGCCCGCTATGCGGCCCAGGATGTCGAAGAACGCCTCGCCGACCGTCCGCGCGTGGGCGCCATAGGGCATCGCCATGAACGGCGAGACCACCGTCCCGCCCTCGACCCGCTCCATGATGAAGAACGGCCGCTCCAGTTCCGCGCCCTCGGCGTCCATGGCGATGGGCCGTGGCGCGGGCACGCGGTCGTGGAAACTCTCCAAGGCCAGGTATTCGAGGCTGCGGTCGGTCTCGATCAGGCTGCCGGGCGGGTCGCGGCGCAGGATCAGGGCCTTGGCCTCGCCCCCCGCCTTCGCGACGAACCGATAGGTCTCGCGGCTGGCCCCGCCCGGGATGCGCGAGAGGTCGGCGACCGTGACCGGCTGGCCCCAGGTCCGGGTGAGATACGCCTCCAGGCGTTCAGCCAAGCTCATCGAGAGGGGGCCGCTCAAGGGGCCATGTCCAGGATGGAGGCGAAGCCCGAGGTCGCGTGCGGACCGATGGCCAACTGCTCGAAGACGCCCCTGCCCTTTCGCGAACGGCCCGCGCCGTCGACATAGGTCACATCGCTCAGCGCCTGGACGTGCAGCAGATGCGGCATCTTCCGGTCCATGTCGGCGGTGACAAAGTCCTCCCGCTCGACCTTCAGTTCGCCGTGGTTGAGGCCGTGTCCCCAGACCGGGTGGTTATAGCCCAGGCCCAGCATGAAGAACTCGGTCTTGGGTTCGATCGTCATGGTTCCGTCGGCGCCCAGGTCGAGCGTCGCGGCGGCGGCGTGGCGCGTGCCGCTCTTCCAGTCGATGGCGCAGGACGACTGGGCGAAGCCGCCAAAATCGTTCTCGCGACCGCCGTCTTCCAGCCAGAGCGCGCGACGGTTCCAGGCCCGGCCCAGTTCGTCATCATTGGTGTGGAAGAACAGGCTGCCTTCGTCGAAATTGCACGGCGCCCAGAGCCAGAAGAACTGCGGCAAGGCTGGCGGCGCCAGTTCCTGCGGATCCCGCGCGCCGACGGGCCGGACGCCCCAAGAACGGTCGCGCGTACCGACGAAGCCGTCGACGCTGGTCCGCGCGCCGTCGACCTCGACCCAGCCGGAATAGCGGCCGTTCTGGGTCAGACGGGTATAGTCCAAAAGCGTGCGCGGGCCGTTGCGGCGCACAAAGCGCGGCTCCTCGATCGGGAAGGATCGGCCCTCGAAGACGATCTCGGCGGCGATCCCCTGCTCCGGCGCAGTGACGGTCAGCTTCAGGCGCCGCAGCGGTTCGAGCACGTCTATGGTGATCGGTCCGACCGTCAGGTCCATCCGCTCCATCTTCAGCCAGCGGCTGGCGTGCAGATTGACCTGCTTGCCGTCCTTCATCACGCAAAAGGCCGCGTCGGCGATGTTGAGATGCGGATAGACGCCGAACGCGGCGGCGAAGAACAGGTCGTTCCCGTCGCCCTGCGCGGCATAGCCGTTGAAGAAATAGCGGTCGTAGAAGTTCCGATCCGTCCCGGCATAGGCCACGGGCTCGGGCGTCTGATGGATCGGGTAGTCGTCGCCCCAGGTGAGCGCCATGCCGTCCTCCCTTCTGGACGCGCGAACACTCTGGCTGCTTACGGAGCCGGCTTCGCTTTACGTCCAGATGAACGACGTTAAGGTCGCGCTCGACGATTGCAACGGTGACGGAGCGTAAGCCGATGGAGGGATGGACTCCCCGGACCTGGACCGGCCTGGCGGCGCTGAGCGCCCTGCTGTCCGTGGCCTTCGGCGCCTTCGCCGCCCACGGCATCGAGAGCTGGAAGGCCGTTGAGTGGCTGAAGACCGGCGCCCAGTACCAGATGGTCCACGCCCTGGCGGTGTTCGGAGCCTTCGCCCTGCATCGCGCTGGGGCCAAGGGCATGGGCCTGGTCACGGCCCTGTTCTTCGTCGGGACGTTGGTTTTTTCGGGCTCGCTCTACGCCATGGCCCTGGGCGCGCCGAGGATCCTGGGCGCGATCACGCCGATCGGCGGACTGTCGTTCATGGGCGGGTGGGCGCTGATGGCGTGGCGCGGCTTCTCCATGCCGTCCCAGGCCTAGGCCTGACGCCGCTCCCCGCCCGGCAGAGCCAGGAAGAAGATCGACAGGGCCGAGCCAACCAGGCAGGCGAACATTACGGCGGCCACCGGCTTGGCAGTGCCGTCATGCAGAAGGCCGCCAGCCCACGACGCCAGCGCGCCGGCGCCGAACGAGGTCGAGCCCATCAGCGCCGAGATCGAGCCGGCCCGGCGGGGGTCGACGCTAAGCGCTCCGGCCATGGTGTTGCCGCCCATCAGGCCATAGATCGACAGCGCCGCGAACAGCAGCGGCAGCACGGTCCACTGGCCGCCCCAGCCGGTCCAGGCCGCCAGGGTCAACAGGAGCGCAGCGACCATCGAGGCGATGCTCGCCTTGCCCAGCACCTCGTCCGGCAGGTTGCGGCGCAGCAGCAGGCGGTTGACCTGGCTGGCCCCGATGATGCCGACGGCGTTGAAGGCGAAGACCAGGTTGAAGACCAGCGGCGTGTGGCCATAGGTCCCCATCACCAGGTCCGGAGCGCCCGAGATATAGGTGAACAACACCGCACCGTTCAGCGCCCCGGCGATCGCGTAGCCCATCAGCCGGCGCATGCCCAGGAGGGCGACATAGGCCTTCAGCGGGTTCTCAGACCGCGCCTGGGCCAGGGTCTCCGCCGAGCGGGACTCCTTCAGGCTCGCCAGCACCCAGGCTCCGACGGCCAGGCCGAAGCCGACCTGGACCCAGAACACCACTCGCCAGCCGGCGAACGCCTGGATCACGCCGCCCAGTTGCGGCGCCAGGACCGGCGCCAGTCCCATGATCAGCATCATCAGCGACAGCACCCGGGCCGTGTCGGTGTGACTGAAGCGATCGCGCACGACCGCGCGCGCCACCACCGCTCCGGCGCATCCCCCCAGGGCCTGGACGAAGCGCGCCCCGATCAGGGTGTGGATGCTGGGCGCCAGGGCGCAGGCCAGTGACGCGACGACGTAGACGCCGATCCCTGTCAGTAGCGGACCGCGCCGCCCCAGACGGTCCGACAGGGGGCCATAGACGAACTGACCAATGGCCATGCCCGCGAAGAAGGCCGCCAGCGTGGCCTGGGTCTGGTCCGGCCGCGCCGACAGGGTGCGACCGATGTCGGGCAAGCTGGACAGGTACATGTCGATCGACATCGGCGCGAAGGCCGTCAGCGCGCCGAGAAGCAGGACAAGACGCCACGGAACGGCGGCGGGCGGCGGAGCAGTCTCGGTCATGGCGGGCCTTCTACGCCCTTTGGCCCGCCCGGAACAACAAACGGGAAGCTGAAATGGAGCTTGCCCGGATCCGCGAGGGGCTTCAGGGTGATCAGCAATCACCTAGAAACGCGGGAGGACGCGCGGTCATGACGGTCAAGAATCCGGGCCTGCCGGAGCCCCAGTACGCTGACGTCAACGGCATCCGCATGGCCTATTACGAGGCCGGTCCGCGCCAGGGCGTCCCCATCGTCTTCTGCCACGGCTTTCCAGAGCTGGCCTTCTCGTGGCGCCACCAGATCGCCGCCCTGGCCGCCGCCGGCCGCTGGGTGATCGCCCCCGACCAGCGCGGCTATGGCCTGACCCCGGGTCCTGAGGCGGTCGAAGCCTATGACATGGACCACCTGACCGGCGACCTCGTCGGGCTGCTGGATCATCTGGGCGTGGAGAAGGCGATCTTCGCCGGCCATGACTGGGGCGGCATCATCGTCTGGCAGATGCCATTGCTGCATCCCGAGCGCGTGGCCGGGATAATCGGCCTCAACACCCCCTTCACCCCGCGCCTGCCGCTGGATCCGATCGAGATGTTCCGCAACGCCTATGGCGAGGACATGTACATCGTCCACTTCCAGAAGCCGGGCGAGGCCGACGCGCGGCTGGGCGCGGATCCGGAGCGGACGATCCGCTTCTTCATGCGCAAGCCCAAGAGTTCGCAGGACGAGTTCCTGGGCCGCCCGGCCGAACGACGGAGCCTGGCCCTGCAGGACGCCCTGCTCCACTACGACCCGGCGACAGACGACAACCAGTTCCTTGAGCCCGACGAACTGGCCTTCTTCGTCGACGCCTTCAAGCGCACCGGCTTTACCGGCGGCATCAACTGGTACCGCAACTTCACCCGCAACTGGGAGAAGGCCGAGACCCTGCCGCGCCGGATCGACGGCATCCCTTGCCTGATGATCATGGCCGAGCTGGACGTGGTGCTGCCGCCAGCCATGGCCGACCGCATGGGCGACCAGATCTCGGACCTGGAGAAGGTGCTGATCGAAGGCAGCGGCCACTGGACCCAGCAGGAGAAGCCGGCCGAGGTCAACGCCGCGATCCTCGACTGGGTGGATAGGCGTTTCCCGCTGTAACGCCGTGCGTGATCCTCGTCCTTCGACAAGCTCAGGATGAGGACCAAGGCAGGCTCAGTAGAAAGCCTCATCCTGAGCCTGTCGAAGGACGAGGTTTTCGGGCCCGCTAGTTCCGCGCCGCGATCATCTGCTCGGCCCGTCGCCGCATGGCCGCCGCCAGCTGCAGCATGGCCAGGGCCGAGACCTCGTCGCGCTCGCCCGCGCGCAGGCTGTAGACGCTGGCCATGGCGAACAGCGCCTCGGCGCGATCAACGCCCTCGGCCCCGAACATCTCGCCGATCTGCCGATCCAGTTCGGCCTGTTGCGCGGGCTTCAGCATCGCGAGCAGTTCGTCGTCGGAATAGTCTTCAGGCGCGGGCTGAGTCATGGCGGGCAGCATACAGAACCGGATGAAAGGCGAAAACCTCAAGAGCCTGCCGAAGCAGACCCGTGTGTTTCTTCGACGAAAGCCCTGCTTTTTCGACGCGAGGAAAATCCCCGCGATCGGGCAGGCCTTTTGCTTTCCTCCGTTCACAGCCGGCGGAAAAACACGTTAGGGTTCGTCTCATGGATCGTAACGCTTCCGCCGCCGCCATGAGTTCCGTTGGCCGTCGGGGCCTCTTCCGCGAGGTCGAGCCCTTCTCGTTCGGCTGGATGCCGACCGGCGGTCCGCACGAAATCTACTACGAGGAATGCGGCAATCCGCGCGGCAAGCCCTGCGTGATCCTGCACGGCGGTCCGGGCGGCGCGGTCAATCCCACCATGCGGCGGTTCTTCGACCCGGCCAAGTGGCGCATGACCCTGTTCGACCAGCGCGGCTGCGGCCGCTCGCGTCCGAACGCCAGCCTCGAGGACAACACCACCTGGAGCCTGATCGAGGACATCGAGCGCCTGCGCGAGCATCTGGGCGTCGAGAAATGGACCGTGTTCGGCGGCTCCTGGGGTTCGACCCTCGCCCTGGCCTACGCCATCAAGCACCCCGACCGCGTCGACGGCCTGGTCCTGCGCGGCATCTTCCTGCTGACCGAGCGTGAACTCGGCTGGTTCTACCAGGACGGCGCCTCGATGCTGTTCCCGGACGCCTGGGAGCGATTCCTGGCCCCGATCCCCGAGGAAGAGCGCGGCGATCTGATGACCGCGTACCACCGCCGCCTCACCGCCCCGGACCGCCGCGTGCAGCTGGAAGCCGCCGCCGCCTGGAGCCAGTGGGAGGGCGACACCATCTCGCTGCGCGGCCCCGACGCCCGTCCCCCGAAGTTCAATGAAGAGGACTTCGCGATCGCCTTCGCGCGGATCGAGTGCCACTTCTTCACCCACAAGGGCTTCTTCGAGCACGACGGCTGGATCCTGAAGAACATAGACAAGATCCGCCACATCCCAGGTTGGATCGTCCAGGGCCGCTTCGACGTCGTCACGCCGCTGGACAGCGCCTGGAAGCTGCACAGGGCCTGGCCCGAGGCGCGCTTCGACATCGTCTGGGACGCCGGCCACGCCTCGACCGAGCCGGGCGTCATCGACGGGCTGATCCGGGCAACCGAGGCGGCGCTGGTCTCTTAGAGACCAGCCAGCCCTACATCAACGAGCCCTTGCCGCTGGTCACTTCGGTATAGCGGTGCACCCGCACGGCCTGGACCAGGCCGAAGCCGACCATGACCGTCAGCATGACGGTGCCGCCGTAGGATAGCATCGGCATCGGCACGCCGACGACGGGGGCCAGACCCATGACCATGGCCCCGTTGATCAGCACGTACAGCGAGAAGGTCGCCGTCACCCCGGCCGCGGCCAGGCGTCCGAAGTGGCTGTGGCTGATCGAGGCGATCCGCAGGGCCATGAAGATCACCGCGCCGTACAGGAACAGCACGCCAAAGCAGCCGACGAAGCCGAACTCCTCGGCCAGGGTGGCGAAGATGAAGTCGGTCTGCTTCTCGGGCAGGAAGTTCAACTGGCTCTGCGAGCCGAGGCCAAAGCCCTTGCCCAGCAGGCCGCCGGAGCCCAGGGCGATCTTGGACTGCAGGATGTGGTAGCCGTCGCCGGACGGGTCCTGCTCGGGGTTCAGGAAGGTCAGGATCCGGTTGCGCTGGTAGTCATGCAATCCGAACATGATGAACGGTGGAATGGCCACGGCCGCCATCGCGCCCAGGGCCGCGATCACTCGCCAGGACAGGCCGGCCAGCATCATGATCGCCCCGCCCGTGGCCGCGATCAGGATGGCGGTGCCCAGGTCGGGCTGCTTGGCGACCAGCAGGAACGGCACGCCGATCATCGCCGCCGGGATCAGCAGGCGCCAGGACAGCCGGGCGCTGTCCGACGACAGGCCGTGATAGTAGCGGGCCAGGGCCAGCACGAGGCCGATCTTCATCACCTCGGACGGCTGGAAGCGGAGCGGACCCAATTGCAGCCAGCGCTGGGCGCCCAGCGAGATGTCGCCGACCAGATCGACGGCCACCAGCAGTATCAAGCCGACGATGTAGATCGGATAGGCGGCCGCGAACCACCAGCGCAGGTCGCACATGGCCAGGGCGATCATGATGATGAAATAGACGCCGAAGCGCAGCAGGTGCTTGTCGGCCCAGGGCTCCCAAGAGGCCCCGGCGATCGAGAACAGCATCAGGCCGCCGACGCCGGCGATCATCGCCAGCACCAGGCAAAAGGTCCAGTCGACCTCCATGAACTTGATGATCGGCCGGTCGCGTTCGCCGGGCCGGGTCAGGCCGCCGCTCAAGGTCATCTTTGCCCTCCCTGGGGCGTGGTCGGCGGAACGGTCGGCGGCGCGCCGACATCGGGCGCGGGCGGCGCGGCGCCTTCGACGGGATCGTCCGGCGCGACGCCTTCCATGACGTCTTCCGGGGCGACCTCGGGCAGCGGCGCGGGGCTCTCGATACGGGCGCGGATCTCGGGATCCTTCAGCAGGGCCACGCGCATGACCTCGCGGGCGCGGGGCGCGCCGGCGGTGGCGCCGCCCAGACCGCCGTGCTCGATGATGACCGCCACGGCGTAGCGCGGGTCGTCATAGGGGGCGAAGGCGACGAACAGATTGTGGTCCTTCAGCCGCCAGGTCGTGGCGTAGCCCTTGCGGTTCTTGACCCCGTCATAGCTGCGAACCTGGGCGGTGCCGGTCTTGCCGGCCATCTGCACGTCGCCCAGGCCCAGCTGGCTCTGCTTGTAGGCCGTGCCGCGCACGTCGTTGGCCACGGCCGCCATGCCGCCGCGGACATAGTTGAGGTGCTCGGTGGAGAATGGCAGGTCGGGCACGGCGGCGCCGCTGGGCTGTTCCACCCCGCCGACCGACTTGATCAGACGCGGGACCAGCGCCTTCTTGCCGTTGGCCAGGCGCGAGGTCATCACCGCCAGCTGCAGGGCGTTGACCGTCAGGGCCCCCTGCCCGATCCCGTAGCTGGGAGTCTCGCCCGGAAACCAGGTCTGGTTGGCTGGATTCTTCTTGAACGCCCGCTTCTTCCAGGCCGGGTCGGGGACATTGCCCCTTTTCTGGCCGGGAATGCCGATGTCGTAGATCTGCCCGAAGCCCATGGCCCGCGCGGCATTGGCGATGGCGTCGGGACCGATCTTCAGCGACGTCTGGTAGAAATAGATGTCGCAGGAGTTCTTGATCGCCTCGTGCAGGTTCTGCGAGCCGTGGCCGCGCGGCTCCCAGCACCGCCAGGTGCGGCCGCCGTAGTACCAGCTGCCGCCGCAACTGACGCGGACCTCGGGATTGATGCCGGCGGTCAGCGCCGCCAGCCCCACGGTCGGCTTGAAGGTCGAGCCCGGCGGGAACACGCCGGTCAGCGACTTGTCGAGCATCGGCTTGCGCTCGTACTCGGCCAGCGCCTTGTACTCGGCGCCCGACAGGCCCTTGACGAAACGGTTGGCGTCGAAGCTGGGGGCCGAGACCATGGCCAGCAGGTCGCCGTTGCGCACGTCCATCACGACGATGGCGCCGCTTTCCTCGCCCATCACCTCGAGGGCGCGGTTCTGGATGTCGGCGTCCAGGGTCAGCAGGATTTCCTTGCCCGGGGTCGGCGGCACGTCGCCGGCCGGGTCCAGGCGCACGACGCGACCTTGGGCGTCGACCTCGGTCTTGGTGGCGCCGGCGCGGCCGCGCAGGGCTTTGTCGAACGCCTTCTCGACGCCCTGCTTGCCGATCCGGAAGCCCGGATGGTGCAGCAACTCCTGGTCCTGGGTCGTGTCGCCCTTGGCCGCCTCCAGGTCGCGGTCGGAGACCTTGGCGACATAGCCGATCACGTGGGCGAAGGCGCCGCCGAACGGATAGACCCGCACCTCGCCCATGTCGGCGGTAACGCTGGGCAGTTCCGGAGCGCGGATGTTGACGCGTGAGAACTCCTCCCAGGAGAGGTCCTCCATGACCACGACCGGGGCCTTGCGCGGGGCGCGATCCAGCTCCTTGAGAACACGGGCGCGACGCGAACCGTCGATCGGGACCAGCTTGGAGAGGTCGTCCATGACGGCCTCGGCGTCGAGGCCCTTGTCCTTGTTGATGATCAGCCGGAAGTTCGGTCGATTGGACGCCAGCGACACACCGTTGCGGTCGCGGATCAGGCCGCGCGGCGGCGGCACCAGACGGTAATTGAACTGGTTGCCGGCCGAGAGCTTCTGGTAGCGCTGGGCCTCGACCAGTTGCAGCTGCGCCAGCCGTCCGCCCAGGGCCAGCAGGCCGCCGCCGGTCAGGCCGCCCAACAGGAACGCGCGCCGGTGGAAGACCCCCTGACGCTCATTGACCTCGAAGAAGAAGATGGACGGTTCGCTCATGGTCTCACCGGAACCGCACGTCGGCGTCCTCGAAGCGATCGACCAGGCGGTGGGCGAAAGGGAACAGCAGCGCCGTGACCAGGAACTGCCAGAAAACGGCCAGCAGGCTGGGCATGGCCAGGCTGTCGAGCATGGTGAACAGGAAGCCGGCGATCATGGCGACGCCCGTGACTCCGGCGAACCAGGCCCACATCATCGGCCGGCTCTGGCCGGTCATGGCGTTGCGCAGGATCAGAACCATGGCGTAGGCGACCAGCAGCGACAGACCCCACAGGCCCGTGGGACCGCCCCAGAAGATGTCCAGGAAAAGGCCCAGGATCAACAGCGCGAACGGGGCCAGGATCGAGGGACGGATCATCGCCCAGGCGAAGGCCGGGACCATGGCGAACACCGGCTCGGGCAGTTGCAGGCCCCAGATGCGGATCGGCGCGGCGAACAGGATCGTCGCGAAAATGCACAGCAGCATCGGCACGCCCAGCCAACGGGCGGGATTGAGCGCTCGACCGCCGCTCATGCTCATCGGGGCGTTCCCGTCGGCGCGGGCGTCGCGGTCGTGGCGGGCTTGGGCGCGGCAGGCTTGGTCGTCGCGGGCTTCTGGGCCGCCGGCTTGGGCTGAGCCGCGGCGGACGGCGCCGGCGTCGTGTCCGGCTGGCTCGCGGTGGTCGTCGCGGGTTTCGGCGCGGATAGGATCGAGGTCTGCGGATCCTCGGTCGTCACCGGCGGCAGGGACTTGGCTTCCAGCTGCTTCTCGTCGGCCAGCTGGGCGAAGTCCTTGAACAGCAGGATGCGGATGTAGTCGATCGACGACTGGTCGGCGAACAGCACCACGCGCCAGCGACCGTCTAGGCCCTTCACGGCCGCGCCCACCGGCAGGCCGCGCGGCACCACGCCGCCGTCACCCGAGGTGACAACACGATCGCCCTGCTGGATCGGATCCACGCCGCGCAGATATTCCAGCTTGGGGTTGGGGCCGCCGTCGCCGGTCAGGATGGCGCGGGCGTTCGTGCGGTCGATCATCACCGGCGTGCGCGAAGCGATGTCAGTCAGCAGTAGCACCCGGCTGGCGCCGCGCGAGACGCCGACCACGCGACCGACCAGACCGCGCTCGTTGAGCACGGGATTGCCGACCTCGACGCCCCGTTCCGAGCCGGTGTCGGCCAGGCGCGTATTGGCGAAGGGGCCGCGGCTGTCGGCCACCACCCGGGCCGAGGCCATCGGGATCGGCGGATCGGTGCGCAGGCCCAGCAGGCTCTTGAAGCGCTCGTTCTGGTCGTGAAGGTCCAGGGCGCGGTCGCGCCATTGGCGCATCTCGGCCAGCTCGGTCTTCAGGCGACGGTTCTCCGAGGCGATGAAGAAGTAGCTGCGGACATAGTCCAGGCCCAGGCCCGTCCAGCGCCCCGGCGCGGCGATGGCGCCGCTGACCGGCCGGGCGACGACGTCCACCGTCTGGCGGGTGACGCCATAGGCCTGCTCCTGGAGAGTCTCGCGACGATCGGCCAGCAGGAAGGCGACAGCGATGACGGCCGCGACGATCAGGGCCACCGCCGCCGTCCAGGTAAGCGGCACTTTCAGGTCGCCGAGGGGACCTTCGCGAAAGGGCACGTATTTTCTCCCGACGCCCCCCAGGCGCCTCTAGAGCAATACCGGCTTTAGGCCAGCGTGGATTCCAGGACGCCCTTCATCCACTTCGGATGCTCGAGAACCTTGCCGCAGCCCAGGGCCACGCACGATAGCGGATCATCGGCCACGGTGACCGGCAGACCGGTGTGGTCGCGGATTTCGGCGTCCAGGCCGCGCAGCAGCGCGCCGCCGCCGGTCAGCATGATGCCCTTGTCGGCGATGTCGCTGGCCAGTTCCGGCGGGGTGGCTTCCAGGGCCACCTTCACGGCTTCGACGATCTGCCCGACCGGTTCGGCCAGGGCGTCGGCGGCCTGCTTCTCGCTGATGCGGACTTCGCGCGGCACGCCCTGCATCAGGTCGCGGCCCTTGACGTCGATCGACAGCCCCTCGCCGTCGGCCGGCGCGCGAGCGGTGCCGATTTCCTTCTTGATGCGCTCGGCGGTCGTTTCGCCGATCAGCAGGTTATGGTGGCGGCGCATGTAGCTGATGATCGCCTCGTCCATCTTGTCGCCGCCGACGCGGACCGAGCGCGAATAGACGATGCCCGACAGCGACAGCACGGCCACCTCGGTGGTGCCGCCGCCGATGTCGACGACCATCGAGCCGGTCGGCTCGTGGATCGGCAGGCCGGCGCCGATCGCGGCGGCCATCGGCTCGTCGATCAGGCCCACGCGGCGGGCCGAAGCGTTAAGGCAGCTGTCGTTGATGGCGCGACGTTCGACGGCGGTGGCGCCCGACGGCACGCACACGATCACCTTGGGGTTCACGAAGCCCTTGCGGTTGTGAACCTTGCGGATGAAGTACTTGATCATCTCTTCGGCGACTTCGAAGTCGGCGATCACGCCGTCGCGCATCGGGCGGATGGCTTCCATGTGGCCCGGGGTGCGACCCAGCATCTGCTTGGCCTCGATGCCCACGGCGTGGACGATCTTGCGACCGCCGACATTGCGCAGGGCGACCACCGACGGTTCATTCAGAACGATCCCCTTGCCCTTCATGTAAATGAGGGTGTTGGCCGTACCGAGGTCGATGGCGATGTCGTTCGAGATCACGCCGAAGAGGGAAGAAAACATTGAAAGCCCTGACTGAGGGGTAGGAGGGGCGTTACAGGCGGTAGAAATAAGACGTCAGATCGGAAGAAGAAGGCCTTTTCCGTCCCTGAGACGGGGTCGACGGAGAAGAAAAGGCTCCTACTTCAATTCAATGCGAGGACAACATGATTCCCGCATTTGGCGGATTTCGATCCGGTTGGCAGGCCTGACCGCTCGACGGGAGCGCAGCCCCCTGGCCGCGCCGTCGTCCGAACGGCCAAAAGCACGCCGACGCCCGCCCGTGTGCCCTGCGAAAGCGTTGAATTCAAGGTCTATTAGCGGGGTTTTCGAAGGCTTTTGCGGCCAAGTTGGCCAAGCACCCGAACATGGCGAAATCTAGCCGAGCGCGGCCATGACGACCCCGAGCGCCGTTATGCCGCAGGCGCCGATCTGGAACAGAGTCAGACGCTCCTTGAACAGACGACGTCCGGCGATGGCGGCGACCGGTATTTCGACCACACCGACCGCCCTCACCGGCCCGACGGGCGACAAGGCCATGGCCGTGAACCACAGGCCGGAGGCCGCCGCGCCGCAGAACCCCGCGCCCAGCGACTGCCGCCAGGCGGCGACCACCGCCCTCAGCGAGTCCGGATTGCGCCAAGCGAGATAGCTGGTCAGGGCGACCGTCTGGATGGCCTGAACCACCAGCACGGTCGTGAAGGCGGCGGCCGGCGGATGGACGGGATCCAGGGCCAGGGCCGCCTGCCGGAAGCAGTTTGCGCATAGGGCGAAGAAGGCCCCGGAGGTCAGTCCGGCCAGCACCGCGCCCTGGCGGATCACCACCTCGCCCCGCGGCCACGACAACGCGGCCAGCCCGCCGGTCGCGATCAGTCCGCCGGTCCAGGCGACCGGGCCGACGTGGTCCTTGAACACCAGCGCCCCGAAGATCAGCGCGAACGGCAGGCCGCTCTGCTGCAGGGCCGTGCCCAGGGCGAACGAAGAGCGCTGCATCGCCGTCAGCATCGCCGCCGTCGCGCCGATCTGGAACGCCGCCCCGGCGACGCAGGCGACCCAGAACCTGGCGTGCGGGTGAAAATCGAGCCCCGGCGTCGCCAGCACGGCGATCAGGGCGAAAACGGCGGCGAACGGCAGGCCGAACAGGAAACGGACCAGGGTCGCCCCCCACGGCCCCGCTCCGCCCATGACCGAGCGCTGGGCGGCGTTGCGCGCCACCTGGAAGACCGTGGCGACGACGGTGATGGGGATCCAGATCATCGGTGATCCTTACGTCGCCCTTAGGCGGACGTTCTGGTTTCGCATGGAGCCCTTATGCGCTCCGGGCGCAAGACAGGCGGCGTTCGTCGCCCGATGGCGACTTCAAGAAGGCTTACCGACCATGTCGCCCCACCCACTCCGTCAGGCCGCTCAGTTCCTGCTGGGCGTTCCGACCGAAGGGATCAATCCCGCCCTGGACCGCATGCTGGACCTGGCCGAGGCCACGCCGCTGTGCTTCGTGGCCGTCGCCGGCCCCGGCGCGGGCGAAGCCATGTGCCAGCTATGGCGTCGCGGCTATCAGCGCGTCGAAGCAGCTCGCCGGGCCACCTGCGGGGCGGCTGACGAACGCAGCGACGTGTTGCTGGTCCTGGAGTGCCCGACCCTGCACGACGCGCGCGCCGTCATCGCCGCGACCTACACCATGCTGCGGCCCGGCGGGACGCTGGTCGTTGACGCCAGCGCTCTGCTGGACGAGCAGCCCCGCCGCGCCTTGGCCGACAGCCTTCGCGAACTGGGCCTGGAGGTTCAGCCCCAGGCGCACCTCGGCGCCGAGATCCTGGCAACGCGGCCGTTCAGCAATCGTAGAGCGGCATAGTCAGAGGAGCCGCCCTCGCCCTTCGACAGGCTCAGGGTGAGGACTATTGCGGCTCAGTCGAAAACCTCACCCTGAGCTCGTCGAAGGGCGAGGTTTTCGGTCCCTAGAAGCCGCTGGCGATCGCCGCTTCCGGCCGGCTCTTCTCCTTGCGGGCGAAGAGGTTGTTCAGCGCGTTGACGTACGCCTTGGCCGAGGCCGTGAGCGTGTCGGTGTCGGCGGCCGCGCCGGTGGCGATGCGGCCATCCTCTTCCAGACGCACCGAGACCTGGGCCTGGGCGTCGGTGCCCTCGGTCACCGCGTGCACCTGGAACAGGCGCAGGGCGGCCTCGTGGGGCACGATCTTGTGGATGGCGTTGAAGACGGCGTCCACCGGGCCGTCGCCCGTGGCCTCGGCCGTCTTGGATTGGCCGTCGACGTCCAGGGTCAGTTCCGCCGACTGGCCGTCGGTGCCGGCCACCACGCGCAGGTGCGAAACGCGGATCTTCTCCGAGCCGCGCGCCAGGGCGTCGTCGACCAGGGCGATGATGTCGTCGTCGTAGACGTGCTTCTTGCGGTCGGCCAGGTCCTTGAAGCGGCCGAAGGCTTCCTTCAGCGCGTTCTCGCCCAGCTCGTAGCCCAGATCCTTCAGCTTGGCGCGGAAGGCGTGGCTGCCCGAGTGCTTGCCCATGACCAGGCTCGACGGGGCTTGACCCACCGACTCCGGCGTCATGATCTCGTAGGTCTCGCGGTTCTTGAGCATGCCGTCCTGGTGGATGCCGCTCTCGTGCGCGAAGGCGTTCTTGCCGACGATGGCCTTATTGTACTGCACCGGGAAGCCGGTGATGGCCGAGACGTAACGGCTGGCCCGGGTGATGTGCGTGGTGTCGATGCCGGTCTGGTAGGGCAGACGGTCGCCGCGCACCTTCAGAGCCATGACGATCTCTTCCAGCGCGGCGTTGCCGGCGCGCTCGCCCAGGCCGTTTACCGCGCACTCGACCTGGCGGGCCCCGCCCTGCACGCCGGCCAGGCTGTTGGCCACGGCCAAGCCCAGGTCGTTGTGGCAGTGGGTCGAGAAGATCACCTTGTCGGCGCCCTCGACGTTGTTGACCATCCAGTTGAACAGATCGGCATATTCCGACGGATAGGTGTAGCCGACCGTGTCGGGCAGGTTGATCGTCGTGGCGCCAGCCTTGATGGCGGTCTCGGTGGCGCGGCGCAGGAACTCGCGGTCGCTGCGGGTGGCGTCCTCGGCCGACCACTCGACGTCGTCGCGCAGGTTGCGGGCGTGGGTCACCGAGCGGGCGATGATGTCGATGACGGCGTCCGGCTCCATCTGCAGCTTGTGCTTCATGTGCAGGTCGGACGTGGCGATGACCACGTGGATCCGGCCGCGCTGGGTGGGCTTGAGGGCCTCAGCGCAGCGGTCGATGTCGACCTGGTGGGCGCGGCACAGGCCGGCGATGGTCGAGTTCTTGACGATCTTGGCCACCTCACGGACGGCCTCGAAGTCGCCGTTCGAGGCGATCGGGAAGCCGGCCTCGATGATGTCGACCCCCATCTCCTCGAGGATCTTGGCCAGTTCCAGCTTCTCTTCCAGCGACATCGAGGCGCCGGGCGATTGCTCGCCGTCGCGCATGGTGGTGTCGAAAATGACGACGTTGTCGCGCTTGTCGAAAGCTGCGGTCGGTACGGAAGTCATGGGAATACTCGTCGAATGGGGTGTCTGCGTGCGGGGCTGCGGGAACTATCCCCTGTGCGCCCGGCCGCGACGAAGCGCGGCCCCTAGAGCGCCCAGGGGCTGATAAGCCGAAGCGAAAGCAGTGCGCGCGCGACGTTCATGGCGGACTTTCTACACATTGCCCCGGAATCGAGCAAGCAATTTGCGCCAGCCGCGCGATCCGTCGCAGCTGGCGCAAGTTTGTTCCAGCTCGAGTTTAGTTTGGGCGTGTAACGATCGGGAAGTCCGTCGGGAAGGCGTCAAACCATCCCGTCATCCGCCCCAGCGCCGCGCGATCCCCCTCGAGCTTGACCTCGCCGGTCAGGATCTTCGGAACCAGCGACTTGCCCGTGAACAGAGATTCCAGGAACACCGGCCGCGCGACAGTCAGGGTGGCGTCGGCTTTTTCGCCCTCACCATTTTCGCTTTTGGGGACCGCCTGGGCGACCAACACGCCGTTGCGCACCTCGACCAGGAACCGTTCGTTCCGATCCGGGAAGACGAAGACGATCCGCAGGTGCGCGTCCTTGGCCTTGTCAGGGTTCAGGCGCACCGACAGCACGTCGAAGATCATCGCGCTGTCCAGCGCCGCCAACATATCCAGCGGGGTCATCGAGGCCGGCAGCTTGCGCACCCCGCCCCGCAGTTCGTCGGCGCCGGTCAGGTAGATGTTCCGCCACAGGCTGTTCTCGGTCTGGTAGCCCATCTGCGTGTAGGCGGCGGCCAGCAGAGCCTTGGCCTCCTTGTCGCCGTCGTCGGTCATGACCGCGTGGTTCAGCAAGGTGGCGGCCCAGGCATAGTCGCCTTTCTCCACCGCCTCCTTGGCCAACGCCTTGACCTTGGCCGCGCCGCCCATGGCCGCGACATAGCGCTTGCCCGCGTCGGCCGGCGGCGACGGGACCAGATGCGCCGGGTTGGCGTCGTAGAAGCCCATGTAGCGCTGATAGACCGCCCGGCTGTTGAAGCTCATGGAGCCGTAGTAGCCGCGATTGAACCAGTCCTTGGAAAGCGTCGGCGGCAGCTCGATCCGCGCGGCGATCTCGTCGCCGGTCATGCCGAGGTTCATCATCCGCACCGTCTGGTCGTGAAGGTATTTATAGGCGTCGCGGTGATCGGCCAGGAAGTCGCGGACCACCGCCCCGCCGAAGCGCGGCCAGCCGTGGCTGGTGATCATGGTGTCGGAGACGTCGCCGAACAGGCGGATCGACTCGGTCAGGTCGTCGGCCCAGGCCTTGCTGTCGCGGACCAGCGCGCCGCGCGGCGTCAGGATGTTGTGCATCGAGACATTGGCGTTCTCGGCCATGTCCAGGATGCGCAGGTCCGGGAAATAGAGGTTCATCTCGGCCGGGGCCTCGGTCGAGGGCGTGTACTGGAAGCGGATCTTCACGCCGTCCAGGGTCAGTTCCTGGCCCGTATGGTCGATGCTGACCGTCGGCGGGATCAGGGTGATCGAGCCGCGCGCGATGTTCTGGCCGATGCCGGAGGTGATCTGTCCCTCGACGCCCGGCGGCAGCATGACGCCGAACTGGTACTGGGCCCGACGGCTCATGGCGTTGCCGGCCAGGATGTTCTCGGCGGCGACCTCCTTCATGAAGCCCTCGGGGGCGACGATGGCGACCTTGCCGGCCTTGACGTCGGCCTCGTCGACCACGCCACGCACGCCGCCGAAATGGTCGCTGTGGCTGTGGGTGTAGATCACCGCCTTGACCGGCAGGACGCCCAGCTTCTCGTTGACGAGGTCCAGCGCCGCCTTGGCCGTTTCCTTCATGGTCAGCGGGTCGATGACGATCCAGCCGCTGTCCCCGCGCACGAAGGTGATGTTGGAGATGTCGAAGCCGCGCACCTGGTAGACGCGATCACTGACCTTGAAGAGCCCGTGCTTGGACAGCAGCTGCGCCTGTCGCCACAGGCTAGGGTTCACGGTCGCGGGCGGCTCGCCCTTCAGGAAATCGTAGGCCGCAAGGTTCCACGCCGCCTGGCCGTCGGCGCGCTTGATCAGCGGATCGGCGCGGGTGCCCAGGAAGCCCTGGTCGGCGAAGGCGAAGTCCTGGCGGTCGGCCATCGGCAGCGTCGCGGCGAAGGCCTTCTGCCTGTCGGCCGTGATCGTGGTGGCCGGATCCCCTGCTCTCGCCGCGCCCGCGACCATCGCCAGAACCGCGACACCGGCCGCCAGAATTTCCTTGCGCATCCCGCCCTCCACGTTTTGAAACTTTATAGTTTCATTCTACATAGCATCCATGAGCGGAGTCGCGAAAGTCCCCCCGACCAAGGCCCCTGTCGCCAGAGGCCGCCCAGGCCAGCCCAAGCCCCGGGTCGACAAGGCCGCGCGCGGTCTCGCGGTGCTGGACGCCGCCGTCGAGGTGTTTTCCGAGAAGGGCCTGCAGGTCGCCACCATGCAGGACGTCGCCGACCGCATGGGCGTGGCCAAGATCCTGATCTACCGGCTGTATCCCTCACGCCAGAGCCTGATCGACGCCCTGTTTGGCGAGATGCTGACCCGCATCGAGGCCGACGCCGGCCGCCCCTGGGGCGGCTACGGCTCCAGCATCGCGCGCCTGGTCGAGATGTCCCGCGCCAATCCGAAGCTGGCCTTGCTGCTGCTGCGCGACGCGCGAGGCGCGCCCGAGGCCGCCGTCTGGCGCGCGGCCCTGGAAGCCCTGCTGACGAAGCTGATCGAACCGTTCGTCGCGCCGACACCGAAGGCTTCGGACGCGGCCCGCGCCACGTGTCGCCACGCCGCGCGCACCTTTATGCCGTTCGTGATCGAGGCCTGGGCGGCCGGGGTCGAGGAAACCGATGGCATGGACGACGCTACGCGCACCCGCTGGTTCGGCGAGATCGTCCGAGCGTGGCGCGAAGCGACCTATGCAGCGGCGGGGCTTACGACTCCGCCTCTTCCGCCGCCTCACGCTTCTTGAGCCAGGCGCGGCTGAACAGGCCCATGGCCAGCCAGATGACGATGGCCAGGGCGATCATGACGAGGTGCTGCTTGCCGCCGCCCTTCATGGCCTGGACGATCGAATTGCCGGCGAAGGCGGTCAGGGCGATCTTCGGTACGATGCCGATGGCGGTGCCGGCGGCGAAGTCGCGCAGCTTCATCGGCGTGACGCCGGCGGCCATGTTGACGACGATAAACGGCGCCGAGGGCACCAGCCGGACGATCAGGCTGGCCATGAAGCCGTTCTTGCCGATCATCCGCATGAACTTGTTGACGCCCTCGCCCGCGAAGTCGCGCAGGATCCGCGCGCCATACGCCCGTCCCAGCCAGAAGCCGACCAGGGACGAGACCAGGGTGCCTATCCAACTATAGGCGAAACCCGTCCACGGCCCGAAGGCCACCACCGCCGCGGCGATCAGCACGAACTGCGGCACGCCCAGGAAGGCCATGACCGCGAAGGCCGCCACGGCCATCGGCAGGGCCCAAGGCCCGCTGGCCGCGCCCAGCCAATGCTCGACGGCTGTCTCGCCGTTGACCCCCAGCAACTGCGCGCCGAACAGGAAAACGACGCCGACTCCGCCAAACAGCACGAACGAGACCGCCACCGTGCGCCAGGCGCGGGCGTCCATATTGGTCACGAAGTCGATGATGCGGCGGATCACGGCCCCTCCTCGCGCAGGCGCCGCCCAGGGTCAAGCGCCGCCGCCGAAACAGGGGCGGGACAGATGCAAAGGAAACGGGCGAATTTCCGGCCAGGCTTGCCGAACCGCGATCCGGGGACATTAAGACTCGCCCGTCACGACAAATCGGTTGCGGTTCCTTCACATGACAGCGTTACTTATCCACAGGTCGCAAGGGCCGAAAACCTTGGCCTGATAGGGAGTTTTAAAGTGAAGACCTTGGCTGTGATCTCGCGCAAGGGCGGCTCCGGCAAGACGACCTTGTCGGTCAATCTCGCCATCACCGCGCACTTGGCGGGGTTGAAGGTCATGCTCGCCGATATCGACCCGCAGCGTTCGGCGTCGGATTCCGTGCGCGCACGCACCGGCGACGGCCCGTTCCTGGCCGAAATCAACGCTGGCAAGCTGTTCTCGACCAAGGCCCAGGCCCAGCAGGCCGACTTCGACGCCGTGATCATCGACACCCCCGCCGCGCCCGAGGCCGAAGTCCTGCAGGCGATCAACAGCGCCGACCTCTGCGTTCTCGTCTGTCGCCCGACCTTCCTGGACATCGCCTCGGTGGCGCGCTCGGCCGAGTCGGTCCGTCGCCTGGGCAAGAAGGGCATCATCGTTCTCAGCCAGGCCCCCTCGCGCCGCAACGGCGTGGAGCCGCCGGCCGTGCTGAAGGCCGCCGAAGCCCTGCGCTTCACCGGCATGCCGCTAGCCCCGATCGGCCTGCGCGCCCGCACCGTCTTCCAGCAGTCGGTGGCCCACGGCCGCTCGGTCTGCGAATGGGAGCCGGGCTCGGCCGCCGCCGAGGAGATCAACCGGCTGTGGGACCTGATCGCCCCTATGCTGCTGGGCGACCACGTCAAGACCCTCGCCGCCAACCAGGCCTGACGCGCGCTTTACCGGCCTTCATGAGAATGTCGCCTAACCGCGTTGCGCCGCGGCGAACGGGCGCGTAAAGACCCCCGCAATCCTGAAACGGTCCCGTTTGGCGGACCAGTAAGCACAGGGGAGTCCTGCATCATGTCGCTCGAGTCCGCCGCCCTGCGGCGCATCGCACCGTCGGCCACCATCGCCATCAGCGCCAAGGCGCGCGCGCTGAAAGCCGCCGGCCGCGACATCATCGCCCTTTCCGCGGGCGAGCCGGACTTCGACACGCCGGACAATATCAAGAACGCCGCCATCGACGCGATCAAAGCCGGCAAGACCAAGTACACCGACCCGGACGGCATGCCCGAGCTGAAGGCCGCCATCTGCGCCAAGTTCAAGCGCGAGAACGGCCTGGACTACAAGCCGAGCCAGGTCCACGTCGCCCCGGGCGGCAAGCCGGTGATCTACAACGCCCTGGTCGCCACTCTGAACCCGGGCGACGAGGTCATCATCCCCGCGCCCTACTGGGTCTCTTACCCCGACATGGTTCTGCTGGCCGGCGGCGCGCCCATCTCGGTCGAGACCACCGCCGAGAGCGGCTTCAAGATCACGCCGCAAGCTCTGGAAGCGGCGATCACGCCGAAGACCAAGTGGCTGATCATCAACAGCCCGTCGAACCCCTCGGGCGGCGCGTACAAGCGCGAAGAACTGCAGGCGATCGCCGAGGTGCTGCTGCGTCACCCGCAGGTCTGGGTGCTGACCGACGACATGTACGAGCACCTGGTGTTCGACGACTTCGAGTTCACCACCATCGCCCAGGTCGAGCCCAAGCTCTATGACCGCACCCTGACGATGAACGGCGTCTCGAAGGGCTATTCGATGACCGGCTGGCGCATCGGCTACGCCGCCGGCCCCGAAGCGCTGATCAAGGCCATGGGCAAGATGATCAGCCAGACGACGTCCAACCCCTGCTCGATCTCGCAGTGGGCGGCGCTGGAAGCGCTGAACGGCACGCAGGACTTCATCAAGCCGAACGCCAAGCTGTTCCAGGAACGCCGCGACCTGGTGGTGTCGATGCTTAACCAGGCCACCGGCCTGCACTGCCCGACCCCGGAAGGCGCCTTCTACGTCTACCCGTCGTGCGCCGGCCTGATCGGCAAGACCGCGCCCTCGGGCAAGGTCATCGCGACGGACGAGGACTTCGCCGGCGAGCTGCTGGAAGCCGAGGGCGTGGCGGTCGTGCACGGCGCGGCGTTCGGCCTGTCGCCGTTCTTCCGCATCAGCTACGCGACCAGCAACGAAGTCCTGGAAGACGCCTGCGCGCGCATCCAGCGCTTCTGCGCCAGCGTGAAATAGTCGACAGATCCTCCCCCGCGATGCGGGGGAGGTGGCCCAGCGGGCCGGAGGGGGCTAGCTCGGCCTTCACAGCATTCGCCCCCTCAGTCGCTCCGCGACAGCTCCCCCGCACACGGGGGAGCATCTTTATCCCTACCCGTCGATCCAGTCGGTCAGGCCTTCGCGGGCGTGAACTTCGCGCAGCGCCGGCCGCTGGCGGATCGTGTCGAGATAGCGCTTCAGGTTTGGCCATTCAGTCGCTGGCTTGGGCATGTTGCGCGTCCAGCGGCACAGGATGGTCGCCAGCAGGTCCACGGTCGTGAAGTGGTCGCCGACCAGATAGTCGCGGTCGACCAGGCGGGCGTCCAGCCGCGCAAGACCCGCCTCGATGCGCTCGCGGGCGGCGGCCTGCACGGCTCGCTGGGCTTCTCCGCCGGCGGGCTCGTGCGGATAGAACCAGGCCCGGAAATGGGGCTGAAAGCTGTTGGCCAGCCACAGCGTCCAGCTGAGATATTCGGCGCGCGCGGGCGATCCAAGCGGCGGCGCGAAGCCGGCTTCCGGATGACGCTCAGCCAGCAGGGTCGCGATGCCCGCCATCTGGGTGACCGGCGCGCCGTCGACGATCAGGGTCGGCACGACGCCGTCGGGATTGAGCGCCAGATAGTTGGGCGTCTTGTGCTCGCCCTTGTCGAAATCAAGCAGCTTGGCCTCGAACGGCACGCCCAATTCGAGCAACAGCCAATGGATGGCCGTGCCGGCCGTGCTGGGCGAACCATAGAGCGTGTACATCGAACCCCTCCGTGCTGACGCGGCGGATAGGCGGATGCTTCTGGGGTCCGGTCAAGCAAAAGGCCTCCGCCCTTTCAGGCGAAGGCCGTCGAAATCCCCGAGCGTCTAGTCCTTGGGCTTTTCGCGCCACTTGGACTTGGCGTCGTCCTTGGTCACGCTCAGGTGGAGCTTGTCGTCATTGATATATTCCACCCAGTCCAGCGGGATCAGGTGGTGCTTGAAGCCCGCGCCCAGATCCAGCTTGGCCAGCTCGATCTCACCGCCGATGATGTGGTCCACGCGACCGACATGGCCGCCGTCCGAGCCGACGACTTCCTGGTGTTCCTTGATTTGCGAGAGGTCGATCATGTGTCGTCTCCAAGATTAAGCGAGACCGTGACGGGTCCCTCGCGACATCAAACGGCCATGCCCCTCGTTAAGTTTCAGCTTGCCATGCACGCATGGATTGTTCTTGATACGTTCTGAGTGGATTTGGGGACGACGCATGAGCCTTCGCGCCTTTCTCGCCAGCGCCCTGCTTCTGGTCGCCGGCCCCGCATTCGCCGATCCGGCCATCGGCAAGCGGGTCGACGCCATCTTCGCCGACGACGCGGTGACCCTGACCGAGGCAGGCAAGACCGTGTTGGTCTACCGCACCAAGCCGCTCGATCCCGCCGCCGAGCCCGGCCGCTCGAACTATGTCGGCGTGCTGTACGCGCCGGACGGAACGGCCTTGACCGAGGACAGGCCCGGCGACCATCCACACCAGCGCGGTATCTGGTGGGCCTGGATGAAGGTCCAGACCGGCGGCAAGACCGTCGCCGATGGCTGGTACATGAAGGGCCTCAGCTACTTCGTCCGCTCGAAGACCTTCCTGGGCGACGCCGAGGGCGGCGGGACCCTGACGGTCGAGGTCGACTGGATGGTCAATTCCGGACCGGAGCTGGCCTATGTCGCCCGTGAGACCACCAAGGTCACGGTGCGCCCTCTGAAGAGCGGCGCGCGGCGGGTGGAGTTCGACACCACGATCACCTCCCGCGTCGACGCCCTGGGCCTAGGCGGCAGCGAGGACGATCGCGGCTTCGGCGGCTTCTCGATCCGTCTCGTCGATCCCGAGCACCTGACCTTCGCCTCGGCGGGGAAGACGATCACGCCGAATGGCGCGGCGATCACCGCCGGCGGCAATATGGGCTTCGCCTGGACCGGCGACGGCGCCCCCGCCTGGGCGGTGGGACTGGCCTGCAAGGCCAATGGTCAGGCGGTGACGCGCTGGATGCTGTACAACGACCGTTCGATGCAGAACTGCGTCTTCCCCGGCCGCGCGCCGCTTGTCCTGAAGAAGGACGAGGCGTTGCATCTGCAGGAAACCTTGGTCATTCGTTCCATTCCCAAGAAGAAGTCCCCGTAAGCGCCCAAGGAAGCCTGGAGAAATGGCCGACATCGTCAATCTGAACCAGGCCCGCAAGGCTAAGGCCAAGGCCGATGACAAGGTCCGGACGTCCGAGAACCGCGCCAAGTTCGGCCGCACCAAGGCCGAGAAGACCCTGGACGCGGCGCGGGCCGACAAGCTGAAACGCGACCTCGACGGCGCCAAGCGCGAGGACTGAGTTTTGGCTGGCTTGAAGAAGCGATCCGTGAACCTGGCCGGCCACGCGACCTCGCTCGCCTTGGAGCCGGAGTTCTGGGCGGTGCTGGACAAGGCGGCGGCCGATGAGGCGATGAGCCTGGCCGGCCTGATCCAGAGGATCGATCTTGAACGCGGGGAGCGTCCGCTGGCCTCGGCCTGCCGAGTGTTCGCCCTGATGCGGGGTGGCGGCTAAGTCAGCGAAAAGAGGAAGGCCTCGCCTAGTCCCGCAGCTCCGGCGTCACAGCGGGGCGCCGCTGCGTCGGGATCGGTGGCGGCTGCGGGTTTGGGGCCGAGCGTAGCGTTCTCGACAGCTCCGGCAGGCTCTGACGCCAGTCGGCCTGGCCGCCGGCCATGACTCCCAGCTTCCAGGCCCCCAGGATCGTCGTCGCCAGGATGGCGATGACCAGTAGGGCCGCGAAGAGGCCGCCGGCGCTATCGCGGTGCGCGTGTCCGTCGTGCGCGAGCGTCTTGGCCATGATCAGCCCGGCGTCTTGGGCGCGTCAGGAAGCTTCGGCGCATCCGGCAACTTCGGCGCCGAGGCCGAGATGTTCACATCGACCTTCTTGTTCTGCGTGAAGCCGCCGGACATCACGAAGAATGCGAGAACCGCGACGATCACAACCAGTCCGCCCACGATGAACGCCAGGCCGGTGTTACCGCCACCGCTGCTGCTGGTTCCTTCGGCCATGAGAGTCTCCGTGCCTATTCGGCTTTGTTCGTGATGGCGGATCAACGGTACGTGAGCTCCGAAGTTCCTTTCCCGACACTTCGCCGCCGCTCGGCGGCGCCGGTTGGGGCTTAAGCTCCGCGCGGTTTGTGCTACATATGTTCCATGTATCCCGATGATGACTCGCTCGAAGCCGCCGGCGGTTTCCCGGGCGACCTGCCCTCTCCGCGCATCTCCGACCTGGCCCGGCCGCGCCCGCCGGCCCATGGCCATGCCACGCCCGACTATCTGGACGGCCTGAACCCCGAGCAGCGCGAGGCGGTCGAGACGACCGAAGGCCCGCTGCTGGTCCTGGCGGGGGCCGGCACCGGCAAGACCCGCGTGCTGACCACACGTCTGGCCCACATCCTGGCGACGGGCCGCGCCCGCCCGTGGGAAATGCTGGCCGTCACCTTCACCAACAAGGCCGCCCGCGAGATGCGCGAGCGGATCACCCACATCATCGGCCCGGAGGCTGAAGGCCTGCGCTGGCTGGGCACCTTCCACTCGGTGGCCGCCCAGATCCTGCGCCGCCACGCCGAGCTGGTGGGGTTGAAGTCGAACTACACGATCATCGACACCGACGATAACGAGCGGCTGCTCAAGCAGCTGATCGAGGCCGAGAACATCGACGCCAAGCGGTGGACGCCGCGGATCCTGTCGCAGATCATCGACGGCTGGAAGAACCGCGGCTGGACGCCCGACCGCGTCCCGACCAGCGAGGCGGGCGAGTTCGCCAACGGAAAGGGCATCAGCCTCTATCGTCAGTACCAGGAGCGCCTGCGCATCCTGAACGCCTGTGATTTCGGCGACCTTTTGCTGCACAATATCAGCCTGTTCACCGGCCATCCCGACGTGCTGGACGAGTTCCAGCGCCGCTTCAAATACGTGATGGTCGACGAATATCAGGACACCAACGTCGCCCAGTACCTGTGGCTGCGGCTGTTGGCTCAAGGTCGCCAGAACGTCTGCTGCGTCGGCGACGACGACCAGTCGATCTATGGCTGGCGCGGGGCCGAGGTCGACAACATCCTGCGGTTCGAACGCGACTTCGCCGGCGCCAAGGTCGTGCGCCTGGAGCGCAATTACCGCTCGACCGAGCACATCCTGGCGGCCGCCTCCGGCCTGATCACCGCCAACAAGGGCCGCCTGGGCAAGACCCTGTGGACCGAGGCGACCGGCGGCGAGAAGGTCAAGGTCAGCGGCGTCTGGGACGGCGAGGCCGAGAGCCGGATGATCGCCGACGAGATCGAGCGGGCCAAGAAGGCCGGCCGCAAGTACAACCAGATGGCTATCCTCGTGCGCGCCTCGTTCCAGATGCGCGCCTTCGAAGAGCGCTTCGTGATGCTGCAGATCCCCTACAAGGTGGTCGGCGGTCCGCGCTTCTTCGAACGGGCGGAAATCCGCGACGCTCACGCCTATCTGCGCCTGATCCAGTCGCCCGACGACGATCTGGCCTTCGAGCGGATCGTCAACACGCCCAAGCGCGGCATCGGCGACACCTCGGTGCAGAAGCTGCTGCAGATCGCCCGGCTGGGCGGCGTCTCGACCGTCGAAGCGGCGCGCCAGATCATCGCCAGCGATGAGCTGCCGGCCCGCACGCGGACGGCGCTCAGCAACTTCATCCGCGACCTGGACCGCTGGCGCTCGCTGATCGGCTCGGTCCACCACCAGCGCCTGCTGGAGACCGTGCTGGAGGAGAGCGGCTATACCGACGCCCTGCGCCTCGACAAGGGTCCGACCAGCCAGACGCGGCTGGAGAACCTGAAGGAACTGGTCCAGTCGATGGCCGCCTTCGATACGCTTGAAGCCTATCTGGAGCACGTGTCCCTGGTCATGGACCTGGACCGCGAAGCCACCGGCGACGCCGTCTGGATCATGACCCTGCACTCGGCCAAGGGCCTGGAATTCCCGCTGGTGTTCCTGCCCGGCTGGGAGGAAGGCGTGTTCCCCAGCCAGCGCAGCATGGACGACAAGGGCGAGAAGGGCCTCGAGGAAGAGCGCCGCCTGGCCTATGTCGGCATCACCCGGGCGCGCGAGCAGGCCCTGATCAGCTTCGTGGCCAACCGTCAGGTCTATGGCCGCTGGACGTCGCAACTGCCCAGCCGCTTCGTCGACGAACTGCCGATCGCCCACGTCGATGCGGGCTCCGAGACCGGTTACTATGGCGGCGGCCCCGGCATGCAGACGACGGCCGCCTCGCGCTGGGACGATCCCGGCACGTCCGCCTTCCAGGCTGGCAGCAGCTATGACAGCCCCGGCTGGAAGCGCGCCCAGGAACGCACCGCCGGCTTTGGCGAGCGCAACCCCGCCTGGCGTGGTTCCCAAGGTGTCCGCGCCGGCTCGTCCGCCCGCTCGGCCCCGATCGAGGGCGAAGGTCGCCTGGTCGCCGTCTCGGCCCCCAGCAAGAGCGCCTATGCGCGCGGCGACCGGGTGTTCCACGTCAAGTTCGGCTACGGCCAGGTCACCAGCATCGAAGGCAACAAGCTGACCGTGGTCTTCGACAAGGCGGGCGAGAAGAAGGTCATCGACAGCTTCGTCGAGAAGGCCTGATCTCCTCGCCCCGGTCGGGGCTAGAGGTCCCGCCTACTTCGCCGGCAAGCTCGCCAGCAGTTTGCGAGCCGCTTCGGCGTTGCTGTCGCCGTGCGGATTGCTGGCCACCGGCGTCAGCAGGGTCCGCGCGTCGTCGAACCGCTTCTTCTCGATCAGGGCCTGGGCCGCGTCCAGGCGCAGGTGGCTGATCTGGGGGGCGATCTCGACGGCCCGGATGCGCACATTGACCAGATTATCGGTCAGCGGCTCCAGGCTGCGAGAGTCGGCATAGCCGTGCAGGGTCGTAGGATTGTTGGGGTCCAACTTGAAGGCGCGGGCGAACAGCTTGCTGGCCTCGCCGAACGCGGCCTTGCGTTGGCTCTCGTCGGCATAGCCCGTGGCCATGTAGCTTTCGCCCAGGAGGACCAGGGCCTCCTCGTCATTCGGATTGGCGGCCAGCAGGGTGTTCAGGATCGCCTGACCCTTCGCGCGATCGCCCAAGGTGACCTCGGCGCGGGCCAGGACCATCTGGGCGAAGTGGTCGTTCGAGCGGCCAGCTTCGGATCGGATCGACGCCAGAACCTTGGCCTGGTCGGCCTTGGGCACCCCCAGCTTCAGCCGCTGGTTATCCAACAACAGGTCATCGGGGCCGGACGGCATGGCGGTGACCGTCACCTTGGCCTTGAACCGTTCCTTGCGCGGCAACACCCGGACCTGCAGCGACCGCCGCAGATACTGGCGCAGTTCGCCGTTCAGCTTGGCCGGATCGGTCCCGAACACCGCCTTCCAGGCCGTCGTCGGCGCCTGACCGCCGCGCACGGCGTCCAGATAGCGCGGCAGCAGCGCCGCCCGCTTGGGATCCGTCAGGATGTAGTGGGTCAGCAGCCAGGACTGGGCATAGTACATCTGGCCGTCCCACTTGCCGAGTTCGCTCAATCGCTTGCTCAGCAGATCCTCGGCGGGCAGCCAGACCAGGCTGGGCGTCACCAGGGCGTCGCCGCGCCAGCGGTTGTAGTCGCCGATCACCCGGCGATCGTTCTCCAGACTGGCCGTCATGTAGTACTCGGCATAGCCCTCGACCAACCAGGCCGGATAGGCATTGGCGTAGTACTGCATCATGAAGTGGTGGACGTATTCGTGCAGGGCGATGTCGTCGCCCTTGTTCCAGTCGTTCTCGTTGTCCTCGCTGCGCACGGCGACGGCGAAGACCTCGGTCAGGGTCGGGAAATAGAGCCCCGCCGTATAGGGCGGCGCTTCAGGGTACACGCGGCGCAGCTCGTCCTGGTTCCTGACCAGATAGACGGGCAGCTTGCGGGGCGAGCCATCACTGGCGCTGCGGCCATGCACGGCCCACAGCATGTCGTCGAAGTCCTCGAGCATGGTGGCGTAGTCGCGGACCGTCTTGTCCGTATGCCCGTAGACAATGAAGTGGTCGCTCTCGGCCCGCTTCCATTCGGCGTGGGCGGCCAGAGGCCCCGCAAGCAGCGCCAGACCCAGCACGCCGGGCAGCGCCCGTCGCAAATTCAACCGTAACATCGTCATTCGCCCCCAAGCGCAATCTTCGATTGAGATAAACGGTTTGACCGAAGACGCGCAAGCCTTGGGCTGTCATTCTGCCGCGGGGGTTGAACGCGACAGGCGGATAACCATATGCTAGTCAGGAAGCAGCCAACGCTACAGCCCAAGGCGGCTGAGCATCCAGGCGCTCCATCGCCCACCCGCCGTCACCAACGGCTCCGGGCGGATATCTCCACCCCTTATAATCTATCGGGTCCGGCGACACGCTCGACCCCTGTCTGGAACTTTATGAACACCAACTTTACCCGCAAGGCCGCCACCAAGAGCGCGCCCCACATGCCTTCGACCTTCCGCACCGCGACGCCCGTCCGTTCCGCCCAGCCCGACTGGGTCTGGCCCGGCCTCACCCGCGCCCAACTGCGCGACATCGTCATCGACCAGATCGGCTAACGCGGCCGTCTCTCCGCCAGCCACGTCTCCCACGCCCCGACCACGACCAGAACCAGGGTCGAAAGGATCGAGAGGACCAGCGGGCTGACGTGGCTCGCGATCGGGATCAGCGCCGCCAACAGCGCCAGGCCGACGATCCGCGTCCTCGACCACTGCCGAAACACAGACAGCTTGAAGACCAGGGCGCCGAACAGGAACAGCGCCGGTCCGCCGATCACGGCGGCGGCGGTCTTGAAGTCGGTGTGGCCTAGCGGATGGTGCAGCACCCACTCGTCGCCGACCGCCGCCACGATGACCCCGGCAACCGGCAGAAGGTGGCTGTAGGTATAGGCCACGCGCGCGATCCGGCCCGGATTGTCGGAATGGGCGATCGCCTCGCTGGCCGCCTCGGCGGTGAACGAGAAATAGATCCACCACATGGCGATGCTGCAGACCAGGGCGCTGGCGAAGGCCGCGATCACCTCGAACGTCCACGGCAGGCCGCCCACGGTCGCCCCGGTGACGATGACCGACTCGCCCAAGGCGATAATCGTGAACAGGGCGCAGCGCTCGGCCAGGTGACCGCCCTCGACGACCCAGTCGGTCGAGGACGAGCGCCCCAGGCCCGGCGTCCAGAAGCCCATGGCCGGCGAGGCGTATTCGATCGCCATGGCTACGCCCCAGATCAGCAGCCGCGCCTCGCCCTGCTGGAAGGCGCCGGCGATCCAGAAGATCGCCGACAAGGACAGCCATGCCAGGATCCGCGCGAAGTTCAACCGGTGGGCCGGCTCTCGCCAGACGCCGACCAGGAAGAACAGGGTCCGCCCCACCTGGATGAAGACATAGGCGCAGGCGAAGACGAGACCTCGCTTGCCGAAGGCGTCCGGGATGGCGGCCGAAAGGACCAGGCCCGCCGCCATCATCACGAACAGCATCACCCGCACAGGCGTCCGCTCGGGATCCATCCAGTTGGTCACCCAGGCCGTGAACACCCACGCCCACCACACGGCCAGCAGCAACAGCCCCGCGTGCAGCAGGCCAAGGCCGGTCGGGTGGCCGATCACGGCGTGCGAAAGCTGGGTGACCGCGAACACGAAGACGAGGTCGAAGAACAGCTCCACATAGGTGACCCGGGCGTGTTCGTGCTCGCGGCGTTCGCGCAACAGCGGCTTCTTGCTCATGACGTCCCTCTTCGCGGCCACCCTAGAATCCGCTTCATGAGTCTCGCGAGCGGGATTTCGAACCAAAGTCCTCGTCGCGCGCTATGCCGACATGGACCAGCGGCTCGAAAAGATCATCGGCCATCTGAAGGCCTTCACCCTCACCCGCCCTGTCGCCTTTGGCGCCCCGGCCTGCGCCGTGCTCGGCGCCCTGGCGGGACTGGCCATGCAGACCGGCGCGCAGGACGGCGCCTACACCTCTGAGATGGAAGCCGCCCCATACGCTCAGCAGGCGCAGGCCGAGCCGCTGTCATGGCCAGCAGGCAAGGTCCCGGACTATGTCGTCGGAACCGACTTCCTGCAGGCGACGCAGTCTCCACAGCCGATCCAGTACGCCGACTATGAACCGCCCCCGGCGCCGGAGCTTCCCGACTATGTTCCGGCCCAGCATGGTCCGGCGACGCCGCCCCTGCCGGCCGACGCGCCCAACTGGGCGTCGGAGCGCGGCGATATCCTCGACGTCTCGCTGCCCGAGGATCGCAGGCCGCAATCCGCACAGGCGCCCACCCCGCTCGTGATGGCGGACGCGGCCGCTACCGGCATGACGACGCGCTAAGGCTCGCTTTTCGCGCCCTTTAGAGCTAACAGGCGCGAATGACCGACTATACGCCCCAGCAGATCGTCGCCCGCGGCGCGCGCGCCGAAGCCGAGACCGCCGCCGACGCCATCGACAACCATCCCGGCCTCGAAGGCGCGACCTACTCGATCCTGGAAGAGGACGAGGACAAGGGCATCTGGCGCATCGACGCCTTCCCGACGACCGACGAGGAAGACGCCAGCCTGATGGCGCTGCTGGGCGAATACGACCTGAAGGTCGTCCGCGACACCCTGGCCGACGCCGACTGGCTGGCCATGGCGCTGTCGGGCCTGCCGCCCGTGCGCGCCGGCCGCTTCTTCGTCTATGGCATGCACGACCGCGGCCGCCTGCCGGCCAGCACCGTCAACCTGCGCATCGAGGCCGGCGCGGCCTTCGGCACGGGTCACCACGGCACCACCGTCGGCTGCCTGCAGGCCTATGACCGCCTGATCAAGGCCAAGCGCTTCAACAAGGTTCTGGACGTCGGGGCCGGCACCGGCCTGCTGGCCATCGCCGCCGCCCGCACCGGCAGCAAGCTGGCCGTCGGCACCGACATCGACAAGCCGTCCGTGCGGATCTCCAAGGAGAACGCCAAGGTCAACAAGGCCAACGCCAAGTTCGTCCACGCCTCGGGCCTGTCGAACCCGCTGGTGGCCAACAATGCCCCCTACGACCTGGTGTTCGCCAACATCCTGGCCCGCCCGCTGATCAGCCTGGCCCAGGACATCAAGCGCGCCCTGGTTCCCGGCGGCACGGTCATCCTGTCGGGCCTGCTGCGCACCCAGGAGCGGATGGTCAAGGCCGCCTATCTGTCGCGCGGCTTCAAGGTCGTGACCCGCATCCACCGCGACGCCTGGGCGACGCTGGTCCTGCAACGGCCGTAAAGAATGATCCTCCCCCGCGATGCGGGGGAGGTGGCCCAGAGGGCCGGAGGGGGCTAGCTCGGCCTACGCCGCGACGGCCCCCTCAGTCGGCTTCGCCGACAGCTCCCCCGCAGCGCGGGGGAGCATCTGGTCAGCAGCGCCTGAGAGGCTTAAATCCTCCCCATGCGCCAGACCTTCGACGAATCCACCGACCCGTCCTTCGGGCCCAAGCACGTCCCGCTGATCCGCGCCGCCATGGCCGCGCAGGGGCTGGACGGCTTCCTCGTGCCGCACGAGGACGAGCACCAGAACGAATATCTGCCCGCCGCCAATGACCGCCTGGCCTGGGCCAGCGGCTTCACCGGCTCGGCCGGCGCCGGCGTGATCCTCAAGGACCGCGCCGCCGTGTTCGTCGACGGCCGCTACACCTTGCAGGTCCGAGAACAGGTCGACCAGGGCGTGTTCGAGATCCGCGACCTCGTCGAGGGCGGCGTCCCGGCCTATCTGGAGACCACTGACAAGGGCGCGGTGATCGGCTACGACGCCCGCCTGCACAGCCCCTCGGCCTTGGAAGGCCTGAAGGCCGCCGCCCACCGCGCCGGCGCGATCCTCAAGCCCGTCGCGGCCAACCCGATCGACCAGGCCTGGGGCGACGCCCGCCCCGCCCAGCCGATGGCGCCGGTCGTGCCGCAGTACGTCGAATATGCCGGCGAAGAGTCGAGCTCCAAGCGAGCCCGGGTCGGCGCTTCGATCGCCGCCTTCGGCGCCGATGCGGTGGTGATCACCGCCCCGGCCTCGATCGCCTGGCTGTTCAATGTCCGCGGCGGCGACGTCATCCGCTCACCCCTGCCGCTGGCTCAAGCCATCCTCAAGGCCGACGGCACGGCCCGCCTGTTCCTCGATCCGGCCAAGGTGACCACCGACCTGCCGGCGTGGCTGGGCAATCAGGTCTCGCTGGAGACGCCGGACAAGCTGGAAGAGGCGCTGGGCGACCTGTCGGACAAGACCGTGGTCGTCGATCCTGGACAGTCCTCGGCCTGGTACTTCGACACCCTGGCCGCCGCCGGCTCGAAGATCGTGCGGGCCATGGACCCCTGCACCCTGCCCCGCGCCTGCAAGAACGGCGTCGAGCTGGACGGCACGCGCGAGGCTCACAAGCGCGACGGCGCGGCCCTGACCCGCTTCCTGCACTGGCTGGCCACCGAGGGCCAGATCAACCCGCCCGACGAAAAGGAGGCCGTCGCCAAGCTGGAAGGCTTCCGCGAGGCCACCGGCAGGCTGAAGGACCTGTCCTTCGACACCATCGGCGCGGCCAACGGCCACGGCGCCCTGCCCCACTATCGCCCGACCGAGCGGTCCAACGAACGCGCCGCGAGGGGCTCGCTGCTGCTGGTCGACAGCGGCGGCCAGTATCTGGACGGCACCACCGACGTCACCCGCACCGTGGCGATCGGCGAGCCGTCGGCCGAGATGGTCAACCGCAATACGCTGGTTCTGAAGGGCCACCTGGCCATCGCCCGCCTGCGCTTCCCGGCCGGCACCACCGGCTCGGCCATCGACGCCTTCGCCCGCGCCGCGCTGTGGGCGCATGGCCTGGACTACGACCACGGCACCGGCCACGGCGTCGGCGTCTATCTGGGCGTTCACGAGGGGCCGCAACGGATCGCCAAGGCCCCCAACCTCATCGCCCTGCAGCCCGGCATGATCGTCTCGAACGAGCCCGGCTACTACAAGGACGGCGAATACGGCATCCGGATCGAGAACCTGGAAGTCGTCATGCCGGCCGAGGACGTCCCTGGCGGCGATCGCCCAATGCACCGCTTCGAGGCCCTGACCCTGGCGCCGATCGACCGTCGCCTGATCGACAAGACCCTGCTGACGGCCGAGGAAGTAGCGCAGTTCGACGCCTACCACGCGCGGGTGCTGGCCGAGATCGGGCCTCGGGTCGAACCCGAGATCCGCGCCTGGATGGAAGAGGCCTGCGCGCCGCTCTAGGGCGGCGCTGCCCCCTCCGGCCCTGCGGGCCACCTCCCCCATAAAGGGGGAGGACGCCTCGGATTCTGCTCCCCCTTTATGGGGGAGCTGTCGCGAAGCGACTGAGGGGGCTTCTCGGCCCTACTTCAACCGCGTCCACTTCTGCGTCTTGCACAGCGGCGCGACGATGCAGCCCTTCAGCTTCAGTTCGTTGTCGCTGAGCAGTTCGACCGTGCCTGAATAGGTGCCGCCGTCGTCGGGGTTGTAGACCTTGCCGCCGGTCCACTTGGTCGGACCGCCGGAGAAGTCGTACAGCATCTGCAGGTTCTTCAAGGGACGGCCGCGCTGGGCCTCGTCCTTGTTTTTGACGTCCTTCTGGGCCGGGCTGGCCTTGATGTGGTCGGACGTGATCAGCTTGCCGCACAGGCTGTTGCCGCAGCGCGTGATCTCGACCTGGCCGCCATTGGTCGGCGTCTGCCAGACCCCGGTGACGTCGGCCGCGAAGGCCGAGCCGGCCGTGACGGTCAGGGCGGCGGCGAGCAGGATGGTGCGCAGCATTCGGTACTCCCAATAGGTCCGCGCCTTCAAATGCGCGTTTGAACCCATTCGTTGCGTGATCCGCCCAGTCAGGACAAGGCCGAAGGCGAAAACGAGGCGGGAATTGCGGTTGCGGCGATGCGTCTCAGCCGTGGACGCGGGATCGGCGAGCGCTGACTGCCCCCTTGGGTGGCGTATAGCCGTCGTGGTCCAACCGGCCCAAGGTCATGCCAAGACGCGCCGGCAGGTCCCGCACATGCAACACGCCGTTCAAGCTGGCCGCAGCCAGCGCCACGTGCCCGCAGGCATAGGCGTCGCCCGCCGCGTCGTGGTGCTTGAAGTCGACGCCCAGGTGGCCGCAGACCACGTTCAGCTTGTGCGACGACAGCTCCGGCCAGACGCCGCGCGCCACCTGCACAGTGCAAAGATAGTCGAAGCTCGGCGCGCGGACGCCATAGTGCTCGCAGGTCCGGCGGATCACGCTGACGTCGAACGAGGCGTTGTGGGCCAGCACCAGCGCGCCGTCCAGTTCGGGCCGCAGCCGCTCCAGCACGTCCGGCCACTCGTCGGCGTCCTCGACATGCTGAGGGCCGATGCCGTGGAAGGCGATGTTGAACCGCGCGAAGCGATTGCCGGGCGGACGGATGTAGTGGTGCTCGATCCTCGCCACCTGGCCATCCTCGATCCAGGCCAGGCCGATCGAGCAAGGGCTGGCGCGTTGTTCGTTGGCGGTCTCGAAGTCAAGAGCGATGACCTTCATGCGCCGACCATCTCCAGCCACTCGTCCTCGGTCATGACCTGGATGCCGAGGTCGGTGGCCGTCTTCAGCTTCGAGCCCGCGCCTGGACCTGCAACGACCAGATCAGTCTTCTTCGACACCGACGAGGCCACCTTGGCGCCCAGGCTTTCGGCCTGAGCCTTGGCCTCGTCGCGGGTCATCTTCTCCAGCGAACCGGTGAAGACAATGGTCTTGCCGGCCACGGCCGTGTCGGTCTTGGGCTTGGCGACCGGCTGGATGTCCAGTTCGGCGACGAGATTGGCGACCTTGGCGCGGTTATGCTCCTCGGCGAAGAACCGGGCCAGCGACTGGGCGGCGACTGGACCGACGCCGTCGACCGCCGCCAGGTGCAGGTAGTCGTCGCCCGGCGCGCCCGAGGCGGCGGCGGAGAGACCCTCGGCGAACGCGTCCCAGGTCCCAAAGCGCTGGGCCAGGGCCGCGCGGGCGGGCTTGGTCAGCTTCGGAACCGCGTGGCCGATCTTGATTTCCAGGTCGTCGGTCTGCGGCCAGGGGTCAGAGACCAAACCGCCCTTCCCGGCTTCGACCAGCAGGTCCAGCGCCTTGGGCCCGACGCCTTGCGCGGTGGAAAGCTCCAGGTAGGTCTCGCCCGGCAGGCCCTTGGCGGCGGCCTCGGCGGCGGCTTGCAGGTCCTCGAAGCGGTCGAAGTTGCGGGCCAGCACCGTCGAGGTCGTCTCGCCGATGTCGCGCGCGCCCAGGCCGTAGATCATCCGGTCCATGCCGATGGTGCGGCGAGCGTCGATGCCCTTCACAAGGTTGGCGACCGAGGTCTCGCCATAGCCGTCGCGCTCGCGCAGGGCCGAGAGCTTTTCCTCGTCCTTGGCCAGCTTGAAGACGTCGGCCGGCTCGGTGATCCAGCCCTCGTCGAAAAAGGCCTGCAGCTGCTTCTCGCCCAGACCCTCGATGTCGAAGGCGCGGCGCGACACGAAGTGGCGCAGGTGCTCGACCCGCTGGAACGGACAGGCGAACTCGCCGGTGCAGCGGCGCACCACCGACTCCTGGCCCGAAGCCGTGACCTCGCGGGCCAATTCCGTCTTCAGCGGGCATTCGCAGAGGTGGGGGAATTCGTAGACGGGAGGTTCAGGGTCTGGGCGAGCCGCGAGGTCGACTTCGACGATCTGCGGAATGACGTCGCCGGCGCGCTGCAAGACGACCGTGTCACCGATGCGGACATCCAAGCGAGCGATCTCGTCGCCATTGTGCAGCGTCGCGTTGGTCACCGAGACGCCGCCGACGGTGACGGGCTTCAGGCGCGCGACCGGAGTATGGGCGCCCGTCCGGCCAACCTGAATCTCGATGGCCTCCAGGATCGTGCGGGCTCGCTGGGCCGGGAACTTGCGGGCGATGGCCCAGCGCGGCGAGCGCGAGACGAAGCCCAGGCGGCGTTGCTGCTCCAGGTCGTCGACCTTGTAGACGACGCCGTCGATGTCGAAGCCGAGCGTGGGCCGCAGGGTCTCGAACTGGGCATAGATGTCCAGCAGGCCCTGGACGTTCTCGACCCGCTTGGCCGGCGGAGCCGTCGTCACGAAACCCCACTCGGTCAGCTTCTCGAGCGCGCCCCACTGGCTGTCGGCGAAAGGCTCGGACACCAGCCCCCACGCATAGCCGAAGAACCGCAACGGTCGCTGGGCGCTGATCTTCGGATCGATCTGGCGCAGCGAGCCGGCGGCGAAGTTGCGCGGATTGGCGTAGGTGCGCTGGCCGGCCTCCTCGGCGGCGTGGTTGAAGGCGGCGAAGGCGGCGAGTTCGACATAGACCTCGCCCCGCACCTCGATCACGTCGGGCCAGTCCGAACCCTTGAGGCGGTGGGGGATGTCGGCGATGGTGCGCAGGTTGGCGGTGACGTCCTCGCCCACCCGGCCGTCGCCCCGCGTGGCGCCCTGGACCAGCACGCCCTTCTCGTAGCGCAGCGAAGCCGACAGGCCGTCGATCTTCGGCTCGGCCGTGTAGGCGACGGTGTCGGAGGGCGACAAGCGCAGGAACCGCCGGATCCGGGCGTCGAACTCGGTCGCTTCGTCGTTGGAGAAGGCGTTGTCGAGGCTGAGCATGGGCACGCCGTGCTCGACGGGCGAGAACTGCTCGGCCCGCGCCGCGCCGACCCGCATGGACGGGGAATTGTCGCGCACCAGGTGCGGGAAGCGGGTCTCGATGTCCAGGTTGCGGCGCTTGAGGGCGTCGTACTCGCCGTCGCTGATCTTGGGCGCGTCCTGCTGGTGATAGGCCAGGTCGTGGGCGGTCAGGTCATCAGCCAGGCGCTCCAGTTCCTCGACGGCCTGGGCTTCGGTGATGTCGGCGACGGGGATCTGAGGCACAGGCGCGAATCCGAAAGGCGGGAAGTCCCAGCAGGTTAGCAACGCCGTCCTGACGGGGGGAGTCAGCGATGTGGTAGCCTGTCAGGCGAAAACTGGCCCGGCCCTTGCGCTGCAAGGCTTCAAGGAGCCTTCGATGTTCAAAGCCGGCACAAATAACGCCCTGCCCGTCCTGTCGCGGGACGGTCCGCTGGACGCCCTGCGCTTCCTGGCGGCGTTGTTCATCGTGCTCTACCACGTGGCCGAGCGGGCGCCGGTGTCACTGTTCAGCCTGTCGCCGGCCTTCGGGCGCGGCTATCTGGCGACCGATTTCTTCCTGATGTTGTCGGGCTATGTGCTGGCCCGCACCTACGGTCCGCGCGTTCAAAGCTTGGACGTCGACACCCTGACCTTCCTGAAGCGCCGCGTGCAGCGCATCTGGCCGCCGCACCTGGTCATGCTGGCGCTGTTCGTCGCCTTCTTCGTCGGCACGTCCGCGATCGGCATGGCCCCGCAGAACCCGCAGTGGTTCCAGTGGGACCAGTTGCTGCCACAGGTCTTCCTGGTCCAGGCCTGGTTCGCGCCCGGGACCTCGGGCTGGAACACCCCGACCTGGACCCTGTCGGCCCTGATCGTGGCCTACGCCCTGTTCCCGGCCGTTTGGCGGCGCGTGGCCACGACGAAGCGTCCGCTAGCGCTGTTGGCCATGGGCGTCTGCGCCTATGTGGCCATCGACCAGGCCGCGCTGATGATCGTCGGAATTCCCGGCTATCAACTGCCGCTGCGCTTTGGCCTGATCCGAGGCGTGCCGCTGTTCATGATCGGCCTGCTGGTCGCCCGCCTGCCGGTGACGACCCTGGCGCGCCGCCAGGCCCTGCCGCTGGCCGTCACGGCCCTATCGGCCGTGGTCGGCATCCAGGCCCTGGGCCGGTTCGACTATTTCAGCCTCGCGCTGCTGGGCTTCCTGATCTACGCGGCCGGCGCCTCCAAACCCCGCGCCTGGCGCTGGGCCGGCGCGGCGGGCAAGCTGTCGTTCTCGCTGTTCCTGACCAACACCCTGACGGCCGTGGTGTGGTTCGGCGTGGTGCGGATGGTCGAGAGCAAGCTTGGCCTGACCTCGGCGGCGTCCTGGACGCTGTGGGCGCTGGCCATCCCGGCGACCATCGTCGTGGCGTGGGTGTTCGAGCGGCTCGTCGACGCGCCGTTGCAGGGTTGGATGAAGGGACAGTCGAACGCCCAGCGCGTTCCGACCGGCGCGCCAGCAGCCGCTTAAGCCATCAAGGCCCGCGCGGCGGCCCGCGCCGCTTCCGTCACCTCGGCCCCCGACAGCATCCGCGCGATCTCTTCCTCGCGTTCGGACGGGCCGAGCGGCTCGACCTTGGTGCGCGTCGAGGTGTCGTCGCCGGACTTCGAGATCCGCCAGTGGGCGTCGCCCCGCGCGGCGACCTGGGCCGAGTGGGTGACGACCAGGACCTGGGCGTTCGACGCCAGCCGCTTCAGGCGCAGGCCGACCGCGTCCGCAACGGCGCCGCCGACACCCTGATCAACCTCGTCGAATATCATCAACGGCTGCGGGCCGCCGCCGCGCCCCGCCAGCGCCGCCTTCAGGGCCAGGGCGAAGCGGGCCAGTTCGCCGCCCGAGGCGATGGCCTCCATCGGGCCGAAAGGCGCGCCAGGATTGGTCGAAATCTCGAAGGCGATGCGGTCCAGGCCGGTCGGACCGGCCCGGTCCTCGGCCAGCGGATCGACGGCGACGCGGAACTTCGCCTTTTCCAGCTTCAGCGGGGCCAACTCGGCCTCGACGGCCTTGGCCAGCGCGTCGCCGGCGGCGCGGCGCTCGGCCGACAGGGCGTCGGCCGCGTAGATATAGGCCTCGCGGGCCTCGGCGGCCTCCTTCTCGGCGGCCTTCAGGGCGTCCTCTGACGTCTCGATAGCTTGCAGGCGGGCGGCGAACTCGGCGCGTGTGGCGGGCAGATCCTCGACCAGGACGTTGAGCTTGCGGGCCATGGCGCGCAGGGCGAACAGCCGCTCCTCGGCCTTTTCCAGACGATCGGGCTCGAACTCGAAGCTCTCGGCCACCGAGTCGATGGCGGCGCTGGCCTCCTGAGCCTCGACCAGGGCGCGGTCGACGGCCTCGCAGGCGACGGAGAGCCGGGTCATGGCCGCGCCGTCGGCCGGCGCGCCGGCCTGCAGGGCGCGCTCACGGGCCCGCTCCAAGGCGCGATAGGCCTGGGCCAGCTTGCCGGACAGGGCGTCGCCGCCTAGGGCGTCCTGGGCCGAGGCGATGTCGATCATGGCCTTTTCGGCCGAACTCAGCAGGGCCCGCTCCTCAGCCAGGGCCGCTTCCTCGCCTTCGCGGGGATCGAGGCGGTCCAGTTCGGAGAGGCGGAGGGTCAGCTCCTCGGTCTCGGCGGCGGCGCGGCCGGCCAGGTCGCGCAGTTGCGCGGCGGCCTCGCGGGCGGCGCGCCAGGCGCTCCAGGCCGAGCCGACGGCGCCGACGCTGACGCTGCCGAACGCGTCCAGCAGGCTGCGATGGGTCTTGGGGTCCAGCAGGCCAACGGTCTCGTGCTGGCCGTGGACCTCGAGCAGCAGCGCGCCGAGGTCCTTCAGCACCCCGACGCTGGTGGCCTGGTCGTTGACGAAGGCCCGGGAGCGGCCGTCGGGCGACAGCTGCCGGCGCAGGACCAGGTCCTCGTCGCGGGCATAGGCCAGACCCTTGTCGTCCAGATAGGCGAAGGCGGGATGGTCGGCCGGCAGGGCGAACATGGCCGTGGCCGAGGCGTGGCCAGCGGCCCCGCGCCGGACCAGGCCGGCGTCGGCGCGCGCGCCGGTGGCCAGGCCCAGCGCGTCGAGAATGATCGACTTCCCGGCCCCGGTTTCGCCGGTCAGCGCGGTCAGGCCCTCACCGATGGCAAGGTCCAGGCTCTCGATGAGCACGACGTCACGGATGGAGAGGCCGATCAGCATGGTTCGCAAGATCGCCGGGAATCAGGATTTTTCAAAGCGCAAAGGTAGAACGAAACGGGACCAGACATCTGATCCCGCTGTTTCTACATGCCCAGGGCGCCCATCAGGCCCTTGCGGGACTTCTTTTCGCCGGGCGGCGCCAGGGTGGTGTCCTTGTCCTTCGACAGGACACGTTCCAGGGCGTTGCGCTTGGCGCCAGCCTTCAAAGGCTCGACGGCGGGGCGCAGGCCGTTGTCGTTGAGCAGCTTGTAGGCGTCGGCGTACCAACGGTCGCCCGGGAAGTTGTAGCCCAGGACCGCACCGTTGCGCTTGGCTTCGTCGGTCAGGCCGATGGTCAGATAGGCCTCGACCAGGCGGAACAGGGCTTCGGGCGTGTGCGAGGTGGTCTGGTGCTTCTCGATCACGGTCTTGAAGCGGCCGATCGCGGCCAGGGTCTGACCCTGCTTCAGGTAGTAGCGGCCAATGGCCATTTCCTTGCCGGCCAGCTGGTCGTTGACCATGTCGATCTTCAGGCGGGCGTCCTGGGCGTACTCCGTGGTCGGATAGCGCTGGACGACGTCGCGCAGCGCGGCCAGGGCCTGCTCGGTGGCGGCCTGGTCGCGGTTCACGTCGACGATCTGCTCGAAATAGCAGATGGCCTTCAGATAGTAGGCGTACTGGGCCGACGGGTTGCCGGGATAAAGCGAGATGAATCGGTCCGCATCGCCAATGGCGTCAGCGTACTGGTTGCCCTGGTAGTGGGCGTAGCCGGTCATCAGAATCGAACGACGCGACCATTCCGAATACGGGTGCTGGCGCTCGACCTCGCGGAAATAGTCGACGGCCTCGTTCCAGTTGCCACGGTCCAGGCGGTTGGCGCCCGTCGAATACAGCAGCTCGACCGGACGCTCTTCGTAGGCGAGGGTCGGCTTCTTGGCCTTGCCCGCGCAGCCCGCCACCGACACAGCGACAAGCATTGCGGCGATCGTGACGGCCGAACGTCCCTTGAAATTACGAAGCACGGAGTCTCTCACCCTCGAAGCAAACGTGCGCCCCAGCGCCGTGCAAGGCTTCTACACCACGCCGTCGAAGGCGCAAATGCGAACGCCGAGCCCGACTCCCGGAGACGCTATCTAGACCGCTTGAGCCAGTTCCGACGCGAGGGCGCGTAGGCGCCAGGCGCGCGGCTGGGCCATCAATGCCCGAACCACGGCGTTATTGAGGCCGTGACCGGCCAGGACGCCTTCGAAGCGGCCCAGGAGCGGCTTGCCCAGCACATAAAGGTCGCCGATGGCGTCCAGCGCCTTGTGGCGCACGAATTCGTCCGAGCGGCGCAGGCCTTCCGGGTTCAGCACGCGGTCGCCGTCGATGACCACGGCGTTCTCCATCGAGCCGCCGCGGGCCAAGCCGATGGCGCGCAGGGCCTCGACGTCGCGAACGAAGCCGAAGGTGCGGCAGTCGGACAGTTCGGCGCGGAACGATTCTTCGTCGACGACCAGATCCACGGCCTGACGGCCGATGGCCCGCGAGCCGAAGGCGATCTCAAAAGCCACTTCAAAACGATCAGACGGCAGCAGGCTGGCGCGCTTGTCGCCCTCCTGCACCGTGATCGGCGCCAGGATCTCGATATATTGGCGGACGGCTTCCTGCTTGCGGCGGCCGGCGCGGTCCAGGATCTGGACGAAGGGCTCGGACGAGCCGTCCATGATCGGCACTTCCGGACCGTCCAGCTCGACGACGCAGTTGTCGATCGACAGGGCCGCCAGGGCCGCCATCAGATGCTCGATCGTCGAGACGCGGACGTCGTCGCCATTGCAGATCACCGTGCCAAGTTGCGTCTGGCAAACCGCCTGGGCGGTCACGGGGACGCGGTTGTCGCGGTCATGCACATCGGTCCGCACGAAGACGATCCCCGCGTCGGGGGCCGACGGACGCACCGAGACGCGCACGTGCGCGCCCGTGTGCAGGCCGATCCCCGCGAAGATCACCGGTCCTGCGACCGTGTGCTGAAAATAACCCGAAGCCGACACTAGAGACACCTTATCGTTCGACGGACGACTCTGCGGTCGTCCTTTCGCCCCGACTACCATCTAGGAAGGATGCTGCGTCGCGGCAAAGCAAAGTCTGTTTCGGATTGTTACGCGCTAAGCGGCTGACTTAATTACAGTTTTGTCACACGAACGCGTACAGGGAAACAGACCGTCGATCGACGATCCGTGGTTGGGAATCTCGTGCCGGGGTCCCCTATCCCCTCGACGAAAGCAGGACTACGCTCCGCCGCCAAAGCGATAACCGTTTCCGGGAATTTCGGTTTCATGATCAAGAGTTTGCGTTTCGTCGCCGCCTCCGCCCTCGTCCTGGCCGCCGCCCTATCGGGAGCCGCCTACGCGCAGGCGCCCGCCAAGCCGCACGTCTTCACGGCCAAGGACATGGCCAGCCTGGATCGCCTGTCGGATCCGCGCGTGTCGCCCGACGGCCGCTACGTGCTCTATTCCGTGCGGACCATGAACTATCCGGCCAATAAGGCCGCGATGTCGCTGTGGGTCGCCGACCTGAAGGCCAAGATGGCCCCTCGCCGGCTAGCGATCTCGGACGGCGGCGCATCGAGCGGCCGCTGGAGCGCCGACGGCAAGGCCATCTACTTCTCGTCCAGCCGCGCCGGCGGAACCGAGCAGGTGTTCAAGACCGACGTCATGGGCGAGACCGCGACGCAGGTGACCTCGGCGCCCTTCGACGTCCAGGCCTTCAAGGTCGCCCCGGACGGCAAGACCATCGTCGTGGGCCTGGCCGTGTTCCCCGACTGCGCCGACTTCGCCTGCACCGAGGCCAAGCTGGCCGCGAAGACCGCCACCAAGGCCACGGGCGTGGTCTATGACCGCCTGTTCGTCCGTCACTGGGATGCGTGGAACGATGGGACAAAGAACCACCTCTTCGCCTGGACGCTGGACGCCAACGGCGTAGCGGCTGGCCAGCCGGTCGACCTGATGAAGGGCTTCGACGGCGACACCCCGACCAAGCCCTATGGCGACGACGCCGACTTCACGATCACGCCGGACAGCAAGGCCCTGGTGTTCTCGGCCAAGATCGCCGGCAAGGATGAGGCGTGGACCACCAACTATGACGTCTGGAGCGCGCCGCTGGACGGTTCTGCCAAGGTCCAGAACCTGACGGCGGGCAACAAGGCCTGGGACGCCGCCCCGGTGTTCTCGCCCGACGGAAAGTGGGCGGCCTATCGGGCCATGAAGCGTCCAGGCTTCGAAGCCGACCGCTTCGGCGTCATTGTACGTGATGTCGCCACCGGGCAAGAGCGCGAGCTGGCCCCGACCTGGGACCGCTCGGCCGACGCCATCGCCTGGAGCCGCGACGGCAAGACGATCTACGCCACCGCCCTCGACGTCGGTCAGGGCAAGCTGTTCGCCATCGACGTCAAGACCGGCAAGGTCACCGCCCTCACCGGCGACGGCCACGTCACCGCCTTCGACGTCGGCCCGGGCGGCCTGGTCTATGCTTCCGACTCGCTCAAGAGCCCGTCAGAGCTGTTCATGACCCTGCCCAAGGGGCCGCCGGTGCGCGTGGCCAGCGCCTCTGGCGAAGCGCTCAAGGACGTGGCCTGGGGAGAGCCCGAACAGTTCAGCTTCAAGGGCTGGAACGACGAGACCGTCCACGGCTTCGTCGTGAAGCCGGCCAATTTCGACCCCGCCAAGAAATATCCAGTGGCCTTCCTGATCCACGGCGGCCCGCAGGGCTCGTTCAGCAACAGCTGGTCCTACCGCTGGAACCCGCAGGTCTACGCCAATGCCGGCTACGCCGTGGTGATGGTCGATTTCCACGGTTCGACCGGCTACGGCCAGGCCTTCACCGACGCGATCAGCCAGCATTGGGGCGACCGCCCGCTGGAGGACCTGCAGAAGGGCTGGAGCGCGGCGCTGGGCAAGTACGCCTTCCTGGATGGCGACCGCGCCTGCGCCTTGGGGGCCTCGTACGGCGGCTACATGGTCAACTGGATCGCCGGCAACTGGTCCCAGCCGTGGAAGTGCCTGGTCACCCACGACGGCGTCTTCGACACGCGGTCCATGGGCTACGCCACCGAGGAGCTTTGGTTCACCGAGTGGGAAAACGGCGGCACGCCGTGGCAAGCCAACACGACCTACGACAAGTTCAACCCGGTCGATCACGTGGCCCAGTGGACCAAGCCGCAGCTGATCGTGCAGGGCCAGCTCGACTATCGCATCCCCGTCGAACAGGGCCTGGGCGCCTTCACCGCCCTGCAGCGCAAGGGCGTGCCCAGCAAGCTGCTGTACTTCCCGAACGAGAACCACTGGGTGCTGAAAGCCCAGAACTCGGTGCAATGGCACAAGGAAGTGCTGGACTGGCTGGACCAATGGACGGGGAACACGCGGCCGGGCAAATGATCTAGCCGCCTGAGCGCCCCCTCCGTCACGCTGCGCATTCGCAGCGCGCCACCTCCCCCGTTTCACGGGTGAGGAGGAAGCCGCAACACCTCCCCCGCCCGCGGGGGAGGTGGATCGGCGCGGATACGCGACGAGACGGAGGGGGCGCTCAGAGCGTCCCCGTCGCCACCGCGAAGGTCAGCCTTGCCTTCTTTTCCAGGTCGCTCATCTCGCGGCCCTTCAGGTAGGGCCGCACCAGCGCCGCCGGGGCCACGGCCGGGAAGGCCGCCACAGGCAGGCCCCTCACCTCGCCCCGCGCCGCCTTCAACTGCGCCTCGACGCGCTCGGCCACGTCGGCCTGCGTCCAGGCCTCCGGCAGCCGCGAGCGCCCTGCCTGCTTCAGCCGCCATAGCCCGGTCAGGCCGAACGCCCGGGCCCCGCCCTTGACGGCGTGGGGGTCGGCGCTGGGATCCAGCCGCCGCGCGGCCAGCACCGCCATGGCTCCGGCCGTGGCGTCGACATAGGCCAGCACCGCCGCCTCGTCCTTCAGAGGACCTTCGTCCAGGTCGGTGAAGCGCGCCTCGGCGAGAGCGGCCAGGGCGTTCGGGTCGAACTTCGAGGCGGCCAGGGCCTCGACATTGGGATGCTTGCGGGGCGGCTTGCCGGCGGCGATCTCTTCCATCGCCTCGCGCCACCAGGTGATGCGGATCTCGCCCATCAGGGCGTTGGTCACCCCGCCGGCCACCCGGGCCAGCTCGTAGTTCATGCCGTACAGCGCGATGACGTCGGCGCGCGCGGCCAGGTCGCCGATGAACCGGCTGGCCAGCCAGCGGTCGGGATCGACGCGGCGGACGAGGTCGTCGAGGGTTTCGGTATCGGCCATGAGCTCGGAAAAAAGAAAAGGGCCCGCCGAGATGACGGGCCCTCCCCTTACAGCGTGTCGTGTCCGGCGTCAGCCGAACAGAGTCTGGTTCATCGCCATGGTTGCCAGCATGGGCAGGCTGAGCAGCGTGTTGGTGCGCGAGAACAGCATCGCCGTCTTGGCGGCCTTGGCCTTGGCGTCGGCGTCGGCTTCGACCATGCCCAGGGCGATCTTCTGGTTCGGCCAGATGAAGACCCAGACGTTGAAGAACATCACCGTGGCCAGCCACATGCCGGTGCCGATGAAGGTGAAGCCCATGTCGACGCCGGGCGTGTAGCCGCCGGCCAGGCCCAGGGTCGCGGCTTCCAGCAGATAGCCACGGCTGAAGGCCAGGATCACGCCCATCACCCAGGTGAACAGCGCCGCCCAGCGGAACCAGAACAAGGCCTCTGGCGCGATATACTTGCTGATCGCCGGCTTCAGCTCGGCCGGGATCTGCGGCATCACCCGGATCTGCACAAAGTTGAAGTAGTAGAGCAGCCCGATCCACAGGATGCCGAACATCACGTGCAGCCAGCGGAAGATGGCCTGGAAGTAGCTGGCGTCATGGCCGTGCGGGCTGTGCCCGTAGCCAAGGATAATCACCAGGGCCAGCACGAAGCTGACGATGATGGTGTTGCGGAAGTTGGAGAGCAGTCCAGACATCGGTTTCCCCCTCGGATCCCTATTGCTTGGACGGGACCATAGGGGTGTTTCGGGAGTCGGGTAAAGTTTGGCGGGTCAGACCGCGATCAGCGCCGCTGCCAGTCGGCGACCTTCGCTGGCCAGGACGTTGTACGTCCGAGCCGCCGCCTCGGTGCTCATGAACTCCAGACCTACGCCGGCGGCCTTGAGCGCGTCGCGAACAGCGCGCGGCGGCAGGCCATTGTTGAGGCCCGTGCCCAGCAGCACGAACTCCACCGCCCCGCCGGCGGCGAACACCTCGGCGAAGGCCTCGGGGGTCAGGTCGGCCAGGGACGTGGCGGCCCAGTCGCGGGGCTGATCGTCGAGGATCAGCAGCGAGCCGGGCCGCCAGTCGCCGGAGACCCGGAAGCCGCCGCCGCCCCAGGCGTCGATGGACGGCGGCTGGCGCATCAGGGACGCGAGGCCGCGCCGAGCTTGATCGGCGTGGCTTCCTCGTCGTTCCGCTTTACGCCCCAGATCAGGATCATCGGCAGGGCGATATAGATCGACGAATAGGTGCCGATGATGATCCCGAAGATCATCGTGAAGACCAGCGGGAACAGCACCGGCCCGCCGAACGCCATCGTGCCGCCCAGGGCCAGCAGAGCCGTGGTGCCGGTGATGATCGTCCGCGACAGACGCTCGTTTTCCGACAGGTCGATGATGTCGCGCAGCGGCGTGGTGCGGTACTTGCGCAGGTTTTCCTTCAGACGGTCGAAGGTGATGACCTTTTCGTTCATCGAATAGCCGATGACCGTCAGCAGGGCCGCGATCTCGGTCATCGAGAACTCGATCCCGCAGACCGACAGCAGGCCCAGGGTCAGGACGATGTCGTGGATCACGGCCACGACCGCGCCCGTGCCGTACGACAGGCCGAAGCGGAACCAGATGTAGCCCAGGGTCAGCAGCAGGGCGACGCCCAGGGCCTTGAAGCCGGACATCAGCAGTTCGCCCGAAACCTTGGCGCCGACTTCAGAGCGGCTGGTAACCTTAAGGTCGGGGAAGCGCTTGATCAGCTCCGCCTCGACCCGCTTGGAGGCGACGCTCGGCGCCTCGTCCTTGCTGGGCAGGAACTTGACCAGGGCCGCATTCGGCGAGCCGAAGCCCTGCACCTGGCCGTCATGAGCGCCGATCTGGTCGAGGACCGCGCCCATCTCGGTCTGGGGAACGGGGCGCGACATGGTGATTTCCAGGGCGATACCGCCCTTGAAGTCGATGCCCAGGTTCAGGCCCTGGAAGACCAGCAGGCCGATCGAGGCGACGATGAGAATCGCCGAGATCACGGCCGCGACCGGCGCCCAGCGCACGAAGCGGAAATGGGTGGAACGCGGGATGTAGCGAATGAGGGGCCAACGCATGGTCGGATCTCCTATGCGATCGGCAGCTTCTTCGGCTTGGTGGTCTTGAACCACCAGCCGATGAGCACTTGCGTGATGAAGATGGCGGTGAACAGCGACGTGAACACGCCGATCACCAGGGTCCAGGCGAAGCCCTTCACCGGGCCCGAGCCGAAGCTGAACATGATCAGGCCCGAGATCAGGCTGGTGATGTTGGCGTCCAGGATCGAGGTCAGGGCCAGCTTGTAGCCGTGGTCGGCCGCCGCCATGGGCGTGCGCCCGGCGTTGGCCTCGTCGCGCATGCGCTCGTAGATCAGCACGTTGGCGTCGACGGCCACGGCCAGGGTCAGGATTAGGCCGGCGATACCCGGGAAGGTCAGGGTCGCCTGGGTCATCGACATGATGCCGATGATCATCAGGACGTTGACCACCAGGGCGACGGCCGCGAAGCCACCGAACAGGCCATAGGCCAGGATCACGAACACGAACATCGACGCCGCGCCGATGGCCAGCGAGATCGAACCGGCCTTGACCGCCTCTGCGCCGAGCTCGGCGGTGACGGTGCGTTGGTCTTCGATGTTCAGCGGGGCCGGCAGGGCGCCCGAGCGCAGCAGCAGCGAGAGCTCGTTGGCGCTCTCGGCGGTGAAGCTGCCGGTGATGATGCCGCTGCCGCTGGTGATCGGATCGTTGATCACAGGGGCCGAGATCACCTTTTTATCGAGGACGATCGCGAAGCGCTTGCCGTGGTTGCGCAGGGTGATGTCGCCAAACTTCTTGGCGCCGGAACCGTTGAAGGCGAAGCCGACGGCCGGTCGGCCATTCTGGTCGAAGGTCTGCGACGCATTGGTCAGCTCGTCACCCGAGACGATGGCGCGCTTCTTGACCACATAATAAGGGGCGTAGCGGTCTTCGCTCTGCAGCACTTCCGAGCCCGGGGGCAGACGTCCGGCCTGGACGTCCTCGGGCGAGACCGACTCGTCGACCATCTGGAAGGTCAGCTTGGCGGTCTTGCCGATGACGGCGCGCAGCCGCTCGGGATCGCTCTCGCCGGCCGCCTGGATCATGATCCGATTGGTGCCCTGGCGGTTGATCGAGGGCTCCTTGGTGCCCAGGCTGTCGATCCGGCGACGGATGGTCTCGATCGACTGGTCGACGGCCTTGGCGGCGTCGGCGCGCTGGGCTTCCGGCACGAAGGTGACTTCAATGCGGTTGTCGCCCTTGCCGGAGACGGTGACGTCCTTGCCGCCGATCACGCCGGCCAGCGGCGCGCCGAGATTCTTGCGCAGCAGGTTCAGGGCCGCCTCGTAGCGCGAGGCGTCGCCGATGCGGACGCTGATCACCTCGCCCTGCTGAGCCAGTTCGCCGAACGGGATCTGCTCGCTCCGCAGCTGGGTGCGGGTGTCTTCCATCAGGTCGGACAGACGCTCGCGGTGCAGCGCGTCGGTGTCGACCTCATACAGCAGATACGAGCCGCCTTGCAGGTCGAGGCCGAGGTTCAGCTTCTGGTGCGGCAGCCAGCCGGGCATGGCGTCCAACGTCTTCTGCGGGAGGACGTTGGGCAGGGAGAACAGGATGCCGAAGATCACCGACAGGGTGACGGCGATGATCTTCCAGCGGGAGAGGTTCAGCATGGATCAGGGACTTTCAGGCGACGTCGCTAGAACGCCTCGCGATATTCTGAGAGCGTCTTAGTTCTTCGCGTCGTTGGCGGGCGCCGGATCGCCCTTGGCGCGGACCTCGGTGATCATGCCCTTCAGGACCTTCACGGTCACGCCAGTGGCGATCTCGACGCCGACTTCCTTGTCCTCGACGCGCATGATCTTGCCGATCACGCCGCTGGACAGGACGACCGTGTCGTTGCGCTTCAGGTTGGTGAGCATCGCCTGATGCTCCTTGGCGCGCTTCTGCTGCGGACGGATCAGCATGAAGTAGAACAGCACGACCATCAGCAGGATGGGGGCGAGCTGCAGGAATTGAGCGTTCAGACCGGACATGACGTCTCCAACAAAACCGATGCGGCGCGCCAGCCAAAAAGAGACAAGCTCATAGGGTCGCGCCAAGTCGGCGGAAGCTATGCGTTCGCCTCCCCTTTTGCAATCCAAGCGCACCCGGTATGCAGCGTGCCCATGATAGACGCGCCAAATACCGGGCTTGCCCCCCTGCTCGCCCGCATCGCCGAAGCCCTGGAACGCCTGGCGCCGCCGCCCCGGCCCGCGCCGGACTTCTCGGCTGCGCGCCTGTTCCGGCACGAGTCCAAGGACGGCGCCTTCGTCCCGGCGGCCGACTATCCGCTGTCGCTGGACCTGCTGGTGGGAATCGACCGCCAGAAAAGCCGTTTCGTCGAGAACTTGCGCCGCTTCGCCCTGGGCGCACCCTGCAACCACGTGCTGCTGTGGGGCGTGCGCGGCACGGGAAAGAGCTCGGTGACCAAGGCCGCCTTCGTCAGCCTGGCCGACGAATACCCCGCCCTGAAGCTGATCGAGGTGGATCGCGACGAGGTTACGGCCCTGCCGCCACTGTTCGATCAACTCCGCACGCGTACGGAGCGGTTCGTGGTGCTGTGCGACGACCTCTCGTTCGAGGACGGCGCGGCCGCGGCCAAGGCGCTGAAGTCGGCCTTGGAGGGCGGCGTCTCGGGTCCGCCCGAGAACGTGCTGTTCGTGGCCACCTCGAACCGCCGCCACCTGATGCCGCGCGACCACGTCGAAAGCCAGGGCGCGATCGCCGCCGCCGAGAACGCCGAAGAAGAGATGAGCGTCTCCGACCGCTTCGGCCTGTGGATCGGCTTCCCGCCGATGGACCAGGACACCTACCTGGCCGCCATCCGCGGCTATGCCGAGCAGTTCGGCCTGGCCGCCCCCGATCTCGACCGCCGGGCTCTGCAGTGGTCGCAGCTGCGCGGGGCCCGCTCGGGCCGGGTGGCCTGGCAGTTCGTGCGGGACCTGGCGGGCGAGCAGGGCGTAAAGTTGCCCGGCTGAGCCGGGATGGCGCATGGCCGGTGATTTTTGGCGTTTTATCGCAAGCGCGCCAAACCGATCCGCGCTTAAGCTGACCTCTCCGATCCCAGGATCCAGGAGAGAGCGCCGTGCCAGCGACCTTCAGACACTTCGCCATCAACGCCGACGACACCGGCCGCGCCAAGACCTTCTACGAGGGCGTCTTCGGCTGGCGGTTCGACCCGTGGGGTCCGCCGGACTTCTATCAGGTCAGGAACGCCGGCAAGGGACTGCTTGGCGCCTTGCAGGGCCGCCGCGAGCTGATTCCGGGCGTGCGCATGGCCGGATTCGAAAACAGCTTCGGGGTCGCGGATCTAAAGGCGACCATCGCCGCCATCGAGGCCGGCGGCGGCAAGATCGTCATGCCGCCCTACCGCATCGAGGGCGTCGGCGAGCTGATCTATTTCGAGGACACCGAAGGCAACCTGGTCGGCGCCATGCAGTACGATCCGGGCGTCTTTCCCGAGACGCCGGAGTGAGCGACGGTTTCGACGTCCGCACCTACGCGGCGGGCCTTCACGCCGGGACGGTGTTGCCGGCCCACCGCCACGGTTGGGGTCAGCTGGTCTTCGCCGCCTCCGGCGTGATGCGGGTGGTCACCGACGACGCTACGTGGACGATCCCGCCGACGCGGGCGATCTGGGTTCCGGCTGGCGTGCGCCACGCCATCGCCGCCCGGGGCGAAGTGGCCATGCGCACGCTGTATATCGACCGCCCGCGCGCCGATCCGCTGCCGGTCGAGCCCTGTGTCATCGCCGTGGCCCCGTTGCTGCGTGAGCTGATCCTGCATGCGCTGACGGTCGGCATGCTGACCCCGGACCAGCCCCACCACGACCGTCTGGCCGGTCTGCTGATCGACCTCATCCTCCAGGCCCGCCCGGAAGACCTGGCTCTGCCCCTGCCCCGCGATCCGCGCGCCCTGCGGCTGGCTGAGGCGTGGCGCGACCATCCTGGCGACACGCGCGAACTGTCCCAGATCGCGCGGCAGTCCGGCGCCAGCCTGCGCACATTGCAGCGCCTCTTCCCGCGCGAGACGGGCCTGACCCTGGAGGCCTGGCGGCAGAAGGCGCGGCTGGTCCACGCCGTCGAACGCCTCTGCGCCGGCGCCGGCGTGACCGAGACCGCTCTGGACTGCGGCTATCGGAGCCCGGCCGCGTTCAGCGAGGCCTTTTCTCGCCAGTTCGGCGTCTCGCCCAGCCGCTTCGCGCCGCGCCGTCCGGCTTGAGGCGAATAGCCAAACGGCCCGCCTCCTTCAAAGCGGGCCGTCCAAGGTCTTAGTTATGGAGTTGCCTTAGCGCGGCAGCACCAGAGCCGGGTCGACCGGCTTGGCCTTGTCCTTGACCGTCGGCGCGTAGCGCATCTCGAAGTGCAGCTTGGACTCGTTGGTCCCGCCCGTGGCGCCGACCGCGCCCAGCTGCTCCCCCTGGCGCACGGCCTGGCGCATCTTGACGTTGATGCTGGAGAGGTGGGCGTAGGCCGTGACCCAGCCGTCGGCGTGCTTGACCAGCACCAGATTGCCGAAGGTCGGGACCTGGTTGCCGGCATAGGCCACTTCGCCATCGGCGGCGGAAAGCACCGGCGTGCCTTGCGCGGCGCGGATGTCCAGGCCGTCGTTGCGCTGGCCCGTGCCCTTGACGCCGAAGGTCGAGATGATCTCGCCGCGCACCGGCCAGGCGAACTTGCCCTTGCCCGAGGCGATGATCTCGGCCTCGGTCGGAGCGGCGCTGCTCTCGATGATCGGACGCGAGGACGGCGGCGGGCTGACCGGCTGGGCGGCGATCGGCGCGCTGGGGCGCGAATAGCTGTTGCCGCTGGGCTGGTAGGGCTGCGGGTTGGACGGCGTCGACGGCGCGGGCGCAGTGGCCGAGGGCGCCGAGCTGTCGACGCGGGCATAGGTGTTCGACGGCGTCGAAGGCGTAGGCGTCGGCTCGGGACGCTTCGCCACCGTGGTGGTCGTGGTCCGGATCGGGCCCTTGTCCTTGTAGCCGTCGGGCAGCAAGACCTTCTGGCCCTTCTTCACCGAGGCCGTGGCCCGCAGGTTGTTCTCCGACGCCAGTTCCTTGACGCTGACGCTGAAGCGCTTGGAGATGCCGGCCAGGGTGTCGCCGCTGACGGCCACATAGGCCTTCTGCGTCGTCGCCGGGCCCTTGATCTTGGCGCCCAGCTTCAGCGGCTTGTCGGCCTTCAGCTTGTTGTCGTCGGCCAGGTCGCTGACGCTGACGTCGAACTTGCGGGCGATGGCGGTCAGGGTGTCGCCCGACTTCACCGTGTGGATCTGGCGGGGGCCGGCGACGGTCGTGACCGAACCGGTAACGCTCAGCGTCGTGGTGCTGACGGGGCCCAGGTCGCCCGGCTCGGTCGGCGTCAACTGATTGGCGGGATGGAACAGTCCCGCGGCCGGACGCGACGGCGTCGCGGTCGTCGGACGGCTGGGGGTCGGCGGCTGCTGAGCCTCGGCGACGTTAGGCTGCGAGGCGGGCTGGCCGGCCAGAACCGTGGTCGTCTTGATCGGCCCTTTGTCCTTGTAGCCGTCCGGCAGGACCAGCTTCTGGCCCTTCTTGATCGCCGAATTGGCCTTCAGGTCGTTCTCGTCGGCCAGGGCCGCAGCGGTCACGTTGAAGCGCTTGGCGATGGCGAAGATGGTGTCGCCGGTCTGGACCACATAGGCCTTCTGGTCGTCCTTGGCCGGGCCCTTGATCTTCTGGCCGAGCTTCAGATTGTACGGCTTCTTGAGGTCGTTCAGCTCGACCAGCTCGGCGCGGGTCGCGCCGAAGCCGCGGGCGATGGCGTCCAGGGCGTCACCAGACTCGACGACGCGCACCTGCGGCTTGCCCGGAACATTGACCACCGGACCGATGACGGTGGTGGTGACGACGGTCTTCGGCGGGGCGGCGCGCAACACCGGCTGCGGCGCGGGCGTCGAGATCGTGGCTTGGGCGGGCGGCGGCAGTTCGGACTGGGTGACCGACGGCGCGGCCGAGGTCGAGATCGGCGTCGGGCGCGGCAGGGTCTCGCTCTGGCTCGGCGCGGTCGAGAACGTCTCCGACGCGGGCGTCGCCGTCGACGGGGCCGGCTGCGTGGCGGGCGGCTGGGTGATCGGGAAGTTCGGCGTGAAGCGTTGGCCCGCGGCCCGAGCGTCCTGCGCATGGGCGCCGAGCGTTCCAGCCGTCAGGGCGATCACCGCCGCGCGCGTCCACAACTGCCTCATAGCCTCTCCTTTCCCGCCGGAGCCACCAAAGGCCGCCGCCAGGGTAAACCAACCTTTAACACCAGAGGCCGCGAAACGCCGCGTCCTCCAACCTTCACTGATCCTTCGCGACGCCGGCCAGCAGGGGCACGAAACGCACGTCGCAGAGAATCTCGACCCGGAAGCCCCCTTTGCCGTCGCCGGCATAGCGGCGAAGGCTTTGAACTGGCCCCTTCCCCACCGGCGCGACCAGCACGCCGTTGGGCTTCAGCTGCGAAAGCAGCCGTTTCGGATCATCTTCGGCCGCCGCCGTGACCATAATACGGTCGAACGGCGCTTGTTCGGCCCAGCCCTCGCCGCCATCGCCGAACTTGGTGATGACATTGGTCAGGCCCAGCGTGTGGAAGCGGCTTTCCGCCTCCTTCATCAGGGTCCGGTAGCGCTCGATCGTGTAGACGAGGCGCGAGACCTTGCTGAGGATCGTGGTCTGGTAGCCCGAACCGGTGCCGATCTCCAACACCCGGCAACGCGGCTCGATCGTCAGGGCCTGGGTCATCAGGCCGACGATATAGGGCTGGCTGATGGTCTGGCCGCAGGCGATCGGCAGGGCCGAATCCTCCCACGAGCGGTCCTTGAACAGGTCCGGCGTGAACAGGTCGCGCGGCGTGGTCTCGATGGCCTTCAGCACCTGCTGATCGGTCACGCCCTGGTCGCGCAGGGCCTGCATCAGGCGCGGCAGGTCAGCCTTGGCGTTGTCGGCGGCCTTGGTCGTCCCGCTCATTCGCCCTCCCGGGAGGGGCTGGAGGCGTCCTTGAGCTTCGGCGGAGCGCCGCCCAGCACGCCCTTCAGCTTGTGGACGGTCTCGTTGTGCGTCAGGTCGATATGCAGCGGCGTGACCGAGATGCGGCCCGCATAGACCGCCTTCAGGTCAGTGCCGTCGGCAGGCTCGGAGGCCTTGGCCGAGAAGCCCATCCAGTAATAGTCGCGGCCGCGCAGGTCGGTGCGCTTGTCCATGTTGCGCAGCAGACCGTCGCGGAAGCCCTGGCGGGTGACCTCGACCTCGGTCACTTCGTCCGGCGTCACGGCCGGGAAGTTGACGTTCATGATCACGTCGGCCGGCCAGCCCACTTCCAGCAGGCGCTGGACGATGCCCGGACCGAAATGCTCGGCCGTCTCCCAATGGGCGACGACCTCGTGATGGAAGAAGTTCATCGTCTGCGACAGGGCGATCGAGCGGATGCCGTGGGCCATGCCCTCGATCGCGCCGGCGACCGTGCCCGACAGGGTGACGTCCTCGGCCAGGTTCTGGCCGCGGTTGACGCCCGACAGCACGAGATCCGGCGCGGGGCCGTCGATCAGCTGCTGCACGGCCATCATCACGCAGTCGGTCGGCGTTCCCTCGACGGCGAAGCGACGGTCATCCAGCTTCCGCACGCGGATCGGGTCCGAGAGCGTCAGGGCCCGGCTGGCGCCCGACTGCTCGTATTCCGGCGCGCAGATCCACACATCGTCGGTCAGGGCGCGGGCGATCTTCTCCAGGCTCACGAGGCCCGGCGCGTTGATGCCGTCGTCGTTGGTGAGGAGGATGCGCATGATCTAGCCCTCCCCCTCGATGGGGGAGGGTTGGGTGGGGGTGATGCGGCCGTGGTCGATCAACGACGACAACCGGCCAACCCCGACGAGGCTGAGAGGCCGAGACACCCCCATCCCTACCCTTCCCCCATCAAGGGGGAAGGACGTGTTTGAAGCGCTCCTCACGCAGCGCCTCCGATGTGGGTCAGCCCGCCCATATAGGGCTGCAGCGCCGCCGGGATGTGGATGCGGCCGGCCTCGTCCTGGTAGTTCTCCAGCACGGCCACCAGGGTGCGGCCGACGGCCAGGCCCGAGCCGTTCAGGGTGTGGACGAAGTGGCCGCCCTTCTCGCCGGTCTTGCGGAAGCGGGCGTCCATGCGGCGAGCCTGGAAGTCGCCGCAGTTCGAGCACGAGCTGATCTCGCGATACATGTTCTGCGACGGCAGCCAGACTTCCAGGTCGTAGGTCTTCTTCGCGCCAAAGCCCATGTCGCCGGTGCACAGCAGCATGGTGCGGAACGGCAGCTCCAGCTTCTTCAGCACCGCTTCGGCGCACTCGACCATGCGCTGGTGTTCGGCTTCCGATTGGTCGGGCGTGGTGATCGAGACCAGCTCGACCTTGTAGAACTGGTGCTGGCGGATCATGCCGCGGGTGTCGCGACCGGCCGACCCGGCCTCGGCGCGGAAGCTGGGCGTCAGCGCCGTCAGGCGCATCGGCAGCTCTTCCTCGGCCAGGATCTGCTCGCGGACGATGTTGGTTAGGGAGACTTCGGCGGTGGGGATTAGCCAGCGGTCGTCGCTGGTGTGGAACAGGTCGTCGGCGAACTTCGGCAGTTGCCCCGTGCCGAACAGCGCCTCGTCGCGCACCAGCAGGGGCGGACTGATCTCCGTGTAGCCATGCTCGACCGTCTGCAGGTCCAGCATGAACTGGCCGATGGCGCGCTCCAGGCGGGCGATCTCTTTCTTCAGGACCACGAAGCGCGCGCCGCTCATGCGGGCGGCGGCCTCGAAGTCCATGCCGCCCAGGGCCGCGCCCAGGTCGACGTGGTCCTTGGGCGCGTTCAGGCGACCGGCCGGCAGCTTGGCGGCGTCGCCCCAGCGGCGTTCCTCGACATTGCCGTGCTCGTCCTCGCCGGCGGGCACTTCCGGAGCCGGGATATTGGGCAGGCTGGCCAGCAGGTCCTTCAGCTTGCCGCCGACCAGGGCCTCTTCTTCCGACGCGGTCGCCATGACGCCCTTGAGCGCCTCGACCTCGGCCATCAGGCGCGCGGCTTCGGCCTCGTCCTTCTTGGCCTTGGCCATGCCGATCAGCTTGGAGCTTTCGTTGCGCTTGGCCTGGGCCTCCTGCAGCGCGGTCTGGGCCGCGCGCAGTTGGGCGTCCAGCTTGACCGCCTGCGCGGCGTCGCCCGACCGCCCCTTGGCCGACCAAGCGGCTTCGAAGACTTCGGGGTTTTCGCGGATGGCCTTGATGTCGTGCATCGAACGCAAGCTCGGGAGATGGGCGATGGAGAAACGCCCTCTCTAAGGCGCGTCGGCGGGGGCGCCAAGCTTTCCGGACGGGCGGGCGACCTGCCCACGGCTTCGTGATCCCGAGCCAGGGCGGCCAGGACAACCCCGCATTGCGCGAAATCGTCGAAATTCGAAAGATGCGACCGGATGACGCAGGGCTGAAAAGCGTCTTTCACCCCGTTTTTACGCAAAACGGCACGAACGACCCAACTGTTAACGGAAATTAGCCAGGCTTTGTCACCCGGACTTAATTCCGATCGCCGACAAGCCGCGTCAATTCAGTACGCGTCTTTTTCCGCGCCGCACCGGCCGCCCGATCATTCCAAGGAATTTGAAATCATGAAGACCTTCGCCGCTTTCGCCGCCCTCGCCATCGCCGCCGTCGTCGCCGCTCCGGCCGGCGCCAAGACCGCCACCGAAGTCCGCGTGTCGCTGATCGGCAAGAACTCGGTCCAGATCGAAAACGAAATCAAGACCGCCGCGACCACCGTCTGCGGCGCCGCCGACGCGGCCTGCGTCGAAAACGCCATGATGGTCGCCCACCGCCAGCTGGCCTCGATCATGCGCGCCCGCGTCGCCGGCAAGCCGGCCGCCGTCGAGACCGTCTCGGTCGTCCGCATCTCGCTGAAGGGCAAGACCCAGGAGCAGATCCACGCCGAAATCCGCAGCGCCGCCCAGACGGTCTGCAAGGCCCAGGGCCCGAACTTCAGCGTCGTGAACTACTCGGCTTGCGTGGCCGACACCGTTCGTGCCGCCAAGGCCCAGCTGCAAGCCCGCGTCGGCGCCGCCGCCTAAGGCTTAGGTTCTAAGCGAAAAAAGAAGGGCCCCGCGGTTCAGCCGCGGGGCCCTTTTTTATGTCTCGACCTCTAACGCCCCTCCCCTTGATGGGGAGGGGTAGGGGTGGGGTGACCGGGCGGTCGATGCCGAGCGCCGTAGCCAACTCAGCGGGTCACCCCCATCCCTGCCCTTCCCCCATCAAGGGGGAAGGAGAATACCTTAAACCGCCACCACGTCCGTGCCGGCTTCCTCGTCGTCTTCCCGCTTGCGGCGGCGTTCGATCAGCCACACGCACCAGATCGAGATCTCGTAGAGCAGGCACAGCGGCACCGCGAGGGTGATCTGGCTGATCGGATCCGGCGGGGTGACAATGGCGGCCACCACGAACACGCCGACGATGGCGTAGCGGCGGCCCGTCCGCAGCATCTGCGAGGTGACCAGACCCGCCAGGCCGCCCAGCGACAGCACCACCGGCAGCTGGAAGCTGAGGCCGAAGGCCAAGAGCAGGGTCGTGACCAGGGTCAGGTACTCCGAGACCCGCGTCTGCAAGACCACCTTCACGCCATCGCCGACGATCTGCTGGCTCAGGGAGAACCACAGAACGAACGGCAACATCACATAATAGACCAGCGACGCACCCAGCAGGAACAGCACGGGCGAGGCGATCAGGAACGGCAGGAACGCGTTGCGCTCCTTCTTGTAGAGGCCCGGCGCGACGAAGCGGTACAGCTGCCAGGCGATGATCGGGAAAGCCACGACGACGGCCGCGAACGCCGACAGCTTGATGTTGGTGAAGAACTGCTCCAGCGGCGCGGTGGCCTGCAGGGTGATGTCCTTCAGGGCGGCGGGCGGCACGTGCTTGATGCCGATCAGGGCCAGGATCAGGTCGAACGAGCCGTGGTGGCCGCTCGCGTCCTGCACGGCCTTGAGGCCCTCGGCGACGGTGAACGGCCGGACCAGGAACAGGAAGATCGGCTTCACGAACGCGAAACAGACGCCGAAGGCGATGGCGATCGCGCCAACGCAGATGATCAGGCGGGTGCGCAGCTCGATCAGGTGATCCAGAAGCGGCGCGCGCGAGGACTCGATCTCGTCCTCGTTGTCATATCCGATGGCCTTGTCGTTCACGAGACGATGTCCGAAGCGGTGGAGCCGCCGGCCTTGGCCGCGCGCTTACGCGGCGCGCGGACGGCCTTGGGGGCCTCGACCGTGATGTCTTTCTTGGAGGCCGCACGCTTGCGCGGAGCCTTGACCGTTTCGACCGGCGTGGGCTCGGCGACCGCGACGGCAGTCTTTTTGCGCGGCGCGCGCTTGGGCTTCTCGACGATCTCGACGCCCGGCACGGGAACCGCGTTGTCGGCGTTCAGGGCCGGATTGTGGATCTCGCCGCCCGCATAGGGGTGCATCTGGGTCGCGCCGCTGGACAGCGAGGCGTCGATGTCGGCGAAGACCTGATCGACGTGCGGGTCGGCGGCCGGCGTCGGCGTGGCGAACTGGCCCGAGCGCATGGCCTGCACTTCACGGCGCAGCTCGTCCAGTTCGGACTGGCGCGCCATCTCGTCGAAGCTGGCGCGGAATTCCGACGCCATGCCCCGCATCCGGCCCACGAACTGGCCCAGTTTGCGCAGCAGCGCGGGCAAATCCTTGGGACCGACCACGATCAAAGCGACGGCGGCGATGACCAGGAGTTCTGTGCCGCCGATATCAGGAAGCATTGACGCGCCTCGGAACGGCGGAGCCCGGAAGCTCCCCGCGTGATTGGACAGACGCGCGCGAAGAACCCCTCCCCGCGCGCTTCAGGGTCTTAAGACTTGCGAAGCTCTTCGGCTTCCTGCTCGGTGCGCGGCAGGGCGCCCTTGGACTTGTTGTCGGCGACTTCGCTGCTGGTGTCGTCCTTCAGGCCGTCCTTGAACGCGCGAATGCCCTTGGCCGCGTCGCCCATGATGCCCGACAGCTTGCCGCGGCCGCCGAACAGCAACAGCACCACGACGGCGACGATGATCCAGTGGATCGGACCGAGACTTCCCATAATCGAGACTCCTTGCGACAGCGCCAGATAGCCGCTGCGACGCGTCGTTACAACATGCCTGGGAATATAGGCGCTCACGGGGCCGGCGACCATGGTTCGCTACAGGCGGGCGAGGTCGCGGCGTCCAGGCAGCCTCGTGGGCAGGTTCTGCTCGGCGAAGTTGACCGAGCGGTCACGCTCTGCCCGCGCCCTTACCCGCTAAGGATTTGTAAAGCCTGGCTTCCCGCGCGTGGCCTACGCCTTGCACACAGTGTCGCACCCTCCAGTTCGAGCGCGCGTCATGTCCATTTCGTCCATCGGTTCGTCCAGCTACGCCGGCGCCTACAGCGGCATCAGCGCCAGCACGTCATCGCCCGTCGGCGAGACGTCGGCCAAGGACGACTTCCTGAAATACCAGGCGATGACCCCGGCCCAGAAGATGCGGGCCATGATGCTGTCCAAGCTGGGCGTCACCGAGGAGCAGGTGAAGGCCATGAGCCCCGAGGATCGGGCCAAGATCGAGCAAAAGCTCAAGGACATGATCAAGCAGCAGGTCCAGAACGATCCGGACAAGAAGGGTCAGAAGGGTCTCGTCGCCGACATCATGGCGTAGGGCCCGCCCTCGCCCTTCGACAGGCTCAGGGTGAGGACTACTTTTGACGGCGGTTTGGCAGAAACCTCACCCTGAGCCTGTCGAAGGGCGAGGTTTCGGTCCCTCTAGCTTTCCGCCTTCTCCGGCTCGCCCAGGAAGTCCTGGGCGAATTCCGGCGTTTCGCCGTCGTCCAGGTCCAGTGGATCCTCGTCGTCGGTGCGCAAGCCCAGCGGATCGGGCACGGTGAAGCCCGGCGGCAGGTTCATTTCCAGCAGACCGGCGGCCTTCATCTCGGCGATGCCGGGCAGGTCCGACAGCGCGGCCAGGCCGTAGTGCTCCAGGAACGCGTCTGTCGTCCCGAACGTCACCGGACGGCCCGGCGTGCGCCGACGGCCGCGCATGCGGATCAGGCCCAGCTCCAGCAGCACGTCCAGCGTGCCCCGGCTGGCCTGCACCCCGCGCACGGCCTCGATCTCGGCCCGGGTGACGGGCTGGTGATAGGCGACGATGGCCAGGGTCTCCTGGGCGGCCTTGGACAGGCGCCGCGGCTCCTCGCGCTCCTCGGTCATCAGGAACGACAGGTCGCTCGCCGTCTGGAACCGCCAGCGATCGGCCACGCAGACCAGCTCGATCCCCCGCCCCTCATAGCGCGCCCGCAGGGCTTCGAGCCCAGCGGCGATGTCGGCCCCCGCCGGCAGCCGCTTGGCCAGGTCGACGTCGCTGAGCGGCTCGGCCGCCGCGAACAGCAGGGCCTCGATGCAGCGCTCGACGAAAAGGGGTTCGAGTTCGACGGTCACTCGCTAACCTCCAACGGCTCCGCCCTGGTCCGCAAGTAGATGTCCTCGAACGCCCCCATCTGCCGCGCCTCCAGAATCCCCTCCTTCACCAGCTCCAGCGAAGCCGACAGGGTCGAGGCCAGGTACGAGGCGGGCGTGGGGCCATCGTCGTCCTCCAGCGCCCGCTCGATCGGGGCGACGGTGGAGAGGACGGTCCAGTCCTCCATCTTCGGCAGCAGGCTACGCAGGCGGTCGCGGGCGTCTTCCAGCGGGTAGGCGGTCGGCGGGCGCGGGGCGTAGTGGCGGCTGTGCTCGCGCTTGCGCTGGGTGATGTAGGCGCTCATCAGGCTGTAGAGGTCGCCCTCCAGCCGGGTCGAGGAGACGATCTTCACCGCCTCGGGATCGCCGCGCATGAACACGTCGCGGCCCAGGATAGGGCGTTCCTTCAGCGCCTCGACGGCCTTGCGCATGACGTCCAGCTTGGCGAGGCGGAAGGCCAGCTGGGCGGCCATTTCCTCGGCTGGCGGCTCCTCGGCCTTGGCGCGCTCGGGCTTGGGCAGCAGCAGGCGGGATTTCAGATAGGCCAGCCAGGCGGCCATGACCAGATAGTCGGCGGCCAGCGAGAACCGCACGCGGCGCGCCTGCTGCACGAAGGCCAGGTACTGCTCGGCCAGCTTGGTGATCGACAGCTGCAGCAGGTCGACCTTCTGGCTGCGCGCCAGGGCCAGCAGAACGTGCAGCGGACCTTCATAGCCGTCGATGTCGATGACCAGCGCCGCGCCGTCTTCGGCCGCCTCGTTGGCGGCCTCGAAGTCGAAGGTGGGCTGGAAGCCCGTGCTCAAGCGTATTTGCCGTCGAAGGCGGCGTCGAAGCGGGCGCGGGCCTCGGCCACGTCGAAGGGCTCGGGAACCTTGACCAGGCGGCCCATGACGGCCTGAGCCCGGCGGCGGGCCTCCTTGCCCAGGCGGCCGACGCCGGACATCACGGCCTTCATCTCGGCCATGTCGCCATTGCAGTGCAGGACGACGTCGCAGCCGGCCGACAGGCTGTCCTTGGCCCGTTGCTTGAAGTCGCCGCTCAGCGCCTTCATCGACAGGTCGTCGCTCATCAGAAGTCCGTCGAAGCCGATGGATTCGCGAATGATCTTCTTGATGACCTTCTTCGACGTGGTGGCCGGACGGTTGCGGTCGATGGCCGTGTAGACGACGTGGGCGGTCATCGCCATCGGCATGTCGGACAGCACCCGGAACGGCGCGAAGTCGCGGATTTCCAGCTCCAGCAGCTTGGCCTTCACGACCGGCAGCTCCAGGTGGCTGTCGCTCAGGGCGCGGCCGTGGCCGGGGATGTGCTTGATGATCGGCAGGACGCCGCCGGCCAGCAGGCCTTCGGCGGCCGCGCGGCCCAGGGTCGCCACCTGCTCGGGTGTATCGCCATAGGCGCGGTCGCCGATGATCTCGTGGCCATTGGGGTCCGGCACGTCCAGCACCGGCACGCAGTCGACATTGATCCCGATCGACCGCAGGTCATGAGCGATCAGGCGCGAGCCCAGGCGGGTGATCTCGCGCGCCGTCAGCGGATCATTGGCCACCAGCTCGCCATAGGCGCGACCGGGGGGATAGACGCGCCAGTGCGGCGGCTGCAGGCGGGCGACGCGGCCGCCCTCCTGATCGATCAGGATCGGAGCGTCGTCACGGCCGACCGTAGCGCGCAAGGCGGCGGTCAGCGCCCTCACCTGCTCCGGATCGGCGATGTTGCGCTTGAACAGGATGAAGCCCCACGGCTTCACGTCCCGGAAGAAGGCGACCTCTTCGGCCGTCAGCGTGGTCCCGGCGCAGCCCAGGATAGCGGCGGAAGAGGTGCTCAAGCGCCCAGATTCCTTACTCTAATAAGCCCTTACTTCACGAAGCAGGACTTGCCCGAGGCCGAGATCGCCTCGCAGAAGGCCTTGGCGGCCTCGCGGGTGGCGAAGCCGGTCACCGAGGTGCGGTAGAGCGTCGTGCCGTTCTTGTCGATCGCCTCGACCTTCTTGCCCTTGCCGGCGGCCAGGCCCGGGGCCAGGCGGGTGGCGTCGGTCCAGGCCTTGTCGGCCAGGGCCGGCGACGACAGGGCGCCGATCTGCACGACGGCCGGACCGCCCGATGCGGCGGCCGAGGTCACGGCGACCGGCTTGGCGGGCGTGGCGGCGGCCAGTTGCACAGGCTTGGGCGCCGGCTTCTGGGCGGCGGCGGTCGCCAGGGATTCGATGGTGGGGGCCGGCTGCGTCGCGGTCGGCGCGGGCTTGGCGGCCGGCAGGGCGGCGGTCTGCACCGGGGTGCTGGCGACCGGCGCGGCCGGACGCGCCTGCGGCGCCTCGGGCGGCGCGGCGAATGTCGCCGAGGGCTGCGGGTCCTCGTTGTGATAGATTTGCAGGCCCGCGGCGGGATCCTGCGGCTGGCTGCCGGCCGGCGGCGGGGTCTTCATCTGGGCCACTTCGGTCCCGACAGCCTGCGGCGGCTCGTTCGGATTCCGCACGCCGCCGCGATAGACCAGGATCACCCCGACGACGAGCGTCACCAGCACCACCGCGCTGATGATCAGGGTCATGGGCAGCGGGCGCGCGCCTCGCACGGGCTGACGCGCGTCGAAGGACAACGGCGCGTCGGTGGGCGGCGTATAGGCCCCGCGGTGCGGATCGGACATCTCGGCTAGGCTCCAGATACTCTTGGGCGTCCAAACAGGGTCGCACAGGTCGAACGCATCGAATCAGACGCGCGCGACCCCAGGTTACCCTTCGCCGGCCCGTCCCAGAAGCGTCCGCCCCGCTCAGGTGGCAGACGATAGGCCGCTCGCGTCCCCGGTCTGAGTCTCTGAACCTTACGGTCTAGTTCCAGACGTCGAGGTGGAACAGCTTTCGGTGTTCTTCTATCGCGAAGCGGTCGGTCATGCCCGCGATGTAGTCGCAGACGACGCGGGCGCGGCCGGCTTCGTCGCGGTTCTGCGACTTGGCGAACCAGACGGTCGGCAGGACCTCCGGCTCCTTGAGGAATAGCGTGAACATTTCGCCCAGAATACGGCGAGCCTGGCTGCGCGTGCGGTTGACGCGCCAGTGGCGGTACATGCGCTCGTGCAGGAAGGCGCGCAGGCGGGCCAGATCCTCGGCCATGTCCGGCGAGAAGGCGACCAGGGCGTGGTCCAGGGCGCGGACGTCGTCGGCCGACGCCACGCCGGTGGCCGCCGCGCGCTGCAGGGTTTCGCCCATCACGTCGTCGATCATCGCGCCGATCATCCGGCGGATGGCTTCCAGGTGGGTCAGGCGCGGATCGAGGTCGGGGCGCTCGCTCTTCACGGCCGCCAGGATCGGGCCGATCAGCGGCACGTCCATCAGTTCGTCCAGGGTGAACAGGCCCGCGGTGACGCCGTCGTCGACGTCGTGATTGTTGTAGGCGATGTCGTCGGCCAGGGCCGCGACCTGCGCCTCGGCCGACGCCCAGGTGTTCAGGCCGAGGTCGTACTCGGCGTCGTACTTCTGGATCGCCTTCCAAGAGGGCTTGCCCAGCTTGTTGGTGACCGGGCCGTTGTGCTTGATGATCCCTTCCAGAGTCTCCCAGGTCAGGTTCAGGCCCAGGAAATCCGGATAGCGGTGCTCCAGCTCGGTCACGACCCGGAAGGTCTGGACGTTGTGGTCGAAGCCGCCGAAGGCCTTCATCTGCAGTTCGAGTTCGTCCTCGCCGGCGTGGCCGAACGGCGGGTGGCCGATGTCATGGCCCAGGGCGATGGTCTCGGCCAGATCGCTGTCCAGACCCAAAGCCGTGGCCAGCGAGCGCGCCACCTGCGCCACTTCCAGCGAGTGCGTCAGGCGCGTGCGGAAGTTGTCGCCCTCGTGCGCCACGAAGACCTGGGTCTTTTCCTTCAACCGGCGGAAGGCCGAGGTGTGAATGATGCGGTCGCGGTCGCGCGCGAAGGGCGTGCGCGTGCGGCTCTCGTCTTCCTTGAACCGGCGGCCCCGAGACTTGAACGGATCTTCGGCGTAGGGCGCGCGCGGGACGAAGTACGGGGTCGAGGTCATGAACCGCCTTTATCGCGTTGGACGATTTGGCCCCTTCCGTAGAGGCCGCGTCACCCTCATATAGGCCTGAGGTGAGTTTTCCACAGACATGACCCAAGTAGACTTAACGCTTTCCGAAAACGCCGCGCGTCGGATCAAGGCCATCGCCGCCAGCGAGGGCCGTCCCCTGATGCTGCGCGTCGCCGTCGATGGCGGCGGCTGCTCCGGCTTCCAGTACCGTTTCGACCTGGTCGACGCCGTCGAGGACGATGACCTGAAGGTCGAGCGCGACGACGCCGTGGCGCTGGTCGACGTCGTCTCCATGGCCTTGCTGAAGGGTTCGGAGATCGACTTCGTTGACGAACTGGCCGGGGCGGAGTTCCGCGTTCGCAACCCGAACGCCAAGTCCAGCTGCGGCTGCGGCGTCAGCTTCTCGATTTAGCAAGCGCCTTCAGGCGAAGCGGACTCCGGTTCGCCGCCCGGAAGGCGCGCCAAGACCTAAGCCGGCACGAACTGCAGCAGGGTCAGCGTCAGCGCGCCCCAGGCCAGCGGCGCGGCCATGGCGGCCCAGGCGAAGGGCATTTGCCCCTTGCGCCACAGGATCCAGCCGGCCAGCGGCGACAGCAGGCACACCGCCCAGAACAGCGCGCCGAACACAAAACCCAGCCACGCGATCGGGTTCAGCATATTGCCCGCCCGGTCGAAGACCAGCGGCGTGAAGATGGCCAGGATCGCGCCGATCGCGGCGAAGGCCAGGCATGCGCCGGTGGCCAGCACCATGAGCGCGAGCTGTCTTCGATCGATTGGCTTGCCAGCTGACTTGAGCGCGACCTTCATGGGCTCTAGCCTCCCGCCGCAGTCTGGAGCCGTCAATGCGTATCGCCACTTGGAACGTCAATTCGATCAACGCTCGCCTGGAAGGCGTGCTGGCGTGGTTCGAATCGGAAGCGCCGGACGTGGCCGTGCTGCAGGAGATCAAGTGCGTCGACGAGAAGTTCCCGACCGAAGCCTTCGAGCGGCTGGGCTACAACGTCGTCGTCCACGGCCAGAAGACCTATAACGGCGTCGCCCTGCTCTCGAAGTTCCCGCTGGAGGACGTCCGCAAGGGCCTGCCGTTCCTGTCCGAAGACGAGGTCGACGAGCAGTCGCGCTATGTCGAGGCGGTGATCGCCGCGCCGGTCCCGTTCCGGGTGGTCGGAATCTATCTGCCCAACGGCAATCCGATCGGGACAGAGAAATTCGACTACAAACTGGCCTGGATGCGGCGGCTGCACGCCCACGCGGCGAGCCTGCTGGCCTTCGAGGAGCCGCTGGTGATCCTGGGCGACTACAACGTCATTCCCGAAGCCGAGGACGTGGCCAATCCGGAAGCCTGGCTGGGCGACGCCCTGTTCCAGCCCGAGAGCCGCGGCGCATTCCGGGCGCTGAAGAACCTGGGCTTCACCGACGCCTACATGCAGGTCGACGGCGCGCCGGGCGGCTACACCTTCTGGGACTATCAGGCCGGCGCCTGGCCCCGGAACCTGGGGATTCGCATCGACCACCTGCTGTGCTCGCCCCAGGCGGTCGACCGCCTGACGCAGGTCGTGATCCACCGTGACGAGCGCGACAAGGAAAAGCCGTCCGACCACGTGCCGGTCGTCGGCCACTTCCGCGACTAAGAGCCCCTCTGTCCGGGAATCAGGACTCTCGCTAGCCTGGCTTCACTATGAGCGAACTCGCGCGTCTTCTGCTGTTCGTGGCCATCGCCGGCTCGGCGGTGACGTTCCTGGGCAGCCTGGCCATCTGGTACGGCGATGAGGACCGGCGTCTGCGCCGGGCCCTGCGCCATGTGCTGAAAAGCGATCCCGAAGGCTTCGTCGTGGCGCGCGGCCGGGGTCGCGGCGCGGGCTTCTCGTTCTCGACCAACCTCCTGGCTGTGGCCTGGGACCGCGGAGCCTGGTGCCTGATCTATCGCCTGGAAGAGCTGATGGGCGCCGAGCTGCTGGTCGACGGCCAGGTGATGGGCCGCGTCTTCCGGGGCGAAGGCCGCCGGGCGATCGACCATGTCGCGCCCCAGGCCCAGTCGGTCACCCTGCGCCTGATCTTCGACGATCCGCGCCATCCCGACTTCGCCCTCGAACTCTGGGCGCCCGGCGACGAACAGCGCCGCGAAAGCCGCTCGCCCGGCGAACTGATGCAGGAGGCCAACCGCTGGCTGGCCCGCTGCGAGGCCATTGTCCGCCGCCCGCTGCCGCCACGCCCGACCCAGCCAACGGCCGCGCCCGTCGTGGCCGCCCGTCCCGCGCCGATCCCCGAGCCCGTCGACTATGAGGACGAGGACGAAGACGACGATTTCCGCCCGCCCCCGCCCCTGCCCGACACCCCGCCGCCCTTGGCGCGCCGCTCGTCGTTCGACGGCGCTTCGCGCGCCGCGCCGGCGCGCCCCGTCTCCCGCCCGATGGCTGCTCCGCCCCCGTCCTCCGCGCCTAAACCCGCCGCCGAGCCCGACATGTTCGAGGATCCGCCTTGGGATGACGATCAGGACGGCGAGCCCTACGCCCCCCCGCCGACGCCGACGCCGACCTACAAGCCCGTCTCCAAGGCGCGACGCGAGACGCCGACCGACCAGGACGAGCTGCCGTTCGATCTGGACGACTGATCACGCTTGCGGGAATGGTGACACCGATCCGTCGCTTTTCGATTGCTGCGACGCGGGGACGGGCGTAAAGCGCCGCCGCCGGACGTGAGCCGGCGCATCGGAGCCTCGAGCTTACATGGCGGGCAAAGCACCCCTCGCCGACACAGCCTCCTCGACCCCCACAACTCAAGCTTCCAACCACGGCCACGCGACGTCGCGTTTCTGGCCGTTGGCGCTGGGCAGCGTGGGCGTCGTTTTCGGCGACATCGGCACCAGCCCACTCTACGCCTTCCGCGATGCGCTGGAGGAAGCCGCGCGCGACGGCCTGGTGCGCCCCGAGATCATGGGCGTGCTGTCGCTGGCCCTGTGGGCGCTGATCCTGGTCGTGACGGTCAAGTACGTCCTGTTCCTGATGCGCGCCTCGAACAAGGGCGAAGGCGGGGTGCTGTCGCTGATGGCTCTTGCCCAGCAAGGCGCCAAGGGCCGCACCGGCGTGATCTTCGCCCTCGGGGCCATCGGCGCGGCGCTGTTCTACGGCGACGGCGTGATCACCCCGGCTATCTCGGTGCTGTCGGCGGTCGAGGGCCTGAAGTCAGTGCGCGGCTTCGCCGGCTGGTTCGACACCCAGGAGGTGATCGTCACCAGTCTGGTGATCCTGACCGCCCTCTTCGCCTTCCAGGCCAAGGGCACGGCCAAGGTGGCCGGCATCTTCGGCCCAATCATGGTCTGCTGGTTCCTGTGCCTGGGCGCCCTGGGCGTCTGGCACATCAAGGATGATCCCAGCGTGCTGGGGGCGATCTCGCCGACCTACGCCATCTATTTCCTGGCCCATCACGGGATGACCGGCTTCCTGGTTATGGGCGCGGTATTCCTGACCGTCACCGGGGCCGAGGCCCTGACCGCCGACATGGGTCACTTCGGCCGCGGCCCGATCCAGATGTCGTGGTTCACCCTGGCCCTGCCTATGCTGGCCCTGAACTATTTCGGCCAGGCCGCGCTGGCCTCCCAGGCCCTGACCGCCGCCGAGGCTGCGGGAACGCCCCTGCCGAACGCCGACTGGTTCTTCCAGTTGGCGCCGCACCAGTGGCGGCTGGCCCTGGTGCTGTTCTCGGGCGTCGCCACGGTCATCGCCAGCCAGGCGGTGATCACGGGCGCCTTCTCGCTGACCCAGCAGGCCATCCAGCTGGGCCTGCTGCCGCGCATGGACATCAAGATCACCTCGACCACCGAGGCCGGCCAGATCTATGTCGCGCCGATCAACTGGCTGCTGTTCGTCGGCGTCGTGCTGGTGGTGCTGTCGTTCCGCTCGTCCAGCGCGCTGTCGCACGCCTACGGCATCTCGGTGACCGGTACGATGGTGGTCACCACCCTGCTGGCCTACATCGTCGTGCGCCACGTCTGGAACTGGAGCCTGTGGGCGTCCCTGGCGCTGATCGTGCCGCTGTTCGCCCTGGACCTGACCTTCTTCGTCGCCAATCTGCTGAAGGTGCTGACCGGCGGCTGGGCGCCGCTGGCCCTGGGCGCGGGCCTGTGTCTGCTGATGTCGATCTTCGTCAGCGCCACCGAGCGCCTGCGCACCAAGCTCAACAAGGACGGTCTGCCGTTCGCCGACTTCCGCGAGATGATCGCCCGCCGCCCGGCTGCCGCGACGCCCGGCACGGCCGTCTATCTGACCTCGGACCCCGAGACGACGCCGCCGGCCCTGATGCACAGCCTCAAGCACTTCAAGGTCCTGCACGAGCGCAACGTGCTGCTGAAGGTCGTCAACGAGACCACGCCCTACGTGCCGGACGACCAGCGTATCGAGACCAAGACCCTCGACGACCGCTTCTCGCTGGTCACCGTGCGCTACGGCTACATGGAGAGCCCGAACATCCCGCAGGCCCTGGCGGCCTGCCGCAAGCACGGGCTGAAGTTCGACATCATGAGCACGTCGTTCTTCGTCAGCCGCCGCACGATCGTGCCGTCGGTGGCGCCGGACGCCCTGCCCGCCTGGAAGCGCAAGCTCTTCACCTTCCTGACCCGCAACGCCGCCGACCCCACCACCTTCTTCCACCTGCCGCCGGGACGGGTGGTGGAGCTGGGGGCTCAGGTCAGCCTGTAGGGTTCAGCGCCGGGTCTCGAAGGCGATCCAGACGGCGGTCGCCAGCAGGGCGACCGCGAAGGCCCGCCGCGCCCGGATGCTGTCGCCGATGGCCGCGAAACGTCGCGCCAGGCTGTCGGAAGACAGGACTATGGTCCCGTGGACGGCGATGCTGACCAGGATATGGGTCGCGCCGAGGATCAGCGCCTGCAGCACGGGCGACGCGTGCCCCGCCTGGATGAAGCCCGGCAGCAGGGTGACGTAGAAGAGCGCGGCCTTGGGATTGAGCAGGTTTGCCAGCAGACCTTTTCGGTAAAGCGTCCAATCGCTTGCCTGTCGCGGCGCGACCTCGGCCGCCTCGCCGCCGCGCCAGGTGTCGACCGCCAGCCAGAGGATGTAGGCCACCCCGGCCCAGCGTAGCAGCTGGTAGAGCGAACGATTGACCCGCAGAACCTCCGTCACGCCCGCCACCGAGGCCAGCATGTAGAAGAGCAGGCCGGACGTGATCCCGGCCACGGTCACGAAGCCCGCGCGACGCCCCTCGACGGCCGACAGACCGGCCAGATAGCCCATGTTCGGGCCGGGGGTCAGTTCGACGAGGACAACCGCGACCAGGAACGGGACGATCGCGCCGGGATCAACCGGCCAGGCCTGGTGCGACAAGGTCCTCTCCCAAGGGGCGCGCGGATCGCGTTACCCCTCGACAGCCTGCTCCACCGCCAAGGCCAGGTCCAGCGCCCGCGAAGCCTCCTCCCCCGTCACCACCGGACGCGGGGCCTCGCCACGCACGGCCGCGAGGAAGCCGGCGACCGACAGGCCCAGGGGATCCTTGCCGGCCGGGGTCTCGGTGAAGTTCTCGATCAGCGGGAATGGCGTGGTGTTGCGGAAGGTGCGCGCCAGGAAGTCGATCTCGACCTCGCCCGAGGGGTAGGCGACCTTCATGGTCCGCTCACGGGCCTCGGCGACGCGCGAGCTGTCGAACACGGCGATGAAGCCGTTCTCGAACATCGCTTCGACCTTCACCCAGTCCAGCGACGACGAGCGGGTGATCGCGCCTTCGCCGTCCACCGTCATCGGCTGGGCCTCGCAGATCGCCAGGGCCAGGTCGATATCGTGGATCATCAGGTCCAGCACCACCGAGACGTCGAGATTGCGATCCGAGGGCACGCCCCGTCGCACGGCCTCCAAACGCAGCGGCTGCTCGGGAATGTCCAGCAGGCCCATGGCCTGGAACACCACCCGCTCCTGGTGACCGCAGGCCAAGGGGACCCCAGCCTTGGCGGCGGCGGCGACCATCCGGTCGGCGTCTTCGGGCGTCACCGCCAGCGGTTTTTCGGAATAGACCGGCTTGCCCGCCTTCAGCGCCTTCAGCGCCGCTTTGGCGTGGTGGACGGCGGGCGTGGCGACCGTGACCACGTCGACCGCCGCCAGGAAAGCGTCCATGTCGTCGAAGCCTTGGGCGCCCAGCGGCTCGGCCAGGGCCTGGGCGCGCGTCAGGTCGATGTCGAACACGCCGACCAGGGTCACGCCCTCCAGCTCGGCGTACTTCTTGGCGTGATAGCCGCCGAACACTCCGGCGCCGACGACGCCTGCTCTTAGAGTTTGGGTCATGGCCCGCTGTCTACTCCGCTTCGGCGACGCTTAGAAGCACTGGAGCCTTGCGTAAGGACGCGCTAAACATTCGTTTGAATTAGCAACACTGGCCATGAGCCAGGGAGGAACGACCATGACCACCTCGCGCGAAATCCGCCTGAAGAGCCGTCCCGTGGGCGTGCCCAAGGTCTCCGACTTCGACCTGGCCACGGTCGAACTGGCCGCGCCGGGCGACGGCGAGATCCAGGTCAAGAACCTGTGGATGTCGGTCGACCCCTATATGCGCGGCCGCATGTACGACCGTCCCAGCTACGTCCCGCCGTTCCAGATCGGCCAGGCCCTGCAGGGCGGCGCGATCGGCGAGGTCGTCACCTCGAACGATCCGGACTTCAAGCCGGGCGACATCGTCAATTCGATGTTCGGCTGGCGCGAGGCCTTCAACGCCAATCCCAAGGCTCTGGCCGCCGCCGGCATGGGCGCGATCACCAAGGTCGACACCCAGGGCGTGCCGCCCCAGGCCTTCCTCGGCGTGGCCGGCATGCCGGGCCTGACCGCCTATGTCGGCCTGCTGCGCGTCGCCGCGCTGAAGGACGGTGACGTGGTGTTCGTCTCGGCCGCCGCCGGCGCGGTGGGCTCGATCGTCTGCCAGATCGCCAAGCTGAAGGGCCACACCGTGATCGGCTCGGCCGGCGGCCCCGAGAAGACCGCGTTCCTCAAGTCGATCGGCGTGGACCACGTCATCGACTACAAGGCCACGCCCGACGTGGTGGCCGAACTGGCCAAGGTCGCCCCCAAGGGCATCGACGTCTATTTCGAGAACGTCGGCGGCATCCACCTCGAGGCGGCCATCAACTCGGCACGCCCCTTCGCCCGCTTCGCCCTGTGCGGGATGATCTCGCAATATAACGAGACCGGTAAGGCCGAAGGCCCGTCCAACATCATCCTGGCCGTCGGCAAGAGCCTGCGGCTGGAGGGCTTCATCGTCTCCAACCACTACGACCTCTATCCGCAGTTCGCCAAGGACATGGGCGAGTGGATCAAGTCCGGCAAGATCACCTGGAAGGAGACCGTCGAGGACGGCGTCGAGCGCGCGCCGGACGCGTTCATCAAGCTGTTCTCGGGTGAAAACATGGGCAAGATGCTGGTCAAGCTGGGCTAGTTCTCGCCATCGCCTGGGGGTAGATGACGCGCATCTGCCCCCAGGAGTCTCCCATGCCCGTCGCCCACCTCAAGCGCTGGAACATCTCGATCGGCGACGGCCAGCCTCTGGCCGTGATCGCCGGCCTGAACGTGCTGGAGAACCTGGACCTGGCCCTGGAGGTCGGTCGCGAGCTGAAGGCGACCTGCGCCGATCTCGGCCTGCCCTATATTTTCAAGGCCAGCTTCGACAAGGCCAACCGCTCGTCGATCAAGAGCTATCGCGGCCCGGGCTTGGCCGAGGGCCTGCAAATGCTGGCCGAGGTCAAGCGGCAGCTGAACGTGCCGATCGCCACCGACCTGCACGAAGTCGACCAGGCCGAGCCGGTCGCCGCCGTCGCCGACCTTGTCCAGATCCCCGCCTTCCTGGTGCGCCAGACCGACCTGATCGTCGCCGCCGCCAAGGCCACCGCCGCCCAGCAAGGCATCATGCACGCCAAGAAGGCGCAGTTCATCGCGCCCTGGGACTGCAAGAACATCATCAGCAAGGCCCGCGAAGCCGCCCCGGACCTGGAAATCGTGCTGTGCGAGCGCGGCGCCTCGTTCGGCTATAACAATCTGGTGGTCGACATGCTGGGCATCGCCGAGATGCAGGCCCTGGGCGTGCCCGTGTCGATTGACGCCACCCACGCCGTGCAGTTGCCGGGCGCGGACCCGCGCACGGGCGGCGCCTCGACCGGCGGCCGCCGCTCGGGCGTGCCGATCATCGCCAAGGCGGCGGTGGCGGCCGGCGCGGACGCGGTGTTCCTGGAATTCCACCCCGATCCCGACAAGGCCCTGTGCGACGGCCCCAGCTGCCTGCCGCTGGACGGCGCGGCGGCGCTGCTGAAGACGCTGAAAGCCCTGCATGGGGCGGTGCGCGCCTAGGCTCGCGGCTCCGTGATCGCGCGTGAGAATTCGGCTTTCCCGATCCGAAATCACGCGCGACACGTCAGCCTTTGGCGGGCAAATCGGCGCTCCTAAGCGCTCGCGCCAGGCGGGAACGTGAAGAGGCGTGTGGCCAAGCTTTGCGATCCATTTCGACTTATCGAGTTTAAGTCGCCACCATCAAGGTCTTGCCAATTCAATAGCTTATGTAAACTCCCTCAGCAGGCGAGCGGTCGCAACCCAGGTCGCCGAGGATGTTTTTTCTCGCACCTGCGAAAATCACGTGATTTCCGGTAGCGAATTTGTGATCGAAGTTTTACTCTAGGGGAAGTCGGCGGGTCTCCGCGCCGAAACAGCCCGAGATTTCAAGACATGAGCGACCGCTCCAGCCTCTTCGACGTGCGCTCCTCCACGAGCGTGACCCTCGATCAGGTCGTTCGCCGTGACTCGGTGGAAATTCCCGCCGAGGCGCCGCTGGCCATGCCGGTCCAGCCGCTGGGCTTCTGGCAGGGCGGCTCGCGCCGCGCCACCGCTCTTGCGGCCAACATGACCGTGCGCCGCTGGGTCGTGGCCCTGGCCACGATCGCCATGGGCTTCGCGGGCTGGAAGGCCACGTTCGACACCATCGCCCTGGGCGGCGTGACCCGCCTGGAAGGCGTGGTTCTGACCCTGCTGGCCCCGCTGTTCCTGGCCCTGTCGCTGTGGTTCTGCACCGCCGTCGCCGGCTTCGTGATCCTGCTGGGCAAGCCCAAGGATCCGCTCGGCATCGACGGCGAGGCCCCGATGCCCAAGCTGCACACGCGTACGGCCATCCTTATGCCCGTCCACAACGAGGACGCCGCCGGCGTCTTCGCCCGCCTGCGCGCCATGGACGCCTCGATCGCCGAAACGGGCATGAGCCGCCAGTTCGACATCTTCGTGCTCAGCGACACGCGTGACGCCCAGGTGGCCCTCGCTGAGCAGGCCTGCTTCGCCCGCTTCCGCCGCGAGGCGCACAGCAACGTCTTCTACCGCGTCCGCAAGGAAAACACGGGTCGCAAGGCCGGCAATGTCGCCGACTGGGTGCGCCGTTGGGGCAGCGCCTACGAGCACATGCTGGTGCTGGACGCCGACAGCCTGATGACCGGCGAGGCCATGGTCCGCCTGGCCGACGCCATGGAGCGTCACCCCGGCGCCGGCTTGATCCAGACCATGCCGATGATCATCAACGGCCAGACGATCTTCGCCCGCACCCTGCAGTTCGCCACGCGCCTGTACGGCCGCGTCGCCTGGACGGGCCTGGCCTGGTGGTCGGGTTCGGAGAGCTCCTTCTGGGGCCACAACGCCATTGTCCGCACGCGCGCCTTCGCCGAGACCTGCGGCCTGCCGCACCTGGCCGGTCCCAAGCCGTTCGGCGGCGAGGTGATGAGCCACGACGCCCTGGAAAGCGCCCTGCTGCGCCGCGGCGGCTGGAGCGTCCACCTGGCGCCCTATCTGGAAGGCTCGTACGAGGAGAGCCCCTCGAACCTGCTGGACTTCGCCACCCGCGACCGCCGCTGGTGCCGGGGCAACGTCCAGCACGTGCCGCTGGTCGCCCTGCCCGGCCTGCATTGGATGAGCCGCATGCACCTGGTGATCGGCGTGCTGAGCTACGCCCTGTCGCCGCTGTGGTTCATCGCCCTGACGGCCGGTATCACCTCGCGCGCCCTGATGCCCGAGCTGAAGAAGGCGGCCTTCACCATGGCCGACCTGCAGGCCGCCGCCCACGCCCTGATCGACTGGCGCGAGATCCAGGCCACCGCCTGGGCCATGATCATCACCTTCCTGCTGCTGTTCGGGCCCAAGATCATGGGCTCGATCCTGGTCTTTAGCCGCAAGGCCGAGATCAAGGGCTTCGGCGGCAAGCGCCGCGTCGCCGCCGGCCTGGCCGTCGAGATGCTGCTCTCGGCCCTGGTGGCCCCGATGCTGATGTTCACCCAGACTCGCGCCATCGTGGAAATCCTGGCCGGCAAGGTCGGGGGCTGGGCCACCCAGCGCCGCGACGCCGACAAGGTCGCCTTCAAGGAAGCCTCGGCCGCCATGGGCTGGATCAGCGTCACGGGCCTGGTTCTGGGCGGCGTGTTCTGGTTCACCCCGGACCTGTTCACCTCGACCGCTCCGATCCTGCTGGGCCTGGTTCTGGCCGTGCCGCTGACCATGCTGGGCGCCAACAAGATCGCCGGCCTGAAGGTCAAGACCAACGGCCTGTTCATGACCCCGGAAGAGCGCCGTCCGCCGGCCATCGTCCGCGCGGCCCTCGGAACCGCCTGCGAGCCGCCGATCCGCTGGTTCGCCCGCGACGGTCGCCCGATCGGCCCGACCACCCGGGTCCGCGACGCCGCCTGATCCACTGTTCGAACACGAACCAGAGCCTGTCCGAAAGGACAGGCTCTTTTCGTATGGGCGCTGCGCGTTGGGCTGGCCGTGAGGTTCGCGCCGGAGTAGAAGCGCGGCTCCTGTCCTTCCCGGGGAGCCGCCTGCCGTGTCGCGTCTGTTCAGCGCCTATGTGATCGTCGACTGGAGCGCCGCGGCCAAGCCGACGACGGGCGCTGACTCCATCTGGATCGGCGTGCTCAAGCGCGACGTGCGCTTCCGGCTGACCTTCGAGAGCTACAACCCCGCGACGCGCGGCGAGGCCGAGACGCGGCTGGCCGCCGTTCTGGACGACCTGAAGAAGCGCGGCGAGCGGGCCCTGGTGGGCTTCGACTTCCCGCTGGGCTTCCCGCGCGGGCTTTCGCAGGCCCTGTCGCTGCCGGGCGAGACCGCCTGGCGCGCGGTCTGGGACCAGCTGGCCAAGATGGTCAAGGACAAGGCCGACAACACCAACAACCGCTTCGGCGTCGGCTCGGAGATCAATCGTCGCCTGACCGGCGGCCCCTTCCCGTTCTGGGGCTGCCCGCCCAAGGACGCCCTGACGACGCTGCAGCCCAAGCGCCCGCGCGAACATGGCGAAGGCGACCTGCCCGAGTTCCGCTACGCCGACCAGGCCGCCAAAGGCGCGCACTCGATCTGGAAGCTCTATTACAACGGCTCGGTCGGCGGTCAGGCGATCATGGGCATCCCGGCCGTGCGCCGGCTGAAGGACGCGCGTGGCGACGCCGTGCGAGTCTGGCCGTTCGAGACCGGCTTCAAGGCCCTGACCGAGGCCGACCTCGAAGGCGTCGCCGTGGTGGCGGCCGAGGTCTATCCGTCGCTGCTGAAGATCACGGCCGCGCCGGGCGAGGTCAAGGACCTGACCCAGGTGCGCACCCTGGCCGAACACTTCGCCAAGCTGGACGAAGCGGGCAAGCTGGGCGCGCTGTTCGATGCGCCGAAGGGTCTTTCTGAAGACGCACTGGCGGCGGCCGAGACCGAAGAGGGCTGGATCCTGGGGGCCTGATCCCTTCTCCCCCTGCGGGAGAAGGTGGCTCGCGAAGCGAGACGGATGAGGGGTCGAAAGCCCTATCCGTCCTGCCCCTTACAACCCCTCATCCGACGGCTGCGCCGCCCCCTTCTCCCGCAGGGGGAGAAGGGGAATTGCGACGATCCCGCCAGTCCAGCATCCTGAACCTGAACAGCAGGAATGCCGCCGCCAGGAAACTGGTGACGATCACCGAAATGATCACCCCGTTCAGGCCCATGCCGCGCGGGATGGCCAGCCACCAGGCCAGCGGCCCCATGACCAGGGCGTAGCTGATCAGGTGGGTGAAGGTCGGGACCCACACCTCGCCGCGCGCCCTTAGCGCCTGGGCCACCACCACCTGCACCGCGTCGGGCGCCAGGAAGAAACAGGTCAGGACCAGGGCGGGCAGGATCAGGCCCAGGGCCGCCGGATCGGTCGTATAGGCCAGGGCCACCCAGTGGCGGGTCGGATAGAGCAGCAGGCCGCACGCCACGCCGATCACGGCGATCACCGCGAAGGCGATCCAGCCGGCGCGCTTCATGCCTTCCGGATCGCGGGCGCCATAGGCCCGTCCGACCTGCACGGCCGTGGCCGAGGCCAAGCCCAGCGGGATCATGAAGATCACGCCCGCCACGTTCAGCACGACCGCCCAGGCCGCAACGGCCAGGCCGCCGATCCAGCCGGCGACCAAGTTCATCCCCGCGAAGGCCGAGACCTCGAAGAAGTTCGACGCGCCGGCGCCGTAGCCGATCCGGCGCTGCTCGATCTCGGCCGGCCGGTCGCGCGCGGGCTTGTCGAAGACGCCCAGCGCCCGGGCGTCCTTCATGCGCAGGACGTAGATGGCCAGGGCGACGGCCAGCACGGTGCGCGCCACGAAGGTCGACCAGGCGCCGCCGACCGCGCCCAGGGCTGGCAGGCCGAAGGTCCCCGGCACGAACAGCAGATTGGCCGCGAGGTTCACGACATTGGCCAGCCACATCATCACCGCCCCCGGCGTCGGCCGCGCCAGGCCTTCCAGCCAGAAGGTCAACGCCACTGAGATCGCATAGACCGGCAGGGACAGCGAGAAGACGATCAACGGCGCCGTCGCCCCGTCGGCCAGGCCGTCCTTCAGGCCCAGGCTGTGCAGGAACAGCGGGCCGAACAGCGCCAGCACCGCCGCCGAGCCGACGCCCAGCCACGCGCCGTAGCTGAGGCCGCGCCGCAGCACCGCGCCGGTCTCGTGCCGGCGACCTGCGCCGATGGCGCGGGCGGTCATCACCTGCACCCCGACCAGCAGGCCGACCGTGGCGGTGACGAACACCGAGGTCGGGGCCCAGGCCATGGCGTGGAAGCCCAGCTGCCGGGCCGAGAAGTGGCCGACGACAATGGCGTCGGTCAGGCCCATCACCATGATGCCCAGGCGCGACAGCACGACCGGCCCCGCCAGGCGGAGCAGTTCGAGCAGATCGGTCAGAATGGGGCCGCGCGGCCGCTCCGGGGGGAGCGCCGTTCCGGCCGCGTCGCGCGGCATGGTCGTCACCAATGTCAAAGAGGGCGCAACCTGACCGATGCCCGTTTTGCAGGCAACCCGCTTTCGGTCAGGCTTGGAACATCGGCGGACGCCAGTGGTTTTCCGGGCTCAGTCCTTCAGGAGCACGCCATGGCCGAGACCCAGACCCCCGAGTTCGAGCACACCGGCGACCGCGTTGCGGAAGCCTATCGCGACATCCAGGCGCCGCTCGACGCCAAGGAGGAGCGGTCCTTCAAGTCCGACGGCGAGGAGGAAGGCGACAAGCCCAGCCACGCCATGCAGGCCGGGGCTCGCCCCTACCCCGCTCCGCCCTACCCCGAACAGCACCAGACCAAGCCCGGCGACGAGGCCGCGCTGAATCCCGCCCCGATGTACGACGCCCCGTTCTACAAGGGCTCGGGCAAGCTGGAGGGGAAGGTCGCCCTGATCACCGGCGCCGACAGCGGCATCGGCCGCGCCGTGGCGGTGCTGTTCGCCCGCGAAGGCGCGCACGTCGCCATCGGCTACCTGAACGAGGACGACGACGCCAACCTGACCCGCATGGCCGTCGAGCAGGAGGGCCGCCGCGCCATCCTGCTGCCCGGCGATGTCGCCGACCCCGCCTACGCCAAGGCCGCCGTAGAAAAGACGGTGGCCGAGTTCGGCCGCCTCGACATCCTGGTCAACAACGCCGCCTTCCAGGAGCACGTGCTCGACTTCGAGGACCTGACCGAGGAACACTTCGACCGCACCTTGAAGACCAACCTCTACGGCTATTTCTACATGGCCAAGGCAGCGGTGAAGCATCTGCCCAACGGCGGCGCGATCATCAACACAGGCTCGGTGACCGGCCTGCTGGGCAACAAGGACCTGGTGGACTACTCGATGACCAAGGGCGGGATTCACGCCTTCACCCGCTCGCTGGCCACGCACCTGATCGACAAGGGCATCCGCGTGAACGCCGTCGCCCCTGGCCCGGTCTGGACGCCCCTGAACCCGGCCGACAAGCTGGGACCGGACGTCGCCCAGTTCGGCGCCAAGACTCCAATGAAACGCGCCGCCCAGCCCGAGGAGATCGCCCCGGCCTATGTGTTCCTGGCCTCGCCCCAGACGGCCAGCTACATCACCGGCGAGATCCTGCCGATCATCGGGGGCTACAACGGGGGCTAGTGGCCTCATCGCTTTCCTTCCCGGCGGGATTGGCTAGGCTCGCGCTTCCCTGAAGCTCGAGTCTCGCCATGGCCCGCCGCGTCGCCCTCGTCTCTCTGCTGGTCGCCGACTATGACGAGGCCATCGCCTTCTATGTCGGCAAGCTGGGCTTCACCCTGGTGGAGAACACCGACATGGGCCACGGCAAGCGCTGGGTCGTGGTCTCGCCGGGGACCGACGGCACCAACTTCCTGCTGGCCCGCGCCACGGGCGAACAGGCCGAGGCGATCGGCCGCCAGGGCGGCGGACGCGTCTGGCTGTTTCTGCACACGGACGACTTCGCCGGCGACCACGCCCGCATGAGCGCCGCCGGGGTCACCTTCCTGGAGGAGCCGCGCCATGAGGCCTATGGCACGGTGGCGGTGTTCGAAGACCTTTCCGGCAACCGCTGGGACCTGCTGCAACCCAAGAGCTGAGACGACGATGCGCCGACTGCTGACCCTGTTCGCGGCGGTCGCCGCGCTCTTCTCCGCTTCCTTGGTCGCCCCAATCGCCGTCGAAGCCGCGCCGGCCAAGATCCGGGTGCTCTATCTCGATCAGTCCGTCGGGTTCGTGCACAAGCCGGTCACGCGCCCCGCCAACAGCAACGGCCCGACCCAGTCCGAGATCGCCCTGGCCGAGATCGGGGCCAAGACCGGCGCCTTCACCGTCGAGTCCACCCAGGACGCCCGCGTGATCACGCCTCAGAAGCTGAAGGATATCGACCTCCTGATCTTCTACACGACCGGCGAACTTCCGATCTCGAACGAGAACTGGGCCGCCGTGCAGCAGTGGGTCGAGAGCGGCAGGGGCGGCTTCATCGGCCTGCACAGCGCCACTGATACCCACTGGGACTACAGCGGTCCGGGCCAGACCTACACCGCCTACATCAACGGCAAGTTCGCCGGACACCCCTGGACGCAGGGCACGCCGATCACCGTGCAGGCCCTCGGCCAGAAAGCGGGCGGCGGCAAGGATCCCGTCAACACCGCCTGGCCCGCCCGCTTCCCCTATGCCGAGGAGATCTATCAGTACTCGGACTATGACCCCACCAAGGTCCGCGCGCTGCAGGCCCTGGACTTCACCGACATGGCCCTGAAGCGTCCATGGTTCGTGCCGATCACCTGGACCCGCCAGATCGGCAAGGGTCGCCTGTTCCAGACCAATCTGGGCCACACGCCCAGCACCTGGAACGATCCGCTCTACCGCGCCCAGATCCTGGAGGCCGTGCTCTGGACGGCGCATCGCAAGCCGGGCGCGGCCAAGCCCAATCCGGACGAGCAGGCCCTGTGGGCGCTGCGCTCGCTGCTGGCCTATGACGGTCGCCCAAAGGCCGAGATCGACACGCGCCTGGCCAAGCTGGCCAAGGCCGATACGGCCTGGCTGCGCGACGCCGCCGCCCGCACGGCCGCTCTTCGTCCGCTGTGGCCCGCCAAGCCCGACAGCGACAAGGCTCCGTTCGACGCGGCCTACAAGACGGTGCTGGACGACGTCGTGGCGAAGTCAGGCGGATAAGAACGCCTCCGCCGCATAGGTGCGTAGCTGGCTGGCGATGTCGACCGGCCAGCCTTGGATCCGCGCTTCGAAGCCCTTGTCGTCGCTGGCGAACAGGGCCCGCATGGCCTCTTCGAAGTCCGGCAGGTCGCCGCCGATCGCCGAGGCGAAGCGGTATGCGGCTTCGCGAGCGGCGCGGATGCGGTCTGGCCCCTCGCTGGCCCGCCGAGCGGCCTCGACCAGCTTGCGCAACGCCACCGAAGCGCCGCCGGGCTGCGCGGCCAGCCAGTCCCAATGACGGGGCAGCAAGGTCACCTCGCGCGCCACCACACCCAGCTTGGGCCGGCCACGACCGCGCGGGGCCTCTTCCGGCGGCGCGAGACGCGCGGCCAGGGCCTCGGGTCCGCCGCTGAGATCGAAGTCCACCGACCGACCTGCGGGGTCGAAGATCAGCACCCCCGCCTCGCCGATCAGCCTCTGGGCCGCCAGGGCCGCGTCGAGGCGCGAGCCGACCGCTACCCGCAACTGATCATGAAAGACGACATAGGGCTCTTCGCCCGGGTTGATTGGCATCAGTTCAGCCCCGTGGCGTTCAGCGTCGCGATCCAGTGGGCGCGACGGTCCTTGAGCTTGGCGGCTCGCATGGAGCCCTCAAGCCCCTCGATGTCGACCGCCTCCACGGCTTCGAACAGGAAAGCCTCCGCGCCATGGGCGTTCCAGGCGGCCTGCAGGCTTTTCTCGCGATGCGAGCCCTGGCGCAGCGAGAACCAGACGCCGTTCTGACGGTTGGACAGGTCGGGGGCGACGCCGATCCAGACCTCGCCCGTCGGCACGCAGCGCACGGCATAGACGCCGGACTCGACCTTGCGCTCCCTGTATTCGCGCAGCAGCGCCTTGCGGTCCGACATGCCAAACTTCTCCGGAGGCGAAACGCCTGGCGCGCCTTTTACCCGGACGAAACTCGAAGTCAATATTGCCCGGGTAATTATCCCTCGAGGGCGCGGAACGGCACGTAGCCTCGCTCGACCAGACGCCGGGTCGCCTCGTAGACCGCCACCAGCTCCTCATACGCCGAGCGCAGGTGGGCCAGACGCGCGACCTGAGCCTCGGACAGCGAAGCGGTGGCGTCGGCCATCGATGCGGCCTCGGCCACCCACTTGGCGCGGGCCGTCGCGGTGGCCACCGCCAAGCGCTGGAAGCGGCTGGCGTCGGCGTTCGGCACGGTCGCGCCCAGCACCGCCTTGTTCGAGGCGTAGGCGGTGTAGTCGATCTGCTCCAGATAGCCGCGTAGGCGGCGCTGGACCAAGGGATCGGTGTCGGTGGGCTCGAAGTGGTCGCCGGTGCGGCGCGTGCTGGAAGTCATGGTCGCCATGACGGCCTCCGATCCGGCCGAGGGCGGCCGTTCTAGCTGGAAGCGTGCGCCTGAGAGTTTAATGACATATTGAGCCGCGATGCGACCAATCGACTGACGCGCAGGTTGATCGCACTGGCTTGGCGGCCGGCGGCTTGGCCAAGGGCGGGTAGGCCGCCCCGGCCAAGCCGCGGGGTCTAAAGCAGCTTGCGGAAGCCCAGGCGCACCGTCCGGCCCAGCGGGTCCAGATAGTCGCGCTGATAGGCCTGGGGCGTCGCGCCGCTCTGGTCGCGCACCGACTGCTTGGAGTCGAACAGGTTCTCGAAGTTCAGCGACACCTGGGCGCCCTTCAGGAGCGGGAACTTGTCGACCATCGGCTTGCGCGCGGGGGCGCTGAAGTTGGCGAACAAGTTCACGCCCAGCGTGGCCAGGTCCGAGAAGTAGAGGGTCTGGCCGCCGGTCGAGCCGCCGTCGACCCAGGTCGAGGCCTTCCACGCGCCGTTGAAGCGGAAGCCCAGGCCGTCCTTGAAATAGCCGCCCTGGATCGAGACTTCGTGGCGCGCCTGGCCGTTGCGTGCGCTGATCGCCGCGCCGTCCAGTTGGTCCAGGACCGGCATGCCCTTGCGGACCGTGATCTCATCGCTGAGGCGCCAGGTGTGATAGACCGACAGCTGGAACAGGCCCTGGCCCGGACGCATCATGCCGACGGGCGGTCCCCCCATGCCGCCGCCGGGACCGCCGCCGCCGCCGCCCGGGGGACCGCCAGGACCGCCGCCGCCCATGCGCATCATGCCGCCGCCACCGGGCGGTCCGCCGCCCGGGCCGCCGAAGCGCGCGCCGGGACCGCCGCCGGCTCCAGGCGTCGGCGTGCCGACCGCCTTGAACAGGTTGAAGCCCCAGCGGATGTTCTCGTTCTGGGCGCTGGCGAAGTTCACCGGACGGGCGTCGATCGACAGCAAACGGCCCGAGGCGTCCCGCACGAAGCGGTCTGGGAAGGCGCGCTCCAGGTCCGGGGTGATCGCCGGGAAGGAAGCGATCACGTTCTTGGTCTCGGCGCGGGTATAGGTGGCGTTGAAGGTCAGCTCGATCTTCTCGAACGGCTTGTAGTTGACGCCGAACTTGCTGACCTGGCGATTGTCGTTCAGCAGGTTGGCGTTGCCGCCGTCCGTACGGCTGATGATCACCGTCTGGCCGGTCGTGAAGTCGAACACCGAGACGTTTGGCGTCACCACCAGCGGATCGTTGATCTGGTTGGTCGTGGGCGCGCCTTCTTCGTCGGTGTAGCTGGCGATGAAGCTGATCAGCTTGATCGGCGACCAGTTGAAGCCGCCGCCCAGGGTGGTCAGTCCGCCCAGGTCCGACAGGTTGTCATAGCCGGCGTTGAAGTTGGCCGAGAGGTCGCCCAGCTTGGCCAGCACGTTGTTGCGCGTGCTGGTGATCGGCAGGTTGAAGCTGCTCTGGAAGCTCTCGGTCGTGCGGGTGATGTCGCGCTTGGTGGTCACGCCCGAGCGGACGGTCTCGGAGTTCAGGCCCTTGCTGTTGGCCCCGACCTTGAACGTCGTCTGCAGGCCGCCGGCCGGCAGCATGAAGAGGTTGCCGTTCAGCACCAGTTCGGCGCTGGCCGCGGTCGAGATCGAGTGGGCCGTGTCCGGGGCCACGGTCTTGTAGAGGCTGGGCGCGATGACGCCGAACGGATTGACGGTGGGGTCGCCCGCCGCCACGGCGGCCTGGAACGCCGAGGCGTCGAGGCCGCGGCCTGTCTCGGTGTCGGTCTTGGTGCGGTCGAAATCGCCGGTGACGTTCCAGCGCCAGTCCTTGACCCGGCCGTTGGCGGCCATGCTGACCTGGGTGCGCAGGGTGTCGACGTCGCGCGACAGGGCGCCCGGCGCATCGATATAGCGATAGCCGGTCACGGTCTGCGAGAACGGCGAGAAGGGGCTGCCGCCCGGCAGGCTGAAGGTCACGCCCGGCAGGCCCAGCAGGGCGTGGGTGCTGGAGTCTTCCAGGTTGCCGCTGAGGGTCAGCTGGGTCTGCTTGTTGAGGTCGCGGCTGATCGAACCCCGGAACGTGCCCTTGTCCGCCTTGGAGATCAGCGAGCGGCTGGCGGTCAGGTCGCCGGTGTTGTAGCGGCCGGCCAGCGGACCGAAGTCGGCCAGCGGCGCGCGGCCGTTCACCGCCGAGTCCGGCACGCCGGCGAAGCTGGAGGCGATCGTCGGGTCGAGATTGCCGCCGTTCAGGCTCGAGACATTGCCCACCAGATCGAACGGCTGGCCGTTCGGCGCGCGGACGATGTTGCGGTCGGTCTCAAGCAGATAGGGGTCATGCGACAGCTGGACGTCGACGTTCCAGCGTTTGTCGCCGTTGATGTTCACCCGGTTGCCGCCCACGTTTGGCGAGGTCCGGCCGCCATCGGTGGCCACCGTGACTGCGGCTTGCGTCTGCAAGGCGTTGTAGTTCTTCTTGAGGATGATGTTCACGACCCGCTGGTCGGCCTTGTAGCCGTAGCTGAGCGCGACCTCTTCCGGCAACACCTGGAACTTCTCGATCGCTTCGGGCGGGATCCCCTGGATCTCCTGGAAGCCCGAGATACGGCGACCGTTGATCAGCAGCACTGGTCCGCTGCTGTCGCGGCCGCGCGTGCTGGTGGTCTGGGGCGTCAGCATGGTCAGCAGTTCGCCGATGCTGCCCGCGCCGAAGCTCTTGATCTCTTCCTCGTTCAGTTCGATCTCGGGCTTGATGTCGCCCTCGACCTTGCCGCGCGGATCGGCCTGGATGACCAGACCCTCAACCTCGTTGGGGCCGTCGTCCTTGACCTGCGGCTTCTTCGGATCCGCTTCGGCGACCGCCTCGGGCGGGGCCATGGGTGGGATCGCCGGCGCGGCCGAGGCGGCGGACACGGGGTCGAGCGCGGCCGAGGCCAGCCCGTACAGGAGGATGGTCGAAAGGGTCATATAGGCCCACGAAAACACGAGTGACAGGAACGTCGACGCTCGGCCGCGCCAACGCTGGGTTGCCGCTCCTTACGGGGGTGCGACGCCCTCCGCAACGCCCCCCGGCGTTAAGAAAAAGCAATGCGCCATAAAGCGCACACTCGTGTGTCTTCAGGCGCTCAAACAACGTCCAGGCATTGAAATATCGTCACATTTTCGGCCGTGGCGTGTTGCGCGCGAAACGATGTTGCAGCTTGGCAATAAAGCGCGCCAGCATGTCGCACCGACGCATGAGGCGCGGATTGGAGGCGTCGCGCGGCGGAGCCTTCAAAAAGCGCCTGCAACCTGAGCGTGCTAGCCCTTAGGGAACACCTGGCAGCCGCCGGCGACCTTTCGCTTGCATGACGACCAGGACGTTCAGCGGCCCGTCGTTCCGACAGCCCCCTCGCGAATTTTCGCGATCAGGCCGAGGATGGCCTTGGCGTGACCATTCGAGAGGTCGCCATCGGGAAAGACGGCCATCGGCACGTCGGGGACGAGCCCCCTGCCCTCCAGGTCCTGGCCCTCCGGTCCCTTATAGAGCTCGGCCGGCAGCGCCATCGCCCAGCCGTTCGGCAATGGCTTGGGCAACTGATCGGAGAACGCCCCGCGCGTCGTGCCGCCCACCTGGGTGACATTGGGCAGGGCCTTCATCATCAGGGTGAAGGTCTCGCCCGCGCTGACGGTGATGTCGCTGGTGACCAGATAGACCGGCCCGGTGAAGCGGACCGCGCTGGCGGGCTCTATCTTGATCGGCTGCGGCGGCGCCTTGGCCCCGACCGGAACCTTGGCGTAGGCCGCGCGCGGCCGCGCGGCGAAGCGGGCGGCGATGCGCTGGCCGATGGTGTCGTAACCCCCGCGGTTGTTGCTGACGTCGACGATCAACGCCTTGGCCCCCGCGAAGGCGGCCATGGCTTCGTCTAGCACGGGATCCAGGGGCCGGGGATCGTCCGGCGCCGCATTGCGGGCGAAGGCGCCCATGGTCACGATGTTCAGATAGCCGATGTCGTCGACCCGCCCCCAGAAGACGCGGTTATTGGCCGCCTGCCGACCGCGCCCCTGCAGGATCCCGGTCAGGATCCCTTCCCGATAGGCCTGCAGCCACGCCTTCTCCTCGCCCTGCGGATCTGCGGCGTGGACGCGGTTCAGGGTCGGAGACTCGCCGGGTTCCAGGTCGCGCCGGGAGCCGTCGACAATGCCGTGCAGCTCGACATGCGGATCATCAAGCCCGGCGATCAGACCCGACAGCGCCGTCCAAAGCTGGGCGTCGGTGGCGCTCGGCCCGACCTGGGCCAGGGCCGCGGCCTTGCGCGCCGGCCAGTCCAGCTTGCGCTCGGCCGAACGCGGGTAGTAGGCGGCGAAGGTGTCGGCGGCGAAGGCGACGATGCGGTCCGGGGTCCAGGCCGCTGCGGCGATACAGGGCGTGGGCAGGTTGGGCAGCTTGTCGAACAGATAGCGCGTGCCGTCCTGGCTGCCGGTCAGGGTGATCGTTCCCTGCCCCTCGGCGCGCCAGAGGGCCATGACGCCGTCGGGATCGGGCTCCCGGCGCGGATCCGGATAGCAGGCCTCGCCGGCGGTCTGGAACAGCTGGGCGCCGTCGGGGCCGAACTGCACGATCCAGCCGTAGCCGCGCGACTTCCAGGCCCCGCGCAGCTCCGCCGCCACGGGTTGTCCCTTGGCCTGCACCGGCCAGAACGGGCTTTCGGCGATGGCCGGAGCGGCGACGGCGAGGACGGCGACGGCCGCCAGCAGACTCAAGCGTTTCATTGAACGGTTCATGGGCCGCGACGGTGGAGATGTCTCCGCCGCCGCGCCAGTTAAATCGCTGCAAGGGCCGCCGCTAGGGGAGCAGAACGGCCTGAGGGGCGCGGCGCAAGGACCGAGGCAAATCAGGTCCGTAACCGAAGCGGACGACAAGATCGGGGCGTTTGGCCGGCTCACCCAGCCAGGCGGCCATTCGGCGGCGCGTCCACAGATCCTCGACCGGCTGGTTGAGAAAGGCCAGCTTCAAGCCTGCGGCGGTAGCCGTCAGCGCGAACCGGGTGAAGGCGCGTCCCACGGCGATCCAGCCGGCGGGCGTCTCCGCTGGACCGGTGAAGACCACCGCGCCCGCCGAGCTGCTCATCCAGCCCGCGAGGCGATCGGTCTCGCTCTTCTTCGTCATGACCATGGGAAGCAGCCGCTCGCCCAGCCAGCGCGGTGCGGTGAGGTTGCCGGAAGCGGCCGTGAACAGTCCGTCCCGCTTCACCAACGCTTCTCCGGCGTCGAAGCGGATCCAGTCCGTCAGTTCGCGCATGAAGGCGGGATCGGCCAGTTGGGCGCTATTCCCGGCGACGATCATGTCCGTCAGGTGAGCGCGCTCGCCTGGCTCCAGCACCCATCGAAGCTCCACGTCCCGTCCGATAGCGGCCTCAAGCTGTCGCAACGTGGCCGCGTCCACGGCTCTGCCGTCATATTCGGTCCGGGTCGAGGCGCGGCGGTGGATGGCCTGGAACAGGACGTCGGGGCGAGCCGGCGCGCTGGAGAAAGCGATGCTGACGCGGCCTTCCGGCAAGATTTCCGGCTCGCCCGCCCATCCGTAGCCGGCGCCCGCCTGTAGCAGCGTCTCCAGAGCGCAGCCCAGGCTGACGAACAGGTGATGGTCGTCCGGATCCACCACCGAGGTCCGCCGTGAAAAGTCCGGAAGAATCTCGATCGCGCGAGGCTCGATCCGAAAGCGCCAGGGCTGGGTGTTGTGTCCGTTCGCCGCCAGCGTCGCGGCATGGATCAGGGCGATCATCGGCACGCCGCCCCCGCCCAGGTCCGGCAGACGCCAGAGATCCCGGACCGCGCGTTCGTAAGGGCTTTCGCCGCCGGAACATCCCGCGACCAGCAAAGGCATGGCGGCGATCAGGGCGCGGCGGGAGGGCATGGCGGCGGCTCCGAAAGCCTGAGCTTTAGCCGCCGCCACTCGCCTCGCCTAGCGGCGAGTCAAACCCGCCCGCCCTATTCCGTCTTCAGATAGATCTCCGAGCCCTGTTCCTTGAACTTCTCGCTCATCTCGGCCATCCCCAGCGCCGCGTCGTTCGGCGCGATGCCGGCCGCGAAGTCGCGGACCTCGTGGCTGATCTTCATCGAGCAGAACTTGGGTCCGCACATCGAGCAGAAGTGGGCGGTCTTGTGCGCTTCCTTCGGCAGGGTCTCGTCGTGGAACTTGCGGGCCGTTTCCGGGTCGAGCCCGAGGTTGAACTGGTCCTCCCAACGGAACTCGAACCGCGCCCGGCTGATGGCGTCGTCCCACATGGCCGCGCCCGGGTGGCCCTTGGCGAGGTCGGCGGCGTGGGCGGCCAGCTTGTAGGTGATGACGCCAGTCTTGACGTCGTCGCGGTCCGGCAGGCCCAGGTGCTCCTTGGGCGTGACGTAGCAGAGCATCGCCGTGCCGAACCAGCCGATCATGGCCGCGCCGATCGCCGAGGTGATGTGGTCGTAGCCAGGCGCGATGTCCGTGGTCAACGGGCCCAAGGTATAGAAGGGGGCCTCGTGGCAGTGCTTCAGCTGCTCGTCCATGTTGGCCTTGATCTTGTGCATGGCCACGTGGCCCGGCCCCTCGATCATCACCTGGACGCCGTGCTTCCAGGCGACCTTGGTCAGCTCGCCCAGGGTGCGCAGTTCCGAGAACTGGGCCTCGTCATTGGCGTCGGCGGTCGAGCCGGGACGCAGGCCGTCGCCCAGCGAGAACGACACGTCATAGGCGCGCATGATCTCGCAGATGTCTTCGAAGTGCTCGTAGAGGAAGTTCTCCTTGTGGTGGGCCAGGCACCACTTGGCCATGATCGAGCCGCCGCGTGACACGATCCCGGTGACCCGCTTGGCGGTCATCGGAATGAACGGCAGGCGCACGCCGGCGTGGATCGTGAAGTAGTCGACGCCCTGCTCGCACTGCTCGATAAGGGTGTCGCGGAAGACCTCCCAATTCAGGTCTTCGGCCACGCCGTTGACCTTCTCCAGCGCCTGGTAGATCGGCACCGTGCCGATCGGGACGCTCGAGTTGCGGATGATCCAGTCGCGGATGTTGTGGATGTTGCGGCCCGTCGACAGGTCCATGACCGTGTCGGCGCCCCAGCGCGTGGCCCAGACCAGCTTGTCGACCTCGTCGGCGACGGTGGAGAGCACCGCCGAATTGCCGATATTGGCGTTGATCTTGACCAGGAAGTTGCGGCCGATCGCCATCGGCTCCAGCTCGCCGTGGTTGATGTTGGCCGGGATGATGGCGCGGCCGCGAGCGATTTCCTGGCGCACGAACTCAGGCGTCACGAAGTCGGGGATGCTGGCGCCGAAGTCCTCGCCGTCGCGCACGCACGGACGGTCCTGCTCGCGGCGCAGGTTCTCGCGGATGGCGACATATTCCATCTCGGCGGTGATGATCCCGGCGCGGGCGTATTCCAGCTGGGTGACCAGCTTGCCGGGCTTGGCGCGATAGATCGGACGGCTGTTGTCCGGGAATTCCGGAGCCAGGTGCTTGCCCTGGGCGAAGCCGTTGTCCTCGGGCTTCACCTGGCGGGGATTGGCGACCAGCTCGACATCGCCGCGCGCCACGACCAGGGCCTCGCGGGTGCGCGGCAGGCCTTTCTCGATGTCGATCGCGACAGTCGGGTCGCTGTAGGGGCCCGACGGGTCGTAGATGGTCACCGGCGGTTCGTTGGCCGACGGGTGGACAGCCACCTCGCGGAACGGCACGCGGATGTCGGGGAACAGCTGGCCGGCCTGGTAGACCTTGCGCGAGCCGGGGATCGGGCCGGTGGAGATGGTCTCGGCCACGGACTTGATGGTGGTCTGGATATTCATTTCGGGCGCTCCTCAAGCTTCTAAGGAGACCCGGACGTGTCGCGCTTGAGTCGGTTTACGGACGGACGACGGGCGCCCCGACCGCGTTCCCTCCCTTCGCCGGCATGACCCGGATCAGGTTCTACGGGTCAGGGCCTAAGCCCAATCTCAGCCGCGCGAGCGACCCCCCGGTGAACAACGGCCGGAGACTAGGCGTGTTGACGCAGGGGTCAAGGGCGAACGACGTGACGGTAAATTCACTTGCCGCCGACGGGCGGCCACGCGATCCGGAGACCTAAGTTCTTCGGAGATCCGCTGATGGCCTTCCGTCGCCTGCTCTTGCCCGTCCTCTGCGCCCTGGTCGCCACGCCCGTCCTGGCGCAGGAGACCTATCCGAAGACGATCCCGTCCTCGGGCGGCGAGGTGATCATCCCCGCCGAGCGCAATCAGAAGGCCTATGACGAGTTCAAGTACGCCCCCGCCCGTCGGGCCGGCGACATGCTCTACGTCTCGGGCGCGGTCGCCGGCCGGGGCAAGGACGAGGGCACGGACCCCGAGTCATTCAAGCGGCAGGTCCGCCGCGCCTTCGTGGCCCTGGACAACACGCTGAAGGCCTCGGGCGCCACGTTCGATGACGTGGTGATGATCAACAGCTTCCACGTCTGGGAAGGTCCCGATCAGCCCGCCCCGCGCTGGGAGCAGCTGGCCATGATCAACGCGGTCAAGAGCGAGTTCATCAAGGGCGCCCATCCGGCCTGGACCGCCGTCGGGACGAGCGGCCTGCTGCCAGAAGGCGGCATCGTCGAGATCCAGCTGATCGCCTACGCCCCGAAGAAGAAGTAGACCTTAGAGCCGGCTGGCCTTGAAGGTATCGCAGGCCGACGGGTCGCCCTGGTCATAGCCCCGCGTGAACCAGCGCATGCGCTGGGCGCTGGAGCCGTGGGTGAAGCTGTCGGGTACGACCTGGCCTTGGGTCTGCTTCTGGATGGTGTCATCGCCCACGGCGGCCGCGGCCCCCAGGCCGTCCTCGATGTCGGCGCGATTGATGACGATCTTGCCGCCCGAGGCCTCGCCCGCGTGGGCCGCCCAGACGCCGGCATAGCAGTCGGCCTGCAGCTCCAGCCGCACTGAGCCGCTCTCCTCACCCCGCGCGCCCAGGCGGCGGGCCTGCTGGTCGGCGCCCAGCAGGTGCTGCACGTGGTGGCCGATCTCGTGGCTGACGACATAGGCGCGGGCGAACTCGCCCTTGGCCCCGAAGCGGCTTTCCAGCTCCTGCCAGAACGACAGGTCCAGATAGACCTTCTGGTCGGCCGGGCAGTAGAACGGCCCCATGGCCGACTGGCCCGTGCCGCAGCCGGTGCCGGTGGCCTGCTTGTAGAGCACGATGGCTTCGGGCGGACGGTAGTCGACGCCTTCGTTGCGGAAGATCGGCGTCCAGACGTCCTGGTTGGAGGCCTCGATCACGTCGATGAACTGGCCCTCGCGGTCGGAGACCTCACCGCGCGTCCCCTCTTGCGCAGCAGGCTGCTGCAGACCTTGCGTGGCCTCCATTGTCGTGCGCGGATCGATGCCGAACACAAAATAGCCGATGGCGGCCAGCACCACCGCGCCGATGCCGCCGCCGGCGATGCCGACAGGCCCCAGACCACGCCGATCCTCGATGTTGCCGGATCGGCGACCGCCTTCCCACTCCATGCAGTCCTCGCTCAGTTCGGTTCGCTGGCGGGCTTGATGGCCCGCATGCGTGCATTGCTCTGGTCCAGCGCGTCCTGCGTCAAGCGTTCCATGCGGTTCGCGGAGGCCGCAAGCTCGGCATCGCGCCGCGCGGCCTCGTCACGCGGCGGGATCGTCCCGTTCCGCTGGTCGCTGAGATCGCGCAGAATCACCTGGGTTCTGGCCCGCTCATTGGCGTTCGAGGTCTCGATCTGGCTGGCCAGCGCATCGCGCCGTACGTCGTCCACCGCTTGAGCGGCGGCGTTACGCGCCTGGATGTCGCGCAAGGTCGTCTGGGCCTGAGCCGCGCCACTCAGCGCCAAAAAGCCAACCGTGAGCAAAAGAACCGTGCGCGTCATCGGGATACTCCTAGCCACTAGAGCGAGCCGACGACGCGCTGTGCGTCAGGGCCGCTTGACCGTGAAACGCGCGAGTTCGGTCTTCGGCGCCAGCCAGCCCGGCTTCAGTTCGGCCGCCCGCGAATAATCCCTGTAGGCGGCTGTCAGGTCGCCCAGGCCTTCATGGGCGAGGCCGCGATTGAAAAAGGCCTTTTCCGGCGCCTTGACGCCCATGCCCAGACCCTTGTCGATCTGCTCGACGCCTTCACGATAGCGCTCCTCGCCCACGAAGGTCGCGCCGCGGTTCACATAGGCCTCGCCCAGGTTCGGGTCGATGTTCGAGGCCTCGTCGAAGTCGGCGCGGGCGGCGCCGAACTGGCGCTGGCGCATCTGCAGCACGCCACGGTTCACATAGGTCCGGGCGCGGTCGCGGAAGTTCAGGGTCTCGACCTCGAGGGCCGTGGTGCAGGCCAGGACGGCGCGGTTGTCCGTCCGGCCCTTCTCGGCCGCATCGGAACATTCCCTGGCCGAACCGCCGCCGATGATCAGGTCCGAGGCGCCGGCGGCTCCGGCGGCGGCCAGGACGGCCGTGGCGCAGAGCGCGGCGAGAGGGATCGCTCGCATGTGTCTTCCTCCCATGGGGCCGGTCTCTATGGCCGGCCGCTTATGATGTGATCATAGCACCGTCGCGCGGTCCGTCGAAGCGTCGCCATCGCATCGAGCGCCGGGCGTGCTAACAGAGGCGGCGACTCCGTCAGGGACCTTACCGATGCACCTCGCCCGCTTTCCCCGCGCCCGCTTCGCCCACCTGCCGACGCCGCTGGAGCCCCTGCCCCGCCTGGGCGCCGCGCTGGGCATCGATCTCTGGGTCAAGCGCGACGACTGCACGGGCCTGGCCGGCGGCGGCAACAAGACCCGCAAGCTGGAATTCCTGCTCGGCGAGGCCCTGGCCCAGGGCGCCGATACGCTAGTGACGCAAGGCGCTGTCCAGTCCAACCACGTGCGCCAGACCATCGCCGCCGGCGCGCGCTATGGCCTGAAGACCGAGGTGATCCTGGAGGAGCGCACCGGCTCCAAGGCCAGCGACTACATGGGCAACGGCAACGTGTTGCTCGACAAGCTGATGGGCGCGGCGATCCGCTATGTCCCCGGCGGCACGGACATGGTCGCCGAACTGGAGAGCACGGCCGAGAGCGTCCGCCAGCGCGGCGGCAAGCCCTATGTCATCCCCGGCGGCGGCTCGAACACTGTCGGCGCCCTGGGCTATGTCGACTGCGCCCGCGAACTGGTGGTCCAGGCCGACCAGATGGACTTGAAGATAGACCGCTTCGTGACAGCCACGGGCAGCGCCGGTACGCACGCTGGCCTGGTCGCCGGCTTCGCGGCCCTTTCGGTCGACATTCCGATCCTGGGCTTCGGCGTCCGCGCGCCCAAGCCCAAGCAGGAAGAGAACGTGTTCAACCTGGCCGTCGCCACCGCCGAGAAGATCGGCGCGGCTGGCCGGGTCAAGCGCGAGATGGTCGTGGCTGACTGCGACTATGTCGGCGAAGGCTATGGTCTCGTCGACCAGGGCGTGATCGACGCCCTGGCCCTGGCGGCTCGCACCGAAGGCCTGCTGTTCGACCCGGTCTATTCGGGCAAGGCGTTGAAGGGCCTGATCGACCAGGCCGGCAAGGGCGCTTTCAAGGGTGAGCGGGTCGTGTTCCTGCACACTGGCGGCGCGCAAGGCCTGTTCGGCTACCAGTCAGTCCTGGAGCCCGCCCTCTGATGAGCAAGGTTCTGGGCGTTCTGGGCGGCATGGGTCCGGCGGCGACGCTGGACTTCCTGGCCAAGCTGCAGGCCGCCACGCCGGTCAAGCGCGAGCAGGACCACCTGCGGGTGCTGGTCGACATCAATCCCAAGGTCCCGGACCGCAACGTCTCGACCTCCGATCCCGGCCCGGTGCTGGCGGCCATGGCCGCTGGCCTGCGCGATGGCGGGGCCCAGGTGCTGGCCATCGCCTGCAACACCGCCCATGCCTATGCGGAAGACGTCCGCGCCTCGGGCCTGCCCCTGGTCGACATGCTGGAGACCGCCGGCCTGGCCGCACAGGCCAAGGGCGCCAGCGTCGTCGGCGTGCTGGGCACCGGCCTGGCGCTCGGTCTCTATCGTGACCGCTTCTCGCACATGGGCCTGGAAGTGGTGATGCTGGACGACCACGAGCAGGTCGAGTTCATGGCCCTGCTCTATCGCATCAAGCAGGGCCATATCGGCCCGGACTCGCGCGAGACCATGGCCGCCCTCGCCCACAGGCTGGTCGGCAAGGGCGCCCAGAGCGTGGTGGCGGGCTGCACCGAAGTGCCGCTGGTGCTGAGCGCCGCGGACCTCTCGGTCCCGTTCCTGGATGCGACGGAAGAACTGGCCCGGCGCTGCGTGGCCGTCTGCCTAGGCGAAACCGCCTAAAGGCTCAGAGCGGGCCGCTCATCGCCATAAGCCTCGAACAGCCCCATCAGGGCCGCCGCGCCGCGCGAGGCCTGGGCCATGCGCAACAGCGCCGCCCGGGCGTGGCCATTGTCGGCGATCTCGGCCTGACGCTCGAGATGCTTCGCTTCGCTGAGATGATCGTTTCGGTTCCCCATGCCGCAAACGTTTATAGAACATGAACGAGGCCGCCATGCGACCGCTGGACGCACACCGTTCATTAACCATTGTTTGGACACGCGCCGAATGTCACGACGGCTGGGGCATGGCGCTAAATGAAAACACCCCCGGACCTTATGAGGCCCGGGGGTGTCGTCCTGTTCCCCAACAGGACAGCGTCGGCTGCGCTCGTTCCAGCGCGGCGGAGTCGCCTCTAAATCGGTAGGCGTTGTTTCGCCGAACGAGAGTCCACAAGCAACGTGTCGCCCTGTCGCACCCCCCATTATGGGGACGCCACGACGCTTGAAATCCTTTGCCCACAACAACTCGGCCCAAGGTGCGGCGCGCTGCCGCAGACCATCCCAGAATGAGGGAAGCCGTCGCAAAAAGTGGGTAGCCAAATCCATGACACCGGTAGCAAGATGTCTGAAACCGTTGCAGCAGACGACGGGGCCTGGATGGGCTGGGAGGAACGCCAAAGCCGTACAGCGTGACAGCCACAAGGGGGCGCCGGTTTCGGCGCCGGTCACGCTTCGAGCTTTCAGATAGCGCCTGTCAGACAGGCGCCGGCGGCTTCCCGATCATCGATGGCTCCGCCTCACCCGGAGTTCCGCATGCCGCTCAGCCCCCTCTCCCGCCGCCGCCTGATGGCCACCACGGCCGCCGCCTTCGCTGCGGCAGGTCTGCCGCTCAACGCCGTGGCCGCGCCGACCAAGGCCGACGCCCTGGGGACCATGAAGAAGGCCGCCCGATTCATGGTCGAGAAAGCCGCCTACAAGGGCGGTTATGTCTGGTCCTACTCGGCCGATCTGACGCGCCGCTGGGGCGAGATGGAAGCCTTCCCGACGATGATCTGGGTGCAGCCGCCCGGCACCGGCACGGTCGGCCACCTGTTCCTGGACGCCTACCACGCCACCCGGGACGACTATTACTACGACGCCGCCTGCAAGGCTGCCGACGCCCTGATCGCCATCCAGAACCCGGCCGGCGGCTGGAACTATATCGGCGACTTCGCCGGCGAGGCCTCGCTGAAGAAATGGTACGACACCATCGGCAAGAACGGCTGGCGGCTCGAGGAATTCCAGCACTACTACGGCAACTGCACCTTCGACGACGAAGGCACCGCCGAGTGCTGCAAGTTCATGCTGCGCATGTACGTCGAAAAGAAGGATCCGAAGTACAAGGCCGCCTTCGAGAAGGCCCTGAAGTTCGTGCTGGAAAGCCAGTATCCGGTCGGCGGCTGGCCGCAGCGCTATCCGCTGAAGGACGAGTTCCACCACCACGGAAATCCGGACTACACCGGCTTCATCACCTTCAACGACGACGTGATCGGCGAGAACATCGAGTTCCTGATCATGGTCTACCAGGCCCTGGGCGATAAGACCGTCCTGGAGCCGATCCGCCGCGCCATGGACTGCTATATCGCCTGCCAGCAGCCGCAACCGCAGCCGGCCTGGGGTCTGCAGCATACCGTGGCCGATCTGAAGCCGGCCGGCGCCCGCACCTATGAGCCCAAGGCCTTCGCCACCCACGCCACGGCCAGTTGCCTGTCGCAGATGATGACCTTCTATCAGCTGACCGGCGATCCGAAGTATCTGGCGCGCGTGCCCGAAGCCCTGGCCTGGCTGGACTCGGTGCGCTTGCCCGACGACGTCATGCCGGGCAAGCCGCGCTATCCGACCTTCATCCAGATCGGCAACGGCCGTCCGCTATATGTGCACCGCACGGGCTCCAACGTAGTCAGCGGCCGCTACTTCACCGACGAGAACCCGCACAACACGGTCACCCACTATTCGTCATTCCGGAACGTGGACGTCAAAGGCCTGCGCGCCCGCTACGAGGCACTGAAGGCCACGCCGCCGGAAGAGGCCAGCAAGCACTCGCCGCTGAAGGGCCAGCGCCCGCTGCCTAAGTACTTCATGGTCAAGGACATCTCGGTCGAGGACCTTTCGGTCGGGGGCGACCTGTCGAGCTCGGCCCCCAAGGCCGTGTCGGCCGACGCCGACAAGGTCACCAAGCTGACAATGGAACTGAACGCCGAGGGCTGGTGGCCCACGCCCCTGACCTCGACCAGCCAGCCCTATGCCGGCGAGCCTCCGGCCACGCCGACGCCAGGCGACTTCTCGGAGACCAAGGTCGGCGACAAGTACGACACCTCGCCCTATCCCGATCCGAACCCGAAGATCGGCATCTCGACCGGCGCCTTCATCGCCAACATGGCGACGCTGATCAAATATATCGACGGCTAGTTGGTCAGGCGCTGAGCCTAAGGGACGGCGAAATCAGGTCCAGAAGGCGATCGACAGCGTAACGGTACAGGGCCAGGTCGAACTGGTTCTGGCCGTCCAGCTTCTGATAGGCCCGCCGCCCCAGTTGGCGGGCCGCTTCGGGGGCCTGGGTCTCGTTCAGGCGATCAATGGCCGCGAGGCGACCGTCGAAGGCGCTTTCGGCCCAGATCATCGACTCATAGGCGTGCTCGGCGACGAAGAACCACGGCATGTGGTCGATCAGGTCCATCGCCTGACCGAGCTCACCTTCGACCGCCCCTGACCAGCCCGAACCGGTCAGCTGACGGAAATGGTGGTCGCAGGTGTGGATGCGCACGGCCGGGTCGTCGCAGGTCACGTAGTCGTCCATCGTCAGGATCTTGGCCAGGACGACCGATCGGAACCGAGGATCGGCCGCCTCCGCGTCGGTGATCTCCACGACATGGCGAAAGTATCGGTACAGCGAAATGACCCGCGCCACGGGCCAGCGGAAATTGGTGACGCAGGCCATCGCCGGACCGATCGCCTGCTGAATGTCCCGCCCGTAATGGCCGCCGTAATAGTCATAGCCGCGATAGGCGCCGTAGCGCCCACGATGGGCGGCGTGCTCCACCGCGTCGTTCTCGATCCTGGGGCATCGTTGTTCGGCTTCGAAGAGACCGGCCAGCGCGGTGGCGACCGAGGTGCCGCCAGCCTTGGGATTATGGAAGAAGAACAGCTGCTTGATCATGCAACGCTCCGCGGAGAGGTCTGGACCGTCTCCGCGGCCCCATGATGCTCACACGGCCAAGCGTCGCCATTCCGTCGCAAGGAAAGCTTGATATTGATCGTTAAATTCGGTGGCTAACGCCGCCTACTCGCAGGCGCGCCTGAGGTTCATCAGGACCTTGGGCGTATCCTTGCGCAGCGCCTCGCGCATCATCCCCTTGGGCACGGGCCAGTCGACCGCGAGACGGTTGTCATAGAACACGCGCGTGCGGCGCCCGCCGTCCAGCGCCTGCAAGCGCCATTCGCCCTGCTCGACCTTCAGGTCGCCCTCCACCAGGTGAAAGCGGATCCGGCTGAACGGCTCGTAGTCGGAGCGAAAGACGATCCGCATGCCGGGAAAGACGAAGGTGCGTCGCGTGACATGCTCGCGGATGTCCCAGCCCCTGCGCTGGTCGCCGGACAGGATGCGGCAACTGGCCAGATTGGTGATCATCCGACCAGCCGTGGCGCAGTCGGTCATGATCGCCCAGACCTTCTCCGGCGGCGCGGCGATGTCGACCACCGCCCGCACCCGGCCGGAAATGCCGTCGGGATCAGGCGAGACCTCGGCATAGGCCTCGCCCCTGGCCAGCGCCGCCTGGGCCTTGGGCGTCAACTCGAAGGCCTGAGCGGACCCGCTCAAAGCCCACGCCATAACCGCCGTCACGATCCATCGCCGCATGCGTCTGCTCCTTCACCTGAAGCAGCTACGTCGGCCGCGCGCGCCTGGACGCTACAGCCCCGCTACAGACCGGCGCGCTCCAGCGCCTCGCGCACCACATCGGGGGCGTGATCGATCACGCGGAGGTAGGCGGTCAGGGCGGCGTCGGGGCGGACGTCGCCGTGTTCCAGGTCTTCCAGCAGCGTCCGGTCGATGTGAAACGCGCGGGCGAAGTCGGTCTGGCTGAGCCCGGTGCGCCAGCGCACCGCCTGCACCAGGGCCCTGGCGGATCGCGCCCGCGACGGGGCGGCGGCTTCGTCGATCGCGGGGTCGGCGGGTCTGATCATCGTTACGCTCCTACGGCCTATCCCCGAGGAGGCTTCTAGAGCGGCTCGATTGCAGAAATTCGACGGCTTTGAGTCAGGGCCGCTTTATCCACCAGCCTTCTTGGCCAGGAACGCCGCCGTCGCCTCGATAGCCTCGACCAAGCTGACCCGCTCCAGGGTGATGCCCTCGGGCAGGCTGGAGAACAGCCGGGTCGGGGCGGCGGCGTCCAGCATGACGAAAACGCCTCGGTCGTCGGCGCGGCGGATCAGGCGGCCAAAGGCCTGGCTGATCCGCGCTCGGGCCACGGCGTCGTCATAGCCCTTGCCGCCGAAGCGCAGACGGCGCGCCTTGTGCAGCACGTCGGGACGCGGCCAAGGCACCCGGTCGAAGACCAGCAAGCGCAGGGATCGGCCCGGCACGTCGACGCCATCCCGGATCGCGTCGGTACCCAGCAGGCACGCGTCCTCCTCGGCCCGGAAAATGTCGACCAGCGCCCCCACCTCCAGCGGATCGACATGCTGGGCGTACAGAGCCAGCCCCTGGTCGGCCAGCGGCGCGGCGATGCGCTCGTGCACGGCCTTCAGGCGTCGAATGGCGGTGAACAGGCCCAGCCCCCCGCCCCCGGCGGCCAGGAACAGCTCGCGCATGGCGGCCGAGACCTGACGCGGGTCTTCCTTGTTCACGTCGGTGACGACATAGGCCTTGGCGTTGTTCTCGTAGTCGAACGGTGAGACCAGCCGCAGCACCTTGGGCGCGGTCGGCAGGCGGGCCGCGCCGGTGCGCATCTCGGCCAGGGCGAACGGATCCTCCAGGGCTGGATCGACCAGGGTGGCGCTGGTCACCAGCACCCCGTGGGCCGGCGACAGCACCGCCGCGCGCAGCGGCTCGGTCGGGTCCACCCAGTGGCGGCGGCAGGCGGCGTCGACGACGCGGCCGTACAGGAAGGTGGCCTCGAACCAGTCGACGAAGTCCGGATCGGTCTCGCTGGGCTCGGCGTCCTCGTCCTCGATAGCCTTCAGGATCGAGCGCCAGGCCGGCAGGGTCATGCGGGCGCGGCGGTCCAGGCCGCGTAGCGCGCCTTCGATCCGGGCGCGCTCGGAGGCGCCCAGGTGCTCGGCGTCCTCATCCAGAACGTCTTCCAAGGCGCGGGCCAGGGCCAGCAAGGGCGCTTCGATGGCCGCCAGGGCCTTGGCGGCCTCCGGCGCGCGCTCGCGGACCAGATCGGTTGCAGGACGGGCGTCGCATTGCAGGCCCAGATCCGCGCCGCCGCCCCGCTCGCTGGTGCGCGCGCGCAGTTGCTCGATCACCGCGACCAGGAAGTTCTCGATCGGTCCGATCGGATTGATCTGGCCGTCCGGCGGCGCGACCCGGCCCGACCAGCCCTCGCCCGGCAGGGCGGCGGCCGCGTGCAAGGCCTGGGTCATCGCCCCGCGCGCACCTTCGCGGTCGCCCAGGATGTCCAGCAGGCGCGCTTCCAGGCCCCGCCCCCGCCGGCCACGCCCTTCCGGCCCGCGGATCCAGCGGCGCAGTTCAGCGGCCTCGGCCCCGGACAAGGCGGCCGAGAAGGCGCTGTCGGCGGCCTCGAACAGGTGGTGGCCTTCGTCGAAGACGATGCGCTTGAGACTGGTGGTCTCGTTGTCGCCCTTCAGGCCTCGGGCGGTCCGCGCGCCGTCGAAGGCGGCTTGCGTGAGGACCAGGGCGTGGTTGGCGATGACGATGTCGGCGCGCTTGGACGCCCGTACGGCCTTTTCGATGAAGCAGATTCGATAATGCTGGCAGCCGGCGTGGATGCACTCGCCGCGCCGATCGACCAGGTTCGACGGGCTAGCCTGGGCGGAAGGCGGTACGGCGGAAAGCGTCGGCAGCCAGGCGGGGAAGTCGCCGCCGGTCATGTCTCCGTCGCGCGTAGCCCGCGCCCACCGGGTCGTCAGGGCCAAGCCGATCAGGTCGCCATTGCCCAGCTGGGCGCCGTTGATCTGCTCCTGGAAGTTCAGCAGGCAGAGATAGTTCTCACGCCCCTTGCGCACGACCGCCTTCTTGGCGCGCTCCTTGGGGTCGGGATAGATCGATCGGCTCTCGCGCTCGATCTGCCGCTGCAGGGCGCGGGTATAGGTGCTGACCCAGACCGACGGCCCATTGGCCTCGGCCCACAGCGAGGCGGGGGCCAGATAGCCCAGGGTCTTGCCGACGCCGGTGCCGGCCTCGGCCAGCATCATGCGCGGCTCGCCCTCGCGCTCGCGCGGTTGGAAGGCGAAGGCAGCCTCCTTGGCGAAGGTGATCTGGGCCTCGCGCACCTCGTCCAGGCCGGAGCGCTTCAGCAGCTCGGCCAGGCGCTCGCCGGCGCGTTCGGGATCGATCGGCCGCGAGCCGGGCTCGCCGGGCGGGGCCTGGTCCTCCCACTCGACCAGACGCGCCCAGACGTCGAGGCCCGAGCCCCGGAACTGGTTGCCGGCCTGCACCGAGCGCAGCGCGCCGATCACGGCCGGCCCCCACGACCAGCCGGCCTTGGCCAGGGTCTCGGCGACGGCCAGGGCCTCCTCGCGCGACGGAACCGGCGTCAAGGCCAGGTCGCGTAGCAGCGCGTCGGCGCTCTCGCGCAGGCTCTGGGCCTGTTCGGCCGCGCCGTGCGGCTCGCGCAGACCCAGCGCCATGGCCAGGCCCACGGCCGACGGGGCGCAGAAGGTCGCCGGCCGGACAAAGGCATAGAGCTCCAGCACGTCGAACAGCCGGGCATGGCGTGACGGCGCCGACAGGTTCAGGCGACGGGCGGTCATGGCCGCGTGGGCCACCAGAACCGGCCCATGCTCGAACAGGTCGCGGGCGTCCGGGGGACGCAGCATCCGGCCCTCGCCCGCCCCGTCAGCCACGCCCGCGCGCGGCCCGGGCAGCACGACGAGCGCGGGGGCGAGATCCAGAGTCGGCGGGAAAGCGGTCACCCGACTCCGTTAGCAGAAACCGCCACGAAACAGAATAAGAACAGAGGCTTCAGACGACAGGGACCTCATCGTCGTCGAAGCCTTCCAGGCGGTTGATCGCCTTCTGGGCCTTCTGGCGCAGGTCGGCGTCCTTGCTCTCGGCCGCCTTGCGGTACATCCGCAAAGCCAGCTCATCGTCGGCCTTGATGCCCTGGCCGCGCTCGCACATGACGCCAAGGTCGTACCAGGCCTCCAGATAGCCGCGGTCGGCCGCCAGCTGGAACCAGTGCATGGCCTGGGTGTAGTTGACCGGCACGCCCTCGCCATTGTGGTGCACGACGCCCAGATTCGACATGCCGGCCGCCAGATCGTTGGCGGCGGCGGCGCGGTAGAACTTCAGGGCCTCGGCGTGGTCCAGGCGCACGCCCGTCCCTTCCGAGTGCAGCCTGCCCATCTCGTTCATGGCGTCGGGCGAGCCCATCTCGATCGCCTTGCGCAGCAGGGCCACGCCCTTGGCCGTGTCGGCCCGCGCGCCGTCGCCGTCCAGATAGGCCTCGGCGGCGCTGTAATAGCCGCGCGCGGAACCGGCGGCGGCGGCCTTCAGGTACCAGGCCAGCGCCAGGCGCGGATTCTCGGGCAGCCCCTCGCCGCCTTCGTAGGCGACGCCGAGATTGTACATGCCGTTGGGGTCGCCCAGCCGGGCGGCCTGGGCATAGAGCTTCATTGCGGCGCGGCGGTCGACCTTCACCCCATCCGCGCCGTCGAAATAGACATTGCCTAGCTCGACCATGGCGTCGGTGTCGCCGCCCGCCACGCCCTTGCGCAGCCAGGCCAGGGCCTGGGGCACGTCGCGGTCAACGCCCTCGCCGTCCAGGTAGAGCAGAGCCAGGTCGACATAAAGCGTGGCGTCGCCGCCCTGGGCGTCCTTCAAGGCTGCCGCGAAGATCGCCTTGGCCTCGGAAGAACCGTCCGGTCGTGCGAAGGCAACGCCGCCGCCCATCAACAATGACGGCGACAACGCCAACACCAACGCCAACACCACGGGCGGCACTCTGCTACGCATCACATCCCCACCGCTTCCGGATCGTCGCATCGACCAGGGGAGCGTCAAGGCAGACAACCGCGCGCTGGACGCCGCGCAACCGGACTCGCCCGATACGGGTTCAAAAGACGGATGAAACAGAAAGGGAACATGCTATATCGCGGTCAATGCTCGCGGCTGACGCCCTTCCTCCCAAGTTTCGAGACTGGTTCGCCGCCCGCGGCTGGAGCCCGCGCGAGCATCAGTTGGCCATGCTGGAGAAGGCGCGCGCGGGGCGCGGCGCCCTGCTGATCGCCCCGACCGGCGGCGGCAAGACCCTGGCCGGCTTCCTGCCCAGCCTGATCGAGCTGTCCGAGCGCCCGCCGCGCAACACGCCGGCTGGCGTTCACACGCTCTACATCTCGCCGCTGAAGGCGCTGGCCGTCGATGTCGAGCGCAACCTGATGACGCCCATCCGCGAGATGGGCCTGAAGATCGTGGCCGAGAGCCGCACCGGCGACACCGGCGAGGCCCGCAAGACTCGCCAGCGGATCAAACCGCCGGACATCCTACTGACCACGCCGGAGCAGCTAGCCCTGTTCTGCGCCTGGGAGGGCGCGCGCGAATACTTCAGCGACCTGCGCTGCGTGATCATCGACGAGGCTCACGCGATCTGGCCGTCCAAGCGGGGCGACCTGCTGGCGCTGGGCCTGGCGCGCCTGCAGCAGTTCGCGCCGTCAATGCGACGGGTGGGCCTGTCGGCGACGGTGGATGATCCGGATCTGGTACGGAAGTGGCTGGGGCGAAATGATCCTCCCCCGCAAGCGGGGGAGGTGTCGGCGGAGCCGACGGAGGGGGCCAGCACGGCCGACCTCCAGCCTGCCCCCTCCGGCCCTCTGGGCCACCTCCCCCGCTCGCGGGGGAGGATCTTTGACATCGACCTCGTCCTCGGCTCCGGCGGCGCCCAGCCGGTCGTCGAGGTGCTCGTCTCCGGCGGCCGTGTCCCTTGGGCCGGCCACACGGCCGAGCACGCCATGGCCGAGGTCTATGAGATTATCCAACAAGCCCAGACGGCGCTGATCTTCGTCAACACCCGCTTCCAGGCCGAGTTCGCCTTCCAGCGCCTGTGGGAGCTGAACGACGCCGACCTGCCGATCGCCCTGCACCACGGCAGTCTGTCGGCCGAGCAGCGGCGCAAGGTCGAGGCCGCCATGACGCGCGGCGAACTGCGGGCGGTCGTCTGCACCTCGACCCTGGACATGGGCATCGACTGGGGCGATGTGGACCTGGTCATCCAGTTGGCCGCGCCCAAGGGGGCCTCGCGGATGGTCCAGCGGATCGGCCGCGCCAACCACCGCCTCGACGAACCCAGCCGCGCCCTGTTCGTGCCCGCCAGCCGCTTCGAGATGCTGGAGTGCCGCGCCGCCGCCGACGCTATCCTGGAAAACCACCTGGACGGCGAGCCGGCCCGGATCGGCACGCTGGATACCCTGGCCCAGCATGTCATGGGCTGCGCCTGCTCAGAGCCCTTCAAACTAACCGCCCTCTATGACGAGGTCTGCTCGGCCGGGCCCTATGCCGAACTCAGCTGGGAAGACTTCGAGACCGTCGTCGACTTCGTCTCGACCGGCGGCTACGCCCTACGCACCTACGACAAGTTCCGCCGCATCGTGCAGACGCCCGAAGGCCTTTGGACCGCCCGCAACGCCCAGGCCCGCCAGCAGCACCGGATGAACGTCGGGGCGATCATCTCGCCGGGCATGATCAACATCCGCATCGGCGGCGGCAAACGTCCCATGGGCGGGAGAAAGATCGGCGAGGCCGAGGAAGGCTATTTCGAGCAGCTGACACCGGGCGACACCTTCGTCTTCGCCGGCCAGGTCTGGCGCTACAACAGCCTGGTGGGCGCCGACGCCTTCGTCTCGCCCGCGCCGAACGACGACCCGAAGATGCCCAGCTGGGGCGGCTCGAAATTCCCGCTTTCCACCTATCTGGCCAGCCGCGTGCGCCAGATGATGCACGACGAGCGCGAATGGGCCGCCCTGCCGCCAGACGTACAGGAATGGCTGAGCTGGCAGAAGGTCCGCTCGGCCATTCCTGGCGATGGCGAGATGCTGTTGGAGACCTTCCAGCGCGGCAAACGCTTCCACCTTGTCTGCTATCCGTTCGACGGCCGCCTGGCCCACACCACCCTGGCCATGCTGCTGACGCGGCGGCTGGACCGCCTGGGCGTCGGGCCGCTGGGCTTTGTGTGCAACGACTACGCGCTGAACATATGGTCGCTGCGGCCGATGGACGGTCTGGATCTCGACGAACTGTTCGCCCAGGACATGCTGGGCGACGACCTCGAGGCCTGGCTGGACGAGAGCTTCATGATGAAGCGGGCCTTCAAGCATTGCGCCCTGATCGCCGGGCTGATCGAGCGCCGCCACCCGGGCGCCGAGAAGTCCGGACGCCAAGTGACCTTCTCCACCGACCTGATCTACGACGTGCTGCGTAAACACCAACCCGACCACCTTATGCTCCGCTGCGCCCGCCACGACGCCGCTACGGGCATGCTCGACATCGCCCGCCTGGGCGACATGCTGACCCGCGTGCAGGGCCGCATCCGCCATGTGCGGCTGGATCGCGTCTCGCCCTTCGCCGTGCCGATCATGCTGGAGATCGGCCGCGAGCGCGCGCCGGGCGACGCCGCCGGAGAAATGATCCTGGCCGAGGCCGAGGAAGACCTGATCGCCGAGGCCATGTCGTGACGCGTTTCGAACCTTCCCTCTGCGGCGGCCTGCGGGTCGGCCTGGCCAATGTCGAGGTCATGCTGCGCTGGTCCGGCGCCCTGTGGTTGGAGCGCGAGAACACGCTGGTGGTCGCCGACCTGCACTTCGAGAAGGGCAGCAGCTACGCCGCGCGCTTTGGCCAGATGCTGCCGCCTTACGACACCCGCGAGACCCTGGACCGCCTGGACCGGGAGATCGCTCAGCTGTCACCGGCGACGCTGATCTTCCTGGGCGACAGCTTCCACGACGGCGGCGGCGAGGCGCGGCTGGCGGCGGACGACTATCGGCGGCTGGAGGGCTTGGCGGTTGGCCGGGAGCTCGTGTGGGCGGTGGGCAACCACGACGCCGACGGCCCCAAGGTGCTGCCCGGCGACATCATCGACGAGGCTTCGGTCGCGGGCCTGACCTTGCGCCACGAGCCCGTGCCCGGCGTCCAGCTTGGCGAGGTCGCCGGCCACCTGCACCCGGCCGCCAAGATCACCAGCGGCCGCGCCACGACGCGCCGCCGCTGCTTCGTGACGGACGGCCAGCGCCTGGTGCTGCCAGCGTTCGGGGCTTTCACCGGCGGGCTGAACATCCTGGACGAGGCGTTCTCGAACCTGTTCGCCGGGCCGCTCCTGGCGGGCGCGCTGGGGCCGAAGCGGGTCCACGCGGTGGGACGCAAGTCGCTGCGGCCGGATTAGGCAGCAAGCGCGTGCGCTACATATGCAGCGCCTGCTCCAGGGCGAAGGCCAGGGAGATGGCCGCGCCGGCGGTCATCAGGGTGCGCATGCGCGGGCGCCAGCTGGGGCCATCATGGTCGGTGACGTCCCAGACCCATTGCAGCAGGAACACCAGCAGGAAGCCCGACAGCTGCCAGGCCGGCTCGAACTTCAGCTCGCCCAGCAGCAGGCCGAAGCCCGACAGCGGGAACAACAGCGAGATGCCCAGGATACGCCAGCGCGGGCTGGGGTTCTCGATCTCCAGCCCCGTGCGCACGCCGCCGAAGTACGAGACCATGGCGGCAGAATAGGCCAGCAGCGCCAGCAGCGACGACTTCTGGATGCTGTCGGGGCCATAGCAGAACAGCACCGACGAAATGAAAAAGGGAATGAGGGTCGACAGACCAAAGACCCACACCGCCGGCGGAACCGGCGTCCGCTCGCCCGCGGACTCGTTCATGCTCAACTCCTTCGGAAGGCGACCGAAGCCGCCCACCCTGCCCCGAGGGCGACTATTACCGACACAAGCCCATAGGTCCACGGACGATCTTTGGCGAACAGATACAATGCTCTCTCCGCTCCGGCCTTCTCGACCACCAGGGTGCGGTCGCGGATCGACACGGGCTTGCCGTCCTGGAACAGCACGATGCGGGCGGTGTACTGGCCGATCGGCGCCTCGGCGGGCAGGTCCAGCTCGGCGCGGAACAGGCCCTTGTCGACGAAGCGGACGCCTTGCGGGTCGGCCGCGTAGAGGCCGGCCTTTTCCTTCAGGCGCAGCACCGCGCGCCGCCAGTCCAGATAGTCGGCGCCCAGCCGACTGACCACCACGTCGCGGACGCCGTAGGTCGTCTCGACGCGCTGCTCCAGGGGCGCGGCGATGGCCAGGTGCTCCAGCCCCGCGCCCAGGTGGCGCAGCGGCGCGAAGCCGGCGATGTCCTGCAGCCTGCGGGTCGAGGCCACGCGGTAGAAGCCCGGCGCGCCCCGGAACACCACCGGCCGACTGTTCAGCCACAGGCCGGCGACCTGGGTTTTGCGGGCGATGCGCAGCGGCTGGTCGGGGCCGCGCACGATGACGACGATGTCGCTGGGCCGGTCCTTGGGGTCGAAGACCGCGCCATAGAGCACGATCCGCGCGCCCCGGAAGCCCGAGCTGACCCGGATCTCGGTGTCGGTGAGCGCCGCAGAAACGGCGGGCGCGGGCGGGGCGGCGACCAACGGAATCATCGGCTCGTCCCCGTCATGATGACGAAGGCTTCCTCGGGCCTGATGAACAGGTCCGCGCCCATGCGCAGCCCGACCAGCAACACCAGCAGGGCCAGCAGCGCCCGCAGCTCCTCGGCGCGGAAACGGCCCGAGGCTCGCGCGCCCAGCTGCGCCCCCACTACCCCGCCGATCAGCAGCAGGGTCGCCAGCACGATATCGACCGTCTGGTTGCGGCCGGCCTGCAGCACGCTGGTCAGCGAGGTGGTGATGACGATCTGGAACAGGCTGGTGCCGACGACCACCGGCGCGGGCATGCGCAGCAGGTAGATCATGGCCGGCACCAGGATGAAGCCGCCGCCGACGCCCATCACCGCCGACAGGACGCCGACGAGCACGCCCAGCAGGATCGGCGGGATGACGCTGATATAAAGCCGCGAGCGCGGGAAGCGGACCTTGAACGGCAGGGCGTAGAGCAGCGCCGGCCGGCGGTCACGGCGCGGCTTGGGCGGCTGGCCGCTGCGGCGGCGCAGGATCGCGCCCACGGACTCCGTCAGCATCAGCGCGCCGATGACGCCCAGGAACAGCAGATAGGACAGCGATACGGCGAAGTCCGCCTGGCCGATCAGGCGCAGCCAGCGAAACACCTCGACCCCGATGAAAGAGCCGATCGCCCCGCCGCAGGCCAGCACCCCGCCCATCCGGAAGTCGACCGAGCGCTTCTTGCTGTAGGCGATGACGCTGGAGACCGACGAGGCGGCGACGTGGTTGGCCTCGCTGGCCACGGCCACGACCGGCGGAATGCCCATGAACACCAGCACCGGTGTCATCAGGAAGCCGCCGCCGATGCCGAACATGCCGGAGATGAAGCCCACGAGCCCGCCCAGCACCACCAGCAGCAGCGCGTTGACCGACACCTCGGCGATGGGCAGGTAGAAGTGCAAGGCGCGCGCGGCCCTTCCGGCGTCAGGGGTATCCCTGATTGCCGGGTGAAGTCCGGAGGGTCAACGCGATAGATGCTCCACCGCGTCGCAGGGGAGGATCAAGTCAGCGCGCGTAGACCGACAGGCGGTTCAGGGTTTCGCCGTCCATGCTGCCCGAGGCCGGCAGGCCCTGGTCGCGCTGGTAGGCGGCGATGGCCATGCGCAGGGCCGGCGAAGCGACGCCATCGCGCGGACCTTGGTAGTAGCCGAGCTGCGACAGCACCTTCTGGGCCAGGCCCAGATTGGCGTTGGCGGCCGGGGCCGACGCGGTCAGGCTGGCCGTCTGGGTTTGGGTCTGCGGACGGAAAGCCAGGGCCGAACGGTCGGCGGTCTGTTGGGCCTCGGCCGTCAGCTGGGCCCGCAAGGCGTTGGCGCGGCTGCGAGCCGTGGCGTCGCCCGAACGGCCAGCGATCACGTACCACTTGTAGGCCTCGGCCGGGTTCTGACTGACGCCCAGGCCGCTCTCATAGAGCTGGGCCAGGTTGAACTGGCTGTCGACCAGACCGGTGTCGGCGGCCTTGCGGAACCAGGTCGCGGCCGTGGTCGAGTTGCGCGGACCGCCCTCGCCCTTGAAGTAGTAGAGCGCCAGATTGTGCATGGCGCGAGGGTCACCGCCGGCGGCCGCGCGCTCGCTCCAGCGACGGGCTTCCGGCATGTCCTGCTTCACCCCGCCCTTGCCGCCCTCGTACATCTTCGAGAGATAGAACTGAGCGGCGGGGTAGCCGCCGTTGGCGGCCTTGCGCAGGGCGTCGAGGCCCGAGCGATCGCCGGTCTCGATCTTGCGGACGCCGTCCTCGAACAGAGCCTTGGCGTTGTCGGTGGCGACTGGCGCTGGGCCGACGTCGGCCTGGACCGGCGTCGGGGTCGTGGTCAGGGCCACGGCGGCGCGCGGCTGGCCCGGCGAGGTGTCAGCCTCGGGACGGGTGATCTCGACGTCGGACTTGCGGCCGGCGATGGCGTCGGCGACGCGGGTCGGCGTCGCCCCGCTGCCGTCGGCGCTGAGCAGCAGGAAGCCGCCGACCATGGCGCCCAGGGCGCCGGCGCCGCCGAACACCATCACGGCGGTGGCGACGGTCGCGCCCAGGCGGCTCTTGGACTTCTTGGCGAACCCAAAGCCGCTGAACAGCGGCGTTCCGGTCTTTTCGCCCTTGGCAGGCTTGGAAGCCTTGGCCTTCTTTTCCGGCTTGGCCTTGCCGAGGCTCTTGGCGTCGGCAGCCGCCGCGGCGCGGGCGGCGGCGCGGGCCTGCTCGATGATGTCGCGGGTCGACATTGGGCGAGCGGGCTCGACCGGGGCGAAGTCGGAGACCTCAGGCTCGACCTCTTCATAGCGCGGCGCTTCCGGCTCGAAGCCGTCGGCCATGGCGTAGTCGTCGTGCGCGAAGGTGCGCTCTTCCGGCTCGGCGGCCGGGAACTCGGCGATCTCGAAGCTGGGTTCACGCGACGGGGCGATGGGCGCGTCGAACACGTCCTCGTCGACGTCGTCGTCGAAAGCGGTCGACTGGCTGAACGAAGCCGACTTGCCGAAATAGGGGTCGTCGAAAGGCGAGACGGCCGGGGCCGGCGCGGCGCGGGACGGCGTGGGGGCCTGGGCGGGCGCCGGGGCCGGCGTCTCCAGCTTGCGGGCCGCGTCATGCAGGCGGGTGTCGATCTTGTCGCGCGCTTCTTCCAGCATGCGGAGCGTGCGCTCCTCGCTCTGGCGGATGCGGTCGACCAGTTCCTGGCTGGAGCGCTCGTGGCGTTGGTTCAGGCGCTCGGTGACGCGGGCGACCTGCTCGCCGACATCGTCGATGGCCAGGGCGTTGCGACGCTCGGCGCTGCCGATGCGCTCGGCCAGCTTCTCGGTGATGCGGGCGATTTCCGCGCCCAGCTTTTCCAGGGCTTGAGCCTGGACGCTGTCGGCGCGGTTCAGCTTGTGCTCGACGGTGGCGGCGATGCGGGCGACTTCGCCGCCGACCTGCTCGATGGCCGTGGTGTTGCGTTGCTCGGCGGCCTGGACGCGGCGATTGAAGGCGTCGGCGACGCCGACCACTTCGCGGCCCATGCGCTCGATGGCCTGGGCCGAGCGCTGCTCGGCGGCCTGAACGTGGGCGGCCATCTCGCCCAGCTTGCGCTCCATGCGGTCGAAGCGGCCGTCCGCGCTCTCGCGCAGCTTGGCGGCCATCTCCAGGCGAGCGGCTTCCATCTTCTGGGTCAGGCTCAGGGCCAGGCCGTCCAGGCGCTCCTGCACGCCGGCGACGGGATTGGCGCCCTCCAGCGCGCCCATGCGCTGGTCCAGGGCCGAGAACGACGAACTCATGTCGCGCAGGGCCTCGGTGGTGCGGGTCTCGGCGGCTTCCAGGCGTTCGGAGAGGCGCGCCACAACGGCGTCGACCAGGGCGGTGGGATCCTGCGGCGCGGCGGTGGCGTTGACGCGGGCTTCCAGGGCGGCGATCGCCTCGCGGGTGCGGGCCTCGCCGTCATAGAGGTGGCCGGCGACCTTACCCAAGGCGCCTTCGAGCGCGCGAAGCGCCTCGGCCGAACGCGGCCCAGCGGCCTCGGCTTCCATCCGACGCGCGCGCTCGGCGGCGCGGGCCTGCTCGGTTTTCAGCTCGTTGACGGCGCCCTCGAAACGGGCGGCCACGGCGATCTGTTCACGCTCGGACTGTCCCAGACGCGAGAGGGCGTCGCGGACGGAATGGTCGATGCCGGAGATGGCGGCGGCGTTGCGGCCTTCAGCGGCCTCGATGCGCTGGGTCAGGCGGTCCAGGGCCACGGCCACGCGGCCGACTTCGTCCGCCGGGTGTTCGGCGATTTCGATACGCGGGGGCGCGTCTTCCTTGACGATTTCCAGATAGGCGCGGTTGTGCGCCTCGCCCCGATCCCCGGGCTTGTCGGCAAACTGATCCGCCGCCTGACCATCGCCTTCGATGATCATGCGATTGAGCCATTCGCCAAGAGTCATGCCGGAGCGACGCGCGAGGTCCTTAGCGACCTCCCGTGCCTTGGGGTCTATCCCCTTAACGCTCCATGGCGAAGCCGCCGTCATGCGAATCGATCTCCCCGCATCTTGGGGAAACGCTAGTCATCGATTCCTAGATAGTAAACGCGACGAAAACGCCAGATGTAGTGGCGGTGCGGTTCACTGTGGAGGAATCAGGACAGAGTCTTGGAGTTCTGTAGCGCGCCTTAAAAGCAAGAGGGTTAACGCGGGTTAACCATTTGCCAGGCCGATTGTCGCAGGCCTAGAAGCGGCCATGGATCTGCCTCTGACCCTTTCCGCCGCGGCTGTGTTCCTGGCGCTTGCACTTGTCTGCGGGTGGCTGGGGGCGCGTCCCATTAACGTTTTAAAGGGCCCGCGCATGATTCCGTGGCGCCCGCTGATGATGGTCTGCGTGGTCGGATTGATGCTGATGCTGGTGCATCTGTTCAACCTGCTGGGTGTGCAGACCGGCAACCAGCCGCGCTACTAGGTCGCGGGCCGCGCGGGGGTCTTCTTGGGCCTTTTGGTCAGGCCCGACATGCCGCCCGAGGACAGCAGACCGATGTCGGCGAGTAGGAAAGGGATCGCCCACTTGTGAGGCGCGGCAATGTAGCGCGGCTGCCAGACGGGGTCGTACTTGTCCTTGTACCGCCGCACGCCCTGGAAATTGTAGATCTCCTCGCCGCGCTCGTAGAGCAGCCGGCCAACGCGCGACATGATCGGCGCCAGCGGCCGGTCCTCGAGACCCGCCAGGGGGGCCATGCCGAACTCGAAAGCCTGGTAGCCCTCGTCCTTGCCCCACTGCAGGAGCTCGACGAACAGATAGTCCATGACGTTCTTCGGCGCCTCGTCGGAGTAGCGCATCAGGTCCATCGAGAACGCGGTCTTGCAGGCCGTCAGCCACAGAGTGGCGAAGGCGACGATCTTGCCCTCTTCGCCCCGCACCACCGCGACCGGGAACTCGGCCACGTAGCGGGGGTCGAAGCCGCCCATCGAAAAGCTCTTCTCGCCGCCGGCGTGGTGGCTGAGCCAAGCATCGGAGATGGCCTTCAGCTCGTCCATGATCGCTACGGCAGCGCCGGCCGGCAGCACTTCGAAGGCCGCGCCGCCCTCCCCGGCCTTGCGCCAGTTACGGCGAAGCACCTCGCGGCGGCGGCCGGCCAGGCTGAACGCCTCCAAGGGGACCGCGGCGCTCTCGCCGGTTTTCTGGATGGCCAGGCCCAGGTCGACGGAGTCCGGAAGGTCGTCGGGACCCAGGCCATAGAAGCCGGCCCGCGCGGCGTGAGCGTCGGCCAGCTCCCGGAAGCGCCAGAAGAGCTCCATGCGCTCTTCCTCCTTGCCGATCGGCGCGCCCAAGGCGATCCACGACCGCCCGCGCACGCCGAACATCAGGAAGCTCTCGCCCGAGGCCGAGAACAGGAAGCGCTTGTCGCCCAGCAGGGCCAGGTTGGCGCTGGGCTCGGCGTCCTGAGCCTTGGCCAGGATGGCCCGGACGCGGTCGAATTCCGGATCGGTGTCGTCGACGACGGACGGGGTGGCGGCAGTGGCGATCAGGCGCCAGACGCCAACGGCCAGCAGCACGATGGCGGCCGCCACCGACGAGCGGATCGCCCGAAGCTCATCGTCCTGCAACACGCGCAGGAAGGACTTGTCGACATATTCGGTGTGGTTGAACGACCACCAGCCCAGCAGCGCAACCCCGCCGACGACCGCGCCGGCCGACAGCAGCCAGCCCGGCGTGACCTCCATCCGGGTCAGGGCCGCCTTGCGCGGGAAGGCGTCGTGGAAAGGAACGATCGAAAGGAAGCAGACGCTCAGCATCGCCGTCTCCTCCCAGTTCAGGCCCTTGAAGATCGCCAGCACCGCCGAGGCGGCCAATACGACCAGGGCCGCCCACCAGGCCGCCCCCAGCCGCGCCCGCAGGCCGAACGCCAGCAGCAGCAGGACCAGGCCCAGGATGGAAGAGAAGAAGTGGCTGATCTCGATCAGCAGATCCGGCGCGAAGGCCAGCAGCAGCAGGAACCGGGTCGGCTCGGACGGGGTGGCCCCCGAAGCCAGAAGCATGACGCCGGCCGACGCGGTCAGGATCGCCGCCAGGGTCGGGGCGATCGCCAGGGCCGCGGGCCTGAAAACTGTCGAGGACATCCAGATCCCGAAGTGACGAATCCCCTGCGGGATCCAACAGCGAGCCCTTCTATACCGCGCAAACCGTGACACGGTCGCCAGTCAAGATGCGAACGACCGTTTGAATCGACTTGCCGCCGTCGCGGGGCGGCGTAGTGTGTCGACCAATAACCGTCCGCTTAGGGAGATGAGACGATGGCCGATTTCGGGGGAACCGAGCTCGACGCCTTCCGCGCCGAGACCCGCGCCTGGCTCGAGGCCAACTATCCGCCGTCCCTGAGCGCCCCGATGGGCGAGGACGAAGCCCCGTGGGGCGGCCGCAAGATGGTCTGGAAGAACCCCGACGCCAAGCTGTGGCTGGACCGGATGGCCGAGCGGGGTTGGACCGCTCCGATGTGGCCGAAGGCATACGGCGGCGGCGGCCTGTCCAAGGCCCAGAACAAGGTGCTTGAGCAGGAACTGCGTCGCCTGAAGGCGCGCCCGGCCCTGATGAGCTTCGGCGTCTGGATGCTGGGCCCGGTTCTGCTGGAATACGCCACCGAAGAGCAGAAGCAGCGCTTCCTGCCGCAGATCGTGCGTGGCGAGACCCGCTGGTGCCAGGGCTACAGCGAGCCCGGCGCCGGCTCCGACCTCGCGTCCCTGCAGACCAAGTGCGAAGACAAGGGCGACCACTACCTGATCAACGGCCAGAAGGTCTGGACCAGCTATGCCGACCAGGCCGACTGGATCTTCTGCCTGGTGCGCACCGACACCACTAAGAAGCACGAGGGCATCTCGTTCGTTCTGTTCGACATGACCTCGCCCGGCGTCGAGGCCCGGCCGATCAAGCTGATCAGCGGCTCCTCGCCCTTCTGCGAGACCTTCTTCGACAATGTGAAGGTCCCCAAGGAACAGCTGGTCGGCAAGCTGAACGGCGGCTGGGACATCGCCAAGCGCCTGCTGCAGTACGAGCGCCAGAACATCAGCGCCTCGGGCTTCGGCGGCGGCGGCGGCCTGGGTCCCGTCGAGGCGGCCAAGAAGGAGATCGGCGTCGACAGCGAAGGCCGGATCGCCGACGGCGACTTCCGTGCGCGCCTGGCGGCCCATTCGATGGACGCCCACGCCTTCATGCTGACCGTGCGCCGCGCCGAAGCCGAGTCCAAGCAGGGCTCGGGCCCCAGCGCCGCCGTCTCGATCATCAAGTACGCCGCCGCCAAGATGAACCAGGAGCGCACCGAGCTGCTGGTCGAGGCCTTGGGCCTGCAAGGCCTGGGCTGGGAGGGCGAAGGCTTCACGTCGGAAGAACTGGCCGCCCCGCGCGCCATGCTGCGCGCCAAGGGCAACTCGATCGAGGGCGGCACCAGCGAGGTGAACCTCAACGTCGTCGCCAAGCGCGTCCTCGGACTCCTGGACCACCAGTAGAGCCATGATCGAATTCTGGCCATGTTAGAATTTTGGTACGAGTTCGCCTCGGTCAATTGGAAGGTTGCACACCCTTATTTCCAAGGACTCTGCTTCGCAAGGTAGGCGCCAGCGTCGCCTCGGGGTGCCTATTGCGCTCTAAGAAAGCCTGAGCGATCTTTCGCCGTGCGATGGCGGTCGTCCGCTTAGAGCGAATGACCGTGGGGCTCGGCGTCGCGTGGAAACGGCGCCGAGCCAACCCTCAAAGCGTTCAGTGCAGCGTCGCTTGCGGCCAGTGCTCATCGACAAAGGCCTGAATCCAACGTCGCATAGCCCGGTCTCGATCCGGCGGCTTCGCGGCCAGGATGGCCGCTCGCAGGCTGTCCACGATGACTGTGATCGTCTCGCGAAGCTCTTCCCAACGCTCAACCGTCTCGGGGTCCGCCGTCCCGGCCTCGACCTCCCGGCGGATCATCCAAAGGCGAGTGTAAAGCTCGTCGCCAAGCAGGTTGTCCTGATCATCCGGCATGAACGCCACCCAGAACGCCAAACAAGCCCATGAGGGCCAATACGGCAGCAACGCCCAAGCAGGCCCATCCGACCAGTGTCAACGGCCCATTGGCCCGCAGAAATCGGCGCCACCCAGCATCACGCCTCTCGCTCATTCCGCGATGGCACTTTTCAGATAGATCAGGGGTCAAACTCATCCTCCCCGGAACAGAGACAGAATCCACTTGGGAGCAGCGTTCGCTATCGCAAGTGCAGTTTGGGACAACTGAACTTGCGCTTTCCCAGCCTCCACCTCGGCAGCCTCTTTCGCCATATCAGCGTCGGTGATGTTCCCTACGCCGGTCTCAAGAGTGTTGCCCTGCGCGACCGCCTGAGCGGCCATTCCCTCGACGGCGTTTTGCTGTCGGCCAATGGATTGCCCCACGTCGCTGACTCGTGAGATCGCCTGCCCCACTGAATTCAGCAGCGTGGCCGGATCGTCTGAAAGCGGGTCAAGCCCAAGCGCGCTCTTCGTGATGTCGTAGTCCTTGAGGGCGTATCGCTCGCCCTCCGGGTTGGTCACAACTTCGTTGTGAACGACCTGCGGGCCATCAGGAATGAACTTGATCGACTTGATGTAAGTTTGATCGGAACCGTGAAAGCTCAGCCAGATCGCCGAGCTACCGGTGAATGGGAACGAAACAACCGGATTGGCCGGAGTATTCAGGGGAATACCCGACAAATAAACTTGGGACGGCGAGAAAGTCTGTGCCCCGTAGTTGATGGGGAACGAGGCTGAAACGGATGGTGGATTGATCCACGCAATCTCAATCTTTCCGCTTACCGCTGGCGCCGAGTCCCACCAGTCCCAAGCGTGCACATTTGGCCCAGCCAGCACCGGCGCCGGAGGGTGGAGGTCTATCGCTGTGGCCGACGATTGGGGCACGTTCAACAAGTTCACGCCGTCGAACTCCGCGCTACCCACGGCCCTGTCGGCCAGATCGACGAGTTGCTGAATGCTGGCCTTGATCGTCTTCCGCTGGTCGTCGGCTATGGACGGGTCCGTGTAAGCGAGAGCGAGTTCCTTGGCCTTGCTGAGAATGTCCTGGACGTTCTCCGAGGATGTTGCAGCAACGCCTAAGATCGACTGGCCACGATTGAGGCTGTCGCCGACCGTCTTCCATGCCTGAACGTCGGAGTTCATGCGCGTGGCTATGGAATAGGTCGAACCGTTGTCCTTCGCCGAGGAAACTCGCTTGCCGGTCGCGATCCGTGTTTGGGAAGTGGTCAGATTCCGCTCAGCAGCAGCCAGAGCTTGACGGGCTTGGTTCGCCCCAACACCTGACAACGACGACACCACTTATCGAGCCCCCTCAGAACGCCTTGTATTTGCTGCTGGCGTTGCAGCGCAGGCAGCGACCAGACGGGTTAAGCGAATGGTTCCCGCAACGCGGCTCCCGGCACCCAACAACCCCGCAGGCCAAACAGCGGAAAAGGCTCCCGCCATGGCGTCCAACACACCCGACCACTTGTCCCGGACAACTTGACATTCAACCTCACGCAGCGCGAGTCGCGCAAGTTGCGTGTCACACACTTTAGTTGATATTGTTATACATACTATAGTTGATAAACCCCACGTGTCCGAACGGCGACGTTGCCGTCATGGACATGAGGCTGACGGTCGGACAGAATGTGCGGAGGGCGCGTTTGGCGTTAGGCCTCACTCAAGAACAGTTGGCTGAACAATCGGGCTTCTCTCAACAATACCTCAGCGACCTTGAGCGGGGCCGTAGAAATCCGACGATTGTTTCCCTGTGGGAACTTTCGCAAGTATTGAAGGTTACTCCAGCCATTCTTGTTTCTTCTGAAAGTTAGTAACTGTTTTCAGACATGGCTCCGCCAATGCGGGCAAATCACCCGCAGTTCGACAAGAAATTTATGATGAAATCTGATTGCGCTGGATCAGCAATCAACCACGACAATCATCATCCCCTCTGAGCGTAGAAATCGCTTAGAATAACCATCGTCTCCGGGGAAGACGATGCGAACTGCTCCTTTGTGATGTAACGAGCAAAACCGGCAGGATCGTGGGCAGTTCTTACAAACTGTGTTCCTGACTTCCAAACATCTGACCAAATGCCGCGACCGCATTCCGGGAATAGCTCCATGAAGCGACCGACGCGGCTTGGCTGAACTTGCAGCAACCCGTGAGCGTGAATGTTTGAATTCACATGTTCAAAAAAGAACACACCCTCGGTTCTTGCATCTCTATACTTATTGAATCGCGACCCAAGAAGAACCCTGTCTACATCACGAAATAGCGTGCCTATGCACGCTCCAGCATTACCTACCGAGATAGGTCCATTGAAGTTCAGTGTAATCGCTACGTTGAAGGACGGATCGCCCAACCAACGCGCATAGTGCTCACGGCGACACGCATTGAACTGTGCCTCGAAGCTGATCTTGTCGTAGTAACTTCCCATACCAATACTATTTAGTCAACGAGACCATTCTGGCGGTAACACCAATTACCAGTCAATTTAATTCGCTGACTTCCGGGATAAATAGAAGTGGAACAATTGGAGACCACTCTATGATCGTCGGAGAACTTTACAACTACATGCTCGAACGTGAACTTACACAGTCCATGCGCTCTTGGAGTGAAGACTGGGCTGGAAAATCGCACAACTTCTGCTCGACGAACTGGCACCGCCCGCTTCCAGCCGACATCGCCGTTCGCCTACATCGAATGCTTCTGACTGAGGGCCAGCCCGACCTCGCGGCCCGCCTCCTCGTCTCGCTGCTGGATGACACGGCCCATGGATGATCAGCACAGCGAGTTCAGCGTCGCCGCACTCATCGAGAACGCACGGAAGCGGACACTCGACCGGGACTTCGCCGAGGCCTACGCGGCCCATGTCCGTCGCAAGATGGCAGCCACGCAGCGGGAGATCGACGAAGCCATGATCCTGAACCCCGACCTCCGGGATATGAGGCTGTGACATGCGCTATCGCGAACTAATCGAAACGGGCGGCGAACTGACCACGAAGATCGGGCATCAGCGAGAGCGCGTAACCTCCGCGTCCGCCGTCCTGGCCTCCAAGGAGGCCAGCGCGAAGGACGCCCGCGTCGCTGCTCAGAAACTCCCCCTTGGCAGCGAGAGAAGCCGTCGCCTTCAAGCTGCGGGGAGACGTGAAGCTGACGCCCGCCGCGCATACAACGACACTCGCAACACCGCGAACGACCGCATTCGCGATCTCATGGCAAAGAAGTAGAACAGATACTCTCAAAGACCATGCCCATGCGAGACGACCATTTTGAGTATCAGATGACTCTAAGTTTGACTTTTGAGATATAGAGTCTCATATGGTCTTTATGTCTAATGATATTATTTCGTCTAACGCCATTGTTGGATACGCTCGCACCAGCAGCGTTGAACAAATTGCCGGTCTGGAAGACCAAATTTGCGAACTCAAGGCGGCTGGATGCACGAACATATATTCGGAACAAATTTCGAGCGTTGACGCGAACCGGGACAGACTGAGGGAAGCTCTACTATTTCTCCGAAGCGGAGATGAGTTTGTTTTCACAAAGCCAGATAGGCTTGCTCGAAATACGTCCGAACTCGTCCGTATAGTCGATCAATTGTCGAATCGAGGGGTGCGCGTAAGAATTCTATCCATGAATATCGACACGCAAACTTCGACAGGAAAATTGCTTCTGACAATGATGGGAGCCGTTGCCGAATTTGAGCGCGAAGTCATGCTGGAACGCCAGCGAGTTGGCATCGCGAAAGCAAAAGCCGATGGCAAATTTAAAGGCCGACCTGCGACAGCACGGTCCAAGTCTGGTGAGATTTTTAAACTCTCGCGCGCCGGTTTCACAGCATCCGAAATTCAAAAGCTCGCGGGAGTTAGTCGCGCAAGTTATTATAGGATAGCAAAAGAAATGCCGCACTCATTGTAGCATACCTGATTTTACCTGCCGTCGCTATCCACCTCAATCAAGCCGGAGAATTCCAAGATTTCTTCCTGAGAAACGCGAATGTGTTCCACATGAACATCCCGCAGCCCGTCGAGTGGATGAGGATTGTGGGCCTTGCTACTTTCTTCTGTTTCTAGGCGCCGCATATAGTCTTCGGATGCCCGAGCCCACGTCGGCGTATGAGCCTTGAGCGCAGCAAGTTCAGCGGGCGTTGCCGGGGTGCCAACCGTCTGCCGGTAGACGACCTTGCCGTGATTGTCGAAGCGAGCCGTGAACAGGCCGCCAGCCATCACCAGCCAAAGAAACCGCTCCGCACCTTCAACACCGCACCGCACATCGACGCCCATCCCTTTGATGGCCGCCGCGACCTTCATTCGCGCCGCCGCTCTCGTCTCGTCATCCTCGGCGTAAAGGGCCTCACGGACCCCCACAACCCGTTCAAGGTGCTCCGCAGGGCTCACGGCTCCACGGGCCGCTTCTAAGGCCTTCTCAGCCTGTTCTATGACCGTCCTGGCCTCGCGCTGACGCGCAGTCAGGTCCGACAATACGGCTTGGAGATCAGCGTCGTCGTCTTCCAGCATCGACGACCTCACCAACAGCCGTCGCTTCTGCTCGGACAGGTCGGTCACGACCTTCTTGGCGTCAGCCAATTCGACCGTTCGCCTATAGCTGTCGTCAGCCTTTCGGAAATGGCGGTCGTCAAGAGCAAGGTGCAGGATTTCGTTTAACGCAGCCGCCTCAAACGGCGCGTAGGCGAACATGGCCTTCTGATCGCAGCCGCGACCGTGGAAGGCATTTGAGCACTGGAAGTAACGATACAGACGCGATTTCACTGCACTGGAACGAAGGTGCATCTTCGCTCCGCAGGCAACGCACTTTACCAGCCCCGCGAACAGGTTGACGACCTCAGACCGGCGGGCGCCACCGGTGCGGTCGCGACTCGTCATCCCGGCGCGGGCACGGGCGACCAAATCAGCGTCAACGATGCCCTTGCCGTAGTAGCCAACGAGTCGCTCACCGTTGCCGACCTTCGCGGGCGTGAGCCACCCCCGCACGTAATCACCCTCAACGGCTGGATGACGCAGCAGCATCGCCACGGACGACCCTTCCCACTTCCTCGGCCCCTTCCGCCAACCGCCCCACGGCTCGCGCTTCAACTCGTTCAGCTTGCGCGCGATGGTCGGCACGCCGTAGCCGTCCGCCGACATTTGATAGATGACCTGGATGGTCGCAGCACGGTCGGCGATCACACTGAAACCCGTTCGGCCTTCGTTCAGAACGAGCCACCCCGGCGGTTTGGCGGTTAGCTTTCGTCCCTTCTCCTTCGCCGCGTCCAGATTGCGAGCGAAGGCCTCTTGGACCCGTTCCGACTTGGCGTCCGACTCTTCCTTGGCAAGTTTGGCCTTCATCAGGATTTCGATGGTCGGAAGAAGGTCGCTGTCGGGTCCGAAGATCGTGTCACCAGAACCAACGGCGGCGATGGAAAGACCGTGGTCGAACATGTCGTTCATCCACTTGTGGGCCACCCGATGGCCTTCACGGGAGAGACGGTCGAGACGTTCGACGAGAAGAATTGCCCCCGGCGAAATGTCCCCGGCGCGAACGCGGTCGGCAAACTCGCCGAGATTGCCAGTGGCAAGGTGCGCGCCAGACCATGCCGACTTCCCAAGATCGCGGATGATCTCGACGACGTTCCAGCCACGACGCTTGGCGTAGTCCTCGCAGAGTTCCTGCTGACGGACCTCGGATGTCCCTTTGTCTTGCTTGGGCGTCGAGAACCTGATGTAGATGTAAACAGGCGTTTGAACTTCGTCCATCGGGCCACACTAGGGAGAGTTCGTTGAGACTGAGCGTATCCCTCGTTCGAGTGGACGAAAGGGCTTATAAACTAAGGTGTGTAACCTTCCAATTAGGCTCGACCTACTCCTATCCGGCGGCCATGCGCATCGAGCGACTGGCCGCCAACAAGGGGGTGGCCGTGGCCTGGCGGCCGTTCATCGTCGGCCCCCTGTTCCATGAGCAGCAGGGGCTGAAAGACAGTCCTTTCAACGTCTTCCCCGTGAAAGGCGAGTACATGTGGCGCGACCTGGAGCGGGTCTGCGATCAGCAGGGCCTGCCCCTGCATCGTCCCAGCCAGTTTCCGCGCAACAGCCTGCTGGCCGCTCGCGTGGCGCTGGTCGGACTGGAGGACGGCTGGACGCCTCAGTTCAGCCGCGCCGCCTATCAGGCCAACTTCGTCGACGACCTGGACATCGGCAGCCCCGAGGTCCTCAGCGCCCTGATCGCCGAGGTCGGCGCGGGTCCCGAACACGTCCTGGCCGCCGCTCAGTCCGATCCGATCAAGGCCCTGCTCAAGGACCATGTCCGCATGGCCAAGGAACGCGGCCTGTTTGGCGCGCCCAGCTTTCTCACCGCCGACGGCGAGCTCTTCTGGGGCAACGACCGTCTGGAACAGGCCCTCGACTGGGCCGTCCGTCATCAATCCAGGGAGCACGCCTGATGGCCGTCCTGACCGAAGAACAGACCATGCTGCGCGACGCCGCCAAGGGCTGGGCCAGCGAAAGCGCCCCCGTCGGCGCCCTGCGCAAGCTGCGGGACGGCAAGTCCAAGCAGAGCTTCGATCCCGCTGCCTGGGCGCAGATGGGCCAGATGGGCTGGGCTGGGGTGATCGTTCCGGAAGACTATGACGGCTCGGCCTTCGGCTATCTGGGCCTTGGTTTGATCCTTGAAGAGACCGGCCGCACCCTGGCCGCCTCTCCCCTGCTCTCCACCGCCTTGATCGGGGCGTCGGCCCTGCAACTGGGCGGCTCGGACGCGCAGAAGGCGGCCTGGCTGCCGAAGATCGCCACCGGCGAGGCCGTCGCGACCCTGGCCGTCGATGAGGGCTCGCACCACAATCCGGCCCGCACGGCCCTGACCGCGACCAAGGCCGCCTCGGGCTATGTGCTCAACGGAACCAAGACGCTGGTGCTGGACGGCGAGGCCGCCGACCTGCTGATCGTCGTCGCTCGCACCGGCGGCGCGCCGGGCTCGACCGAGGGCCTGACGCTGTTCCTGGTCGCCGGCGACGCGCCCGGCGTGGTGCGCACGCACCTTTCGCTGATCGACTCGCGCGGCGCGGCCCGGATCGCCTTCGACGGCGTCGAGGTCGGAGCCGACGCCGTGCTGGGCGAGGTCGACAAGGGCTGGGCGGTCCTGGAACCGGTCCTGGACCGCGCCTATGCCGGCCTCGCCGCCGAAATGCTGGGCAGCGCCTCGGCGGCTTTCGACATCACCCTGGACTACATCAAGACCCGCACCCAGTTCGGTCAGGTCATCGGCACGTTCCAGGCCCTGCAGCATCGCGCCGCCAAGTGGTTCACCGACATCGAGACCACCCGCTCGTGCGTCGAGGCCGCCCTGGAAGCCTTTGACGCCGGGGGTGACACCCGGGCCCTCGCCTCCCTCGCCAAGGCCAAGGCCAGCGACCTGGCGCACCTGGCCACCAACGAGATGGTCCAGATGCACGGCGGCATCGGCATGACCGACGCCCACGACGCCGGCCTGTATATGAAGCGCGCCCGCGTCACCGAGGCCCTATTCGGCGGCGCCAGCTTCCACCGCGACCGCTATGCGCGGCTGATGGGCTTCTAAGGCTTTTTCCTTACGCGCGTCCGGGCGGCGAACCGCTCACACGTCGCCCGACGCGCTTTGCCTACCCCCAGCCCTGGGGATAGGCCCTCCCGGCGCGCTCCGGATACCGTCGTTCTCGTACTGACGGACCGGGGTCTCGCGGGGAGCGGGTTTCATAGACGGCTTCCGTCCAAGGGAGCCATCATGACCAAGACCATCGCCGCCACCGCCCTCGCGCTGAGCCTGGCCCTAGCCTCTTCCGCCCACGCGCAGCTGCAGCTCAGCTATCCCGCCGACGCGATGATGAGCTGCGACCAGATCAGCGCCGAGATGGTCCGCATGGACCAGTTGATGGGCGTCTCGAATAACGCCATCGCCAGCGCCGAGGCTGGCGCGCGCGGAGCCGAGACGGCCGCCAGCCTGGGCGTCAACGCTGCACTCTACAGCGGGGCCCTGGGCCGCGTTCCCGGCCTCGGCATGTTCGCCAACGCCGCCGCCGCACAGGCCAAGGCCTCCGCCGCCGCCAAGGCCCAGCGTGAAGCCCAGGCCATCCAGGTCGCCCAACAGCGCCGGGCGATCATGGGCGGTCTCTATCAGGGCAAGTGCGGCGCGGCGGCTGTCACGCAAGTCTCGGCCACCCTGACCACCTCCGCGCCGGCCGCGTCCGCCGCGCCGAACCTGCTGGCCACGACCCAGGAAGTCGCCTTGCGCGGCGCCGCCTCGCCCACCGGCGCCATCGTCGGCAAGGTCAAGGCTGGCGGCACGGTCTATCCGACTGGCCAGCGCAACGGCGTCTGGATGGAGGTCGACGACGAGAACGGCGCGCGCGGCTGGATGTCCTCGGCCTTCGCCAAGTCGAAATAGGCTGAAACAGCGGAGGCGTCGGCGGTGCGCCTCCAAAAGACCCTCGAGCGTTCGAGCCTTCGCCTTCAGGGTAGCTGACGGGGGCTCGCACGCGTGGGACCAGATCGCCCGAGCGCCTCCCATCCCCGGGTGAGGCTCGGCGACCTGGGGCGCAGGAACCGCCGCCCGCGCCGACGGTTCTTCCTTGCGATTACCCGATCGCAAGGAAGACCTCCCATGCATGACACCGTTCAAGACCAGGGCGAGGCCGAGCGCCGCCTCTGGAAGGAAATCGACCACGCCCGCTTCGGCATGCTGGGCGTGCCCGCCACCGGCGGCCACTTCCAGCCCATGACGGCTTTCGCCGAACAGGACGACAACGCCCTGTGGTTCTTCACCAACGACGACAACGACTTGATCAAGGCCGTGCGCGATGGCCAGGACAAGGCGATGTTCATCGTCGAGGCCAAGGATCAGGAGTTCCAGGCCTGCATCGGCGGGCGCCTCTCCGAGGATCGCGACCGCGCGCGGATCGATCGCTACTGGACCCCGATGGCCGCCGCCTGGTTCCCGCGCGGCAAGGACGACCCGAGCCTCACCCTTCTGCGCTTCGACCTGATCGACGCCCAGACCTGGGCCTCGAAGGGCGGCGTGCGCTTCGCCTGGGAAATCGCCAAGGCCAATATTACCGGCGACAAGCCGGACGTGGGCCGAGAAACCCACGTCAATCTGTCCTGATCCCTTCCCCCTTAAGCCCCTACCAGCCGCCCTCGCGAGGGCGGCTTTTCTTTGCCCGCTTCAGATCACCTCAAGTTGCGACGCGCCTTGACTGAGCAGTTATGTCGGCAACCCGACGAACCTGCTCTCGATTAAATGATGGCGAAAAACAGACAGTTTAGTGGACTCCTCTGCTTTTGCGGCGCTCCTTACTGGATTGTGTCGGCTAAGCGACGGCGCCCCAGAACGGCCCCACCTATAGCTTGCAACCCTTGCCGTGAGACGGCGTTCGATTCCTTATGACTGGGCCGTTGGCGACCTTGAAGAACCGTTTGCTTTCCGCACTGCCGTCCGAAGACGCGGCCATCCTCGCGCCTCATCTGTCGACGGTCGATCTTGGGAAGGGGCGCCTGCTCTACGATCCGGGCGACCTGATCGATCAGGTCTATTTCCCGAACGACTGCGTCATCTCGCTGATGACCCTGATGGAAAGCGGCGCGGCCATTGAGTCGGCAACGATCGGTCGTGAAGGCGCTCTTGGCCTGATGGTCGCCGTCGCGCCGCGCCAGTCGCTGAGCCGCGCTATCGTCCAGGCTCCGGGCTCGACCCTCCGAATCGCCGCCGGGCCGCTGCATGACGCCTGGCGGCGCAGCGCGGCTCTGCGAGATCTGGTCGACCGTCACAACGAGGCGCTTTTCGGCCATGCCATTCAGTCGGTGGCCTGCAACGCCCTGCACGCCGTCGAGGCGCGCTTCTGCCGCTGGCTGTTAGGCTGCCACGACCGCATCGACAGCAACACGGTCAACCTCACCCAGGAGTTCCTGGCCGACATGCTGGGCGTCCAGCGCACGACCGTCACGGCCGTCGCCGGCTCGCTGCAAAGCAAGGGCCTGATCCGCTATCGCCGCGGCGTGGTCGACATCCTGGACCGCGCCGGCCTCGAGGCCATGGCCTGTGAGTGTTACAGCGCGGTGCGGCGTGGCTACGAGCGCCTGCTGCCCGCTTCCTTCGCCGGTTAGAGCCCTTTAACGCCGGCGAACCGGCGCGGGCGCGTGGGCCAGCCGCAGCAGGTTGGCCGCGCCCGGCGCGCCGAACGGCGTCCCCGCCACGACCAGCAGGCGTTCGCCCGGCGCCACGAGACCCAATTCCAGCGCCTTGCTCGAGGCGTCGGTCGTGACGACCTCCAGGCTGTCGGGCTGGGCGCTGACGCGCGGCTCGATCCCCCAGCACAGCGTCATGCGGCGCACGGCGTTGATGTCGGGCGACAGCGCCAGAACCGGCTGCAGCGGCCGTTCGCGGGCCAGGCGACGCGCGGTCGCGCCCGTGGTGGTGAAGGCCACCAGGCACTTGGTCGAGCCGGACTTGGCCGCGCCTGCGGCGGCGACCACCAGCACGTCGGCGTCGTCATCGTCGTGCTTCTGCTCGGCCTGCATCAGCTCGGGCCAACGCGGGTCGCGTTCAACGCGCTCGATGATGCGGTTCATCATCGAGACCGACTCTTCGGGATAGTCGCCGGCCGCCGACTCCGCCGACAGCATCACCGCGTCCGCGCCTTCGTAGACGGCGTTGGCCACGTCCGAGGCCTCAGCGCGGGTCGGGGTCGGCGAGCTGATCATCGATTCCAGCATCTGGGTGGCGACGATCACCGGAATGCCGCGCTCGCGCGCCGCCCGCAGGATTTCCTTCTGGGCCACCGGCACTTCTTCCGGCGCCATCTCGACGCCCAGGTCGCCGCGAGCCACCATGACGCCGTCGCAGAGGTCCATGATCGGCCCCAGCACCTTCAGGGCCTGGGGCTTCTCGATCTTGGCCAGCACGGCGGCGCGGCCTTCGACGATGCGGCGCAGTTCGGCCATGTCTTCCGGAGCCTGCACGAACGACAAGGCGATCCAGTCGACGCCCAGACGCAGAGCGAAGGCCAGGTCCTCGCGGTCCTTGGCGGTCAGGGGCGACATGGGGATGACGACGTCCGGCACCGCCACGCCCTTGCGTTCCGACAGCTTGCCGCCATTCGAGACGGTGGTGTTGGCATAGCCAGGACCCGCGTCGGTCACGACCATGCGCAGCTTGCCGTCATCCAGCAGCAGGGTGGCGCCCGGCCGCATGGCGGTCAGGATTTCCGGGTGCGGCAAGTGCACGCGGGTCTCGTCGCCCGGGGTCGGGTCGTTGTCGAAGCGGAAGGCCTGGCCGGCCTTCAGCATGACGGGACCGTTTGCGAACTTGCCGACGCGCAGCTTGGGACCCTGCAGGTCGGCCAGGATGCCCAGCGGACGGCCCACGGTCTTCTCTGCCTCGCGGATCGCCGCGTAGACGGCCGCGTGGGTCTCGTGGGCGCCGTGGCTGAAGTTGAGGCGGAAGACATCCGCCCCGGCCTTGGCCAGGGTGACGATCATTTCGGGCGAGCTCGAGGCCGGACCGAGGGTGGCGACGATGCGAGAGCGGCGGGCGCGGATCATGCCGTCGCTCCTTCTTTATTCAGCTTGGCGGACAGAAGGCGTCGCCCTCGTTGGAGACCAGCGTGATTTCCGTGAATGACAGGGTCATGCGCCCGGCGGTGGACAGGACGAAGGGGGACGAAACATGCGTCATCTCCGCGCCCTTGGCCTTGAAGCAGGAAAGTTTGATCTTGGCTGTACGCCATTCGCCGCGTTTCACACCTGACAACGTTGACGTTACGTCTACCGTCGCCCCGCAGGATTCGCCACAGGCCAAACCCAGGGAAACCGGTTTCTCTGGGGACGCCTCCACCCTGTATCGGATCGAGATCGCCATGTCGCCGGTGGTCTGACGCGACAGATCCGCAGGCGGGCCAGCGATGGTAACGGTCCCACTTCCTTCACCGTTCCAAGTCGCCTCGCGTGCATTTTCTTGAGCGCCCGCATCGACCGTTTTCAGCGACACCGCTCCGGCGACGGTCATCGTCCACGGCGCGGGGACGTGGCCGGCGACGAAATAGCGGTCCACATTGACCGCCGTCGACGCGATCCCGGCGTCTTCCGAAAGCTTCACGACCTTGCCCGGCTTGGCGTAGCTCAGCCCATAGCCGTAGGCGAACTGCGGGTCGTAGGCCTTGTCGCCGACATTCAGCGGCTCCTGGTCGGCGCGCTTGGGCCACGAGAATGAGAGCTTGCCGCTGAAGTCGTGGCGCGGCTTGCCCGCCTTGTCGCCGATCAGAACGTCAGCGACGCCGCCGCCTTCCGAACCGGGCAGCCAGGCCGCGACGAAGGCGTCCGAGGCGTTGATCTCGGGATTGGTCCACAGCGGCCGGCCGCTGAGGAACACCGCCACCACGGGAATGCCCGCCGCCTTCAGCGTCTTCAGCAGAGCCAGGTCGGTCTTGTCGCCCGGCTGGTACTCGACATTGGCGATGTCGCCCTGGAACTCGGCATAGGGGTTCTCGCCGAACACCACGATGGCGACGTCGGGCTTGGTCTTGAACGCGCCCGAGGGCGAGAGCTCGGCGCCGCCCCCGCCAGCCGCAAGCGCTTCCGCGATGCCGGCATAGATCGACTGGCCGTTGGGGAAGTCGCTGTTCTTGTTGCCCGTGCCCTGCCAGGTCAGGGTCCAGCCGCCTGCGGCCTTGCCGATGTCGTCGGCGCCGTCGCCGGCCACCAGCACATGGGCCGAGCTCTTCAGCGGCAGGACGCCGTCGTTCTTCAGCAGGACGAGCGACTTGCGGACCGCTTCGCGCGCCACGGCGCGGTGGGCGGGCGAGCCCAGAAGTTCGTACTTGCCCTCCAGCGGCCGCTTGTCCTCGAACAGGCCCGCCTTGACCTTGACCCGCAGGATGCGGCGCACGGCGTCGTCGATCCGCGCCATCGGTATCTGGCCGGCCTTCACCTGGGCGAGCGTGTTGTCGTAGAGGCCCTTCCAACTGTCGGGGGCCATGATCATGTCCATGCCGGCCAGATAGGCCTGGGCGCAGTTGGTGTTGGTGCAGCCCTCGACCTGGCCGTGGGCGTTCCAGTCGCCGACCACGAAGCCCTCGAAGCCCAGCCGCCCCTTCAGCACGTCGGTCAGCAGGCTCTTGTTGCCCGTGTGCTTGACCCCATGCCAGCTGGAGAACGAGACCATCACCGACAGGATGCCGGCGTCGATGGCGGGCGGATAGCCAGCGGCGTGCAGGCGCACGAGATCAGCTTCGGAGATCTGGGCGTCGCCCTGGTCCTTGCCGCCCGCCGTGCCGCCGTCGGCCAGGAAGTGCTTGGCCGAACCGGCCACGTGGCCGGCGGCCAGCGGCTTGCCGGCGACCAGCGCGCCCTGCAGGCCCAGGGTCATCGGACCGGAATAGCTTCTCACCACCTCCGGATCCTCGGCATAGCCTTCATAGGCGCGGCCCCAGCGCTCGTCGCGCGGCACAGCCAGCGTCGGGCCGAAGGTCCAGTCCGCGCCGGTGGCCGCCATCTCCTGAGCCGTGGCCTCGCCGATGCGGCGGATCAGGTCGGGATCGCGCGCCGCGCCCAGGCCGACATTGTGCGGAAACAGCGTGGCGCCGACGACGTTGTTGTGGCCGTGCACGGCGTCGACGCCGAAGATGATCGGGATTTCCTGGTGGCCGCCGCGGCTGGTCAGCGCTGCGGCGCGGAAGGCGCGGATCCACTCGACCCAGCGCTGGGGCGTGGCGCGGTCGTTGCCGTCCGGCGCGCTGTTGCCGCCGACCAGCACCGAGCCCAGACGGTACTTGGCCAGCTCCTCCGGCGTGATCGAGGCGCCATCGGCCTGGATGGTCTGAGCGACCTTTTCCTCGACGGTCATCTGGCTCATCAGCTTGGTGATGAAGGCCTCGGTCTTGGCGTCGGTGATCGTCGCGGGGCTGTGGGCCTTGGGCCAGGCTCTGGGATGGGCGGTCGCGGCCGAGGTTTGCGCGGGGGCCGTACCCGTCAGGCCGCCGGCCAGGATCAAGGCCAAGGCGGACGCGCGGACGAGGCTGGATGCGGACATGGTTCTTCCCAGGATGCCCGCCCCCGGGCGGATCGAATGAGGTGAGGGAGAAAAGCGCTCGACGCGGCGCTTGCGGGAAACCGCGCCGAGCGAAAGGCAGCGGTTAGGACCGCCTGGAGGGGAGTGATCGTGCGTCAAGCAGGACGCGACGGACGCTGTCGGGCGAAGTCATTGGCGTTTCCTCCGACGCCGCCTTCGTGGGCGACCGTCTTGATCGAAACGATCTCGCGCTAACGGGACAGCGCTGTCAAGCTCAATATGATTGCGGTAACACCGGGCGCGCGTCATCAAGTGGTCCTAGAGCCTGTCCGTTTCTGATGGAATCATCAGAAACGGATAAACAGGCTCTATCTCAAACACCTAGAGCGTGGCGGGCGCCGAAACCGCTCACACTTTCGGCTGCCACGCTCTAGTGAGCGGCCTGTCCGGTGGACTCTCGGACCACCAGCTCGAAGTCCAGCACCTTCGAGGGCGGCGGCGCGCCCTCCTCCTGCTCGACGCCCTGCATCAGCATGTCGGCGGCGGCGCCGGCCATGGCGAAGATCGGCTGGCGCACGGTGGTCAGCTGCGGCCAGGTGATCTTGGCGCCGGGCGTGTCGTCGAAGCCGGCGACCGACAGCTGGGCCGGCAGGTCCAGTCGCATGCGGTTGGCCACGGCCATGACGCCCAGGGCCATGTCGTCGTTGGAGGCGAAGATCGCGGTCGGACGGTCCGCGACGCCCAACAGCTTCTCGGCCGCGTCGAAGCCCGAGCGGAACGAGAAGAAGCCCTGCTCCACCCGGTCCTCGCGGACCACCAACCCGCTGTCGCGCATGGCGTCCAGGAAGCCCTGATGGCGCTGGCGCGAGGCGCCGTGGTCGGGGTGGCCGATGATGAAGCCGATGTCGCGGTGGCCCAGTCCGATCAGGTGCTTGGTCATCTCATAGGCGGCCAGGCGATCGTCCATGCTGACCCACGGGGCGCGGTCCAGATCGCCGCCCGGCGCGATGCGGACATAGGCGACGCCCGCCTGCTCCAGCGCGGCCAACACGAGCGGATGGTCGCTGAGCGGCGGCGTCAGGATCACCCCGTCCATGCGCAGGGTGGCCAGCATCGGCTCGACCTGCTCCTGGATGTCGCCCGTCGAATCGATCGGCTCGACGATCAGGTGGAAACCCTCCTGGCGGCAGCGCGCAATGGCGCCCAGCTGGACGTCGGTGACGTAGCCTGGGCTGGGGTTGTCGAAGAAGACGCCGATCAGATAGGCCTTGGACCCCGCCAGGCTGCGGGCCGAGATGTTGGGGCGATAGTTCAGCGCGGCCACGGCGGCCTGCACCCGGTCGCGGGTGTCGGCCTTGACGTTGGGCTCACGGTTGAGGACCCGCGAAACGGTCTTGATCGAGACCCCGCTCTCGCGGGCCACGTCGTGGATCGTGACTTTGGCGCTCAATTCCATCCCCCGCCGCACCGATTCTTTCCGGCGTTGCGGATACTAAGCCATGACAAGGTTGTCATGGCGAGCCCCTCATAGAGCAGACCTCTGGATCGCCCGCGATGGGTGGAGAGAGGACACGCTCCCTCTCCCATAGGGAGAGGGCTGGGGTGAGGGGTTACAGCGCTCGACGGAGTGCCGGCACGCCGTCAAACCTCGTAACCCCTCACCCTCCCACCGCTTCGCGGCGGGCCCCTCCCTCTCCCTAAAGGAGAGGGGCTCAAGATCGCCTATGGGTCGAAAGCAGCCCTTAGCTCGATCGCCGAGTCGAGACGCCAGCGAGGCAGACGCACCGTCGCCGCGGCGTTCGCCTACGAAACCGCCGCCCTGCCCTCCGGCGTCAGCGCCACCGCCGCGCCGATCAGGGCGGTGTGGGGATGCAGGATGACGTGGGTCGGGATCGCCAGGGTGAAGTGCGACAGGCGGCCCTTGGCGTCGAAGCGCTCGCGGAACGGGCTCTTTTCCAGGATGTCGATGATCCGGGGCGCGATGCCGCCGGCGATGAACACGCCGCCGCGGGCGCCCAGGGTCAGGGCGATGTCGCCGGCCGTCGAGCCCAGCACCGCGCAGAAGCGGTTCACCGTGGCCAGGCTGTCGGCGCAGCCCTCGACCGCGCGTTCGGTGATCTGCTTGGCGGCCAGGGGCTCCACCTTGCGGCCCTCGGCCTCGGCCAGCGCGACGTGCAGGTCTTCCATGCCGGGCCCCGACAGGATGCGCTCGACCGATACCCGGCCGCCGTCCAACTGCTTGGTCAAGGCGCGCAGCACCTCGATTTCGACCGCGTCGACCGGGGCGAAGGCCACGTGGCCGCCCTCGGTGGCCAGCGGGATCTCCTGGCCGTGACGCCGCACGAGGCCGGCGACGCCGAAGCCAGTGCCCGGACCGAGGATCGCCAGGTCCCCCTCGCCCGAGGTCGGCAGGTGGCCGACCTGTCGCAGGTCCTTGGGGCTCAGGCGCGGGGCGGCCAGGGCCTGGGCGGTGAAGTCGTTGATCAGCTTGGCGTTCCGGAAGCCGCCGGCGCGACGCAGGCTGTCTTCCGAGATCCGCCAGTCCAGGTTGGTCATGTGGACCGAGCCGTGCTCGATCGGACCGGCCACAGCCACCACCGCCTGGTCCGGATGCCGGACGCCGACCTTCTGCAGGTAGGCTTCGATGGCGTCCTCGGCCGAGCGGTAGTCCTGGCCCTTATAGGTCGTGGGCTCGATCAGGCGCGGGTCCTGACCGTCGAATTCGACCAGGGCGAAGCGGGCGTTGGTGCCCCCGATGTCGCCGACGAGGCCGAGCCCCACGCTGTGATTGCCGTCCATGACGATGCGCTTTTCCCTAGGCGAAGACGGAGGCCCCGGCGTCGGCCGCGCCGACCCCGCTGCGCATCCATCCGAACAGTTCCCTACCAAAGCCCGGCTTGGACGCCGGGACGTTCGCTGGCGTGCGAGCGCGCAGAACCGCCTCGTCCACCAGGATCTTCAATTCGCCAGTCTCGGCGTTGACGCTGATCACGTCGCCGTCCTGGACATAGGCCAGGGGTCCGCCCTTGGCGGCTTCCGGCGTCACGTGGATGGCGGCGGGCGTCTTGCCCGAGGCGCCGGACATGCGGCCATCGGTGACCAGGGCGACCTTGTAGCCGCGATCCAGCAGCACCGAGATCGACGGCGACAGGTTGTGCAGCTCGGGCATGCCATTGGCCGACGGCCCTTGGAACCGGACGACGACGACGACATCGCGGTCCAGCTCGCCGCGCTTGAAGGCGGCGATGAAGTCTTCCTGTTCCTGGAACACGGCCGCCGGAGCTTCGATCACGTGGTGCTCGGGCTTCACCGCCGAGATCTTCATGACGCCCCGTCCCAGGTTGCCGGCCATCAGGCGCAGGCCGCCCTCGGGGCTGAACGGGTCCGAGATCGGGCGGACGATGGCGGTGTCCAGGCTCTCATGCGCACCCTCGCGCCACTTCAGGACGCCGTCCTCGAGGTGCGGCTCCTGGGCGTAGAGCGACAGGCCGGGGCCGGCGATGGTCTGGACGTCCTCGTGGACGAGACCGGCCTTCAGCAGCTCGCGGATGATGAAGGCCATGCCGCCGGCGGCCTGGAAGTGGTTCACGTCGGCCGCGCCGTTCGGATAGACGCGGGCCAGCAAGGGCGTGGCCTTGGAAATGTCGTCCAGGTCTTCCAGCGTCAGCTGGACGCCGGCCGCGTGGGCCATGGCGATGATGTGCAAGGCGAGGTTGGTTGAGCCGCCGGTGGCCATCAGGCCGACCACGCCGTTGACGATCGACTTCTCGTCGATCATCCGGCCGACCGGGATGAATTCGTTGCCCTTGTTGGTCACGGCGGCGGCGCGGCGCGCGGCTTCCTTGACCAGGGCCTCGCGCAGCGGCGTGTTGGGGTGGACGAAGGCCGAGCCCGGCAGATGGAAGCCCATCAGCTCCATCAGCATCTGGTTGGTGTTGGCCGTGCCGTAGAAGGTGCAGGTGCCCGGACCGTGATAGCTGGCCTGCTCGGCTTCCAGCAGTTCGGCGCGGCCGACCTTGCCCTCGGCGTAGAGGGCGCGGATGCGGGCCTTCTCGCTGTTGGGCAGGCCCGAGGTCATGGGCCCTGCGGGCACGAACAGGGCCGGCAGGTGGCTGAAGGTCAGGGCGCCGATCACCAGGCCCGGCACGATCTTGTCGCAGACGCCCAGATACAGCGCGGAGTCGAACGCGTCGTGGGTCAGGGCCACGGCCGTGGCCATGGCGATGACTTCGCGCGAGAACAGCGACAGCTCCATGCCCGGACGGCCCTGGGTGACGCCGTCGCACATGGCCGGCACGCCGCCGGCGAACTGGGCCGTCGCGCCGACTTCACGGGCCGCGACCTTGATCAGGGCCGGGTATTCTTCCAGCGGCTGGTGGGCCGACAGCATGTCGTTATAGGCCGAGACGATGCCGATGTTCGGCGCGTTCGGGTCCAGCGCCCGCACCTTGTCGACGCCCGGCGAGGCGGCGAAGGCGTGGGCCCAGTTGGCGCAGGACAGCTTGGCTCGGCCCGGTTGGCTGTCGATCGCGTGCTGCATGTTGGCCAGATAGGCCGCGCGGCTGTCCTGGCTGCGCGCCACGATACGGGCGGTGACTTCGGCGATGACCGGGTTCAGGCTCATGGCGACTACTCCGCCCACAGGATGCGGACCTTGGCGCGGTCCTGGTTCAGAATGGCGGCGATCGGCAGGGTCGGGTCGACCTCGCCGTCCAGCAGGGCGCGCTTGGCCTGGCCGGTGATCAGCAGCACGATCAGCGCCGAATTGGTCAACGCCTGGAAGGTCAGGCTGATCCGGGGAATGTCCGGGGCGGGATCGCCCGGCGGCACGGCCAGCACCAGCCGGTCAGACGCGGGGTCGAGGCCGCGCGCCAGCACCGGCGAGCCGGGGAACAGCGAGGCGAAGTGGCCGTCGGGACCCACGCCCAGCAGAACGACGCCGAAAGGCGCGGCGGACGCGACGCCGGCCTGGGCCTTCAGCGCCGCCTCTTCATGGCTGACGCCTTCGAAATAGAGCGGCGAGAAGCCGGCCTTGGCCGCGTGGCCCCTCAGCAGATGACGGCGCACCAGGCCTTCGTTGCTGCTCGGATCGGACGCCGGAACCCAGCGCTCGTCGGTCAGGGTGACCATGACCTTGTCCCAGGGGGCGGTCAGGGTCGACAGGCGGTCATAGACCGGGGCCGGCGTCGAGCCGCCCGTCGCGGCGAAGCCGGCCACGCCATGCGTCGCCACCGCCGTGGTCAGCGCCTGGGCGATGGTCGAGGCGGCGGCGTCGTACAGCGCCTCGCGGGTCGGGAAGGCTTCGATTTCGGGCCTAGGAAACGAGGATTGAGCCATGGCTACGCCTTCCAGGCCCGGCCGCCGGGCGAGATCAGGCCCTGGGCCGACTGCGGTCCCCAGGTGCCGGCCGCGTAGGGCGCGGGCTCGATGCCGGCCTCGGCCCAGGCGGCCGAGACGGCGTCGATGAACTTCCAGGCCTGCTCGACCTCGTCACGCCGCACGAACAGGGTGCGGTCGCCGCGGAACGCGTCGACGAACAGCTTCTCGTAGGCGATGCGGCGGCGGCCGCCGCTCTGGCCGAACGACAGCGACAAAGGCAGCGATTGCAGGCGCATGCCCTCTTCCGACAGGCCCGGACGCTTGTTCATGATCGTCAGCGAGATGTCTTCGTCCGGCTGCAGGTCGATGACCAGACGGTTGGCGCACAGTTCGCCGTCGGTCGCCTGGCCGAAGATGTTGTGCGGCAGCGGCTTGAACTGCACGACGATCTGGGTGCGGCGGTCGGGCAGGTTCTTGCCGGTGCGCAGGAAGAACGGCACGCCGTCCCACCGCCAGTTGTCGATCGCCACCTTCATGGCCACGAAGGTCTCGGTCTTGGTGGGCTTGCCGACTTCCTCGACATAGCCAGGACGGGCGCCGCCCTCGACCACGCCGGCCACGTACTGGCCGCGCACGGTGTCGTGGGCCACGCTCTCCTTGGTGAAGGGGCGCAGGGAGCGGAGCACCTTGACCTTCTCGTCACGGACGGCGTCCGGATCGAAGCCCGACGGCGCCTCCATGGCGACCAGGCACAGCAGCTGCAGCATGTGGTTCTGCACCATGTCCCGCAGCGCGCCGTACTCGTCGTAATAGTGCCAGCGGTCGCCGACCTTCTCGGTCTCGGCGATGGTGATCTGCACGTGGTCGATCGTGTTGCGGTCCCACAGGGGCTCGAACAGCACGTTGGCGAAGCGCAGGGCGGTCAGGTTCTGGACCGTCTCCTTGCCCAGATAGTGGTCGATGCGGAAGACCTGGCTCTCGTCGACCACGGCGGCGACGGCGGCGTTGGTGACCTTGGAGCTCTCCAGGTCGCGGCCTAGCGGCTTTTCCAGGATCAGGCGGGCGTTGGGGCCGGTGAGACCGGCGGCTTGCAGCGCCTGGCAGGCCGGACCGTAGAGGCTGGGCGACAGCGAGAAGAAGATGACCAGCGAACCGTGCTCGCCGATGCGGTCGGCCAGCTTCTTGGCGTCGGCTTCGCTGGTGATGTCGGCGGGCACGTAGTCGAGACGCTCGGCCAGGCGCTTCCACACGCCCTCCTCGACCGTCGCGCGCTTGCCCAGCTGTTCGCGCACAAGCGCCTTGTAGCTGGCCGCGTCATGGTCCGCGCGGGCCACGCCGACGATGCGCAGATCATGCGGCAGCAGACGATCAAGCTCTAGGAAGTACAGCGAAGGCAACAGCATCCGCAGGGCCAGATCCCCCGCGCCGCCCAGCAGCACCAGCACTTCGCGCCCATTCTCGGCGTCTTGGTTCTTCTTAGCCAAAGTCGTCCACCCTATGACAACGTTGTCATGACATGCCTGCGACGGAAAGGCAAGCGGTCGGGGACCGCAAGCCCCTACGGGCGCAGGGACCGACCCTAACTAGGCTAAACGTCCGGACCCCGCCACAAGACCAATCCGCTTTCGACGGGTGAATTTTCGATGACGCGGGCCAAAGCGAGACAGTCGTGCCTCGACATCCCGCGCGAAGGGCGGTTTCGGGAAAGTCCCTGCCCTGCAAGAGCGCGACAGCGGAAAGTGAGCGCCGGTTTCGGCGCCCGTCGCGCTCTAGGCTAGTATATAGCTAAGCCTGCTTGGCAGGCTTAGCGGCCAGCGCGTGCGGGCGATCCGGCGGGCTGGCCGGTGCGGAACCTGTCCTTCATCCGGCCGATCCAGCCGTTGAAGGCCTCGTTGTCGGCTGTGACGCGGCTGAAATCCGAGGCCGACAGCGATTCGACGTTCATGCCCTGCAGGGCGACGCGCAGGCCGTCGGGATTGCCGGCGCTGTCGATGAAGCCCGACCAGCGCGCGCGCAGCCGGGCTAGCGCGGCGTCGTCGTCCGCCAGGCTGTAGGCCACGGCCGAGCGCAGCAGGCGGGCCTCGTCCCCCGCGGTCAGCGCGCCCGGGGTCTTGAAGCGGTCGCCCAGCGAGCGTTCGTACAGCGCCCCGGCCGTCGGCCAGGTGTGCTGCTTCCAGGCGATCTCGGCGCGAATCTCCTGGCCGTCGCGGCTGTTGTCCTTGTCGATCAGTTCGAGGGCGTCGTCGAAACGGCCCAGCCCCATCAAGGCGCGGGCGGTGGCCAGTCGGCGCTCGGCGTTCAGGGCCGGCGGCAGGATGGTCGTGCGCGTGTCGTTGATCGCGGCCAGAGCGTCCTCCGGCTTCTTGTTCATCAGGTAGATCCAGGCCAGGTCCGTGGCGACCTGGGCCTTGGGCACGCCGTTCAGACGGTTGTCGACCTGGTATTTCAGCAGCTTGCCGGCGTCGTCCAGCAGGTCGACATCGACCAGGCGGCGCACCAGGTTGCGGACCATCTGGTCGCCGTCCGCGCCGATCGGGGTCAGGTCCTGGAAGTCGTAGAACAGGCCCACGGCCTGGACCGGCTGCATGCCGTCGGCCAGGCCTTGCAGGAACAGCTGCCGGAAGGTGTTCGACAGGTCGTTCTGCAGCGCCACGGCTTCCGGGCGGTCCGGCAGCTGGCGGCCGGCCGAGCGCAGCACTTCCAGCGCCTCGCGATAACGGCCCTGGTCGATATAGAGGCGGCCCAGCGAGCGGATGACCTCCAGCTCGACGCCGTCGCCGCGCCAGCGATAGCGCAGCTGGTTCAGGGTCTCGGCGGCCTTCTGGGCGGGGATCTGGCCCTTGGCGTAGCCCAGTTCGGTGGCGTGCAGCATGGCCGGGGTGGCGATGCGGTCGTACGGGGCCTTGGCGATGGCCTCGAACATGCGCCGGGCGCGGACCTTCTCGCCCTTGGCTTCGAACGCGCGCGCCTGGGTCAGTCGGATGTCCAGCTGGTCCTCGAGCGGGACCTTGGGCACGGCCAGGGCCTTGGCGATGAGCTGCATGGCGCCGGTCACGTCGCCGACGCCCAGCGCCGCCTGGGCCTGGGCGTGCAGGAAGCGCGCGCGCCAGATCGGCGGGAACAGATCCAGGGCCCGGCCGCCGCCGGTGAACTTGGCGCGGGCGTCGGCCCACTGGCCCTGCCTGGCCGAGATATAGCCGCGCCACATCGCGCTGGACGGATCGTCGGCCAGCACCGGCGAGGAGAAGTCGGCGTCGGCCTCGGTCAAGCGGCCGGCGAACACCTTGGCCACGCCGCGCAGGCCGCGGAACTCGGCGTCGCCCAGCAGGGTCTGGTGCTTGCGGCCCGCCGCGTTCAGCACGCCAATGGCCTCGAACGACATCTGTGAGCCGACCAGGAAGCGGGCCAGCGACATGCGCGCGGCGCGGTCGCTGTCCTTACCCTCGCCATCCGGCGCGGCCGCGACGGCGCTTTGCAGGGCGTTGTAGCGCGCCAGGAAGCCGCCCGAACCGGTCTTGGGCCAGTTGTCCAGGTCGATCAGGGCGGGCATCGACATCGGCTGCGGCGCGCCGGCGGCGGCCTCTTCCGGCGGGGTGCTGGCCGAGATCGGCGACAGGATCAGCCCCTTGGGACGACCGATGCGCAGCAGGTCGCCGCTGGCCTGAACCACGAGGTCGCCGGCATAGGCCTCGGCGGCCAAGCCCTGCGCCGATTGCAGCAGGGCCATCTCGACATATTCGCGGCGCGACGGCAGCCCCTTGGAGGGCGCCAGGGCCGGGGCCACCATCAGCTTGTCGCCGACGGCGGGATCGTCGACCCAGACCGGCTTGGTCACGCCCGAGACGGTGGCTGACAGGGTCGCCGGACGCACGCTTTCGTCACGCGCCACCCTGACGACGTCCGGCGTCGCCTGCGTGCCGGCGCCCAGACTGATCTTCCACAGCCCGCCCAGCCCTTCGGCGACATAGGGCGTGCCGGACGGTGTGACGATGCGCAGCGCCGTGTAGTCCGCGCCCTTCAGGGCCTGGATCTTGGAATAGCGCAGGCTGGACGATGGCAGCTTGGAGATGTCGAGTCGCGCGGGGGTGTCGAACACGATCCAGACCGCCTCGCCGCGCCGGAAGACGGCGGCGCCGGCCTGGGCGGCCCACTCGAACGACAGCGTGACCTGCTGGTCCTGGCGGTCGAAGCCGACCTTGACCACGCCGCCCGCGGGCATCGGGTTGGGACGGCCGATCGGCGCCGCGGGCGCGGGCGTCGGACTGGCCGGCGGCGCGCCGGGACGGGCGAACAGATTGACGAAGTCAACACCATCGGCGACGCCCAGACGGGCGTCCGCGTCATCCGTCAGTGTAATGACGATCTCGAGCGCGCCGTTGACGTGGCGGGCCTCCGCGGCCTTCAGCCAGCGCGGCGGCGCGATCTTCAGGGTCGAGATATCGGGGTTGGCGTCGCGGCTGAACCGCAGCACCAGGGTCTGGCCTTCGCGACGGGAAACAAGCTTCGCGGCGCCGCTCCAGTGGAACTCGATGCGCGAGAAGTCAGCCGCCTGCGCCACGCGCACGTCCAGCGACGCGCGCGCGGCCGGGGGCGGCGGCGCGGCGTAGGCGGACGGCGCCAGAGTCCCCGCGATGACCGCGGCGGCGACGCTGGAGCGCAGGAGCTCGCGAAGGTTCATGGGCCTCCCTTAACCGGCCTTCTTGAGGGGCGACTTGGCCTTGGGCGCGGCGGGATCCGCGGCGCCAGCCAGACCCGCGTCGGCCTGTTGCTTGTTCGGCGCGGCGCCGGGGGCCGCCGGCGCGGCGACATTGTCCGCGATCGCGGCCTTGCCCTTCTCGACAGCCGGATTGGCCATGCGCGAGGCCAGGCGCTCGGTCAGGATCTTGGCGTCGCCGGGGCTCATGTTGGCCAGGATCTGCGACAGGGCCCGTTCCTTCATCTTGGCGGCGATGGGCAGGCGGACCTCGTCCGACAGAAGGGTCATGCGGGCGGCGGCGTCCTTGGGCTTCATGCCCTGATAGACCGTGACCAGGCGATCGACCTCGGCCTGCTTCTGGGCGTCGACCTGGCCCAGCAGGCCCGAGATGTCGCCCTTCAGGCCGGTCAAGGCCTTCATCTTGGCGTCCAGCTTGGCCTCGGCGGCGGCCAGCAGCTGCAGTTGGACGTCGATGTCCTGCTCGCGCTGGTCCAGCTGGCCGCGACGGGCGCCCAGGCTCTGCAGCACGCGCAGCTCGGCGGGCGAGAGGCCGGCTTCCTTGGCCAGGGCGTCGGCGGACGGGGCGCAGACGCGCGGCGGCGGCGCGTTGGCGGCGGCCGGCTGGCCAGCGCCTTCGGCCGACGGAGCCTCTTCGCCGCCCTTGGCGTCCTTCTTCTCGGCGACGCCTTCGGCGAAGGCTTTCGCCCCGCTCACCAGATCGGGCAGCGACTTCGCGCCGGCCATGGCGTTGATCGCCAAGACGCCGCCGACGGCAACGCCGACCAGGGGGAGGATGCGCGGAACGTTCTTCATCGGCGGGGAGCCCTGGGGTTGGCGGACGAGCTGTCGCTCGGTCCGTCGAAGAGGTCATCATCGATCCGCGCGCGTGAACGCGGCGTTTCGCTGGTCATGTTTGGCGCCACGCCTGGGCGCGAGGCCGGGCGCGGAAGGGGTTCGCCGCGGGCGGCGCGCTCGACGCGGTCCTCGCGGTCCAGCAGACGTTCGAAGTCGGCGGCCGACAGGCGGCGCTCCTCCTGCGGCGTGGGGGCTGGCGGCGTCTCGCGGCTCAGGCGCGGCGCGGGACGCTCGGCCGGGGCTTGCGGCCGCGGCTTCGGCGCCAAGGTCGGCGCCGACGGCGGACGATCGATGATCTCGCCCAGCTGGGCGGCCAGGGCCTGAGCCCGCTCGATCCGCATCGCCAGGGTCTCGGCGGCTTCGTCGGTGGCCGCGCGCAGGTCGGCCAGGCCCTGTTCGGCGCGGGCGGCTGCATGATCCAGGTCGGCCACGGCCTTGGCGAAGCCCTCGTGGCTGTCGCGCAGAGCCTTCAGACGACGCTCCAGGCGCCAGCCGAAGATCAGCGCCGCGATCAGCAGCACCGCCAGGAACCCGTTCATGGCAAAGGCGACGAGGCTCATTTCAGCTTCTGCACGGCCTTCTTGGCGGCGGGCGTCAGCGGCGCCTCCGCCCGCACGGCGATCGAGTGGTTGCGACGGCCCATGCGGCCGCGCGTCAGCGGAATGGCCCCGGCGCGCAGCTCGACCAGGCTGTCGGGCGTGGCGTTCAGCATCAGGGTGTCGCCGATCTGCATGTTCAGGACGCGCGACAGCGGCACCTGCTGCTCGTCGAGCACGGCGCGAACCTCCATCTGGGTGGTCCACAGCTCGGTGGCCAAGTGGCCTTCCCAGATGTTGTCGCGGCCGAACTTCTCCCCCATGAACTGCTGCAGCAGCATCTTCCGGATGGGTTCGAGCGTGGCGTAGGGCAGCAGCAGCTCGATGCGGCCGCCGCGATCTTCCATGTCGATACGCAGCTTGACCAGGATCGCGGCGTTGGCCGGCCGGGCGATGGCGGCGAAGCGCGGGTTGGTCTCCAGGCGGTCCAGCGTGAAATTGACCGGATGCAGCGGCTCGAAGGCGCTCTTCAGGTCATGCAGCACCACCTCGATCATCCGCTGCACCAGCACGCGTTCGATCGTGGTGTAGGGACGGCCCTCGATGCGCATCGCAGCCGTGCCGCGACGACCGCCCAGCAGCACGTCGACGATCGAATAGATCAGGTTGGAGTCGACCGTCAGCAGGCCGTAGTTGTCCAGTTCCTCGGCCCGGAACACCGCCAGGATGGCCGGCAGCGGGATCGAGTTCAGATAGTCGCCGAAGCGGATCGAGCTGATGTTGTCGAGGCTGACCTCGACGTTGTCGGACGTGAAGTTCCGCAAGGACGTCGTCATCAACCGCACCAGGCGGTCGAAGACGATTTCCAGCATCGGCAGGCGCTCGTAGCTGACCAGCGCCGAGTTGATGATGGCGCGGATGCCCGTCCGGTCCTCGCCGCCATCGCCGGAGAGATCGAAGCCCAGCAGGCTGTCGATTTCGTCCTGGTTCAGGATGCGTTCGGAACCGGGCTCGCCGCCGCCGCCGTCATCCCAGCCGCCCATGCCGCCGGAGAAATCGCCAAATTCATTGCCGCCGGCCGCAGCGTCACCTTCACCGAAGGCGCCTTGAGGATTTTGCGAGGCCCATTGGGCCATCGCGGCCTGATCGTCGGTTTCGTCCGCCATGATCGTTCGCCCAACCAGCCCGAAGGCTAGTTGATCAGCATCTCCTCGATGAGGACCGCATTCACCTTGGCCGGCGCAGCGACCAGGTTCACCCGACGCAGCAGCTCGTAGCGCAGCTGATAGGTGCCCTGGCTGCCGTTCAGGTCTTCAGGGCGCAGTTCGCGCAGGAAGGCCTGGAACATGTCCTGCAGTCTGGGCAGATTCGGCGTCAGCTCTTCGGCCGTATCTTCGTCCGGCAGCTCGAAGGTCAGCTTCAGCTTCAGGAAGGTCGACTTGCCGTCGGCGGTCTGCATGTTCACGACGATGTCGGGCAGGGTGTAGAAGACCACGCCGTCGGGGCCTTCCTTGATCACAGGCGCAGGACCGCCGGCCGCGGCCGCGCCGCCCTCGCCTTCCTTCTTCTCGCCGTGGCCGCCCTTTTCTTCCTTCTTTTCCTTCTTCTTTTCCTTCTTTTCGGCCCCGTGCTCGCCCGCCTCGGCGGCCGGCTTCGGCTTCATCAGGAAAAAGGCCGCGGCGCCGCCGCCACCCAGGACGAGGACGCCCGCGGCGATCGCGATGATCAGGATCGGCGGCTTCTTTTTTGCCGGAGCTTCGCCCTCGGCGCCGTCTTCGCCTTCGGGAGCCGGAGCTTCCTTTTCGGGTTTCTTGGCCACGCGCGCGTTTCCTTGGAATCTATACCCCGTACTCATGCGGGAGCATGGTTAACGATGTGTTTTTGAGGCCATTTGGTCGCAGGCTGAATCTGCCCGGCAGACTCCGACCCACACCCCGCCGTTAACCTTCCTATTCGTTGATTTAGAACGACTTTCGGCGTTGGCACGAAGGTTGCTTCAAGGGTTTCGGCGCATTTGTCGCGCCAGCCGCCCGAGTTAACTCGCCATGGACAACGCGCTCTACGTCGGCCTCTCGCGTCAGATGACGCTGCGCCGCCAGCTCGACATCGTGGCCAACAACATCGCCAACGCCAACACCACTGGCTTCAAGACCGAGGACCTGATGGTCCGCACGGAACAGGCCAAGCCGGCCAAGACCCTGGATGGCGCCTCGCCGGTGAAGTTCGTGCTGGACGACCGCGTCGCCCGCGACTTCACGCAGGGCGCCATGACCAAGACGGGCGGCGATTTCGACATCGCCATCGAGGGGACGGGCTTCTTCCACGTCCAGACCGCCGGCGGCGATCGCTATACCCGCGACGGCCGCTTCACCACCAACCCCGAAGGCCAACTGGTCACCCAGGCCGGCGCCCAGGTGCTGGACGACGGGGGCGGCCCGCTGCTGATCGACCCGACCCTGGGGCCGGTTTCGATCGGCAAGGACGGCACGGTCAGCCAGGGCGCGGTTCGCGTCGGCCGCCTGGCCGTGGTCCGCCCCGACAGCCTGGCCTCGATGGCCAAGGATGGCGACAACCTCTACCGCAACACGACCAACACCACCCTGCAACCCGCACCGGACGCCCGCGTCCACCAGGGCATGCTGGAATCCTCGAACGTCCAACCGGTTGTCGAGATCACCAAGCTGATCGAGATCCAGCGCGCCTACGAGGGCGTCGCCAAGATGATGGACAACACCGCAGAACTTTCGCGCAGCGCCGTCGAGCGTCTGGGCAAGCTGAATTAAGGGGCCTAGCCGATGCAAGCTCTCCGCACCGCCGCTTCGGGCATGTCAGCGCAACAGCTGAACGTCGAAGTCATCTCCAACAACATCGCGAACATGAACACCGTCGGCTTCAAGCGCCAACGGGCCGAGTTCCAGGACCTGCTCTACCAGCAGGTGGAGCGCGCCGGTTCGCAGTCGTCCAGCGACGGCAGCATCGTCCCGACGGGCGTGCAGGTCGGCGGCGGCGTCAAGGCCGGCTCGGTCTACCGCATCACCGAGCAGGGCACCCCGACCCTGACCGACAACCCGCTGGACGTCGCGATCCAGGGCAAGGGCTACCTGCAGATTCTGCTGCCGTCGGGCGAGACGGCCTATACCCGGGCCGGCAACTTCTCGACCAACGACCAGGGCCAGATCGTCACCGAGGACGGCTACACCGTCCAGCCGGGCATCACGGTCCCGCAGAACACCACCGACATCACGATCAGCAAGACCGGCCTGGTGCAGGTCAAGCTGGACGGCCAGCCGCAGCCGCAGACCATCGGCCAGCTGCAACTGGCCACCTTCATGAACGAAGGCGGCCTGGAGCAGATCGGCGACAACCTGCTGCTGGAGACCGCCGCCTCGGGCGCCGCCAACCTCGCCGCCCCCGGCCAGCCGGGCTTCGGCACCCTGCTGCAGCACTACACCGAAGCCTCGAACGTCGACGCGGTGACGGAAATCACCTCGCTGATCACGGCCCAGCGCGCCTACGAGATGAACTCGAAGGTGATCACCACGGCCGACCAGATGCTCCAAGCCACCTCGCAGCTACGGTCGTAAGCGCATGAAAGCCTTCCTCCTCGCCGCCGCCGCCACGCTGGTGATCAGCGCCCTCTCCGCCCCCGCCCATGCCGGCACGCCGGTCAGCCTGCGCCTGGACACCACCGACGCCGACCGCCGTATCACCCTGGGCGACCTGTTCGACGGCGTCAGCGGCCCCGCCGCCAACATCGTCGTCGCCGCCCGCCTGGGTCCGACGGCCGTGCTCGAGGCCGGCCAGGTTCAGGTCTCTGCCCGCCGCGCCGGCTTCGACTGGACCAACAGCAACGGCATCCGCCGCATCATCGTCCGCGAGGGCCAGGACTACGGCGGCGTCGCAGCCGGCGGCAAGACCCTGGCCGGCGCCGCGCGCGGCAATGTGGAAGTTCTTGCCTACGCCCGCAGCCTCACGGCCGGCGAAATCGTCCAGCCTCAGGACCTCGTCTGGGTAAAGATGGCCGGCGCCCCCATGGACGCGCCCCGCGACGCCGACGCCGTGATCGGCCTGGCCGCCAAGCGCCCCCTGCGTGAAGGCGCCGCGGTCCAGAGCCGCGACGTGGCCGCCGCCCAGGTCATCAAGACCGGCGACCTGATCAACGTCACCTATGACGACGGCGGAATTTCCCTTTCGCTTCAAGGCAAGGCCATGGCCGCGGCCGCGACCGGCGACGTCTTCGCCGTCCAGAACACGCTCTCGAAGAAAGTCATCCAGGCCGTCGCTACGGGTCCTGGCTCCGCAGCGGTCGGTCCGCAGGCCCAAGCCTTGCAAGCCCGCTCGCAACCCGTCCGTTTCGCCGCTCGCTAAGAGGTCATCCACCCCATGCGTCGCCCCGTCATCATCGCCGCCGCCCTCCTGCTCGCGCCGCTGGCCGCCTGCTCCACCGTAACCGAAGCCGTGAAGGGTCCGCAGCTGGCCCCGGTCGGCTATCCGGCCGAACTGGCCCCGATGCAGCAGCAGTATGTCTCGGCCCGCGAGCCCGCCCCGCAGGCGGCCTCGGCCAACTCGCTGTGGCGCGTCGGCGCCCGCGCGTTCTTCAACGACCAGCGCGCCAGCCGCGTCGGCGACATCGTCACCGTCATGATCGACATCGACGACAGCGCCAGCACCAAGAACCAGACGGCCTCCTCGCGCACCGCGAACATGAAGGCCGGCGTGCCGAACTTCCTGGGCCTGGAGTCCAGCCTGGGCAAGGTCCTGCCGGGCGGGTTCGATCCGGCCAACGCCATCAACACGAACTCGGCCACCACCAACGCCGGCGCCGGCAGCGTCCAGCGCTCGGAAAAGATCAGCCTGACGATCGCCGCCGTGGTCAGCCAGGTCCTGCCGAACGGCAACATGGTCATCCAGGGCACCCAGGAGGTCCGCACCAACGCCGAGCTGCGCCAGCTGACCGTGGCCGGCATCGTGCGTCCGGAGGACATCTCCTCGGCCAACACCATCAAGCACACCCAGATCGCCGAGGCCCGCATCAGCTACGGCGGCCGCGGCGACATCAGCCGCGTGCAGAAGACCCCGGCCGGCCAGTCGCTGGTCGAGAAATTCTCGCCGTTCTAGGCGCGACATTCGGGCGGAAAGATCCAAGGCCTCTCATAGGCCTGCAAGATCGTCGGGCGCGGCTACCGGAAGGTGGCCGCGCCCGATGCGTTTCAGGAGCCATTCAGGTTCAGGCTGCGTTGATTGGGGCGAGGAGAGCTTCATGGGACGCCGCATCACCGCCTTCGCCGCTCTGGGTCTGGCCGCCGCCCTGGCCGGCTGCGCGCATGAGAAGGTCGCGGTGGACGGCTATCGCTGGGCCTATCTGGCGGACGACGCCGAAGCCCCTCGCCTGGCCTATGGCCGCCCCAACTCCGATGACGTCGTACTGATGATCAGCTGCCGCCCGGGTCAGGATCAGGTCGACGTCTCGGCCGTGGGCCTCACCGGCGGCGAGATCGTCCTGGCCTCGGGTCGCACGGAGAGCCGCTTCGCCGCCGCCAAGGTCGATGACGCGCTGAGCCAGGGCGGCTTCCTGGAAGGGCGCGGCAAGGCCAGCGCCCCGGCGTTGGACGGCTTCCGGAAATCAGGCGACCTGGCTCTTCTGACGAAGGGCGAACGCCACAGCCTGGCGGCAGACTCTGCCGACCGGGGTCGCGTCAGGGCGTTCTTCAAGGCGTGCGGGGTTTAAGCCCACCGAGCTTACGCCCGACGGCCAGCCCCCGCCGCGCTGACATTGTCCATGCCCATGGCCGACAAGGCCCCGCGCAGTATGCCCTCGGCGTCGAGACCGGCCTGGGCGTACATGACGTCGGGCTTGTCCTGGTCCTGGAAGACGTCGGGCAGGCACAGGGTGCGGATCTTCAGGCCGCGATCCAGCGCGCCGTGCTGGGCCAGCGCCTGCAGCACGAAGGCGCCGAAGCCGCCCATCGAGCCCTCTTCCACGGTGATGATCGCCTCGTGCTCACGCGCCAGGCGCAGCAGCAGGTCCAGGTCAAGCGGCTTGGCGAAGCGGGCGTCGCAGACGGTGGCCGACAGGCCGCGCGCGGCCAGCAGATCGGCGGCCTTCAGGCTTTCGGACAGGCGCGTGCCGAACGAGACGATGGCGACGCTGGTCCCCTCGCGGACGATGCGGCCCTTGCCGATCTCCAGCGGCTCGGCGATCGCCGGCATCTCCAGGCCCAGGCCCTCGCCGCGCGGATAGCGGAAAGCGCTGGGGCGGTCATCGATCTCGGCGGCGGTGGCGACCATTCGGGCCAGCTCGACCTCGTCGGCGGCGGCCATCAGCACCATGCCGGGCAGAGCGCCCATGAAGCCGATGTCGAAGCTGCCGGCGTGGGTCGGGCCGTCGGCGCCGACCAGGCCGGCGCGGTCCATGGCGAAGCGCACCGGCAGACCCTGGATGGCGACGTCGTGGACAACCTGGTCGTAGCCGCGCTGCAGGAAGGTCGAATAGATCGCCGCGAACGGCTTCATGCCGTCGGCGGCCAGGCCGGCGGCGAAGGTCACCGCGTGCTGCTCGGCGATGCCGACGTCGAAGGTGCGGTCCGGGAACGCCTTCTGGAAGATGTCCAGGCCCGTGCCCGAGGGCATGGCGGCGGTGATGGCGACGATCTTGTCGTCGCGCTGCGCCTGCTTGACCAGTTCCTGGGCGAAGACCTTGGTGTAGCTGGGCGGGCCGGCGGCCGGCTTGTGCTGCTGGCCGGTGACCACGTCGAACTTGGCCACGGCGTGCAGCTTGTCCTCGGCCCCCTCGGCCGGGGCGTAGCCCTTGCCCTTCTGGGTGACGCAGTGGACCAGCACCGGCTTGTCGCCGAAGGCCTTGGCGTTCTTGAGCACGCTGACCAGGGCGTCCATGTCGTGGCCGTCGATCGGGCCGATATAGTAGAAGCCCAGCTCCTCGAAGAAGGTGCCGCCGGTGACCATGCCCCGGGCATATTCTTCCGCCTTGCGGGCCGCTTCGCGCATCGGCGTCGGCAGCTTTTCGACGACGGTCTTGCCCAGCTTGCGCACCGAGCGATAGGCGCCGCCCGAAACCAGGTTGGCCAGGTAGGCGCTCATGCCGCCCACCGGCGGGGCGATCGACATGTCGTTGTCGTTGAGGATGACGATCAGGCGCTTGGTGGTGTCGGTCGCCGCGTTCATGGCCTCATAGGCCATGCCGGCGCCCAGCGAGCCGTCGCCGATCACGGCGATGACGCTGTTGTCCTCGCCTTTCGCGTCGCGCGCGGCGCAGAAGCCCAGGGCCGCCGAGATCGAGGTCGCCGCGTGGGCCGCGCCGAACGGGTCGTATTCGCTCTCGGCCCGCTTGGTGAAGCCCGACAGGCCCCCGCCCTGGCGCAGCGTCTTGATGCGATCGCGACGGCCGGTGAGGATCTTGTGCGGATAGGCCTGGTGGCCGACATCCCAGATCAGGATGTCCTTGGGCGTCTCAAACACGTGGTGCAGGGCCACGGTCAGCTCGACCACGCCCAGGCCGGCGCCCAGGTGGCCGCCCGTCACCGACACCGCGTCGATCATCTCGGCGCGAACTTCCGCCGACAGCTGTTTCAGCTCTGGGAGGGAAAGCCCTCGCGTGTCAGCCGGCGAGGCGATCGAGTCTAGCAAGGGTGTGTTGGTGGGCATGTTTGAAGAAAGCGCGGTCAGTTCCGGCGGTCCAGCACGAAATCGACGCTTTCGCGCAGATGTCCGGCTCGTTCGCCAAAGATTTCAAGATGGGAGCGGGTCTGGTCGGCCAAAAGCGCCACGCGCTCTTTCGCCGCGTCCAGTCCCAGCAGGGTGACGTAGTTGGCCTTGCCCATGGCGGCGTCCTTGCCGCCGGTGGCCTTGCCCATGGTCTCGGGATCGCCCTCGGCGTCGAGAATGTCGTCGACGATCTGGTAGGCCAGGCCCAGGTCCTGGGCGAAGGCCATCAGGGCGGCGCGCTCGGATTCCTTGGCGCGGGCGATGATCAGCGGGATCTCGAACGCGAAGGCGATCAGGGCGCCCGTCTTCAAGCGCTGCATGCGGGCGACCGCGCCCAGGTCGTCGCGGACGCCCAGAATGTCGATCATCTGGCCGCCGGCCATGCCCTTGGCGCCCGAGGCGATGGCCAGCTTGCGCACCAGTTCCGACCGCACATGGCCGTCGTCGTGGGTGTCGGGGTGGGCCATGATCTCGAAGGCCGCCGTCTGCAGGGCGTCCCCCGCGAGGATGGCGGTGGCCTCGTCATATTGCTTGTGCACGGTCGGACGCCCGCGGCGGACGTCGTCGTCGTCCATGGCCGGCAGGTCGTCATGGACCAGGCTGTAGGCGTGGATGCATTCCAGCGCGCAGGCCGCGCGCAGAACCGGCCGCTCGGGCAGGTCGAACATCTTGCCGGTCTCGAGCGCGAAGAACGGCCGCAAGCGCTTGCCCGGCCCCAGGGCCGCGTAGCGCATGGCTTCCGTCAGGCGCGTTTCCGGACCATCGCTGCGGGGCAGCAGTTCGTCGAGCGCCACGGTGACGATGTCAGCGGCCTGGACGATCCGCTTCTCAAGATCACTGGACGGACGCGAACTCGCCATCAGTTGAACTCGGCCGGCTCGGCGGCGACGGCGCCGCCCTGACCCAGGACGATCTTCTCGACCTTCAGGCGCGCGGCCTCCAGCTTCTTCTCGCAGTGGGCCTTCAGGGCCGCGCCGCGCTCATAGATGTCGATCGACCGCTCCAGCGGAGCTTGGCCCGACTCCAGCTCGGCCACGATCCGCTCAAGCTGCGCCAGGGCTTCTTCGAAGCTCAGGGCGGAGATATCGGCGGGATTGCTGGCGGCGTCGGTCATTTCAACTCTCAGGTGAACAGGCGTGAGCCTAGTGTCCCGGGCCGACGCGAGCAACGGCCTAGAGCCTGGGCGTGGTTAAGGGAAGAGGGTTTGCGAGATCGGTGACAGATCAGCCGCGGCGGAAGCGCTTGAGGCTCCAGTAGGCGTGACCTTCATCAAGCAGTTTCGTCAGCCCACGCGCCTTCAGCGCATCGGCGATCATCCAGTTGAAGAAGCCGTGAGCCACGAGCAGTACGTCCTGGCCCTGGTCGGACAGCGCCACCAGCCGGTCGGCGGCCTTGCCGGCCCTGACCTCGGCTTCGGCGCGGGTCTCCTGGCCGCCGTGATTGTTGAAGAACCACCACCAGAAGCGGGCGAAGAAACCCAGGCGCTTGGGCGACATCCGCAGCCACAGCGGCCAGGGCGGCGGCGGCAGCGGGGCTTCGATGAAGGTCTCATCGGTGGTGAAGGTCCGCTCGCCGACCACCGCCTTGGCGGTCTCGATGGCGCGGCGGCGGGTCGAGACGATGATCACGTCCGCGTCACGGGCGATCTGGATCAGCCCGTCCGGCGGGGTCTGTCCGTCCTTCAGGCCGCCCACCTCGTAGCGCGCCCACCAGTCGCCGTATTCAGGCGCATTGAGGCGGACCTTGCGCGACAGGGCGGGCTCGCCGTGGCGGGCCAGGGTGACGGTCCCCGACTTCACGGGCGAGGACGCTTGGTCGGCGATGGTGACGTCGGCCATGTTGAAGAGAAGTCGGTGGGCCCAGCGGCCTTTCCGTCCCCTCACCCCTCCTGAAGAGCGCGCACATGCGCGGCGGCGGAACGCCCCAGCGCCTGGAGGTCGTAACCGCCCTCGAGCGAGGACACAACCCGGCCCTTGGCGCGGGCGTTGGCCACCGAGACGATCGCCCGCGTCGCCCAGGCGAAATCGTCCTCGTCCAGGCTCTGGGCCGACAGCGGATCGCGGACGTGGGCGTCGAAGCCGGCCGAGACGATCAGCAGCTCGGGCGCGAAGGCGTCGACCTTGTCCATCAGCCCCTCGAATCGCGACCGCCACAGTTCGCGCGGCGCATGCGGGGCCACCGTGGCGTTGGCGATGTTGCCCAGACCGGTCTCGGACGGATCGCCGGTGCCCGGATAGAGCGGCGACTGGTGGATCGAGGCGAAGAACACGGTCGGGTCGTTCTCGAACACGGCTTGTGTGCCGTTGCCGTGGTGGACGTCGAAGTCGACGATCGCCACCCGCTTCAGCCCGGCCGCCTGGGCCGCGCGGGCCGCCACGGCGACGCTGGAAAAGACGCAAAAGCCCATGGCCACGCCCGGCTCGGCATGATGTCCCGGCGGCCGCACGGCGCAGAATGCTCGCCTGGCCTCGCCCGCCGCCACGGCTCGCACCGCCGCGACGCTGGCCCCGGCCGCGCGACGGGCGGCCGCCAGGCTGCCGCTCGACATCACCGTGTCGGGGTCCAGCGCCAGCCGGCCCGACCTGGGCGCGGCCTCGAACACGGCGTCGACGAAGGCCTTGGGATGCACCCGCAGCAGGTCCTCGACCTCGACCAGCGGCGCATCCAGCGCCTCCAGCGCCAGATTGGGATCATCGTTCAGGGCGTCGATCACGGCGCGCAGGCGCTCTGGGCTCTCCACGTGGCCATGGCCGGGCTGGTGGTCGAGCATGTCGAGATGGGTATAAAGCGCCACGGTCATGCGAGGATTCTAGACCTTGAACGCTGCTCAGACCATCCGCCCGTCTTCCATTCGCCGCGCCACGATCGACGACGCCGACACCGTGTCCAGCCTGGGCGCGCGCACCTTCACGGAAACCTTCGCCCACCTCTATCCGCCCGAGGACCTGGAGACCTTCCTGGCCTATGCCTACGGCTTGGAGCGGACCCGCAACGACCTGGCCCATCCCGACAAGGCGACCTGGCTGCTGGAGGACGAGGACGGCGAGGCCATCGGCTACGCCCTGGCCGGACCGTGCGACCTGCCCCATGAGGACGTTGAGCCCGCCCATGGCGAGCTGAAGCGGGTCTATGTGCTCAAGAGCCACCAGGGCGGCGGGCGCGGCTCGGCGCTGCTGAACACCGCCCTGGACTGGCTGGAGAAGGACGGCCCCCGCCCGCTGTGGATCGGCGTGTGGTCCGAGAACTTCGGGGCGCAGAAGCTCTATGGCCGCCTGGGGTTCGAGAAGGTCGGCGAGTACCACTTCCCGGTCGGGGAGACGCGGGACCTGGAGTTCATCCTGCGGCGGGGATGAGGCTCGGCATTGCGTCGCGATTGAGAACCCTCCATTCTCCCGAACATCTGTTCGAAAGCCGCGCCGATGTTCCTTCGCTTCTTCTCCGAGCTCCGCCAGGCCAAGGTGCCGGTGAGCCTGCGTGAATACCTCCTGCTGATGGAGGCCCTCGACAAGGACGTCATCGATCGCAGGATCGAGGATTTCTACTTCCTGTCGCGCGCCAGCCTGGTGAAGGACGAGAAGAACCTCGACAAGTTCGACCGCGTGTTCGGCCACGTCTTCAAGGGGCTGGAGACCGTCAATGACGGCCTCGCCGCCGATATCCCGGAAGAGTGGCTCAAGGCCCTGACCGAGAAGTTCCTGACCGACGAGGAGAAGGCTCAGATCGAGGCCCTGGGCGGCTTCGAGAAATTGATGGAGACCCTGCAGGAGCGGCTGCGCGAGCAGCACAAGCGTCACGAGGGCGGCAACAAGATGATCGGCTCGGGCGGCACCTCGCCGTTCGGCAACAACGGCTACAACCCCGAAGGCGTGCGCATCGGCCAGGACAAGAGCCGCCACGGCCGCGCGGTGAAGGTCTGGGACAAGCGCGAGTACAAGAACCTCGACGACTCGGTCGAGCTGGGCACCCGCAACATCAAGGTCGCCCTACGGCGCTTGAGGAAGTTCGCCCGCACCGGCGCGGCCGAAGAGCTGGACCTGAACGGCACCATCAAGGGCACGGCCGAGAAGGGCTATCTGGACATCCAGCTGCGGCCCGAGCGCCGCAACGCCATCAAGGTGCTGATCTTCTTCGACATCGGCGGCTCGATGGACGGCCACATCAAGCTCTGCGAGGAGCTGTTCAGCGCCGCCAAGACCGAGTTCAAGAACCTGGAGTTCTACTACTTCCACAACTGCCTCTACGAGACCGTGTGGAAGGACAACAAGCGCCGCAACACCGAGAAGATCCAGACCTTCGACGTGCTCCACAAGTTCCCGGCCGACTACAAGGTGATCTTCGTCGGCGACGCGACCATGAGCCCGTACGAGATCACCTATCCGGGCGGCAGCGTCGAGCACTGGAACGAGGAGCCCGGCGCGATCTGGATGCAGCGGGTCACCGACATCTACCAGAGCTGCATCTGGCTGAACCCGACGCCGGAACGGCACTGGGACTACACCCAGTCGATCGGCGTGATGAAACAGATCGTCTCCGACCGCATGTATCCGCTGACCATCGACGGCCTGGACAAGGCCATGCGCGAGCTGGTTAGGGGCTAGAGCCCCAGCTAGACGGGGGACAGGCTCTAACGCCCGGTCGTCGTATCGCCGTAGTGGCCGGCGTCCGCAGTCGGCTGGCCGATCAGCGGCACTTCGGGCGGCGCGGTGTGGTCGTTGGCGATCGTCGTCCCGATCCGGAAGGTGGCGCTGGCGGCCCCGCCGAGCAGGATGAAGACGTCTTCTTTTCCGTCACCGTCGATATCGAAACCGACGCGAGTCCCCGACACCGCCGCACTAACGTCCGTCGCCTGCGCGAGGGTGGTGTCGTTCAGCACCTCAATCTGCGTCCCCAGCACGTTGCTGACGGCGGCGGTGCTGACCACGGTCACGTGGCCGTCGCCCATCACGGCCAGGTGGTCGCCCTTGGCGGCCGTGTAGTCGAGCACCACGCCGAGCAGCGCGGCGGTCTTGTCGGCCGGTGGCGCGGCGGAGATCAGGAAGGTGTCGGCCCCGGCCCCGCCCTTGGCGACCACGCGGGCGTTCATGACGATGCGATCGGCGCCTTCGCCGCCCTCCAGGTGATCGACCTCGCCCTTCGGCGCGCCGCGACCGTCGATATAGTCGTCGCCCGCCCCGCCCCGGATCGTGTCCGCGCCGGCCGTGCCATACATGACGTCGTTGCCAGAGGATCCCACCATGACGCTCTTGGTGGCGGCGAAGCCCTGGTTGCCCACGTCTTCGACGACCGCCCTTTCGTCCGCAGCAGCCGGCGCTTGAACGGGGCTCGGAGCCGGCGCCGGCGCCGGCGGAGCCTGCTCGCCGGTCAGATGGGCGATCTTGAACACCGACAGGCCCTGGGGAGCCTCGCTCGGCGCCTGGACCACGATCGACCCGGCGCTCTCCGGCTTGATCGCCGCCGGCGCCGCCGCTGCCTCGCCCGTCGCCGCGGCCGGCGTATGCGCCGGGGTCCGGTCGGCTTCGAGGTTCAGGGCGGCGACCAGCCTGGAGGCCATCGTCTGAAGGGCCGGATCATCGATGCGCGGCAGGTTGTCGAAGGTCAGGTGGCCCGCCTGGCCCAGTTCGGCGCCGCGCAGCTCGAGATAGAGACCGACGGCGATGACCAGCGACAGGAAGGACTGGGCCTCGCGGCTGGACGGATTGAAGGCCACGACCGTGCCGTTCTGTTCGGTCATGCTCGAGGACAGCACCTGGCGCAGCGCGCCCCACAGGCTGCCCACCTGGTGGAACATGTCGATCGCCGCATCGTGGACGACGAACTGGCCATCGATGCGGGCGACATGGACCAGGACGTCCTGGTTGGAGTCGGTGACCACGTACCAGGGGTCGCCCGAGTCGGTCTGGCCGAAGATCCCGTCGACCTCGCCATAGGCCGTCTCCAGCTGCTGCGTCAGCAGCATCAGCAGGCCGCGCTCGTTGGCGGACCAGTCGCTGGCCGGAGGCCGCGGGCTGAAGGCTAGGATCTCACCCATATTGTCGTCGCTCGTCAGGCCTGGGCCGCCCGTTCGGTCACGACCGGCTCAGCCTCTTCGGCGGCGCCGTCGAACAGAAGCCGGTACAGCTCGGGTTCGTAATATCGCAGCAGGGTGCGGGCGAACTGACCGGGATCAAGACCCAGGCTCTCCGCCCAGACGGCTTGAGCCTCGATCGGAACGCGACCAAGACCGTTCTCAACCTGCGAGACGAAGGTGTAGTAACGCAACCCGGTCTTCTCGGCCAGTTCCGCCTGCGTGAGGCCCGCGGCCTCGCGCGCGGCCTTAAGCCAGCGCCCCGCTTCGCGGCGCAGGGTCTTGGTCAGGGCCGCCTTGGCGGGATTCATCGCCGTTCTGGACATTGCAAAGCCGCTTCCTCGCCCACTACGCGGGCGCTGCCCTAGTTGTTACACAATGCGTAAAAACGCAACAATCGATCGCCGGTCTCGCTGTGAGGCCTTGCGGATCATCTTCGACCCACATACAGTTTTTATGCAACTATTTTGAATGCATCGGGCCGCATGTACGTTTCGATCGACCCCGCCCCCTTTCGCACCGCAGCCCCGCTGAAGCAGGATTGGGCCATCCGCCCGCGCCTGTCGCTGATCATGGTCGTCTACATGACCGGTCCGGCGCTGATGGAGAGCGTGCGCTACGCCCTGGCCGAGCCTCGGGTCGAGGAGTTCGTGATCGTCGACAACGGCTCGTCCCTAGCCGACGCGGCCTGGCTGCGCGATCTGGCCCGCCGCGAGCCGCGCGTGCGCCTGCTGCAGGGGCTGGGTAATATCGGCTTCGCCCGCGCCGCCAATCTGGGCGCGACCTCGGCGAAGGGCGAGGAACTGGTCTTCCTCAATCCCGACGCCTACCTGACCCCCGGCGCGGTGGCGGCCCTGTCCGACGCCGCCCGCGACCGCCCCTCGCCCTGCGTGATCGGGGCCAGGGTGTTCAATACCGACGGAACCGAACAGCGGGGCGCGCGGCGCGGCGAGATCACGCCCGTCACGACCCTGCTCAGCCTCTCGAAGCTTAGCGCCCTTCTGCCCCCGCTGCGCCGCTTCGAGATCCACCGGGAAAGCGAAGCCCCCCCTTCGCACCCGGTGGACACCCCTACGATCTCGGGCGCCTGCTTCTATATGCGGGCCGCCGATTTCCAGGCTCTCGGCGGCTTCGACGAGGGCTATTTCCTGCACGTCGAGGACGTCGACCTGTGCTGGCGGGCCCGCAAGACGGGCGGCAGCGTGCTGTTCCAGCCCGCCGCCCGCATCGTCCACGTCGGCTCGACCAGCAAGGAGAACCCGCTGATCGTCGAGTGGCACAAGGGCAAGGGCCTGGTGCGCTATTTCCTAAAGCGCGCCGACAGCCTGCCGCGCAAGGCCCTGGCCGTGCTGCTGGCGCCGCTGATCCTGGGCGTCGCCGTGGGCCGGCCGTTGCTGCGCCAGCTGCGGCGCGGTCGGATGGGCCGCCCCGTCGCGCGCCTCGCCGCCGCCGGCTGAACGCCCGCGATCGGGCGGAGCGTCACGCGCTTGACGGAAAATGCCACAAACAACCCTCGATCCGCGTTCGGACGATGATCTTGACGCTTGCGCCAAATTCGAACGCCCGTAAGACTTCCCCACGGGTAAAGGGGAATATGTAGTGAGTCCGACCACCGACGCCGCCGCTTCTAACGAAGTCGAGGCCGCCGAGACCGAAGCCGCCACCAAGAACCTGGTCTTCGTGGCCGCCGAGCGCCTGTTCGCGCTGCACGGTTTCCAGAACGTCTCCGTGCGCGACATCACCGCCGCCGCCGGCGTGAACCTGGCCTCGGTGAACTACCACTTCGGGTCCAAGGACGCCCTGCTGTTCGAAATCTTCCGGCGTCGCACGGCCGAGCTCAACCGCGAGCGGGCCAAGATGCTGCACGAGGCCAACGACCGTAACGACGGCAGCCCGCCACTGCGCGAGATCCTCGCCGCCCTGCTGACCCCGCCCCTGCGCTGGCTGGCGCCCGACCACGAGCGCCGCATCTCGCTGCAGTTCCTGATCCGCGCCCGCAGCGAAGGCACCGACGAGATCCGCGCCGTGCTGAAGACCGACGTCTCGCACCTGCGCCGCTTCTCCGACGCGCTGCTGAAGGCCCGTCCGGACCTGTCGCCGGAAGAGGTCTACTGGCGGCTCCACTTCACCCTGGGGATGCTGCACAACAACCGCTTCGCCGAGTTCGACCGCCTGAACGTGCTGTCGGAAGGCCAGACCAGCGAGGCCGACGTCGTGGCCCTGCTGGACCGCATGCTGGCCTTTGCCGAGGCCGGCTTTCTCGCCTAGCTCATAGGCGGAACGGTCTCCCGGCCGGCGCGTTGTCGCTCTGGCATGGGACGGCTGCGGATCCTTCACGAGACCCGATACTATTATGAACGGCCGGTGCGGTTCGGACCGCAGCGGCTGATGATCCGCCCGCGCGACAGTCACGCCCTGCGTATCGTCGAGGCCAGCTTGCGCCTCTTCCCGCCCGGCGGCACGCGCTGGAGCTACGACGCGAACGGAAACTGCGTCTGCATCTTCGAGCCGACCGGCGAGGCCGACGCCATGCGGGTGGCCAGCGAACTGGTCATCGACCGCTACCCCGCCCCGCTGGCGCCCCAGCGGATCGAGAACCCCGACACCCTGACCCCGATCGTCTATTCCCGCGAGGATCGGACGACTCTGGAGCCGTTCATCGCGCCCGTCACCGATGACCCCGACGCGGTGCTGCTACGATGGCTGCGGGGCCTGCAAGGCCATCGCGATGAGCCGGCGCTGGCCTTCCTGCTGCGCGTCAACGAACTGATCCATCAGCAGTTCGAGTACCGAAATCGCTACGAAGAAGGCGTTCAAACGCCGGTCGAGACCCTGCAGAAGCGCAGCGGCGCCTGCCGCGACCTGGCCTGGCTGATGGTCGAGGGCCTGCGCCGCCTCGGCTACGCGGCCCTGTTCGCCACCGGCTACATCCACTCGCCCGGCGCGACGATCCGCGGGGCTGGGGCGACCCACGCCTGGTGCGAGGTTTTCCTGCCGGATCTTGGCTGGCTGGAGTTCGACCCGACCAACGGCCTGGCCGAGTCGCCGGATTTGATCCGCGTCGCCGCCACCCGAACGCCGGCTCAGGCGTTACCCGTCTCCGGGGCGATCATCGGCGACCCGGGCTCCGCGCGTCTTCACGTCTCCGTGGAGGTGCGCCTAATCGATCCGATCAACCAGGTGGCGTGATAGAATGAGTGTGCGTACGGGAGGAAAAGCCATGACCAGCGGCTTCCAGAACCAAGACCCCATGCGGAACGTCTGCTTCCCGAAATCGGAGCCCAAGGCTCAACACGGCCAGAAGCCCGACCAGGACTGCCTGAAGGTGAAGGAACGACGGACCTTCGAACCCAGACCGGGGCACTGAATTGTAAAAAAGCGTGAACACGAGGGCCTTCCGCCACCCCTGCCACGCGAGCGACCTATACAGACACCCGCGGCGCCATTAATTTTTGACGCCAGGGGAATGGGGGAGCACTGCAAACATGCGGCGCGTCGCGCTCGGATGTCTGTTGGCGACGGCTGGTCTTGCGGTGGTAAGCGCCGCGACCGCCCTGTCGACTCGCGCCCCTGAGGAATTCAACCAGACCCTGACCTTGGCTGGCGGACCTGGGGCCGGCGCATCTGAAGTCCGCGCCCCGGTTGACGATCCCGACGCCCCGATCGCCACGGCCCGCTACGGCGGCGAGCGTTCGCGTGTCGCCGTCCCCGCGGTCGTCGCCGCCGAAACCCACGCCGTTCCCGCCGTCGCCATGATGGCCCTGGCCGGTGGCCCCCAAGACGTCGGCCTCGCCGGCGCCGCGCCGGCCGTCGCCCTGGCCGTCGCCACTTCGCGGACCCCGCCGCCGCCCGCGCCGGTCGCCGCCCCCGCAGGTCCATCTGCGCGGATCCTGGCCGAGGTCTCGGCCGCCCCTCACCGTCCGGTGCTGGCCCTCACGCGGGTCGAGCATCGCCGCCCGGCCGGCAAGATTCTGCAGATGCAGGTTGACGACCAGCCTCTAGCCTTCACGCCGATGGGCCTGCAGTCGGGCGCGGTGAAGCGCCTGACGCTGAACGCCTCGAACCTGATGTCCAAGGCCAGCGCCTCGGCCGAGGACCTGCGGCGCGGCCGCTGGATGCTGTACGCCGCCAGTTCGGGCAAGGCGTATGGCCTGAACCTGATCCGCGACACCTTCGGCGGCTGGCGCAACGCCGGCTACAGCGAAGAGAAGATGGCCCGCTTCGGCAGCCGCCAGATCGGCCTGGGCTATCGGAAGGGCAACAGCCTCATCTCGCTGAGCGCCACCCGCCGCAAGCTCAACTCGATCGACTATTCCAACAAGGACACGGTCTTCGGCGTCAGCGTCTCGGTGCGCGGCCGCTAGGCCGCCCATTTCGGTTCTGCAAGGATGTGACGCACGCGCGTATGGACCCCCGCTGTGCAGGGGCGTAAAGCGCCCTCGTGCCCGATCAGTCTCCAGCATCCTCGCCCCTCGCGACGCGCCTGATCTCCATCGCCGTGGCCAGCGCGCTGCTGATGGAGTTCATCGACTCCACGGCCCTGTCGACCGCCCTCCCCACATTGTCGCGAGCCTTCGCGGTCGATCCGATCCACCTGAAGCTGGCCCTGACCTCCTACATTCTGGCGCTGGCGGTTTTCACGCCGGCCAGCGGCTGGGCGGCGGAACGGTTCGGCGCGCGGCGGGTGTTCCTGTCAGCCATGGTCGTCTTCCTGCTGGGCTCGGCCCTTTGCGGCCAGTCGCGCAGCCTGGAGGCCCTGGTCGCCTCGCGGATCGTCCAGGGGATCGGCGGGGCGATGATGACGCCGGTGGCGCGGCTGATCGTGGTCGGCGCCACCCCCAAGGACAAGCTGCTGACCGCCATGGGCTGGTTCACCATGCCCGCGCTTGTTGGCCCCTTGATTGGCCCGCCGATCGCGGGGCTTGTGCTCAGCGTCGCCGAATGGCCCTGGATCTTCTACATCAACCTGCCGGTCGGGCTGCTGGGCGTGATCGCCGTCAGGCGTTTCGTGCCCAAGAGCGAGCCCAAGCGCGACCTGGGCCGCTTCGACACGCTCGGCTTCGTCCTGTCGGCCCTGGCGGTCAGCGGTCTGGTGGTCGTGGCCGAGACGGCGGGCGTCAACCTGCTGCCGCCCTGGGCGCAGATCACCCTGCTGGCGCTCTCCGTCGCCTGCGGGACCATCTACCTGCGCATCGCCAAGCGCACCGGTCGCCCGATCCTGGACCTGACCCTGCTGCGCTATCCGACCTTCCGCGCCAGCCTGGTCGGCGGGACGCTGGTGCGGCTGGGTATCGGGGCCAGTCCCTTCCTGATGCCGCTGCTGCTGCAGGTGGCGCTGGGCTGGAGCCCACTGAAGGCCAGCGTCGTCACCCTAGCGACCGGCGTCGGCGTGCTGGTCGCCCGCCCGTTCGCGACGGCGGGCCTCAAGCGGTTCGGCTTCCGCACCTCTCTGGCGGTCTTCGTCACCCTGACGGCGCTGTTCACCGCCGCGCCGGGCTTCTTCGGCCCCGCTACGCCGATGGCCGTGATGATGGTCGCCCTGACCCTGGGCGGGTTCTGCCGCTCCAACCAGTTCATCGCCGCCAACACCATCGCCTATGCCGATGTCCCGGAGACCTCGACGGCGGCCGCCTCGACCCTGTCGGCCGTGACCCAGCAGGTGGGCCTGGCCTTGGGCGTCAGCTTCGGCGGCATCATGCTGCACCTGGCGCGGGGCGCCGGCGGCGCCCTGACGCCAGACCGCTTCACCTTGCCGTTCGTGGCGATCGGCCTGGTGACCCTGCTGGCCCTGCCGGTCTACCTGTCGCTGGACAAGGACGCCGGCGCGGCGATCAGCGGCCGCAACCGGGCCTCGGCCTAGGACTTGGTCCGGCGACCGCCCCGGGAGTGGTTGGCGGTCATGGGATCCGGCTTCTTCGGCGGGACCCAGCCTTCGGGCGTCTTCGGAACCGGCTGGTCGGTGCCCAGGCCCATGCGGCCGGGAACCTGGCGCTGGAAATAGGACGCTTGCGCCGCATCCTCGACGCCCCGCACCAGAGCGCTGTGCTGGATGCCGCCGATCTCGTCGCGCAGCTTGGCCGCCGCCTCGAAGTCCTGAGCGGCGATAGCCTCTTCCATCTGCGTTTTCAGGTCGTCGATGTGCGACATGACGTTCTCCATGGGACCGCCAGGAAGAACGCCTGAGGCCGGTTTTAGCCGCGCGCCGCCGCAATGCGGGCGCGGGCGATCTCGTCGGCGACCAGATTGGCAGGACGCTTCTCGCTGATCGACTGGTCGATGACCTCGGCCAGGGTCTGGGCCAGGCGGTCCAGCTTGGTCGCCACCCAGGCGCCGTCGAAGGCCGCGCCGGCTTCCAGGCCCCGGATCTCGGCGGCCACGTTGATGATGCCGCCGCCGTTGATGACGTAGTCCGGGGCATAGAGGATGCCGCGATCGAACACGGTCTGGCCGATCATGGCGTCGGCCAGCTGGTTGTTGGCCCCGCCGGCGATGACCTTGACCTTCAGGCGCGGCAGGGTCGCGGCCGAGATCGCCCCGCCCAGGGCGCAGGGCGCGAACACATCGGCCTCGACGTCGAAGATGGCGTCGGTCGGCACGATCGTCGCGCCGGTCTTGGCGGCCACTTCGTTCAGGGCGGCCTGGTTGACGTCGGCGATGGTCAGGACCGCGCCGGCGGCGTGCAGCTTCTCGGCCAGATAGGCGCCGACATGGCCGACGCCCTGGATGGCGACCCGCACGCCCTTGAGGTCGCGGTTCAAAGCGCGCTCGACGGACAGGCGCACGCCGCGGAACACGCCCTCGGCGGTGACCGGCGACGGATCGCCCGAGGCGGCCGCGTGGCCTTCCAGGCCGGCGACGAAGCGGGTGGTCTTGCGGGTGTTTTCCAGGTCCGAGGGCGAGACGCCGACGTCCTCGGCGGTCCAGTACTGGCCGTTCAGGCTGTCGACCGCGCGGCCGAAGGCCTCGAACAGTTCCGGCGTCTTCTGGCTGCGGCTGTCGCCGATGATCACGGCCTTGCCGCCGCCCAGGTCCAGCTCGGCCATGGCGTTCTTGTACGACATGCCGCGCGACAGGCGCAGAGCGTCGGTCACGGCCGCCTGGCTGCTTGAATAGTCCCACATGCGGCAGCCGCCAGCGGCCGGGCCGCGCGCGGTCGAGTGGATCGCGATAATCGACTTCAGGCCAGTTTTTTCATCGAAGAAAGCGTGGACGCCTTCGTGTCCCTCGAAATCGGGGGAATCGAACAAGGTCATGCCGTCGGTCTCGCCTATGCCAGAATGAACGTGGCGGCTTTACGCCCCCTCGCCGCCCCTCACAACCCCGAAGGCTGACGCTAGGGCTTCTTGTGTTTGGCCGGCTTGGGCGGATCCAATGCCGTCATCGCCGCCACGCTGGACGGAATGGGCGGCGCGCCGGACGGGGGCCAGGGCCCCGGCGCGTCGCGCAGGAACGCCTCGGCGTCGCCCCAGACCTTGGCGGCCTGCTTGTCGACCAGCAGCAGGTGATAGCCGTGCGCATAGTAGGCGGTCTTCGCGCCCGGCTTCAGGCGGCCGATGGCCTCGACCGTCGGTTCGCGCGGGATGATGTGGTCGTTGGCGCCGTAGAACCAGGCGACCGGGACATTGATCCCGCCCGTCGACTTCCAGGCGCGCTCCATCAGCCCGACCAGCCCATAGATGGTGTCGGAGCGCGCCCCCCAGATCATCAGCGGGTCGCGGCCCATGCGGCGCAGTTCGTCGATATTGTCGGAGGCCATGACGTTGCGGACCAGCCAGTCGGGGGGCTTGACCACCCACTGGCCCAGCACGTGGGCGCTGACCCACAGGCTCATGCGGTTGGGCAGCGGCTGGTTCGACCAGCCCCAGACGGCGGGCGCGAACAGCATCAGCTTGTCGACCGGCGGCGGATTTTCGGAGGCCATGGCGCTGATCGCCAGCGCGCCGCCCATGCTGATCCCGGCCAGGGCGAGCTTGGCGTTCGGATGGCGCTCGCGCACCGCCGTGATCAGCGCCCGGACATCGTCGAGCACCAGTTCGGTCGGCGCCCAGACGCCCCGCTCGGGCGAACGGCCAAAGCCCCGGACATCCAGCGCATAGGTCGCGATCCCCTTCCCCGCCCACCAGCCAGCCGCCAGGTGAAAGGCGTTGGAATAGTCGTTCATGCCGTGCAGGCCGACCACGACCCACTCCGGCTCCGTGGCCGGCAGCCAGCGCATCAGGCCCAGGCGCGCGCCGTCGAAGCTGACGAAGGCGTCGGTCTCGATCCGAGGCCCTCGAAAGCCCAGCGGCCCAAGGCCCGGCCCTTGCCGCAACGGCGCGCAGGCCGAGAGCACGGCGGCGGACGCGGTCAGGATCAGGGCGCGGCGGTTCATCGTCCCAGAATGTCCGCGACACGCTGGCGAAGGAAGGGCACGACCTCTTCCTCGAACCATGGATTGCGTTTCAGCCAGGCGGTGTTGCGCCAGGACGGATGCGGCATCGGCAGGACGTTAGGTCCGAACTCGCGCCAGCGGGCGATGGTCTCGGTCATGGTTTTGCCGGTCCGCCCCGGCAGCGCCCAGTCCTGGGCGTAGCTACCGACCAGCAGGGTCAGCTCGACATTCGGCAGCTCGGCCAGCAATTGAGACCGCCACATCGCCGCGCAGCGGGGCGGCGGCGGGAAGTCGCCACCCTTGGGATTGGTGCCCGGAAAGCAGAAGGCCATGGCCGCCACGCCGATCTCGGGCCGGCCATAGAAGGTCTCGCGGTCGACGCCCATCCACTGGCGCAGACGGTTGCCGGACGGGTCGTTGAACGGCAGGCCGGTCTCATGGACCAGCCGGCCCGGCGCCTGGCCGGCGATCAGGATGCGGGTCTCCGCACGGACAAGCGTCACCGGGCGGGGAACGTGCGGCAGGTATGGCGCGCACGCCCGGCAGGCGGCGATGTCGGCCAGGATCTCGTCGAGCGGCATGGTCGCCACTTAAGCCCGATGCCCGCGAAAACAAGCGCGACGCGCGGTCGACGTCAGCTCCGCACCAAGGCTAGGACGTCGGCCAGGCGATAACCGGCGGCGGCGACGCGGGCATCGGCCACGGTCCGCATCTTGGCCATGTAGCCGGGCGGCAGCACCGGAGCCCGGGCCTTGTCCTTGGCCGGAACCCGGGCCAGCGCGCCGTTGCGGTAGGCGACGTCCTTGGCCAGGCCCCAGCTCTCGCGCTCCCAGCCCTTCAGGGCGGCCGAAGGATCCGCGCTCAAGTCGACGCGCGCGGGACGCGGATGGGCCGCCTCGACGGCCGCCGCCACCGCCTCGGCGCCGGCCTCGCGGTTGGCGATGGGACGATCGGGCGCGCTGTCCCAGAGGTCGTGCATGTCGACCGGCGCCGCGCCCGGCTGGCGGCGGACATAGGCGATGGAGCCCGCCCGGTCGCTCTTGGGAAAGTCCCACGACAGCCAGTGGCCGGCGTGCAGCGGCTGATGCTGGTCGCCGACCAGGTGCATGAGCCAGCACAGGGCCACGGCCCGCTCTGCGCGAGGCGCCTTGGGATCGCGGGCGATGGCCAGTTGTTCGTCGAACGCCTTCTCGGCCTTGCCCACCGTGAACGGCAGCACGAACCGCGCGGGCGAGACCAGCTTGAGGGCGTAGTGCCAGTCGGGACGGTCGTGCGGGCTGCCGCGCGTATCGTCGGGCCAGACGGCCATCAGGGCGAACAGCCGCCGCTCCCGCGCCTTGCCGGAGAGGCCGGCCAGGCGCTTCTCGAACAGCGCGTGGTCGGGATGGGCCTGCATGATCGCGACAATGGCGGCCACGGCCCTGGGATCGCGCGCGGCGAGCGTGTCGTAGGCGATGTCGCCGGTGGCCATGTGGCCCTGGTCGTTCCAGGCCAAGGCCGGCGCGGGCGTCAGCGCGCCCAGGGCCATGGCCGTCGACACGGCCACGGCGATCACGAGCTTGCGCATGGTCACTCCCCTTTCGCGGCAGAACACAGGCCCCGCCGCCTCGGGGTCAAGCTTCCGTAGCGTCGTCGCCGGCTTCATCTTCGACGACAGTGTCCTCGAAGCTGGTCGGATCGCCCTCAAGCCGCGTGCGGATGCGATAGACGCCGCGGAATTTCTCGGGATTGACCGGCTTGTTGTGGCGCAGGATCACGACCTTGCCCTCGCGGGCCAGTTCGATGGCGTTGGTGCGCACGTGGCCCAGGATCTGCTGCCAGCGCTCGGGCTGGACCGCCTTGGCGACGTTCATCGGGTCGATCGACTTGCCCTCGGCCAGCGGCGCGAGAAGGGACAGGATCGTGTCTTGGATCGGGGAGGTCATGAGCGCTCCCTTGCCATGGATTGCCAGCAGAGGCGAGACCGTAGGCAAGAACTGGCGGCTTGCACCGGATGCCGCGCCCTTCTAACTGAACAACGATAAGAACAAGCCGAGGGGATGCGCCATGGACGGCGGAAATGAAATCTTGAGCGGCCCGCGCCGGGTTGAGGCCGGCGACTGGGCCGGTTGGCAGACCTGGTCGGGCCTGGACCCGTTCGAGGACCAGTCGGGGCCCTTCTACTTCCGCGAAGACGAGAACGGCCGGGTCACCACCGCCTTCCGCGCCGAGACCAAGCACATGAACGGCGGCGGTTTCATGCACGGCGGCTGCATGATGACCTTCGCCGACTTCTCCCTGTTCGCCATCGCCTGGAAGGAACTGGCCGACAGCCGCGCGGTGACCGTCAGCCTGAACGGCGAATTCATCGGCCCCGCCCGCCCCGGTGATCTGATCACCGGCGGGGGCGAGGTGATCAAGGCCGGCGGCTCGCTGCTGTTCATCCGCGGCCTGATCTCGACCGGTACCGGGCCGATGCTGAACTTCTCCGGCGTGGTGAAGAAGATCAGGGGACGCTAGGCGGAGCCGAAAACCTCGTCCTTCGACAAGCTCAGGATGAGGTTTTCTACTGAACCGTCTCAACGGTCGTCCTCACCCTGAGCCTGTCGAAGGGCGAGGACGGCCGCACCAGACCTGCCCGCTAAACCCCCGCCTTCGCTGCAGGCCGCTCCATCATCGCCTTCAGCCAGCGGTTCACGTGGACCAGCTCCGCGTCGGGCCGGAAGCGGACCATGCGGGCGAAGTCGATGCCCGTGACCGCCAGGATGTCGGCGATGGTCAGGCGGTCGGCGGCGATGAACGCGCTGTCGGCCAAGCGGCGGTCGAAGACCTTTAGCGCCCGCTCGGCGGCCTTGCGGTTGGTCTCGGCGATCTCGGGCACCTGAGTCTCGATCGCGGCTAGGGCCGGATGACCGTGGCGCACGGCCATCATCAGCGGCGTCGACAGCAGCATCTCGGCCCGCCGAGTCCACATCTCGATCACCGCCGTCTCCAGCGGGTCGCGACCGAACAGGTTCGGCTCGGGATAGACGCTTTCCAGGTAGCGGCAGATCGCCACCGACTCGGTGATGGTGGTCGCCTCATCGATCTCCAGCGCCGGCACGTTAGGCAGGCCGGCCTTGGCCAGATAGTCGGGCTGGCGATGCTGCCCGCCGAAGATGTCGATGTCGACGATCTCGACGTCCTCGATCCCCTTCTCCGCCATGAACCAGCGGACCCGCCGAGGATTCGGCGCGCGACGGCTGTCGTAGAGTTTCATGCGTTCCTCCCGTTTCCCAACATAGGAGCCCTTCCCCCTTGATGGGGGAAGGGAGAGGCGGCTCAGCCCCGCGTGACAGAAGCCCTTCCCCCTTGATGGGGGAAGGGTTGGGATGGGGGTGACCGCTGAATTTCAGCCGCGACACGTTCGGCCACGCGGTACGGATTGCCGAACGCCTCGCCGTCGCGAACACGCATCACCCGATAGCCCTGCTCGGCGAGCCACGCATCGCGCTCCGCGTCACGCAGCTGCGCCTCGGGATGATCATGCCAGCCGCTATCGACTTCGATCACGAGTTTCGCGCCGTGATGGATGAAGTCGGCGATGTAGCGGCCGATCGGCGCCTGGCGGCGGATGTGGAGATCGAGGGCGCGAAGGACCTTCCAAAGGACCCTTTCGCTGGCGGTCATCTGTTTGCGAAGACGACGGGCGCGCTTTGCGGCGCCGGGTGCGTGTCTTGGTCTTGGCGCTTCGTCTGACACGCTGTCACCCCCATCCCCGACCCTTCCCCCATCGAAGGGGGAAGGGAGAACATAAGGGCAACTCTTAGTTGATCAAAGCCCGAACAGCGCCCGGGGCATCAGGCCGATCAGGGAGCCGGTCAGGCAGGTGGCCAGGAAGCCGGCCATCATGGCTTTCCAGACCAGGCTCAGCACCTCGGCGCGGCGTTGCGGCACCAGGACCGAGAAGCCGGCCACGTTCATGCCGACCGAGCCGATATTGGCGAAGCCGCACAGGGCGTAGGTCATGATCATGCGCGTGCGCTCGTCCAGCGCCACGCCGCCGACCTTGGCCAGCTGGATGAAGGCGGTGAACTCGGTGAGGATCAGCTTCACGCCCAGCAGGCCGCCGGCCGTGCCGGCCTCCTTCCAGGGCACGCCCATGGACCAGGCCAGCGGCGAGAAGACCACGCCCAGACCGCGCGCAATGCTCAGCGGTTGCCCGCCGATCGGGGGCATGGCGCCCAGGATCTTGTCGACCATGGTGGCCAGGGCCACGAAGACGATCAGGGTCGCGCCGACGTTCAGCGCGATCTGCAGGCCGTCGGTGGTGCCCTTCATCACCGCGTCGATCGAGGAGCCGTAGGTCTTGTCCTCGGTCGAGAGATCTAGGTCCCCGCCCTTCTCCATCGGGTCGGACGGCACGATGATGCGGGCTAGCAGCACGCCAGCCGGGGCCGAGATGATCGAGGCGGTCAGCACGTGGGCGGCGGCGTTGGGCAGCACGCCGGCCAGGATGGTGGCGTAGGCGACCATGGTCGAACCCGAGACGCAGGCCATGCCGACCGTGATCAGCATGAAGAGCTCGGAGCGCGACAGCTTGTCGAGATAGGCGCGGATGAAGATCGGCCCCTCGATCTGGCCCATGAAGATGGTGGCGGCGGTGGCCAGGGCCGGCGGGCCACGCAGGCCCAACGTCTTCTGGAAGATGAACCCGAAGCCCTGAGCGGCCCATTTCAGGATCTTCCAGTGCCACAGCAACGCCGACAGGGCGCAGACCACCAGGATCACCGGCATGACGCGGAAGGCGAAGATGAAGCCCGCGCCCGGATTGCTGACCGGATACGGCTGGTCGCCGCCGGCCAGGAAGCCGAACACGAAGGCGGTGCCGGCCTGAGTCGAGCTGGCCAGCCCTTCGACGGCGCCATTGACGCCCTGCAGCAGCTGGCGCGCCTGGGGCAGGCCGAACAGCACCACCACCAGCAGCACTTGCACGACGAGGGCGGCGATCGCCAGAACCCACGGGAATCGCTTGCGATTCTCGGAAACGAGCCAGCAGAGGCCCAAAGTGAGCGCCAGACCCGCGAGGGCCTGAACGTTCTCGGGACGGAACATCAAGACGACAACCTTACAAAGGGGCGACGCCCCCGCGACGCCGATCAAGGGGCGAAGAATGACACCAAGTCAGCCGTCGCACGCAAGCGCCTTGCGTAAGGTTTGGTTAAGGAAGGCGTCGAATGCCTAAGTCAGAACCCTATTACCAACGATCGCCGTCATCCCGCGCTTTAGGCGCGGGACCCATTTGTCCGTCGCGGGTGCGGAGCGGAAGAACGCTCTCACGTGAAAGCTGAACCATGGGTCCCGCGCATAAGGCGCGGGATGACGCCGTAGATTTAAGCCGTAACGTTCGTCCCGCCGCTCGCCGCCGTGCTGGTCGTCGACGACGACGTCATCGCCTTGTCCAGCTGGGCCAGCAGCTTCTGCATCAGGTCGGCGGCGACCGTGGAGCCCGATATCAGGCTGGACAGGGTCGTGGACGCGTCGGTCCCCGTCGACTTTCCCTGGTCGAGCAGGGCCGCGAACTCGCCGCCGCTCAGGGTCCCGTCGCCGTCCTGGTCGGCGGTCTTGATCAGGTCGGAGGCGGCGCTGGCTGCGCTCGTGCTGTCGCTGCTGTTGGCGGCGGCCAGCTCCTCGGCCGAGACCGTGCCGTCCTGGTTGGTGTCGAGGCTCTCGAACACGCCGCTCGAGCCCGACGCGCCCGACGCGCCGCCGGAGGGGGGCGGACCGTGGTGGTGGCCGTGGGCGCCGCCCATCGCCTGGGCGGACGACTCGTTCGCGGCGGCCGTGGTGATCGCCGACGAGATCTCGGACGACGACAGGCTGCCGTCGCCATCAGTGTCGAGGGCCGACATGATGTCCGACGCCATCTTGTCCTCGATCCCCTGCCCTTCCGCGCCCTCAGGAGCGTTGGCGGCCAGCGCCGAGGAGAGTTCGCTGGCGCTCATCTTGCCGTCGCCGTCGGCGTCGCCGGCCTTCATCAGAGAGCTGGTCAGGTCGTCGACCGACTGGGTCGAGAGCAGCGACGACAGTGTGTCGCCTTTGAAATGTTCGCCAGGTCCGCCGCCCCCGCGCATCGGCGGCGGGCCCTGCTGGCCTTCCGCCCCCTGCACATTTTGCCCAATGGACTGGAATTCGGTCAGCGAAAGCTGCCCATCGCCGTCGGCGTCCGCCGTCTTGAAGGCCGCCTGCTGCAGTTGGCGAAGCTGGGCCAGACTCGTCGATGAGCCAGCGCTGGTTATGGTCATAGTGCTCACCCTCTGTTGGAAGGCCGCCTGCGTGGGCGAGCCCCTTCCTTCGCGCCGAGTGTCGACGCCCGAGGGATCACGCGAGAAACATTCCAGTTTTCAGCATGTTGCAATTAAGACATGAGGCAATTTGCGGGCAAGGTTAACGCTGCACGGCCGCCGCGAAACGCACCCCTCCAGCTCGCGCTGAGCGCGCGCTACGGGCCTGTCAGTTCGCGGACCAGGGCCGTGCGGTCATAGACCTTGCGCAGCACCTCGACGATGGCCGCCGACGACACCGACACCGTCCGGTTCCTGGCCGCATCGTAGCCGTAGGCGCCGCCCAACGCATGGACATTGCCGTCGAAGGCCACGCCGATCATCCGCCCCTTGGCGTCCAGCACGGGCGAGCCGGAATTGCCGGCGATGATGTCGTTCGTGCTGACGAAGTCGAACACCGTGCCGGATTTCAGATCGTCCTTGGCGGCCAGCCAGCGCGGGGCGGCGGCGAACGGTTCGGCGCCGGTGACGCGGTCGTAGAAGCCGGCGAAAGTGGTGACGGCCGCGACCGGCCGCCCCTGCTCACGCCAGCCGGCGACCTGGCCGTAGGACAGGCGCAGCGAGAAGGTGGCGTCCGGATAGGCTGCATCGCCCAGCACGGCGAAACGGGCCCGAGCGATCTTCTCAGCGGCCTTGTCGACAGGTCCCGAGACCTCGGCCTCGTAGGCGGCGCGGGCCGCGCGGGCCAGCGGATCGACGCGCCGCACGAACTGGATCAGCGGATCGTCAGAGGCCTCGACGGCCTCCAGCCCGCCCTTCCACAGCGCCTCGCGCACGGCCGGATCGCCGAGCCGGCTTTCGGCCAGGCGTTCAGCGATGGCGTCGGGGCTTTCCTTGCCCAGCAGGGCCCGAACCTGCGGCGCGTCGACGGTCAGGACCTCGCGGGTCTTGAGCAGCCAGTGCTCCATATAGACCCGCTCCAGTACGGGATCGACGGGTGGCAGGTCGGCCAGCTTCCGTTCGATCATCGGCAGGCGGGTGTCGGCGTATTCGGGCAGCCGCGCGACGTTGGGCTTGGTCCGCTCCTGCGCCGCCCGGACCAGCAGGCGGGCATAGTAGAAGAGGTCCGAGCCGCCGCCCGCCCCGCTCTCCAGCATCCGCATGGACGGGTACAGTTCGGCCGCCTGGGCTTGGGCCCCGGCGATCTGGTCCCAGGCCTTGCCGGTCAGGGCCGCCAGCTTCGGATCGGCGGCGACCTTGGCGCGCAAGTCGTCCTCGGCCGCGCGCTTGGCGGCCATGAAGACCTTGTCGTTGAGCGCGGCCTGCTTGCCCAGCCCCGCCTTGTAGCCGTTCTCGACCCAGGCCAGGCCTTGTGTCGCGGCGCGGGCGTGGTCGTCATCCTGCTGGCGCAGCTGGATCAGGCGACCGCGCAACTCGGCCCGCTGCAGCTGCTGCATCGGCAGGACGAGGTCGCGCTGGGTCTCCAGCTGGGCCACCGTCAGCTGCCGGTCAGTCGCGCCGGGATTGCCGACCACGAAGGTCGGCTCGCCCTCGACCGGGGCGCTGGTCCGCAGGCGCAGGAAGCCCGGCGTCGCGGCCGGCTGGCCGTCGGCATACAGCCGCACGAAAGCCGCATCGAGCGCGTGACGGGGGAAGTTGTAGTTGTCCGGATCGCCGCCGAACGCCGCCGAGGCCCTTTCCGGCGCGAAGACCAGCCGCACGTCGTCGTAACGGCGGTACTTGTAGACCTTGTACTGGCCGCCCCGGAAAAAGCTGATCGCCTGGCAGCGCAGGGTCTGGTCCTGGCCGCAGGCCGCCAGTTCGGCCAGCGCCAGCGCGGCCTCGCGGGTCTGGACGAAGTCGCGGCCGCTCTTGCCGTCCACCGCCGCCCGCACCTGGTCGGTGACGTCGGTGATGGCCAGCAGCACCTCGGCCTGCAGGCCGGCGCACCTGCGCTCGTCCTCGCGCCCGTCGGTCAAGAAGCCGTCCTTGACATAGTCCGCCCTGCCGTCCGAGAGGGCTTGGGCGCAGTCGGCGAGACAGTGGGCGTTGGTGGCGACCAGACCCAGGGGACTGACGATCCCGCCCGAGCAGCCATTGGTCAGCCGCACCGCCGAAGCCTGGGCGGCGTCCAGCCAGGCCTGATCCAGGGTGACGCCATAGGCCTGGCGGATCGCCTCGACCGGGACCTTGTCGAAGGTCCACATCCCCTCGTCCGCCCGCGCTGATCCCGTCGCGGCCCCCGTCGCGGCCAGGGCGAGGGCCAGGACGCTGATCTGGGCGGATGCTGTGCGAAGAACCGTCATGAGCCCGTGGGTCGCTGCACTCTGCCTTGCCGCTTAGCCCCGGCGCCGAGGACTAGCCAGCCTCCTTCCGCGCACTTGTCCAATATTTCATGCCCGCAACGCCGCCTTACCTCGATTTAACTTGGCCGCTGGGCGATCGCCGTCCATTGCTGCAACCGTCGGTTTGGGGGAGCTAGAGTCCGGATGTCGTTGGCCTTGGCCACTCTTCTCTATGAGTGGCGTCGTTACATGGCGGCCGTGGTCGCCCTCGCTTTCTCAGGCCTTCTCGTCCTGGCGCAGGTCGGCATGTTCGTCGGCATCGGCAAGGGCTTCACGGCCCAGATCGACCGCGCCCGCGCCGACATCATGGTGCTGGGCCCGGGCGCCAAGGCGCTGTTCGGCGGCCCCTCGGGCCTGCCGCGCCGGATGATCCCGCTGGTCTACAGCCATCCGGAAGTCACCCAGGTGGCCCCGCTGGACGGCTCCGGCGGCCGCTTCCAGAACATCCAGACCCCCGAGCAGCAGGCCAAGGAAGAGGCCCGCGCCAAGAAGGCCGGCAAGGGCAAGGGCGGCGGCGGCGGCTCGTCGCGCAAGAGCGAGTTCGTCAACGTCACGGTGATCGACGCGATCCCCGGCTACGTGACCGTGCCCACCGACTACACCCAGTCGATGATCGAGGCCCTGCGCCGTCCCTACGCCGTGGCGGTGGACGAGACGGCCCTCAAGCGCCTGGGCGTCAAGAAGGGCGACAAGGCCCTCTACAACGGCAAGACCATCAACATCGCCGTCGTCACCCGCGGCTATCCCAACATCATCCAGCCCACCCTGGTCATGTCGCGCGACACCCTGCGGATGCTGGGCGAGGCCGACACCGGCCAGCGCGTCGGCCCGCTGATGGTCGAGATCCAGGATCCCTCGCGCGCCGAGATCGTCGCGGCCCAGCTGAACAAGAAGGCCGACGGCAAGTTCCGCGCCTGGACCCGTCAGGAGCTGGCCGACGCCAATTCCGGCGCCATGCTGGACGACCAGATCATCGGCATCATGCTGGGCTTCTCGGCCTTCCTGGGCCTGCTGATCGGCGTGGCCATCACCTGGCAGACCCTGCGCGGCGCGATCATGGCCAACATCAAGGAGTTCGCCTCCCTGCGCGCCCTGGGCGTGTCGATGGGCGACCTGCGCAACATCGTCATGGAGCTGAGCTTCTGGGTCGGCTGCGTCGGCGTGCTGGCCGCCGGCCTGCTGACCTGGCTGGTCTCGCTGCTGGCCGTGGCCGGCGGCGTGCCGATGTACTTCCCGCCGACGCTGGTGATCGTCGTCGCCGTGTTCCTGATCCTCATCGCCATGCTCTCCGGCTTCCTGTCGCTGGGCATCCTCAAGAACAGCCAGCCGGCGGACCTGCTGCGATGAGCCCCGAATACACACACGATCACAGCCACAAGCGCGGTCAGAGCGCGCTCTCCGCCCAGGGCCTGGTCAAGCGGTTCAAGACCGGCCGGACCTTCATCGAGGTGCTCAAGGGCGTGGACTTCGACGCCAAGCACGGCGACGTGACCATGGTCATGGGCCCCTCGGGCTCGGGCAAGTCGACCCTGGTCGCCGCCCTCTCCGGCCTCTTGATGCCCGACGAGGGCAAGGTCTCGGCGCTGGAGGCCAAGGACCTGTGGGCCCTGCCGAAAGGCAAGATCGACAAGTTCCGCCTCGACCACTGCGGCTTCATCTTCCAGGGCTTCAACCTGTTCCCGGCCCTGACGGCCAAGCAGCAGGTGATGACGGTCCTGAAGTACCAGGACGTCGGTCCGGGCGAGGCCTCGCGCCGCGCTCAGGCGGCGCTGGAGTCGGTGGGCCTGGGCCCCCGCGTCAACCAGCGCCCGTCGGAACTGTCGGGCGGCGAGAAGCAGCGCGTGGCCATCGCCCGGGCTCTCGCCAAGAACCCGAACCTGATCTTCGCGGACGAACCGACCTCGGCCCTCGACGGCAAGAGCGGCGAGATCGTGATCAAGCTGCTGCGCGCCGCCGCCACCGAGCGCGGCGCGGCAGTGATCTGCGTGACCCACGACCCGCGGCTCGAGGCCTATGCCGACCGCGTCATCCACATCGAAGACGGCCGGATCCTGGACGACGTGCGTAGAACGCCCGACGCCAATCCCGCGCCGCTCAGCCACTGATTTCCTGGGGGAACTTGAGAATGCCCGCGTTTCTGCGCCGACCCGCCTTCTGGATCGTGATCGTTGTCGCCGTGCTGCTTGGCGGCGGTTTCTTCTACATGAAGGGCCAGGCGGCCGAGAAGAAGAAGAAGCTCGAAGTCGCCGCCGCCCAGGAGGAGCCCTCCCCCTACGCGGCCATCGCCCAGGGCAAGGCCGACGTCGAGGGCGGCGTGATCCAGGTGGCCGCGCGCCGCCAGGGCATCGTCCGCGAGGTCTTCGTCCAGGAAGGCGACATCGTGAAGGCCGGCCAGCCCCTGGCCAAGCAGGAGGACGACGACGTCCGCCTGGCCGCCCAGACGGCCTCGGCCAACCTGGCCTCGGCCCGCGCCCAGCTGGCCCTGTTCCAGGTGCAGCTGCGCACGGCCCAGCGTGAATACGCCCGCCTGCAGAACCTCAGCGCCTCGAACTTCGTCGCCGCCCAGCGCCTGGACAACGCCCGTGACCAGATCGCCTCGGCCCAGGCCAATATCGGCGCCCAGCAGGCCGCCATCGGCGTCGCCTCGGCCCAGGTCGCCCAGGCCAAGTATAACCAGGAACTGACGATCATCCGCGCCCCGGCCGACGGCCGCATCGCCCGCCGCCAGGCCAATCCGGGCGCCGGCGCCTCGACCCTGAACGTCACGGCCATGTTCGACCTTGAGCCCAACACCCAGCGCATCGTCCGCGCCGAGATCGTCGAGGCCGACATCCCCAACGTGAAGATCGGCCAGGAGGTCGAGATCCAGCCGGAAGGCAATCCGGACCAGACCTTCACCGGCAAGGTCCTGCGCCGCGCCGCCGTCTTCGGCGCCCGCAAGCTGGCCTCGGACGACCCCAGCCAGCGCAGCGACGAACGCGTCGTCGAAGTCGTGGTCAGCGCCGACGGCGCGCCGTTCCTGGTCGGTCAGCGCGTGCTGGTGAAGTTCATGAAGCCCGGCCAGAAGGCCGGCGTGAAGCGCGATAAGCCGACCCAGCCGGTGGCTGGCGGGATGACGAAGAAGAAGGTTTAGGGGCGCTGATTCAATCCCTCTCTCTTTGAGAGAGGGAGGGGCCCGCCGCCGCAGGCGGTGGGAGGGTGAGTGGTTACGCCCTCGCCGATTTGAGCGCCGCCAGGATCTCGTCGGCTACCCCGCCGGGGTCGGTCATGACCCGCTCGTTGCGGAACCTCAGGACGACATAGCCGAGCCGCTCCAACGTCTCGGTGCGCAACTCGTCATAGTCCTCGCGCCCGTCGTGAGCCGCGCCATCAAGCTCCACGATCAGCTTGCCCGCCTCGCAGACGAAGTCCGCGAAATAGCGGTCGATCGCGATCTGCCGCATGAACTTGAAGCCGCCAAGGCGGCGATTGCGGACGAGGCCCCACAGGACCTTTTCCGCCAGGGTTTGACCTTGGCGCAAGCGACGGGCGTAAGCGGTCCTCTCCATGGCGCGAGCGTGAACAAGCCCCCGGGGCGCCTCAACCCAAGGAATCAGGATTTCCCGGCTGACGGCGTAACCACTCACCCTCCCACCGCTTCGCGGCGGGCCCCTCCGTCTCTCAAAGAGAGAGGGTTTCTTGAGGGCGACCTTGCGGGCGCCAATGTCGGCTAACGACCCTTACGCGATCTTGAGCCCCTCTCCTTTAGGGAGAGGGAGGGGCCCGCCGCGTAGCGGTGGGAGGGTGAGGGGTTACGAGGTTTGACGGCGTGCCGGCACTCCGTCGAGCGCTGTAACCCCTCACCCCAGCCCTCTCCCTATGGGAGAGGGAGCATGTCCGCCATCCACCCATAGCGGACATCTGGAGCGCTCACTTTTCGGCCGACGACGGGGATTGGCGCGTCCTTATCCTCGGCGTTCAAGATATCGACTTTAGAATAATCAATTGCTTGTCGATTTTTCACGCCCCTGAATCCCCCGCGTTCGCCACCACCCCATACTAACCCCACCTGACAGCGCGAAAGGGACGTCCGGCCGGCGATCGTGACGGCTGTCAGGGGTGGTCGAGCGGGTAGCGCTCGTCGGTGCGGGGGAAGCTCCGCAACCGCATCCCTCTGGCGGCGGTCGGCCCTGGAACACAGAAACGACGTGGGATGTCGGGCCGATGAGGCAGCAGGCGCGGGCTGAAATCGCCCGTGCGGTCCGGGACCGGGGTTCGTCGCCCTGGCCCGCCCGTCGGGGGCCTCCTTCGGAAGCGGGTTAAGACCCCGCGCGTCGTGGGGCTCACCGGATAACGGCTGCGCGGAGCGCTCGGCTTCGTCGAAACGGTAACCTCTACCCAACCCTCCGGGCGTCGCCCGGGCGCTCCGCTTCCCTTCCCTGCCTTCAGCGGCCAGCCGCGTGAAGTCGAACACGCGTGCGTGCCGCGCAGGAGGATCGCTCCCCTTGACGCCCCTTCTCCCGCGCCGCACAACACGGCCAAACCAAACATGCGTTTGAGGGAGACTTGGGCATGGCGGACATCCGCTTCGACGGCAAGGTGGCGATCGTGACGGGCGCCGGTGGCGGCCTTGGCCGGCAGCACGCCCTGGAGCTGGCGCGGCGCGGCGCCAAGGTCGTGGTCAACGACCTGGGCGGCAGCGTCGACGGCTCGGGCGGCTCGTCCGACGCGGCCCTGAAGGTGGTCGCCGAGATCGAGGCCTTCGGCGGCGAAGCCATCGCCCACGGCGCCTCGGTGACGGATGACGCCGGCGTCGCCAACATGGTCCAGACGGCCATGGACAAGTGGGGCCGCATCGACATCCTGGTCGCCAATGCCGGCATCCTGCGCGACAAGACCCTGACCAAGATGGAGCTGGCCGACTTCGAGCTGGTCATGCAGGTGCACGTGTTCGGCACCTTCAAGCCGATCAAGGCGGTCTGGGACATCATGAAGGCCCAGAACTACGGCCGCATCGTCGTGACGACCTCGTCGTCGGGCATGTACGGCAACTTCGGCCAGAGCAACTACGGCGCGGCCAAGATGGCGGTGCTGGGCCTGATGAACACCCTCAAGCTCGAGGGCGCCAAGAACGACGTGAAGATCAACGCCATCAGCCCGGTCGCGGCCACCCGCATGACCGAGGGCCTGATGCCCCCGGAAGTGCTGGCCAAGCTGGCCCCGGAATATGTCACCCCGGGCGTCGTCTACCTGTGCTCGGACGAAGCGCCCACCGGCGCGATCCTGACCGCCGGCGCCGGCGCCTTCGCCCTGTCGCGCATCTACGAGACCGAAGGCGTCTATCTGGGCGAGGACGGCCTGTCGGCCGAAGAGGTCCGCGACAGCTGGGACAAGATCACCGCCGAGGATGGCCAGAAGGCCTACTTCAACGGCGGCGAGCAAGGCCAGAAGTTCTTCCGCAAGATGGCCGGCGGCTAAATTGGCACAGGCCTTGCCGATTTATTGCCAAGTCGCGACTAGATTTTGACATAACGACGATTGATACGGGGCCTTTACGGCCCCGTATCTTTAACAGAACTGACAAAATTCATGTTCTCGACAATTTATAGCAACGGTATTTGAACAGATACGTTAAACGCGGCGCTCCTCGAGCGCCCAACAGGTGTTCGGCGAGCCTCTTCCTCCCCAAGAAGGTCGCACGTAACAATGTCTCTCTCGCGTACCAGCCTCGCCGCCGGCGTCGCTCTGCTGGCGCTCGCCGCCGCTTCCCAGGCCTCCGCTTCGGCCTTCTATCTGCAGGAACAATCGGTGCGCGGCACCGGCCGCGCCTATTCCGGTGAAGTCGCCGACAAGGGCGTCGGCAGCCTGTGGTGGAACCCGGCCTCGATCGCCGGCATCCAGCGCAACGAAGGCTATATCGGCCTGAACATGATCCAGGTGGACTCCAAGGTCACCAACACCGGATCGACCATCACCCGCCCGGTGCCGCCGGCCGGCCTGACCACCGCGGTGGGCGGCGACGCCACGGCCTATGACCCGATCAATGACGGCGTCGTGCCGAACGCGGGCGTCGCGTTCCGCATCAACGACAAGCTGGCCTTCGGCGTCTCGGTCGCCGCGCCCTACAACTTCACCACCGAATACAACACCAACAGCTGGACGCGTTACGACGCCCTGAAGTCGCAGCTGCGCACGGTCAATGTCGACGGCGTCGTCGCCTATCGCGTCAACGACATGATCGACCTTGGCGTGGGCGTCACCGCCCTCTACGCCGACGCCAAGCTGACCAACGCCCTGCCGAACATCTCGCCGCTGCAGGCCGATGGCAGCCAGTCGCTGAAGGGCGACGGCTGGGCCTATGGCTACACGGTCGGCGCGCAGATCCATCCGAGCAAGGCCCTGACCATCGGCGCCAGCTATCGCTCGAAGATCGACCAGAAGCTGGACGGCACGGTCACCGTCGGCGGCCTGCTGGCCCCGATCCCGGCCGCCAACAACTTCTCGGTCGACGGCCAGGCCAAGATCAGCCTGCCCTGGATCGCCAATGTCGGCGCCCGCCTGGCGGTGAACGACCAGTGGACCCTGAACGCCTCGGTCAGCCGCGTGGGCTGGAAAGAGTTCGACGCCATCCGCGTCAGCTTCCAAGGCGGCGGCTCGACCAGCGTGCAAGACTACAAGAACGTCACGACCTACGCCGCCGGCGTCGACTATCAGGCCTCGCCTCGCCTGACCCTGCGGGCCGGCGTCCAGTACGACCCGACCCCGACGCCGGACGTCGGCCGCACCGCTCGCGTGCCGGACGGCGACCGCATGATGTACGCCGCCGGCGCCACCTGGGCCGCGACGGACAACATCAAGCTGGACGCCGCGATCAGCTACATCAGCTTCGATGACAGCAAGATCAACCGCACCGACGTGACCGCGACCAGCTCGACCGTCCGCCTGAACGGCGACGTGACCGGCTCGGCCGTCGTCCTGGCGACCGGCGCCCGCTTCAGCTTCTAAGGCTGACGCAGCGCGATCAAGAGAAGCCCGCCCGGAGCGATCCGGGCGGGCTTTTTATTGATCAGAGGCTGATGCTCTTCCACAGCGTTTCCGCCGCCGCGACGAAGACCTCCGCCGCCTGGCCCTTGGGCTCGGAGATCACGGCCGGGACGCCCTGGTCGCCGCCGATGCGCACGGCGATCTCGATCGGCACGCGGCCCAAGAGCGGCACACCCAGGCGCTCGGCCTCGGCCACGCCGCCGCCTTCGCCGAAGATCGGGATCGGCGCGCCGGTCGAGGGATCGGGGAAGAAGGCCATGTTTTCGATGAGGCCCAGGATCGGCGTGGCGGTCTTCTGGAACATCGAAGCCGCGCGGCGGGCGTCGATCAGGGCGATCTCCTGCGGCGTCGTGACCAGCACCGCCCCGTCGATCCGCAGCTTCTGGACCAGGGTCAGCTGGACGTCGCCGGTGCCCGGCGGCAGGTCGACGACCAGCACGTCCAGCGGCTGGGCCTCCGAGCCCCAGGCCACGTCATGGATCATCTGGCGAACGGCCGACGAGGCCATCGGACCGCGCCAGATCATCGCCTTGCCCTCGTCGACGATGAAGCCGATCGACATCAGCTTGACGCCGTGGGCCTCCAGCGGCTGCAACTTCTCGTTCTCGAACAGCGGATCGCCATCGACGCCCATCATCTTGGGGGCCGAGGGGCCGTAGATATCGGCGTCCAGCAAACCGACGCGCAGACCCATTTTCGCGAAGGCCACCGCCAGATTGGTCGAGACCGTGGACTTGCCCACCCCGCCCTTGCCCGAGGCCACGGCGATGACGTGGCGGACGTGGGCGGGCTTTTCGGCTTCCGGCGGCGGGACCACGCGGGCCTGAGGGTCTTCACTGATCTTGGCGCCCTTGCGAACCCGGGTCGCGCCCTCGACGGCCTGGGCGGTCAGGACGACCTGGGCCTGCTCGACGCCCGGCAGGGCGGCCAGGGCCTTCTCGGCAGCGTCGCGGATCGGGGCGTAGGACGCGGCCTGGCTGGCCGGGACTTCCAGCATGAAGCCGGCGCGGCCGTTGCGGACCACCAGGCCCTGCACGAGGCCGGCGGCGACCAGCCCCTGCCCGCTCGCCGGGTCGGCGATGCGGTCCAGCGCCACGCGGGCGTCGTCGAGGGTAGCGGTCACGGGCGAGGCCTCCAATTGGGAGGGCCTCATATCCGCGCGACCGGCCGCTTTTACAAGGCCGTGGAGGCGCCTAGCGCTCCACGACCTTGCGCTGCATCGGCGCCAGCTTGGCCAGCAGCTTGCCCTGGACGGCGAAGGGCACGCCCTCCTTGTCCATCGCCCACTGCAGGTTCTCGACCAGCGCGTTGAAGTCGCGGTTGGTGACGCCCATGTCCTTGTGGACCGCCGCCATGTCCCGGCCGCTGTAGACACAGCCGCCGCCCAGCACGTAGCAGAACTGCTCGGCCAGCGTCCGCTTCAGACGCGGGACATCGGTGGTCGCGAAGATGTCCTTGATGCGCGGGTCAGCGATGCTGCGGTCGACCAGGTCGCCGGCGATGCGGGTCAGCCCCTCCTTGCCGTGGAAGGCCTGGAAGGCGGCCGGATCCGTCAAGGGCGCGGCGCCAGCGTTGGCGGGCGACGGCGTATAGGGATCCACCGGCTTTTCGCCCGGCGGCGTGGCGTCCTGGGCGAAGGCCGAGCCGACCAGGGTGAAGGCGGCGATGGCCGCGAGGACGAAGGTCTTTCTCATCACGCTCCCCCTAGAAGCCGGCTTGCAGCGACAGGTAGAAACCGCGCTGGTTCTTGAAGGTGGCGATGTCACCAAGGTCGACATAGGCCGCCGTGACCGACAAGTGCTTGTTGACGGCATAGGCCGCGAACAGGTCCACCCAGTCATCCTCCTTGGCGAAGGCCAGATTGCTGGGCTTGGTGCGATATTCAGCGCCGATCACCAGGCGTTTGCTCAGCAGGTAGCCCGCCGAGCCCTCGAACTGGGGCTTGTAACCGCCATTGACGCCGCCGAAGCCCAGCAGGCCCGTCTGGTTGGCCTTGGTCATCCGCACCGCGCCGTTCAGCACCAGCGACTGGCTGAGCAATAGCTTGGTCGCGGCGACATAGACGTCGACGCCCTTATCGTCCTTGGCGCCGACCGCGCGGACGATGGCGTCCTGACTATTGTCCTTGTACTGCGCCCCGACACTGACCTGCGGGACCCAGCTGTCCTGGGCGTAGACCGCGTCGCCCAGGATGCGGACCTTGGCGCCCAGCACCGTCTGCTTGAAGGTGAAGCCCTTGCCGAGCCCCAGCTTGGCGCCGGTCGCGCCGGTGTCGAATTCCTGGCGCGTGGCCGACAGTTCGAGGCGGTCATGCCAGCCGACCGCGCCGCCGAAGGCGCGCAGCTTGTAATCCTTGACGTCGACATAGGTCCCGTGGACCTCGCCGCCGACGCCGCGATTGGTCTCGGCGCCCGCGATCACGGCCCAGGTCGCCAAGCCGCCGCCCGCGCCGCCTTCCAGCGCGCTGACCCCGTGGGTGAGCAGCAGCTTGCCGCCAGTTTCGATCTCGCCCGCCGTTGCGGTCGACGCCAGACAGCAAGCCAGCGCGGCGCCGGCCGGCCCTCCAAGTCGCTTCATAACTCCTCCAGACCGGAGACGGCTGACGTCTCGGCGCGCGGAACCTGACGGGCAAAGCTTTTACGGAGCGTTTCGAAGTAGTTTCAAAACCCAAATCTGGTTCGACGCCGAATGCCGCACCCCAACTGGGGCGTTAACGCGCATTTCATCGGCAAAAGGATAGGAGAAGTCTGATGAGATACGTCGCTCTGCTTCTGATGGCTGCGCTTTGGGCCGGACCGGCTCTGGCGGGTGATTTCACCGTCACGGTGCGCGGGGCCGACGGCAAGCCCGTGCCCGACGCCGTGGTCATGATCTATCCGAACGGCCAACCGACCAAGGGACCGATAAAGTTCGCCTGGCCCTATCGCGTGGCGCAGCAGAACATCCAGTTCAATCCGTTCGTGCTGGTGGTCCCGGTCGGGGCGGACGTGGCGTTCCCGAACCTCGATAAGGTCCGCCACCACGTCTACTCGTTCTCGGCGGGCAACAAGTTCGAGATCAAGCTGTACGGCCACGAAGAGAACCGCACCGCCAAGATGAACACGGCGGGCGTCGCGGCCATCGGCTGCAACATCCACGACCAGATGGTCGGCTTCATCCGCGTGGTCGACACTCAATACGCCGGCAAGACCGACGCCACCGGCGCGGTGACCATCCAGGACGTTCCTGCCGGCGCCGTGGTCGCCAAGGTCTGGCACCCCTATCTGCGCGGCCTGAAGAACGAGACCGCCTTGCAGACGAAGAGCGTTGGCGCGGGTCCCGCCCGTGAACAGGTCACGATCGACCTCCGCGCCCCGGCCGGGCACTAGGCCGCCCGGATGTTCCAGCGCCTGCAGACCAAGCTGACCGTCCTCTACGCCGGGCTGTTCGCCCTGGCGCTGAGCGTCGTGGCGGTCGCGGTCTATGTGGCGATCACCAGCAACGCACAGCGCACCGTTCGCCAAGAAATGGCAGGGTCGGGCGCCGTGTTCGACCGCGTCTGGGCGCTGCGCACCCAGCGCCTGCACGACGGCGCCGAACTGCTGTCGCGCGACTTCGGCTTCCGCGCCGCCGTCGCCACCCATGACCGCCCGACCGTCGAGTCGGCCATCGCCAACCTGCGCCAGCGCCTGGGCCTGGACCTGGCCTTCACCGTCGGCGTCGACGGCGAGGTGGTCGGCCTGGATCCGGCCCGCCTGAATCTCGAGACTTTGTGGAGCGCGCTGGACGCCGAGGACGGCGCTCAGGGTGTCTTCACCATCGACAACAAGCCTTACCAATTGATCTCGGCCCCCATCCTGTCGCCGACCCTGACGGGCTGGATCGTCTTCGCCGCCAGGCTGGACGAGCCGGAAATGCTGGCCCTGGAGAAGCTGTCGGCCATCCGCCTGGACGCCCAGGTCTTCGATCAGCGCAGTGGCCACTGGGTTTCGGCGGACCGGGGGCCTGTCGACAAACCGCTGGCCGCCTTCGTCGGCCGGGCCATGCATGACAAGTTGCTTGAGCCGGTCCTCCTGCGCGGCGGCGCTGACAGCCTGGTGCTGGTCAAGCCGATCAAGGCCCTGGATCGCGGCGGCGGCGCGGCCCTGGTGCTGCGCTATCCGATGGCCCAGGCCATGGCCCCCTACCGTCCGCTGATGGCCGCCGTGCTCATCGTCGGCCTGCTCGGCGCGACCCTGGTCGCCGCCGCGAGCTGGGCCCTGTCGCGCGGCCTGGCCAAGCCGATCACCGCTCTGGACATCGCCGCCCGCCGCCTGCAGCGCGGCGAGGATGTCACCGTCGAGGTCACGACCCGCGACGAGATCGGCCGCCTGGCCGAGAGCTTCAACCTGATGGCCGCCGAGATCCGCGAGCGCGAAGCGGAGATGATCCGCCAGGCGTTGCACGACGGCGAGACCGGCCTGCCGAACCGCCGCGCCCTGGAGCGCGCCATCGAGAAGCGCCTGGCCGCCGTCGGTCCCGGCGAGCAAGTCATCATCGCCGCCATCGGCTTCGACCGCTTTACGCAGGTTCGCGCCGCCATCGGCTATGAACTGGCCACCGAGTTGGTCGCCAAGCTGGGCCAGCGGATCTTCGAGATCGCGCCCGGCGTGCTGGTGGCCCGCATGACCACCTCGATCATCTGCGTCGTGTCGGACAGCAACAACCTCGACGACCTCCTGAAGATCGTGGAAGAGGCCCTGCCAGCGCTGGAAGCCCCGATCGAGCTCGGCGGCGAACCGGTCGACGTACACATCACCCAGGGGCTGGCCGCCACGACCCTAGGCGAGCTGGACGCCGCCCGCCTGATAGAACGCTCCCTGATCGCCCTGGACCAGGCCCGCGCCGCGCACCGCAAGTTCATGGCCTTCGACGCCGCCGCGTATGGCGACCCCTCGGCCAACCTCTCGCTGATGAGCGAGATGCTGGAGGCGGTCCGCAAGGGCGAGCTCTATCTGAACCATCAGCCGAAGCTGGACCTGCGCACCGGCGCGATCACCGGTGTCGAGGCCCTGGCGCGCTGGAACCACCCGACCCGCGGCTTCATTCGACCGGACCTCTTCGTCGGGATGGCCGAGGAGACCGGCCACATCCGCGCCCTCACCGACTACGTCCTGGCCCAGGCCATCGAGGACCAGGCGCGCCTCCGCGCCGCCGGTCACGACGTGCTGATGTCGGTCAACATCTCGGGTCGCCTGATCGACGACCATGCGTTCGCCCAGTACGCCATCGCCCAGGTCGCCGCCGCCGGTGCGCGACTGTGCTTCGAGATCACCGAGACCGCCGTGATCGGCAATCCGGACGTCGCCCTCTCCGTGCTTGATCGCCTGGCCGAGGCCGACATCCCGGTGTCGATCGACGACTATGGCTCTGGCCTGTCGTCCCTGGCCTATCTCAAGCAGATCCGCGCCGACGAACTGAAGATCGACAAGGCTTTCGTCACGAGCCTGGAGGCCGGCGACAAGGACGCCCTGCTGGTCAAGTCCACCATCGACCTGGCTCACAGCCTCGGCATGAAGGTCACCGCCGAGGGCGTCGAGACCCGCGAAGGCCTGGCCGCCCTGCAACTGATGGGCTGCGATCTGGCGCAGGGCTATCACGTCGCCAAGCCGATGGGCCTGGAGAAGCTGATCGCGTTCCTCGGCGAATGGTCGATCGAGCTGCCGGCGCGGGACGACGCCCGCAAGACGGCCTAGGGGCTAGGCGGCGACCTCTTCCACCGACGCCCTCAACAGGTCCAGCACATGGTGCAGGCTGTCGGCGATGTGCACGCACTTGTCGTGCATCTCCTCGTTCGGATCGAGGATGTCGGGCACCATGATCGTCATCATGCCGGCCGCGTGGGCGGCGCGGACGCCTGGGTGACTGTCTTCCAGCGCCAGGCAGTGAGCCGGATCGACGCCGAGTCGCTGCGCGGCCAGCAGATAGGGATCCGGGTTCGGCTTGTGCTTGGTGACGTCCTGGTGCGCGACCACCGCGTTGAAGCGTTGCAGCAGATCGAAGCGACCCAGATACTTCTCGACCGCGACCATGCCGTTCGAAGTTGCGATGCCGCGCGGCAAGCCCAGATCGTCGAGATAGTCGAGGATCTCGATGACACCGGCCTTCAGCTTGGTTTCGGCCGCCAGCAGGTCTTCGACATCGGCCCAGACCCGCTCGAAATAGGCCTGGACAGGAAACGCCTCGCCGTACAGGTCGCGCAGCATGACGCCGCACTCAGGCGTCGTCTTGCCCACCATCGCCGCATAGGTCTCACCGGTGAAATGAACGCCGAAGACAACGCCTGCCTCGATCATGGCGGCGCGGTAGACGATCTCGGTGTCCAGCAGCAGGCCGTCCATGTCGAACACGACGGCCTCTACGCGGCGGGGAAAGCTCACTTATGGAACTCCTCGGTCCTGTAGCCCTGGAAGTAGAGCAAGGCGGTCAGGTCCGTATGGTCGACCTTGGCGTCGGCCTGGGCGGCGACGATCGGCTTGGCGCGGTAGGCGACGCCCAGGCCGGCGGCCTCGATCATCGCCAGGTCGTTGGCGCCGTCGCCGACGGCCAGGGCGTCGGCCGGGGTCACGCCCATGGCCGCCGCCTCTTCGTTGAGGGCGGCCAGCTTGGCTTCCTTGCCCAGGATCGGGTCGCCCACCTGGCCGGTCAGGACGCCATCCAGCTCGATCAGGGTGTTGGCGCGGTTCAGATGGAAACCCGCGGCCTGCGCCACCCGGCTGGTGAAGAAGGTGAAGCCGCCCGAGACCAGGGCGCAGCGCGCGCCGTGCTGGGCCATGGTGCGGACCAGGATCTCGGCGCCGGGGTTCAGCCGGACCCGCTGGTCGTAGCAGCTCTGCAGCGCCTCGACCCCCAGGCCCTTCAGCATGCCGACCCGCTCGCGCAGAGCGCCCTCAAAGGCCAGCTCGCCGCGCATGGCGCGCTCGGTGATCTCGGAGACCTGCGCCTTGACGCCGGCGAAGTCGGCCAGTTCGTCCAGGCATTCGACGTTGATGATCGTCGAGTCCATGTCGGCGATCAGAAGGCGCTTCCTGCGGTTCTCGGCCGGCTGGATCGCGTAGTCGACCGGCAGGTCAGCCAGGTCGGACTTGAGCGCCGGTAAGTCGCCGCTTTCGAAGAAGAAGTCGGCGGCCAGCGGCCCCAAGTCCTCGCGACGGCTGGACAGCCTGGCTTCGACGCGCGACACGGCTTGTGCGTATGCGTCGGGGTCGGCCCCCACGACGGTGAGGACGGTCGGAATGGTGGAGAGTTCGGACATCGCGCCCCGCATCTGGCTGATCGCGGGGCCGACCGCAAGCGGCAAGTCAGCCCATGCGCTGCAATTGGCCGAGTGGACGGGCGCGGAGATCGTCAACGCCGACTCCATGCAGATCTATGCCGGCCTTCGCGTCCTGACCGCCGGCCCGTCGCCCGAAGAGCGCGCCAAGGTCCCGCATCACCTGTTCGAAGTGGCCGACGCCGCCGTCGGCTGGTCGGTCGGCCGCTGGCTGGAGGCGGCGACCAAGGCGATCGCCGAGATCGAGGCGCGCGGCAATCCAGTGATCGTGGTCGGCGGCACCGGCCTCTATTTCCGCGCCCTGACCCACGGCCTGGCCGACGTGCCGCCGGTGTCGGAGACCCAGCGCGAGATCTCCGGCCTGCTCTACGCCGCCCGGGGCGAGGAAGACTTCCGTGAGATCCTCAAACCCCTCGACCCCGAGGCGGAGGCGCGCATCGAGGTCGGCGACCGCCAGCGCCTGGTCCGCGCCCACGCCGTGGCCATCGCTACCGGAAAGTCGCTGACCTCGTGGCAGACCGACACCAAGCCGGCGCTCAAGCCGGGCGCGTGGGAGGGCCGCGTCCTCGACCCGCCCCGCGCCGAACTCTATGCCCGCTGCGACGCGCGCCTGTCGGCCATGGTCGAGCAAGGAGCCCTGGACGAGGTGCGGGCCATGGAGACGCGGGGCCTGGACCCGTCCCTCCCCGCCCTCAAGGCCGTCGGCTATCGCGAGTTCGCCGCCCATCTGCGAGGCGAAACCACGCTGGAACAGGCCCTCGACGCCGCTCGCCAGGAAACCCGCCGCTACGCCAAGCGTCAGCTGACCTGGTTCCGTAACCAGACGCCGGACTGGGAACGGATCAGCGTTCCTTGACGGTGGCGCCCGTCCCAACCAGTTGCGGCTTGACCGCCAGCCTGTAGTCCTCGTCGAACAACTGGTCCTTGGTGCGATCAAGGGCGGCGATCGCGCGGCCTTCGGCCGCCTCGACCGGCTTGGCGGAAACCTCGCAGGCCGCGCCGGCGGGCAGGTCGGCCTGCCCCCGCTCACTGGCCATCAGCGGCTTGGTCATGGCCTCGGTGCAGCCCAGCAGGCCGGTGATCGAATAGAAGCAGATGTCCCGCTGCAGATAGGCCTCGACCGTCCAGACGCAGGGAATGGCCGACACGGATACCCCCTCCGGCGTCGCCACCGACGCGCCGGGCTTGACCACGCTGCGCAGAAAGATCTGCTGATGCACAACCACCGCCTCGGTCCGCCCCGCCTTGGCCAGCAATAGCTGCCGCGCTTTCTGGGACACCGGCGCCAGCCGTTGCAGCTGAGGCGGCTGGGGATCGGCGGGCGCGGTCGCGGCGGGCGGGGTGGCGGCTTGCAGGAACACGAACGGCCTCCAGGTTGAGCTTGGCCATGCAGAGCATGTTCGCTCAATCTTGGCGAGAGCTGTTGTTCGCACATGTTTGCAGGCTCGCCGGTTGCCCCTATGGAGAGGCGTCAGCACGAAGGAAACCGGATGTCCGATCTCAACGTCCACGCCGAACGCGTCGCCGCGCTTCTGACCGCCCGGGGCGAGACGATCGCCATCGCCGAGTCCTCGGCCGGCGGCCTGATATCTGCGGCGCTGCTGGCGGTGCCGGGGGCTTCGAAATTCTATATCGGCGGGGCCGTCGTCTACACCGCCCGCGCCCGTCTGACCCTGATGGACATCCCCCAGAAGGCCATGGACGGCCTGAGATCGGCCAGCGAACACTATGCGGTGATGCTGGCCCGCGTGGCCCGCAAGAACCTGAAGGCGACCTGGGCCCTGTCGGAAACCGGCGCGGCCGGTCCTGACGGCAACCGCTACGGCGACGCGCCGGGCCACTGCTGTTTCGCCGTGGTGGGCGAAGAGGTGTCTGTCAGCACGACGCTGGAAACCGGCAGCGACCAACGCGCCGCCAACATGCAGGCTTTCGCCGCCGCAGCGCTCGAGTTCCTGACCCAGACCCTGGAAACGCTGGAAGCCTAGACCGTTCCGAACAGGCTGTAGGCGAACTCGTCCATGGCCTTCTGGCTGATGCTGGTATTGTTCAGCAGCACGACGGTGGTCTGGTCGTCGAAGCGGTGGCCCAGCACAGAACGGTAGCCGGCCGCCCGGCCCGTCTCCCAGGCGAAGACGCGCGGCATGCCGTCGGCGAACAGGGTCTTCACCCGGCCGCCCAGCGCATAGTCCTGATCCGGCCAGCCGACCGCCAGCAGTTCCTTCTTGTGAGCTGGCGGCAGGAACCCGCTGTCGAGCACCGCATGCGCGGCCTTCAGCAGGTCGCCCGCGGTGCTGACATAGCCGCCGCTGGCCGCGAAGAATGGGAAGCGCTCATTGGATTGCCGGACCAGCGGCTCCAGCGTGCGGTACGAGATGGCGATGTCAGCCGGGTCGGCCGGCGTGGTGCGCGTCAGGCCCAGCGGACCGATCACAAGCTCGGTCATGGCGTCGGCATAGGCCTTGCCCGTCACCGCCTCGATGATAGCGGTGATGATCACCCAGTTGGTCAGAACGTAGTCGAACTTGGCCCCCGGCTCGAAGGCTAGGTCGCCCGAGCACCATAGCTTCACCGCCTGAGCGGTCGTAAAGGTCTTCTTGAACAGGTCCGGATCCGGATTGGCCTTGGTCCAGGTCGAAAAGCCGTTCGGTACGCCGCTGGTATTGGTCATCAGGTAGCGCAGCGTGACCTTGGCGCCCGTGTCGGCCCGGTAGTCGGGCAGATATCGGGTGATCGGCGCGTCGAGATCGATCTTGCCCGCCTCGGCCAGGCGCAGCAGCGCCGTCGAAGTCAGCCATTTGGAGATCGAGGCGATGACATAGGGCGTGCCCAGAGCGGCCGGCTTCTTGGCCTCGATGTCGGCGAACCCGATGGTCCGCGAGTAGATCGGCTTACCGGTCCGGCCGATCAGCACCACGCCTTGAAAGGGCTGGACCTTGAGGAACGCGTCGACCGCCCGGTCCGCCGCGTCACCCGTCAGCACGCTCGCGCTCGCCTTTTCGACCAGCCCCAGCGCCGCGGCGCCGGCCAGAAATTCACGCCGTCCGAACACCGATGCACTCCGTCATTCCAGGAGCGCGACCGTGCGGGGGAAAACCTGCCCCTGTCACGTGAATCTCCGGTAAGGTCACACCATCAAGAAAGGCAGAACGTTGCGGCAAAGGGCGCCTTGACGCTCTAAGGGGCGCATGTCATGACCCATTCCGTAGCTTTGGAGCAAGACTCGTGCGCAAAACCATGATCGTACTTATGGAGCGGCCGTTCGCGGGGTGACCTTGAAGTCACGTCGTAGCTCGGTCGCGCGCGCAAAGGTCCTTCGGGACCTTTTTTCTTTTCCGCTTCCCTCCAGTTCAGTTTCCCGCCCCTTCGCCACTCGGACCCGCCCCATGACCGCCCATCAAACCATCGAGAGCACTGCTCCCGCCGACACCTCGATCTCTTCTCAAGAAGGGCGCGCCCTGACCGGCGCCGAGATCGTGGTTCGCGGCCTCGTGGATCAAGGCGTCGAAGTGCTGTTCGGCTATCCTGGCGGCGCGGTCCTGCCGATCTATGACGCGCTGTTCCATGAGCCGCGCCTGCAGCACATCCTGGTCCGCCACGAGCAGGGCGCGACCCACGCGGCGGAAGGCTATGCGCGCAGCTCGGGCAAGCCCGGTGTCGTGCTGGTCACCTCGGGTCCGGGCGCGACCAACGCCATCACAGGCATCATGGACGCCCTGATGGACTCGATCCCGATGGTCGTCATCACCGGCCAGGTCCCCACCCACCTGATCGGCACCGACGCCTTCCAGGAAGCCGACACGGTCGGCATGACCCGCTCGTGCACCAAGCACAACTACCTGGTCAAAGACGTCCGCGACTTGCCGCAGATCATCCATGAGGCCTTCAAGATCGCCACCACCGGCCGTCCGGGTCCGGTGCTGATCGACATCCCCAAGGACGTCCAGTTCGCCAAGGGCGAATATTTCGGCCCGACCGAGGTCAAGTCCAGCCACGCCTACGCGCCGCGCACCAAGGCCGACGCCAGCCGCATCGCCGAGGCCGTGAAGCTGATCGCCGGCGCCCGTCGGCCGATCTTCTACACCGGCGGCGGCGTCATAAACGCCGGCCCCAAGGCCAGTGAAGCCCTGCGTGAATTCCAGGCCCTGACCGGGGCGCCGGTGACCTCGACCCTGATGGGCCTGGGCGCCTTCCCGGCCGCCGATCCGGCCTGGCTGGGCATGTTGGGCATGCACGGCACGTTCGAAGCCAACAACGCCATGCACGACTGCGATGTCATGATCTGCGTCGGCGCCCGCTTCGACGACCGGGTCACCGGGCGCCTGGACGCCTTCTCGCCGGGATCGAAGAAGATCCACATCGATATCGACCCATCGTCGATCAACAAGAACGTCCGCGTGGAGTTGCCGATCGTCGGCGACGCGGGCTCTGTGCTGGAAGACCTGATCGCCGCCTGGAAGGCCGCGAACCTGCAGCCGAACAAGGTCGCCCTGACCGACTGGTGGACCCAGATCGACCAATGGCGCGCCCGCGACTGCCTGAAGTACCGGACCTCGGACTCGGTCATCAAGCCACAGTACGCCATCCAGCGCCTGTACGAGCTGACCAAGGACAAGGACGTCTACATCACCACCGAGGTCGGCCAGCACCAGATGTGGGCCGCGCAGTTCTTCCGCTTCGAGGAGCCGAACCGCTGGATGACCTCCGGCGGCTTGGGCACCATGGGCTACGGCCTGCCCGCCGCCTTGGGCGTGCAGCTGGCCCACCCGAACAGCCTGGTCGTCGACATCGCCGGCGAGGCCTCGATCCAGATGTGTATCCAGGAGCTGTCGACCGCGATCCAGTTCGACCTGCCGGTCAAGATCTTCATCCTCAACAACGAGTGGATGGGCATGGTCCGCCAGTGGCAGCAGCTGCTGCATGGCGAGCGCTACAGCCACTCCTATTCGGACAGCCTGCCCGACTTCGTGAAGCTGGCCGAGGCCTATGGCGCCCACGGCATCCGCTGCTCGGACCCGGCCGAACTGGACGGCAAGATCCTGGAAATGATCAACAGCGACAAGGCGGTGATCTTCGACTGCCGCGTCGAGAAGCACGAGAATTGCCTGCCGATGATCCCCTCGGGCAAGGCCCACAACGAGATGATCATGGGCGAGGTCGAGGATATCGGAAACGTCATCGGCGAGGCCGGCGCGGGGCTGGTTTAAGGTACGGGACGGGTTAGAAACGACACATGACCAGCAACATCCAACCTGCCCCCGCCTCGGCCTACGACCTTAGCCCAACGGGCGAGCCCGAGCAGACCGCGACCTTCGCCCTGCTCGTCGACAACGAGCCTGGGGTGCTGCACCGCGTGGTCGGCCTGTTCGCCGCGCGCGGCTACAATATCGAGAGCCTCACGGTCGCCGAGACCGATCGCAAGGCTCACACCAGCCGCATCACCGTGGTGACCCGCGGCACGCGCCAAGTGCTGGACCAGATCGAGGCTCAGCTGAACAAGGTGGTCAACGTTCGCCGCGTGCACGACGTGACCCGCGACCCCAACGGCGTCGAGCGCGAACTGGCCCTGGTCAAGGTGCGCGGCTCAGGCGCGGACCGCGTAGAGGCCCTGCGCGTCGCCGAGATCTTCCGCGCCAAGCCTGTCGACACCACGCTGGAAAGCTTCGTGTTCGAGATCTCGGGCGCGCCGTCCAAGATCGACAAGTTCCTAGACCTGATGCGCCCCCTGGGCCTCGTGGAACTTTCCCGCACCGGCGTCCTTTCCATCGAGCGGGGCGTCGAAGGCATGTAGCGCGGAGAACGGCGGATGAGCCTGACCGGACTGATCGCGGGCCTCGCCCTCGCCGTCCAGCAGGCGCCGCCGCCCAAGCCCTATGCCGACCCGGCGGCCTGGTGGTCGCCCGAAATTCCCCGCCCGCCGCCCGAGGCCGAGCCGCTCCACAACCGCCGGCTCGGCAAGAACGAACAGCCTATTCCGATCGACAACGGCGTCGCGCCCCTGCTCTACCGCCTCTGGGGCCTGCAGCCGCTGCAGAGCCAGATCGTCCACAAGGGCGAGCTGATCCTGGAAGTCTGGGCCCGCCCCGCGCGCGGCGTGCGCCAGGCCGTGGTCCGCGTCACCCTGCGTCGCGACGGCCGGGCCTTCGTGCAGGCCCGCGCGGGCCTGGGCTGCTGCACCCCCGAGATCGGCCGCCGCGTCGACATCAACGCCGAGCTCGCCGACATCCAGATCGCGCCGTTGAAGGCCTTGCTCGACGATCCGGTCTGGAGCCAGCCGCGCTCGGTCATCGTCGACTATGGCGGCGGGGCGGTGTCGGCGCTGTGCGTGGACGGCGTCTCCTGGGACGTCACCCTGGTGGTCCCGGGCCAGGCGCGCCATCTGCGCCGCGCTTGCGACGACGCCGAGGTCGGCTCGGTCGCCGCGATCTTGTCGGCCGCTATCGGCGCGGCGGCGGGGCGTGATCCGCGCTTCGACGCGGTCTTGCCGCGCGGCGCCGACTTCTCGGCCCAGCGGCGAGCGTATGACGACCTTTTAGCCTCGGGCGGCCGGCTAACGGCCGGCGAAAGCAACCGGCCGCAACCGCCGGCGGTTCCCCTGCCTTCGGAGGAACCGCCCGAAGCGACGCCAAACGGCGTCAGCCGACCTTGAGGATCTTGAAGCGGTAGAGCAGCGCGCCGAGGATCGCGCCGATCGCCGGCGCCACAAAGAACAGCCACAGCTGGGCCAGCGCCTGACCGCCAACCAGGACGGCGGGACCGAAGCTCCGGGCCGGATTGACCGAGACGCCGGTCACCTGGATGCCGACGATGTGGATCACCGCCAGGGCGATGCCGATGCCGAGTCCAGCGAAGCCCGGCGCGGCGTCGGCCCCGGTGGCGCCCAGGATGACGATCACGAATAGCGCGGTCATCACCACCTCGAACACGAAAGCCGCCTGCAGCGGATAGGCGCCCAGATAGCCGGGACCCCAGCCGTTCTGACCCAGGCCGTGAGCGGTGCCGCCAGCGATGCAGGCCAGCACGGCAGCGCCGGCCAGGGCGCCGGCGAACTGGGCGATCCAGTACAGCCCCATCTCCTTGGCGCTCATGCGGCCGGCGACGAACGCCGCCAGGCTGACGGCCGGATTGACGTGGCAGCCCGAGACGGGACCGATCCCGTAGGCTAGGGCGATAATGGCGAAACCAAAGGCCAGGGCGATGCCCAACTGGCCAACATGATCAGCGCCCAGAACAGCCGCGCCGCAGCCAAATAGAACCAGAGCGAAGGTCCCGATGAATTCGGCAACAATTTTTGACATTTCCAAGATCTCCCCGATTTTGCTCCCGCAGGATCTGGAGCATGCGTGAGCTAACCATGGAGAATTTATCCGAGTATTGGAATACTCGTATCGGGCTAGGCGTCCGCCATCGGCTCCGGCTGCTCCCGCAAGCGCGCCACGTCCCGCAGCGGCGGCGCGCCGAACAGGCGGGCATATTCCCGGCTGAACTGCGAAGGACTGTCGTAGCCGACCGTATGGCCGGCGGTCGCCGCGTCCAGGCGCTGGACCAGGATCAGCCGACGGGCTTCCTGCAGGCGGATCTGCTTCTGGTACTGGAGCGGCGACAGCGAGGTCACCGCCTTGAAGTGCTGGTGCAGGGCCGACGCGCTCATCCTGGCCTCGTCGGCCACGGCGTCGATGCTGAACGGCTGATCGAAGTTGCGCTTGATCCAGCCAATGGCGCGGTTGACCTGGCGCAGGCGGCCGTCGCGGCGCGCGATCTGGGCCAGCCGCGGCCCCTGCGGCCCGGTCAGCAGGCGATAGAGCATCTCACGCTCGATCAGCGGGGCCAGGGTCGGCGCATCCTCGGGGCAGTCCATCAGGCTGACCATCCGGCAGGCGGCGTCGAACAGCTGCGGCGTCATCGATCCGACCGACATGCCACCGACCAGCGGCGCGGCGGCGTCCAGCCGCGCGGCCAGGCCGCACTCCATGATCATCTCGCTGATCAGGTTGGCGTCCAGCACGACACGGAAGGACAGATAAGGCTTCTCTGGCGAGGCCTCGATCACCTGACCGGCCACCGGCACGTCGATCGACGACAGGAAGAAGTTCAGGTCGTCGTATTCGTGGATGGCGTCGCCGACCAGCACGCGCTTGCGGCCCTGGGCCAACACGCAGAACGAGGGGTCGTGCACGGCGTGCATGGGCTCGGTGGGCGCGTGCACGCGGTAAAGGTTTACCCTGGGGCAGCAGGTGTCGACCGGACCTTCGTCCGGCGCGAATCGTTCAATCAGAGCGGCCAGGGCCTCGCGCGTACTCATGGAATTCCCGTTGCCTGTACGAGACCATTTGTAAGCCTTGCATGATCCTCCGTCACGCGACGCCGTTCGGTTCTGGATTTTCGTGCAATCAAGTCGGAGCATCGATCTACCGACTGGACGGACCCGTGCGCCATAGTGGCCTCGTTCCGCTTCCCAACGCGGCAACCCCCGAAATTCAGGTGCGCCTTGCGACGCTACACGCCCAGACGCGGCATGGCGGCTCCGCGCTGGTTCGTCGCCGCCCTGCTGGGCGGGACAGCCGCGCTGACCGCCATGACCGCCGCCCTTCCCACCGTTTCGGCCGCTCCGGCCTCCTCTTCACCATGGAGCATCGCCCGATGATGATGTCCGCCATCGTTCCCCATATCCCCGTTGCCGGCGTCTGGACTTCCCCCGACGGCCACATCTCGCTGGAACTGCGCGCCGATGGGCGGTTCATCGAGACCCGCGCCGACTTCGCCGACGTCTTCACCGGCGTCTACGTGCTGGTCGGCGAGCGACTGAAACTGTTCGAGGACCGCGGCGCGGTCATCAGCGGCACGCTGGTGGACGGTCGCCTGAGCCTGGGAACCGCCTAAGCCTGGGGACAGCTTGTCCCCGCCCTTCCCTTGGCGGGTCGAACCCCCTATATTGGAACTGTCCGACCTCGGTCGGACTATGGGGATAAACGCGCACGTAATAAGCGGACTGGACCCGGGTGCGATTCCCGGCGGCTCCACCAATCTCTCCCAAGTTATCATGGGACTGCATGGGGCCGATCAGCATCGACAGACGTGTAAAGGTGTATGCTTTCTCTCGGCTTGATCCACCGTTTCGGGTCATTTTTCTAAATGCGAACGATAACTTCGCTGAAGAGTTCGCCGTCGCCGCGTAATGCGGTGCAGGTGAATTCGCCTCTTAAGTCCTAGGGGTTCAGATCCCTAGGCGGGGCCCGGAGGGAGCCTGCCAACAGAATCCCTCCACTTTCCACGACATCGCTATAAATGACATCGATTGCGCTCTGGAGGAATCCGCAGGCGCCCGCTTTGCGCGAAGCCTTTGACGCGCTAGGTTCCGAACTTCGTTTTCAGTTCGAAGTACCCAACCCGCGCATGTCTCAGACCAATCCGCCCGAAGACCTCATGCAGTACGAGGCCATGGCCCAGGACGCCCTGCGCGGCGTGGTCAAGGCGGCCTTGAAGAAGGCGGCCGCGCCGGGCGGCCTGCCCGAGCCGCATCATCTGTACATCACGTTCAAGACCAAGGCGGCCGGCGTCTCGGGCCCGCAGGACCTGCTGGGCAAGTACCCGGACGAGATGACCATCGTCCTGCAGCATCAGTACTGGGACCTCGCCCCCGGCGAGACCTTCTTCTCGGTGACCCTGAAGTTCGGCGGCCAGCCCAAGCGCCTGTCGGTGCCCTATGCGGCGCTCACGCGATTCTACGACCCGTCGGTGCAGTTCGCCCTGCAGTTCTCCGCCCCCGAAGTGATCGAGGACGAACCGGAGCCCGAACCCGAGGCCGAAGACAAGACCTCGGCTCCGACCGGCGAAGAGGGTCCCAAGATCGTCTCCCTCGACCAGTTCCGGAAGAAATGAGCGACATCGCCTCGGACGCTCCGCAGACCCTGACGGACGAGGCGATCCTCGCGCGCTTCCGCGCGTCCAAGAACGCGCCCACCGGATCCCAAACCCTCGGCTTCGACCTCCTCGCCGTGCGCCAGGCCGATCGCGAGGTCGAGGTCGGCTTCACGGCGCGCGCCGAGCTGCTGTGCAATCCGATGGGGCAGATCCAGGGCGGCTTCGTCTGCGCCATGCTGGACGAGTGCATGTCCGTCGCCGGCATGATCACCTCGGGCATGAGCCACGTCGTACCGACCCTGGAGATGAAGACCAGCTTCCTGCGCCCAGCCATGCCTGGATCGCTGCGGGGCGTCGGCCGCGTGGTCAAATGGGGGCGGACCGTCTGCTTCATGGAAGGCGAGCTCTACGACGCGGAGCGGCGGCTGTTGGCCAAATCCACGGGCACGGCCATTCCAACGCCCTTCGCCAACTTCAAGAAGAAGTAGAGGACGGAACCATGCGGGGGACGGCGGCGGTCATCGGACTTCTGGCTTTCCTGCTCGCGCAGCTTTCGTCCGCACCGGTCGCCGCCCAGGCGCTCAAACCCGCAGGAACGTTCGCCAACTGGAGCGCGGTCGTGGTGGCCGGCGATTTCCACGCCCATTCCGGCGGCCCGACCGAGGCCTTCGACAACGCCCGCCGCGACGTCTCAAAGGCGCTGGTAGAACTGGGTTTCGACAAGGCCGCGATCCGGCAGTTCTCGGTGCGCCCCGAGCGCTATCCAAAGGACGCCCCCAGCAAGTCTGAAGCCCGGACCATCTACAACGCCCTCAAGGCCCAGGCTGCGACAACCTCCGCAGGATGCCTGTTCTACATCAGCACCCACGGCGATCCGGAGGGCGTGATTCTGGGTCAGCAGATGCTGCGCCCCCCGTTGCTGGCCACCCTGCTGGACGACGCCTGTCCCAGCCGGCCCAGCGTGGTGGTGATTTCCGCCTGTTTTTCGGGCGTCTTCATCCCACCGCTGCAGAAAGCCAACCGCCTGATCCTGACCGCCGCTCGGCCCGACCGCGCCTCGTTCGGCTGCGGCGAGGACGACAAATACCCCTATTTCGACGACTGCTTCCTGGCGGCGGCGCCCAGCGCGCACGACTTCGCGGCCCTGGGCGCGGACGTTCAGGCCTGCGTGGCGCGCCGCGAGAAGGAGACGGGGGCCGAACCGGCCTCCGAGCCTCAGGTGTGGATCGGCCCCGCCCTGCGACCGATGCTGCCGCTCTACGCTTTCCATCGGAAAACCAAACTGGATTGACCGGTTATCGGGTTTGACCCTCGCGCCCAGCACGTTACACCACCCCTAGAGCATGATAGCCGAAAGTGGCTGCCGGTTTCGGCGGCCATCGTGCTCTAAATGTTAGATTTCGAGCCTGTCGTCGTCAGATGGACTCATCTGATGACGACAGGCTCTTGGGGTTCTTCCGCTTTACCCAGGGGACATCGTTGACGTCGCGCGTATCGCCCGCAGCCGCCCTTGCGGCGGCCTTCATCGCACTATGGTCGATCACGGCATCGGAGGCGCAGGCGCAGGACGCGTCGCCGCCTCCCGCCGCGAGCGAGCCGACGCTGAATTCCGCCCCTCGCCCCTATAACAGCCTGCGTCCGCGCCGGGTTCGGCCCCGCCCAGCCGTGAGGGCGGTGACGCCGCCTCCCCTTGTCGCGACACCGACCGCCGCCGCCGTAGCGACGCCGGCTCCAGCAGCCCTCGCCATCCCGGCGCCGACCGTCGGCGCACCGATGTCGACGCCGGAGCTGGAAGCCTTTGTCGACGGCGTCGTCCGCCGCGCCATGAGCCGCGACCACATCGCCGGCGTCACCCTGTCGGTCGTGCAGAACGGCCAGGTGGTGCTGAAGAAGGGCTATGGCTTCTCGAACCTGGGCCAGCGCAAGCCGGTCGATCCCGACAAGACCCTGTTCCGCGTCGCCTCGATCTCCAAGACGTTCACCTGGATCACCCTGATGAACGAGATCGAGGCCGGCCACATGCGCCTCGACGGTCCGGTAAACCTCTATCTGCCCGAGCCGCTGCAGCTGAAGGACCAGGGCAAGAAGACCCAGGTGCGCCTGCGCGACCTGATGACCCACACCGGCGGGTTCGAGGATCGGGCCTTGGGCCAGCTCTTCGAGCGCGACCCCCGCCGGGTCCGCACCCTGGCGGACTATCTGCGCCAGGAGCGTCCGCGCCGGGTGCGCGAACCGGGCCTGCTGCCCAGCTATTCCAACTATGGCGCGGCCCTGGCCGGCGCTGCTGTCGCTAACGTCACGGGCAAGCCTTACGAGCAGCTGGTCAGCGAGGAGATCATCCTGCCGGCCGGCATGAACCACACGACCTTCCGCGAGGCTCGTCCGTGGCGAGACGGCCTGCCCGCGCCGATGAACGAGACCCTGGCCGCCGATCTTTCGGACGGCTTCTCGTGGACGCCGATGGGCTGGAAGACCCAGCCGCGCGAGTTCATGGGTCAGGTGGCGCCCGCCGCTTCGGCTTCGAGCACGGCCGGCGACATGGCGCGCTACATGACCCTGCTGCTGAACAGCGGCGTGATCGACGGCAAGACCATCTTCTCGCCCAAGACCGCACAGGCCTTCCGCACGCCGATGTACCGTCCCGCGCCGGAAGCGGCCGGCTGGAACGCCGGCTTCCAGGACAACCCGATGCCCGGCAATCGCCGCAGCTACGGCCACCAGGGCGCAACGCTCTACTTCTATTCCAACATGGTGATCGTGCCGGACCTGGGCCTGGGCATCTTCGTCTCGGTCAATACCGACAGCGGCGCGAACCTGCCCGCCACCCTGCCCGCGACGATCGTCGAGCATTTCTACGCCCCTGCCCCGGCCGTTCCGGCCGACAGCGCCATCAGCTACGAGCAGGCCAAGGCCTATGAGGGCGACTACCTGACCACACGCCGCGCCTATGGCGGCCTGGAGGGCTTCACCAACCGCATCATCGGCCGCGCCAATGTCCGCGCCACCGCCGACGGCCGCCTGACCGTGACCGAGGGCGGCGTCAGCAGCCTCTATAACGGTACGGGCCGCCCCGGCGTGTTCAAGGCCGTCGACGGGCCGCTGATGCTGGTGTTCGACGCCAATGGCGACCGGCCTTCGCGCTTCTACGCCGCGCGGGGCCTATCGACCTATGATCGGATCAGCTTCTTCCGTTCGGCTGGCCTGTTGAGCTGGACGGCGATCATCGCGGGTTTCGCCAGCGTCGCCACCATCCTGGGCGTCCTGTTCCGCAACCGCCGCGAGGCCCGCCAGACCCCGGTCCAGGCGCGCGCCGCCCAGATGCAGACCATGCAGGCGGTGCTGTGGCTGATCTCGGCCGGCTGCATGGGCGTGTTCGCGGCCAAGGCCTCGGACCAGACCGCGGTCTTCTTCGGCTGGCCCTCGGGCTGGCTGCTCAGCGGTTCGGCCTGCGCCCTGGTCGCCGCCGCTCTTAGCGTGATGACCCTGGGCGTCCTGCCGATGGTCTGGCGTGGCGGCCGCCGGGTCGACAGCTGGAGCAGCAGCCGCAAGCTTGCCTTCACCTTCACCGCCCTGCTGTTCATTCTGCTCAGCGTGCTCTTGGGCCTGTGGGGTTACCTGCTGCCCAAGAGCTGATCCTCCCGTCACGGCCCCCTCCCCCGTCTCGTTCCAGGCGCCTGCCTTGCAGATCAGCGTTCCAGAAGACGAGCGAGGGAGACGCGACGTGTCAAAACTGGACGGTCTGGCGTTTGGGGGAGCGGGGCTCGCGGCCTGGTCGGCGGCCACCCTGTTCTATGCCGCTTTCGGTGGGGGGCTTCTGGAAAGCGCCTTCTGGTTCTATGCGATCAATGCGTTCGCGGCGGCCGCCGCCGCGACGTTCACCTTCCAGGCGGTCGCGCGGCTGACGCACACGCCGCGCCGCCGCCGTCTGTTCGCGATGATCCTGTTCTCGACGCCCGGCCTCGTCGCTGGAGGCCTGGTAGTTTCGCGCTATGCAGAGGTGATGCCGGCAGGCGATCCGGTGAGCGTCGGCCGCTATGGCGCGTTTCTGGTGGTGCTGTACGTGGCCGTGGCCGCGTCAGTCTTCGAGCGTGCGCCGCATAAGGCTTGAGTTCAGCTTACGCACTTGAATGATGATCCGCTCGCGCTCGCCCGGACGCCGTTCGACCAGCAGCCGGGCGACCTGGGCGTCGTCGTGGAAGGCATAGCCCTTGATGGCGTCCAGCAAGGCCTTGGCCAGGTTGTCTAGGTCCATCCACGGCGGCTCGCCCAGATATTCCATGCCGATCTCGACGCTGAACTCGCCCCAGGCCGGCCGTGAACCGCGCCAGGACTTGCGGAAGAACTCGTAGATCAGCGGCTTGTAATACTTGCCCTGGGTGGTCAGTCCGTCGACCACGATGGTCAACTCGCCCCCCGCCTCGCGGGCGCGGACCTTGCCGTGGTGGGTCCAGTCGTCGTCGAGCAAATCAGAGCCTCAGGTGGATCCCACGCGGTGCGACGGGATCAGGATCACGGTGATCAGGCCAAGAACCAGAACCGCGCCGGCAAGGGAAGCCGGATAAGGATCGGACGCGTCCTCCACGCCCGGCGCCTAGCCGCCGATCAGCTCGGCCAGCTTCAGCACGGTGTTCCAGTTCCGTGTCGTGCCGACCGGATTGCGCTTGGTCTTCTTCCAATCCCGATCCAGCAGCGAGTCGGCGATGCTGATCGGAAAGTCGATGTAGAGCTCGCGCGCCGCGACCGCGAACCGTTCGGGCCCTGTATTGGCCGCGCGCAGGATCTCCTCGTCGCCGGCCGGCAGCGGAACCTTGAGGAAATTGACGATCACGTGGCTGGGATGGTCCTCGGCTTCGGCCTTGAACGGGTTGCCGTCGACGATTGCCCGCAGGTCCCCCGGCGCCCGGACCATGAAGTCGGTGCGCAGGCCGATGCGGGCCTCCAGGGCGTCCTCGAGCTGACGCTCCAGGGCCTCGCCGCCGACATGGTCGCCCCACAGCAGCAGGTTGCCGCTGGCCAGATAGGTCTTGGTCTCCTTGAAGCCGACGTCCTTGGCGATGCCCAGCAGGTCTTCCTTCAGCACCTTGCGCTTGCCGGTGTTGACCGACTGAGGAAACGCGACGAAAGCCGCCACCTACAGCGCCTCGACCCGCACGGCCGTGCCGTAGGCGAGGACCTCGGTGATGCCTTCCATGATCTCGTTGGCGTCGTAGCGCATGGCCAGGATGGCGTTGGCGCCGACCTCGCGGGCGTGCTGGACGAGGAGGTCATAGGCTTCCTGCCGGGCCGTCTCGGCCAGGCTGGTATAGATCGACAGGTTGCCGCCGAAGATCGACTGGATCGAGCCGCCGATATTGCCGATCACGCTGCGCGAGCGGACGGTCACGCCCCTGACCAGCCCCAGGTGCTCGACAATGCGATAGCCGACGAGATCGTTGGTGGTGGCGACAAGCATGGGCTTCTCCTGGCTGGCTTGAGCATAACGAACGGCGTTGTGCGGCGCCACACGTTGCGAACCTTCTCCCCAGGGTCTAGACCGCGCTCGACCGTTTTTCCGGAGATCGCCGCATGACCGCCACGCGCATCGAGACCGACACCTTTGGCCCGATCGAAGTCGCCGCCGACCGCTATTGGGGCGCGCAAGCTCAGCGCAGCCTGGGCAACTTCAAGATCGGCTGGGAGAAGCAGCCCCTGCCGGTCGTTCGCGCTTTGGGCATCGTCAAGCGCGCCGCCGCCGAGACCAACCTGAAGCTGGGCAAGCTGGACGCTAAGATCGCCGAGACGATCATCGCGGCCGCCAACGAGGTGATCGACGGCAAGCTGAACGATCACTTCCCGCTGGTCGTCTGGCAGACCGGCTCGGGCACCCAGTCGAACATGAACGCCAACGAGGTGATCAGCAACCGCGCGATCGAGATGCTGGGCGGCGAGATGGGCAGCAAGAAGCCCGTCCACCCGAACGACCACGTCAATATGAGCCAGTCGTCGAACGACACCTATCCGACGGCGATGCACGTGGCCTGCGCCGAACAGATCGTCCACGACCTGCTGCCGGCCCTGAAGCATCTTCACGCCGCCCTGGAAGCCAAGACCAAGGCCTGGGCCGGCATCATCAAGATCGGCCGCACCCACACCCAGGACGCCACGCCCCTGACGCTTGGCCAGGAGTTCGGCGGCTACACCCAACAGGTCGCCAACGGCATCGAGCGCATCGAGAGCACCCTGCCCAAGCTGATGCAGCTGGCTCAAGGCGGCACCGCCGTCGGCACCGGCCTGAACGCCCCCATCGGTTTCGCGGAAGGCGTGGCCGAGGCCATCGCCGCGATCACCGGCCTGGAGTTCACGACGGCCCCGAACAAGTTCGAGGCCCTGGCCGCCCACGACGCCATGGTGTTCAGCCACGGCGCCATCAACACGGTCGCCGCCAGCCTGTTCAAGATCGCCAACGACATCCGCTTCCTGGGCTCGGGCCCGCGCGCCGGCCTCGGCGAGCTTTCGCTGCCGGAAAACGAGCCGGGCTCGTCGATCATGCCGGGCAAGGTCAACCCGACCCAGTGCGAGGCCCTCACCCAGGTCTGCGTGCAGGTGTTCGGCAACAACGCCGCCCTGACCTTCGCCGGCAGCCAGGGCCACTTCGAGCTGAACGTCTACAACCCGGTAATGGCCTACAACTTCCTGCAATCGGTCCGCCTGCTGGCCGACGCGGCGATCAGCTTCACCGACAACTGCGTGGTCGGCATCGAGCCGCGCGTCGACAACATCAAGAAGGGCGTCGAGAACAGCCTGATGCTGGTTACGGCCCTGAACGGCCGCCTCGGCTATGACATCTGCGCCAAGATCGCCAAGACGGCCCATAAGAACGGCACCACCCTGCGCGAGGAAGCCGTCGGCGGCGGCTACCTGACGAACGAAGAGTTCGACCAGTACGTCCGCCCGGAAAACATGGTCTCGCCGGGCTGAGCCTGACTTGCTCCAGCTCGTTCGCCTCTTCGACGAGCTGCCGGACGGCTTCGACGACATGGTCGCCGAGGCCTCCAGCGAAGGCGTGCGCAACATGGCCCTGCTGGCGGTCGGCTGGGTGAAGGGCGCACGCTTCCAGGACGACGGCGAGGCCATCCTCGCCGCGTTCCAGGCCGGAGCGCTGGCGGGGATCGGCGCGCTCAGTGTCGAACCCGCCGCTCCCAAGCCGGCGCGCCGCCTGCGCCGCTTCTACGTCCGCCCAGCGATGCGCCGCCGCGGCGTGGCGACCGCCCTCGCCTCGGCCCTGATCCACGAGGGCTTCGACAGCATCGGCCTGCTGACCGTCAACGCCGCCGCCTCGCCGGCCGCCGGACCGTTCTGGGAAGCGCAGGGTTTCGTCCCCGACGCGACGGGTCCATGGACCCATGTGCTGCGACGGAGCGTTGGCTCCGACGATGCCCCACGCCCGTAGCCTCCTTCGCCTGTTACTCGCGGCCGTCTACGCGCCGTTCGGCGTCGTGCACGTGGTCGCGCCGCATGGCTTTCTGGCGATCATGCCGCCGGGCATCCCGTATGCGCGTGAGGTGGTGATCTTCACCGGGCTCTGCGAGATCGCCGGGGCGATCGGGCTGTTGATCCCGAAGACCCGGCGACTGGCCGCGATCATGCTGGCGCTCTACGCCGCCTGCGTCTGGCCGGCCAATATCTGGCACGCGCTGAGCGGCGTCGCGGTCCCGCCGCTGCCGAGTTCGTGGTGGTACCACGGGCCGCGTCTGTTGATCCTGCAACCGCTGTTCATCTGGGCGCCGCTATGGGCGGCGGGGGTGATCGACTGGCCATTCCGCCGACGCGCGACCGTCTGATTTCCCGTCGGCCTAAACCGCGTTATGCTCCGCCAATGGACGCGCCCGAACTCGACCTCGGCATCGACCCCGAGCTGCTGGCCCAGGCCAAGCGGCTGGGCCTCTCCGTCTCCGGCCTGAGCGAGACGCAGCTGCGGTTGCACCTTCAGAAGGTGGATCCTGCAGGAGCCGAGGAGCGGGCGCGGCGATGGGCTGAAGAGAACGCCGAGGCGATCAAAGCCTACAACGAACGGATCCAGCGTCGCGGCGCATTCGGGGACGACCTCCGGACGTGGTGATCCGTCAGTTCGACGTCTTCGCCAACCCATCGCTTCGAAGCCGTGACGAGGCCCCGTTCGTGGTCGTCTTACAATCGCACCATGCCGGCGAGTTACCCACGGCGGTGGTCGCCCCGCTTTATCGCCGTGAAGCCTTCCCGCTCCTCACGCGACTGACGGTGGAGGTCGAGAGGGATGGCCAGGATCTGATCCTTTCCATCCCGGAGCTCGTCGCCTTGAATTCGTCGTTGCTGCACAAGAAGGTCGGCAGCTTGGTCGAGCACGAGGACGCCATCCGCCGCGCGCTCGACCGCCTGTTCACCGGTTTCTAGTCGACCCGCACCACGTCCCGGCCGATCGGCGCCAGGGCGATGTAGGCCAGTTGCAGGTCCTTGATCGCGAACGGGATGCCGATGATCGTGATCGCCTCGGCGGCGGCGACCAACACGTGGCCCAGGGCCAGCCACCATCCGGCCAGGACGAACCAGATCACGTTCAGCACCACGCCCAGCGGGCCCGACGCCAGCCCGACCTCGCGGTGGACGATTTCCTTGCCGAACGGCCAGAAGGCGAAGCCCGCGATCCGGAAGGCGGCGCCGGCATAAGGTAGCCCGACAATTGTGATCGCCAAGAGGACGCCGGCCAGCAACCAGCCCAGGCCGGTGACCAAACCGCCGAAGAAGAACCACAGCACATTCAGGATGAAACGAATCACGTCCAAAAGTCCCCAAGAAGGCGAAGCGCCCAGACCATAGACGTGGCCCCGCCCGCCCCTCCTGTGAAGGGCGTTACGGCGAATTCACCTCAGGGCTAGGACTTGATCAACTGCCATTTGCGCGCCCAGCGCCCCTTGCCGAAGCGGCTGAGCGTCAGGAGGTAGATGCCGGCATAGAGCACGGTTCCGACGCCGATCAGCACCCAGCTCCAGGTCCCCGGCATATGCAGGGCCGGCGCGGTGGTGATCCAGTCATGGCGCGGCGAGGTGAATTCCAGCCACAGGCCGCCGACCCAGATCAGTGCGAACAGGGCCACGACCGGGTAGCGCACAATCGGGCTACGCTGGATCAGCAGCCAAGCCTGGGCGAGCGCGGCCAGCAAGCCCACGGCCAGGCCCGCCAGCCAAGCCCACAGGGGGTCGGGCGCGAGTCGCGCGACCCGCAGTCCCGCCCATAACGGGACCCACAGGATCGGGCCCAGCATCAGGATGATCAGCACGGCGCCGACCAGCAAGCCCAGACCGCCGCCAATCACCTTGCCGGCGACCTCGCCGGCCTCATGCGGCCGGATGTTTGGATCGCCGCCGGGATTTTCCGGCGATGTCGCGACGATGGTCTGCAGGCGCGGCAGGGGCTCGCCGGGCCGCGCGGGAGGAAGTCCGCCGTAGGAGGGTGACTTCCGCTTGAACATCAGGCCCTGCGACTGACCGCGAAATCGGCCAGGTCTTCCAGCGCCTCGCGCCAGTCATTGGCCGGGAAGATCGCCAGCGCCGCCTTGGCCTTGTCGGCATAGTCGGCGGCCAAGTCGAGCGTGGCGTCCAGAGCGCCCGAGCCGACAATCAGCTCGCGGGCGCGGCGGAAGTCGGCTTCGGTCTGCTCGCGACGACCTATGGCGCGCTCCCAGAACTCGGCCTCGCGAGGACCAGAGCGGGCGATGGCCAGCAACAGCGGCAGGGTCGCCTTGCCTTCGCGGAAGTCGTCGCCGGCGTTCTTGCCCAGCGTCTCGGTGGTGCCGCCGTAGTCCAGGGCGTCGTCAACCAGTTGGAAGGCCAGGCCGAGGTTCAGGCCATAGGCCTTCAGGGCGTCGGTCTTGGCGGCGTCGACGCCGGCCGAAACCGCGCCGGCCTCGGAGGCCGCGGCGAACAGCTCGGCGGTCTTGGCCTGGATGATCTCAAGATAGACCGCCTGCGACAGGTTCAGGTCGTGGCTGCGCATCAGCTGCAGCACCTCGCCCTCGGCGATGACGCGGCTGGCGCGAGCCAGGATCTCGAGCGCTTTCATCGAGTTGGTTTCGACCATCAGCTCGAAGGCGCGGGCGAACAGGAAGTCGCCGACCAGCACGCTCTGGGCCGCGCCCCAGATCAGGTGCGCGGCGACCTTGCCGCGACGCAGCTGGCTGCCGTCGACCACGTCGTCGTGCAGCAGGGTGGCGGTGTGGATGAACTCGACGGCCGCGGCCAGCTTCAGGCAGTGGTCGTTGTCGGATTCGGCTAGACGCGCGGCGGCGACGGTCAGCAGCGGGCGCAGGCGCTTGCCGCCGGCGGCGATCAGGTGCTCGGCCAGGGCCGGGATGATCGGCACGTCGCTCTGCATGCGATCGGTGATCAGGGCGTTGACGCCCTTCATGTCGGCCTCGGCGAGGCGCACGAGACGATCCACCGAACCCGACTTCCGGGTGAGGGTCGCTGTCGCTACGTCCAAAACCATAGTCTCCTTGCGGCTTCCCCCCTTGCCATTCAATTCGGCCGGCGAACGCCGGCCGTGGGATGAACCGTTGCGAGGGACAATGGTGGCGGGATAGGTCAGGGTCAAGGCGAGCACAAGGCCTAGAAAGCATTGGACGATCAGCAGGTGACAGAGGATCGGGTTCTGGGCGGCCGCGTGCGGCTGCGTCAGAGGCCCGACGGATACAGGGCTGGCATGGACGCGGCCCTGCTGGCGGCCGCCTGCGACGCCATGCCCGGCCAACGCGTGATCGAGCCCGGCTGTGGGGTCGGCGGGGCTTTGCTGGCGGCGGCGACTCGCCGGCCGGAGACGATCTTCCAAGGCGTGGAGCGTGATTCCACCGCCGCCGCCCTGGCCGCCGGCAACGCCGCGCTCAACGGCCTCGATGGTCGCGTCAGCGTGGCGGAGGGCGATGTCGAGGCAGGTTTCCGCGCCCTGGCCCTGCCGGTCTTCGACGCTGTGATGACCAATCCCCCGTTTTTCGACGACCCCACCGCCTTGCGCGCCCCTGCCCCGGCCAAGAGCGGCGCCTGGATGGCCGACGGCGGTCTGGCCGCCTGGACCGGCTTTTGCCTGAAGGCCGTGCGCGAGGGCGGGACGATCACTATCATCCACCGCGCCGACCGCTTGGCCGACCTTCTCGAACAGCTGGCCCCCAAGGCAGGTTCATTCAGGATTCGCCCGATCGCCCCCTTCGCCGACGCCCCGGCCAAGCGGGTGGTCTTGCGGGCCATCAAGACGGGCAAGGCGCCGCTCGTCCTGCTGCCGCCGCTCGTCCTGCACGACCGCGAGGGCGGCAAGCACTCGCCCGAGGCCGAAGCGATTCTGCGCGGGGAAGCGGCGTTGGGGTGGTGAGCTCGCCTACTCCGCGTAGAGCGCGAGGGCTTCGAGACAAAGCTCCAGGCCCGTCAGGTCGCGCAGCGGATCCTGGGTGACGATCACGAACAGCCGCCGGGCCTCGCCCCATAGCATGATCGTCTCGGGCAGGCCGTTGTCCTCGATCACGCAGCCGTCGCCGTCACGCCAGATTCGCGTCTCGTCCAGGGTCGCGCCCAGCAAGGTGTCGACCCGGGCGACATACTCGGCCTGGATCTCGCTGGTGACGTTCAGATAGGCGAAGATCGGCCGGCCCAGGCCCGCCAGGACGCCGGCTTCGAACACCGTCGCCGTGTCGGCCGACGGCCCGCGGAACGGCGTCAGATTGACCACGGCCGCATCGGCCTGGCGTAATTGCGCCATGCGGGCGGCATAGAATTCACGGGCCGCCATCTCGTCGCCGCCCTCGCCGGGCGGCAGACGGGTGGGAACAATGGCCTCCAGGCCGGACTCCAGGCACAGGGCGCGCTGACGCGCCGCCTGGACGTCGCTGTCGGGGAGCCAGAGTTCAGGGCCGGCGAGCCAAAGGGAACGGACTGGGCGCATACCCTCTTAGGTCTGGTCCCGGACCCTCGCTGTCAATGTATGTCGGAGATTCAATGGCGTCGATCGCGCGTAGAACCTTGTTGACGGGCGGCCTGGCCCTGGCCGCCGCGCCGCTTTTCGCCACGTCTGGATTCGCCGCATCGCCCCAACCGTGGATCGCCTATGACCGCCGCCTGCGGGGCCTTCTGGCAGATCCGCCCGAGGGCGGCGATTTCGACGCAGACTTCGAGCAGACCCTGTTCGACCTCAACAACATCTTTCGCGACCGCCAGGGGCCGCGCGCGCTCGCCTGGGACAAGGGCCTAGCCCTGGCCGCCCGGGCCCACGCGGCCGACATGGCCGTGACCGGCGACTTCGACCACATGACGCGCGAGGGCTATTCCCCGGCTGGCCGGGTCGGCCTGCTGGCCCGCGACCTGGTGGGCGCGCCGGGCGAAAACATCGCCATGCGCCGCAATGTTTCCACCACCGTGCGACCCGAACAGATCATGGAGCAGTGGCGCACCAGCCCCGGCCACCGCGCCAACCTGGTGGCCCCAGGCTTCACCCATGTCGGCTACGGCGTCTATCGCCAGGGCCAGCGGGTCATCGCCGTCGGTGCCTATGCCGAGGTCGCCGCGCGCCTGGCCGCCCCCGCGCCGCTGCGGGTGGCCTCGGCCGACACCATCGCCGCGGCCCTGTCGCACGCGGCGCCCGCTATCCAGCAGTTCTCGGTGTCCGAGCCCGGCGGCGAGATCCTGACCACGACCTATGTCGAGGGCCGTCCGGAAAGCGTGTTGGCCCCAGGCGCCTGGCAACTGCGCCCGCACCTGTCGACGGGCGACCACCGCTATGAGGTGGCATGGGGGCCGGTGTTCGTGCTGGGGTAGCTCGCGCTACCCCACACGGTATTATTGCGCCACCGCCAGCGTCTCGATGCGGATCGCGACGGTGTCGCCGATCGCGCCCGCGCCGCCGGCGCTGCCGAAGGCCTTGCGGCTGATCGAGCCCGTGATGGTGAAACCGGCCATCTTCTTCGGCCCCATCGGCCCCGTGCCGATCTTGTTGAGCTTGACGTCCAGGGTGACCGGCTGGGTCACGCCCATGATCGTCATGTCGCCCGTGACCTTGGCCGTGTCGGAGCCGGTCTTGACGACCTTGGTCGACTTGAAGGTCATGTCCGGGCTCTTGGCGGCGTTCAGCCAGCGCTCGCCCTTGATGTGCTCGTCACGGGTCGGATTGGCGGTCAGCAGGCTGTCGACGGACACTGTGGCCTCGACTCGCGACTTCTCGGGGGCGGCTTCGTCCAGCCAGATCGTGCCTTCGGACTTGGCGAAGATCCCGAGGATCGAGGTAAACCCGAAGCGGTCAATCGAGAAACTGGTCTCGGTGTGGGCCGTGTCGAGCTTATAGGCGACCTCGGCGGCGAAGGCGGGGGCGGCGGCGGCCGTCAGAGCGGCGCCGGCGATCACGGCGGCGAGCAGGCGTTTCATGGGGTGTTCTTCCCTCGCGTCCCCGAACGGGACCTGGGACTGACCTTTCCGCGCGCGGCCTCGCCACGCAAGCCACAAACGAAAAGCCCCCGGCCTTGGGAGGGCCGAGGGCTTCGTGGGATTTAGTGGGTAGACCTTAGATTAGTTCTTGGCCTGGTCGACCAGCTTGTTCTTGGCGATCCAGGGCATCATGTCGCGCAGGCGGCCGCCGACTTCCTCGATCTGGTGCTCGGCCGCACGGCGACGCGTGGCCTTGAACGAGGGCTGGCCCACGGCGTTTTCCAGCATGAAGTCGCGCACGAACTTGCCCGACTGGATGTCTTCCAGCACGCGCTTCATCTCGGCCTTGGTTTCCGGCGTGATGATGCGCGGACCGGTGACGTACTCGCCGTACTCGGCCGTGTTCGAGATCGAGTAGTTCATGTTGGCGATGCCGCCTTCGTACATGAGGTCGACGATCAGCTTCAGCTCGTGCAGGCACTCGAAATAGGCCATTTCCGGCGCGTAGCCGGCTTCCACCAGCACTTCGAAGCCGGCGCGGACCAGCTCGACGGTGCCGCCGCACAGGACGGCCTGTTCGCCGAACAGGTCGGTCTCGCACTCTTCGCGGAAGTTGGTCTCGATGATGCCCGAGCGACCGCCGCCGATGGCCGAGGCATAGGCCAGGCCGAGGTCGTGGGCGTTGCCGGTGGCGTTGTGGTGCACCGCGATCAGGCAGGGCACGCCGCCGCCCTTCTGGTACTCGCCGCGCACGGTGTGACCCGGGCCCTTCGGCGCGACCATCAGGACGTCGATGGTGTCCTTCGGCTCGATCAGGCCGAAGTGGACGTTCAGGCCGTGGGCGAACAGCAGGGCGGCGCCGTCACGGATGTTGGGGGCGATCTCGTTCTTGTAGATCGCGGCCTGATGCTCGTCCGGAGCCAGGATCATGATCAGGTCGGCCCAGGCGGCGGCCTCGGCGACGGTCATGACCTTCAGGCCTTCGCCTTCGGCCTTCTTGGCGGTCGGCGAACCGGCGCGCAGCGCGACCGCTACGTTCTTGATGCCCGAGTCCCGAAGGTTAAGCGCGTGGGCATGACCTTGCGAACCATAGCCTACGATCGCGATCTTCTTGTCCAAGATGCGGGCGAGGTCGGCGTCGCGATCATAATAGACGCGCATGTTTTATCTCCAAGGACTGGTCAATTTGGCCGCTTCGCGCAACGGCGTAGCGACAAAGGCCGGGCGTTTGAGCGTTTTTTTGCCGTTTCGTCAAGGTGAAGCCGACAGAACGCCGAAATGCGACAGCCGCTGCGGCCCCGTTTTAGACGCACACGCCGTGGATCGCCATGGCACGACCCAAAAAGGACGGCCACGATCCGCCAAATGAACCTCGCCCTGAGCTTTCAAGGGCGAGGTTCACGCGGGATCTACCAGAAGAGATCGTAGTAGACGCTCAGGACCTGGCCGCTCCAGACGTCGACCAGGAGGGCGTCATCGCCGACCCGGACCCACTCGCAGCCGATCGGCGGCAGCGGCAGGCCGTATGAGCCCCAGTTCAGGTAGTACGAGCTGCCGTACCAGCCGCCCGGCAGATAGTCGCCGAACGACCAGCTGCGCGCGTACCAGCCGCTCGGATAGCGGTAAGCCGGCGCCCTGTAGCGCTGCGAGGAGCGATAGCTGGGGCGGTAGTAGCTGCGATCGTACTGGTGACGGCCGCGGTCACGATCGCGGTACTGGCCCTGCCCCGGACGACGGTCGTTGCGGTCCCAGCCGCCACGGTTGCTGTCCCAACGATTGCTGTCGTTGCGATCCCAGCCGCCGCGATTGTCGTTGCGGTCCCAGTTGCCGGGACGGCCGCCGTCGCCACGGTTGTCGTTCCGGTCGGGCCGGCCGCCGCGATTGTCGTCGCCGCGATTCCAGCCGCCCCGGTTGTCGTTCCCGCCCCGGTTCCAGCCCGGGCCGCCGTTGTTCTGGGGCGGCTGAGCCTGCGGTTGCGGTTGAGGCTGTTGCTGCGGTTGGGTCTGCGGCCGGTCGCCACGATTCCACCCGCCGCGATCACCACGGTCGCCGCGATCGCCCCGGTCCCAGCCGCCGCCATTGTTCTGCTGCGGTTGAGCCTGGGGTTGCGGTTGAGCCTGGGGTTGGGATTGAGGCTGCGGACGCTCGCCGCCACCACGGTTCCAGCCGCCGCCGCCGGCTTGGCCACGGTCACCACCGCCGCGGTCGCCACGATCACCGCCGCGATCCCCCCGGGGGCCGCCGTCGCCGCGATCGCGCTGGGCGAACTGCTGCTGAGCCACCACCCCGGCGGCGGCTCCGGCCTCTGCCGCCGCGCCGCCCAGCAGCGAAAGCGCCAGCGCGGTCGTGATCAGACGTTTCATTTCTTGCTCCGAAGGGCCTTGAAGCGCGGCCCAGGCTTGTCCCTTGATAGCAGTGTCGGACTCGCCCGATGAACCGTGCTTGAACGAAGAACGCGTGAGGGCCTCGATGAGCGCGCACTACAACGACATCGTCGCCTTCTGGCGCGGCGCCGGACCCAAGAAATGGTTCAAGAAGGACCCCGCCTTCGACAGCGCCATCGCCCTGAAGTTCGAGCAGACCCACTATCGCGCCTCGATGCGCCGCTATGACAAGTGGACCGAGATACCGCTAGGCTCGCTAGCCCTGCTGATCCTGCTCGATCAGTTCCCGCGCAACATGTACCGCAACACCCCGCACGCCTTCGCCACCGACCCGCTGGCCCGGATGTTCGCCCACGAGGCCATCGCCGCCGGCCACGACACGGATCCGGCCATCGACGCGGACCTGCGCCCCTTCTTCTACCTGCCGTTCGAGCACTCCGAGTCCCTGGTCGACCAGGAGCTCAGCGTCCAGCTGTTCGCCGCTCTCCAGGCCGACACCGGCGACGAGGAGTCGATGAAGTTCGCGATCATCCATCGCGACATCATCGCCCGCTTTGGTCGCTTCCCCCACCGCAACGCCGGCCTTGGTCGCAAGACCACCGATGTCGAGCAGGAGTTTCTCGACGAAGGCGGGTTCGCCGGTTAACCGCCTCTCAATCTTGGCGCGATCGTCCCTCGCCTGTAGGGTGACGCCTCAAGTTCGGGCACCGACCGGGGAACACCACGTATGAAAGCCTTCCGTAGCGCGCTGGCCGTTGGTCTGGCGCTGACCACCCTGACACCTGTCACGGTCTTCGCCCAGGCCAAGGCCAGCAAGGGCCAGACCATGCAGACGCAGGCCTCGGCCGAGGTTCCGCACTGCGCCCACAAGCTGGGCACGCTGTCGATCGTCGACGGCGACGATTCCAGCGGCTGGACCCAGTACAACCTCGCCTCGCCGCAGAAAGTGCTGCGCGCCATCGTCCAGCGTTCGGGCTGCTTCAACCTGGTCGACCGGGGCGCGGGCCTCAGCGCGGCCGAGAAGGAACGCACCATCGGCGGTAACCTGGGCCTGCAGCGCGGCTCCAATGTCGGCCAGGGCCAGGTCAAGGCGGCCGACTATGTGCTGGTCGCCGAGGTCCAGGGCAGCAACAGCAATGTCGGCGGCGGCGCGGTGGCCGGCGCCATCGGCGGCCTGATCGGCGGTCGCGTCGGCGGCCTGGTCGGCGGCATCAAGACCAAGAAGCTGGAAGCCAACACGGTCCTGTCGCTGACCAACGTCCGCACCACCGAGACCATGTCGGTGTCGGAAGGCTATGCAGTGAAGAACGACATCGGCTGGGGCGCGGGCGGCGGCTACGGCTTCGCCGGCGCGGTCGGCGGCGGCTACGAGGACACCGACATCGGTCGCATTGTCACCCTGTCGTTCATCAACGCCTATTCGAAGATGATCGGCGACTTGGGCCTGCTGTCCGAAGCCGGTCCGGCCGCCGCGGCGGCGCCGTCGAAGACCTTCGTGGCCACCCGCGTCACCAACCTGCGCGCCACCCCGGTGGCCGCCGGCAAGCTGATCCGCGCCCTCCCCGCCGGCGCCATCGTCTATCCGACGGGCAAGAAGCAGGACCTGTGGTGGGAAGTCGCCGACGAGAACGACAATGTCGGCTGGGTGCTGAACACGGCGCTCGAGCCGGGGAAGTAACGCTGAAGTGAAAGTGGTCTCTCCTCCCCCGTTGGGGGAGGTGGATCGCTGCGAATACGCAGCGAGACGGAGGGGGTCAGCACCCCAGCGCGGAGCAAGACCCCCTCCACCGCCGTTCGGCGGTCCCCCTCCCCCAACGGGGGAGGATAGTTGGCGCCGCCCTGTGGACGCTTCCCCGCGCCGCAGTGTTCAAGCCCGCGATTCGCGACCACACTGGACGCCATGCACGCCCAAGTCCTCGACGCCCCGAAAGCCGCCGCCGACCATCCCGAGCGGCAGTATCTGGCCCTGCTCGCCGACATCCTCGAGAACGGCGTCCAGCGCGGCGACCGTACGGGCACCGGCACGCTGGGCGTCTTCGGTCGGCAGATCCGGTTCGATCTGGCCAAGGGCTTCCCGGTCCTGACCACCAAGAAGCTGCACCTGCGCTCGATCTTCATCGAGCTGCTGTGGTTCCTGAAAGGCGACACCAACATCGCCTATCTCAAGGATAACGGCGTGCGCATCTGGGACGAGTGGGCCGACGAGAACGGCGACCTCGGCCCGGTCTATGGCAAGCAGTGGCGCTCGTGGGCCACGCCGAACGGCCAGTCGATCGACCAGATCGCCAACCTCGTCGAGAACCTGAAGACCAATCCCAACAGCCGCCGCCACATCGTGACGGCCTGGAACCCGGCCGATGTCGACGACATGGCTCTGCCGCCCTGCCACTGCCTGTTCCAGTTCTTCGTGGCGGATGGAAAGCTGAGCTGCCAGCTCTACCAGCGCAGCGCCGACGTCTTCCTGGGCGTGCCGTTCAACATCGCCAGCTACGCCCTTCTGACCCTGATGGTCGCCAAGGTCGTGGGCCTGGAGCCCGGCGAGTTCGTCCACACCTTTGGCGACGCTCACCTCTATCTGAATCACCTGGACCAGGCCCGCGAGCAGCTGACTCGTGAGCCGTTCGACTTCCCGACGCTGAAGATCGCCGACAAGCGCGACCTGTTCGCCTTCGCGTACGAAGACTTCACCCTGGAAGGCTACCAGGCCCACCCGCACATCAAGGCCGAGGTCTCGGTTTGATCCCCCTCGCCATCGTCGTCGCCCGCGCGGCCAACGGCGTGATCGGTCGCGACGGCGACCTGCCCTGGCGGTTGAAGTCGGACCTGGCCCTGTTCAAGGCCAACACCCTGGGCAAGCCGATCCTCATGGGGCGCAAGACCTGGGACAGCCTGCCCCGCAAGCCCCTCCCCGGCCGCATGAACGTCGTGCTGTCGCGCGACGGATCGTTCGAGCCCGAGCAGGCCGTCGTCTGTGAAAGCTTCATGGAAGCCGTGCAGATGGCGCGCGAGCAGGCTGAAGACGACGGCGCGGCGGAGGTCTGCGTGATCGGCGGACGCAGCCTGTTCGAGGCCGCCCTGCCCAAGGCAAAGCGCCTTTACCTCACCGACGTCGCCGCCGAGGTCGAGGGCGACGTCCATTTCCCCGATTTCGACGAAAGCGCCTGGACCGAGGTCCGCCGCGAGGAATACCCGGCCGGCGAAGGCGACGACCACGCCTTCGTGTTCCGGGTGCTTGAGCGGCGCTAGTTCGCGCTGCCCACCGGCAGTGGCTTGGGCTTCTTCTCCAGATCGGCCAGCTTGCGCGTCTTCAGGTGCTTGCCCGTGCAGGCCTGGAATACGATCTCGACCTCGCCGCCTTTGTGGAGTTCTGGCATGGCGAACTTGGCCGGGCCGATCCGTTGAGCGGTGATCACGGTATTGCCCTTGTCGGTCTTGCTCCAGGCCAGCCGCACATGGATTCCGGTGTCGCCGAACCGCTTCTGAAGATCGCGATCGAAGGTCTTGTGGATCGCTTCGTCGACCACCGGGCGCCAGGCCTGGGTCTTCATCGGCGGGCAGCTCGCACGGGTCGGCATCGCCGAGGGCTTCCACGATCCCAGCAGAGGCAGCTTGGTCCCACACCCCGCCAGCAGCAGCCCGACCGCCCCGACCGCCCCGACCGCCCCGACCGCCATCACAGATGCGCGCATACCCAGAATCCCTTGTCCGTACATAGTCCCCACGCTCACCGCGAACCATGGCGCGCGCAAGGCCTCAGTCCTCGGTGAGGTCGTCGGCGCGCGCCGCCTCCCCTGCCAGCGCTGCCTCAACGGCGCCCTCGCCAGGTTCAAACGGACGTTTATAGTCGTCGCCAGCGCTCATCAGAGGCGCATAGGGAGACGTCGATGGACATCCAGCTGGTCGCCGAAGGTCTGCAATTCCCCGAAGGTCCCGTGGCCATGGCCGACGGCTCGGTGATCCTCACAGAGATCCAGGGCCAATGCCTGACCCGTATCTGGCCGGACGGTCGCAAGGAGACGGTGGCGCGGACGGGCGGCGGCCCCAATGGCGCGGCGATCGGACCGGACGGCGCGCTCTATGTCACCAACAACGGCGGCGCCTTCCAGTTCTTCGAGGCCAACGGGCTGAACATCCCCGGCCCTACCCCGCCGACCCACACCGGCGGTTCGATCCAGCGGATCGACATCGCCACGGGCGCCATCACCACGCTTTACACAGAATGCGACGGCAAGGCGCTGGTCGGCCCCAACGATCTCGTCTTCGACAAGCAGGGCGGCTTCTGGTTCACCGATCATGGCTGCTCGACGCCGGACGGCCGCAAGTACGGGGCGCTGTACTACGCCCTCCCCGATGGCTCGAAGATCACGCGCTGGCGCGACCACTTCGTCTCGCCCAACGGCGTGGGCCTCTCGCCCGACGAGAAGACGGTCTACATGGCCGACACCATGCTTGGCAGACTGTGGTCGTTCGAGGTGACCGCGCCGGGCGTGCTGGCTGACGCGCATCCGCTGATGCCAGGGTACGTGGTCTGCAACCTGCCAGGCTACCAGCTGCTGGACAGCCTGGCCGTCGAGGCCGGCGGCAAGGTCTGCGTGGCGACGATCATCAACGGCGGGATCACCGCCTTCGCCCCGGACGGCACGACCGAGCACTACGCCTTCCCAGACGTGATCGTGACCAACATCTGCTTCGGCGGCGCCGACATGTGCGACGCCTGGATCACTGCGTCAGGCACCGGCAAGCTCTACAAGGCTCGCTGGCCGCGCCCCGGCCTGAAGCTGAACTTCAACGCCTAAGCGTCCAATCGGTGAACTGAAGTCACAAGTCCTGTGCCTGTCCACGGCGTAGTTTCGCGTCGTGGCGGGCCCATCTGTGGAACCGTCAAAGCAACGGAGCCCAGCGATGGACCTCAAACTGAACGACAAGACCGCGCTGGTGACCGGCTCGACCGCCGGCATCGGCCTGGAGATCGCCCGCACCCTGGCCGTCGAAGGCGCCAAGGTGTTCGTGACCGGTCGCACCGAGGACAAGCTGGACGAGGCCTTGGCCAGCATCCGCGCCTCGGGCGGGAACAAGGTCGAAGGTGTGCTGGCCGACGCGGCCACCGCCGACGGCGCCGCCGCCATCCTCAAGGCCGTCCCCTCGGTCGACATTCTCGTGAACAATCTCGGCATCTACGAGATGAAGGCCTTCGCCGACATTCCGGACGAGGACTGGCTGCACCTGTTTGAAGTCAACGTGATGAGCGGCGTTCGCCTGTCGCGCGGGTATTTCCCCGGCATGCTGGAACGCGACTGGGGCCGGGTGATCTTCATCTCGTCCGAGTCGGGCCTCGCGATCCCGGGCGAGATGGTTCACTACGGCATGACTAAGAGCGCCCAGCTGGCGGTCGCGCGCGGCATGGCCCAACAGACAAAGGGCACCGGAGTTACGGTGAATTCCGTCCTGCCGGGTCCGACCCGCGCAGCCGGGATCTTCGAGTTCCTGAAGAGCGTCTCAGCCAATCCGAACGGGACGGCCGCCGAGCACGAGGCCGAGTTCTTCGAGAAGCACCGCACCTCGTCGCTGCTGCAGCGAATGATCGAGCCGCAGGAGATCGCCAGCCTGGTCGCCTATGTCGCCAGCCCGCTGTCGGCTGCGACCAACGGCGCGTCGCTGAAGGCCGAGGGCGGCCTGGTGACCACCATCGCCTAGATAAAAGCGGAGGGGGAGCGTCAGCCCCCGCTCCCCCGCCTACTCCCGGAGGAACGCGCCGGCGACCAGCAAGGCCATGGCCAGCAAGGCGAGCAAGCCGGACAGATAGGGCAACCAAGTCATCGACGCCTCCCTCTCGTGAGCAAGACGACGATGGTCCGGGGCCGGCCTCAGGCACAGCCCCGGAACAGGGGGTGTCGGCTATCCGACGCCTAGTAGAGCGTGCCCAGGGCCTCGCGCTCGAAGTTCTGCAGCTCGTCGTTGCGGCCGTCGCGGATCTTCACGACCCATTCCGGATCCTGCAGCAGGGCGCGGCCGATGCCGACGAGGTCGAACTCGTCACGCTCCAGGCGCTCCAGCAGGCCATCTATGGAAGCGGGCTGGCTGCCCTCTCCGCCGAACGCGGCGATGAACTCGCCCGACAGGCCCACCGAGCCGACTGTGATGGTCGGCGCGCCGGTCAGCTTCTTGGCCCAACCGGCGAAGTTCAGGTCGGATCCCTCGAACTCCGGCTCCCAGAAGCGACGTTGCGAGCAGTGGAAGATGTCGGCCCCGGCGTCGGCCAGCGGCTGCAGCCAGGCTTCCAGCAACTGCGGCGTCTCGGCGTTCTTGACCGCATAGTCCTGCTGCTTCCACTGCGACAGGCGGATGATGACCGGATAGTCGGGACCCACGGCCGCGCGGACGGCCTTCAAGATTTCTGCGGCGAACCGGCTGCGGTCGGCGATGGTCGCGCCACCGAACAGGTCGTCGCGAACATTGGTGCCGTTCCAGAAGAACTGGTCGATCAGGTAGCCGTGCGCGCCATGCAGCTCGATGGCGTCGAAGCCCAGGCGCTTGGCGTCGGCGGCGGCCGTGGCGAAGGCGGCGATGGTGTCGGCGACCTCGGCGTCGGTCATCGGCTCGGTGAAGGGATTGCCGCCAGCCTTGGACAGGCCCGAGGGGCTGTCGATCTTGCCAAGCACGTCCTTGCCGCGCGCGGCGCCCACGTGCCACAGCTGCGGGGCGATCAGGCCGCCAGCGGCGTGGACCTCGTCGACCACTTTCTTCCAGGCGGCCAGCTCGGCGTCGCCGTGAAAGCGCGGCACATTGGCGTCGTTCAACGAGGCCGGACGGGCCACGCCCGTGCCCTCGGTGATGATCAGGCCGACCAGCCCTTCCGCCCGACGACGGTAATAGGCGGCGACGTCGTCGGTGGCCACGCCGCCGGGCGAGAACGACCGCGTCATCGGCGCCATGACGGTCCGGTTGGGCAGCTTCAGCGACTTGAATTCGAACGGCTTGAACAGGGCGTCGAGCGACATGGGGGCTTCCGAAACAGGAGTTGTTGCGGGCGATCCAAACACACGTTTGGATCGCCGCGCCATCCAGAAAAACTGAGGCCCTAAAGCCCCAGCACCATCTTGGCCATGATGTTGCGCTGGATCTCGTTGGACCCCGCGTAGATCGAAGCCTTGCGGTAGTTGAAATAGGCCGGCGCTGCGGGGGCCGCGTAGTCCGGACCGGCGCGCAGCTCGTTGCTCTTGGACCAGGGGTCCTCGACGAACGGCGCGGCATAGGTCCCCACCGCTTCCAGGGTCAGCTCGGTGATCGCCTGTTGGTACTCCGAGCCGACGCATTTCAACATCGACGAGGCCGGGCCGATCGCCTTGCCGGCGGTGCGGCCGGAGAAGATCCGCAGCTCGGTGGCGTTCAGCGCCTCGACCTGGATCTCCAGATTGGTGATCTTGCCCCGGAAGTCGGCGTCGTCGATCAGCCTTCCGCCGTCGTCGGCCAGCTCCATCGCGGCGATCCGCTTGACCTTCTTGAGCATGTTCATCAGGCCCGGCGCATAGGCGTTGCCGCGCTCGAACTCGAGCAGGTACTTGGCGTAGGTCCAGCCCTTGTTCTCCTCGCCGATGCGGTTGGCGACCGGCACGCGGACATTGTCGAAGAAGACCTGATTGATCTCCTGCTCACTGGCCGGCGGGCCGTCCAGCGTCGGCAGCGGCTTGATCTGGATACCGGGGGTGTCCATCCGCAGCAGCAGGAACGAGATGCCCTCCTGCGGCTTGCCCGCGTTCGAGGTGCGGACCAGGCAGAACATCCAGTCGGCCCACTGGGCGTGGGTGGTCCAGATCTTTGAGCCGTTCAGGACGTAGTCGTCGCCATCGCGCTCGGCCTTCATCTGAAGGGAGGCCAGGTCCGAGCCCGAACCGGGCTCAGAATAGCCCTGGCACCACCAGATGTCGGACTTCAGGATCGGCGGCAGGTGCTGGGCCTTCTGCTCAGGCGTGCCGAACGCCATGATCACCGGCGCGACCATCTTCAGCCCCATCGGCGAGGAGGTCGGCACGCCAGCCAGGCTCATCTCCATGTTGAAGATGTAGCGCTGCGAGGTCGTGAAGCCCGCCCCGCCCAGCTCGACCGGCCAGTCCGGCGCGGCCCAGCCGCGTTCGGCCAGCTTCTTCTGCCAGGCCACCTGCCCGGCCTTGTCGAGATAGCCGTTCTTGGATTGGCTGAACTGCTTCCTCAGGCCGTCGTCATAGGCGGTCGCGATCCAGTCGCGGACCTCCTGCTGGAAGGCCAGGTCCTCGGGCGAGAAGGCCAGATCCATGGTCTGCCTACTCCACCGCGTCGAGATATTCGATCTCGGGACGACCGGCCATGAACGGCCCCATCGCTCCGCCGGCGGCCTTGAAATAGTCGGTGCCGCCATGGTGCTTCAGCGCGTCCTCGGAGGCATAGAGCTCCAGCACCTTATAGGTCCCTGCCTCGGTCTTGGACCGGGTCAGCTGGTAGACGAGACAGCCTGGCTCGTTGGCCTTGACCTTGTTCTGCAGGTCCAGGAACACCTTCTCGAAATCCGAAGCCTTGTCCGGCTGGACCTTCAGAACCGCGACGACGCCAATCATGCTTGCCTCCCAACATCTGTTTGAATGCAGGATGAAGGACGGGCGTGCGCGGAGCAAGGGGGACGTAGCGGTAATGCGGAATCGGTAGGACGGAGAGAGAGTTTAAGACCGCTCGTTCCAGCCATAGGCGACCCACGAATGGCCGCCGACATTGCGGGCTTCAATCAGGCTCGGATCCCCCGCTGGGGCCTTGGCGACCTTGCGGCCGCGGAAGGCGAAGGCGGCGAGGCCGAACAACGCGCTGCCCAGGAAGCCCACGGCGACCACCGTAGCGGCGAACACCACCGCCAGAACCGCGCCGATCACCACCGCGACCGAGGTCGCCAGAGCCCCGGCCATCCAGGCCAGGCTATGTAGGGGCGAAGCTGCGGCGCCTTGGCGGGTCATATTGATCCTCTCGTCCACGCTCATGATCAACTCAAGTTGGTTCACAAGCGCTGAACCGCAACAGAACACCCGCCGGATCCGGATGAAAAGCCTTTTTCCGGTCCTTACGGAGCGACGGATCGCCCCAACCGACACCCGACCTCAACCTGCGGCGGCCAGGCCCAGTTCCCTGCGCTCCTGCATCACCGTCGTGAAGGCTGCGTTGATGGCGGCGGCCTTGGCCTCGGCGACCTCGATGAACTCCGCCGGCAAGCCGCGCGCCCGCGCCCGGTCTGGGTGAGCGCTGGACAGGGCCAGCTTCCAGGCCTTGCGCACCGCGGCGTCGTCGGCATCGGCCGGCACTTCCAGGATGGCGTAGGGATCGTCCTTGCCCACGCCCAGGTGCGTGGCGCGCAGGCGCCGGAAGGACAGCGGCGACATGCCGAACAGGTCCGAGACCCGCTCCAGGTAGTCCAGCTCATCCTGGGTGACGACGCCGTCGGCCTTGGCGATGTGGAACAGGCCGTCGACCACGTCCTCCAGCAGCTGCGGGCAGGTGCTGTAACGCTTGGCCAGGCGCTTGGCGTAGCTCTCAAAGCCGTGAGTCGTCTGGCGCGCCAGGTCATACAGGCGGTGGATGTTCTGCTCCGAGGCCGGATCCGGCTGGAACACCTCGGTGAAGGCTAGGAACTCACCACCGTCCGCGCGACCGTCGACCTTGGCCAGCTTGGCGCCCAAAGCGGTCACTGCGGTCGAGAACGCCGGGTCCTCGCCGGGCAGACCGCTCGGACATTCCGTGCAGTCGGCCAGGTCCAGGCGCCGGGCGGCGATGCTCGCGATGTTGCGCCAAAAAGTCATGAAGCGCCTCGAAACCAGCGACGGACGTTAGAAATACGCGCGACGGGCCGATACGGATCACCCCGTCGGATCGCTTCTAGCACAATGAGAATGATCGTTCACATGACTTTAGTGCAATGCGGCAAAACGGCCATATCGTGCGACGAGGGAGCCGATTGACGCTTCGCTCGTTATGGCGACGCTTGATCGAAAGCGCCACGCAACGGTCCCAATCGGGATCGAAATGCTCTAGTCAGACTCGACAATTGTAAAAAGGACATCCGCCCACATGGCGAACGCCCTCTTCCTCGCTCTCGCGCTCTTCGCCCAGGACGGCCAGGCCAGCCAGTCGCCCAATGCGCCGCCGACCGACGAGTACGGCTATGTCGCCTGGTGCTACGGCGCCCTGGGCGGCTACGCGAACCTGTACGACCGCGTGATGCCGGAGGTGACGCGGATCGAGAAGGCGTTCCCGGGTCCCGACGGCGTGGCCGCCTCCCTGAAGACCTATCCGGAAATGCGCGAGCAGGCCCAGAAGGACCTCAAGGTCTTCGCCTCGGCGATCACGGCGGCCGAAAAGGCCAGCCCGCGTCCGATCTCGGAATATGGCGGCGCCCAGGTCAAGCGCGGCCAGTCCGTCTGGCAAGGCGCCGACACCGTCGACAAGGCCCGCCTGGCCCAGATGTGGATGAGCTGGAGCCCGCCCGGCGACTGCGAGAAGCGCGCCAAGGCGCTGGAAACCCGCTCGACCATCCTGGGCAGGGCCCTGAACTACAACAACGCCGCCGCGGCCACCAAGGTCGAGACCACGCCGGAAACGTCGAACCCCGCGTTCGACGCCACGCCCTCGGCCGCCCCGGCGCCGGCAGCGCCGCCGGCCCAGGATCCCACCCCGGTCGCCACGCCCGCGCCGAAGCCCTCGGCCGCCAAGCCGGTGCCGACGAAGAAGGCCGAAGCCAAGCCGGTCGCCGCCGCCAAGCCGCTGACCAAGGCTCCGGCCGCTAAACTGCCGCCCATCGGCGGCAACGAGGTGATCGTCGATCCAGCTAATCCCGTCCCCTGCGCCGGCAGCCTCGTCCCCGCCAAGCGCGGCGGACGCGACGTGCTGATCTGCAAGGCGGATTGACGGCTACTAGAGCCTGTCCCGTTTAGATGAGACCACCTAAACGGGATAAACAGGCTCTAGAATCAAACATTTAGAGCCCTTTTGAACGCTTTAGATGACCCCATCTAAAGCTAAAGGGCTCTAGGCCGGCAGCAAACCGTTACCGGCCAAGGCCTTGAACCAGGAATAGGACGCCTTCGGCGTTCGCACGCCCGTCTTGCGGTCCATCGCCACCAGGCCGAACTTCGAGGTGTAGCCCAGGTCCCATTCGAAATTGTCGATCAGGGTCCACTCGAAATAGCCGCGCACGTCGCAGCCCGCCTCGCGCGCGGCCAGCACCGCTTCCAGATGACGGCGCAGGTAGGTGATGCGGAACTGGTCATCCAGGATCGCCGGGCCGCTCCCGAACGGATCAGAGCACCCGTTCTCGGTCACCATCATCCTGGGCGCGCCGTACTCACGACGCACGCGGTCCAGGGTCTCGAACAGGCCCGAGGGATCGATGTGGCGGCCGAAGGCGTCCAGCTCCGCGCCCCTGGGCGGATTGGCCGGGGCGATCTTGCTGGGCGAGGACAGGTCCAGCCGCACATAGGCCGGGGCGTAATAATTCACCCCCAGGAAATCGACCGGCTGGCGAACCGTCTTCAGGTCGCCATCCTGGATGACGCCCTTCAAGAGATCGTCCATGTCCTTCGGATAGGTCCCCTTGAACAGGGGATCCAGCCACGCCTTGTTCCACAGCGCGTCGAGCCCGTCGGCGGCCAGGCGGTTCCAGAACAACCCGCCCGCCGGCCGGCAGGGCTGCAGCGCCATGGTCGTGCCGACCTGAAGATCGCCTTGAGCAGCCCTTAGCGCCCGCATGGCCAGGCCTTGGCCCAGGTTCATGTGGTGGACGACCTTGCCCAGCAGGTTGATGTCCTTCAGCCCCGGGGCGTGCTCGCCCAGCACGTGACCGAAGACGGCGTGCACGGCCGCCTCATTGAGGATGATGTAGTTCTTCAGCCGATCGCCCAGCTTGTCGACGACCGCGTGAGCGTAGTCGGCGAAGCGCAAGGCGGTGTCGCGATTGGCCCAGCCGCCCTTGTCTTGCAGGCCTTGAGGCAGATCCCAGTGGAACAGGGTCGCGTACGGCGAGATCCCCTTGGCCAGCAGAGCGTCGACCAGCTTCGAATAGTGGTCGAGACCGGCGGCGTTCACCGTCCTCCCCCCGGTCGGCATCACACGCGACCAGCTGATCGAGAAGCGATAGGCGGAAAGGCCCGCACCGGCGATCAGGTCGACATCCTCCTGAAAGCGGCGATAGCTGTCGGTGGCCACGGTGGCGTCGGACTTGTCCTTCACATGGCCCGGGACCTTCTCGAACAGATCCCAGACGCTGGGTCCGCGCCCGTCGACGGCCTGCGAGCCCTCGGTCTGGAAGGCGGCTGTCGCCACGCCCCAGACGAAGTCCTTGGGAAACTGTCGGCTCCTGGGTTTGAGGTCGGTCTCGTGTCCGCCCTCGCAGCCCGACAGACCCATGGCCGCGCTGCCCAAGGCTAGCGCGCCGAGCGCTCGGCGGCTGACGCCTGAACGTTCCATCGTCCCCTCCTCTTATCGTTGGGACGGAAGATGCGGCCGGGGCGTCGGCTTGGCTAGTTCTCGTGGCGGAAGCTAGCGAACCTTGGCCGCCTCGCGCACGCCCGCGATGGCGTCGGCGGGCATTGGGCGGCCCAGCAGGAAACCCTGGAACTCGCTGCAGCCCAGCTTCACCAGCGCGTCGAACTGGCCTCGAGTCTCAACGCCTTCGGCCGTGGTCTTCAGGCCAAGGGATTTGGCCAGGCTGACGATCGCCGAGGCGACGGCCATGCTCTCGGTGTTGCCCGGCAGGCTTGAAACGAACGAGCGATCAATCTTCAACTTGTCGATCGGATGGCGACGCAGATAGCTCAGGCTGGCATAGCCGGTGCCGAAGTCGTCGAGGGCCAGACGGAAGCCCAGGCGCTTGAGGCGACGCAGAGCCTCATGGACGCCGTCGCTGTCCTTCAGCAGAGCCGTCTCGGTGATCTCCAGCATGAAAACGTCCGCGCGGGCCCCGGTCTCGGCCAGGGTGGCGACCATCTCGTCCACGAAGCCGGGGCTGGACAGCTGGATGGCCGAGACATTGACCGACACCTCCAGGCCCGACCAGCGCAGACTGTCGTAGCAGGCGCGCCGGAATACGGCCGCCCCGACCAGGCCGATCAGGCCGCAGGACTCGGCCAGCGGAATGAAGATGGCCGGCGAGATTTCGCCGCGTTCCGGATGGGTCCAGCGGGCCAGGGCCTCGACCCCGATCATCGCGCCGCGCACGTCGGTCAGCGGCTGATAGGCGACGTTGAGCGCCTCGCTTTCAAGGGCCGCGCGGAGGTCCCGCTCCAAGCCCTTCCGCAAGCGCAGGGCGGCGTCCATCTCGGGCTCGAAGAAGGTGAAGCGGCCGCGGCCTGCTTCCTTGGCGCGGTACAGGGCGACGTCGGCCTGGCGCAGCAGCTCGGCCTGGCCTTGCTCGGCGTCCGACACCACCGCCACGCCCACCGAACAGGAAAGCTCGGCGCGGCCGATCGAGAGATCCACCTCGCCCGACAGGCCGTCGACCACGCGCTGGGCCAGGGTGGCCGCGCCGGACGGGGTGGTGTCGGGTTGGATGATCGCGAACTCGTCGCCGCCCAGGCGGCAGATGGTGTCGGTCTCGCGGCAGATCCCTACCAGCCGGCGGGCGACCTCGCGGATCAGCTGGTCGCCGGCGTCGTGGCCATAGCTGTCATTGACCTCCTTGAACCGGTCGAGGTCGATGCACAGCACGCCCAGATGGCCCGGCTTCCGGCGCAGCAAGGCGTGGGCGTGGATCAGGCGGTCGGTGAACAGGGTGCGGTTGGCCAGCCCCGTCAGCGGATCGTGCAGCGCCAGGTGCTTGGCCTCGGCCTCGCTGAGCAGCAGCTTCTTGGCCGCGCGTCGGGTGACGCGGAACAGCAGGAACGAGCCGACCGCCGCAGCCAGCACGGCCAGGGCCAGCATCGGCGAGGCCGACTTCATCAACTCTTCGCCCGGCCGGCGCGGCGTCCACCGCAGGACGACACGGCGTCCGTCCGCGGCCTTGCCCATCACGGCTTGGCCGGCGTCGGTGCGGATCGCGTCCGGCTTGACCACCTCGATATGGGCGTCGTGGAGCAGGAAGCGTTCGGAGAAGGTCTTGATGACGCTGTTGGCCACCGGGACGCCGGTCACCAGCAGCGGGGCGCGGGCCCCGCGGGTCTTGGCCTTCAAGTCCGGGCGGATCAGCGAGACGGTGATCAACACGGGCTCGTCGCCGATCAGTTCGACGCGGCTCGTATGGACGGCGCGAAGCTCAGCGACCTTCTTTGGGTTGGTCTCGATCTTGCGGATGGCGTCGACCAGGCGCCCGGTCGGCGCGGCGTATCGGGCATAGGCTTCCGGCGCGACGTCCTTACCGTTGAGGTGGCCGTAGATCGGCTTGCCGTCGGCATCGAGAACGAAGACGACCTTGTAGCCCAGGGCTCCGCCCAGCGAGGCGCCGATGTTCTGGCTGGCCCAGGCCGGATCATACTGGTTGTCCAGCTTGATGATCGCCTCGTCCCAGATGACGTAGGGATTGAGAGCGGTCTGCACCTCTTTGCCGCGCTGGCGCAGGCCGTTGCCGACCAGGGTCTGCTCGTATTGGCGCTCACGCACGTCGGCGTGGCGGGTGGCCACGGTCAAGGCGACACCGGCAAGCAGAATCATGCCCGCCGCCATGCTGGCGATCAGGCCAAAGATCTTGAGCTCGATGTTCCTGCGATCCATCCCACTCCCCGGAGATGGCTACATCCTTCATGGGAACGGTTGCGGAAATCCTTACCGCAACCGCACAGTGGACGATTTACCGCACACCGTTACGCGATTTGGGTTTCGCTCCCCCGCAAGGAGGAGGATCCCTCAAGCCGCCGCGTCGCGCGCCCTGGCGGCCGGGTCGTAGTTGAGGATCGGCGACAGCCAGCGCTCGGCCGTGGCCAGATCCCAGCCCTTGCGGCGGGCATAGTCCTCGACCTGGTCCGCATCGACCTTGCCCACCCCGAAATAGTGCGCCTTCGGGTGGCTGAAATAGAGACCGGAAACGGCCGCGCCCGGGGTCATGGCGTAGCTCTCGGTCAGCTTCAGGCCGGTGGCGGCTTCCGCGTCCAGCAGCTGGAACAGCGTGCCCTTCTCGGTGTGGTCGGGCTGGGCCGGATAGCCGGGGGCCGGGCGGATGCCCTGGTACTTCTCGGCGATCATCACGTCGGCGTCGGCCGCCTCGTCGGGAGCGTAACCCCAGAGTTCGACGCGGGCCTTGTAGTGCAGCCACTCGGCAAAGGCTTCTGCCAGGCGATCGGCCAGGGCCGAGGCCATGATGGCGCTGTAGTCGTCGCCGGCGTCCTTGAACGTCTTGACGATCTCGTCCTCGCCGTGGCCGGCGGTGACGGCGAAGCCGCCGACATAGTCCCCGCCCTGTCCGATCGGCGCGACGAAGTCGGATAGCGCCACATTGGTCTTTCCGGCGCCCTTGTCCATCTGCTGGCGCAGGGTGTGCAGGCGCGACAGCTCGACGGTGCGGGTGTCATCCGTATAGAGAACAATGTCGTCACCCTGGGCCTGGGCCGGCCAGAAGCCGATCACGCCCTTGGCCCCGAACCACTTCTCGGCGACCACCTTGTCGAGCATCTCGCGGGCTTCGCGATAGAGCTCGGTGGCGGCCTCGCCGACCACGTCGTCTTCCAGGATCTGCGGGAAGCGGCCGATCAGCTCCCAGCTAGCGAAGAACGGCGACCAGTCGATGAACGGGACCAGCTCTTCCAGGCTGGGCTCGAAGGTGCGCGCGCCGATGAAGGTCGGCTTGGGCGGAACGTAGCCATCCCAATCGATGGCGAACTTTTTCTGGCGAGCCTCGGCGATGCTGGTGCGCGCCTTGGCCGTCTGGCCCCGGGCGTACTGCTCGCGGATGCGAACATATTCGGCGCGGGTCTCGGCCTGCAGGCGGTCGCGCTCGGTGGCGGACAGCAGGCCTGAGACCACGCCCACGGCCCGGCTGGCGTCCAGCACATAGGTGGTCAAGCCCTTGTGATAGGCCGGCTCGATCTTGACTGCCGTGTGGGTGCGGCTGGTCGTGGCGCCGCCGATCAGCAGCGGGATGGTGAAGCCCTGGCGCTCCATCTCGGCGGCCACGAACACCATCTCGTCCAGCGACGGGGTGATCAGGCCCGACAGGCCGATCATGTCGACGTTGTGCTTGCGGGCTTCGTCGAGGATGCGGTCGGCCGGGACCATGACGCCCAGGTCGATGACCTCGTAGTTGTTACACTGCAGCACGACGCCGACGATGTTCTTGCCGATGTCGTGGACGTCGCCCTTCACCGTGGCCATCAGGATGCGGCCGGCCTGCTCGCGCGGCTTGCCGGCCTTCTCGGCCTCCATGAACGGCTCCAGCCAGGCCACGGCCTGCTTCATGACGCGGGCCGACTTGACCACCTGCGGCAGGAACATCTTGCCCGAGCCGAACAGGTCGCCGACCACGTTCATGCCATCCATCAGGTGGCCTTCGATGACATGCAGCGGCCGCTCGACCGACAGGCGCGCCTCTTCGGTGTCCTGGTTGATGAACTCGGTGATACCGTGGACCAGGGCGTGGGTGATGCGCTCGTTCACGCTGCCCTTGCGCCATTCCAGGTTGGCGGTCTGGACCTGGCCCTTCTCGCCCTTGTAGCGCGGGGCCATGTCGACCAGGCGCTCGGTGTTGGAGACGTTGGTCCGCTGCGGGCGGTTGAGGATCACGTCCTCGACGGCCTCGCGCAGCTCAGGGTCGAGGGCGTCATAGACCGGCAGGTCGCCGGCGTTGACGATGCCCATGTCCATGCCGGCATTGATGGCGTGGTACAGGAACACCGAGTGGATCGCCCGGCGCACCGGCTCGTTACCGCGGAAGCTGAACGAGACGTTCGACACCCCGCCCGAGATGCGGGCGTAGGGGCAGCGCTTCTTGATCTCGCGCGTGCCCTCGATGAAGTCGACGGCGTAGTTGTCGTGCTCCTCGATCCCGGTCGCCACGGCGAAGATATTGGGGTCGAAGATGATGTCTTCCGGCGGGAAACCCACCTTGTCGACCAGGATGCGATAGGCCTTCTCGCAGATCTCGATCTTGCGGGCGGCGGTGTCGGCCTGTCCGACCTCGTCGAAGGCCATGACCACCACGGCCGCGCCATAGCGCAGGCACAGCTTGGCCTGCTCGATGAACTTCTCTTCGCCTTCTTTCATCGAGATCGAATTGACGATCGCCTTGCCCTGGACGCACTTCAGGCCCGCCTCGATCACCTCCCACTTGGAGCTGTCGATCATCACCGGCACGCGGGCGATGTCGGGCTCGGCGGCCATCAGGTTCAGGTAGGTGACCATCGCCTGCTTGGAGTCGAGCAGGCCCTCGTCCATGTTGACGTCGATGACCTGGGCGCCGGCCTCGACCTGCTGGCGCGCGACCGACAGCGCCTCGGGGTAGTTCCCCTCGACGATCAGCTTCTTGAACTTGGCCGAGCCGGTGACGTTGGTGCGCTCACCGATATTGACGAAGACGGGTCTCATAAGTGGGTCTCGCGCCCCTCCCCTTGATGGGGAGGGGTAGGGGTGGGGTGACGCGGCGGTCAATGACGACCACGGCGCTCAATTCTGAAACGCTGCCACCCCCATCCCTGCCCTTCCCCCATCAAAATGGGGAAGGGAAAGAAGAGAGGCCGCGAAAGCTCCTACGCCAACTCGAACGGTTCGAGCCCCGCCAGGCGCATGGCCTTTGGGCGCTCGGGAATGGCGCGCGGCGCGACGCCGCGCACTTCGTCGGCCACATGGCGGATGTGGTCCGGCGTCATGCCGCAGCAGCCGCCCAGGATGTTAACGAGACCGTCCTTGGCCCACTCATGGAGGGCGTGGCCGGTCTCATGCGGCTCCTCGTCGTACTGGCCCATGGCGTTGGGCAGGCCGGCGTTGGGATAGGCCGCGACCAGGGTGTCGGCGATGCGGGCCATCTCGGCGATGTGCGGGCGCATCAAATCAGCGCCCAGCGCGCAGTTGAAGCCCACCGCGAACGGCTTGCAGTGTTTGATCGAGTTCCAGAACGCCTCTGCCGTCTGGCCCGACAGCGTACGGCCCGAGCGGTCGGTGATGGTGCCGCTGATCCAGATCGGCAGCTCCTCATGGCCCTCGTCGCGCAGGTCGAGGATGGCCTTGATCGCGGCCTTGCAGTTCAGGGTGTCGGTGATGGTCTCGATCAGGAAGAGGTCCACGCCGCCCTTGTAGAGCGCGTCCACCTGCTGGCGGTACGCCGCGTAGACTTGGTCGAAGGTTACCTTCCGCGCGCCAGGATCGTTCACGTCCGACGACATCGAGAGCATGACGTTCAGCGGCCCGATCGAGCCGGCGATGAACTTCGGGCTAGCCGGGTTTTCGGCGTTCCAGCGGTCGGCCACTGAGCGGCCGATCTTCGCGCCTTCGAAATTGATGTCCCAGACGTCCTGCTCGCCCAGGTGATAGTCGGCCTGAGCAATCGTGGTGCCCGAGAAGGTGTTGGTCTCGGAGATGTCGGCGCCGGCGGCGAAATAGGCGTCGTGAAGTTCCGCCACGAGATCCGGCCGGGTCAGGCACAGGATGTCGTTATTGCCCTTCATCTGGCCGTTGTAGTCGGCGAAGCGATCGGCGCGGTAGTCGGCCTCGGTCAGCCCCTTCTTCTGGAACATCACGCCCCAGGAGCCGTCCAGGATCAGGATCTTCTGCTTGGCAGCGGCCTTGAGGGCGGCGACGCGGCCAGCTCTCGTGGAAATGTCGCGGATGGACAGGTCGGTCATCGCTTTACTCCGGGAGCGGCGGCCTGCTGGCGCGCCAGTTCCTGGTTGAACTGGCCTTCATAGGCGTCGACAAAGCGGGAGAGCTCGGTCGGGTCGACGAAGGCGTTGGGGTCGCCCCGCAGCAGCTTCTGGCGCTTGGCCAGCAGGTCGCCCTGCTCCTCGTGGCTGGGCAGCATGACGTCGGTCGGGATGGCGCGCATCGCCGCGAAGCTCGCGCGATAGTCGGCGACGATGTCGCGGTAGGTCTTGTTACCGATCAGCTGGTTGCCGGCCACCGACAGTGAGCACGGGAACGTCACGTTCAGCGGACGGCCCTTCTCGGTCACCTGCGTCGTCCAGGTGGTGCAGCCGATCGTATGGCCCGGCGTCAGGTGGGCGATCAGCGCGGTCTCGCCCAGCTTCAGCTTCGCCCCGTCGCCGAAGCCCTTGTCGACCTTCACGGCCGGAAACGGCGTCAGGCCATTGTCGTTGTCGCCGAAGTGCTGCCCCTTCTCCAGGGCCGGTTCGTCGGCGCGCGAGGCCCAGACCTTGGCGGTCGGAATGTCGGCCTTCAGCTGGGCCAGACCGCCGGCGTGGTCGAAGTGGGCGTGGGTGTTGATCAGGATCTTAACGTCGGCCAGCTGGAAGCCCAGGGTGGCGATATTGCGCTCGATCAGCTTGGCGCCCTCGGCCGAGGGGCCGCTGTCCAACAGCACGTGACCCTGCGACGAGGTGATCAGCCAGGCCGACAGCCCCTCGGAGCCGACATAGTAGATGTTGCCGACCACGCGGTACGGGCGGATCGGCTTAGTCCAGTTGCTGTTGTCAGCGTGCGCCGCCGGGGCCGCGACGGCGGCCACGGCGAAGGCCAGGGCGATCAGGGTGCGTTTCATGCGGCGGCCTCCGCCGGGGCCGGCGCGGTCTCGCGAACGCCCAGCACGCGGCAGATCGCATAGACCAGATCGGCCCGGTTCAGGGTGTAGAAGTGGAAGTCCTCGAACCCCTGTTCCTGCAGCTTGGCGCACATCTCGGCGGCGACCGAGCAGGCGATCAGGCGGCGGGTTTCAGCGTCATGCTCCAGACCGTCGAACAGGTTGCCCAACCACGACGGGATCGCCGTCTGGCAGGCCGCGGCCATCTTCTTCAGACCCGCGAAGTTGGTCACCGGCATGATCCCCGGCACGATCGGGATGGTGATCCCCGCAGCGCGGACCTTGTCGACGTAACGCAGGAAGGCGTCCAGATCGAAGAAGAACTGGCTGATGCCCAGCGTCGCGCCAGCGTCGACCTTCTGCTTCAGCACGTCGATGTCATGCTCCAGCGACGGGCTTTCCGGGTGCTTCTCCGGATAGACGCCAACCAGCACCTCGAACGGCGCGATGCCGCGCAGGGCCTTGGTGAGCTCGGTGGCGTTGGCGTAGCCGTCGGCGCGCGGGACATAGACCCCGCCGATCCCGCCCTCGCCCGGAGGCGGGTCGCCGCGCAGCGAGACGATATGGCGCACGCCCGTCTCCCAGTACTCGCGGATCACCTCGTCGACTTCGTCGCGGCTAGCGCCGACGCAGGTCAGGTGGGCGGCGGGCTTGAGATTGGTCTCGTCCAGGATGCGCTTGACGGTGCGGTGCGTACGCTCGCGGGTCGAGCCGCCGGCGCCGTAGGTCACCGACACGAAAGCCGGATCCAGCGGGGCCAGGCGGGTGATCGCCTGCCACAGGCTCTCCTCCATCGCCGGGGTCTTGGGCGGGAAGAACTCGAACGAGACGCGCGGACGATAGGAGCGCTCGCCGGCGCGGGCGACGGGACCGATCACGCGGCGGGTGGGCGGAAGGGTCATGCGGCGTTCCTCTCGGCCACGGCGGCGACGGGTCGACGGGCCGTCCAGATCTTGACGGTCAGCCCCTCGTCGGTGGCCGGCGGCAGGGCGATATTGCTTTCCAGCGCAAGGCCAGCGGCCTGCAGCCAGGTGACGATCTCAACGTCGTCGAAGCCCAGGCGCCTGTGCTGGTGCACCTCGCGCAGGAACTCGTGGTCATGCGGGGCGAAGTCGGCGATCAGCAACAGGCCGCCGGGCGTGACCAGCCGCGCGGCCTCGGCCACGGCATTGGCGGGGTCGGTCAGGTAGTGCAGGACCTGGTGGACGGTGACCAGATCGGCGCAGCCGCCCGGCAGGCCGGTGCGGAAGATGTCGCCGTGACGCAGCTCGCAACTGGCCAGGCCCGCCTTGGTCACCTCGTCGCGGGCGATGTTCAGCATCTGCTGCGACAGGTCCAGGCCCAGGGCGTTGCTGACGCGCTTGCCCAGCAAGGTCAGCATACGGCCCGCGCCAGCGCCCAGGTCGACCATCTCGTCAAACGGCCCGTCCCCCGCTGCGCGCAGGATCGCCGCCTCGACCTCGGCCTCGTCGACATACAGCGAGCGGATTTCGTTCCAGCGCGCGGCGTTGCGGGCGAAATAGGCCTGGGCGTCGGTCGAGCGTTCGGCGCGCACGGCCGACAGCTTGTCGGCGTCCAGGCGCACGATCGGATCGGTGTCGTCGATCAGGTCAAGCGCTTGCTCCACAAGGAAGCGGCCCGGCGACTTGGCGGCCAGGCGGTAGAACACCCAGGCCCCATCCGGGAAGCGCTCGACCAGGCCGGCTTCGGCCAGGAGCTTCAGGTGCCGCGAGACGCGCGGCTGGCTCTGATCGAGGATTCGGCACAGCTCAAGCACCGACAGCTCTTCGGCCGCCAGCAGCGCCAGCAGGCGCAGCCGCGTCGATTCGCCGGCGGCGCGCAGCACTTCGACAACCTGTTCGGCGGTGAGCTTCATGGGGACATAAAGATATCTTTATGTCCGATTTGGCAAGGGGAATTTATGCCTCGGCGTCGGCCGCAGGGGGCTCCCAGAGCTCGATTTTAACCCCGGCTGGGTCCATCAGCCAGGCGAAACGGCCCATGCCGTCCTCGTCCTGGCGGCCGGTTGGCTCGACGCCCTCGGCGGCGGCCTTGGCCAGCACGCCATCGATATCATCGACCACGAAATTGATCATGAACGGCGCGGTCGACGGCGCGAAATACTGGGTGTCGGCCGCGAAAGGCGACCAGGTGGCCGTGTTGCCCTTGGAGGCCGTGAAAATCGTCCCGCCCCAGTCATGGACGTCGAAGCCCAGCACTCGCGCGTACCATTCGCGCACAGCCGTGGGATCCTCGACCTTGAAGAAGATCCCGCCCAGACCCAATACCTTGGCCATAATCGGGCCTCCGAACGTTGTGAGAGTTGATCGTAGCACGGTTCGGAGTTCCGTCATGCCGCTCCTCGTCGCCGCCCTGACCGTAGCCGCCTGCCTGTCGCATACGGGGCGCCAAAGCCTCGACGGCGTGCTGGTCGCTCACACTTTCGCCGGTCCACCGAACTTCGAGTCCATCAAGGATGGCGATCGCCCGGAGCGCTACTGGCTGCTGCGCCTGCCGAAGCCGATCTGTGTCGCTGACGACCCGTCCGATCCGGACATGGGCGCTGGCGCTCAGGGCGTGCGCGAGATCCAGCTGATATTAAAGGCCGAGGACTTCGACCGCTACCGGCCGCTGCTGGGCAAGCCGGTCACGGCGGAGGGCGACTTCATGAGCGCTATCAGCGGCCACCACCACACGCCGATCCTCCTCCAGGGCGCGACGCTCAAGAAGCGCTGACGTCCAGGTCCCGCGCCCAGGCCTCGGACCATTCGAGCAAGGGCCAAAGCGCCGCGATCAGCAGGCCGCCCCGCGCGCTGAGCCGATAGCCTTCCTCGGTCGACACCACATCCGCGGCGCGCAGCTCGGCCAAGCGCGTGTTCAGCGTTCCCGGGGGCAGTTCAGCCGCCGCTTGCAGCGCGCGGAAGGTCAGCACGCGGCCCTCGCGAAGCTCCCAGACGATCCTTAGCGCCCCGCGCCGGCCCAGCAGGTCCAGCGCCGCCATGATCGGCCTGCCGGTCTCCGAGCCACGGACGGCATGCCCGGGCAAAGACGCTTCATTTTTTGTAGCATTGTCGGAATTTTCCATGTTACAAATTTTGTAGCACGGAGAAGCCGCCCATGTCGCCAAGGATCCAGCCCGCTGAAGCCCCCTACCCGCCCAGCGTCGCGCGCACGCTGGACCAGTTGAAGACACCCGGCGAGCAGCCGCTGTCGCTGTTCCGCACCCTGGCCCGCGACGAGCGCCTGTTCGCCCGCTTCACCGGCGGCGGGCTGCTGGACCCTGGCCATCTGACCTTGCGCGAGCGCTAGATCGTCATCCATCGCATCTGCGCCCTGAACGGCGCGGCCTACGAATGGGGCGTCCATGCAGCGATCTTCGCTGGAGCGGCCGGTCTCGGCGCCGAGCAGTTGGCCGCCACCACCGCCCCGGGGATCAAGCCCTGCTGGGGCCCGCGCGAGGCATTGCTGATCGGCTTCTGCGACGCGGTCAACGCGCGCGCGGACATCGACGACGCCCTATGGACGCGTCTGGCCGCAGCCTTCTCGGAAGAGGCCCGGATCGAGCTGCTGATGCTGGCCGGCTTCTACCGGACGGTCAGCCTGTTGGTGAACGGTTTACGGCTGGAGCCCGAGCCCTTCGCCGCGCCTTTCCCAACTTAGGCCGCGACCGGCGTCGCCAGTGGCTCGCCGTGGAAGTAGCGGCGCAGGTTCTCAAGCGTCAGGCTGACCATGGCCGGGATGCTGTCCAGAGTCGCGCCGGCAGAGTGCGGGGTCAGCACGGTGTGCGGTACGTCCGCCCAGCGCGCGGCCGGGGTCGGCTCCTGCGCAAAGACGTCGAGGGCCGCCATGCCCAGCGCGCCGGTCTTCAGCGCCTCGATCAGGGCTTCCTCGTCGATCAGGGCGCCCCGCGCGACATTGACGATCAGCCCCTGCGGCCCGACCGCCTCTATGACCGCCCTGTTGATCAGGTGATGGTTGGAGGCGTCCGAGCGCGAGCAGACCACCAGGATCTCGCTGTCGCGGGCCAGGGCCAGCAGGCTGTCGGCGCGAGGATAATCGCTCTCCTTGGGGCGCGGCCCCCACCAGGCGACCTTCATCTCGAAGGCCTGCAGGCGGCGGGCGACGGCCTCGCCAATATGGCCCAGGCCGACGATGCCGACCTTGCGGCCGCGCAGGCCGTGACGCGGCGCCATCCGCTCGGCATGAGTCCAGTGGCCAGAGCGCAGGCGTTGGTCACCCTCGACGATGCCCCGCCAGGCCGCCAGCACGAGGCCTACTGCATGGTCGGCGACGTCGGCGGCGTTCAGGCCGGTGGAATGGGTGACGGCGATGCCGTGTGCCTTGCACCAGGGCACGTCGACGCCGTCATAGCCGACGCTGACACAGGCGATCAGCCCCAGTTGCGGCATCTCCGAGAGCATGTCGCGGCTTAGCGCGAACTCGCCTGCGTGAACGATGGCGCGCACCCGGCGGCCCGGCCCCTCGAAGAACACCATCCTGTCGGGATAGTCCCACAACCGGTGAACCTCGTAGGCGCTCTCAAGCAGCGGCTGCAAGGGCAGCAGCATCTCGTGCGAGAGCAGGATGTGGGGCTTGTCGACAGGCGGCTTCGCGAGGGTGGAATCCGGCATGCATATCCTCCATCTGCGCGGGTCGTTGGCCCCGCGGCGGATCTTTGTCTCGCCCCCGGCGCTTCGGTCGAAACGCCTCTCCGAAGCTAGGCAGAGCCCCGCGCGGACGCCAGTGTCGGGAACATCACGCTGTAGTGACGAGCTTCCCGCACGTCGGGCGCCCGCAGGACGAGCCCGCCAACAACCCAGCCTGGACGCGGCGGTTCCGCTCAGCGCCGCCTTTGCACGGCAGAGCTGTGAACAACCGGCGTTCTAGCGGGTTCTGCTAGCGGCGCCCCATGGCGCTTCAGGTCAGGAGACTATCCAATGTTGACCAAGATGCTCGCCGCGTCCGCGGCCCTGTCCATGCTGGCGTTCGGCGGCTCGGCGCTGGCCCAGGCCAAGGCGTCGGCCCAGCTCGGCCCCAAGCAGCCGATCCCCTACTCGCAGCTCAAGGCCTATTCAAAGGCCTCGCCCAAGGCCCAGGCTAGCAAGGACTGGTCGGCCGGCGCCGCCACGGGCATGTCGGCCGACACCTCGGCTACCGCCCCGGCCACGTCCGCAGCCGGCGCCGACACCAACGCGACTATGCCGCCGGCCACGTCCAGCGCGCCGGATACGGCCGTGAACCCGGCGCCGTCCGCCGCGCCGCCCAGCTTGCCGATGACCCCGCCGACCAACGCGCCGATGACCGAGGACAAGATGACCCAGCCCGGCGTCGCGGGCGCACCGCCCATGACGCCGCCGACCGATCCAAAGTAGACCTCTCAGCCGGGACGGCGCGAGCCGTCCCGGCGGCTCAACCGCCGAAGATGAAGTCGGCCTTGTAGTAGCCGTTGGCGGGATCGAGGATGTTGACCGCGAACGGCGCCGAGCCATCGGCGAGGTCCGCGAGCCACGCGTCGTTTGACTTGGCCATCACGCCCAGATTCTCGGTCGCGGCGGCGGCCAGCAGGAACCCGACCATGGCGGCCTTGGTGCCAATTCCGCTCGGACCATCGCCGCCATAGTAGGCCAGGTAGTCGACCCGCGTGTCGATCAGTTGATGGGCCTTGGCGTCGGTCGGCGTGGCGCCGAAGATCGCCGCATAGGCCTTCTTGGTGGCGTCGAGGAGCGACAGATCGCCATAGGCCGCCGCGAAGCTCGCCTTACCGTCGCCGTCCTTACCCAGGTTCACCGCGAAGTTGATGTAGCGGTTCACTGTGTCGAACTTGGCGTAGTAGGCGCTGTTTAGGTTGGTCGTGTTTGGACCGGTCGGCGAGATCAGGAAGTCGACGCCAAGCTGGCTAGGGACCTTGCCGGTGAAGAACTGATAGCTCATCGATGCGACCGAGGTCGTGGAGTCGGCGGCGTTGACGATGGCCTGGGTGACCTGGTCGGCGGTCAGCGCGCCAATCGTCCACTTGTTGATCAGGTCCTTGGTAAGATCCGAGCCGAGAGTCGCGCTGGTCGGTAGTCGCAGGATGTTAAGCATCCGGCTGGCGACCTCATTGACCGACGGGACAGACGAGAAGCTGATGGTCTCGACATTGACCAAGCGATCAACACCGTCGGGCGAGCCGTTCCGAAGATCCGTCACGGTGATCGAGCCATCGGCGTTCGTAATGACCCCGTAATCCGCCTTAGCGCCCGCATAGCGCACGGTGTCGCTCCCCGCGCCGCCATCAATCGTGTCGTTGCCAGCGCCGCCCGTTAGGATGTCGTCGCCGCCTCCGCCGCTAAGCGTGTCATCACCCGCGCCGCCGTCCAGCGTGTTGACGCCGGCGTCGCCGGTCAGGACGTCGGCGTATGCCGAGCCTTTGAGGCCTTCGATGCCATCGAGCAGATCTACGCCCGCGCCGCGCGTGTTCTGTAAGACGTCCGCCTTAGCCAGGTCGACGGTGACGCCGCTAGATGCGGTCTCGTACGAGGCCGTGTCGAAACCGGCGTTCCCAAAAAGGGTGTCGTCGCCCTCGCCGCCCATCAGGATGTCATCGCCGTCGGCGCCCATCAGGGTGTCCGCCCCGGCGCCGCCGGAGATCACGTCGTTGCCGGACCCGCCGTCGATGTAGTTGGCGTTGTTGTCGCCGGTCAGCGTGTCGGCATAGGCCGACCCCCACAGGTTCTCGATGGAGATCAGGGTGTCGACGCCCGCGCCCTTGGTGTTCTGCGCGGAGACAAAGCTCAGGTTAACGGTGACGGCCGACGTCGCGTCGCGATAGTCGGCCCAGTCGCTGCCAGCGCCGCCATCCAGCTTGTCGCCCCCCTCCCCGCCTTTCAGCAGATCGCTGCCGGCGCCGCCGATCAGGATATCGTCGCCGTCACCGCCGCTGAGCGTGTCGTCGCCGCCATAGCCCTGCAGGCGGTCGGCGCCGCTAGTGCCGACCAGGGTGTCGGCGTTGTCCGTGCCGCCTTCCGCCTTGAGCTTGGTCAGATCGACCGAAACGACGCTGACGTCGCTGCTGATCAGCATCCGCGCGCCGTCGGCGCTGACGATTACGCGGTCGCCGTACCCCGCCTCGTAGTAGCCCGAGGAGCTGAGGCCGACGTCGACGCCCAGGGCGTAGACCTGTTCGATGTTCCAGGTGGTGGTGGAGAACTGGAAGATGCGGTCCGTCGTGGCGTCGACCACATAGAGGCGTTGGCCATCGGCGCTGAAGTCCATGCCGAACACACCCGAACCGAGGTCCGGATGGGTCGCGGACACGTTCTGGATGAACTTTAGCGACCCGTCATAGACATAGAGGCTGCCCGAGAACTGAGCGACGAAGTTTCCGTTGTCCGCGATGGCGGCGACGGGGACACCGTAGCCGTAGACGCCATCGGCGTACATGCCGTGATAGCCGGTCTGTCCTGCGGCCGTGTAGATGAACAACGGAGCGTCGGAGATTCCCCCGATGCTAAGGAGCAGTTTGCTGTGGTCCGCGGTCGGGGAAATCGTTCCGTAGACGGAGAAGGATTGGCCCGTGCGGGAAAAGACACCCGTCGCCAGGTCGAGGGTCTGAGCCACGGAGCTGCTGCCATAGCCGTCCTGGCCGAACAGCACCTTGTTGTCGCTTGTGAAGGCGACGTCGTAAAAGCCGTTCGTAAAGCTACCCGTCTGGGCGTAGTCCTTCACCGCGCCGGTGAGGGTGTCCAGCACGTGGATCTTGATCGTGGCCGTCGAGCCGTACGCGGTATAGACGACGCTCTCGGTAGCCCGCTCGGCGATGACGACGTAGCGGCCGTCTGTCGACACATCCATGCCGCCTAGTTGCGTGCCGACCTTCCAGCGCCCCAAAATGTCGCCGGTCTCCACGTTCAGCGCGGTCAGATAGCCTTCGCTGTTGGAGACATAGGCCGTCCTGCCATTGGGCGAGAGCACCGCATCGGCGATCTGGCCTGTGGCGATGGTGTCGACCGCCTTCGACCTCAGCATATCGTCCACCGTGACCGTGGCGTCCGAGGGCGAGAGGCTCACAGTCCTGTCGGTGAACTTTAGCTGCTCGATGTTGAGCAGCGTGTCGACGCCTTCGCCGTTCGTCGCGCGCAGGTCGCGCACGGTCCAGGTTCCGTCGACGTTGGAGGTCCAGGAATAGTTCGTGGAGGCAGCGCCATAGATCGCCGTGTCGACGCCGGCGCCGCCGTCGATGACATCGTCGCCGCGTCCGCCCTGGAACGTCTCGTTGGTCGCAGAGCCCACGAAGACATCGTTGAACGCAGAACCCTTGACCCCTTCGATGTTCGTCAGGGTGTCGAAACCGTCGCCATGCGTGTTCTGCATCACGCCGGTCTTGTTCAGGTCGATGCGGACGCCGGCCGAGGCGTCCTCGTAGGACGCGATATCGACGCCGTCCCCGCCGTCGACGACATCATCGCCGGCGCCGCCATTCAGCAGATCGTCGCCCACCCCGCCCGACAGGACGTCTGAACCGACCTTGCCCTCGAGCACGTCGTTCCCGCCGCCGCCTTCGAGGCGGTTGGCGTTGAGGTCGCCGGTCAAGGTGTCGGCGAAAGCGCCGCCAACCAGGCCTTCGATTGACGTCAGCGTATCGAGGCCAACCCCGGTTTCTTGGGTGTACGCGCCGAGATCAACCGTAACCGAGCCCGAAGCGGCGGAGTAGTCTGCGATGTCGAAGCCGGCGCCGCCATCTAGGCTGTCGTTGCCCGCTCCGCCGACCAGGCGGTCGTCGCCCTGGCCGCCATAGAGCGTGTCGTTGCCGGCTCCGCCGTCGATGACGTCATTGCCGCCGTAGCCCCGGATCGTGTTGAACGCGGCGTCGCCGGTCAGGGTGTCGGCCTTGTCGGAGCCGTCCGGGGTCGTGACCGTCGTCAGGTCGATCACGGTCATGGCCTTGTCGCCGAGAAGCACGAGGTGCTTGCCGTCGGCGGAAACGGTCACGCGGTCGCCGTAAGCGCCGCCGTTGAAGAAGCTGTAGTAGGAGCCGTTCGAGGTCAGGCCGGAGTCGAACGCCTTCTGGATCGACCAGTCCGTCGTCGACAGTTGCATGACCTTGGCGGTCATCGTGTCGAAGACATAGAGGCTGGCGCCGTCCGGGCTGAACGCCATGCCGCCGACGAAGATCGCTTCCTTCTGAAGACTCGCCAGCGTCCCTTTGAACTTCAGGTTGCCGTCATAGACGTTGCCACCCTGGACGATCAGATCGCCAGACGGCGAGATGGCCTGGTAGCCCGCATTGTAGCCTTGAACGCCGTCCGCGTAGCCTTCGTGCCCGATGGTGATCCCCTTGCCGGCCTCATAGATGAAGATCGGCATGTCGGAGATGTTCTGGGGCGCGAAGATGATCTTCGAGCCCGTCTTGGAAGCCGAGAAGACACCGTCCTGGGAATAGGCTTGCGTCCCGGCCGCGAATAAGCCCGTGCTGGGATCCAACACGGTGATCGGCTCCCAGCCCGACCCCTGGTAGCTTTGCGAAAGCAGGACCTTGCCTTCCGACGTGAAAACCGCGTCGTAGAAGGGCCCATCGCCGTTGCGCGCAGCCGTGGTCGTGTAATCGCGCACCTGGCCGGTGACGAGGTCAAGCACGTGAACGGTCGCGACGACTTTGGTGTCGTACCCCGTCCCTGTCGTCGTGAAGGAACGCTCGGTGGCGACCAGGTACCGGCCGTCCTGGGACAGGTCCATGCCGCCCAACGTCGTTCCCAGCTTCCAGCGGGTGACGAACTCCCCCGTCGCCACGTCGAACGCATTGACCACGCCCTCGCCATTGGAAACGTAGGCGATCTTGCCATCATTGCTGAGGACGACGTCCTTGAGATCGCCCGTAGCGATCGTCTGGAAAGTACTCACGAAACCCCACCCGACTCCGAACGCTTCGAGGTTCGCACTACACTATGTTGAGTTGAGACGCATCAACCCACTAAATCGCCAGTGACGATCCCTACGAAAAAGGCTGCGGGTCACCCCGCAGCCTTCGATCGCCTGCCATCCGGATCACCCTGGAGCCTGTCCGGGTTAAATTGAACCATCCAACCCGAATAAAAAGGCTTTAGAATCCAGGCGTTAAACCCTCTTTTTTACTGCCTAGATGGCTCCATCTAAAGCTAAATCCCCCTACCGCGCGAACTTCTGGAACTTGATGCGCTTGGGAATAAGGCTGTCGGCGCCCAGGCGGCGCTTCTTGTCTTCCTCGTACATCTCGAAGTTGCCCTCGAACCACTCGACGTGGCTGTCGCCTTCAAAGGCCAGGATGTGGGTCGCCAGGCGGTCCAGGAACCAGCGATCGTGGCTGATGACCACGGCGCAGCCCGCGAACTCCTCCAGCGCCTCTTCCAGGGCCTGCAGGGTTTCGATGTCCAGGTCGTTGGTCGGTTCGTCGAGCAGCAGCAGGTTGCCGCCGGTGGCCAGGGTCTTGGCCAGGTGGACGCGGTTGCGCTCACCGCCCGACAGCAGGCCGACCTTCTTCTGCTGGTCGCCGCCCTTGAAGTTGAACGAACCGACATAGGCGCGGCTGTTGATCTCGCGCTTGCCGACGATCATCACGTCGGTGCCGCCGCTGATCTCCTGCCAGATGGTCTTGTTCGGGTCGAGCGCGTCGCGCGACTGGTCGACGTACGAAAGCTTGACCGTCTCGCCGACCTTGACCGTGCCGTTGTCGGGCTGCTCGCGGCCGGTGATCAGCTTGAACAGGGTCGACTTGCCGGCGCCGTTCGGACCGATGACGCCGACGATGCCGTTCGGCGGCAGGCGGAACGACAGGTCCTTGAACAGCACCTTGTCGCCGTATTCCTTTTCCAGGCCCTCGACTTCCAGCACCAGGTTGCCCAGGCGCGGACCGGGCGGGATCTGGATGTGGGCGTGGGTCTGGGCGGCGCGGGCGTTTTCCTGCGCGGCGACCATTTCCTCGTAGCTGGCCAGACGGGCCTTCGACTTGGACTGACGGGCCTTCGGCGAGCTGCGGACCCATTCCAGTTCGCGGGTGAGCGCGCGCTGGCGGGATTCGGATTCCGACTGCTCCTGGACGACGCGCTTCTGCTTCTGCTCCAGCCAGCCGGAGTAGTTGCCCTCGTAGGGGATGCCCTTGCCGCGATCGAGTTCCAGGGTCCACTTGGTGACCTGATCCAGGAAGTAGCGATCGTGGGTCACCAGGATGACGCAGCCCGGGAAGTTTTCCAGGTGGTGCTGCAGCCAGGCCACCGACTCGGCGTCCAGGTGGTTGGTCGGTTCGTCGAGCAGCATGATGTCGGGCTTGCTGAGCAGCAGGCGCGCCAGGGCGATGCGGCGCTTTTCACCGCCCGACAGGCTTTCGATGTTGGCGTCGTTCGGCGGGCAGCGCAGGGCGTCGATGGCCATCTCGACCTTGGAATCGATGTCCCACAGGTCGCGGGCGTCGATGATCTCCTGGAGCTTGGTCATCTCCTCCATCAACTCATCGGTGTATTCCTCACCGAGCTGAGCCGCGAGGGCGTTGTACTTGTCGAAGATCTGCTTGTCTTCGCAGTCGGCGATGACGTTGCCCCAGACGTCGAGCGTCGGGTCCAGCACCGGCTCCTGCGGGAGGTAGCCGCGGCGGATGCCCTCGGCGGCCTTGGCCTCGCCCGAAAACTCCTGGTCCAGGCCGGCCATCACCTTCAGCAGGGTCGACTTACCCGAGCCGTTGACGCCGACCACGCCGATCTTGGCGTCGGAATAGAACGACAGCCAGATGTTCTCGAAGACCTTCTTGCCGCCGGGATAGGCCTTGGTCAGGCCCTGCATCTGGAAAATATATTGCTGCGCCATGAGGCTCGCGTTCTCGCTGGACGAGGGTTTCTGGGATTGGGCGCTGAAATAGCGGTCCGGAGCGCTTCGCGCAATCGCGGCAGGCCCCAGACGGCCGGATCGCAAGCGCGCATGCGTCACCGTTCAGTCTTCAGACTGTCGAACAGCCGACACAGCCCCGTCGCCTCGCCGTCGTCGACCGCTGTTACCGCAAGCTCCCAACCGGCCCCTCCCCTTCTGTTTCGGGCCGGATTGGGGACTGTCATGAAAAAGCACGCCTTGTTGCTGAGCGCCGCCGTCTGCGCGCTCGGCCTGTTCGCGAACCCGGCCTTCGCGGCTGATGATGTGAAGCCCGCCGCCGACGCCGCCGCGCCGACCGCCGCGCCCGCAACCGCGGAAGTCGACGCGATCATCGTCCTGGGCCGTGGCGAAAGCCGCCAGGTCCAGACCGTCAACGCGCAGCAGGTCGCCCTGCAGGCCGCCGGCTCCAGCCCGCTGAAGGCCATCGAAAAGCTGCCCGGCGTGTCGTTCCAGTCGGCCGACGCCTTCGGCGCGTACGAGTGGTCGACTCGCATCTCGATCCGCGGCTTCGATCAAGGTCGCCTGGGCTTCACGCTGGACGGCGTGCCGCTGGGCGACATGAACTATGGCAACTACAATGGCCTTCACATCAGCCGCGCGATCGCCAGCGAAGACATCGGCAAGATTGAGCTGGCCCAGGGCGCCGGCGCCCTGTCGACCGCCTCGACCTCGAACCTGGGCGGCACGCTGCAGTTCTTCTCGCGCAATCCCACGGAAGACTTCGGCCTCCAGGCCAACGCCACGGTCGGCTCGGACAACATGCACCGCGTGTTCGGTCGCCTGGACACCGGCGCGATCGAAGGTTTGAACGGCCTGAAGGGCTATCTCTCGGTCGCCGAGCAGCAGGCCGACAAGTGGAAGGGCGGCTCCAAGCAGAAGCAGCTGCAGATCGACGGCAAGGTCGAGCTGCCGCTGGGCGACAACGGCTCGCTGACCGCGTGGTGGGATCACTCGGAACGCCGCGAGCAGGACTACCAGGACATGTCGTTCGACATGATCAAGCGCCTGGGCCGCGACTTCGACAACTTCCAGCCCGACTGGGCCAAGGCCGTCGGCGTCGGCGCCGTGCTGAACAACCCGGCTAACTACGCCGGCGCCACGCCGCTGCTGAACGGCGGCTACTGGACCGGCGTGGGCGTGAACCCCTACCGCGCCTACGGCGTCGACACCCCGGACGACGCCTACTACGCCGGCGCCGGCATCCGTGACGACGACCTGTTCGCGGCCACCTTCAAGCAGAAGATCGGCGACAATGTCCGCGTCGACCTGACCGGCTACGGCCACAAGAACAAAGGCCAGGGCCTGTGGTACACGCCCTACACGGTCAGCCCCGGCTATGGCACGGCCGGCTCGACCGCCGCGCCGCTGTCGATCCGCACCACCGAGTACGACATCGACCGCAAGGGCCTCATCGGCAACCTGGTCGTCGACCTGGCCAGCCACCAGATCAGCGCCGGCTTCTGGCACGAGGACAATGACTTCGCCCAGGCGCGTCGCTTCTACGCCGAGACCCTGTCTGCCCCGTCGCGTGACCCGCTGGACTTCCAGTCCAACCCGTTCACCACCTCGTGGGAATACAAGTTCAACACCAAGACCACGACCGGCTACCTGCAGGACGTCTGGTCGGTGACCGACGCCTTCAAGGTCAACTTCGGCTTCAAGGCCATGAAGGTCGAGAACGAGGTCAAGTCGATCGTCGGCAAGATGAACGGCAAGATCGAGAGCAAGGACAGCTTCCTGCCCCAGGTCGGCGCCGTCTACAGCCTGGACAACGGCGTCGAAGTGTTCGGTGGCTACACCGAGAACATGGCCGCCTTCGTGTCGGCCGCGACCTCGGGTCCCTTCGCCTCGCAGAACCAGACGGTCGTCGACTACGTCGCCAAGAACCTGAAGCCGGAAACCTCGAAGACCTTCGAGGGCGGCCTGCGCCTCAAGACCAGCCGCTTCCAGGGCGTGGCGGCCCTCTACCACGTCAAGTTCGATAACCGCCTGGACAGCGCCTCGACGGCTCCGCCGATCCTGGGCCTGCCGGCCGTGCTGTCGAACGTCGGCTCGGTCACGACCAAGGGCGTCGAAGTCGCCGGCGAGTTCCGCATGACGGACGAGTGGTCGCTGTACGGCTCCTACAGCTACAACGACTCCAAGTATGACGACGACGTCCCGGGCGCCGGCGGCCTGGTGGCCATGAAGACCAAGGGCAAGGACGTGATCTACACGCCCAAGAACCTGCTGAAGGCCGAACTGAAGTACGACAACGGCGGCCTCTATGCCCGCGCCGGTCTCTCGTATGTCGGCTCGCGCTGGTACACGTTCGAGAACGACGGCGGCAAGGTCGACAACTACACGGTCGCGGACCTGACAGTCGGCTATCGCTTCAGCGAAGACGCCGCCCCGATGCTGCGCGGCCTGGAGATCCAGGGCAACGTCACCAACCTGAACGACGAGGACTACATCTCGACGGTCGGTTCGGGCGGCGCTTCCAAGGCCGACCGCGCCGGCACGGCCATGACCCTGCTGCCGGGCGCCCCGCGTCAGGCCTACCTGACGATCAAGAAGCGCTTCTAGAACCTAAACCTTGTCCTCCCGGAAGCCTCGCAGAGGCTGTCCGGTAGGACAGAAAGAAATGGAGGGCCGGGAGCATGTCTCCCGGCCCTTTTTTTGATGTCCGGACACGAATTCCCGGACGTCCGGACAGGCCTTTGCTGGCGCTGGCGGCTGACGCGAGGCCTGCTTCAGACATGACCGACATCCCCTCCCCCGACACCGCCCCGACCTCGGCCAGCGCCTGGCGCGAGTTTGTCGAAATCCTTCGCACCGTGGGCTTCGCGCTGGCCATAGCGCTGACCTTGCGGGTCGTGATCTTCCAGCCTTTCACCATTCCCTCGTCCTCGATGGAGCCGGGACTGGTGACCGGCGACTACATCGTGGTCTCCAAGTCGTCGTATGGCTGGAGCCGGGCCTCGTTCCCGCTCAATCCGCCGCTGTTCAAGGGTCGGTTCCTGGAGCGCACGGCCCAGCGCGGCGACGTGGTGGTGTTTCGCCTGCCGCGCGATCCCTCGCAGACCTGGATCAAGCGCGTGATCGGCCTGCCGGGAGATCGTATCCGCGTGCGAAGCGGACAGGTCTTCGTCAAAGGCGTGGCCATTCCCCAGACGCCGATGGGCATGACCCAGGACCATGACGCGCCGGACCGCACCGTCCTGCGAGTGGGCGAGCGGACGCCGAACGGCCGCGCCTATGTCACCTATGACGGCGGCCCCGGCCAGCCGGGCGACGACACCGGCGTTTATGTGGTGCCGGCGGGCCAGTATTTCGTGATGGGCGACAACCGCGACAACTCGCTGGACAGCCGCTTCGCCCCATCAGACGGCGGCGTCGGCCTGCTGCCGGCCGAAAACCTGGTGGGCCGGGCGAAGTTCGTGCTGGTGTCCTGGCGACAGGGCGCGTCGCTGTTCAAGCCTTGGACCTGGCTGGACCTGCAGTGGGACCGGCTGCTGAAGCCGATACGTTAGCGCCCGCTGAATTCCTCGAAGCTCAGATTGCCATCGTGATTGGCGTCCAGTCGCTCGAAGGCCGTGTGCGAGGGCGTGGTCGGACGGGCGAGCGAGGGCGCGGCCACCGCGCCGACGGCGAGACCCGCCAGCGCCGCCGCCAGAAGACGTCCCCATGGGGCGCGCCAGACCGGGCCGTGTGAACGCGGCTTGGCCGCGCGTCCGTCCAGTTCCTGGTCGATGAAGATCCGCACCACCTCGCTGGCGGTGCGCTGTGTCTCGCGGCAGCGGGCCATGAAGGCGGTCTTGGTCTCGTACGGCAGACGGACCTCGAGCATTTCGCTCTTCTTGGGCTTGCCAGCGGTCATGTGGAGAAACCTCGCGACGTTCGTCCCTGACTATCATCTTTCGCGATGCGCAAAAAGAAAGCCCGGCCAAACGACCGGGCTTGAAGTCAATAGGGAGGAAACGCCCAGGAAGGGCAGAGGCGCTCGGCGCCTCACAGACCTCTGATAGCGCTAACACTCCGAACAGCGCAACCCTTTTCCGACAGGCGCGACGGCCTGCCGCATCTCCGCCTTGAGATCGTTTAACCACAGCGGCGCTTTACGACGGTGGCGAGAGGTCATACCAATGTTACCGCTACCGACGCAGCAAGTTCGGAGTGGGGAGAAACGTCGATGAAGATGCTCGCGCGGCTGGCCGTGTTCGGGGCCGCCCTGGCCCTCGCTTTCCCGGTTCATTCCGAGTCGCCCAAGAGCCCCCGCTGGGTCGGCGCCTGGGCCAGCGCCCAGATCGCGCCGGACGAAAAGAATCGCCTCGCCGCCGAGGACTATGCCGACGCCACGTTGCGCCAGGTCGTGCGCCTGACCCTGGGCGGCGAGACGCTGCGGGTGCGCCTGTCCAACGCTTTCGGGACCGCGCCCCTGACCATCAAGGCCGCCCATGTCGCGGTCTCGGCGAATCTGGCCAGCGCTCGCATCGATCCGGCCACCGACCGCGCCCTCACCTTCTCCGGCCGCGCCGAGGTGACCATTCCCGCCGGCGCCGACTACTGGTCCGATCCGGTCGCCTTGAAGGTCGCCCCCCTAAGCAGCTTGGCCATCAGCCTCCACTACGCTGCCGCGCCCAGCGTCCAGACCGGCCACCCCGGCTCGCGGGCGACCTCCTACGTCCTGGCCGGCGACCACGTGGCCGCCGCCGACCTGCCGGGCGCCAAGACCGCCGACCGCTGGCTGCAGATCTCCAGCGTCGACGTGGTCTCGGCCAAGGCTCGCGCCATCGTGGCGCTGGGCGACAGCATCACCGACGGCTACGGCGTCCAGCCCAACACCAATCTGCGCTGGACCGACGGCCTGATCGAACGGCTGAAGGGCAAGAACATCGGCCTCCTGAACCTCGGCATCGGCGGCAACCGCGTACTGCTCGACGGCCAGGGCCCCAACGCCCTGGCGCGGTTCGAGCGGGACGTCCTCTCCCAGGCGGGCGTCACCCACGTGGTGCTGCTGGAAGGCGTCAACGATCTGGGAACCCTGACCCGCGAGGCGCCCGCCGCGCCCGAAGCCCACAAGGCCCTGGTCGAGCAGGTCATCGCCGGCTATCGCCAGATGATCGACCGCGCCCAGGGCCGGGGGATCAAGGTGATCGGCGCGACCATCCTGCCCTATGGCCGCTCGGCCTATTATCACCCCGGCCCCGAGAGCGAGGCCGACCGCCAGGCGATCAACGCCTGGATCCGCGCGCCCGGGAATTTCGACGGCGTCATCGACTGGGACAAGGCCCTGCGCGACCCGACCAAGCCGACCGCCCTGCTGCCGGCCTACGACAATGACGGCCTGCATCCGAACATGGCGGGCTACAAGGCCATGGCGGACGCCGTGCCGCTGAGCCTGTTTGAGAAGTAAGCCATGATCGCCGCCGCTCTTCTTCTGGCCGCTTCCGGTCCCGTCATCGCCTTCACCTGGGATGACCTGCCGGCGCACAGCGCCCTGCCGCCCGGCGTCACACGCGTGCAGATCGCAGCCGATTTGCTGAAGGCCGCCGCTGACGCCAAGGCGCCGGCGTTCGGCTTCATCAACGGCGCCCAGGCGGCGGCGACCACCACAGAGCCGGACTCGACGCCGGTGATGAAGATGTGGCGCGCGGCCGGCCAACCGCTGGGCAACCACACCTGGTCGCACCGCAACATCGCCACCGCCACGCCGGAGCAATACACGGCCGAGATCGCCCAGAACGAGCTGCTGCTACGGGACCTGATGGGTAAGGAAGATTGGCGCTGGCTGCGCTATCCGTACCTGGCCGAAGGCGAGACGCTGGAGAAGCGCCTGACCGTGCGCGCCTGGCTGGCCGACAACCACTACAAGATCGCCAGCGTGACGATGAGCTTCGCCGACTACGCCTTTAACGAGCCCTATGCCCGCTGCGTGGCCAAGGGCGACCAGGCCGCGATCGCCGACCTGGAGAAGCGTTACCTGGACGGCGCCGCCGCCGTCGCCGACCGCGCCCGCACGATGAGCCGGACGCTCTATGGCAAGGACATCCCCTACGTCCTGCTGATGCACGCCGGCGCCTTCGACGCACGCATGGCCCCGCGTCTGTACAAGCTCTACCAGGATCGCGGCTTCGGCTTCACGACGCTGGCGAAGGCGCAGAAGCATCCGTTCTACCGCACCGACCTCGCCCCCGGCCTGCCGCCCGAGCCGACGACGCTGGAGAACGCCCTGAAGGCCAAGGGCCTACCGGTTCCGGCCGATCCGGTGGATGCGAAGGCGCTGGGCGAGATGTGCCGCTGAGCGTTTCACCCCCGCAACAACTTCGCTGCTGACAACGGCGACGCTCCCGCATAGCGTCCCGCGCCATGATCAAGCCCTCGCTCACGGCGCTCGCTGCCGTCCTCGCCCTTTCGACCCCGGCCATGGCGGAAAAACTCACCCCACAGCGCGTGTTCGCCGACCCCAGCCTGAGCGGCCCGACCGCCAAGGGCGTGGCCTTGTCGCCGGACGGCAAGCGCGTCACCTACCTGAAGGGCAAGGCCGAGGCGGCCAATGTCCAGGACCTGTGGGCGGCCGACGTAAAGGGCGGCGAGCCCTATCGCCTGATCGACTCGGCGACCCTGTCGTCGGGCGCCAAGGAGCTGTCGGAAGCCGAGAAGGCCCGTCGCGAACGCGCCCGCGTCTCGGCCCGCGGCATCGTCGAATATAGCTGGGACAAGCAGGGCCGCTTTATCCTCGTCCCCCTGGATGGCGACCTCTATCTGGACAGCATCGCCGACGGGAAGGTCACCCGCCTGACCGAAACCCCGGGCGACGAAGTCGACGCCAAGGTCTCGCCCAAGGGCGCGTACGTCAGCTACGTCCGCGACCAGAACCTCTATATAAAGCCGGTAAGCGGCGGGCCCGAGAAGGCCCTGACCACCGAGGGCAAGGACGCCCTGTCGTTCGGCGTCGCCGAGTTCATCGCCCAGGAAGAGCTCTCCCGCGCGACCGGCTACTGGTGGAGCCCGGACGAGGCCCATATCGTCTATGCCCGCGTCGATGAGAACGGCGTCGACATCGTGCCGCGCGCCGACATCGGCCCGACCGGCGCCACCGTGGTCAATCAGCGCTATCCGCGCGCGGGCCGCCCCAATGCCGTGGTCGACCTGTTCGTCCGCGACCTGGCCTCGGGCAAGGTGGTCCAGCTGGACCTCGGCGCGAACAAGGACATCTATGTCGCCCGTGTCGCCTGGGCCAAGGACGGCAAGACCGTCTATGTCCAGCGCTTGTCGCGCGATCAGAAGACCCTGGACCTGATCGCCTTCGACCCGGCCACCGGCGCCGGCAAGACGATCCTGACCGAGACCGACACCCACTTCATCGAGCTACTCGACAACTTCCGAGCGTTGCAGGATGGCACCTTCCTGTGGGGCTCGGAGCGGGACGGCAACAGCCACCTCTACCGCTACGCCGCCGATGGCAAGCTGATCGCCCAGATCACCAACGGCGACTGGCCGGTCGACAAGCTGGAAGGCGTCGACGAGGCCCGCAAGGTCGCCATCTTCGGCGCCTCGATGGACAGCCCGCTGGAGCGCCGCATCTATGAGGTCTCCTACGCCAAGCCTGGCAAGCCGAAGGCCCTGACCTCGGGCGGCGGCTGGTGGTCGGCCAAGGTCGCCGACGCGGGCGGCGCCTTCGCCGGATCCTACAGCGATCCCAAGACCCCGCCGCAGACCGCGCTCTATTCGGCCGACGGCAAGCGGGTCCGCTGGATCGAGGAGAACAAGCTGGCCGAGGGCCACGCCTACTGGCCCTACGCCTCGACCCTGCCGGTTCCGGAGTACGGCTCGCTGAAGGCGGCCGACGGTTCGGCGCTCTACTATGAGATCCTAAAGCCGACCGGCTTCGATCCGGCCAAGAAGTATCCAGCCATCGTCTCGGTCTATGGCGGCCCGCACGCCCAGCGCGTCACCAAGGGCTGGCATAGCCCGAACGAGCGCACCTATCTCGAAGCCGGCTATGTCGTCTTCAAGCTGGACAACCGCGGCAGCGGCAACCGCTCGGCGGCCTTCAAGCGCGCCCTCGACCGCAATCTCGGCACGGTCGAGGTCCAGGACCAGCTGCAGGGCGCCAAGTTCCTGCAGAGCCTGCCCTATGTCGATCCCGACAAGCTGGGCGTGATGGGCTGGTCGTACGGCGGCTTCATGACCCTGATGCTGCTGACGGCCGACAACACCCCGTTCAAGGCCGGCGCGGCCGGCGCACCGCCGACCGAGTGGGGCCTCTACGACACGGCCTATACCGAGCGCTACATGGGCACGCCCGCCGACAACAAGGCCGGCTACGCCTATTCGGACATCAACACCCGGCTGGACAAGCTGAAGCCCGGCAGCCTGCTGCTGCTGCACGGCATGGCCGACGACAACGTGATCTTCGAGAACAGCACCCGCGTCATCGCGGCCCTGCAGAAGAAGGCCATCCCATTCGAGATGGCGCTGTATCCCGGCGAGCGCCACAGCGCGCCGGGCAGCAAGACCAAGGGCCTCAGCGTGCTGAACACGCACCTGGAGTTCTTCGATCGCAAGCTGAAGGGCCAATAGGCTCTAAACCCTCGCGCGGCCCTGTCACACCGGGTGCGCGCGAGGCGCCTGCGACGGAATGCTCCACCCGCAAGCCGATTTGTCGCAGGCCTGAACCGCGAACCAAGCTCTACGTTCCGCCACAGTGGACTCCCGAGGAGCGCGCTGTGGCGAGAACGACCGAAGAAGCCATCGAGCAACTGATCGCGACCGTGAAGGAAGCGCTTGAGGACGGCCGCGCCTCGGCCTCGGAGCTCGAGGAATGGCTGCTGGCGGCGATCATGCTCGAAGAGATGGGGCTGGATGAACAGTGCGACGCGCGTGACGTCCGCACGTTATCCCGCTGGATGCTGACCGGCGCGACGCTGCACTAGCGACGCCGCCATTACGTCGAATTCACGTATCACGGGCTAGCCGCGCTACAGGCGTAGCGCTACACATGTAGCGGACACCGGATAGCGGAAGCCGCCATGATCGAATCCCTGCCCCGACGCGAACGCGAGGTCTTCGAGACCCTCTGTCGCCTGGAGACCGGCGCTGTCGCCAACGTGCGTAGCGCCCTGTCCGACCCAATCAGCGACTCGGCCATCCGCACCATGCTCTCGCGCCTGGAGGCCAAGGGCCTGGTAGAGCGCGAGGCCGGTCCCGACGGCTTCGTCTACCGCCCCGCCCCGCGCCCCGAGGCCGTCGCGGCCAGCGCGCTGAAGCGGGTGATCGACACCTTCTTCGCCGGCTCGGCCGCCAGCGCCGCCACCGCCCTCCTGGGCCTGGCCCAGCGCCTGACCACCGAGGAAGCCGCGGCCCTGGAGCGGGTCATCGACAAGGCTGTGGAGCGCAAGCCATGACCTGGACGCTTCTCCTTTCGCTGCTGATCAAGTCAAGCGTCGTCGCCGGCGCGGGCCTGGCCTGCGCCCGCTTTCTGGCCCAGCGCCCGGTAGATCGCGTGGACATCCTGCGGGCCACGGTCGGTCTGCTACTGGCCATCCCCGTGATCATGAACGTGCTGCCGGCGCTGGACCTGGCCCTGCTGCCGCCGATCGCGCCCTACTTCCCCGTAGAAGGCGCGGCCATGGCCAACGCCGCCGCGCCGGCCCCCGCCGCCCTGTCCTGGCCGCCCTCGGCCAGTCTGGTTGGCGGCCTGTGGCTGCTGGGCGTGGCCGCCGTGATCGGCCAACTGCTGCTGGGCCTTAAGACTCTCGACCGCTGGACCCGCCAGGGCCGTCCGGTCGAGCACGAGGCCTGGCTGGAGCCGCTGGAAGACCTGTCGCCCGAGGAAGACCGTCCGCGCCTGATCGCCAGCGAACGCATCAGCAGTCCGCTGAGCTGGGGCGTCGCGCCCGGCTTCATCGTCGTCGATACCGCCAGCCTGGACGAGCGTCACGCCGCCCGCGCCATCCTGGCCCATGAGCTAGCCCACCTGCGCCGTCAGGACTGGATCTTCCTGGTCCTGTCCCGCCTGGCCCTGGCGGTGTTCTGGTTCAACCCGCTGGTCTGGCGCCTGCACGCCGCACTGGCCGAACGCTCGGAAGAGACCGCCGACACCATCGCGCTCGAGGCCGTCGACCGCACCCTCTACGCCCGGACGCTGGTGCGTCTGGCCGCCCATCATCCCGCCCGCCTGATGAGCCCGCGTCCCGCAACCGCGATGGCCGCCAGCGCCCGCACGCTGAAGACAAGGATCGCCCACATCATGACCGACACCGCTTCACGCCGCCGCCCCGTGACCGTCGCCCTCAGCGTCATCGCCCTGGCCGCCGTCGCCACGCCGCTGGCCGCCCTGGGCCTGACGCACCAGGAATGGGTCGCCCCACCACCGCCTCCAGCACCCCCAGCCCCGCCTGCGGCGATGGCCGCCCGTCCGGCTCCGCCCGCGCCACCGGTCAGCGCGCCCGCCGCCCCGGCCCCGCCAGCGCCTCCCGCTACTCCGCCGGCCCCGCCCGCCTACACGTCGGGCTACGCCTATAGCTACTACCGTGTCCCAACGGACGCTGAGCGACTGGCTGCCGACCAGGCGCGCGCCGAGGCCGATCAAGCGCGTGTCGAGGCCAACCAGGCCCGCATCGAGGCCGACGTGATGCGGCGCCAGGCCGACCAGAGCCACATCCGCGCCGACGAGGCCCGCGCGCAGGCCGACATCGCCCGCCAAGCCGCCGAGGGCGCGCGGATCGGCGCCGAACAGGCCCGTCTCGCCGGCGAACAGGCTCGCATCATCGGCGAACGCGCGCGCGAGCAGGCCATGCGCCAGGTGGCCAACGCCCGCATTCACATGGCCAATGGCGCCGTGCAGATGCGGCGCGGCGCCCAGCAGATGCGCGAGGAAGCCGTCCGCCTGCGCGACCCGGCCTATCGCGCCAAGCAGATCGCCGAGAACCGCGAGCGCGGCGGCGACGTCACCGATGCCGAACTGCGCGATCTGGCCGAGACGCTCCCGGACAAGGCCAAGGACATGGAGCGTCGCGCCGACGAGCTGGAAGCCCGGTCGCGCAACCCGAGCTAAACCAGCGATCGGTTGCGACAACGGCGCTTGACTTCCGTAGCGAAAGAAAACGAACTTCTTTCGTATGACGCTCTACACCGACCTGATCGCCGCCGTCGCCGCCACCGAGTCCGGCTTTTCCGCCTTCGTCACTGACGACTGGAAGCAGGGCCGCACCACCTATGGCGGCCTCTCAGCGGCGCTCTGCGTCGAGGCCGCCTTGCGGACCTTCCCGGAGGCGCCGCCCCTGCGCTCGGCCCAGTTCGCCTTCGTCGGCCCCGCCTCCGGCGAACTGGCGATCCAGGTCAAGCCGCTGCGGCAGGGCAAGTCGACCCTGTTCGTCGCCGTCGACCTGGTCGGCGAACAGGGCGTGGCCACCCACGGGGTCCTGACCTTCGGCGCGGCCCGAACCTCGACGCTGTCGTACAGCGAGGTCCCCGCCCCGGATGTCGCCGCGCCCGAGGCCTGCGAGTCCTTCTTCCCGGAAAGCCGCCAGGGCGCACCGCACTTCTCGGCCCAGTTCGAAGTGCGCAAGGCCGGCGGCACGCGACCGCTGGCCGGCGGAGAGCCCGAATATCTACTTTGGATCCGCCATCGCGATCCCGCCGCCCGCTCGCTGTCGGCCTTGATCGCCCTGGCCGACATGCCGCCGCCCCCGGCCATGGCGCTGTTCACCCAGTTCGGTCCGATCTCGACCATGACCTGGGCCATGGACGTGGTGGGTCTGCCGGATGAGGGCGACGACGGCTGGCGTTTGCTGCGCACCAAGGCCGAGACCGTCGGCGAGGGCTATTCGACCCAGGAAATGCACCTGTGGGACAGGAACGGCCGCCCGCTGGTCCTGGCGCGCCAGAACGTGGCGGTTTTCGTCTGAACCTTCCTTTATCCGATCTCCCCGGCGAACGCCGGGGCCCAGATCGAACCCACGAGCGCTTGACGGACTGAAGGGGGCGTATCTCGGATCATCCCCAACCGCTCAGGCCGAACCTGGGTCCCGGCGTTCGCCGGGAAGATCGGAAGAGGGGGCAAATCAGAACTTCCTGCACGGACGTTCTCTGAAGCCTTGGCGAACGCGGATTTTTGACCTCATCCTCACCGCCGCGCACGCAGAGTCGAGGCGCGTTCGGGGAAACGTCCATGACCAAGTTCGCCTGCCTCCCTTCCGTGTATCTGGCCGGCGCGGCCGCCCTCGCCCTGCTCGCCGGAACCGCGCAAGCCCAGACCGCCGAACAGGCGACCAAGGCCTATCTGGCGGTCATCAAGGACAGGAACCCGACGCTGCATGCGGTGATCGCCACCAATCCCAACGCCGTGGCCGACGCCAAGGCGCTGGACGCCGAGCGCAAGGCCGGCAAGGTCCGCTCCGCCCTGCACGGCGCGCCGATCCTGCTGAAGGACAATATCGAGAGCGCCGGCCCGCTGCCAACGACCGCCGGCTCCCTGGCGCTGAAGGACAACATCACCGGCCGCGACGCTCCGATCGCCAGGCGCCTGCGCGACGCGGGTCTGGTCATGCTGGGCAAGGCCAACCTGTCGGAATGGGCCAATATCCGCTCGGGCAAGTCGATCAGCGGCTGGAGCGCGGTCGGCGGCACGGTGCGCAACCCCTATGTCCTGGATCGCAGCGCCTGTGGCTCGTCCAGCGGTTCGGGCGCGGCGGTGGCGGCGGGCCTGGCCCCCCTGGCCATCGGCACCGAGACCGACGGCTCGATCACCTGCCCGGCGGCGATCAACGGTCTGGTGGGCCTAAAGCCAACCGTGGGTCTGGTCTCGCGCACCTATATCGTGCCGATCAGCCACAGCCAGGACACCGCCGGCCCGATGACCACCACGGTCGAGGACGCCGCCAAGGTCCTGACCATCATCGCCGGCAGCGATCCCGCCGATCCCGCGACGAAGGAAGCTGACGCCCGCAAGAGCGACTATGCCGCAGGCCTCTCCAAGGACGCGCTGAAAGGCGTCAAGCTGGCCGTGGCGCGGTTCTACACCGGCTATTCGCCCAAGACCGACGCGGTGTTCGAGGCGGCGCTGAAGGACCTGCAGGCCCAGGGCGCGATCCTGGTCGACGTGAAGGACTTCGACGAAGGCCCGATCGGCAAGGCCGAGGGCGTGGTCCTCTATACCGAACTGAAGGCCGACATGGCCGCCTATCTCGGCTCCACCGATCCAAAGAAGGTCCCCAGCCGCACCCTGGCCGACCTGATCGCCTTCAACAAGGCGACCCCTAAGGAGTTCGAATGGTTCGGCCAGGAGAGTTTCGAGCGCGCCGAAAAGACCAAGGGTCTCGCCGATCCCGACTACCTGAAGGCCCTGGCGGATTCGAAGCGGCTGGCCGGTCCGGAAGGCATCGACAAGATCCTGAAGGACACCGGCGCGGTAGCGATTATCGCCCCGACCACCGGTCCGGCCTGGACCATCGATCCGCTAAACGGCGACAACTATGGCGGCTCGTCGACCACCCTCCCCGCCGTGGCCGGCTATCCGCACCTGACCGTGCCGATGGGCGCCGTCACCGGCTTGCCGGTCGGGCTGTCGTTCATCGGTCCGGCCTGGAGCGAGAAGCTGCTGCTGAACCTGGGCTACGCCTACGAGCAGGCTACGCATCACCGCAAGCCGCCGACTTTCTTGAAGACGATCGCGCCGTAAGGGATCAACCCCACGGAGAGATTGTCGCCGCCTCGCTTTCGACATATTACGTTTGTAATTGAAGAAAACGCATAAAGGGAGGCGACCATGGCTCATCGCACGCTTCGGTTCACGGGGGTCGGCGCGCTGTCGCTGGCCCTGGTCGGGTCCAGCGCCTCGCCGGGCCTGGCCCTGCCTCGCCCGCCGATCCAGGATGGCGCCGTCACCCCGGACGCCTGCGCGGCTTTGGGCTTCGCCGCCGCGCCATCGCGCGAGGACGTCCGCATGACGGCAACCCGCAAGGTCGGCATTGCGCGGTCCGGTCAGGCGATGCACGAGTCGCGGGCGCAGGTCGCTCCCGGACCGCCCCCGCCGCCGTTGCCGATCCCCCCGGTCCAGCGTCGCCTGGAGCCCGCCCTCGCCTATGCCGCCCCCCCGATCATCAGCGGCGTTCCGCCCGTTCCACGCGGCGTGCCGCCCCAACAGCAGGACACCGAGCGCTACCCCGGCGCGGCCTCCAATCCGGTCAAGCGCGTGGCCGAGGAGCCGGTCTCGACCTTTTCGATCGACGTCGACACGGCGGCCTACGCCAACACCCGCCGCTTCCTGAACGACGGCAGCGCGCCGCCGCGCGCCGCCGTCCGGGTCGAGGAGCTGGTGAACTATTTCGACTACGGCTACGCCCGACCGGCCAGCGCCCAGACGCCGTTCCGGGCCACGGTGGCGGTCACGCCCTCGCCGTGGGCGCAACAACGCCAGATCGTCCATATCGGCCTGCAGGGCTACGCCGCGCCGCGCGCCGACGCGCCGCCGCTGAACCTGGTGTTCCTGGTCGACACCTCGGGCTCGATGATGGGCGAGGATCGCCTGCCGCTGGCCCGCAAGGCGCTGAACGTGCTGATCGACCAGCTGCGGCCGCAGGACCGCGTGGCCATGGTCGCCTATGCCGGCTCGGCCGGCGCGGTGCTGGCCCCGACCGACGGCCGCTCGAAGCTGAAGATGCGCTGCGCCCTCGGGGCCTTGCAGGCCGGCGGCTCGACGGCGGGCGGCCAAGGCCTGGAACTGGCCTACGGCCTGGCCAAGCAGAACTTCACCAATGGCTCGGTCAACCGCGTGATCCTGGTCACCGACGGCGACTTCAATGTCGGCATTTCGGACCCCGCAAGGCTGAAGGACTTCGTCGCCGACCAGCGCAAGAGCGGCGTCTACCTGTCGGTCTATGGCTTCGGCCGGGGCAACTACAACGACACGATGATGCAGGCCCTGGCCCAGAACGGAAACGGCGTGGCCGCCTATGTCGACACCCTGAATGAGGCCCGCAAGCTGCTACGCGACGACTTCCAGGCCAGCCTGTTCCCCATCGCCGACGACGTGAAGATCCAGGTCGAATTCAATCCCGCGCGGGTCAGCGAGTACCGGCTGATCGGCTACGAGACCCGACTGCTGAACCGCGAGGACTTCAACAACGACCAGGTGGATGCGGGCGAGGTCGGCGCCGGGGCTTCGGTGACGGCGCTCTACGAGATCACCCCCGCCGGCGCGCGGCCGTCGTCGGATCCGCTGCGCTATGGCGACAAGGCCACGCCCGTCTCAACGTCGGGCGAACTGGCCTTCCTGAAGCTGCGCTACAAGCCGCCGGGCGGGAAGGATTCGAAGCTGATCGAAAGGCCGATCGGGGCCGCGGACACCTACGCCACGCTGGCGGCCGCGCCGGAGGCGACCCGCTTCGCCGTGGCGGTCGCCGCCTATGGCCAGAAGCTGCGCGGCGATCCGTGGCTGGACGAAGGCTTCGGCTGGCCGGCCATCACCGCCCTGGCCCAGGGCGCGCGGGGCGCTGATCCGGACGGCCTCCGCGCAGAGTTCGTGCAGCTGACCAAGGCGGCCGAGGACGTGAAGGCGCGCTAGAGCATGGCAGCCGAAAGTGTGAGCGGTTTCGGCGCCCGCCACGCTCTAAATGTTTGAGATAGAGCCTGTCCGTTTCTGATGATTCCATCAGAAACGGACAGGCTCTAAGCGCCGCCGGCTACGGGACCTTCGGCCGAATGACGTCGATCGGCGGCGGGGGCGGCGTCACCTTGTGCCGGTTCGGGGCCGAAGGCGGCGGCGGGCCGGCCGGCGGATAATACGGAATGTACGGCCTTTGCGGGGCGCAGGCCGCCAGGGCCGTCGTCGCCAGGACCAGAAGACAAACGGTTCTCAGCATCGACGGCCGCCGGCGGCGGCCGGGCCGAACAGGCCCGTGCCCGAGCGGAAGCAGTAGTTCTCGTAGCGCGGATCCCAGACGTCGGTCCGGCCGTCGGCGCGGGTGAACTGGTAGCGCTCGCCCCGATCGTCACGACCGCTGAGCGTCACCTGACCCGGACGGTCAGAGGTCACGCCGTAGGACTCGCGGGTCAGTCCATCGACCGCACAGGACGACACCAGGCCCGGCCGGCTGAGGTCGCCCGACAGGCCCGCGGCCGAGCCGGTCTGGGCGTTATAGGCGGCCACGTCCGTGCCGCCGCCGCGTTGGCCGCCGACGAATACCTGGGTGCCGGTGGCGCTGTCGTAGGTCATGATGTCCGGCGCCTGGCCGGCGATCGGCGCGCCGCAGATGTCGCGGCGCTTTGGGGCATAGCCTTGCGGCTGCCCCTGAGGCGCGGAGAAGGTCGGCTGATAGCCGCCCCCGCCCTGCTGGGCGAAGGCCTGCGTCGAGATCAGGGTCGAGGCCGCGACAGCGGCGACGACCAGACCATGGGCCAGCTTGCTCATTTGGGGGCTCCCCCTTGTTGCGGCGCCGGGGACCGAGGCGGTGGCGCGCCCGCCAGGCCCGTCGCGGCGGCGTCATTGGCCAGGTCGGCGGGCCCCGAGCCCATGGCCAGCGGCGCGGGACCGATTGACGGGGCCGGCCAGTAGGTTTCGTAGTCGAGACGGGCGCGGTCGCGCTGGGTGCGGTAAAGCTCCGGCGCCTCGAACCACGGGCGGCAGGTCAGCTCGCCGTCGAAGAAGCCGCTGACCAGGGCCTTGCAGCCTTCGGGACGGGCATAGATGCGATTGTCGACCGCCCGGATCTGGCCGCCGGCGTCGGCATAGATGCCCGAGCGCATGACGCCCACGATCTTGTTGTTGGCGGCGTAGACGATGCCCGAGGCGACATAGAGGCCGACATCGGTCGCCTCCAGCTCGCCCTCGTTCAGGCGCAGGTTGCCGTTCTCGACCGTCACGGCCCAGTCGCTGTCGCGGACCACCGGACGCAGCAGGGTCGTCTCGTCGCCGCCGCCGATATAGACGCCGCGCGAGAAGCCATCGACGTACAGGCCATCGATGGTCACCAACTGCTGGCGGTTCATGCCGCTGAGCACGAAGCCGGCCGAGTTGCGGGTGCGCGAGGAGCCGGTCCAGTCGCCCAGGCGGACGATGCGGATGTCGCGCAGGCGGCTGTCGCCGGAGGTCTCGAAGGCCCCGCCGATGGCGGCGGCGGCGATCTCGACATCCTGGGCCATGATCGTGCCGGTGGCCTTGACCACCGCCGAGCGGGTGCGGCCGATGAAGGCCACGCCGGCCAACTCGATCCGGCTGTCGCCGACGTCGAAGGCCGAGGCGTCGCCGTCATAGCGTACCGTGACGTTCTTCAGGGCGATCTCGGTGGCCCGGCCGGTGATGCACGAGGACGAACCGGCGCGCGAGGCCTCGATGCCAAGACCCTCCAACACGACGTACTGCACGCCCGGCTGGATGCGGATGCAGGGCTGTCCGGCCGGGGCCACCAGGATCGGACGATCCAGGCTGGGCGCGTAGTTTCGCACGACGATGCTGACCGACTGGGTGATGTTCAGCGAGTCGACGCAGGCCCCGCCGTTGGTCGAGGTCAGGGTCAGGGTGTCGCCGTCGTAGAGCCGCGCCAGGGTCTGCGAGACCTGGCCCGGATAGGCGTAATCGCAGTTGATCTCGCGCGGCGCATAGCCGCCGCCGTAGCCGGGACCATAACCGCCGCCCGCCACGCAGCGGCCGCGCGAGCGGTAGTAGCCACGGGCGCAGGGGCGCGGCTTGGCGTAGCGCACCTTGCAGCCCTGCGAGAGGTTCGGCTGGATCAGAAGGCCGAAGCACGGGCGGATCTGCTGGTCGATCCTGGCGTCCGGCGAGGCGATCGCGATCTCGGGCGCGGCGGCCGCGACGCCGAGGATCAGGGCGGCCCAAAGCGCCAGCAGGCGGCTGAGGCTGCGCATCTAGAAGTCCCTTTCGCTGTACGGACGGCCGCGATCGGCCGCGGGCCGAGGCGGACGCGAGACCTGGGCCAACAACTGCTGCAGCCGATACGCCGACGGCTTGAAGCCCGAGAGCGCCCCGTCGATCTGGTAGACCACCGCCTTGGCGCGATCCTGGTCGGCCACGCCCTGCAGGCCCAGGGAGAAGAAGGTCGACATGGCGTACTTGGCCTCGGCCGAGCCCTGGCGTTCGGCCTCTTCGTACCAGTGATAGGCCCGGGCGTAGTCGCGCGGGACGCCGACGCCTTCGGAGTACATCACCGCCAGCACCAGCTGAGCCTTGGACGAGCCGTTGACCGCCGCGAACTGGATGGCCCGCACCTTCTCGATCGACGACAGGCGGCCATTGGCCGGTCGGCCCAGCATGGCTTCCAGGCTCTGGGCGTCGTTGACGCTGAGCAGCTTCTCGTCGAGCACCGCCGAAGGAATCACGCGCAGGTAAGTCAGCGCCTCGGCCACGTGGACGAAGGGCAGTTCGTTGATCCGGCTCAGCGCCGCCTCGCGCGCCTCGCCCGACAGGTCGGACTCGTCGGAATGCGGCACGCCCGAGTCGGGCGATTCCGGCGGATAGAACTCGTAGGGCGGGATCCAGCGCTTGGCCTTGGTCTCGACGAACGAGCCGTAGGAAGCCCGCTGCGGCGAGCTGCGCTCGAAGTCCTTGAGCATGACATAGGCCGACACGTCGCCGGTCTGCACCGCCAGATAGTTGTAGAGATAGGCGTCGACGTCGTTGCGACGGAACAGGTCCAAGGCGGCCGGCGCGCCCGGCTGGCTGGGCTTGCCGTAGGCCGCGATGGCCTGGAGGTTGTCGGATGGCTCGCCGAACGGGCCGAAATAGGCGTCGTGGATGCGCGCCAGGGTGCGGAAACCGTCGGCGCCCTGGGCCGACAGCACGTAGATCACCCGGTTGCGGACCTTCTCGCGCTCTTCGGTCGACATGCGCGAGAGAAGCCGATCAAGGGCGAAATAGGCGCTGCGGCGCTCGAAGGCGCGGCAGTCGTCGAAGCGCGACACAGCCTTCGATTCGGAGCCTCGACGCTCATAGGACGAGATCGGCGCGTAGCCGCCAGCATTGGACAGGGCCATGGCGTACCAGACGGCCGCCTCGACCGGATCCTCGAGGTTCTTGTCGACCGCGCGCTGACCTTCATAGCGGCGGGCCAGCTCCAGCTGGGCGAAGAAGTCGCCGCGGAAGCCGCCCTGGCGCAGGGCGCGAATCTCTTGCTGCTGCTGATTGAATTGGCCCGAAACGCCCTGCGCCGCCTGCGGTCGCGGGCATGCGCTGGCGCGCTTGTGGAACCAGAAGCTGGGTCCTGTGTCGCAGCCCACCAGAGGGATCACCACCGCCGCCACCAACGCGCCCACGGGGGCACGGCGCAGCAGGACGGCGCGGCTGGCGAACACGCGCTCGGCCGCTGCACGGAGCATCCGAAGGCGCGCAAATGCGTCGCCGGCCTCGCGCATGAATCCCCCTTCAGCCCAGCCCGTTAACCATAAAACAACGATCTCTCATGTGCCTGGGATCGGCTACTGTCAAGGTCAGCCAAACCCACCGGCCAATGAAGACTTTGTCACGACAGTCTGGGTTCGCCCGGCAGGCGAATTTCCCGGATTTCGCGCGACTTCACCGCGCACGGAACATCTTCCCAAACATCGAGAAGCCGGCAGCTAACCTCGTTAGCTGCCGGCTTCAGTGTATCGACGGAAGACGAAGATTCGACGAAATCAGCGTCCGGTCGGCATGTCCTTGAACGCCACGTCCTTGTCGACGCGCACATCGCCGGGCAGGCCCAGCACCCGTTCGGCGATGATGTTCTTGAGGATCTCGTCGGTGCCGCCAGCGATGCGCAGACCCGGGGCCCACATCAGGCTCTGCTGGAACGCCGCCTCGGCCGGGGCATGGTCGGGATCGACGAGGATCCCGTACTGGTCCTCCATCTCGACGGCGGTGTTGGCCATCTCCTGCAGCTGATTGGCCGAGATGATCTTGCCGATCGAGCTTTCGGGTCCCGGCGTCTGGCCGCGCGACAGGGCGGTCATGGTCCGGAAGCGGGTGAACTTCAGGCCCTCGGACTGGACATACCAGTCGGCGATCTTCTCGCGGAACGCCTGGTCCTTGATCGCCGGGCCGGTGGGACCGGTGAGATCCCGCGCCAGCTTCATGACCTCGCGATAATTGGGACCGGCCGAGCCGCCGACCGCCAGGCGTTCATTCATCAGCGTGACCAGAGCCACCTTCCAGCCGTCGCCGACCTCGCCCAGGCGCTGACTGTCCTTGACCCGCAGGTCGGTGAAATAGACCTCGTTGAACTCGCGGCCGCCCGACATCTGGTGGATCGGCCGGCACTCGACGGCGGCGTCCTTCATGTCGATCCAGAACATGGTCAGGCCCTTGTGCTTGGGCACGTCCGGGTCCGTCCGCGTGAGCAGGATGCCGTAGTCACAGTAGTGGGCGCCGGTGGTCCAGACCTTCTGGCCGTTGATCACCCACTCATCGCCGTCTTTCACGGCGCGGGTGCGCAGCGCCGCCACGTCGGAGCCGCCTGCCGGCTCGGAGAACAGCTGGCACCAGATCTCCTCGCCCTTCACGGCGGGAGAGACGAAGCGCTTCTTGGTCTCGCTGTCGGAGAAGGCCATGACCGTGGGCACGCACATGCCCAGGCCGATCGTGAAGTAGCCGTAGCCCAGGCCCGCCTTGCCCTCTTCCTGGCCGAAGATCACCGACTGGATCGGCGTGCCGCCGCCCCCGCCGATTGCCGCGGGCCAGGTGATGCAGGCATAGCCGGCGGCGGCCTTGGTCGCCTGCCAGTCCTTGGCGGCGGCCATGTGCTCGGCCGTGTTGGGCTTGAGTTCGCCGAACTTGGCGCGGTGCGCGGCGGCGTTCTCGGCCAGCCAGGCGCGAGCTTTCTCGCGGTAGGCGGCTTCTTCGGGGGAGTCGTTGAAATCCATTTTCGTTTCCTCGCCTTACGCCGCGTTCTTCTTCTCGAGTTCGCTCACCAGCCGCTCTTTCCAGAGCTTGGGCGCGCCGGCCACCAGGCTCAGCTGCCGCGAGCGGCGGTAGTAGAGGTGGCAGTCGACGTCCCAGGTGAAGCCCATGCCGCCATGCACCTGGATGTTCTCCTTGCTAGCGAACCAGAAGGCGTCCGAGGCGGCGATGCGGGCGGCCGAGGCCGCGATCGGCAGCTCGGGCGCGTCGTCGTTCAGGGCCCAGGCGCCGTAATAGGCGTTGGAGCGGGCGACCTCGTTCTTGACGTACATGTCGGCCAGCTTGTGCTTGATCGCCTGGTAGCCGGCGATCACGCGGCCAAAGGCGTAGCGGCCCAGGGCGTACTCCTTGGCCATTTCCAGGCAGCGGTCGGCGCCGCCCAGCTGTTCGAAGGCCAGCAGCACGGCGGCGCGGTCCAGAATGGCCTGGACGATGTCGAAGCCGGCCCCAGCCTCCCCCACCCGCTCGGCGATCGCGCCGTCGAAGACGATCTTGGCCACGCCCCGCGTGGGATCGAGGCTCTTCAGGGTCTCGCGCGTCACGCCCGCGCCGGTCAGATCGACCAGGAACAGGCCCGGACGGCCGCCCTCGCTGGCCAGCACCAAGGCGGAGTGAGCGACATCGCCGTCGGTGACCGGGATCTTGGCGCCCGAGAGCTTGCCGCCCTCTACCCGGCACTGCAGCGTGTTGGGACCCACGACGCCCGGACCTTCGGAGGTCGCCAGGCAACCGATCACCTCGCCGGCGGCGATGCGCGGCAGGATCGCGGCCTTCTGGCCATTCGTGCCGTGGGCCATGATCCCTTCGGCCAGGATATAGACGGTGGAGGCGAACGGGATCGGCGCGACGGCGCGGCCAAGCTCCTCGGCGATAGCGCACAGCTCGATGCGGCCCAGGCCCAGACCGCCGTGCTCCTCGGGGATCGAGGCGCCCAGCCAGCCCTGCTCGGCCACGCCTTTCCAGAGTTTCTCGTCGAAGGAGCGGTCGGCATTATCGAGCACGCCGCGCACGACCGCCACGTCGCAATGGGCGGCGAGGAACTTGCGCGCCTCGTCCTTCAGGAACTTCTGGTCGTCGGAATAGTCGAAATCCACGAGCGTTCTCCCTGGACCGGACTCTGGTGGCCGATCTCGGGAAGCACACTGGACGACGTTCACGCGAAGGGAAAGATTGACCCGGCGTCAAGAATTTCAGGTTCTTATGCGCGTCTGTCAGCGCATTCGGACGTTACTCAACGGCATGGCCAAGACCGTCTTCCAGAAGAACCAGAGGGTGTGGGTCGAGAGCGTCGGCTGCTGGGCGACGGTCGACAAGATCGTGCCCATCTGGGCCAAGGGCTTCGACGAGCCGGTGCGGGTTACCTACGATGTCGGGCTGGGCCGCGAATTCCTGGCTCACGAGCTGAAGGCCGAGGACAAGATCGACCCTCAGGAAGGAGGCGTGACCTCCAACTGGCGTATCCTGCGGGCCCGCAACAAGTGGCAGCAAGAGAACGACTGCGCCCACCATCCCTATCCGGGCACCTATCCCGTGGTGGTCACGGACGCCCAAGACTGGGGCGGCTGGCGCACGCCGGGGGCCGAGTACGACCGCGACCCGCACAAGATGGAGCACCAGGCCCGGCTGATCGCCAGCGCCCCGCGCCTGCACGCCGTCGCCCGGGAATTGCTGACCCTTGTGGCCGACAATCCCGAGGACGCGCCGCCGGCCCTGACGGACCTGGCCCAGAAGATCGCGGCGATCGAGCGCTACCTGCAGGAAGCGCCCGCCGCCGGACCTGGCTCGGACTAGGTCGTAGTCACGATTTAGAAGCGCCGACCGAAGCCGACCGAGACGACCAGCGGGTCAAGCTTGACCTTGGACTTCAGGGCGCCGCCGTTGATCTTGGCGTCGGTGTCGAACCAGACCTTCTTGATGTCCAGGTTCAGGTTATAGGAGGCGTTGATCGGGATGTCCGCGCCGGCCTGCAGGGCGTAGCCGAAGCCGTTGTCCAGATCGACCGTGAAGCCGTTTTTGTCCTTGCTGCTGTAGAACAGCATGTAGTTCAGGCCAGCGCCCACGTAGGGGCTGAAGCGGGCGCCGGGCAGCGGGTGGTATTGCAGCGACACGACCGGCGGCAGCACCCAGGTCTTATGCACCTCGACGTCAGTCCCCGGGCCGACGGCCTTGACCGTGTGCTGGGTGGTGCCGGCGATCACCTCGACGGCCAGCTTGTCGGTAAGGAAATAGCTGAGGCCGATCGTCGGCTTGATGTCGTCATTGACGTCGGCCTTCAGGCCTGTGGCCGCGCCGGCGGCGGTCAGGATCGGGTCGCCAGCGTTCGGCGCCACGTCGGTCAGACGGACGTTCAGGACGATGTCGCCCTTGGCCTTGGGCGTGACGGGCTCGGCCGCGAAAGCGGGGGCGGCGCTCAGGCCAGCCGCCACGGTCAGGGCCAGGAAAAGTTTCGTGGTCATCGGTATCCCCTTTTCGACCTCGTTGTGTCGAAAGGGGTTTGCGCCCACGTCAGCCCGGTTTCGTTGACCCGGCTCAAGAAAAGACCACAAAAAGATTGCGGTTATTACGTAGTCACGTCGGGCCGGGCTTTGAAATTGCCCTGCTTCCAGGCCATCCAAAGCACCAAGATCGCCACCAGCGTGCCGACAACCATGGCCGGCAGCGAGGCCTCGGGACCGAAGGCGCCGCCGCTCAGGAACTCCGGCGCGCCCGGCTTTGGCTTGCTGACCAGCCAGCTCTCGGTGACCGGGATGCCCGACACCGAGGCCCCCCACACCCAGCCTTGGGTGAAATTCCAGGCAGCGTGGACGCCGACCGACATCCATAGGCGCCCGGTCAGCAGATAGAAGCCGGCGAGCATCAGTCCGGCCTCGACGGCGATGGCCGCGGCGGCGACCGGCGTGGCGTTGGGATTGGCCAGGTGCAACGCTCCGAACAGGGCCGCCTGCACAACCAGCGCCGGCCAGATCCCGAAGGCCCGCATCAGCAGGCGCAGCAGGATGGCGCGCATGATCAGCTCCTCCATGAAGCCGGACTCGATGGCCATGGCGATCGTGCCCCACACCGAGGCCGGGCGCGGACCGCTGATGTCATAGACGCCCAGCAGGTAGAGCCCGCCCACGGCCGCGCTCAGCATCAGCGCCCCGATCACAAGACCAATAGCCAGCTCGGCCGGCATTTGGCGAAGGTTCAGCTCCTCGGGCCAGCGGCCCTCGGCCAGTTTCACGACGACCGCGTAGAGGCCAAAGCCCGCGCAGCAGATCGCCAGCACTTCCAGGACTTCGAGAAGATGGCCGCCCTTCTTGAACATCGGGTTGGCCACAGCCTGGGCGCCCGCATAGACGACGCTGAACAGGACGAAGAGCAGGATCATCCAGGCCAACGCTCGCAGCCATCTCAGCGGTCCCGGATGCAGGAACCGCTGTCGCCCGACTTCCAGACCCGCCTGATCACTCGTGATTTCGTGCGTCATAGCCAAGCCCCTCCCGCCTTAACCCAGACGAGCACTGACCATTAATTCGGGCGCGGCCGTCAAGGTCCTCTCGCGGAGGCCGCCCCGGGCGACTAGGTTAGAGGAATGCGCACCGACACGCCCCAAGCCGTCCGTCTGGCGGACTATCGTCCGTTCCCGTTCGCCATCGAGACCACGCGACTGGTCTTCGAGCTGCATCCATCTCAGACCCGCGTCAAGGCTGAGCTCGCGGTGCGCCGGACCGGTGCGAAGGACGAACCGCTGGTGTTGAACGGCGAGCGGCTGAAGCTGGTGTCCGCAGCCGTGGACGGCCAGGCCCTGAGCGCCAACCAGTATGTGCTGGACGCCGAGCACCTGACGATACCGGATCTGCCGGACCAATTCGTCCTGACCACCGAGGTCGAGATCGATCCGTCGGCCAACAAGGCGCTGATGGGTCTCTACATGTCGGGCGGACGCTTCTGCACCCAGTGCGAGGCCGAGGGCTTCCGGACGATCACCTACTTCCCCGACCGACCAGACGTGCTGAGCCGCTACAGCGTGCGCATCGAGGCCGATCGCAAGTTCACGCACCTTCTCAGCAACGGCAACCTGATCGACTCGGGCGCCCTCGAGGACAATCGGTTCTTCGCCGAATGGGAGGACCCCTTCCCCAAGCCCTGCTACCTGTTCGCCTTGGTCGCTGGGCACCTGGACGTCCTGGTCGACAGGTTCATTACCATGAGCGGCCGCGAAGTGGCGCTGCGGGTCTTCGTCGACCCCGGCCAGGCCTCGCGCGCGGCCTATGCCCTCGACAGCCTGAAGCGGGCGATGAAATGGGACGAGGACACCTTCGGCCGCGAATACGACCTGGACCTGTTCATGATCGTCGCCGTGCGCGACTTCAATTTCGGCGCCATGGAGAACAAGGGGCTGAACATCTTCAACAGCTCCCTGCTGCTGGCTGATCCGCACACCGCCACCGACCTGGACTACGAGCGCATCGAGGCGGTCGTGGCGCACGAATATTTCCACAACTGGACCGGCAACCGCATCACCTGCCGCGACTGGTTCCAGCTCTGCCTGAAGGAGGGCTTCACCGTCTTCCGCGACCAGAGCTTCAGCGCCGACCAGCGCGGCGCGACGGTGGAGAGGATCAAGGGCGTCCGGGCTCTGCGCGCGCGCCAGTTCGCCGAGGACGCCGGCCCCCTCGCCCACCCGGTGCGGCCGTCCAGCTACATGAAGATCGACAACTTCTACACCGCGACGATCTACGAGAAGGGCTCGGAGATCATCCGCATGTTGAAGACCATCCTGGGCGCCGAGGCGTTTCGGAAGGGCAGCGATCTCTACTTCCAGCGCCACGATGGCCAGGCGACCACGGTCGAGGCCTTCATCGCCTGTTTCGCCGAGGCGTCGGGCCGCGACCTGTCGGACTTCTTCGGCTGGTACGAGCAGGCGGGTACGCCGGCCGTGACGATCGAGACGGCCTATGACGAGGCCGCCAAGGCCCTGACCTTGAACTTCACCCAGTCGACCGCACCGACGCCGGGCCAGCCCGACAAGAAGGCCCTGCCGATCCCGATCGCCATCGGCCTGCTGTCGGAGACCGGTGAGCCGCTGCGCGAAACTGAAGTGGTGCTGCTGGACAAGGACGCGCTGACAGTCCGCTGGGAGAACGTGCCCAGCAGGCCGATCCTGTCGGCCCTGCGCGGCTTCTCGGCCCCGGTGAACCTGTCGACCGACGCGCGACCGGCCGACCGCTACGTGCTGTTCGCCGCCGACCCGGATCTCTTCAACCGCTGGGAGGCCGGCCAGACCCTGGCCCGCGACCTGATCCTGGCCCGCGCCGCCGGGACGCCCGACGAAGTGGGCGAGGAACGCTACGCCGACGCGCTGGGCCGCGCCTTGGTCGACGACACCGCCGAGCCGGCCTTCAAGGCTTTGCTGCTGGCCCTGCCATCGGAGCAGGATCTGGCGCTGATGTCCGAGCCGGCCGAGCCCGCGGCCCTCCACGAGTCCCGCAAGACCCTGCGCACGCGCATCGCCGTCCACCTGGGGGACCTGCTGCGCCGCCTGCACGGCGAGATGCAGAGCGACGCCGAGTTCTCGGCCAGCGCCGAAGCCGCCGGTCGCCGCGCCCTGCGAAACGCCTGCGCCAACATGCTTTCGGCCGATCCCAGCGCCGACAACCTGTCGCGCCTGGTCGGCCACTACGCCGTCAGCGGCAACATGACCGATCAGATCGGCGCCCTGCAAGCCATGGTGGCCAGCGGCGACGCTCAGCGCGAGATCGCCCTGAACAATTTCCATGGCGTCTGGCGCAAGGAACCGCTGGTGCTCGACAAGTGGTTCTCCGTGCAGGCCCAGGACCCCTCGGAAAACGCGCTTGAGCGGGTGATCGCACTGACGAAACACCAGGACTTCGAGCCGACCAATCCTAACCGCCTGCGGGCCCTGGTCTCGACCTTCGCCAACTTCAATCCGGCGCGCTTCCATGATTCCAGGGGCGCGGGCTACCGTTTCCTGGCCGACCAGATCCTGGCCGTGGACAGCTTCAACCCGATGACGGCCGCGCGTCTGGTCGAGCCGCTTGGCAACTGGCGGCGCTACAAACCCGCGTTGGGCAGGCTGATGCGCGAACAACTGGAACGCGTCGCGGCCCACCCGGATCTGTCCAAGAACGTCCTCGAATTGGCGACCAAGGCGCTCGGCTAAGGCGCCTTTTCGAGACTCGTTCGGCCCTGAGTTGCGACCAATGGGCTCATACATGTCGAATCCGCCTTTCCGGCGGTGACGGAGCGGTTAGCGGTACGGTAGATTCATCAAGTCGGCGAAGTGACTCGCCCGAGGGCCCGTCCGTGACAGGCCTTTGACCAAGGTTGGAGCGCGCCCCCGCGCGCTCGGTGAATCCAGGAGCCGCGTGATTTGGACAGGGGCTTAGCGAGACACGGGGGGACGGCGCCCGCCGGACCGACCGCGCCCGCGGCCGTGCGCGCCAAGTCCGTCCGGGCCCCATCGCAGGCGTTCGTCCGCATAGCCATCCTGGCCGCCCTGCTGCTGCTGGCCGTCTACACCGCCTTCGGCGTCAAGCGCCTGCAGGAGGAAGCCTCGGCCCAGCCGGGCGGCGCGCCGCTGTCGGCCAAGGCCGGACTGATCGCCGGCCGCGTCGAAGCCAATCTAGCCGCCCAGCGCGCCGGTCTTTCGGCCGCCGCCGACATGCTTAAGCGCGATCCTGGCGCGACCATGGACGCCGCCGAGACCGCCCTGCGCGCGGCGGGCGGCGAGGCCGCGGCCGTCGCCGTGGTCAGCCCCGCAGGCGTCGTCTCCGTCGCGGGTCGCGATGACGGGGCCGACTGGAAAGCCGCCGCCCAGGCCGCCGCCGCCTCCGGCCGCACGACCTGGACGGGTTCGGTCAGCGACACCGGCCGGCTCTATGTCGCCACCACCGCTTCGCTGGACAAGGTCCGCGCCTTCGTGATCGCCAGCGGCGACGCCACGCGCCTGATCGACGAGCCCGAGAAGAACGACAGCGGAGCCCTCGCCTTGCCCAGCGGCGCGCTGATCGCCGCCCGAGGGCGCGCGGCCCAGGGCGCAGCCACCTTCCGCGAAGCCTTCGCCCTCGCGCCCGAAGACGTCACCGGCGGTCCCGTCGCCCTGCGCGGACAGGCCGTCGATGGCGCGACTCTCGACGTCGCCGTCCGCCCGGTGGCCGAGGGGGCGCTGCTGGTGATGGCCGCCACCCCGATCCACAGCGTCGCCAATATCGACCGCCAGGTCATGGAAGGCGCAATCAATCTGCTGGCCCCTCTGGCCGTCGGCATCGCCCTGGCGCTGCTGCTGATGATCCAAAGCCGCAAGGCCGAGCTGGCGCACCGAGAGTTCGTCGACAGCGAGCAACGCTTCCGCCTGGCGGTCGAGGCCGCCCGCTGCGGCATCTGGGAATGGGATCTCAACGCCGACCAGGTCTATCTCTCCGACGTCACCGGCGCGATGTTCGGCTGGGGCGGCGGCGGGGTCGTCTCGGGTCAAGACCTGCTGGAGCGGATCTCGATCGACCACCGCGAGCGCGTGCGCCAGGCCCTGGCCAACGCCGCCATGTACGGCGCCTTCGACGTCTCGTTCCGAGTGCCGGCCAACGAGCATGGCGCGCGCTCGCTATGGATCGACGCCCGCGGCCAGGGCTTCGGCAAACCTGGCGCGGACGGCTATGTCCGGATCATAGGCGTGGCCCTGGATGTCACCGAGGAGCGCCTGGCCCAGGCTCGCGCTCAGGCCGCCGAGAACCGCCTGCGCGACGCCATCGAGAGCGTGTCGGAAGCCTTCGTCCTCTGGGATCGCCAGGGCCGGCTGCTGATGTGCAACCGCAACTATCGCAGCGTCTTCTCGCTGGAGCCCAAGCTGCTCAAGCCCGGCGCCGCCCGCGCCGAGGTCAATCGCTTTGCCGCCCTCGCCATCAAGCACGACCACCCCGCGCCCGACGGGGCCAAGGGGGTGCGCGAGGCCGAGATGATGGACGGTCGCTGGATCCAGATCAGCGAACGCCGCACGGCCGAAGGCGGCCTCGTCATGACCGCCGCCGACATCACGGCCATCAAGACCCAGGAAGAAGCCCGCCGCCTCAATGAGGAGCAGCTGCAGAACGCCATCACCGGCCTGGAGCGCAGCCAGGAGCAGCTGGCCGAGCTGGCCCGCAAGTACGAGACCGAGAAGGTCAAGGCCGAGAGCGCCAACAAGGCCAAGAGCGAGTTCCTGGCCAATATGTCCCACGAGCTGCGGACGCCGTTGAACGCCATCAACGGCTTCTCCGAGATCATGATGAACGAGATGTTCGGGGCCTTGGGCGACGCGCGCTACAAGGGCTACAGCCAGGACATCCACTCGTCGGGCCAGCACCTGCTGGCGCTGATCAACGACATCCTCGACATGTCGAAGATCGAGGCGGGCAAGATGAACCTCAAGTTCGAGCGCATGCACCTTGAGGATGTCGCCGAGGACGCCGTGCGCCTGGTCCGCAACCGCGCCGAGGCCGCCGGCCTGAAGCTGAACGTCGACTTCCCGCACCTGCCCGAGATCGAGGCCGACTACCGTGCGGTCAAGCAGGTGCTGCTGAACCTGCTGTCGAACGCCATCAAGTTCACGCCGCGCGCCGGCAGCGTCACGATCAGCGCCGAGATCCGCCGCGATCCGTTCGGCGACAAGGTCAAGGTGTCGGTCACCGACACTGGCATCGGCATCGCCAAGGAAGACCTCGCGCGCCTGGCCAAGCCTTTCGAGCAGGTCGAGAGCCAGTTCTCCAAGACCACGCAGGGTACTGGCCTGGGCCTGGCCCTGACCAAGTCGCTGATCACCATGCACGACGGCCTACTGGAGATGCACTCCCAGCCCGGCGAAGGCACCACGGTCAGCTTTACGCTACCGATCCGCCAGAGCGAGCACAAAGCGTCCCGCGACTTCGTGGCGGCCTAGGCTTTAGGCGCTGAGTGATGTGCGCAGCGGTGGCCCTGGCCTCGTCAATCTCGGCGACGATCTGGACCGAGACCCGTCAATGATGCCAAATATTACTTTCGTTTCATAGACTTAATTCGAAGTCATGAAGCACTCGTAACGGGTGTTCGGCGAGGCCGGCGACTACACCCTCATTCAACGGATCGCCGCGGGCGACCACACGAATTGAGGGACAAGATCATGAGCAAGCTCGTCAACCGCATCGCCGCTATCGCCGCCCTGGCCCTGGCCGCTACCCCGATCATCGGCCTGACCGCCGCTCACGCCGCCGAGCCGGCCACGCCCATCGCCCGCGTCCGCGTCGGCGACCTGACGCTGTCGAACCCGGCCGACGCGCGCGAGTTCGCCCGCCGCGCCCATGCCGCCGGAACCCGCGCCTGCGACGCCAAGGGCTTCAGCGGCCTGTCGGCCAGGGCCTGCATGATGGACTTCCACCAGGACCTGCAGCACGCCCTGACCAAGCAACAGGCCGCCCAGCTACGGGTCGCCAAACGCGCCGGCGCCTGACGAGCCTCAAGTTCTAACCGCGACGCAGCCACGCCGCGACCGCCCACGAATGGGCGTCGTGGCGAAGGGCGACCACCGCGTCCTGTGGATCCAGCCAGACCAGCTTGTGGTCGTCCTCGACCTTCAGGCGCGGCTCTTCGCCGGTCACCTTGACCACGTAGACGCCGCCGAAGTTCCGCACCGGCTGGCCGTCGGACTTGAGGAACAGCTGCGAGACCGTCTCGACAAGCGCCCCGGCCTCGACCACCAGGCCAGTCTCCTCGCCGAACTCGCGGACTACCGCTTCCCGCTCGGTCTCGTCGCCGTCCACCGCCCCGCCCGGCAGGTCGAAGTACGGCGCCTTGCTGGGCTTGCTGACCTCCGCCAGCGCGATCTGGCCCAGGCTGTTCTCGGCGATGCCGAAGGCGGCGGCGCGGTCCTTGTAGGTCTTGCGCGCGACGGGCGCGCCGAAAGCCAGCATGCCTTAGTCCTTGCCGTAGAGGTCGTTCCACGGATCAGCCTTGCCGGACGCCACGTCCGCCACGCTGATCTCGGGACGGTAGCCGATCGTGCCGTTGGCGCTGGCGGTCCAGGCGTCGACCACCAGGTCGCGCAGGGCTGTGGCGCCGGCCGCGATGCGGGCCTGGACGAAGGTCTTGGCGCGCGGATCGGTCTCGACCATGCCGCCGGCCTTTTCCAGCTGATAGAGCGGCTCGGTCTGCTTCCAGGTGTCGGTCAGATAGCCGACCACGCGGGTCTCGATCGAGCAGTCGCAGGCCTTATAGGCCGGGACCAGCGCCTTGACCGAAGCCTCGTCGCCCAGCGTCTTGGCCAGCGGGCCTTCGAACTGGAAGTGGGTCGAGCGCGCGTTTGTGTAGCCGTTCGGGTTGGGATAGTCGCCCCAGCCATTATAGTGGACCGACAGGTGCAGCGGCTGGCTGCCGTCGCCCACATAGTGCGCCCAGACGCCCAGGTCGCGCAGCAGCAACGCCTCGCGACGAAGCAGGTCGGCCTTGTAGTAGGCCAGGCGGGTCTGATCCTTCTCGATCTTCAGCGCGGCGGTCAGCACGCGCCAATAGGTGAAGTCCTTCACCAGCTGCTGGTAGCCGTCGATGATCGCGTACGGCAGGTAACCGGCCTTCCAGCTGTCGACGCCGGCCGCCTGCAGGGCCTTTTCGTAGTCCGCGCGGGTTGGCGGCAGGGTCGCCACCGTGAACATCGGGCCGCCGTACATGCGGCCCTGGTCGTCGATGTCCAGGAAGTGCGCCGCGTCGCGGTCCGTGTCGTGGATCTTGCCGGAGCCCTTCCAGCGGTCCGGCTCGCGGGCGTACTCGCCGATCGCGGCGATGGCCGTCGGGGTGCGGAGGAAGGCCGGAACATCGGCCGGCAAGCTCTCGGCGCCGACGACGCCCACCACGCGGTGGCCCGACGAGCCCCAGGCCAAGGCCGAGGCGGCCGGCGCCGACAGGGCGGCGGCGAGGACGAGGACTTTCAGGCTGGACGACAGGCGCAAGGCAGGGGCTCCGAAGATCAGATAGGCCGGACGAGCCGGTGTAAGGCGCCGAGACGCTGTCGGCCAGTGTCGCGCGCTCCCAGACCAGAGACGCCCAGTGTTGCGGCCGTATTTCTGGCGAAAGCGGCGCTCCGGAACCGATTGGCGAGTCGCGAAGGACAGCCTGTTCAAGGCCGGGTTCCGCCTGTGAAGCTCGCAAAAGGTAAAAATCGACTCCTCCAAAGCCCCGTTTCAAGCGACTGAATCCACGTTGTTTTCTCGCCTTTCGGGCGAAAACGGCCTGGAGCGCGTCGACTCCCGGGGTTGTCACGGGTCCGTGATCGGAATATCCAAGCCGCCAACCGACAGACACGCCGATAAGAGGACCCCCTCGATGCGACGCAAGCTCGCCGGAATTTTGGCCACCGCGGTCATCTCCGCACTCGCCATTCCCGCCCTCGCCTATGCCGCCCCCGCGGACCCGGCGCCTGCCTCGACGCAGCGCGTCGATCCTCTGGGCGACCTGATCACCTCGGCCCTTAGCGGCGGCGCACTGCCCGGCTCGGTCGAGTTCACGATGAGGGCGACGATGTATCACGCCGGCGCCAAGGGCATCCGCGCGTTCGACTCCCTGGGCTGCAAGGTCGCGGCCATGCGCACTGTGGCGGTGGATCCCAAGGTGATCCCGCGTCGCACCGTGATCTTCATCAAGGAAACCGTCGGCCTGCCGATGCCCGATGGCGGCCGGCACGACGGATACTGGTACGCCTCCGATATCGGCGGTGCGATCAAGGGCCTGAAGCTGGACCTGTTCAGCGGCTTCGGCGCCAGCTCGATGAAGGCCCTGGGCGGTCTCGACCTCTCCAGCCTGTCGGTCAGCAAGGTCGGCGAATTCAAGGGCTGTCCGCCGCAATAGCGGCCTCCGCGCGCCGCGCGGACTAGAATTGTTCTCCGGACTCGGCTTGGATCCCCGCCTTCGTGGGGAGTTCGGGGAACATCATGCGCAATCTGTCCATCAGCGTCCTGGCCCTCGCGGCGGTGCTCGCGGCTGCTCCGGCCCACGCGGATGATCTCTCCCGCCTGAAGAAAAGGGCCGCGAAGGTCCAGATCATCCGCGACGACTGGGGCATCGCCCACATTCACGGCAAGACCGACGCCGACGCGGTGTTCGGCATGGCCTACGCTCAGGCCGAGGACGACTTCAACCGCGTCGAGACCAACTTCATCACCGCGCTTGGCCGCACCGCCGAAGCCGAGGGCGACAAAGCGATCTGGGCCGACCTGCGCCAGAAGCTATTCATCGATCCCGTCGTGCTGAAGGCCGACTACGCCAAGAGCCCCGCCTGGCTGAAGGCGCTGATGAACGCCTGGGCCGACGGCCTGAACTTCTACCTGGCGACCCATCCAGACGTGAAGCCGAAGGTCATCACCCACTTCGAGCCCTGGATGGCGCTCAGCTTCTCGGAAGGCAGCATCGGCGGCGACATCGAACGCGTGGCCCTGACCCAGCTGGAGGCCTTCTACGGCCAGCGCCAACTGGCCATGACCGCCGACGAGAAGGGCCTGCTGTTCAAAGAGCCGAAGGGCTCGAACGGCATCGCCATCGCCCCGTCCAACACCTTGGGCGGCCACGCCCTGCTGCTGATCAACCCGCACACCAGCTTCTTCTTCCGCTCGGAGATGCAGGTGGCCAGCGATGAAGGCCTCAACGCCTATGGCGCCACGACCTGGGGCCAGTTCTTCATCTATCAGGGCTTCAACGCCAAGGCCGGCTGGATGCACACCTCCAGCGGCGCCGACGTGGTCGACGAGTTCGCCGAAACCATCGTCGAGAAGGATGGAAAGCGCTTCTACAAGTACGGCTCTGAACTGCGCCCGCTGAAGAGCGAGATCATCGCCGTCCCCTACCGCGCCGCCGACGGGACGATGGCCGAGAAGAAGTTCACTGTCTTCAAGACCCACCACGGCCCGATCGTCCGCGAAGAAGCCGGCAAGTGGATCAGCATAGCCCTGATGAACAAGCCGATGGCGGCGCTGGAGCAGTCGTTCCTGCGCACCAAGGCCACGGACTACGCCAGCTTCATGAAGGTGGCCGAGCTTAAGGCCAATTCGTCGAACAACACCCTGTTCGCCGACAGTAGGGGCCAGATCGCCTATCTGCACCCGCAGTTCATCCCGGTGCGCGACGACCGCTTCGACTACACCAAGCCGGTCGACGGATCGGACCCTGCCACCGACTGGAAGGGCCTGACGCCGCTGGACAAGGCCCCGTACGTGCTGAACCCGAAGAACGGCTGGGTCTTCAACAGCAACAACTGGCCCTATGGCGCGGCGGGCGAGTACAGCCCGAAGAAGGCCGATTTCCCGAAGTACATGGACCAGGCCGGCGAGAACCCGCGCGGGCTCCATGCGCCGCTGGTGCTGAAGGACCGCAAGGACTTCACGCTGGGCGGCCTGATCACCGCCGCCTATGACCCTTATCTGACCGCCTTCGCGCGGCTGGTCCCGACGCTGGTCGCGGCCTACGACGCAGCCCCCGATCCCAAGGTCGCCGAGCAGGTCGCCGCCCTGAAGGCCTGGGACTGCAAGTGGTCGGCGCGCTCGACGGAGACATCGCTGGCCGTGTTCTGGGGCGAGGCGATGTGGGCCAAGGCCGCGCCGGCCGCCAAGGCGTCGGGCATGAACGTCTATGACTACATGGCCGACAAGCTCTCGCCCGCCGACAAGCTGGCGGCCCTGGCCGAAGCCTCCGACCGCCTGACCGCCGACTTCGGATCGTGGAAGACGCCTTGGGGCGAGATCAACCGTTTCCAGCGCAACGACGGCGCGATCGTCCAGGCCTTCGATGACAGCAAGCCCAGCATCCCGGTAGCCTTCACCTCGGCCCAGTGGGGCTCGCTGGCCTCATTCGGGGCCAAGCGCTGGCCGGGGACGAAGAAATACTACGGCACGCTGGGCAACAGCTTCGTGGCGGTCGTCGAGTTCGGCGACAAGGTCCGGGCCCGCGCCGTCTCGGCCGGCGGCGAAAGCGGCGACCCCGCCTCCCCGCACTTCAACGACCAGGCCCTGCGCTACAGCCTGGGCAACCTGCGGGATGTGTATTTCTATCCGGAGGACGTGAAGGCCCACGCGGTGAAGACGTACAGGCCTGGGGAGTAGCTAGATATCCCCGCCCACGTTCGGCGCCGCGCCGGGCGCGCGGGCGACGTGGATGCCGCACTCGGTCTTTTCCTGGCCGGCCCAGCGTCCCGAGCGGCCGTCTTCCGACGGCTGGGTGCAGGGCCAGCAGCCGATCGAGGCGTAGCCCTGGGCGACCAGAGGGTGGGACGGCAGGTCGTGCTCGGCGACATAGGCCTCGAGCTCAGCCTTGCCCCAGTTGGCCAGGGGATTGAACTTCAGCTTGCCGTCGGCCGCCTCGACCACCGGCAGGCTCAGGCGGTCGCCGCCGTGGAAGCGCTTGCGGCCGGTGATCCAGCCGTCGAAGCCGCTTAAGGCGCGGTCCAGCGGCAGCACCTTGCGGATGTGGCAGCAGCCGTCGATGTCGGTGCGCCACAGGTCCGACTTCGGGTCCTGGGTGGCGATGTCCGCGAAGGCCGGGCGCAGGTCGCGCACGTCGGTCAGGGCGAAGCGTGAGGCCAGGTTCTTGCGGTAGTCCAGGGTCTGGCCGAACAGCATGCCGGTGTCGAGAAACAGCACCGGGATGGTCGGCGACACCTGCGAGACCAGGTGCAGCAGCACGGACGACTCGGCGCCGAACGACGAGACCAGGGCCAGACGTTTTCCGAGGTGCTGGTAGGCGGCGCGCAGGATCGTCAGCGGATGGGCGTCACGCAGCTTGGCGTCCAGCCGGGCGGCGAGGCCCGCGGCGCTCCCCCCGATCTGGTCGTAAGCCATCAGGAGGTCCTTTCCTCGAACGCGACCGGTTTGTCGTCGACGGCGCGCTGATAGACGTGACGGAAGCGGTTGGCCGCCTTGGTCCAGGCGTCCGGCGTCGCGCCATCGGAAGGTTCGAAGGCGTCGAAGCCGCAGCGGACCATGAAGCCGGCCTGCTCCTGCAGCACGTCGCCCACGGCGCGGATCTGGCCCTCGTACTTGAAGCGCTCGCGCAGCAAGCGGGCCGAGGTGTAGGCGCGGCCGTCGCGGAACTTCGGGAAGGCCAGCGCGACCACCGCGATGCGCGGCAGGTCGTAGGCCAGCACCTCGATCTCCTCGTTCGACTCGACCCGCACGCCCACGCGGCGGCTGTTCGAGGACAGCAGGGCGTCGCCCTCGGCCTCGAAGCGGGCCAGGGACAGGATCACGTCGCCGGTTTCCGGGATGGCGTCCTCGTCGGTGACGTTGACGAAGGCGTCGTCGGCCCAGCGGGCCTGGCCGTCAGCCAGCTCAATCAGCCTGGGCATAGACCGCCTCCTTGAAGGGCTCGAGGCCGACGCGGCGATAGGTGTCGAGGAAGCGCTCGCCGTCGGCGCGGGTGTTCAGATAGGCCCCGACCAACTGGTCGACGGCGGTGGCGACCCGGTCGGCCGGCAGCGCCGGGCCGAGGATCTTGCCGATCGAGGCGTCTTCCGCGCCCGAACCGCCCAGCGACAGCTGGTAGAATTCCTCGCCCTTCTTATCGACGCCCAGGATGCCGATGTGGGCCACATGGTGGTGGCCGCAGGCGTTGATGCAGCCGCTGATCTTGATCTTCAGCTCGCCGACGTTCTCGGCGCGATCGGGATCGGCGAACTGACGGGCGATGTCCTGGGCGATGGGGATCGCGCGGGCGTTGGCCAAGGCGCAGTAGTCCAGGCCCGGGCAAGCGATGATGTCGCTGATCAGGTCGATGTTGGCGGTGGCCAGACCAGCGGCCTGCAGCGTGGCGAATACGGTCGGCAGGTCGTCCAGCTTGATGTGCGGCAGGACGAGGTTCTGCACGTGGGTCACGCGCAGGTCATTGAAACCGTAGCGCTCGGCCAGATCCGCGACGACCTCCAGCTGATGGGCCGAGGCGTCGCCCGGCGTCTGGTCGGCGGCCTTCAGCGAGACCTCGACGATCGCATATCCCGGCTGCTTGTGCGCCTTGACGTTATTGCGCACGAAGCGGGCGAAGGCGCTGTCATTGGCCTTGGCGACCTCGAAGGCCTCCGAGCGGGCCGGCAGCGCCTCGAAAGGGGTCGAGGCGAAGGCGGCGCGGATACGCGCGTACTCGGCGGCCGGCAGGTCGGCGCGCGCGGCGTCGATCTTGGCCCACTCTTCTTCCACCTGGCGACCGAACTCTTCGGCGCCCAGAGCGGCGACCAGGATCTTGATGCGGGCCTTGTAGATATTGTCGCGGCGGCCGTGGCGGTTGTAGACGCGCAGCACGGCTTCCAGATAGCTCAGCAGACGGTCGGTCGGCAGGAACTGCTTGATGGTCGGGCCGACATAGGGCGTGCGCCCCTGGCCGCCGCCGACGATCACCTCGAAGCCCAGCTGGCCGTCGCGGCCCTGGCGCATCAGCAGCCCGATGTCATGCACCTTGGCCGCCGTGCGGTCCTTGGCCGAGGCAGTGATGGCGATCTTGAACTTGCGCGGCAGGTACGAGAATTCCGGGTGCAGGGTCGACCACTGGCGGATCACCTCGGCCCAGACGCGCGGATCGTCGACCTCCTCCGCCGTCGCGCCGGCATAGGGGTCGGAGGTCGTGTTGCGGATGCAGTTGCCGCTGGTCTGGATGGCGTGCAGGTCGACCTCGGCCAGCTTGTCGAGGATCTCCGGCGCGTCCTTCAGCTTGATCCAGTTGAACTGGATATTCTGGCGCGTGGTGAAGTGGCCGTAACCCTTGTCGTAGTCGCGAGCGATCTCGGCCAGACGTCGCGCCTGGGCCGCGTTCAGCGAACCGTAGGGGATGGCGACCCGCAGCATGTAGGCGTGGAGCTGCAGATAGAGGCCGTTCATCAGCCGCAGCGGCTTGAACTGGTCCTCGGTCAGCTCGCCGGCCAGGCGGCGGGCGACCTGGCCCCGGAACTCGGCCGAGCGGTCGGCCAGGAATTCCTTGTCGATGAGGTCGTACTGATACATGCCCTACTTCCTGCGGATCAGGTCGACGCGGCCGGTCGAGCGCGCCGCGCCCGAGGCGTGGCGCAGGGCCTCAATGACGTCGCCGCCCTCGGCCTGCTTGCCGTGCGTGGGTTCGTTGGTGGGGCCCAGGGCCCGGATACGTTCGCGGTAACTGACGGGCGCCCAGTGGCCCTCCGACGGCGTCAGGTCGATCGGATAGACGTCCACGACCACGGTCGGCTGGCCTTTGCCCGTGGCGATGGCGGCCTCCAGGTCGGCCTCGGCGGTCTCGTCGAACAGCTGGGCGTCCCCGAAGCGCTCGACCCATTGGCCGGCCTTCCAGAACACGACATCCCCGTCCAGCAGGCGGTTGGCGGTGATAGCTTTCATCAGCGCGAGCTCCGCTCGAACGACAGGGTTTCAGAGACTTCGGGCGCGGCGGTGACCGTATCGGCCATGCCCATCGCTTCGCCGACCATCAGCAGCGCAGGGCCCTTCACGCCCTGCGCTGCTTGGGCCAGGCCCGCCAGAGTGGTCAGCACGCGGCGCTCGTCGGCGCGGCTGGCGTTTTCGACGATCAGGGCCGGGGTCGAAGCCGCGCGGCCTGCGGCGATCAGGCGCTCGGCGATCAGGCCAGCGGTCGAGACGCCCATATAGACGACGACGGTCTGGTTCGGCCGGGCCAGCGAGGCCCAGTCCAGATCCGGATCACCGTGAGCCGCGTGGCCGGTGACGAAGGTGACGGCCTGGGCCATGCCGCGATGGGTGAGCGGCGCGCCGGCGCCGGCGCTGGCGGCCAGGGCGGCGGTGACGCCGGGCACCACATGGCACTCTACGCCGGCCTCGCGGCAGGCCAGCAGTTCCTCGCCGCCACGGCCGAACAGGAACGGGTCGCCGCCCTTCAGGCGCACAACGTTCAGGCCGTCCAGAGCCAGACCCACGATCAGCTGGTTGATGTCGTCCTGCGGCAGGGTATGGCGCGACTTGCGCTTGGCCACATTTATCCGGCGGGCCCGACGCGGCGCCAGGTCCAGAATCTCGTCGGAGACCAGGCCGTCATGCACCACCACGTCGGCGGCGCGCAGGGCGTTGAAGGCGCGGAAGGTCAGGAGGTCCGGATCGCCTGGACCGGCGCCGACAAGCCACACCGCGCCGAGCGCCCGGTTGGCCCGCGTCCCGCCGACCACCACCAGGCCTGGCTTGCTGTTTCCGACCGGCGGGCGGGCCATGCGGTTTAGAACCTCTATCAACGCGCTTGGAATAAAACGTTAGAAAGCAAGGCGGGGTCGCCCCTAGAGACGACCCCGCTGATGCACGCTGACGAAAAGGGCCAATCCGGCAGCGAACGCTTGCAAACTCGTCGCGAAGGGCTCAATTCGCAAACAAGGACTTCTGCCGGGGCGTTCAGTAAAACTATGGAAAGACCCAACGAGCGCCGACGCCTGCCGCCGCTGAATGCGTTGCGCGCCTTCGAGGCCGCCGCTCGCCACCTGAATTTCAGCCGCGCCGCCGACGAGCTGTCGGTGACCCCCGGCGCCGTCAGCCAGCAGATCCAGAATCTGGAGGACTATGTCGGCGCGGCGCTGTTCAAGCGCACGCCCAAGGGCCTGTTGCTGACCGACGCGGCCCAGACCGCCCTGCCCGCCCTGCGCGAGGCCTTCGACCGCCTGGCCGAGGCCGCGTCCCTATTGACCGCCGCCGTCGACGGTCGCCGTCTGACCCTGACCGCGGCGCCCTCGTTCGCCGCCAAGTGGCTGGTCCCACGCCTGGGCAAGTTCGAGCAGGCCCATCCGCAGGTCGATGTGTGGCTGTCGGCCGGCATGGAGGTCGTGGACTTCGCCACCGGCGAGGTCGACATGGCCATCCGCTATGGCTCGGGCCGCTATCCGGGGCTGGAAGTCATCCGCCTGATGCACGAGACCGTGGTGCCCGTCGCCAGCCCCGAACTGCTGGAGACCAACGCCCTGGAGCGTCCTGAGGATCTGGCCCACCACATCCTGCTGCACGACGGCTCGCCCGACGCCGACGACAGCTGCCCCGACTGGGCGATGTGGCTGGCGGCGCGGGGGATCAAGGGCGTCGACGGCGCGCGCGGGCCGCGCTTCAACCAGTCCAGCATGGTCATCGAGGCGGCCGCCAACGGTCGCGGCGTGGCGCTGGCCAAGCGCACCCTGGCCCAGGCCGACCTCGACTCGGGGCGCCTGGTCATCCCGTTCGAGGCCTCCACGGCGGTCGACTTCGCCTATTACGTCGTCCACCCCAAGGCCAAGGGCCGCCTGCCGCAGGTGAAGGCCTTCGTGACCTGGCTCAAGACCGAGGCCGAGGCGCATGAGGCGGCGCTCCAGACCATGGACAACGGCTCAGGGATCTAGAGGCTCAGGCATTTGAGCCCTTACGGCTCTGGTTTTGCGGCGCGGAAACCGCTTAAAGGAGCCCATGAAAATCACGACTCTAACCGTCGACGAGCACCTCGCTCCCGCCGAGTGCCAGACCATGGCCGACGTGCGCCAGGGCGTGGACGCCTTGGACCGGGCCCTGGTCCAACTGCTGACCGAGCGCCAGGGCTTCATGGGCGCCGCGGCCCGCATCAAGGCCGACCGTACCAAGGTCTTCGACCGCGCGCGGATCGAAGACGTGGTGGAAAAGGTCAAGGCCGCCGCCCGCGAAACCGGCCTGTCGGAAGCCATCGCCGAACCGGTCTGGCGCACGCTGATCGACCGCTGCATCGCTTACGAATACGACAGCTGGGACAAGACCAAGGGCTGATGAAAAGCGCCCTCTCGCGAGGGCGCTTCCAAGCCTAGTTCCCGTCGATCAGATTACCGAACTGCCCGAGGATGCTGCCCTCCCCGCGATTGCCGCCCTGGCCTTGCGCGGCCTGCAGCATGCGGCCGGCCAGACGCGCGAACGGCAACGACTGGATCCAGACCTTCCCCGGGCCGCGCAGACGGGCGAAGAACAGGCCTTCGCCGCCGAACAGCACGCTCTTCACGCCGCCGGCCATCACCAGGTCGAAGTCGACGCCCGGCGTGTAGGCCGCCAGACAGCCAGTATCGACGTGCAGTTCCTCGCCGGGAGCAAGCTCGCGCTCGACCAGCGTGCCGCCCATCTGGACGAACACCCAGCCGTCGCCTTCCAGGCGCTGCATGATGAAGCCCTCGCCGCCGAACAGGCCGGTCATCACCCGCTTCTGGAAGTGGATGCCGATCGACACCCCGCGCGCGGCGGCCAGGAAGCTGTCCTTCTGACAGATCAGGGTCCCGCCCAGCTGACCCAGGTTCAGCGGCAGGATGGTGCCCGGCGTCGGCGAGGCGAAGGCGACGCGAGCCTTGCCCGAGCCCCGGTGGGTGAAGACGGTGGTGAACAGGCTTTCACCGGTGACCAGGCGCTTACCCGCGCCCAGCAGCTTGCCCATGAAGCCGCCGCCCTGATCGGCTGAGCCGTCGCCAAACACGGTGGTCATCTGAACGCTGGCGTCCTTCCAGACGAAGGCGCCGGCCTCGGCCACGGCGCTCTCGCCCGGATCCAGTTCGATCTCGACGAACTGCAGGTCCTCGCCCTTGATCTCGAAGTCGATATCGTCGGCGACGCTGGCGCTGCGGGTGTGGCTCCAGGGGCTCGGGGGCATGGAAAAGGCTCCTCATCTTGCGGAACATCGTTCTAGCCAGCCGCGGGCCGCCACGCCAATGAAGCATCCTTCATGTGCATCCGGCCTCTGGCGGAGCGGCCATAGGGAGCGTTGCCACTTGGCCGCACCTGGATACCAACATCGACGTTCGGTCATGTCGGTGGACCACGCTGGCCTTACCATTCATCAGATAATTGGCGACCATCGCCTCCCAGAACGTCAGTAGGACGGTCGCCAATTGCGGAATTTTCTCCAGATATTCAGCACCTAGAGTCATCCTCGGGCAATCGCGCCCCGCTCGCGGTGGAGACGCCCCGGGCCTTCAGGGCTGGCCTGACCAAGTGGTTACCACCCCCGACTAACTGGCATTACCAATTATTGACAACGTTCCCAACTGGTCGGATAAGTCAGTTAAGGGCGCCAAGTCAGTGCGCCGGGGGAGGCCATTTCATGAATCATGCTCGCAACACGTTCGTTCTTCGCGCCGCGCTGATGGCGTCGTGCGCCGCCCTGGCGGTTGGCTCGACCGCCCAAGCCCAGCAATCCGCCGGCGAGAAGAAGCCCGAGGCCGACACCGTTGAAGCCGTCGTCGTCACGGGTTTCCGCCAGGCCTACGCCAACGCCATCTCGACCAAGCGCGAGACCCTGGAAATCTCGGACGGCATCTCGTCGGACGGCCTGGGCCGCTTTCCTGACCTGAACGTCGGCGAGGCCATCCAGCGCATCCCGGGCGTTCAGATCAACCGCGAGGCCGACAGCCGCAACGCCACCATCAGCCTGCGCGGCCTGCCCGGCACCTTCGCCCGCACGACCCTGAACGGCGGCGCGTTCGCCGATCCGATCCTGAACGGCTCGACCCCGCTGGGCGCCTTCAACTCGGACATCTTCACCGCCATCAACGTCATCAAGTCACCGTCGGCGTCCAACCTGGCCGGCGGCCTGTCGGGCAATATCGACCTGCGCATCAATCCGGCGCTGGCGCGCAAGGACGGCGGCTTCGCCAAGCTGTCCTACGAGTATAATGACCTCGGCAACCTGGGCAGCCCGCTGGCCTCGCTGGGCTACAACAAGCATCTCTCGGACGATTTCGCCGTGTTCGGCGTCGTGGCCTGGAAGGACGAGAAGTTCCGCCGCGACTCGATCACGGTGAACTCCTGGGGCAACAAGCTGGGCGCGATCCAGGTCGGCAACCAGGCCGCCGCAGGGTCGAACCCGGTCTATGACGCCCTGATCGCCGCCAATCCGGGCGGCGTCTACTATCCCAGCCAGACCCGCCAGCTGGTGAAATTCAACAAGGGCACGACCCTGTCGTCGGCTGGCGGCTTCGAATGGCGCATCAACGACGAATGGAAGTTCGGGGCCAACGCCTTCATCACCAAGCGCAAGCTGGATGAGGGCACCAACAACCTGCTCTATATCGACGCGGGTCCGGGCAACGGCACCAATACCGCGCTGGGCGCGACCTCGGCCGTGGCCAAGATCACCGAGATCGGCACGCCCTATATCGTCAAGACGCCGAACGGCGACCGCGCCTACATCAACAAGTTCAAGGCCGAGAACATCAACACGTTCGACTCGGTCCGTTCCGAGCCGGCTGAAAACCGCACCTGGGCCTTCAACCCGACCCTGGAGTTCAAGAACGACCAGTGGAAGGCCACGGCCAACCTGACCGTGTCGAAGGCCAAGGCCCTGGCCAACCAGATCGAGCTGGACGTCGTCCAGAACCCCTATCGCAACCTGGGTTCGGCGGGCCTGAACGGCATCGTCACCACGGTTAACCTGGGTGGCTCTGACCTGTCGAATTACGCCGCGACCCTGGTCACGCCGCACGCCACCCACCTGCCGACGGGCGGTTTCCTGATCCCGTCCACCCCGGCCGCCGCGACCCAGGCCGGCGCCCAGATGCCGGGCCAGGCCGCCACTGTGGCCGGCGACAAGTTCGGCGTCACCGGCACCAACGGCCAGGCCGACAACGTGCTGAACGCGGCCCAGCTGGACTTCGACCGCTCGCTGGACAGCTCGTTCTTCACGAACCTGCAGTTCGGCGGTCGCGCCGAGCACAACAAGTTCACCTCGGCCGGCTCGCGCAACACCGCCTTGGGCGCCCTGACCCAGAACATCACGCCGGACATGGCCGGCCAGCTGTCGTACGCGCGTGACTTCTTCGGCGGCAAGGCCGAGGGCGCGACGACCAACTGGATGAACGTCGACGTTAACAAGGTCCTGTCGGTGATCACCCCGGTCAACACCGCGCCGCGCACGACGGCCAACCCGAACGGCCTGCCCGACCAGTTCGCCCTGGGCGCTCCAGGCGTGTTCCTGACGCCCTACGGCGTGGTCAACAACTACACCGACGGCAACTACTGGAATAACAACTTCAGCAACCAGAACGACGTCTTCTCGGCGTACGCGACGGCCAAGTTCAAGACCGAGCTGTTCAGCGTCCCGGTCCGCGGCACGGTCGGCATGCGCTACGAATATACCGAGCAGGAAATCGTCGCCCTGAACTGCAAGAACTGCGCGACCGGCCCGGCGTCCCTACCCGGCGCAATCAACCACTCGCTGTCGACCCAGACGACCAAGAACAACTACGACTACTGGCTGCCCTCGGCGATCCTGGTCGCCGACCTGCGAGACGACCTGATCTTCCGCGCCGCCGCCTACCGCACCTATGTCCGTCCGCAACCGCGCGACAACGTGCCGACCACCTTCCTGCAGGCGCCGGTCGATCCGAACATCGACCCGATCTACACCGTCACGCTGGGCGCCACGGACATCAAGCCCTACACCTCCGACTCGTATGACGCGTCGCTGGAATGGTACAATCGTCCGGGCGGCCTGATCTCGGTCGCGGCCTACCGCAAGGAGATCAAGGGCTATATCGGTCCGATCACCGATCAGTCGGTCCTCTGCCCGGCCAACGGCTTCCCCGGCCTGGACGTCAACCTGGGCACCCTAACGATCGACCGCTCGGCCGGCACACCCAAGTGCCTGAGCTCGAACGTCTTCGTGATCAACGGCGTGTCGAAGCAGGCTCAGGTCAATGTCAGCGGCAAGACCAACCAGTCGCCGATGACAGTCACTGGCTTCGAGTTCAACATCCAGCAGAACCTCGACTTCCTGCCGGGCTTCTGGAAGAACTTCGGTGGCGCGTTCAACTACTCGTATACGAAGATCGACGGCAAGGACACGGCCGGCAACAAGATCACCCTGCCCAGCGTGTCGAAAAACAACCTGAACCTGATCGGGTACTACGAGTCGACCAAGTTCGGCATCCGCGTGGTCTACAACTGGCGTGACAAGTACGACCTGGCCGCCGGCAACTCGTTCGTCGGCGACGCCCGCACCGTCAAGGCGCGCAGCCAGTTGGACGCCTCGGCCTCGTACAACCTGACCGAGGACCTGACGATCTCAGTCGACGCCTTCAACCTGACCGACGCGACCCGTTCGGAATATGAGAACGACCCGATGCTGCCGCGCCGCATCGACTACGACGGCCGCACCTATCAGGTGACTATGCGCGCCAAGTTCTAGGGCGTCGAGAACCACCCTCTCCCTGCCGGGGCCGGAGCATCGCTTCGGCCCCTTTCTTTTGGCCGCTATCCTTTAAGCGACCTCAGGGCCTGTTCGTGGGCGTAGGCGGCGATATCCATCAGGGCGGCGTCCAGGGCCGTCTTGACCGCTTCCAGGCCCTCCTGGCCCGCCTCGCAGCGTTCACAGACCTCGCCCAGCTGGAAGGCGCCTACCCCGCGCGCAGCGCCCTTCACCGTGTGGACCGCATCGCGCCAGCCCGGATGGGTCGGATCCAGCATCGGAGTCCACAGCGCGGCCTGTTCGCGAAACAGCGCCAGCACCTCCTCGACAACCCCGAAATCGCCCGCCGCGAACCCTTCCAGGTAAGCGAAATCCACGGCTCCGCTAATATCTCGTCTGGCCATGAAAAAAGCTCTTGCGCTCCCAAATTCATTGCGTATGTTCCGCGCCTCGCCGCCGGGGCTCGCAAGTGCTTCGGACCGTCGAATGGGTGTATAGCTCAGTTGGTAGAGCAGCTGACTCTTAATCAGCGGGTCGTAGGTTCGAATCCTACTACACCCACCATTCCCGCTTAATTTGAACGACTTACAGAAATTCCCCTCCGGGGACCCGGCCGCTCGCCGTGCGCCTGGAAGGTCAGTGAGCGCCGCGAACGGCGCGCGGGAAAGCAGCCGGTTCCAGCTTCGAACCGCCCTCGGCAAGCCACTGGCAACGTGGCTCGAGCGGGGCTCCAAAGCCAGCGGCGTCCGGGCGGATCACGTCGCGATGCGCGGCGTCAAAGCTCCCTGGCGCCCATCGCCCACGCCCCCCTTCAGACCGGATCGGCGCTCGCCCGTATCGCGGGACAGGTCCGCGACCGCAGCGGTGTGGCTCAGGTCACCGAACCGCCCACGTCAGGCCCTGCGGATGAGGTTGCGGCGTTAAACGCCCACGCAACGTTCTCTGCGCGCCGGCGAACAGCGAGGCGCGCCCCAAAAGAAAAGGCCCGGCCTTGCGGCCGGGCCAGGGGGAGGTCGAGAGGGCGAGCCCTGCGTCCTGAGCCTGGATCGGGCCGGCAAGGAAGGAACGCCGGCCCGATTTTGGAGAAGGCGAAGCCGGCGCCAGAAGCGCCGAGCCCGCCCAGAGGCTCTAGAAGCTCATCCGCAGGCCGACCACGTATTGGCGGCCGGGCTTGTAGTAGGTGAAGGTCGCGTTGTCGTACTGGAAGTGCGAGCGCAGCGACTCGTTGGTGATGTTGGTCACGTTGAACGTCAGTTGCGGCGCGTTCTTCATGCCGAAGATTTTCTCCAGGTCGTAGCTCGAGGAGAAGTCGGTCTGCTTGTAGTCGTCCGAGAACAGCGCGGCCGCCGTGACGCCGTTCTGGTTGGCGCCGCTGGACTGCGACCCCTTCCGGAACACGTGGCTGAGACGCAGGCTGACGCCGTTGTGCTCGTAGTAGCCCGTCAGGTTGTAGGTGTACTTGGCCACGCCGTAGGCGATCGCCGCGCCGTCGCTGGTCTGGTCGACGATGGTGGCGTTGGCGTTGACGCCCAGCCCCTCGACGCCGAACCGGCTGGTCAGGAAGTCGAGCGGTTGCACCCACTGGAATTCCAGGCCGTTGATCGTCAGCTTGTTAGGCACGTTGATCTGCGACTGAATCTGGACCTGCGCCGCGGTCGGACCGCCGCGCGAATTGATCGCCGTCTTCTGGGTGTCGTTCAGGGTGTCGTAGGTGATGCCGTACTGGGCCAGATACGCGAACGGCTGGGTCACGACGTTATTGGTCGTGAAGCCGGTCAGCGACTTGCGGAACGCATTGACGGCGATCACGCCTTCCTGGCCGGTATAGAACTCGAAGCCCAGGTCGATGTTCTTCGAGAAGTAGGGCTTAAGGGCCGAGTTGCCGATCGTGGCCTGGTCGGCGGACGGGGCGCCGAAGGACACGCCCGGCAGCTGGGCGGCGGGATCCGGACGGGTCATGGTTTCCGACACCGCCACGCGGGCCACGGCGTGCTCGCTCACGTCATAGGCGATGTTCGCGGCCGGCAGCCACTTCGAATAGGTGTTCTCGGTGTAGACGAAGTTGGTGATATTCGGATAGCGCGCGCCATCGGCCAGCTGAGCGCCGCCCGGCAGGGTGTTGCGCGGATCGGCGATCGAGACGCGGCCGCCGATCGTCTGCTTGGTGTGGACGTAACGGACGCCGATGTTGAAGCGCAGGTCGCTGTCCATCACCTGGGTGACGCCGTTGAGCTCGGTATAGGCCGCGCTGTTCTTCTCGTTGATGTAGCCGCCGCTGGCGCCGGTGTTGGAGCCGCCGGTCTCGACATACGCGTCATGCAGCTTGTCGTAGCCGGTGGCTTGCTTGACCTTGTCCCAGTCGACCGTGACGAAGCCCGCCGGACCCGGCTTGAGATAGCTGGCCAGGCTGGCGGTCGGGATCAGCGAGCCGGCATAGGTGAGCGTCCCGGTCTGGCCGGCCGTAGCGCCCGTGCCGTAGCCCGGGTAGGTCGGATAGCCGGCCGGGGCGGCGCCCGGCTGGTTCAGGCCTTGGCACGCCGGGGTGCTGTTCGGCGAGGTCAGGTTGATGCTGGGGTTGTTACCGCAGGTCGCGTTCTGCCACGGGGTGGTGTTGTCGTAGCCACGGATGGTGCGCGAGATGTCGTCGTAGTTGCCGCCGAACTTCAGGTTCAGCTTCTCGTCGCCCCAGGTGACGGCCGCGCGGGCGCCCTTGGTCTCATACCAGCGCTTCTCGTCCTGCATGTTCAGCCGGCCGCCGGTCCAGACGAAGTTGGCCGGGTTGTTCAGGTCGACGCTGCTCTTGATCGTCGGGATGCCGTTAGCATTGTAGGTGTAGTCGACGGTCGTGCCGACGCCCAGCGCGGTGACCGGACCGAAGGTCGGGCTTTCCCGATGGAAATTGCTCTTGGTGTAGTTGGCCTGGGCCTCGACCTTCAGCTTGTCGTTGATGCGCCACTCAGCGCCCGGATTGATGCCCCAAAGCTCGGTCTTTTCGATGTAGGGACGGTATTCCAGGAAGAACTGCGAGTTGGCGTAGGTGCCTGACGTGACCGTGCAACCGGCCGAGCAGTCTGTCTTGTCGTACTTGGTGTTGGTCGGGATGATCGCGCCGTTGCGCACGATCCAGGCCATGTCGATCCGCTCGAGATCGTTTTTCTTGTAGCCGTACATCCCGTCGACATAGAAATTCAGGTTGTCGTTAGGACGCCATTCGAGGCTGCCGACCAGGTTCAGTCGGTCGCGGCGGCCGTATTCGGCCGAGGGGCGGCCAAGGCGCGGCAGCAAGCCGTTATCGATCTGCTGGATCGTCGCGCCGGGGTTCTTCGACAACAGGAACGCCTGGTCGATGACCGTGCCAGCCACCAGGCCCGCGCCGGCGCCCACCGGCACCGTGGCCGGGATCGTCCAGTTGCCGCCGCCGGTCGGGTTACAGCCCGTGGCGGCGCCGCACTGGGCGGCCGACAGGTTCGGGTTGGTGAAGCCGATGGTCTCGTAGCCGCGCGTGTCGGTGTGCAGGCGCTGGCCCGAAACCCCGAACAGGACGCCGAAATTGTCCCAGGTCTTGCTGGCGATGACAGAGCCCTTGCCGCCCAACTTGGCGCCGTCCGGCTTCACGCCCTGGACGTTCATGGTCAGGTGCTGGCCGGGACGGTCGAACGGACGCGCCGAACGCATGTCGATGTTACCCGCCGCGCCGCCTTCCAGCAGGCTGGCCGAATAGCTCTTGTTGACCGTCAGCTTGGTGAACAGGTCGGTCGGGAAGAAGCTGAGGTCAACCGAACGGTCGGTGCCCTGCGCGTCGGTCGCGCCCGACGAGGCAACGGCGATCGAGGCGCCGTTCAGCGTCACGTTGGTGAAGTTCGAGCCCAGGCCGCGGATGGCGACGTTGGTGCCCTCGCCCGTGATGTCGCGGGTGATGGTGATGCCGGGGATACGGTTGAACGACTCGGCGATGTTGGAGTCGGGGAACTTGCCGATATCTTCGGCGAAGATGGCGTCGGCGAAGCCGGTGGTCTCACGCTTGGCGACCGTCGATTGCGCCAGGCTCTTACGATAGCCGGTGACAACGATTTCGGTGACCGCATCGGACTCGACAGCGCCGGCGGGCGGCGTGGTCTGCGCGTGGGCCTGGGCGGCGATCAGCCCGGAAAGCATCGTAGCGCCCAGCAGCGCGGCGCGCCGCAGGCGCGCGGCCATAAGTACCCGTTCCATCTCATTCCCCTCTAATTGGAGCTCGCCACCCGACGAGCCGTCCTAGTTTTTTGGGCGCTGGCGATTTTGTTAGCGCTACCAGACACTCACTCAAATCCGCACCGACGTCAATATGTAGGACAACCTTTGGTCTGACCATGAAAACGCCCTGGCCAGACCTTTGCGGTAGCCACGCTTCTATCTGTATTAATTGGATTATTTTTCCAGTCGTTCGCCCTGTCGCTCGCCGAAAGCCCGACGAGGGGCGCCGGAAAAGGACGGGATAACTGCGACAAATCGTCGTTCACAGTCCAGGCCAATTGGCCTATATGGGCTAGCCTACCCGGCGTTTAGCCGCATCCGGATCAAAAACGCTAATTTGCCTTTAGTCGGAGTTTATTCTGGCAAAATAGACGGTGTCGGACGAAGAAAGATGTGAGTTGGCGGCCTTCCCGTTGTGAGGCTCGTCAAAGGGCTTTGGCCAGGACACTCGGGCGCCCCGCTGTCGGGAGACGTGACGGGAAGCCAACCCATACCTAGGCCTTCTCGCGCCGAGGCTGTGGATTGATTACTCAACATCCACCGCCTGACGAATGAAAAACACCCGACGAGATCATCGCCCCGTCAGACAAGGATACCGCGCCTCATGATTCGAAAGACCCTGATCGCCCTTTGCCTCGTCGCCGGCGGCGTCGCTCACGCCGCGCCCTTGCCACAGCCGGCGCCTGATCGGATCTCGACTCCGGAAGCCAGGTTCGACTGGTTCGAGTACGAGGGGGCCGATCCGTCTGACGAGGCCTTCAGGCCGACCCCGACCCAGTACGCCAATCCCATTCTCAAGGGGACCTATCCCGACCCCGCGGTCATGCGGGTCGGCAAGGACTTCTACTACGTCAGCTCGACCTTCGCCTGGTTCCCCGGGCTGCCGGTCTTCCACTCCACAGACCTCGTGCACTGGAATCAGATTGGCAATGCGATCGACCGTCCCGGCATGCTCGATTTCGGACGCCTTGGCCTCTCGCGCGCGGTGTTCGCCCCCACACTGAGCCATCACGACGGGGTCTTCTACATCCTCAACACCTGCGTCGACTGCAAAGGCAACTTCCTGATCACGGCGACCGATCCCAAGGGACCCTGGTCGGATCCGGTCTGGCTGCCGGCGGTCGAGGGCATCGATCCCTACCTCTTCTTCGATGATGACGGCAGCGCCATGATCGTCTTCAACGGCGAGCCGCCCGGCCCGCCGGAGTACAGGGGCCATCGCGCCATCTGGGCGATCAAGTACGACATCAACGCCAAGAAGACCGTGGGCGAGCGCAAGCTGTTGCTCGACAAGGGGGTCGATCCCTCCACCAAGCCCATCTGGCCCGAGGGACCGCACATCCTCAAGAAGGACGGCTGGTACTATCTGATCGCCGCCGAGGGCGGCACCGCCGAGGGCCACAGCCAGGTCGCGCTGCGCTCCAGGAGCGCCTGGGGTCCGTATGTTCCCTACCCCAACAATCCGATCCTGACCCAGCGGGGCCTGCCCAAGGATCGCCCGCTGCCGATCACCTCGGCCGGTCACGCCAATCTGGTCGACACGCCGGACGGCAAGTGGTGGGCGACCTTCCTGGCGGTGCGTCCCTACGGCGATGACCTCTACAACACGGGGCGCGAGACCTTCCTCTTGCCGGTCGAATGGAAGGAAGGCTGGCCGATCATCCTGGAGAACGGCAAGACCATTCCCTACGTCCACGCCAAGCCGGATCTGCCGGCGACCACGCCCACGCCGCCGCCCACCTCAGGCGCCTTCAAGGTCCGTGAGGCGTTCGACGGCAAGGCCCTGCCGCTCAACTGGGTGACCATGCGGATCCCGCAGCAGCGCTGGTGGCGACTGGAGGGCGGGAAACTGGTCCTGAACGCGCGCCCCGAAGCCATCGGTGGCATGACCCAGCCCTCATTCTGGGGCCGCCGTCAGCAACATATCAACGCCAGCGCGTCCACGGAAATGCGGTTCCAACCGACCATGACCGGCGACAAGGCCGGCTTGGTCGCCGTGCAGAACGACGACCATTTCTTCTTCTTCGGCGTGACCCGCGACGCGGCCGGTCAAGACAAGCTGGTGCTCGAACGCCGCGCCAGCGCTCAGGACCCTGTCGAGGGCGTCGTGGTCGCCAGCACACCCGTCGCCTTGAAGGGCGGCGCGCCCATCCGGCTGAAGATCACCGCACGCGGCGGCGCCTATGATTTCTCCTACGCGCTCGCCACGGGGTCCTGGAAGACGTTGAAGGCGGACGAGGACGGAACGATCCTGTCGACGAAGAAGGCTGGCGGCTTCGTCGGCGCGCTTTTGGGGGTCTACGCCCACCGCGCGAGCCCCGATCCCATTCATTGACGGAACGCCCCTAGTCACCGAGTGATCCGGGGATAGCCTGCCGCGAACCCTATTCAGGCGCGTCCAGCAATCCTCGGATTACCGACGCCAGCTGGCTCTCGGAGACCGGCTTGAAGAGAATGCCTGCGGGATGGTCGCCCTCGATCCGCGTCAGGGTCGCCGGCTCGCGCGATCCGGTGATGAAGATCACCTTTGAGCCGACCTGCTCATGGATGTCGCTGGAGGCGTCGACGCCGTCGCGATCCCCCTGCAGACGCATGTCCATCAGGACGATGTAGGGCTGGTGCGTCAACGCCAGGTCGAGAGCCGCCTCGGCCGTCTCGGCCGTGCCGCAGACCTCCAGCCCCAGATCCTCCACATAGATGCGGAGCGTCTCGGTGATGATGAACTCGTCGTCGACTATCAGGACGCGGTCACGGTGCAACATCGTCAGGCGCTCCTCGGCGCGGGCAGGTGCGCCTCCCAGCAGACGCCGTCGGTCTGAAGGGACCGGATTGTTCCACCCAGTTGACGTACCAAGCCTCTGACGATCTTCAACCCCATCGATGGTTTGGCCTCGGCCGCGGTCTCGGAAAACCCCACGCCGTTGTCTGCGACCCGCAAGACCACCTCGCCCTCGGCGGCGGCGCCTAGCGTGACGGAGACTTCGCCCTCCCGTCCGGGAAAGGCGTGCTTCAGGGCGTTGGTCGTCAGTTCGGTGACGAGCAGTCCTAACGGCACGGCGAAGTCGAGGTCGACGCTCAAGGGCTCCGCGTCGATTCGCAGGTCCACGTTTTCGGGCGCGCCGACCTGGAGGTGGGCGATCAGCTGGGACAGGAAGGCCCCGACGTCGAACGTCTTCAGGTCGGCCGAACCCATCAGTTGGTGATGCACCAGGCCCAAGGCGTAGACCCGCTTGCGCAAGCCCTCGATCGCCGCGACCGCGTCGGGATCGGAGAGCTTCCGCGACTGCATCAGCATCAGGCCGTCGACCACCTGAAGATTGTTCTTCACCCGATGATAGACCTCGCGAAGGAGGAGATCGCGCTGCGCGAGGGTCGCCGTACGCTCTTGAACCAACTCCTCCAGCCGAAGATTGGCGGCCTCCAGCGCCGCCCTGGCCGCCTTCTGCTCCTCGAGGCCGTTCAGAACGCTCTGGCGAGCGGCGATCAGCTCGAGCTCGTAGGCGCGGCGCTCCGGCGCGGAGAACAATGCGCCGTAGCGCCGCCCCGCATCCTGGCCTGGCGTCACCGTCAACAGAACAGGGCGCGGGGCGCCATCCGCATGGGCGAGTTCCAGAAACACCTCTTCGGCCGAGCCGCTTGTCAACAAGGAGGGTTCGGCCTTGAGGGCATAGACGAATTGCGAGGACCGGGTGAGGAGCTCCCGGAAGGCGCGGCCGACAAGCGCGGCAGCCGGCGCGCCCGTCATGGCGGCCATGCGTGGGTTGACGGCTTGGATGACCATGTCGGCGTCCGCCTCGAACAGCGCTACAGGCGCCAACCTGCCCAGGGTGTCGCCGTCGTCTTCCCTCAAACGCCGGCCTCCTGGAGGAAGCGCTCGATGGCCTCGATGACCGCCGCGGGCGCGCTCAGATGCGGATAGTGACCCCGCGCGCCGAGCATCTCCAAACGGGCATTTGGAATTTGGTCGGCGAGGAAGCGCGCGGCCGCCAGCGGCACGACCGCATCGGCGCTGGCCTGCAGAACGAGCGTGGGGACCCGACATTCAGCAAGGCGCGCCCGGTGGTCCGACATGAACGTGGCCCGCGCGAAACGGCGCGTGAGCTCAGGATTGGCGCGACTGAAGCTGTAGACGAGTTCCTGCGTCAGGGCCGGCCGGTCGGGCTGGTCCATGACTTTTGGCGCCAGCGTCCTGGCCCAACCCTGGAAATCCAGTTCCATCAGGCTCAGCAGATCGTCCACGTCCGCCCGTTCGAAGCCTCCCTCATAAGGCCCGTCGTTCAGGTAGCGCGGCGATGAGCCGACCATGACGATGCGCCCGATCCGCGCGCTGCGCAGCGACGCGAGCAGTGCGATCATGCCCGACACCGAATGGGCGGTGAGCGTGACATCGCGCAGGTCGAGGGCGTCGAGAATGTCGACGAGATCGTCGGCATAGCCTTCCAGGGTCTGGTAGCGATCGACGTCGTACTGGGCCAGATCCGACGCGCCGCTGCCCATGTGATCATAGAGCACCACGCGCCGGGTCGTCGCCAGGTGCGGGGCCACCTCGCGCCAAACCGTCTGATCGGTGCCGAACCCATGCAGGAGCATGATCGGGGGCTCGCCGGTTCCCAACGCGCTGACGGCATGGGCCTGCAGCAGCGTCCGGTGCTCTCCCGGCGTCAAGACAGGGCGAACGATCCCCTGCGGCAAAGCTACTCTCCCCTAGTGCGAGCCACGCATGACTATACGTCCTCAGGAAGAACATTCACCGGGATTGGCGCGAAGCCAAGATGCGGCGGTGCGTCGCAGGCGCAAAAAGCCCAGCCTCATGTCCCGCCAAAGAGAGCGGACAAAAGTCGCCCCCCGCGAGTGTCGGCCATGGCTCCTGGCGCCATGACGTGCTTAACCGCCGCGGGGCCGCCTCGCGCCCGACCTCTGAGCTCGGAATGACCATGGCGCCATCGACCGCGAACCTGGCGATCTGGACAATCTCGGCGATAGCGACCGCCGCCGTCATCGTTCGCCCGTTCAAGGCTCCGGAAGCCTTATGGGCAATGGGCGGCGCGCTCCTGCTGCTGGCGACAGGCCTGCTGCCCTTTTCTGACGGCCTCGCGGCAGTGGCCAAGGGTTGGGACGTCTATCTGTTCCTGATCGGCATGATGCTGCTCTCGGAGGTCGCGCGCCGAGAGGGCCTGTTCGACTGGGTCGCGGCCTATGCCGTCAATCACGCCCAAGGCTCGCCGCGCCGCCTGTTCCTGCTGATCTACGTCGTCGGGGTGGTCGTGACCGTCTTCCTGTCCAACGACGCCACGGCCGTCGTTCTGACGCCGGCCGTGTTCGCGGCGGCGCGCAAGGCCAAGGTCGATCCCCTGCCCTACCTGTTCATCTGCGCCTTCGTCGCCAATGCGGCCAGCTTCGTCCTGCCGATCTCGAATCCCGCCAACATCGTTCTCTATGGCGACCACACCCCGCCGCTGGGCCGATGGCTGGCCAGCTTCGGCCTGCCCGCCTTGCTGGCCATCCTGGCGACCTATGGCGTGCTGCGCCTTGTCGAAGCCAACCGCCTTGGCCAGACCTGCGAGCGCGACATCGACCAGCCGGCCCTGTCGCGCGGCGGCAAGCTGGCCCTCGCCGGCATCGGCCTGACGGCCCTCAGCCTGGTGATCGTGTCGGCGTTCGATAGGCCGCTGGGGCTGCCGACCGCCCTGCTGGGCGTGGCCACCACCATCCTTGTCCCGATCGCCGCCCGCGCCTCGCCCTGGCCCGTTCTGAAAAGCGTCTCCTGGAGCGTGCTGCCGCTCGTGGCCGGGCTCTTCGTGCTGGTCGAGGCCCTCGGACGCACCGGGCTCATCAACCGCCTGGCCGACGGGCTCAAGACCTCGTCCGAAGCCGGACCATCGCTCACCGCCGCGGCGGGGGGCGGTATTCTCGCCATCGCCTCCAACCTGATGAACAATCTGCCCGCCGGCCTGATCGCCAGCACGGCGCTCGCCCAGGCGCAGCCGCCACGGGTGGTGACTGACGCCCTGCTGATCGGCGTCGACCTGGGCCCCAACCTGTCGATCACCGGATCGCTGGCGACCATCCTGTGGCTGACCGCGATCCGCCGCGAGGGCGAAGACGTCACCTTCTGGCGGTTTCTGAGGGTTGGCGCGCTGGTCATGCCGCCGGCCCTGGTGCTGGCGATCGGCGCCCGACTGCTCTTGGAGTCGGCGGGCTAAGCCTCGCCCAGCCCTAGACGAAGAGTGGGATCGGCGCGACCTTGTCCTGCGCCGCGTCGGGATGCTCCTCGTGCTCGACAAGCACCGTCGTGCCTGGAGCGGTCCCCACGACCTTAACGGTCGCCTTCAACTGAGTGGCCAGGGCCCTTACGATGCTGGTGCCCAGCCCGGGCTTGCCGCCCTCGGCGTCGGGAATACCGACGCCGTCGTCGGCGACAGAGAGCCGCCATGAAGCACCCTGCGCGTGATAGGCGACCTTGATCGCGCCGCCGCGATCACCCGGGAACCCGTGCTTCAGCGCGTTGATCACCAGTTCGGTGACGATCAGGCCAAGGCTGACAGACGTCTCGGAACTGGTGACGCTGGCGTCCGCCTCGACCGTCAATTTCAACAGGGCCGGATCCCGGATCATCGAGGCGCCGATGCTCTCGCACAGCTCGGTCAGGTAGGCCCGGATCCGGACCTCGTCCTCCCCCGTCGTGGCCAGCTGGCGCTGAACCGCAGCCACCGACATCACGCGATGATGGGCGCTGCGAAGATGATCGCGGGTTTCGTCGGATTGGACCCTGCGGGCGCTCTGCAAGAGGACGCTGGCGATGATCTGCAGGCTGTTGGCGACGCGATGCTGCAGCTCCTTGAGCATGGTCGCCTTCTCGACCAGGAGGTTATCCTTGACCCGCTCAGCCAATCGAAGATCCGTGACATCGGCCATGGCCAGGATCAGCAGCTCCTCCGCCTGGCCAAACTGCAGCTTCTCGGCATTGAGGACCAGTTGCCGCGTGGTGCGACCAGGGACCACCAAGTCCATTTCGTAGGCGGCGATCTTGGCCTTGCCCGATGCGGTGGCCTTGAGCAGGGATCTCAACTGCGGCACGTCCCATTCTCCCGCGCCGAGATCGGCGACGCGCAGGCCGGTCGTGCGGGCAGGGTCGATCTCGAACGCCCGGCAGAAACTGGTGCTGGCCGCGATGACGACCATGTCGTTGTCCAGCAGCAAGGTAGGTTCAGCCGAGGTGGCGATGATCGCCATGGCCAAGCCATGGCCGGCGTCGACGTGCAGGATGGGGTGGGCAGCCATGGCTGTCCTTAACCGACCAGAGGCTCGCGGAGCGAAAGCCATACCTGGCTAGGAACGTCTGGGATTTAGCCGCGAGCGAAAGCGGATTAAACAACCGTACCACGACCAGTCCAGCTTGCGCGCGGTTGTTCTGCCCGGGCAGAAGTTTACGCGTACGCTATGGCTTGATCACCGCCGCGGCTTCCACGCACTCGATCAAGGTCGAAGGGCGATAGGGTTTTTGGAGAAACCGCCCATTGGGAGGAAGATCCACGGGATCGACGGTCGCCGCGCCGGAGGTGGCGATGATCGGCAAGTTGGGCCATCGCAGGGACACGAGGCGCGCCAGACCCAGACCGTTGATCTCGCCAGGCATGTCGACATCGGTGAACAGCAAGGCGACGTCGGGGCGAGCATCGAGCAATACGAGCGCCTCTTGAGCATCAACCGCTTCCAGGGCGTCATAGCCGGCGTCCCTCAGGATGTCGCAGGCCAGCATGCGAACCAGGACCTCGTCCTCCACCACCAGCACCACAGGCGCCGCCGTGACAGCGCCCTCCGCGGCCTCGCCGATTTCACTGCTCATCGCCTTACCCCTAACCCGACAGCCGCGTTTCGACGGCCCTATAAGCGTCGGGTAGCCGACTAAATTCGAGATCACGGTTTTAGTTGCGTGGGGCGCGCCGATTTGTGGCCCCTTCCGTTGGAGCTGTTCCAACAGCCCACGGAAACCCGTTTTCAATCGCCCAATATCGGCAACTGCCGCCGCGCCTTGGCGTTGACCTGCCCCGGGATAAAGTCTGAACGGTGGGAGAAAGCCCTTGAGCTACGCGCCCTTACCCCTCGCCGACCAAGGCCCGCTCGACCGCAGGGAGCTCGTGTTCGCCGCTGTGGACCGCACCCGCACCCCCATGGTGATCTGCGATCCGAGGCAGGCCGACAATCCGATCGTCCTGGCCAACCAGGCCTTTCTGGATCTGACCGGCTATACGCGTGACGAGGTTCTCGGCCGCAACTGCCGGCTGCTGCAGGGGCCGGAGACCGACCGCTCGGCCATCGACGCCCTCGGCTCGGCGGTCCGCGACGCGCGCGAGGTCGAAGTCGAAATCCTCAACTATCGCAAGGACGGTTCAATGTTCTGGAACCGGGTCAGCCTCAGCCCCGTGCAGGATGATGCGGGCGGTCTCCTCTATTTCTTCGCCTCGCAGGTCGATGTCACCCGACATCGCCAGGCCGAGGCCAGCGAGGCCGAGGCCAACCAGATCCTGCTGCGCGAGATCGATCATCGGGCCTTGAACGCCCTGGCGATCGTCGAGGGCATCGTGCGTCTTAGCCAGGCCCAGGACGTTGGACGATACGCCGCGGCGGTCCAGCAGCGGGTGCAGGCCTTGGCCAGGGCGCACGCCTTCCTGTCGCAAAGGCGCTGGCAGCCCGCTCCGCTGGGCGACCTCGTACGGCTCCAGATCGCCCCATTTGATACAAGTCGCGTGACCCTGGACGGTCCTGACATCCCCGTCGGAGCGACGCTCATCCAACCGCTGGCGCTCGTTCTGCACGAGATGATTTCCAACGCGACGATACATGGCTGCCTGTCGGCGCCGTCCGGGGGCGTGACGGCGCACTGGCAGCCCTACAACAACGACGGCGGCTTCCGCCTGGTCTGGGAGGAAGCCGGCGGCCCGCCGCCGCCGCAGACGCGAAAGCCAGGCTTCGGCTCGGCCATGGTCACCGCCATCATCGAGCGCCAGCTACGGGGACGGGCGCGGCTGGAATGGCCCCCGACCGGCTTGCGTGCGGAGTTCATCGTTCCCGACACGGGACGAGATCCCAAGCCGTTCCAACTGGCCGCCCGTCGCTGACGCCGGATTGACGATCAGGAAGCGCCTGCCGGCTTCAGGTAGCCGTGCATGCCCAACCACCGGGAAAAGGCTTCGAACCAGCCGGTGCTGGTCGTTTTCTTCGGGTACATGCCAAAGCCGTGGCCGCCTTGTTCGTAGAGGTGGAACTCGACCGGCCGCTTGGCCGTCCGCCAGCTCTCGATCAGGCCAAATCCGCCGTTCGCGAAGAAGGGATCATCGGCCGCCAGCGCGACGAACAGCGGCGGCGCGTCAGTCGGAACGGCGACCGGCGCGAGTGAGCCGTAGATCGTCCCGATGAACGCGGGCTTGGCGTCCTGCCCCGCGAGCGTGGTGGCCATGGTCAGCATGGCGCCCGCCGAAAATCCCACCATCCCGATCCGGTCGGGATCGACATGCCATTCGGCCGCGCGCTTGCGCACCAGCGCGAACGCGGCGCGGGAGTCGGCGATCTGCGGGGCCAGGCCCGCGATAGCTTGCTCAGGGCTTGGCCGAGGGTTTCGGGCCGTGTTGGCGAACATCTCGGTCATCGAGCGTTCGAAGCCGGCCATGTCTGCGGGCGTCTGGTTCAGGCGATACTTGAGCACGAAGGCCGCCACGCCCTTGTCGGCCAGGGCCTGGGCGACCTGCCAGCCTTCATTTTCCATGGACAGGGTGCGAAACCCGCCGCCCGGCGCGACGATGACCGCTACGCCCGTGGCCTTGGCCGGGTCAGGCAGGAAAGGGGTCAGGGTCGCGACGGTGACGTTGCGGGCGAAGACGCTGCCATATTGGCTGTGCCAGGATTCAGCTGCGGTCGCGCCCGGCAGCGGGCCGGTGCCCAGCTCGATCGCCTTCGGCTGCGCCGGAATCGCGATCGGCGTCATCTTATTGGCCTGAGCCCAGACCGGCGCGGCGATCGCGCATGTGACGGCCATGACTCCCACGGCAAGGCTGGCGCGCGCCAGCCTCAGCCACGTCGACCGACCACGATTGTTCATCAACGCCACGGCGCAACCTCCCATTTCAACTTTGTGACCGGTATCATTCCGGCTTTTTACTCCTACAAATAAGCGAGAGGCTTGTCACGCGCCGATCACGGCCCGTTCTGGTTGAACGCCGTGGGCGGCCGCACATGTTCGGAAGGCAAAAAACGCCCGAGCCTGGCGCTCTGACCGGGCTCGGGCGGGCCGCCCAGGAGGGGGAAAGCGGGCAGTCGAAAGCTCGCGACCAAGAGCAGAACGCGACAAGGCGTCGGAAACACCCTCGGCGCGTCACGCCTTCGATCTGTAGTACAGATCGCGAAATGATTGCGTTAACGTAACCGTATTAACTTGAACCTCTCCAACCCATAACGGTGCGGATAGCGATGATCGTCGCGCGTGGTGAGGTCTAGCTTTCTCCGACGGGGTCGATTTTGCGTCGCGCCGACAATCGACTAGATAGGGATCAGATGACGGTGGCGGGATAAACGATTGGCTAGAAGCACTGAGGGCGCCCGCGGCCCAACGATCGTCGATGTCGCGGCCGCCGCCGGTGTTTCCCCGATGACCGTGTCGCGCGTGATCAATGCCCGCCCCGGCGTCGGCCCCGACACCCGTCTCGCCGTCACAGAGGCGATCCAACGCCTGGGCTATACTCCCAACGTCGCCGCCCGCAGCCTCGTGACATCGGCGGAACTGCGGATCGGCGTGATCTATTCCAACCCCAGCGCCGCTTTCATGAGTGAGTTCCTGACCGGGGTCTATGAAGAGGCCTCCACGCGCGGGGCCCGCCTGATCCTGCTCAAGGGCGGCGAAGGCGGACGCCCGCCGCAGGACGCCGAACTCAAGAACCTGATCGCCGCCGGCGTCCGCGGCGTGATCCTGGCCCCTCCCCTGGGCGAATCGCCCACGGTCCTGCAGGTGCTGCGCAAGGCGCGCCTGCCGCTGGCGGCGGTCGGCGCCTACAGCGTGGCGGGCGCCATCTGCGTGCGCATCGACGACCGGCGCGCGGCCTACGAGATGACGCGAGACCTGATCGCCGAGGGCCATCGTCGCCTGGGCTTCATCGTCGGCAATCCGGACCAGGCGGCCAGCGCCGAGCGGCTGGCGGGCTTCTATGCGGCCGTCCGCGAGGCCGACGACGTGCAGACGGTGATCGCCCAGGGCGATTTCAGCTTCACCTCAGGCCTCGCGGCGGCCGAGCTCCTTCTCGACTCCTTGCCGGCCCCGACGGCGATCTTCGCCAGCAACGACGATATGGCCGCAGCCGTGGTCTCGGTCGCGCACCGCCGCCACCTCGACGTGCCCGGCGAACTCACAGTCGCCGGGTTCGACGACACCGCCGCGGCCGTTACCCTTTGGCCGCCGCTGACCACGGTGCGTCAGCCCGTTCGCAAGCTGGCCGCCGAGGCGCTCGGCCTGCTGGCGGCGCAGATCTCCGGGGCCGAGGCCCATCTGAACGACCACCGCGATCGGGTGCTCGATCACCAGGTCGTTCGCCGGCTGTCTACCTCGCCGCCCTGAGCTAATCGTCCCCCCGACCTTCGTAGCGGAAGAAGGCGAAGTCGGCGGGCGTCGCCCTCCCCGACATGTCCTGGCAGGCCATACCCACAAAGGTCCCCGTGAAATTGGGCAGGCCGGGCAAGGACGCCTCGTCGGACAGGATGCTGGCGTCGAGTTCATCGGGCAGGTCGCGCCAGTCGTTTTCTCGATCGCCGCGCCAGGCGAACCGAAGCTGTTCCAGGTCTACCTCCACACGCAGGTCGATCGGTCCTTCGGGCAGGCTCTCGACCAGAACCTGGAGGGTGCAGCCGCCCGCGTCCGGCGAGGCGGTCATAAGTTGCAGCTGACGTTCGCTCCCCTCGCGGCTCACGTGGAGATAGTGGAACTTGGTGCTGTTGTAGTAGCAGACCAGCCCGGCCGCCTGCTGGAAGTCGACCGGGGCGAACTCGAGCCGCGTGGTGGCCGTGAACCGCAGATCCTCCTGGCGCCGGGCCACCAGCGCCTGGCGGAAGGGGCTGCCGATGGTCTCGCGTCCGTAGAGGCGCAGATATCCGGGCCGCGCCGCCAGACTGAAGAGCTCGTCAGGATAGGGCGTGCGCAGCCACTGAAATTCTGTCGGCAATGCGTCGACCGCAAAGCCGCCGTCCCACGCTTGTTGCGGCCAAGGCGCGGGCGGGAGACCAGGAGCAGCGGGCGCGGGATCCAGCGCGCCGCCGACCGTTAGACTTCTGAGCCAGCCATCCTCGCACCACCGCATCGGCTGCAGGGCCGTCTCGCGGCCCAGGACGCATCGCTGCCGGCCCGGCAGGGGCCTGCCGCACAGATAGGCCATCCAGGGCGTCTGGGCGGAGCCTTCGGTGAGGCCAAGGGCCAGGCGCAGCCCGGCGAAGGGGACCCAGCCTTGGGCGAAGATGTGGGCCATGGTGATCAGGGACCACAGGATAGCGCAGAGGGCGAAGCCGAGACGCAGCCCGACGCCGTCGAGGAAGTAGCCCACGAGCGGCTGGAACATCACGCCCAACTGGAAGGCGCTGGTGATCCACGAATACTGCTCGCTGGAGATCGACTGCTCGCTGAGCACCATCGGCGCGGCTACGCCCGGCACCGATCGCGACAGGTAGTTCAGCACCATCGCCAGGACGAACAGGCCCAGAATGGTCATCGGATGTAGGCGAAACGCGGACGTCGAAGCGCTCGATCGTCCTTCTGATCTGCTGGCACGCCCCCTCCTTCGATAACGTTATCATTCTCGATCAGCGAGAGCGCCGACCGGCTTTTTCGAGGCCTGGCGCGGTTTCAGCCGCCAGTCCACAACCGAATAGCGAACCAGAATGATCGCTTCAATGATAATATGTCGGAGTATTGACATCCGGGCGGCGACCATACCAAGATCGATGATAACGTTACCATGGCGGTTGGCCATGGCGACGATCAATCACGCAGAGCCGGTGAGCCTGCGGATAGGGAGGGATGAGAATGAACGCCAATGGCATGACGTCCTCTGAGGGCGGCGGCGCGCACAGCCGCGTCCAGATCGAGGCTCGGAACAACACCGCACAGATTCGGACCCGCATTCTGCGGTCGGCCAGCGCCGGCGCGATGACCGCGGCCCTGTTCGCCGCCGCGCCCGCCCTGGCCCAAACGGCTTCGGCGCCGGCCAACGACTCGGCCACGGTCACCGAGGTTGTCGTCACAGGCACGCGCATTCAGACCACGGGCTTCACGGCGCCCACCCCGACCTCGGTGATCGGTGAAGCCCAGATCCAGAACAACGCCCAGCCGAACGTCTTCGCCACCATCGTCCAACTGCCGTCGCTGCAGGGCTCGAGCGGTTCGGCGACCAACACCTTCAGCACGTCCAGCGGCCAGCAAGGCCTGAGCTCGTTCTCGCTGCGCGGCCTGGGTACGATCCGCACCCTGACCCTGCTGGACGGCCAGCGCGTGGTCGGGGCCTACTATACGGGCGTCACCGACGTCAGCCTGTTCCCGCAACTGCTGATCCAGCGCGTCGATGTCGTGAACGGCGGCGCCTCGGCCTCCTATGGCTCGGACGCGGTGGGCGGCGTCGTCAACTTCATCACCGACACCCGCTTCGAGGGCCTGAAGGGCAACGTCCAGGCCGGCATCTCGAAGTACAACGACAACGAACAGGGCCTGGTGCAACTGGCCGGCGGCCGCAGCTTCGCGGGCGACCGCATACACGTGGTCGGCAGCGTGGAGTGGGCTAAGGAAAACGGCGTCGGTCCGGGCGATTTCGGCCTGGATCTGGCCGGTGATCGCCACTGGTTCACCCAGACGACGATGATCAACCGCAACGTCACCAACGACGGTTCGCCGCAGTACCTGATGCGCGACAACGCCCAGCCCTACGCCTACACCAAGTACGGCCTGATCACGGCCGGTCCGCTGCAGGGCATCGCCTTCGACCAGAGCGGCAACCCGTTCCAGTTCCAGTATGGTTCGGGCGGCGTGCCCTCGAAGACGGCGGGCGGCGCGGTCACCGGTTGCTTCCCGGGCTTCTGTGTCGGCGGCGACCTGTCGGGCAATGTCGACAGCGGCCGCACGTTGCAGTCCAAGATCGAGCGCAAGGTGGCCTACGGGCGTATCGGCTATGACTTCGCCGAGAACAACGAGGCCTATGTCTCGTTCAACCTGGGCCAGGTCAAGACCAGCAACCAGCCCGTCAACGGCATGAACAAGACGGGCCTGACGTTGCAATGCGCCAACCCGTTCGTGCCGGCCTCCGTCCAGGCCGCTTGCGCGACAGCGGGTATCACCAGCTTCCAGTACGGCGTCAGCAACGCCGTGCTGCCCAACACCGAGGTTCACACCGATCGTCGCCAGTACCGGGTTGTCGCCGGCCTGAAAGGCAAGTTCGCGGCGGTCGGCTCCGACTGGACCTACGACGCCTACTACGAGCATGGCGTCAACAAGACCGCCATCGACGTCGACCACATCCTGCTGACGCCGCGTTTCAACCAGGCGATCCAGGCCATCACGCTGAACGGCGCGATCGTATGCGCCGACCCGGTCGCGCGCGCCAGCGGCTGCCAGCCGCTCAACATCTTCGGCGGCAAGGCCCCGTCGGCCGCGGCCCTGGAATATGTCCAGCCCGCCGCCGGCCCGTTCCAGCGCCTGCGCATGACCCAGGACGTCGCCAGCCTGAACTTCTCGGGCGCGCCGATCGACCTGTGGGCCGGTCCGCTGTCGGTGGCTTTCGGCGCCGAATATCGCCGGGAATTCTATACCGTCCGCGCCGACCCGTACGGCGCCGGCGTCGCTGACCGCAGCCCCAACGACGCTTCCTATCCCGCCGATCCGCTCCTCGCCTCGGTGGGCAACAACTGGCACGCCGGCAACTACAAGAACGGCAACGGCGTCTACAACGTCAAGGAAGCCTTCCTGGAGGCCGACCTGCCGCTGTTCAACAACGAGACCATCGGCCGCGCCAACTTCAACGCCGCGGCGCGGGTGACCGACTACAGCACCTCAGGCACGATCTGGACCTGGAAGGCGGGCGGCACCTGGGACACGCCGATAGAGGGCCTGCGCTTCCGCGGCGTGACCTCGCGGGACGTGCGCGCGCCCAACCTCTCGGAGTTGTTCGCCGCGCCCGTCACCACGACGCTGCCGAACTTCTTCGATCCGGTGAACAACCGGAACGTGGTGGCGATCCAGAACGCCGTCGGCAACCCGAACCTGACGCCGGAAATCGCGCGCAACTCGCAGATCGGCGTGGTCCTGGCCAATCCGTCCTGGCTGCCCGGCTTCAGCGCGTCGTTCGACTATTACAAGATCAAGGTTGACGACGTCGTCTCCAGCCTGGGGGCGGCCCAGATCGTCGACTACTGCTACCGCAACATCCTGCCGCAGACCTGCGGGGCCTATAACCTCAACAACACCAGCGGCCCGAACTATATCAACGTCCAGTCCTTCAACCTGGCGTCGATCAAGACCAGCGGCTTCGACATCGAGGCCAGCTATCGCTGGCGGCAGCCGCTGGGCCTCTCGGGCAACTTCACCCTGCGAGCCCTGGCCACCCACATCCGCGACTTCTGGACCGACACGGGCCTGCCCGGCACGGTGCCGGTCGACTCCGCGGGCGTGAACCAGGGCAACACCCCCAACTGGAAGTGGCTGGCGATCCAGAGCTATGAGACCGACCGCTTCTCCCTGACGCTGCAGGAGCGTTGGTTCACCGACGGCAACTACGGCAACCAGTACGTCGTCTGCGCCCCGGGAACCTGCCCGGTCTCGACGGCCAACGCCCCGACGATCGACAAGAACTTCATGCCAGGCGCCTTCTACATGGACGTCGGCGGCACCTACAACATCCGCAAGGACGTGAGCGCCTACTTCAAGGTCGACAACCTGTTCGACCGCGATCCGGCCAAGTCGCCGAACTACGCAAACCCGGCGCTGTACGACATCGTCGGCCGGATGTACCGCGCCGGCGTGCGCTTCCGCTTCTAACCGAGATTCCCCCTCGATCACTGAGGCCAGGCGTCCAGCGCCTGGCCTCTTTTTTTGGTTTAGGCGTCTCGCCGCGGCGCCGCGATCAGTTCGAGTCCATAGAGGACACTCGTCCCCTTGCGACCGATCAGCCTGACCTTCGAGCGCTTCTGGTCGCTCGGCGGCAAGGGATAGTCGACGGTGACCCAGTCGTTGCGCTTGGGTCCGGACCGACGCTCTACGGCGACTTGCTGTCCGTCGAACTCGATCGCCATCTCGCGGTCGGCGTCATTGCCCCAATAGGTCGCGCGCAGGAACGCGGCGCCGGGCCGACGGGCCATCGTGAACGACACCTCCGCGCCCTCGGGGATCGACCGGCTGTGGCGGCCATAGAAGGTCCCCGGCTGTCCGGCTGTCGCCGTCAGCCCGTGATCGCGCTCGGGCTGCATCTCGCCGATGTGGAAGACGTCGATCCTCCGCCGCGCCAGATCGGCTCGCTGGGCTTCGGACGCCAGATAGTCCCGGCGCTGAGCCTTCCAGTCCGCCGGCGTGAAGGTCTGGAAGTAGACCGCCGTGCGCCGGTCATAGAGCGCATTGAACGGCCGCAGGGTTTGGCTCTGCCCCAAGACATCGACCGTGGCGTAGCGATGAGCCCCGCCGCCGGGGACGAGCGTGTCGGTCGGCGCGGCCCTGGCCAGCAGCGCCGGCGCGGGGCCGTCGAACGCCTTGTCCGCAGGTCCGAGATCTGCCGCCAGGACCAAAGGTCCGCTGAGGAAGGCGTAGGTGGCCGGCGCGCCCTTGAGCGGCTCGGCGCGCAAGGTCATCGGCAAGGTCACGGTGATCGTGTCCCCTGCCCGCCACGCGCGCGTCACGCGCCAGTAGTTGTCCGAGACCGGCGCGGCGATCGTTTTGCCGTTGAGCGTGATCCGCGCGCCCAGCGCCCAGCCGGGTCGGCGAATGGCCAGGGTCGTGGCTGTCGCCGAAGGACGGGCCACCCGAAGCACGACCTCGCCCTGCTCGGGATAGCGGGTCCGCAGTTCCAGCTTGGCGTCGCCGGGAAGATCCAGCGTCGAGGGCGTGAAGAGGTTGACGTAGATCGCGTCCGGTCCGTGCCAGAAGATGCTGTCGGCGTGCTTGGCGTGGCTCTCCATGCCCGACCCCACGCAACACCAGAAGCTGTCTTCCGGCGTGGAATAGTCGCGCTTGGCGCCCGCCTGAAGCGGCATGAAATAGACGAACTGACCGGTGTCGGGACGCTGATGCGCCAGGATGTGATTGAGCTGCGCCCGCTCGTAATAGTCGAACAAGGCGCCGTCCGGCTTCCAGGCGTAGAGATGCCGCGTCAGCTTCAGCATGTTGTAGGTGTTGCACGCCTCGCACGTGCCCGTCGTCAGCGTGCCGCCCAGTTGGTCGGCCGGACCGAAGTGCTCGCGTTCGGAATTGCCCCCCAGCACATAGCTGTGGTGGTCGACGACCGTCTGGTGAGAGAACGCGGCCGCCTCGCCATGATCGGCCTGGCCACTGGTCTCGTAGAAGCGCGCCAGGCCGACGGCCTTGGGAATCTGGGTGTTGGCGTGAAGCCCCGCCAGGGCGTCGCGACGGGCCAGGAGAGGGTCGACGAAAGCGCGGTGGCGCAACCGCTCGGCGGTGTGTAGCCAGCGGGCGTCGCCCGTAATGGCGTACAGCTCGGCATAGGATTCCAGGATACCGCCGTGCTCGACGGAGAGGACCTTCTGGACCTGTTCCTCCGAGAGGGGCGCCAGGACGCCGGCCAGATAGTCGGCCAGGCCCAGGGCGATCGGCAGCGCTCTCGCATTGTGGGCCAGCAGGTGCGCGTCGATCACCCCCGCCAGCACCTTGTGGTACGCGTAGATCGGCACCCAGCCGCCGTTCAGCGTCCAGGTGACCTCGATCTGGCCGCGCCGGACTTCCTCGAAGATGACCTTTCCGGGAACCTCCTTGCCGCCCCGGTCGGCGGTCGTGCCGCCGGCATAGCCGTCACCCTCGGCGGCCTGGATCTTGGCCATCTCCGCGAGCGTGTGGTCGAGGACGGCCGCGACGGCCGGATCGCCGGTGTTGGCCACCGTCAGGCTGCAGGCCGACAGCCAATGCCCCACGGAGTGACCGGCGATGCTTTCGCTTTCCCATCCGCCATAGCGCGGCTTGTTAGCCGGCAGGCCCGCCGACCAATAGAAGTTGTGCAGCAGCCGCTCGGGGTCCAGCGAGAGCAGGTAGCGACGGTTGGCCGCCATGGCGTCGGCGAACGGCGACGGCTCCAGCGTCACGTAGCGGGCCGGGATCGGCTCGACCTTGCGCAACGACGTGGGCGTTTGGGCAGAAGCCTTGGCGGCGAACGTGACGGTCAGGCAGGCGCCGGCCAGGAGCACCGAACGCCGGCTTTGGGTGAGAGCTTGGCCGCTCATGCGCGCACCAGGGCGCCGTTGCGGACCGCGAGGCGGACGCTTTGACCTTGCTTCATCTCGATCTCCAGGGTCGACGCCCTATGAACTACAGTGTGGCGGCCGTGGGCCGTGGCGGTCAGCACCGCCTCTGAAAGCTTGCCGCCCGCCCAACGCACATCGACACCGACCGCGCCCCTCGCCCTCAGGCCGGTCATATGGCCGGTCGGCCAGGCCGACGGCAGGGCCGCCAGCAGGTAGATGCGGTCGTTGCGGCTCTGCAGGACCATCTCGGTCATGCCCGAGGTCCCTCCGAAATTGCCGTCGATCTGGAACGGCGGGTGGGCGTCGAACATGTTGGGATAGGTCCGCTCGGGGCCCAGCAGCAGCTTCAGCACGCTGTGCGCATGATCGCCGTCGCCCAGCCGCGCCCAGAGGTTCAGCCGCCAGGCGATGGCCCAGCCGGTGGTGATGTCGCCCCGCTTCAGCAGCGAAGTCCTGGCCGCCGCCGCCAGCTTCGGCGTGGTGTCGATCCCGATCTGGTCCGACGGGAACAGGCCATAGAGGTGCGAGACGTGCCGGTGCTGGGGTTCCTTGGCGTCGGCGTCCCAGTCCTCCTGCCATTCCTGCAGTTGGCCGTCCTTGCCGATCCTGTACGGCGCCAGCTTGTCGCGCGCCGCCGTCAGCTCGGTGACGAACGCCGGATCGGCGCCGAGGATGCCCTCGGCCTTCAGGCAGTTGTCGAACAGGTCCCGGATGATCGCCTGGTCCATGGTCGGACCGGCGACCAACGACGAGCCATGACCATGATCGTTCTCTGGCGATACCGACGGACTGGTGACCAGCACCCCGAACTTCGGATCGACGACCAGGGTGTCGAGGAAGAACCGCGCCGAGCCCTTCATCAGCGGATACACGCGGGCCAGATAGGCCTTGTCGCGGCTGTAGTCGTAGTGGTCGAAGACGTGCTTGCAGATCCAGGCGCCGCCCGTGGGCCAGACGCCCCAGAGCGCGCCGTCGATCGGCGCGGTGGCGCGCCACAGGTCGGTGTTGTGGTGGGCGACCCAGCCGCGCGCGCCATACATGACCTGGGCGGTGCGCGCGCCGGTCGTGGCCAGGTCCTCGACCAGCGCGATCAACGGCTCGACACAGGGCGCGAGGTTGGTCGGTTCGGCCGGCCAGTAGTTCATCTCGGTATTGATGTTGATCGTGTACTTGCTCTCCCACGGGGGCGAGGTCTTCTCGTTCCAGATCCCCTGGAGGTTGGCCGGCTGGCCGCCGGGGCGTGAGCAGGCGATCAGCAGGTAGCGGCCGTACTGGTAGTACAGCGCCGCCAGCGACGGATCGTCCGTGGTCGGCGACTGCCGGATGCGCTCGTCCGTCGGCAGCAGGTCGGCGCGCGTGCGGCCAAAGTCGACGCCGACCCGACGGAACAACGCCCGGTGATCGGCCTGGTGATCGGCCAGGATCTTCGCCCAGGACTTGCCGACCAGCCCGGCCAGCGTCGCGTTGTTCAGCGCCTGGGGATCGCCGGAGACGTCGTCGTACCTGCGATAGCTGGTGGCCGCCGCGATCAGCAGCACGACCTCGTCGGCGTTCCTGACCGTCAGCACGCCGCCCTGCCCCGTCAACGCGCCGCCCTTGGCGCGGACCTCGACGCGGCACTCGAAGGTCAGGGCGGCGGGGATTCCCTCCCGGCTCTCATTGGCGCCGACCAGGACCAGGGCGCTACCCTCGACCCTCGCGACGGGCTTAGACTTCAGCGGGCTGGCGAAGGAAAGATCGACGCTGATCGCGCCCTTGCGGCTGGCGCTCAGGCGCACGGCGATGACCCCGTCCGGATGACTGCCGATCACCTCGCGGCGATAGCGCACACCGCCGGCCGTGAAGGTCGTGGCGGCGATCGCCCCATCGATGTCGAGGTCGCGCACATAGTCGCCGCTCGCTTCGCCCAGCCCGGGAAAATCGAGCTTCAGATCGCCGATCGTCTGGTAGGCCATCTGCCGCCTGGGCTTGCCCAGGAACTTGGCGTCGGCCAGCTTCGTGGCTTGGACATAGTCACCGGCGTCGATCAGGCGGCGGATCTCCGGCAGCGCGGCCAAGGCCTCAGGATTGGCGGGATCGTAGGGGCCGCCCGCCCACAGCGTATCCTCGTTGAGCTGCAGCCGCTCGGAGGCGACGCCCCCAAACACCATCGCGCCCAGCTTGCCCGAACCCACCGGCAGGGCTTCGACCCACGCCTTGGCCGGCTGGCGGTACCACAGGCGCAGCGGCGAGGCCTTGGCCGTAGCAGCTTGAGACTTGGTCGCGGCGACGGAAGCGGCCACGACCGCCAGCGCGGACCGGCGGCTTAACCCCGCCCCCCGACGCGTGCGCATCGCTTGCGGTTCCGAACATCGCGCCATAGCTTCCTCACGCCAGTTCTTGGTGTGCGCCAGGTCCCCCAGCTGACGCGCCGCGACGGTTCGGTCGCTTGACGCATACCCTATCTACTCGGACAATTAAGGCAACCGACGAGCCTTGCGCCCGGAGCGTCAAGGGCCGCGCTTATTGGGTTATCATGGACGCTCAAGTCGAACGCGCCCAGCGTTCGCCAGCAGCTTGACCCGATATATTGTCTGACTATTATCGCGCTGAACCTTGGCGCGAAGCCTTCAAAAGACAAGATCCGCGAGACGGGTCGCCGCTCCGGGTCGCATCATGTCGATCCTGAGCGAGCACGGGGAGAAGACATGCTCAAAATCGCTCGGCCCATGGCCGCGTCCGTCCTGGCCATGATGATCGCCTCGCCCGCCCTGGCGCAGGCCAAGGCCGATGCGCCGATCGCGGTCCGCATCGAGGCCGGGGCGCCCGGCGCCAAGATCGATCGCAACATCTTCGGCCAGTTCGCCGAACATCTCGGCTCGGGCATCTATGGCGGCGTCTGGGTCGGCAAGGACTCGCCCATCCCCAATGTCCGCGGCATCCGCACCGATGTCGTCAAGGCGCTGCGCGACATCAAGGTGCCCAATGTGCGCTGGCCGGGCGGCTGTTTCGCCGACGAATATCACTGGCGCCACGGCATCGGCCCGGTCGAGGGTCGCCGCAAGACGATCAACTCCAACTGGGGCGGCGCGGTCGAACCCAACACCTTCGGCACCGACGAGTTCATGGACTTCGTCGGCCAGATCGGCAGCGACGCCTACATCTCGGTCAATGTCGGCTCGGGCACGGTCCAGGAAGCGGCCGAGTGGGTCGAGTACATGACCGCCGATCCAGAGACCACGGCGGGCAAGGAACGCGCCGCCAACGGCCACCGCGAGCCCTACAAGATCAAGTATCTGGGCCTGGGCAACGAGAGCTGGAGCTGCGGCGGCGCCATGCGGCCGGAGTACTATGCCGACGAGATGAAGCGCTACGCCCGATTCGTGCGCAACTACAACCCCAAGCAGACCGGCGCAGACGCCATGCAGCGCATCGCCGTCGGTCCCGACCAGGGCAAGCCGGCCTACACCGAGACGGTCATGGCCGCGCAGAAGGGCCACGACTGGGCCTGGAACATCGAAGGGCTGTCGCTGCACTCGTACACGACCGGCGGCTGGCCGCCGTCCTATTCCAGCACCAAGTTCGACGAGACCGCCTATGCCAAGCTGCTGAAGGAAACGCTGGGCATGGACGGGCTGATCACCCAGCACGCCGCGATCATGGACAAGTACGATCCGGACAAGAAGGTGCCACTGGCCGTCGACGAATGGGGCGTGTGGCTGGCGCCGCTGGAAGGCACCAATCCGGGCTTCCTGGTCCAGCAGAACTCGATGCGCGACGCGCTGGTGGCGGCGCTGAACCTGAACATCTTCGCACGTCACGCCGACCGCGTGCGGATCACCAACATCGCCCAGATGATCAACGTCCTTCAGGCGATGATCCTGACCGACAAGGACAAGATGGTCCTGACGCCCACCTATCACGTCTACAAGATGTACCTGCCCTTCCAGGACGCCACCTTCGCGCCCGTCAGCTTCGACGCCGGGACCTATACGCAGGGCGACATCACGCTGCCGCGGATCGACGCCATCGCGGCGCGCGACACGCAAGGCAAGCTGTGGCTGGCGGTCTCCAACCTCGACCCCGTCAAGTCGGCCAGCATCCGGGCCGACATCGCCGGCGTCAAAGCCGCCTCCGCCACCGGCCAGGTCATGACCGCGCCGCGCGTCGACAGCATCAACACGTTCGACGCCCCCAACGCGGTCGCGCCCAAGCCGTACACGGCCAAGGCCGGCGCGGGCGGCCTGGTGCTGCAGGCGCCGCCGAAGTCGATCATGGTCATCCGCCTGGACTGATGACATCTGACCACTTCCTGCATGATGAGAGAGGGCGCTCATCCATCATGCAGGAAGAAACTTCTTTGCGATCAATGCTGAAACGCTCGTGCGCAGCACGCAAACTAGCCTGACAACTTGCCAAGGGCCGTGTGCTTGCGCTTATAGAAACGAGCCCACCCACGCAGGAGCCTGTGCCCATGCCCACCGACGAACCGGACGACAAGTCGATCCCCCGATCGGCGAGAGGGTCTGGTCGACGGCTGCGGGGCGCGGTGGCGCACTATCTGGGCAGCGCCATCGTCTCGGGCCAGATCGCGCCCGGCGAAAAGCTGACCGGCGAGATCGCCAACGCCGAGGCCCTGGACGTCTCGCGCAGCGCCTACCGGGAAGCCGTCCAGGTTCTGACCGCCAAGGGTCTGGTCGAAAGCCGCCCCAAGGCGGGCACCCGGGTGCTGCCGCGCAGCCGCTGGAACATCCTGGATCCGCAGGTGCTGGCCTGGGCATTTTCGGCTGAACCCGACGTCAGCTTCGTGCGCGACCTGTTCGAGCTTCGGGCGATTGTCGAGCCCGCCGCAGCGCGCCTCGCCGCCGAGCGACGCGACAAGGACGACCTCAAGGCCATGAAGGACGCCCTGACCAAGATGCGACGCCACACCCTGGCGACCGAGGCCGGCCGGGCTGCCGACCGCGCCTTCCACGACGCCCTTCTGGGCTCGACGCACAATAGCGCGATGATGGCGCTCAGCGCCAGCATCAGCGCCGCGGTCAGCTGGACCACCGAGTTCAAGCAGCGCTCGCGCGCCCTGCCCCGCGACCCGGTGCCCGACCACGCCAAGGTCTTCGACGCCATCGCGGCGGGCGATCCCGAAGCGGCCAGCGCGGCCATGCGGGCCCTCGTCGACCTGGCGCTGGATGACACCCGATCGGCGATGTAGGCCGCCTTCCTAGGGCTTGCTCAGCGTGAAGCTGTCGACGTCCAGCCGCCCCTCGCCGCCCTTGGGATTGTAGCAGAACAGGCCGTACTGCTGCCCCTGGAAGGTTCCGGTCCGCCAGTCGAAGGCCAGGGGGAAATCGCCGGGCATGGCGGTCCAGGCCTTGCCGTCCAGGCTGTAGGCCAGGGCGGCCTTGTCGGTCGTGAAATCCATCTCGACCGACAACCACAGGTCCACGAGAGGGATCGCCAAGGCCTCGCCCAGAGGCGTCGTCTTGGGCCCCTCCTGGGTGCTCTCGACCAAGCGCGCGGACAGCGCGCCCCGCCCGTCGGCCGTCCGGGTGACGACCAACTGGCTGGAGAACTTGCCGAACGTGCCGAAGCCGCAGGCGTCGCCGCCCGTTAGTCCCCGCACGTCCAGCTTGACCACGCCCCGCCCGCGCGGCGCCTGGCCCTTTTGCAAGAGGGTGTTGCGCGCGGTCCAGAACTGGTCGCTGGTCGTGGCCTTCAGGCGCAGATAGCCGGGGCGCTCGCGGAGCGACCAACGCCGGTCGTCGGGATTGTGGTTCCACTGCCACTGCCGGCCCAGCACCCGGCCGCTGAAGTCGTCGGAGCTGGGCGGCTCGACGAAGGGGCCGCCGGCGATCGGCTTGACGGCGACGTCGGGCACGCGACCCGGTGCGTCCGGCGTTCCCCATACCGGCCAATCGTCCCGCCAGAACATCGGACTGACGTTCGTGACTCGGCCTACCGCTCCGGAGTCGCGCATGACGAAGCCGTACCAGCCGCCGCCCGGCAGATCGACCAGGGCGCCCTGGTGGCCGCCGGTGGTGTCGTCGATCTGGTCGCGCGTCTCCCACGGCCCGGTCAGGGACCGGGCGCGCGAGACCGTCAAGGCCAAGCGTCGGGGGATCGAGTTGAAGATGTAGTACCAGCCGTTCCGCTTGATCAGCTTCGAGCCTTCGGCGCCTCGGATATAGTGGATCTTGCGCGCGTCGGTGACCTTCGTGAGGTCCGCGCTGAGCGTCAGCAAGGTCGTCGTCCCATCGGCGCTGCTGGCGGTGGCGATATAGGCCTTGCCGTCATCGTCGAAGAACAGGGCCGGATCGAAGGCTTCTCGATCCAGTTCGCGCGCGGTCCACGGCCCCCTGATATCGGTGGCGGAATAAAGCCTGGTGTGGCGCCCGACGGGGGTGACGGCGATGTAGAAGCGGCCCTTGTGATAGCGCAGGCTCGGCGCGTAGACGCCATGGCGATAGTCCCCGCCATCGGCCAGGTCGTATTTGGGATTACCCGTCAGCCTCGGCATGACGTGGCCGGCGATGTCCCAGTTCACCAGGTCCCTGGAGTGCAGGAGGGTGAGCCCCGGCGTGTTCATGAAGGTGGTCGAGGCGAAATAGAAGTCCTGGCCGACCCGAATGATGTCGGGATCGGGATAGTCCGCATTGAGCGGCGGATTGTGATAGGTCCCTTGCCCGCTATCGGCGCGCCAGACCTGGGCCTGCACGCTCGCGGCGGCGCAGGCCAGGCCCAGAGCTAAGGCCGACACGATCAGCGTGGATGGCTTTGGCATGAGGTCCTCGGATCGTCGCCAGGCGACTAGTGGTTGTCGCGCGGCAGGCCCTTGGTCTGGGCGATGCGCTGATACTTCACGGCCGGTTCGAGGACCGCGCCGGTCTCCATCTGGCCAACCACCGCGCGCTGCATTTCCTGCCACGGCGTCTGGCTTTCCGGATAGGCGAAGCCGCCCGCCGCATCGAGCGCCTTGCGGCGCTCAACGATCTCGGCGGCCGAGACCAGCACGTCGACGCGCGACTTGCGCAGGTCGAAGCGCACGCGGTCACCGGTCTTCAGCAGCGCCAGGCCGCCGCCCACCGCCGCTTCCGGCGAAGCGTTGAGGATCGAGGGCGAGCCCGAGGTGCCCGACTGGCGGCCGTCGCCGACGCACGGCAACTGGTGGACGCCTTGTTTGATCAGGTAGTCGGGCGCGCGCATGTTCACGACCTCGGCCGCGCCGGGATAGCCGACGGGGCCCGCGCCGCGCATGAACAGGATCGAGTTGGAGGTGATCCCCACCGCCGGGTCGTCGATGCGGCGGTGATAGTCCTCGGGTCCGTCGAATACGACCGCGTCGCCCTCGAAGGCGTCCGGGTCATCGGGATTGGAGAGATAGCGCTCGCGGAACTCCGGGCTGACCACGCTGGTCTTCATGATCGCCGAGTTGAACAGGTTGCCGCGCATGACCACAAAGCCGGCCCGTTCGACCAGCGGTCGCGAGAACGGACGGATGACGTCCTCGTCCTCGATCACCGCGCCGCGATACTGCTCGCCGATGGTCTGGCCGGAGGCGCACCTGGCGTCTTCACGGATCAGCCCCTGCTCGATCAGCTGGCCGAACACCGCCGGCACGCCGCCGGCGCGGTAGTAGTCCTCACCGAGATATTCGCCGGCCGGCTGCAGGTTGACCAGCAACGGCACCTGCTCGCCGGTCTGTTGCCAGTCGTCGATCGACAGCTCGACCCCGATGTGGCGGGCCAGAGCGTTGAGATGGATCGGGGCGTTGGTCGAACCGCCGATGGCCGAGTTGACCACCACGGCGTTCAGGAAAGCGTCACGGGTCAGGATGTCGGACGGCTTGAGGTCCTCGTGGACCATGTCGACGATGCGCAGGCCCGTCCGATAGGCGTTCTCCTGGCGGTCGCGATAGGGCGCGGGGATCGCCGCCGAGCCGGGCAGCGACATGCCCAGGGCCTCGGTCAGCGAGTTCATGGTCGTGGCCGTGCCCATGGTGTTGCAGTAGCCGGTCGAGGGCGCGGAGCTGGCCACCAGCTTGATGAAGCCGGCATTGTCGATCTCGCCCGCCGCCAGCATCTCGCGAGCCTGCCAGACGATGGTGCCCGAGCCCGTCCGCTTGCCCTTGTGCCAGCCGTTCAGCATCGGTCCGACCGACAGCGCGATAGCCGGGATATTCACGGTCGCCGCCGCCATCAGGCAGGCCGGCGTGGTCTTGTCGCAGCCGATGGTCAGCACCACGCCATCCAGCGGGTAGCCGTAAAGCAGCTCGACGAGGCCGAGATAGGACAGGTTGCGGTCCAGGCCCGCCGTCGGGCGCTTGCCGGTCTCCTGGATCGGGTGGACGGGGAACTCCAGGACAATGCCACCAGCGGAGCGAACGCCTTCGCGCACGCGCTCGGCCAGAACCAGGTGGTGCCGGTTGCAGGGCGACAGGTCTGATCCGGTCTGGGCGATGCCGATGATCGGCTTGCCCGACTGCAGTTCTTCCAGCGACAGGCCGAAGTTCATGTAGCGCTCAAGATAGAGCGCGGTCATGTCGGTGTTATCGGGGTTATCGAACCATGCGCGCGAACGGAGCTTGGGTGCGTCGCTTTTGGGGGAAACCATGAATAGCCTTGTCGTTGCTTAGTCCGGCGCGGCGCCGGTCACTTGCTGAACTCCCTCGGAGTGGCAAATCACCATGCGCCTTGCTCGTATTTGTCTGACTATAATTTCGACGAAACACGGTCAATCGACTAGGCCGAGCCTTGGCCCCTCGCGCAACCATATTGCGCGCGGGATCACGTCGATTCAGGCCTCGTCGCCGGCCCTGTCCAGCTCTTGCGCGGCGCCGGTCGGTTTGCAGCCCCAGAGCGCGTAGAACAGCACATAAAGCTCGCAGACCGCCGTCAGCAGGAACGAAATCTGCAGGCCGTAGGCGTCGGCGATCTGCCCCTGGACAACCACCAGCGCGCCGCCGGCGATGGCCATCACCAGCAACCCCGAACCCTCTTCGGTCAGCGGTCCCAGGTTCTTGATGCCCAACGTGAAGATGGTGGGGAACATGATCGAGTGGAAAAGGCCCACGGCGATCAGGCTCCACATCGCCACGGGGCCATGGGCCAGGACCGTGACGATCATCACCACGAAGGCCAGCAGGCTGGCCACGGCCAGGATCCTTTCTGCGGCGACCTTGCGCATCAACTGGCTGCCGACGAAGCGGCCGACCATCATCCCGCCCCAGAGCAGGAATAGGTAGCGAGAAGCTTGCGCGTGCGTGACGCCGCCGATCTCGGGCGCGGAAATGAAGTTGATGAAGAGGTTGCTGACGCCGATTTCGGCGATCAGGTAGATGAAGATGGCCGGCACGCCGAGCACCAGATTGCGGTGGCGCCACAGCGAGTGCTTCTTGCGCTCCTCGACGCCGGCGCGTTGGGCGGCCAGCCCCAGTTCGGGCAGCTTGTAGAAGGCGATGACGACCGCCAGGGCCACCAGCACCACCGCGACGATGAAGTACGGCAGTTGCACCGACTGGGCGTCGGCCAGGCGCTGCGCGGGGGTTAGGACCGCCCCGGCCTGGCTGTTGCCCGAGGCCGAACGCGACAGGATCAGCCAGCCGCCGAACAGCGGCGCCAGCGTCGTGCCCATCGAGTTGAAGGCCTGCACGAGGTTCAGGCGCGAGGACGCCGTCTCGGGCGGCCCGATCACCGCCACATAGGGGTTCGCCGCGACCTGCAGCAGGGTGATGCCCGAGGCGATGATGAACAGCGCCGTTAATACCACGCCGTAGGACGGGATACGCGCGGCCGGGATCATCAGCAGCGCGCCCAGCGCCATGATCAGGAGGCCGGTCACCAGGGCGCGCTTGTAGCCGATCTTCTCGATCAGCTTGGCCGACGGCAGCGAGGCGACGAAGTAGGCGATGAACCAGGTCGATTCGATGAGGGTGGTCTGGGTGTAGTTGAGGTCGAACACCGAGCGCAGATGCGGCAGCAGGGTGTTGTTGATCACCGTGATGAAACCCCACATGAAAAAGAGGCTGGCCAGCAGGGTCAGGGCCGATTTCTGCGTGACCGCGGAGCCGCCGTCCGACCGCGCGGCCGACGTCATGGGCGCTGGCGCCATTGGATAGTCTCCCGAATGTGATGCTGGGCGCGACGTCGGTTGCGCACGTTTGTTTTGTCGGAGTATATGGCGGTCACCATGACCGTCAATCGAGAGCAGTCAACAGGATCGGGGAGAAGGTTCGAATGCGCGTCGCAAACCTGTCGGCTGGAGCGGTGGCTCTGCTCACCCTCGCCGGCCCGATCGCCGGCCATGCCGCGACCCTGTCGCGCGCCGCCTTCGGCCAGACGCCTTCGGGCGAAGCGGTGGAGGCCTTCACCCTGACCAACGCCCACGGCGTCAGCGCTACGGTGATCACCTATGGCGCCACCCTTCAGTCGCTGGTGGCGCCGGGCCGCAACGGCACCAAGGCCGACATCGTGCTCGGCTTCGCCGACGCCGGCGCCTATGCCCGCAACGCAAGCTATTTCGGCGCGACGGTCGGACGCGTCGCCAACCGCATCGGCAAGGGCCGCTTCACGCTGGACGGCAAGAGCTACCAGCTGGCGCTGAACAACAACGGCGTCGCCGCTCTGCACGGCGGCGTGAAGGGCTTCGACAAGGTCGTCTGGAAGGTGCTTGACGTTAAGTCCGGCGCCGCCGCCGCGTCCGTGACCCTGGGCTATGTCAGCCCCGATGGCGAAGAAGGCTATCCGGGCGCCCTGACCGCCACGGCGACCTACGCCCTGGACGAAAAGAACCAGCTGACGGTGACGTACGGCGCGACGACCGACAAGCCGACCATCGTCAACATGAGCAACCACGCCCTGTTCAACCTCGCGGGCGAAGGCTCGGCCGACGGCGCGATGGGCAACGTCCTCACCCTCCCCGCCGACGGCTACACGCCCGTCGACGCCGAACTGATCCCGACCGGCGAGATCAAGCCGGTGGCCGGCACGGCGTTCGACTTCCGCAAGCCGACCGCCGTGGGGACGCGCATCCGCGACGCCCGCGATCCGCAGATGGTCATCGGCCGGGGCTACGACCACAACTACGCCCTGAACGGCAAGGCCGGCGGCGCGCTGCGCCTGGCCGCGCGCCTGTCCGACCCCAAGAGCGGCCGCACGCTGGACGTCCTGTCGGACCAGCCCGGCATCCAGTTCTACGCCGGCAACTTCATCGACGGCACGATGGTCGGCAAGAGCGGCAAGATCTATCGGCAGGGCGACGGCATCGCGCTGGAGCCGCAACACTTTCCCGACGCGCCGAACAAGCCGGCCTTCGCCTCGATCCGCCTGAACCCGGGCGAGCGCTACAGCAACCGCATGGTCTTCAAGCTCTCCATCGCGAAGTAGCCAGTAAGGACAGTCCAGAATGACGTTTGTACAATTTGTCGACGGCGCGGGCCGGCGCGGCCTGGCGATGCTCGACGACCAGGGCGCAGCCAATAGGGTCAGCGTCGCCGACACCCTGCTGGACCTGGCCCACAAGGCGCTGGCCGCGCAATCGACCCTGGTCGAGACCGCGCGATCGGCGCTGGGCGAGACGCTCGACATCGCCGCCGCCCTGGCCGAAGGCCGGGTGCTGGCGCCGATCGACCATCCCGATCCCGCGCACCTGTTCCTGACCGGCACCGGCCTGACGCACCTCGGCTCGGCCGAGGGCCGCGACAAGATGCACAAGGCGGCTCAGTCGGGCGAACAGCTGACCGACTCCATGCGGATGTTCCTGATGGGCGTCGAGGGCGGCAAGCCGGCGGCCGGCCAGACCGGCGTGCAGCCCGAGTGGTTCTACAAGGGCGACGGATCCCAGCTGGTCGGCCCCGGCCAGGCGCTCACCTCCCCCAGCTTCGCCCAGGACGGCGGCGAGGAACCCGAGATCGCAGGTGTCTATCTGATCGGTTCGGACGGCACGCCGCACCGGCTGGGTTTCTGCCTGGCCAACGAGTTCTCCGACCACGTGATCGAGCGTGGCAACTACCTGTGGCTGGCGCACTCCAAGCTGCGCAACGCGGCGCTCGGTCCTGAGCTGCTGCCCGGCGCCCTGCCCGCCGATGTGCGCGGGACCAGCCGCATCGTCCGCGACGGCGCGACCGTCTGGGAAAAGCCCTTCCTATCGGGCGAGGCGAACATGTCCCACGCCATCGCCAATCTCGAACATCACCACTTCAAGTACGACCTGTTCCGCCGCCACGGCGACGTGCACGTCCACTTCTTCGGCACCGCCACCCTCTCCTTCTCCGAGGGCTTCCAGACGCAGGCAGGCGATGTGTTCGAGATCGAGGCCACGCCGTTCCGCTATCCGGTCAGCAACCCTCTGGCCCAGGCGGTCGAGCAACCCGTGACCGTGAAGGCGCTGTGACTCCGATCCGTCTCGCACTCGTCGGCCTGGGCAAGATCGCCCACGACCAGCACGCGCCGGCCATCACCGCCGATCCGCGCTTCGAACTGGCCGCCGTGGTCAGCCGCCATGCCAGCCTCGACGGCGTCGCCCACTTCGCCAGGCTAGAGGACCTGCTGGCCGACGGCTTGGCGATCGACGCCGTGGCCCTATGCACGCCGCCCCAGCCGCGCCACGCCCTGGCGCATCTGGCGCTGGCCGCCGGCAAGCACGTCATGCTGGAGAAGCCGCCGGGCGCGACGCTGAGCGAAGTCGAGGACCTGCGCCAGGTCGCGGCAGCCCAGGGCCTGACCCTGCAGGCGACCTGGCACTCGCGTTACGCCGCTGCGGTGGAGCCCGCACGCGCCTGGCTGGCCGAGCGGTCGATCAAGGCTGTGCGGATCAACTGGAAGGAAGACGTCCGCGTCTGGCATCCAGGCCAGGACTGGATCTGGGAGGCTGGCGGCCTGGGCGTCTTCGACCCGGCCATCAACGCCCTCTCGATCGCCACGCGCGTCCTGCCCCGCCCGTTCTTCCTGTCGCAAGGCCTGCTGCACGTGCCGGCCAACCGCCAGTCGCCGATCCAGGCAGAGCTGGACTTCCGCGACACGGCCGGCGCGCCGATCCGCGTCGAGCTGGATTTCCTCCAGACCGGCCCGCAAAGCTGGGACATCGAGGTCGACACCGAAGACGGCGCGATGAAGCTGACGAACGGCGGCGCCAAGCTGTGGGTCGACGGCCAACTGCTGCACGAAGGACCCGACCGCGAATATCCGGGCCTCTACGACGCCTTCGCCCGACTGATCGCGGACGGGGCCAGCGACGTGGACACCTCGCCGCTGCGCCATGTCGCCGACGCGTTCCTGCTGGCCGAGCGGCGGGTCGCGCGAGCCTTCGAGTGGTGAGACCGCGCCCGTAAAGCCGCGCCGCGCGTTGCGCCCGAGGTTCAAAAAAGGACTGAGTAATGGGGAGAAGGAAAATGCGGTACGGGTTGGTGCTGGGCGCTTGCCTAGCTGGATCGATGGTCGTCACCACCGCCCTCTCCGCGCCCCTCGCCCCGGCCAAGCCCGAGGCCTCCGCCGCCCGCGCCAAGGCCGAGCGGTTGGCAGCCGAACTGGTCGGCAAGATGACCACCGAAGAGAAGCTGGACCAGCTGCTCAACACCGCCCCGGCCATCTCCCGGCTGGGAATCCCAGCCTACAACTGGTGGACGGAGTCGCTGCACGGCGCGCTGGGAACCCTGCCGACCACCAACTTCCCCGAGCCGATCGGCCTGGCCGCCAGCTTCGACACCGCCCTCGTCCAGGACGTCGCCACCGCGATCAGCACGGAGGTCCGCGACCTGCATATCCTGTCGCGGCAGACCGGACGGATGGGACGCATCGGCACGGGCCTGGACACCTGGTCGCCGAACATCAACATCTTCCGCGATCCGCGCTGGGGCCGCGGCCAGGAGACCTATGGCGAGGACCCGTTCCTGACCGCGCGCATCGGCGTAGCCTTCGTGCAAGGCGTCCAGGGACCCGATCCCGATCTGCCCCGCGTCATCGCCACGCCCAAGCACTTCGCGGTCCATAGCGGGCCGGAATCGACCCGGCACGGCGCCAATGTCTTCGTCTCGCGCCACGATCTGGAAGACACCTATCTGCCCGCGTTCCGCGCCGCGATCACCGATGGCCAGGCCGGCTCTGTGATGTGCGCCTACAACCGCATCGACGGCCAGCCGGCCTGCGCCAGCGACCTTCTGCTGAAGGACCATCTGCGCGGCGCCTGGAAGTTCAACGGCTACGTCGTTTCCGACTGCGACGCGGTCAAGGACATCGCCGACAATCACAAGTATTCGCCCGATGCGGCCACCGCCGTCGCCGCCGCCATGCGGGCTGGCGTCGACAACGAGTGCAACGGCGCGACCCTGACCGACACAGCGGGCCTGGCCAGGCCCTATGCCGAAGCGCTGCGACGCGGCCTGATCACCCAGACCGATGTCGACCAGGCGCTGGTGCGGCTCTATTCGGCGCGACTGCGGGTCGGCGACCTGCCCGGGGTGCGAGCGATCGAAACGCGCCCTGCCCCGGTCACCTCGGTGATGACGCCCCAGCACGAGGCCCTGGCCCTGGCCGCCAGCGAGAAGAGCCTGGTGCTGCTGAAGAACGATGGTCTGCTGCCTCTGAAGCCCGGCCTGCGCATCGCGGTGATCGGCCCGCTGGCCGACGCCACCCGCGTCCTGCGCGGCAACTATTCCTCGGCCCTGTCGGCCCCGCCGATCTCGGTGCTGGACGGTCTTCGCCGCGCCATGCCGTCGGCCAAGATCGTCCACGCCCCGTTCGGCGCGTCGTTCACCGATGGCGATCGCGTGCCCAGCACGGCCCTGGTCGCGCCGGACGGCAAGCCCGGCCTGCTGACCCGCTACTACAACACCGTTGAGCCGCCGCCGACGCGCTTCCAGCCGGGGACCTTCGGCGAGGCGGTGGCCAAGATGCGCTACCAGGAAAAGCCGGTGGTCACCCGCGTGGAGCCGGACATCGCCTCGCGGAGCCTGGACCTGGCCGCCGTCTCCGACCACCACCGCGTGGTCTGGACGGGCTTCCTGGTTCCGCCCGAGAGCGGGACCTATCGCCTGGGCCTTGGGGGATTCAACGGCGAGCTCAAGTTGGACGGCAAACCGTTCGCCGACCTGCGCAAGGCCGGCTGGGCCAGCCTGCCGACGCTGAAGAACATCCGCCTGGAGAAGGGCCATCGCTATCCGATCGAGATCGTCTCGGAGTCTCACGCCCTGTCCGGCGTCAATCTCATCTGGAAGCGCGTGGCCGATGATGCGGCCGCCGAGCTTAAGAAGGCGGCCGCCCAGGCCGACGTGCTGGTCGCGGTGGTCGGCCTGACCTCGGACCTGGAGGCCGAGGAGTCTCCGGTCGAGGTCCCCGGCTTCAAGGGCGGCGACAAGACGACTCTGGACCTGCCGCCGGATCAGCAGAAACTGCTGGAACAGGCCAAGGCCCTGGGCAAGCCGCTGGTCGTGGTGACCATGAACGGCAGCCCGGTGAACCTGGCCTGGGCCAAGGCCAACGCCTCGGCCATCGTCGAAGCCTGGTATCCGGGCCAGTCCGGCGGCCTGGCGGTCGCCAATGTGCTGTCGGGCAAGACCAACCCGTCGGGTCGCCTGCCGCTGACCTTCTACCGTTCGATCGACGATCTGCCGCCCTTCGGCGACTACGCGATGGCCGGCCGCACCTATCGCTACTTCACGGGCGAGCCGGTCTATCCGTTCGGCTTCGGCCTCAGCTACACCCGCTATGACTACGCGCCGGTCACGGTCGAGCCCCTGCCGGGCGGCGCGGACCATGGCGTTCGCGTGACGACCACCGTGCGCAATGTCGGCGCACGGCCCGGCGAGGAAGTCGCCCAGCTCTATCTGAACTTCCCCGACACGCCTGGCGCCCCGCGCGTGGCCCTGCGGGGCTTCCAGCGCGTGACGCTCAAGCCGGGCGAGGCCCGCAAGGTGACCTTCACCCTGTCGCCGCGCGATCTCAGTTCTGTGACGCCCGACGGCGATCGTCGCGTGGCGGCGGGTGCCTATCGCGTCAGCGTCGGTTCGGGCCAGCCGGGCACGGGGGTCCCGAGCCAGTCGGCCCCGTTCTCGATCGAGACCGCTGTGGCGCTGGCGAAATAGGCCAAGGCTTCGGCCAACCGTCCGTTGCCGGGCGCGCTTGCTCCGCGCCCGGCCACAAGACCCCTCAGCGCTCCAGAAGCGCCGCCTCGCCCCAGGTCACGGGCAGACGCTGGTTGTCGCCGCGAGGGCTGCGCGCCACCAGCTCGATCAGCTTGACGCCGGCGACCGACGCCGAGATCGGCTGGGCGGCCATGCCCCATTTGAGCGGCTTGCTGGTCGCCAGCAGCTTGCCGTCGCCATAGATGGCGAAGGTCACGACGCCAGCCTTGTCGCTGGCGCTGTCGTCGACCCCGACCACCGCGGTGAAGCGCTTGGCCCCGTTGTTGCGCACCTCGAGCCGCGAGTTGGCGAGGATGCCGATCCCGGCAGCGAAGGGCTTTCCCGCCACATGGAGCACTTGGCCGTAGGGGGCGCTGTCGGCGCGCGCGCCGCCCCAGCCAGCATAGGACGGCCTGTCGCCTGCCCCGCCGGTTCCACCCCAGCCCGCCGCAGTCCGGAAGATGGAAGGATCAGGGGTCGGATAGACGACGCCGTCCACCGCCGGGTTCACGCTCCCCGGCTGCTCGGACAGATAATATCCCCCTTGCAGGGCGCGCGTCCCCTGCGCGCGGAAGACCAGGGTCTCGCGCGGCTTGACGTGGAGCTTGGTCCGCTTGGTGAAGGTCGTCTGCTGCTTGCTCCACAGGTCCGTCAGCGCGATGGGCGCAACGTCGCTGAACTTCAGGTGGGTCGCGCTGAGATCGACGTCATAGTCGACCGATCCCCGGTTGAAGATCGCCACGGCCTTGTCGCCGGACGCCAGGGTCTTCACCAGGATCTGCAGATCGCTGGAGTCGTGCGCCAGCGTCGCCTGGTTGCCGGCGGGATCCTGGTCGAGCGCGATGATGTCGTCGTTGCCGAAGATGTCGAGCAACGCCTTGGGCGTCTTGCGCAGGTCGGTCCCGATCATCAGTGGCGCGTTGAGCATCGCCCACAGCGCGAAGTGCGAGCGGGCCTCGGTCAGGTGATCGGCGTCGAAGTCCCCGGCGCCGATGTGCAGCATGTCCGGATCGTTCCAGGACCCCGGATGGGCGTAGAGAGAGCGGGTTACGGTCGTGTCGTAGTTGACCAGCAGCCGTCCCCAGGCCGGGGAGATGTCGTCGCTGGTGCGCGAGATGCCGCCATAGTCCTTGCCCCAGGCGCGGACATTGGCCGCCCCCCAGACGCAGAGCGACAGCAGATAGTCGCCGTCCGGATTCTCCCGGGCCAGCGCCACATTGATCTGCCGGAACATCGCCTGGATCGCCGGGATGCCGGTTCGCGTCACGGCCCCGGAATCCAGGAAGGGCCCCAGCGCCCGAAACTTGCCCGAACGCACCCGTTCGCTTTGCGGACCATAGTCGCGCAGGCCGCAGCCATCGACCTTGATGAAGTCGAAACCCCAGTCCCTGAAGTAAAGCGCGATGTCCTGGTCGATACGGCCATAGATGCCGACCTCGCGCTCCAGCACCGTGCCCTTGGGCAGGTCGTCGTCGGTCGGGGAATAGGCCTCGGAGCAGGTGTTGCGGCCCAGGTCGGAATAGTTGCCGGCCTTCAGCCCCATGGCGTGCAGCTTGTCGGTGAACGGCTTGAAGCTGGGGGCGTCGCCGCCGGTGCGCGCCGACGGGAACTTGTCGTCGCGGATGATCATGCGGCCATCGGGCATCCGGCGCTTCAGCGCCCAGCCGTCGTCGATATTGATGTAGCGGTAGCCCTTGGCCGCCAGGCCGCTGTCGACGATCTGCTTCGCCGAGCCGAGGATCTTTTCCTCGTCGATGTCGGTGGCGAAGGCGTTCCAGGTGCTCCAGCCCATGGGCGGCGTGGCGGCGCGTCCGGCGGTATAGGCCGACCAACGCGCGGTCGGCGCCAGCGGGTCTGCCTGCGCGGCGGCGGCGGCGGACGGTCCGAGCAGCGCCGCGATCAGCCCTGCGGTCAGTAGCGTTCTCATCGTCTTCCGCCCTACTCAAAGTCGTGCGTCCAGTCTCGCGCACGTTGATGGTAGCGGTACCCAACCCACCGCCCGATATCAATGGTTCGATGGTCTTAGGCTTAGAGGCCCGGCCGATCTTGCGGGAGCCCGACCTTTCCCGTCGATCCGAACCGATAAATCTCCTCCGATCCAGGCCTTGTCAGGCCGAGCGCCCCGGGGTCACAAAAGGTTGTCGGCGCGGGTTGCGTCGCACTGGGCTCACAGGGTTTCGAAGATGGACATGACCGCACTTCAAGAGCTGGGCCGGCGCGGCTTCCTGGCCGGCGCAGCAGCGAGCTCGGCCGCGATGGGCGCGCCAGCGTGGGCGCGGCAGACGCCCTCGAAGAAGATGACCGACGGCGTCGCCCTGATCGGCCCGGCCGAGCGGCGGGCGCGGCTGGAACGCGCCCAGGCCCTGATGGCAAAGCTGGGCCTGTCCGCGATCATCACTGAGCCGGGCTCCTCGATGGACTACTTCACCGGCGCGCAGTGGAGCCGCAGCGAGCGGGCTTGCCTGGCGATCATCCCGCGCGAGGGCCAGGTTGGCATGGTCGTGCCAAAGTTCGAGGAGCCCTCGATCCGCCAGAGCCTGGGCGTGCCGGCCGAGGTCCGCACCTGGGAAGAGGACGAAAGCCCGTACGCGATCGCCGCCGGGCTGCTGGCCGACCGCAAGCTGGCCTCCGGCAAGATCGGCGTCGAAGAGACGATCCGCACCTTCATCGTCGACGGCCTGACCGGCGCCCTGCCCTCGGCCCAGGTCGTCTCGGGCGCGGCGGTGTTCCGCGGCTGCCGGATGATCAAGTCGCCGGCCGAACTGGCCCTGATGCAGGTCGCCGCCGACATCACCGTCGCGGCCCTGCGTCACACCCACGCCAACGTCAAAGCCGGCATGGGTCCCAGGGACATCGGCGCCCTGATGGCCGAGTTCACCGTGAAGCAAGGCGCGCGGGTCAGCTTCAACCTGATCCTGATCGGCGAGGCCAGCGCCTACCCGCACGGCTCGCGCCAGCCCCAGGTGCTGGGCGAGGGCCAGGTCGTGCTGATGGACTGCGGCTGCAATGTCGGCGGCTACGAGTCGGACATCTCGCGGACCTTCGTGTTCGGCGAGCCCACCGCCCGCCAGCGGAAGGTCTGGAACGACGTCGCGCGCGGCCAGCAAGTCGCCTTCGAGGCCGCCCAGATCGGCGTCGAGGCCGGCTCGGTCGATCGCGCCGTCCGCGCCTACTACGACAGCCTGGGCTGGGGTCCGCGCTACAAGCTGCCCGGCCTGTCGCATCGCACCGGCCACGGCATCGGCATGGACGGCCATGAGCCGGTGAACTTCGTGATGTCGGAGACCACCAAACTGGCGACGGGCATGTGCTTCTCGGACGAGCCGGGCATCTACATTCCGGGCGAATTCGGCGTGCGGCTGGAAGACTGCATCCACATGACCCCGCAGGGGCCGCAGTGGTTCAGCAAGCCGCCGACCACGCTCGACAAGCCGATGGGCTGATCGGGACCTCGAGCCCCCCAACCTGTGGCGACTTTCCGACGCTAAAGCGGAGCCATATCGAGGCTCGATCATTTCAGTCCTGCAAACCGGCGTACATGTTCGACCTCTAGGGGACTCCAGGTCCGTCGGCTCATGACGGCGCGTTCCCTATGGGCGGCCAGTCGCCGCCCGCTCACGCCGCGCCGCGCGCGGCTCCTCGAAGGCTGACGATGACTGACTTTCACGCCCCGCGTACGCCCCCGCGCCGCCGGACGCTGATCCTCGGCGGACTGATCGCGATCCTGGCCCTGGCCGGCGTGGCCTGGCTGGCCTGGACTCTGCTGCACGGCGACAAGAGCGGCGAAGGCGGCCCAGGCGGTAGCGGCGGCGGCTTCGGCGGTGGCGGCGGTCGGCGCGGGCCGGCCAGCACGGTGGCGGTGGCCACGGCCAGCGCGACGGACCTGCCCATCGTCATCGAGGCGCTGGGCACGGTTAAGCCGGCCGCGACCGTGACCGTGCGTCCGCAGGTCGGCGGTACGATCACCCAGGTGATGTTCCGTGAAGGCCAGGTGGTGCAGCGCGGCCAAGCCCTGGTCCAGATCGATCCGCGCCCCTACGAGATGGCGCTGCTGCAGGCGCAGGGGAACCAGACCCGCGACGAGGCCCAGCTGACCGCGGCGCGCCTGACCCTCAGCCGCTACCAGACCCTGCTGACCCAGGACTCGATCGCCCGTCAGGAGGTCGACACCCAGGCGGCCACGGTCAAGCAATTGGAAGGCACGGTGATGGCCGACCGGGCGGCCGTCGGCACCGCCAGGCTGAACCTCGGCTTCGCCCGCATCGTCGCGCCCGTTTCCGGCCGCGTGGGCCTGCGCGTTACGGACGTCGGCAACTATATCGGCGCGGGCGACGCCAACGGCGTGGCGGTGATCACCACCGTCTCGCCGATCGACGTCGAGTTCACCGTCCCGCAGGATGACGTGCCGCGTATCGCCGCCCGCCAGGGTCGCGCCAACGTGCCGGTCATCGCGCTGGACCGCACACGCACCCAGACCCTGGATCGCGGGTCGTTCTCGACGCTCGACAATATCGTGGACACCGGCACCGGCACCGTGAAGGCCAAGGCCCGCTTCCCGAATACCGGCAACGCCCTGTTCCCCAGCCAGTTCGTCAATGTCCGCATGGAGCTGGACACCATCAAGGGCGCGATCGTCGTGCCGGCCACGGCCGTGCGCCAGGGCGGGGACGGCGCGTTCGTCTGGCTGCTGAACAGCGACCAGACCGTCTCCAAGACCCCGGTCAAGACCGGTCAGGCGACGGGCGTCCAGGTGCAGATCACCGAGGGCCTGAAGGTCGGCGACAAGGTGATCACCGAAGGCGGCGACCGCCTACGCGACGGCGGCAAGGTCCAGCTGCCGGGCGCACGTCCACAAGGTCCGGGCAAGGGCAAGGGCAAGGGCGATGGCAAGGGCCGTCGCCAGCATCAGCAGCGTCCGCAATAGCCGGACCCGCGCCCGATGAACCCCTCGCGTCCCTTCATCCAGCGGCCGGTCGCCACGGCCCTATTCATGGCGGCCATCGTCCTGGCTGGCCTGGTCGGCTTCCGGCTGCTGCCGCTGTCGGCCCTGCCCCAGGTCGACTATCCCACCATCCAGGTCCAGACCCTGTATCCCGGGGCGAGCCCCGAGGTGATGAGCCAGACGGTCACCGCGCCGCTGGAGCGCCAGCTGGGCGAGATGTCGGGCCTGGCGCGGATGAGCTCGGTCAGCACGGCCGGGGCCTCGGTCATCACCCTGCAGTTCAATCTAGGCGAGACGCTGGACGTCGCCGAGCAGGAGGTGCAGGCCGCCATCAACGCCAGCAACTCGTTGCTGCCGGCCGACCTGCCCGCGCCGCCGGTCTATGCCAAGGTCAACCCGGCCGACGCGCCGGTCCTGACCCTGGCCATCACCTCCGACACCCTGCCGCTGACCGAGGTGCAGAACCTGGTCAACACCCGCCTGGCCCAGAAGATCAGCCAGGTCTCGGGCGTGGGCCTGGTGTCGCTGTCCGGCGGCCAGCGGCCGGCCATGCGAATCCAGGCCGACACCCAGGCCATGGCCAGCTACGGCATGACCCTGTCGGACGTGCAGACCGCGATCAGCGCCGCCAACGCCAACAGCGCCAAGGGCAGCTTCGACGGCCCGACCCGCAGCTACACGATCAACGCCAACGACCAGCTGCTCAGCGTCGACGACTACCGCTCGCTGATCGTGAGCTACAAGAATGGCGCGCCGATCCGCCTGTCGGACATCGCGCAAGTGGTCGAGAGCGCCGAGAACACCCGCCTGGGCGCCTGGGCCGGCAAGACGCCGGCCATCATCGTCAACGTCCAGCGTCAACCCGGCGCCAACGTCATCAAGACCGTCGACGCCATCAAGGCCAAGCTGCCCGAGCTTCAGGCCGGCCTGCCCGCCACCCTGGACGTCCAGGTGCTGGCCGACCGCACCACGGGCATCCGCGCCTCGGTGCACCATGTCGAGATCGAGCTGCTGCTGGCCGTGGGGCTGGTGGTGCTGGTGATCTTCTTCTTCCTGCACAGCCTGCGCGCCACGGTGATCGCCAGCCTGGCCGTGCCGATCTCGCTGATCGGCTCGTGCGGGGTGATGTACCTGATGGGCTTCTCGCTGAATAACCTCTCACTGATGGCCCTGACCATCGCCACCGGCTTCGTCGTCGACGACGCCATCGTGATGATCGAGAACATCACCCGCCATCTCGAGAGAGGTGAGAAGCCCATGGAGGCGGCGTTGAGGGGCGCCAAGGAGATCGGCTTCACGATCATCTCGCTGACCATCTCGCTGATCGCCGTGCTGATCCCGCTGCTGTTCATGGGCGACGTGGTCGGCCGCCTGTTCCGCGAGTTCGCCATCAGCCTGGCCATCACCATCCTGATCTCCGCCGTGGTCTCCCTGACCCTGACGCCCATGCTGTCGGCCCGCTGGCTGAAGCCGCACGAGGGCGAAGAGGCCAAGGGGATCAGCAAGAAGACCCAGGACCTGTTCGCCAAGGTCGAGGCGCGCTACGAGGTCGCCCTGGCCTGGGTGCTGGAGCGGCAGATCGCGACGCTGGTGGTCGCCGTCGCCACCCTGGTCCTGACCGGCGTGCTCTACATGATCATCCCCAAGGGCCTGTTCCCGACACAGGACACCGGCCAGCTGCAAGCCCGCACCGAAATGGCCCAGTCGGTGTCCTACGACCGCATGGCGGCCCTGCAGCAGCAGGCGGCCGAGGCGATCCTGGACGATCCGGCGGTCGAGAACGTGGCCTCGTTCATCGGCGTCGACGGCGCCAACAACGCCATGCTCCACACCGGACAGATGCAGATCAACCTGAAGGCCGGCCGTTCGGGCTCGCAGGAAAAGATCATGCAGCGGCTGCGCGAGCGCGTGGCCAATGTCCCCGGCGTTACGCTGTATCTCCAGCCCACTCAGGACCTGACCATCGACGCCGAGACGGGGCCGACCCAATACCGCCTGTCGCTGGAAGGCGCCGACACCGCCACGATCAAGGAATGGGCCGGCAAGCTCACCGCCGAACTGGCGAAGGTGAAGGCTGTCCGCAATGTCTATTCCGACGCCTCAGCCACCGGCCAGGCCGCCTATGTCGACATCGACCGCGACACCGCCGCCCGTCTGTCCATTACAGCGTCGGATGTCGACGATGCGTTGTACAGCGCCTTTGGCCAGCGGATCGTCTCGACCATCTTCACCGAGACCAACCAGTACCGGGTGATCCTGGAGGCCAAGCCCGGCGTCCTGGTCGACCCGACCACCCTGGGCAATCTGAACCTGAAGACCGGCGGCGGCGCGCCGACACCCCTGGCCGCCTTCTCGACGATCAAGACCCAGCAGTCGCCGCTGCAGGTCACCCACGTCGCCCAGTTCCCGGCCACCACCATCGGCTTCGACACCGCCCCCGGCGTTTCGCTGGGCCACGCGGTCGACGAGATCCGCAAGGCCATGAAGGCGATCGACATGCCCGTCTCCGTGACCACCACCTTCCTGGGCGCGGCGGGGGCCTATCAGAACTCGCTGTCCAACCAACTGTGGCTGATCCTGGCGGCCGTGGTCTGCGTCTATATCGTGCTGGGCGTGCTCTATGAGAGCTACGTCCACCCGATGACCATCCTGTCGACCCTGCCCTCGGCCGGCGTCGGCGCGCTGCTGGCCCTGTGGATCACCGGCAACGACCTGGGCGTCATCGGGATCATCGGCATCATCCTGCTGATCGGCATCGTCAAGAAGAACGCGATCATGATGATCGACTTCGCCATCGACGCCGAGCGCGAGGACGGCAAGAGCCCGCGCGACGCCATCTTCCAGGCGGCCATCCTGCGCTTCCGGCCGATCCTGATGACCACCCTGGCAGCCTTGTTCGCGGCCATCCCGCTGATGCTGGGCTTTGGCGAAGGCGCTGAACTGCGCCGACCGCTGGGCATCGCCATCTTCGGCGGCCTGCTGCTGAGCCAGCTCTTGACCATGTTCACGACCCCGGTCGTCTATCTGGCCTTCGACCGCCTGGCCCCGACCGCCAAGCGCGAGCGCCGCGATGACGGCCCGCATCCCGAACGGATCGATCCCGAGCCGATCCCGGGGGCGCCCTCGTGAACCTGTCCGGACCCTTCATCCGGCGGCCGGTCGCCACCATCCTGCTGACCATTGGCCTGGCCATGGCCGGGATCGCGGCCTTCTTCGTGCTGCCGGTCTCGCCCCTGCCGCAGGTGGATTTCCCGACCGTCTCGGTGTCGGCCAACCTGTCGGGGGCCAGTCCCCAGACCATGGCCTCCAGCGTCGCCACGCCGCTGGAGCGGCGGCTGGGCACGATCTCGGGCGTCAACGAGATGACCTCGCAGAGCTCGACGGGCTCGACGCGGATCACCCTGCAGTTCGACCTCAACCGCCAGATCGACGGCGCCGCGCGCGAGGTGCAGGCCGCGATCAACGCCGCCCGCGCCGACCTGCCGGCGACGCTGCGCAGCAACCCGACCTATCGCAAGGCCAATCCGTCCGACTCGCCGGTGATCATCCTGGCCCTGACCTCGGACTCAAAGACGCCAGGCCAGATCTATGACGCGGTCTCCAACGTCGTGGCCCAGCGCCTGGCCCAGGTCAGCGGCGTGGGCGATGTCGAGATCGGCGGCGGCTCGCTGCCGGCCGTGCGCATCTCGGCCAATCCGTTCCTGCTGAACCAGTACGGCGTGGCCATGGAGGACGTCCGCGCGGCGATCCAGTCGGCCAATGCCAACCGCCCCAAGGGCGCGCTGGAGGGCAATGGCCAGCGCTACCAGATCTACACCACCGGCGCGGGCCGCAAGGCCGCCGACTATGCCGGCCTGGTCGTGGCCTGGCGCAACGGCGCGCCCATCCGCCTGTCCGACGTCGCGCAAGTCACCGACAGCGTCGCCGACACCCGCACCCTGGGCCTGTTCAACGGTAAGCCCTCGATCATTGTCCTGATCACCGCCCAGCCCGGCGCCAACATCATCCAGACCGTCGACAGCGTCCGCGCCGTCCTGCCCGAGCTGCGCGCCCAACTGCCGGCCGACATCACCGTCGACGTGGCCAGCGACCGCACCAATTCGATCCGCGCCTCGCTGCACGAGATCGAGGTCACCCTGCTGATCTCGATCATCCTGGTCATCGTGGTGGTCAGCGTTTTCCTGCGCAGCGCCCGCGCCACCTTCATCCCAGCGGCGGCGACCATCGTCTCGCTGCTGGGCACGTTCGGGGTCATGTACCTGCTGGGCTTTTCCCTCAACAACCTCAGCCTGATGGCCATCACGGTGGCGACCGGGTTCGTGGTCGACGACGCCATCGTCGTGCTGGAGAACACCGCCCGTCATATCGAGAAGGGCATGGACCGCTTCGAGGCCGCCCTGCTCGGCGCTCGCGAGGTCGGCTTCACGGTGTTGTCGATCAGCATCTCGCTGGTCGCCGTTTTCATCCCGCTGCTGTTCATGGGCGGCCAGGTCGGACGGCTGTTCCGCGAGTTCGCCGTCACCCTGTCGTCGGCCGTGCTGATCTCGCTGGTCATCAGCCTGACCACCACGCCGATGATGTGCGCCTACCTGCTGCGCCCGGAGAACAAGGACAAGGAAGGCCGCCTGTCGCGCTTCTTCGAGGCGGCGTTCAACCGTGTGCACAAGACCTACGAGCACAGCCTGGACTGGGCCCTGCACGCCAAGCCGCTGGTCATCGCGCTGCTGGTGGCCGTGATCGCCATGACCGCCTGGCTCTACATCGCCGTGCCCAAGGGCTTCTTCCCACAGCAGGACAGCGGCCAGCTGATGGCCGGCATGCGGGCCGACCAGTCCGTCTCCTCACAGGCCATGCAGCAGAAGCTGCGGCAGGTGGTGAACATCATCCGCAAGGACAAAGCCGTCGACACCGTGGTCGGCTTCACCGGCGGCGGCCGGGCCGGCGGCGGCTTCATGTTCGTCAATCTCAAGCCCGTCGGCGAGCGCAAGGAGAAGGGCTCCGAGGTCATCGCCCGCCTGCGTCCGCAGCTGCAGCGCGTGACCGGCATCAGCGTTTTCTTGAACCCGGTGCAGGACCTGCGCATGGGCGGCCGGCAGAGCAACTCGACCTATCAGTACACCCTGACCAGCGACAACAGCGCCGCCCTCAAGGAATGGGCCGCCAAGCTGGCCGAGGCGATAAAGGCGCGCAGCGACGTGCTGACCGACGTCGATTCCGACCAGCAGGAGAACGGTGTCGAGACCTTGGTGACCATCGACCGCGACAGCGCCTCGCGGCTTGGGATCACGCCTCGCGCCGTCGACAACGCGCTCTACAACGCCTTCGGTCAGCGTCAGGTCGCGACCATCTATGAGGACGTCAACCAGTACGCCGTGATCCTGGAGTGGCAGCAGAAGTTCGCCCAGGGTCCCGAGGCGCTGAACGATGTCCACGTGCCGACCCGGCCCTCGGGCACGGCGACGGCGACCGGTCCCAGCGTCAATCCGGCCCTTCGCGACCAGTCGACCGGCTCTGCCCTGAACACCTCAGCCACGGCCATGACGCCGCTATCGGCGATCGCCAGCGTCTCCCAGAACGCCACCCCGACCTCGGTCAATCACCAGAACGGCGAGCTGGCCACCACGGTCTCGTTCAACCTGGCGGACGGCAAGTCGCTGAGCGACGCCCAGGCCGCCGTCGCCCAGGCCGAGGCCGAGATCGGCATGCCGACCAGCGTGCGCGGCAGCTTCCAGGGCCAGGCCCGCCAGGCCGACGACCAGATGAAGCAGCAGCCGCTGCTGATCCTGGCCGCCATCGTGGCGATCTACATCGTGCTGGGCATTCTCTACGAGAGCTACATCCACCCGATCACGGTGCTGTCCACCCTGCCCGCCGCCGGCGTCGGGGCGGTGATCGCCCTGCTGATCTTCAAGATGGAATTCTCGATCATCGCCCTGATCGGGCTCTTCCTGCTGCTGGGCATCGTCAAGAAGAACGCCATCCTTATCATCGACTTCGCCCTCGACGCCCAGCGCAGCCGGGGCCTGTCCGCCCAGGAAGCGGTGCGAGAGGCCAGCCTGCTGCGCTTCCGCCCCATCCTGATGACCACCCTGGCCGCCGCCCTGGGCGCCCTGCCCCTGGCCATCGGCTTTGGCGAAGGCGCCGAGCTGCGTCGTCCGCTGGGCGTGGCCATCATCGGCGGCCTAATCGCCAGCCAGCTGCTGACCCTGATCACCACCCCCGTAGTCTATGTCTATCTCGACCGCCTGCGCGGGAAGACGCGCAAGGACGAGCGACATCTGACCCACCACCCGACCGCGCCGGAACCCGCTCGATGATCCGTCTTTCGCGCCTGATTGGCGCCGCCTCGCTCCTCACCCTCGGCGCCTGCTCGATGACGCCGGCCTACGAGGCGCCCGCGCTGAAGTCCGCGCCGCCAGCCCAGTTCAAGGCCCTGGAGGGCTGGAAGACCGCCACGCCGTCCGATCATCTGGATCGCGGCGACTGGTGGACGCTGCTGGGCGATCCGCAGCTGAACGCCCTGGCCGAGCGCGTGAAGGTGGACAACCAGACCGTCGCCCGCGCCGAGGCCGCCTATCGCCAGGCCCGCGCCCTGGTCCGCGAGCAGCGCGCCAGCCTGTTCCCGTCGATCGACCTCTCCAGCTCCGCCACCAAGTCCGGCGGCGGCGGAACCAAGACCACGACCTCGGTCGGCGGCGCGACCCGCGCTGGCGACACCCAGCGCTACCAGGTCGGCATCGGCGCCAGCTGGGAGCCGGACGTCTGGGGCCGCGTCCGCGCCGGGATCAACGGGGCCAAGTTCAGCGCCGAAGCCAGCGCCGCCGACCTCGCCGCCGCCCAGCTTTCCGCGCAAGGCGAGCTGGCGACCAGCTATCTGGGCCTGCGCCGCGCCGACGCCGAGATCGCCATGGTCGGGGCTACGGTCGAGGGCTACCAGCGCAGCCTGCAGATCACCACCAACCGCTACAACGCCGCCATTGCGCCGAAGTCCGACGTGCTGCAGGCCCAGGTCCAGCTGGCCAACGCCCAGTCGACCCTGGAGGGCCTGGTTCAGGATCGCGCCACCTTCGAGAACGCCATCGCCGTGCTGGTCGGCGAGCCGGCCAGCGGCTTCCGCATCGCGGCCGTCACCGACTGGAAGCCGGTCGTGCCCGAGATCCCGATCGGCGTGCCCTCGACCCTGCTGGAGCGCCGTCCCGACGTCGCCGCCGCCGAGCGCCGCGTCGCCGCCGCCAATACCGACATCGGCGTGGCCCGCGCCGCCTTCTTCCCGACCTTCAGCCTGTCGGCCAACGGCAATTCGACCTCCAGCGTGCTGGGCGACCTGTTCACCACCTCGGCCAATACCTGGTCGCTGGGCCTGTCGGCCGCCCAGACCCTGTTCGACGCTGGCGCCCGCAAGGCCCGCGTCGAGCAGTCGCGCGCCGCCTATGACGCCACCGCCGCCGACTATCGCCAGACTGCGCTGACGGCCTTCGAGGACGTCGAGAACCAGTTGGGGGCGGCTCGCGCTCTCGAGCGCCAATACGCCCTGCAACTGACCGCCTCCCAGGCCGCCGACCAGACCGAGCAGATGCTGCTGAACCAGTACAAGGCCGGCCAGGTCGCCTATACCGACGTGGTCGCGGCCCAGGCCTCGGCCCTGTCGGCGCGGCGGACGCTGGTGCAGACGGCGGTCTCGCGCCAGACGACGGCGGTGGCGCTGGTCCAGGCCCTGGGCGGCGGCTGGCGCTGAAAACTTGTTGAGGCTCGCCCCTCGCGACTCTAACACTTGTTTGAGCGCGACGATCCGGGAGCCTTAGCATGACTACCGCCTATCTCTGTGACGGCATCCGCACCCCCATTGGTCGCTATGGCGGGGCGCTCTCCAAGGTTCGCGCCGACGACCTGGCGGCGATCCCGCTGAAGGCCTTGGCCGCGCGCAATGCCGGCCTCGACCTCGAAGCCATCGACGAGGTGGTGCTGGGCTGCGCCAACCAGGCCGGCGAGGACAACCGCAATGTCGCCCGCATGGGCCTGCTGCTGGCCGGCTGTCCGGTCGGCGTGCCGGGCGTCACCGTCAACCGGCTCTGTGCTTCGGGTCTAGAGGCCATCGGCTACGCCGCTCGCGCCATCCTGTCGGGCCACAACGACCTGTTGATCGCCGGCGGCGTCGAGAGCATGAGCCGCGCGCCGTTCGTGATGGGCAAGGCCGACAGCGCCTTCTCGCGCAACGCCGAGATCTTCGACACCACCATCGGGTGGCGCTTCGTCAACCCCGCCATGCGCAAGGCCTATGGCGTCGACTCCATGCCCGAGACCGCTGAGAACGTCGCCGCCGACCATGGCGTGAACCGCGAGGACCAGGACGCCTTCGCCCTGCGCAGCCAGCAACGGGCGGCCGCCGCCCAGGCCAACGGCTTCCTCGCCGGCGAGATCACCCCCGTCGAGATCCCCGGCAAGGCCGGCCCGACGCTCGTCGACCGCGACGAACACCCGCGCGAGACCACGATCGAGGCGCTGGCCAAGCTGAAGCCCGTCGTCCGCGAAGGCGGCACGGTGACGGCCGGCAACGCCTCGGGCGTCAATGACGGCGCGGTCGCCCTGATCGTCGCCTCCGAGGACGCGGTGAAGCGCCACGGCCTGACGCCCCGCGCCCGCATCACCGGCTACGCCACCGCCGGCGTAGCGCCGCGTGTCATGGGCATTGGTCCCGTGCCTGCTGTTTGGAAGCTTCTCGCCAAGACAGGTCTCACGATCGGCGACTTCGATACCGTCGAACTGAACGAGGCCTTCGCCGCCCAGGGGCTGGCGGTGCTGCGCCAGTTGGGCCTGCCCGACGACGGCGCCCACGTGAACCCCAATGGCGGCGCCATCGCCCTGGGCCACCCGCTCGGCGCGTCCGGCGCGCGGCTGGTGCTGACAGCCCTGCGTCAGCTGGAAGCCACTGGCGGCAAGCGCGGCCTGGCCACGCTGTGCATCGGCGTCGGCCAGGGCGCGGCCCTGTCCTTCGAGCGCGTCTAGTGTCGCTGGCCGATCCGGAGCTGATCGAGGCCCTGCGCCAGACGGTGCGGGCCCTGTGCCGCGATTTCCCACCGCCCTACTGGCGCGCCCTGGATCGCGAGAAGGCCTATCCGACCGAGTTCGTGGCAGCCATGACCAAGGCCGGCCTGCTGGGCGTGCTGATCCCCGAGGAATATGGCGGCGGCGGGCTTGGCCTGACGGCGGCGTCAGCGATCCTGGAGGAGGTCCACGCCAGCGGCGGCAACGCCGCGGCCCTGCACGCCCAGATGTACACCATGGGCACGGTGCTGCGGCACGGCTCGACGGCGCAGAAGGAGACCTGGCTGCCCCGGATCGCCGATGGCTCGATCCGCCTGCAGGCCTTCGGCGTCACCGAACCCACCGCCGGCACCGACACCACCTCGATCTCGACCTTCGCCCGGCGCGAGGGCGACACCTATGTGGTCAACGGCCAGAAGGTCTGGACCAGCCGCGCCGAGCACTCCGACCTGATGGTCCTGCTGGCGCGCACCACGCCCAAGGATCAGGTGACCCGCAAGGCCGACGGCCTGTCGGTGTTCCTGGTCGACATGCGGGAAGCCAAGGGCAAGGGCCTGACGATCAAGCCGATCGCCACCATGCTGAACCACGCCACGACCGAGGTGTTCTTCGACAATCTGGTCATCCCCAAGGGCAGCCTGATTGGCGAGGAAGGCAAGGGCTTCCGCTACATTCTGGACGGCATGAACGCCGAGCGGATCCTGATCGGGGCCGAGTGCCTGGGCGACGCGTCCTGGCTGATCGGCAAGGCCCGCGACTACGCCAACAGCCGCGTCGTGTTCGGCCGGCCGATCGGCCAGAACCAGGGCGTGCAGTTCCCGATCGCCCGCGCCTATGCTCAGGCTCACGCCGCGCGGCTGACGATCTACGACGCCGCCGCCCGCTACGACGCCGGGCTTCCATGCGGCGAGCAGGCCAATATCGGCAAGATGCTGGCCTCGGAGGCCTCGTGGGCGGCCGCCGACATGTGCCTGCAGACCCACGGCGGCTTCGGCTTCGCCGAGGAGTACGACATCGAGCGCAAGTTCCGCGAGACGCGGCTCTACCAGGTGGCGCCGATCTCGACGAACCTGATCCTGGCCTATGTCGCCGAGCACGTGCTCGGCCTGCCGCGCTCGTACTGATGCAGAGGCGGCGGACGGCGGTCCTGGCGGCTTCGGACCTGGCGCGCCTGGCGGCGGTGTTGGACCGGCCGACGCCGGCCGAGGTCCCACCCGCCTGGCATTGGGGATGCCTGGCCGAACCGATCCCGCGCGCCGATCTCGGTCCCGACGGTCATCAAAGGCGCGGTCTGTTCCTGCCGGCGATCGACGCCCCGCGCAGGATGTTCGCGGCGGCGGACCTTCGGTTTACAAAACCGCTGCACCCCGGCCTCGACACCGAACTCGTCGAGACCATTGCCAGTGTCGAGGAGAAGCCCGGCGCGAGCGGGCCGCTGACCTTCGTCACGGTCGAGCGGACGTTCAGCCAGGCCGGCGAGGTCCGCGTCACCGAGCGCCAGACGATCGTCTACACCGCCGCCCCGCCCGCGGCCCGCGCGCCCTACGCCCAGCTTCCGCCCGCCGAGTGGTCCCGCGAGACGCCGACCGATCCTGTGCTGCTGTTCGCCTTCTCGGCGGCGACCTCCAACAGCCATCGCATCCACTACGACCTGCCCTATACGACGCAGGTCGAGGGCTATCCCGGCCTCGTCGTCCACGGTCCCCTGATCGCCCTGCTGATGCTGGAGGCCATGCCCGCCCGGCCGCTGACGCGCTTTTCGTTTCGCGCCCTCAAGCCCGCCTTCGCCGGCGAGACGATCACGGCCAAGGGCCGTCTCACCCACGACGGCGCGGCGCTGTGGGCGGAGGTCGATGGGGCCGTGGTAATGAAGGCTTCTGCGACCTTCTAGGCCGCCCTACTCCTCCAGGGTCGAGGTATCGAACCCGTGGTAGAGGGACAGGAACCGGAACGGGTGGCCCTCGACATATTCCTTGAACATCACGTTGTTGATGTCGCTCTGGGTGTCGAAGGTTCCGACCTTCGCCCCCGGCGCATGCAGCTCCAGATGCCGGCGCGCCAGGTTCAGGGCTACCTGGTCGATCCAGCGGGTGACGGTCGCGCGCGAAAGCCGATCATCCAGATAGGCCCGCAGCCAGCGCAGCAGGATCGACGTCTCCGGAGTCGGTCGCGCCAGCACCAGGTTGGCGGTGATGCGCGAGCCGGCCTGGAAGTTCTTGTCGTTCAGGTTCAGCACCAGATCGGCGTCGGTCCACTGCTCCAGCAGGTCGGCGACGCCGCGCTGCAGCAGCAGGTCGATGTCCGACACGAAGACCGGCCGTTGCAACAGGTCCAGCAGGCCGCCCAGGCGCTGGAAGCGCACCGACTGGTAGTGGGCGACCGGGATCTCGATCAGGCCCTTCGGCGGCGCCTCGAAGCACTGGGTGGTCACCGTAGAGGCGTCGAAGTCGTCGCCGACGAACACCACGCGCGGGTCGTCGATCCGCACCGTCGCGGCCGCCTCGGCCAGCTTGCCCGAGCCGCCGATCACATGAATCAACACCAGGAACGGCACGTCGCTGTGCTTGAGCACCGACAACGCCAGCCAGCGGCCGTACAGCTCCACATAGCGAGGGTCACCCGCCGCGAAGAACACCACCTGTGCGCCCAGGGCGTTGGCGTGGGCCTTCAAGCCCTCACCGTCCAAGGTCTGGCCATCGCCGGTCAGGAAGGTCTGCGGGCCGTCGTCAGGCGCGGGCGAGGTCGGACCGTCCAGCTCGGCGCCGGTCAGGGCGTCCATCACCGCGCGGTAGTGATTGACCCAGTCGCCCCACTCCGGGCCGGGCGACTCCATGCCCATGGCCGCGGCCTCGGCCAGCAGTAATTCGAACAGCTCCAGGCGCTCGCGGGTCAGGGGTTCGCAGAGGATCAGGCTGACGGCGTCGTGGTAGAACTTCATCCGGCCCAGCGGATGCAGGCCCGCCTGCGTATCGCGCGCCGTGCCGATGGCCTTGGCCAGCTCGGCGGCGACGTCCAGCGCGGGCTCCTGCGACGGCGCGGCGGCCGGCGGCGCCTCGGCCGGCACGCCCTCGAAGAAGCGGCCCAGAAGGGCCAGGGCCTGGGCGCCGACTGGCAAGGTCCCCTCGCCCAGCATCACCGTGAAGTTCAGGCCACCGCGCCAGCCGACCTGCAGCTCGAAGCGCTGCGGGGCCTGCGCCCAGACGGCTTCGCCCGGGAAGGTCAGGTGCTCGAGCAGAGGCGTCTTGGGGGCCAGCACCAGGGCGCCGTCCAAGTGGTCGGCGGCCCAGCGATGATGGGCGAAGCCGCGATAGGCGCCTTCGGGCTTGACGGCCTCGAGATAGCGCGACGGCGTGGTGATCCAGCCGGTCTCGGCGATCAGCGGCAGGCGCTCCAGCAGCACGGACGGCCGGGCCAGGGTCTGGACCACGTGCGTGGTGAGCACACAGTCGAAACGGCCCTCGCGCGCGACATGAGCCAGCACGGCGCGATAGGTCTCGGGATCGGAAAGGTCGCCGGGGAACTCGGCGTCCACCCCGCCCAGCGCGGCGTCGCGCAGATCGTCCGGCCAACGGGGCGGACCGGCGCCAACCATCAGGATGCGGAAGTCCGGGTCCTCGGCTTTGCATCGCCGCAGCTGGTCCACGAGACCCGATAGATCGCCCAAGCTCGCCAACTGGCCGAACTGCGACGGCCGCGTCGCGCGACGTTCGAACAGATCAGCCGGCGAGACTTGGCTCACGAAGCGCCGCCTTCCCAAAGCCGGCCGTCGGAGGGGATGGCCTTGACCCGATCGCGCCGCGCCAGCTCCTGGCGATAGAGGCCGTGCAGGTCCAGCTCGGTCTGCATCTCGCGATCGTCCCGGTCCAGCGAGAGCCCGATGCGGAAGTAGCTCTCGAGATTGGTCAGGTTGGGTCGCGGTGTTTGGCCGGCCTGATGCTCGGCGATCATCTCGAAGTACAGGTCTTCCAGCTTGCCGGTCAGGAGGTCCATGTTGAACAACACACAGCTGTCGCGGTTGGCCTCCAGCGTGGCGCGCAGAGCCTGGGCCTGGGCGCGGTCGGCGCCGAGCTCGACGGCCTTCTCGACATAGGCCTGCGCGCTGTCGACGACCAGTTCGGGCAGGCCGGCGCTGCGCACCAGGCTGCCGCAGACCCGCGAGGCGAAGCAGCGGCCCGACCAGGTCAGGACCGGCACGGCCATCCACAGCGCGTCCGAGGCCGTCGTGTGGGCGCCATAGGGCGTGGTGTCCAGGAACAGATCGGCCAGGCGATAGCGAGCCAGGTGGAAGGCGTTCTGAAGCTTCTGGGCGAAGACCAGGCGGGTGCGATCCACGCCCCGCGCCTCGGCCGCGTCGCGCAGGCGGGCGTTGGTCTCGGGATTGCTGTCCAGCAGCCACAGCACACTGCCCGGCGTGCGCTTGAGGATGTCCATCCACCGGTCGAAGACGTGCGGCGTGATCTTCTGCGTGCCGTTGAAGCAGCAGAACACGAAGGCGTCTTCGGGCAGGCCGGTCTCGGCGCGGGTCGGGACGGTCTCCTCCACCTTCCGGCGCCGGTCGTTGGGCTGGTAGCAGGGGATCCGGCGCACGGCCTCGGAGTAGTAGAGCTCCATCTCCGGCGGGATGATCCACGGATCGGCGATGATGTAGTGATGGTAGTCGCTGCCCATCGTGCCGGGATAGCCCAGCCAGTTGACGAGGATCGGCGCCGGACGGCGGGCGAAGACCGAGGTGCGGGCGTCGCGGGTGTGGCCGTTGACGTCGACCAGGATGTCGATGCCGTCGTCGACGATGCGTTGGGCGGCTTCGTCGTCCGACAGGGGGCGAATGTCGGTGAAGTGCTCCACCGCCGCGCGGATGCGGGTGTTCAGGCCATCGCTGGACTCCGGACCGCAATAGTAGGCGAACACCTCGACCTTGGACTTGTCGTGGACCTCGAACAGCTCGGCCATCAGGTAGCCGACGGCGTGGTCGCGCAGATCTGAGGAGATGTAGCCGATGCGCGGACGACGGCCGGCGATGTCGATCGGGGCGTCGCTGCGATCCACCCGGACTTGCTCGGGCGTAACCTTGGCCTCGCGCTCGACGAAGTTGGCGCCGGCGGCCAGCAGCAGCAACGGGTCGTCCGTATAGGCGGCGATCGAAAGCGGATTGACCCCTTCCAGCAGGGTCTCGCGGGTTACGCGCTCAGTCGGCTGCAGGGCCGGCCACTTGCACTGCGACAGGCGCGTGGCGACCAGCTGGCCGATCACGTCCATGGCCGTAGGGTCCAGTTCGGCCGCGCGCTGCAGGGCCAGTTCAGCGCGGGCCGACTGATGCATGTCGCCCAGCAGGCGCGCGATCTGCTTGAGGCAGGTGAAGGCGTAGCCGGCGCCGACGCCGCTGATCACGACCTGGCGGTTGGCGCCCGCCTCCCAGGTGGCGACGGCCAGCTCGGCCAGACCGGCCCGCTCCTGGATGCCGCCCAGGTTCACATAGGCCGGCAGGAAGTCGGGATTGATCTTGATGGCCTGTTCCAGAGAGGCCGCCGCGCCCGGGTTGTCGCCCAGAGCCGCCTGCAGGACCGCGCGGTTGAACAGCGCCACCGACAGCTGCGGATGCTCGGCGTTGAACTTGATCCAGATCTTGTAGGCCTGGTCGGCGAGGGCGGGCTGCCCCCCTGCCCCAAGGTCGGACGCAAGGGTGATCAGGTCGCCCAGCGAGCACCCTTCGGCGGTCAGCGTACTGAGGAGGTTCAGCGTAACGTCGGCCATTGTCTTCCTGAAACCGATAGGCGGCGGACAGGCGTGCGCGAAAGCCGCGCGCGAGTCAGCGCTGCGTGATCATGGCATGGGGTTGGGAACTCGACCAATGCCAGAGCGCATCGATCGGAGGCTATCCGCCGCCCGGGTCTCGCAGACCCGGGCGGCGGACGGGATCAGCTCACGGTCAGATAGGCCGAGATCTGGGCGTCGCTCAGGCTCTGCACCTGGGCGGTCGTCAGGGCGTTGGCCTGGGTCGTGGTCAGCGCCGCGATGTTGGTGGTCGACAGATAGTCTAGCTGGGTGGCGGTCAAACCGGAGATCTGCGTGGCTTGCAACTGACCGATCTGGGTCGTGCTCATCGCGTCGATCACCGTCGTACCCAGGGCCCCGAGCTGGGTGCTCGTCAGGGCCGCCAGCTGCGAGGCCGCCAGATCGCCCACGTCGGTCACCGACAGGCCCTTCAGCTGCGAAGCTGTCAGCCCCTTCACCTGGGTCGTGGTCAAAGCCGCGGTCTGGGTCGCGTCCAGGGCCGAGATGTTGGTCGGCGACATCGCCGCCAGTTGCAGGATGCTCAGCGCCGCGATCTGGGTGTCGATGAACTGGCCGACATCGGTCGAGCTCAAGGCCGCCAGCTGGCTCGCGACGATGCCCTTCACCTGGGTGGCGTTCAGAGAGCCGACCTGAATGGCGTCCAGGGCCGAGAAGGCCGTGGTCGACAGGGCGCCGACCTGGGTGGCGGCCATCTGAGCGATTTGGGTGGTCGACAGCGTCCCGGCCTGGCCCGCGCTCAAGGCGCCGACCTGAGGCGCGGTCAGGGCGGCGACCTGGGTATCGGCCAAGTCGCCGATATCGGTCGTCGACAAACCCTTCACCTGATCAACGGTCAGGCCCTTGATCTGGGCCGTCGTCAGCGCGGCGGTCTGGGCGGCGTCCAGGGCCGAGATGTTGGTCGCCGAGATCAGCGCCAGCTGGGTCGGGGCCAGGTTGGCGACCTGGGTCGTCGTCAGCTCACCGATGTCGGTGGTGTTCAGGCCCTTCAGTTGGTCGGCCGTCAGACCCTTGATCTGGGTCGTCGTCAGCGCGGCCACCTGGGTGTCGACCAGGGCCGAGAAGGCGGTGGCGGTCAGGGCGCCGATCTGGGCCGCCGACAGCGCGCTGACCTGAGTGGTCGAAAGCTCGCCGATGTCGGTCACGGTCAAGCCCTTGACCTGTGCGGCCGTCAGCCCCTTCAGCTGCACCGGGCTCAGCTTCGCCATCTGGGTGACGTTTAGGCTGGAGAAGCCGGTGGGCGTCATGCCGCCCAGTTGGGTCGAGCTTAGCGCTTCCACCTGGGTGTCGGCCAGGGCGGCGATGTTGCCGGTGGTCAGACCGCCCATCTGCTGCGCGGTCAGGCCCTTGATCTGGGTCGTCGTCAGCGCGCCGAGCTGGGTGTCGCTCATCAGGGAGACGTTGGTCGCAGAGATCGCGCCCAGTTGGGTCGACGTCAGGCCGCCGATCTGGGTGGTCGACAGTTCCTGCAGCTGGCTCGGGACCAGGGCGGTGATCTGGGCGGCCGCGAGCTGGCCGATCTGGGTCGCCGACAGCTCATCGATGTCGGTGACCGACAGACCCTTCAGCTGGGTCGTGTTCAGCGCCTGGAGCTGGGTGTTGACCAAAGCCCCGACCTGGGTGCTGGACAGCGCCGAGATGTTGGTGGCCGACAACTGCTTCAGCTGATCCGCAGTCAGCGCCTGGATCTGGGTGGTCGAGAACTTATCGATGTCGAAGACCGTTAAGCTCTGCAGCTGGCTAGGCGCAATGCCCTTGATCTGGGTAGCGTTAAGCGCCGCGAACTGGGTTGGTTCCAGCTGCGAGAAGCTCGTGGTGCTGAAAGCGCCGACCTGCAGGGCAGAGAGCCCCTGAATCTGTGTTTCGCTCAGCAGGGGAAGCGCACCGATCGGGGCCAAGCCCTTGATCTGGGTGGCAGTCAAACCCTTGACCTGGGTCGAGGTGATCGCGGCGAAGTGGGTGGCGTCCAGATTGTTCAGCGCGGTGAACTCGAAGCCGCTGAGCTGGGTCCCGCTAAGCGCGCCGATGGCCGTTTCGCTCAGCTCCGTCGCGTCGAGGCCCATTCCAGAGATCTGCGTCGCCGCCAGACCCTTGACCTGGGTTGTCGTAAGGGCTGCGGTCTGGGTGGGGTTCAGCGCCTTGAGGTTGGTCGCCGACAGGGCGCCGACCTGAGAGGAAGACAGCGCGGCGAGTTTGGTCTCGTTGAAAGTAGCCAGAATGCCTTGCGGCAGCGCGCCGATCTGAGCAGTCGTCAGACCAGGGATCTGGCTGGCTTGCAGGTAGTTATAAAACTGGTTGGCGAAGTTGCTGATCGCTTCCTTCTTGATCGCGCCGATCTGGCTGGTGGTCAGCGACTGCATCGCCGTTGCGTCGAGCGAAGCGATATTGGTCGCGTTGATCGCGCCTATCTGCGCCGTCGTCAGATTGCTCAGCTGCGTGCCGGTCAGCTCGTTCAGCAGGTTGCCGGAGACAGCGCCCATCTGAGAGACCGTCAGCGCTTTAAGCTGGGTCGCCGTGAAGGCTTGGGTCTTGGTCTCGTCAAGGCTCTCCAGCAAGTTCGCCGACAGCGCCGACAGCAGGTTAGTCGACAGGGAGCCCGCCTGGGTTGCGTCGATATAGTACAGGAAGCCGCCGGACAGACCATTTGCCTGCGTGCCGGTCAGACCCGCCATCTGGGTGGTTGTCAGGGCGGCGACCTGGGTCGAGTCCAGAGCATTGAGGGTAGTGGTGGTCAACGACCCGATCTGCGAGGTGGACAGATTGGCCACCGCAGTCGAGAACTCGTAGGTGTTGACGCTGTCCAAGGCCTTGAGCTGGGTGGCCGTCAGCCCCTTGATCTGGGTCGCGGTCAGGCTCTGCACCTGGGTGCCGTCCAGGGCCAGGAAGGCGGTGTTGCTGAGCGCGCCGACCTGGCTGGCGGTCAGACCCGAAAGCTGGGTCGTCGACAGCTCATGCACCTGGGTGTCGGCCAGGGCGCCGATCTGCAGAGCCGAAAGCGCGCCGATCTGGGTCGACGACAGCTCGTCGATGTCCGTGACCGACAGGCCCTTCAGCTGGGTGGCGCTCAGCGCCTGGATCTGGGTGTTGGCCAGAACCGCGACCTGGGTGTCGGCCAGGGCCGAGATGCTGGCCGCCGAGAGGTTTTTCACCTGGTCGGCCGACAGGGCCTGGATCTGAGTCGTCAGCAGTTCGCCGACGTCGGTGGTCGTCAGGGCCTTCAGCTGGTCGGCCGTTAGGCCCTTGATCTGGGTCGTCGTCAGGGCCGCCATCTGATTGGCGTCCAAGGCCGAGAAGCCGGTGGCCGTCAGCGCGCCGACCTGCGCCGCCGAGAGCGCGTTGACCTGGGTGGTCGACAGCTCACCGACGTCGGAGATCGTCAGCGCCTTGAGCTGCGAGGCCGAGACGCCCTTGATCTGGGTGGTCGACAGCACGCCGACCTGGGTGGCGTCCAGGGCCGAGAAACCCGTGACCGAGAGCGCGCCCAGCTGGGTCGGCGTCAGGGCCTTGACCTGGGTGGTGGAGAACTCGGCGATATCCGTCGAGCTCAAGGCCACCAGCTGCGAGGCGGTCAGGCCCTTGATCTGGGTGTCGTTCAGCGCGCTGACCTGGGTGGCGTCCCAGGCGGCGAACTTGGTCGCGCCCAGCGCCCCGATCACCGAGGCGCTGAGGCCCGAGATCTGGGTGGTCGAAAGGTCCGCGACGTTCAGCGCCGAGATCTGGCCGGTCGACAGTGCGCCGATCTGCGTCTCGTTCAGCTCGCCGATGTCTGTGACATTCAGACCGGCGATCTGGGTGTTGGTCAGACCCTTCATCTGGGTCGCCGTCAGGGCCGCGGTCTGCGTGGCGTCGAGGGCCGAGAGATTGGCCGGCGCCAGGTTCTTGATCTGGTCAGCGCCCAAGGCGCCGATCTGGGTCGCGGACAGTTCGCCCACGTCGGTGAGGGACAGACCGCCGATCTGGGTGGCGGTCAGGCCCTTCATCTGGGTCGCCGTAAGCGCCGCGACCTGGGTGTCGGCCAGGGCCGAGAAGTTGGTCGCCGACAGCGCGCCGATCTGGACGGTCGACAGGGCCGACAGCTGCGTCGTGTTCAGCTCGCCGATGTCGGTGACAGACAGACCCTTCACCTGGGCGGTCGTCAGGCCCTTGATCTGGGTCTCGTTGATCAGCGCGACCTGGGCCGAATTCAGCGCGGAGAAGCTGGTCGCGGCCATGGCGCCCAGTTGGCTCGCGCTCAGCGCCTGGACCTGCGTATCGGCAAGGGCGGCCACGTTGGTGGTCGTCAGCGCCGCCACCTGGGCGGTGGTCAGGCCCTTCAGCTGGGTCGAGGTCAGGGAACCCATCTGGGTGGCGTCGAGCAGGCTGAAATTGGTCGCCGTGATCGCGCCCACCTGCGTGCCGGTAAGGGCGCCCAGCTGCGTGGTCGAAAGCTCCTGAACCTGGGTCGAGGCCAGGGCGGTCAGTTGGGCGGCCGACAGCGCACCGACCTGGGTCGCCGACAGCTCGTCGATGTCGGAGACCGAAAGGCCCTTCAGCTGGGTCGTGTTCAGCGCCTGGATCTGCGTGTTGACCAGGATGGCGATCTGGGTGTCGACCAGGGCCGAGATGCTGGCCGCCGAGAGGTTCTTGATCTGGTCCGCCGTCAGGGCCGAGACCTGCGTGGTCGACAGTTCGCCGATGTCGGTGACGGTCAGGTTCTTCAGCTGATCAGCCGTGAGGCCCTTGATCTGGCCCGTCGAGATCTGCGCCATCTGGGTGGCGCTCAGGGCCGAGAAACCCGTCGAGGTCATGGAGCCCAGCTGGGTCGCCGTCAGGGCGCCGATCTGGGTGTCGGCCAGGTCGCCGATGTCGGTCGTCGACAGAGCCTTCAGCTGCGAAGCGGTAATCCCCTTCATCTGCGTGGTCGTCAGGGCCGCCGTCTGGTTCGCGTTCAGCGCGGTGAAAGCCGTCGCCGTCAGGGAGCCGACCTGGGCCGCGCTCAGGGCGCTGATCTGGGTCGTGGCCAGCTCGCCGATGTCGGAGGCCGTCAAGGCCGCCAACTGGGCGCTGGTCAGGCCTTTCACCTGGCTCTCGGTCAGCGAGCCGACCTGCGTGGCGTCCAGGGCCGCGAAGTTCGTCGCTGACAGCGAGCCAACCTGGGTAGCGGTCAGCTGGCCCAATTGAGCCGTCGAAAGGCTCTTCACGTTGGTAAGGTTCAGAGCCGACAGCTGCGAGGTCGCCAGGGCGCCGATCTGCGTGTCGGCCAGCTCGGCGATGTCGCTGGCCGTCATGGCCTGCAGCTGGGCCGCGGACAGACCCCTCACCTGCGTGCTGCTCAGCACCGCGACCTGGGTGTCGACCATCGCCGAGACGGCGGCCGTGCTCAGGTTCTTGATCTGGTCGGCGCTCAGCGCCTTGACCTGGGTGGTGGTCAGTTCGCCGATGTCGGTGGTCGTCAGGTTCTTCAGCTGATCGGCCGTCAGACCCTTTACCTGGGTCTCGGTCAGGGCGGCCATCTGGTTGGCGTTGAGCGCCGAAAGGTTGGTCGTGGACATCGCGCCCAGCTGGGCGGTCGTCAGGGAGGCGACCTGGGTGGTCGACAGTTCGCCGACATCGGTGGTCGTCAGCGCCTTGATCTGATTGGCGGTCAGGCCCTTGATCTGGGTCTCGTTGATCAGCGCGACCTGGGTGGCGTTCAACGACGAGAAGCTGGTCGTCGAGATCGCGCCCAGCTGGGTCGACGAGAGGCCGCCGATCTGGGTGTCGGCCAGATTGCCGACATTGGTCACCGTCAGGGCGCCCACCTGCTGGGCGGTCAGGCCCTTCAGCTGCGTCGTCGACAGGGCGCCCAGTTGCGTGGCGTCCATGAGCGTCAGGTTGGTCGTGCTGACCGCGCCCAGCTGGGTCGAGGTGAGGCCGCCGATCTGGGTGGTCGTCAGCGCCTGCGCTTGGGTGGTGGCCAGCACGCCCAGTTGAGCGCTCGTCAGGCCGCCGATCTGGGTCGACGACAGTTCACCGATGTCGGTGACCGTCATGCCGCGGATCTGGGTCGCGCTGATGCCGGCGATCTGGCTGCTGTTCAGCCTGGCGACCTGGGTATCGGCCAAGGCCGAGAACGCGGCCGCCGTCAGCGAACCCACCTGGCTGGGCAGCAGGGCCTCGACCTGGGTCGTGGACAGCTCGCCGACGTCCGTGACGCTCAGACCCTTCAGCTGGTCGGCCGTCAGACCCTTGATCTGGGTCGTCGTCAGCGCCGCCACCTGGGTGTCGGCCAGGGCCGAGATGTTGGTGGAGGTGATGGCGGCCAACTGGCTGGTCGCCAGGGAGCCGATCTGGGTCGTCGTCAGCTCGCCGATATCGGTGGTCGTCAGGGCCTTCAGCTGGTTGGCCGTCAGACCCTTGATCTGGCTCGTCGACAGGGCCGCCACCTGCGTGGCGTCCAGGGCCGAGAACGCGCCCGTGGTCAGCGCGCCCAGCTGGGTCGCGCTCAGGTACCCGACCTGCGTGGAGCTCAGCTCGCCGACGTCGCTGACACTCAGGGCGGACATCTGCTGGACCGTCAGGCCCTTGATCTGATTTTCGTTCAGCCCGCCGACCTGGGTCGCATCCAGGGCCGAGAGGGCGGAGGTCGACAGGGCCGCGATCTGGGTCGAGGCCAGGATCGCGATCTGGTCGGTCGACAGCGTCGCGGCCTGACCCGTGGTCAGGGCGCCGAGCTGACCAGCGCTGAGGCCGCCGACCTGGGTCGAGGACAGCTCACCGATGTCGGTGCCCGTCATGGCCTTGATCTGGTCGTTGGTGACGCCCTTGAGCTGCGTCGCCGTCAGCACGGCCATCTGGGTGGCCGCCAGGGCAGAGAACGCGCCCGTGGTCAGCGCGCCGAGTTGAGCGGCCGACAGAGCGCCGACCTGCGTCGTCGACATCTCGCCGACGTCAGTGGTGGTCAGGCCCTTGATCTGCGCCGCCGTCAGGCCGGCGACCTGGGTGGTGGTCACCGACCCCATCTGGGTGGCGTCCAGCGCCGACACGTTGGTCGTCGACAGCGCCGCGACGCGATCGACGCCAAGGGCGGCGATCTGGGTGCCCACCAGCTCGCCGATGTCGCCGACGCTCAGGCTCTTGGCCTGGACGACGCTGACGCCCTTGATCTGGTCCTGGCTAAGCGCGGCGATCTGGGTGCCGACCAGGCCCGAGAAGTTGGTCGCCGAGAGGGCGCCGATCTGGGTCGAGCCGAGGCTGGCGATGTGCGAGGTGTCGAGGGCCGCCAGCTGGGTCGAGGTGAGCGCCGAAACCTGGTTGGTCGAGAGCTGCGTCAGCTGGGTGACGTCGAAGACCACCGAAGTCGCGAACTTCGGGATCTGGGTTGTCGTGAGAGCCTTGACCTGGGTCGTGCTGAGCGCGGCGACCTGGGTGTCGGCGAGCGCGCCGATCCCCGTCGCGCTGATCGCGGCGATCTGCGAGCCGTTGAGCGACTGGATGTCCGTCGTGGACAGCCCCTGGATCGCCGTGACCGAGAGGTTCGAGATCTGCGCTGCAGAAAGGCTCGAGATCGACATTCATCCATCCTTGCTGGGCCGACACGCGCTTTCGCGCGCACGACGCAAACCATGGAGACGCCCCCCAAAATCAAGCGCCCCGCAACAAGCCCAACTATGGCTTGATTCCGGTAACCATATTTCCTTTCCAAGTCCTTTCAACGAGACATGCCGACGCAGCGTAATACCTGCCATGCGTGTGTTCACGCGGACCTTTATTTCCGAGTGCTCGGATCGGCCATAAGCCTTATAGGACAAGGCCTTGGCCTGTCCCTGCATCGTCCGTTCACAGCACCTGAGCAGCCAAGATTTAGCTTAGCGCGCACTTAACGCGGACGCCTCGAAGCGAGGCGATGGCCCGATTCACGCCTCAATTCCTAACAGCGCCGATTCGGGTTCACCCCTGCCCGGCGGCCAGAAGCTCGAAGCTGGCCATCAGGCCGTCGACCGACGAATTGGCCAGCCAGACGTCGAACATCCCCGGCTCGACGACCCAGTAGTCGTTGTCGCCGACGAACATCAGGTTCTCGCGCTTCAGATCGAACCGGACCTCGCGCTCGGCGCCCGGCGCCAGGGAGACGCGCTGGAAGCCCTTCAGCTCGCGCACCGGCCGGGTGCGGCTGGCGACCTTATCCCGGATATAGAGCTGGACGACGTGGTCGCCGTGCAGATTGCCGCTGTTCTTGACCTTGGCGGTCACATGCAGCGTGTCGGTCCAGCCCAGCCGCGCCGTCGAGAGCTTCATGTCGGTGACGTCGAAGCGCGTGTAGCTGAGCCCGAAGCCGAACGGATAGAGCGCATCGTTGCGGATCGAGCGCCACCGCGCCTTGTACTCCTGGCCATTCGGATCGGCCGGAGCCGGGCGCCCCGTAGTACGGCCGTTGTAGAAGAACGGCTCTTGGCCGCTGTCGATCGGGAAGCTGACCGGCAATCGGCCCGAGGGGTTCACGACTCCGAACAGCACGTCGGCGACGGCATTGCCCATCTCGCTGCCCAGGAACCAGGTCGCCAGGATCGCGGGGGCGTCGCGGACCACGCCCTCAAGCTGGATGGCGCGGCCGTGGCGCAGCAGGACGATGACGGGCTTGCCGGTGGCGGCGATCGCTTCGGCCAGGCGCTGCTGCACCGGCGGGATGCGGATGTCGGTGCGCGACTTGGCCTCGCCCGTCATGTCCTGACTTTCGCCGATGGCCAGTAGGACGATGTCCGCGGCCTGTGCGGCGGCGACGGCGCGTTCGAAGCCGTCGGCGATGGTAGTCTCGACCTCGCAACCGCGCTCAACGAGCAGACTTCCCGGATCGGCCAGCTGGGCGCGGACACCGTTGGCGAGGTCCACGTTCAGGCGACGATCGGCGAAGAAGCCGCCCCAGGCGCCCAACACGTTATCGCGGTCATCCGCGAACGGACCAATCAAGGCCAGCCGCTTGCCAGCCTTGGGCAGGGGCAGGAGGGCGCGATCGTTCTTCAGGAGCACGATTGAGCGCGCGCCGGCCTCGCGACTAAGCGCGCGCAGGGCGGGCGTGGCGGTGCGGGCCGCCTCGTCGCGCGGGTCCAGCGAGCGGTAGGGATTGTCGAAAAGGCCGATCGCTTCCTTCAGGGCCAGAACCCGGCGCACGGCCGCGTCGACCGTGGCCATCGGCACCGCGCCTGAGGCGACCAGTTCCGGCAGGTAGCGATTGTAGAGGCCGCTCTGCATGCTCATGTCGACCCCGGCCAGGATGGCCAGGCGCGCGGCGTCGCGGTCGTCGGCGGCGTAGCCGTGGGCCACCAGCTCCTGATCGGCCGTGTAGTCCGAGACCACCACGCCCTTGAAGCCCCACTCCCCGCGCAGGATGTCGGTCAGCAGCCTCCTGTTGGCCGTCGCCGGGACGCCGTTGACGTCGTTGAAGGCCGACATGGTGGTCAGGGCGCCGGCCGCGAAGGCGGCCTGGAACGGCGGCAGGTGCACCTCGCGCAGGGCGGCCTCGGAGACCTCGACCGAATTGTACTCCATCCCCGCCATCACCGCGCCGTAGGCGGCGAAATGCTTGGGCGTGGCCAGCATGCTGTCGTCGGCCTTGAGATCCTTGCCCTGGAAGCCGCGCACGCGGGCGGCGGCCATCATCTCGCCGAGATAGGTGTCCTCGCCGGCGCCCTCCGCGACCCGGCCCCAGCGCTGATCCCGGGCGACGTCCACCATCGGCGCGAAAGTCCAGTGCAGGCCCGAGGCGGTGGCCTCCATCGCCGTGGCGCGGGCGGTGCGCTCGGCCAGGTGCGGGTCGAAGCTGGCGGTCTCGCCCAGCGGGATCGGGAACACGGTGCGGAAGCCGTGGACCACGTCGGCCGCGAATAGCAGCGGGATCTTCAGGCGCGAGTCTTCGACCGCGGCCTTCTGGGTGTCGCGCGCGGCCTGGGCCCCAACCCCGTTGAACAGCGCCCCGATCCGGCCCGCCCTCACCTCGGCCAGCAGGATCTCGGCGTTACGGATATTGACCAGCGGATTCATGTCGCCGATCGGCGGCCGGATCATGTCGGCGAAGCACGACAGCTGGCCGGCCTTCTCCTCGATCGTCATCTGGGCCAGCAGCCCCTCGACGCGATCCGACGCCCGGGCGAAGGCGCGGGGGGCGGAAACGGCCAGGCCCATCAGGGCCGCGGCGCTGGACAGGAAGGCGCGCCGGTTCGGCCCCTGCGGGCCGCCGTTCGTCGTCTTCAAAGCCATGGAATCCCCCGGGGACGCTTTACGAGGCCGGCAAAATTGCCGCTAAAGCTTCCCAGCGCAACAGCGCTCGCCTATTCGGCGGGGTGCAGCACCGTCTCGGCCGGAACGCGAGCGGTGTTGTAGACCTCGAGATCCAGGATCCCCTCGCGCTTGGCCACGATGGTCGGGACCAGCACTTGACCCGCCACGTTCACGGCGGTGCGGCCCATGTCCAGGATGGGGTCGATGGCCAGCAGCAGGCCCACGCCTTCCAGCGGCAGGCCCAAGGTCGACAGGGTCAGGGTCAGCATCACCGTCGCGCCGGTCAGGCCCGCCGTGGCGGCCGAACCGATCACCGAGACGAAGACGATCAGGAAATAGTCCGACAGGGCCAGGTGCACGCCGAAGAACTGCGCCACGAAGATCGCGGAGATCGCCGGATAGATGGCCGCGCAGCCGTCCATCTTTGTGGTCGCGCCGAACGGTACGGCGAAGGCGGCGTAGGCGCGCGGCACGCCCAGGCTGGTCTCGGTCACCGCCTCGGTCACCGGCAGGGTGCCGATCGACGAGCGCGAAACGAAGCCCAGCTGGATCGCCGGCCACGCGCCCTGGAAGAACTTCACGGGGTTGAGGCCGTTCAGCGCCAGGATCGTCGGATAGACGACCAGCAACACCAGCCCGAGACCGATGTAGATCGCGCCGGTGAAGGCGCCGAGCTGGCCGAGCGTCGTCCAGCCGTACTGCGCCACGGCGTTGCCGAACAGGCCGACGGTGCCGATCGGCGTCAGGCGGATCACCCACCACAGCACCTTGCGCACGATCGCCAGGGCCGAGGCGTTGAACTTCAGAAAGGCCTCGCCCGCCTCGCCGACCCTCAGGGCCGCGACGCCAGTCACCAGCGAGATGACCACGATCTGCAGAACGTTGAACGACAGCGAGGTGGTGGCTGCGCCTGCGTCCGAAATCTTGGTCGAGGCGGCCAGGCCCAGGATGTTTCCAGGGACCAGGCCGGTCAGGAAGTCCAGCCACGAGCCGTGGGTCTTGGGCGCCTTGGCGGCGGCGGCCGCGACGGTGGTGTGCAGGCCCGGCTGCAGGATCAGGCCCAGGGCGATGCCGATCAGCACGGCGATCAGGGCGGTGACCGCGAACCAGAACAGCGTCCGCCAGACCAGGCGGGCGGCGTTCTGCAACTGGGCGATATTGGCGATCGAGGCGACGATGGCGGTGAACACTAGCGGCGGCACCAGGGTGCGCAGCAGCTGGACGAAGATCGAGCCGACCTGATGCAGGGTCTCGGCCAGGGCATAGCCCGCCTGCCCCTCGTCCGGCCCCAGGTTGCGGGCCAGCAAGCCCAAACCCAGGCCGACCACCATGGCGGCCAGCACCTGGACTCCGAACCCGCTGATGAAACGGCTGCTCTTCGGCTGGGCGACGGCCATGCGCGATCCTCGACGATATTGAGGACGGAATGTCGTGCCGCGTGATGGGAATTGCGAGCGAGGTTTTCCGGTAGCCGCCCCCAGGAAAACTGAAACGGAGCCTGTGCCTAAAGACGCGGCAGTCACATCCCCGGGCTGAAGACAAAAAGAACCCCGGGAAGCCGCGCTTCCCGGGGGGCTTGCAGGTGGTTCTGTTCGGAAAAGTAGCGGCGACCTAGTGGCCGCCGGCCACGCCTTCCTGAATCTCGTGGGTCGGGGCCTTCTTGGCGACGATCGCGAACCACAGGACGTAGACGTAGCAGACCAGCGGGGCGATGAAGCCCATCGAGATCGAGCCGGTCAGCTCCTCGATCTTGGCGAAGGCCAGCGGCAGGAAGGCGCCGCCCACGATGGCCATGCACAGCAGGCCCGAGGTCGCCGAGGTCGGCGCCGAGGACCGTTGCAGGGTCAGGGTGAAGATCGTCGGGAACATGATCGAGTTGAACAGGCCGATCAGCAGGGCCGCGAAGGCCGGGATCAGACCCGACGTCATCGGGGCCGAGGCCAGCAGCAGGTTCACCGTGCCGGTGTGCGCCGTGGGGGTCATGTCCTTGGTCAGGATGACGACCAGGCACAGCGCGATGGCGCCGACGGCCACGGCGGTAAGCAGGGCGTAGTCCTTGATCGTCTTCAGCATGGCCGAGCCGGCGAAGCGGCCGATCATGGCGAACACCATGTAGAAGGTCGTCAGCTTGCCGGCCTGCTCGGACGGGATGTCCAGAATGCGCGACTGCTCCAGGAACAGCAGCAGGTGCAGCGAGATCGCCACCTCGGCGCCAACATAGAGGAAGATGCCGATCGCGCCCAGGTTCGCCCACTTCGAGGTCAGGGCGGTGAACGGATTGACCAGTTGGCCGGTCTTCGGCGCCGCATCGGTGATCTTCTGGCGGACCAGGAAGATCAGCAGGATGAACAGGGCCAGGCCAATGCCGATCACGAGATAGACGTTCGAGACGAAGCCCAGGGCCTGCTCGCGCATGGCCTGGGTGATCACCACGCCCTTGGTGAAGATCTCGCCCTTGAGCAGGAAGTTGGCGCCGAACCACAGGCCGCATGCCGCGCCCAGCGAGTTGAACGCTTGCGACAGGTTCAGTCGGAACGACGCCTCGTCGGGCTTGCCCATCGAGGCGATCAGCGGATTGGCCGCCACCTGCAGCAGGGTCACGCCCGAGGCCATCACGAACAGGCCGACCAGGAAGACGCCGAAGGTGTGCAGCTTGGCCGCCGCGATTGCGATGAAACAGCCCGCGACGATGCTGCCCAGGCCGACCATGACCGACTTGGCGTAGCCGAGCTTGGACAGGAACGCGGCCGACGGCAGCGACATGATCCCGTAGGCGATGAAGAAGGCGAAGCCCGTCAGGCTGGCCTCGACGGGGCTCAGGGTGAAGACCGTCTTGAAGGTCTTCAGCAGCGGGTCGAGCAGGTTGGTGACGAGCGCCCAGATAAAGAACAGGCAGGTCACGTAGACTACGGCGAGCTTGACGCCCCCGCCCTTGCCTACGTCTTTGGTCGTGGTTTTCGCGATCGCGGCGTCGGTCATCGGACGGCGCCCTCAAGGCTGTATTTCAACGCAATCACTTCACCACTCCCTAGTGACGTTTATTCGTGGAATCCGTCTTTGCGCGGACGCGCCATTCACAGGAAGCGTGACAACGTTGTCAACCACAAGCCAAATTTTTCCGCGCTTGAGGGCGCGACAACAGGAACCGCTCCGCCCTTCTGTCGCTTGATCCTGCGAAGTGGGAGTTTCCTATGTCGGCTCTGATGGTTCTTCTGATTTCCAGCGTCTTCGTGCTGGCGGCGATGGTCGGCCTGGCCGACGCGCTGGTGCACTTCATCGGCTGGAGCATCGACCGCCTGAAGACGCCCCGCGAGGCCGTCGAGGCGGGTCAGTCGCCGGCGCAGGGAATCACGGCGTAACGCTCGGCGGTCATCCGGCGGCCGTCCAGGTCGGCGTGGAACGACGCCTTGGGCGTCCAGTCGCGTGCGGCAAGGCCCGGGGATAGCGGCTGATCATTCCATCGGGGCCAGATGATCCAAGCCGGGGCGTCGGGCGCGGCGCAGAAGGCGCGGACCTTCTCCAGGCTCGGCGGCGGCGCGCGCGAGGCGGCGACGGTCAGTGGCCTGATGGAGTCGCGCCCCATGAGGCGCGCCTTCTCCAGACGCCCGGCGCGCCGCCAGAGCTCCAGCGCGAGAGGTTCGGAGAATACCACGCCGGCGCTCTGCACCGGGCTGAACCAGTTCGGCCGGCCCATCAGCAGCCACGGCTCGACATCGCCCGACAGCCACAGCACCGCGCCAGGCCGTGATGCGGTCATGGCGACCAGCGCGGGATCCCTGCCCGCGTCGCGATCACGGACATAGGCCGAGCGGTCGTCCCAGAGCAGAACGGCAAGCAGCCCGATCACGACGGCGCCAAGGACACGGACGATCGCGGGCGGCGAGGTCCAACCCCGCGCGAGCCAGACGCCGAAGCAGACGGCGATGATCAAGGCCGGGACGTCGCTGAACCAGAAGGCGTTCTGGCTATAGGCTCCTGTCCTGGCGAACTCGGCGACGAGTCCAGAGCCTGTCAGCGCGGCGCAGGCGACCACGGTCGTAGCGATCAGCCCCACGGCCGCCGCCGAGATCAGGTCCGGACGACCGAAGCGCGCCTTGTCACCCACGGCCGCGAACAACACGCCGATCGGCGCGACCAGCAAGCCGAACGCGCCTACGTCGCGGACCATCCACGCCATGCCGATCAGGGCCAGACCGAGCAAACCGACCGGTCCACGCCGGGGCAGTTCGGCGCTGAGCAGCGCCAGACACGCCAGGGCCAGCACGGCCAGCGGCTGCAGCGTGCGCCAGCTCTGGACCTGCAGGAACAGGATCAAAGATAGTCGGTCGCCCAGCACCGCGACCATGGCGACTCCGACCAGACCGGCGATCAGCGCCCCCAGCGCCAGGCGACGCGAAGCGCCTTGCAGCAGGAGCGCCGCCCCCGCGACCGTACAGGCCTGCACGGCCAGGCGACTCCAGGCCTCGATCGGCCAGAGCGACGGGAACAGGAACGGGCTGCGAGCCTCGACCACCGCGCGCCAGGCCGGATCCATGAGGGTGATCAGGCGGTCGGCGACCGGCAGATGCGCCAGACCCGCCGCCATGACGACGCCGGCGCCCACCAAGGCGGCCCACAGCCAGCGGCGATCCTCGAAGCACAGCGCAATGCCGATCGCGGCGGCCGAGCACAGGCCCATGATCGGATGGAACAGCATGCCGACGACGCAGAGCCCAAGGCCCAGCCAACGCCGACCGGACAGATAGGCGGCCATGCCGGCCAGACCCGCAGCCTCGACCAGGCCGCGCGGCGTGGCATAGGCCTCGCCGAAGCCGATGACGTTCATCGGGCCGTACAGCGCCGGCAAGGCGACCAAGAAGACCAGCGCCGCCCAGCGCAGGCCCGGCGACCGGTCGGCCAGGAAGCGCTCGACCATCAGCGCCGCCGCCGCGAACCACAGCGTCAAGGTCACAAGCACGATCGCCATCGTCGCGCCCGACAGGCCCAGCAGGGCGATCAGGCGCGCCAGCATCGGCGTGTAGAGGCTGAAGCCAAACTGCCCGTCGTGGACGAACATCAGGTCCCGCCCGACGCCGGCCGGATCCAGCTTGGCCAGGGCGTCGGCCACGTAGAGGCGGCCGTCGTGGTGGATGCCGAGATAGGGACGGCTCAGCAGGAACAGCCCAAAGGCGGCCAGCCAGCCCAGCCAGCGGCTATCGGCGAGGTTCTTCAGCTGGCTCACGGTTCGACGGAATTGACGCCCGCAAGGCTTTTGGGAGCCTTGAACAGCAGCGCCCGGCGGACGGTGAAGTTGAATACGAAGACGATCCCGGCGGTCGGGATTTTGGCCAGGCCGGGGCTCAGGTGCAGCGCCTCGACCCACAGGGCCATCAGGCCTTGAGTCAGAACCAGACCGGCCAGACCCACGCCGACGAAGCCGACGAACTCGCGCCGGCGGTCAGCGACCGGGCGGTGGCGAAACACCATCGAGACCGACAGCAGATAGGTCGCGGCCATGCCGCTGACGAACCCCGTCGCCGAAGCCACGAGATAGTTCACGCCCAGCGCCGTCAGCGCCAGCAGCAGGCCCCAGTCCAGCCCCAGCGCAAGGGCGCTGGCTAGGCCGTACAGCGCCAGTTCCTGCAGCCCTTCAGGCAGAAGCCGCCAGAGCCGGATCATGATCAGGCGGCGACCTTGGTGGGAACCAGGCGTTCGCTGCGCAGGGCCTCGCGGGCGCCGGAGACGCCGGCCTCGCCGTACTCAGCGTCCTCATTGACCTCCCACACGTCGTGCAGGGTCTCGCCGGCGATGATGTTCTCGGCCGTCAGCAGGCCGGTCATCATGGCGTGGTCCTGGTTGTTGTACTTGTGCATGCCGTTGCGGCCGACGAGGTGCAGGCCCGGGAAGTGCATCTTCAGATCCAGACGGATCATCTTGATGTGCTCGGCATAGGCGTCGTCATAGACCGGATAGGCCTTGTGCTGGCGCACCACGCAGGCGTCGTAGACGTCCGCCGGATCCATCAGGCCGATCTTGGCGATCTCGCGCTTGGCCTGGGCGACCAGATCCTCGTCCAAAGTGACCCACAGGCCGTCGCCCTCGAAACAGAAATATTCGAGACCCAGGCAGGTCGAGACGCCGTCGGGGATCATCTCGGGCGACCACGAGCGGAAGTTCTGCACACGGCCGACCTTCACCGACGGATCGTGGATGTAGATCCAGTTGTCCGGCAGCTCCTTCTGCGGCTTGCCGATCAGCACCACGGTCAGGAAGTCGCGGTACATCAGTTCGCCGGCGTGGAAGACGCTGATGGGGGTCGGGCTGACCGACTGCATCAGTTCACGGATCGGCGCGGACGAGACGACGTCGTCGGCCGTGTAGATTTCCTTCTTGCCGTCGGCGCAGGAGACGCTGACGGTCCAGATCTTGGCAAGCTTGTCGTAGTGCAGGCCGTCGACCTTGCGGCCCATGCGAACCTGCCCGCCCAGGGCGGTGACCTTGCGGGCGCAGGCTTCCCACATCATGCCGGGGCCCTTGCGGGGATAGCGGAAGCTCTCGATCAGGGTCTTGGGCGCGCCCTCACCCATCTTGGCCTTGACGCCGAGCGAGCGCTTGAGGCCGTCGATGATGGCCGAGGCCAGGTCCAGACCCTTGATGCGCTGGCTGGCCCAGTCGGCCGAGATCTCGTCGCAGCTCATGCCCCACACCTTCTCGGTGTAGGTCTTGAAGAAGATCGAGAACAGCTTCTCGCCGAACTGGTTGCGGACCCACTGGTGGAAGGTGGTCGGCGCCGCGATCGGGTTCAGCTTGGCCCAGCCGAAAGAGGCCATGCACTTGGTCGCCGTCCAGACGCCCAGGTTCGCGAGCGCCTCGAAGGCCTTCAGCGGGTAGGCGTAGAACTTCTCGCGGTAATAGATGCGCGACAGGCGCGGCCGGTCGATGAAATCATCGGGCAGGATCTCGTTCCAGAGGTCGACGATCTCCTTGCTTTTCGAGAAGAAGCGGTGGCCGCCGATGTCGAACTTGAAGCCCTTGTAGTCCACGGTCCGGCTGATGCCGCCGACATAGGTCGGGTCCATCTCCAGCACGGTCACGGCGCGGCCGGCCTTGGCCAGGGTGTAGGCGGTCGTCAGGCCGGCAGGGCCGGCGCCGATCACCAGGGTCTCCACGTGCTGGCCCATGCGGCCGTCTCCTAATCCCGTTTCGATACAGGATGCCGGCGGATGGTTAAGGCGGGGTCGCGAGGCTTGGTGAATCCCGATTAATCGTGAATCCGGGACGATCGGTCGCGGGGGCTGTTTATCGGGGGTGACAGGCGCGAAAGGCGACGCTAGGCTTGCCGTGATGACCCTCGCCGCCAGCCAACAGCTGTTTTGGTATTTTAGCTATCCGACGCCTCTGGCGCCGGGAGGGTTTCGTTCGGCCTGACATCAGGCCACCAAGAACACCTTCACCAGCCGCCAGGGGTTCCCCGGGCGGCTTTTTTCCATGGCCGCCGGACCTCGCCAGATCTTCCGGAGTACGCCATGCCTTCCTCGACCGCCGCCCATCTCGTCTCGCTGCCGGTCCCCACTGACGACCTGCGCATTGAAAAGCTGCAGACCCTCAGCCCGCCCGCCCAGGTGATCGGCGAGGCGCCAGCCAGCTCGTCGATCGCCGAGATCGTCGGCGACGCGCGCACGGCCGTCCACGAGATCCTGCATGGCCGCGACGACCGCCTGGTGGTGGTGATCGGCCCCTGCTCCATACACGACCCGAAGGCGGCCCTCGACTATGCCCAGCGCCTGGCCGCCGAACGCGAGCGCCACGCCGGCGAGTTGGAAGTGATCATGCGGGTCTATTTCGAAAAGCCACGCACCACGGTGGGCTGGAAGGGCCTGATCAACGATCCGGACCTGGACGGCGGCTTCCGGATCAATGAGGGCCTGCGCCTGGCGCGCCGAGTGCTGCTGGACATTAGCGCCCAGGGCCTGCCGACGGCCTGCGAGTTCCTGGACGTCACCACCCCGCAATACATAGCCGACCTGGTGGCCTGGGGCGCGATCGGCGCCCGCACGACCGAGAGCCAGATCCACCGCGAGATGGCCTCCGGCCTCTCCTGCCCGGTCGGCTTCAAGAACGGCACCAATGGCGACGTCAAGGTCGCGGTCGACGCGGTCACCGCCGCCTCTCAGCCGCACCATTTCCTGGCCGTGACCAAGGAGGGCCGCGCCGCCATCGCCACCACGACCGGCAATGACGACTGCCACGTCGTTCTGCGCGGCGGCAAGACGCCGAACTATGACGCCGCCAGCGTGGCCGCCGCCGCGCAAGCCGTGGCCAAGGCCGGCATGCCGGCCCGGATCATGGTCGATGTCAGCCACGCCAACAGCGGTAAGAACCACGAGAACCAGCCGGCCGTCGTCGCCGACGTCTGCGCCCAGGTGGCGACCGGGACCTCGCCGATCATGGGCGTGATGATCGAGAGCAACCTTGTCGCCGGCCGTCAGGACATCGTCCCCGGCCAGTCCCTGACCTACGGCCAGTCGGTCACGGACGCCTGCGTCGACTGGGCGACCTCGGTGACCCTGCTCGACCAGTTGGCCTCGGCGGTTCGAGCCGGGCGCGAGGCGCGCAAGGCCTAGCGGAGCGAGACGTGAACGGCGGGCGATAAGTCGACATCCCGCCGTTCGCGCATCCTTCTGCCCACGAGACGCGTTGTGAAGCCCGAGGGACCTTCACCAAAGCGAAGTTCACATGACCCGTCTCGTCATCATCGGCCTGGCCCTCGGCGCCATCGCCCTTCCCGCGACGCTGGCGCCCACGGACGCCGACGCCGCCACCTGCCGCAGCCGCAAGGCCACAGGAACCATCATCGGCGGCCTGGGCGGCGCTCTGGTCGGCAACGCCATCTCCAAGGGCGGCGGCGGTCTGCTGGTCGGCGGTGTCGGCGGCGCCCTGGTCGGCCGCGAAGTCGGCAAGAGCGGCTGTCGCACCCGCACGGCCTATTACAGCTCCGGCTCCAGCTATCGCGCCGCCTCGCCGGCGCCTGCGCGGCCCGCGCCGGTCCGCCAAGTCTATTACGACCACATGGGCAACCCGGTCGCCACCGGCGAAGTCCGCGACGGGACTTTCCAGCAGGTTTCCGCGCCGGCCGGCGGGACGTGCCGCAACGCGACAGTCTCCTACTACGACGAGCGCGGCCGCCTGGCCCAGCGCCCGGTCCAGATCTGCCCCCGCTAGAAATCCGGAAATCAAAACGATGATCCGCCAGCCCGTGATGGCCGCCCTGGCCCTCGCCACCCTCGCCCTGGCCGCCTGTGAAAACGGGCATGAGGCCATGTCCAACCCGAAGATCTGCGCCGACTTCCGCAACAACGCCGGTCCCGGCGCTGCGGCGGCCTCGGATCCGTCGACGCCGGTCGACGAGTGCGCCCGCCGCTGGGCCTACAGCCTGGCCGGCTCAAAGGACGGCGCCGAGATCGTGGCCGAGGCGGTCGTGGCCGCCTGCGCCCCGGTGCTGAGCCGCTGGAATCAGGCCTCGCTGGGCCAAACCGCCAACAGCGGCGAGCAGGCCCTGAGCCTGACCACCGGCCAGCCGACCAATCCGCTCGCCGAACACAGCAGCTTCGCCCAGGGCCGCGCGCTGTTCTACGTGGTCCAGGCCCGCGCCGGCCGCTGCAAGCCGCCGCCCGTCACCAACGGCTTGCCCGCGGGTCTCTAGAACTGTCGGTTTCCCTGTGGCAGGGTCGGAGCTGGACACCGCTCCACATCGGGTACGCGCACCGCCGCCCCTGCCCTTTCCACAGGGAACTCGCGAGCGATGACTTCCTCGAACTCGAACATCCGGTTCGGCCGTCTGGCCGCGTCGGCCTTCACGCGCGACATCCAGGCCGCCTGCGCCTTCTATTGCGACATCCTGGGCTTTACGAAGACCTTCGAAAACGGCGATCCGGTCGGCTTCATGATCCTGGAGAAGGACGGGGCGGAACTGCATTTGAGCCTGGTCCGGGACCACAAGCCCTCGACCACCAATGTCGCCCACCTGATGGTCGACGATGTCGACGCCCTGCATGAGGTCCTGATTGCGGCCGGCGCGCGGATCATCAAGTCGCTAGCCGACAAGGACTACGGCCTGAGGGCCTTCGTCTTCGCCGACCCGGATGGCAACCGCATCGACGTCGGCCAGCCGCACGAACCCGCAGAGGCCACGCGCTTCGAGAACCGTGACCTGTCGGGCGCCGCCTTCGCGAACTGCCGCCTGGCTGGCGCGACATTCACGGATGTCGACCTGTCGACTGCCAGCCTCAGCAACGTCAATCTCAGCGGCGTTACGATAGATGACGCCAGGATCGACGGACTGACGATCTTCGGCATGGACATTCAAGCGCTGATCCGCGCCGAACTGGCCCGCCGGCGCGAAGACTAGGCCAGCGACGCGCGCTCCCATTCCAGGAACTCCGGCGTCGCCAGCAGGCGCTCGGCATAGGCTGCCGCCGGTCCGTTATCGCCATACTCCGAAAGCTTGATGCCATAGGTGCGGAAGCGCGTCGCCACCGGGGTGTAGAAGGCATCGGCGATCGACCATTCGCCCAGCAGGAACGGCCCGCCGGACCGCGACAGCAACTGGTTCCAGCGCTCGACGATCGTGCGGACGTTCTTCTGGGTGGCCTCGGAGATGTCGACCGCGCGCGGTTCCTCTTCCAGCGCCATCGCGCACTCGCCGCGCAGAGCCTGGAAGCCGCCATGCATCTCGGCCGCCGCCGAGCGTCCCAGGGCGCGCACGACCGGGTCGGCCGGCCAAAGCTTGGCCTCGGGATAGGTCTCGGCCAGGTACTCGCAGATGGCCAGCGAGTCCCAGATGGTCAGGTCGCCGGCCTTCAGCACCGGCACCTGCCGGCTCGGCGAGTGCTCGGCGATGGCCGCGTCGCTGGCCGCACCCTGGCGCAGTTGGACCTCGATCTCCCGGAACGGCGCGCCGGTGCGCTTCAGCGCCAGCCACGGCCGCAACGACCAGCTGGACCACCGCTTGGTGCCGATCACGAGTTCCATGGCGCGCGCTCCCTGATGCGATTGCCGCCCGGCTTACCCTGCGTCTAAGGTGGCCTCAACGATTAGAACAACTGTTCGAGGGAGAGCGCTCATGGCGGACGTACCGTCGCCGGTCATCAATCCCGTTTCGACGGGCTATCGCCGTTACGCCCTATGGGTGCTGCTGATCATCTACACCCTGAACTTCCTGGATCGGCAGGTGGTCAACATCCTGGCCGAGCCAATCAAGCGCGACCTTGGCCTGGCCGACTGGCAGCTGGGCATGATGACGGGCCTGGCCTTCGCCATCTTCTACACCGTCCTCGGCATCCCGATCGCCCGCCTCGCCGAGACCAGGAACCGGCCCTTCATCATCGGCGCCTCGGTGGCCGCGTGGAGCGCGTTCACCGTGCTGTGCGGCTTCACCCAGAACTTCTGGCAGCTGATCCTGGCGCGGATCGGCGTGGGCGTCGGCGAGGCCGGCTGCACGCCGCCCGCCCACTCGCTGATCACCGACTACGTGCCGCGCGAGAAGCGGGCCAGCGCCATCGCCTTCTATTCGATCGGCACGCCGCTGGGCACCCTGGCCGGCATGGCCATGGGCGGACTGGTCGCCGACGCCTATGGCTGGCGGGCGGCCTTCATGGTGGCGGGCGCGCCGGGCGTGATCTTCGCCCTGATCGCGGCCTTCACCCTGGTCGAGCCGCGCAAGAAACTGGCCGCCGAGATGGCCGCCCGCGCCAGCTCGCAGATCAGCTTCGCCGCCGCCCTTGCGGTGCTGGCGACCAAGAAGACCTTCTGGCTAGTAGCACTGGCCGCCTCGATCAAGGCCTTCATCGGCTATGGCCACGCGCCGTTCACCGCCTCGTTCTTCTTCCGCAACCACGGGCCGGAAATCGCCCAGTTGGCCTCGACCTTCGGCCTCAAGTCGGCGGGCTTCCTGGGCCTGGCCCTGGGGCTGATCGGCGGCACGGCTGGCGTCATCGGCGCCTGGCTGGGCGGGGTCTTCGCCGATCGCCTGGGGGCCCGCGACCTGCGGGCCTATGTCATGGTGCCGGCCATCGCTTCGCTGGTGACCATTCCCATCTTCATCACCGCCGTTAGCCTGGACGCGCCGATGCACGCGATCGGCTTTCTATCCATCAACGCCCTGCTGGCCACCCTGTGGTACGGCCCCGTCTACGCCACGGCCCAGAGCATCGTCGAACCCCACATGCGGGCCACCGCCTCCGCGGTGCTGCTGCTGATCATCAACCTGATCGGCCTGGGCCTGGGGCCGGTAGCCGTCGGCCTCCTGAGCGACGTGCTGGCCGGCCACATGGGCCTGGGCGAGGCGCAGGGGGTGCGATGGGCTTTGATCGTCTCGTCGACGCTGGGCCTTGTCGCCTTCGGTCTGTTCTGGGCCGCCCGCAAGAGCATCCGCGAGGAGATGGTCGCCTGAGATGCTCCCCCGCGACGCGGGGGAGCTGTCGCGGAGCGACTGAGGGGGCGAGCTGGAAATTGGCCGAGCTGGCCCCCTCCGGCCCTTTGGGCCACCTCCCCCGCGACGCGGGGGAGGATCTCCATTTCCCCTCTGGCGCTTTGGCTTCCGCTCGGTCACAGTCCCTTCAAAGAATTAGAACAAATGTTTGAAGGGAGAGAGTCAGGATGGCCGACGCGCGTGCGTCCGGCGGCGAACGGCCGCTTTATTCGAATGGCTACAAGGCGACGGTGCTGGGGCTGCTGCTGGCCACCTACACCTTCAACTTCATCGACCGGACGATCATCGCCACCATCGGTCAGGCCATTAAGGTCGACCTGAAGCTGACCGACACCCAGCTGGGCTTGCTGGGCGGTCTCTACTTCGCCCTGCTCTACACCCTGCTCGGCATTCCGATCGCCCGTCTGGCCGAGCGCTGGAACCGCGTGACCATCATCTCTCTGTCGCTGGTCGTCTGGTCCGGCTTCACCGCCCTCTGCGGAGCGGCGACGAGCTTCGCCCAACTAGCCCTGTTCCGCTTCGGCGTCGGCGTCGGCGAGGCCGGCTGTTCCCCGCCCAGTCACTCGCTGATCAGCGACTATTACGAGCCCAAGAAGCGCGCCTCGGCGCTGTCGATCTACTCGTTCGGCATCCCGCTGGGCACGATGTTCGGCGCCGTGGCCGGCGGCTGGCTGGCCCAGGAGTTCAGCTGGCGCGTGGCCTTCGTCATCGTCGGCCTGCCGGGCGTGATCCTGGCCCTGATCGTCAAGCTGGTGATCAAGGAGCCGCCACGGGGCCATTCCGAGATCGTCGAGCGACCGATCGAGCCTGAGAACCTTGTGGTCGAACCGGCTCCGAAGCCGGCTTTCTCTCTGGCCACCGAGTTCTCCGAACTGTGGGCGGTCTTCAAGGTCCTGTTCTTCAAGTGGCCCGTCCTGAACATGGTGCTGGGCGTGACCATCGCCTCGTTCGGCTCGTACGGTTCGGGCGCCTTCGTGCCATCGTACTTCGTGCGCGCCTTCGGCCTGGGCCTGGCGCAGGTGGGCCTGATCACCGGCCTGATCGGCGGCTTCTCGGCCGGCATCGGCACCCTGGTCGGCGGCTTCCTGAGCGATTGGGCCGGCAAGCGGAGCTTCAAGTGGTACGCCTGGGTCCCCGCCATCGGCCTGATCATCTGCACGCCGATCTACATCCTCGCCTATCTGCAGACCGACTGGCAGGCGACGGCGATGATCCTGCTGGTCCCCGGCATCTTTCACTACGTGTACCTGGCCCCGACCTTCGCCGTGGTCCAGAACTCGGTGGAGCCGCGCCGCCGAGCTACCGCCACGGCCCTGCTGTTCTTCTTCCTGAACCTGATCGCCCTGGGCGGCGGGCCGGTCTTCACCGGCTGGCTGATCGACCACCTGGCCCAGTACCACTTCAACACGCCCGACGCCGCCGGCGTGATCCACAGCGTGCTGGCCTCGTTCGGAGTCGAGGGCGGCCAGAGCTTCGCGGCGACCTGCCCCGGCGGCATCGCCCCCAAGGGCTCGGCGTCCGAACTGGCGGCCCAGTGCCGAACGACCCTGGCCCTCTCCAGCCAGCAGGGCATCATCGTCTCGCTGTGCTTCTACGCCTGGGCCGGCGTGCACTACGCCCTGGCGGCGATCGGCATGGTCAAGCACATGAAGTCGCGCGAAGCGGCGTAAGTAATAAGCCTCTTCCCTTGACTCCGGGGGCGGTCGGGCCGAAACGGCCGCCCCATGATCAGCCGCTACGCCCGCCCCGAAGCCGCCGCCATCTGGTCCAGCCAGACCAAGTACAAGATCTGGTTCGAGATCGAGGCCCACGCCGCCGACGCCATGGCCGAGATCGGGGTCATCCCGAAGCTCGCCGCCGAGACGATCTGGGAAAAAGGCCGCGACGCGGTCTGGGACAGCGACCGCATCGACGAGATCGAGCGCGTCACCAAGCACGACGTCATCGCCTTCCTCACGCATGTGGCCGAGATCGTCGGCCCCGAGGCCCGCTTCCTGCACCAGGGCATGACCAGCTCGGACGTGCTGGACACCTGCTTTGCCGTGCAGCTGTCTCGCGCCACCGACCTCTTGCTGGAAGACGTCGACCTGATCCTGGCCGCGCTGAAGCGCCGGGCGTTCGAGCACAAGATGACCGTCTGCGTCGGCCGCAGCCACGGCATCCACGCCGAACCGATCACCTTCGGCTTGAAGCTGGCCGGCTACTACGCCGAATTCCAGCGCGCCAAGGAGCGCCTGGCGATGGCCAAGTTCGAGATCGCCACCTGCGCGATCTCCGGCGCCGTCGGCACCTTCGCCAATGTCGATCCGCGGGTCGAACAGCACGTCGCCGACAAGATGGGCCTGGCCGTCGAGCCGGTTTCGACCCAGGTGATCCCCCGCGACCGCCACGCCGCCTATTTCGCCGCCCTTGGCGTCGTGGCCTCGTCGGTCGAGCGCCTCGCCACCGAGATCCGCCACCTGCAGCGCACCGAGGTGCTGGAAGCCGAAGAGCCGTTCGATCCGGGCCAGAAGGGCTCGTCGGCCATGCCGCACAAGCGCAACCCGATCCTGACCGAGAACCTGACCGGCCTGGCCCGTCTGGTCCGCTCGGCCGTCGTCCCGGCGATGGAGAACGTCGCCCTCTGGCACGAGCGCGACATCAGCCACTCGTCGGTCGAGCGCGGCATCGGCCCGGACGCCACCATCCACCTCGACTTCGCCTTGCGCCGCCTGGCCGGCGTCATCGAGCGCTTCAACATCTATCCCGACAACATGGCCAAGAACCTGGACAAGCTGGGCGGGCTGGTCTTCTCGCAGCGCGTCATGCTGGCCCTGACGCAAGAGGGCGTGTCGCGCGAGGACGCTTATGCGGCCGTGCAGGGCAACTCGATGAAGGTGTGGCGCGGCGAAGGCCGGTTCATCGACTTCCTGAAAGCCGATCCGGTGGTCTCCAAGGCGCTATCGGACAGCGTGCTCGAGGAGCTGTTCGACTACGGCTATCATACCAAGAACGTCGACGTGATCTTCAAGCGCGTCTTCGGCGAGCAAGGCTGACCATGAGCGAACCGCCGGTTCTTCGCCTCAATCCGGCGCTGGATCCGGCGGTCTTCGCGCAGGCCTATGCGCGCGACGGCCTCGTGCGCATTCCCGAGGTGTTCGAGCCGGCGGTCGTCGATCGCCTGGCCGGCATCCTCGAACAGACTATCGACTGGGACATCATCTGCTCCAACCAACGCGGCGGGGCCGAGGTCATTACCCGCGCCCGCCGGGCCGAGCTGGGCGATCAGGTCGTGGCGGGCAAGCTGCACGCGGCCACGGTGCAGGCCCGCAACGGCTTCGCCTATGTCTATCTCGGCTATCCGATGATCGACGCCTATGTCGAAGGCCGCGATCCGGGACATCCGATCCACGCCTTGACGGTGTTCCTGAACAGCCCAGAGTTTATTGCCTTCGGCGCCGCCGTCACCGGCGAGGCGGGGATCACCAAGATCGACGGCCAGGCGACCTGCTATCGCCCTGGCGACTTTCTCACGCAGCACGACGACACCGGCGTCGGCGAGCGCCTGGCCGCCTACACCCTGGGCCTGACCCGCGAGTGGCGGCCCGACTGGGGCGGCCAGCTGCTGTTCCACGACGACAACGGCGACGTGGCGCGCGGCTTCGCGCCGGCCTTCAATGTCCTGACCCTGTTCAAGGTGCCCCAGCAGCATTCCGTGGCCCCGGTGGCGCCCTATGCCGGCGCGCTGCGCCTGACCGTCACCGGCTGGCTGCGCAACGATCCGCCCAATGGCGCAGGCGCCCCCCTTGGCGGCTAAGCGCGGCTTCCCGCCCGTCGTCGACGCAAACACCCGCGTTCTCGTGCTGGGCAGCCTGCCCGGCGAGGCCTCGCTGGCGGTCAGCCAGTACTATGGCAATCCCAGGAACGCCTTCTGGCGGCTGATGGAGGGTGTGATCGACACGCCCCTCGTTCCGCTGGCCTACGACGCGCGCCTGACGACCCTGCTGGTCCACGGCGTCGGCCTGTGGGACGTCATCGCCGAAGCTCAGCGCGCCGGCAGCCTCGACGCCGCCATCCGAGATCCGGCCGCCAACGACCTGCTGACGTTGATCGACAGCCTGCCCGCGCTTCGTTGCGTCGCCTTCAACGGCGGCATGGCTGCGAAGCTGGGCGCGCGGCTGGTCGGCGACCGCGTCTCGACAATCGCCCTGCCCTCCTCCAGCCCCGCCCACGCTGCGCGGAGCTTCGAACAGAAGGCGGAGGCGTGGAGCGGGCTCAGGCCCTTCGTCAGCGCCCCGGCGGTTTCCAATTGATCACGTGATAGACCGCGTTGGTCGTCCCGATGTTCTTCAGCGCGTGCGGGCTGTTGCTGGCATTGAAAATGACTCCGCCCGGCCCGACCGTCTTCCACGCGCCGCCTGACAGCGTCTCGACCTGGCCCTCGCGGATGATGACCAGTTCCTCGTTCGGATGGGTGTGCGGCGGGTGCGAGCTGAGGCCGGGCTTCAGGGTCGTGACGTGCATCTCCAGCTCGTCCAGGGTCGCGGTCGGCCCCTTGGCGATCTGGGCGTAAGCCCCGACGTCGGTGTCGTGGGCCTTGAGGTCCTCCCAGCGCCAAACCGAAGGGCCGATCAGGGCGGGCTTGGGGGCCTGAGCGACGGCGACGCCGGCCAGGGTGAGAACCACCGCACCGGCGGCGACGGCGAGGTCGCGCTTCGTCATCATCATCCGGCTCCTAGAAGGTGTACGGCTTGCGCTGCGGGCGGCTGAGCAGAGCGTTGGCGGCGTCGTCGCCGATGAAGCGCTCGGCCTTCGGATCCCACTTCAGATGGCGGCCGGTCTTCATGGCCGCATGGTGCAGCAGGCAGGTCGAACAGGCGCGGTGACCGACCTCGGCCGGGGCCGACGGCGGCTTTCTGGAGCGGATGGAGTCCAGCCAGTCACCGTGCTGCTCGGCCGACTTGCGCAGGTGGATCTCGTTGGGCCCGATCACGCCGGTCAGGATCGCGGGATTGCTGGCCGAAAGGCCCGGGCTCGGCTTCTGGCCGAAGTTCGGATCGCTGGCCGTGACGGCCGCATCGCGGGCGACGAAGATCCAGCCCTCCGTACCGATGAACTTCACGCCGTTGGGAAAGTCGCCGGAGATGTCCATGGTCACGCCGTTGGCGTAGCGGGCGTGGGTCAGGAACTTGCCGTGTACGTTCCACAGGCCGCTGGTCGGGAACTCGGCCGAGCCCCAGATTTCGACCGGACCGGAGTGCTCCATGTCCATGCCCCAGTGGGCGGTGTCGACATGGTGCGCGCCCCAGCCGGTGATCATGCCCGCGCCGAACTGCTCGCAGCGCAGCCAGCCGGGACGATCGAACGAGCCCTGCGGATGGACCCGCATCTCGGTGTAGTAGGCCTCCGGCGTCGAGCCGAGCCAGGCGTCGTAGTTCAGGTTGGCCGGGATCGGCTGCTGCGGCGCCTCGGGTCCGGAAGGATCGCCCGGCAGGCCGACCTCGACGTGTTTCAGCTGGCCGATGCGGCCGTTACGGACCAGTTCGCAGGCGCGGCGGAACTGTGGCCAGGGACTGTCCGACCGCTGCTGCGAGCCGATCTGCAGGATGCGGCCCGAGGCGGCCACGGCGTCGGCCATGGTCCGACCCTCGGCGATGGTCAGCGACGCCGGCTTCTGCAGATAGACGTCCTTGCCGGCCTTGACCGCGTGCACGGCCAGGATGGCGTGCTGGTGGTCGGGCGTGGCGACGATGACCGCGTCCAGGTCCTTGGCGGCCAGCAGTTCGTGATAGTCGCCATAGGCGCGAGCGCTGTCCCAGGGTCGGCCGTACTTCTTGCTGTAGGTCTCGTCGACGAGCTGCTTGCCCAGCGCCAGGCGCTTGGAGTCGACGTCGCAGACCGCCAGGATCTGGGCGTGGTCGTACTTGAAGGTCTCGGCCATATCGTGGACGCGGGCGATGCGCCCGACCCCGATGACGCCGATATTGATCCGGTTCGACGGCGCGTTTTGGCCGAAGACCGTGGCTGGCACGATCGTTGGAAAGGCAATGCCGGCGGCGATGACGGAACGGCGGGTGAGATGGCTCATGGCGCTATCCCTCAACCCAGCTTCGGCCGGGTGGCGTTCTTCTGGGCCGTCAGCACCAGCTCGGCGGCCAGCAGGGCTTGCGCCTGGTCCTGGGCGACGGCGGTGCGCTCGACGATGTCGGCGACGAACTGCGGGCCGAACGGTAGCTGAACCTGGCTGCAGTCGATGTAGCGGGCCTGCTTTTTGTCGACGATCAGCAGGTGGTTGGCGCCCGGCCGGCCCGTCGGATCGATATACTTCCGCAGCTCGATATAGCCCTCGGTCCCGAGGATGAAGAGCCGGCCGTCGCCCCAGACGCCCAGGCCGTCCGGCGTGAACCAGTCGACCCGCACATAGCCCGTACCGCCATCGCCGACGGCGGTCAGGTCGCCGAAGTCCTCGAACTTGGGATGGTCGGTGTTGTTGAAATTGCCGGTCTGGCTGGCGACGGCCTTGGCGGTCTTGCTGCCGGTATAGAACAGGAACTGGTCGGCCTGGTGCGAGCCGATGTCGGTCAGGATGCCGCCATAGCGGGCCTTGTCCCAGAACCAGTCCGGACGTCCCGTCCCGATCCGGTGCGGGGCCAGGTTGACGGTCTGCACGACCTTGCCGATCGCTCCGGCCTGGACCAGCTCGCCGGCCTTGATCGCCGAGGGGACCTCCAGCCGTTCGGAGTACATGATCGCGTACTTGCGGCCCGTCTTCTTCACCGCCGCGCGGACCTGAGCCAGCTGTTCCAGGGTGATGATGCCGGGCTTGTCGGCCAGATAGTCCTTGCCGGCCGCCATCACCTTCAGGCCCAGCGGCGTGCGTTGGTCCGGGATCGGGGCGGCGGCGACCAGTTGGATCGACTTGTCGTTCAGGATCTCATCGATGCTACGGGCCACCGGCACGTCGCCATGCTGCTTCCGGAAGTCGGCCAGCTGCTTTTCATCATTTCCATGGGCGTAGACGTAGGCGCACTCGCCCCCGCCCCGCTTCACGGCCGCCGTCATGCTCATGATGTGGTAGTGGTCGAGGCCGATCACCGCGAACTTGATCTTGTGTTTCGCCGTCAGGGTCGGCCCCGGCGCGGCGACCTCATGCGCGACGGTCTGGCCCAGGGCGTCGCCGGCGAACGCCGCGCCGCCCAATCCCGCCGCCAACAGAAACGCCCGGCGGCTCGCAAGATCGTCCATGGTGTCTTCCTCTCCGCTCGCCAGCTTGCCTGACCTCTTGTTGGCAGAGATCAGGCCACCAAAATGAGGCTGAGGAAATACCTTCTTGGTCGTAGGCGGGCGTTGGCCGCCCAAAAGGCGAAGGGCCGCGACATTACGGGAAATTCATCTGCACGTCGGCCGCGCTTAGGGCAGCATCCGCCGCCTAGAGGGGAATCCTACACATGCGCATCTTCCTGCTGGCCGCCGTTTCCGCGGTCGCTCTTTCCGGCGCGGCGTTCGCCGCCGACAAGCCGATGTACGGGACCTGGGGCGTCGACCTGACGTCGCGCGACCTGACGGTCAAACCGGGCGACGACTTCAACAAGTTCGCCAATGGGGCGTGGGAGAAGCGCACCACCATCCCGGCCGACCAGGCCTCGGCTGGCGTCGGCTACGACGTCTACAACCGCTCCCAGGATCAGCTACGCACCCTGATCGAGACGGCCGACGCTTCGACCCCGATCGGCGCGCTGTACAAGAGCTTCATCGACGAGGCCAAGGTCGAGCAGGTCGACGACGCGGCTCTGAAGGTCGACCTGGCCGCCATCCAGGCGATCACGTCCAAGGCCGATCTGGCCAAGGCCATGGGACGCGCCCACGGCGGCTTCGGCCCCGACCTGTTCTCGCTGGACATCGCCGCCGACGCCAAGAAGCCCGAGCTCAACACGCTCTATATCGGCCAGTCGGGCCTGGGCCTGCCGGACCGCGACTACTACCTGACCGACGGCTTCAAGCCGCAACTCGAAGCCTACAGGGCCTTCGCCGAGCGGGCGCTGAAGATGGCGGGCTATCCGGATCCCGCCAAGGCCGCCGCCGACGTGGTCGCCTTCGAGACCGCCGTGGCCAAGGTCAGCTGGGCGGTCGCCGACCGCCGCGACATCGACAAGGTCTACAACCCCATCTCCCTGACCGAGCTGCAGGCCTATGCGCCCGAAGTGCCGTGGGCGGATTATCTGGCCGCCGCCGGCATCACCGGCCGCGACCAAGTGGTCCTGGGTGAAAAGACCGCCGTTCGCGACATCGCCAAGCTGTTCGCCGCCACGCCGCTAGAAACCCTGAAGGCCTGGCAGACCGTCCAAGGCGTCCAGGAGATGTCGCCCTATCTGTCCAAGCGCTTCGTCGACAGCCGCTTCGAGTATGTGAAGGTGCTGAGCGGCCAGACCCAGCTGCGCCCCCGCTGGAAGCGTGGCGTGGCGCTGGTCGACGGCAGCCTCGGCGAAGTGGTCGGCCAGACCTATGTCGCCAAGTACTTCCCGCCTTCGTCCAAGGCCCAGATGGTCGACCTGATCGCTAATCTGAAGGTCGCCATGGCCGAGCGGATCCAGAAGTCTCCCTGGATGGCTCCGGCCACCAAGCAGGCGGCGCTGACCAAGCTGTCGAAGATGACGGTGATGGTCGGCTATCCGGACAAGTGGCGCGACTATTCGGCCCTGAAGCTGGACGCCGGCGACCTCTACGGCAATGTCCGCCGCAGCGGGGCCTTCGAGTGGGCCTATGCCCTGAGCGACCTGGGCAAGCCCGTCGACCACGCCAAGTGGGGCATGACCCCGCAGACGGTGAACGCCTACAACGGCGGCCTGGAAAACAAGATCGTGTTCCCAGCGGGCATCCTGCAGGCGCCCTATTTCGATCCGGCCGCCGACCCGGCCGTGAACTATGGCGCGATCGGCGCGGTGATCGGCCACGAGATCAGCCACGGCTTTGACGACCAGGGCCGCAAGATCGACGAGACCGGCAAGCTGCGCGACTGGTGGACGGCCGAGGACGCCAAGCGCTTCGACAGCCAGGCCGCGGTCCTGGGCGCGCAATATGACGCCTACGAGCCGGTGCCCGGCATGCGCATCAACGGCCAGCTGACCATGGGCGAGAACATCGCCGACCTGGCCGGCCTGCAGGTGGCCTACGACGCCTATCACGCCTCGTTGAAGGGCAAGCCCGCCCCGGTCGTGGGCGGCATGACCGGCGACCAGCGCTTCTTCCTGGCCTTCGCCCAGGCCTGGCAGGACAAGTCGCGGCCCGACTCGCTGAAGCAGCAGATGGCGTCCGACCCGCATTCGCCGTCGAACTTCCGGGTGATCGGCCCGACGCGCAATGTCGACGCCTGGTACGCGGCCTTCGGCGTCAAGCCGGGCGACAAGTTCTACCTTCCGCCGGAGAAGCGCTCGCGCATCTGGTAGGGACAAAAGAAAAGGGCCGCTCGAAAGAGCGGCCCTTGTTCGTTGGACGAGGAGAAAGGCTTACTCGCCGGTCTTGATCTGCTCGCGGGCCTGGGCCAGCAGTTCGTCCATCTTCCGGCGAACCTCGCCTTCGGAGGTCGCGACGCCCGAGCCCTTCAGGTCCTCGAAGACCTTGCGCAGCACGTCCTCATCGCCCGGCTGCTCGAAGTCGGACTTGACCACCGCTCGCGCGTAATCTTCCACCGTCGCCAGGCCCATCAGGCCGGCCGCCCATTCACCGAGCAGGCGGTTGCGGCGCGCGGTCGCCTTGAATTCAAGCTCTTGGTCGTGAGCGAACTTGTTTTCGAAAGCCTGTTCGCGGTCGTCGAAGGTGGTCATGAAGGCCCCAAAGTCGTCGAGAGCCCGTCGCGGCCAGATAAATCCTCTGGTGGCGACAGGCTCCAATCCTAAACGTTTAGAGCATGATGGTCGCCGAAACCGGCGTCCACTTTCGGCAGTCATGCTCTTCAGCCGGCTGCATATCCCGTGGCGCTCTCCGCCGCAATCGGCGGATAAGCCGCAGGCGATGTTTCCCGTCGCGGCGTAGCCCAAAACACCGACCGAAAGCTGTCCTTCGTTTGCGCGGCCGCGTTGATTCAGATAGGTTCCACAAGACATTTTCCAGTGAGCGGCCTTGAGTCGAACGCCGCGCGCAGCTATCCGCCGCGCGCGCTTTTCGTTTCTCCGGAAGATTCCGGACTTGAGGAGCGGCGCGCGCTTACAGAAGGGCCTCGACGAGAGCCATGACGACCCGTCGCAAGAAGATCTACGAAGGCAAGGCCAAGATCCTCTACGAAGGCCCCGAGCCCGGCACCCTGATCCAATATTTCAAGGACGACGCGACGGCCTTCAACGCCCAGAAGAAGGCCATCCTGGAAGGCAAGGGCGTCATCAACAATCGGATCAGCGAGTACATCATGACTCGCCTGAACTCGATCGGCGTCCAGAACCACTTCATCCGCCGCCTGAACCTGCGCGAGCAGCTGATCAAGGAAGTCGAGATCATCCCGCTCGAGGTCGTGGTGCGCAACATCGCCGCGGGCTCGATCGCCACGCGCCTGGGCTTGACCGAGGGTCAGCCCCTGCCCCGCTCGATCATCGAATTTTACTACAAGGACGACAAGCTGGGCGACCCGATGGTCTCCGAGGAGCACATCACCGCGTTCAACTGGGCCGCGACCCAGGAGATCGACGACATGATGGCCACCGCCCTGCGGGTCAACGACTACCTGTCGGGCCTGTTCAGCGCGGTCGGCATCACGCTGGTGGACTTTAAGATCGAGTTCGGCCGCATCTACGAGGGCGACTTCTCGCGGATCATCCTGGCCGACGAAATCAGCCCCGACAGCTGCCGCCTGTGGGACAGCCTGACGAACGAGAAGCTGGACAAGGACCGCTTCCGCCGCGACCTGGGCAATGTCATCGAGAGCTATACCGAGGTGGCTCGCCGCCTGGGGATCATGAAGGAAATGCCGACCGTCATCCAAGGCGGCGTGCACTAGTTGGGATCTCCTCCCCCGCGCGCGGGGGAGGAGGCGCGCGGCGCAGCCGCGTGACGGAGGGGGCGCACCCGGCCCTCATCCCCGTGAGGAGAGAAGAGTGAAAGCCACCGTCCACGTGTTCCTGAAGCCCGGCGTGCTCGACGTCCAGGGCAAGGCCGTCGAGAACGCCCTGCATGGCCTGGGCTGGCCGTCGGTGAAGGAGGCCCGCGTCGGCCGCGTCATCGAGTTCGACCTCGAAGCCACGGACGCCGAAGCCGCCAAGGCCGAGGTCAAGACCATGTGCGAGAAGCTGCTGGCCAACACGGTCATCGAAAGCTACCGCATCGATATCGCCTAAGCCGATCTAGGCGCTGAAGCTGGCCTTCAGCGCCGCCAGGCTGGTCTCCCGGATGGGCTCAAGGTCCATGCCGGGATCGACCAGGCGCTGGGTCGAGAGGCCCAGCAATAGCGCCCCCACCATCAGCGCGACCGCGTCAGCGTTCAGCCCGGCGCGGATCACGCCCTCGCTCTGCCCGCGCAGGACCAGCGCCTCCAGCCGGACCTCGACCTCCTTGTGCGCCGCCGCGAACGGCGCGCGCAGGTCCGAGACGTCGGACACGGCGCCGGCCATCAGCGTGAAGTAGGCCCGCATCTCGCCGTCGCTGGCCAGATTGCCCAGGAAGACGTCGACAAAGCCCAGCACGGCGTCCAGGCCGCTCAGATCGTCCAGGTGACGGGCGTCCAGCAGCGCCTCAACCCGCGCCTGCAACCGCGCGATCAGCGCCTCGATCAGCCCCTGCTTTGAACCGAACCGCTGGGTGACCAGCCCCCGGCTGTAGCCCGCGCGCTGGCCGATGCTCTCGAAGGTGGCCGCCGCCACGCCCCGCTCGGCGATCAGCTCCGCCGCCGCCCGCAAGAGCTCACTCTCGGATTGCTGGCGGCGATCGAGCTGGGTGCGGCGCGCGGCGGGCGCCTTAAGGGTCGCGGTCATCTTGCGGAACATAGTTATTTGTTGAACAACAAGCAAATAACAAGGACGGCCGCCAGGCCGCCGGGAGGAAGGAGGAGCCCCCATGACGATCTCGACCGACATCGCCAACACCATCGTCGATCCGAAGGCCTATGCCGACGGCGACCGCGTCGACCAGGCCTTCGCCCAGCTGCGCCGGGACGCGCCGCTGGAGGTGGCCCAGCCCGACGGCTTCGATCCGTTCTGGGTGGTCACCCGCCACGCCGACATCCTGGAGGTCGAGCGCCAGAACGAGCTGTTCCACAATGGCGACCGCGCCACGGTGGTGACCACGATCGAGGCCGACAAGAAGGTTCGCGAGATGATGGGCGGCTCACCTCACCTCGTCCGGTCCCTGGTCCAGATGGATAACCCGGACCACTTCGCCTACCGCAAGATCACCCAAGGCTCGCTGCTGCCCCAGAACCTGCGGACTCTGGAGGCGAGGATCCGCGAGATCGCCCGGGGCTTTGTCGACCGCATGGCCGAGCACGGTGATCGCTGCGACTTCGCCCGCGACGTGGCGTTCCTCTACCCTCTGCACGTGATCATGGAGGTCCTGGGCGTCCCTGAGAGCGACGAGCCCCGGATGCTGAAGCTGACCCAGGAACTTTTCGGCAGCGCCGACCCCGACCTGAACCGCGGCGGCAAGATCGCCACGGACGTCAATGAGGGCATAGACAGCCTGCAATCGGTGATCATGGACTTCATGATGTATTTCAACGCCATGACCGAGGACCGCCGCGCCAAGCCGCGCGAGGACCTTGCCAGCATCATCGCCAACGGCAAGATCAATGGCCAGCCGATGGGACACCTGGAGGCGATGAGCTACTACATCATCGCCGCCACGGCCGGCCATGACACCACCTCCTCGACCACCGCCGGCGCGCTGTGGGCCCTGGCCGAGAACCCCGACCAGTTCGCCAAGGTGAAGGCAGACCCGTCGCTGATCGCTGGCCTGATCGAGGAGTCGATCCGCTGGGTCACACCGGTGAAGCACTTCATGCGCACCGCCACCGCCGACGCCGAACTGGCGGGCCGCAAGATCACCAAGGGCGACTGGATGATGCTGTCCTATCCGTCGGGCAACCGCGACGAGACAGTGTTCGAGGATCCGTTCGCGTTCCGTGTCGACCGCACGCCCAACAAGCACGTGGCCTTCGGCTATGGCGCGCACATCTGCCTGGGCCAGCACCTGGCGCGGATGGAGATGCGAGTGCTGTGGGAGGAGCTATTCGCGCGCCTCGACAGCGTCGAGTTGGATGGAGCGCCAAGCCGCATGGTCGCCAATTTCGTCTGCGGACCGAAGTCCGTGCCGATCCGCTTCAAGATGCATTGAGGCGACGATGAGCGCGGAACCCTTCAAGGTCTGGCAGTGCCGCACCTGCGGCTACATCTACGACGAGGAACAGGGCGATCCGAGCGAGGGTCTGGCGCCCGGAACCCGCTGGGGCGACATCCCGGCCGGCTGGATCTGCCCGATGTGCGGCACGCCGAAGTCTGACTTCGACATGATCGAACTGTAGGAAATCGGACCGCGCCCCTTCCGTTTCGCGCTTGGCCGCACGATGTTCGGCCGAGTGCGAAGGGGAGACCGTCGATGAGCGCGAAGTTCCATCTGGCGGAGGTCAACGTCGGACGCCTGAGGGCGCCGATCGACCATCCGACGATCAAGGACTTCGCCGACAATCTCGACCGCATCAACGCCCTGGCCGAAGCCTCGCCCCGCTTCGTCTGGCGACTGAAGGGCGACGGCAACAACGCCACGGATCTCGCGATCGATGGCGATCCGCTGTTCATCCCGAACCTTTCGGTCTGGGAGGACATCCCGTCCCTCGGCGCCTTTGTCTATCGCAGCGGCCACATCGAGATCATGCGCCGCCGCAAGGAATGGTTCGAGCCCATGGACACCTACATGGCCCTCTGGTGGATCCCAGTGGGTCATGAACCGACCGTGGAGGAAGCGCTGGAAAAACTGGCCCTGATCGCCGCCCATGGCCCGACGCCGGCGGCCTTCACCTTCAAGTCTCCGTTTCCGGCGCCGACAGGCGAGCCTGAGGAGCCTGAGCTTGATGAGTGCGCATAATTGTCCGTCACTCGTGACTGACATTCGCTCCGAACGGTGCTACAGGCCCGCGCCATGAAAGCCGCCGTCGTCGTATTCCCTGGTTCGAACTGTGACCGCGACTGCAAGGTCGCCATCGAGCGCTCCGCCGGCGCCCGTGTCGAGATGGTCTGGCACCAGGAGACGGCTTTGCCGGACGACCTGGACCTGATCGTCCTGCCCGGCGGCTTCTCGTACGGCGACTACCTGCGCTGCGGCGCCATGGCGGCCCAGAGCCCGGTCATGAAGGAAGTCGTCGCGGCCGCCGACAAGGGCGTCGCCGTCGTCGGCATCTGCAACGGCTTCCAGGTCCTGACCGAGGTCGGCCTGCTGCCCGGCGCCCTGCTGCGCAACGCCGGCCTGAAGTACGTTTGCAAGGCCATCGACCTCGACATCGTCAACGGCCAGACCCGCTTCACCGCCGGCTATGGCGAGCAGCGCGACGCGGTCATGACCGTCGGCAACGGCGAAGGCAATTACTACGCCGACGAAGAGACCCTCGACCGCATCGAGGGAGAGGGCCAAGTGGTGTTCCGCTACAAGCAGAACCCCAACGGCTCGGCCCGCAGCATCGCCGGCATCGTCAACAAGGGCGGCAACGTCCTGGGCCTGATGCCCCACCCCGATCGCTCGTTCGACCCGGACCTGGGCTCCGACGACGGCGCCGTGCTGTTCCGCAGCATCTTCCAGAGCGCCTGAGCCCGCCTTCCGCCCGCGGATCAAAAAGTGGGCTGCGGAGCGCTGTTACAGTGTAGCAGCTCGAAAATCCCCGGCCTAAGGTGCCCGCCTCGTTAGGAGGGCGCCCCATGAATCTCGTCTCCACCCTGCGCGCGGGCCTGCTGGCCGCCGTGGCCGCTTCGACGTTCGTCGTCGCCGCTCACGCTCAGACACCGCCGCTAGCGCCGGACATCGCCGGCAAGTACGTCGCCGCCAAGATCAACTACGACTACGAAAAGCGCGTCGTGATGATCCCGATGCGCGACGGAACCAAGCTCTACACCGTCGTCGTGATCCCCAAGGGCGGCAAGAACCTGCCGATCCTGCTGACGCGGACGCCCTACAACGCCGCCAAGCGCGCCGCGCGCAACGACAGCTCCAAGATGGTCGCGGCCCTGGCGCAGGGCGACGAGGTGTTCGTGGCCGACGGCGGCTATATCCGCGTCTTCCAGGACATCCGCGGCAAGTACGGCTCGGAGGGCGAATATGTGATGACGCGCCCGCTGAAGGGCCCGCTGAACTCGTCCGAGGTCGACCACTCCACCGACGCCTACGACACCATCGACTGGCTGGTGAAGAACGTGCCGGAGACCAACGGCAATGTCGGCATGCTGGGCAGCTCGTACGAGGGCTTCACCGTCGTCATGGCCCTGGTCAATCCGCACCCTGCCCTGAAGGCCGCCGCGCCGATGAGCCCGATGGTCGATGGCTGGATGGGCGACGACTGGTTCCACCACGGGGCCTTCCGCCAGCCAAACTTCGACTACATCACCGGCCAGACCACCGTGCGCGGCGCCGGCGAGGGCGTGCAACGCCAGGGCTATGACGACTATGCCAACTTCCTGAACGAGGGCTCGGCCGGCGACTACGCCAAGAACCACGGCCTGGACGCCCTGCCCTTCTGGAAGAAGGTCAGCGAGCACCCGGCCTATGACAGCTTCTGGAGCGAGCAGGCCCTCGACAAGACCATGGAGAAGACGCCGCTGAAGGTGCCGACCATGTGGATCCAGGGCCTTTGGGACCAGGAGGACATGTGGGGCGCTGTGCACTCGTACCCGGCGCTGGAGTCCAAGGACACGAACAACGACATGAACTACCTGGTGCTGGGCCCATGGCGGCACAGCCAGGTGAACTACGACGCCTTCAACCTCGGCCCGTTCAAGTGGGACGGCGACACGGCCCTGCAGTTCCGCCGCGACGTGCTGAAGCCCTTCTTCGACCAGCACCTGAAGGGCGCCGCCAAGGCCGACACCCCGCCGGTGCTGATCTACGACCCTGGCCAGAACAAGTGGAACCGCTACGCGTCGTGGCCGCAAGGCAAGACGAAAAACCTCTACCTGGAAGCCAAGGGCGGCCTGGGCTTCGACGCCCCGGCGGCGGCCAAGGGCGCGGGCGCCTATGACGAGTACGTCTCCGATCCCGCCAAGCCCGTGCCGTACATCCCGCGCCCGATGCAGTTCGGCGACCGCAGCCGCTGGACCCAGTGGCTGGTCACCGATCAGCGCGGCGTCGACGGCCGGCCGGACGTCCTGACCTACACCTCCGAGCCCCTGAAGGAGCCCCTGAAGATCGCCGGCGTGCCCAAGGTCAACCTGATCGCCTCGACAAGCGGGACCGACAGCGACTGGGTCGTCAAGCTGATCGACGTCTATCCGGACGAGGTTCCCAGCCAGCCCGAACTGGGCGGCTACCAGTTGGCCGTGGGCATGGACATCTTCCGTGGCCGCTATCGCGAGAGCTTCAGCGATCCCAAGGCGATCAAGCCGAACACCCCGCTGAAGTACCAGTTCATCCTGCCGACCGCGAACTACACCTTCCAGCCGGGTCACCGGATCATGGTGCAGGTCCAGTCCAGCTGGTTCCCGCTCTACGACCGCAACCCGCAGACCTTCGTGCCGAACATCTTCTTCGCCAAGCCGGCCGACTACGTGAAAGCCACGCAGAGGGTGTTCCACAGCGGCGCCGACGCCAGCTTCATCGAACTGCCGGTGGTGGAGGCCAAATAACAACGAGAAAGGCCGGCGGGGTCACCGCCGGCCTTCCTTCTACGGAGAGGGTGTCGATCAGGTCAGCGGTCGCCGCGCCTGACGTTTTCGTCCTGCTGATTGGCCTCGCCGCCGGGGTTGCGGCCCTGCTCGTCCTGCTTGGGTCCGTCCTGCCTGGGCCCATCCTGCCTGGGTTGGCCTTGCTGCTGTTGCTGGCCGGGCGTTGGGCGTTGCTGGTCGTTCTGCTGCTGCTGCGGATCGCGGTTGTTGTCAGCCATGGGCCTTACTCCTGTTACACAGCGCGCTCGTGACGCACGGAGATAGAACGAGCCCGGACTCGCGACGTTCCTACGGTCGAGCCGCCTTAATTCAGGCTAAGCTTTGGGAATTCAAAGCGCTTTACTAGAAAGCCGCGCCACGCCGACGCGATTGGCCGGAGCCGAAACGTTCATTCCGCCGATCGCCGCCCTTACAGCAAAGCTTTCGCCTCAAGCGTGAGATTCAAGGTTAATCCGCACTTAACGGGGGAGAGAACTGGCATCTCCGTTTCGCAGCGCGCAACGTCCGCCCGAACACTGAATGGGGAGGCGTCGGCGGAGCCCTCCGAAGACGCGCAGAGTCAAAACACCATGGCCGACCACGAAGTTCGGTTCCCAGAGACCTATGTCAGCGGCGTGCCCGTCTGGGCCAAGCGCCGCAAGCGTTCCAGCGTACATCCCCTGCTGAACTTGATCCTGATCCTGCTGGCCCTGTTCGGCGCCGTGGTCATCGGCGTGTCGCTGCGCATGGGCTCGGTCGAAAAGGGCGGCGTGGTGATCGATCACTGGCTCGGGGAGGGCGGCGCCTACATGGAGCGGCTCATCAAGTCGATGTAGCTCGACGTTCGGCCGGTAAGAAACGCGACAGGCTGTGGCGGAATCTGAACGACCGGGGTAGAAGGCGCGCCCATGAGCACGCCCCAAAAGCCCATGGCCGAATTGGCCGCCGAGTTCGGCCTGAAACCCGCCGAATATGACGTTGTCCTCAAGCGCCTGGGGCGAGAGCCCAACCTGGTGGAACTGGGCGTCTTCTCGGTGATGTGGTCCGAGCACTGCTCATACAAGTCCTCCAAGAACCAGCTGAAGAAGTTCCCGATCGACGGTCCGCGCGTCATCTGCGGTCCGGGCGAGAACGCCGGGGTCATCGACATCGGCGACGGCGACGCGATCATCTTCAAGATGGAGAGCCACAACCACCCGTCCTACATCGAGCCCTATCAAGGCGCGGCGACGGGCGTGGGCGGCATCATGCGCGACGTCTTCACGATGGGCGCGCGGCCGATCGCCCTTCTGAACGCTCTGCGCTTTGGCGATCCGGAGCACCCCAAGACCAAGCGCCTCGTGGACGGCGTGGTCGCCGGCATCGCCGGCTACGGCAACTGCGTGGGCGTTCCCACGGTCGCCGGCGAGACCAACTTCCACAAAGGCTACAACGGCAACATCCTGGTCAACGCCATGTGCGTGGGCCTGGCAAAGGCCGACAGCATCTTCTACTCGGCCGCCCCGGGCCCGGGCCTGGCGGTCGTCTATTTCGGCTCCAAGACCGGCCGCGACGGCATCCACGGCGCGACCATGTCCTCGACCGAGTTCACCGAGGACTCCGAGGAGAAGCGCCCGACCGTGCAGGTCGGCGACCCCTTCGCCGAGAAGCTGCTGATCGAAGCCACGCTGGAGCTGATGGCCACCGGCGCAGTCGCCGCCATCCAGGACATGGGCGCGGCGGGCCTGACCTCCTCGTCGGTCGAGATGGCCGGCAAGGGCGGCGTCGGCATCGAGCTGAACATGGACATGGTCCCGCAGCGCGAAGAGGGCATGTCGGCCTACGAGATGATGCTGTCGGAAAGCCAGGAGCGCATGCTGGCGGTCCTCAAGCCCGGCCGCGAGCAGGATGGCCATGCCATCTTCGAGAAGTGGGGCCTGGACGCCGCCGTCATCGGCTACACCACCGACACTGGCCGCCTGGTGCTCAAGCATCACGGCGAGACGGTCTGCGACGTACCGCTGGCCCCGCTGTTCGACGACGCGCCGCTTTACGACCGCCCCTGGGTCCAGCCCAAGCTCGACGCCCGCCTCGACCCGGCGACCATCCCCGCCCCGATCGACTGGAACGAGGCGGTCCTCAAGATCGTCGGCAGCCCCGACATGGCCTCCAAGCGCTGGCTGTGGGAGCAGTACGACCGCCACGTCATGGCCGACACCCTGGAAGACAGCGCCACCGGCTGCGACGCCGGCATCGTGCGCATCCATGGCTCTGGCAAGGCCATCGCCGTGACCAGCGACTGCACCCCGCGCTACGTCCAGGCCGACCCCTACGAGGGCGGCAAGCAGGCCGTCGCCGAAGCCTGGCGCAACCTGACGGCGGCCGGCGCCCTGCCGATCGCCATCACCGACAACCTCAACTTCGGCAGCCCGGAAAAGCCCGAGACCATGGGCCAGATCGTCCGCGCCACCGACGGCATGGCCGAGGCCTGCCGCGCGCTGGACTTCCCGGTCGTGTCGGGGAACGTGTCGCTCTACAACGAGACCAATGGCGTCGCCATTCCGCCCACCCCGACCGTCGGCGCCGTGGGCCTGCTGGAAGACTACGACCTGCGCACCGGTTTTGGCGCGGTGGCCGAGGGCGACACGCTGGTGCTGATCGGCGAGACGCACGGCGAACTGGGCGCCTCGATCTATCTGCGCGAGATCCTGGGCCGCGAGGACGGCGCCCCGCCGCCGGTCGATCTGGCCGTCGAGCGCAAGAACGGCGAGTTCGTGCGCGGCCTGATCTCGTCGGGCCTGCTGGCCGGCGTCCACGACCTGTCGGACGGCGGCCTGCTGATCGCCGCGGCCGACATCGCCCTGGCCAGCAAGGTCGGCGTCACCCTGAACGCCACCAGCTCGACCAACGCCCACCCCTACCTGCTGGGCGAGGACCAGGCTCGCTACCTGATCGCCACGCCGGATCCCGACGCGGTGCTGGAAGCGGCCAAGGAAGCCGGCGTCCACGCCCATGTCGCGGGCGTCGCGGGTGGGAACGACTTCGCGTCGACCGACCTTTTCAACGTCTCGCTCGACGCCCTGCGCACGGCTCACGAAGCCTGGTTGCCGGGCTACATGAACGCCCCTAAGGCCTAGCCCCGAAAGGCTCCAGTACAATGCGTATGCTCGCCCTGACCGCCGCCATCGCCGCCCTGATGCTGAGCGCCTGCGCGGCGCCGTCGTCTCAGCCAACTGCTCCGTCGGCCCAGACCTTGGCCGCTCAATGCGCGGCCAAGGGCGGCGCGATCCAGCCGGTGGGCAAGGCGCAGATCCCGACTTGCGTCGTGCCCTATGCCGACGCCGGCAAGGCCTGCACCGACAAGAGCCAGTGCGAGGGCGCGTGCATCCTCGAGGGCAACCTGGAACCCGCGAACAACGTCACCGGCCAGTGCCAGAAGACCAATCGCCAGTTCGGCTGCTACGCGAAGGTCATGAACGGCAAGAGCACCGGCGCGATCTGCGTCGACTGATCCGTTCGAAATCGCCGGCCCGGATCACCGGGCCGGCGTTATCGAGCTAGGGCATCAGGACCGTGTCGACGACGTGGATCACGCCGTTGGATTGCGGCACGTCAGCAATGGTGATCATCGACTTGCCACCCTTGGCGTCGGTGATCGCCCATCCCATGCCCGCCTTCGAGACGGTCAGCGTCTCACCTTGGACCGTCGTCAGCGTGGCCTTGCCGCCATGGGCCTTGGCGTTTGCGGCGATGTCGGCGGCCGTCAGGCGGCCGGCGACCACGTGGTAGGTCAGGATCTTGGTCAGGGTAGCCTTGCTCTCAGGCTTCACCAGCGTCTCGACCGTGCCGGCCGGCAGCTTGGCGAAAGCGGCGTTGGTGGGCGCGAACACCGTGAACGGACCCGCGCCCGACAGCGTGTCGACGAGGCCGGCCGCCTTGACGGCGGCGACCAGGGTGGTGTGGTCCTTGGAGTTGGCGGCGTTCTCGACGATCGTCTTCGAGGCGGACATCGCCGCTCCGCCGACCATCACGCTAGCCGGTTTCATGGCGGCGTGGTCCATTTGCGCCAGGGCGGCGCCGGCGTACGAAAGCGACAGGGCGCCAACGGTCGCGAGCATCAGGAACTTCTTCATGCGGTTGTCTCCGGAGAGTTCATCGGCCCGTTATTCGGACGCCCGCAGCTACGGATCCTCGCCGTTCAAGGATGCGCGAATTTTTAAACAATGTCGCCACGCGACGTATCTCGGCTCAGAGACCCTGGGCGCCTAGGGCTTCGTGTGTGTCCGCCCCGACCACCGCGCGACGGCTTCCAGCAACTTCGTCGGATTGATCGGCTTGCCCAGGTGGTCGTCCATGCCCGCCGCCAGGCAGGTGGCGATCTGTTCGGGCAGGACGTTGGCTGTCATGGCCACGATCGGGGTGGCCGCGCCGCGCGCGCCCTCCATGGCCCGGATCTCGCGCGTGGCGGTCAGGCCGTCCATGACCGGCATCTGAACGTCCATGAGCACCAGGTCGAATTGGCCCTGGCGCATGGCCTCGACCCCGGCGACGCCGTCATTGGCGGTCTCAACCTCGACGCCGAACGGCTCCAGCATGGCTTTGACCAATTCGCGGTTGACCGCGTTGTCCTCGACCAGCAGCAGGCGCACGCCCGCCTCGCCGTCCAGCGGCGGAGCGGCGTCCGCCTCGGGCGCGGCGAGTTCGGCCAGCGGCCCTCGGACTTCGAACCAGAAGGTCGAGCCCTGCCCTTCGACGCTGTCGACGCCGATCTGGCCGTCCATCCGCTCGACGATCCGGCGCGAGATGGCCAGACCCAGGCCCGTGCCGCCGAACCGCCGCGAGACGGCCGCGTCGGCTTGCGAGAAGCGATCGAAGATGTTGTCCAGATGCTCGGGCGCGATGCCGATGCCCGTGTCGGTCACCGCGCCGCGCAGGATCGCCGCGCCGTCCTCGACCTTCTGGCTCAGCGCAACCGTAATTTCGCCATGGGCCGTGAACTTCACGGCGTTGGACAGGAAGTTCAGCAGCACCTGCGACAGGCGCGGCCCGTCCAGGTTCATGGGCTTGAGACCTCTGCCCGTCTTGACCTTGATAACCAGACCCTTGGCGACGGCCCGCTCCTCGACCAGGGCCGCGCAGGACGAAGCCATGGCAGCCGGGTCGAACGGCGCGGGGTCCAGCTCGAGCCCGCCGGCCTCCAGCCGCGAGAAGTCCAGCACGTCGTTGACGACGCTGAGCAGCGTATTGCTGGCGTCGAGGATATGGCCGACCTGGCGGGCGGCGGTCTGGTTCAGGCCGCGCGAGCGGCGCAGCACCTCGGCGAAGCCGATGATGGCGGTCAGAGGCGTGCGCAGCTCGTGGGTCATGTTGGCCAGGAAGTCGGACTTGGCCGCCGACGCCGTCTCGGCCAGTTCCAGCGCCTTGGCGATGTCCAGTTCCAGCCGCTTGCGCTCGGTGATGTCGCGGGAGGTGACCAGCAGGATCCCGGATCCGTCGCCGAGCAGCGAGTAGGCGCTCTCCAGCCAGATCGACGACCCGTCCTTGCGCGTGCACTCATAGTCGGCCGTAGCGGGCGGACCGCCGGGCGTCAGGCCGCCGATCAGCTTCTGGACGCTGTCGAAAGCGGCCTTGCTGACCATGGCCTGGGGCGGCAGAGCCATGAACTCTTCCAGCGTGTAGCCCGTGATCCGCTGGATACTGGGCGAGCTATAGACCCGCTCGCCCGTCGGGGACCACAGGGCCACGTGGTCGGTCAGGTTGTCGCCCAGCAGGCGGTAGAGGCTTTCGGCCTTCTCGGCTTCAGCCCGGCGACGGTCCGCCTCCTCGATGGCCTTCTGCCGGGCGTCGAGACTGGCGGACAGGTCGTCGCGCAACCGTTCCAGCCTCAGGCGCTGACGGGTCATCCAGTAGGCCAGCGGCGTGGCGACAACCAATGAGACCAACAGGGTCGTGAACGGCGTATAGACCTCGGGCGCCTTCAGCAGCAGGATGTTGACGACGTAGTCCACCGCCATGGCGGCGCCCACGATGAGGGCGACCGTCGGCGCGGTTTTGAAAATCCGGTCTTTCCAGACGGCCGGGCTGATAACGCGCTCCTAGTGCTGGCTTGAATCACGTTGGATGCCGCCAGAATTAGGAAAGATCGCGCGTCTCCGCTAGCCGCGTCGACTATTCGAACGACGAAAGTTCGAATGAAACCCGAGATTTAGCGCCCCGAAGCCTTGGCCACGTCGTTGAGGTTCTTCTCCAGCGCCAGGCTGGCCTGGATGACCGTCGCGACCGATCGCTTGAAGAAGTCCTGGGGCACGGTCGCGAAATCGTCCGTGGGCTTATGATATTCGGGATGGTCCTCGACGCCGAAATAGACCCAGGGAACGCCCTTCTCGCCGAAGGCGTAGTGGTCCGACTGGTTGGTCCAGTTGTTCTGCTTGCCGTCGGCGTCGGTGTCGTGGCCCAGCTTCAGGGTGACCGGCGCGGTCGCGGCGACCTTGACCAGGATCGGCTTCAGGAACGGAAACGGCGAAGCGCCCGAGACATAGAGCTCGTTCTTGGCGTTCTTGCTCAGCATGTCGAAATTGACGTCGAGCGCGATGCTCTCCAGCGGAACCGGCGGGGCGGCGGCGAAGGCCTTGGCCCCGCGCAGACCGCTCTCCTCGGCGTCGACCACCGCGAAGATCACGTCGTGCCTGGGCGGCTTGGCCTTGAAGGCCTCGGCGACGGCCAACAGGCCCGCCACGCCCGAGGCGTTGTCATCCGCGCCGTTGTAGATCTCGCCATTGCGGACGCCCAGGTGATCATAGTGGGCCGAGACGACCATGGCCTTGCCCGGCTTGGTCCCCTTGATGCGGGCCACCAGGTTGGTCCCCTGGACCTTGGTCCCGTCGCGCTTGGCGAACTCGAAGGACTGCTCGAATTTGTCGCCGATCGGCGAGAGACCGATCTGCGCGAACCGCGACAGGATGTAGGCCCGCGCCTTTTCCGAACCCGGCGTGCCAGGCGCGCGCCCCTGCATATCATCAGCCGACAGGGTGCGGATGTCATCGACAGCCTTGTCTCCGGGGCCGGCGAAGGCCGGCGCGGAGGTGGCGACGGAAAGAACAGCGGCGGCGGCGAAGATCGCCAGCAAGCGAGAAAGACGGATCATGGCGCCTACATGCCGTGCGCGACGCGGCGAATTCAATTAAATCTCGGTCATATCGCCGTGGACCCTGGTGACCAACGCTGTCAGCTTAGGCGCGTTGTTAAGGAATCCCGGCCACATAAGCCCTTCAGAGACCGGAGCCTTCCCAGTGCCCATGTCCCATGCCGAACTCGAGGCCCGCCTCACCACGGCCTTCCCCGATTCCGAGATCGTGCTGACCGACCTGGCCGGCGACAACGACCATTGGAAGGCCCGCATCGTCTCGCCCGCCTTCGCCGGCCTGAACCGCGTGCGTCAGCACCAGCTGGTCAACAAGGCCCTGGCCGACGTCCTGGGCGGGACCCTGCACGCCCTGGCCCTCGAAACCGCCGCCCCCGCCGAATAGGAGCAAACGCGTGCGCTATCGGCCCTTCGGCGCCACGGGCATGGCGGTTTCGGCGCTGACCCTGCGTCTGGCCGACAGCTCGCGCCTCCGGGCCAGCGAGTGGCGCGCCCTGATCTTCACAGCGCTGGAAAACGGCATCAACAGCTTCCAGGTCGAGGGCGACTCGCCTGAGCTGCTCAAGGGCGCCGCGGAGGCCTTCGCCAGCGTCGAGCGGCGGCTGCTGTTCCTGACCTGGCGCGTGCGCGGCGACGCGGCGGCCCTGGGCCAACAGGCCATCGACGGCCTGTTGAGCTCTGCGTTCGAGAGCCTGTCGCTCGACTATCTCGACCTTGTGCTGATCAACGATCCGCTGGCCCCCGCCCTGCCGTCCGCCTTCGAGGCCGGCCTGCGTACGCTGTTCGACAGCCATGCGCTTCACGGCGTGGGCGTCGCCAGTCGTGGCGACATCGACCCGCGCCTGCTCAAGAACGACATGGTCACCACCATCTCCTCGCCCTTCAATCTCTCGTCCGGTTGGGCCGTGCGTCACCGCATCCGCCACGCCTCGACCCACGACTTCGCCGTCATCGGCGAGGACTTCTGGCCCCAGGCGCTGCGCGAGGGCGGCGAGCTGGCGGGTCCGAAGCCGTCCCTGTGGCGACGCCGCTCTGACCCCCTGTCCGACATGGGCGGCTACGAGTTCCTGCACGCCACCCAGGGCTGGAGCGGCGAGGATATCTGCCTGGGCTACGCCCTGACCGAACCGTCCCTGTCGACCGTGCGCATCACCGCCGATACCCGCGCCGATGTCGAGCGCCTGGCCGCTGTGGTCGAGCGCGACCTGCCCAACGGCGTCTGCGCCCAGATCGAGATGGCCCGCTTCTCGGCCCAGGAACGCGAGAAGGCGGCCAATCGTACTTGATGGCCAAGGCGCTCTTGACCCTTCGGCTCGGGGCGCCTAGCTGAAAGCCTTGAGTTCCAGGACAATCCCGATGACCGACGTCGCCTCCTCCCCCGCCCTCGACTTCATCGCCAAGACCGTGGCCGAGAATCCGGTCGTGGTGTTCATGAAGGGCGTGCCGGACCAGCCGCGTTGCGGCTTCTCGTCGGTCGTCGTCCAGATCCTCGACCACCTCGGCGTCGAGTTCATCGGCGTCGACGTCCTGCAGGACGACGACCTGCGCCAGGGCGTCAAGACCTTCACCGACTGGCCGACCATCCCGCAGCTCTATGTGAAGGGCGAGTTCCTGGGCGGCAGCGACATCATCCGCGAGATGTTCCAGTCGGGCGAACTGAAGACCCTCTTCGTCGACCAGGGCCTCATCGCGACCTGATCCGCGCGTGAGCCGAGTCTTCGTCCCGCCTTCGGACGCCTATTCCCTTACCTTCGAGCCCAAGGCGTCGGACATCGACGCCAACGGCCACGTCAATAACGTGGTCTATCTGGGCTGGGCGCAGGACCTGGCCATCGCCCATTGGGAAGCTTGGGCGACCGAAGAGCAGCGTGCGCCCTGGAGCTGGATCGCGCGCCGTCACGAGATCGACTACCGCCGCGAACTGCTGCCGGGTGAGACCGCCACCGGCTACACCTGGGTCGGCGAGCTGAAGGGTCCGCGCTTCGAGCGCTATGTCCGCATCGACGGCCCGGACGGCGAGATGTGCGCCCAGAGCCGCACTGACTGGGTATTGATCGACATCGCCGCCAAGCGCCCCGCCCGCGTCCTGCCCTGGATGATCGAGCGCTTCACGCCGAAGGGGTGAGCACCTTGTTGGCGATGACGATGCGGTCGGCATGGGTCAGGCCCAGCTCGTCATAGGTGAACCGCAGTTCGACCGCGACCGACGGACCCTTGCAGGTCTCCAGCCGTCTCCGCGCGAACGCCACTACCGCATGACCGTCGTGGCGATCGACCCGAAACACGAAATCGGCCTTGGTCGCGCAGCCCTTCGAGGCGACGCGGACCGTCAGGGCGTCAGACCCGGCCTTCGCCGCCAGCAGCGGCTCCAGTTCCGGAAAGGCCTCGCCCGGCGCGGCGGCCAGCAGGACGGGCGTCGTCGCGCAACCGGCCAAAACCAGGGCCGCGCCGGCCAGCACCAAACCCCTGCGGGAAAGAACGAAGTTCATCGACCTCTGTACGAGCCGCCCAACTTGAGGTGAAGATCGCCCACCGCTGCCGACGTGACCAGCGTCTTTGGGGATCGTACCGTGCGTCTTCGTTCCGTTGTCCTGGCCGCGTCGCTGGCCGGCCTCATGACCACACCCGCCCACGCAGCGACCGACTACAGAAAGCTCGACGCCGAGATCGACCGTCTACTGACCATCAGCAAGGTCCCTGGCCTAGCCGTCGCCGTGATCGACAACGGCAAGGTCGCTCACGTGGTCGCCAAGGGCGTGCGCAACGCCAAGGGCGATCCGCTGACGACCGACACGATCATGTATGCGGCGTCGATCACCAAGCTGACCTTCGCCTACTACGTCCTGATGCTGGTCGACGACGGCAAGCTCGACCTGGACAAATCCATCGCCGAGTACCTGCCCAAACCGCTGCCCAACTATCCGAGATACGCCGATCTCGGGGTCGACGAGCGCTGGAAGACGATCACCCTCCGCCGTCTTCTGACCCACAGTTCGGGCTTGGCCGACCAGCGGTTCTACGATCCGGAGAACAAGTTCCGGTTCAATCTGGAGCCGGGCACGCGCTACGCCTATTCCAACGAAGGCATCAATCTCGCGCAATTCGTCATCGAGGAAAGCCTGGGTCTGAAGGTCGGCGACGAGATGAACCGCCGGATCTTCCAACCCTTGGGCATGACCCGCTCCAGCATGATCTGGCGCGACGATTTCAAGGCCAACCTGGCCGACGGCCTGCACGAGGACGGCAAGTGGGAGGAGCACGACGACCGCTCCAGTGTCAAAGCGGCCGGCTCGCTCGACACCACGATCAGCGACATGGCCAAGCTGACGGCGGCCCTGGTGTCGGGCTGGGGTCTGTCGGCCAAGACCCGCGCCGAGCTGGACAAGGCGAGCTTCCCGATCGTCAGCGAGAGCCAGTTCCCGCCGTTCCTGATCAGGGACAATCCCGCCAACGCCAAGATCGGCTTGGCCGCCGGCATCGGCGTGGTGGTCTATGACGGCCCGCAAGGCCACGCCTTCTACAAGGGCGGCCACAACGACATCACCGACAACCACTTGGGCTGCGTCGAGAAGGGCAAGCGCTGCGTCGTGCTGCTGAGCAACAGCGGCGTGGGACAACGCCTCTATCCGACCCTGGCCAAGATGGTGCTGGGCGACCTGGGAACGCCTTGGGCGTGGGAGTACAGCCGGCAGCTGCCGATCGCGCCTTAGCCCCAGGGACCTGTGTTCCGCCCCTGGCTAGGCGGGACGAGCGTCTGGACCGGCTCCGGACGCCGCGCTGCCGTCCCCTGCCCCACACCGAGACGCATCAGGGCCTCGACGCGGTTGCGGGTCGACGGGTGGGTCGAGAACAGGCTGTCCGCGCCTTTCCCGTTCAGCGGGTTGATGATGAACATGTGGGCCGTGGCCGGATTGCGCTCGGCCTCGTAGTTCACATAGCCGCCGCGGGCGTAGGCCTCGATCTTCTCCAGCGCGCGGGCCAGCGCCGCCGGGTCGCCGCCGATCTGCGCGCCGATGCGGTCAGCCTGGTACTCGCGAGACCGGCTGATGGCCATCTGCACCAGCATGGCGGCGATCGGGGCCAGGATGGCGATGGCGATCGCGCCGATCATGCCGCCCGGCCGCTCCTCGTCTCGCGAACCGCCGAAGAAGAACGCGAAATTGGCCAGGGCCGAGATCGCGCCGGCGATGGTCGCCGTCACGGTCATGGTCAGGGTGTCGCGGTTCTTCACGTGGGCCAGCTCGTGGGCCATCACGCCCCGGATCTCGTCGCGGGTCAGCAGGGACAGCAGGCCCGTGGTGGCGGCGACGGCGGCGTGGGCCGGGTCGCGGCCGGTGGCGAAGGCGTTGGGCTGGTCGCTCTGGATCACCGTCACGCGCGGACGGGGCAGGCCGGCCCTCTGCGCCATCTCCACCACGTCCGTCACATAGTGACGGATCAGCGGCTCGGGATGGCTCTCGTCGACCTCCTGCGCGCCATAGCTGCGCAGCACGATCTTGTCCGCGTTCCAGTACGAGAAGGCGTTCAAGGCCACGGCGAAGGCCAGGGCGATCAGCATTCCCGTGGGACCGCCGATCAGATAGCCGGCGCCCATGAACAGCGCGGTCAGGCCCGCCAGCAGCATGTAGGTCTTGAAGTGGTTCATCGGTCTATCGGGATCGTCAGTCGAAGATGTCGAACAGGTCGAAGCGCTTCTTTTTCTGACCGTTCTGGCCCGCGCGGCGATAACGATCGTCGTCATCGTCATCGTAGCGCTTGTGCTGATCGTGGTGGTGATCGGGGCGCGTATAGGGACGCGGCTCGTTGTAGATCGCCTGCGTCTCCTCGCGCTCCAAGCTCATAAGCTTTTCAAGTTCGCCCCGGTCCAGCCAGACGCCTCGGCAGCGCGGGCACATGTCGAACTCGACGCTGGCGCGCTGCACGGCCTGCATGGAGCCATCGCAGTTGGGGCACATCAGAAGGGGCATCAAGAAACCTCCGGTCCAAAAAGATGGAACGGGTGTCCTCGATGACAGGCGGCGCCTTTGGGGAGGGGGCGGTGGCAGCCGGACCCAGACATCGAGAACACCCGATGCGGTCCGACATCACGAGTGCTTGCATCACTCGCCAGAGGGGCCCGGTCCCGCTCCCTAAAGCTGGGATAGGGCCCGAGACGTTTCAAGACCCGGGAAGCCCTTAAGGGGCAACAAAAAAGGCCCCGGATCGCTCCGGAGCCTTTTCCGTATCTGTTCGGATCCGACGCTTACGAAGCGTAGAATTCGACGACCAGGTTCGGTTCCATCTTTACCGGATACGGAACTTCCGACAGTTCCGGAGCGCGGACGAACGTGGCCGACAGGCCCTTGGCGTCGACCGACACGTACTCGGCGAAGTCGCGCTCGTTCGAGGCGACGGCTTCGAGCACGAGCGCCATATTGCGCGACTTTTCGCGGACCGCGATCACGTCACCAGCCTTGCAGCGGTACGACGGAATGTTCACGCGCTTGCCGTTCACGGTCACGTGGCCGTGGTTCACGAACTGGCGGGCGGCGAACACGGTCGGCACGAACTTGGCGCGATAGACGATGGCGTCCAGGCGCGACTCGAGCAGCGAGATCAGGTTCTCCGAGGTGTTGCCCTTGCGGCGAGCAGCTTCCTCGTAGGTGCGCGAGAATTGCTTCTCGGTCAGGTTGCCGTAGTAGCCCTTCAGCTTTTGCTTGGCGCGCAGCTGCAGGCCGAAGTCCGAAACCTTCTGCTTGCGGCGTTGGCCGTGCTGGCCGGGGCCGTACGAGCGTTGGTTGACCGGGGACTTGGGACGGCCCCACAGGTTTTCACCCATGCGACGGTCGATCTTGTACTTGGCGCTATGGCGCTTGGACATAAGTCACTCTTCTATTCGATCCGTGCCGGCCCCTCGAACGAGGTGCGATCTCAACGGCGGCGTCGGGTCAATCCGTCATGCGTTTTTCGCGCCGGCCGGCGAGCCGGCGGCGTGAAGGCGCGGTTTATGCCGGAGGGGCCTATGCGAGTCAACTTCAGAGGCGTTCAGCGTGGAACGCCACGTGCTCGCCAATGAAGGTCGTGATGAAGAAGTAGCTGTGGTCGTAGCCCTCCTGGCGGCGCACCGTGACCTTGCGGCCGGCCTTCTCGGCGGCGGCTTCGATCAGTTCGGGCTTCAGCTGGTTTTCCAGGAAGCTGTCGGCCAGACCCTGGTCGATCAGTATGTCGTCGAAGGCCGCGCCGGCACCGTCCTCGATCAGCGCGCAGGCGTCGTGGGCGCGCCAGGCGGCGCGGTCCGGTCCCAAATAGGCGGTCATCGCCTTGTCGCCCCACGGGCAGTTCAGCGGCGAAACGATCGGCGAGAACGCGCTGACCGACTTGAAGAGGTCCGGATTGCGCAAGGCGAGGGTCAGCGCCCCGTGGCCGCCCATCGAGTGACCGAATATCCCCCGCCGCGCCGGGTCCAGTGGGAAGGCGCCGTCGACGGCCTCCAGCAGGTCCTTGGTGACGTAGGAATACATCTGGAAGTGCGGCGACCACGGGGCCTGGGTAGCGTCGACATAGAAGCCCGCCCCCTGCCCTAGGTCGTAGGCCGGATCGTCGGCCACACCCTCGCCACGCGGCGAGGTGTCCGGCGCCACGATCGCCACCCCGTGCTTGGCCGCATAGGCATAGACGCCCGACTTCACCGTGAAATTGTCCTCGGTGCAGGTCAGGCCCGACAGCCAGACGAGATACGGGAAAGGCCCCTGACCGTCGGGCATCCACACCGTGAACTTCATCGGCGTGCCGGTGCTGACGGACGCGTGCTTGCAATAGCGCAGGGTTCCGCCGTGGACGCGGTGGGTGCTGAGGGTCTCGACGGTCATGGACGTCTTCTCCCCCTTCCGCCTTGATGGGGGAAGGGTCGGGGATGGGGGTGAACAGCGGTGGCGGACGTCACTGAGGCCGCGCCTAATCCTGAAGCGGGGTCACCCCCACCCTGCCCCTCCCCCATCAAGGGGGAGGAAAACTTCGCCTAGAACGTCACCACGGTCCGGATGCTCTCGCCCGCGTGCATCAGGTCGAAGGCCTTGTTGATGTCTTCCAGCGGCAGGACGTGGGTGATCATCGGGTCGATCTGGATCTTGCCGTCCATGTACCAGTCGACGATCTTGGGCGTGTCGGTGCGGCCGCGCGCGCCGCCGAAGGCCGTGCCGCGCCAGACGCGGCCGGTGACCAGCTGGAACGGGCGGGTGGCGATCTCCTTGCCGGCCTCGGCCACGCCGATGATGATGCTCTCTCCCCAGCCGCGGTGGCAGGCTTCCAGCGCCTGGCGCATGACCGTGGTGTTGCCGGTGGCGTCGAAGGTGTAGTCGGCCCCGCCGTCGGTCAGGGCCACTAGGTGCTGGACGAGATCGCCGTCGATGGTCTTCGGATTGACGAAGTGGGTCATGCCGAACTTGCGGCCCCACGATTCACGGTCCGGGTTGAGATCGACGCCGACGATCATGTTGGCGCCGACCAGCTTCAGGCCCTGGATGACGTTCAGGCCGATGCCGCCCAGGCCGAACACGATGGCGTTGGCGCCCGGCTCGACCTTGGCGGTGTTGGTCACCGCGCCGACGCCCGTGGTCACGCCGCAGCCGCAGTAGCAGGCGGTTTTGAACGGCGCGTCGCGGCGGATCTTGGCCACCGCGATCTCGGGCAGCACCGTGTAGTTCGAGAAGGTCGAGCAGCCCATATAGTGGGCGATGGCCTGGCCCTTGTACGAAAAGCGGCTGGTGCCATCGGGCATCAGCCCCTTGCCCTGGGTGGCGCGGATGGCCGTGCAGAGGTTGGTCTTGCCGGAAAGGCAGCTTTTGCACTGGCGACATTCGGGCGTGTAGAGCGGGATCACGTGGTCGCCAACGGCCACGCTGGTGACGCCCGGCCCGACCTCGACCACCACGCCCGCGCCCTCGTGGCCCAGGATCGAGGGGAAGATGCCTTCACTGTCCAGGCCGTCCAGCGTGTAGGCGTCGGTGTGGCAGACGCCGGTCGCCTTGATCTCGACCATCACCTCACCGAACTTCGGCCCTTCCAGGTCGACTTCCACGATCTCCAGCGGCTTCTTGGCTTCGAAAGCGACGGCGGCGCGGGTTTTCATCGAGTTGGCCTCATGCAGATTCTGTCGGCCGCACCTTGGCCAAACCGAGCGCCCTGGTCGAGGCCCGTGTTGGGTTGCAAACGGACAGGACCTTCACAGGGATGTTAGTGACCCCGCCCGGCGCGGCCACTAGACTGACAGCGACCGTGAGGACTTCTGACTTGTATTCTATCGACAGCGACATCGCCGCGATCGGCAGGATCGACGTGGTCCCCAAGATCCTGGACGTGGTGTGCCGCACGACGGGCATGGGCTTCGCGGCCGTCGCCCGGGTGACCGGCGAGCGCTGGGTGGCCTGTGCGGTCAAGGACGACATCGCCTTTGGCTTGAAGCCCGGCGGCGAACTGGAACTAACCAGCACCATCTGCGACGAGATCCGCCTGAGCGGCGTCGCGGTCGTCATCGACCATGTGGCCGAGGATCCCGACTTTCGCGATCATCACACGCCGGCCCAGTACGGTTTCCAAAGCTATATCTCCACGCCGATCCGCTGCGACGGGCAGTTCTTCGGCACGCTATGCGCCATCGACCCGGATCCGGCGCGCCTGCGCACGCCCGAGATAATCGGCATGTTCGAGTTGTTCGCCGACATGATCGGCAGCCAGCTGGAAATCCAACAGCGGCTGGCGCGTAGCCAGGCCGCCCTGCTGGACGCCCAGGCCACCTCCGAGCTTCGCGACCAGTTCATCGCGGTGCTGGGCCATGACCTGCGCAATCCTTTGGCCGCGATCGATGGCGGCGTGCGGCTGCTGAACAAGACCCCGCTGAACGAGCGCGGAACCTGGGTAGTCGGCGAGATCACCAAGAGCGTCGCCCGCATGGCCGATCTGATCGACGACGTGCTGGACTTCGCGCGCGGTCGCCTCGGCGGCGGCATCGGGATCGAGCGCCGCGAGAACCTGGGTCTCGCCGAATCCCTCGAGGAAGTGGTCAACGAACTGCGGACGGGGAATCCGACCCGCGTTGTCATCAGCGACATCCGCCTCAGCCAGGCTCCGGCCGTCGACATCGGCCGGATCAATCAACTGCTGTCCAATCTTGTCGGCAACGCCCTGACCCACGGCGCTAAGGACCAGCCGGTGCGGATCGAGGCTCTCGACGAGGGTGGCGTGTTCCGCGTGTCGGTGGCCAATGGCGGTGCGCCGATTCCGGCGGATACCGCCCAGCGCCTGTTCCAGCCGTTCGTCCGTATCTCCTCGGCCCCGACCCAGGGCGGGCTGGGCCTGGGGCTCTACATCGCGTCCGAGATCGCCCGCGCCCACGGCGGGACCCTGACGGTGACGTCCGACGAGCACGAGACTCGCTTCACCTTCGCCATGCCAATCGCCGGAACCTGAGTCGCCGATCAGGCCTTGACCACCGCTGGCATCCTGAAGCGGCCGTCCAGCAGCTCGGCCTTGGGCAGATAGGCGCGCAGATAGAGGGCGAACGGCCCCGACTTCGGCGCCGGGAGCCAGTTGGCGCTCTTGTCGCCGCCGGGGTCGGTCCGGCCGATCCAGAGGTCGAGGGCACCATCGGCGTTTCGCTTCAGACCCGGCGTGCGATCGCCGATCGCGTAGCGCTTGATCGGGTTGTCGGTGAAGAAGAACTGGCCGTCGGCCGTGGCCTCGTACATCGACAGCGACCAGAAGCCGTCCAGCGGCAGCTGGGCCGGCAGGCTCAGGCGATAGGGGCCGTCGCCCGTGAAGGTCCCCGCCCCGTCGTCGCCGGCCGCCTTCAGATACATGGCCTCAGCCACGGGCAGCGCGCCCAGGCCCTGCAGGGCGACAATGGCGCGGTAGAGATAGTCCTGGCCGTAGTCGCCGAGGTTGGGACGTGGATAGGCCCAGCCGCCGGTGAACACCTGCCGCCCCCTGGCGAAGACGGTGATCATCTTGGCCTCGTCGACGCCGTCGGCGGCCGCGGCCTCGCTGAACGGCCCCGCGCCGAGGAAGGCGCTGGTGCGGCGCAGGATCTTCAGATCGGTCGGCGGGGCCGGATCGCTGGCCAGCAGGGCGCGCGCGGCGGCGAAATAGTCAGCCGGCTTGGCGTCGCGGGCGGCGTAGGCGGCAAGCGGTCCGCCTGGCGGTCCCTTCAGCACGAAGCCGTCCTGGGCCTTATGAGTGGCGGCCAGATCCTCGCCGCCGTCGGTCAGGATGCGGACCAGCATCCAGGCATGCGGGGTGGCGATGCGGACAGGGGTGGGACCGGTCGAGGCCTGGCCCGGTCCGACCAGGGTGAAGGTTCCCCCGTCACCGCCGATCGTCCGCGTGCCCAGCACCACGTTGTTGTTGGTGAACATGTCCATCACCGCCACCGAATAGTAGCGCTGGCCCATGGGCGGGATGGTCAGGGTCACCGGCCCCCTGGAGAGATCCAGGAAGGCCGGCGAATAGAGGGTGTCGTTGTTGGGCGTCGTCACCCAGCGGGCCGTGTGGTCCGACAGGGTGCGCGTGTGTCGCAAAGCATTGACCGCCGCGCCAGGGATCTTGAGGATCCGCTCGCGGGTGGTCGCCATCTCGATCAGCGGCAGGGCGTAGAGATAGGCGTCCCTGGCGGCCATGGCGTCTCCCTGGGCCGCCTGAGTAGCCCAGGCTGGCGACAGGCCCAGCGCGCCGGCCACGGCCAGCAGTTCTCGACGGTTCATCACGCCCTCCCCGAACGTTTGTTTGATCGGGAGTGAACGCGCGAACCGCGCGAGACGCAAGGCCCGTGGCTGGCCTCTCGCCGGCTTCAGGCGGCGTGGGCGAGGCGCGCGGCGTGGACAACGCTCTGCAGGGTGATGATGGTGGCGTCGACCCGTTCATGGGCGTCCGAGCCGACCACCTTGCGCATCACCGCCGTCGACAGGCCGCGCCGCAGGTGGCCCAGTGCGCGGGGCGGGGCGACCAGGATCACATGATCGAAGCCTTGGCGGGCGTTCAGGTCGTCGATGCGACGGGCCAGGTCATCCAGGAACGCCTTCTCTGCCCGGTCATGGGCGTCGCCGGCATGGGTGATGTGACTGGGCGCGGCGTGGTCGTGCTGCTCCTTCAGGCCGGGCAGCCATTCAGGACGATCATGCAGCGGACCGTCGAGGCGCGGCTGCTCCAGCAGCCGGGCGCGGCGTCCGTCCGCGACGACGATCAGGGTTCTTGCGTCGGGGGTCATGCGAAAAGCTCCTTGGCCTTGACCCAGAAAGCCTGCGCCCTCGCGCGCCGCCGGCGGATGATCGACGTCAAAAACCCGCCGGACGACAGCCCTTAAAGGTTCGCTCTTAAGGCGCTTCGCCATCCGACTTGGCGGCCTTCTGCGCGGCCAGCTTAGCCAGCACCCTTCCGCGCCCCTTGCTCAGCGCGGTGACCACACCCCGGAAGGTGCGGACCTCCTGGTCGCTCAATCGGGCGCGGGCCAGGGGGACGCGCAGGTTGCGGACCATCGAGGGCTTCTTCTCCGGCGGATGGTAGAAGCCGGCCTTGTCCAGTTCGCCCTCGAGGTGCTCGTAGAGGCCCATCAGGGTCGCCTGGTCGGCCGGCTCCTCGACATTCTGCTCGAACTTCTTCCAGGGCCGGTCGTCCTGGGTCATCTTCCATTCGTAGGCGTTGATCGACACCGCCTGGGCCAGGTTCAGCGAGCGGAAGCGCTCGTCGATCGGGATCGAGACGATGGCCTGGCAGAGGGCGATGTCGTGGGTCTCCAGCCCCGCGCGCTCGCCGCCGAACAGCAGGCCGACGCCGCGGCCCAGGTCGACCTCCTCGGCCAGGTGGCCGGCGCTCTCGCGCGGGGTGTAGACCGGCAGGCGCGTCTCGCGCGGGCGGGCCGTGGTGGCGTAAACCAGCTTCAGGTCGGCGATCGCCGCTTCCAGCGTGTCGAAAACCTTGGCGTCGTCTAGCGGCCAGCTCGCGCCCGAGGCGCTGGCCCAGGCCCGCTCCTGCGGCCAGCCGTCGCGCGGCCGGACCAGACGCAGGTCATAGAGCCCGAAATTGGCCATCACCCGGGCCACCGCGCCGATGTTCTCGGCCAGCTGGGGCTCGTTGAGGATCACGCAGGGGGGCGTGACTTTGGGCGGGACGGGCTTGAAGTCTTCGGTCATCCGCACCCTTTGCCGCCGACAGCACACCGTATGCAAGAGGCAGAGCAGCCGAACCGCCACGGCCGCGTTTAGCCCGCATGACTCGCCGCACCCTCCTGACCGCCCTCCTCGCCCTGCCCTTGTTGGCCTCTTGCGGCGAGAAGCCGATGCTGGGGCAGGAAGAGCCGGCCATGAAGCCCAAGAACCTCCAGAAGCGCATCGAGGCCATCGCCGCCCGCGCCGCGCCGGCCGTGTTGGGCGTGGCGGTCGAGGACCTGGGCACGCGCCAGCTGTGGGCGTTCAATGGCGACCGGCGCTTCGCCCTGGGCGGGGCCGCGCGCATCCCGATCCTGGCGGCGGTGATGGCCGAGACCGAGGCCGGACGCCTGCCGCTGGATGAGATCGTGACCGTTCGCGATGTCGACCTGTCGCCGCCGCCCAGCGCCGTCGCCGACGCCTGGCCGGGCCGTAACACCTGGAGTATCGCCGAGTTGGAGACCCTGGCCCGTCAAGGCGACAACACCGCGCTGGACCTGCTGATCAAGCGGGTCGGCGGACCCGGCGCCGTCAATGGCTGGCTGGACGTCAAGCGGATCGAGCACGTCAGCGTCGACCGCTATCGCCGCCAGATCGCCACCGACGCCCGAGGCCTGGCCTCGTTCCGCGCCGGCTGGAAAGGCGAAGCCGCCTGGCGCAAGGCGGTCGACGCCGTGCCGGCCGACCAGCGCGCCAAGGCCGCCCGTGAACGCGCGACCGACCCGCGCGACACCGCCACGCCTATCGGCTTGCTGCGCCTGATGGAGGCCTTCACCAATCGCGAGCTGTTCTACAAGCCAGATCCGGCCCGCCTGCTGGGTCGCGACGCCGGCTACCTGGCCAAAGCCTTGCCGGCCGGCGCGCGGATCATCCAATTGGCCGGCGCCGCGCGGCCGGACCTCGGCGTGCAGCCGACCAACCACGCCGCGGCCTTCGTCGAGTTGAAGGACGGCCGCCGGATCGCCTTCGTCGTCTTCCTGACCGCCTCGACCGCCGACGCCGCCCAGCGCGAGGCGATCATCACCGACGTCGGCGAGGCGGTGCTGAAGGAATTCTAGCCGTTCTTAGCTCTCGCCAGGGCTTCCAGCAGTTGGGCCGGGTGCAGCGGCTTGGCCAGGTGCAGGTCAGCGCCGGCGGCCTGGGCGGCGGCGATGTGCTCTTCCATGGCGTTGGCGGTCAGCATGATCACCAGGATCGGCGGCGCCCCCGAGGCGGCCTCGCGGGCGCGGATGGCCCGGGTGGCCGACAGCCCGTCCATGACCGGCATCTGCATGTCCATCAGCACCGCGTCGAAACGGGCCCGGTCCAGCGCCTGCAAGGCCGCCTCGCCGTCGCCGACCATGGTCAGATCGACCCCGAACGGCTCCAGCACGATCTCGACGACCTTGCGGTTGGTCGGGTGATCCTCGGCCACCAGGACCCGCATGCCCTCCAGCGAGATCTCGCGATCCTCCTCGATCGCGGCCTCGGCCAGGTTGGCGCAGCGGGTCAAAGGCAGGAGCACCTCGAAGCGCGCGCCATGACCCGGCGAGGCGTCGGCGCTGATGCCGCCGCCCATCATTTCGGCCAAGGCGGCGCAGATCGACAGGCCCAACCCTGTGCCGCCGAACTGGCGGGTGATCGACTGGTCGGCCTGGACGAAGCGCTTGAACAGGCGTTCGCGCACGCCCTCGTCGAAGCCGACGCCTGAGTCGCGAACGACAAAGCGGACCTTGTCGTCCACTCTATCGACTTCAAGCGACACCTCGCCCTGGGCGGTGAACTTCACGGCGTTGGCCAGCAGGTTGGAAAGGATCTGGCTGATCCGTCCCGAGTCGCCCTCGTAGGTCCCTTCCGCATCGGGCGAGACCGACCAGCGGAACACCAGGTGCTTGGCCTCGGCGGCGGCGGCGTGCAGTTCGGCCATACCGCGCACCAGTTGGGACAGGTCGAAGGGCCCGGTGGTCAGTTGGAACTCGCCAGCCTCGATCTTGGAGACATCCAGTATGTCGCCCAGCACCTGCTCCAGCAGGCGTCCCGACGACGACACCAGAGCCGCCAGCTCGCGGCGCGCGACGGGATCCTCCTCGTCGCCCAGGCGATCGCCGATGGCGATGACCCCGTTCAGCGGCGTGCGCAGCTCATGGGACATATTGGCCAGGAACACCGACTTGGCCTGGTTAGCGCGTTCAAGCTCGGCAGTGCGCTCGGCCACGCGGTCCTCAAGCGAGCGCCGCAGTTCCTCATTGCGCTCGCGCTGGCTGCGCAGAGCCCGTGCCAGGGAGCCGATCTCGTCGGTGCGGCGCTCGATCGGTTCGGCGGCGGCGGGGTCGCCCCGGCGCTGGGCCTCGGCCAGGGCCTCCAGCGGCGCGGCCACCATCTGGTTGGTCAGGCGATAGAGCAGCAGCACCTGCAAGGCCACGCCGATGAAGCCGAACAGCAGCACCCAAGAGGCCGTCTTCAGCGACGACCAGACGATATCGCCCGACGGGAAGGTCACCACGAACCACCAGCCCGGCTCGACCAGGCGACCATAGGCGACGAGCCGGTCGCCCTTGGGCGTCAGCACGGCGCCGACGTCGCGCTTCTGGGCGCGGATCGTGTCGACCAGGCCCTTAAGGTCGTTGTCGACCTCGAACTTGCGCAGCAGGGCCGCGTCGACGACACCGTTGCGCGACAGGCCCTGGGCGCCGACCAGTTCACCGTCATCGGCGACGATTAGATTCCGCCCTCCGGGAAGGGCGTCAGCCACCGCGCGCGACAAATAGCTGTCCAGCGACAGGGTGGTGCCGAACGCTCCCTTGAACTGGTCCCTGTAATAGTAGGGCGTCATGCAGGCCGCGTTCAGCGCCCGGCCGCTGGGGTCGGAAACAAGCCGCCGCAGCTTGGTGCACTTCATGACCCGGTCCGGATTGTTCTCCGGCAGGGTCAGCAGGTTCATCTCCTCGTCGGCGATCGACAGGGTCGGCGGGGCGTCGCGGCGGTAGTAGAGCAGCTTGTCCTGCCGGTGCGGGCCGAACATCACCATCCGCGTCTTGGGCGTGAAGAAGTAGAAGTTGTCGTAGTGGCGGATCCCGGCCTCGCCCGCCGCGGCCACGACATCGGTGGCGGCGACGAACAGCTGCCGTTCGGGCAAGCTCATGGCGTCGGCTTGGGACAGGTAACCGCCAATGCCGTAGACGTAGTGGTTGTCGATCCGAGCCCCGTTGAACAGGCCATCGACCGAGCGCCGCGTGCCGTCGCCCTTCTCCGGGAACCATCGCTGGAACCGAGCATCGATCTCAGGGGCGCCACCCATGTCCAGGCGGCGCGTCAGGGCCTCACTGGCCGCGTCGTGAACCTTGACCAGGTCGGAAAAGAGCCGGTCCTCGGTCTTGACCCGCTCACCGACATATTCGGCCAGGTGACGGATCTGGGTGTCGGCGGCGCTCTTGCGCACGAAAACGAAGGCCGCCGCCGTCGCAACGCCCGTCACCGCGATCGACAGGATCGCCACCATGGTCAGGAGCCGACGCGCCAGTGGCGTCGTCACGGTCGTCACCGTTCCGGGGCTGCTGTTCAAAAGTGCTCCCTCAAGCCAGCCCGGGACAGACGGGCTAGCGTCATTAAAGAAAGAAGCCGCGTTTCGCGAAACACGGTCGCCCCCGCCCCCCGGAGCCGTTGTCGTAAAAACCCTACGCTGGAAAACCGAACTTGTTCACGAGGCCCAACCGACCCGCTTTTCCCCCGCGACGCAACAGTCTATAGGCTCCCGGACCGCGCCGCTTCCTGGCCCTGTGCGCCAGATCGCCACAGTCGCGCCACCGCCAGAGGAACATCCCCGCAATGGCCAAGATCAAAGTCGCCAATCCCGTCGTCGACATGGACGGCGATGAAATGACCCGCATCATCTGGAAGCTCATCAAGGACAAGTTGATCTTCCCGTACCTCGACCTCGAGCTCGACTACTACGACCTGTCGGTTGAGAACCGCGACGCCACCAACGACCAGGTGACGATCGACGCCGCCGAGGCGACCAAGAAGCACGGCGTCGCCGTCAAGTGCGCCACCATCACCCCCGATGAGCAGCGCGTCACCGAGTTCAATCTCAAGAAGATGTGGAAGTCGCCCAACGGCACGATCCGCAACATCCTGGGCGGCGTGATCTTCCGTGAGCCGATCATCTGCCAGAACGTGCCGCGCCTTGTGCCCGGCTGGACCCAGCCGATCATCGTCGGCCGCCACGCGTTCGGCGACCAATACAAGGCCACCGACTTCCTGTTCCCCGGCAAGGGCACCCTGACGATGAAGTTCGTCGGCGAGGACGGCGCGGTCATCGAGCACGAGATCTACAAAGCCCCGGGCGCCGGCGTGGCCATGGGCATGTACAACCTCGACGAGTCGATCCGCGACTTCGCGCACGCCTCGTTCGCCTACGGCCTGGGCCGCGGCTATCCGGTCTATCTCTCCACGAAGAACACCATCCTGAAAGCCTATGACGGCCGCTTCAAGGACATCTTCCAGGAGATTTACGACGCCGAATACGCCGACAAGTTCAAGGCCGCCGGCATCCACTACGAGCACCGCCTGATCGACGACATGGTCGCCTCGGCGCTGAAGTGGTCGGGCGGCTACGTCTGGGCCTGCAAGAACTACGACGGCGACGTGCAGTCGGACATCGTCGCCCAGGGCTTCGGCTCGCTGGGCCTGATGACCTCGGTGCTGATGACGCCGGACGGCAAGACGGTCGAAGCCGAAGCCGCCCACGGCACCGTCACCCGCCACTATCGCCAGCATCAGAAGGGCGAGAGCACCTCGACCAACTCGATCGCCTCGATCTTCGCCTGGACCCGTGGCCTGGCCCACCGCGCCAAGCTGGACGACAATCAGGCCCTGGCCGACTTCGCCCTGACCCTGGAAAAGGTCTGCGTCGACACCGTCGAAAGCGGCTTCATGACCAAGGATCTGGCGCTGCTGGTCGGCGACAAGCAAGGCTGGCTGACCACGGAAGGCTTCCTCGACAAGATCGACGAGAACCTGAAGAAGGCCATGGCCTAAGACGTTCGGGCTCCGGCCTGAAACAAGAGCGCCCCGGAGGTCATGCTCCGGGGCGTTTTTCGATTCCGCTACTCCGCTCTGCCGCGCTGCATCAGCGCCCCGGCGAAGTCGATGACGCACATCGAACCCCACTGTCGGTGCCCGCCACAGGCTACGCCGACGGCGGTGTAGCTGGCCGTGAAGATGTTGCGCCGATGCCCGCGCCCGACCACGCGGCTGTCGATGACCAGTTGCCGCACGACCGCTCGGGCGTCGTCGTAGCCGTAGGAGATGTTCTCGGCCGCGAGACCCGCATAGACGCCGACGTCGCGGAGGCGCTGCCCCAGGCTTCCGGCCGCGCCATGGCCGACGTCGCCGCGCGGCCCCTGGACCCGGACATGCTCCAACGCCGCCGCCCCCAGGCGTCGGTCGCCTTTCAACGGAGCCAGAGGCTGCTGGCGCTCCAGAAAAGCGATCGCCTCCTCCACCGCGTCAGGCTCCTCCTGCCGCAACGTCCACTCAGGCGCGCCTCGCAGCTCTTGGGCATACTCAGCCGGATGGGCGCGAACATAGTTCAGCTCCGCCAGCACATCCGAGTCGAGATCGGCGGCGTGGGCGGCGACGGGGAGCAGGAAGAACGCCGCGCCGAAGGCGACGGCGGCGCGGACGCTCAAAGGACGGCGCAACACGTGGCGTTACTCTCGATACTGAAGTCCTCGAAGATCGCTGATATCAGGGGCGCGCCGTCGCGGCGACCGGCGTGTTGTCGCGCCCTGCCCCAATGCTCCGCCCGTCCCACGCGAGCGCTATTGCGGGAAACGGCGATAGCTGGGATATCCGACGTTAACCTTTCGGAGGCGGCATGACCCTGCAGAAGCGGATCTGGGACCTGATCGTGCTGGCGATCTTCGTCTTCGCCGCCGCTTTCGCCACGGCGCCGTGGTTCGCCTTCCGCGCCCTGAAAGCCGCCGCCCAGTACGAGGACGTGCAGGCGATCGGCGAACTGGTCGACTTCCCCGCCGTGCGTCGCAGCTTGACCGGCCAGTTGGTCGCCGACGCCCCGGCCGCCCAGCCGGAGACCCCCTCGATCTGGCGCGATCCGCTCAGCGTGTTCAAGAAGGCCATCGAACCGCTCGCCCCGCCCGAGCCCAAGGTCGACCGCTACCTGACCGTGGCCGGCGTCTCGGCCCTGACCCGGGGCTACGCGCCGGGCAAGGCCCCGCCCGCCTCGGCCCAGGACAGTACGTTCGGCGGCCAGGTCAAGGCCGCGATCCAGGGTCCCTACCCCACCATCGCCTATTGGGACCCCAACCGCGTGCGCATCGCGGTCAAGCGTCCGGACGGCAGCGGCCGGGTCACGATCTTCACCTTCGAGCGCACGGCGCTGTTCACTTGGAAGCTGGTGCACATCCGCCTGCCGGGCGACGAGCGCCAGGGCTGATCCGGCCCCAAGAAACCTGATGGCTTTGACCGCCCTCGTTCTCGACGTCCTGTCCAGGGTCTGGCCGTTCTTCCTGCTGGTCGGCGCGGGTCTGGCCCTGGCCCGCCTGCGTCTGCTGGACGGGCGGATGACCCAGGGCCTGTCGGCCTATGTCTACTGGATCGGCTTTCCAGCCCTGTTGCTCCACTCGTTGTCGCGCCTGGGCCGACCTGGCCATGATCTCCTCCTGGGCCTAGTCGCCTATGCCGGCGTCGGCCTCCTGCTGATGGCCGCGACCGTGGCGGCGGGCCGCCTGCTGGGCTGGAGCAAGGATGAGCGCGCCGGGGCCGGCATGGCGTCCGGTGTCGGCAATAGCGCTTTTCTGGCCCTGCCGGTCACCGCCGCCGTCCTGGGGGCCGAGGCCGCGCGGCTGGTCGCCGGCGTGGTGGCTGTCGACTTCGCGGTGCTGGCGACCGCCGGCGTGGGCCTGCTGGGTTGGGCGGCGGGCCGATCGGTCTGGCGATCGACGGTGCAGGCGTTCCGCAACCCGGTCGTGGCCGCAGCCTTTGCTGGCGTCGCCCTGGCCCTGCTGGACATCGCCCTGCCGGAGCCGCTGGACCGCGCCGTCGGCATGGCCGCCGCCTCGGGCAGCCCGGTCGGCCTGGTGGCGCTGGGCGCGGCCCTGGGCCTGCGCGAGACCGAGGGCGAGGCCGCGCCCTCCGGCGCGCCGGTCGTCCTGGCCGCCCTGGTCAAGCTGGTCGCCTTCCCGTTGCTGGTCTGGCTGGCCGTCGGCCTGACCCCGGCTCCGCCGCTCTTCCGCGCCGGGGCGACCCTGCTGGCGGCGGCGCCCACGGCGGTCAATGTCTTCATCCAGACCCGCGCCTATGGCGTCTGGCCGCGCGGGGCGGCGCGGATCGTGGCCCTGACCACGGCGGCGTCGGCCGTGACCCTGGCGGTGGCCGCTTTGCTGCTGACAGCCCGAGTCCGCTAGGGGCTCTAACGGGCAGGCTGAACCTTCGGGGCGAGCAGGTTTGAAGCCGGACCGCCGCCGATCTTGGCCTGGTCTCCCGCCTTCCAACCCGCGGGACAAGCGCCGAGACGATGGTAGCGGCGAGCCTGCACGACCGTGCCGATGTCGGCCTGCAGGGGCTGCAACGCGAAGCGGACGGTGAAGTCGCTGGCGCGGTCGCCCTTGGTCGACACGTAGAGGCCATAACGCTGGCCGTTCGCCTCGCAGCGTCCCGTATAGTCGGTCGGGGTGTCGGTCGCGGGCTTGCCGTACGGTTCGCAGGGCTGGCCGGCGATGCGGGGCTCGGCGCGGGAGAAGGCGGCGAAGATTTCCGGGTTGGCGCAGACCTCGACCGCGCCGGTCTGGCCGCCGGAGTCCTCGACGATCTCCACCCGCCAGAACGACGGCGGCGGGATGGCGGTCGACGGGGCCTGGGTCTGGTCGCAGGCGGTGAGCCCCATCAGCAGCGCCAGTCCGATCCAGTTACGCATCTCGCAAGCCCCAAAGACTACACGCGTAAATCAACTCGCAACCGGGTGCGCCGTCAAGCTTCGGGCACGAAAAAGGGGACGCCTTCCAGCGTCCCCTTCGTCATTCGAATGTCTCGGCGATCAGCCGGCCAGGATCGCCTTGACGGCGGCCAGGCCTTCGTTGGCCTTGCTGTCGTCGGGCGCGCCGCCTTGGGCGAAATCGGCCTTGCCGCCGGCGCCCTGGCCGCCCATGGCGATCACGGCGGCCTTGGCGAGGTCGGCGGCGCTGTACTTGCCAGTCAGGTCGGCGGTCACGGCCACGGTGACGGCGGCCTTGCCGTCGGACGTGCCGACCAGAGCCACGACGCCGCCGTTTGTCAGCTGCTTCTTGAACTCCTCGGCGACGCCGCGCAGCTCCTTGCCGCCGACGCCATCCAACACGCGGGCGATCAGGGCCACGCCATTGACGTTCTCAGGACCCGAGGCCGCGCCGCCACCGCCCAGGGCCAGTTGCTTCTTGGCGTCGGCCAGTTCCTTCTCGAGACGCTTGCGTTCGGCGATCAGGGCGTCGACGCGCGCGCCGACCTCAAGGACCGGGGTCTTGAACTGGTCGGCCAGCGCCTTGGCCACACCGGCCTGGTCCAGCAGGAAGCGACGCGCCGCCTCGCCGGTCAGGGCCTCGATGCGGCGCACGCCGGCGGCGACGCCTTGCTCCGAGACGATCTTGAACAGGGCGATGTCGCCAGTGCGCGCCACGTGGGTGCCGCCGCACAGTTCGACCGAATAGGCCTTGGCCTCATCGGCCAGCGACTTGCCAAGCGTGAGGACGCGGACGCTGTCGCCGTACTTCTCGCCGAACAGCGCCACGGCGCCGGCCTCGATAGCCTCTTGCGGGGCCATTTCCTTGGTCTCGGCCGGGACGTTCTGGCGGATGACTTCGTTGACCTCGGCCTCGATGCGGTCGAGCTCCTCGGCGGTCAGCGGACCGCCGTGGCTGAAGTCGAAGCGCATGCGCTCGCCATCGACCATCTGGCCCTTCTGGGCGACATGCGGGCCCAGCACATGGTGCAGGGCGGCGTGAACCAGGTGGGCGGCCGAGTGGTTGGAGCGCGTGGTGTGGCGGCGCTCGGCGTCGACCGAGACCACGACCTGGTCACCGACCTTCAGCTCGCCCGACAGCTCGACACGGTGGACGAACAGCTCGCCGGCCTGCTTCTGGGTGTCGATGACCCGGTTCTCGCGGCCGTTGGCTTCCAGCACGCCGGTGTCGCCGGCCTGGCCGCCGCTCTCGGCGTAGAAGCTGGTGCGGTCCAGCAGCACCTCGACGGTCGTACCGCCCGTGGCGCTTTCGACCTCGACGCCGTCGACCAGCAGCGCCTTCACGACGCCCGTGGTCTCAGTGTTTTCGTAGCCGACGAAGTCCGTCGCGCCGGCCTTTTCCTTGATCGCGAACCAGGCGGCCGCGCCGGCCTGCTGGCCCGAACCCGCCCAGTTGGCGCGCGCCATCTGGCGCTGCTTTTCCATGGCCGAGTCGAAGGCGTCGGTGTCGACGGTCAGGCCCTTGGCGCGGACAGCGTCCTGGGTCAGGTCCAGCGGGAAGCCATAGGTGTCATAGAGCTTGAAGGCGGTCTCGCCGTCCAGCACGCCGCCGGCGGTCAGGTTGGCGGTGGCCTCGTCCAGCAGGCCCATGCCGCGACCCAGGGTGACGCGGAAGCGCTCTTCTTCCTGGCGCAGGGTCTCGATGATCGAGGCCTCGGCGCGGCGCAGTTCCGGATAGGCCTGGCCCATCTCGGCCACCAGGGTCGGAGCCAGGCGGTGCATCAGGGGCTCCTGAGCGCCCAGCAGATAGGCATGGCGCATGGCGCGGCGCATGATCCGGCGCAGGACGTAGCCACGGCCTTCGTTCGACGGCGTGACGCCATCGGCCAGCAGGAACGAGGACGAGCGCAGGTGGTCGGCGATGACCCGGTGCGACGGCGCTTCCGCGCCTTCGGCCTTGACGCCCGTCAGTTCGACGCTGGCGGCGATCAGGCTCTTGAACAGGTCGACGTCGTAGTTGTTGTGCACGCCTTGCAGGACGGCCGCGACGCGTTCCAGGCCCATGCCCGTGTCGATCGAAGGCTTGGGCAGCGAGAGGCGCTCGCCGCCAGCCAGCTGCTCGAACTGCATGAACACGAGGTTCCAGATCTCGATGAAGCGGTCGCCATCCTCATCGGGGCTGCCCGGAGGGCCGCCGGGGATGCCTTCGCCGTGGTCGAAGAAGATCTCCGAGCACGGGCCACAGGGGCCGGTGTCGCCCATGGACCAGAAGTTGTCGCTGGTCGGGATGCGGATGATGCGATCGTCCGACAGGCCGGCGATCTTTTTCCACAGATCCGCCGCCTCGTCGTCGGTGTGATAGACCGTGACCAGCAGCTTCTCCTTCGGCAGCGCGAAGTCGCGGGTCAGCAGGGTCCAGGCGTGGTGGATCGCCTGTTCCTTGAAGTAGTCGCCGAACGAGAAGTTGCCCAGCATCTCGAAGAAGGTGTGGTGGCGGGCCGTGTAGCCGACATTGTCCAAGTCGTTGTGCTTGCCGCCGGCGCGGACGCACTTCTGCGAGCTGGCCGCGCGCGGATGGGCCGGCGTCTCGGCGCCGGTGAACACGTTCTTGAACGGCACCATGCCGGCATTGACGAACAGCAGGGTCGGATCGTTCTGCGGCACCAGCGGCGCCGACGGAACGACGGCGTGATCGGCCTTGCCGAAATAGTCGAGGAAGGTGCTGCGGATCTCGTTCAAGCTGGGCATGAGCGTCTCAAGTCTGGCGTACCGGTCCGGCAGGCGGCCGGGAGTCGGGCGCTGCATAGCGCGGTTTTTAGCGAAGGGGAAACCGACTCGAAGATGGGGGCTGTCGACACGGGAGAAAAGAGCCCGTTCGCGGGCTGGGAGGCGCACGACCTACCCCCTCCACCGTCGCTCCTGCCGCCCCCTCCCCAAGAGGAGGAGGAAAAGTAGAGGCGCCATTTCGGCCCATGACACATGGCCTCTTCAGGCGCTTCGCGCCAGTTCCCCCTGAGGGGCCTGATCAACGAAAATAGGCCGCCTGGCATGGGGTCCAGGCGGCCTGCAATCGCGGCCCCCGCGGCGGTCCGGCCGCGGGCGTGTTGAAGGCGGGGACGCCCGGGGTCGGGCGAGGGCCGCGAAACCTTGCGAGGAGACTATTCTTCCTCGCCATCCTCCGGGCCGCCGACCAGGAGCTCTTCCTCGATCTTTTGCGACGACTTGCGGACGGCCGCTTCGATGGAGGCGGCGACGTCGGGATTGGTCTTCAGGAACTCGCGGACATTGTCGCGGCCCTGGCCGATGCGCTGGCTGCCGTACGAGAACCACGAGCCGGCCTTGTCGATGATCCCGGCCTTGACGCCCAGGTCGATGACTTCGCCCAGCTTGGAGATGCCCTCGCCGTACATGATGTCGAACTCGACCTCGCGGAACGGCGGGGCCACCTTGTTCTTGACGACCTTGACGCGAACATTGTTGCCGATGATCTCGTCACGGACCTTCACCGAGCCGGTGCGGCGGATGTCCAGCCGCACCGAGGCGTAGAACTTCAGCGCGTTGCCGCCGGTGGTCGTTTCCGGGCTGCCATACATCACCCCGATCTTGTGGCGGATCTGGTTGATGAAGATGACGATGGTGTTGGCCTTGTTGATCGAGGCGGTCAGCTTGCGCAGCGCCTGGCTCATCAGACGGGCTTGCAGGCCCGGCAGGCTGTCGCCCATCTCGCCTTCGATTTCGGCCTTGGGCGTCAGGGCGGCGACCGAGTCGATCACGACGATGTCGACGGCGCCCGAACGCACCAGGGTGTCGGTGATCTCCAGGGCTTGTTCGCCGTTGTCGGGCTGCGAGACCAGCAGGTTGTCGAGATTGACGCCCAGCTTGAACGCATAGCCCGGATCCAGGGCGTGCTCGGCGTCGACGAAGGCGGCGGTGCCGCCGGCCTTCTGGACCTCGGCCACAACGTGCAAAGCCAGGGTCGTCTTGCCCGAGCTTTCCGGGCCATAGATCTCGATGATCCGGCCCTTGGGCAGGCCGCCGATGCCGAGCGCGATGTCCAGGCCGAGCGAGCCGGTGGAGACGGACTCCATCTCGACCTTGCCCTTTTCGCCCAGCTTCATCACCGAGCCCTTGCCGAACGCGCGGTCGATCTGGGCGAGAGCCGCCTCTAGCGCGCGTTGCTTGTCGCCTTCTTCTTTGCCCACGAGTTTCAAAGCCGCCTGACTAGCCATTGTTGTCCGCCCTCTATCCCATGATTCCGGTCGCCCGATCGGCGCTTCCCGCGCCGCGTCCCAACGACCTGTGGAACATGATGAAGTCGTACGCCCTTTGTTCCATGTTCGCAAGATGTTCCCGTCGCTTCCCGCGCCAGAAACGACCGTTTCTGTCGTAGGCCCGAACGCCGCACGGAAAGACACTGGAATTGGGCTCGTGCGGACGCCTCTGAAACGGCTCTTTAAGTCCCGCCGTGCAAGCTTCTAAGCATCTTGGGGGAACGCCGACTTGTCCATCGACCCGCGCCGCCTTCTGGGCCTGGCGTTCGCCAGCGCCGATCTTCTCGTCGAACTGCAGAACGGCCGCGTGCGCCTGGCGCTGGGAGCCGCGCAGAAGGTCATGGGCCAAGGCGAGGCCGCTCTGACCGGCAAGGTGTGGCCGCATCTCTTCCATGCCGATGACCAGCCGCTGATGGACGCCATGCTGAACTGCGCCGATGACGGCGTGCGCCGGGGTCCCGTCGTGCTTCGCCTGAGCGGTCCCGGAGACCGCCACGTCCGCGTGATCCTGCGCGCCCTGCCCGAAAACGACGGCCGGGTCTCGCTGGCCGTCACCGCCGCCCAGTCGGCCGGTCCGCCCCTGACCGCGGGTACGCTGCACCCGCGAGATTCGTTCGACGACATCGCCAAAGGCCTGTTCGAGGCCGCCCGCGTCACCGGCCTGGAACTGGAGCTCGCCATGGTCGAGTTCGCCGGTCTGGAGGCCATGCGGAACGACCTTCCCCCGGTAGAGGCGGCCGCCCTCGATGTGCGCGTCGCCAGCGCCGTCCGCGCCGAATCGCACGGCGGTTCCGCCGCCACTCAGCTGTCGCCCGATCGCTTCGCCCTGCTGCGCACCCGGGACGACCGCCCGGACAACATGATCAAGCGCCTGACCCGCATGGTCAGCGCCGAGGCCAGCGCCCATCTCGTGCCGCTGGAAGGCGGCAGTGGCTCGGCCCGCGCCTTGCGCGCTCTGCGGTACGCGCTCGACGACTTCCTGCGCGAGGGCCTGAAGAGCGCGCCGCCGCTCACGCTGTCCGAGGCGATGAACCGCTCCGTGAAGCGCACCCTGGCCCGCGCCGGCGCCCTGGGCGTGGCCGTCAGCCAGCGCCGTTTCACCCTTGCCTACCAACCGGTCGTGTCTTTGGCGACCGGCGCGACGCACCACCACGAGGTGCTGGTGCGCTTCGAGGACGGCGGCAGTCCGTTCGCCCTGATCCGCATGGCCGAGGAATTCGACCTGATCGAGGAACTGGACCACGCCATCGTCGAACAGGCGGTGAAGAAGCTGGCCAACGACCAGGAGCGCAAGCTGAAGCTGGCTGTGAACGTCTCGGGACGCACCATCGTCAGCGAGACCTTCGTCGACCATATCGGCCGTCTGCTGGCCAAGCACGACGAGGCCAAGGGCAGGCTGATCTTCGAGGTCACCGAGACGGCCGCGATCGACGACCTGCCGCGCGCCAACCGCCATATCCAGAGCCTGCGCGCCATGGGTTCGTTGGTCTGCCTGGACGACTTCGGCGCCGGCTCGTCGTCCTTCGCCTATCTGCAGCAGCTGTCCCTCGATATCGTCAAGATCGATGGCCGCTATGTCCGCGAGCTGGCCGACAACGGCCGCGACGGCGCCCTGGTGCGTCGCCTGGTCGATCTGTGCCGCGACCTCAACATCCGCACCGTGGCCGAAATGGTCGAGACCGTGGAGGTGGCCGATATCGTCCGCGCCGCCGGCGTCGACTTCGCCCAGGGCTGGCTCTACGGCAGACCCGCCGACAAGCCGAGCCCGGCCCTGCGCCCCAATCCGCCGATCGCCGCGATAGCCCGCCGGACGGGCGCGTCGGAGAGCTGGGGGTAAAATAGACTCTCCTCCCCCTTTATGGGGGAGGTGGCCCGAAGGGCCGGAGGGGGCGGCGCAGGCGCATCGCGGCGTCGCCCCATCCACCACTTCGTGGTCCCCCTTCCCCATAAAGGGGAAGGAGAATTCAGGACGTCAGGCCTTGCCGCCCTTGCTGACGATGTAGTCGTCGATCACGCGCTCCAGCGTGGTCAGCGGGGTCATGCCCGAGAGCAGGCCCGCGTCGTGGAACTCGCGGATGTCGAACTTCTTGCCCAGCGCCTTCTGGGCCTTGGCGCGGGCGCGCAGCCAGACGATCTTGCCGATCATGTAGCTGCAGGCCTGGCCCGGCCACACGACGTAGCGTTCGATCTCGGTGATCGAGCCGCTTTCCTCGTCGCCCATGGTCTCGGCCATGTACTTCACGGCCTGCTCGCGGCTCCACTTCTTGTAGTGCATGCCGGTGTCGACCACGAGGCGCACGGCGCGGAACAGGGCGTCGTGCAGCATGCCGATGTGGCCGCGCGGGTCGGTCTTGTAGATGCCCATCTCGACGGCCAGTTGCTCGGAATAGAGCGCCCAGCCCTCGGTGTAGCCCGAGAAACCGATGATCTTGCGGATCATGGGCAGGCCCTTGGCCTCGTTCGAAATCGACAGCTGCAGGTGGTGGCCCGGGACGCCCTCGTGCACCGTCAGGGTGGTCAGGGTGTACTTGGCCTGCTCCTTGGTGTCGCGCAGGTTGATCCAGTAGATGCCCGGACGCTTGCCGTCGAGCGACGGCGAATTGTAGTAGCCGCCCGGCGCGCCGGCCTCGATGGCCTTGGGCACGCGGCGGATCTCCAGCGGCGCCTTGGGCAGGGCGCCGAAATAGGCCGGCAGCTGCTTCTGGATCCAGGCGGCCTTGTCGTTCAGGTCCTTGATCAGCTGTTCCTTGGCCGCGTCGGTGTTCGGATAAATGTCCTCGCCCAGCTTGGCCAGGCGCTCGCCGACCGTGCCCTTGGTCATGCCGATGCTCTTGAAGAGCTTGTCGGCCTCGGCGTTGATCGACTTCACCAGGTCCAGGCCCAGCTGGTGGATCTCGTCCGGCTTCAGGTCCGAGGTCGTATAGTTCTTCAGCGACACGGCGTAGTAGTCGCCGCCGTCCTTCAGGCGCCATACGCCGGCGTCGTGGGTGGCCTTGCTACGGACGCCTTCGAGCAAGGCGATCTGGCGCTTCAGGGCCGGCAGGACCGAGCCTTCATAGATCCGCGAAGCCTCGGCGGCCCAGTCGCCGGCGATCTTCTTGTCTTTCGTCCGGCGGGCGATCGACTTGACCAGCGGCGCTTCGGCCGTTGGAGTGTCGGCGAAGGCCTTCATCTGGACCAGGGTCTTGTCGATGATGAAGTCCGGCGGAATCACGCCGTCGGCGAAGTCCTGTTTCGCGATCGCGCTCTCCTGATCCATCAGGCGGGCGAAGCCCTCCATGCGCGACAGATAGGCGTCGGCGTCGGCCTTGGTCTCGATGCTGTGCTGGGTGTCCAGGAAGTCCGGCATCTGCTGGTAGCTGCCGGTCAGCTGGCTGAGCACGTAGGGCGCGCCCGAACCGCCGCCGCCGTAGCTGAACTTCTTGTTGCCCTCGTCCTGCACCGACAGCACGAACTCGACGGTGTCATAGTTGGCGGCGTCCATGCCCTTCAGAGCGCGGCGGTCGATGCTACGCAGGGCGGCCAGTTGCTCGGTGGTCTGGGCCGCGCCAGCCTTGATGGCGGCGAACGAGCGGTCGCTGAGCAGACCCTTGGTCCAGGCCAGCTCGCCGCTGTCGAGGCCCAGGCCGGTCGCCGTCTCGGGCGACTGGCGCAGCTGCTTGGCCATGATCTCGTCGAACAGGGCGTTGAGTTTGGCGACCTCGCCTTCACGCGCAAAGGCCAGGGACGGCACGCCGCCAGTGGCGGCGAAACCCGCAGCGGCGGTGGCGAACATCATGTGACGACGATTGAGCAAGGCTTTTCCTCCCCCGGACCTGATTTGAGGGCGAAGGCGTAAGCCCCTGCCCGAGTTTGGCGAAATTAATTCCGCGTCATGCGGTCGATTGCAATCGCCAAGCTCACGCCAGGGTCACGAACAGCTCGTTCTCGATCACCCACTGGCCGGTGACCTTCTTCCAGGTGGCCAGGTAGGTCCCCGACTGCTCGGGCGCGTCTTTCCACTGGCCCACCCAGCGGCCGCGCTCGGCGGCGCGGGTCCCCTCGGCGTTCAGGGTGATCGCCTCGGTCGTGCGGACATAGGCCCCGAAGCCCTTATCGGCGAACTGGCTGGCGAAGGCGGCCAGCACGTCCTCGGCGCCCAGCAGCAGGGAGCCGTCGCCCGCGATCAGGGTGATGCGCGGATCGAAGAATGGCCTCAGGCGCGCGGCGTCCTTGGCCGCGATCAGCTTGTTGGTCAGCTTGCGGCGGGCGGCGATGGCGTCTTCCGGCGTGGTCATGGTCTTCCCTACTCTGCGCGCCGGTGTAGCTTGCTCACTGTTCGACGCAAACTAAGAGACGCGATGCCCGCCCCGACCCTGACCACCGCCCGCCTGACCCTGGCGCCCCCGACGCTGACTGACTTCGAGGACAGCCGCGACATGTGGGCCGATCCGGTGGTGGTCCGCCACGTCGGCGCTAGGCCGTTCACCGAAGAGGAGACCTGGACGCGGCTGATGCGGGCCCGGGGCCTGTGGGAAGTGCTCGGCTTCGGCTACTGGGCGGTGCGCGAGACCTCGACAGGCCGCTATGTCGGCGAGGTAGGCTTCGCCGACCTGCGCCGCGATATCCAGCCCAGCCTGTACGGCCTGCCGGAGATGGGTTGGGTGCTGGCGGCATGGTCACACGGCCACGGCTTCGGGACCGAGGCGGTCCGCGCGGGTCTGGCCTGGATCGACGAGACCCTCGCCCCGCCGGTCGTGCCCTGCATCATCGACCCCGAAAACACCGCCTCCCTGGCCCTGGCCGCCAAGGTCGGCTTCACGCTGAAGACCCACACCACCTTCAAGGGTTCGCCAATCATGGTGCTGGAGCGCCGCCGGTAAGGCTGCGCCATGCTGGGCATACTTCTCGCTCTCGCTTGCGCAACCTTCGCGGCCTGGATCGGTGCATACGACAGCTACATCGCCTGGAAACGAGGCTATGTGCGGCTTGGCCGCTCGCGGGCTCGCAAGCTATATCGCGCCGACAATCCTCGCATGTTTCGTATCAACGTGATCGGCAACGCCCTGGTCGGACTTCTCGGAGTTTCTGGGATCGTCTTGATAATCACGGGAATGATCTAGACCTCGGAAAGCCCCAGACTTCGCGTGACGCTCTTCATCGAAGCGCCGCGCGGAACGACGGCCCAGTCCTTCGGCGCCGAGGCCCGCACGGCCACGACCGCGCCCTTGGGGCAGACGTCCAGGCAGTCGACCTCGATCACGGCAGCGCAGGCTTTGCGGCCCTTGCCCTTCGCGCCGATGGCCTGGCGCAAGGCCTTGGCCAGCTTCTGGTCGCCATCCTCGCCGAAGCCGCCATCCAGCTTCTTCGAACACTTTCGGCACACCAGCACGACTTCGCTCCAGTCGGCCTTCACGCGCTTGATTGGCTTCTCGCTCATGGACCTAAGATGGGCAGTCGCCGCATCCAGTGCTAGGACGACGCCATGGCTCGCAAACTCATCGCCAAAGTTGTCAAGGATCCTACCGCCGAGGCCGATCGCGCCTGGTTCGAGGCCAACCCTGAGCGCCTGTTCCGCCTGCGCGATCCGGCACCGGTCGAGTTCAAGGACCCGTTGGGCGATCCCGGCGAGGGCTTCTCCTGGCGCGTGCTGATCGCCCGCCTGCCCGACGGCGGTCGCCTGCGCCTGCCGGTCTCGCTGTCGTGGGAGCTGCACAACGATCACGCCAAGGACCAGCACCTGAAGATCCTGTTCGAGCAGGTCGCCCCGGCCGAGGCCAAGGCGCGGTTGGGCTGATCCCGGCCATGCGCGGGGCCCGCACGATCCTCCTGTGGGCCTTGGTCCTGGCGCTGGGCGCCTTCGCGCTGCAGTGGCTGGAATACCGGTTCGTGACCCGCGCCTTCTCCTGGCAGATCTATGTCGGACTGATCGGCGCGGCCTTCGCGGCCGGCGGAGTCTGGGTCGGCTTCAAGCTGGCGGCCCGCGCCCGCCCAGAGACTTTCCAGCGCAACGACGCCGCCCTCGCCGCCCTGGGCCTGACCGGCCAGGAGGTGAGGGTTCTGGAGCGCCTGGCCGCCGGCCGTTCCAACAAGGAGATCGCCCGCGACCTCGGCCTCTCGCCCAACACCGTCAAGACCCACGTCGCCAACCTCTACGCCAAGCTGGAGGTCGGTCGCCGCACCCAGGCGATCGGCAAGGCGCGCGAGCTGGCCCTGATACCTTGACCCTCCGCCGATAGGGCGAAACTGTTGAACTCACCCGTTTGGGCGATACCGCTTTGGCCAAAAGAGCGGGCAGCCTCGGGACGCGTCGCAGGGGGCGGCGCGGAGGAGGAGTTCCATGCAACGCACCATCGTGACCTACGGGCTGATCTCGGGCGTCATCATCATCCTGGGCATGATCGCCACCATCGTCTTCTCGGCCCAGCACAGCCTGTGGCTGGGCTATCTGATCATGCTGGTCGGGCTTTCCGCGATCCTGCTGGCGATCAAGTCGCATCGCGACAAGGTGCTGGGCGGTGTGATCAAGTTCTGGCCGGCTTTCCTAATCGGCCTGGGCGTCGCCGTGGTCGCCGGAATCGCCTATGTCGCCATCTGGGAGGCCTATCTGGCCATAACCCACTACCGCTTCATGGACGAGTACACGGCCAGCATCCTGGCCTCGAAGAAGGCCGAGGGACTCTCCGGCGCGGCCTACGCCAAGCTCGCCGCCGAAATGGCCGAGATGAAGAAGAGCTACGCCAACCCGCTCTACCGGATGCCGATGACCTTCATCGAGATCTTCCCGGTGGGCCTGCTGGTCGCCCTGGTCAGCGCCGCCCTGGTCCGCAATCCGCGTTTCCTGCCGGCCAAGGCCTAGAGCCTCGTCACCCGCACCGCCATCCACGGCCGGCCGGGCAGCGCCACGGTCGGCCGATCGGGGTCGTGGAGGAAGTAGGCGTCCTTCTTGCCCATGACGAAGACGCCCTCGGCCGGTGTCACGGTCATGTTCCAGGTGTCGAGCACCTCGACCTGGAAACGCTCGCCGCCCTTCAGCTCGTCCTTGGGCAGGGCCACGGCCCATTCCGTCGGCGCGGCCTCGCCGAAATAGCGCAGGTAGTACGACCCGGCCTTGCCGCCCAGGTGCTGGTCCCACCACTTGTCGATCGGCTCCAGGCCTGGCGCCGGACACGCTTCCATCACGCTTCTCAGGAAAGCCAGGCGTGGCGTGCTCTCGCCGTGCAGCTTTCCGCCCTTGGCGGTCCAGCCGTCGTCACCCTTGTAGATCTCTCCGTGGCCGACATAGGTCCCGGCGACCAGCCCGTGCCAGAAGCGCTCGACCATCCCCTCGGGCTTGAGGTCGCCCCATCGCTTGTCGATGTCGCCCTCGTAGCGGACCTCCTCGTAGATCACCGGCTTCTTCCAGACGCTGCGCAGGATCTCGGCCCGCGTGTCGTCCAACACCGCCGCGCCGTTCTGGATGCTGGCGTGGGAGATCCACGACCGGCCGTTGTCGTAGAACTCCCGCCAGTTGTGGATCGAGCACAGGCGGCCGTATGGGTCCTCGGCCTTGATCAGCTGGCCGAGGCGCTCGAAGTCGGCGACCGACTTGGCCTTCACCAGGTCCCACTCGTTGGCCAGCGACCACCAGACGTTCGAGAAGCTGGCGAACCGGGCGACCATGTAGCGGACATAACGGTCGTCGCGCGCCGGAGTCATGGCGTGCCAGCCGGTCTTCTCGTCATAGGGATGGAACAGGATCAGGTCGGCCTGGACGCCCTGCTCGCCCAGCCGCTGGACGCGGTCCTCGAGGCGGCGGAAATAGGCGGGGTTCAGACGGTCGTAGTCCCAACCCTCCCCGACTTTTTCAAACGGATAGATCGGCTCGCCCGGCACGTTCGGGAAGACGCACATGCGCATCTTGTTGAACGGAGAGGCCTTCAGCGTGGCCAGGGTCTGGTCGCAGAGGGCGTCGCTCTGCTGGGCCCAGGCATAGGCCGTGGTGCCGACCTGCCGGTAGGGCGTCCCATCGGCATGGGCGAAGTGGTAGCCACCCGTCACGCGCAGCGGGCCATGCTCGCCGGGGCGCGGCGCGACGGCGGTGACCGTTCCGGCCTGGCCGTTCAGCGCCTTGACCACGCTCGTCGTCCGCCAGCGCCAGACGCCCTCGCTCGGCGGGCTGAAGCGCACGCGCCACGTCCCGTCGCCGTCGTAGAAGCCCCTCGCCTTCAGCGTGGTCTTGCCGTCGGTTAAGGCTGCGGTCAGCGCGACGTCGAACGGATTGCCGGGAACGGGCGCCTTCAGGGCGATCTCGTGCACGCCCCATCGCGGGACGGCGGAACCCCGCGCCAAGGCCGGCGCGGCGATGAAGGCCAGGCCCAGGCCCGTGGCGGCCCGGCGGGTCAGAAGCGGAGAACGCATGGCCACAGTAGCGAGGCCATGCCTGGATTCTGCAAGCCTTAAGCCGCCTGCAGCTGCTGCTTGACCCGCTCGGCCAGGGTCTTGATGTCGATCGGCTTGGGCAGGAAGGTCACGCCCGTCTCGCCTTCCAGCAGGTCGCTGAACTCGGCCTCGGCATAGCCGGAGATGAACATCACCGGCGCATTGCCCAGATAGCCGCGCGCCTTCTTGAGCAAGGTCGGGCCATCGATGCCGGGCATGATCACGTCGGAGATCAGTAGGTCAATCGTACCGGCGTGCTCCTCGGCGATCAGCAGGGCCTCCTCGCCGTCGGCGGCTTCCAGCACCTCGTAGCCACGGGCGCGCAGCAGGCGGGCGGCTACGCTGCGGACAGCGTCTTCGTCCTCGACGAACAGGATGCGGCCGGCGCCGGACAGGTCGCGCGCGGCGCGCGGCTTGACCGGCTCCGCAGCGGCCTGGGCGGCAATAACGCCGGCCGGGGCGTCGTAGATCGGCAGGAAGATGCGGAAGGCCGCGCCTTCGCCCGGACGGCTGTGGACGTGGATCCAGCCGTCGCTCTGCTTGACGATGCCATAGACCGTGGCCAGGCCCAGGCCCGTGCCCTCGCCCACCGGCTTGGTGGTGAAGAACGGGTCGAAGATCTTGCCCATCACGTCGGGCGGGATCCCCGGACCGTCGTCGGACACCTCGATGAAGGCGACGTCGCTCTCGGCGGCCGGGAAGCCCAGGCCGATGGCTTCGTCGCGGGTCAGGCGGGCGGTACGGATGCGCACGATGCCGCCGCCCTTGGCCGCGCGAACGGCGTCGCGGGCGTTGACGGCCAGGTTCATGACCGCCGTCTCGAGCTGGCTCTTGTCGGCGCGCACCTTCGGCAGGTCACGGCCGTAGTCGGTGATCAGCTTGACGTCTTCGCGCAGCAGGCGGCGCAGCAGGACCTCGAACTCCGAGATCAGCTCGCCCAGGTCCAGCACCTCGCGCTGAACGGTCTGCTTGCGCGAGAAGGCCAGCAGCTTGCGGACCAGGTCGGCGGCGCGCACGCCGGTCTGACGGATTTCGTTCAGGCCCTCGTAGGAGGGGTCGCCGACGGGGTGACGGTGCAGCAGTTCGTCCAGGCGCAGCTGGATGGCGGTCAGCAGGTTGTTGAAGTCGTGGGCGACGCCGCCGGCCAGCTGACCGATGGCCTGCATCTTCTGCGACTGAGCCAGCTGAAGCTCCATCTGCTTCTGCTCGGATACGTCGATCATGTAGGCGACGACGCGGCCCTCGGCGCGGTAGAGATAGAGATGGGCGATGCGGGTCTGGTCGCGGGCCAGGCGCACCTCGAAGGGGCCGGCCTTGCCCTCGTTCAGGCGGGTCTCGGCCTCGGCGCGCGTGGTCGCGTCGATCAGGTCGCCGAACACCATGCCGGCCTTGCCGCCAGTCATGGTCGTCAGGGCCGGATTGACCTCCAGCACTCTCGACTTGAAGGGCTCCAGCCCCTCCAGCAGCGCCGCGCCGAACGGGGAGGCGCCCGCGAAGGCGTCCAGGGTGGTGGGCGGCGGGGCGACGCGCTCGGCGACCGGCGCGGCCTCCAGGGTCTCAACGGCACGCTGCGGCTCGACGATAGGCGTCAGGCGGATCAGCAGGCGACCGCCGGCCAGGCGCGAGACGTTGGCGGTGTGGTCCACGCCGCTGGCGCGCAGCACGCCCTGCGCCATCTCGCCCTTGCGGGCCTGGACCAGGGCGGCGAACAGGCTGGAGCCGGCCACGCCCTTGGGCAGGCGCCGCTGGTCGCCCATCACCTCGCGCCAGGACAGGTTGGCGGCGAGCAGGCGACCGTCCGGCGCGGCCAGGGCCGCAGGCTCGCTCAAGGCGTCGATGAAGTCCTCTGCCTGGTCGACATCACCGCCCGACACGGCCGAGCCGCGGATAGCCACCAGCCCGAGGATCGCCACGCCGGCGACACCCAGAAGCAGCAGCAAGCCGGCCAGGGTCACCGGTCCGGCTTTCAGCGCCGGCGCCACGGCGAAGGCGGCCGCGCCCACGAAAAATACCGCCGCGCCCGCCAGCCACGGATCGAAGCGCCGGCGCGGCGCGCCAGTCGAAGCTTTGTCCTGAAGCTGGAAATCGGCCATGGGCGGGGTTGTTACCTTTGTTACGGCAAAGCCGCGACTCACCTGTAATCGGAGAAACAATAGCCTTTCCCGAGCGGTAGGTCAGTTTTCTGGAAATTGAGTGTTAGAGAGGACGCGCGCGCTGCCCGGCGCCGCCCCCAGCCCGTGTCTGGGGCTTCTTGCCGTTCATGATGAAGCTGATGACCTTGGCGACGGCTTCGAAGTGTTCGACCGGGATTTCCTGGTCGATTTCGACGCTGGCGTAGAGAGCGCGGGCCAGGGGCGGATCCTCCAGCACCGGCACGCCGTGCTCCTCGGCCAGGGCGCGGATCTTCAGGGCCAGCTCGTCGACGCCCTTGGCCACGCACATCGGCGCGGGCGTCTCGCCGGCCTCGTACTTCAGCGCGACGGCGTAGTGGGTCGGGTTCATGACGACCACGGTCGCCTTGGGCACGGCCTGCATCATCCGCTGGCGCGAGCGCTGCATCTGGATCTGACGGCGCTTGCCCTTGATGTGCGGGTCGCCGTCCGACTGCTTGAACTCGTCCTTGACCTCCTGAAGGGTCATGCGCATGCGGTTCATGAACCGGATCCGCTGCCAGAAGTAGTCGAAGGCGGCGGTGGCGACCAGGAAGATGATCACCATGATCAGCAGCTTCTTGGACAGCTTCAGCGCCTCGGGAATCAGCAGCGATACGTCCATGCCGACCAGGTTGCGCACCTCGCCGACATTGGGCTTCAGCACCATCCAGGCGATGAAGGCCGTGACGCCGATCTTCAGGACCGACTTGGCGAACTGCACCATCCCGTCCATGCCGAAGATCCGCCCCAGGCCCTTCATCACGTCCAGCTTGCTGAAATCGGGCTTGAGCTTGTCCGGCGTCAGCATGAAGCCGGTCTGCGAGACGTTGGCGATCACGCCCAGGGTGGCGGTGACGATCATCACCAGCAGCAGCGGCGGCATGGCGGCCATCACCGCCTGCTTCATGATCAGCACGGCCCCGCCGCTGGAGATCTCGATGGTGCCGGCGTGGGCGATGAACGGATAGAGCGCGCTCATCAGGTCGCGCGTCAACCAGCCGCCGGCGATCAGGATCACCGAGACCGCGCCGGCCAGCGAGGCCAGCTGCGGGATATCCGCCGACTTGACGACGTCGCCCTTGGCGCGGGCGTCCGATAGCTTCTTGGCTGACGGTTCTTCTGTTTTCGACTCGGGATCTGAATCTTCCGCCATGCCGCGCCCCTAGTTGAACACGGCGAGAAGTTCGCGGTAGCGGTCGGTCCAGACCATGGCGATGCCGCCCAGCGACAGCGCCAGCAGGGACAGGCCCAGGATCACGCTGAGCGGCGAGGTCACGAAGAAGATCTGGAAGGCGGGCATGACCCGGCCGACCAGGCCCGTGGCCAGGTTGAAGACCAGCGAGAACACGATCACCGGCGCGGCCAACTGGATGCCCAGCGAGAACGACTGCGCCACCGTCCGCACCGCCAGGGTGACCGCGTCGTTGATCGGCACGGCGCGGGTGAACGGGAAGATCGTGTACGACTTGACGATCGCGCCGATGAACAGGTGATGCAGGCCCGTGGCCATGATCAGGGTCAGGCCCATCATCGACAGGAAGCTGGCCACCGCCGTGCTGGAGCCCTGCATCGAGGGGTTCACGCTCTGGGCGAAGGACAGGGTGGTCTGCATCGAGATGATTTCACCGGCCGTGGTCAGCGAGCTCATGAACAGCCGCAGCACCGAGCCGATCATCAGGCCGATCAGGATCTCGTGGATCACCCCGCCGACCAGGCCGCCCAGGGTGTTCGGGATCGGCGGCACGGTGTTCTGCACCAGCGGCCCCAGCAGCAGGGCCATCAGCAGGGCGAAGGCCAGGCGCACGCGCGGCGGCACCGACTGCTCGCCGATGCCCGGCATGGTCATGACCATGGCCCCGACCCGCGCGAAGACGAGGCCGGCGACATAGACCTGGAACGCCGTGGCGAAGGAGTTCACCTTAAGGCCCCTGCCCTTCCGCTACATGCCTGCGATGCGGGCGGCGATCTGGCGCATGAAGCCGCTCATCAGCGCGCCCATCATCGGCAGGAAGATCAGCAGCGACACAAAGATGGCGACGATCTTTGGGGCGTAGACCAGGGTCTGTTCCTGGATCTGGGTCAGAGCCTGGAACAGGCCAATGGCGACGCCGATCACCAGGCCGACGATCAGGCACGGGGCGCACAGCTGAAGCGTCAGCCAGATCGCGTCCCGGCCGACATCAAGAACCTCTGCGCCCGTCATGCGAAGCCTCGTGGGAATCGGCCCTACTGGCCGCGTTGTTTCGAGGCCCGAAGATGGGCGAAATATGGTTAACAGGGCGTTAGGGGTTGTGGTCTGGGCGGCGGGGAAACCGGGAGCGCGACGGTGGGTCGCGGGCTATCCGAAGATGATGCGGCTGCCCACGACCGTGCGGAAGACCTGGTCGGGCATCTGGGCGATAGCGGGGGCGATGAAGGCCTCGCCCGTACAGTGCCCGGGCAGGATGAAGTCCGGCTTCAGCGCCTGCATCATCGCTAAGGTCTGGAGCGCTTGCTGCGGCGTCTGAGGTGGCACGAGATGAAAGCCGCCGATAATCGCATGGATCTTGTCGATCCCTGAGGAGGCCTGCGCGGCCCGTACGGTGTTGATGATGCCCCGGTGGCTGCACGAGCCGATCACCACCAAGCCCCTGCCCTTGAGATGGAAGGCTGTTCCTAGTTCATGGACGGCGTCGTCGACGAAGAAGTCGAGATCGCGCCGGTCGGCATCGAGTTCGGCGCGGCGGCAACCCTGGCCGGGCAGCATGGCCGTCGGCACCTTCGGCCGTTCAGACGAGACGAACGGGATCCGGCCGGTCGTGAAGCCGATGCCGGCGACGTCTTGTGGCGTGGACGTAACGCGCAGGTCGATGCCCGCCGCGATCAGGTCAGCCTTTTCCAATTGTCCAAAGCTAGGCCCGTCTGGCGAGACCCCGCGCAACCGGCCGCAGAAAGCTTCCTCGCCGCCGACATAGAGCGGCGTGCCGCGCTTGACACGCCCGACTAGGGCGGCGAGCCCGCCAAAGTGATCGTAGTGGCCGTGGCTGAGCACCATGGCGTCGATCGTCACGGGGTCGACGCCCAGGAGAGCCATATTGGAAGCGAGCGCTTCGGGCGTGTAGCCGAAATCGATCAGCGCCCGATGGCGCGCACCGGCATTGACCGCGTCGGCCAGGACCGAATAGCCCCACTCGCCGCGCAGGGTGAGCTTATAGGATGAGGCCGCGCGCTCGGGCGGCAGGATCTTCATTCCCGGACGCTCGACCGACGTCGCGAAGCTGGAGACCGTGCTGTCGGCGAGCAGCGTGAGGGCCAGGCGATCGATCTCGGGAACGACGATCGGCGCGGTCGCGCCTGACTGAGGCGCGACCATGGCCAGACTCGAGGCCAAAATCATTCGACGCGTTAGCATGACGGGCCCTCCAGACGGAAAGCCTATCGCGTGGATCGGCTCAACCGCTAGGGGCAATCCGCTTCCGGTCGCTGATGCAACCTCGGAGCGGAGAAAGTTGACGCTTAGGACCTTAGCGAATGCGAATCCGCACCGGCACCTGGATGTACGACCCCGCGCGGCTCTTGCCGTCCGGGCCCAGCAGGTCGACCTGGGTTTGCGAGATCATCGACAGGGCGGCTTGGCCGACGCCGAGGTCGTTCGGGCTCTCTTCTTGCACCGTGCAGGCGGTCAGGTAGCCGTCCTGCTTGACCATGCAGTTCAGTAGGGCGACGGCGACGCGCGGCTCGGACACGGGGGTCAGCAGGTTCGACGGAGCCTTGGCTTGGGCCGGGGTGGCGACGACGGCGGCGGCGAGAGCGAGCAGAGCAATCACGAGTTCATCCCTTACTTATCTTTGTTGGCCGGCCTTCCGCCGCCCCTTCTCCCGCTTTGGGAGTGTTCCGTTTCGGATCAGGCGGCCTGGGCCTGCTTCAGGCGTTGCAGGCCTTGTGCCGCCAGGTCCGTGAGCGAGCGCAAACCCAGCTCTGAAAAGACGTCGAAGGCGCTGGCCAGGGCCGCGCCGGCGCGGGCCAGGCGAGCATCGTCGCGGCCGGTGATCTCGACCCGGGCTTCGTAGAGACGGGCCAGGTTCATCTGGGCGACGGCCCAGCTGGCCGGATCGCGACCGCCAGGCGCGGCGGCCAATTCGGACTTGAAGGCCAGTTCGGCGGCGTCCAGCACCGCGAGATCCGCGGTCAGCTCGGCGCAGCGCGCCAGGCACAGGGCGCGGTTGTTGGCGACCACGGCGCGCAGGGCCAGGGCCGGCTGGGCCTTCAGCACCTGGGTGGCGCGGTCATAGGCCGAGACGGCTTGCTCGAAGGCGCGCTCGCTGGTCGAGGCCTCGCCCAAAGCCTGGAGCCCCGCGCCCATCGCGGCGCCGGCGCGGGCCCAGTCCATCGGGCTGTGCTCGATCGACAGCACGTCGACGGCGGCGAAGTGGGCCTCGACACCCTTGGTGATGTGGGTCAGCTCGCCGTCCAGCTCGCCCAGCAGGACGAGCGCCTGGCCGCGCAGGCCTTCCAGGCGGGCCCACGCCAGGGGTTCGAAGTCGGAGTCGAGCACGCCGGCGGCCGTCTTGGCTTCGGCGGCGGCCAGCTCGGCCAGGGCGCGGTCCTTCAGACGCTCGGCGCAGGCCAGGATCAGTTCGAGACGCGCGGCGCGCTGGTCGGCCAGCAGCAGACGAGCGGGACCGCCCTTCACGCGCTTGGCCGCAGCCAAGGCGCGCAGCGGCGCTTCATAGGCCTGAACCGCGGCCAGGGCGCGGTCAACATTGTTGTCGGCCAGGGCGGCGCGGCCTTCCAGACCAGCGGCCAGGGCGTTGCACAGCGGCGTTCGCCGATCGGCCGGCGTGCGGGCCAGGGTGGCCGAAGCGGCGGCGATCAGGCCCTCGTCTCCGAACAGGTCGGCGCCGAGGATGGCCAGTACGGCTTGCTCACAGCGCGCGCCGGCCAGCGCGTCGTGGCGGCGCTCGGCCTCGAAGATCTTCACGGCGGCCTCGGCCTGGGCCGCGCCCTTGCGCAGCGCCGTGGCGTCGCCGCTGCGGCGGGCCAGTTCGCGCCAGACGACGGCGGCCTCCAGGAGACGCGCGCCCCGGTCCTTGGCGCCGATGCGGCCGGCGACCACGTCCGCCGAACGCGCTTCGTTGTTCAGCAGGCGCAGATCCAGCAGCTCGAGCAGCGAGGTGTCGCCGCCGGTCAAGCCTTCACGCCAGGCTCCCTTGGAGTCTGCGTCCACACCAAACAACCGCTTTAGATCCCGCCCGAACTCGAACATCGCCTTGCGCACTCCGCCTACGGATCGTCCCACGCCGGGACAGCCCGACAGAGGTTCAACGCACAATCAGCAAAACCGGAGCCAACGACTTTAACAAGTGGTTAACAGGTGTTTACGACACGTTAACCATAAATATTTCCTATATTTTTACACCTTGTTTCGAATTCCGACCAATTTGGTTGACCATGTAGTGAATTGGCACACTTCTTGCTTTGCCGAATACAAGCTGGACCGCGGAAAGACGCGCGTTGTTAGAACTTCGTTCATTGAACTGAAAATGACGTTAACCCTAAGATTTAAGCCCTGGTTTACCTTTCGTTCACGGGCGCCCTCCCCTTCTCGCGGCGAAGCAGGCTAGAACGCGGCCAGGAACGATTTCTCCGGAGCCCGCCCATGGTCGCCGTCACTCTCTGGATCGCCAGTCTCTGCCGCGCCGAACCGGGCTATGGCGGCTGGTCGTATGTGCGGCGGCTGGACGGCGAGAGTGGCCCAGAGGCGATCAAGGGCGCGGCCGGCGGCGAGCGGCGCACAAGCGCCGCGAAGATGAGCCTGACGGCCCTGACCGAGGCGCTGCAGAGCCCGTCGGACCTGCCCAAGGACACGCCGATGACCCTGCGCTTCGCCGATCCGGATCTCGCCGGACAGTTGGTGGCGTCGGATGGCGCCTACGCCACGGCGGAGCCCGAAGCCTGGGCCGCCGCGCGCGCCGCGCTCGCGGCCCGTCCTGTTCTGGAACTAATCCCCGCGTCGCCCTCCGCGCCAGCGAACGGCTTCCTCAACGCCTGGGCCGAGTTCGGGCTGGATACGGCCAAGTCGCGCGGCAGCTTCAAGGCCGCGATCCCGAAACCGAACCTGCTGAAGTTCCCGGGCTAGGCGGGCCGACCGCCCACGATCAGGTCCGCCGTCGCCGGATTGCAGGCGAACGGGATGTTCGCCAGGGTCGCCATACGGATCAGCGCCTTGACGTCGACGTCGTGCGGCTGCGGCGACAGCGGGTCGACGAAGAAGATCAGCACGTCCAGGCGTCCCTCTGCGATCATCGCCCCGAGCTGCTGATCGCCGCCCAGAGGACCGCTCTTCAGCCGCACCAGATCAAGATGCGGCAGCGCGTCCAGGATCCGTCCGCCGGTCGTGCCGGTGGCGAACAGCGCCTTGCCCTTCAGATAGGTTTCATGCGCGACAGCCCAATCGACCAGGGCGGCCTTCTTGTCGTCGTGGGCCACCAGACCGATGGCGAGGGGAGCGGGCATGGCGCGATTCCCGAGAGGCTAGGGCCGCACTCATTTCGCGCCGGCGCGCCGATGGCAAGCATCGCTCTGCTCGCGGCTTGAGCATGGCGCGCTTTTGCGCCGGCCGCCTCTTGCGCGCGCCGCCGGAGCGGTTCGTCCTGAGCGCGTCGGGAAATGGGGAGAATGATCATGACCAAGCGGATGTCTGGCGAGCCGGCGCTGGGGCGCCGAACCTTTCTGCGGAGCGCGGCCTTCCTGGCCGCCGCGGCGCCGATCCTGACCGAGGCTCAGCTGGCCAGGGCCGCCGCCCAGACCAGCGCGCCGCCGTCCGGCATGGCTCTGCACGGCCAGAGCCCCAATGCGCCGCCGCCCAGCATGACGCTGATCAACGCCAACGAAAACCCGCTGGGTCCCAGCAAGGCGGCGTGCGACGCGATCGCCCGCGTCGCCCCCTTGGGCGGCCGTTATGACCTGAACGGCGAGACAGACCTGCTGGCGCGAACGTTCGCCGCCCAGAACGGCCTCAAGCTCGAGAACGTCGCCGTGTATGCCGGCTCGTCAGAGCCCCTGCACTACAGCGTTCTGGCCTTCACCTCGCCGACGAAGAGCTTCGTCACGGCCGATCCGTCCTACGAGGCGGGGATGTACGCGGCCAAGACCAGCCAGGCCAAGGTCGTGAAGGTTCCCCTGACCGCAGACTGCGCCCACGACGTCAAGGCCATGGTCAAGGCCGACGCCCAGGCCGGCGTCATCTATATCTGCAACCCGAACAACCCAACCGGCACGCTGACCACCAAGCAGGACATCGTCTGGGCGCTGGAGAACAAGCCGGCGGGTTCGATCTTGCTGGTCGACGAGGCCTATATCCACCTCACCGACGCCCAGGACACCCTGGACCTGGTGGCCGCCGGCAAGGACCTGATCGTCCTGCGGACCTTCTCGAAGATCTACGGCATGGCCGGCATCCGCTGCGGCTTTGCCGTCGCCCGTCCGAACCTGCTGGCCAAGCTGGCCCCGTTCGGCCAGAACGCCATGCCGATCACCGGCTCGGCCGCCGCCCGCGCCTCGCTGGAGGACGCCAGCCTGGTCCCGACGCGTCGCAAGATCATCGGCGACACCCGCCGCGACACCCTAGCCTGGCTGAAAGCCAACAATTACAAGGTCATCGGCGATCCTCAGACCAACTGCTTCATGATCGACACCGGCCGCAACGGCAAGGCCGTGTTCGCGGCGATGAAGGCCAAGAACGTCCTGATCGGCCGCACCTGGCCCATCTGGCCCAACGCCGTCCGTGTCTCCGTCGGCACGCCCGAGGAGATGGCCAAGTTCAAGGTCGCCTTCAAGGAGGTCATGGACGCCAAGCCCATGGCGCTGGGCGACCACGTTCAGCACGCCGAAATGGACTACTACGCCACCCTTTAGGGCGGCGTAGCGGTTACGCCCGTTCCTTCGTCCGCTCGAAGCGCACCTTCGGATAGCGCTCAGCGACGTAGCCGATTTCCCAGGACGACTTGCCCAGGAACACCGGCTGCTCGTCGATGTCCTGGCCCATGGCCGACTTGTGCTTGCTGACGAAGTCCTCGACGTCGGCCCTGTCGCCGCCCAGCCAGCGGGCCTCGGCATAGGGGCTGGCTTCGAAGATGCACTCCAGCTGGTATTCGTTGGCCAGGCGATCGGCCATGACCTCGAACTGCAGCTGGCCGACGGCGCCGACGATGAAGTCGCTGCCGATCATCGGGCGGAACAGCTGGGTGACGCCCTCCTCGGCCAGACCTTCCAGCGCCTTCTTCAGGTGCTTGGCCTTCAGCGGATCCTTGACCCGCACGCGGCGCAGGATTTCCGGGGCGAAGTTGGGCAGGCCGGCGAAACGCATCGTCCCGGTCTCGGACAGGCTGTCGCCCACCCGCAGGACGCCGTGGTTGGGAATGCCGATCACGTCGCCGGCGAAGGCGTCCTCGGCCAGTTCGCGGTCGGACGCGAAGAACATGATCGGCGCGTTGACGCTCATGGCCTTGCCGGTGTTCTGGGCCTTCAGCTTCATGCCGCGCGTGAAGCGGCCGCTGGTCAGGCGCAGGAAGGCGATGCGGTCGCGGTGGTTGGGGTCCATGTTCGCCTGGACCTTGAAGACGAAGCCCGACACCTCCGCGTCGCCCGGCGCGACATGGGTGTCGACACCGCCCTTATTGACCTTGGCCGGGTGCGGCGGCGGGGCATAGGCGCCGATGCCCGCCAGGAGTTCGTTGACGCCGAAGTGGCGCAGGGCCGAGCCGAAGAACACCGGCGTCATGTGGCCCTCCAGGAAGCTCTGGACGTCGAACGGCTTGGCGGCCTCGGACACCAGCATGGCGCCCTCCTCGACCTCGGCCAGCTCCTCGGGGTCGAGGTACTGCACCACCGCGTTCGACTTCAGGGCCACCGGGTCGGGATGCCCCTCCTCGTCGGTCGAGCTCTTCTTGGCGTAGGGGATGAACTTCTGGCCGCGCAGGTCCAGCATGCCCTTGAAGCGACCGCCCGAGCCGGCCGGCCAGTACAGCGGCGCGGGGTCCAGGGCCAGCTTGGACGAGACCTCGTCGAGCAGCTCGAACGGGTCCTGGGCCTCGCGGTCCATCTTGTTGATGAAGGTGATGATCGGAATGTCGCGCAGGCGGCACACCTCGAACAGCTTCAAGGTCTGGGGCTCGATGCCCTTGGCGGCGTCCAGCACCATGATCGCCGCGTCGGCGGCCGTCAGGGTGCGATAGGTGTCTTCCGAGAAGTCTTCGTGGCCCGGGGTGTCCAGCAGGTTGAACATCAGGCCGTCGTGGTCGAACGTCATGACCGAGGCCGAGACCGAGATGCCGCGCTCGCGCTCGATCTTCATCCAGTCCGACTGGGTGCGGCGGGTCTGGCCGCGCGCCCGCACGGCGCCGGCGGCCCGGATCGCCCCGCCGGCCAGCAGCAGGTTTTCCGTCAGGGTCGTCTTGCCGGCGTCGGGGTGGCTGATGATGGCGAAGGTGCGCCGACGGGCGGCTTCAGCGGCGGGGGAAGAGCTCATGCGCGGGGACTAGCCCCATCAGCCCTTTTTGTCACCTTCCCTCGCCGCTTGGCCTCGTAGATTAGAACTTCGCCGACACGCGGGCGTACCAGAGGCCGCCATCGGTGTCGTAGGGGGCGTTGCGCGAATAGATCAGACCGCGCGAGGCCTGGAACGTCGCTTCGTCCGGATAGGTGTCGAACAGGTTCTCGGCGCCCACCGTCAGCTTGATCGCGTCGGTGACCTGGGCGCTGACCGAGAGGTCCACCAGGGTCTTGCCCGCGAAGTTCTGGATCAGGTCGGCGGCGCCATTGGCCTGGGCGTCGGTCCACTCGCCCGACCAGCGGGCGCGGACCATGCCGCTGAAGATGCCGCGCGCATAGTCGAACGACACGTTGGCGGCGTTCTGCGGCAGGCCGTTTTCCAGGTTGATGCGGGCTAGGTTCGAGACCTCGGTCAGCTTGGAGCGGGTGACCTTGGTGTCGTTCCAGTTCCAGGCCGCCGTCAAGCCGGCCCGCCCGCCCAGAAGCTGGCCGCGCCACGAGCCGACCACGTCGACGCCCTGGGTCCGGGTGTCGAACGAATTGGTGAAGTAGCTGACCGTCGTCAGGCTGTCGGCGCCGGGAACGCCAGCCGCGACCAGCTGGGCCCGCAGCGTCGGGGTCACCGTGAAGTTCGGCGACACGGCGAAGCGGTTGTCGACATCGATGCGGTAGTAGTCGACCGAGGCGGTGAAGCCGCCCTGGCGGAAGACCGCGCCGAACGACAGGTTCTTCGACTCTTCCGGTTCCAGCGGCTTGCCGCCCAGGGCCACGGAGATCGGATTGATCGGCGACAGGCGGCCCGAGGTGAACAACAGCAGGGTCGTGGTGTTCAGGCCCTGCGAGGTGCGGGTGTTATTGATCTGGCCAGCCGTCGGAGCGCGGAAGCCGGTCGAGACCGCGCCGCGGAGGGCGAAGTTCGGCGTGAACTCATAGCGCGCGGCGATCTTGCCGTCGGTGGTCTGGCCGAACTCCGAGAAGTCCTCGTGGCGCACGGCGATGTCGGCGTCGAGCTTGTCGGTGATCGGCAGGTCCAGATCGACATAGGCCGCGTAGCTGGTCTGGTCCCACGACCCCGCCTGGCTGGGCGCGTAGCCCGGGAAGCCGTTCGAGCCGCTGGGCAGGCCGGCCGGCGCGCCAGGGCCGACATCCCACGAATAGCGGTCGCCCGCCTGGATCTTGTAGGTCTCCTTGCGGGCTTCCAGGCCCACGGCCAGGTTCGCCGGCTTGGCCAGGACCGACCAGTCCAGGGGACGCGAGGCGTCGAAGTTCAGCGTCTTTTCTTCCTGGATCAGCGCGCCGGCGTCGAAGCTGGTCGGCGACTGCGGACCGAACGAGGCGTTGATGCTGTTGTTCAGGAAGTAGTCGACCTTGTCCTTGCCCCAGCCGGCCGACAGGTCCCACGACCAGCCCATGGCGTCTCCGCGCAGGCCGCCATTGACCGAGGCGTTGGTCTCGTCCTGGCCGAACTTCGGCGAGAAGCCGGCCGGATAGATCTGGCTCAGCGACCAGCCTGGGAAGACGGGGCTGGTCCTGTACGAGGTGTCGGTCGAAGGGTTGCGCCAGTTGAAGTCGGTGACGCCGTGCATGTCGCTGTGGGTGGCGAAGCCGTAGGCCTCGACCGCGTCGCTGATCGGCAGGACCAGGTTCAGCGAGCCGCGCCACACTTCACGGTCCGGCTGGCCCCACCGCTGGACGGGGTTGGGGACCTTGATGCTGGGATTGGCGGCCTGGAAGGCAATGGCGTCCGGACGCTGGCGGGTGCGCGAGGTGGCCTCGGCATTGGTGTAGTCGATCGCGCCGACCAGGCTGCCGCCGTTACCGATCGCCAGGCCGTAGCGCGCGCCGATCTCGGTCTTGCCGCCGTCGCCGGCATAGTAGCGACCGAACTGGCCGTAGCCTTCGAAGCCGGTCTTGTCGCTGAGGATGATGTTGATCACCCCGGCTATGGCGTCCGAGCCGTACTGGGCCGAGGCGCCGTCGCGCAGCACCTCGATGCGCTCGATGCCGCTGGTCCCGAGAGACGCCAGGTCGACGCCCTGCTGGCCGCGTCCGCCCAGCACCGCCGAGCGGTGGCGGCGCTTGCCATTGATCAGCACCAGGGTCTGGTCGGGCGAGAGGCCGCGCAGGGTGGCCGGTCGCACGAAGGCCTGGCCGTCGGCGGCCGGCAGGCGCTGGACGTTGAACGACGGCGTCGTCGCCGCCAGCTTGTCCATGATCTCGTCAGAGACGGTGTTCTTCAGCGCTTCTTGGCTGACGACGTCCACGGGGGCGACCGACTCGAAGGCGGTGCGATCGACGCGGCGTGTGCCGGTGACGACCACGGTGTCCACCTCGGTGGCGGCCGCTTGCTGAGCCGCCTGCTGGGCGTGGGCTTGGCTGGAGAGGGCCAGGGCGAGCGCGCCCCAAGCGACCGTGGACATGAGCTTCATCGTCAACCTGCACTGGAGAGTTTCAGCGCGGGGTAGCGGCAGGTCTTGTCGAGCCGGCGACGGTGAGACGTCGGTTTGATGAAGCCTCGTACACCCCCGTTCTTCCGAAAGCCGCAATTCGCCTTGAAATGCGTCAAAATGCCCCTATTCGAAGAATGGGTTTGGAGTCATGCTTCTCCCATTCCGCACCGACGGCGTCAGATCGTCGGACGAATGGAGGAAATTGAAAGATGGCCCTGCTCGAGCATCATCGCGCCCCTACCCGGCAGCACCCCGCCGGCAGCGCGCTTTGCTTCGGTGTCACCATCGCCGGACTGGTCGTCCTGGCGATGACGCTGAGCTGGCTCTTCAAGCTGGTCTCATTCTAGGCCCTAGGCGGCCAGGCGCCGCCAGACCTGGCGATCGGCTTCGAGATTGGTGAGCGCGCCGGAGTTCTGGCGCTGCAGCAGCGCGGCCATCACCTCTATGCCCAATTGCGCATAGCGCACCTGAACGTCTTCCTTGCGGCAGCCCCGGCCCGGCGCGATGAACAGAGCCGCATTGACCTCCGGCGCCTTGGCCACGATCAGGGCCGCCAGGCGCTCGGCCCTTTCGCGATCCTTCTGGTGCAACAGAGGCTCTTGCGCGAACAGCTCCTTGCCCAGCTCGCCGACATAGTTGAGCGACAGCGCGGCGAAACGGTCGCGCGTCATCGGCGGCGAGAGATCGGCCGCGTCAAAGCTCAAGATGACGTCGTTCATGAGAAAAAGCATGGCGATACTGGCTGCTGAACTCTGGGGAAGGGGTTCGAAAGCTGCAGCAGCATGCCCAAAATGAGCTTTAGGTCAGGTTTAGGATCAGGGTTAACGGCTGCCTGGATTCGAGTTCTCCCCAATCCCTCCACCGATATTGAAGGCTCTAGGCCTCGACGGGTTCGGTCAGGAAGTGACGGCCGTCGCGGTCCTCGATCTCGACCACCCAGACGTCCGGATCGATGCGGGCGGCGCGCTCTGTATAGGCGTCGAGGTCGGGTTCGAACTCGGAGCGGACCGGCTGCATCCAGAAGCGCTCGCCGTCGCCACGGGTGGCTTCGCTATAGAGGCGCGCGGTTCCGGCCCGGCGGTCGACGATCTTGACCAGCACCGCCCCGGCTCGCGCATCGCCCTTGCGGGCGACCATGGCGAAGGCCCCGCCCAGCTCTGCCCGACGGATCAATGCGCCAACCCAGATATCCGTCGAAAGAAGCATCGCTAACCGAACCGCAACCCGCGGGGCGTATGGCTGCCCCTTCAAGTTCGAAGCATACGAGCAAATGACGCCCCTCCGCTCGCCTAAATAGGCGAGTGGGACTTTCAGGAGTTGAAGCGCGATGGCCGCCGAAACCGGCTTCCACTTTCGGCTATCGCGCTTCGGCACGCACAGGAAAGCTCGCTGGGCGCGATGGATCGGGGTGTTGATCGGGTTGGCGACCTTCGCCGTCCCGACGGCGCTGTACGCCAACGCCGCCGACCAGCTCTACGAACGTACGCTGATGACGGCGGCCGACGGCCGCTGCCGGCTGTTCTCGCCCACCGTCTCGGTCGCGCTCGACGCCTCGCGGGCCCAGGCGCGCGGTGCCACGTTGCGCTCGGGCGCCAGCGAGCTGCAGGTCGCCGCCCTGGAGCAACGGGCCCGCGCCAAGGCGGCTGGCACGGGCTGCGATTCCAAGGACCTGGCCCTGGCCGCCGCGCGGGTGAAGAAGGCCTTCGAAGGCTACTCCCAGATGCTGGCCATGACCTATCCGGGCGACGTCGCGTCCTGGAAGGCCGAGCGCTCGGTGTCGGCGACCATTCCGGTCTGGCGGCTATCGCAGCCGGCGAGCTTCGGCAGCGACCGGCTGATATTCGGCCTGGTCGGACGCGCCCTGGCCGTGACGACGGTGGCGACCTTCGACAACGGCCAACGCCCCTATGCGGCGCGACTCATCGTGCGGGACACGAGACGGACCCTCGGGCCCTATATCGCCTCCAACGCGGGCCGGAACCTGGCCGCCAAGGTCGCGCCGCGCAACGCCAACCTGGTGTTCGTCGCCCAGACTCGCGATGAAGCCCCCCTCACCCTGCTGCCGACCGGCGCCAAGACGGGCCTGGCCTTCCGCTTCCCGCCGGCGGTGATCGGCGCCATGTCCCAGCTGGATCCGCGCGAGGCCGTGACGGTGGAGTTCGTGTTCCAGGGCGGGGGTCGCGACGAGGTCACCCGCAAAGCCTATATCGAGGTGGGGGATTTCGCGGCGGGTTTCGCGTTCCTGCGCTGATCAGCGCGGCGCGAAGGCGATCACATTGTCGCCCAGGGCGGTCGGCGCGGGCTTGGGCTCGCCCTCGACCGGCGCCTCGGCCTGCGGCGCCGGCTCGGTCAGCGTCTCCAGCGTCACCGACTTCAGCGGGGCCAGCAGCACCGGCAGGCGCACCGACACGCTGGTGCCCGCGCCCAGGCGGCTTTCGATCGTCATCTCGCCGCCATGCAGCTTGGCGAAGGCGCGCACGAGGGACAGGCCCAGGCCCGTGCCCTTGGCGCGCTGTTCGACGCCGCCGGCCTGCTCGTAGGGACGGCCCAGGCGCTCAAGGTCTTCGGGGCTGATACCGACGCCGGTGTCGGCGACGATGATCTCCAGCACGCCGTCATAGCCGTGGGCCGTGACCGTCACCTGTCCGCCGCGCGGCGTGAACTTCAGGGCGTTGGAAACCAGGTTCAGCACGATCTGCTTCAAGGCGCGGCGGTCGGCGTCGACCTCCAGCTCGCCCGGCGGCAGCACGCCGCGCAACTGGACGCCGGCGCCGTCGGCCTGGACGCGCAGCAGGCGCATGGCCGCCTGCACCGCCTCGCGGGCGTCAAACACGCCGCGCTGAAGCTCGAAACGCTCTGCCTCGATCTTCGACATGTCCAGCACATCGTTGATCAGGTCCAGCAGGTGGCCGCCGCTTTCGTGGATCAGCTCGGCATATTCGGCGTAGCGCTCGCTCAGCGAGCCGAACATGCGGGCGCGCATGATGTCCGAAAAGCCCATGATGGCGTTCAGCGGCGTGCGCAGCTCATGGGACATGTTGGCCAGGAACCGGGCGCGGCCGGCCGCCAGGGCCTCGGCGTCGGTGCGCGCCTGGTCTAGGGCGGCCTCGCGGTTGCGCTCGACGGTGACGTCGCGCAGGACGCCGACCAACTGGTTCGGTGCTATGCGGACCAGATCCAGGGCCACGATGCGCTCGACGCCCAGGGCGGGATTGAAGGTCAGGCTGGCCACGCCCTCGCGATGGGCGGCGGCGATGGCGGCGGTCAGGCGCTGGCGGTCGCCCGGGGCGGCCGCGCCGGTCAGGCCGCGATTGACGAGGTCGACGGTGGTGACGCCGCGCGGCGGCGCGCCGCGCACGGCGGTCACCTGGCCTTGGCCCCGGATGGCGATCGCCAGATGCGGCAGGCCGTCGAGCAGGCTCTCGAGCCCGATGATCTCGGAGGCGTAGCGATCATCGCGAGCCCCCTGGCGGCGCCGGCCGATCAAGAGGCCGGCAGCCAGGCCAAGGCCCGTGGTGACCAGGGCGAGAAAGCCCAGCACGAAGGCCAGCGGTCCGGTCGGGGCCGGCGGGGCCAGGCCGGAAAGCTGGGTCAGGGCGGCCACGCAGCCGCCGATCAGGGCCAGGGCCGCGCCCTCGGCCAGTCGCTTGGGCTGGTCCAGGGTCGAGGCCGCCGCGACGGGGGCCAGGCACCATGCGGCCATGGCGCCCGAGACGCCGCCCGTCAGCACCGCCGCGATCGAACCGCCCACGGCCCACAGGACCAGCAGCACCGACTGGGTGCGCTCGTCGTCGCGTGAGAAAATCAACGCCGCCAAGGCCGGGACCGCGCCCGCGCCCAGGGCGGCCCAGACAGGCCAGCCGCCGGTGCTGTTGGCGAACAGCGCTGCGGCGGCGGCCAGACAGATAGCCGCCAGCCAGCCCAGACGCCACGCATGCGCGGGGTCGAACCCCGCCGGGGGGGCGGGGCGTCGGATCGGGTCTGGAAGCGTTTCGAATTCCAAGGGCCGGTCGACTTGCAAGCGCGGCGGGGAGGCGCCGTCTTCAAACCTTAACGCGAGGGAGCCCTTCCCTCCAAGGCCACACAATCATTGAGCGACCTTTCCTCGTGGAAGCGCTGTGGATGGAAACGGAATCGTAAGCGCGAGTCGGCATCCTCCCGATCTCAAGTTGTAACGGACAGAAGGTCCGGGAGCCCGCCATGCCAGAACCGGCGTCCCTGGACGCACTGTCCGACCGCGCTTTCGCGGACCCCGCTCCGGCCGACCGCCGGGCGGTCGCGAACGAGCGCCGACGGCTGGCGCTCGACGATCGCAAGCGCTCGTTCCTGCGCATGGTCAGCCACGAGCTGCGCACCCCGCTGAACGCCGTGATCGGCTTCTCGGAGATCCTGTCGCACGAGCTCTACGGACCGCTCGGCAACCCGCAATACAAGGAATATGCGGGGATCGTGCACGAGAGCGGCATGAAGCTCCTGAAGCTGGTCAACCAGATCGTCGAGATCGCCCGCCTTGAGGGGCATGTGACCGATATCGAGATGACGCCCGAGCCGCTGGACGAGGCGCTAGACGACGTCATCGACGGCCTGAAGGCCGACATCGCCCGTCGGGACGTCATCGTTCACGTGGTCAATCAGGGCGCCCTGCCCAGCGCTGTCGCTGACAGTCGCGGCCTGCGGACCATGCTCTCCAATCTCCTGCAGAACGCTGTCACGCACTCGCCTGCTGGGGGAGTCGTGCATGTCGCCGCCGCCAGGATCGGCGGCGAGATCGAGATCACCATCCGCGACCAGGGCCCCGGCGTGGAGAGTTCCGAACTGCCGCGCCTGCTGCAGCCGTTCGAACAGGGCGGTTCGGCACTGACCCGGACCCAGGAAGGCGTGGGCCTGGGCCTGCCGATCGTCGACCTGCTGTCGCGAGCCATGGGCGGGCAGCTGAGGCTGTCCTCCAGCCTGGGCGCGGGCTTCCTGGCGCGGCTGATCCTACCCGCCGCGTAGGCCCAAGCTTGCCTTGGACCGGCGCGCCCCCTAAGTGGCCGCCATGACCAGTCCGATCGACACCGCCCTCAACGACCTCGCAGACGAGTTCGAGCTCCTCGGCGACTGGGAAGAGCGCTATCGCTACGTGATCGAACTGGGCAAGGAGCTCCAGCCGCTGACCGATGCCGAGCGCTCGGAAGACAACAAGGTGCGCGGCTGCGCCAGCCAGGTCTGGCTGGTCACCCAGCCTCAAGCCGATGGGACCCTGGCGTTCAAGGGCGACAGCGACGCTCACATCGTCAGCGGCCTGGTCGCCATCATGCTGCGCCTCTATTCCGGCCGCACGCCCGCCGACATCGCCGCCTTCGACGCCAAGGGCGCGATGGACAAGCTTGGTTTGTCCGAGGCCCTGTCCTCGCAACGCTCCAACGGCCTGAAGTCGATGGTCGCCCGCATCCAGCACGACGCCCAGAGCGCGCTTGGAAAGCTCGCCCTTGGCTAGTTTCCGCGTCGCCGCGCTGTATCGCTTCACGCGGTTCGACGATCCGGCGGCTATTCAGGGCCCGCTGGCGGCGCTGTGCTGCGGCCTCGGCGTCAAGGGCACCCTGCTTCTGGCCCGCGAAGGGATCAACGGCACCATCGCCGGCGAGGACGCCGCGGTCGAGGCGGTGCTCACCCACATCCGCGCCCTGCCCGGCTGCGCCGATCTGACGCCCAAGACCGCCTGGGCCGAGCGCATGCCGTTCCACCGGATGAAGGTCCGCCTGAAGAAAGAGATCGTCACCCTGGGCGAGCCGGACCTGGATCCGACCGACGCCGGCACCTATGTCGATCCCCGCGACTGGAACGCCCTGATCGCCGATCCCGATGTCGTGGTGATCGACACCCGCAACGACTACGAGGTCGCGGTCGGCCAGTTCGCGCGCGCGGTCGATCCCAAGACGGCCAGCTTCTCGGAATTCCCGGCCTGGTTCCGCGACTTTCGCCAGACCCTCGAGGCCGAACGCGGTCCGGACGCCGCGCCGCTGAAGGTGGCCATGTACTGCACCGGCGGCATACGCTGTGAGAAGTCGACCGCCTTCCTGAAGGCCGAAGGGATCGAGAACGTCTTTCACCTGAAGGGCGGCATCCTCGACTATCTGGAGCAGGTGCCCGAACCCGAGAGCCTGTGGCGCGGCGAGTGCTTCGTGTTCGACGAGCGGGTCGCGGTCGGCCATGGCCTGTCGCAAGGGACCCATGTCCTGTGCCGGGGCTGCCGCATGCCGGTCAGCCCAGAGGCCCAGGCCTCGCCACTTTATGTCGAGGGCGTCGCCTGCCCCGCCTGCCACGACCAGCGTAGCGACGACCAGAAGGCTCGCGCCGCCGAACGCCACCGGCAGGCCCAGCACTGCGAGGCCCTGGGCATCGATCACGTCGGCGCGACATTTCCTTCACGGTCAAGCTGAACGCTTCGCCACCGCCCCGCGTTGACCCGGCTCCCCTTCCTTCCCAACGAGGAGCCGCCCCATGGCCCATACCAACGAAGACCACATCAAGCTCGTCAACGGCCTGGTCGAAACCACCATCGACAGCGCCGACGGCTATGCCGAAGCCGCCAAGGACGCCGACGCCTCGCGCTACAAGGACCTGTTCGAGCGCCGCGCCCAGGAACGCCGCACGGTCGCCTCAGAACTGCAGGACGAGGTTCGCCGCCTGGGCGGTGAGCCCAAGGACGACGGCACCATCCTGGCCGCCGCCCACCGCGTGTTCCTGAACCTGAAAGACTCGATCACCAAGGGCGACGAAGCCGTCGTCAACGAGGTCGAGGCCGGCGAGGACCACATCAAGGCCAAGTACGAAAAGGCTCTGCAGGACACCGACGTCGACGCCCAGACCCGCGCGGTGATCGACAAGGCCTGGACCTCTGTGAAGTCCGGCCACGACCAGATGCGCGACCTCAAGCTCTCGCTGAAGCACTAGGCTTCAGCGCTGAAAACACCGAAGGGCGGGATCGAAAGGTCCCGCCCTTTGCATGCGGATTTGCCTCCGCGCCCGACCGAACGCATATGAAGGCCATGGAAGACGCGCCGCCCATCGTTCTCGACGCCCCTCTTGTTCTTGACGAGAGGCAAGTGAACCTGATCGCCAAGGCCCTGGCCGAGCCCCGCCGTCGCCAGATCCTGAAAGAGATCGGCGCCAACAGCGAGCCGACGGCCTGCGGCGCGGTCGCCCAGCACGTGGCGGTCAGCGCCGCCACCTTCTCGCACCACATGAAGGAGCTCGAGAACGCCGGGCTGATCAAGATCTGCCGCCAGGGCAAGTTCGCCTTCCTGGTCCTGCAACGCGACGTCCTGAACGCCTACCTCGCCCAGCTCGCGGAGATCTGAAGACGGCGCGACACTCCCTGCGTTGGCTTGAACCGTTGTCCTCGATCTAAGCCTTGGCCAAGGCGCTGGCCACCTTGCCGTCATACTGGCCGCCGAAGCTGGTCTTCAGGTGGGCCATGATCATCCCGACGTTGGCGCCGGGGTTCTTGGCCCGGAAGTCGTCGATCGCCTCGCGCAACTCCGATTCCGTCATCTGCTTTGGGCCATACGAGGACAGGATCGCCAGTTCGGTTTCAGCCGCCTTGGTTCGCGCGTCCACCTTCGACGCATCGCCACCGGCTTCGATCAGACGCGCGCGTTCGGTCGCGAGGTTATCCAGCGTCAGCTTCGTGTTCTTCAAGAACTTCGCGACGGTCGCGACAACCTTTTCGTCCGTGACTTCCGTCACGCCGCGCTTGAATTCCTCGGTCGTGATCTGCGTCGCTTCGCCGATCAAGGTGGTGAGCACGTCGGCCTTGAGACGGTCGTTCAGCTTGCGCGCCGCGAGTTGGTCAGCCTTGAGTTCGTCGAGCAAAGCCATGTCGTCGTCCTTTCAGTTCACTCAATTAGATAGTGTCGTAGCGGCCTTCGCGACGGGCACGCGATTTTGACAGCTCTAACCCGTTTACGGGACACTTCTAGCCTGTGCCGACAGCCCTTCAGAAAATCTCGCGAACCTCGCTCATTGAAACGCTTCGATATGTATCTAAATGTCGAAACATGCGCCGTTAGGGCGTAAACGAGTGAGAGAGATCATGAGCAAGCTTGCTGGCAAGACCGCCGTCGTCACGGGCGCCTCGAAGGGCATCGGCGCGGCTATCGCCAAGGCCCTGGCCGCCGAAGGCGCGGCCGTCGCCGTCAACTACGCCTCCAGCCGTGAAGGCGCCGACAAGGTCGTGGCCGAGATCACCGCCGCCGGCGGCAAGGCCATCGCGGTTCACGGCGACGTGGCTAACAGCGTCGCGCGTCTGTTCGACGAGACCCACAAGGCGTTCGGCGGCGTCGATATCCTGGTGAACAACGCCGGGGTCTATGAATTCGCCGCGCTGGAAGACGTCACCGAGGCGCACTTCCACCGCCAGTTCAACATCAACGTCCTGGGCCTGCTGCTGGCCACCCAGGAGGCGGCCAAGCGCTTTGGCGCCGATGGCGGCAGCGTGATCAACATCAGCTCGGCGGCGACCACGGTCGATATCCCCACCGCGGCGGTCTACACGGCGACCAAGGCCTCGGTGGACTCGATCACCCGCGTGCTGGCCAAGGAGCTGGGTCCGCGCAAGATCCGCGTCAACGCCATCTCGCCCGGCGCGGTCGAGACCGAAGGCACCCATACCGTGGGCATCATCGGCAGCGATCTGGAGACCCAGATGGTCGCCCAGACCCCGCTGGGCCGCCTGGGCCAGCCGTCGGACATCGCCCCGGTGGCGACCTTCCTGGCCTCGCCGGAAAGCTTCTGGATCACCGGCGAGATCATCGCCGTGGCCGGCGGCAACCGCTAACCCCCGAGGGCTTTCACGCCATCCGATAGTGCCGCGCCAGGCGCTGCAGGGCGAGTTTCAGGACCGTCTTGCCCGCCCGGCGCGGCAGCTTCAGCGACCGCTCGGCCGTCTCCAGCGCCGAGCCCAGCAGACACACCCGCTCCAGGATCTCGCGCAGGCCGGGGCCGACCTCGGTCAGCGCCTTGGCGATCCGCTGGCGGGCCGCGATGTCGCGTTCGGCCGGGGCCAGGCCCGGTCGCCCGCCATCGACACGCGGCGTCGCGTCCCAGCGCATGGTCATCCGGCCCTGGGCGCCCAGGCTCTCGAACTCCTCACGAAGGCGCTCGCCGGCGGCCGCTTCGATCGGCGTCAGCCAGGGCTGTCCATTCCTGTCGCGACGACGCGCCAGCCAGGCGATCGGCGACTCGCCGAGATTGCGCCGCACCAGACCGCTGGGCGTAGCGACCTCTTCTTCGATCACGCCCGGCCGCCCCGCCGGCGGCGCAACGGGCTCCGGCCGCGCCGTCATCGTCCAGCCGCCCTGAGCGCGGGGCGTCAAGGTCGCCTCGCGAGCCAGCGCCTGGAACGCCGCCTCGTCCAAGGTCAGCATCACGCTGCGTCGGCGACTGGCCCCCAGGCGTACGCCGTAGCCCAACGCCTGGGCCTCGACCACCGCGCCGGGCCGCGACAGCAGCCGCATGGCGCGTTCGGCCAGACGGCGGGCTTCCAGGTCGGTCTCGAAGATTTGGCTGGGGGTCGCGCTCACGCCGGGATCTCCTCGGCATGGGCCGGCGCCTGGCGCAGGCAGGCTTCCAGATCCGAGAGCCGGCGATCGAAGGTCGCGTCCTCGCGCATGTCCTCGATCTTGCGACACGCGTGACCGCAGGTGGTGCGGTCACGGCCGAACGCGAAGGCCACCCGGGACAACGGCCAGTGGAAGGTGATGTGGGTAAGGTAGATGGCCAGTTGCCGCGCGCGGACCGCGGCGTGGGTGGCGCGCCTGGGCGCGCTGATCTCGGCCGCCGGCACGCCGGTGGCCAGGGAAACAAGATGGGTGACAAAACCGACCGTCAGGCGGTCGCGACGGGGATCGGGCGTGATCGCCCAGATATCCTCAAGGGCTTGAACCAGCATGGCGTCCTCTCCTCCCTGCCGCGAGCGCGGCGGGCGAGAACCACTATAGGTTTATTTTCCTGAGGTGAGGAAGATATTCCTATTACACTCAAGCGAACAAACGCTAAGCCTTTGAAAGAAAATAGATCTGCGTTCTCTAATCCCGCACCCAGACGGGCATTGAGTCCACGGGAATGATCGCGCCCTTGCAGCAGACCACGGTCGCGGCGAGCGCGTGCGACCGCCTCACCGATTCGTCGATCGAAAGCCCTGCCAGCCGCGATGACAGGTAGGCGGCGTTGAAGCTGTCCCCCGCGCCCGTGGTGTCGACAGCCTTCACCCGGCCCGGCGGCGGCGTCGCCGTGCGGCCTTCCGGCTGGTGGACATTGACCGCGTGGCTCTCGTCGCGCGCCACCACCTCCGCGCCGGCCGCGGCCCATTCGGCGGCCAGGTCCTCGGCCTCGCGGCCGTAGAGCGGGCGGCTGTCCTCGCTGCTCAGCGAGATGTAGCGGCAGGACGGAACGACGCCGTCCAACCCCGCGCGAGCCGCTTCAGCACTGGGCCACAGGGCCGGGCGGTAGTTGAAGTCCAGGGCCACGGCGACGCCCAGCGAATGGACATAGGCCAGGATGTCCTTCAGACGCGCGCGGCCGATGTCGCCGACCACCGCCAGGGTGACGCCCGACAGGTAGACGAGGCCGCTGGCCTTGGCCGCCTCGATCAGCTGGTCGGCGGTGTGGGCCGAGAACAGGTCTCGGATCGGGGCCCGCTCGCGCCAGTAGTGGAACTTCCGCTCGCCGTGCTCGTCGAGAACGATGGCGTAAAGGCCCGGCAGGCGGTTCTCGACCTGGCGGACCAGGCGGGTGTCGATGCCCTCGCGGCGCATGGCCGACAGCACGCCCTCGCTGAACGGATCGCCCTGCCCCAACGCCGTGCAATAGGCGACCTCATCGCCGAGCCGCGCCATGTAGATCGCGGTGTTGAACGTGTCGCCGGCGAAGCCCATCCGGTAGAGGCTGTCGGAACTCTCCGGCGAGAGCTCGACCATGCATTCGCCCAGTACGGTGATCCTGGCCATGGTCAGCTCCGCGTCAGTCAGCTCGGTACATAGGATAGATTCGCAGTAGGGCTGGCCCCATCATTGGTTTCAGTCCTGGCAGGAATTCTCCTTCCCGATGTGTCTCAAACATCGAATGAACGAGTTCGACGATGTCGTCGTCACCTGTCGCCAGAGCATCGTCGATCCGCGCCAGGATTCGGGCCGGCGCGTCGACCGTCACTGTCTCATCCTGGCCCGCCAGTACGGCGCCCAAAGCCCAGAAAAAGGTGTAGGGCAATTCAGCGCCGTTCTCGTCCAAATAGCCGGCAAGGAACGAGAACTCGTCCACCAGCCGCCTCGCCAGCACCCAGCCGCCACCCGTGATCATGGCTATTTCTTCTTGGCCGGCTGAGCCTTGGACTGCTGGTCGATCCAGGCGTCGATCCGCGTCTCCAGCACCGCCAGCGGCAGCGAGCCGTGCAGCAGCACCGCGTCGTGGAAGCCGCGCTCGTCGAACCTGTCGCCCAGCTTGGCCTCGGCCCGCTTGCGCAGTTCCAAGAGCTTCAGCTCGCCTATCTTGTAGGCCAGGGCCTGGCCGGGCCAGGAGACGTAGCGTTTCAGTTCGACCTCGATATTGGTCGGCGACAGGGCCGTGTTGTCGGTGAAGCAGGCGCGGGCCTGTTCCAGGGTCCAGCCCTTCCAGTGCATGCCGGTGTCGGCCACCAGGCGGCAGGCGCGCCACATCTCGTAGGACAGGCGGCCGAACACCTCATAGGGGTCGCGATAGATCCCCATCTCCTCGCCCAGCCATTCCGAATAGAGGCCCCAGCCCTCGCCGAAGGCGTTGAAGTAGAGGTTGCGCCGGAACTCGGGAACGCCCGTCTGCTCGGCGGCCAGCGAGGTCTGGATGTGGTGGCCGGGGGCGCCCTCGTGCAGCACCAGGGCCGGCAGCTCGTACAGCGGTCGCTGGTCCAGCTCCGAGGTGTTGATCATCAGCCCGCCGGCCCGACCGAGCTTGGCGTCGCCGCCGAAATAACGGCCGGTGGTGTAGCCCCTCTCGATGCTCGCCGGCACCGGGCGCACGCCATAGGTAAGGCGCGGCAGGACGCCGAAGTGGGCCGGCAGTTGGTCGTCGGCGCGCTTGGCGATCTCTGAGGACTTTTCCAGCAGTTGCTGGCGGCTGGCGGCGTAGAAACGCGGGTCCTTGCGCAGCATGGCCAGGAAGGCCGGCAGGTCGCCCTGGAAGCCGGCGGCCTTCATGGTCTCCTGCATGCGGGTGCGGATGCGGGCCACCTCGGCCTGGCCGATGTCGTGGATCTGGTCCGGCGTCAGGGTGGTGGTCGTGTGCCGGCGCGCCAGGAAGGCGTAGTAGCGCTTGCCGTCCGGCAGATCCGAGGCCGCCAGACTCTTGGCCGCGTGCGGGACGTACTCGTCGTTCATGAACTTCAGGAACGCAGCGCGGGCCGGCGCGACCTTGTCGGTCATCGCCTTCTCGCCCTCGGCGACCAGGGCCGCGCGCGTGGCTTGGGGAATGCTGGCCGGAAGAGCGCGCAGCGGGGCCATCAGCGGATCGTCGGCCAGCGGCGTGGCGAGCGCGCGTTGGGCGCGCTCCTGCACCGCCTGGGCGGTCTGAATGGCCTGGACGAAGCCGGTCTTCACACCGCGACGGGCGTTGTCGATATTGGCCGCGCACCAGCCGGGCATGGCGTTGAGCAGGCCGATCCAGCGCCTGGCCTCGGCCTCGCTCTTCAGATTCATGCCGCTGGCGCGGTACAGCATCATCACGTCGAACCCGCCGTCGCTGCTGAACGGCATCCGCGACTCGTCGTAGCCCGCCGCCTCGATGCGGTCCTTGACGGTCCACAGCAATAGGTCGCGGGTCAGCCTTTCCTCGTCGGATAGACCTTTCGTGTCCATCGACGACAGGGCGGCGGAGATCGCGTTCAGCTTGGTCAGGCGCGCGGCGTCGGCGGACGGCGAGACGTCGGGCAGACGCCAACGCGCCTCGTTGGCGCCGCCGGAATCCGGATCCTCGTCGGCATTGCCCAGCGCCTCGTAGCGGGCGACCAGGCTGCTCAGATTGTCGGAGGGCGCGGCCCACGCGGCCGAGACGGCCAGGGCTGCGAGACAGACGCCCGCCAGGGCGGCGCGCCAGGGTGCGATGCGAGTCATGAGGCGCAGCTTAGGCGAACGCGGATCGCCCGGCGACACGCGAATCGCTGACCGCGATCCCCTGGCGGGGACCGGTAAGAGGTGTCTGAATTTTCGGAAGAGGATCGAGAATGGAGCGGGCGAAGAGATTCGAACTCTCGACCCCAACCTTGGCAAGGTTGTGCTCTACCACTGAGCTACGCCCGCCCATTCGCGAGATATATAGTCGCTCCATTCCTCCGAAATTCCGGAAGAATGGAGCGGGCGAAGAGATTCGAACTCTCGACCCCAACCTTGGCAAGGTTGTGCTCTACCACTGAGCTACGCCCGCATCGGCGAGGCTCAAAAGAGCGCCCCGCGACGAGGAGGCGGCTTATGGCAGAGGGCTTCGCGCTTGGCAAGCGCCCTTTGAGGGGTTGCCGACAGCCTTTTTTCGGAGGCTTGATCCGAACTGCATTTCCGGGGGCGGAGTTCTAGCCGTTGCGTCTGTTTGTGTTCGGTCTGGGCTATGTCGGCGCGGCGTTTTCGCGCGCCTTGCGAGCCCGAGGGTGGGAGATCGCCGCCACGGCGCGGGACGCGGACCAGGCCGATCGGCTGCGCGCCCAGGGAATCACGCCCGCCCATCCGGACGATCGAGAGGCCATGGCCGCCGCGCTCCAGGGGGTGAACGCCGTGCTCGTCACCGCCCCGCCGGGCCCTGATGGCTGCCCAGCCCTCGAATCGCTGGTTCCCGCCCTGGCCCAGGCCCGGGCCTTCCCCGACTGGATCGGCTATCTGTCCACGACGGGCGTCTACGGCGACTACGATGGCCGCTGGGTGTTCGAGACGGCGCCGCTGAAGGCCCAGTCGGTCGAGGGCGCCCGCCGCGTGGGGGCCGAGCGCGACTGGCGTGAGGTCGGGCGCGGCATGGGACTGACCGTTACCACCTTCCGCCTGCCCGGGATCTACGGTCCTGGCCGCAGCGCTCTGGACCGCCTGCGGGCCGGCGAAGGCCGTCGCATCGTCAAGCCGGACCAGGTGTTCAGCCGCATTCACCTGGACGACATCGTCTCGGGCCTGCTGGCCTCACTGGACCGGCCTAAGGCGGGCGGGGTCTACAACCTGGTCGACGACGCGCCGGCTCCGCCGCAGGACGTCATGGAGCACGCCGCCCACCTGCTGGGCGTCCCGGTCCCGCCGGACCTCCCCTTCAACGAACTGGGCATGTCCCCCGCCACCCGCCGCTTCTACGCCGAGAACAAGCGCGTCTCGAACGCGCTAGCCAAGGCCGAGCTGGGCTGGCGGCCGGCCTATCCGACTTATCGCGAGGGGCTGGCGGCGATTTTGCGGGTGGGTGGTTAGAGGCTCACTCGTCGTCGATCGCGGGCGTGATCGGGGTGATCCCCACGGCCTCCAGGCCCGCCGCGTTGCGGAGCCGCGCCGCCCGCGCCAGGCGGCGGGAGACGAGGTCGCCTTCCTCCGGTTCGGCCAGGCCGTTGGCCTCGGCGACGGCGGCGACCAAGCGTTGCAGGTCCTGGGGACGCGAGAGACGGTGGTCGCCGTCCTTGATCAAGGTGAAGACGACATCCTGGCTGTTGAGGGCGTTGGCCAGTTCAAGCGCGTGGGTCCACGGCACGTCCGGGTCGTCGCCGCCTTGCAGCACCCGCACCGGAACGTCGATCGGCACGGGTCCCGGCAGGATCGACCACCGCGCGCCGTCTTCCAGCAGTTCGCGGGTGATCGCATAGCCGCCGTCGTCGTACTCGGACGGCCGGGTCCAGAAGCCGTCGCGGGCGATGGCCGCCTTGGCCTCGGCCGACAGTTCCGGCTCCATCAGCTTCTCGGTGAAGTCCGGCGCGGGGGCGATCAGCACCATGGCCTTGACCCGGTCGGGCCGGGCGATGGCGGCCAGGCACGCCAGCCAGCCGCCCATCGATGAGCCAACCAGCACCAGCGGCCCGTCGGTCAGGTCGTCGATCACCGCCAGGGCGTCCTCGCGCCAGCGGCTGATCGTGCCGTCCTTGAAGGCGCCATCGGACGCGCCGTGGCCGAAGTAGTCGAAGCGGACATAGTTGCCGCCGGTCGCCTTGGCCTGCTCGGCCAGGACCTCGGCCTTGGTTCCGGTCATGTCGCTATGGAAGCCGCCCAGCCATACGACCGTGGGGCCTTCGCCCTCGACACGGCGGAAAGCGATCTTCGAGCCGTCTGCGCGCGACAGCGCGCCGGGGGATTCGGTCATGGCGTCGCCTTGATCCTTTCGCTAACTAAAACGCGTTCGTTTCGCCGAGAGTCGCGTGCCCGACCTACCCGCCGGTTTCACCCTGCTGCAAGTCACGCCCGAGCTGGAAACAGGCGGGGCCGAACAAACGACGATTGATGTCGCCCATGCCGTCGTGGCGCAAGGCGGTAAGGCGCTGGTCGCCACCAAGGGCGGTCGCATGGCCTCGCGGCTGGAGGCCGACGGCGGCCGTCTGGCCCAGATGCCGGCCCACACCAAGAACCCGCTGGTCATGCTGGGCAACGCCGCGCGGCTGATCGACCTGATCCGGCGCGAGAAGGTCAGCCTGGTCCACGCCCGCTCGCGCGCCCCGGCCTTCAGCGCCCTTTGGGCGGCGCACGCGACCAAGGTCCCGTTCGTGGCCACCTATCACGGGGTCTACAACGCCAAGTCCAATCTCAAGCGCTGGTACAACGCGGTCATGACCAAGGGCGACCTGGTCATCGCCAATTCCGAGTACACGCGGGAGCACGTCATCCGCGAGCACAATATCGCGCCGGAGAAGGTCGTGGCCATCCCGCGCGGCGTCGACCTCACCCGCTTCGAGCCGGGCGTGGTCAGCGCCGACCGCATCGCGGCCCTGCGCCAGGCCTGGGGCGTCCCCGACGGCGAACGCCGGCTGAAGGTGCTGCTGGCCGGCCGCCTGACGCGCTGGAAGGGCCAGGCCCTGATGATCGAAGCCATGACCCTGCTCAAGGCGCGCGGCGAGGATCGGGTGCTGCTGCTGCTGGCCGGCGACGACCAGGGTCGCAAGGCCTATCGCGCCGAACTGGAGGCCGCCATCGCCGCCGCCGGCTTGCAGGACGCGGTGAAGCTGGTCGGACACTGCGACGACATGCCGGCCGCCTATCTGCTGGCCGATCTGGCCATCGCCCCGTCGCTGGAGCCCGAAGCCTTCGGCCGCACGGCGGTCGAGCCGCAGGTGATGGGCCGCCCAGCCATGGCCTCGGACCACGGGGCCACGCGCGAGACCATTCTCCCCGGCGAAACAGGCTGGCTGGTGGCGCCCGGCGACGCCCAGGCCTGGGCCGACGCCCTGCTCGAGGCCTGCGAAATCGGCGCGGCCGGACGACAAACCCTGGGACAGGCCGCGCGCCTTCGTGCGCGACGGTTGTATTCAGTGGACGCTATGTGCGAAGCGACCCTCAAGGTTTATGCCCAGATCTTGGGGGCCCATATCCTGAGGGCACGCGTATTGGGTTCGGAGCGTTCGTCTTGAGCAAGGAGATCAAGAAGGTTCTGGTGATCAAGCTGGGGGCTCTGGGCGACTTCGTCCTGGCGCTCGCAGCGATGAAAAAGATCCGCGAGGCTCATCCGAAGGCCAAGATCACGCTGCTGACTACCCCGCCCTTCGAGGCCCTGGCCAAGCTCAGCCCGTATTTCAATACGGTCGAGACCGATGGCCGCCCCAGCGACGTGGGCGAAACCCTGGCCATGATCGGCCGGATCCGCAAGGCGCGCTACGACCGGATCTACGACCTGCAGACCAACAGCCGGACCAACTGGTACTTCCAGCTGCTGCGTCCGTTCCCGCCGCAATGGAACGGCGTCGCCTTCGGCGCGTCCCTGCCGCAGAAGGGCTCGGCCCGGCTGCGCATGCACACCCTTGAGCGCCAGGCCGACCAGCTTCGCGCCGCCGGCATCTGGCCTGACGCCCCGACCGAGCCGGGCAGCGCCCCGCCGCCGGACCTGACCTGGATCCTGCGCAAGCACAAGGAGCCCCGCCCGGTGGCCGGCGCCGCGACTCCGCGTCCCTATGTTCTGTTCGTGCCTGGCGGCTCAGCCCATCGGCCCGAGAAGCGCTGGCCGGTCGAGAACTACGCCCAACTGGGCTCGCTGCTGAAGGCGCGCGGCCTGGATATCGTCATCATCGGCGGTCCGCAGGAAAGCGCCATGGCGCGCCACATCCAGAAGGCCGTCGGCGGAGCCCGCGACCTGACCGGCCGCACCGACTTCGCCCAACTGGCCGTGCTGGGCGCCAAGGCGGCCCTGGCCGTCGGCAACGACACCGGCCCGACCCACCTGCTGGCCGCCGCCGGTGCCCCGACCATCGCCCTGTTCTCCGACGCCTCGGATCCCGAACTGTGCGGCCCGCGCGGCCACGTGGCGGTCATCCGCTCTCCGGATCTGAAGGCCCTGCCGGTCAGCACCGTGGCCAGCGCCGCGGTGGCGCTGCTGCCGCACTGACTACAAGGGTCAGTACCCCGCGTACCGGCCCGGCTTGTGGTTGGCGATGATCACCGCGCTCAGCGCCACCGCGCTGGCGATCGACAGCAGCAGCTTGTCGAACGGGATCGTGAAGAACGCCGCCAAGACGACCAGGCAGTCGGCGGCCATCTGGACCTTGCCGGCGCTGACGCCGCGGCGCTCGTGCAGATAGAGCGCCAGAACACCGACCCCGCCGACGCTGGAGCGGTGACGGGCCAGGGCCAGGATCCCCATGCCGATGATCGTGCCGCCGAACACGGCCGAGAAGATCGGATCGACATGGCTGACCTTCAGCCAGTGCGGCATGCCGAAGGCCAGGCCCGCCAGCAGCAGGTTGGTCACAAGAGTCTTGAAGGTGAAGGTCCAGCCCATGGTCCGCTGGGCCAGGATGTAGAACGGCAGGTTCAACAGGAAGAACACCGTCCCCACCGGCCAGCCGCCCAGATAGGATATGATCAACGCCACCCCGGCCACGCCGCCGGTGACGAGTCCCGCGGCCTTGAGCAGGGTCAGGCCCACAGCGATGAAGCTGGAGCCGATCAGGAGGGCGTGGACGTCCTCCAGGGCGGTGTGGCGATGCTGATTCATGGAGCTCTGGCAGGCGTCTTGACGAGGGAAAAACCTCCCCGCCTCGCCGTTTCCACCCCTCCGCCCGCTGAGATCAGAAAAAACTGGACCCGCGTGACGTCTGTTTAGCCGCCTTCGCTTGATAGAGCGCGGCGGGCGCGTCATATATCACTTTCTCGCGGCGCGCCCAGCGCGGTGCGCGCGCGTTCAGCTATACCCTTTCTAATCACGCTTCACATCAACAGTCCCGGAGCCGCCCCTATTCGCCGTCCTATGCAAACGCCGCCCGTTAAAGACGGACCGCGTATCAACGAAGACATCCGCGTCCCCCGCGTCCTGCTGATCGACCAAAACGGCGAGAAGCAAGGCGAGATGCCGACCGCGTCCGCTATGGAAGCGGCCGAGGAAGCTGGGCTGGACCTGGTGGAAATCGTTCCGAACGCCAATCCGCCCGTCTGCAAGATCCTGGACTACGGCAAGTTCAAGTTCCAGGAGCAGAAGAAGAAGAACGAGGCGCGCAAGCGGCAGAAGGTGGTCGAGCTCAAGGAGATCAAGCTCCGCCCGAACATCGACATCCACGATTACGAGGTCAAGGCCAAGGCCATGACCCGTTTCTTCGAGGAAGGCGACAAGGTGAAGGTCACCCTGCGCTTCCGCGGTCGTGAAATGGCGCACCCCGAGCTGGGCATGAAGCTGCTGCACAAGGTCAAGGCCGACTTCGACGAAGTCGCCAAGGTCGAGTACGAGCCGCGCATGGAAGGCCGTCAGATGATCATGATCCTGGCCCCGCGCTAGGATCCGATCACTGGGTAGACAACAAACGCCCCGGCCCTAGCGGCCGGGGCGTTTTGTTTTGCCCCCGGTGCGAGCACTCGACACGGGCGCGCGCCTTGGTAGATTTGCTCGTCGAATCTGGGGGATTTCGTGCTCAAGACCTTGTGCGCCGCGACCGCGGCCTGCTTCGCCATGCTTTCCGGACCGGCCCTGGCCGCGCCCAAGCCGAACCTAGCCATCTACGGCCAGCTTCCGACCATCGAGATGGTCGAGATTTCGCCCGAAGGGACCAAGCTGGCGATCGTCGCGTCCAGCGGTGACCAGCGCATCCTGACCGTCCGCCAGATCGGCGGAGGCGTCATCAGCGGCATGAACCTCGGGACCGCCAAGCTGCGCGGCGTCGAGTGGGCGGGGCCCGATCACCTGCTGCTGGTCGGCTCGCAGACCGCCATCGTCCCCGGCGTCCAGGGACCGAAGCAGGAATATTTCATGGTGTCCGACTTCGACGTCGCCACCGGCAAGCAGGCGCCGCTGCTGAACGATCAGGCCGGCGCTATGAACATCATCGTCGGCTGGCCCATGCCGCGCACGATCGACGGCCAAGCCGTGGCGATCCTGGAAGGCGTTCGCTTCGTCGACAATCGCGGCCAAGTCACGCTCTACCGGACGCTGATGTCCACCCGGGCCACCAAGATCCATGACCTGGCGGGCGAACCAAACACCAACGGCTGGCTGGTCAACGCCGCTGGCGAGCCCGTCGCCCAGTCGCTCTACGACCAGAAGCGCGGCGTCTGGTATCTCAAGACCAAGGTAGGCGGGGCGTGGCGCCAGATCGACGAAGCCGTCACCCCGATGGGCTCTTACGGGCTGTCGGGCTTCGGCCGCGACGGCAAGTCGATCCTGGTCTGGCGCACCGACGACCAGGACGAAAGCATTCTGCGTGAGTACCAGATGGACGGTACGCATCAGGACTTGGCGCAGGGCGTGGATCAGACAGCCCTGATCCACGACCCCGTGACCCTGGCGTTGCTCGGCGGCTACAAGCTGGACGGCGACGACCTGCGCTACACCTTCTTCGACGCCACGACCCAGAAGACCTGGGACTCCGTCCGCAAGCCGTTCGGCGCGGACTATGTCAGCCTGGCCTCGTGGTCGCACGACCGGCGCAAGGTAGTCGTGCGCGCCGACTCCAAGACCGAAGGTCCCGGCTACTTCCTGGTCAATCTCGACACCAAGCGGGCAGACTTCCTGGGCCCGGTCTACAAGGGCGTGGACGCCAACAGCGTCTCACCGGTGCGTTCGATCAAGTACAAGGCCGCCGATGGCCTGGAGATCAGCGGCTACCTGACCCTGCCCAAGGGACGCGATCCCAAGAACCTGCCCTTGATCGTCCTGCCGCATGGCGGCCCCCAGGGCCGCGATACGCCGTCCTTCGACTGGTGGAGCCAGGCCCTGGCCTCGCGCGGCTATGCGGTGCTTCAACCGAACTTCCGGGGCTCGGAGGGCTTTGGCTGGGACTTCATCAAGGCCGGCTTCGGCGAGTGGGGCAAGAAGATGCAGACCGACCTGTCAGACGGCGTCCGCGATCTCGCCCGGCAAGGTATCGTTGATCCCAAGCGGGTCTGCATCATGGGCGCCTCCTACGGCGGCTACGCGGCCCTGGCCGGCGCGACCCTCGACAAGGGCGTCTATCGTTGCGCCGTGTCTGTCGCGGGTCCATCTGATCTGCAGACCATGCTGGCGACGGACCGGGAACTGCACGATGGCGAACGCTCGTCCGCCCAACGCTATTGGATGCGCTTCATGGGCGCCAACGGCCTTCGGGATCCTGATCTGGCCACCATCTCGCCGGCCCGTCAGGCGGCCAAGATCGACATCCCCGTCCTGCTCATCCACGGCAAGGACGACACCGTGGTGCGCTACGACCAGAGCCAGATCATGGCCAGCGCGATGAAGCGGGCCGGCAAGCCGGTCAGCTTCGTCACCCTGGACGGCGAGGACCACTGGCTGTCGCGCGGCGCCACGCGCCTGAAGATGCTGACCGAAGCGATCGCCTTCGTCGAGAAGCACAATCCGCCGGAGTAAGGCGCAGCAACCCCAGCCTCCGCGCCCCGGCCCCAGCGGCCGGGGCGTTTTGTTTTGGGCGCGCCCTTTCGCGCCGCGCACGTCCGATTACGAGCGCCTGGACAGCCTAGCGCCCTATGGTAGAGCTTGCGAAATTGGGGGGCGTTGTCAGTGCTCAAGTCTGTTTTGGCGGCGGCCTTGGCCGGCTGCGTCCTGGTGGCTTCGCCCGCGCTCGCGGCGGACAAACCGAATCTGGCGATCTATGGCGCTCTGCCGAACATCGAGGAGGTGAAGATCTCCGCGGATGGCGCAAGGCTGGCGGTCATAGCCACCGACGGAGACCAGCGCTTCCTCTCGATCCGACAGGTCGGCGGCGGCGTCCTGAAAGGCATTATTGTCGGGTCGACCAAGCTTCGGGGCGTGGAGTGGGCGGGCCCCAACCACCTCCTGTTGATAACCTCGCAAACGACGGCGGTGTTCGGCCTGCAGGGCCCGGCGCGCGAATACCTGATGGCGACCGACTACAACATCGCCACCGGAAAGCAGACTCCCCTGCTGAAGGACCAGCCCGATGCGATGAACGTCATCATCAGCTGGCCCATGGTTCGAATGATCGACAACGAGGCGGTCGTCTTCGTCGAGGGCATCCGCTTCGTCGAGCAACGCGGCCGCGACACACTCTACAGGATCAATCTCGACAAGCGCGCGACGCGGATGCTGGACTTCGGCGCACGGGAGAACACCGACGGATGGTTGGTCGACGCCGCGGGAGCCCCAGTCGCGCAGTCCCTGTATGACGAGCGCAACGGACGCTGGTCACTGAAGATCAAGTCCGACGGCGCATGGCGCAAGGTTGACGAGGCCGTTACGCCGATGGGGTCGTACGGCTTGTCGGGCTTTGGCCGCGACGGCCGGTCGATCCTGGTCTGGCGCACGGACGAGGAAAACAACGATCTCCTCCGCGAATACCGGCTGGATGGCGGGCATCAGGATCTGCCCAAGGACGTCAGCCTGTCAGGCTTGGTCCATGATCCCGACACCCTGGCCCTGCTGGGCGGCTACAAGCTGAGCGGCGACGACCTGCGCTATACCTTCTTCGACCCCAAGACTCAGAAGATCTGGAACGCAGTGGCCAAGGCGTTTGGCGAAGACCGCGTGAGCCTGGCTTCGTGGTCGCGCGACCGACGCAAGGTCGTCGTGCTGGTCGACTCGAAGACCGAAGGACCGGACTACGCCCTCGTCGACCTTGACACGCACAACGCCGAATTCCTGGGGTCCGTCTATCGGGGCGTCAACGCCGACACGATCTCGCCCGTCCGCTCCCTCAAGTACAAGGCCGCCGACGGCCTGGAGATCAGCGGCTACCTCACACTGCCCAGAGGCCGAGATCCCAAGAACCTGCCCTTGATCGTGCTGCCCCACGGCGGACCGGAAGGCCGTGACGAGCCGGGCTTCGACTGGTGGAGTCAGGCCCTGGCCTCACGCGGCTATGCGGTGCTGCAGCCCAACTTCCGAGGTTCGGAAGGTTTCGGCTGGGACTTCGTCAAGGCGGGGTTTGGCGAATGGGGCAAGAAGATGCAGACGGACCTGTCCGACGGCGTCCGCGACCTCGCGCGACAGGGTGTCGTCGACCCCAGGCGCGTCTGTATCGTCGGCGCGTCCTACGGCGGCTACGCGGCGCTGGCGGGCGCGACCCTGGACAGGGGCGTCTATCGCTGCGCCGTCTCGGTGGCGGGGCCTTCCGACCTCAAGAAGATGCTGCAGACGGTTCGGGACGCGAACAACGGCGATATGTCGGCGACCCAGCGCTATTGGTTGCGCTTCATGGGAGCGGACGGGATCAAGGATCCCGACCTCATCGCGATATCGCCCGCCAGGCTGGCCGCCAAGATCGATATCCCCGTCCTGCTGATCCACGGCAAGGACGACACCGTGGTGCGCTACGACCAGAGCCAAGCCATGGCCGACGCCATGAGAAGGGCCGGCAAGCCCGTCGAATTCGTCACCCTGGACGGCGAAGACCATTGGCTCTCACGCGGCGCCACGCGCCTCAAGATGCTGACCGAGGCGATCGCCTTCGTCGAGAAGAACAACCCGCCGGATTGAGGCCGGGCCTGAACAGGGCCAGCTTTGTGCAACCGGATCGTGTCTTCCGGCACGCCTAGTCGAACGACAAGCGCGGTGCGCGGATTTCTTTATCAGACGCTTGCTGGAGCCCTCGACACACTCACACCCTCTGGTAGAGTTTTTCGAGCTTTTGGGGAAGCGCACATGTTCAGAACCGCTCTCGCCGCCTGCGTGGCGCTTTTGACGAGCCTGACGACGCCGGCCGTCGCGGCGGACAAGCCGGACCTGGCGATCTACGGCGCACTGCCAAAGATCGAAGAAGTGGTCATCTCGCCCGACGGCTCGAAGCTGGCGGTGGTCACCACCGATGGTGAGCAACGCTACCTGACGGTGCGCAAGACCGAGGGCGGCGGCATCGCCGGCGTCGCCCTGAAGGCCACTAAGCTGCGCAGCGTCATGTGGGCGGGTGAAGAACACGTCGTGCTGGTCGTCTCGCAGGCTTCGCAAGGCATGACGCTGGTGGGCCCGCCCCGCGAATATTTCATGGCCAGCGACTTCAACATCACCACCAACATACTCCGGCCGCTGCTGGATGGCGCAAAGAAGACCAGCAGCAAGATCGGGGTGGAGGAGACCTTCAACATCATCGTCGGCCCGCCTCAGGTCCGCATGGTCAAGGGCGATCCGGTGGTGTTCCTGGAGGGCGTTCGGTACCTGCGCGGCACGGCCGCCGACACGCTGTACGCCACGAACCTGCGGACCGGTACGTTACGCCTTGCCGAGAACACGCCGCGCTACGGCACCAACGGCTGGCTGGTCGACATAGACGGGAAGCCGATCGCGCAGACCACCTATGACACCAAGAGCGGTCGGGGAACCTTGCTGGTCAAGGCCGGCGCCAACTGGAAGAAGGTGGATGAAGCCGACTCGCCGACCGGCGCCTATGGCATTTCCGGTCTGGGCCGTGACGGCAAGTCGGTGCTGGTCTGGCGGCGCGCCGACGACGACGTCCTGCGCGAATACACCCGGAACGGCGGCCGCGAGGCCCTGCCGGACGATCTCGCGTTCGACGGCCTGATCCACGATCCGTACAGCGCCCGCCTGCTCGGCGGCTACACCCTGGACGGCGACGAACTGCGCTATACCTTCTTCAATCCGGCCGTGCAGAGCGCCTGGTACGCCGCCATCAAGCCGTTCAGGGATGCGCGCGTCAGCCTCAAGTCCTGGTCCAGGGACTGGAGCCGCGTGATCGTGCAGGTGGATGCGCCCACCGAAGGCCCGGCCTACTACCTGATCGACCTCAAGACCGGAAAAGGCTGGTTCCAGAGCCGCGTCTACGAGAGCGTCAAGCCCGAGGCGATCTCGCCGGTGCGCCCGATCAAGTACAAGGCCGCCGACGGCCTGGAGATCAGCGGCTACCTGACCCTGCCGCGCGAGCGTCAGCCCACGAACCTGCCCCTCATCGTCCTGGCGCACGGTGGCCCTGAAGGGCGCGACGCCCCAGGCTTCGATTGGTGGAGCCAGGCCCTGGCCTCGCGCGGCTACGCCGTACTGCAGGCCAACTTCCGGGGCTCGGCGGGCTTTGGGAAGGACTTCGTGAAGGCCGGCTATGGCGAGTGGGGCAAGAAGATGCAGACCGACCTGTCGGACGGCGTCCGCGATCTGGCCCGCCAAGGCGTCATCGATCCCAAGCGCGTCTGCATCATGGGCGCCAGCTACGGCGGCTACGCGGCCTTGGCCGGCGCGACCCTGGACAAGGGCGTCTATCGCTGCGCCGTCTCCGTCGACGGCCCGTCCGACCTCAACCTGGTTCGCCAGGAGGTCGTCTCGCCCAAGGAGGTCTGCATGTCGACCATAGGGGAGACTCCCTGTCCCAAGTCGGGCGCCGGCCCCGTCAATCCGGGCCGGATGCTGTCGGCAAACCTCGAGGACCATGGCGCCCGGTCCTCGACCTCGCCCCGCTACTGGCTGCGCTTCATGGGCGCGGACAAGAAAGCCGACCTGGACGCCCTCTCGCCGGTCAAACTGGCGAATCGCGTCGATGTCCCGGTCCTGCTGATCCACGGGACCGACGACACCATCGTGCCCTTCGCGCAGAGCCAGATCATGGCCGACGCGCTGAAGAAGGCTGGCAAGCCCGTCAGCTTGGTCGCGCTGAAAGGCGAGGACCACTGGTTCTCCCGCGGCGAGTCGCGCGTGAAGATGCTGACCGAAGCCGTCGCTTTCGTCGAAAAGAACAACCCGCCCGACTGAGTTCGTCGATTGGCTGATCGCCAAGGCCGGGGTTCGGGCGTAAACCGCGCGTCCTGATGTCCGAACCCGCCAACAGTCCCCGCGCCCTGGCCGTCCTGCTCCTGGTTGTCTTCATCAACCTGGTGGGCTTCGGCGTGGTCATTCCGCTGCTGCCCTTCTACGCCAAGGCCATGCATGCCGCCCCGTGGCAGGTGACGACCATGTTCGCCGCCTACAGCCTGGGCCAGTTCTTCGGCGAGCCGTTCTGGGGACGACTGTCCGACCGGATCGGCCGGCGGCCGGTGCTGATCGTCACCATCATCGCCAACGCCATCGCCTACCTGGCCCTGGCCTTCGCGCCGAACATCTGGATCGCCATGGCCATCCGCTTGGTCGGCGGCTTCGGCAGCGGCAACATCTCGACGATCCAGGGCTACATGGCCGACGTCACCCCGCCCGAGAAGCGGGCAGGCCGCATGGGCCTGCTGGGTTCGGCGTTCGGAGCTGGCTTCGTGATCGGCCCGTCGCTGGGCGGCCTCCTGGCCCGTCCCAGCGCCGGCCAGCTGGGCTTCCAGATCCCGTTGTTCGTGGCCGCCGGCATGGCCGCGCTGGCGGCGGTCGGCGTCCTGCTGTTCGTGGCCGAGAGCCGCGCGCCCTCCGCTCCCGGCGTCAAGCAGCCCGGCCGCCGCGAGGCGCTCAGCGCGGCCTCGGCCCACCCGATCCTGTCGCGCGTGCTGCTGGTCACCCTGGTCTCGACCGGGGCCTTCGCGGGCATGGAATCGATCTTCGGCCTTTGGGCCAACGCCCGCTTCGACTGGGGTCCGCGCGAGGTCGGCCTGTGCTTCGCCGTCATCGGCGTTATCGCCTCGCTGGGCCAGGGCCTGCTGACCGGACGCCTCGCCCGCCGCTTTGGCGAAGGCCGCGTGCTGACCACGGGCCTGGCCATCATCTGCGTCAGCCTGTTCGTCTCGCCGTTCGTGACCCATCCCGGCCTGGCCATCGTCGCCGTGGGCAGCACCGCCTTTGGCCAGTCGCTGGTCTTCCCGTGCGTGGCGGCCCTGATCTCGCGCGCCAGCCCGCCAGACCGCCAGGGCCAGATGCTGGGCCTGAACATGGCCGCCGGCTCCCTGGCCCGCATCGGCGGTCCGCTGCTGGCCGGTCCGCTGTTTGGAATCGCCATCGGCGGCCCCTACTGGTTCGGCGCGGCCCTGATGATCCCGGCCATCTTCTTCGCCGTGACCATCGTTCACCGGACGAAAACGCCGGCCTAAGGCCTAAGCGCTTGCCTTGAGCGACTCTTTCACCTAGTAACGCCCCCTTTCCGGAACCGCCTGGCCAATTGGCATGCCATGGCGGTTCGTCTTGCTATCCCAGAGGACGGGGCGAAAGCTCCGACGCGAAATGCCTAAGTTGAAGACCAAGTCGGGCGCTAAGAAGCGCTTCAAGATCACGGCCACGGGTAAGCTGAAAGCCGGCGTCGCCGGCAAGCGCCACCGTCTGATCGGCCACAACGGCAAGTACATCCGCCAAAACCGCGGAACGAAGGTGATGAGCGAGGCTGACGCCAAGACCATCCGTTCGTACCTGCCCTACGGCCTTTAAGAGGAGCGCTGACACATGGCTCGCGTCAAACGTGGCGTTACCGCCCACGCCAAGCACAAGAAGGTTCTTGAACAGGCGAAAGGCTTCTACGGCCGCCGCAAGAACACCATCCGCACCGCCAAGGCCGCCGTCGATAAGGCCGGTCAATACGCGTACCGTGACCGCAAGGTGCGCAAGCGCGCCTTCCGCTCGCTGTGGATCCAACGCATCAACGCCGGCGCTCGCATCGAGGGCTTCACCTACTCGCAATTTATCCACGGCCTGGACGTGGCGGGTGTGGTGATCGACCGTAAGGTCCTCGCCGACATCGCGGGTAACGACCCGGCTGCGTTCAAGGCTATTGCTGACAAGGTCCGCACCGCCCTGGCCGCCTAAGGTCTTTCTCGGGTCCGTCCCGATTGCGATCTAGAAAAGCCCTCCGGTGCGAACCGGAGGGCTTTTTGCTGCGCGCTCCCCTACTCCGCCCCGCCCGAATGCTCTAGACGGATGCCCGTCATGACCGATCTCAACACCCTCGAATCCGACGTCCTGGCCCAGGTGGCCGGCGCGACGGACCTCGCCGCCCTCGATGCGGTGCGCGTCGCCGCCCTCGGCAAGACCGGCTCGATCTCCGGCCTGCTGAAAACCCTGGGGGCGATGAGCCCCGAGGAGCGCAAGACGCAAGGCGCCGCGATCAACGCCCTGCGCGACGGCGCCTCAACCGCCATCGCCGAGAAGAAGGCCGCCCTTGAGGCCGCCGAACTCGACGCGCGCCTGGCCAGCGAGACGCTGGACCTGACCCTGCCTGCGCCCTACCGCCGCAAGGGCAGCGTCCACCCGACCATGCAGACCATGGACGAGATGATCTCGATCTTCGCCGAGATGGGCTTCGCGGTCGCCGAAGGTCCGGACATCGAGGACGACTTCCACAACTTCACGGCCCTGAACTTCCCGCCGAAGCACCCGGCCCGCGAAATGCACGACACCTTCTTCTTCAATACGAAAGAAGACGGCGAACGCATGCTGCTGCGCACGCATACAAGCCCGGTCCAAGTCCGGACCATGGTCAGCCAGAAGCCGCCGATCCGCATCATCGCGCCGGGCCGCACCTATCGCGTGGACAACGACGCCACCCACACGCCGGTGTTCCACCAGGTCGAGGGCCTGGTGATCGACAAGGGCATCCACATGGGCCACCTGAAGTGGACCCTGGAGACCTTCCTGGCGCGGTTCTTCGAGACCGACGCGGTGACCACCCAGTTCCGTCCGCACCACTTCCCGTTCACCGAGCCGTCGGCCGAGATGGACGTGCAGTGCGACCGCTCGGGCGGCGAGATCAAGATCGGCCAAGGCACGTCGTGGCTGGAAATCCTGGGCTGCGGCATGGTTCACCCGAACGTGCTGCGCGCCTGCGGCATCGATCCCGACGAGTACCAGGGCTTCGCCTTCGGCATGGGCGTCGATCGCCTGGGCATGCTGAAATATGGCATGCCGGACCTGCGCGACATGTGGTCGTCGGACGTCCGCTGGCTGTCGCACTACGGCTTCAGCGCCTTCGCCGCGCCGAACGCCGCCTCGGGCCTGAGCTGAGACAAGAACAATGAAATTCACCCTCTCCTGGCTCAAGGATCACCTTGAGACCACCGCCACCGTCCCCGAGATCGTCGCGGCCATGACCATGGCAGGGCTCGAGGTCGAGCACGTCATTGATCCGGCGACCAAGCTGGCCCCCTTCACGGTCTGCAAGATCGTCGAGGCCGCGCGTCACCCCAACGCTGACCGCCTGCAGGTCTGTCAGGTCGACACCGTCGACGGCCGCAAGGAGATCGTCTGCGGCGCGCCGAACGCTCGCGCGGGCCTGACCACTATCTACGCCCCGATCGGCGCCTATGTGCCGGGCCTCGACGTGACCCTGGTCGAGAAGCCGGTGCGCGGCGTCGTCTCGAACGGCATGCTCTGCTCGGCCGCCGAGCTGGAATACGCCGTCGAGAGCGACGGCATCATGGAACTGCCCGACGCCCTGCCGGTCGGGACCTCGGCCGTCGACGCCCTGGGCCTGGAAGCCGTCATCGACTTCGAAGTCACCCCCAACCGCCCCGACTGGCTGGGCGTCGTCGGCATCGCCCGCGACCTGGCCGCCGCCGGCGTGGGCAAGCTGAAGGACGTGTCGATCGCCGCGATCCCGGGCGCGTTCCCAAGCCCGATCAGCGTCAAGGTCGATGGCGAGGCCTGCCCGGCCTTCGCCGGCCGCTACATCCGCGGCGTCAAGAACGGCCCCTCGCCCAAGTGGCTGCAGGATCGCCTGACCGCCATCGGTCTGCGTCCGATCAACGCGCTCGTGGACGTCACCAACCTGATCTCCTACGACCGCGCCCGCCCGCTACACGTCTATGACGCGGCCAAGCTGTCGGGGACCGAGATCTCGACGCGCCTGGGCCGCCATGGCGTCCACGGCGACGAGCACCTGATCGCCCTGGACGGCAAGACCTACGAGCTGACGCCCGAGATGTGCGTGATCGCCGATGCGCATGGCGACAGGCCGATCGGCCTGGGCGGCGTGATGGGCGGCGAAAGCACCGGCTGCTCGGACGAGACCACGGACGTCTTCGTCGAGAGCGCCTGGTTCGAGCCGATCCGCATCGCCCAGACAGGCCGCGCCACCGGCATCGCCAGCGACGCCCAGTACCGCTTCGCCCGCACGGTCGACACCAGCTCGCTGGTCCCCGGCGTCGAGCTGGCCACCAAGCTGATCCTGGAGCTGTGCGGCGGCGAGCCGTCGGACGTCCTGATGGTCGGCGAGCCTCCCGAGGCCCCCAAGCCCGTGCTGTTTGACCCGGCCTATGTCGGCCAGCTGTCGGGCCTGGAGATCGCGTCCGAGCGGTCCTTGCAGATCCTGCGCGACCTCGGGTTCACGGTCGAGCCGCCCAATGATGTCTCGGCCGCGGACTTCGTCACCCATGCCGAGAGCGTGGTCTGCGTGACCCCGCCGACCTTCCGCCGCGACGTGGAAGGCAAGGCCGACCTAGTGGAAGAAGTCGCCCGCATCGCCGGCTATGGCGCCCTGCCCTCGACGCCGCTGCCGGACGTTCCGCGCGCCGTCGGCGGCATCCTGACCGCCAAGCAGGCCCGCGCCCGCACCGCCCGTCGCGCCCTCGCGGCGGCCGGCTATGCCGAAGCCGTGACGTTCAGCTTCACCAGCCACAAGACGGCGCAGCTGTTCGGCGGCGGCCAGCCGGAAATGCTGCTGGCCAATCCGATCGCCTCGGAACTGGACTGCATGCGCCCGTCGCTGCTGCCCAACCTGATCGACGCGGCCGGCCGCAACGCGCGCCGGGGCTTCCCCGACGCGGCCCTGTTCGAGATCGGCCCGACCTTCCACGGCGAGCGCCCCAACGACCAGCGCACCGTGGTCTCGGCCATCCTGGCTCCGAAGGCGCCGCGCGGCTGGGGCAAGGCCGCGCAAGAAGACGTCTTCACCGTCAAGGCCGATCTGCTGGCCCTGCTGGAAGAGCTGGGCGCGCCGGTGGCGTCGCTGCAAACCGCGCAGGGCTCGGCCTCGTCCTGGTGGCACCCGGGCCGTTCGGCGCGACTGCAGCTGGGCCCCAAGGCGGTGATGGCCGAGTTCGGCGAGATCCACCCGGCGGTGCTGAAAGCCCTGGACGTGGCCGGCCCGGTCTACGGCTTCGAGATCACCCTGGAGGCGATCCCCGAGCCGAAGAAGAAGGCGATCAAGAGCCGCCCGGCCTTCTTGCCCTCGGCCCTGATGCCGCTGACCCGCGACTTCGCGTTTGTCGTCGAGAAGGCCAAGGCCGCGGGCGACCTGGTCAAGGCCGCGCTCGGCGCCGACAAGGCGCTGATCACCGCCGCGCGCGTGTTCGACGTCTATGAAGGCCCCGGCGTGCCGGAGGGCTTCAAGTCGATCGCGATCGAGGTCGTGGTGCAGCCGCGCGACGCCACCCTGACCGACGCCGAGATCGAGGCCCTGTCGGCCAAGGTCGTGGCGGCGGCCGAGAAGGCCGGCGGTAAGCTGCGGTCGTAAGCTGTCTGGGGGCCGGCTCGGCGCTGGCCCCCTCCACCGCCGTTCGGCGGTCCCCCTCCCCCAATGGGGGAGGAGAGGCGCTCTGCCCTTCTCCGTTCCGCTTGGGGGCGGACAGACCTGCGCAGCAGGTCAGGTGGGAGCCTGTGCTGAGTTTCAAGGCGCCGCGAGCCAATTTTTACCCTAGGCCGCGACCGATCGCCTCTCAAGCAGGCAAGACCTTGCGCACAGCTCAACGTCACGCTACCTGTATCAAGCGCTAACTGGATTCATCGCTCCACATGCAATCGACCTCCGCCTTTGCCGCCTTCGTGACCACCGGCCTCGCCGCCGTGGCTGCGATGTCGTGCGTGGCGATGTGGAGCATGATTAATAACCAGATTAAAACCGTGCGAATTCGAACGGGGCAAAATCGGCGCAAGCGGTAGGAAACCCTACCCACCACACAGCCGAAGGATCGCAAGATCTCCAAAAAGCCCCGCTCCCACGAGCGGGGTTTTTTGTTGCGCGGTTCCTCGGTCTCCAAGCCTCTCATGCAAGGGACCACTCCAATGAGCTATCTGCCTTCTCCACCTTCTTTCCATAGCGACCTGGACGGGGTCACCGTTCACCAGCTGCTGCTGGCCGCCCAGGACGCGCCCAGCGCGCTGGAAGCCGTGCGCCAGGGTCTCGCCGACAGCGGCGCCGAACTGTGCGGCCTGACCATGAAGCCGGTCGGCCAGATCGTCGAAGCCTCTCTGCGCGTCCGTCACCTGGGCGATCAGGCGGCCCGCCTGCTAGCCCGCGACCTTGCCGCATGGCCGGGGGTCAATTCGGCCTCGGTAGAGCATCAATGGTTCCGACCGTGAGTTCGCTCGTAGACCCACTCAAACCCGAAGACGACGCTCTCGCCAGTCTTCGGCGCCGTCTCTTCCTCGTAACCATCGACGACACGCCTGACGCCCTCATGCGGGTGCTGGGCGTGGCCTCGGTCCAGCAGGCCCGCCTGCGCGCCCTGTCCGCCGCTCCCGAGGGTCAGCACATGGCCATTCGCCTCGAGATCGACGACCAGGGCGACGCCCGGGCCGAGGTGCTGGCCTCGCGTCTGGCCGCCTGTCCCAGCGTGCGCGGCGTCGGTTTTGGTTGGCGGGCGTAACCTTTCGGCGTTTCCCTGCGTATCTAAATCCGAGTCCGCTTCTGGAGAGACTTCGATGCGCCGCCTGCTTGCCCTCCTCGCCACCCTCTTCGCCCTCACCGGCGTCAGCGCGTCCGCCGCAGCGACGCTGAAAACCGAGACCGCCGTCTTCGCCGGCGGCTGCTTCTGGTGCATGGAGCACGACATGCAGGGCGTGCCGGGCGTCATCAAGGTCGAGAGCGGCTACACCGGCGGCCATCTGAAGAACCCGACCTATCGCGACGTCACCAGCGAGACCTCGGGCCACTACGAGTCGGTGCGCGTCACCTACGATCCCGCCAAGCTGGACTACGGCTTTCTACTCTATCGCTATTGGAAGCTGGTCGACCCGACCGACGATGGCGGCCAGTTCTGCGACCGCGGCCCGTCCTATCGCCCGGCCGTCTTCGTCACCCCCGCCCAGCGCCCGATCGCCGAGAAGTCCCGCGCCGACGCCGCCAAGCGCCTGAAGAGCGGTACGATGAAGACCGAAATCCTGCCGCTGCAGACCTTCTACCCGGCCGAGGAATATCACCGCGACTACGCCAAGCGGAACAAGCTGAACTACTTCGCCTACCGCACCGGCTGCGGACGCGACGCCCGCCTGAAGCAGGTGTGGGGCGGCTAGTCTGAGACAGGGAGGGGGCTCAAAGGCCCCCTCTAATCGTTAGAGCGGCATCCAGCGGCGTTTGCGGCTGTAGCCGAGATAACCCACATTGGCCCCAAGGCGCAGGCCGACTCCGGCGCGGATCGGGGCCAGGGTGATATCGTCGGCCTTCTGGTAGTTCATGCCCAGGCCGCCGATCAGATAGGCGCTGCCCTCCACGCCCGGGAACCGGCGGAAGACGGCGTCGGGGTATTGCAGGTTATAGCAGAGGGTGAAGACCCGGCTGGCGTTGCCGCCCCAGTCCCAACCCACGGTCGGACCCTGCCAGAACGTCTCCAGGGTCGGGCGGCCCTTCATGTAGAGCAGGCCACGGCCATAACGCAGGCCCGCCACGAAAGCGCCCGAGCCTTCCTCGCCGGCGATGTAGCCCGTGGGCTGGCCCTTGTCCTTGAAGATCTTCTCGATCACCGCGCCGGCGCTCTCGGCCGTCACGCCCAGGAAGTCGGACGTGGCGCGGATCATCTCGTCGGCGGAATAGGTCTGGGCGCGGCCGGTGTCATAGACCGGCGTATTGCCATTCGAACCCGGCGTCTGGGCGGCCGGCGGCGGGGACGCATAGGCGTCCTGCGGGGGGGGGCGATACTGCGGCGGCGCGGCGTTCGGGTCGGTGATCGGCTGGGCCGGCGGCAATTGCTCGGACGTGATCCGCTGGCGGGCCAGAGCCTCGCTGGCCATGGCGCTCAGGCCGACTGCGGCGCCCGAGACGATCAGCTTGCGACGGTCCATGTCAGGCCCTCCAGGTCAGTTTCATTGCAACACTGTTGCAAGCCATTGAGACCGGTTTGCGGCTCCAAACTTAACGACCGGTTAAGCATGCGCCGACCGTGGCCGCATCCCGGATGCGCTCACCCCTCGCGAAGCGGGCCAAATGTGATATGCGCACGCCTATGACTTCGACGCCTCTCGACAAGATCCGTAACTTTTCAATCGTGGCCCACATCGACCACGGCAAGTCCACGCTGTCCGACCGCCTGATCCAGGAGACCGGCGGCCTGACCGCGCGTGAGATGAGCGCGCAGGTTCTCGACAACATGGACATCGAGAAAGAGCGCGGCATCACCATCAAGGCCCAGACCGTGCGCCTGGAGTACAAGGCCGACGACGGCGAGACCTACATCCTGAACCTGATGGACACCCCCGGGCACGTCGACTTCGCCTACGAGGTCAGCCGCAGCCTGGCCGCGTGCGAGGGTTCGATCCTGGTCGTCGACGCCAGCCAGGGCGTGGAGGCCCAGACCCTGGCCAATGTCTATTCGGCCATCGACAACAACCACGAGATCGTCCCGGTCCTGAACAAGATCGACCTGCCCGCCGCCGAGCCCGAGCGCGTGCGCGCCCAGATCGAGGACCTGATCGGCCTGGACGCCAGCGACGCCGTCCTGGCCAGCGCCAAGTCGGGCCTGGGCATCCACGACGTGCTGGAAGCCATCGTCACCCGCCTGCCGCCGCCCAAGGGCGACGAGAACGCGCCCCTGAAGGCCCTGCTGGTCGACGCCTGGTACGACGCCTATCTCGGCGTCGTCGTGCTGGTCCGCGTCATGGACGGCCGCCTGAAGGCCGGCATGAAGATCAAGATGATGCAGCACGGCTCGACCCACTTGGTCGACCGCGTCGGCGTCTTCAAGCCCAAGAACACCCCGGTCGAGAGCCTGGGCCCCGGCGAGATCGGCTTCTTCACCGCCCAGATCAAGGAAGTGGCCGACGCCGCCGTCGGCGACACCCTGACCGACGAGAAGCGTCCCACCGACAAGGCCCTGCCGGGCTTCAAGGACGTGCAGCCGGTCGTGTTCTGCGGCCTCTTCCCGGTCGACGCCGCCGACTTCGAGGACCTGCGCGCCGCCGTCGGCCGCCTGCGCCTGAACGACGGCAGCTTCACCTACGAGATGGAAAGCAGCGCCGCCCTCGGCTTTGGCTTCCGCTGCGGTTTCCTCGGCCTGCTGCACCTGGAGATCATCCAGGAGCGCCTCTCACGCGAGTTCGACCTCGACCTGATCGCGACCGCCCCCTCGGTGGTCTACAAGATCCACATGCGCGACGGCTCGGAAATCGAGCTGCACAACCCCGCCGACCTGCCCGACCCGATGCACATCGAGAGCATCAGCGAGCCCTGGATCAAGGCCACCATCTTCACCCCCGACGACTATCTGGGCGGCGTGATCAAGCTGTGCCAGGACCGTCGCGGCATGCAGCGCGAGCTCTCTTACGTCGGCAACCGCGCCATGGTCGTCTACGACCTGCCGCTCAACGAGGTGGTCTTCGACTTCTATGACCGCCTGAAGTCGATCTCGAAGGGCTATGCCAGCTTCGACTACCAGGTCGAGGACTACCGCAAGGGCGACCTGGTCAAGATGTCGATCCTGGTCAACGCCGAACCCGTCGACGCCCTCTCCATGCTGGTCCACCGCGACCGCGCCGAGAGCCGTGGCCGCGGCATGTGCGAGAAGATGAAGGACCTCATCCCGCAGCACATGTTCGTCATCCCGATCCAGGCGGCCATCGGCGGCAAGATCATCGCCCGCGAAACCGTCCGCGCCCTTCGCAAGGACGTGACCGCCAAGTGCTACGGCGGCGACGCCTCGCGCAAGCGCAAGCTGCTGGACAAGCAGAAGGCCGGCAAGAAGCGCATGCGCCAGTTCGGCAAGGTCGAGATCCCGCAGGAAGCCTTCATCGCCGCGTTGAAGATGGACGAGGATTGATCGTCCGACACCTCCGTTTCGAAAAGCCCCGCCGGTCCCACCGGCGGGGCTTTTTCTTGGGCGCGTTCAAGAAAGCCGGCGGCGAGCAGGCTAGGATGGCCGCCATGACCATCGCCATCATCGACCATGACGAGATCGTCGAGCGCGAGTTAACCCCGCTGCGCGCGGATCGGCGCGGACTTTCCCGGCTATCGCAACCACGTCTACCGGGTGCTGACCTACGCCATGCATTTCCTGGGCGGCGATGCGCGATGGCGCGAGGTGGTGGCCTTCGCGCTGGCCTATCACGACGTCGGCCTGTGGACCGACGGTAAGCTCGCCTATCTCGAACCCTCCGAAGCCCAGGCGGAGCAGGCCCGACAAGCCCGCGCTCCGCATCTGGACGCCTGCCTCGTCTGCAACCTGATCCACTGGCATCACAAGGTCACGCCCTTCAGGGGGGCGGACGCAGAGGTCGTCAACGCCGTGCGCAAGGCCGACTGGGTCGACGCCAGCGGCGGCAGGGTGACCAAAGGCCTGTCGCGCCGCGATATCCTCACCGTCAGACCGCGATCCCGCCCCTGGGCTTCTACGAGACGCTGATGCGCCTGCCGGGGGATTTGAACGGCGGCCGCCCCCTGGGCGGCCTGGGCGTGATGCTGGCGCACGTCTTCAAGGTCTGACGGCGCAACTCAATTATCCCGGAAATAGTGCAGAAAAGCACTTTCAGATTGTTACATAACGTCGTTACGTAGGGGGCGCGCTGAAAGCTGAACCTTGGCGCGATGCAGCGCCTTCAGCGAGGAAGCCATGGCCTACCCGACCGCCGTCAACAGCCAGATCACCGACGCCGTGTCGCAGGCCGGTACGAACGTTCTGGGTAACGCCCCGGCCGTCGCGATGGGTAACCTGTATCAGGCTACCGCCCAGGCCCTGGCGCTCGCCGCTCACAACGCCACCAATTCGCAACAACAGGCCTACGTGACCGCCCAGGCGGCCACCACCATGGGTGTGGCGACGCTCTATTCGATCGACACCGCTTCGTCCGGTCACGCGACCGCAGCCATCCTGACCGGTCGCGTTCGCGGCCTCTAGATCCTCCACGACCCGCAACGTTCAAGAGAGACCCACCATGGCATTCCCAACCGCCGTCAACGACCAGATCACCGACTCCGTCACCCAGGCCAATGTGAACGTGCTTGGCGACGCCCCAGCCGTGGCCCTGGCCAATCTCTACCAGGCCACCGCCCAGGCCCTGGCCAATGCCGCCCACAACGCCACCAACAACCAGCAGCAGAGCTATGTGACCGCCCAGGCGGCGACGACGCAGGGCGTGGCGACGCTGTACTCGATCGACACCGCGTCGACCGGGATGGCGACCAAAGACATTCTGGGCGCCTGAGGTTCGCCATGGCCTTTCCGACAGCCGTCAACAACCAGATCACCGACGCCCTCTCCCAGAGCGGCGTCACCAACCTGGGCTCGGCCCCTGCGGTCGCGACGGGCAACCTGTTCCAGGCCACGGCGCATGCCTTGGCCTTGGCGGCGCACAACGCCACCTTCGCCCAGCAGCAGTTGCAGATCGTCGCCCAGGCCGTGACCACCCAGGGCGTGGCCCTGATCTACGCCGCAAGCGCGCAAGCGAGGGCCGGGACGACGATCAATGGCTAAGCGGCCCACGCCCTCCAAGCCGGACGCCGCGTCGCCGGCCGTCGACACCACCGCCCCGGACGGGGACGTTTCAGCGCCCGCGCCGTCGGCGCCCGAGCACGTCGAAGCGGCCCATGCCGCCAAGGCGGCTGTCGCCCAGGCCACGATCACGCCACCGGCCGCAGAGGCTGATCCGGCGCCCGAGCCAGAATCCCACGCGCCCAAGCTTGCCGCCGACAACGCGGGGTCCGACGAACCTCGCGCCGATATTCCAAGCCTGATCAACGGCCAGACCCTCTCCAGCGTGATCGACGCGGACCTTCTGGCCCTGGGCCTGGCGCCGTCTCAGAGCCAGGCCATGCTGGACGCCGTGCTGAGCCAGACCCTCGGCTTGGCGATGCACAACGCCGTGGTTCGTCAGCAGGCCGATCGCGTGGTCAGCCAAGCCCTGATCAGCGCTGCCTGCGCCCGCATGGTCGAGCACGTCGGCTTCGCGATCGGCGCGCCTCCGCCGCCACCAGTCACGTCCAGTCCGTCGGCCCCATCGAAGCCTGCTGCGGAGAAGGCGTCATGAGCGCTTCCAGAGTCGACGCCGAAGTGATCGACGCGATCAACCAGGCGAACATGGCCGTGCTTGGGGCGGAGACCATCCTGACCAGCGGCGCCGGCAAGGCCTATCAGATGGTCGCACAAGCCAGCGCCCTGGCGGTTCAGGACGCGGTCGACAGCCTGCGCAACGCCGGGACCCTCGCGGACGCGGCGTCCGCCGCCGCTCTGTCGCAGCTGACCGCTACGGGCGAGCCGCGCTATCTCGACATCCTCAAGGCCGTGGAGCAGATGCGGACCGACGCCGTCGCCGTCTTCAACACCCGCGCCAAAGCCGCCATCGACGTCCTGAAAAACTTCCCGAGCGGCTAGGTCCTCACCCGAACGGCGGCTTCATCCTGTAGAACCGCGCCTCGCCCAGCAGGTCGTAGACACGGCGGATACGGAAGGCCTCGGGGCGGGCCTCGGCGAGGTCGAACTCGGTCTGGCTGAGGCCGAAGGGCGAGACATCGCCGGACAGGGTGGTCTTGACCACGATCAGGCGCGGGCTCTCGTCGAGCCCGAAACCGATCACGTCGCAGCCATCCGGATCGCCGTCGCGCGAGGGTCGGATCTTCGCCGCTAGGTCGGGGCGCCCTCGGTCAAAGAGGCGACGGGCCTCGAAGGCGATGACGCTGGAAACACCCAGCCCCTTCAGGAAGCGGTCTTCAGCCTCCCGGGAACCCATGTCGAAGCGCTGGATAACCCGGATAAGGCGCTCGTCCATCGGCATCGGCTTGGGCGGCGCGGCCTCGATCAGCGGCACGGCCGGCGGGGCGGTGAACAGCGAGGCCGGTCGGACGGCGGCGCTAAGCAGGGCCGGCTTGGCGGCCAGTTGCTCCTCGACAGCTTCCAACAGGGCCGTGTCGTAGGACCAGCGCGGCGGCTGATCGCGCAGGATCGGCAGGCCGATCAGTGACAGCACCGCCGAGATTTCGCCCTGTTTCCAGATGATCGGCATGTCGGACTTGCCGGTGACGAAGCGGACGGTGCGATCGTGGGCGCTACGATCCACCGGCTTTCCGGCCAGTGTTTTTTCCAGCTGGGCGACATAGTCGCCCACCACCACCGCGAGGTCAGCCCCCGTCCACTCGCGCCCCGATTCCCCCGTCATCAGGTGATGATGCGTTACCGCGAGGGCTTACGCCACAAGCTAAGGTAAGCTTGGCGGCTTCGCCGCGCCGGCCACGGCCATGGGCGCGTCCTGCACCGGCATCTGATCGGCCTGCAGCTTGGCGGCCTCCATGGCGCGGCGGACGGTGGTGACTGGCGTGTCGGAATCGACCTTGAAGGTCAGCACCGCGGTGTGGGCCGGGTTCTCGCCGAGATTGGCGAAGCCGCCGGTCCGCTCGGCGTTGAAGGTCACGCCGTAGGTGCGGTTGGCCAACACTCGGCACAGCAGCACGAAGGTCTTCTGGTCGCCCAGCAGGCGGGGCGTCTTCACGCAGTCCATCGGCTCGGCGCCCGGCGCGGGGGCGTAGTTCCAGGCGGTCGGAGCCATTTGCTGGTCGAAGGCCGCCTTCAGGATCAGCACGCCCGGCGCGACGATCTGGTCCTGGGCCGGATAGGTCGAGACCAGGTTCGGCGGCAGGGTCGGCGGCAGGATCAGGATCGGCGAGACCGCGTTGGGCGCCTCCGGAGGTGTCGGTTTGGTCTGGGCATGGACCATCGTCGCCGTCAGGACGACAAGGACCGTCAAAAGGGGAACCGAACGGCGCGACAACATCTTTCCAGACTGTCCTTCAAGCGCGGTCTTCTCAAGGCGCCATTCGAGGAATACATCGCCTTCATGACCGATAAAACCGAAGTCCCGGCCCCCAATGCGCAAGCTGGCGAAGCGCAGGACGGCGAAACGCCGATGCAGCGCGCCCTGCGCCTGAAGAAGGCCGCCCAGGGCAAGCACGGCCACGGGGCCAAGGCCTCGACCGGCAAGATCGAGCGCTCCAGCGTCGCCGCGCCGACCGGCAAGTCCAGACCCTGGATGACCCGGTGACGATCCCCAAGGTCCTCGGCCGCACCTCGTCCATCAACGTCCGCAAGGTCCTCTGGACCCTGGACGAGCTGGGCCTGGCCTATGAGCGCGAGGACTGGGGCCAGGGCTTCGCTCCCACCAACGACCCGAAGTTCGTCGCACTGAACCCGAACGCGCTGGTGCCGGTGCTGATCGACGAGCACGGGCCGGTCTGGGAGAGCAACGCGATCTGCCGCTATGTGGCGGCCGATACGCCGCTGTTCCCGGCCGCCCGCCGCCAACGGGCGCTGGTCGATCAGTGGATGGACTGGCAGTGCACGGAACTGAATACGGCCTGGCGCCATGCCTTCGCCGGCCTGGTCCGCAAGATTCCCGGCTTCGACGATCCCAAGCAGATCGCCGCCAGCGTCACGGCGTGGAACACGGCTATGGGCCTGCTCAGCGCACGGCTGGTCGACACCGGCGCCTATGTCGCGGGCGACACGTTCACACTGGCCGACATCGTGCTGGGCCTGTCGGTGCATCGCTGGCTGTTCAGCCCGATCGCGCGCGAGGACTGGCCGACGCTTACCGCCTATTACGAACGCCTGCGGGAGCGGCCGGCTTTCCGGACGTGGAGTCTTCCGGAGGTTCCGTGACCACCGGCTCGGAGCCCTCCTGGGGCAGGCTGGAGATCGGCACGCCGGGCAGCAACGGCTCCCCCGTCCACTCCCAGTGCCAGGGCTCATAGGCGTAGTTGACGAAGCCGAACCGGCCTGCGTTGACGACCATCCAGCGATAGAGCGGCGAGCGCGCCATGACGAGCCTGCTGGCATCGGCCGAGCTGTCGGGGCGCAAGCCCGGCGCGGCGTCGATCACCACGTCCATGGCCAGGCCCGTGCGGTGGGCCGAGCAGATGGTGCGGATCAGGCCCTGGCAGTTGCGGTCCCGCGCGCAGCGCTGGGCGTCGGCGTCCGGGGCGCGAAAGCCGGAGAAGATCATCAACGACTCCGGCCGAGACAGCACGCCCGCCGCTCGGGCCGCGTCGGTCATCCGGCGATAAGCCTCCAGCGCGGCGGGCCGCATCTGGATGACCTTCCCGCCATAGCTTTCCTTGGGACCAGCCTGGGCCAGATTGGCTTCCGGCGGGGCGCCGGGGCACACACCCTCGCGGTTCACCCGCACGAACGGTCGGGCCAGGTGCCAGCGGACCAGCATCGCCCCGAACACCGTCGGATCGACCACGCCGGTCTTCGGCAGGCCATGCGCCCCCTGCCACCGGGCCAGGGCCGAGGCAAAGCCGTTCGACCCCGGACCGCAGGTCGTCCCGATCTCCGCGGCGATGCGCGGAGCATAGATCTCCCAACCGGTCTCGGGCTTGCCGAAGGGCGTCCAGGCCAGCGTCGACAGCGAGGCGGCGTTGACGGCGGCGGCGGTCTCGGGGGCGTCGGTCCCATCGCAGGTCTCGGCCGCCCCAGCCAGCGGTGTCAGGGCCGAGGGCGGATCGATCGAGGCGAAGTGCTGGTTCGCCGGCGCCTCATGGGCGGCCTCGTCACGCAGCGTCGCGGCCGTCGGCGCGGTTCCGCTCGAAGGCCAGGTCGCCCACAGCCAGAACCCGCCGAACGCCAGCAGCATCAGGCACAAGCCCCAGAGTAGTCGGCGCAACGCCTTCAAGTCATTCCTCGCATCTGGCCTCGCGCCTCGTGGAACTTCGCCATGGCTCAAGGCTTGAGCACGGTGAGTCGTTCCCGCCTGTTGGCCCGCTGGAGTCTGTATGACCGTCCTGGTTTCCCGTTTCGCCCTGATCGCCGTGCTGGCCCTGTCGGCCTGCGACGACAAGCCACCGGCCAAGCCCGCGCCGGCCAAGACGGTCCAGAAGTCCGCGCCCGCCCAACCCGCGGTCGTCGCCGCGCCGCCGGCCGCTGCGGCCAGCTCGCCCCTGGCCCAGACGATCAACGCCGCGACCTTCGATCCCGCCGCCACCGATCCCGAGGCGCATCGCAACCTGCTGATCCGCATCCAGACCCTGCTGGACCGCGCCCACTTCTCGCCGGGCGTCATCGACGGCCGCGACGGCACGAACCTGACCCTGGCGATCAAGGCCTTCCAGACCTCGCGGAGCCTGACGCCCGACGGCGCGATCACGCAAGCGTTGGTCGAAACCCTGACCGCCGGCGACGCCGGGCCGGTGCTGGTCGACTACACGATCACAGCCCAGGACGAGGCGGGGCCGTTCTCGCCGGCGATCCCCAAGGACGACTACGAGGCGATGGCCAAGCTGCCTGCGCTCGACTACATGACCCCGCTCGAAATGCTGGCCGAGCGGTTCCACATGGACGAGGCGCTGCTGCAGGCGCTGAATCCCGGTGTCGACTTCGGCGTCGCGGGGACGACGATCGTGGTGACGGCGGCCGGCGCCGACACCCTGGACCGCAAGGTCGAGCGCATCGAGATCGACAAGGCCCTGGGCCAGGTCCGCGCCTTCGACAAGGACGGCGCCCTGCTGGCGACCTATCCGGCCACGGTCGGCAGCACCGAGCGCCCCGCGCCGTCGGGCGAGTGGGCCGTACGCACCCTGGCGCCCCGGCCGACCTACACCTACGACCCGTCGCGCCTGACCTTCGGCAAGCCCAAGGGCAAGCTGACCATCAAGGCTGGGCCGAACAATCCGGTCGGCTCGACCTGGATCGACCTGACCAAGGACACCTATGGCATCCACGGCACACCCGATCCCAAGCTGGTCAACAAGCGCGCCTCGCACGGCTGCGTGCGCCTGACCAACTGGGACGCGGCCGAGCTGGGCTCGGCCGTGAACAAGGGCGCCAAGGTGGTGTTCATGGGCGCAGAGGCCCGGGCAAAATAGCCCTTCTACACGCACCAAATTGTCATCCCGGAAAGCCTGCAAGGCTTGTCCGGGACCCACAGGGGGTGCGTGAACGCCGCGCCTGCCGCCCCTGGGTCCCGGACAGCCTCTACGAGGCTTCCGGGATGACAAGCATTTGAATCACTTCGGCTTGCGGAACTTCAGGATGAACTGATCCGTCTTCCCGCGAATGCTGGGGTCGAACACGCTCGCCGTATGCGGATCGTCCTTGCTCGCCAACAGAGGGCTCTCGGCCTCAAGCTTGAAGCCCGCCGCCTCGACTTCGCTCTTCACCGCGGCGATATCGATGCGGTGCAGGCTGTCGGCGGCGGTAATCCCCGAGCCGGCGGTGGCGGCGTGGTCGATGACCAAGTAGACGCCGCCCGGCTTCAGCGACTTGAAGATCTCGGCATTGGCCTTGGCGGCCGTGTCGACCGGGAACGGCTTCAGGTGCTGGTCGTGATAGTTCTGGACGGTGATCGCCACGTCGGCGCCGTCCGGCAGGTCCAGCGCGGTCATCGGGCCGTTCAGCGGCTTGACGTTCGAGAGCGCCGCCGCGACCGTCTTCTGGTCCTCGCCATACTGGGCCTTGAACTGGATGAACTCGGCCGGCTGGAAGGCATAGACCGTCCCTGTGGGGCCCACGGCGGCCGACAGGATGCGGGTGAAATAGCCGCCGCCCATGATGTAGTCGATCACCGTGTCGCCCGGCTTGACGCCAGCTAGGGCCAGCACCTCGCCCGGATGGCGGGCGGCGTCGCGGGCCGCGTCAGCGGCCGGGCGCGACGGGTCGGCCAGGGCCTTGGTGATGTTGGCGGGAACCTGGGCGAACGCGCCGCCGCCCACGCCGAGCGCACCGAAAGCCAGAACGCCGGCGAGTACCGAAACCAAGTGCTTGCGAGCCATGAGCCGCCTCCCTCGTTGTTTAAACCGAACCTAGCAGCCCAGTTAGGGATGGCGAACGACGTTATGGCGACGTTCCAGCCAGCTTTCGTCGAAACCGGCTCTAGGCACGACCAAGCCGGCCAGACATGATCAGCGGTAACAAATAATGGGCTGGGGAGGCTCGGATGAAGTGGATCCTGCGCGGGATCGGCGTCTTGCTGGCGCTTGTGGTGCTGGCGGCTGCAACGCTGATCGTGATCGACCAGGCCAGCCTGCCCAAGGCCCCTGCCCGCCAGACCCTGCTGGACAAGGCCAAGGCCTATGACGTCCGCATCCGCCGCGACGACTGGGGCGTGCCGCATGTGCTGGGCAAGACCGACGCCGACGCCGCCTTCGGCCTCGGCTACGCCCAGAGCGAGGACGATTTCGCCACCCTGCAGGACGTGGTGCTGGCCACCCGCGGCGTGCTGGCCCGCGACAAGGGCAAGAGCGCCGCGCCGACCGACTATGTCACCGCCCTGCTCGACGTCTGGCCGACCACCAACGCCCACTACAATGAACTGCCGGCCGAGCTGCGCAAGATCATGGAGGCCTATGCCGACGGGGTCAGCGTCTATGCCGCCAAGCATCCGGAGAAGGTCAAGGCTGGCCTGCTGCCCCTGACCGGCCACGACATCGAGGCCGGCTTCGTCTTCAAGCAGCCGTTCTTCTACGGTCTGGACGGCGAGCTGAAGCGCCTGACCTCGCCCGGCGCCCCGCCCCCGCCCGCCAAGGGCTCCAATGGCCTGGCGACCGCGCCCGCCCGGAGCGCCGACGGCGCCACCCGCCTGCTCGTGAACTCGCACCAGCCCTATACCGGCCCGGTCGCTTGGTACGAGGCCGTGGTCGAGAGCGGCGAAGGCTGGCACGTGGCCGGCGGCTTCTTCCCCGGCGCGCCGTTCATGCTGCACGGCCACAACGCCAACCTCGGCTGGGCCAATACGGTCTCCAAGCCCGACCTGGTGGACATCTACCGCCTGACCATCAACCCGGCGAACAAGAACCAGTACAGGCTGGACGGACAGTGGAAGGACTTCGACAAGCGCTATGTCACCCTACGCGTGAAGCTGCTGGGCCCCATCGTTCTGCCGGTGAAGAAGGCGGTGCTGCGCTCGGTCCATGGCCCCGTGCTGGAGACGGATCACGGCCTCTTCGCCATCCGCTACGCCGGCATGGGCGAATGGCGCCAGCCCTTGCAGTACTGGCGGCTGAACCGCGCCCGCACCGTCGAGGAATGGCGCGCGGCCATCGCCACCCACGCCATCCCCAGCCTGAACTACGTCTATGCTGACAAGGCCGGGAACATCGGCTTCGTTCACAACGGCCAGTACCCCAACCGCACCGTCGACGCCGACTGGAAAGGGATCCTGCCCGGCGACCGCTCCGACCTGATCTGGCAGGGCTATCGCTCCGTCGAACAGATCCCGCAGCTGTGGAATCCGAAGTCGGGCCTGGTCTTCAACTCCAACAACAGCCCGTTCCAGGCCAGCGAAGCGGCGGACAACCTGAAGCCCGAGGCCTTCCCGGCGTCGATGGGCCTGCAGACCAACATGACCAACCGCGCCTGGCGAGCGCTGGAGACCTTCGGGACCGACCACGCGATCACGGACGCCAGCTTCCGCGCCCACAAGTTCGACGTGGCCTTCAGCGACCGCTCGTCGGTGATGGAGATGGTCCGCGAGGTCACCGCGATCGATCCCAAGGGCGACGCCGATCTCGCCAAGGCCCAGGCCATCCTGCGCGCCTGGGACAGACAAGCCGACGTCCATGATCGCGGCGCGGCCCTGGCGGCGCTGATGACCCAGCCGATCCTGTTCGCCCACTCGAACGGCGATCCGGCCCCGACTCCCCTGGCCAGCCTCCAGGCGGCGATCAAGCAGCTGAAGACCCACTTCGGCCGCCTTGATCCCGATTGGGGCGAGGTCAACCGCATCCGCCGGGGGACCGTGAACTTAGCCATTGACGGGGCGGCCGACACCTATCGCTCGGTCTGGGGCAAACCGGAGAAGGACGGCACGACCACGGCGGACGGCGGCGACACCTTCATCATGTTCGTCACCTGGGACAAAGGCGGGACGCTGCGATCGGAGAGCATCCACCAGTTCGGCTCGGCCACCCTGGACGCCGCCTCGCCCCACTATGCCGACCAGACGCCGCTGTTCGTGGCCATGAAAACCAAGCCGGTCTGGTTCACCGAGGCGCAGCTGAAAGGACACGTTAAGGTCGACTATCGCCCGATCGATCGTTAACTTTCACAGCTAGACCGTTCAGGCGCCGTTCAGTTGGGGAACGGCTAGGTGCCGACAACGAAGCTTCTGTGGGGAAACAGACATGCGTAAAATCCTCGGCCTGACGGCCCTTTCCGTCATCGCCCTGTCGGGCTCGCTGGCGGCCAGCGCCGCCTCGGCTCAGGCGCCCAGTTGGAACGGTCGCTACGACGATCCGCCGCGCGGCTCCTACACGCAGTCGTGCCGCGAGATCACCGCCTTCAACGGCCAGGTCTGGGCCCGTTGCCAAAGCAGCCGCGGCGGCTGGGAGTGGACCAGCGCCCGTTCGCGCGACTGCGGGAGCCAGGGTCTGGAGAACCGCGACGGTCGCCTGGAATGCGCGGGCTTCAACGGTCCCGGACAAGGCGGCGGCGGCTGGGGCGGCGGCAACAATGGCGGCTGGAACAACGGCGGCGGCGGTCGCCCCGGTGGTGGTGGCGGCTCCCGCGACGGCGTCGTGCTCTTCGAGGATCCCCAATACCGGGGCCAGTCCTTCGAGGTGATCGGCGACATGCCCGACCTCGGCGCCGTGAGGTTCAACGACAAGGCCTCGTCGATCCAGGTCGGTCGCGCCGGCGGCCGCTGGGAAATCTGCGAGCATGCCAATTATCAAGGCCGCTGCAGCCGTCTCGACGCCGACCAAGCCATCCTGCCCCGCGAATGGAACGACGCGATCAGCTCGATCCGTCGCGTCCGCTAGAAGATCGCCGATATGCGCAAGATCGCTTTCCTGATCGCTTGCGGGGCCATCGCCCTGGCAGCCACCGGCGCCGTGGCCCAGGACCGCTACCAAGGCCGCGACGATCGCTATGATCGTCGTGACGACAGACGTGATGACCGTCGCGACGATCGCCGTGACGGCCGTTGGGGTCCCGGCGGCGGCGTGGTTCTGTTCGAGCACGACGGCTTCCGCGGCGAGGCCCGCCCGCTGCGCGGCGACGAGCCGGACCTGGGCCGCATCGGCTTCAACGACCGCGTCTCGTCCATGCGCATCTCGCGCGGATCGTGGGAGTTCTGCGAGCACGCCTACTACCAGGGCAAGTGCTGGCGCTACGACTACGATATGGCCAGCCTGCCCAAGAAGCAGAACGACCGCTACAGCTCGGTTCGCCGGGTGCGCTGATCCTTAAGCCGCGCCGGGCTCTTGAAGCTCGGCGCGGCGCACGGTTAAGGTCCGCCGCCTTCCAAGCTGGAGCTCTGATCTATGCGTAAGTTCGTCGTCCTCGCCGCCGCCGCGGCCGCCCTGCTGGTCTCGGCCTGCAACACCATCGAAGGCGCCGGTCGCGACGTCTCGTCGGCCGGCAAGGCCGTCGCCGGCGCCGCCCGCGACGCCAAGCACTAAACCGCCCCAAGCCCTAACCCGCTAAGCGTCTTCCTCGCGCGAGGTCTCGGCGCCGATCGTCCGCTTCTCATGCGGCGCAACGGCGGTGTCCGGCGCGTGACGGACGGCATGTTCGGCCTTGGAGGCGCCGGCGCCCTTTCGCGGCGGCGTCTCCTGGCCGGTGTCGGGTTTGGTAGGGCGTTCGGGGGCCATGGCGCGTCTCTTGTGCAATCCAGACGATCAACGTCGGCTTGCGGCAACTGTTCCCGAACCCTCCGGCCAGGAACTCAAGGTCCGGGAATGCAGTTTTGCAATAACCGACGTTAACCAGACCCAGTCTTGCGGCCCGCCGCGATATCGTTTGCATCGCTTGATCGAGATCGATTTCGAGGCCTACTGCGTTCTACTCAGTCCAAAAATCTACAAGAGCTTACACCCAGTTCGGACATAACGTCGCCGTGCGACGGCTGGTCGCCCTTTTCCCGCCGGATCCGAGAGCGCATATGAGCGGCATGTCAGAGTTTCAGTCCTCCGCACCGCCCATGCTCGTCGGCCTCACGCGCGGCGTACGGCATCGCTGCCCCAACTGCGGCGAGGGCCGACTTTACCGCGCCTACCTGAAAGTCGAGCCGGTGTGCGAGGCTTGCGGCCACGAACTAGGCAGCTACCCAGCCGATGACGGCCCGGCCTATTTCACGATCCTGCTGGTTGGCCACCTGATCGTGGCGCCGCTGCTGTTCTTCCGGTGGATCTGGGAGGCCTCGCCCTGGATCGTCGCGCCCCTGACCCTGATCCCTCTGGCGGCGCTGACCCTGCTGCTGCTGCCGCGCGTCAAGGGCGCGGTGATCGGGGCGCTGTGGGCCATCCGCCTGCGCAAGGCCGAGGACACCCCGGCCTAGAGCGAAACAATCAAAGCGGAACCGACAAGCGGCGCCGCGAATTCCGAAGTCCTGACCTAGCGTCGCCACGGTGGCTGACGCGGATTGGAGGGAACCTCGGACCATGCTCGGCACGATCCTCATCATCATCCTGATCCTGGCTCTCATCGGCGCGCTGCCGACGTGGGGCCACAGCCGTTCGTGGGGCTACTTCCCCTCGGGGGGTCTTGGCCTGATCCTGATCATCCTGATCATCCTCGTTCTGCTCGGCCGCATCTAGCGTCCCGGTTCCGGAGTCGGGGACAGCGAGTCCTTGCTCCGGAACGATGTTCGCTTAAGCTCCCCTTCCGAACGGGAGGGGAGTTCACATGACGGCGACCGCCGACGCGGCATCCGGAGCGCGCCTGTCGCCCGTGGCCCGCGCCAAGGCCATCCTGGGCGGCTCAGCCGGCAATCTGGTCGAATGGTACGATTGGTTCGCCTACGCCGCCTTCACACTCTATTTCGCGCCCGCCTTCTTCCCCAAGGGCGACCAGACCGTGCAGTTGCTGCAGGCGGCGGCGGTCTTTTTCCTGGGCTTTGTCGCGCGCCCGATCGGCGCCTGGCTGATGGGGATGTACGCCGACCACGCCGGCCGTCGCGCGGCCCTGTCGGCCTCGGTGGCCCTGATGTGCGGCGGCGCCCTGATCATCGCCATCACGCCCGACTTCAAGACCATCGGCCTGTGGGCCCCCGCCATCCTGCTGTTCGCCCGCGTGCTGCAAGGCCTGTCGGTCGGCGGCGAGTATGGCGCCAGCGCCACCTATATGAGCGAGATGGCCGGCAAGGCCCGTCGCGGCTTCTGGTCCAGCTTCCACTACGTGACCCTGATCGCCGGGCAGTTGATCGCCCTGGGCGTGCTGATCGTGCTGCAACGGACCCTGGGCGAAGCCGAGTTGAAGGCCTGGGGCTGGCGCGTCCCGTTCATCATCGGCGCCCTGCTGGCCGTGGTCGTCTTCTGGATCCGCCGAGGCCTGGAGGAGAGCATCGCCTTCAAGAGGTCCGAACAGCGCGAGACCCTTTCGCGCGGCCAAGTGATCAGCGCTTCGGTCTTGCTCCTGCTGACCGTGATCGCCGGCGTCATGGGCGTCACCACCGGCCCGCTGGCCAGGCCTGGCCAGTACCTGGGCGCGCTGTTCCTGGTGCTGTTCTTCGTGTCGCTGATCGTACCGCTGGTTCGCCGCCATCCGCGCGAGAGCCTGCTGATCATGGGGCTGACGGCCGGCGGCTCGCTGACCTTCTATGTCTACACCACCTACATGCAGAAGTTCCTGGTCAACACGGCGGGCTTCAGCAAGGGCCAGGCCTCGGAGATCAGCGCGCTCAGCCTGATCGGCTTCATGCTGGCCCAACCCCTGGCCGGCTGGCTGTCGGACCGGGTCGGCCGCAAGCCGATGCTGATCCTGGCCTTTGGCGGCGGGGCCCTGACCATCTGGCCGATCATGACCGGCATCAGCCACGCCACCTCGGTGACGAGCGCTCTGATGCTGATCCTGGCCGGCATGGCCTTCCAGTCCTGCTACACCTCGATCAGCGCCGTGGTGAAGGCCGAGATGTTCCCGGCCGAGATCCGCGCCCTGGGCGTCGCCCTGCCCTATGCCCTGGCCAATGTGCTGTTCGGCGGCACGGCCGAGATGGTCGCCCTGGCCTTCAAGCACGAACAGATGGAAAGCACCTTCTACCTGTATGTCGCCGCGGTGATGACCGTGGGCCTGGTCTGCTCGGTCCTTCTGAAGGACACGATGCGCAACAGTCTGATCCACGAGGACTGAACCTGGTTTTCCGACTCCCCGCGTCCGTCTAGGCTTAGGTCATGTCGCCGTCCCAACTATTCGACCTCTTCTCCGTCGCGGTCTTCGCGTTCTGCTGGCTGCTGTATGAACCCATGCTCAAGCGCCTGGGCGAAGGCGGCGGGGTGCTGAACACCGATATGACTGTCATCCGTCGCAGGTGGATGCAGGAAATGGCGGTGCGCGAGATCGCCCTGCTGGATGGCCAACTGCTGGGCCACGCGATCAATTCGGCCAGCTTCTTCGCCTCGTCGAACCTGATCCTGATCGCCGCCGCGGCCGGGGTGCTGTTCGGCGGCGACAACGCCTGGAAGAGCGTCGAGGGCCTGGCGGTGTTGGCCAAGACCACGCCCGTGATGTTCCAGATCAAGCTTGGCCTGGTGCTGGTAGCCCTGGCGCGCGGCCTGCTCGACTTCATCTGGGCGATCCGCCAGATGAACTACTGCCTGGCCGCGATCGGGGCCGCGCCGATGTGGGCCCCGGCCGCCGTGCTGGCCGAATATGCCGAAGCCGCCGGCGGCATCCTCAACCCGGCCCTCTCGGCCTTCAACGCCGGCGTCCGCGCCTATTATTTCGCCCTGGCCGCTGCGGTGTGGCTGCTGGGTCCCTTGCCGTTCCTGGTCGCCACCCTGGGGGCCATGATGCTGCTGCTCTGGCGCCAGCGCCGCAGCCGCGCCTCGATGGCCGTGCGCAAGGTTCGCCAGATCCTCGAGCGTCAACCGGTCGTCCACGGCCCGCACCTGGTCCGTCAGAACGGCGCGCCGCCGGAAGACCGAATTTAGACGCCTGACAGCAGAAAAACGCCCGTCCTGGCGAGGCGCTCTTCTCGTCGAAACAGCCCAAGGCTGAAAACTAGCGCCCCAACGCAATAAGCCCCGCCGGAGACATGGTCTCCGGCGGGGCTAATGGGAAGTCTTGTGGGTAGACCCCTTTTACATACCTTAACCGGCAGCACTCTGCAACCGCCCAACCACGAGAATGCGACGTTTCGTTATGATTTCGGGTTGCAACTTCCGATATTGCAGCGTTTCACACAGATTCCCACGACACACGCCGAATATCGAAAACAAAGCCCGACACCAAGAGACAGGCATGGCGAAATCTTCGATTCCCGGAGTTCTCCAAATAAGGATTGCTCGAGCCTAGTTTAATCAAAAGCAGGGAATGAAGCATTGATTTTATAAATTCACTTCACGAAGTGAGCCAATCTACATCTCCAAAAACGCTTCATTACGCCTGAATGGACATCTAGATCTGACGATCACTCTCCGGAGAGGCGAGGGCTGATGCGACCTGTGAGAATGCAGAAGGCGCGGATCGCGCCAGCTCTCGTCAAAAGTGTTCGAAACTAAATTCCCAGCGCCGTCCAGAGCGGCAGGGTCGTGGCGCCCCACTTCTCCGCCTGGGACGTCAGTTCGGCCAGGTTGTCTTCGCCTTGCAACGTGACACCATCCTTGACGATGCTCTGGTTCTGACTCTTGAGCACCGACCAGACGAACCCGGCCCAGTCCGCCGACGTCTTGCCGCCATTCTGTTTGCTGAGCCAAAAGAGCTGACTGAAGCGCTGGGCCAAGACGCCTCCGCCCGTGACGGGCGAGGCGAAGTAGGTGATGTCGCCCAGGGACAGCGAGCGACGCGCAATGGCCTTGTTCAGCGCCAGACAACGCCCCTTGGCCTTGCTGTAGTCCTGCGCCGGCGCCGCCGTCTGTATGACACCCAGGCCGAGCAGGATGGACAAAGCCGAGGTCAGCTGGGCGAAACTGACGCCCCTGCTGACCAGATGGGCCTCCAATTCGAGGATTGTGTGCGGCTTATGATCCAGCAACAGCTCGTAGATCGGCTGGTAGATATTATCGAGCAAGCTAGCCTCACCCAGGGCGCCACGCACCTTCGTGGGCAGATCGGCCTTGGCGATCGTGAGGACAATGCGTTCTTCGCGCAGCGCCGCCAACTGCTCATGATGGACCAGGGCGCGCGCCCCGCGGATCCAATAGTCGCGCCGGAACTGCTGGTTCACACAGTAGTCACGCACCGTCTCACGCAACGAGACATCCGGAATGCCCCGCATGAATTCTGTCTGCGCGGGGGTCATGTTCAGCTCGAGGAGGTTGTCGAGCGTGTGGGCGGAGCCGGCGAAGCCGACCTTGGCGTCGGTGAGACAGCTCTCGATGTCAGCGAAGTACATCGGGTGCCAATCCCGGTTCATGTACTCGTGCGCCAGGTACTTCCGGTCCAGCCCTTTGATCTGCTTCAGTCTCTCGACGGCGGCGGGATTGACCTTGGCATAGGCGGGCTCCAGCGTCAGAAACTGGTCGATAAAGCCCAGAGCCGTGTCGGTCTGGCTGATGATCCCCTGTCCCGGAGCGCCCATTACCTCGGCGTGGCGCTTCATCAGATGGCGTAGGGGCGCAACGGCCGACCAGCCTGGAAGGGTGTTGTACGAAATGTAGAGCACGCCGCCCGGGCGCAGCTTCCGACGGATGAAATCGACTAGGACGCCGCGATTGCTGTCCGAAATCCAGGTCCAGATGCCGTGTAGGCCGATGAAATCGAACTCCGGCAGATCCTGGCGACCGCAGAATTCGGAGAAGGCCTCGTCGTAGAGCTTGGCCTCGGCGCCCGAGAGGCGCACCATTTCAGACGCGAAGGCGGCCTGGGAAGGGTTGAAGTCCGTGCCGTACCAATTCACGCTCGGCTGAGCGGCGGCATGGATCGACACAGAGAGCCCTTGGCCAAAGCCCAGTTCACAGGCGTTTTCGATTTTTGGCGCGTGGCGGCCGACCAGCAGCAGCGGAAGGCGGCAACGCAGCGGGCTCAATTCGCCGTAATAGCCGAAGGTGTAATTCACGTCCGTGACGTAGCCGGCATTCCACTCAGTCGACACAAGTCCCCCACGGCTTTGTTTGATTGGATGCTGTTTTTCACGCCCAGGCCGCTAGTCGCGACGTTTTCCCGTGGGCCACCAACGCCAGAGATCGCTATAGGTTCCCATCCGCGCCGGACTTATTAGCACCCTTGTCGATGAAATCGGATCTCCTTTCTGTCTGGCGACGCCTGCCAGCGCCCGTGCGTCGTGCGGCGCACCTTATAGTCGGTGCACCACGGGGGCTGTATCTGTCGGCGAGCAAGGCGATCGACGACGCCGCCAAGACCTGGGCCGAGCGCAACGCGCAGGCGCGCGCGCGGCGACGCGCCTGGCGGCGGAACCTGCCCGCCGCCCTGCCGGTGACGATCGTTGGCTTCCACGGCGCCGTGCATGGCCTCGGCGAGGGCGCGCGTATGCTGGCCCGTGGCTTTGCTGACGCGGGCGTACCGGTCCGCGCGGTCGACCTCTCGGCCGACGTCGGCTTTCCGGTCGATCTGCCCGCCGTCTTCCCAGCACCGACGGCTGAAGAACGCGGCGTGGTGATCTCGCATATCAACCCGCCGGAGCTGCTGCGCTGGGCGCGCGACACTGGCGGCCGTCCGCTAGAGGGTCGCCGCCACATCGGCTACTGGGCCTGGGAGCTGGAGGATGTTCCCGCCCACTGGGCGCCGGCCTTCGACCTGGTCGACGAGGTCTGGACCCCCTCGGCCTTCGCCGCCGACGCCATTCGCAAGATGGCCCCCCGCGCGTGAAGGTCTCGCCGGCCCCCTACCCGCTCTATCTGAACCTTCGCCCCGCGCCTGATCGGCTCCGCTTCGGCCTACCTGACGAAAAGGTCGTGGTGCTGATGGCCTTCGATCTTCGCTCGACGGCGCAGCGCAAGAACCCCCAAGCCGCGCTACGATCTTTTCAGAAGGCGGCAACCGGCAACGCTCTGCTCGTCTGCAAGGTCGTCGGCGCCGACCTCTATCCGGAGACCTTCCAGGCCTTGCGAGATGAGGTCTCCACCGATCCCACGATCCGGCTGATGACCGAGAATCTGTCAGCGGAGGACATGGCGGCCCTAACGGCCAGCAGCGACATCGTGCTGTCGCTGCACCGCTCCGAGGGTTATGGCCTGCTGCTGGCCGAGGCCATCTGGCTGGGCAAGCCGACCCTGGCGACGGGCTGGTCGGCGAACGTCGAGTTCATGGACCAAGCCTCCAGCCAACTCGTCGACTTCGAACTGATCCCGGTCGAGGGTGACGGCGCGATCTATCGAACGGGCCGCTGGGCCGCAGCGGATGAGGCCGACGCGGCCGAAAAGCTGGCGCGTATGCTCCGCGACGACGCCTGGCGCTCGGAACTCGGCGCCGCGACGGCGCGCAACGGCCATGTCTCGTTCGACCGGGACGCCTGGCTCGCGATGACCGCCAGGCTTTTGCCGCTCGTCTAGAGCACTTTATCGACGAAGACTGACCGGTTCCGTCGTTGAAAAGCGTCTAGCCTTTTGGTGCGGTCTTCACCGGCACGTCGTCACTAAGCGCCGGCAGGTCGTTGATGGATTGAGGCGGGGCGACTTGCACCGCCGGGATCGGCGCAGCGGGAAGCTCAGAAGACGGCGGGCGAATTGGCGTCGTGTCGCCGGCCTTCGGCTTCTTCGCCTCCATCGGCAGCGCTATCTTGTCCAGCGTCTGGACGACCAAGTCCGTCGGCAACATGCCCTTGTAGCGGACCTTCTTGAAGTGCCGCTCGGGATCATAAGTCTGAACGCCCGGCGCCAGGTCACCGACTTCCAGCGTACCGACCTGAGCCAGCAACTGCAGACGGCCCACATATTCGCTGACGCGGCCGCGGACAAAGTTGATCTGGGCGTTCTGGAGTTCGGCCTGAGCGTTCAGCACTTCGATCGTGCTGCGCAGAGCAAAGCGCTCTTCCTCGCGCACACCGTACAAGGCGATCGTGTCAGCCTTCATTTCCTCTTCGAGGCTCGCGAGCGAGCGGCGAGCCGCGACCAGCTGGTCCCAGTACTGCGAGACGCCCAGCACCATGTTGCGGCGCGCGTCTTCGATCAGAAGCTTGTCGCGATTGTTTTCCTCGATCGACTGGCGGACCTGCGAATTCAGCTGGCCAGAGGAGAACAGGGGCTGGGTAAGGGTGATCGATGCATTGAGCGCGTTGGAACGGTTCGAATCCTTGGCGCTGTAGGGAAGGTAGGGCGAGTTGCGATAGTCAGCGCGCGCCGAGACCGAAAACAGCCGCTGGGCGCGCGCCTCGGCGACGCCCGAGCGCGAGGCCTTCTCGGTGAAGAGCGCTGCGTTCAGCGTTGGATTGGATTGCTCGCCCTGGTTAAAGGCCTCATCCAACGTGGCGGGCAGCCCATCTATATCCGGCTCGGGCTCGAGATCGGCGGGCAAGTGGCCGACGAGCGACGCATAGGCGGCGACAGTGACGTTCAATTGCGCCTGGGCGTTGGCCAACTGAGTGCTGGCCGACGCCAGGCGAGCCTTCGCCTGCTGGACATCGGTGAGGGTGACCTGGCGGACGCCATATTTGTCCTGGGTGTCCTGCAACTGCTTGCGCAGGAAGGCCTCGCCGCCTTGGCTGATCCGCAGCACCTCACGATCACGCCGCACCGACACGTAGGCGTCGGTCACCCGGATCAGAAGATCCATCTCGATGCGCCGGAGATTCTCGCGCGAGGCTTTGATCTGGGCCTCGACGCCAGCAAGGCGGGCGGCGTAACGGCCGTTGGTGTAGAGCGCCTGGCTGACGGACAGCTCATTCGATTGGCTGATCGCCTCTTCGGAGGTCCTTTTATACGATGGGAAGTTGGTGGTCGTCTGCGGGCCCCTGGCGTAGGCATAGCCCTCCGACACCGAGGCGCTGGCCTGCAAGCCATACGCCGCCCGCGACTGGACGTAGTTCTCGTCCAGAGCGCGCATGGCGGCGCGCTGGGCCTGAATGTTCGGATTGCTTTGATAGGCGGCCGTGATCGCGTCGGCCAGGGTCTCGGCGTGGGCGAGTTCGGCGTGGCCGCTCACGGCCATGGCAACGGCCAAAGCAATGAAGGACGAACGAACGGACAGGACTTTCGACAGCACTCGCGTTTCCTAGACTTGGGCGGAACTCACCGTAATCCGGTCTTCAACCCAATATTTGTGGCTTAATCAAGAAGACGGCGGACCGTCTCCTCCCATGTGACATTCTTGGCGCGCCAGAGATCGCGCGCGGCGCTCCCCAGTGACTTAGCCCGAACCTTGTCCGACGTCATGCGATCTAACGCCTGCGCCAAGGCCTGGGGTGTCGGTTCGGCGACCGCGCCGGTGGCGTCGCTGACGATCTCCAGCAGGCCGCCGGAGTCGGTGACGGTCAGGACGGCCTTGCCCGAAGCGAAGGCCTCCATCGTGACGTAGCCGACGCTGTCCTCGTCGAAGGGCAGGTAGGCGCAGGCCAGGGCGTCGTTGGCCCACCGCGCGATATCGGCGCGCGGATGGAAGCCGAAGCGCAGATCGACGCGGGCCTTCAGGTCCAGGTCCTCGACCAGCTTGGTCAGGCGGTCGGCATAGGCCTGGTTCTCCGGCGGACCGGCGATGACCAGGCGCGGGCCGTTCGGCAGCAGCGCCAGGGCCTCGATCAGCAGGTGCTGGCGCTTGCCCGCCGCCACCCGGCCGCCGGCGAAGACGTAGTCGCCGTACTCGCCGCCGGTGAACAATTCACCGTCGTTGAGGGGCGGATAGAGCACCTCGCTGGAAACGCCGTTGAACCGGGACAGGCGGTTCTGGGTGACCGGCGAGTTGCAGAAGATCTTCCGGCATTGCGCGAAGCAAGCGTTGTCGGCCTGGCGGATCGCCGCCTTCACTGCCCTGCCCGTGTCGTCGAAATCAAGGTGGCTCTGGCCTGCGTCGGACAGGTCATAGGCCTGACGGAACTGGTGCAGCAGCCACAGCACCTTGTCCTGGTGCGGGATCAGATAGGCCGGGAACTTCAAGCCGATCACGCGGTCGACATTGTAGAGCCGCATGCCCTTGGAGATCAGCATCTCCTCGATCAGGCGCTCGGCGGGCTCCCAGGTGAACGGCACGCGCACCAGCTCGGACTGCACGCCGGGCGTGGCGTTCAGGCGGCGGACCAGATGGTCGGCCAGCTCCTCGGCCCCGCCGCGCTGGAAGGGAGCGGCGTTGTTTACGACAAGAACCTTCATGCGGTCAGCCGATCCACGACGGTGCTCCAGTCGATCTTCATCTCGGCCAGGCGGTTCAGTGAAGCCGTCCCCATCTTGGCGACGCCCTGCTTGTCGGCGTGCAGGCGGTCGAACTGCTCGGCCAGGGCCCGAGGATCGGGCTCGCTGATCAGGCCGTTGCGACCATGCTCGACCAGCTCCAGCACGCCGCCGGAGTCGGTCGTCGTGATGATCGGCTTGCGGGCGTGGGCGCCTTCCAGCGACGGGTAGCCATAACTGTCCTCGTCCTTGGGCAGGTAGGCGACGGCCAGCGCTTCCTTCAGCATTTCGGCCTTCTCATCCTCGCTGATCCAGCGATCCTCGAGGATGACGCGGTCCTGGACGCCGAGGTCCTTGGTCATCTGCACGAGCTGGCGGCCGTATTCGGCGCTCGACGCCGTGCCGGCCAGTCGCAGCTTCACGCCGGTCTTCACGTGCTGCATCGCCTCGATCATCAGGGCCTGGCGCTTGTGCGGCTCCAGGCGCGAGATAGCGACGATCTCGTCGCCATAGCCGGTGTGGCTGAAGCGCTCGGGCCGATAGATCGGCGGGTACAGCGGCGTGGCGTCCAGGCCATTGAACGTCTTCAGGCGGTCGGCGACCACCTGGGAGTTGGTGAACACCGCCCGCGCTTCCGAGATCGCCCGCGTGTCGAGCGCCCGCAGGTTGTCGCGGATGGCGCGGTGATGAGCGTCGTCGGGCATGCCGCGATAGGGCGTGTCCCACAGGTCGTAGAAGGTGCGGATGTGGTGGATGAACCACAGCACCTTGTTGGGGTGGTCGACCACATAGGCCGGCGGCCGGAAGCAGATCACCCGGTCACACCACTGGGTCAGGTCCATCATCCGCCAGGCGGCGATCTGGTGCAGGATCTCGTTCGGATCGTCGACGAACGGCAGGTAGAACCGCTCGACCTCATGACCGGCCTCGAGCAGCTTCTCCTCCAGCCATTCGACGATGAAGCGCGCCCCGCCGTTGATGAACGGCACGATCGAGGACAGCAGGACGATGCGCATGGCCTAGACCAGCACCTGATCCAGGGCGGCCACGACGCGATCGATGTCCGCTTCGCAGAGGCCCGCGTGGGTCGGCAGGTTCAGGCCGTCGGCGCCGCAGGCCTCGGCCTGGGTGAGATCGCCCGTCGCCAGGTGCGCATAGGGCGGCATCACGTGCATAGGGTGGAACACGGGACGGCTCTCGACGCCCAGGGCGTCCAGTTTCTGGATCACCTCGTCGCGCGAGATGGCCAGGCCATCACCCAAACGCACCGTGTACATCCAGAATACATGGCGGCCGGTGTCCTCGACATGCGGCTTGATCACCCGATTGCCCAGGCGCGCCAGCTTCTCCTCGTACCAGGCCACCACGCGCTCACGGGCGGCCAAGTGATGCTCGATACGCTCCAGCTGGGCCAGCCCGATGGCGGCCTGGATGTTGGTCATGCGGTAGTTGAAGCCGACGACCGGGAACCAGTAGCGGCGGTTGGGGTCCATGCCCTGGCTGCGATAGAGGCGCATCACCCGGGCCAGCTCGTCGTCATTGGTCGTGATCATCCCGCCTTCGCCGGTGGTGATGATCTTGTTGCCGAAGAAGCTGAAGGTCGCGCAGTCGCCCAGCGATCCCGACAGCTTGCCCTTGTAGGTCGCGCCCACGGCCTCGGCCGCGTCCTCGATGACCATCAGGTTGTGCTTACGGGCGATCTCCAGGATCGGGTCCATGTCGGCGACCTGGCCGTACAGGTGGACAGGCATGATCGCCTTGGTGCGCGGCGTGATCTTGGCCTCGATCAGGGCCGGATCGACATTGAAAGTACGCGGGTCGTTGTCAACCAGCACGACCGTGCCGCCGCAATAGGTCACGGCGTTGCACGAGGCGATGTAGGTCAGGCTGGGGATGATCACCTCGTCGCCAGGACCGATGCCCATGGCCACCAGGGCCAGGTGCAGCGCCGTCGTGCCGTTGTTGCAGGTGATCGCGTGCTTGACGCCGCAATAGTCGGCAAAGGCCTTCTCGAAGTCGGTGATGAAGCGGCCGGCCGACGAGATCCACGTCGAGTCCATGCACTCCATGACGTAGTCGCGCTCGTTGCCGTCGAGGCTGGGTGCGGCGACGGAAATCCGCGGCAGGCTGGTCAAGAACGCTCTCCTTTGATCTGGGCCGGCACGCCGATCGCTACGACCGCGTCCGGCAGGTCACGCACCACGACGCCGCCGGCGCCCAGGATGGTGTCGGCTCCGATGCGCACGCCCGGGATCGCCCGCGCGCCCACGCCGAGGAAGGCCCGCTCGCCGATGGTTACGCCGCCGGCCAGGGCCGAGGCGGGACCTACGTGGCAGGCCGCGCCAAGGTCGCAGTCATGGTCGATGACCGCGCCCGTATTGATGATGGCAAGGTCGCCGATCCGGCTGTCGGCGTTGATCGCCACGCCCGCCATAACGGCCACGCCCTCGCCGATCCGCGCCGACGGCGAGATGACGGCCGACGGATGGATGGCGTTGACCAGGGTGAAGCCCAGCGCGCGAGCCTTGTCGCCCAGCTTCTGGCGCAGGCGGTTGGAGCCCAGCGCCACGAACAGTTCGGTGAACCCTTGCCCTCGCAGGTCCGCCAGCGCCAGGTCATCACCGACCACGGGAACGCCCAGCACCTCGCGCGGCGTCGGATCGGCGTCGACGATCACCGCCACGGTCTTGCCGCTAGCGCGCAGGCTTTCGATGACCACCTTGGCGTGGCCGCCGCCGCCGATGATGACGACGCCGGCTCCCATCAGTTCCTGGACCGACGGGCGATGTCCGCCTCGACCATCTCGGCGATCAGGTCCTGCATGGTGATCTTGGGCTCCCAGCCCAGCGTCTCCTTGGCCTTGGTCGGATCGCCCAGCAGCAGATCGACCTCGGCGGGACGCAGGAACTTCGGATTGATCGTGACGTGGTCCTGGTAGTTCAGGCCGACGGTGGCGAAAGCCACCTCGCACATCTCGCGGACCGTCCAGGTCTTGCCCGTGGCGACCACATAGTCGTCCGGGGTTTCCTGCTGCAGCATCAGCCACATGGCCTCGACATAGTCCTGGGCGTGGCCCCAGTCGCGCTTGGCGTCCAGGTTGCCCAGTTCGACCGTCTTCTGCTGGCCCAGCTTGATGGCCGCCACGGCGTCGGTGACCTTGCGGGTCACGAACTCGATGCCGCGCAGCGGGCTCTCGTGGTTGAACAGGATGCCAGCCGACGCGTGCAGGCCAAAGCTCTCGCGATAGTTCACGGTCATCCAGTGGGCGTACATCTTGGCCACGGCGTAGGGCGAGCGCGGATAGAACGGGGTCTTCTCAGACTGGATCGGGTGCTGCACCAGGCCGTACATCTCCGACGACGAGGCTTGATAGAAGCGCGACTGGGGCGATTCCAGCCGCACGGCTTCCAGCATGTTGGTGGTCCCGATGCCGGTGACCTGACCCGTCAGGTTCGGCTGGTCCCAGGAAGCGCCCACGAAGCTCTGGGCGGCCAGATTGTAGACCTCGTCTGGCTGCAAGCGGCGCATCAGGCGCGACAGGCCGCCCGTATCCAGCAGGTCGCCAAGCTCCAGCTGGACATCTTCATAGACGCCAATCCAGCGGAGGCGGTCGCCGATCACATCGGCCGACGCCGAGCGGCGCAGCATGCCGTGGACTGTGTAGCCCTTCTCCAGAAGCAGCTTGGCGAGATACGCCCCGTCCTGTCCGGTCACACCGGTGATCAAAGCCGTCTTCGCCACGCTCTTGCAAACTCCAGTAACAACGAAGGGTCCTGACTACACTATTGCCGCCGATTGAAAAGCGGCGCGCGCGACATTTCCGTCGACGCACGCCGCCCTCCGAAAGACGTTCGGAATCAGACTTTTAAAAACCTGCGCCCTACTCCTCGCGCATGGTCGTGCGCAGGGTCTCGCGCAGCGGCGAGAACAGGTATTGCAGTACCGTCCGCTCGCCCGTCGGCACGACCACCTGGGCCGGCATGCCGGCGGTGACACGGTTGCGGAACTTCGGAGGCAGTTGCTTGACGTCGACGCGCACGATGCCGAGGAAGTAGGCCGTCTTGCCTTCCGGATCGGACAGACGGTCGTTCGAGATCGACTCGATCTTGCCGTTCAGGATCGGAATCTCGCGCGAGTGGAACGCCGGCAGGCGCACCTCGGTCGTCATGCCGGCATGAATGTTGTCGACATCGGTGGGCGAGAAGTGCGCCTGGATGACGAAGCCTTCGCCGTTCGGGGCGATATCGACCAGCGGCTCGGCCGCGCGGACCACGGCGCCTTCGGTGAAGAAGCGAAGGTTCTGGGCCGTGCCGTTGACCGGCGAGACCACATTGATCCGGCGCTGCTGATCGGAGGCGACCACTTCCTTTTCCGTCACCTCGGCCAGCCTCACGCGCGTCTCGGCGATGTTCTGACTGACCTCCTCGTAGAATGTCTGCTTGATCTGGCGGATCTTCAGCTGAGTCTCGGCCATGCCCTGCACCGACTTGGCGCGGTCGGCCACCAGGCGGCCGATCGAACCGGAGAGGTTGGCTTGCTCGCGCTCCAGCGCCAGCAGACGCGGCCGCGGCACCAGACCCTTGTCGTAGATCTTGCGCAGGTCGCCCAGCTCGTCCTCGATGAAGCCCAGCTGATCCTTCAGACCCTGGGTCTGGCGATCAATGCCATCGACCTCGCTGCGGTACTGGTCCCGCTGCGAATTCATCAGGTCGACCTGACCCTGGAGGGTCTGGCGGCGCTCCTGGAATTGCGACTGCTCGTCGGCCAGCACGCGCGCGACGATCGGGTCCGAACGCTGGGAGAGCAGCTCGGCGGGGAACGCGATGGCGCCGCGCTGATCCCGCTCGGCCAGAAGCCGGGCTTCCATGGCCTTGAGCGCGACATACTGGCTGCGCGTGATCCCGGCGGCGGCGTTGGCCTGGGTCGGGTCCAGCTCGAACAGCACCTGTCCGGCCTTCACCCTCTCGCCTTCGCGGACCAGGATCTTGCGGAGGATGCCGCCTTCCAGATGCTGGACGGTCTTGCGGTTGCCCTCGGACGAAATCACGCCGCTGGCGATGACCGCGCTGTCCAGAGGCGCGAACGCGGCCCAGCCCAGCAGACCCACGAAGGTCACCAGGATGACGCCGTAGCCGATCCGGGCCACGCCTTTGTAGTTGTCCGTCGGACGCTTGATCGTGGGAAGCTTCATCGTGTTCTTGGGCCTACTGGGCGCGCCATCGGGCGCGCCGCTGGGAAAAGGGCTGACGACTGTTAGTGGGCGCTCTGGATCGGCGCCGGCGCGGGCGACTGCGGCGGGGGCGGGGCGGCGCCCGACAGCTTGGCCAACATCGCGTTACGTTCGCCGAAGTCGGCGATAACACCTTGGTTGACCACCATGATGTAGTCAGCCTGGGACAGCAGGTTCACCTTGTGCGTCGCGAAGATGACCGTGCGCTTGGCCGCCTTGAGGCGGTTCATCGCCTCAGCCAGCGCCATTTCGCCCAGTTGGTCGAGGCTGGCGTTCGGCTCGTCGAGGACCACCAGCGCCGGCATCCGGAAGAGCGCGCGCGCCAGGGCCACGCGCTGGCGCTGACCGCCCGACAGGGACGCCCCGCCCTCGCCGATCGGCGTGTCGTAACCGTTGGGCATGCTCTGGACCAGTTCATGGACCCCAGCCAGCGTCGCCGCCTCGATGACTTCCTGCGGCTGGAACTCGGTGAAGCGGGCGATGTTCTGAGCGATGGTGCCCGAGAACAGCTCGATGTCCTGCGGCAGGTAGCCGATGTGGCGGCCGAGCTTTTCCGGATCCCACTGCTTGATGTCATAGCCGTCCAGGCGGATGACGCCCGCCGTGCACGGCCAGACGCCGACGACGCCGCGCAGCAGCGAGGACTTGCCCGCGCCGCTGGGCCCCACGATGCCGACCGAGGTGCCGGCGTCGATGCGGAAGCTGGCCTGGCGCAAGGTCGGCGCCTGCGCGCCCGGAGGCACGATCGAGGCCGCTTCGGCCGACAGCACGCCGCGCGGATCGGGCAGCGGCATGTGATCGCTGGTGTCGCGCTCCTCGCGCAGCATCGACTGCAGGCGATCCCACGAGCTGCGCGCGCCCAGCAGGCCCTTCCACTGACCCACGGCCCCTTCGATCGGGGCCAGGGCGCGACCGACCAGGATCGAGCCGGCGATCATCGAACCGGCGGAAATCTTGCCCTGGATGGCCAGATAGGCGCCGCCGCCCAGGATCAGGGTCTGCACAACCTGGCGGAAGACCTTGATCCCCGACATCACCGCGCCGCCGGCGTCGCTGGCCGAAGCCTGCCAAGCCACCTGCTCGTCGCGGCGCACGCGCCAGCGCGCCTGCAGGCCGCCCCACATGCCCATGGCCTTCATGACCTCAGCGTTGCGCAGGGTGGAGCTGGCGTCGTTCTGGGCCGCGATCGAGGCCATGGTGGCCATCTGGATCGGGTTCTTGGTGGCGCGGTCGTTCATCACGGCCAGGCCGAAGATGATGATGCAGCTGATGACGGCCAGGATGCCGAAATAGGGGTGCAGGACCCACGACACGATGATGAACACCGGGGTCCAGGGCGCGTCGCAGAAGGCGATCAGGCCGCCGGTCATGAACTCACGCACCTGGTCCATGTCGCGGAACGCCTGGGCGCCCGCGCCACGGCGGTTCAGCGTCGAGTCCAGCACCGAGCGGAAGATCGGGTCGCGGGCGATGCCGTCGAACTTCAGGCCGCCGCGCACCAGCACCTGGGTCCGCAACGCTTCCAGCAGGCCATAGACCGCGAACAGGAAGATGCAGAGCAGCGTCAGCACCACCAGGGTGGCGACGTTCCGGCTGGACAGCACGCGGTCATAGACCTGCAGCATGTACAGCGGGCTGACCAGCGCCAGTACGTTGATGAAGAAGCTGAACACCATCGCGGTCAGCACCGCGGGACGGATGGCGTAGATCGCGCGATCGAGGACGGTCGGCTTCGCGCCAGAGCGGTTGAAGATCATTTCGAGCCTTCAGGACGCCGCGCCGGACGGCGGGCCAAGTACAGTAACAACTGAGGTGGCGTCTCGACCACGAAATTGTGGCCAAAACTAAGCAGCTCTCTTGCTGGGCGTAAAGCATGCCGCCCGGAACCGCGCAAGCGCCGCCGCGCGGCGCGATGGCGACACAAATAAAAACCCCCGCGCGGCGAACCGCGCGGGGGCCAATAGTCCGGGTCCGGCCGAGGCCGGACCCGCCTCCGAAGAGGTTTAGTGGATGCCGAGAACGACGCCCGTGCCGGTCGCGGTGTTCAGCGAAGCGGTGCTGAGGTCGACCAGGCCGGTGATCTTCACGATCACGTCCGAAGCGTTGACGAACGACGAAGTGTCGTTCGAGATGTTTTCGACAACGTAGGTGTTGCCGGCATACTGGAACCAGGTGATGGCGCCGGTATCCGTGCTGGCGATGGCGAGGTTGGCGAAGTCTTGGAAGACCGCCGTGTCGCCGAGGCTCAGCTTGGCTGCCGTGAACGTCTCAACCGAGCCGGTGTCAGCGAACTTCAGGAAGTCGCCGGCGGCCAGGTCAGTGATCGTGGCGTAGCTGTTGGCGTTGGTCGTGGAGTAGCCCACGTCGAACGTGTCGGCGCCCGTGCCACCCGTGAGGGTCTGCAGGTTGCCGTGCACGACCAGCGTGTCACCACCAGCGCCACCGATCAGCTTGTCGTTCGCACCGTTGCCGGTCAGGACGTCAGCGCCAGCGCCACCCGTCAGGGTCGCACCGCCGGTGACGCTCGAAGCGGCAGTCAGCTTGCCGGTCATCGCGCTGCCGTCGATCGACGTCAGAGCCACGCTGTCCGAGGTCAGCGTCACAGCGGCGTTGCCGGTGATGACGACCGACTTCAGCGCCGTGTCGGCGAGAGCGACGGTGGCCGTGTTGATCGTCGAGGTCACCGAGTCGGTGGCCGCGATGTTGATCGACTCGACGCCGCTGGCCGTGACCGAACCGAAGTTCAGGCTCGACGTGCTGACCTTCAGGGCCAGGTTCAGGGTGTCAGCCGTACCGGTCGCGTCGGTCATGTTGACCGTCACGCCAGCGCCAGCCGAACCCAGTTCCAGGGTGCCGTTGTTGGCCAGGTGGTTGATCGTCAGCGAACCGTTGGACGTGTTGGTCGACGTCGTGATGTCGGTAACGTTGGTCGTAGCGGTGGTGCTGGTGAACACGGTGTGGGCCGAAGCGCCAGCAGCCGCGGTCCAACCCGTCAGCGTACCCGAAACGGTCAGGTTGCCAGCCGAGGTGCCCGAGCTGAACGCCGTGGCGACATCAGCGGCCGTGGCCGTGCCCGAAGCGGTGACCGTACGGCCCGCGACGGTGTAGCTTTGGCCAGCGACCAGACCACCGAACGTGATGTCCGACGATTCAGTCGTGGTCGCCGCGACGCCTTGGGTCGTGTTGACGATCAGCGCGCTCGCAGCGCCCGGAGCCGCCGCGTTCGAGCTGATCACATAGGCGGCGTTGCCGAGGTTGGCGAGATCGACCGTGGCCGAGGTGCCGCCGGTGACGGCGCCCAGCTTGATCTTCTCGAAGCCGCTGATGTGACCCGCGAAGGCCGCGTTGGCCGAGAGGGTCTGAGCGTCAGCAGCAGCCATCGACAGGGTGTCGGTGCCGTCACCGCCGGCCAGGGCGCCCGTCACCGAGGTGGTGCCGGTGGCCAGGGTCAGGGTGTCGTCGCCGGCGCCCAGGGTGATGTCCTTGGTGACCGTCGTGTTGGAGAGCGTGACGCTGTCCTTGCCGGCGCCGCCAGCGTAGCTGGTGGCGACCGCGCTGATCGTGGACGTGACCGAACCGGTGGTGCCGGTCGTGTCAATCGACTTCAGACCGGTCGAACCAGCGCCAGTGGCGTTGTAGGTCAGGCCAGCCGTGCCGGTGACGGTGATCGTTTCCAGCGCGTTCAGAGCCGAAGCCGAGGTGCTGTTGGTGATCGTGTTCACCGAACCGGCGCCGCCAATGGTCAGGGTCTTCACGCCGTTGGCGATCACGTCGACCAGGTTGGTCCCGGCGTTGGTGACGTTCAGGGTCGTGTAGGTGCTGCCCAGAACGAGCGTGGCGGCGTCCTTGGTCGTGCCGTCGATCAGCGTGGCGCCGACCGTGTCCAGACCCAGGGCGAGCGCGGTGCTCGTCGCGTTCTGAACCTGGACCGTGCCATTGGTGCTGGCCAGCTTCAGCGAGGTCAGGGCGTCGGAGTAGACGTAGATGCTTTCGCCGCCCTTCACGGAGACGGTCGACAGAACGTCGGCGCCCGTGATGTTGCCGTTGATGTTGATGTAGCCGGCTTGAATGCCAGCAACACCGGCCACCGCGTCAACATAGGTCACGCCGTCGGTGACGGTGCTGGCCGAAGCGTTGGTGGTGGTCAGCAGAGCCTGGTCACCAGCCGTGTAGCTGACCGAACCCGTATAGGTCACCTTGCCGTCGGCGGTCGCCGCACCCGTCGTACCCGACAGGGTGGTGAACGCGCCCGAGTACGAGCCCAGCGAGGCCGAGGCCGAACCGACCGTGGCGCTGCGCGCCAGGTTGGCGAAGGCCGAAGCCACTTGAGCCGCGGTCAGGTCGACGGCGGCCTTGAAGTTCAGGCCGTTGACCGAAACCGTCGTACCGGCGGTGACGTCCGAGAAGGTCACGGTCTGGACTTCTTGCGTGCCCTGAGCGGCCACGGCGTCGACAGCTTCAACAGCGGCCGATTGATTGACGGTCACCGAGGTCTGCTTCGCACTGCCATAGGTATAGGCATAGCCGGCATAGATCGTGTTGCCGGTGTTCGAGCCGTAGTCGGCCGCGAACGCCGTCGAAGACGTCGCCGCCTGGCTGATGGTGACGGTGCTGCCACCGTAAACATCGACTTCGCCAGCGCTGAAGCCGCCGCCGGCATAGGCGACGCCCGTGGTGTTCACCACAACCGCGCCCGAGGTGTAGACGGACGAGCCGTTGTTATCGCCAACGCCGATGTAGCTGCTGTCGGTCTTGGTCGCCGTGACCGACACGTCGCCAGCCGTCGCGACATAGATGCTACGGTTACCCAGGTTGGCGTCGGTCACCGAGACGGCGCCCTTGGCCGCGCCGTAGTAACCAACATAGATGTTGTTGCCGCTGGTCGAGTCCGTGACGTTAACGGTCGAACCGCCGGCGGTGTAGACATCGCCGGTCGAGTTGGCGATCGAGATGGCCGTCGTCGCCGCCGCCGCCACATCCACGCCTTGCGATTGCGTGACGTTCAGGGCGGTGAGGCCGTCATAACCCGAGAAATCGCCTTCAACGCCGCCGGCGCCGCGAATGTTGATCGTCTCGATGCCGGTGATCGTCAGGCTGCTCAGGTTGCCGCTGCTCAGGCTGGTGACAGCGTTGATGTTCAGCGTGTCTTGACCAGCGCCGCCGCCGATGATGTCCAGCGCGTTCAGCGTCGAATTGACGCCGCCGTTGCTCTGATCCCACACGCCCGTGTAGGTGTCAGCGGCCGAGGTGCCCTTAATGGTGTCGATGGCGGTGGTCAGGTTCTTCACTTCACCGACGGTCGGGCCGGCGGGGTACGAAACGAAGATGCTGGCCGAATCCGTGTTGGTCAGCGCGCCGTCCGACAGATCCTTGATCAGGGCGGTCGTCGCGGTGGCGTAGGCGCCGAGGCCCGAAACCGTGGCGGCGTTCAGGATTTCGCCGATCAGGGCGGCCTTGACGGCCAGATCGATCTGGGTCGCGCCGGTGATGCCGTTGGCCTTCACGAACGAGGTCAGATAGTCGATGTTGGCTTGACGGCTGAAGAAAGCGACCGAAGCGGCCACGTCGACGCCGGCGGCGGTGGCCGTGGCGTTGCCGATGATCTTGTCATAGGCCGACGCGACGACTTGAGCGTAGGTCACGGTCGAGGTCGCGGTGTTGCCGTACTGAGCGGCGAAGTTCGCGGCGCCGTCGCCGAAAACGGCGAGGTTGATCGAGAAGTTGATGAAGCGGTTTTCGGCCGAGAACTTGCTGTAGTAGGCGTCGTTCAGGTCGGTCGTGTTGGTGGCCGAGTTGACCAGGTAGGCCAGACCAGCGGCCGACGGGGCCTTGCCCGTGAAGAACTGGTAGGTTTCGACCGCAACGGCGGTCGTGCCATTGACCCACTTCAGGGTGCTGGCGGCGGCGGCGTCATCGCTCAGGCCGCCGACTTGCGTCTGCGTGGCGTAGGCGTCGAGGGTGAGCGTCAGAGCCGCATCCGGCCCCTTGCCCAGGTTGGCGTTGGTGTAAAGATCCACCAACTGCTGCGTCGTATAAGCCATGTGGCTCGTCTCCCAAAAAAATCCCACACCCCCGTGCGACCGATTGGCGCGCATGAGAGCAGCGAAGGCTATAGAGCAAACGTCATACGTCGACAATAGCTGAAATCAGGGTGTACAGCATTTTTCTAACCGGTACAGCAAATTCCTATGTCGCGTTCCTTGAACCCCCCCTCCGAAAGCGATATAGAGAGAGCGGTTTTATTCGTCGGATAAGCGAGTGCGCGTTCGCGCCGCCGTCCGGTGACCCGCGAGGCATTATAATGTATGGTAACCCGCAACGCCGCAGCGCCACGGACGTCCAGGACCTCCGTCGCGAGGGTGGTCGCTGGCTGAAGGAACAGCGCGAGGCCGCCGGCCTCTCGCAGCGCCAGCTCGCCGCCAAGGTCGGCGCGGACTATTACACCTTCATCTCCCAGCTGGAGACGGGGCGCGGCCGCATTCCGCCCGACCGCTACAGGGACTGGGCGCTGGCGCTGGAAGTTCCGGAGAAGATCTTCGTCCGCGAGCTGCTGCGCTTCTACGATCCGATCACCTACGAAATCCTGTTCAGCGAAGCATAGTTCGGTTAGTGTGCCTGGCCGGCGGGGGAGCCGGTTCTCGCTCTAGACGTGAGGAAACGTCCACCGCATGGCCGCACAGGTCCTTTCGTTCTTCCAGCGCTCGCCGCGCTACGCGCCGAAACCGGCGGACTGGAGCCAGCAGGAGCTGGCCGAGTTCTACCGTGTCGAGAGCGCTCTGATCCGCGCCGGCATCCGCGTCGGCACCGATCGCGGCATGAGCGACGAGAACGAGCCGTGGTTCTGCTTCTATCGCTCTGACGACGGCGATGTGGTGATTCACTTCGCCCGCATCGACGGCGAGTACATCATCGCCGGCCCCGCCTATGAAGAGATCGCGCGCGGCTTCGACTTCACGCAGCTGGTCCGTAACATGGTGGCGCGCCATCCGCTGATCCGTCGCTCGGAAAGCGGCAGCAACATCTCGGTCCACCCGGCCGCCCTTCTGGTGGCCGTGGTCGGCACGGCGTTCTTCAAGTCTGGCGAAGCGCGCGCGAGTGAAAGCGGCGCCGCCAATGGCCCGTCGCAACAGAGCCGCCCCGTCCTGCTGTCCTCCAGCTCGGCCGCCAGCCTGGCCGGCGTGACCTCGGCGCAGAACGCCCCGCTGGCGACCTACGACCGCGTTTCGCTGCCGGCCAATCAGGCCGTCCTGATCCTGGCCGCCGCGTTGCTGGCCTCGGACTACAGCGTCGACACAACGGGTCTTGACCCTTCGGCTCACGCCGCGGTCGCCGCCGCCGCCGCATCTCTGGACTTCGGCCCGGGCGGCCCTGCGGCTCACGCCGTCGCCGTCGCCTCCGACGGCCTCGCCCTGGCGCCCGCCAGCCACGCCACGTCGTTGGTGGACAATACGCCGGTCCAGGCCGTGTCGTCTGTGCTGACGCTGGTCGCTATCCTTTCGACCCTGCCCCAGGCGAGCGACACGTCGGCCACCGCAAAGGCCCTGCTGACAGCCGCCGGCAACGACGAACACAGCAGCCCGACGCTCCTGCCGATCACGGACAAGGATGGCAACTGGGCGCTGGACGTGCGCCTGGGCCAGAACGTCAACGGCCTGCCCGCCCTGGAAGCCGTCCAGCTGATCCGCGGCATCGTGGGTGAGGCTGCGGCGCAGAAGATTTCCGTGGTCGAGGTGAGCAAGCTCCCCACGATCCTGGCTGATCTCATCGCCAAGGGCGATCACCACATCGTCTTGCCCACGCAGATCACACCGGCGGTCGAGGCTCCGACGAAGGACGCTCCGACGACGACGCCGCATATCGTCGAACCGACGACGCCTACGGCCGACACCGGTGCGACGACGCCGATTACGGGTCAGCCGGCCCCGTCGCAGCCCGACGTCCTGCCCGACACAAAGCCGACCCCCACCGCGCCGGCGCTCAGTGAACCAGCGCCCAGTCAGCCCACGCCCAGTCAGCCCGCGCCGGTCTTCGCGTCGGTTAGCCTGGTGAAAAGCTTCATCGACTACTTCCTGGCCCACACCAGCGGCGTGGAGATCATGTCCAGTGGCGCGGGCATCGTGATGTTCGACGTTCGGGTGCTTCACGACGTCGGCTCCATCGTCCATCTGGAGAGCATGACGTTCGACTTCGCGGACGGCGGCTCGCTCAGCCTCGTGGGTGATAGTTCGTCCTTCCAGCACGTCGGGATTCTGGTCTAGACGAGACGCCTGGAGCGTCCGCTCCGGATGTTGCGAGATCAGAGGAACGACGGCCTCTCGCGGGCCGCGTTCGGGAAGGACGACCTTGAGGCCCGTACGCCTGGACCTGGCGATCAGCAGCGCGATGCGCGCTCCCGCCGCCGTCGAGACGCCCCACGCCCAGCCTGAGGCTCCGCCGCCGGCTGGCCCGCCGCCCCGCCGCCGCTTCGCTTTCGCGCGTCGTCTGCTGGCTCCGGTGCTCGCGCCAGTCGCTGGCTATGCGCGTCGCTATCTGCAGGCCAGCGTAGAACATGAGCTGCGCGAGACCCAGGGCCAGATCAAACTTCTGGCTGGCGCGTTGGACGCGACCCAGGGCCAGTTGGACCACACCCAGAGCCTGCTGCACCTGGTCCTCCAGCAGCAACAGGCCGCCGCCCTCGCCACGCAAGCCATCGCCACGCATCTCACGCGGATCGAGGCCGAGACGATTGGCGCTCGCGAGCTCAGCGCCCTCGCCGCCGACCACGGCGTCAGGATCGAAAGCCAGGCGCACAAGCTGGAAGTGCTAAGCGAGCGCGCGATCGACGACCTGGCCCGCCTGCCCGGCCTATTCGGCCCCCGCTTCGACGAGCTGGAGATCAAGGCGCGGCCGCTGATCCACTATGACGCCGAGTCGACCGCCATCCGCATGCGCGACGGCTACATTCTTGCGCCAACCGCCCTGCCCACCTTCGTGACCATGCTGGCCAACGCCACCAGCCGCGGCCTGGAGCCCGGCACGGGCGACGTGCTGCGTCGCCTGGTCCAGCCGGGCATGGTCGTCGCCGATGTCGGCGCCAATATCGGCCTGCTCACCTTGGTGATGGCGTGGGCCGCTGGTCCGGGCGGCAAGGTCATCGCCTTCGAGCCGGAAGCCATCCCGCGCGCCAACCTCGAGAAGATGCGCCACCTCAACGGCCTGTCCTGGGTCGAGGTCCGCGACCAGGCCGTGGGCGCGGAGCCTGGCCAGCTGACCTTCCACGTCAGCGACATCATCGGCCACAGCTCGCTCTACGCCCTGCCCGAGACCGAGGGCTCGCGCGAGATCCAGGTCGAGGTCGTGCGCCTGGACTCTGTCGCGCCAGCCCAGCGCATGGACGTGGTCAAGATCGACGTCGAGGGCGCCGAGCTGGACGTGCTGGCCGGCATGTCGGGGCTGATCGCCAAGAACAAGGACCTGGCCATCGTCGCCGAGTTCGGTCCCGAGCATCTCAAGCGCGTCGGCCAAACCCCGGCCCAATGGTTCAAGGCCTTCGCCGATGCGGGCTTCAAGGCCTACATCATCGATGAGACGACCGGCGCGGCCGGGCCGACCAGCGCCAAGGCGGCGGCCAAGGTGGTGTCCGCCAACATCGCCTTTGTGCGCGCCGGCGGCGACGCCGAAAAGCGTCTGCTGCGGCGCTAGGGATCTCTGCCATGAAGATCTGCTGGGTGACGCCCTTCGTCCTGCGCTCGTCGATCGGCCGGGTCAGCGCCGAGGTCGCCAATCATCTCGCCCTGCGCGGCCACCAGGTCGAGATCCTGCGCTGCGAGGACAAGGACGACCCGGCCGAACCGCTGCACCCGACGGGACTGCGCGTGCATCACTGGCGGTCCTATGACCTCTCGCGCCTGCGGACCGAGTTCGACGTGGTGGTGGTCAATATCGGCGACAACTATCCCTTCCACGCCGGCGTGTTCGCGATCCTGGACGCCGCGCCATGCCTGGGGATCTTCCACGACTTCTATATCTACAACCTGTTCTCGGGCTGGCTGCACTACAACGGCCTGGACTACCGTCGGCACGACGCCGAGATCGTCGCGACCTATGGCCAGGCGGCCCTGCCCCACGCCGTGGCCGTCCGCTCGGGCCAGATGCTGGACATGGGCGAGATCGCCCAGCACCTGCCGATGACCGAATGGCTGGCAGGCCGCTGCGAGGCCGCCCTGGCTCACGCCCGGTTCTACGCCCCCAAGCTGGAGGCCGTCGTGCAAGGCCCGGTCGCCGTGACGCCGCTGTGCTGCCCCGATCGCGCCACCCCGCCGGGGCCGCCGAAGGCCAAGAGCCAGCTGACGATCACCACGGTTGGGGTGATGAACCCCAACAAGCGTGTCGACGACGTGATCCGCGCCATCGGCGGCTCCGAAGCGCTGAAGGCCTGCATCTATCGCCTGGTGGGTCCGATCTCGGACGAGGAACGCGCCAAGCTGGAAGCCGCCGCCGCCGAGGTCGGGTTCAACAACCTGGTCATCGACGGCGCGGTCGACGACGACACGCTGGACCGCCGACTCGACGAGGCCGACATCATGGCTGCCTTGCGCAAGCCGGTGCTGGAAGGCGCCTCGGGCTCGGCCTGCGAGGGCATGCTCAGCGGCCGCCCGACCGTGGTGGCCCGCGCCGGCTTCTATGGCGAGCTGCCCGACGACCTGGTCTTCAAGATCGACGGCGGGATCGTGGTCGAGGAGCTGCGCGACGTGCTCGAGCGCCTGGTCGCCAATGAGGCCCTGCGCCGCGAGACCGGCAAGGCCGCCCGCGCCTGGGCGCTGGCCAACCTCAACGCCGCCCGCTACGCCGAGGCCATTGAGGACCTGGCCCAGGCCCAGCTGACCGGCCGCCGTCTGCTGGCCGTCGGCCGCCGCATCGGCGGCGAGCTGACCGCCATGGGCCTGGCCGACACCGACCCCGCCGCCACGCGAATCGGGGCGACACTACAGAGACTATTCGCGCCGCTCCCGATTTAGGCGCTCTTGCTCACCGGCGGCGCGCAGTAGTGGTCGAGGAAGGCCTGATGCTGCGGCAGCCGGGCGACCATCCCATCGATGTTGCGCTTGAGGTCCTCCAGAGCGGACTTCAACTGCTGAGGCGGCATCAGCCGACCCATGTGGTGGTGGGCCTGCGGCTGGATCCGCTGGCCCAACAGAACCTGTAGCCACGAGTCGACCTGGAACAGCTCTCCCGGCGCCTGATAGACCTGAGCGCTCTGGCGGAAGAGTTCGATGCGCTGGGCCAGGCTGTCAGGGATGTCCATCGCGCGCACGCGATCCCAGAACGGGCTGTCGGTCCGCTCGGTCGCCTTGTAGTGCAAGATGATGAAGTCGCGGATCTTCTCAAGTTCGTCGTCGGCCTGACGGTTGTAGCGATCGACCGCCGCCTGGCTGATCCCGGCGAAGGGGAACAGCTGCATCAGCCGCGTCACCCCGATCATGATCAGGTGGATCGAGGTCGATTCCAGCGGCTCGACGAAGCCGCTGGCCAGGCCCAGGGCCACGACGTTCTTGTCCCAGGTCTTGCGCCGACGCCCGGTGCGATACCGGATCAGGCGCGGCTCGATCAGGGTCTCGCCCTCGATCTCGCCCATCAATTTGGCGCGCGCCTCGTCATCGGACATGAAGTCGCTGCAGTAGACCAGGCCGTTGCCGACCCGGTGCTGCAGCGGGATCTTCCAGCGCCAGCCCGCCTCGTGGGCGATCGCGCGGGTGTAGGGGACGGCGGGCTCGGTCGAGCGGGTCTGCACGGCCAGGGCGCTGTTGGTCGGCAGCCAATGGTCCCAATCCTCGAAACCGGCCTTCAGGGTCTGCTCTATCAGCAGGCCACGGAAGCCGGTGCAGTCGATGAAGAGGTCGCCCTCGACCACCTCGCCGCCCTCCATCACCAGGGCCTCGACGAAGCCGCTCTCCGCATGCTGACGGACGGAGGCGATCTTGCCCTCGACCCGGCGCACGCCATCGGCCTCGGCCATGCCGCGCAGGAAGCGCCCATATAGGCCGGCGTCCAGGTGGTAGGCGTAGTTCAGCGGGCTCTCGTCACCAGTGTAGAATCGGTTCTGCTCGGCGGCCTTGAGCTCCAGGCAGTAGTCGCCCAGATCGCCGCCGAAGCCCTGCTCGCGGGCCTGCATCCAGAAGTGATGGAAGCCGCCCATCCAGGTGGATTTGCCGACCTGGCCGAACGAGTGGATGTAGCGGTCGCCAATCTCGCCCCAATTCTCGAACGAGATGCCCAGCTTGAAGGTCGCCTGGGTGGCGCGCATGAACTCGGCCTCGTCGATGCCAAGCAGGGCGTTGAAGGTGCGGGCCGTCGGAATCGTCGACTCGCCCACGCCGACCGTGCCGATGTCCTCGGACTCGACCAGGGTGATGTCGAGCAGCGGACCGAGCTGCCGGGCCAGGGCCGCGGCCGCCATCCAGCCGGCCGTGCCGCCGCCCGCGATCACCACCTTGCGGATCATCTGCTGGGTCATGACGCCCCTCCCCTTTTCTTCTTATCTATTCAGACGGTCGAGCAGGTATGCTCTCAACCGCCTGGCTTTTATCTCGTCCATCGGTCCCAGCGGCCCCCGCGCGACCTCGGGCAGATGCGCCCCGGCGCGCTCGGCGGGGCCGAACAGGTAGTAGTCGAACAGGGCCTTCCAGCCCTGCTTCTCGAAGTCTGGCCGATCGCGCAGGCTGAGCAGGCCGTGCAGCAGCGTTGTCATCGGCGTGTCGACAAAGCCGGGCGAGGCGTTCCACCAGTAATTCACCAGCACGTTGAACGGCTCCAGAGCCTCGACCTGGTGCCACCACAGCGCCGGATAGACGAGAACGTCGCCGGGCTCGAGCTCGGCCACCTGGGCGTTGGCGATGGCATCGAGGAAGCCCGGATGCCGCTCGAAGTCGGGGGCCTCGAAATCCACCAGGCTGACCACCTGGCCGCCGGGCGTCGGCTCCAGCGGGCCGGGATAGAGATTGGCCACCTGGTTCGGCGGGAACAGGGTGAAGCGCCGACGGCCCACGGCGCAGACGGCGATATTGTTGGACATGTCGTAGTGGGCGGCGGCCGTCGTGCGGTTGCCGATCCAGATCCCGGCCATCGGCGGCTGCGGGCCGAACACCTCGGACCCCAGGCCCAGGTCGTTGGCGGCCTTCAGGCTTGGGAAATAGGCGTCGAGATCGGCCGAGCCGACATAGACCGACGGGGCGTCGTTGCGGCCCTCGACCTCTTCCAGGCGGCGCAGAAAGGTCTCCAGCGCCGCGCGCTCGGCCTTGAAGTTCATGGCCGTCAGGGTCTCGTCGTAGGAGAACCGACCGTTGATCGACGGATCACCGCTATAGCCGACCACCCGGCCGCCCTGGTCGTGAGCCCGGATATAGTCGCGGGCCGCTTGGCTGGATTCGAGGCCTGCCTGCACTAACGGCCAATCCCGCGCCAAGCCCTTGAACACCATCGGCGTCTGGCCGGCCAACACGGCGTCGAACGGAATATCGGCCGGCGTCGCGACCGTGGTCTCCAGCGTCCGGCGGGCCGTCAGGGCGGGCACGTCAGGCCAATCCCGAGGAAGCGGCGCGCTTGCGGGTCTTGCGGGCGATCAGGTCCTCGATATTGCCCATGGAGGCGATCAGGGCCCAAGCCGCGCGCAGCAGGCCCGACTGATGCAGCCGCTCGAGGTCCGCGCCGGTCACGGCCGCCAAGCGATCCGGGGCCACGGTGTAAACGTCCGGCACGTCGTAGCTGGTCTGGTCGTCCAGCTTGATCTCGATGTCGATCGGCTCGATCAGCCCCAGGTCGTCGAAAGCGGCGAACATCGGGCCGGTGACTTCCAGGCCTTCGTGGATGAGAGCCAGGGTCCGATTGACGCTCTGCAGGTAAGGCGCAGAGCCGCCGGCCGGCAGGAACAGAGGCTCGCCCGCGTCGCGGCTGACGCGCGGATGGTCGAGGTCGACATGGATCATCGCTCGCGGCTCTTCGCCGCGCGCATCGTGCTGCAGGGCGATCGAGAACGGGCCCCGCCGCTGGACGGCGGGGATGTAGCGGGCGTTCCAGCCGGTCTCGTCGAGGAACAGGTTCTCGTCGCGATCCAGGCCCAGCAGCGCCACGGCCTGGTAGGCCCCGGCGGCGTCCTTGCGGATCAGGATCGGATATTCGCGCTGCGCCGCCTCGAACTCGGTCGGCAGGAGCAGCGTCTGGTTGATCGCATCGCCATAGGCGACGCCGTGGCCGGCGATCACGCGCAGGTCGGCGTGATCGACGTTGTTGAGAAGCACTCGGTTCATGTCGGCCAACTGATGCTCGCGGGAGGCTACTTCAAAGGAAGAAAGGGGCCGCCGCAAGCGGCGACCCCTTCATCCACTTCCAGGACTTCCGGTCTAGAAGCGGTAACGAGCGCCGAGCAGGAAGCGGCGGTCGATTTCCTGACCGAACCACAGCTCGTTCTCGTCACGAGCATAGGTGCGCAGGTGCTCCTTGGTCAGGTTGAGGCCTTCCAGCGAGATCGCCAGCTTCGGCGTGACGTCGTAGTTGACGCTGAAGTCCACCTGGCCGAAGGGCGCGACGTTAACCGGGTTGCGCGAACCCCCGCGGTTGGTGGCTTGCAGGAACTTGTCACGCCAGTTGTAGATCAGGCGGGCCGAGATTCCGTTCTTGTCGTAGATCAGCGTCGCGTTGGCCGTGTCCGACAGACCCAGCAGCGCGAACTGGTCTTGCGACGGGTCCACGCCGTTGTCGAAGCCGACGTCGCCGCGCACCAGCGTATAGGCCGCGGAGACGCCGAAGCCGGTGTCGCCGAAGAAGTGCTGGCCCGCGATTTCGAAGCCGTGGATCTTGCCGGTCTTGTTGTTGATCGGCTGCGAGATCTGGAAGTTGAACAGCGGGTCGCTGCTGTTGGCCGTGATGTCGGTGGCCGCCAGGATCTGATCGACGAAGGACTGGTTCAGGTCGCCGCCGGAGATGCGGTTGGCCTGGAACTGCGTCGTCGCCGCCGCCACCGAGCCGGTCCGCTGGATCAGGGCCGTCATGGTGAACAGGTTCACGTCGGTCTGGTTGGCGCCGATCGCGGTCAGAGCGGTCTTGGCGTCGCCCGAACGGGTGCCCGCCGCGCCCGAACTCGGGTCACGCAGGCCGAACAGGTTGCCGTTCTTGGTGCCCGTGCCGACGAAGTTGTTCACCCGCTTCTCGAAGAAGCCGACCGAGATGTAGCTGCTGGGCTTGTAGTACCACTCCACCGACACATCGAAGTTGTCCGAGATCAGCGGCTCCAGGTCCGGGTTGCCCGAGGAGCCGAGCGGGATGGCCCCGTTGGCGACCGGACGGTTCGGCGCGCCAGCCGACTGCGAGGCGAACAGGTTGCCGTATTCCGGACGCGCGACGGTGCGGCTGAACGAGAACCGGCTCGTCAGATTGTCCCGCAGGTCGACGCGGAAGTCCAACGAGGGCAGCAGGTTGTTGTACTTGCCCTTGCCGGAGATCGGCTGGTAGGTGGTCGAGGTCTGGACCGTGAAGTCGTTGTCGGCGGTCCACACGATGGCGCTGGGCGTGCGCACCAGCGACGTCGAGGTGACATCCGTCCGCTCGTAGCGAACGCCGGTGACCAACTCGGCCGGGAGACCGGCCAGTTCGGCCTTCCAGGTCACCTGGCCATAAACCGACGCGATGTTTTCCTTGACGCGGTTGTTGTCCTGGCCGGTGACACCGACAGCGTTGCCCAGCGCCGCGTAGGGCTTGGACAAGGCGTTGTAGAGGTCGATCGCGTTGGCTCGGAAGGACACGAGGCCGGCGCCCGACTGCTTCAGGTCAAACGAGTTGAACTGGCACGCCAGGCAGAACTGCTTCACCAGGCTGCCCGCGTACTGCTGGACGTCGCGCGGCGAGGAGATGCCCCAGCTGCCCAGGTCCTGCTGCGTGTTCAGGCTGGTCTGGATCATGGTCGAGGTGCGGTAGTCAGCCCCGAAGTCGAAGCGGCTGCCGTTGTCGTCCAGGTCCCAGCGACCGTCGAGTCGGACTTCCTTGACCTTCTGCTGCTGGCGTTGGGCCGAGGTGCGGGCCACCTGGCTGCCCAGGTCGCCGGCGTCCAGCACGCCGTTGCCATTGCCGCGCGGCGCCGCGTCATTGATGCTGATGGTCTGCACCGGCACCGTGCCGCTGTAGTCGACGCTGTGGGCGGAGACGACCGGCGCGCCGATCGAGACCGAGGTCATGCTGGTGCCGTTCGGGGCGTCCGGACGGCTGTCGGCCTTGGAGACGTGGGCGTCCAGGGCCAGACTGAAGCGGTCATTGACCTTCCAGTCGCCATTGAAGCCGACCGACTTCAGCGTGTCCTTGGTGGCGCGGTACTGTTGCTCGAAGCCCATGTCCTTGGTGCCCGAAAGCGCTTCGGACAGCAGGACGGCGGTGGCGACGACGGGGTTCTTGTCGAACGTCACCTTGTCGAACGGACGATTGAACCAGTTGGTGCTGTCGTTGCGGCGTTCGAACTGCTTGTTCTGGGCGTACAGCCCGTCCACGGTGAGGGTCAGGTTCTCGACGGGACGGTACTGGACCGACATCTGGCCGTTGATGCGCTCACGCTCGCCTTGCGAGAAGTGGTAACGGCTGTCGTTCGGGATCGCGACCAGGGTCGAGCCGCTGGCCGGCGCGTTGGTGATCTGGGTCGCGCCGCCATTGCGGACGAAACCGTTGGCGGGATTGATGAAATCCGAATAGGTCCGGATGTTCCAGTCGTTCGAGGTGGTGCTACGGCTGGTGAAGTCGCGCTTCTGATAGCTGCCGAACGCCGAGACGCCGAACTTCTCGCTGTCATCGGCCCAGTTCAGCAGGCCCGAGACTTCCGGCGTGAACTTGTGGCCGAAGTCGTCGACCTTCTTGTCCATGCTGGTGTCGTAGACGCCCTTGACGCCGATGCTGCCCGTCAGACCCGGCTTGCCGTCCAGCGGACGACGGGTCTTGACGTTGATCGTGGCGCCGATGCCGCCCGTCGGAATGGCCGCGCGGCCGGTCTTGTAGACCTCCAGCGTTGTCACACCTTCCGAAGCCAGGTTCGAGAAGTCGAATGAGCGGCTGGTGCCCGACGCGAAGTCGGCAGACTGGTCGCCACCGACCGTGGCGACCTTTGCGGTCGGCATCGAGCGGCCGTTGAGGGTGACGAGGTTGAAGCTGGGACCAAAGCCGCGGACGGTGACTTGCGAGCCTTCGCCGTTGGTGCGGTCGATGGACACGCCGGTGATCCGCTGCAGGGATTCCGCGAGGTTGGTGTCCGGGAACTTGCCCATGTCCTCGGCGGAGATGGCGTCGACGACGCCGCTGTTGTTGCGCTTGATCGCGATCGACCGTTCGAGAGAAGCGCGAATGCCGGTGACGACGACTTCGTCGACGGCGGTGTTTTCTTGGGTCTGCTGAGCCAGCGCTGAGCTGGCGAACATGGCCGCCGTGATGGCGACGCACGAGGCAGACGCTTGCAAGCGACGATGCCGCTTCATAGGCCGTTCCCCCTAATTAGCCCCTGTGGGGCAGTGTTTTTGTTACGCGCCGGAAGCATTTCCGACTGCTCTTCCCGTCCCGCGAGCCCTGGAGAAACAACCAAAGCACGAGGTACTAGTTAGCGGTAACATCGGTCGCTGACGGCTGCAATGGCAAAATGACAGCGCTGGCAGGATTTTTTCAAGCCCGTCCGAACGGATTTTTATGGCCCGTAAATCGGCCCGCCGGCGTCAACGCACACAACCTGACACGCGCGCGAGTCTGGACTTCGCGCCCTGGTTGCCCACTATTTCAGGATGGTAACCGGTGTCCAGCGGACAATTCGGCGCTTATAGCCGCATGCGAATGCCGAAACCGAACGAGCGCCCCGAGCGGCCGATCTGCAGCGGGCGGTTGCGCTGGCCCTCATAGGCGGCCTCGACCGTGTCGGTCAGGTTGCTGGCCTCGACGTACAGCGAGACGCGCCGGCTGAGGTCGTAAGAGCCGGCCGCGTCCAGATAACCGGCGCTGGCGACCACGAAGCTGGACACTCCTCCCCCCTGCATGTCGGCCTCGGAGCCGAACGGAGAGCGCCAGGTCCAGGAGAGATGGGCGTGCAGCGGCCCGCGCTCGACAAAGGGGCTGATCGACCAGGATAGACGCGAGACGCCGTTCAGCCGCCCGCGCCGGCCCTGATCGTCACGGCTGGCGGCGTCGACCCAGGTCGCGCTGGCCCACACCCCGAGTCCGTGGGCGAAGCGCCGGCTGAAGGCGGCTTCCAGGCCCGTGACCTTCGCCTCGCCCGCATTGCGCGGTCGGGACATCATCACCGTGGCCACGACCGGCGGCCCAGCGCGGGTGGCGAAGGCCAAGCGCTCGGGCTGGGCCGAGACGACGATGAAGTCGTCGATGGTCTTGTGGAACACCGCCAGGCTGACGCCGCCGAAACCTTTGAATTCACGCTCCAGCGAAAGGTCGTAGTTGGTGGCCAGGTACGGCTTCAGCGCCGGATTGCCGCCGACGCCGGAGAACAGCGTCCCAGGTGCGGGGTGGTCGATCTCGGCCTGGCCGCGCTGGTAGAGGATCGAGACCAGGCTGCTGGCCGGCACGGTGGCAGAGCGCAGGTCGGCCAGCGACGGCCGGGTGATGCTGCGCGAGGCGGCCAGCCGCAGCCGCCAGTGCGGGTCGAGGGCGATCGCCAAGTTGGCGCTGGGCAGCACCACCGCGTGAGCGCCAGCGTAGCGGACCGGCTTGACGTCGATATAGCCCGTCGACGAAACGCCCAGCAGCGTGCCGGCTACGTCCGTCCGTGTCCGCGCGGTCCGCACGCCGACATTCCCCGTCGTCGGCAGGCCCAGCACGGTCGTCGAAAAATCCAGTCGTCCGTAACCGGCCAGGATCCGCTCGCCGACCTTGTAGGAGCCTTGCAGGTCCGCGCCGGTGGGGACCAGATCCTGGGCGTCGACAATCACCCCGTCCGCCTCGCCCGGCAGCACGAAGCCGGCGCGAAAGGCGGTGAAGTCGGCGGCTGTCCAGGCGGGCGGCCGCGCGGCGATCAGGCGGTCGAAGGCGTCGCTGGGGGCGCCGACGTCGAAGAAGCCGGCGTCGACGACCGTCCCGATGCGCGGCGCGGCCTCGCGGTCGCGTCGCTGGAAGTCGCGCCCCCGATCGGTGGCCTGGCCGCCCAGGCGCAGGCGTTCGAAACGCAGCGGTCCCAGCGTCCAGTCGACCGACCGCTCGGCGGCGACCAAGGCGGTGACGTCATGGTCCTCTACGTGGGTGGCGCGCACCCCATAGCGAGAGAAGGTCAGTTGGACGGGATCGCTCAGGTCGAAGGGCGTCGACAGCAGCGGCGCCTTGCGGCGCTCGACGAGGTTGGGCCCCAGGTCGAAGCTGTAGGAGACACCCAGGGGGCTGACCGCGCCAATCCGCTGCAACGGCGTGTCGAGGTTGGAGCGGGCGCTGGACAGGCTGAGGCGCGGTTCCAGGGTCCAGGCGCCGGCGTCGGCCTTCACGGCCACGCTCAGGGAGACGTTCTCATGAACCTGGTCGGAGACTTCCAGGTTGTTGCCGATCTGGCCGGCGGTGATGCGTCCGCCGAGCAGAGTGCGGCCCTCGATCCGCGCGCCCCCTGCCGCCAGGACCTGGGCGGCATAGTCGCCGACCGTATAGACGACGCGGTCCTCGCGGATACTGTTGTCGAAACGCGAAGCGAGGGCGTCCACATACAGCGTGGCGCTCGGCGCGACCCGCCATTCGGCCCCGACGAAGGCCGTGGTCCGCGCCCGCTGTTCCTGCTCGACCGTGGTTCGGATATCCTCGGGCGTGGTCAAGGTCGCGCCGTTGACGACAAGGTCTCGATAGCGGGAGATCTGGAAGCGGTCGTACTGCACCTCTCGCCGCTCGGTGGACACGCCGGCCACCAAGCCCAGCCGACCATCGGCCCGCCGCCAGCGGCCGGATACGGCGACATCCGGCGAGACCACGCCCGAGCGGGCCTCGGCATGGGCGTCGGCGCGGATCGACAGATATGACGGTCCTTCCAGCCCCCGCACCGTGCGGATGTCGATGTTCGAGCCGATGCCGCCGTCGACCAGATCGGCCGTCGCCGACTTGGCCACCACGGCCCCGGCCAGCAGATCGGCCGAGAGAGCGCGGAATCGGAACTGCCGGCCGCTCTGGGTGGAGTTGCGGATGTTCTCGTTGAACGCCACCGGCGCGCCGTTCAGGGTCACCGACTGGAACAGCGGCCCCAGACCCCGGACGCTGACGAACTGCCCCTCGCCCACCTCGCGCTCGATGGCCACGCCCGGCACGCGTTGCAGGGCCTCGGCGAGGTTGGCGGCCGGGAGCTCGCCGATCCGGCCGGCCGAGACGGCGTCGACAATGGCGTCGGCCCGGCGCTTCTGGAGCAGGGAGTCCTCGATCCCGGCCACGAAGGCGGCGGTGATCGTGACCGCCTCCAGGTCGACGGGCGCCTCAGGGACGGGCGCGAAACGGCGTGGCGCCGGCGCCGCCTCCGCCCAGACGCGCACCGAGGTCTCGTCGGCGATCTCGTAGCGCAGGCCGGTGCCCGCCAGCAGGCGCTTCAGCGCCTCGCGCCACGGCATGGTCCCGGTGACGGCGTTGGCCCGGTAGGCGCGGCCTGGCTCGGTTGAAAACGCGAAGGCGCAGCCCGCCTTCAAGCACAGCGCCATCAGGGCGGCGCGGGCGTCCTGGGCCGGAATGTCGAAACGCGAAGCCGGGCCTTGCGCGAAGGCCGGCGCGGTCGCGGTCAGCGCCGCGATCGTCAGGGCGGACACGCGGCGGAATGACATGCGGCGACTGGTGAAAACCCCGGCGCAGCTAGGCGCTCAGGGTCTCGTAGCGGCCCTTCATGACAGACTTGCGAAGCTATCTCGCCGTGGCGACGACCTCGCCCGGAGCGGTGCTTTTCAGCACCACCGGCAGCACCTTGGCGGCGCGATCGATCACCGTGCCCTGGCCGTCCAGCGGCAGCATGGCGGTGACGCGCTGGCGGCCCAGGGCCGGGTCGGCCAGGCGGATCCTGGCGTCGGTATAGCGGCCCAGCTCGGCCAGGACCTCGGACAGCGCCGCGTCCTGGAAGACCAGTCGGCGCTGGCGCCAGGCGACGGCCGTGGCCGGATCGATGCGGGCCTCGCGCCGCACCGCGCGACCGGCCTGGTAGCTGACCTGGTCGCCAGGGACGAGACGGACGGGCTCGGTCGAGAATCGGGGCTGCGAAACCTCGACCGAGCCCTCCAGCAGCTCCACCCGGGCACGGCCGTCGCGGAGGCTCGTGGCGAAGTGGGTGCCGGTGACGATGACTTGCCGGTCGGCCAGGGCCACCTGGAACGGATGGGCCTTGTCGTGGGCGACCGCGAAATAGGCTCCGCCCTTGTCCAAAACGAGGCGACGCACCTTGCCGTCGACCTTGGCGCGCAGGGTGGTGGCGGTGTCCAGCGTGACGACCGAGCCGTCGGCCAGGGTCACGTCGCGGATCTCGCCGACGGCGGTCGTGTAGATCGCGGCGCCGGACAGAGGGTCTTGGAAGCGGGTGAGCAGAGTTGGAGCGATGGCCACGGTCAGAACGGCGGCGACCAGACCCCCGGCCAGGGCCACCGGCGTCCAGACAGCCTTCGGGCGGCGACGACCGGCCGTAGGCGCGGGCGGGATCAGATTGAGTTCGCCGAGCAGTTCGGCCCGCAGATCCCGCGTCTCGCGCAGCAGAGCCTTGGCGTCCTGATAGTCGGCGAGGTTCCGCGGATCGGCCGCCAGCCAGCGCTCGAAGGCCGCCAGGGTCGAGCGCGGCGCGTCGGGGCGGCCCAGGCGCACGACCCAGTCCTCCGCGGTGCGCGGCTTGGCTTCGAACAGGCTGGCGAGACGATCGAGCATCTTGGCGGTTAGGCTTTCCCAAAGAGCGGCGCGGCCCGGTCCTGCCCGGGGCGTATCTTCACAACGATCGTCAAGCCGAACACCTCAGGTCCCCCGCGCGGCTTTCAGCCGTCGTAGCGCTTCGGCCAGGTGCTTTTCCACCATGCTGACCGACACGCCCAGGCGATCGGCGATCTGGCGATAGCTGAGATCCTCGAAGCGGTGCAGCAGGAAGGCGTCGCGGCAGCGCGGCGGCAGCTCGCGGATGGCGGCGGCGACGCCGGCCAGGTCCTGGCGGGCGATCGAGCGGCGGTCGGCGGCGGGATCCTCGCTGGGGGCGTTCTCCCAGGCCGCGGTCGTGTCGTCGGTATCGAGCCACAGGGTGCGGGCCCGCTCGCGGCCGGCCTGCTTCCAGTGGTCCTTCAGAAGGTTCTTGGCGATGGCGAACAGCAGCGGCCGGCTGTCGGCCTGGCCGATCTCGTGGCCAGCGCGATGGAAGCGCGCGAAGGTCTCCTGGACGATATCCTCGGCGTCTTCCAGCGACTGGCCGCGCCGTTGGAGGAACACCACCAGTTCGGCGCGCAGGCCCGTCATGCCGCTTCCCCAGTCGCTCCCCTTGCGCGGACGCGCCGAAGCGCTCCCCCCGGCGAAGGGGGGAGCGCGCCCGGTGATGGCGTCCAGCGGGCTCAGAAGTTCATCCGAAGGCCGAGCGAGAAGCGTCGTCCCGACTTCTCGTACATGGTCGGGAAGGACGGATCCATCGTGTAGCCCTTGGTGACCTCGTCGGTGACGTTGATCCCCTCCAGGCTCAGCTGGATGCGCTCGTTGATGTTGTAGCTGATCGAGATGTCGGTCTGGCCGTAGCCCGAGCGCCAGATCGGATACATCTCGTAGCCGATGCCTTCGACGTACTTGCCCTTGTAGTTATAGGATACGCGCGCCTGGAACTTGTCGTTCTCGTAGTAGAGCGTGAAGTTGTAGGCCTTGTCGGCCAGGCCCACCGGCGGGGTCGGAATACCGATCAGCGACTGGCCGCTCAGCGAGCTGTCCAGGATCGTGTAGTTGGCGTTGATCCCGAAGCCCTTGGCCGGCTCCCAGAACAGGCCGAACGGCACGATGGCGACCATCTCGACGCCGTCGACATTGTACGAACCGGCGGCGTTGATCGGCTGGTAGACGTCGAAGTCGTAGACGCCGTCGATCGTGCCGTTGGCGTTGTACTTGGTGACGCCCTTGACCGTGCCCGTCAGGGCCTGGCGGACGACGCCCTCGATCTTCTTCTTGAAGTACGAGACCGCCAGCAGGCCGCCTTCCGGCAGGTACTTCTCAACGCCCACTTCGTACTGTTCGGCGAAGGTCGGCTTCAGGCCCGGATTGCCGTCGGTAAAGCGGAACGAGTTGAAGCTGGCGGTGCGCTTGTAGGCCAGGTCGGTCAGGGCCGGACGCATGAGGGTCTTCGAGGCCGCGCCGCGCAGCACGATGCTGTCGGTGATGTCGGCGGTGAAGTTCACGCTGGGCAGCAGCTTGTTGTAGCTGCCGTCGCTGGACACTGGCGCGGGGGTGTAGGTGGTGCCGCCGGTCGTCGTCTGCACCTGGTGGTAGCCCGACGAGGTGATCGAGGTGTCGACGTAGCGGACGCCGCCGTTCACCGCGACCGGCACGGGGCCGACGTCGAAGCCGAGGTCGGCCATGGCGTAGACGCTCGTGACCTTCTCATCGACCTTGTAGTAGTCGCCCGGCGTGAACGGCGTGGTGAAGCCGGCGTAGCGGAAGGTCTTGCGCGCGTAGTCGTTGGAGATCTGGCTCCAGTTCAGGTCGCGGACCGTGTAGTCGCCGCCTGGAACCAGATCGCCGATCGGGGTCAGCGGGCTGTCGGCCATGGTGCGGGTGTTGAGGTAGGCGCTGCTGCCCGGGCCGGGGCCCTGGATGTTCAGCGCGCCGTAGCGGCGCTCCTTCGATTTGTCGGTATAGCGGGCGCCGATCTGGATGGTCTTCAGCGCCGGGAAGAAGCCGATGGCGAACTCCTTCGTGTAGTCCGCCTGGGCGGCGTATTTGTCGTCGGTGATCTTCTCGAGGGTCGTCTCATAGGCCTCGAACAGGTACTTCGACGGCGAATTGTACATATCGATCGAGGCCGGGTTGGCGCTCTTGATCGTCTCGCCGCCGGTGGCCGTCCAGCGGGTGCGCGACGGGGCGTAGGCCACGTGCTTCAGGTTCGAATAGTCGAGCGTCTTCTTGGCGCCCGAATAGCCGGCCAGGGCGTGCAGCTTCCAGGTCTCGCCGCGCCAGTTCAGCTCCGAGCCGAACTGGGCGTAGTCGGTCTTGTTGATCTGCTCCTTGCTGAGCATCTCGTGCTGGGTCGCGGTGTAGGAGACGTCGCGCAGCACGACCATGTTGTAGTCGGCCAGGGTGGTCTTGTCGTAGCTGTGGATGGTCTCCAGCGTGCTCTTGCTCGAGGCCGAATAGGCCGCCGCGTCGTACTGGTCCTCGGTGGCGTCATAGCCGCCCAGCATCAGGTCGAAGGCGATGTCGAAATTGGCCGACGGCTTGTACTGCAGCGAGCCGGTGCCGCCCCACTGCTTCTGGGTGTTCATGTAGGCGCGGTCGCCGACCTTGTCCTGAAAGATGATGCGGCCGGTCTCGTCGCGATTGGTGTTGCTCTTGACCACGACGCCGGCGTCACGGGCCAGGACGGCGGCGGCCTGCGAGGCGCGCGTGCCGCCGGCTTCCAGGAAGCGGAACATCGGGCGGAAGTTGATGCCCGAGTTGGAGTCGGTGCGGTTCGAACGGCGCGCGGCCGAGAACGACACCAGGCCGCCCCAGTTCCCCCACGTGTCGCTGGCCAGGAAGGCGACCTTGGGGTCGGTCTTCTTGGAGATCGAGTTGTAGGCGCCTTCGGTCGAGGCGATCAGCTTGCGGCCGCTGTAGTCGAACGGGCGAGCCGTCGAGATGTAGACCGAACCGGCGATGCCGCCTTCCTCGTCGGCGGCGCGCGGCGACTTCTGCACCGTCACCTGCTGGATGACTTCCGAGGCGAAGATGTCGAACTCGACGTCACGGCCGCCGCTGCCCGAGGCCGTCGCCAGGTTGTTGATGGTGACGAAGGTGAACTCGCTGGGCAGGCCACGGACGCTGACCCGGCCGCCCAGGCCCTTGTTGCGCTCGATGGTCACGCCCGGCATGCGCTGCAGCGCCTCGGCCAGGTTCTGCTCGGGGAAGTTGGCGACGTCGGTGGCCACGATCGAGTCCGAGAAGCCGGTCGTCTCGCGCTTCATGTCCACGGCCTTTTCCAGGCTGCGGCGATAGCTGCCGGTGACGACGACTTCCTCGACCTGGGCGTTGTCGGCGGCCGCCGCGGCGACGGCCTGGGCTTGTGCGCCCGTCGCCGAGAACAGGCCGATGGCGGCGCAGCTGGTCATCAGCCAGGCCAGGCGGCCCGCACGGCCGCCGTTCGAGTTCAGTCCGATCATCCGCTCAATCCCCGAGGTGTTGTTTGCGACGGCGGCAGGACCGAACGCGCTCGTTCGGCCTACGCCCCCGACGGCTTCAACGACGGCCCCGGACGCCCCCTCAGCGGCGATATGTGGATTTCATCAAAACTTCACGGCCGGGCCGTTGAGGTCGCTTTCGCCCCGCCTTGGGAGAGGATCGAGTCCAGCTCGGCGCGCGCCGCTTCCATGTCACGACGGAAGTACGGCGAGACGTGCTCGGCGGCGTAGATCGTGGCGCCCGACTGCATGCCGGCCTCGGCGGCGCTGACGCTGTGCGAGCCGCAGATCCACCGGCTTTCGGCATAGTCGCGGCCCCGGGCGTACAGCGCGTCGGCGCGGCTGGGGGCCAGTTCGGCCAGGATCATCGCTACGTGCATGCCGAACGCCGAGTGGCCTGACGGATAGTCCGGATTGCCGGCCAGGTGGGCGCTCTTGGCCTCGCAAATGGGGGCGTCGGTCTTGCCGATATAGGGTCGCTTGGTCCCCCAGTGGGTCTTGGCCACACCGACCACCGAGCGATCATCGCCGGCGCGCTCCAGCAGGGCGGCGAGGATCGGGGCCTGGGTCGGGTCTATCGTCACCCCCAGCGCCTCAGAGAAGTGCTTCCAGGTGGAGCCGTCGACATCATCGGTGGCCCGCTGCCAGCGAGCGGAGCCCTTTAGGGCCCGGCTCTGGTCGAAGATGGCCGCGTCGGCGATGGCGCGCGGCGAACCGGCGGCCGGCGGGGCGGCCAGGGTCCTGGTCAGGTCAGGACGCTGGGCCGGGTTCAGATAGCCTTGAGCCGGCGCCCCGGCCACGCTGTCGAACGGCGCGTCGCAGCCCTTGGTCATGCGGACGGGATTGCAGGTCGCCGCCTCGCCGCCGGTCAGGCGCACCGTGTAGCCGCCCGCGAAGCGCGGGTCGGCCCACAGATAGTCGGTCGAGACGTACTGCGCGCCGCTGGAGAACGCGGCGCTACGCATCGTGACGTCGTTCTTGCGCGCCTGGACGGTGTCAGCGTCGGCGCGGGTGCGGACGATGAAGCCGGCCTTCACGGCGGCGGCGATGCGGGCGCGATCGCCGACCGGGTCGTTGAGGGTCAGGTAGGCGGCGGCTGGCGAGGCCTCGTCGGTGTTGACGAACATCGCCCGGCCTTCCAGCGACTTGCGCGCCCCACGATAGGCCGTGACCGTCTTTGGGCTCTCGTCGAGGGCGAAGAACACCTTGCCCCGCGCCGCGCCTAGCGCCGGCCAGCCGTCGGCCAGCACCGCCTCGCGCAGGGTGGCGCGCTTGCCCTGGACCTGGTCGGGCGTGATCAGTTCGGCCTCGGCGAATACCGAGCGGATCTCGCCGTCGAGGGCGTCGAAGGCCTTCTCGTCAAATGGCAGGGCCTCGACGCCGCCGGGGAAGCTGGACGGACCGTCCTTGGCGTTCAGCAGGATCAGGATCGGGGCGTGATCGGGATGAGCCTTCGACCAGGCGCGGATCTCCGTCAGGCACGCGACGAAAGTCGGGCAGGTCGTGCGGAAATCGACGTCCTGCATGTGCATGACCTTGTAGCCAGGCTTGGCCATGGCCGCCGCCCAGGCGGGGGTCGGAACGATACCCTTGCCGAATGCGGTCTTGGGCTGGGCGAAGCGCCCGCCTTGCGGATCGCGGACGACGTCCAGCTCCAGCTGACGGGCGCCGGCGTCCAGCTCCTCCGCCAGCGGACGATGGCTGTAGTCCAGGCCCAAAGCTCCCGGCCCGGCCGACGCCAGCATGGCCGCCATCTCCTCGGCCGGGATCGCGGCCTTGTAGGAATTGTGCGTGCCGACCGCGAGGATGTCGTTCATCCGCGCCGCCTGCATCTGCGCGGCTTGGGCGCTGGGTTCGGCCGCCACGAGGGCCAGAAGCAGGCTCAGCATCATTGTCTCCCGGTACAGTTCGAGGCGGACCCGTACTGCGGTTTTGTGACAGTCGTGCGCGAGCGCCTCGGCCCGCGCTCTGTCTTCGACCGCCGCGTTTCAGGGCGCATCCGTTCAAAAGGCGGCACGTCCCGCAGAGCGGAAAGCGGCGGCTGTCCGTAGCCTGAACACGCCTATTTCGTCACGGCCGACGAGAGCATTTTTAGAAACAATGGATTTCCATCATTTCCATTTATGCGTCGATGCGTCGCGGCCAAAGTGAGCTTGTCAGAACAACGGGGCGGCCGGGAACGGTCCTCCATACAACCCAAAAAAGGATAGTCCCATGACCCTCGTCGCCACGCCCACCGCCGGCCCGCAACTGCTGACCCCGACCGACCACACCCTGATCATGATCGACTACCAGTCGCAGATGGCTTTCGCGACCCACTCGATCTCGGCCACCGAGCTGCGCACCAACGCCGCCCTGGTCGCTCGCGGCGCCGCCGGCTTCGGCGTCTCGACCATCCTGACCACGGTCGCCGAGAAGAGCTTCTCGGGTCCGATGTTCGACGAGCTCAAGGACGCCTTCCCGGGCGTCGCCGCCCTCGACCGCACCTCGATGAACACCTGGGAAGACGCCAATGTCATCGCCAAGGTCAATGAGATCGGCAAGCCGCGCATCGTGCTGGCCGGCCTGTGGACCAGCGTCTGCATCGTCGGCCCGGCCCTGTCGGCCCTGGCCCAGGGCTTCGAGGTCTATGTCATCGCCGACGCCTGCGGCGACGTCTCGGCCGAAGCCCACAACCGCGCCATGGATCGCATGGTCCAGGCCGGCGCGCGCCCGATGACCTCCCTGCAATACCTGCTTGAGCTGCAACGCGACTGGGCCCGTTCGGAGACCTACGAGCTGACCACCGGCATCGCCCGCACCTACGGCGGCGCCTACGGCCTGGGCATCACCTACGCCAAGACCATGTTCGGCGCGTCGGAAGGCCACGCCGCCTGACGTCCGTTTCGAGGCGGGGATCTACAAGACCCCGCCTCCACTTCCCGTTCACGGATGTCGGCCATGAAACCTTACCTGCTCTCCCTCGGTGTCGGCCTGCTCGTCGGCGTGATCTATTCGCTGCTCGGCGTGCGCTCGCCCGCTCCGCCGGCCATCGCCCTGCTGGGCCTGATGGGCATGCTGCTGGGCGAACAGGCGGTCCCGATCGCCAAACGGCTGATGACCAGGACCCCGGTCGTGGCCTATCTGAAAACCCCTGAGTGCGCTGGTCAGGTCCTGGGTCCGCAAGCCGCCGCGGGCGACGGCCCTGACCCCAAAACTCCGGAGGGCCAGGCATGACCCTCGATCGTCGACAAGCCGTCGCGCTGGGCGCGGCATTTCTCTCAAGTTCCGCTTTCGCTGAAAGGCGCCCCATGACCGATCTGCTGCTCATCAACGGCAAGTTCACGACCCTGGATCGGAGCAATCCGCGCGCCGACGCCGCCCTGGTCCGCGACGGCAAGTTCGCCGCCGTCGGCGAGGAGGGCGAGGTCCGCGCCGCCGCCGGCCCGAACCCGACGATCATCGACCTTAAGGGTCGCCGGGTTATCCCGGGCCTGATCGACAGCCACATGCACATCATCCGCGGCGGGCTGAACTACAACATGGAACTGCGCTGGGACGGCGTGCCGACCCTGGCCGACGCCATGGCCATGCTGAAGAAGCAGGCCGCCAATACTCCGCCGCCGCAGTGGGTGCGCGTGGTCGGCGGCTTCACCGAGCACCAGTTCGTCGAGAAGCGCCTGCCGACCCTGGACGAGATCAACGCCGCCGCGCCCGAGACGCCGGTGTTCATCCTCCACCTCTATGACCGCGCCCTGCTCAACCGCGCCGCCCTGCGCGCCGTCGGCTACACCAAGGACACGCCCAACCCGCCGGGCGGCGAGATCCAGCGCGACGCCTCGGGCGAGCCCACGGGCCTGCTGCTGGCCCAGCCCAACGCCACGATCCTCTACGCCACCCTGGCCAAGGGTCCCAAGCTGCCGCCCGAGTACCAGTTGAACTCCACCCGCCACTTCATGCGCGAGATGAACCGCCTGGGCGTGACCGGCGTGATCGACGCCGGCGGCGGCTTCCAGAACTATCCCGACGACTACGAGATCGTCGAGAAGCTGCACGCCGACGACCAGCTGACCCTGCGCATCAGCTACAACCTGTTCACCCAGAAGCCGAAGGCCGAGCTGTCCGACTTCCAGTCATGGTCCAAGCAGGTCAAGCCGGGCCAGGGCGACGACAAGTACCGCCACAACGGCGCGGGCGAGATGCTGGTCTACAGCGCCGCCGACTTCGAGGACTTCCGCGTCGAGCGTCCCGAGATGCCGGCGAACATGGAGAGCGACCTGGAGCCGGTGATCCGCCACCTGGTAGAGAACCGCTGGCCCTGGCGGCTGCACGCCACCTATGACGAAACGATCTCGCGGGCGCTGGACGTCTACGAGAAGGTCAACCGCGACATGCCGTTCGACGGCCTGCACTGGTTCTTCGACCACGCCGAGACCATCAGCGACCGCAACATCGACCGCATCGCGGCCCTGGGCGGCGGCATCGCCGTGCAGCACCGCATGGCCTTCCAGGGCGAGTACTTCATGGAGCGCTACGGGGCCAAGGCCGCCGAGGCGACGCCGCCGATCAACAAGATGCTGAAGGCCGGCATCCCCGTCGGCGCCGGCACCGACGCGACCCGCGTCGCCAGCTATAACCCTTGGGTCTCGCTGAACTGGCTGGTCACCGGCAAGACGGTGGGCGGCACGCGCCTCTATCCGCCGGCCAATCGCCTCGACCGCGAGGAGGCCCTGCGCCTGTGGACCACCGCCAATACCTGGTTCTCGAACGAAGAGGGCAAGAAGGGCCAGATCGCCGTCGGTCAACTCGCCGATCTGGCCGTGCTGGCCGACGACTACATGACGGTCCCGGAAGACGAGATCCCCCACCTGTCGTCAGTGCTGACCCTGCTGGGCGGCAAGGTCGTCCATGGCCAGGGCGAGTATGACAAGCTGGCCCCGTCCCTGCCGCCGCCGATGCCCGACTGGTCGCCGGTGCGGACCTTCGGCGGCTATCAGGAGCGCTCGCGTGGTCACGCCCGCGCCCTGGCCAGCGCCTGCGGTTGCGCCAGCAGCTGCAACGTCCACGGCCATGACCACGCCTCGGCCTACACCCGTGAAGCCCCGACCAGCGATGCGCGCTCCTTCTGGGGCGCCATGGGCTGCGGCTGCTGGGCGGTGTGACCATGGCCACGCCCGCTCCCCTCTCCGCCCTCCTGCGCTCGACGGCGTTCGGAACCCTGGCCCGCGCGGTCCTGACCCTGCCCTACTGGTGGAGCGGGATCGCCAAGCTGACCGACCTGCACGGCGCCCTGGCCGAGGCCGCCCACTTCGGCCTCAAGCCGGCCTGGCTGGTCGTGGCCGCCACCGTGCTGGTGCAGCTGGGCGGCTCGATCGCGCTGATCCTGGGCCAGGCCGGCTGGCTGGCGGCCGGCGCCCTGGGCGTCTTCACCGCCTTCGCCACCCTGATCGCCCACCCCTACTGGACGGTCGCCGATCCGGTGGAGCGCTTCCACGCGCTCAACACCTTCCTTGAGCACATCGGCCTGATCGGCGGCTTCATGCTGGCGGCGATCCTGGTCGAGCGGGAGAAGCGGGCATGAGCGCGCCGTCTCCCTCCCTGAGCGCGGCCACTGGCATCGGCATGGCCCTGGTCGGCGGCTATGTCGACGTGGTCGGCTTCGTCCTGCTGTTCGGCCTGTTCGTGAACCACGCCACCGGCAACCTCGTCATGCTGGGCGTCTCCTTGGCCGGCGGCGGCCAAGGCATAGCGACCAAGCTGCTGTCCCTGCCGGTGTTCATCGCCGCGGCGGCCGCGACCTATGTCCTGATCTGCCGACGCCGGGCGCACGGCCAGGCCAGCGAGGCGGCGGTGCTGCTGCTGCAGGCGGCCATGCTGCTGGTCTTCATGCTGCTGACCGTCGCGGCCCTGCCGGCCGACAACGCCGACCAGCCGGCGGTGATGCTGGCGGGCCTGGTGGGCGTCTGCGCCATGGCCGTGCAGAACGTCGGTGCGCGGGTGGTGTTCAGCCACCTCGCCCCGACCACCATCATGACCGGCAACGTCACCCAGATCGCCATCGACCTGGTCGACCTGCTAACCTCGAAGAACGGCCTGGATGAAGCCTTGCGCGCCCGGATCGTCAAGACCTGGCCGCCGGTCGGCGCCTTCGCGGTCGGCGCGATCGGCGGGGCGGTCGGCGTGATCCTGGCCGGCCCCTGGAGCCTGCTTCCGGCGGCTGTGGTGGTCGCGATCCTGGGCGGCCTCTACGCCCGCGCGCCGCGCCCGGTGCAAGCATGAGGGCGGCGGCTCTGGCGGCGGCCCTGCTGACCGGCCCTCTCGCCACTGGGGCGGCCCAGGCGGCCGAGCCGCCAGCGTTCAAGCTGGTCCGATCCGACGAGGACTATGGCTACCTGAAGTCCGCGCCGAACCTGACCGGTCTCGACCCACTGCGCTACATCCCGCTGGGCCAGGAAGCCTATCTGTCGCTCGGCGGCGAGGCGCGCGTCCGGGTCGACACGATCGACGCTCCGCGCTTCGGCGTCGGCGGCGCCGAAGCCGACACCTTCGAACTCTTCCGGGGCCTGGTCAGCGCCGACCTGCATCTGAACTCCGCCATCCGGGTCTATGGCGAGCTTGGCCTGCATCGCGACCTCGACAAGCGCGAGGCGCCGGCCATCACTGACCGCGACGGACTGGACGCCCAGGTGCTGTTCGTCGACCTCACGCCCGCCGAGCACTGGCGCCTGCGCCTGGGCCGCCAGGAGCTGAGCTTCAACCCCACCCAGCGCTTCCTCTCGGTGCGCGAGGGACCCAACATCCGCCAGAGCTTCGACGGTGGGCGGCTGACCTATGCCGGCAAGGGATTGAAGGTCGACGCCTTCTACACCCACCCGATCGCGATCGAACCCGGCGCCTTCAACGACAGCTACAACGCCAGTCAGGTCTTCTGGGGCGTCTACGCCACCGCGCCGGTAGGCAAGAGCGCCAGCCTGGACGTCTACAGCCTGAACCTCGACCGCGACCGCGTCCGCTTCGCGACCGTCACCGGCGACGAACGCCGCCGCAGTGTCGGCGCCCGGCTGGCGGGCAGGACCGGCGCGATCGACTACGAGGTCGAGGGCATGGCCCAGCGGGGCCGCTTCGCCGGCCAGGACATCCGCGCCTGGGGCGGCTCGGCCGGCGCGGGCTACACCTTCGCCGCGCCCTGGAAGCCGCGCCTCTCCGTACGCCGCGACATCGGGTCCGGCGACGACGATCCGGCCGACGGCAAGCTGAAGACCTTCAACCCGCTGTTCCCCAAGGGGGCCTATTTCAGCGAGGCGGGGCTGGTCGCCTGGAGCAATCTCTCGGCCTGGCGGATCGCCCTGGGCGCAGCGCCCACCAAGTCGGTCTCGGTCGAGGTCAGCCACACCGGTCGCCGCCGGCAGGCCGGCCGCGACGCCATCTACCTGCAGCCGCTGGCGGTGCTGTCGGGCGGCGGCGCCTCGACCGCCAAGGCGGTCAGCGAGGACTGGCAGGCCGACCTCGGCTGGCAGGTCACCCGCAACGTCAAGCTCTCGCTGGAGGCCGTCCATGCCGAAGCCGGCGCGGCGGTGAAGGCGGCCGGCGGACACGACGTCGACTTCGGCATGGCCATCGTCCAGTTCCGCTTCTAGGCCCGAAGGCCGGGGCCCTCTTCCGTCTGTCCGCCGACCGGCTTTTTCGGGCGTCGACGCTTGGGCGTTCCGGCCGGATTGCCCCAGAAGGTCACCACCGCCAGCGACCCCAGCAGGGCCAGAGTCAGGCCCGAGACGGTCATCACCAGTCGATAGGCCAGCCCGCCGACCTTGGCTGCGTGCAGCGGGAAGTCGGCATTGGCGATGCGCGAGCCCAGCGGCAGGGCCTGGGCGTCGCGGCTGGCGACCATCGCGCCGGTGGCCGGGTCGAACCAGGCCATCGAGCGGCCGTTCGGCAGCCACTCCGCCCGGTGACGCAGGCGGATCGCGACCAGCCCGCCCTTCTTCTGGGGCAAGGCGATGGTCCGCACCTCCGCGTCGGGGAAGCGGGCCTGGGCGGCGCCGATGATCTTGGCCCAGTCGAGATCCTTGGCCAGCTTGCCGCCCTTGATCTTCGGCGCCGCCGAGGCCTTTTCCATCACCGCCGGCGGGGTGAACGGCGCGCGCAGGGCGTTGGAGAACCACTTCAGGTTCATCGCCGCGCCCGTTGTCAGCGACAGGATCAAAAGCGGAGCGATCAAGGCTCCAAGGTCGCGGTGATGATGGACGATCGCCGCCCGCTTCATCATCCGAGGCCACGGGCGGAGATGGAACATCCGCCGTGTCGGCCACCACAGGATCAGGCCGGTGACCACGAAGCCCAGGCCCGCCAGGCCGGCGATCCCGCCGATGACCTCGCCCGTGTCGCCGTTGAACAGGTGGTGGTGGAAGTCGAAGATCCACACCTCCGGCCGCGACCAGTTGGAGGTCCAGGCCTGGACGATGTCGCCGTCCTGGTCGGCGTAGGCGGCCTTCTGCTCGGTCTTGTAGGCCAGCTTGTGCAGACCCATCCGCTCCGTCGCCAGCACGATCGAGCGTGGGCGATCCTCGGCGGCGAAGACCTTGGTCGCCATCGCCCCCAGGGTCGCCGCGTCCTGCCGCTGGGCGTCGGCGGCGTGGGGCACGGTGGCGCGCAGGTAGGCGTCCTCGTGCACCAGCAACACGCCGGTGAAGCCCAGGAGCGCCAGCAGGAGACCGATCAGGCCGCCCGTCCAGCGGTGCAGCAGGCGCAGGGTTGTCATCAGAAGCGCGTTTCCCAACCCAGCGTCGCGGTGCGGCCACGGCCGGCGTAGAACTTGTCCTTGGCCGGCAAGGTCGTGTCCGAATTGTACGAGATGTACTGCGTGTTGAAGAGGTTCTGGACGCCCAGCGACACGGCCCCGACCGGCAGCCGGTAGCGTACGAAGGCGTCGGCGACCGTGTAGCCGTCGAAGTCGTCCTTCACCAGGGCCGCTTGCATGTCGCGCTTGATGTACTTCTGGACCTGCACGCGCAGGGCCCAGTTGCCCGTCTGGTAGTCAGCCGCGACGTTCAGGCGATCGGGCGAGATGTTGGCGCCGTCCAGGTCGGTGTCGACCTTGCCGTCGGCATTGGTGTCGGTCTCGCCGCGCAGGCGGGCATAGCCGGTGGAGACATCCAGACCCTGGATCGGGGTGCGGGCCTTCACATTGACCTCCAGACCTTCGATCTCCACACCCTGGCGTCGGACGTCGAAAATGCCGCCGGCGTTCTTGACCAAAAGTTGGCCCAGCTTCGACTTCGACCAGAAATAGGCGACGCTGGCGTCGAACGGGCCGCGCTTCAGCTCGGCCCCGACCTCGCGGTTATTGGACACGATCGGTTCGATCGACAGGTAGGTGTCGACGTCGACATTGGCGACATTGATGCCGCGCAGAATGCGGCCAACGTCCGGCACGGTGTAGCCCTCGGCATAGCTGCCATAGAGGCGCACACCTTTCACGGGTTCGAACACGGCGCCGCCGTTCAGCAGGGTGGCGCTGAATTCGGGCTCGCCGCCGCCCACCTTGCGCGAGCCGTAGGAGGCCAGGGTGGTGAAGTCGTCGACCTTCAGCTGAACGTTCTCGAAGCGTACGCCGCCGGCCAGGCGCAGCTTGCCGTCCAGCAGGGCGTAGTTGCCCTGGATGAACGGCGCCAGGCTCTCGAACTTGGTCGGCGGCACCCAGGCGCGGCCCGTGTCGATCAGGAGTTGCGCCGTGGTGTCGGTCAGGGCGTCGAGGCCGGCCGTGGCGGTCAGGCCTTCGATCCCTGGTACGGCGCGCTCGTAGCTGATCCGCGCGCCCAGCTTGCGCGAGCGGTTCGACGACTGGTCGAACAGGGTGTTGTTCGGGGCGATGCTGACGTCCTGGAACGTGACGTTCACGTCGCCGCCGAAGGTGTCGCGCGAGCGATTGAAGAACAGCTGGGCGTTCAGCACGCCGCCATAGAGGTCGTCATTGACCAGGGCCGCCGACAGGGTCTCGACGCGGTTGGCCGCCGGCTTGCCGGGCTGGACGCCGCGATAGGCCGTGGTCGGCAGGCGGGTCAGGCGATTGCCGTCGGTCGGCGCGACGGCCGTCCCCGTGACGGTCACATAGTCGCCGTCGCCCTTCAGCTCGAAGCGGTTGCCGACGATGTCCAGGCGCGTGCTGGGCGAGATTTGCCAACCCAGGCGGCCAAACAGCGACAAGGTCCGCGAGTCCTGGACGTCGCCTTGGGCGTTGTCCATGCCGATGCGGCGGCCGTTGGCGTCGTAGAAGGCGCCGCGGGTCTCGTAGGCGACGCCAGCGGTGGCGTCGAACGCCCCTCCGCGCCAGCCGACCAGGCCGGCGACCTTCCCGCCCAGCGTGTCGCCCAGGTCATGGCCGGCCGAGGCCTGGACCAGAGCCCGGCCCGAGATGCCATCCTGCTTGGGCGGACCGACGGTGACCTGGTTCACGACGCCGCCGGTGGCGCCGATGCCCTGCAGCGCATTGGAGCCGTAGATCAGCTCGACGCGGTCGATGAAGAACGGGTCGATGGTGTAGCCGTCGCGCGAGCCGTCGCGGATCGGCGTCGACTGCGGGATGCCGTTGATGGCGTAGAGCGGCGAGCGGCCGCGCAAGGTTTCCCCGCCCCCGACAGCTTCTGGCGGGTGGGTGAGAACGACGGCGACAGGGTCGAGACGGCGTCGACGATCGAGCCGCTGATCGCGACCTGCTGGCTCAGCGTCGCCTGGTCGATCACATCGACGGTCAGCGGCAGCGCGCTGGCGGGCAGGATGGTGCGGGCGGCGGTGATCACCACCTGGTCCACGTCCGTATCGCGCGCCCCGTCCTGAGCGTGAGCCGCCGTCATGGCCAGCAGGCTGAGTGTGGAAAGCAGCGCGCCACGCAAGCCGGCGCGCGAAAAGTGAAGTCGCATGGTCATCCCCGTCGAAGTGACGGGCTATGGCCTAATTGCGATTGACTTGCAATATCGTGCAAGCACAGTGGGAGCGCCGCGTCCGACGGGGGAGGAGGAGTCGGACGCGGCGCGCGAAGCTCGCGGATCCCGCCGCCGCCGGAGGGGCCGGCGGCGGATTGGGCGTCAGCCTTGGCCGCATGGGGGGATGGGCCAGGCTTCTCGGGATCGGCGCTTCGGAAGCCGCTTGCCGGGGATCGGTCGCGGCCTCGAGAGACATCCTGCTCGCGCCGGCCGCCCCCGCCTATAATATCTACGCATGGGGCCTATCTTGGGCCGGTCGCCCCTAACCCATACCTTAGTATCATGGTGCGCGAGGGCGGAGACGCGCAGGTCTTGGTCGAGTGCAGTACCGGCGCGCCGACGGGCGGGCCGACAGTGAAGAGGACACGCCTTGGGTCACGGTCAGACCATCTCAGTGATCGACGACGACGGCGAGGTTCGGGCCAGCCTGCAGAACTTCCTTCGCTCGGCGGGGATGGCCGTGCGCAGCTTTGCGGGCGCGCGCGAGTTCCTCGACGACACCGGACCCAGCGACTGCGTGATCACCGACCTGCACATGCCCGACATGGATGGCCTGGCCCTGCTGGACGCCCTGGCCGCGCGGGGCGCGACGCCCCCGGTAATCGTCATGACCGCCTTCCCGACCGAAGCCGCCCGAGCGCGCGCAGAGGCGTTCGGCGTTGTCGAGTTCTTGACCAAACCCGTTGATCCGGACGTGTTGTTCGAGGCCATCGAGGCGGCCCTCCGCAAGATCTGATGTCTTGAGCGCCCTTGGGGAGGAGGCGAGCATGAAGAACACCGACACCAACAAGCCGCTGGTCTGCGTGATCGACGATGACGCCGAGGTGCGCGGGTCGCTGGACGCCCTGCTGCGCTCGGCCGACTTCCGTGTGGGGACGTTCGCCAGTCCCGATGAATTCATGGCGTGCGACGAGGCCGACTCCGCCGCCTGCCTGATCCTGGACGTGCGCCTCAAGAACGCCGACGGCCTGGAGTTCCAGCAGGCCCTGCTGGAGGCCGACGCCCGCGTGCCGGTCATCTTGATCACTGGCCACGGCGACATCCCCATGACCGTGCGCGGCATGAAGGCCGGCGCGGTGGACTTCCTGGCCAAGCCCTTCGTCGACGACGCCCTGCTGACCGCCGTCAGCGAGGCGGTGAAGCGCGACCAGGAACGCCGCGCCCGGGAACACACCGACGACAGCCTCAAGGCCCTCTATGCCAGCCTGACCCCGCGCGAGCGCGACGTCATGGGCCTGGTCACGGCCGGACTGATGAACAAGCAGATCGCGGCCAAGCTGGCGCTCAGCGAAGTGACCGTGAAGATCCATCGCGGCAACCTGATGCGGAAGATGCGGGCGCCCTCGCTGGCCGACCTAGTCCGCATGGCCGAGACTCTGGGCGTGCGCGACAGCGGCGCCGCACGATATGGTCACGCCTAGCCCCTCAGGGCGCACATCGGGAAAGCTGCATGGCGGGCTCTGAGCCTCGGCGGAACGTCAATCGCTGGCTGATCGGGGTGGCGGGCCTGACCGCCGCCGGCATCTTCGCGGCCGACCTGCTCACCGCCCTGCAAGGCGCGGTGGCGGTGCTCTACATCGCCGTGGTGCTGCTGGTCGCCCAGACGGGCGGACGGCGCCTGGTCGTTTCGTCCGGCGTCATCGCCGCGCTGCTGACCATCATCGCCTTCGTGGCCAACCATCGCTCGGGACCACTGGACGGCGCGGCTGTCCGGTTCGGCGTCAGCCTGGTGGCGATCATCGCCACGACCCTGTTGTCGCTGCGAGACTGGTCGGCCCGCCTGACCCTGGCCGAGCAGGCGCGGATGCTGGAGCTGACCCACGACACGGTCATCATCCGCGATTCCCAGGATCGCATCGTCTATTGGAACGACGGCGCCGAGGCGCTGTACGGCTTCGCCCGCAAGGAGGCGGTCGGGGCGTTCGGCAATCAGCTCCTGAACTGCCAGTTCCCCGCTGCGGTCGTGACCGAGGCCCTGGAACGCGAGGGCCAGTGGTCCGGCCAGGTCGTCCGCACGCGGCGCGACGGCTCGCGCCTTGTCCTGGCCAGCCGCTGGCTGCTGCGCCGTGATCCCGACGGCCGGCCTGTCGGCATCATCGAGACCAGCGCGGACCTGACCGAGCAGCGCCGCGTCGAGGCAGAGCGCGAGATGTCCGAGCAGCGCTATCGCGCCATGTTCAACGCCGCCGGCTTCGCGGCCTGGGAGTCGGACTGGTCGGCCGTGCGTCGTCGCCTGCTGGAAACTTCCCCCGACCTGACGCAGCTGGCCCAGCGCCTGCCCGACGACCCGAACGCGGTTCGGGAGGCGGCGAGCCTGGCCAATATCCGCGATCTGAACCAGGCGGCGCTGGATCTGTTCGAGGCGGCCAGCGCCGAGGGGGTAATCGGCGGCAGCCTGATCAGCAGCTATCCGGAGGAAGCCCAGCACGCCCTGCACGACATCTTCTGCGCCCTCGCCGAGGGGGCGACCATGGCCGAGAGCGAGACCCGGCTGACCACGCGCACCGGCCGTCCGATCGACGTGGTGCTGCGGATCACCCTGGTCGAGGGCGGCGAGCCCTGGTCGCGCGTCTTGGTCATGGCTTTCGACGTCACCGAGCGCAACGCGGCCCGCGCCAGGCTGGAGCACGCCTCGGCCGAGCTGGCCCACGCCGGCCGGGTCTCGATCCTGGGCCAGCTGGCCGCCTCGATCGCCCACGAGGTCAACCAGCCCCTGGCGGCGATCATCAATTACGGCAAGTCGGCCAAGCGCTGGTTGAACCGCGACGCGCCCGAGGTGGCCGAGGCCCAGACCTGCCTCGACCACATCCTGAGCAACAGCGGCCGGGCCGCCGATATCATCGCCGGCGTCCGCAACCTGTCGCGCAAGTCCGCCGGCCAGGTGGAGCCGGTCGACCTGGCCCAGTTGCTGCGGGAGTCCCTTTCCCTCGTCCAGCGCGAGGCCAAGGCGGCGCGGGCCACGATCCGCAGCGTGATCGCCGACGAGCTGCCCTCGGTGATCGGCGACCGCGTCCAGATCCAGCAGGTAGTGGTCAACCTGCTGATCAACGGCCTTCAGGCCATGCAGGCCTCGCGGCGGCGCGAGCTGGACGTCACCCTCTCCGCCGACGGCGATTTCCTGCGCGTGGCGGTGACCGACAGCGGCCCTGGCATCAGCGGCGAACCCGGACGAATCTTCGAGCCGTTCTTCACCACCAAGCCCGACGGCGTGGGCCTGGGCCTGTCGATCTCGCGCTCGATCATCGAGGGCCTGGGCGGGCGAATTTCAGCGGCCAACAACGTCGGTTCGGGGGCGACCATCGCCTTCACCCTGCCCCGCAGCCCCGCCGCGGCGAATTAAGTCGGCCACCCCATACCTAGGGGTGAATTCCTTCTCCGACGAGGGGCGCCAGACTGCTTGCACGGTCGGAAGCGCAACGCTGTCCGATCTCGCCACACAGTCTGGAAGGTCCGACGGCCATGCACATTTCCACGACCCCGCCCCCGCTCACCGACGCCATGGTCCTGGCGAACTTCATCCTGACGCCGGAGATCGCCGACCGGCTCGATGCCCGCCTGCGCGACGAGCTGGCCGAGCGCGCCCGCCGGGTGCTGCAACAGGCGCCGCCGGTCCGGACCGCGCCGCACATTGGGGGCCTCGCCCCCTGGCAAGCCCTGCGGATCAAGGCGGAGATCGAGGCGCGCTGCGGCGAGTCCCTGCGGGTCTCCGACCTGGCCGCGCGCGTGGGCCTGAGCACCAGCCACTTCTCGCGGGCCTTCAAGATCAGCTTCGGCGCGTGCGCCGGCGACTATCTGCGCGCCCGCCGGGTCGAGCGGGCCCAGCGCCTGATGCTGGAAGGCCGCCTTGGCCTGGCCGAGATCGCCCTGCAATGCGGCTTCTCCGACCAGGCCCACTTCTCGCGGGTGTTCTCTGCGACGGTCGGCATGCCGCCGCACCGCTGGCGCCGGACCCTGGCCCTCGCCGCCTAGGCCTGCCGGCTGAAGTCGCGACCAGACAAGACCGACCATGATCGCAGCCTCCGATCTCCGCGCCCTCGTCATGGCGCCCGACACCGCCTTCGGCCACGCGGCCGGCAAGGCTTTGTCGCTGCTCGGCTTCGACCAGAAGCCAGCCGGCGAGCTGTCGCTGCTGGTTCTGCCGGCCTGGACCGGCGACAGCCTGTCTGAGAGCCGCGCTTTCGTCGCCGAGATCCTGAAAGCCACCGGGGATCTCGCGCCCGCCTTGGCCCGCTCCGGGCGCGGCGTGATCATCCATCCGCTCTCGCTGAGCGCCCTGGCGCCGTTCGGCGACGAGAACGACGCGGCCCACCGCGCGGCCCTGGCGGCGGCACAGCTGAACCGGGCCTGGTTCGCACCGCTTGGCGTGCGGGTCGCGCAGCTCTTCATCGACAGGCTGGACATGACGAGCAACCGCGCCGACCGCTCAGCGCAGATTGATCCGGATGGTGTCGACATCGGCCTGCGCCACGTGCTGGCCGGCGCTGACCAAGCCTTCCGCGACCCGGCCGCATTGGCCGTCTGGCAAGCGGTCAACGGCGACTGGTGACGGCGAACACCAAGATTCGCGTCGGCGCGGCCGGGTCGAAATTGTCGTCGGACATCAGCACCAGGGTCCGATGGCCCTCGCGCGATGGCCCCCAGGCCATGGCCTCGAGATTGCTGGTCGGGACGTTCGCGAGGCGATCGAAGTTGACCACTAGCCGCTTGATCAGTGGCCGGACGGTATCGTCCAGCCGCTCGCGGCCGGCCACGTCCCGCGCCCCCCGCACGTCCACGACATAGAGCCGGCAGTGATAGGCAAAGCGCCCTTTGGCGTCCTCGACGCCGGACCGCTCCAGCACCAGCAGGCGGTTGGCGTCGAGCGCCAGGATCTCGCTGATCCCGTTGTCGCCGCGCCTGGCGGGCGCGGCCTGGATCGGGTCGAGGCGGTAGGCGTATTGGGCCGCGACCTTGCCCTGGCGATCCAGCCGGGTGATCCGCGTCAGGCCGCCGCCGCCGACCGTGCTGACCGGTCCGTCCTGAACGAGCGGCGCCTCCATCGAGAGCCACAGCCAACGCCCGTCCGGCGAGAAACTCAGCCCCTCCAAGGTCAGGTTCGGCCGCGCGCCGTGGCTGAAGCGGAACGGTGTCGGGATCGCCTCCTTGGCCGCGCCCGCACGGTCCATGCGCCGCACGGCCGGATCGAAGCCGCGAGCGGAGTCACCCTCGGTGGTCCACAGCAGGTCGCCGCCCAGCGGATCGATCCGCAGCGCCTCGGCGTCCGCCCGTTCGCCCGCCGCGCTGGCGGTCGACGGGAAGGTCGAGCCGTCCTCGCGGCGCAGCGGGACCTGGCGCGTGACGGTCAGCCCCTGGGCGTCCAGCCGCCCGACGAAGATCCTCGCCGGGGCCTTGTCCGAGCGGTCGTCGGAGATCATCAGCCACGCGCCCGAGCGTCGGTCGTAGTCGACCCCGGAGATCCCGCCGAACGGCGCGCCGTCGACGGCCAGGCCTTGAGGGACTTCGAAGCTCGCCAGCAACTTCAGCGCCAGGGCGAGGCCGAGCAGCGCGCTCACGTAAGGACACGCACGCTGTCGCGCGAGATCAGCTCGACATTGAACACCACCCGCCGGCGCGGCTCGCCCCGGGCGCTCATCCGGCGGATCAGGGCCTCGACGGCGGCGGCGGCCATGTCCTCCACCGGCATGTCGATCGTGGTCAGGGCCGGCGTGTGCAGCTGGGCCCAGGGGATGTCGTCGAAGCCCACGACCGAGACGTCGTCCGGCACGACCAGGCCCATGCTCCGGATGTGGCGCATGGCCCCGATGGCGATCAGGTCGGCGCCGGTGATCACCGCCGTGGCCGTGCGGCTCTCCAGCGCCTTGGCGACCTCGGGCTCCAGGTCCAGCGAATAGGCGTTGTGGACGTGCCAGACGAGGTTGCCCCGCTCGCGCACCGCGCTGATCGCCGCCTCGGCCCGCTGGCGGGCGCTGGAGGCGGCGTGCGGGCCGGAGATCACCCCGATGTTCACATGGCCCGCCGCCAGCAGGTGCTCGGCCGCCAGCCGCCCGCCGTCGGCATAGTCAGCCTGGATGACGTCGTAGCCCGGCAGGTTGCGGTCGAGCACGACGGTGGGCACGCCCTCGATCAACTTGCCGACCGGGCCATCGTCGGCGATCGGAAACCAGATCACCCCGTCGACTCCATGGTCGATCATCAGGTTCACGGCCCGCTCCTCGGCCTCGGCCGAGCCTTCGGTGTCCGTGAGAAAGACGCTGTAGCCGTGAGCCCGCGCGGCCTGGATCACCACCTGGGCCAGGCTGGGGAAGAACGGGTTGGTCAGGTCCGGCAGGATCAGGCCGATGGCGCCGGTCTTGCCGGTCTTCATGGCCTTGGCGCTCTGGTTGGGCCGATAGCCCAGCTCGGCCGCGACCTTCAGGATATGCTCTCGCGTCGCCTCGCCCACCGAGCCCGCGCCATTGATCGCGTAGGACGCGCTGGCCAGCGACACGCCGGCGGCCTTGGCGACCTCTTTCAAGGTGGCGCGGCGCGGTAAGTCTTCGCTCTTGGCCATGCGGGGTTTCCGGCGGGAGATAGCCAGGACGTGAAACCTTTCATGGCCGGCGTCAAGAAATGGGTCAAGGATCGGGGCGGGTCTGATGACCCGCCCCTTCCGCAGGCGCTTAACAAGGGGAGAAAACGCCCGCGAAATCCTGCCTAGAACCGCGCTTTCACCGAGAAGGTGTAGGTGCGCGGCGCGCCGACGAAGTAGCGGTCCAGGGTGCGGTTGTTCGGCGTGGCGGCGGTGTAGCCGAACTCCGGCTGGGTGGCCGTCGAGCCGCTGACCGCGCCGATGTATTCCTTGTCGAACAGGTTATCGACGTTGAACTGGAAGCGCAGGTCCGGAACCCCGGCCCGCTTCAGGTCATAGGTCGCCGTCAGCCCGACCAAGGTGTAGGCGTCCAGCATCTCGACCCCCAGCTCCTGGAAGGTGGTCGGGGCGACGATGTGGCCGCCGACGCGCTTGCCGACATAGCGAACATTAGCGTCGATCTTCAGCCCGGCCAGCGGCTTCCAGCCCACCTGGCCGTAGACGCTGTCCTTGGGGATATCGCGCACGCCGGCCCCGCCGATCACGGCGACGGCGGCCAGGGCGGCCCGCGCGGCGCTGCCGACAGCCGGGTTGTCGTGCTTGGCGTCCTGGCGCGAATACGAGCCATAGAGGTCGACCACGCCGAAGTCGTAGTAGCCGGTCAGCTCGACGCCCTTGGTCTTGATCCCGGCGATGTTGACGGCCTTGGTCGCGACATTGCCGCGCACGACTTCCTGCGGATCCAGAGTCGCGGTCGGGTCGCGCGGCACGATGCCGACATTGTTCTTCAGCGCGACGTCATAGGCCTGGATCGAGAAGGCCATGTTCGGCTTCACGTAGCGCAGGCCCAGGTCGACATTCTCGGTCGAGACCGGGGTCAGGTCCTTGGGATTGATCACCGCCGTCGAGCCCAGGAAGGCGTCCTCCGGGATGCCGGCGAAGTTCTTGGCATAGCCGCCGAACAGCTCCCAGGCGTCGGCCACCTTGTAGGTCGCGCCGAGCTTGGGATTGAGGTCCGAATGCTGCGAGAACTTGACGTTGGCCTTGTACTCCAGCGGCGACTTGGCGTCGTACTTGACGTTGTACCAGGTGACGCCGAGGTCGACCTTCAGCCGGTCGTCGAAGGCCCGCAGTTCGTCCTGGGCGTAGAGCATGGTGGTCTCGACCGACGCACTGCGCTCGTACTCGACATAGTTCAGCTTGCCGCGGTCGTAGGCGATGCTCTGGGCCGAGTTGAGGATAGGGTAGAAGTTCCGCTTCTCCGTGGAGTCGCCGCCTTCCCACCAGCCGCCAAAGCGCAGGGCGTGGGCGCCGAACCGGGCCTTCAGCTCGCCGGTCACGCCATAGCGGTCACGGTCGCGGGGCGTCACCCGCATGTCGGCCGGACCGCCGACGACATTGCTGTTGCGGATCGTAGTCAGGGTCGGCCGCACAGCCCCGCCATTGGCGTTGTAGCTGGTCACGGCGCGCGGATCGCCGCCCGTCAGGACCCGCTGGCGGTCCTGGTAGCGGAAGGATTCGCCCTTCAGGTTCTGGTAGTATGGATTGACGTCCAGGCTGATCGCGTCGCTCAACACTACGTGGCTGTTGGCATAGGCCAGCCAGTCCTTGCGCCAACCACCCAGCGCGCCGCCGAAGTCGATGTCCTTGGCCGGTATGCCGGTGACGGCGTCCAGCGCCCGATCGCTGCGCGGCGCGGTATCGAATTCGCCCTTGGTGACGATATTGAAGTCGTTGTCGGTCTGGTCGTTGTACGAGACGCGAGCCTTCACGAACGAGCCGTTGTCGAAGTCCTTCACGACCTTCAGCTCGTAGTGGTCACGCTCAGAGCCCCGGCTGGCGCGTCCGGCCCAGACGTCGTTTTCCTGGTGCGAATAGGTGAAGTAGCCCGAAAGGCCGGGCGCGATCTCGCCGCTGTCGATGCGGGCGTAGATGCGGCGGAAGTCGAACGAGCCGAGGCCGGCCTCGACCGTCGCGCCGAAGTCCTTGCGCGGAGCGTCGGTGACGAAGTCGATGAAGCCGCCCAGGGCGAAGCGCGACGGCGCGCCGATGTCGCCTGCGCTCTGCGAGACGGTGATCCGGCCGATGTTGCTGCTTTCGATGAAGCGCTGCGGCGGCGAGCCGCCGTTGAAGCGGCTGTCGCCCGTAGGGATGCCGTCCAGGGTCAGGCCGACCTGCTCGTCGCTGAGGCCGCGCATATAGATCTCGAACGAGAAGCTGCCGCCGCGGCTGTCGCCGGTCGACACCTGCACGCCCGGAACCTTGACCAAGGCCTGGGTGATCTCGGCGCCCAGCGGACGCTCCTGGATATCCTCGGCGCCGATCGTGAACGTGGCGCGGGCCAGGCCCGAACCGAAGCGCTCGGCGGTGACCACCACCTCGTCGACGGTCTCAGGCGCCGGAGCGGTCTGCTGGGCCATGGCGGGCGCGGCCATGACCAGGCACAGCGCGCTCGAAGCCAGCCAGATGGACGTCTTCATGTTCAAGCCCCCTTCAGGCGACCCGCCCTCGGCGGCGTCGATACGATTTAGTGAAACGTTTCATATCCAAGTTCAATGACAATTTCATCACAGGGGGCGGGCATTCGGCGCGTGCTCGATTTGATCACTCACTTTGCAATTGCTGAGAATTTCCGGGCAGGTCTGCGGACTCGGGAGGATAGCGCGCCGAAACAGCTCAGTCGTGCGGCGTGTCAATCCAGCGCTATTTCCTTGAAACGTTTCACTCTATAGAGTCACACCACCGCCGTTGGAGGGGACATGCCGGACAACGAAACCGCGCGGGCGCTGCTGGGCGTCGTCGCTTTTCTCGCCATCGGCTGGCTGCTGTCGGAGAACAAGCGCGCCCTGCCTTGGCGGCCTGTGCTGGTGGGCCTGGCCTGCCAGGTCACCCTGGCCCTGCTGCTGACCAAGGTTCCGGCCATCACCGCCGGCTTCGCCGCCGCCACCCACGCGGTTGACGCCTTGCAGGCGGCGTCAAAGGCGGGCTCCAGCTTCATGTTCGGCTATCTGGGCGGCGGTCGCGCGCCCTTCAGCATGGCCGATCCCAGCGCCGCCTTCATCTTCGCCTTCCAGGCCCTGCCGGCCATCCTGCTGGTCGGAGCCCTGTCGGCGTTGTTGTGGCATTGGAAGGTGCTGATCGTCATCGTCCGCGCGGCGGCCTGGGCGTTCGGCAAGCTGTTCGGCGTCAGCGGCCCGGTCGGGGTCTCGACCTCGGCGTGCGTGTTCCTCGGCATGGTCGAGGCGCCGCTGCTGATCAAGCCGTTCCTGCCGCGCCTGACGCGCGCCGAGCTGTTCATCATCATGGTCGACGGCCTGTCGGTGATCGGCGGCTCGATGATGATCGTGCTGGGCTCGCTGATCGCGGCCAAGGTGCCCAACGCCTTCAGCCACCTCTTGATCGCCTCGCTGATCAGCACCCCGATGGCCATCGGCATGGCGCGGCTGATCATTCCCGGCGAAGCCAGCGCGACGAGCGAACCGATCGTCCTGACCAGCCCCTATCGCAGCAGCCTGGAAGCCTTGACCTTCGGCACGCTGGACGCGGTGAAGATGGTGCTGAACATCGCCGGCCTGCTGATCGTCTTCGTGGGCCTGATCGCCCTGATCAATATGGGCCTCGCCGCGTTCCCTCATGCTGGAGCGCCGCTTACGCTCGGCGGGATCCTGGGCTGGCTGCTGACGCCGATCATCTGGCTGACCGGCGCGCCGCTGTCGGATCTCCAGGCCGTCGGCGCGATCCTCGGCACCAAGGTCGCCGCCAACGAGGTGGTGGCCTACAGCGACATGATGGCCCTGCCGCCCGGCGCGCTTAGCGACAAGAGCCTGCTGATCCTGACCTACGCCCTGGGCAGCTTCGGCAATGTCGGCAGCGTGGCGATCCTGATCGGCAGCCTGTCGTCCATGGCCCCCGAGAAGGTCGGCGAGGTCGTCGAGCTGGGCTTCAAGGCCCTGGCGGCGGCGTTCCTGACCACATGCCTGACGGCGACGATCATGGGGATGATCGGGCGCTAGACCGTCACTCCTGCCACCAGGCTGTCAGGAGCAGTGTGGAACGAAGGACTTGTTCAACCTGGAAGGAACAAGGCGATGACCGCGCAGATCGTATTCACCGAAATCCCCGCCTCGGATCCCGAACGGGCGTGCCGGTTTTATGCAACCCTGCTTGGCGGCGAAGTCGTCCGCGAGGATGGCGGTCCCAATCCGATCTGGCTGCTGCCGCACGCCAAGGACGGGCACGCCGCAGGACACATCTATCCGGGGCAACCGGCGACGGACGGCGCCGGCATGACCGCCCATTTCACGGTGAGCGACGCCCTCGGCGACGTCATGGAACGGGTCCGGAAAGGCGGCGGTGAGGTCGTATCGGACGTCATCGACATTCCGGTGGGGTCGTTCTTCTACGCCAAGGATACCGAGGGCAACAGCCTGGGGCTCTTCAAGTATCGCATCTGATCGATCGCCTGAGCGCCAACAGCGCGCCCGCCGCGGCGATCCCCGCCTCGGCGGCCGCGCGGGGCGGATCGCCCGCGATCAAGGCCGCCAAGGTGGCGCCGGCGAAGGTGTCGCCGGCGCCTGTCGCGTCATCGACGGACAGCGGCGCGACCGGCAGGTCGAAGACCTCGCCCGCCTCGACGCGGACGCCGTCGGCTCCGCGCGTCTCGAACAGGATCTGGCCGGTCGGCGCGGGGTGGGTCCGGCCAGCCTCCAGCCAGGCGCGTTCGCCGGCGTTGCAGAACACCACCTCGGCCCGCGTCGTCAGCCGCGCCACCAGCTCGGGCGGGAAACAGACCGGGTCGTCCTTGGCGATCCAGGCCAGGCGCGGACCTTGGAGGTCGAGCAGGCGCGCGGTGATCGCTGGCGGCCCGGCCGCGATCACCAGCCATTCGGCTTGGGCGGCCAGGCGCAGTTGATTCTCGGTGAGCGCGGCGGGTCCCGGCCGCAACAGGCAGCCATAGCTTCCATCAGCGTTGTAGATCAGGAGGCACCGCGTCGACGGCGCATCCGGCGTGACCGCGACGCCGTCCAGCGACCCGCAGGCCGCGCGATAGGCCTCGCCGTCGGCGTCATCGCCGATCCAGGTCAGGGGCGCGGCGGCCACGCCCGCCTTGGCCAGCGCCGCGCTGGCATAGAGCGCCGCGCCGCCCGCGCGCGGCCAGGCGGCCTCGCGCATCAGCCGCGTCCCCCGGCCGGTGAAGTCCCCCTCGACCCGCACCACGTAGTCGATCGTCGCGAACCCCGCGACCGCCACCCGCCTCATCTCGTCACCTTCATTTCAGCGACTTGACTGAAACGTTTCACTAGATAGTTTGCAACGACATTCTGACCTTCGGATCACCTCATGCAGCCGCCAAGTTTCATCGCGTTCACCGGCGTCGACCGCCTCGAATTGCTGCCGGGCCTCAAGGCGCTGTCGGCCCGCTATCCGATTGAGTGGGGCGTGCTGGTCGATCCGGCCCAGGAGGACACCGCCCTCTTCCCGACGGCCGCGATCCGTGACGCCCTGCTGGCCGAGCGCGACCTGCGCTGGGCGGCCCATGTCTGCGGCGACGCGGCCAAGGCGATCGCGGCCGATCCGCTGAGCGCGGCCCCGCCGCCCGCCGGCGTCCAGCGCGTGCAGGTCAATCACAGCTTCAAGGGCAGCACCCCGGCCCAGATCGCCGCCGCCCGCGACTACGGCCGCCGCCTCGGCGTGCGGACGGTGCTGCAGTGCTCGGGCGCCTTCCCGCTGAACCAGACCGGCGTCGACTGGCTGTACGACGTTTCGTTCGGCACGGGCGCGCGGCCCGACCGCTGGCCCGCGCCGCCGCCGGCTGAGGGCCCGTTCTGCGGCTATTCCGGCGGCATCGGCCCCGAGACCGTGACCGAGATCCTGGCCCGCATCGCCGCGCCTGACGGCGCGCTGTACTGGATCGACATGGAGTCGGGCGTGCGCACCGATGGGGCCTTCGACCTGGCCAAGTGCGAAGCCGTCTGCCGCGCGGTCTACGGATGACCACCACGCCGAGGCTGGTGATCCTCGACACCGATCCGGGGGTCGATGACGCCCTGGCCCTGCTCTATCTACGCGCCCGGCTGGACCTGCGGCCTCTGGCGATCACTACAGTGTTCGGCAACGCGGACGTCGAGACCACGACCCGCAACGCCCGGTGGCTGCGCCAGCGCCTGGGCCTTGAAGCGCCCGTCCATCGCGGCGCGGGCGCGCCCTTGGCGCGGCCTCGCGGCGTCTCACCCGTGCATGTCCACGGCGAGAACGGCCTGGGCGACATCGACCTGTCCGGCCCCGTCCTGCCGCCGCCTGATACCGGCGCGGCGCATGAGAAGATCGTCGACCTCGTCCGCGCCCATCCCGACAAGGTGACGATCGTCGCCATCGGCCCGCTGACCAACCTGGCCCTGGCCCTGCGCGCCGCGCCCGACATCGCCGGTCTAGTCGCCGAGATCGTGATCATGGGCGGCGCCTTCGCGCGCGGCAACGTCACCCCGTTCGCCGAGGCCAATATCCACAACGACCCGGAGGCCGCCGCCGAGGTGCTGGCCGCGCCGTGGCCCGTCACCCTGGTCCCGCTGGACGCCACCCTGCCCTGCGTGCTGACCGACGCCACCGCCCGCGACATGGCCCAGACCGGCGAAACCGGCCGCTTCGTCCACGACCTCACCCGAGGATATGCGGCCACCTATGCCCGACACGAGGGGCTGGACGGCTGCGTGCTGCACGACGTCGCCGCCCTGGTCCGCATCACCCGCCCCGAACTGTTCAAGGTTCGGTCGGCGCCGGTCTCGGTGATCCTGGACGGCGAACGCCTGGGCCAGACGGTCTGGTCCGAGCAGGGCCCTATCCGGCAGGTCTGCGTGGATGCCGACGGCCCCGAACTCGCTCGGCATTTCCAACAGACGCTAGCCTAGGTCCGAGCATCCGGTTTAGCTGGCGGGCGCGTCCTCTCGGAGTCGTCCATGCCTTTGCTTGCCCTGCTCGCCGCCCTCGCCCTGTCGCCCGCCGTCGAGGTCCCCGCCCAGCCGGCCCTGACCCAGGCGATCGCGGCCCGGGACACCGCCCTGTTCGACGTGATGTTCGCCGGCTGCGATCCGGCCGCCCTGACAGCCTTGGTCACGGACGACATGGAGTTCTACCACGACAAGGGCGGGCTGATGGCTCACGACGCCTTCATCGCCGACTACGCCAAGAGCTGCGCGGCCAGGCGCGCCCCGGACGCCTGGCGATCGCGCCGCGAACTGGTGGCTGGAACGATGAAGGTCTACGCCATCCCCGGCTTCGGCGCTGTCGAGGAAGGCGCGCACTTCTTCTACGAGCGCAAGGGCGATGGCCCCGAGCGGCTGGCCGGCAAGGCGCGGTTCTCGATCCTGTGGAAGCTGGGCGCCGACGGCCAGTGGCGCATGGCGCGCACCTTCAGCATCGACCACGCCGCCGTTCCATAAAAAAAGGGCCGGCGCTTTCGCACCGGCCACGAGGGGGAGGCAGTTCGAACCTGGCGACAGGGGTAAGGACCCGCCGCCAGGCCGAGGTTCGACTAGAAGCGCGCGGTCACGCTGGCGTAGACCACACGGCCCTCGACGTCATAGGTCGCCGAGAACGTGTTGTTGGAGGGAGCCGACGAGCCGACGATCGCCGGATCCTTGTCGAACAGGTTGCGGACGCCCGCCGTGAACGAGAGATCCTTGGTCACGTCATAGCTGCCAGTGAGGTCGAAATAGCTCTGCGCCTTGATCACCGGGGTGGTCAGCGTCGCCTTGTCCGGGAACGCGGCGCCGAGACGCTTGGGCAGCAGGTAAGTATCGACCGTCACCTCGCCGATATAGCGGTGGCGCAGGCTGAGCGTCGCCGGGCCCGAACGCCAGGTGATGCGCGAGGCGCCCTTCCAGCGGGGGATCGGCTGGCCGCAGGTCGGGCCGAACGAACCGACGCAGTAGTTCTTGGTGGCCGGCAGCGCCTGGACCGGCGTAGCGGTGAACTCGTCGGTGTAGGTCAGGTTGGTGCCGATATCGAACCGGCTGTCGCCGAACGGACCCCAGGCCAAGTTGAAGCGGTAGTTGGCGTTGATGTCGACGCCCGAGGTCTTCAGGCCGCCGGTGTTGCCGTTTGTGGTGGTGACATAGCCCGGCGCGGCGATCTGGCCGGTCAGGGGATCACGGGTGATCGCCTTACAGAATGCGCTGCTGGCGTCCTGGATGGTGTTGTAGCAAAGGCTCAGCGTGTTCGAGATGCCGCCGCCCAGGGGCGCGATGGCGCCGTCCAGGTTGATCTTGAAGTAGTCGACGCTGACCATCAGGCCGGACACGAAGCGCGGCTGCAGCACGACGCCGAAGGTCGTGGTGTCCGACTTTTCGGGGCCGACATTGGGGTTGCCGCCCGAGACCTGGCTGATGAAGGTGTTGGGCTGCACCGCCAGGGTGAAGACCGAGGCGGCCGGCACGCCGGTGGCCACGCAGATAGCGCGCACGGCGGCGGTCTGCTGGGACGTCGGCTGACGGCTCGAGCAGGGGTCGACCGCCGAAGGGCCGCTGGTGGTGTTGCCGCCAAACAGCTCGCCCACGTTCGGCGCGCGGATGGCGTGCTGGAACTGGCCGCGCAGGGTGATGTCGGAGATCGGCGCGTACTCGCCGCCCACCGAATAGGTCCAGACGCCGCCGACGCCCGGGAGGTTGTAGTCGGAGTAGCGGAAGGCGCCATTGGCGCTGGCGCGCTCGCCCAGCGGCGAGTCCTTCAACAGCGGGACACGGACTTCGCCATAGACTTCCTTGACGGACTCCGAGCCTTGGGTCGGCAGCGCGGCGTTGAAGCCGGAGACGTCGCCGGAGGCCAGGAAGCTGTCGGGCACGAACCGCGCCGAGGCCTTGCGGTATTCAGCGCCGGTGCTGAAGTCGATCGGGCCGGCCCACGTGTCGAACAGCTCGCCGGCCAGGCTGGCGGCCAGCACCTGCTGCGAGGATTCGGTGTAGTTGGTCGACGCTACCGAAATCGAGCTGATGCCCTGCGGCGACAGGTTGGCGCCGAAGATGTTGAGCAGCGGCGCGGCGCCGTTCACCGACAGCAGACCGGCCTGGACCTTGCTGAGCGAGATGGCCCCGCCGGAGGTGCTGGTGTCGGTGGTCCGCGTGTAGGTGTAGTAGGCGTCGTACTTCAGGTTTCTCAGATAGCTGTCGGAGACGCTGCCGAGGTCGCCGCGCAGGCCGATCGCCGTCCGGAAGGCCGAGCGGTCGGCGGTATTGGTGCGGTTGCCGATCTCCGGGACGCGACGGTTGATGTTCAGGATCGCCAGGCCGTCGCCCGCCGTCGTGGTCAGGGACGACGTGCCGTTGATCGCCCGGACGGTGCCGACTTCCAGCTGGTCGAGCTGGCGCAGAACGTCCTGAAGCTGCGGCGTCAGATAGGGATTGTTGACGTTCAGCAGGAAATTGCCGCCGAAGCCGCTGGGGGCCAACTGCATCGAGACGCGGTTGTTGCTGTAGTTGGCCTCGGCATAGCCGGTCACGTGCGCGTTGAACTCATAGTGGCCGGACATGTTAGCCAGCCAGCGACGCTGCGGGATGACGATGTAGTTGGCCGGGGCCAGATCGTAGTCATCGCCCGGCGTCGTGGCCGGTCGGGCCACCTTGCCAGCGTTGTCGAAAGTGAAGCCCCGCGAGCCCAGGCCGCTCAGGCCCGCGGCCGCCAGGGCGGCGGTCAGGGAAGCGCTCGACGGCGAGCCCACCGTGACGAAGCGGCCGTTCGGAATGGTGCCACTGCCGCCGAAGATCAGGCCCGGACGGCCGCCGGCCGTCAGACAGGTCTGACCGGCCGGAATGGCCATCGGCGTCCCAGGCCGCGTGTCGCTGTAGCTGGCGGCGGTGACGCAGCCATCGGCCATGGTGGGCATGGCCCACCCGCCCCGGTCGGCGCGCGAGTAGCCGCCGCGATCCAGGTAGTTCAGCGCCACGACGACATTGCCGCGATCCTCGGCGAAGTTCGTGCCGAAGGTCAGGTCGGCCGTGTAGGTCTTGGTCTTGGTGTGCGTGTCCTGACGCGCCTCGGCGGTCATTTCCACGCCATGGAAGTCGTCCTTCATGATGAAGTTGACGACGCCCGTGATGGCGTCCGAGCCATAGACGGCCGAGGAGCCGCCGGTGACCGTCTCGACGCGCTTGATCAGCGAAGCCGGGATCGTGTTGATGTCGGTGGTCTGGTCAGGCCCGGTGATCGTGAAGCGGCGACCGTTGACCAGGACGAGGTTCCGCTGCGCGCCGAAACCGCGAAGGTTCAGCGTCGCCGTGCCGCCCGGCACGGTGTTGGCCGTCGGGCCATTGTTCTGCGAACCCAGGAACTGCGGCGTGTCGTTCAGCAGCGTCTCGACGTTCTGCGTGCCCGACAGGCCAATTTCCTCGGAGCCGATCACCGTGACCGGGGTCGGGGCCTTGAACCCGCGCGCCGACAGGCGCGAGCCCGTGACGACCACTTCGGTGACGGTTTGGTCTTCGGCCGGAGCCGGCGCCTGAGTCTGCGTGGCGGTCTGCGCAGTTGCCAGCGCTGGCACAAACAGGGCGGCGGCGATCGCAAGCGCCGTTTCGCAGCCCATGAACAAACGTTGCTTGTGGTTGGCGTTCATCGTCCCCTCCCGAAGGTACCGCTATCATCTGCGGCCGTTTCGAAGACGCTTAAAGCGAAATTCCGACATGTGCAATAGGTGTCCACAAAATGATACAGATGCGATAGTCGTCGAGACGAGGCGCTGACGCGCCCGCGGCGTGGCTTAGGAGGCGGCTTTGACGGTTCTGGATCTATCCCGGCGCGCTATGCTGGTGGCGGCCCTGGCCGCGCCAGGCCTCGCTCACGCGGCTGACGACTGGGTCAAGGCGGACGCGATCCGGCGATCGGTGCGCCCACCGGTCTTCCCCTCGCGAGTCTGGAACATCGTGGCGGCCGGCGCGGTCGAGGGCGATGTCGAGGCGACCAGCGCGGCGATCGCCGAGGCCATCGCGGCCTGCGCGGCGGCCGGCGGCGGACGTGTGCTGGTGCCGGCGGGGCGTTGGCCGAGCGGCGCCATCCGCCTGCGCAGCCGCGTTGAGCTGCATCTTGCCAGGGGCGCGACCCTGGTCTTCAGCACCGACCCGGCCCGCTATCCGATCGTCCCCACGCGGTGGGAGGGGATCGAGTTGATGAACTACTCGCCGCTGGTGTTCGCCCACGGCGAACACGACGTGGCGATCACCGGGCAGGGCGTGCTGGACGGCCAGGGTCCGGCTTGGTGGTCGTGGAGCAGCGGCCCGCAATTTGGCTGGCGCGCCGGCATGCCCAACCAGCGCAAGGCCCGCGAGACCCTATTCGACATGGCCGAGCGCGGCGTGCCGGTGGCCGAGCGCGTCTTCGGCGAAGGCTCGTACCTGCGGCCGATGATGGTGCAGTTCCAGAACTGCGCGAACGTCCTGGTCGAGGGCGTCACCCTGCGCGACGCCCCCTGCTGGACGCTGCATCCGGTCTTGTGTCGCAACGTGACCGTTCGCGACGTCACGGTGATCGGCCATGGCCCCAACACCGACGGCTGCGACCCGGAGTCTGTCGACGGCATGGTGATCGAGCGCAGCACCTTCGACTGCGGAGACGACTGCATCGCTATCAAGTCCGGCCGCAACGCCGACGGCCGTCGCCTGGCCAGGCCGACCCGAAACATCCTGATCCAGGACTGCGTGATGAAGGATGGTCACGGCGGCGTGGTGATCGGCAGCGAGGTCTCTGGCGGGGTCGAGAACGTCTTCACCCAGCGCTGCCACATGGACAGCGAGGGCCTGTGGTACGCCCTGCGCTTCAAGAACAACGCCATGCGCGGCGGCGTCATCCAGGACATCTACGCCCGCGACATCACCGTCGGCCGCGTGGCCCGGGCCGCGATCATTTGCGACTTCAACTACGAGGAAGGCGGGCGTGGCGGCTTCACGCCGGTGCTGCGCAAGGTCCGGATCGAGCGGATGCGAGCCAGCGCCGCCGTCCAGGTGGTCGACCTTCAGGGCCTGCCTGGCGCGCCACTGGGCGACATCGTGCTCAGCGACTGTCGCTTCGACGGAGTGACCAAGGCCAGCGTGGTGACGCACACCCACGGGCTGAGGCTGGAACGCGTCACGGTCAACGGCCGGCGCGTCCCCTCCCCCGCCTTGCTCAGCGCGCCACCGACCTGACGTCGACCCAGTCGAAATCGGCCACGCCCGGCTTGGCCTGGGCCGGATCGCCGTAGCTGAACAGCGCCGGCCGCGCGCCCTTCCACCAGCTGAAGCGCGGCAGGATCCCGCCGCCCATGTCGACGAAGGTCCGGCCGCCGTCGCGGCTGTAGCTGTAGTGCGCCGCCTGGTCGGCCACGGCCACGCGCAGATCGACCGCGCCGCTGGGCAGCGCCGGCCCCAGGGTGTCGACGCCCCTCAGCGAGAAGACGACGCGGTTCTGGCCGTCCGTGCGGATCACGCCGATGGCGCCGATCCCCGCGCCGAACATGGCCAGCCCCGCCCGCTGCCCCTCGACCAGCCCCTTGGCGTCGAGGCGCGTGGTGATGATCGCCGAACGGCTCTGCAGGGACTGGGTCAGGGTGTTGCGGGCGCTGACCAGATTGACCGCCGGCCCGCCCGTCAGCCGCAGGAAACCGGGCCGCGCCGTCAGGCTCCAGCGCTGGTCGTCGGGATTGTGGTTCCACTCCCACTGCGGTCCTAGCCTCGCGGCCGCGAACCCGTCGGAGGTCTGCGGCGAGACCGCCGGGAAGCGTTTGCCGACGTCGGGCATGGCGTGCTGGGCGACCGGCTGACCGCCCGGCGCATCCGGCCCTGCGCCGGGGATCGGCTCGCCGATGAACGGCCAGTCGTCCTTCCAGATAACGGGCTGCAGGTGGACGATGCGGCCATAGGCGCCGGCGCTGTTGAAGTGGATGAACCAGCCCTGGCCCGAGGGCGTCTCGACCCAGCCGCCCTGGTGCGGCCCCTTCAGGTCGCTCTTGCCTGGGACCAGCACCTCGCGGTGCTCGTAAGGCCCCCAGATGGACCTGGACCGCATTACCGCCTGCGGCCCGGTCTCGACCCCGCCGATCGGCGCGAAGATGTAGTACCAGCCGTTGCGCTTGTAGAGCTTGGGCCCCTCCAGCACCGGCAGTGCCTTGGCGTCCTCGACGATGACCTTGCCCTCGTCCAGCACCGACTTGCCGTCCGGGGCCATGCGATGCAGCACCAGCGGCCCCGCGCCGACCTTGCCATGCACCAGATAGGCCTGGCCGTCGTCGTCCCAGAAGGGGCACGGATCCTCGATACCCGGACCGGCCACCACCGCCACGGGTTCGGTCCAAGGCCCGTCGACCCTGGTCGCGGTCGACATGAAGATCCCCTCATAGGGGGTGGCGAAATAGACGTAGAACTTGCCGTCATGATGCCGGATCGACGGCGCCCAGACCCCGCCGGCATAGCGCTGGCCGGCGGTGCGCTGGTCTCGCGGCATCCGCGCCCCGGCGTCATTGGTCGGCACGGGTCCCGGCAGGTCGTATTCCGGCGCGAAGGGCAGCTTGGGCAGCACGTGGCCGGCGATCGTCCAGTGGACCAGGTTCTTCGACGTCAGGATCGGCACGCCCGGCGAGAAGTGGAAGCTGGACGCCACGAGGTAGTAGGTGTCGCCCACCCGGATGACGTCGGGGTCGGAATAGTCGGCCGGCAGGATCGGGTTGCGATAGACGCCCGCCGTCGGCGGTCTCGGCGCCGCGAGCGCCGGCCCGGCCAGGACCAGAGCCGTCGCCGCCAATAGTCCCAGCCGTTTCACGCGCATCACGAAGTCCTCAGAACGATTGGGTCGTCGTCTCGTCGATCCGGCGATCGGGCAGCCAGCGGCTGCCGAACGAGCGGAAGCCGGTGACCTGGTCGAGCAAGAAGCTGGGTCCCTTGGGCAGGCGCAGCCGGAAAAGATCGATCTCCTCGACATCGTTCAGCCAGAAGGCCGGACGCGCGTCCGCCGCCTCGGTGACGATCTCGACATTGCTCATCTCGATATTGCGGGCGTGGCGGATGAAGAAGCCGCTGGCCGGCAGGTCGCCGAACATGTCCGGATCGGGATAGGCCTTGTCGGCCTCGGGAGGCCGGCGCTTGGCCAGCTCGGCCGAGCCCCCGCCCAGCGAGTGGAAGTAGACGTCGCTGATCTTGACGTCCTCGACCGGGTGACCGGCCACGCCGGCGATGATCGAGGGCTGGGGCGTCGCGCCATGGCTGACGATGTTCTGGATGGTGATCCGCCGCAGCTTGCCCACCGGCACGCCGGCCGGACCGCGCATGCGGCTGCCCAGGCGCAGGAACAGCGGCGGGAAGCCCAGGCCCCGCATGGTGATGTTGCTGATGGCGATGTCTTCGGTCAGCGCCCCGTCCATCGTCTCCAGCGCGATGCCGTAGCAGTGGTCGAACACGCAGTTGGTGATGGTGACGTTCTTGAAGCCGCCGTTGGACTCCGTGCCCAGCTTGATGCGGCCATAGCCGTGGAAACCCGGCGGCATCTTCTTCCAGGTCCCGTCGATCACCGAGCCCATCTCGTAGTTACCGGTCAGCAGGCAGTCGGAGATCGTCAGGTTCTCGGTCGGGCGGGCATAGCCCAGCGCGAACGAGCTCTTGGGGCAGATGCCGTCGTCCCAGGGCGAGTTGATCGTGCAGTTGGTGACGCGGACATTGCGGCAGCAGTCGATGTCCAGGCCGTCGCGGTTGGTGTCGACGATCAGGTTGTCGATCGTCATGTTGTCGACGCCGGTGGCCAGCAGCGCGAACCACCCGCCTTGCAGGATCTTGAAATCGCGCAGCAGCACGTTGCGGCAGTTCTTCAGGGCGATGGCCTTGTCGCCGACGCCGGGGCCGGAAATGTCCGGCGGATCGTCGGGGAACCGGTGGCCGCGGGTCAGGCCCTTGCCCCAGATCAGGCCCGTCCCGACGATGGACACGTCGTGTAGCCCCTCGCCGAAGATCAGGCTGTTGTTCCAGTGGCTGTGGCCATAGTCCTGGAAGGCGTTGCCCGCTCGCGGGCCAGGATCGTCGTAGCCGTTCGGCGCGACGCCATTGGGCGCGGCGGCCAGGATCACGGCCCCTTCGCCCAGGTAGAGCGTGATGTTGCTCTTCAGGCGCAGGGTGTAGCAGGCGTAGGTCCCGGGCGGGAAAAACACCGTGCCGCCGCCCAGCGACGCCACGTGGTCGATGGCCTTGTTGATGGCCGGCGAGTCGATCGTCGCCCCATCGCCGACAGCGCCGAAATCGCGAACGCTGAACAGGTGCGGCGCGGGTCCTCGCCCGGATCCGGCCGGGGTCGCGGCGTGCGCGGCTTGAGGAGGAACCAGTACGGCGCCGCCGAGCATGGCCCCCAGCATCAGCCCTCGTCGATCCATGGTCATCACGCCCTCCCACTGCCCGTTCGTCGGGTCTGGCGGGAGACAAGCAAGCCGATCGCGATGGTGTCAACGACAATTTGTTACCGGTAGCATCGACAATGCCAGCGTTGGCGCCCTATCGTGCCAGCGCTGGCCATGCTTGATCGCGACCGGGATATCGTGACACTGGCCTGGCTGTTGGGGAGCCGCCAGAGTCTATGATCAGGATCGATCCGGCCGCGAGCATGGCGGTGACCATCGACGACGTCGCCAAGGCGGCCGGCGTCTCGATCCGGACCGTGTCGCGCGTGCTCAACGACTCGCCCAAGGTCGGCGACGAGACCCGCCTGGCCGTCCAGACGATCATCAAGAATCTCGGCTATAGCCCCAGCTCTCGGGCCCGCGCCCTGGCCTCGGGCCGCTCGTACCTGATCGCCGTGGTGCAGGACGATCCCAACGCTCACGTGATCGGCGTCCTGCAGCGCGGCATCGTCGAGGTCTGCTCCCAGCACGGCTATGAGCTGGTCGTCCACCCGGTGCGCTTCAGCGACCCGGACGTGGCCCTGGACATCGAACGGTTCGTCCAAAGCTCCCGTGTCGACGGCCTGATCGTCTTGCCGCCGACGTCCGAGATCGCGGCCATTCCCGAACGGCTGTCGGCGCTGGGCGTGCCCGCGGTCGGCATCGCCTCGATCGAGACGCCGCGCTATCCCAGCATGCTGATCAGCCAGGAGCGCGCGGCCACCGGCGAAATGGCTCGCCACCTTCTCGACCTGGGCCACCGGCGCATCGCCATGATCGAAGGCCCGCCCCACTTCCGCTCGGCGCAGGAGCGCAAGGCCGGCTTCCTGGCGGCGCTGACCGCGTCGGGCCTGGCGCTGGAGGTGAAGCTGCGTCCAGGCGACTACGGCTTCGAGAGCGGCCTGGCCGCCGCCGAGTCGCTGCTGGCGCTGGAACGGCCGCCCACCGCGATCTTCGCCTGCAACGACACCATGGCTGCGGCGGTCGTGAAGACGGCGCGTGAGGCGGGCATATCGATGCCCGACCAGCTGTCGGTCGCCGGTTTCGACGACGCGGACCTGGCCTCGATGATCTCGCCCAGCCTGACGACCATCCGCCGTCCGCTGCGCGACATGGCCAAGTCCGCGACCGAGCACCTGCTGACGATGATCAATGAGCGGCAGCCAACCCTGCCGCCCGAGGCCGTGGGTCTGAGCCTGATCGTTCGACGCTCTACAGCGCCTGTCGGCGCCGTTTGAAAGTCCAGCTGCCCCTCTGATCAAAAGGCCCGCGGCGCACCGCGAGGCCCTTGCGTGCGTCGTCGGCGCGAGGCAAGTTACTTGCATAACGATACGAACACGACCTGAGAGGCGGCGACGGCTCCAGGGCTGAAAGACCCGTCGCCTCAGGAGGAAGCCGTGCGTCCAAGCCCCCCGGAGCGTGTCGCGGAGTATCGCCGGCTGGGCTGGTGGAGCGGCCGCACCATCGACCAGCTGTTCGCCGACGCCGTCCGCGCCCGTACCGACGAGATCGCTCTGGTCGACGCCCCCAACCGCATGGCGCTGACCGGCTCCGCGCCCCAGAGCCTGACCTTCCGCGAGGCCAACGCCCGCGTCGACACGCTGTGCCAGGTGCTGGCCGGCGTGGGCGTGGGACGTGGCGACATCGTCTCCACCCAGCTGCCCAACGTCGTCGAGGGGGTGCTGTGCTTCCTAGCCTGCGCCCGGATGGGCGCGATCCTCAGCCCGCTGGCCATGACCTATCGCGCCCACGAGCTGCGCCAGATCCTGCCGAGCATCGATCCGAAGGTGGCAATCACGCTCGACCGCTTCCATGGCTTCGACCACGTGGCGATGATTGCCGGCTTGCGGGCCGAAGGCGCGACCTCGGCCCAGATCATCACCCTGTCGGACGGCTCGACCAACGGCGCGTATAGCCTGACCGACCTCGCCGCCAAGGCTTCGCCAGAGCCCTTTGCCTCGCCAGCCGACCTCGACGCCGCCGAGGCCCTGACCATCTGCTGGACCTCGGGCACCGAGGCCATGCCAAAGGGCGTGCCGCGCCACCACGACCACTGGGTGGTCAACGGCGAGGCCCTGGTCGAGGCCGCAGGACTGCGGACCGGCGACGCAATCCTCAACCCCTTCCCGCTGATCAACATCGCCGCGATCGGCGGCATGGTCATGACCTGGCTGCTGTGCCAGGGCCGGCTGGTCCAGCACCATCCCTTCGACCTGCCGCTGTTCCTGCGACAGATGCAGGACGAGAAGATCACCTACACCGTAGCGCCGCCGGCGGTGCTGACCATGCTGCTGCAGAACGAGGCGCTGCTGGCGAACCTGGATCTTTCCAACCTGCGATGCATGGGTTCGGGCTCCGCGCCGCTGCCGCCCTGGATGGTGCGCCGCTGGCAGGAACAGTACGGCGTGACGATCATGAACGTGTTCGGCTCGAACGAGGGCGCATCGCTGTTCTCGACGGCGACCGCCATTCCCGATCCCGAGCAGCGGGCCATGTACTTCCCACGCTTCGGCGCGCCGGGCGTGGACTGGCCAGCCGCATTCCCGGGCAAGATCCGCACCCGCCTGGTCGACCTGGCCACCGGCGAGGACATCGTCGCGCCCGGCCGCGAGGGCGAGCTGCGGATCTCCGGCGCCATGACCTTCGACGGCTACTGGAACGCGCCGGAGGTGACCAAGGCCGCGTTCGACGATGAGGGCTTCTTCCGCACCGGCGACCTGTTCGAGATCGCGCCCGACACGGACGATCGCTTCTATCGGTTCGTGGGCCGCAGCAAGGAGATCATCATCCGCGGCGGGCTGAACATCTCGCCAGCCGAACTGGATGGGCTGATCGAAAGCCATCCCGCCGTGCGCGAGGCCTGCTGCGCGGCCTATCCCGACGAGCGACTTGGCGAGCGCGTCTGCGCGGTCGTCGCCCTGCGGCCGGACCAGGCGCTGACGCTGGAGGAGCTCACCGCGCACCTCAGGGCGCGCGAGCTGGCCACCTTCAAGCTGCCGGAGAAGCTGCGCATCGTCGACGCCCTGCCCCGCAACGCCCTGGGCAAGGTGGTCCGGCGCGACCTGGCGGGGGTGGCGGCTACTTAAGCCCATTGGAGACTTGCATAAGCGCACCTGTTCCGCGACCCTGATCGTTGATTAGTCACGGTCAGGACACGGAGCGATGAGCGCCCCGAAATTCATCAGGACTTGCTCGATCTGGCGCGCGCTGGAGGTGGTCGGGGACACGGCGGTGCTGCTGATCCTCGAGGCCAACTGGATCGGCGCGCGACGCTTCGACGACCTGCGCGACCGCACCGGCCTGCTGCAATCCAAGCTCAGCGACCGCCTCAAGAAGCTGGTCGCCGCCGAGGTTCTGGAGAAGAGCGCCTATTCGACCAGCCCGCCGCGCTACGAATACCGGATGACCCGCAAGGGCCTGGACCTCTACTGGCCGGCTCTGATGATGCTGCGCTGGGAGCGACGCTGGTCGAACAGCCCCGGCAAGCTGCGACTGAACCTGCGCCACCGCACCTGCGGCCACCTGTTCGAGCCGGTCCCGACCTGCCTGAAGTGCGGCGACGAGATCAATCCGCGAGAGGTCGACTGGGCCGAAGGTCCCGGCGTGGGCTGGATGGTCCCGCTCTACAGCCGCCGTCGCCAGCAGCGCAACGCGGCCGAGGAGTCGTCCAGCCTGATGGTCGACGTCGCCCAGATCACCGGCGACCGCTGGGCCAGCCTGGTGCTTCGCTCGATCTTCACGGGGCTTCGGCGCTTCGACGAGATCCATCGCGACACCGCCATGGCGACCAACATCCTGTCCGAGCGGCTGGCCTGGCTGACAGCCCAGGGCGTGATCCGCGCCCACGAGCGGGCCGGCAAACGCTTCGAATACCGGCTGACCGAGAAGGGCCTCGACTACTACCCCGTCCTGCTGATGCTGCTGCAGTGGGGCGACAAATATTACGTCTCGCCCGAGGGGCCGCCGCTGATCCTGCGCCACAAGGTCGGCGGACACCTGCTGGAGCCGGCCGTGACCTGCTCGTGCTGCGGCCAGCCGGTCGAGCCGCACGACGTCTCGTTCGAGATCATCGAGGCCGAACAGCGCCCGCCCGAACGCGCGAATCCGGAGCCGGCGCACTAAGACGCGCCGGCCGTGGATTTCATACTTTCATAACGAGACTTACCGGGTTAGGGTCTCCTCAATAGGGAGGAGACATGACGTATCGCGTCATCCAGTGGGCGACGGGCGCCATGGGCAAGAGCTGCCTGCGGACGGTGATCGACCACCCGTCGACGGATCTCGTGGGGCTGTATGTCTATGGCGAGGCCAAGGCGGGCCGCGACGCGGGCGACATCGCCCGGCGCGGCGCCACGGGCGTGCTGGCCACCCGTGACATCGATGAGATCCTGGCGCTGGACGCCGACGTGGTGATCCACGCCGCCCGCCTGGCGCCGCCCTACGGCTCGCACGACGCCGAGATCCTGGCCCTGCTGGCCAGCGGCAAGAACGTCATCAGCATCAACGGTTACAGCGATCCCAGCCACTGGGGCGACGCGCGATTGGCCGCCCTGGAAGCGGCCTGCGCCAAGGGCGGCTCGACCCTGATGGGCGCAGGGCTGAACCCCGGCTTCGCGGCCGAACAGCTGGCGGCGGTCGCCAGCGGCGTCTGCTCCCAGCTCGACGCGATCGAGGTGATCGAGAGCGTGGATTGCCGCGCGGTCCGCAGCCCTGATTATGTCTTTGGGGTGCTGGGCTTTGGCCTCGATCCCACGTCGATCAATCCCAACGATCCCGACTGGGGCCCGGCCTCGTCGCTGAATGGCATGTACGCCGAGGCGCTGTCGGCCCTGGCCAAGCGGCTGAACCTGACGCTGGAGCGGATCGACACCGACCACCGCGTGTTCGGCGCCTGGCAGGACCTCTCGATCGCTGCGGGTACGATTGCGCAAGGAACGATCGGCCACGTCAACTGGCGCTGGATCGGTCGCGCCGAAGGCGGCCGCGAGCTGATCATCTCGATCCACTGGTTCATGGAGACGGCGCACCTGGAGAGCCAGGCCCCTCCCCTGTGGAGCGTGCGCCTGACCGGCCAGCCCAGCGTGCGCATCACCCTCGACCTGGACAAGCGCCCCGGCGACCAGACCCCGACCTCGGCCGAGCAGTGGGCCGTCGCCGGCAGCGTGATCAACGCCATCCCCCACGTCGTGGCTGCCCCGCCGGGCGTCATGACCCGCCCCCTGGCCACCCCGTTCGACGGAGCCTTGGCGCGAAGAGCCTGAGACTGAACGAGACCCACGTCGGCGACACGATCGACGGGAAACGAAGGAGGACACGATGAGCCAGCAAGACGGTCCGCACGCCGGTCGCGTCGTCATCGTCACCGGGGCCGGCAAGGGTCTTGGGCGCGCCTATGCGCTGGATCTGGCGCGCCAGGGCGCGGCCGTGGTGGTCAACAACCGCTGGGCTCTGCGCAGCGAGCCTTCCAGCGCCCAGCAGGTGGTCGAGGAAATCCAGGCCATCGGCGGCAGGGCGGTCGCGGACTTTGGCGAGGCCGAGAATCCCGAGACCGGGCAGTCCCTGGTCGACAAGGCGCTCGAAACCTTCGGCCGCCTCGACGCCATCGTCTCGAACGCCGGCGTGCCCCAGACCTGCCGGCTGCACCGCCAGAGCCCCGAAGCCTTCCAGTCGATCTTCGACATCAATTTCCAGGGCGCGCTGAGCCTGGTGCAAGCCGCATGGCCGGTGCTGTCCGAAACGGGTTCGGGCCGCATCGTGCTCAGCGCCTCGTCGGCCGGTCTCTATGGCGGCGACGGCATGGCGGCCTATGCCTCGTCGAAGGCGGCGCTGATCGGGCTGGTGCGCGGCTTGGCGGTCGAGGGGCGTCCGCGCGGCCTGCAGATCAACGCCATCGCCCCCTACGCGGCCACCGCCATGACCACGCCGCACCTGAGCAGCGCCCTGGCGCGACGCATGGACCCGTCCGACGTGGCGCCGCTGGTGTCGTGGCTGGTCAGCGAGGCCTGCGACGTCTCGGGCCAGACCCTGGTCTCCGGCGGCGGGCGCCTGCGCGCGGCCTATGCGGTGGAAGGCCCGCCCGTGGCCCTGGACGACGACATCGGCGCGGCGGTGGCTCGCGCCCTCACGGCCGAGCCGCGAGAAACCTACGGCGACGCCCACGCGGCGTTCGCCGCCTTCATGGACGAGCGGCCGACGGCCTGAACCGAATAACAATCGGCGGCCCGCGAGCCGCCCGGCGAGGAGACAGAGATGGTCTACATACTTGGCGGCTGGCAGACCGATTTCGCCAGCAACTGGGCCCGGCAGAACATGGACCTGGCTGACGCCTTCAGCAAGGTCGTCGGTAAGGGCCTCGACAGCGTCGGCCTGGATCCGAAGGACATCGAGACCGGCCACGTCGGCAATTTCGTCAGCGAACTGTTCGCCCACCAGGGCCTGCTGGGCGGCTTCTTCGGTCTCGTTCATCCCGATTTCGACGGCCTGCCGACCGCGCGCCACGAGGCCGCCTGCGCCTCGGGCAGCGTCGCCATCCTAGCGGCCACCGCCGAGATCGAGGCCGGCCGCTATGACCTGGCCTGCGTGGTCGGGCTGGAGCAGATGCGCAATGTCAGCGGCCAGACGGCGGCCAACTATCTGGGCGCCGCGGCCTGGACCGGCCATGAGTTCGCCGACGCCACCTATGTCTGGCCCCGCGCCTTCTCTGACCTGGCCGAGGAATACGAGCGCCGCTACGGCCTGAAGTACGAGCACCTGATGCGGATCGCGGAGATCAACTTCGCCAACGCCAAGCGCAATCCCAACGCCCAGACCCGCCAGTGGGCCTTCAACGCCAAGAGCTTCACGGCCGACGACGAAGCCAATCCGGTGGTCGAGGGCCGCACGCGCAAGCAGGACTGCGGCCAGGTCACCGACGGCTCGGCGGTGATCTTCCTGGCCTCGGAGAAGCGCGCCGCCGAATACGCCGCCAAACGGGGCGTCCCGCTGGAGAGCCTGCCCCGGATCAAGGGCTGGGGCCACCGCTCAGCGCCGATCTCCTACTCGGCCAAGGTCCGCGCCAGCGCCGACCAGGAGTACGTCTTTCCGCAGGTGCGCCGCGCCATCGAGGACGCCCGTCGCCGCGCCGGCGTCTCGGACCTTGGCGAGATCGACGTGGTGGAGACCCACGACTGCTTCACCACCACCGAATACATGGCCATCGACCACCTGGGCCTGACCGCGCCGGGCGAGGCCTGGAAGGCGATCGAGGCCGGTGACATCGAGATCGGCGGCCGCCTGCCGATCAACCCCTCGGGCGGGCTGATCGGCCTGGGCCATCCGGTCGGCGCCACCGGCGTGCGCATGGCGCTGGACGCCTTCAAGCAGGTCACGGGCCAGGCCGGCGACTACCAGGTCGAGGGCGCCAAGACCTGCCAGACGCTCAATATCGGCGGCTCGACCACCACCACTGTCAGCCTGGTCGTCGGAGTCTGACCATGGACCAAGCCGTGCTCGACAAGACGCTGGCGCCGTTCCGCCCCGCCGAGCTGATGCCGATCGACCTGGACGTGACGCACCGCGACGACGGGGCGATCCTGATCGCCTCGCGCATCCCCTTGGCGGCGTACAACGCCAACCTGCCCGACGCCTTCGCCGAGCGCGCGGCGACCAGCGGCGACAAGGCCGCCCTGGCCTTCCGCGAGGGCGAGGGCTGGCGCTACGTCTCCTATGCCGACCTCAAGCGCGACATGGACGCGGCGACCCAGTGGCTGCTGGGCGCGACCGCCGGGCCGGTGCTGATCCTGGCGCCCAACAGCGCCGCCTTCGCGGTGATGACCTTCGCCGCCCAGGCCTCGGGCCGCGCCGTCTGTCCGGTCAGCGTCACCTACGCCGCCCTGGGCGGGGATTTCGGCCGGCTGGCCCATGTCATCGCCAAGGTCCGCCCGGCCGTGGTGTTCGCCGAGGACACCCGCGCCTGCGCGGCGGCGCTACAGCACCTGGACCTGGGCGAGGCGGTGATCGTCACCACCAACCCGGCCGACCTTTCCAAGCCCTCGGTCGCCTATGCCGACCTTCTAGCCACGACGCCGACGCCCGCTGTGGCGGCCAGCATCGCGGCGCTGAAGCCCGACGACCGCGCGGCCCTGATGCTGACCTCCGGCTCGACTGGCCTGCCCAAGGTCGTGCCGATCACCTTCCGGAACCTGGCGGCCAACAGCATCCAGTGCATGCAGACCATCGGCAAGGCGGCCGGCTGGGACAATGTCATGCTGGACTGGCTGCCCTGGCACCACGCCGCCGGGGCCTTCGTCCTGCGCGCCACCCTGCTGGAAGGCGGGACGCTGCATGTCGACGAGGGCAAGCCCGTGCCGGGCCTGTTCGACGCCTCGGTGCGGAACCTGCGCGACGTCTCCGTCCGCTATTTCAACAACGTGCCCCTGGGCTACGCCATGCTGGCCGACGCCCTGGAGCAGGACGCCGTTCTGCGGAAGACCTTCTTCAAGGACATGCGCCTGATGCTGTATGGCGGCGCCGGCCTGTCCCAGACGGTCTACGACCGCATCCAGGCCATGGCCGTGCGCGAGACCGGCCATCGGATCATGATGACCAGCGGCTACGGCATGACCGAGACCGTCTCGGCCTTCATGGTCATCCACTTCGAGACCGACAAGGTGGGCCTAGGTCTGCCCGCGCCGGGGTCGCTGGTGAAGCTGTGGCCGGTCGGCGACCGCTACGAGGTCCGGGTCAAGGGTCCCCAGGTCACGGCCGGCTATCTGGACGAGCCGGAGAAGACGGCGGAAGCCTTCGACGAGGAAGGCTTCTACCGCACCGGGGATCTCGCCCTATTTCACGACCCCAGCGATCCCGCCCAGGGCCTGGTGTTCGCCGGCCGCGCGGCCGAGGAGTTCAAGCTGTCCAGCGGCACATGGGTCTATGGCGGCGCCCTGCGCGACGGCCTGCTGAAGGCCCTGTCACCGCATGTCACCGATCTGGTCCTGTGCGACGACGGCCGGCCCTATCTGGGCGTGATGCTGTGGGCCAAGCCCGATGCGCCGCGCACACTTCTCGAGGAAGGCCTGGCGGTCTTCAGTCGCAGCCAGTCCGGCGGCGCGGCGCGCGTGCGCCGGGCCCTGGTGCTGCGCGAACCGCCCAGCCCCAACGCCCACGAGATCTCGGACAAGGGCACCATCAACCGCCGGGCGGTCATCGACCGTCGGGCCGCCGAGGTCGAGCGCCTGTTCGCGGACGATCCCGACGCCGAGGTGATGGTCATTTCCTGACGCCATGGCGGCGCGCGGATCAGAACGCGCCGCCAATCACTTTCATAAAAAGATCAAGACGCGCGCCGCGGCGCGCCGAACGGGGGAAGGCGATGCCTGACTATATTCTCATTCCGCTGGTGAACGCCGGAGTCATCCTGGCCGTATTCGTGGCCGCCTGGGCCATCTGTGTGGCGATGCGCGACGTCACGCCCGTCGACAGCCTTTGGGGCCTGGGCATGGGCGTGGTGGCGATCGCGACCTACCTGCAGACCGGCGGCGGCACGCAGCGGCGGATGGTCATGACCGGCATCTGCGTCGCCTGGGCCCTGCGGCTGGGCGGCTACATGCTGTGGCGCTGGCGCGACCACGGCCCCGACGGTCGCTATGTGCGAATGTTGGCCAAGGCCAAGGAAGAGCGCGGCTGGGGCTTCGCCCATGCCGCCTTCCGCATGGTGTTCATGCTGCAGATGCCCTTGCTGTGGATGGTCTGCCTGCCCGTCCAGCTGGGCCAGATCGCCGATACGCCGACGCAGCTGGGCGTCCTGGGCCTGGTCGGCGCGGGCTTGGCGGTCTTCGGCCTGCTGTTCGAGAGCCTGGCCGACTGGCAGCTGGTGCGGTTCAAGAAGACCCCCGAAAACGCCGGCAAGGTGATGGACAAGGGCCTGTGGCGCTACACCCGCCACCCCAACTACTTCGGCGACGCCTGCGTCTGGTGGGGCCTGTTCCTGGTCGCGGCCGAGACGAAGCTAGGCCTGATCTCGATCATCGGCCCGATCTGGCTGGTCTTCACCCTGACCCGCTGGAGCGGCGTGCCGACGGTCGAGGGCCGCATGCGCCGCCGCAAGCCTGACTACGAGGACTATATGCGCCGTACGTCGGGCTTCTTCCCGTGGCCGCCGAAGCCGGCGAAGGCGGATTGAGCATGGCGCTTCCGGCCAACCTCCTAGACCGGCTGAAGGTCCCGGCGATCGCCGCGCCGATGTTCCTGGTGTCCGGGACCGACATGGTGCTGGCCGCCTGCCGGGCCGGGATCATCGGCTCCTTCCCGGCCAACAACGCCCGCACCCTGGATGACCTCGACGCCTGGATGAGCCTGATCGGCCGCGAACTGCCGGCCGACGCCCCGCCCTGGGCGATCAACATCATGGTCCACCGCTCCTACGCGCGGAAGGACGAGGAGCTGGAGCTGGTGCTCAAGCACAGGCCGCCGATCGTGATCACCGCCCTGGGCGCGCCTTCGGGCGTGGTCGACGCGATCCACGGCTATGGCGGCCTGGTCTTCGCGGACGTCAATTCGCTGACCCACGCCGAGAAGGCGGCGGCGGCCGGCGTCGACGGCCTGATCCTGGTGGCGTCGGGCGCCGGCGGGCATACCGGCCCGATCTCTGGCTTCGCCTTCGCCCCGGCGGTGCGCGAGATGTTCGACGGGACCATCGTGCTGGGCGGCGGCATCGGCAGCGGCCGCGCGATCCTGGCGGCCAGAGCGCTGGGCGCGGACCTGGCCTATCTCGGCACCCGCCTGATCGCCTGCGCCGAAAGCATGGCCCAACCGGAATACAAGCAGATGCTGATCGACTCCCGGGCCGAGGACATCGTCACCTCGGCGGCCCTGACCGGCATTCCGGCCAACTGGTTGCGCCAGAGCCTGATGGCGGCCGGCTACGATCCAGCGTCCCTGACCGGCCGCGCCGAGATCCAGCTGGGCCGCCCAGAGGACTCGGCCAAGCGCTGGCGCGACGTCTGGGCGGCGGGCCATGGCGTCGGCGAGGTCAAGGCGATCGAGCCGCTGGCCGCGATCATCGAGACCCTGGCCGCCGACTACGAACGCTGCCGCGCGACGGTGGGCGCCGACCGGCGAGCTTGATAGAGAGGGCGGCGCGATGGCTATCGACCTTCCGCCGCCCTCGCCAGATACGGGACCTCATGGCCGAAGACAGTCCGTCGGAAACGATCTCTCCGCGCCCGCTGAACCAGTTGGTGCAGGCCAATTCGGCTACGCGGGCCCTGAACGTGGTGGGGGATCGCTGGACGCTGATGATCCTCTATCTGGCGTTCCAGCGGGTTCGGCGGTTCGACGATTTCCAGGCGCGGATCGGCCTGGCGCGCAGCCTGCTGACCGACCGCCTCAAGCGCCTGCAGGCGGCCGGCGTCATGGTCCGCACGCCCTATGCCGAACGCCCCAACTGGTTCGAATACCGACTGACCGAGATGGGCCGCGACCTCTACAGCGTCGCGCTGGCCATCATCGGCTGGGAGAAGCGCTGGTTCTACGACCCGGCCAATCCCGGTCACCGCCTGCGTCATAGCTGCGGAGCGGAGTTCACGCCTGTGCTGGCGTGCGGCCATTGCGGCGAGGTCCTGACGGTCCGCAACGTCATCGTCGAGCCAGGCCCCGGCGCCGGCTATGAGCCCTCTGCCCCGCCGCGCGCCCAGCGCCGGTCGATCGTTCCGTCGGAGGGTCTGAACAAGGGCAATCCGATGCTTGACCGCGCCTTCCAGGTGCTGGGTGACCGCTGGACCAGCCATGTAATCGCCTCGGCTTTCGCGGGCCGGCGGCGGTTCGGTGACTTCCAGGAAGCGCTGGCCATCGCCCCCAACATCCTGACTGACCGCCTGGGACGGCTGGTCGAGCTGGGCATCCTGCAGCGGGAGCTCTACCAGACCCGGCCCGAGCGCTGGGAATACCGCCTGACCGATGAGGGCAAGGACCTGCACCCGCTGATCATCGAGCTGAACCGCTGGGGCGACCGCTGGCTGGCGACGGAAGCCGGACCGCCCACGCTGATGCGGCACCGCACCTGCGGCGCCGTGCTGGAACCGCGCATGACCTGCGACCAGTGCGGCGGGCCGGCGGACCTGACGACCGTCCGGCCGCCCGCCTAACGAGCCACCGGTCGGTCGATCATTTCCTTGACCTCGGCGGAGAACCGCTCGCCGTTCTTCATCGCCAGGCTGAGGCGGCCGTCGAAATATTCGCGCCACTCGCAGACCTTGTCGCCCCGGAACTCCAGGCTACCGGCATAGGGAATGGCGATGTGCTCGCCGGTGTGGAACCAGAACTCGTCGACGCCTTCCATGAACAGGCGATGGTCGTTCTCGGCGTGGTCGAAGATCCGCCAGTGGTTGGTTTTGATCTTGGACGCCATGGCCACCAGCACTTCGCGCATGGCCGCCTTGCCGCGGATGGCCGGGGCGAAGCCCCCCGAGTTGCGCCAGATGATGTCGTCGGTGACGTGGACCAGCACGCCCTCGACGTCCTGGCGACGCCAGGCCGCGATGATGGCTTCCAGGACCGGGTAAAGACGGGCCATGCCTGCGGCCTCCGCTGAAGTGATGGGAAGAAGGGCCAGGGCCGCGCCCAGGCCCACGAGATCGCGTCGCGCCAGGCCGCTCACCCGACGGCCTCCCGACCGATCAGCGCATCGACCTGGGCGGTAAACGGCTCGCCGGCCTTCTGCTGGGCGATGACGGCCAAATCGACATAGTCGCGCCAGCCGGTGATCAGGCCGTCGCGGAAGTCGAGCACGCCGGCATAGGGCACGGCCATGCGCTTGCCGTCGGTCGTGCGGTAGTCGTCGACGCCCTCCAGGAACAGGCGGTCGGCCGTCTCGGCGTGGTGGAAGATCCGCCACTGGATGTCGTGCATGTCGCTCTGGAACCTGACCAGCAGCTTGCGCGCCGCCGCCTTGCCCTTGATCGGCGGCAAGGCCGGAGCCGCATAGTGCCAGACAATGTCGTCGGACATGTAGCTCAGCACCTTATCGACATCCTTGGCCTGCCAGGCGGAGATGACTTCGGTCAAACGGGAGTACAGCGCGCCCATCGGCCCCTCAAAAAGAAAGCGCCGGACAGCCCCTAAGGCCGCCGGCGCCAGGATAGGGAGTTAGAACTTGGTCGAAAGCTCGACGCCGAAGGTGCGCGGCGCGCCGAACGACGACACCGCATCGCCCAGGATGTCGATGATGTTGGTGCGGTAGACCTTGTCCGTCAGGTTGCGCCCCCAGACCGAGACCGCCCACGGCTTGTCCGCCGGCGACAGGCTGATGCGGCCATCGAGCAGACCGTAGGGCTTTTCATACTGAACCGTGTCCGGGGCCCAGAACATCTTGCCCTGCTTCTTGTAGGCCAGCTTGAAGTGCAGCGCGTCCTCAAGCCCGAAGGCCGAGGTCGTGTACTCGGCGCTGGCCGACAGCTGGTACTTCGGCGTCCGCTGCATGAAGTTGTCGTTGTACGAGATCTTGGTCACCGGATCGACGAAGTCCGTGTACTTGGCGTCTAGGATCGAACCGCCCAGCGCCAGGCGCAGACCCTGCATCGGCGCGATCTGGAACTCCGACTCCACGCCCTTGATCTCGGCGGCGCCGGCGTTGGAAATCACGTTGCACAGGCAGGTGCCGTCGGTGCGCTGCACCTGCAGGTCGGTGTAGTCCATGAAGAACACCGAAGTGTTCCACCGCGCGCGGCGGTCCAGGAACTCCCACTTGTAGCCGGCTTCGTAATTGGTGACCGACTCCGGGCGGTAGGGTTGTTGCGCGGCGAACGCGTTCGGCGCGTCGTTCTGGAAGCCACCGCCCTTGAAGCCCACCGAGACCGTGGCATAGGCCATGAAGTCGTCGTTCGGCGTCCAGGTCAGGGTGGCCTGCGGGGTGACCTTCGACCACTTCTGGGCATAGGGCGTGAAGAAGCCGTTCGCGTCGGTCAGCGGGGTCAGCGGAACCTTGTCGTTGGGGTTCAGCTTGTCGCCCAGGGCGATCGCCCTGCCCTCCTGGGTGCCGCTCTTCTTGTCGCGCGTGTAGCGGACACCGGCTTCCAGCTTCACCGTGTCGGTAAACTTGTAGCCGAGTTGGGCGAAGACGGCGATGTCGCGGTTCAGGCCGTGGTCATCCCAGTAGCTCTCCCCCGACAGCGAGGGCAGCACCGTGCTCTCGCCCCAGAAGCGGTTGGTCTGACGCACCTTGTTGTGCAGGTAGAAGCCGCCGACGATCCAGTCGAAGCGGCTGTTGTCGTAGTGCGAGGTCAGGCGCACTTCCTGGGTGAACTGGGCGATATCCTCGACGAAGTTCACCGGCTCGGCGAACAGCAGCGGGGTGACGACGCCATAGCCGTTGCTCGGACCGACGCCCGACTGATCGTACAGCGTGAACGCCTGACCGCCTCGATAGCCGGTCACCGAGGTGAAGCCGACATCCGGGAAGATGTCCTTGTCGACCTTCAGGATGAAGCTGGCCGACTCGTGCTGAACGCGTTGGCGGGTCGGGGCGGCGTCGCCCTTGAACTGCGGCCACATCGGCAGGCTCTCGCGGATCGAGAGGCCGCCACGGATGGCGGCGATGGCCAGGCGGGCCTTGTACCAGGGCGCGAAGCACTGGGCCGGCGTGGTGCAGGTCGTCTCGCCCATGCCGACGCGGTTGGGGCCGTTGCTGGTATCCCAATTGTAGTCGGCGATGAAGTGGACGCGCAGGTCGCTGCCCTCGGGCTTGTAAAGCAGCTGACCGCGGATTTGCTTGGAGTCCAGGTCCTCCAGATCGACATCGTGCAGGATGTCCTTGGCGTAGCCGGAGTGGTTGATCGTCTGGAACGACAGGCGGCCCGCCAGGTTGCTGGTGATCGGACCGGTCACGTGGCCCGTGGTCTGTTGCAGGTTGTAGTTGCCGAAGGTCACGGCGACCTGACCGCTATAGTCGAACCGCGGCGCAGCCGAGATGACGCTGATGGCGCCGCCGGCGACGTTCTTGCCCAGCACCACGCCCTGCGGACCGCGGATCAGCTCGACCCGGTCGATGTCGTAGAAGGACGTGTTCAGGTTGCCCGAGCGGCTGACATAGACGTCATCGACGAAGGTCGAGACCGACTGGTCGGCGGTCGGCGCCGACAGGCGGGTGTTGACCACGCCGCGGATATTGAGCTCCAGCGCCTGGGGCGAGTTCTGGGTGAAGGACAGGCCGACGGTCGCGTGGCCCAGGTCCTCGGAGTTCATGATCTTGTCGCGCGCCAGGGTCTCGCCGCCGACGGCCGAGATCGAAAGGGGCGCCTGCTGCAGGTTCACTTCGCGCTTTTGCGCGGTGACCAGCAGTTCCTCGAGGGTGTTCTGCGGCGCGGTCTGATCGGCCGAAGCGGCGAGCGCGGGCGCGGCGAAACCGACCCCCGCGATGAGCGCGATGATGGAAGCGGATCTCTTGAGATGCATGTCATTCCTCCCCGGGGACCTGCGCCGATCGATCGGTCTTGGAGTCCCTTGTGTTGACGACCGGGCAAGCCCGGGTGGTTGCGGCTCGAGGGGGTGGCGCGCTGCTGGGGCGGTGTCGTGCTCGCGACGGCCGAGGCCATATAACGTTCGCTTGCATAACAGAAAGACATCGAATGGAACACGAGATCGCGGCGATCAGCACGACGACATCGTGAAAGCCCCTGTGAAGCGCTTCCCTCTCCTGTTTCAAGGCTCTTGAACGGCCTATGTGGCGAGAATTGATCTTTTAGTCTCGTAACGCAAGTGTCTATTTTGGGGGCCAGGACCACCGCCCTTCGCCCCACGGTCGGGGTCGACAGGCGCGCACGCCTGACATTAAGTACGGTTATGAAAGTTCAAAAGAACAATGCCGGCTCCAGCCAAGCTTGAAGCCGATTTCAGGGAGAGAACCATGCTGACCAATGAACAGAAGATCGCGCGCGGGCTTGAGATGGCCGACGCCTGGAAGCGCATGGACTGGCGTGGAATCGCCGACATGTTCACGCCCGACGGCGTTTTGCACTCGATGATGGTCGAACCCATCGTCGGGCGCGAAGCGATCTATGCCCGCGTCTCCGCGCTGGGCGACGGGCTCGAGCAGATCGAGCTGAAGATCCATCACATCGGCGTCGTGGATGGCCTGCTGTTCATGGAGCGCAGCGACGAGTTCACGATCCGGGGCAAGTTCGGTTCGGCCCCGGTGGTCGGGATCCTCGAATTCGAAGGCGACCTGATCAAGACCTGGCGCGAGTACTACGACCGCGCCCACCTGCTGAAGGCCATGGGCCTAGTCCAGGATTTCGACCAAGCCGGTCGCCACTAGCGCGACACAAAAAGGGCGGGCCCCGCGAAGGACCCGCCCCAGTCTCGCGGCGCGATAGGAAAGGCCGCGGATCTCTCGTCAGCGACCGAACGGACGCAGGGCCGCCGACTTGGCCGAGTCCAGATACTCGTCCAGCCGCGTGATCAGGCCGTTCTCGATCTTGATGACCACGCAGGCGTCCATCGCCCAGCGCTCGCCATTGGGCAGGGTGGCCTCCAGCACGTGCTGCTGCACAAAGCCGTCGGGCAGCGCCTCGACGCGCAGGACGCGATAGTTGCGGTCAGGCAGGGTCTTCACGAACCAGGCCAGCACCTTGAGGTTCTGGTCGACGGTCTGCTCGATATTGTCGGTGTTGTGCCACAGCTTGGCGTCGGGCGCGTAGAAGGCCCGGACGGCTTCACCGTCCCCGTCCTGGATGGCGGCCACGAAGCGCTTGGCGAAATCCACATAGTCCATTTTTGGGGTGTCGGGCTTGGACATGAACGCTCCTCAGCGGCCAGTGGTGACGCGCTCGCCCGCCAGGGAGCGCCGCATTTGAAGTTCGAAGCCCTTCGGATCGCGGGCCAGACTGGCGCGCACGTCGATGGCCATGAAATCGGTGTCAACCTCGTCGGCCTTGCGCTTGATGGCCTTCAGGCCCGCCTCGGCGATGGTCGCGGGCGTCTCCTTGAAGCCCTCGACATGGCTGGCCATCCGCGTGTCGACCGAGCCGACGATCAGGGCGACGACATTGGTGTTCTGCGGGGCCAGTTCGGCGCGCAGGCAGGTGCTCATCGCTCGCGCCGCGAACTTGGACGGGCTGTAGCCGCCCATGCCCGGCACCGCCACGAGGCCGCCGGCCGACAGCACGTTGACGATCGTGCTCTCCGGGCTCTTGGCCAGGATCGGCGCGAAGGCGCGGCTCATGCCCAGGGGGCCGAAATAGTTGACCTCCATCTCCAGCCGCGCGGTCTCCAGGTCAGGCGCCTTGAGCAGGGTCTGCATGCCGAACTGGCCGGCGTTGTTGACCACGATCGTGACGTCCTGGCATTGCGCGGCAGCGGCGGTGATCGTCTCGGGCTTGGTGACGTCCAGCGCGATGGCCACGACCTTGCCGCCGGCCTCGTCGACCAGATGCTGGGCGCTGGCGACGTCGCGCGCGCCGACATAGACCTTGGCCGCCCCGGCGGCGACGAACGCCCGCACGAAGGCTTCGCCGATGCCCCGGTTGCCGCCGGTCACCAGCGCGACGCTGTTCTTGATATCCATCTGAAACTCCTGGATTTCGACTCGTTCAGGCGGCGGCCACGCCGTCCCGGATGAAGGCCCGGTCGGCCCAGACGCTATGGGTGCCGCTGGACAGCTTGTGCGGCAGGGCGATCCGGACGACTGGCCCCTCCTCGAAGCGCTTGCAGTCGATCAGGATGCACTCGGACGTCTGCTTGTTCTCGTCGATGATGAAGCTGACGAGATAGCCGTCGTCCTCGTCCACCGCCCCGATGCGCGGCACGAACGGCGACTCGCTGGCGTAGCGCCCCTCCGGCAGGTTGACGCTCCAGGACTCGCCGGTCTCCAGGTCGTGCTTGACGAAGCCCGTGAACAGGAACCAGCCGGGCTTGGCGGCGGTCGAATAGGCGTAGCGATACGGCTTGCCTGCATAGCGCTGGTTGAACATGCCGAACTCGAGGATCCGCTCGTCCAGATGCTTCTCGGTGGTCTCGCCGGTTTTCAGGTTGAAGCGCCAGCGGTGCAGCTTGGGCTTGAAAGACTGCTCGTCCAGGAACGCCATCAGGTGGCCCATGCCCTCGGGCGCGTCGGCCAGCGGCGGCGGGGTCGGATCTTCCTGGAAGTAGCCGTCCATGACGATCTCGTCGCCGTCCTCATAGGCGTTGAGGAAGTGCAGGATGTAGGTCGGCGCGGCCTCGAACCAGCGGATCTCGTCCGAGCGTCCGTGGCGCGGAATGATCCCGAACCGTGACGGCAGGTGCCGGTGGAACCGCGTGGCGTGGATGTTGCGCTTCAGCAGTTCCGCGTCCCAGAAGACCGGCAGGTCGTTGAGGATCGAATAGTTGGTCGTGAAGACCATGTCGTGCGGCAGGCGCGGCCCGGGCAGGTCGATCGGCACGTAGTGGGTCGTCTTGCCGTGCCGGTCGACCACGCCGTAGTGCATGTACGGCGCGTGCTTGGAGTAGTTGAAGAACAATAGCTCGCCGGTGGCCTCGTCGATCTTCGGGTGGGCCGAGACGCCGTCCAGCGGTCCCCAGCTGGCCACGCCGCCCTGCTCCAGGGTTTCCGGATCCAGCCAATAGGCCTCGCCGCACTGGTAGAAGGTCGAGACGATCTTGCCGCCGTGCACGACGACGTCGGTGGACGAAGCGTCCTTCATGCCGCCATGGCAGCCGAAGCCCGGCCGCGTCGAGACGCCCGGACCATCCATGAGCCCGCCCCACAGCGAGCGGCCGGCTTCCTGCTCGGCCTGGAAGCCGCGGGTGCGAACGAATCGGTTGCGGTACTCGGCGCGCCCTTCGCGCAGGCTGATCATATGGACCATGCCGTCGCCGTCGAACGGGTGATAGCGGCCCAGCGGGCGGTGGACCGGGTTCTCGGTGTTGCGGATGTAGACGCCGTCGATGTCTGTCGGGATCGCGCCCTCCAGCACGGTCAGGTCGGTGGCGTTGACCTCCTCGTGCTGAGGCGTCCACGGCCCGGACATATAGGGGTGATTGCTTTGCCCAAGCGTCGTCAGAACGGGGGGCAGGCGCTCCAGCTTCATCGAGGGTCTCCCAGTGGCGAGGCGACGTGACCGCGCCTCTTGCCACGACCCTAGCACCATGGTCTTGTTATGCAAGTAATGTCGTAGCGTCATCCGGCGCATAAAAAATCTCGGGAGGAAATCATGAAGATCGCAAGCGTGGTCGCGTCGCTGACGCTCGCCCTGGCGATTGCGTCCCCGGCCTTCGCGCAGGACACCGACGCCAGCCGCCTGGCGGTGGCGCGCGACATGATCGCGGCCTGGAAGCACGCCGACTGGCGCAAGGTCGCCGACCTGTTCGCCGAGGACGGCACGCTGAAGTCGATGATGGTCGCGCCGGTCAAGGGCCGCACCGCGATCTACGATCGCATCGCCGCCCTGGGCAAGGGCGCGCCGGGCGGCGTCACCCTGGACATCGCCCACATGGGGATCATCGACAATCTGGTGTTCATGGAGCGGACCGACCGCTTCGTCTACAACGGCCATCCCGGCGCGGTCCCGGTGGTCGGCGTGCTCGACATCAAGGACGGCAAGATTGTGGAGTGGCGCGAATATTACGACCGCGCCAGCCTGGAAAAGGCGCTGAAGGGCGAACCCTGAAGCGCCCGCGGGCGCGGGACCTTCCCGCGCCTACCCTACCCGCTCGAGAACCATCGCCGCGCCGACCCCGACGCCGCCCGTCGCCACCACCAGGCCCGTCTCGGCGTCGAACTGGGCCATGTCGTCCAGCAGGGTCGTGGTCAGGATCGCCCCGGTCGCCCCCATCGGATGCCCCATCGCCAGGTGCCCGCCATTGGGGTTGAGGCGCTCCGTATCAACGCCGTAGTCGCGCTCGAACAGCACCGGCACGGCAGCGAAGGCTTCCATATATTCGACGACCCCGACCTCGCCGAGCGCCATGCCCGCCCGTTCCAGCGCCTTGCCCATCGCCACCGGACCCGCCGTCAGCTGTAGGACGTGATCGGCGGCCGCCTCGCCCAGGGCGCGGATCCGGGCGACCGGCGTCAGGCCCAGCCGTCGCCCCGCCTCTTTCGAGCCCAGCAGCACCAGCGCCGCGCCGTCCGAGATCGGCGGGCAGTGGGCGATGGTGTGCAGATGCTCAACCTTCCCAAGCTCCGGGAAGCTCTCCAGCAGGATGTCGTCATAGCCTTCCGCGCCCGTGACGGCGAACACCGGGCCGAAGCGCTCTAGGGACTTGCCGTCGCCGAAGTCGCGGATGTTCTCGTCGCGATCCAGGGCCACCGTCTGGTCCGCGTTGAGGATCGGCACGACCCGATTGGCATAGCGGCCCTCGCGCCAGGCGGAGGCGGCGCGCTGGTGGGACTTGAGCACGGCGGCGTCCAGCGCGGCCCGCGTCAGGCCCTCGCGCGTCGCCAGCATATCCGCCGCCAGCCCGACCGGCGCCCAGGCCATCCGCCTGGCCAGAGCCATGTCGGTATAGAAGTCGGCCTGGTCGGCCAGGAACGGCGTCTGGGACATCGACTCCGCGCCCCCCGCCAGGGCCAGATCGACCTCGCCGGCAGCGATGCGCCGCGCCGCGTCCGCGATCGCCGACAGGCCCGAGACGCAGAAATTGTTGATCGTCAGGCTCGACACCGCGTCAGGCAGGCCGGCCTGGATCCGCGACGCCAGCGCCAGATGGCCGCCCTGCACGCCGAACTGCGTCACGCACCCCAGGGTGAAATGCGCGGCCGCATGGACCGCCTCGCGACCGTTCCTGACCTCCAGCGCTCGCACGAGCTGCGCGATCAGCCCCGCCGGCGTCACCCCAGCCAGCGAACCATCCGGACGCCCCTTGCCGCGCGGCGTGCGCACCGCGTCGAAGATGTAGACGTTCATCCAGCCCTCCCCGGAAGTGAGTATTCGTTTAAAAGTCTTTTTAACGAAGTGACCCAGATTCCGGAAGAAAGCAATCCTGCCGCGAGGGGACGTTGGCCTACCGCGCGCCGACCAGGCCGTTGGCGGCCAGGAACGCCAAGGCCTCGCGCTCGATCCTGTCCTGCTCCTCCTTGGGGAACTTGCCGTGCACGCCGCCCGGCACGGTGTGGAGGCGGTTCACAACGCCGGCCTTGTCCAGGTCGGCCTTCAGCGAGGTCGAGGCCTCGTAGGGCACGGTTGGGTCCGCATCGCCGTGGACGATGAACACCGGTGGCTGGCTCTTGCGGACATAGGTCGCCGGCGACATCGTCGTCCACAGCGCCTCCGACCCCGCGCCGATCCACCGCGCGGTCGACGGACTCTTGAACGCACCCGGAAGGTCGGCGCGCAGGTGGAAGGGTCCGTAGAAATCTAGGATGGCCGGCACGGTGGGCTGGTCGCGGCAGGCCAGCAGATCGATGTCGTTGGCCTTGGGCAGCATCCCCGCCATCAAGGCCAGGTGGCCGCCGGCCGAGGTGCCGTAGGGCACGACCCGCCTGGCGTCGAAGCCGTAGGTCTTGGCGTTGGCCTTCACCCACGACAGGGCGCAGCGGACGTCCTGCACCGCCGCCGGCGCCGTTGCGACATCGCTCAGCCGATACTCGACCGTGACCACCGAGAAGCCCGCCGCCAGATAGGCGCGAAAGCCGCCCCAGCCCGCCGGCTTCTCGCCCTTCCACCACGCGCCGCCGTGGATATAGACCAGCACCGGACGCGGTCCCTTGAAGGCGGTGTTGCGATAGACATCGAGATGCAGGTCCTTGCCGCTGGCCTGCAGGTAGACGACGTCCTTGGTCGTCTCCGGCGCCGGGACCGCGACCGGCGGAGCCGGATCGATAGGGGCCTGGGCGGCGACGGGCGCCGCGCTCAGCAGGACGATGGCGGCAAGCGCTTTGGCGATCATCGAGGCCTCTCCCATCAGCTCATCAACAGGCCGCCATTGATATCCAGGCAGACCCCCGTCAGGAAGCTGGACTCGTCGCTGGCCAGATAGGCCACCGCATCGGCGATCTCGGGCGCGCGGCCCTCGCGGCGCAAGGGTGTGCCGGCCGCGACGCGGGCGCGGACCTCGTCCTTGGAGAAGGTATCGTGGAAGGTGGTGCCGATCATGCCGGGGCACAGGGCGTTCACGCGGATGCCGTTGGGACCCAGTTCCTTGGCCATGGCCTTGGTGAAGGTCATGATCGCGCCCTTGGCCGTGGCGTAGGCCGTGGCGCCGGGACCGCCGCCGTCCTTACCGGCTTGCGAGGACAGGTTCACGATCGCCGAGCCGGCGGCCATGTGCGGTACGGCCGCCTTGGTGGTCAGGAACACCGAGTTCAGGTTCAGGTGCATGACATGGTCGAAGAAGGCCTCGTCCATCTCGTCGAGCGTCTTGCGGGCGACCATGCCGCCGGCGACGTTGACGAGCGCGCCGATCGGGCCGCCGAAGGTCGACAGGGCTGCATCTACCAGGGCCTGCACGTCGCTGGCCGAGGTCATGTCGCCCTTCAGGATCAGCGCGCGGCCGCCGGCGGCCTCGATCTGCGCCAAGGTCGCCTTGGCGCCCTCCTCGCTGCCGAAATAGTTGATCGCGACATTGGCCCCTTCGGCCGCCAGCTTCAGCGACACGGCCTTGCCGATATCGCGCGCGCCGCCGGTGACGATGACGGTCTTGTTGGTGAGGCGCATCAGGAATTCACTCCGTTGGTCGTGCGGGCCGCGAGGGCGGGATCGACGAGGCGTTCGCCTCGGCCGCCCAAGAGCCAGATGGAAAGGATGGAAAGGGGAACCAGGCTGGCGCCCATGACGAAGACCGGGGCGTAGCTGACCTTGGTGGCCACCGGGACGATCCAGGTGGTGATCAGGACCCCGGCCACGGCGGCGGTGCCGCTGATCCCAGCCAGGGAACCGACCGACCGGCCGGGCAGGTAGTCGCTGGGCAGGGTCTGGATGTTGTTGATGGCGATCTGGAAGCCGAACAGGATCACGGCGATCAGCAGCACCGCGTGCAGCGGCGTGGACGCGCCGATGGTCAGCAGCAGGGCCGGCAGCATGAAGACGCCGCCCAGGGTCATCGCCCACATGCGGGCCTTGACGGGACGCCAGCCGCGGCCGATCAGCCAGCCGGAGATCCAGCCGCCGAACAGGCTGCCCGCCGCCGCGCCCACATAGGGCACCCAGCCGAACAGGCCGATCTGCTTGATGTCGAAGCCGAAGCGCTCGGCCAGATAGATCGGCAGCCACGAGACGAACAGCCACCAGACCGGATCGATGAAGAAGCGGGCCAGGATCAGACCCCAGGCCTCGCGGTGGCGCAGCAGGCCCAGCCACGTCGGCCGGTAGTCGACCTCGGTCTCGCCCGAGGTCGGGCGCTGGCCGGTCAGGATATGCTCGCGCTCCTCGTCCGACAGCCACGGATGATCTTCAGGCGCGGCTCGGCAGATGATGGCCCACGGCACGACCCAGATCACGCCCAGCAACCCGATGACCAGGAAGGTCGCGCGCCAGCCAAAGCTCAGGAACAGCCAGGCGATCAGCGGCGCCGAGATGATCGCCCCGACCGAGGCGCCGGCGTTGAAAATGCCTTGGGCGAAGGCGCGCTCGCGCACCGGGAACCACTCGGCATTGGCCTTGGCCGCGCCGGGCCAGTTGCCGGCCTCGCTGACGCCGAGGGCCGCGCGCAGCACGCCCAGCGTCAGGATCGACCGCGCGACCGAGTGCAGGGCGATAGAGGCCGACCAGGCCAGGATCGACAGCATGAAGCCGACCCGCGTGCCCAGGGCGTCGAAGATCTTGCCGAAGATCGTCTGGCCGGCCGCGTAGGACAGCATGAAGCAGGTCAGGATGAGCGCGTACTCTTCCTTGCCGACGCCCATGTCCTTGGAGATCTGCGGCCACATCACGGCCAGCGCGTTGCGGTCGATATAGTTGATCACCGTGGCCAGGCCGACCATGCCAACGATCAGCCAGCGAAGGCCCTTGAACGTCCCCGAGCGGCTCATTGTGCAGGCTCCGCCAGACCGGAGAACCCGCTCCAGGCGTAGGCGCCGGCGGAGGTCGTGACCCGGTGCTGCTTGGTGGGATCGGCATCCCAGGAGACCCCGATCGCCAGCGTCTTGCCGGAGTTGAGGCGGATGAGGACGAGGTCGGCGCCGTTCTCCGACACGCGCTCGACCGCCTTGACCGAGGCGATGGTGTCGCGGGCGTATTCCTCGGCGGCGCTATAGGCGCCGTGCGGCTCCAGAACCCCCGCCACCGTGAAGCTGTCGCGATCATCGCCGCGCAGGATGAAGGCCCGCTCGTTGCGGAGATTGTAGTTGGGGTCGTTGGCGCCCAGTTCGGTCAGGACCACCTGATCGACATCGCCGGACGCGAAGACGTAGTCGTAGAACCGGCCCCGGTCGAACCAGGAGACGCGCGCCCCGTCCTTCACCGGCGCGCGGCCGCGATCCCACAGGTGCTGATAGCCGTCGGCCTTGCCCAGCGGCTTCAGCTCGCTGATCCCGCCCTGGACCTTCAGGCCGGAGTCGACGATCTGGCCATCATAGTGCAGCGGCAGGTCGAAGCGGTGCTTGCCCGCCCCCTCTGCGCGGACCAGATCCAGGACGATCGGGCGCCCGACCTCTTTCCGGTCGATCAGCGCCATGGCGCGGCGGTAGCGCACGCCGGGCCAGGCTTCATCAATGCTGGCGGCAGTCATCTGGACGCCGTCCTTGGCCTCGAAGGCCAGCAGCGTCGGCCAGTGGGCCTCGCCGGTATCAGTGTCGCCGCCGAACTGGCTCTTCTCGTCGACCACCAGGGTGTTGTGGGCGACCGTCTGCTGCGCCCAGCTGTCGTTTTCGGGCAGGTAGCGGCCGCCGGCCTTGGCCTCGACGTTGAGGAACCGCGCCGAGCCGTAGTCAGTCACGACCTCCTGGCCGGCGTCGTAGAACATCCAGGACAGCTTGTCGAAATGGCCGTGCCCCATGCCCTGGGACGTCGCCTTGAAGACCAGCGCCTGGTCCTTGGGCTTGGGACCCGAGCGCAGCACGACCAGCGCGCCCTTGTCGCCCTTGGCCCCGTCGCGCAGCTTGATCGAGGCGAAGGGGAACGGCTTGGCCTCGCCGCGCGCGATGGCGGCGGCGACCTCGCGGCCCTCGGGGCTCAGCACCACCGAACCCTGCTGGATGGCGATCGACAGCAGGGCCGGATCCTTGGTCGCGGCATAGGTCACCGCGACGCCGTGGACTAGCTCGGGGGTGTCGATCCCCTTGTCCTTGATGGCGTCGTTGATCGGGAACAGCAGACCGCCGTAGCTCTCCTGAAGAGTGGCGTAGACCGCCTTGCGCAGCACGCCGTCGCGATAGTCGAGGATCTTGCGCGACGGGTCGTGGCGCTGGATCGACTGGGCCAGCAGCAGGAACGGCGACAGGGCGTAGCGCTGATAGTACGGGCCTTCGGCATAGTAGCCGTCGGGCGAGAACAGCTCCTGCAGCTGCTTGTAGAAACCCGACTTGCCCGAACCGTCCAGGCCGTAAAGGGCCTGCTTGACCAGACCCTCATCGCCGATCGCGTAGCCGGTCATTCCGACCGCCGCCAGCGCCCAGGTGCCGTGATTGTGGATGCTGTCGAAGGTCTTGGCCGAGCCGGTCGACAGGAACGCCGCCATCGGCCGGAACACGCCCGCCTCGATGGTCGCCCGGTCGGCGGCCGGGATGGCGTCCATCACCGCCTCATAGCCCTGGATGGAATTGACCAGCCATACGCTGTCGTTCAGCACCTGCCAGAACAGCCTGCCCGCAACCTGGTTGGCGCGCTTGGGATGCAGCGGCAGGGACGGATAGAGCTTGGCGTAATCCAGCAGCACCCGCCGCACCAGGTCGGCATAGGCCTTGTCGCCGGTCTGCCGGTACAGCATCCCCGCCTCGTAGATCAGGCGGTAGTTGTCCTTGTGCCGCTCGTGGGTGTAGCCGCCGCCGGCGTCGGCTGGGACCGGCACGTCGATGGTCTTGCGCAGTTGCGGATCCACGAAGGCCTTGCTCTTGGCCAGGGTGGCGGCGAACAGCGGCGGGACCTGAGCCGAAGCGACGGGCGTGGGCTTGGCCGGCGCGGCGGCCTGGGCCGCTCCAGCCAGGGCCAGGGCCGCGAGGCCAGCGAAGAGATGGACGCGTAACTTGGACATCTGACCTACTTGCGCTGATCGACGATCTCGAGCGCCGCGCCGGTGTTGCCGGCCTCGCTGAGATCGGGCTTGCCGACGTGGAGGGTGACGCGAGCCGGAGCCGCGCGTTCGAAGAGATTGCCGTCGAGGCTCACGAGCTGCACGCCGTTCAGCTTCATCGACGGCTGGCCCGGCGCGACGTCGCGAAACGCCGAGCCCTTGACCCGGACGCGGGGACCGAAGGTGCTCTCGTCGGTCCCGCCCCGCAGGATGTCGAGCACGGGTCCGCCCAGGCGCGTGAATTGACTGCCGGTGATGTCGACCGTCTCGGCGCCGTAGAGGCCCGAACCGCCCGTCTCGCTGGAGAGGTCTAGCACCGTTCCGCTGATGTCCGAAAAGCGCGAACCGCTGATCGTCACATGGTCAGCGAAGGTGTTCTTCTCGCCCTTCAGCACGGCGAAACCCTTGCCGGTTTGCAGGTGCGAGACCTCGGTGTCGACCAGCTCGACCGCGTAATTGCTGAGCGGATAGCTGGCGCTCGCGCGGATCACCGCGGCGCCGATCGCATCCGGCGCGCTGGCGCCCGACAGCCGCAGGCCTTGCAGCTTCAGAGCGCCTCGGCCGACCAGGTTGAAAAGCGTTGCGCGCTCGAAGGTCACCACGGGTTCAGCGCCCTTCGCCGCGCGAAAGGTCAGGGGTCGGCTGATCTCGATAACGCGGCGCTCGGCATAGTCGCCGGTCGCCAGCTCGATAATGTCGCCCGTCTTGGCGCTGATCGCGGCGGCCGACAGCTGGTCCTGCCCGGGCTTGATCTTCAGGATGCGGCCGCTGTCGAACGCGACGGTCCGGTCGCCCTTCGGATACCAGGCCACGCCGGTCTCCTCGCGCGCCAGCAGTCTGACCGGCGCCTTCAGGCCCAGGGCCTTGCGCGCGGCGGCGTCGGGGTAGACGCGGCCGTCCGGCAGGGTCTGGCGACCGATCGCCTTGGCCTCGAAGCCCGAGGCGCCGGTCGGCGGCGCCACCCCGTCGACCCGGTTGTCGGCGAAAGTCAAACCGTCGATCGGCGCTGTGGCCTTGAAGATCGCCTCGCCGCCCGAACCGAGGAAGACGTTGCCGAAGAGCACGCTTCGCGCCGGCGGCAGGGTGCGCTCCTGGTCCGCGCCGGCCCCGAAGACCACCGCCCTCACGTCGACGAAGATGTTGTGCTCGATGCGCGCGTCGAGGACCTGATTGTAGCGATTGAGCGGTGAGTTCGGGACGCCGTTCATCAGCACCAGGGCTCCGGTGAAGCCATCGCCCCGCAGGCCCTGGAAGTAATTGTTACGCACCGTCTGGCCGGCGTTGATCACCCGCACCCCGCCGGTATGGGCCACGCCGCCGCCCAGGAAGACATTGTCCTCGACCAGGTTGCCGTCGCCGTGGCGCAAGACCAGCGAGCCCTGCGAACGAACGAAGACGTTGCGACGATAGATGTTGCCGCCGGACTTGTTCGAGACGATCTCGACCTCGCCGCTACAGCCTTCGAAATAGTTGTCCTCGACCACGGTCAGGGATTGGGTGCGCGAGAACTCGCTGGTCCCGACCCGGATGGTCTCGCCGCCATTGGACCCCAGCGGGGGACGCGGGCCGAAATAGTTGTGGTCGATGCGGTGATGATTTTGCTGGCTCTGGAGCGAGTTCAGCACCACCGCCAGGGTGACGCCGTTGTTCAGCTTGCCTTGCAGGTGATTGTGATCGACGCGGTTGTTCTGGCCGTACAGTCCGATCCAATAGTCCGAGGCGGCGCGGTCGGGCTTGTTGAACCCGTCGATCACCGTCTCGGTGACGCGGGAGTCGAACGCCAGCTCGCTGTCCTGGCGAAACGCGATGACTTCAGACGACGGACTGAAGCCGTCCTTGAAGGTCAGGCCCGAGACGACCAGGTGCCGGCCGGCGATACGCAGGTTCGACTTGCCGGAGATCACCACCTTGCCCGGCGTCTGGGCCCGCAGCGTGATCGGCTTGGCGGGCGCGCCTTGGCCGGTGAACACCATCTCGAAATCGCGCCAGACGCCGTTGGCCAGCACCACCGAGTCGCCGGGGGTCGACGCCCGCACCGCCGCCGTGAACGCTTCTGGGGTGCGCACCAGCCGCTCGGCCGCATAGGCGTGAACGGAACCGGCCAGGGCGCCAAGGCCCAGCAGAGCGGCAAGGCTCGAGCGCAGGTCTGCCAATCGATGTCCTCCCGCCCGAAGCTGTGATCGCTTCCTTCGTCCCGCCAAACCCTCGCCGCGCGAGGTGCGCTTGCAAGGCAACGGGACATCTCCAGCCGACCATCTGAGCGATAAGCTGTCAACCAATTTGTCGACCAATTATGGCACTCAGCCTGCGAGGCCGCCTAAAGACATGGATTTTCAGCTCGCGCGCCCTAGGCGGCGCAAGGGCTTGCGAGCCTTACAACGACGCTCTTCCGGCAGCGGCAAGCCACACCCCATTGGGGCTCAGCAAAGGGAGGCCTCAGGAAAACGGCGTCATGGGGAGTTGACATTCCCGCTCAGGGGGTCAACCAAATAGGTAAGCCAAATTTAGAAAATTGGTATTCGGGGAGGATGAGAACATGAACAGCCATCCAAGGCGCGCCGGTGTGCGCGCCATGCTGCTCGCATCGACGTGCCTGGTCATCGGCTCGGGCTTTGGCCAGGCCTTCGCACAGGAAGCGCCGCCACAGGACCAGAGCGCGGCCAAGGGCGCCGACGAGGTCGAGGCCGTGGTCGTCACCGGCTATCGCGCATCCCTGCAGAGCGCGCTGAACATCAAGCGCCAGTCGGACGTAATGGTCGACGCCATCAACGCCGAGGACATCGCTGACTTCCCCGACGCCAACCTAGCCGAGTCGCTGCAGCGTATCCCCGGCATCTCGATCGACCGCGACAATGGCGAAGGCCGCACGATCACCGTGCGCGGCCTTGGCGGCGACTTCACGCGGGTGCGCATCAACAACCTCGAGGCGCTGTCGACGGCGGGCACCAACGACACCAACTCCACCGCGATCAATTCCACCCGGACCTTCGACTTCAACGTCTTCGCCTCGGAGCTCTTCAACAGCCTGAAGGTCCGCAAGACCGCCTCGGCCGAGACCGACGAAGGCTCGCTGGGCGCCACGGTCGACCTGCAGACGGGTCGACCGTTCGACTATCGCAAGGACCGCTACGCGCTCTCGGTCGAGGACGCCTATTACCAGAACGGCAAGCACCACAATCCACGCCTGGCCGGCCTGTTCTCCAAGCGCTTCGCCGACGGCAAGATGGGCTTCCTGGCCTCCGCCGCCTATTCGGAGAAGGACTCCGAAACCGATCAGTACCGCCGTCAGATCGTGACCGGCGAATATGTCTATCGCTCGGCCACCTGGGCGACGCTTGAGAACCCGCGACGCGCTGGTTTCTCTGCGCCCGTCGGCACGCTGTTCACCAACCGCGTCTCGAACCCGACCGCGACGAATCCCGGCGGCACGGTGTCCGCCACGGCCGCCATCACCAACCCGGCCTATATCGACGCGGTGACCGGCTCGGACCCGACCGCCTACGCCCTGCTCCACCCGTCGCTGGATGGCTCGCAGATCATCTTCCCCGCCCTGGCCGGCCCCGAGCAACAGGACCTGCACCAGAAGCGCCTGGGCCTCACCGCGGCCTATCAGTGGGATATCTCGTCGCGGACGCGCCTCACGATCGATGGGCTGCATTCGAACCAGAAGAGCACCTCGACGCTGAACCAGCTGCTGCCGTTCGGCCTGAACCGCAACAACACCAACGCGACCTACGCCACGGCCAACGCCTCGACCGCGCTGGCCTCCAAGCGCGGGCTCTATCCGGGCACCTGCACCTACACGGCCGGCGGACCCTACGCCTCGCCGATCGATTGCGGCCAAGCCACCTATGGCGGCGCGCTCGTCGCCGGCACCAGCTTCTCGTACAACCCCAACAATCTCGACGTCTACGACTACTACAACGCGCCCGGCTCGCCCGGCTACGTCGCCTCTGCGGACGGCCTGGCCATGCGCGCCCAGCAGATCGGTCGCCCGGCGACGGACGTGCTGGCCGCCCATGTCACCAACGGGGTCGCCGACTATCTGCAGCTGCGAAACCTGGACTGGGCGGCGCGCGCCGATCAGGGCAGCTACAACACCACCTTCGACCAACTCTCGTTCAACCTGACCCACGAGTTCAGCGACCGGTTCAAGGCCGACTTCACCTACGGCGCCTCGCGCTCCAAGCTGAATTCCTACGGCAAGATGGCCGAGTGGGGTCAGTTCGACCAGCCCGCCACCTTCACCTATGACGAGCGCGGCGGCGGCGACATGCCGATGTTCGACGCCGGCTTCAACGCCGCCGATCCCAACCAGTGGACGATCCTCAAGGGGGTCTCCTTCCTCCGCTACCACAAGAAGGTCGTCGAAAACCGCTACAACTCTTGGAAGGCCGACTTCACCTGGGAGCTCAGCGACAACCTGACCCTGAAGTTCGGCGGCACCCAGCGCGACTATCGCTTCTCGACCTCCCAGACCGAGCGCCAGAACGTCCAGATCAACCCGACCGAAAAGGAAGCGGGCGTCTCGATCGCCAGTCTCGGCAAGGTCATCAACTTCGGCCAGGGCCTCGACGTGCCCGCCGGCACGACGACGTCGTGGTTCGGGCCGGACATCGAGAAGTTCGACGCCCTGTTCGGCTTCACCTGCGAGTGCATCAACAAGTGGGGCGACTGGCGCCTGACCCAGTTCCGCCAGCAGGGGCGCGAAACCTTCGCGGTGCAGGAGAAGACCGAGGGCGCCTACGGCCAGGTCAACTTCAACTACGATTTCCTGGACGGCTGGAACACCTTCGGCAATCTCGGCGTGCGCTACGCCAAGACCGACGTCGACTCGACCGGCCGCTCGACCGGCGGCCGGACCGTGCAGGGCGGCAATTCCTATTCCGACATCCTGCCGTCGTTCAACATCGCCATCCGGCCGCGCGACAATCTCTACTTCCGGTTCGGCGCGGCCCAGACCATGTCGCGCCCGACCCTGCAGCAGCTGGCTCCCACCATCACCCAGCTGACGATTCCGGAGGGCGGCATGACCTCCGGCGCCACCCTGACGATCGGCAATCCGAAGCTGTCGCCCTTCCGCGCCAACAATTTCGACGCCGCCGTGGAGTGGTACTACGCCGAGGGCGGCCTGATCTCGGTGGCGCTGTTCAAGAAGAAGATCGGCTCCTATCCGCAGACCGTTCGCTTCTCTGCGCCGCTGTCGACCTTCCTCGACGCCGAGGGGCTTGCGAGCCTGATCGAGCAGTTCGGCGCCAACAGCGACCAGGCGGCCTATATCCGCGGCGACTATGACGCCACCGCGCGCCAGTTCCGCGACGCCCCCGGCGGGGAGCTGAAGGGCTGGGAGATCAACTACCAGCAGGCCTTCACCTTCCTGCCTGGGCTGCTGAAGAACACGGGCATCCAGCTCAACGCCACCCACATCCAGTCCGAGCTCACCTACATTCTGGATCCGGGCACCGACACGACGCCGGCGACCCTGGGCAAGGCCCCCTGGCTCGGCGCGTCGCCCAATGCGCTGAACCTGACGCTCTATTACGAGGACAAGCGCATCAACACGCGCGTCTCCGTGGCCCAGCGCGACGGCTACTACACCACCTATCCGCTGGTGGCCGGCGCCTGCGCGCCCGGCGTCGTCGGCGGGGTGGCGTGCGATACGCCGCTGATCAACGACTTCGGCGGATCCAAGGACACGCTGAATGTCGACTTCTCGTTCAGCTACAAGCTGTCGGACCGCGCCTCGTTCTCGATTGAGGGCCTGAACATGACCAACCAGGCGACGAGCCGGTACTACTACGCCGACAACCCCGTGGCGGCGCTGTACGGCTCGCCCGGGCGGCAGTTCACGATCGGGTTCCGCTTCCGGAACTAGGCCTTGGTCTATCAGGGGTATACCGCTTTGGTTCACCCCTGATAGAACCTTCCCATGGCCTGTCAGCTTGGGCGCGACTCCGAGTCGTCTCGAGTGATCAGGACGTGCTGCAGCGGAGCATCGGCGGATGACCATGGACAGGCCCTACCAACAGGTCGCGAAGCAGATCATCGAGCTCATCGAGTCCGGTGAATTCGCCCCCGGCAGCCGACTGCCCGGCGAGCGCGAACTGGCCGAACGGCTCGGCGTATCGCGCGTCACCGTGCGGGAGGCCGAGATCGCCCTCGAGGCTCAGGGCTACATCGCCGTCAAGACGGGCTCGGGCGTCTATGTCCGCCAGCGCCAGCCGACCGACCTGTCTCCACTGACCGAGGTTGACGCGTTCGAGCTGACGACGGTCCGCGCGGTCGTCGAAGCAGAGTCCGCGGCGCTGGCGGCGCTGAACATGGGTCCCGAAGCGCTTGAGCTGCTGGAAGACACCATGCGGGTGATGGCGGGCAACGACGAGGCGGCCGAAGAGGCCGACGAGCGCTTCCACCTGCTGATCGCCGAGAACAGCGGCAGCCCGATCATCGAGCATTTCGTGCGCACCCTCTGGCGGATGCGCAACGAGGCCCCGCGCGTCGTCCAAGTCTACAGCAACGTCTGCAAGAGCGGGTTCGAGGACCGGATCGAGGAGCACCGAGCCGTCTACGACGCCATCCGCAATCGCGATCCGAACGCGGCGCGTCTGGCGATGCGCGAGCACTTCAGCCGCCTGTTCGAAGCCATGCTGGCGGCCGAGGAGACCGAGGCCATCGTGCAGCTGCGCCGCAAGGCCTTGCAGCATCGCGACCGCTTCAAGCTCTCGGTGCAGCACGGCGCCGCCTGACGCCCAACACCATACGGCCCACCGAGACCTGGCAAACGAACCAGGCCGGCGACGATCGAGGAAACGGAATGAAACGCTTTTCCGCTCTGGCCCTGGCCGGAACCCTGTGGTGCGGCCCGGCCTTGGCCGAGGCGCCGCGCTTCACCAATCTCTTCAGCGATCACGCCGTTCTGCAGCGGGGCGAACCGGTTCGGCTCAGCGGCCGAGCCGACCCCGGCGCCGCCCTGAGCATCGAGATCGCCGGCCAAAGCCTGGCGACGACCGCCGATGCGAGCGGGCGCTGGGCGGTGACGACCAAGCCCATGACCGCCGGCGGCCCCTATGCGCTTTCCGTCTCCGACGGGCGCGCGCGAAGCCAGCTCAACGACGTCATGGTCGGAGAGGTCTGGTTCTGCTCCGGCCAGTCGAACATGGGCCTGAAGCTGCAGGACGCGACCAACGGCGGCAACGAGGTCCGGGACTCTGAAAACCCGCTGCTGCGGTTCACCGACGTCGGCCGCGATATCGCCGCCCGTCCGCTGGAGGAGGCCAAGGCCGTCAGCGGCTGGACCCTGGCGGCGCCGGCGAGCATCGGTCCGGCCTCGGCCGCCTGCTACTTCATGGCCAAGGCGCTGCAGGCCCATTTCGGCGTGACCGTCGGCTTCATCACCTCCACCTGGGGCGGCACCCAGACCCAGGCTTGGATCGGCGAGAGCGGGCTGCGGCCGCTCAAGACCTATGACGACGCGCTCGATCGCCTGGCCCTCTACGCCAAGGACCGGCAGGTCGGCGAGGCGCGGCAGGCGCGCTATTTCGACGACTGGTGGGCGACCCACGAGCCGGACGCCAAGGCCAAGGCCGCCTGGGCCAAACCCGACTTCGACGACACAAGCTGGAAACCGGTCCATCCGACAAAGGTCTGGGAGCGCCTCGGCGACCCTGAACTGACCAGCTTCAACGGCGCGGTCTGGTATCGGACCGCCTTCACCCTGACCAAGGCGCAGGCCGAGGCCGCCACGCGCCTCGCCCTGGGCCTGATCGACGACAGCGACACCACCTTCGTCAACGGCGTGCGGGTCGGCGGGATCGAGGGTCGCACCACGCGCCGGGGATACGCCTTGCCCAAGGGCCTGCTGGTGGCGGGTCGCAACGTCGTCGCGGTGCGGGTGCTGGATTCGGGCGGCTCCGGCGGCCTCTACGACACCGACGACCAGCGCTTCCTGGCCCTGGCGGACGGATCGAAAGTCCCCCTGCCCGAGGCGTGGCGCTATCGCGTCTCGGCGCCCCTGGACGCCCTGGGCGATGTTCCGGTGACGCCGTGGGATCCGACCAAGGGCACCGGCAGCCTATACAATGCCATGGTCGCGCCCGTAACGGCCTACACCGTCAAAGGGGTCGCGTGGTACCAGGGCGAGTCCAATGTCTATGACCCGGCGGCCTTCGGTCGACTTCTGCCAGCGTTGATCCAGCAGTGGCGGACGGCTTTCGGCGTGGCCGATCTGCCCTTCGTGCTCGTGCAGCTTCCGAACTACGGCTCCGTCAGCGACCGCGCGGGCGCCTCGAGAACCGCCGAGGTCCGCGAGCGCCAGCGCCTAACCGCCCAGGCTCTGGACCGTGTCGGCCTGACCTCGATCATCGACATCGGCGACCGATACGACATCCACCCGGGCCAGAAGACCGTCGCGGGCGGCCGGATGGCCTTGACCGCCCGGCGCGTGGCCTATCGCGAGACGGTGGCGCAAAGCCCCTCCCCCATCGCCGCGACGCGCTCGGGCGACGACCTGATCGTGCGTTTCAAGGACACCGCCAGCGGCCTGCGCACCTATAGCAGCGACACCGCCATCGGCTTCGAGCTCTGCGACGCCGATCGACGCTGCCGCTACGCTTCGGCCGTGGCGTCGGGCGACCACGTGACCCTGGCCGGCGCCAACCGGCCCGAGATCCGCGCCATCCGCTATGCCTGGAGCGACTCTCCGTTCGTCAACCTGTTCAACAGCGAGGACCTACCGGTCGGCCCCTTCGAGATCACCGTCGACTAGGGCAGCGTCACGCCGCCCGAGGGGGTCAAAAATTGTGGAAAACGCCTCCCGCCCCGGGATGAACCGCCAGACGAAAACCGTTCGGAAACCATGCCACCGTACAATCGGGGGATGATTGAACCTGAGAGGTTTGGCCATGGATTTTCACGAACAGGCACAAGCACACACCCAGATCCGCGAAACGCTCAGCGCGGCGATCAGCGAGCAGACCCAGCTCGATCCGTCCACCTTCAAAGCCGATCGCCTTTGCCCGACCGGCTGCTGGCTGCATGGGGATGGCGCTCGCCGTTGGGCTGGCAACCACGCCTTCCTTGGCCTGCTGGAGGCCCATCGCGACTTCCACGCCAAGGCGGCGAGCGTGGCTGACCAGATCGCCCGCGCGCAATACGCGGAAGCTCAGCGCGCGCTGCGCAACGGCACGCCTTTCGCCCAGGCGCTGGCGGACCTCAACGCCGCCTTCCGGCGCATGAGAACCGCGGCGACAACGCTCGCGGCCTAGCGCTCATCGCGGCGTGGCGCCTGGGGTCAGTTCGGCGGACGACGGAACCGGCGCGCGCTGCCGCCGGTTTCTAGTCTCCCCGTTCCCCAGGAGGCTTCCTCATGTCCAATCAAACGCTCTCCGGCCGCAAGGTCGCCGTGCTCGCCACCGACGGCTTCGAGCAGTCGGAACTGGAAAAACCCGTCGAGGCCTTGAAGGCCGCCGGGGCCACCGTCGAGGTGGTGTCGCCCAAGGCCGGTGAAATCCAAGGCTGGGAGCACCAGGACAAGGGCCGCACCGTCGCGGTCGACCGCGAACTCTCCGCCGCCAACCCTCAGGACTACGATAGCCTCGTCCTGCCGGGCGGGGTGATCAATCCCGACGCCCTGCGGCTGGAGCACGAGGCCATCGACTTCATCAAGCACTTCGTGACGGCGAAAAAGCCGATCGCGGCGATCTGCCATGGGCCGTGGACCCTGATCAACGCCGGCGCCGTCGAGGGCAAGGAGATGACCTCCTGGCCATCGCTGGAAATCGACCTCAAGAACGCCGGCGCCAAGTGGGTGGACCGTGAGGTGGTCGTCGACGATGGCCTCGTCACCTCGCGCAAGCCCGATGACCTGCCGGCCTTCTGCGCCAAAATGATCGAGGAATTCGCCGAAGGTCGCCACTAGGCCCTTCGACGGATTGCGATCCGAGGCTGGAGAAGGCGGGGCTAGAGGGCTCAGCCTTCTCCAGCCGCCGGTCATCCAGCCTCTGGCGCGGACTCACCAGAGCGACACCTGCAAATAAGCTACTGATTTTATTCAGGGTAGTGGCGGTGAGAGAGGGATTCGAACCCTCGATAGAGTTTCCCCTATACACGCGTTCCAGGCGTGCGCCTTCAACCACTCGGCCACCTCACCAACGCACAACGAGTCGGGGGTGGTTGAGACCCCCGGCGCGGGAAGGCGCGCAATATACTCAGGGACCGGCCGGTAGCAAGCGCGTTCCCGGATGAAACTGGCGAGGCGAGCGTTTATATCGAGGTGCAAGGATTCCCGCCTCGAAAGGCCGCTATGCTGTCGTCGACCAAGACCCCAGAGAAGCTGAGTGAAATGCCCACCGTCGAGACCGCCCTGCCCGGTCGTCCGGAGCCCATTGCGACGGCGGAGACGCACTTCATCAACGGCCATCCGCTGAAGGGTCCCTATCCGGACGGCCTGGAGACGGCGATCCTGGCCATGGGCTGCTTCTGGGGCGTGGAGCGGGTGTTCTGGCAGGTCCCGGGCGTCCATGTGACCGCCGCCGGCTATGCGGCCGGGATCACGCCCAACCCGACCTATGAGGAGGTCTGCACCGGCCGCACCGGGCACACCGAGGTCGTGCTTGTCGTGTTCGACCCGAAGGTCGTGACCTATGAGGCCCTGCTGAAGGCCTTCTGGGAAAACCATGACCCGACACAGGGCATGCGTCAGGGCGGCGACATCGGCACGCAATACCGCTCGGGCCTCTACGTCACCAACGACGCGCAAGGCTCCGCCGCCGTGGCCTCCAGGGAAGCCTATCAGCAGGCCCTGTCCGCCAAGGGCCTGGGCGACATCACCACCGAGATCGCCACTGCCGGCCCGTTCTATTTCGCCGAGGCCTATCACCAGCAGTACCTGGCCAAGAACCCTGACGGCTATTGCGGCATCGGTGGCACGGGCGTGGTCTGCCCCATCGGCCTGGGTGTGGGCGCGAGCGTCGAGGCCTGATGACCCCCGAGGCGTTCGACGAGGCCTGCCTGGCCCTGCCGGGCGCCACGATGTCCGTTCAGTGGGGCGACGACCACGTCTTCAAGGTCTGCGGCAAGATGTTCGCCGTCCGCGGCGAGGGCGTCACCCTGGGCGGCGGAATCTCGTTCAAGGCTTCGGACGTTGCGTTCGAGGTGCTGACGGAGACCGGCCGCGCCAGGCCCGCGCCTTACCTGGCCCGCGCCCGATGGGTGCATTTCGCGGAATTGTCCGAACTGGACGCCGACGAGGTCGCCGACTGGGTCAGGAGCGCCCACGGCCTGGTCGCCGCCAAGCTCACCCGCAAGCTTCGGGCGGCGCTGGGGCTCTAGGGCCGGCCAAGCCCTTCATGGCCAGGGCTTCGATGGCGTCCAGCAGGCGCTGGTTGGTCAGGCCCGGGGTGCCTGGCGCCCACTTGGTCAGCCAGATCAGCATGCCGACCATCAACTGGACCACCAGGGCCGGCTCGCACGGCGCGATGGTGCCGTCGGCCATACCCTCTTCCAGAAATCGCTCCAGCCGCCGGGACAGCCGCGCGGTCCAGGCCTCGATCGCCTGCCGCTGGGCTTGATCGAGATAGGAGCTGTCGCCGAAATAGAGCTGCGGCCCGTTGTCGACGGCGTCATCCAGCAGGGCCTGAAGGAAACGCCGCAGCTTGCACGAACCCGTCCCGCCGTCGGCGTCGACCTTGATCAGGATGGCCTCGAACCGCTCCAGCGACTGCTGGTGGCCGGCATAGGCCAGGGCCTGCTTGTTGGGGAAATAGTAGTAGAGCGCAGCGTCCTTGAGATGGAGGGCGGCGGCGATGTCGGTCATCGTGGCCGCCGCGAAGCCCTTGGCGTTGATGATCTCGATGGCCGCGCGCAGGATCGCTTCGCGCTTCTTCACCGACTTCTGGCTCTGCGCCATCGGCCTGACATCCTCCCCCGGAATCCGGGGAGTCAGGACCAGAGGGTCTCCGCCCTTAGCCAAACGCTGTCTCTCCTCCGCCCGGCGCGCACGATTCTTCCGTCGCGCGATTACCGGTGCTCCTGAGCATCACCTGAACGCGTTCTGCTGCAAACCGAAAATTCTAACTTGCGCTAGAATATCGAGATCATATTAAAATCAGCGTCAGTTGCGGACGGATGCAAGCCGTTCGCGCTGGGGCGGAAACATGACGCAAAGCGTCTCTATCCAAGGCCAAGGGCTCACGACCGCTCTCTGCGGTTCGCGCGGTCGGCCAGGATCGCCCTTCCCTCACGTCAACACATCCGCTCTTCCCCAAAAGAAACCCGCGATTGCTCGAGGCGGGACGGGACGAGTTACGGAAAATAATAAAGAAAAACAGGGAGTTCGTTATGAGAAACGTCCATTTGCTGGGGGTCTCGGCCCTCGCGCTCGCCATCGCCGCGCCCGCCTATGCGCAAACCACCCAGGCTGACGGAAACTCGATCTCGGAAATCGTCGTCACCGCCACCAAGCGGGAACAGACCCTGCAGGACGTGCCGATCTCGGTCGCCGTCACGGGGCAACAGACCATCGAACGCGCCCAGGTCCGCGACCTGATCGACCTGCAGTCGGTCGTTCCGTCGCTGAAGGTCCAGCAGTTCAACGCCGCCGGCCAGACCAACTTCGTCATCCGCGGCTTCGGCAACGGCAACGGCAACGACGGCATCGAAAGCTCAGTCGGCATCTTCATCGACGGCGTCTATCGCTCGCGTTCAGCCGCCGCCCTCGACGACCTTCCGGAAATCGAGCGCGTCGAAGTGCTGCGCGGCCCGCAGTCGACCCTGTTCGGCAAGAACGTCTCGGCCGGCGCGATCAGCATCGTGACCAAGAAGCCGCAGTTCGACTTCGGCGGTAAGGTCGAAGGCACCTACGGCAACTACAACACCCGCCAGATCAAGGGCACGATTACCGGCCCGCTCAGCGAGACCCTGGCGGTGCGCCTGTCGGGCAGCCTGAACAAGCGCGACGGCTACTTCACCAACCTGACCACCGGCGCCGACGTCAACGACCGCGACCGCTGGTCGATCCGCGGCGACATGCTGTGGGAACCGACCGATAAAACCTCGTTCCGCGTCATCGCCGACTACAACAAGATCAACGAGACCTGCTGCGGCGTGACCTCGATCTTCAACGGTCCGGCCACCCTGGCTATCGGCGGCTTGCTGAGGAAGCCGATCAGCGACACCACCAAGATCTTCGACCGCGACGTCATCTTCAACACCGACCCTGAGAACAAGCTGTCGGGCAAGGGCGTCTCGGGCCAACTCGACCATGACCTCGGCTTCGCCAAGCTGACCGCGATCACGGCCTATCGGAACCAGAAGAACGCCTCGTTCCAGGATATCGACTTCACCGGCGCGGACATCTCCAACAACCGCACGGCCAACACCATCAAGACCTTCACCCAGGAAGTGCGCCTGGCGTCGAGCGGCGACGGCCCGTTCAACTGGCTGATCGGCGGCTTCTACCAGAATGAAAAGCTGGATACCGGCCGTACGGTCACCTACGGCGCCGACATCCGCGCGTTCGCCGACGCGCTGTCGGGCGTCGTCAACACGGCCACCCTGCCGGCCGCGATCCGCCCCGCCCTGACGGGCCGATCGAACATTTACACCCTGGAGTTCCTGCAGAGCCTGGTGACGCCGTCGATCAAGCCCGGCTTGACCTACTTCCAGCCCGGCCAAGGCATCAGCGACTACTACAAGATGAAGCAGGAGTCGTACTCGCTGTTCAGCCAGTTCGACTACAAGGTCACCGAGAAGCTGACCCTGACCGGCGGCCTCGCCTACATGAACGACACCAAGAAGGCCCGCTCGAACGTCGTTCTGAACGACCCGTTCTCTTCGCTGAACCTGCAAAACGTTCCGCAGTTCGGCGCTCTCGGCCTTCCGGTGAACGCCTTCGGCGCCCTGGGCGCCCTGCAGTTCTTCTATGGCAACGACCCGACCCACGGCCCGGTCAACTATCCGAACGCCACCGAGTCCGGTCAGCTGAAGGGCGACAAGGTCACCTACGCCGTTCGCGCGGCCTATGACTTCGGCGCGATCAACGCCTATGCCAGCTACTCCACGGGCTGGAAGGCCGGCGCCTTCAACCTGTCGTCGGACAGCCGTCCGCCGAACGCCAACGGCGTGGGCCGCACCGCCCAGCCGGAAAACGTCAACGTCTACGAACTGGGCGTGAAGGCCAGCTTCCCGGGCGGCTACGCCAACATCGCGGCGTTCAAGCAGTCGATCAAAGGCTTCCAGTCGAACGCCTTCACCGGCCTCGGCTACAGCCTGGTCAACGCGGGTGAGGAGTCGGTGAAAGGCTTCGAGGTCGACAGCGCCTGGCGTCCGGTCCAATGGCTGAACCTGGCCGCTTCGGTCACCTATCTCGATCCGAAGTACGACAGCTTCTCCGGCGCGGCCTGCGTGGCCTTCGACACCGTCCGCTGCCCGGTCGACCCTGCCACCGGCCGTCGTCCGAACTTCCGCAACCTGACGGGCGACACCCCGGCGGGCATCTCGAAGTGGTCGTTCTCGACCTCGGCGACGATCAACCACGACATCACCGAGAACTGGAACGGCTATGCGCGCGTGGAATATGACCACAGCAGCAAGGTCCAGCTGACGGAAACGGTGTCGCCGACCCTGGCCAGCTACGGCACCGACGTCGTCAACGCCAGCTTGGGTGTCATCAACACCACCCATCAGCTGGAAATCGGCCTGTGGGCCCGCAACCTGACCAACGACGAAAGCCTGATCTCGGCCTTCCCGACGGTGGCCCAGGACGGCAGCTACAGCGGCTATCCGAACGCGCCGCGCACCTACGGCCTGACGGTTCGCAAGAGCTTCTAAGCTGATCTAAAGAGGGGCGGCCGGGTCTCAGGACTTGGCCGCCCTTTTCTTAGACAAAGTGGCCTGACCACCTTTCCTTGCGCCCTGGCCACTGGCCGTGCTTCAACCTTCTCATAAGGCCGAACGGCCACCCGAATGGGTCAATGGGAGGATGGGCGATGGAAACGCGATTGAAGGCTCTGATCGGCGCGGCGTGCGCCCTGACCCTGCTGGCGCCGCTAGGCGCATCGGCCTCCTCCCCCACCCTGACCCGCGCCGACAATCGCGACGGCCAGGACCTCTCGGGGACCTGGCGCTATTCGGTCGATCCCTATCGCGACGGCCTGGCCGGCTTCCACCGGGGGCCGCCGGGCGAAGGCCACCGCCGCTATGACGACGTCGATGTCGACGCGGTGACCCGGGCCAAGCCCAACGCCCTCTATGAATACGACATGGACCGCTCGCCCACGGCCACCCTGCCCCAGGGCTGGGTCGGGCACGACCCGTCCTTGCGCTACTACCAGGGCCTGATGTGGTACGAGCGGCGCTTCGACGCCCCGGCGCTGAAGCCCGGCCAACGCGCCTTCCTGCGCTTCGAAGCGGTCAACTATACCGCCAAGGTGTTCCTGAACGGCAAGAGCGTCGGCGAACACGAGGGCGGCTTCACCCCCTTCTCGCTGGAAGTCACCGAGACCCTGAGGGCCAGTAACAACCAGATCACGGTCGGCGTCGATTCCACGCCCCAGGCCGACGGCGTGCCGCCGCCAGTGACCGACTGGGAGAACTACGGCGGCGTCACCCGGCCGATGCGCCTGGTCATCACGCCCGGCACCTTCGTCGATGAAGCCTGGGTGCGCCTGACCAAGGACGGCAAGATCGCCGCTACCGTCAAGCTGGACGGCGCGCAGGCCGCCAACCAGGAGGTGCATGTCCGCATCGCCGAATTGGGCCTGGACGTCTCCGGCAAGACCGACGCCGGCGGCGTCCTCAACGCCTCGATCGCTGCGCCCAAAAGCCTGGTCCGCTGGTCGCCCGAGAAGCCCAAGCTTTACGACGTCGTCGTCCAGGCCGGCGAGGACCGGCTGACCGACCGGGTCGGTCTGCGCACCATCGAGACCAGGGGCAGCCAGATCCTGCTCAACGGCAAGCCGATCTTCCTGCGCGGCATCTCGGTCCACGAGGAGGAGTTCGGCGACAACCCCGCCCGCACCATCACCGAGGCCGGAGCCCGCGCCCTGCTGGCCGAGGTCAAGGAGGGCCTGCACGGCAACTTCGTGCGCCTGGCCCACTATCCGCACAGCGAGATCACCACCCGCGTCGCCGACGAGATGGGCCTGCTGGTCTGGAGCGAGATCCCCGTCTACTGGCTGGTCGACTTTGGCAATCCGCGCACCCTTGAGCTGGCGCGCGGGATGCTGGCCGACAACATCCGCCGTGATCGCAACCGCGCCTCGATCATCATGTGGAGCGTCGCCAACGAGACGCCGATCACCGATCCGCGCAACACCTTCCTCTACCAGCTGGTCGACGACGTCCGGGCGCTGGACGACAGCCGCCTGGTCACCGCCGCCCTGCTGACGGCGCGCAAGACCAACAACGGTGTCGTCGAGATGGGCCTCAACGACCCGCTGGCCGACAAGCTCGATGTGCTGGCCGCCAACACCTACAACGGCTGGTATACCGACGACACGCTCGACAGCTTGCCGGCCATGACCTGGAAGGCCACGGACAAGCCGATGGTGTTCTCGGAATTCGGCGCCGACGCCCTGTCCGGCTTCAGCGACCCGGCGCTGATGCGCAAGTTCTCTGAGGACTTCCAGAAGAAGTACTACGAGAAGACCCTGGCCATGGCCGCCAAGGTCCCGACCCTGGCCGGCATGTCGCCCTGGATCCTCAAGGACTTCCGCAGCCCCCGGCGCCAGAACCCGATCTATCAGCAGGGTTGGAATCGCAAGGGCCTGGTTTCGCCGACGGGGCGGCGCAAGCCGGCGTTCTTCGTGCTGCAGGGCTTCTACAAGCAGAAGGAAGCCGGCCAAAAGGTCGACGGGAAATAGGGATCGCGGTCGCCGACTGCCCCAGCGTGGCGGCCGGCGACGCTAACCATACTCTCGTATAGGTGCGACAGACCAACGCAGGTCGCGGCCAAGCCTTCGTTGAATGGTCCCCGAAACGGGGATGGAGAACACTGATCGTCGAAACACTGAGCCCTCTCCCCCGGGGCACAACGGAGATCGACGCCATGTCCTACCAACCCGCCAACCGCGCTTTCGAGACTGCCTCCACCCGCTTCGACGGCGTCATCGCCGGTCAGGTCCTGGGCGACGAGGTCGGCGCCTTCGCGCCGGACCTGAAGGACATCCTGGCCCGCGCCGAACGCGCGATCGGCAACGACCTGGACGCCACCCGCGCCCTGCTGGCCGAGGCCAGCGCCATGGTCGCGCAAGCCGCCGAGACCCACGGCCGAGCCCGCGAGGTCAGCCTGGGCGGCCTCGCCCCCTGGCAGGCCAAGCGGGTCAGCGCCCATATCGACGCCAATCTGGGGGGCGCCATACCGGTCTCGTACCTGGCCGATCTGGTGACGCTAAGCGCCGGCCACTTCAGCCGCGCCTTCAAGCAGACCTTTGGCGACACCCCGCACGGACACGTGATGCGCCGACGGGTCGAGACCGCCAAGGCGATGATGTTGAGGAGCGCCGAGCCGCTGAGCCAGATCGCCTATCTGTGTGGCTTCGCCGACCAGGCCCACTTCTCGCGGACCTTCCGCAAACTGGCCGGCGAGACGCCCCTGGCCTGGCGTCGAGCCCACTACGCGGCGGCCTGAAACATTCGTGCAAACGACTGCGCCGGTTTGTCGCACCCCTAAGGTAACCTAGCCATTGCCATTTTTACGGGACTCGCCGAAAGTTCCCGGACTCGGCGCACCCCACCGCGTCCGACACCTTTCAAGAGCCGGCTGGCCCCGCCTCGTGCGGGACCAGCCGGCTTCATTTAAGGCATAGCGTTTGCCCTGCCCGTGGCGATGACGCCGGGATAGTGGACCTTCGTTGATCTAGGCTTCTAAGCGGCAGGCAGGACCACGCGGAACAAGGCGCCACCGCCCGGCGCGGTCTGCACCGAGATCCCGCCACCGTGAGCCTCCACGATCGACTTGCTGATCGACAGGCCCATGCCCATTCCCGTCGCCTTGGTCGAGTGGAACGCCTTGAACAGGTTCTGCACGTCCTCCGGAGCGACGCCTGGACCCGTGTCGGCCACCTCCAGCACGACATGCTCGCCGGCGCGCCGTGTGGAGAGGGTCAGGTCGCGCACCGTCGTCGCGCCGCCGCCCATCGCCTGGATCCCGTTCATGGCCAGGTTGATGACCACCTGCTGCAACTGCACCCGGTCGCCTCGGATCTCGCCGACGTCCGGCGACAAGGCCATGATCAGTCGAACGTCGTGCGCCGCCAGCTCGCGCTTCAGCAGCAGGGCGGCGTCCTCGATCGCCGCGTTCAGCGCCACCGGCGCGCGCTGCGGATCCTTGTTCGAGGCCAGAGCGCGGATGCGACTGATGATGTCCGAGGCCCGTTGTCCCTCGACGATCATCCGGCTCATGGCGGCGCGGGCCTCCTCAAGGTCGGGCTCGGCGCGATTGATCCAGCGCAGCCCGGCCTCACCGTTGGTGACGATGGCGGCCAGGGGCTGGTTGACCTCGTGGGCGATCGAAGCGGTCAGCTCGCCCAGGGTCGAGACCCGGGCGGCGTGGGCCAGATCGGCCTCGGCCTTGCGCAAGGCGTCCTGGGCCGCCAGCCGATCGCTGATGTCGACAATGCCGATCAGCACCGTGCCCCGCTTGACCCCGTCGCGGGGGTAGCAGGTGGTGAACAGGGCGTCGAACTCGGTCCCGTCGGACTTGTAGAACCGCGCCTCGGCCTCATAGCTATGCCGCCGTTCCAGCGCCGCGAAGACGCTCTCGGCGAACACGCCTTCGCTGGACCGGGGCCAGAACCGCGACACCGACCCCAGCAGCTCTTCGCGCGGCGCGCCGAACAGGGCGACGGACTTGTCGTTGACGTCGACCACCTGCGAGACATCGATCATCCGCCGGACGACCTCCGGATGGGCCGCGACGTGGGCGCGGAGATCGGTCACGCCTTGCCCTTGCAGCTCGGCCAGCATCTGGCTCAAACCGTTGAAGTCCAGCTCCCAGAACGACACCGCCATGGCGCGGAAGACGTTGCTGTAGCGGTACTCGCTGTATTTCAGCGCCAGCGCCGCCCGATGCGCGGCCGTGACGTCGCGACCGGTCTCCAGGACTTCCACCGGCGCGCCATCCGCGTCTCGGCGCAGAGTCCAGCGGCCGTCGATGACCACGGTCTCGCCGGCGGCCGTGGTCCGCGTCAGCTCGCCCTCCCAGTGGCCGGCCTCGATCAGCTGGGCCTTGATCGCCGCGATCTCGGCTGGATAGCGCGTCGCCAGCAGGACGTCGGGATCACGGCCCACGGCGTCCTCGCGCGCATAGCCGTACAGCGCCGACGCGCCGCGATTCCAGAAGGTGATCCGGCCCTCAAGATCGCTGACGAAGATGGCGTCGTGCGCCGCGTCCAGCATCTCGGCCAGGTCCTGGCGCCGGCGTTCGATATCTTCGGAGGCCGCCAAGGCGAACATCGCGGACGAACTGTCGATCATGCGGCCCTGTCTCCCACGGCCTTTATTGACGAGGCTGCGCGTCTGGTCCAGCTAACGAGACAATGACGCCCCAAACGGTCCATATCGTCGATGACGACGGCGCCCTACGCGAGGCGCTGGGCAGCCTGTTCCGGTCCGTGGGACTGGAGACCAGGGCGTTCGGCAACGCGCAGGAGTTCCTGCAATCGGGCCATGCCCACGATGCCGGCTGCCTCGTCCTCGACGTGCGCCTGCCGGGCCTGTCCGGCCTCGACTTCCAGGAGAAGCTGGCCGCCGCCGAGATCCGCATGCCGATCGTGCTGATGACCGGTCATGGCGACATCCCGATGAGCGTGCGCGGCATGAAGGCCGGGGCCGTGGACTTCCTGACCAAGCCCTTCCGCGACCAGGACATGCTGGACGCCGTCGCCGCCGCCCTGGAACGCGATCAGGCGGCGCGCGCCCAGCAGGGCGGTCTCGATGACCTGCGCACGCTCTATGAGACGCTGAGCATGCGCGAGAAGCAGGTCATGGCCCTGGTCGCCAGCGGCCTGATGAACAAGCAGGCCGCCCACCAGCTGGGTCTCTCCGAAATCACCGTGAAGATCCATCGCGGCAACCTGATGCGGAAGATGGAGGCCAAAAGCCTGGCCGACCTGGTCCGCATGGCCGAGACCCTCAAGCTGCGGCCTGAAGACCCTTCGTGACGGGGCGTCTTGGACGATCCTGACGCAAGGCCACACAAACCTCCGTATAATTTCCGCGACCGCGGTTATCGGGCACTGATCATCACGCGGCCCGCCGTCGCGCGTTCAAGGATTCTGTCTTGCCCTCCTCCCCGCTCATCTGTGTCGTCGACGACGACGACTCGGTCCGCGTCTCGCTGGAAGGGCTGCTGCGATCGCTGGGCCACCGCGTCCAGGCGTTCGACAGCGCCACGGCCTTCATGGCCTCGGCCGCTCGGGGCCAGGCCGACTGCGTGATCAGCGACCTTCAGATGCCCGGCATGACGGGCGTCGAGATGAAGGAGGCGATGATCGCGGCGGGCGAGAAGACCCCGGTGATCCTGATCACGGCCTTCGCCGACGACATCCAGAAGCTCCGCGCCGAGAAGGCGGGCGTGACCTGCTTCCTGCCCAAACCGTTCAATGGCGAGAAGCTGATCGACTGCTTGAACCAGGCGCTGCTCCCCCGCGATGCTGGGGAGGATCCTAAAACGGCTTGTCGCCCTTGATCGTCACGCGCTCGACAATCCGCTCCTGGGGCCAGTAGTCGAGGATCGCGTAATGCTGGGTGGCCCGGTTGTCCCAGAAGACGATGGCGTTCGGCGTCCAGCGGAAGCGGACCTGGTATTCGGGCACCTTCACGCGGTCCAGCAGGTCGGCCAGCAGCGCCTTGGCCTCGTCCTCGGGCAAACCGAGGATCCGGGTGGTGAAGACCTTGTTGACGAACAGGTGCTTGTCGCCGGTCTCCGGATGGGTGCGGACCACCGGATGGATCATCGGCGGATAGGCGGCGCGCAGTTCCTGGCGCTTGGCCTCGTCGACGCGATAGCCATAGCTCTGGATGATGTCGTGCTCGGCCGTGAGTGTCGCCAGCTTGTCCTTCAGGGCCTGCGGCAGGTCAGCATAGATCGCGGCGGTGTCGGCGAACAAGGTGTCGCCGCCCAGCGGCGGCATGTGCCGCATCCGCAGCACCCCGCCCATCGACGGCGCCTCGCGGAAGGTGACGTCGGTGTGCCACTTGTTGGCCGCGCGGACGAGCGGGACGATCTCTTCGCGCAGCTTCATGCCGTCGGCCGCCTCGATGTGCAGGATTTCCGGGAAGCCCGGCACGTGGGCGGTTACCGGATGCCCCTCCAGCTCGCCGAAGTATCGGCCAAAGCGGACGTGGTCCTCGTAGGAAATGTCCTGGTCGCGGAAGAACACCACCTTGTGGCGCAACAGCGCCGCGCGTATCGCCGCGACGATCTCGGGTGTGAGCGGCTGGGTCAGGTCGAGACCGGAGATCTCGGCCCCCAGCACTGTGCTGACGGGCGTGACGGTCAAGCCGGCATAGGGGGCGGCGTCGTGTTCGGAGATCGAGACCGGAGCGTTCATGGCGTCCTCCCTGGACTTTCCAGAACCCTACGACCGAACGCCGATCGCTCAATTCACAATTTCTGGGGCCGGCCCCAGTTAGCGAGAATAGTCCCGTTCCTCGTAGTCGAACCAGTCAAAGTCGGCCGGCGCCGCGGTTCCGGACGTGTCCTGGCACGCCATGCCGACGAAGGCGCCGGTGAAGTTCGGCGCGCCGGGCGCGGTGGCCTCGTCCGACAGGATCGAGGCGTCGAACGACTCCGGCAGCCAGGTCCACTCGCCCTGTCCCTGACGGTAGCCGAACCGCAGGCGCTCGAAATCGACCTCGACCCGCAGTTCGATCGGGCCGGCGTCCAGCGGGATCGGGGTCGTGAAACTGTCGGACTGCGGGCTGTCGGGACTGCAGCTCATCACCCTCAGGTGCTTGCCGATCGCCTCATCGTGGCTGACGTGCAGATAGTGCAGCTTGGAGCCGTTGTAGTAGCAGATCAGCCCCGCGGCCTGCTGGAAGTGCTCGGGCTCGAAGTCCAGCACCGTGGCGGCCGAATAGCACTGCGCCTGCTGGCGGCGGGCGACCAGGGCCTGGCGGAAGACGCTGCCCACGCTCTCGCGGCCGTAGAGGCGCAGAGAACCCGGCTTGGCGGTCAGGCTGAACAGCTCTTCCGGATAGGGCGTCCGCAGCCACTGGAAGTCGATCGGCAGGTCGGGACCGTCGAAGTCGGCGCGGACCGGCGTGGCGGGCCAGGGCTGTTCCGGCAGATCCGGCGCGGGCGTTTCCAGCGTCGGGTCGCCGGAGCCGTCCAGGGTGCGCGGCCAGCCGTCCTCGCCCCAGACCAGCTTCTGGATCGCCGTCTCGCGCCCCAGCGGGCAGCGGCCGCGATTGGGCAGGGGGCGGCCCACCAGATAGACGGCGTAGGTCTCACCGTCGGCGGTCTCGACCAGGTCGCCGTGACCGGCGCGCTGGAGGGCCACGTGCGGACGGTCGCGCGACGTCAGGAGATAGGTATCGGGGTGCAGGTCGTAGGGACCATCGAGGCTCCGCGACCGGGCCAGGGTCATGGTGTGCCCCCAACCGGTGCCGCCCTCGGCGGTGACCAGGTAGTACCAGCCGTCGCGCTTATAGAGGTGCGGCGCCTCGGTCAGGCCGATCGACGTGCCTTCGAAGATCACCTTGCGCGGACCGACCAGCCTCCCCCCGGCGACCGAAAATCGCTGCAGCACGATACCGGCGAAGCGGGTCTTGCCGGGCCGGTGGTCCCACAGCTGGTTGACCAGCCACTTGCGGCCATCGTCGTCGTGGAACAGCGACGGGTCGAAGCCGGAGCTGTTCAGATAGATCGGATCCGACCATGGGCCATCGATGCTGTCGGCCGTGACCAGGTAGTTGTGGAAGTCGCGCAGGCTCGCCCCCGACGCGCCGCCGACGGTCGTCCGGCCGTAGCGCTTCACGTCGGTGAAGATCAGCCAGAACTTGCCGTCGGCATGGGTCAGGCAGGGCGCCCAGACGCCGCAGCTGTCGGGATCGCCCCGCATGTCCAGTTGGCTGGCGCGAGTCAGCGGTCGGCTCAGCAGCCGCCAGTTCTTCAGGTCCCGCGAATGGTGGATCTGGACGCCCGGGAACCACTCGAAGGTCGAGGTGGCGACATAGTAGTCCTCGCCCACCCGCACGATCGACGGGTCCGGGTTGAAGCCGCGAAGGATCGGGTTCTGGATCACGCTCATACTTTTACCTCAGGTGCGGCGCGGTCCTTGACCAGCGTCCACAGCAGAACCGCCCCGGCGATGTCGAGCACGCCCAGCGCCACGAAGAACGGGTCGTAGCCGATCGTCGTCACCAGCCCGCCGATCATCAGGGAGAAGATCAGCAAGCCCAGATTGCCCATCATCCCGGCCAGCCCCGCCACGGTGGCGACCTCGTCGCGACGGAACAGATCCGAGGCCATGGTGATGACGGTGACCGACAGGGTCTGGTGGGCGAAGCCGCCCAGGCACAGCAGGGCGATGGCGGCGTAGGCGCTCTCGACCTTGCCGACGAAGATCATGCCGGTCATCAGGACCGCGCCCAGGGTGAAGGCGATGCGGCGGGCGTTGATCAGCGACACCCCGCGCTTCTGCAGGAAATGCGCGATCACTGGCCCGGCAAGGCACCCCAGGTCGGCGGCGACGAACGGCATCCAGGCGAACAGGGCGATCTGCTTGAGATCGAAGCCGCGCGTCTGCGACAGATACAGCGGCACCCAGAACGACAGCGTTCCCCAGGTCGGGTCTGCCAGAAAGCGCGGCAAGGCGATGCCCCAGAACTGGCCCTGCTTGAGGATCGAGAGGATCGACGGTTTGGTCCCGGCGGCGGCAAGGTGCGTCTCCTGGCCGGCGGCGATCTGGGCGCGCTCCTCGTCGGTCATCGACGGGTGCTGCTCGGGCGAGCGGTAGAAGGTCAGCCACAGCACCACCCAGACCAGGCCAAAGGCGCCGGTCAGCACGAAGGCCGCCCGCCAGTTCCAGGCCAGCACGGCCCAGACCACCAGCGGCGGCGCCAGGACCGAACCGATCGAGGCCCCGATGTTGAACACCCCGCCCGCGAAGCCGCGCTCCTTGGCCGGGAACCAGGTCGCCACCGTCTTCATGCCCGCCGGCTGGGCCGAACCCTCGGCCAGCCCCAGGAAGGCGCGCAGGACGGCGAAGCCCTGCCAGTTGTGGACCAGCCCGTGGGCCATGGCGATCAGCGACCACGCGGCCGCGAAGACCGCGAAGCCGGTGCGCAAGCCCAGGGTGTCGAGCACATAGCCGCAGAACGGCTGCAGCATGATCCCCAGCTGGAAGGCGCCGGTGATCCAGGAATACTCCTTCACGGAGATATCCAGGTCCTTCATCACCGTTGGGGCGGCGATGCCCATGGTCGAGCGCGTCAGGTAGTTGACGATCGCGCCCAGCATGACCAGGCCGATGATCCACCAGCGCAGGGCCCTGAGCTTTGGAAAAGAGACTTTCGGCAAGGCGGCTCTCCCCGTCGGGCGCCCTAGACCGGCCCGTTCGATGGTACCGCTATCGTCGTTGAGGTCTGACGTCCACCCTGCCGTGGTCTGATATCACCCGGCCTTCTTGGGCGCGGCGTGACCGGCCGCCGGGGCCTTGGCGTGGCTACGGGCGCGAGCGCTGGCGGACGGGGCCTTCTTGGCGGGCTTTGCGGACGCCTTGCCCTTGGAGCGGGCCTTGATTCGGGCGTCCTTCTCGGCGGCCACCTTCTGGAAGGCCTGCATATGCTTGTCCGCCCGCTGTTTGCAGTGGGCGTGCATGGTCTCGAGTTCCTTGTCGGTCAGCTTTTCGATGCCGATGAACTCGTCCTCAGCCGCGGTGGTGGCGCGGATCAGCTCGTCCAGCTTGGTCTGCAGGGCGACGCCGTCGCGGTTCTGGGTGTTCTGGATCAGGAACACCATCAGAAAGGTGATGATCGTGGTGCCGGTGTTGATCACCAACTGCCAGGTCTCGGAGAACTTGAAGATCGGCCCCGTCACCGCCCACAGCACGACGAAGGCGACGCAGATCAGAAACGCGGGCGGACTGCCCGTGGCGCGGGCCGTGACATTGGCGAACTTGGCGAACAGCTTGTCCACGCGGCGACCTCCGAAGCCTTTCCGCGGAAAGGCGCCATCCTCTGGGGTTCGAGCGCGCTACGCGCTCGCGATCGCCCCGGTAACGCCTAGACGGGCGCGGAAGCTCCGCGTTCCGGCATCGGTCGATGCAGGACCTGGGCGCCGCGTCGCTCGACCTCGCCGACGAAGCGATCCTTGCCGTCGGCGGCAGTAGCCGGTTCCCAGACGAAGACACCTACGCAGTCATGCGCCGCCGCGACGTCGACCGCCAACTGGAGCGCTTCGAGGTCATTCTGGGCGGCATTGGCGATGAAGGTCAGGGACACGCCATCGGCCCGTCGCGGGTAGAAGAGGTACGTAGGCACGACATGGACTCCTGCCTTTCGAGCGGGAGTGAAGCCTAGGCTTCGTCTCTCAGTCACCAGCGCTCGAAAAGGCTGTGCTGGTGATGACTACAGATTAACACTCCGATTTGGGGAGCGCGAATAAATATGGCCAAGTCAGGCCATAATTGTTTGTCGTAAACCCGACATTCACGGGCACGTAAGTGTTATAAACCCTCGTACTACAACATGAATGCGAGGCATTCGCTGCGCAAAGACGACGGGCCGATTGCCGCGTGATCTGTAAATGAGGCCGCCGCGTCAGCTTTCGCTGGGAAGATGGGCTCGTTGTAGATGAGCGTCCAGCTGACCGTGTATGGGCCAGCGACGCAAGCAGCGCCCGTGCAACGGGTCAGGGCCGTCATCGCGCCGGCGGGGCTGCGATAGGCCTTGCCGTCGGCCAGGCCGCATGCCGAGCAGGTCATGCCCTCGACCTTGAAGCGATTGAGGTCTTTGCGGCCGATATGGCCGGCAGCGGTCGCGCGCGCCCCGCCCGTCCAACCGACCTAGGCGACGGCGGACGCGACAAACGCGACCGCTGCCCCGCGTCAGCAAGGCCGGCTTGCGCCGGAAACTGGTCTTACCAGTTGAACATGGTCCCGTCCTGCAGGCGGTTCACCGGCAGGTAGGCGCGCTTGTATTCGTACTTTCCGGCCAGTTCCTCGTCGATGTCGACACCCAGGCCCGGCTTGTCGCCCGGGTGCAGCATGCCGTCGTTGAAGGTGTAGGCGTGCGGGAACACGGCGTCCGTTTCCGGCGTGTGGCGCATATATTCCTGCAGGCCGAAGTTCGGGATCGACATGTCGAAATGCAGGGCCGCCGCCATGGTGATCGGCGATAGGTCCGTGGCGCCGTGGCAGCCGGTCTTGACGTGGTGCAGGTCGGCGAAGGCCGCGATCTTCTTGAGGTTGCTGATGCCGCCCGCGTGCAGCACGGTGGCGCGCAGGTAGTCGATCAGCTGTTCCTCGATCAGCTGCTTGGCGTCCCAGACGTGGGCGAAGATCTCGCCGACGGCCAGCGGCGTGGTGGTGTGCTGACGGATCAGGCGGAACCCGGCCTGGTTCTCGGCGGGGACCGAGTCCTCCAGCCAGAACAGGCGATAGGGCTCGAGATCCTTGCCCAGGCGCGCGGCCTCGATCGGGGTCAGGCGATGGTGGACGTCGTGCAGCAGGTGGACGTCCCAGCCCAGGACCTCACGCGCCTTCTCGAACAGTTTGGGTGCGTGCTTCAGATAGGCGGCCGTCGACCAGACGTTCTCGGTGGGCAGGTTCCCGTCGGCCGGCTCGTAGAACATCTTGTCGCCCGAGACGCCGTAGGTGCTGGCCAGGCCCGGCACGCCGGTCTGCAGGCGGATGGCCTTGTAGCCCATGGCCTTGTACTTCACCGCCTCGGCGATGGTGTCGTCGATGGTCTCCCCATTGGCGTGGCCGTAGACGGTGACGCCGGTGCGGCAGGCGCCGCCCAGCAGTTGGTAGACGGGCAGGCCCGCGACCTTGCCCTTGATGTCCCACAGCGCCATGTCGACGGCGGCCAGGGCGGTCATGGCCACGGGGCCGCCGCGCCAGTACGAGCCGCGATAGAAGAACTGCCAGATGTCCTCGATCTGATGGGCGTCACGGCCGATCAGGCTGGGGACCATGTGGTCCTGCAGGAAGCTCACGACCGACAGTTCGCGGCCGTTCAGGGTGGCGTCGCCGACGCCGGTGATCCCGTCCTCGGTCGTGATCTTGAGCGTCACGAAGTTGCGGCCGGGGCAGGTGACGATGACCTTGGCGTCGATGATCTTCAGCATGGACCTGGAGTAGCTAAGGGCGGAACCGTAAAGTGGCCTGACCACTTCTAGCGAGTTATCCGACAAGAAGCTAGTGGTCTTGCCAGTCCGTCGAGCGCGGGCCTGTAGCGCGCCGATCACTCCTACAATAGGGTGCTTCGACCCCGGCGCAGGGTCGGTTGGATTGACGAGACGATGACCACTTCGACGGCCGAAACCCGCAAGCTCTACCAACAGGTGGCCAATTCGATCGCTGATTCGATTCGCGACGGCACACACCGGCCTGGCCAGCGCCTGCCCTCGGAGCGGGACCTCGCGGAAGACTACAAGGTCAGCCGCCCGACGGTGCGCGAGGCGATGATCGCCCTGGAGATCCGCGGCCTGGTCGAGGCCCGTCACGGCTCGGGCGTCTATGTCACCGAAGCGCCCCGCGCCGAAGTCGCCGCCCCCGAACTGGACATCGGCGCCTTCGAGCTGACCGAAGCCCGCCGACTGATCGAGGGCGAGGTCGCGGCGCTGGCCGCCGCCACTATCACCGACGAGGAACTCGCCGAGCTGGCGACGATCATGGACGACATGGTCGTGGAGAACGACAGCGACCCGCGCGGCGGCGAGCGCGCCGACCGCCGCTTCCACGTCACCATCGCCCAGGCCAGCCGCAATAGCGCCTTCGTCACGGTCGTCGAGAACCTCTGGGACCTGCGCTACAAGTCGCCCCTCTGCCGCGCCATGCTGGAGCGCGCCCGCCAGGTCGGCGTGCGCCCCCTGATCGACGACCACCAGGAGATCCTGCTGGCCCTCAAGGAACGCGACCCCACCGCCGCGCGCAATGCGATGCGCGAGCACCTGGGCCGGGTGATCGACAACCTGCTGACGGCGACGGAGATCGACGCCCTGGAGCGCGCCCGCAACGAGGTCGCCGCGCGACGGACCGAACTGGCGCGCCGTTCGGCGATTTAGCGGGGACGCTGACCGCCTAGTTTCGATAGGCCCCGATCACCAGCCGGCTCGGCGCCGCCGGGTCCTTCCTGGCGATGATGTCGGCCTTCGCAGCGAAGCCCGCATCGCCATAGGCCCAGGACGCCAGGTCGTAGAGCGGCAGAGCTTCGTCCGTGGCGTCTTCCGGCTTCAGCTCCTTGAACGGGAAGGCCGCCTCGTTGCCGACATAGGGCGCCAGATAGTCGAGGGCGGCGCGGATGCCCTGCCCCTTCGAGCCCTTATAGCCCCAAAGGTCGACGCCGACGCAGGGTCCCAGTTCGGCCATGCCGATCAGCGGCTCAAGGGCGAAATAGCTGTAGTGCAGGCCCCGGGTGCGGGCGAGCTCCTTGGGCATCTTGCCGTCAGGCTCGATCTGCGGGTCGATGCGGCTCTTGCCGGCCTCGGCTATCACGGTCCTGGCGAGATCCGCCCGGCGCGCGAACAGCGAGAAGGTCGCCAGCTGATAGTCGTACCAGATGCCGTGGTTGTTCTGGGCGGCGCGTTCTTCCTTCGCCGTCGGCCCGGTCTGGAGCCAGGCGACGTAGCCGCCGAACCAGGCCTCTAGCCCCTTCTGCTCCGCCGGCGCGACCGCCTTGGAGGGGGCCAGCAGGCCGATCGACTCGACCACCCGCAGCAGGCGATAGGTGTCCAGCACGCCCTCGGCGCGGCCCAGGGTGCGGCCCGGCACGCCCTGAGCGTACGTCATGGACGGGTTCATGCGCGTGGTCGGATCCAGGAACCACACGCGCAGCAACTGAGCGGCCTTGGACGCATATCGGGCGTCTTCGGTGAAATAGTAGGCCAGGGACAGGGCCTCGACGGCGCTGGCCATGCTGTCCATGCGCACGGCGTCGAAGGCGTTGGTCGAGCGCTCCGGATTGAACTCGCCGTCCTTGCGGATATAGGGCTCGCCGTTCGGCTTGCTGGGATCCGGCCACCAGTACGGCCCCATCGAGATGTAGTCGTGCTTGTCGCCGCTGGGCGGCGTGCGGGTCTTGTCGGTGACGGCGTAGTCCGGGCCGGCCAGCGCCTTGTCGGCGCGGGCGATCAAGGCCTTGTACGCCGGCGCGACGGACGGGTCGGCGAGGGTGGCCTTGGCGGCCTTCAGCCCCTGCGGCTTCCAGCGAAAGGTGCGGCGGCCGTCGAAGTCCGCGACGTAGCCGTCGGCGGCCTTGCAGACCGGACCAGCGCCAGCCGCCAGGGCCGGCGCGGCGATCGCCAGCGCGCCGGCGGCGACCGCGCAAAGGGCCAGGGATCGGATCGTAAGTCGGATCATCAGGTCTCTCCTCCTCATGCCGCCCGCCGCGTCGAGGCCGCGAGCCGCGCCGGCGTCGCTCCGTTCGCGAGACAGAGGAAACCGGTGTCAGGCCCAACCTAAGCCGAGATTGGGCGACCAGACAAGGAACTGGCATGACAGAGCTGCGTCGGGCGATGCGATTGCCTGAAAGCGATGGCATCGCGTAAAAACAACTTCCAGCGGAGCCACTACGCGCCGCGACGCAGCGTCCGACAGAGACGCGCCCACGGGGAGATTGCGATGCGCGCACGGTTCGCGACGGCCTTGGCCTGCCTGGCCTTGAGCGCCCTTCCCGTCGCCGCGCAACCGCCAAAACGGATCGAGCCCGCCACGGCTTCCGCCGATCTCTCCGCCTCCGGCCTGACCCTGGGCCGCGCCGTCGCCGACTGGCAACTGCGCCACATGGACGGCCAGTTCGCCTATGTGAAGACCCAGCACGCCAAGACCCAGAACCCGCGCGGCTGGATCCAGGGCGCCTTCTATGCCGGCTTGACCGCCTTCGCAGGACGGACCGGCGACCAGGGCTACGCCCAGGCCGTGCGCATCCACGGCGCCCAGGAGGCGTGGGGCCTGGGACCGCGCGCCCTGCACGCCGACGACCACGTCATCGCCCAGACCTGGATCTGGGCGTATGGCCGCGACCACGACCCAGCCCAGATCGCGCCGGTGAAGGCCCGCTTCGACGCCATCCTGGCCGATCCGCCCGAGGCGGACCTGACCTTCATCGACGGCACGGAAGATCAGCCCTGCCAAGCCCGGTGGTGCTGGAGCGACGCCCTGTTCATGGCCCCGCCGACCTGGATCGCCCTGTCGGCCGCCACCAACGACCCCCGCTACGCCGCCTATGGCGACAAGGAGTTCTGGGCGGCTACCGACTGGCTGCTCGACAAGCAGGAAAATCTCTATTTCCGCGACAGCCGCTACTTCGACCGCAAGGACGATCAGGGCCGCAAGATCTTCTGGAGCCGCGGCAACGGCTGGGCCTATGCGGGCGTCGTCAACATCCTCAAGACCTTGCCGGCCGACCACCCGTCGCGCCCGCGCTACTTGGCGCTGTTCAAGCGGATGTCAGCCAGGCTGGCGGCGCTGCAGAAGCCCGACGGCTACTGGTCGGTATCGCTGCTGGCGCCCGAGCACAGCCCGCCCGAGAGCAGCGGAACTGGTTTCTTCGTCTACGGCCTGGCCTGGGGCGTGAACAACGGCCTTTTGAAGGACGCGAAGTACAAAACCGCCGCCCGCCTGGGCTGGCGCGCCCTGACCAAGGCCGTGCAGCCGGACGGCAAGCTCGGCTGGGTGCAGCAAGTGGGCTACGCGCCCGATCACGTCGAGGCTGGCGACACCCAACTTTACGGCGCCGGGGCGTTCCTGCTGGCGGCCTCGGAAGTCTCGCGCGGCCGCTTCTAGCGCCCACCCTACCCTTTCGAACTCAGCCCTGAACCCGACGATCTCGCGGACACAAGCTCGCGTACAGCCCCACGCGACGACGCGCGAAGCTGAATATCGATATTCAACGAACGCCTCGATTATTACCTACACTAAAAACGCTACATAGAGTTCGGCGTTCTGCGAACGATGAGATTTCCCCATTGTTCCCCTAATGGATCTATAAATTTCCGTAATGTTTCGGCGACGATATGGCCTCGTCTCATTCCCGCCCCAATTGGCCAAAGTCGTGCCCTTAAAGATACAGCTTCACGACAATTCGATTACACGAATTGCCTCACGATTGACCACCTGGTTCGGAAGCGCCTAAGGCGCCGACAACCGCCGGATCGCGACGGGAAACACATCTTTGCATCGGGCTGTAAGGACGTCGGCGCTCGCGCTGGCGAGGGCGGCCCGGAAGGATAAAGTCATGAAGTATCAGATTACCCGGGGCCGTTTGCTCGCGACCTCCATGATCGTTGGCGTGGCCACGCTGGCCGGCTTCGCCGCGAACGCCCAGACCGCCCCCGCCGCCCAAGCGGCTCCCGAGGACAACTCGGTCGAGGCCGTCGTCGTCACCGGTTCGCTCCTGCGCCGCACCGACACCGCCACCCCCTCGCCAGTCACGGTCCAGACGACCGAACAGCTGAAGGCCCAGGGCATCACGACCGTGTCGGACGCCATCCGCAGCCTGTCGGCCGACAATTCGGGCTCGATTCCGGCCGCGTTCGGCAACGGCTTCGCCGCCGGCTCGACCGGCGTGTCGCTCCGCGGCCTGTCGGTCAATTCGACCCTGGTCATGATCGACGGCCTGCGTAACGCCAACTATCCGCTGGCCGACGACGGCCAGAAGGCGTTCGTCGACCTGAACTCGATCCCGTTCAACGCGGTCGAGCGCATCGAGACGCTGAAGGACGGCGCCTCGTCGCTGTACGGCGCCGACGCCATCGGCGGCGTCGTCAACATCATCATGAAGTCGAACTACCAGGGCATGAGCGCTGACACCTCGTTCGGCACGTCTCAGCACGGCGGCGGCGACCAGTATCGCTTCAACGGCGACATCGGCTACGGCGACCTGGATACCGACAAGTACAATCTGTATTTCGACGTCGAGTATCAGCTGGACAAGCGCATTCGCGGCAACCAGCGCGGCTTCCCGTACAACACCAATGACCTGTCCTCGATCCCCGGCGGTTCGAACGACAACCCGCAGACTGGCGGCAGCACCTTCTACGGCAACGTCAAGCGCGCCACCCTGGGCACGCCGGGCAACCTGGCCACCGGCATCGCCATCGACAGCCCGGCCAACGTCTGGCAGCCGCTGCGCACCTGCGCCGCCGACGCTCCGCTGACCTCGCAGTACGACGAAGACGGCGTCCTGATGGGCACGTACTGCGCCCAGAACGTCGCCAACTTCGGCGACATCCAGCCCAAGCAGTCGCGCGTCGGCACCTATGGTCGCTTCACGATCAAGCCGAACGACAACCTTGAAGCCTACATCTCGGGCAGCTTCATCCAGTCGAAGACCTCGGTGAACGGCACCCCGGTCAGCGTCTCGTCGAGCACGCCGAACAACCTGACCAACCTGGTTCTGCCGGTCTACATCTGCTCGGCCGGCGTCTCATGCGCCACCGCCGTCGATCGCAAGCTGAACCCGAACAACCCGTTCGCCTCGACCGGCGACTACGCGCTGATCAAGTATCGCTTCAGCGACCTGCCGGCCTCGGCCCGCTACACCAACCGGATGTTCCGTCTGGTCGGCGGCGTGAAGGGCGAGGCCCGGGACTGGAACTACCAGGCCAATGTCGTCATCGCGCACGACACCCTGGAAAGCGCCCAGACCGGCTTCCTCAGCTACAAGCAGCTGATGAGCGACATCAACACGGGCGCTTACAACTTCGTCGATCCGTCGAAGAACAGCCAAGCCGTTCGTGACGCCCTGTCGCCGGTCCTGGCCAAGACCTCGACCACCGACATGGACTCGGTGAACTTCCAGGCCTCGCACGCCCTGTTCAGCCTGCCGGGCGGCGACGCCCAGCTGGGGATCGGCGGCGAGTTCCGCTACGAGGCCACCAACGACCCGGCCCTGAACCCGGTCAACGACGCGCAAGGCCTGGGCAACGCCCGCACCGAGGGCAACCGCACCGTCGCCTCGGCCTTCGCCGAAGTCGGCCTGCCGGTCACCACCCAGATCGAAGTCAACGTGTCGGGTCGCTACGACCACTACTCGGACTTCGGCGGCAACTTCTCGCCGAAGATCGGCGTCAAGTTCACGCCCATCAAGACGGTCGCCCTGCGCGGCACGATCTCGAAGGGCTTCCGCGCGCCGTCGTTCTCGGAAGCCGGCAACTCGGCCAGCCAGGGCTTCACGACGTTCTCGTTCAAGGGCGACACCTACGCCGCCTTCCGCGACGCCCACGGCAACAACGAGTACACCAAGGCCTACTCGCTCTCGTCGATCACCACGGCCAATCCGGACCTGAAGCCGGAGAAGTCGACCAGCTACACCCTCGGCGCCGTGTGGGCTCCCACGCGCAGCTTCAGCGTCTCGCTGGACTACTACCACATCAAGAAGAACAACGTGATCGCGCAAGCCAGCGCGGGCACGGCCCTGGCCGCCTACTACTCGGGCCAGGCCATCCCGGCCGGCTATACCGTGGTCGCCGACGCGATCGATCCGGAACACCCGACGGCCCTGCCACGCGTGCTGTCGGTCGCCTCGCCCTACATCAACGCCGACTCGCTGGTGACCAGCGGTCTGGACCTCAACGTCCAGGCCACGTTCTACCTGCCGGCCGACGTGAAGTGGACGAGCAACCTCGATGCCACGACCATCTTCGACTACAAGTACACCCAAGACGGCACGACCTATAACTACGTGGGCAAGGAAGCCCCGTACGTGCTGTCGTCGGGCGCGGGTACGCCGAAGAACCGCCTGTCGTGGATGAACACCTTCGAGCGCGGTCCCATCCACGTGACGGGCACCATGAGCTACACCAGCGGCATGCGTGAAGTGGACGACAGCTACACCGAGGGCTGCCTCTACGGCGACTCCAGCTTCAACTGCCGCGTGAAGTCGTTCACGACCGTCGACCTGACGGGCGCCTACGACGTCACCGAGAAGGCGACGGTCTATGCCGACGTCATGAACCTGTTCGACACCGGCCCGATGTTCAACCCGGCCAACTACGCCGGCGTGAACTGGAACCCGACCTACTCGCAGTCGGGCATCGTGGGCCGCTACTTCCGCGTCGGCATGCGCCTGAAGTACTAGTCGTCCAAGCGTGATAGCCGAAAGTGGTCGCCGGTTTCGGCGGCCATCATGCGCCACGCCAAAGCGATCTCGCGTACGGACCGCGTGAGTAGGGTCCGATGAGATGGAAGGGGTCGTCCGCGAGGGCGGCCCCTTTCCTTTTATGGCCCCCTAAAAAATGGGCTGGGCCGGCCGTTGCCGCGGGTGCGGAAACGCTCTCCACTTACGTCAGTCTAAAGAGGGGCCGACGCACCGTTGCGTCCGCCGAGGGCAACGGGGTTGGAAATGACGCGAAGCGGAGCAATGGCCGGGGCGGCCCTCGGCGTGGTGCTGGCTTTCACGGGGATGAGCGGCGCGATCGCCGCCGACATCACCCCGCCTGACAAGGCCTTCGCCCAACCGGTCGGCAGCGACTACTTCCTGGCCGACTACACCGCCTACGAGGCGTATCTGAAAACCCTGGCCGGCCAGTCGGACCGCATGAAGCTGGTCGACATCGGCAAGACCGAGGAAGGCCGCACCATGTGGGTGGCGATCGTCTCCTCGCCCGCCAATTTGGCCAAGCTGGACCGCTACAAGGAGATCTCCCGCAAGCTGGCCAAGGCCGAGGGCGTCAAGGAAGACGAGGCCCGCAAGCTGGCCGCCGAGGGCAAGGCCGTGGTCTGGATCGACGCCGGCCTGCACGCCAGCGAGACCATCACCTCGCAAGGCCAGATCCAGGTCCTGTACAGGATGCTGACCCAGACCGATCCCGAAACGCTGCGCCTGCTGGATGACACCGTCATCCTGTTCGGCCAGGACAATCCGGACGGGATGGAGATGGTCTCGGACTGGTACATGCGTAACCAGGATCCGAAAAAGCGCGAGTTCGGCTCGCTGCCGCGCCTCTATCAGAAGTACGTCGGCCACGATAACAACCGCGATAGCTTCATGTCGGCCATGGCCGAGACGACCAACGTCAACAAGCAGCTGTTCCGCGAGTGGTACCCGCAGATCATCTACAACCAGCACCAGACCGGCCCGAACGGCATGGTGGTGTTCGTGCCGCCGTTCCGCGACCCGTTCAACTTCAACTACGACCCGCTGGTCATGACCGAGCTGCAGGAAGTCGGCATGGCCATGCACAGCCGCCTGGTGGCCGAGGACAAGCCGGGCTCGGGCGCGCGCAGCGCCGCCCCCTACTCCACCTGGCACAACGGCATGGAGCGGTCGGTCGCCTATTTCCACAATTCAATCGGCCTGCTGACCGAGATCATCGGCGGCCCGACCCCGACGACGGTCAACCTGGTGCCGGAACTGCAACTGCCGGGCAACGACCGCCCGGCCCCCATCGCGCCGCGCGAATGGCGCCTGCAGGACTCGCTGGACTACCAGTGGACCATGAACATGGCGGTGATCGACTACGCCGCCCGGAACAAAGAACGCCTGCTCTTCAACATCTGGAAGATGGGCGACAACAGCATCAAGCGCGGCAATAAGGACAGCTGGACGATCACCCCGACCCGGGTCGAGGAGTTGCAAGCCGCCGGCAAGGGCAAGCCCGGCCCCTACGGCGCGGCGGTGGATCCGAGCCTCTACAAGACCGTGCTGCAGACCCCCGAAGAGCGTGACCCGCGCGGCTATGTCATCCCCGCCGACCAGGCCGACATGCCCACGGTCGTGGCTTTCCTGAACGCCCTGATCAAGACCGGCGTCGACGTGGACAAGGCCACCAAGCCCTTCACGATCGCCGGCAAGGCCTATCCAGCCGGCTCCTATGTCGTGCGCTCGGCCCAGGCCTATCGCCCGCATATCATGGACATGTTCGAGCCCCAGGATCACCCGCACGACCTGGAATATCCCGGCGGTCCGCCCAAGGCGCCCTATGACGTCACCGGCTACACCCTGGCCTATCAGATGGGCATCAAGTTCGACCGCATCCTGGAGGGCTTCGAGGCCCCCACGACCCGCGTGCCGGACCTGATCACAGTGACGCCTGGCGCGGTGAAGGGTTCGGGCGGCGCGGGCTGGCTGGTCAGCCACGAGACCAACGCCAGCTTCACCCTGACCAACCGCCTGCTGAAGGCTGGGGCCAAGGTCTATTGGCTCAAAGACGGCGCCAAGGCCGGTAAGGTCGCGTTCGGCGCCGGCGCGATCTTCGTCCCCGCCTCGCCCGCCGCCAAGGCGGTGATCGACAAGGGCGTCAAGGACCTGGGCATCGACGCCTATGCCGTCGGCGGCAAGCCCTCGGGCGCGACCATCGCCCTGAAGCCGATCCGCGTCGGCCTGGTCGACGTTTATGGCGGCTCGATGCCGTCAGGCTGGAACCGCTGGATGTTCGAGAAGTTCGAGGCGCCCTTCCAGGTCGTCTATCCGCAGCGCCTGGACGCCGGCGACATCGCCAAGGACTATGACGTGCTGGTCTTCCCGGACGGCGTCGTCCCCGCGCCCGCCGACGGCCCGTTCAAGGCCGGCCGCGGCGGCCAGCAGCCCAAGCCCGAGGACATCCCCGCCGAGTACCGTCCGTGGCTGGGCCGGGTGACCGACGAGAAGACCCTGCCCAAGATCGCCGACTTCGTGAAGGGCGGCGGCACGGTGGTCGCCATCGGCGCCTCGACGCGTCTGGCCACGGCCCTGGGCGCGCCGGTCGAGGTCGCCACCGCCAAGATGGAGAACGGCCAGCTGAAGGCGCTGACCAACCGCGAGCTCTACATCCCGGGCTCGGTGCTGCGCGCCAAGGTCGATCCGAAACAGCCGCTGGCCTATGGGGCTTCGGACCAGGTCGACGTGTTCTTCGACCGCAGCCCGGCCTTCTCCGTGAAGCCCGACGTGAAGGGCGTGTCGCGCGTGGCCTGGTTCGACGCCGACAAGCCGCTCCGCAGCGGCTGGGCCGTCGGCCAGGAGAAGCTGAAGGGCTCGACCGCCATGCTCGACATCGACATCGGCAAGGGCAAGGTCTTCGCCTTCGGCCCCGAGATCACCCAGCGCGCTCAGTCGTACGGGACGTTCAAGTTCCTGTTCAACGGCCTGCTGTACGGGCCGGCGGTGTCGGCAGGTAAGTAATGCCGATAGATCCTCCCCCCGCGCTGCGGGGGAGGTGGCCCAGAGGGCCGGAGGGGGCTAATGCGGCTACATCCAGCTCCCCCTCTCAGTCGCTCCGCGACAGCTCCCCCGCATCGCGGGGGAGCATCTGTTCCCCCACAAACGAAAATCGGCGCCGGGAGGGCAGTCCCGGCGCCGATGGATCGCGTCCCAAGAGGTCTCTCAGGTGGGGGGAGTTGACCCCTAGGGGGCGATCGCCTCGGCTCCTGGGCGGCGCGGATCCGCGCCGCCCAGGAAGAGACCCTTGTCGATCATGATCGACTGGGCGGAGCCCATGGTCTCGTCCGAGGTCAGGGGGTGGCCCATCGCCTTGAGGGCGGCCACCGTGTCGGGATTGAAGTTCGGCTCGACGCGCAGGCTGTCGCTGGCGTCCTGGAAGATGCGCGGCTGGTGGGTGGCCTCGGCCACGTTCAGCTTGAAGTCGACGACATTGACGATGACCTGCAGCACCGTGTCGATGATCGTGCTGCCACCCGGCGTGCCGGTGATCAGCCACGGCTTGCCGTCCTTGAAGATCATGGTCGGCATCATGGTCGACAGCACGCGCTTGCCCGGCTGCAGGGCGTTGGGCGGCAAGGGCTTGCCGGTCTTCTGGGCCCGCCACGCGGCGGCGTGCGCGTAGTTGTTCATCTGGTTGTTCAGCACGAAGCCCGCGCCGGCCACCATCACGCCCGAGCCGAAGTCCGCGCCCAGGGTGAAGGTGTTGGAGACGGCGTTGCCGTCCGCGTCGGCCACCGAGAAGTGGGTGGTGTTGTGGCTCTCGAACGCCCAGGGATCGCCCGCGCCCAGTTCCTTGGCGCTCTTGGCCCTGTCCGGGTCGATCAGCTTGGCGCGCTCGACACCGTAGGCCTTGGAGGTGAAGCCGGTCAGCGGCACCTTGACGAAGTCGGTGTCCCCTAAGAACCGCGAACGGTCGGCGTAGCCCAGCTTCATGGCCTCGGCCATCAGGTGCAGCGACTTGGCCGAGCCCGGACCCGAAGCCTTCAGGTCGAACTGCTCCAGGATGTTCAGCATCTCCAGCAAGGTCGCGCCGCCGGCGCTGGCGGGCGGCGAGGTCCTGACCGTAAGGCCGCGATAGGTGCCCTCCAGCGGCTGGCGGACCACGGCCTTGTAGGACGCCAGGTCCTCGGCGGTGATCAGGCCGCCGTGGGCCTTCATGTCGGCGGCGAAGCGCTGGGCGATCTCGCCACGATAGAAGGCGTCAGCGCCCTTGTCGGCGATCTGGCGCAGCGACCACGCCAGGTCCGGCTGCTTCAGGTTCTCGCCCGCGCGATAGAGCTCGCCGCCGGCCTTGTAGAACGCCGCCTTGCCGGCCGCGCTCTCGGACAGGCGCTCCTTGCCCCAGCTGAACACGAAGGCCTCGTCGGGCGACAGGGCCACCCCGTCGCTGGCCAGCTTGAAGGCCGGCTCGACGACCTGTTTCCACGGCAGCTTGCCGTACTTCTGGTGGGCCAGGTAGAGACCCGCCACCGTGCCCGGCACGGTCGGGGCGCGGTAGCCGCGCGAAGAGACGTCGTCCATCTCCTTGCCGTTCTCGTCGACGAAGGTCTCGAGCTTGGCGGCCTTGGGGGCGATGCCCCGATAGTCGATGAAGACCGTTTCCTGGGTCTTGGCCATGTAGACCATCATGAAGCCGTCGCCGCCGATATTGCCGGCGCGCGGCAGGGTCACGGCCAGGGCGAAGGCGGTGGCGACCGCGGCGTCCACGGCGTTGCCGCCCTGCCGCAGGATCTCCACGCCGACCTTGGTGGCGATGGCGTTCTGGCTGACCACCATCCCCTTCTCGCCCACCACTGGCGAGTGAATGCTGGGATACTCCAGCAGCTGCTTCTTCTGGGCCAGGGCCCCGCTCGAAGCGATCGGCGTGAGGGCGAGCGCCAGGGCCGAGGCGGCCGTCGCGAACAGGCGGAAGGGTTTCAAGGTCGAGCCTCGCAGGACGATACGCGCGAAGAGAAACGGGGCGGCCCCGGAGAGCCGCCCCGTCGTGGGATGCCTAGAACTTCTTGGACAGGTTCATGTACCAGTAGCGGCCCGTGGCGTTGTGCAGGGCGCCCGAGTAGCCGAAGTTGGACGCCGAGATCGGCGGGTCCTTGTCGAACACGTTGCGCGCGCCGATGCGGACCGAGGAACCGCCGAACATGCCGTCCTTGAAGGCGTACTGGCCGTACAGGCTGAGCGTGGTCCAGTCCTTGATCGGGAAGTACTCGCCGTTCACCTGCGCCGGGCCGGTGTCGTAGGCTTCGCCGACATACTGCACGAACGCGCCGGCGCCCCAGCCCTTGTAGCGCCAGGTGAAGCTGGCGGTGCCGCGGAACTCGGGGAAGCCGTCCATCTTGATCTGGTTGCCGGCCGACGAGATCGTCAGGCCCGGCAGTTCGCCAGAGGCGACGGCGCTCTGCAGAAGCGACTCCAGCGGGCTGGCCGACTGGTCGTACTTCAGCAGCTTGGCGACGTTGACCGACAGGCCGAAATCGCCCCAGGGGGTGTCGTCCAGGTCGTAGTCGACGCTGAAGTCGGCGCCCTGGACCATACGCGGCTGCAGGTTCTGATAGGTGTCGTTGATGTAGGCGATGTTGCCGACCGTGGCCGCGCCCACAGGAGCGTCGCGGACGACGTTCGGGTTCGAGGAGCCGTGCAGGCGCAGATAGTAGTCATAGGCGATGGCGTTGTAGCCGCCCACGACGCCGATGACGCCCTTCTCGCGGATCGACCAGAAGTCGGCCGTCAGGGTCAGCTTGCCGAAGTCGCTCGGGATGAAGGTCGGCTGGTAGACGACGCCGACCGTGGCGTTGTCGGCCTCTTCCGGCTTCAGGTTCTTGTTGCCGCTACGCGACTCGATCGTGCTGACGCTGGTGCAGGTCGTGCCGTTGATGCGGCAGGAGCCGTAGTCGATGCGGCTATTCGAGACCGTCGCGCCGTCGCTGTAGAACTGCGGCAGGTTCGGGGCGCGGAAGCTCTGCGAGACCGAACCGCGGAAGGCCAGGCCTTGGCCCACCTTCCAGTAGATCGCGCCCTTGGGCTTATAGACGCTGCCGAAGTCCGAGTAGTCCTCGCCGCGCGCGGCGATCTGCAGGCTGATCTCCTCCACGAACGGGATGTTCATCTCGGGCGAGATGACCGGCACCGCCAGTTCGAAGAAGGCCGACTTCACCGAACGGCTGCCGTGCACGTCCGGCGAGCCCGAGGCCCCCAGGACGTCGGTGTTGTAGGTCACGCCGGTGACGCTGTTGGTGTACTTGATCGTGCCGTCCAGGCGGTTGTCACGGTCGTCGTCATAGGTCTCGCGGCGCCACTCGACACCGGCCGCGAAGCCGACATCGCCGCCCGGCAGGCGGAACAGGTCCTTCTTCGACACCTTGAAGTCGGCCAAGGCCAGCGAGGTCTCGCTGATCCGGTAGACGTTGATCAGGAACGAGTTGATCGTGTCGCGATTGCTCGGCGAGGTGTCGCCCAGCGAATAGTTGTCGAGGTTGCCGCCGTTGAACGGGTTATAGGCCGACGCATCGGTGCGGTTGATCGCCTGCTGGAACAGCGTGTTGCTGATCGCATTGTGCGTCATGTCCTTGGTGCGGGCCTTGGAATACAGCGCCGCCGAATCCCACTTCCACCCGTTCCACGAGCCCTTCAGCCCGCCCAGCAGACGGTAGCTGTCGTCCGTCACCGTGTAGGTGCGCGGGCCGGTGTCGACCACGCGATAGGTGGTGATGTTCATCGCCGCGCCGCCGGTCGGCACGCCGGTCAGGTTGGCCAGGCGGTTGACGCTGCCCACGGGACCGAAGGGGTTCCAGTAGGCGTTGGCCGCGATGGTGATCGGGGCCGTGCTCAGCGGGGCCGACTGCTCGCGGCTGCCGGTGAACAGGGCGTGGTAGTAGCCCGCCTCGCCATAGGCCGTGATGTCGCCGAAGTCGTGCTCGACGGTCGAGAACAGGTTGGTGCGCTCGACACCGCCCTTCAGGGTGCGGTCGGGGTTTTCGTCATAGCGCAGCACGCGGTCCGTCGTGCCCGTGATGGTCCCCGACTTGATGCAGATGCCGCCCGTCAGGACATTGCTGGAGCAGCCGGCCGCCGTGTTGCTGACGGGCTCGATGTGGAAGACGCCCGAGGTCGTCAGGGCGGTCGTTCCCTGGCGCACCGCCGTGGTCGCCGGGATCAGGGTGAACGAACCCCAGGGACTTGAGGTCGAGCGGCTGTCGAAGGTGGTGTTGTCGACCCACGGGGTGTCGGCGACCTGAGCGCGGTGATCTTCGGTAGCGGAATAGTCGCGCTCGCTGGCGTTCAGGCGGCTGCGGCCGGTGTAGTTGCCGAAGAAGGTCAGGCGCGTGCCGTCTTCCAGGCGCGTACCGGCCTTCACGTTGAACGAGCCTTCGCGGTAGCTGGTGCCTTCCGAGCCGCCGTACTGGGCTTCCATCTTCAGGCCGCGGAACTTGGTGTCGAGCACCGTATTGACGACGCCGGCCACGGCGTCGGTGCCGTAGATGGCGGCGGCGCCGTCGCGCAGGACTTCCACCCGCTTGACGCCCGCGACCGGGAACGAGTTGGTGTTGACGGTTTGGACCGGCACCAGGTTCTCGGTCTGGCTGCCCGGCGCCAGCACGGCGCGGCGGCCGTTCAGCAGGGCCAGCGTGTTGCCGGTGCCGAGGCTGCGAAGGTTCAGCGACGAAACGTCGCCGCGCGCGTCGTTCAGGTTGCCCGTGGTGCGGGCTTCCTGGAACGTCACGTCGCCGGCCTGCGGGATGGCGCGGAACAGTTCGTCGCCCGAGACCGCGCCCGTGGCGATGATCTCGTTCTCGCCGACCACCGTCACCGGCAGGGCCGCGTTGGTGCGGGCGCCTTCGATCTGCGAGCCGACGACCACGATCGCTTCGACCGTCTGGGCCTCTTCACTCGCCGCGCCGGCCCGTGCGCTGAAGGACTGGGGGCCTTGGGCCTGCGCCTGGCGCAGGGTGATGGTCTTGCCGTCGTCGGAGGCGACGACCAGGCCGGCAGCCTTGGTCAGGCGCGCCAGGGCGTCGGCGTCGGCGACGTCGCCGGTCACCGCCGGCGTGGTCTTGCCGGAGGCGGCCTCGAACGGGAACAGCACCTGCTTGCCCGATTGCTTGGCGAAGGTCTGCAGCGCGTTGACCGCGTCGCCGGCCGGAATGTTGAAGCTGTGCCGGGCCTCTTGCGCCAGGGCCGGACCGGCCAGGACGAGAACGGCGGCGGACGCCATCAGGAAGCCGCGGACCGTGCGGCGGCGAGTGTCGATCGACATTTTTCTTGGTAACCCCTCGGGGCGTCATCCATCCCCATGGGAAGACGCCTTCAACCTGACCGACGCGAGGGCTCATCGTTTCCGCCACTCGGCCGGAAACTTTTTCAGCCACCTTTTTTCAGCCCGCCTTTTCGGCGACCGCGCGACGCGACAGGCGAATGGCGCCATCGGCGCCCGCGCCGGCGCGCACCGGGAAGGCGCTGGTCACCGCGCTGACGAAGCTGTTGGGCTCGGTGGTCTGGAAATAGCCGGCGAGGCGCAGACCTGAGATCGACGGATCGGCGATACGGATCTGCTGCTTGTTGTAGCGGTTGAACTCGGCCACCGCCTGTTCCAGCGACTGGCCGTTCAGGGCGATCGCGCCCTGTCGCCAGGCCAAGGCCCGGTCGATCTCGCTGTCCGACACCGCATGGGAACGGCTGCCGGCCGAGCTGTAGATGGCGGTGACGCCAGCCTTCAGCCGCAGGTCGTCCTTGCGCTCGGCCGGGGCGGCGTCGAGGTCGACCGCGCCACGCTTGACCGTCACGGCCGCGCCGTCCGAGCGCAGGCGCACGGCCATCTCGGTGGAGCCGTCGGCCTGCATGACCGCATCGGCGGCCTTGATCACGAAGGGGCGGACGTCGCCCTTGGCGGCCTCGAACACCGCCTCGCCCCGGACCAGCTTCACCTCGCGCACGCCCTTGCGATAGCGGACGATGACCTTGCTGTCGGTGTTCAGTTCTATGCGGCTGTTGTCGCTGAGGACAACTACCCGGCGCTCGCCGATGGCGGTGGCGTAGGCCGTGCCGCCGTCGAAGGTCATCGTGCCGGCCACGACCAGGGCGATGGCGGCTGCGGCGGCCATGCCTCGGGCCCACGGCGCGCGCGCCAAGGGCAGAGCCGGGCGGCGCTCGGCCAGCAGGTCGCGATCCGGACGCTCCATGCCCGGACGCATCGCGCGCAGGCGCTCCAGCCGCGACCAGGCGACGGCCTCACGCTCATAGGCGGCTTCATGCTCGTGACTGTCGTCGCGCCAGGCCTCAAAGGCGGCGCGATCGGCGGCCGAGCACGAAGGGTCATCAAGCCTGACCACCCAGAGGGCGGCCGCCTGCCTCACCGCTTCGCGTCGTGATCCCGTTTCGCGCTCCATGAGCGTCCTTCGTCGACCTTACTCTTGCGTCCGATACGACGTCCCAGCTTGTCGGAACAGTACCGAAGGCCCTTCACCAGATGCTTCTCAACAGTAGAGACGGATAGCCCGAGCCGAACCGCTATATCCTCAGGCGAGAGACTGTAAACTTTTCTCAACGTGAAGACGCGTCGGCATTGAGTCGGAAGTTCGGCGATCGCGTCGGCCAGCAGCCGCAACTCCTCGCGTGATTCGAGCATCATTTGCGCGGTGGGCGCTTCATCGATCGGTTCGATGCGGTCGAAGTCGGCGACGGCGGTGATGGTCAGCACCTTGCGGCGACGCAGCGCATCAAGCGCGCAGTTGCGCAGGATGCGGGTGGCGAAAGCGCCCGGATTTCCGATCTCGCGCCAGGTCTTGCAGGCGATAACGCGGGCGAAGGTGTCGTGGACCAGGTCCTCGGGATCGGTCTGGCCGTCGCGGCAGAACCGACGCGCATAGGCCAGCAGGTCCGGCTCCAGCGGCAGGATTTCGCGCCTGAACCAGGCGCGACGGTCTTCGTCTTCTTGCGCCATCGACGCTCCCCTCGACGTCCAGCCAAGCGGATTAAAGGCGCGATGGCAACCCGGCGGCGACACGACCGCCGGGTTGCCAGGTTCCGCTGCCTAATCGTCGATCACGTTGTGGCGCGTGTCCTTCAGGAACAGGCCGCCGATAACCGCGGTCACCGAGGCGATGATCACCGGGTACCAGAGCCCCGAATAGACGTCGCCCGTCGCCGCCACGATCGCGAACGAGGTCGTGGGCAGGAAACCGCCGAACCAGCCGTTGCCCAGGTGGTAGGGCAGCGACATGGCGGTGTAGCGGATCCGCGTCGGGAACAGCTCGACCAGCATGGCCGCGATCGGGCCGTAGACCATGGTCACGTAGAGCACCAGCAGGGCCAGCAGGCCGATGACCTTGGGCTTGTCGACCAGGGCGCTGTCGGCCTTGGCCGGATAGCCGGCGACCTTCAGCTGGTCGCCCAGATCAGCCTCCCAGGCCTTGCGCGCGGTGGCGAAGGCCTTGCCGGTCGCCCCCTTGGCGTCGAAGCCCGACAGCGTCACGCCGCCGACCTGAACGGTGGTCGGCGCGCCCGGGCTGGCCTCTCGCACCGAATAGGTGACGCCGGCCTTGGCCAGATAGGCCTTGGCCACGTCGCAGGGGGTGTTGAACTTGGCCTTGCCGACGGGATCGAACTGGAAGGCGCAGGTGGCCGGATCGGCCGAGACCGTCACCGGCGCCGAGGCTTCCGCCTGGGCCAGCAGCGGGTTGGCGTAGGTGGTGAGCGCCTTGAAGATCGGGAAATAGGTCGCCGCCGCCAGCACGCAGCCGGCGATGATGATCCACTTGCGGCCGATCTTGTCCGACAGCCAGCCGAAGAACACGAAGAACGGCGTACCGATCAGCAGGCCGCTGGCGATCAGCAGGTTGGCCAGGGCCCCGTCCACCTTCAGGGTCTTTTCCAGGAAGAACTGGGCGTAGAACTGGCCGCAGTACCAGACCACCGCCTGGCCCATGGTCAGGCCGAACAGGGCCAGCAGCACGACCTTGAGGTTCTTCCACTGGCCAAAGGCCTCGGCCAGCGGCTTCTTGGTCCCCTTCCCTTCGGCGATCATCTTCTGGAAGGTCGGGCTCTCGTGCAGCTTCAGGCGGATCCACAGCGACACGCCTAGCAGCAGAAGCGAGACCAGGAACGGCACGCGCCAGCCCCAGGCCTTGAACGCCTCCTCGCCCAGCTGGGTGCGGACGACCAGGATGACCAGCAGCGACAGGAACAGGCCCACGGTCGCCGTGGTCTGGATCCAGCTGGTGTAGAAGCCGCGCCGTCCCGGCGGCGCGTGCTCGGCGACGTAGGTCGCGGCCCCGCCATATTCGCCGCCCAGGGCCAGGCCCTGGACCAGGCGCATGACGACCAGGGCGATCGGCGCGGCGATGCCGATCTGCTCGTAGGACGGCAGCAGGCCGACCACGAAGGTCGAGACGCCCATCAGCAGCATGGTGATCAGGAAGGTGTTCTTGCGCCCCCAGATGTCGCCCAGCCGTCCGAAGATCACCGCCCCCAGCGGCCGGATCGCGAAGCCCGCGGCGAAGGCCAGCAGGGCCAGGATGAAGCCGGTCGTCTCGTTGACGCCCGAGAAGAAGTGGCCGGTGATGATCACCGCCAGCGAGCCGTAGAGATAGAAATCGTACCACTCGAACACGGTGCCGAGCGACGACGCCCCGATCACCAGCACGTCGCGCCCCTTGCCCTGCTTCGACGCGGGCGCGGCTTGGCTGTCAGCCCCCATAAGCTTGTCCCTTCCCTCGATCGCGCCGCGTGTCCCCCGCGGTCGCCCCAAAACCTAACGCCAGGAGAGCCTAGCTCAGAGAACGGGATTCTTAGATCAAGCTTTTTCGGTAGCGCTACCATCTATTTGCCTGACTTGGTCCCCCGGTCGACTTCGGCGCACGCCATCGGCTAGGGTCCGCGCGAACCTTTGATGGGATTCCGATGAACCAGATCGTCCGCCGCGCCGTGATCGGCGCCGCCCTCGCCGTGCTGGCCTCGACCTCGGGACTTGTCACGTCTGCTTGGGGCGCCGCCGGCAAGCCGCGCGTGGCGATCGAGACCGACAAGGGGACCATCGTCGTTGAGCTGGAAGACAAGAAGGCCCCGATCACGGCCGCCAACTTCCTGAGCTATGTCGATCGCCACCGCTTCGACGGCGGCCAGTTCTTCCGCGCCAACCGGGCCAAGGGCGCGCCCGGCGCCGGCTCGATCCAGGGCCAGCCCAAGCCCTACTCCCGCCGCGCCCCGCCGATCGCCCACGAGAGCACGCTGAAGACCGGCCTGAAGCACACGGCCGGCGCCATCTCGATGGGCCGCGACGCGCCTGGCTCAGCCACCGCCGACTTCTTCATCTGCGCCAGCGCCCAGCCCTATCTCGACGCCAAGCCGGGCAAGTCCGACGCCGCCCAGGGCTACGCCGTGTTCGGCAAGGTCGTGCAGGGCATGGACGTCGTGAAGAAGATCCTGGCCGGCCGCACCGACGGCGCCACCGACGTGCCGTCGATGAAGGGCCAGATCCTGAACCCGCCGGTGAAGATCATCTCGATGAAGCGGCTCTAAGCCACCGTCTTGAACGGCGCGGCCACGGGTTCCGGGGGTGGCGCGGGGCAGTTCGCGGCCAGGAATTCGCCATGGCTGGGCAGGCCCGCGACCTGGGCGGCCAGCATCGGCTTCGACTGGTCCAGGGTCTGGGTGATGACCTCGTAGGGCGCGGTATCGGCCAGTTGCTGGTAACGCTGGGGCCGCACGCCCATGCCCTCCATGACCGACTGCCAGGACGGATTGCGGAACATCTCGTCGACGCCCTCGCGCAGCACGCCGTGAGCCTTGAACAGCGCCATGCGGGCCTTGAGGGTTTCGGAGATCGGCGCCTGGCGGACATCGCGCCAGAACGGCGTGTCGTCGCGCTGGGTCGTGCAGTAGTGCAGCACAATGAAGTCGCGGATCTCCTCGTAGTCGGCTGTCATGCGCCGGTTGTACTCGGCCGCCAGGGCCGGGCTGAAGTCGCGGTCGGGGAAGAACCGCAGCAGGAAGTCCATGCCGCGATAGATCAGGTGCAGGGCGGTCGATTCCAGCGGTTCGATGAAGCCGCCGGCGAGGCCAACGGCCACCACGTTCTTGTCCCACAGGCGCTGGCGCATGCCGGTCTTGAAGGCGATGAACATCGGATTCATCAGCATCGGACCCTGGACGTTGCGCACCAGGGTGGCGCGCGCCTCGTCGTCGCTGAGATGCCTGGAGCTGAACACATAGCCGTTGCCGGCTCGATGCTGCAGCGGGATGCGCCAGCGCCAGCCGGCGTCTTCGGCCTTGGACAGGGTGTAGGGGTGCGGTTCGCCGATATTCTGCGTCTGCACCACCACCGCGCGGTCGCACAGCAGCATGTCCGACCAGTCGTTGAACGGCACGTCCAGGGTCTTGCCGATCAGCAGGGCGCGGAAGCCCGAGCAGTCGATGAAGAGGTCGCCCTCGACCTCCTGGCCGTTCTTCATGACCACCTTGGCCACCGAGCCATCCGAGTGGGTGACCACGTCGGTGACGATGCCCTCGGTGCGCTTGACGCCCCGCGTCTCGGCGAAGTCGCGCAGGAACTTGGCGATCAGCCGCGCGTCGATGTGCAGGGCGTAGCTGGCCCCGGCGATCAGCGACCGCTGGGCCTTGAACGGCAGCATGAACTTTCCCTGGTCGGCCATCACCGTGCCGGGCGCGAAGTCCTGCAGTTCCGACGGATGGCCGTTGGCCTTGGCGCGCAGCCAGCACTGATAGAACTCGTGCGGACCGATCGGGCCGCCGATGGCGCCGAACGGGTGGTAATAGTGCTGGCCCTTCCGCTTCCAGTCCTCGAACCGGATGCCCAGCTTGAAGCTGGCCTGGGTGGCCTGGATGAACTCCCGCTCGTCGATGCCGAGGCTGGCGATCAGCTGCAGGAACGGCGGGATGGTCGACTCGCCGACGCCGATCGTGCCGATCTCCTCTGACTCGATCAGCTCGACTGCGCAGCCCCCATCCTTGAAGTAGTGGGCCAGCATCGCCGCCGAGATCCAGCCGGCCGAGCCGCCGCCGACGATAACGATCTTCCTGATGGCGTTGGGATGGGTGTTGGTCATCGGTGTGATCCTACTCAGCCGCTACCTCCGAGCGCGCTTGCGCGCTCGGCGGAGATGGGGGCGCGGGTCGGCAATACTGATCGAGGAAGGCTGCGTGCGGCGGGGCGTTGGCCACCACCTCGCGCACGGCCTTGCGCATCTCGGCGAGCGGGGCGCTGAGGGTCTTGGGGTCTATACCGTCCAGCGACGGGTCCACCGCCTCTGGCAAGAGCTCGAAGCCGGCATAGATCGCCATCCAGCTGGGCGGGGCGAACATCTCCCAGCGGTAGCGAACGAAGTGGCCGCGCTGGGTGAAGAGGTCGATCTTGCGCCGCAGGGGCTCGGGCAGCACGATCTGGTTGCAGTCGCGCCAGAAGGCTGTGTCGCCGCGCTTGTTGGCCCAGTAGTGCAGGATGATGAAGTCGCGCACGCGCTCCATCTCGCGCCGGGACCAGTCGTTGAACTCGTCGACGACCTCGGGCGCGAAGTCCTTGTCCGGGAACAGCGTCTTGATCTTCTCGATGCCCGTTTCGATCAGGGCGATCGAGGTGCTTTCCAGCGGCTCCAGGAAGCCCGAGGCCAGGCCCAGGGCGATGACGTTCTTGTTCCAGACCTGCTTGCGGCGGCCGGGATTGAAGCGGATCAGGCGCGGTTCGTGCAGCAGGGGATCGGGGATCGCCGCCTTCAGCTCGGCCAGGGCGTCCTCGTCGCTGATGTGGCGCGAGGAATAGACATAGCCGTTGCCGTAGCGATGCTGCAGCGGGATGCGCCAGCGCCAGCCGGCGCTGTGGGCGGTGACGTCCGTGTACGGCATGGGATCGCCCATACCTTCGCTCTGCACCGCCCAGGCGCGGTCGCAGAACAGCACGTCGTTCCAATGCTCGTAGCCGGTCTGGAGGGCTTCCTCGATCAGCAGGCCACGGAAGCCCGAACAGTCGATGAAGAAGTCGCCCTCGATGGTCTCGCCGGTGTGCAGGTCCAGCGAGGCGACGAAGCTGTCTCCGGGCCGCAGATTGACCTTGGTGACCTTGGCGTCGATGCGGCGCACGCCGTTCTCCTCGGCTACCCGGCGCATCAGCTGGGCGAACAGGCCGGCGTCGAAGTGCAGGGCCCAGTCGAAGATCGACAGGGTCGAGGTGGGGTTGCGGCTGGGGGCCATGAACTTGCCCGCTTCGGCCAGCGACGCGCCCAGCGAATAGTCGGCGATGTCGGTCGGCTCGCCCGCCTGAGCGAGCTTGCGCCAATAGTGGTAGAACGAGACGCCGCGCAGGTCCTGGCCGAAGTGGCCGAACGGATGGATGAACGACTGGCCCTCGCGGACCCAGCCGTTGAAGCGGATGCCCAGCTTGCAGGTCGCCCCCGTGGCCCGCATCACCTCGATGTCGGTCAGGCCCAGCTGGTTGTAGAAGGCGCGGATGGTGGGGATGGTCGCCTCGCCCACCCCGATCGTGCCGATCTCGGCGCTTTCGACCAAGGTGATCTCGAGCGGGCCGCCCTGGAAGTGCCGCCGCAGCGCGGCCGCCGCCATCCAGCCGGCCGTGCCGCCGCCGACGATCACGAGCTTGCGGATTCGATTGTCCTGCATCGTTCTGCTCCCGACTCCGGCGTCTTTGTCCGGTTGTCTTCAGGCTATCGGCTCGCCCCTCAAAAAGGTAGCCGCCGTGGAGAACCACGGCGGCCGCAGGAGGTCAGAGGGATCTTTTACCAGCGGGCGCGGATACCCAGCGTGTAGCGGGGCTCGAACTCGTTCTGGTTGGCGTACTGGGTCTTCCCCTTGGCGAAGCGGAGGTAGTAGTCCTCGATCTCGCCGGTCACGTTGGACCCGTTGAAGTAGACCGTGACATTGTCGCGGACGTTGTAGCTGACGTTCACATCCACATAGCCGGTGGCCTTCTGCATGATCGGGATCACGCGGTCGCCGCCGCCGCCCATCGTGCCGGACAGGCGCGCGGTGCGGTAGTTGTAGGCGACCCGGGCCTGCAGCTTGTCGTCCTGGTACCAGCCAACCAGGTTGTACTGGTGCTTGGAGTTGTCGAAGAACGGGATCTCGTCGCCCGCGAGGTCCAGACGGCTCTCGTGGCTGGGCGAGTAGGTGTAGTTCGTATCGACGCCGAAGTTCGACAGCAGGCCCATGTCCGGCAGGATGTCGCTGAAGGCCAGCTTGGCGCCGACTTCCAGACCCTTCACCGAGCCGCCATCGCCCTGGATGGGCAGGCTGACATTGACCGTGCGGCGGATGACGCCGTCCTGGTCGGGGAACTGGCCGGTCGTCTGGCCGCCGGTCACGAAGCTGTCGATCTTCAGCTTGAAGGCCGAGATGTTCAGCATCGAGGCGCGACCGAAGTAGTATTCCACCGCGCCGTCGATGTTCGACGAACGCCACGGATCCAGGTTCGGGTTGCCCGAGGCGCTGGCGCCAGTGACGCAGCGGACGTTCGGCAGGCTGGCGCCGCAGTCGGCCGTGAAGATCGACAGACCGCCGCCGTAGTTGCCCAGGTCCAGCGGCTGCATTGTCTTGGCGTAGGCCGCGCGCAGCTTGATGTGCTCGTTCAGATCATAGACCGCGTTCAGCGACGGCAGCCAGTCAGTGTACTTGCGCTTCGTGACCTGGTCGCCCGCGTCGGCATTGGTGTCGCCGTAGTTGCGGGTGTCGCCTGTCAGGTTCTGCTTCACGTCCAGTTTGGTCTGGATGACGTGGACGCCGAAATTACCGCTCAGGGCGCCGATCGCGAAGTCGAAGGCGCCGAAGGCGCTCTCTTCCTTCAAGGTCACGTCATAGGTCTGGCCCGGCACCTGCACGCGGATGGCGCCGCCGAACACCTTCTTGTGGAAGGCCTCGACATTGTCGAAGTCGCGCGGATCAATGGTCCAGAAGCCGGGCATGCCCGAGGTGACGCCGCCCAGATCGTCGACCCATATGGCGTTGTTGTAGGTCGACAGCTTGGTCGGCTTATTGACCGTATAGCCCTGGAACACCGGCTTGCCCGTGACCGGATCGGGCACGAACTCGCCCGCCTGGCACTGGTTCTGGTTCATGACGACGTCGATGGCCTTCCACTGGGCTTCGCAGCCGCCCGCCGGCACGGGCGTGCCGTTGGCCTGCACCGCGCCCGGCGTGCCGCCGTAGAAGCTGGAGAACAGGTGGAACTGCTCGACGCTGACCGACCGGTCGCTGAAGCGGACGCCGGCGTCGACCTTGGTGATGAAGCCCAGCAGCTTGTCGTCGAACTTATAGTGCCCATCGGCCCGGAACACGTTCATGTCCGAGTCGACTTCGTTGTTGCCCTCGGACGAGAACGCGCCGATCGCGTAGCTGTCCTTGTTGGCCATGTAGTCCTTGAGGGACTTGCCCGCGCCCAGACCGCCCGAGATCGGGGTGTCGAAGCCGCTCCACACCGGGTGGTCGCCACTGATGTTGTAGTGCAACTGCGGGTTCTGGCCGTAGCCCTGCGGGTTCGGGTTCAGGTAGCAGCCGCCGGCGCTGCCAGAGATGGCGTTGCTGCGCTGGGTGGCCGGATACTGGTCGCAGATCGCCTTCGGATAGAACGGGCCGCGGGTGCGGTCATTGGCGTCGCGGAACAGGTTGAAGCGGCCGTCGGCATAGCGCCAGTTCGACAGATCGCCCTGAGCCTGACCGTTCATGCTGAGACGGTTGCCGTCAGCGCGGATGGCGCGGGTCTCGAAGGTGAACGGACCGCCGTTGTCGTAGTTCAGTTCGAGATTGTAGTTCTTGGTCTTGGACTTGGTGACCCGGTTGACGGTGAACGAGTTCACCCACCAGGCGTCGATGTCGTACTCGTCGACGGCCACCCAAGGACGGCCGTTGCCGCCCGTCGGGCTGTTGACGCCGGTCGTCTCGAACGCGGTCGGCTTGGTCCAGACGCCGAAGGCGCCGCCGTCCCAGCGGTTCGAGATGTTGATGCCGGCGCCGCGGTTGTATTCGTCGAGCTTGGCGTAGAAGCCCTCGGCGATCAGGGTGAAGCCCTCGCCCAGATGCGCTTCGAACGAGGCGTTGACGCCCAGGCGCTTGCGCTCGACGACGCGGTTGAAGCTCTCAAAGCCGTGCGGCGAGACGAAGTTGTTGGCGGCGCCGCCACCCCAGTCGTTGTTGCCCGACAGGCCCACGACGCCCGAGGAGTTGTTGCCCAGGTTCGACTTGCTGTTGGCGGCCGAGATCATCAGGCCGACATTGTCGTTGCGCCAGTTGACGACGCCGTTGACCAGATAGTCGTCCTTCTTGGTGCGGTCGCCGCGCTGGGCTTCGGCCGCGCCGGTCATGGTCAGGCCGTTGCTGAACTGGAACGGACGGCGGGTGCGCAGGTCGATGGTGCCCGACACGCCCGACAGGGCGTTCTTCGGGTTGGTCGACTTGTAGACCAGCACCTGGTTCATCAGCTGCGAGGGCACGTCCAGCAGGTTCGGCTGGGCCGAGCCCATGTTGCCGGCGCTGAGATACTGTTCGCCGTTCAGCAGGGTGATGACCTGGGCCAGGCCGCGGATGTTGACGGTGGCGCCTTCACCGGCGTTGCGCTGGATCTGCACGCCCGAGATGCGCTGCAGGGAGTCGGCGATGGTGACGTCAGGCAACTTGCCGATGTCTTCCGCCGAGATGGCGTCGACGATCGAGGTTTCCTTGCGCTTGAGGTCGACCGATTTCAGTTGCGAGCCGCGGACGCCGGTGACGACGATTTCCTCGACCTGGGTCTGAGCCGCATCCTGGGCGAAGGCCCCGGTGGCCAGAGCCAATTGCGACGCGCCGGCGACGAGCGCCAGCGTCAGGCCGCGCTTGAGCACGGCTTTCCTTGCTTCCTGTGACAATTCCTCGCTCCCCAAAATAGTTCGTTCTTGTTGGACGCCCGCCCGCCGCTCGCGCCGCCGCTCTTGTCGGCGGCTTTCGAGAAACGTTTGAGGCTTTTGCGGACCCGGCCGTCGCATGTCTCGCGATCGGACAAGGTCTTCGGCGGCCCCGGCGCCCGGACTTTCGAGTCCGGCCCCGCGCCTTCCTCGAACGCCGTCACATTCTCCAAATGTCCCGAGCAAGTCAACAAGAATGTCAACGTTGTCATTCCTGCGAGACAAGGGTTTTAGCTAGGCGCGGTCACGGCCTGGAGCCCATGCGGCCAGGCCGGTGGGCGCGCGATGACTAGCGATACACCTCGATTTAACATTGTTTTAAATGAGCTTTTCCAAAACAAGACACCGGTGTCGCAAGAGGGGTTTGTACCGCTACCATAACCCCGTCCTCGAACCGGAAGCGGCGCGCGCAAACGGCCTGCACCGCGACACGACCTCCTGAAAATGTCCTGTAAATGTCCTCTATCTTCGATTTTCTGACCCATTTTTGTCCTGACGTCATGACATCCAGGACAGCATGGACTATGGCTTTGGACGTTAGCCGCCTTGTGGACGCCGCCTTTCGCTGGTGGGGTAGCGCCGACAAGCTTGGCGGTTGGGGATACGGGAACCCATGACGACGATCACCGACGTGGCCGAACGGGCGGGCGTTTCACCCAAGACCGTCTCCCGCGTTCTCAACGATCACAACAGTGTCAGCGCCAAGACGCGCGACCGTGTCCGTGCGGCCATGACCGAGCTGGACTATCAGCCCAGCGCCGTGGCCCGCAGCCTGCGCTCGCAGGGGTCCGGTTCTGTGGGCGTGCTGATGGGCGACCCGTCCGGCGGCTACCACACCCGCGTCCACCACGCCCTGCTGGTGGCCTGCGTCGAGACCGGCCGCCACCTGTCGGTCGACCTGTCCGAGGGCCCGATTCCCGGCTGGGCCGACCGCGTCCGCGCCTTCGTCCGCGACGGCGGCATCCGCGAGATGATCCTGCTGCCGCCGGAATGCGACTTCGGCCCGATGAAGGAGCTGATGCGCGAGCTGGACGTGCGCTGCGTGCTGATCACGCCAACCACGCCCGACCCGCAGTTCCCCGCCATCGGCATGGACGACCGCGCCGCCGCGCGCGAGGTCGTCGAGCACCTGTTCTCGCTGGGCCACACCCGCATCGGCCACATCGCCGGCCACCCGGACCACGCCGCCAGCACGCACCGCCGCAATGGCTTCTTCGAGGCCTATGCCGCCCGGGGCCTGCCGCGCCCGGCGCCCGAGCTGATCGTCGGCGGCGAGTTCACCTTCAAGACCGGTCTCGACGCGGCCCGCCAGCTGCTGGACATCGACAATCCGCCGACCGCGATCTTCGCCGCCAATGACGACATGGCCGCCGCCACCTGCATGGAAGTGCAGCGCCGGGGCCTGCGGATTCCGGACGACGTCTCGGTGGTCGGCTTCGACGACGCCCCGATCGCGGGCGTCATCTGGCCGACCCTGACCACGATCCGCCAGCCCTTCGACCAGATGGCCCTGCGCGCGATGCACACGTTCGCCGCCTGGAGCGCCAACGAAGGCGCCGGCAAGACCAACACCCCTTTCCTCGCGCAGCACAGCCTGGTGGTGCGTGAGTCCACCGGTCCAGCCCGGAGCGGCCCGCCGCCCCGGCGAAAGACTTGACCCCCTCCCCGACCCGGTCCGAGAGCCGTGCGGGGCGCCAAGAAGAACACGACGGAGGAAACATGACTCGGACGACCTGGCGGGGCCTGCGGCTCGCTCTGCTGATCGGCGCTTCTGCCTCAGTGCTGACCGCTGCTCCGGCCTTGGCCGACGCCGCCAAGAAGCCCGTCGCCGCCAAGCCGGCCCATGCGTGGCTGAACGCCAAGCTCTCCGCCGACGCCCGCGCCGACCTGGCGCTGAAGGCGATGACCAACGACGAGAAGTTCACGGTTATCTTTGGCTACTTCGGCTCGGACATGAAGCCGAAGTACACGCGCCACAAGGACTCGCATGACGCCTCGGCCGGCTATGTCGCGGGCGTGCCGCGCCTGGGTATCCCCGGCCAGTGGCAGACCGACGCCGGCGTCGGCGTCGCCACCCAGGGCAGCCACCAGGACCTGCGTCCGCGCACCGCCCTGCCCTCGGGCCTGGCCACCGCGGCCACCTGGAACCCCGAGCTCGCCTTCAAGGGCGGCGCGATGATCGGCAAGGAAGCCCGCGACTCCGGCTTCAACGTCCAGCTGGCCGGCGGCGTGAACTTGATGCGCGAGCCGCGCAACGGTCGGAACTTCGAATATGGCGGCGAGGATCCCTGGCTGGCCGGCGCGATGGTCGCCGCCCAGATCAAGGGCATCCAGTCCAACCACATCATCTCGACGATCAAGCACTACGCCCTGAACGGCCAGGAGACCGGCCGCTTCGTGGTCAGCAGCAACATCGACGACGCCGCCGCCCGCACCTCGGACCTGCTGGCCTTCCAGTTCGCCATCGAGCAGTCGGACCCGCACTCGGTGATGTGCGCCTACAACCGCGTCAACGGCGACTATGCCTGCGAGAACGACTGGCTGCTGAACACCGTCCTGAAGAAGGACTGGGGTTACAAGGGCTATGTCATGTCGGACTGGGGCGCCGACCACTCGTCGGCCAAGGCGGCCAATGCCGGCCTCGACCAGGAATCGGCCGGCGACGCCTTCGACAAGCAGCCCTTCTTCGCCGCGCCGCTGAAGGCCGACCTGGCCGCCGGCAAGGTGAGCCAGGCCCGCATCGACGACATGGCCCGCCGCGTGCTGCGCGCCATGTTCGCCAGCGGCCTCGTCGACCATCCGGTGGTCAACCCGGCGCCGGTCGACCTGCCGGCCGCCACCCTGGCCGCCCACGCCAAGATCACCCAGGCCGACGCCGAGGAAGGCATCGTCCTGCTGAAGAACGACGGCGATCTCCTGCCCCTGGCCAAGACCGCCAAGACCATCGCCGTGATCGGCGCCCACGCGGACGTCGGCGTGCTGTCGGGCGGCGGCTCCTCGCAGGTCTATCCGGTCGGCGGCCGCGCGGTGAAAGGCCTTGAGCCGGCGACCTGGCCGGGCCCGGTGATCTACTATCCGTCCTCGCCGCTGAAGGCCCTGCAGGCCCGCTATCCCGGCGCCAAGGTCGTCTACGACGACGGTACGGACGCCGCCCGCGCCGCCAAGCTGGCCGCCGCCAGCGATCTGGCCGTGGTCTTCGCCGACCAGTGGACCACCGAGTCGCAGGACGTGCTCGACCTGAACCTGCCGCGCAACCAGGAGGCCACGATCGACGCCGTGGCCTCAGCCAACAAGAAGACGGTGGTCGTGCTGATCACCGGCGGTCCGGTGGTCATGCCCTGGCTCGACAAGGTCGGCGCCGTGGTCGAGGCCTGGTTCCCGGGCACGTCAGGCGGCGAGGCCATCGCCCGCGTCCTGACCGGCGAGGTCGACGCCACCGGCCGCCTGCCCATCAGCTTCCCCAGGAGCGTGGCCGACCTGCCGCGTCCGAAGCTGGACGGCGTCGGCAAGCCCGAAGGCGAGATGTTCGATGTCGACTACAACCTCGAAGGCGCCGCCGTCGGCTACAAGTGGTACGACCTCAAGAAGATCGAGCCGCTGTTCCCGTTCGGCCACGGCCTGTCCTACACCAAGTTCGCCTACGCCAACCTCACGGCCAGCGCCGCCGGCGACAAGGTCACGGTCAGCTTCGACGTCAAGAACGTCGGGGCCCGCGCCGGCAAGGACGTGCCGCAGGTCTACGTCTCCCCGAAGGCTGGTGGCTGGGAAGCGCCCAAGCGGCTGGCCGGCTTCAAGAAGGTCTCCCTCGCCCCCGGCGCCACGCAGCGCGTGACCCTGAGCGTCGACCCGCGCCTGCTGGCGGTCTGGGACAGCAAGGCCCACGGCTGGTCGATCGCGGCCGGCCAGTACGACATCGCCCTGGGCTCTTCGTCCCGGGCTCTCTCCTCCACCGCCCAGGTCACCCTGGCGGCCCGGAGCCTGCCGGTTTCCCCGACAGGTAAGTGAGGGGGGCGGGGCTTTTCCACCCCTTGCCCCGCACCCGTCAGTCTCTTCCCCTCTCGGGGCGTCGTTCGCGACGCCCCTCTTTTTTAGTTCACCTGCCGCTCGCGCCCTTCCCAGTACGGCGCCCGCAGTTCCCGGCGCAGGATCTTGCCCGAGGCGTTGCGCGGCAGGGCCGCCACGAAGTCCACGCTCTTGGGCGCCTTGAAGCCTGCTATCCGCGTACGGGCGAAGGCGATGATGTCGTCGGCGTCCGGGGTCACGCCGGGCTTGGCCGCGACCACCGCCTTGACCGCCTCGCCCCACTTGTCGTCGGGCACGCCGATCACCGCCACCTCGGCCACGTGCGGATGACCATAGACGGCGCTCTCCACCTCGGCCGGATAGATGTTCTCCCCGCCCGAGATGATCATGTCCTTCACCCGGTCGTGGATGAACAGATAGCCGTCCTCGTCGAGGTAGCCCGCGTCTCCGGTGCGCAGCCAGCCGTCGGTGTCGATGGTCTTGGCGGTCGCGTCGGCCAGCTTCCAGTAGCCGGCCATGTTGGCCGGTGAGCGCACGGCGACCTCGCCCACCACGCCGGTCAGAACGCTGTTTCCCGCCTCGTCGATCACCTTGATCTCGACGCCCGGCATCGGCAGGCCCGCCGCGCGCATGCGCTGGTTGCCGGCCGGGTCATGGTCCTCGGGCGGCAGATAGACGACCGTGCCGGTCGTCTCGGTCATGCCGTACTGCTGGACGAAGCCGCAGCCGAACACCTCCATGCACTCGCGCAGCAGGTCCAGCGGGATGGGCGCGGCGCCGTATAGGATGTGGGTCAGGCGCGAATAGTCGACCTCGCGCGCCCGGGGCTGGCGCACGACGATCTGCAGCGCCGCCGGCACCATGAACATCTTCGAGACGTGGTCCTTCTCGAGATAGTCCAGCACCTTGAACGGATCGAACTCGCGCGCCACCACGCCCTTGGCGCCGTTCAGCAGGCCGACGAGCCCCCAGCCGGTGCCGCCGATATGGGCGACCGGCATGGCGACGAGGCTGACGTCGTCCGGTCCCCAGCGGTTCCAGTCCAGCGGATCCTTGGCCGCCGCGCGGCGCATGGCCAGCAGGTTGTCGTGGGTCAGCATCGCGCCCTTGGGCCGCCCCGTGGTGCCCGAGGTGTAGAGCTGGATGGCGATGTCAGAGGTCGCGATCGGCTTGTGGGCGTCGGCGTCGGACTGGGCGACGCGCCAGGCTTGGAAGCTCGGATGCTGGCCCGCGCCGTCCGCCTCCATGGCCACGACCACAGGCCGGTCGGTCAGCTCGGCGGCGACCGCCTCGATGTGGCCGATCAGCTCGGGACCCACGAAGACCATCCTGGCCTCGCTGTCGCCGACGATGTAGGCAATCTCGGCCGCCGCCAGGCGCCAGCCGATCGGCGTAGTCACCACCCCGGCCTTGGCGGCCCCGATCAGCAGCTCGAAATAGTGGTCGCTGTTCTTGCCGACATAGGCGATGCGGTCGCCGGTCGACAGCCCTGCGGCCATCAGGGCGGCGGCCACCTGGCTGGTATGCCGGTCGAAGTCGGCGAAGGTCGTGTCGCGCCCCTCGAAGCTGAAGGCGACCTCTTCCGGCCGCGCCTCCGCGTGATAGCGGGCGACGTCGCCCAGGGTCCGCATGCGGTCGAAATCGATCGCTTCCGCCATCGCGCCTGACTCCCTCGTTGTCCGGATCTATGTCCAGTCAAACGGATGTTGGGCCAGGCTTACGTTCGCGACAAGCTCTTCATCTCGGCGACGGGTCAGCGCCAGGCGCGAACGCCGATCACCACCGCCGTGCTGCCGGCCCGTTCGCCGGCGACCACGGCCGGACCGAACGCCCGCTCGCGCACAATCCCGACATAGGGCGCGAACTCACGCGTGATCTCGTAACGCAGGCGAAGCCCACCCTCGAGCTTGCCGGCGCCGGCTTCGGCGAGGTCCGCCTCCACGCGCGGCTGGAGGATCAGCTTCTGGGTCAGGCGCAGGTCGTAGGACGCCTCGCCCCGCGCCGACACCTTGCCCTGGTCGGACAGGTAGACGGTCCCCTGCAGTTCGAACCAGTACGGGGCCAGGCCCTCGAAGCCGACGGCCGCGTAGCTCCGGCCCTTGGGCGCCAGGTCGTAGCGAAGCCCGGCCTGGAGATCGAAATAGGGTCCGACCGGCCAGGCCTTCAGCACCTCGGTCTCGCCCTTTTCCCAGCCTTCGCCGTCGGTGCGCTCACCGCGCGCCTTCACGACCCACTTGGAGGCGTCGTTTCCCCACCAGGCCTCGCCCTCGAAGGCCTGGGCGTCGGCGCCGTCGCGCGCGCGGTATTCCAGGGTGTCGGCGCGGACGGTCCACACCGCCATGCCGCCGTGCTCCTTCATCAGTTGGGCGCGGGCGGCAGCCATCGACTCGGGACTGTAGAAGCGCTCGGCGGCGTGGTCGGTCTGGATCGCCGGCGGCTTGGCCTCGGCGGCTGGCTTCATCGCCGACATATCGTGGCCGGCGTGCGGGTCCGGCGCCTGCTGATGATGTTCGTGCTGGAGGACGATCATGCGAGCGGCCGCACGGTGACGACGTTGAACATCCCCGCATGCATGTGCAGCAGCAGGTGGCAGTGGAAAGCCCAATCGCCGGGCTCGCTAGCCGTCAGGTCGAAGGCGACCTTGCCGCCCGGCACCACATTGACCGTGTGCTTCAGCGGCTGGCGGTCCTGGCCGTTGACCAGTTCGAAGAAGTGGCCGTGCAGGTGGATCGGGTGGGCCATCATGGTGTCGTTGATCAGCACCACGCGGACCCGCTCGTCGCGCTGGAAGGCGATCGGCTTCTTGATGGGCCCGAACGCCTCGCCGTCGAACGCCCACATGAACCGCTCCATGTTGCCGGTCAGATGGATCTCCATCGTGCGGCCCGGTGGTCGCGGATCGGTCGGCGGATGCAGGTTGGCGAGGTCGGCGTAGCGCAGCACCGTGTGGCCGACATCCTCCAGCCCTTGCGGCGGTTGGTCCATGCGGTCCATCGGCATTGGCGAGATCGTCTGGACGCCCGGCGTCAGCGGCACGTTGGGCGCGTTGGCCTGGGACCGGATCGACATGTCCATGCCCGGCATGTCCATCCCGTGGTGCATGTTCCCCATGCCCATGTCTGTCATCGTCGCCAGGGGACGCTTGCGCAGTGGCGGCACGGCGGCGGACATCCCCAGGCGCGGCGCCAGGGTGGCGCGGGCCATCCCTGAACGATCCGAGGCCTCCGCGACCAGGGTGAAGGCCTTGTCCTCGATGGGACGGACAATGACGTCGAAGGTCTCGGCCGGGGCGATCTGGAACTCGTCGACGGCGACCGGAACGACCGGCTGGCCGTCGGTCGCCACGACCTCCAGGGAGAGGCCCGGGATCCGGACATTGAAGATCGTCATGGCTGCGGAATTGATGAACCGCAGCCGCACCCGCTCGCCCGGCGAGAACAGGCCCGTCCAGTTGTCGCCCGGACCGTGGCCGTTGACGAGGTAGGTGTAGACCGAGCCGGTGACGTCGGCGATGTCGGTCGGGTCCATCCGCATCCGGCCCCAGTCGACGCGATCCTTTAGCGCCTGATCCTGGCCCGCGAGGAGACCGGCCACGGTCTGCTTCTGCATGTTGAAGTGGCCGGCATTGACCTTGAGCTTACGGTACAGCTCGTGCGGATGCAGGAAGCTCCAGTCCGACAGCACCACCACGTGCTCGCGGTCATAGGGAATAGGGTCCTCGCCCGCCGGGTCGATGATCATCGGGCCGTAGTGGCCGATCTGCTCCTGCAGGCCTGAATGGCTGTGCCACCAGTAGGTCCCGGCCTGGCGGACGGGGAAGTCGTAGGTGAAGGTCTCGCCCGGCTTGATGCCCGGGAAGCTGACGCCCGGCACGCCGTCCATCTGGAACGGGACGAGCAGGCCATGCCAGTGGATCGAGGTGTCTTCGTCCAGCGTGTTGGTCACCGCGATGCGGACGCGCTGGCCTTCCTTCAGCCGGATCAGCGGGCCGGGGATGGTGCCGTTGACGAGCGCGGCGTGGCCGCTGCGGCCGTCGATCTTCGCCATGGCGTGGCCGACGGTGAGCTTGATCGCCTCGCCCGACAGAGCCACCGGAGACCGCGCGCCCTCGCTGGCCAGCGCCCAATCGGGCAGCAGGCCGACCGCACCGAGGCCCAGGGCGCCGCGCATCAAGGTCCTTCGATCGATCATCCGCTATCCGTATTCCAACCTTGAGCGCACTTGGGTATCACCCGAACCATGTCCAAGAGCACCCCCGCCACGATCGCACTGAGCAAGGCCGGCGTCGCGTTCGACCTGCATACGTACGACTACGACCCCGGCTCGGAGCGGGTGGGCCTGCAGGCCGCCGAAGCCCTGGGCGAAGACCCCCGCCGGGTGCTCAAGACCCTGATCGTCATGCTGGACGGCAAGCCCGCCTGCGCCATCCTGCCCTCGGACAAGGAGGTCAGCATGAAGAAGCTGGCCGCCGCCCTCAAGGGCAAGTCGGCGGCCATGGCCCCGGTCCCCGAGGCCGAGCGGATCACCGGCTACAAGGTCGGCGGCGTCAGCCCCTTCGGCCAGAAGAAGCGCCTGCCGACCGTGATGGAAGAGGCCGCCCTGAGCGAGCCCTACGTCTTCATCAACGGCGGCCAGCGCGGCCTGCAGGTGAAGCTGGCGCCGGCCGACGCGGTGAAGGCCCTGGGCGCTGTTACGGCGGCGATCGTTTCGGAGTAGGCGCCGCTTGAAATGGCGCGCGGTTCTCGCCTATAAGCCCCGCCTCCTGGGGCTGGGTAGCTCAGATGGTTAGAGCGGTGGATTCATAACCCACAGGTCGGCGGTTCGATCCCGCCCCCAGCCACCAAGCGGAACCCATAGGGCGGGGGTTTTGTAGCGGGGTCCAGGAATTGCGCCCCCTCGCACGCGGCCTTCGAGCAGCGGATCGCCGTGCTGAAGGCCCAGTACGGCGCCTGCGAGGTCGAGCCGACGGACCGGCTCTACCTGGCGCGTCCGGATCTGGTGAGGGCGACCCCGGTACGTCACACACCTTCTCGCCTATCGCACCCGCCGGTCCAAGAAGTCGCGAATGGAGGCGGCGATTTCAGCGCCGTGGGTCTCGAGGGCGAAATGGCCCGTGTCGAGGAACTGGACCTCGGCCTGCGGCAGATCCCGCTGGAAGGCTTCCGCGCCGGCCGGCAGGAAGAACGGATCCTTCGCGCCCCAGACAGCCAGGAGCGGCGGCTGCCGCTCGCGGAAGTACTGATGGAAGCGCGGATAGAGCGCGACGTTGCTCTGGTAGTCGGCGATCAGGTCGAGCTGGATGTTGGCGTTTCCGGGCCGCGACATCAGCGCGTAGTCGAGCCAGTAGCCTTCCGGCTCCACCTGGGTCTCGTCCGGCGCCCCGTGCGTGTATTGCCAGCGCGTCGTCTCCAGGGTGAACATGCCGCGCATGCCCTCGCGATTGACTGGCGAGGGATCGGCCCAGAAGGCCCGGGTCGGCGCCCAACCGTCGCTCAGCCCCTCCGCGTAGGCGTTGCCGTTCTGCGAGATGATCGCCGCGATGGCGTCCGGCCGGGCCAGCGCCAGACGCAGCCCCACCGGCGCGCCATAGTCGAAGATGTAGATCGCGTAGCGGTCGATCCCGATCGCGTCGGTGAAGGCCTCCATGGCCTTGGCCAGGCTCGCGAAGCTGTAGTCGAAGTCCTCCGGCGCGGTCGTGAAGCCAAACCCTGGCAGGTCAGGCGCGACCACGTGATAGCGATCGGCCAGGCGCGGGATCAGATGGCGAAACTGGTGCGAAGAGGTTGGAAAGCCGTGCAGCAGCAGGATCGTCGGGCGATCGGGATCGCCGGCTTCACGGTAGAAGATCGAGACGTCGCCGATTTCGGCGCGCCTCAGGCTGGCCTGGGACGGGATGGATTGTTGGGACATGGGAGATCCTCGGCGGAGCGCCCCCGACGACGGCGGATCGACGTCGCCGGGGACGATCCTTCGGCGGCTAGGCGTTGGCCCGGGCGACGGCCTGGGCCTTCTGGAAGCTCTCCATGACCGCGGCGTAGTTCGGCGCGGCCAGGCCATAGAGCTTGGCGAGCTCGGCCGCTTCCGGGCGCGCCCAGGTGCGGTGCAGCTCGCTCAGCAGCGCGTTGGCGGAGATCGGCTTGACCCCGCCCTGAACGAAGCGGGCGAGACTGGTGCGCGAAGCCATTTCGCTGGGGTCGCCCGAGGCGTCGACCACGGCATAGACGTCGTAGCCGGCGACCACCGCGTCCAAGGCCGGGAACATGACGCAGACACTGGTCCAGACGCCGGCCATGATCAGGGTCTTGCGGCCGGTGGCCTGGACCTGACCGACGAAGTCGCCGTTGTCCCAGGCGTTCACCTCGCCCTTTCGCGGCACGTAGACGGCGTGCGGCGCCAATTCGTGGATCTCGGGCATCAGCGGACCGTTGGAGCCGGCGGGCTCGGACGCCGTCGTGATCACCGGGATGTTCAGCAGCGTGGCGAGGCGCGCGACCATCTCGACGTTGCGTCGAAGGTCCGCCACGGAGATATCCTTGACCGTCTGGAAGAGACCCGACTGGTGATCCAGCAACAGGATCACCGCATCGGCGGGATCCAGGAGCGCCGCGCCACCGCCGGTGGGCAGGACGCTGGCTTTTTGTTTCGGCGACGTCGTCATGGGATTTCCCTGAAGGATTCACGCCCGGGTCGACATCCTCAGGGACGTCCCGCGCCAATCGACAATTCCCCGACGCGACCGGCCTCGCCAGTAAATCCCTGTAAAGCGCCGTATTAAATCAATAAACTCAGGACACCCCCATATATTCACAGACCAAGACGTCGCGATCGGCGGCGAAACTTCATCGTATCAATCCAAGCGATCCAACCTTGACCACGCTTTACAACACATAACCCCACAATTTTCTCCACGGGACTAGTCCTGTCGACCAACGCCCAGCCTGGGCCTGGTTGCCCCACGGAGAGACACGATGAAGCGCGCCCTCGTTGGAATGATCGCGGCCCTCGCCGCCGCCGCGCCCGCCGGCGCGGCCCTCGCCGCCGAAAAGCCGGTGTCCATCGTGCTGGTTCACGGCGCCTTCGTGGACGCCTCGGGCTGGCGTCCCGTCTACGAGCTACTGCGGAACAAGGGCTTTGAGGTCCTCGTCGTCCAGAACCCCACCATCACCCTGGAGGGAGACGCCGAGGCGACCCGCCAAGTCATCGCCCAGGCCAGACACCCCGTTATCCTCGTGGGCCACTCCTACGGCGGCGCGGTGATCACCGAGGCCGGGGCTGACCCCAAGGTGAGGAGCCTGGTCTACCTGGCCGCCTTCGCCCCCGACGCTGGCGAGTCGGTCCTGCAGCTGGCCAGCACGCCGACGCCGGGCGCGCCGCCCGCCCCGCTGCTGCCGCCCAAGGACGGCTTCATCCAGGTCGATCCGGCCAAGTTCGCCTCAGCCTTCGCCGCCGACGTCGACCCCGCCGTCACGCGCTTCATGGCCGTCTCCCAGGTTCCGTGGGGCCTGGGCGCGGTCGGCGCCAAGATCGCCGCCCCGGCCTGGAAGGCCAAGCCCAGCTACTACCTCCTGACGACGCAGGACCTGATGATCCCGCCCGCGGCTCAGCGCGCGATGGCGGTGCGGGCCAAGGCCACGCTGGTCGAAACGCCCAGCAGCCACGCCGTGATGCTCTCCAAGCCCGCCTACGTCGCCGACTTCGTCGCGATGGCGGCCGACGCGACCAAGTAGCCGCGCCTCCCGACGATCTCGCCGCGCCCCTAGGCCGCAGCGCCGCCTTTCAACCCTGAAAACCCGAGGAGACTTCGATGACCCGACTGCTCACAACCCTGGCGCTCGCCGCCGCGACCCTGGCCGCCGCGCCCCACGCCCTCGCCGCCCCGGCCGCGAAGGCCGCCGTCACGCGCCCCGCGCCGCCGGTGATCCACTATCGGACCGCCACCGTCGACGGCGTGAAGGTGTTCTATCGCGAGGCTGGTCCGGCCGACGGTCCGGTGGTGCTGCTGCTGCACGGCTTCCCGACATCGTCGCACATGTTCCGCAACCTGATCCCGCTGCTGGCCGACAAGTACCGCGTGATCGCGCCGGACTATCCGGGCTACGGCCAGAGCGATGCGCCGGACCACGCCAAGTTCGCCTACACCTTCGCCAACCAGGCCGACATCGTCGACAAGCTGGTGACCCAGATCGGCGCCAAGCGCTACACGATGTACGTCATGGATTACGGCGCCCCGATCGGCTACCGCCTGGCCCTGAAGCACCCCGAGCGCGTGAGCGGCCTGATCGTCCAGAACGGCAACGCCTACAATGAAGGCCTGCAGTCGCCCTTCTGGGATCCGATCAAGGTCTACTGGAAGGACCGCACACAGAAGAACCGCGACGCGCTGAACAGCCTGGTCACGCTGGACATCACCAAGTTCCAGTACACCGACGGCATGGGCGACGTTGCGCGCATCAGCCCCGACAACTGGGTCCACGACCAGGCGCTGCTGGACCGTCCGGGCAACCGCGACGTCCAGCTGGACATGCTCGGCGACTACGGCTCCAACGTACCGTTCTATCCGGACTTCCAGAAGTTCTTCCGCGACAACCATCCGCCTACGCTGATCGTCTGGGGCAAGAACGACAAGATCTTCCCCGAGGAGGGCGCCCACCCCTATCTGCGCGACCTGCCCAAGGCCCAGATCCACATCCTCGACTCCGGCCACTTCGCCCTGGAAGACCGGCTCGACGTCATGGCGCCGCTGATCCGCGACTTCCTGGATCGTAACCTGAAGGAGTAGCGCCGCGCCTCTGGGACCCGTGGAATCCGCGACGCTTAGCGCGTCGCGGATAGGGCGCGCAGGCGCTGGACGAAGACGTCCTCGATCCAGCTCTCGTCACAGGCCTCGTCGCGGCGTGTCAGCTCGATGAACAGAAACCGGCGCGACGGTCCGGCGACCGCCGCCCTGCCAGGGTCGCCGGCGGTCTCGATGACCTGGGAGCGCATGGCGCGCGCCAGCAGCGCCAACGCCTCCTCGAAACTCCCATGCTCGGGATAGACGCCCGCACGTTCAAGCGCTCCGCCGAGCGGACGCGGCGCGATGGCTCCCGCCATCGGCGCCTGACCGGTCTCGACCGGCGCGACGAAGCGATAGCCTCGACCGTTGACGGTGGCGATAAACCGGGCCTCGAACACGTCGTCGTCGAGCGCCCGCCGCAGGGCCGCGATATGGACCTTCAGATTGCCCTCGACCACGGTCGTACTGGGCCAGGCCTCTTCCAGAAGCTCTCGCTTCGTCAGGAGCTCGCCGGGCCGTTGGACGAAGGCCTTCAACAGATCCAGAGCCCGGCATCCGACGCGAACGACCACGCCGTCCCTTAGGAGCAGCTGGCGTCCCGGAATGAAGAGATAAGCGCCGAAGGCGAAGGTCAGGGCGAGCGTCATGAGCGCATCGCCCGGACCAAGGGCCGCGTGCCGAGGGTCTCGTTGTCTCGGTGGGCGGAATTCGATCGGTTCGACACACCACCCTCCTTTGAGTTTCGTGGTCGAGGATACCGCTCCCGATGATCGAGCTTCAATTGGTCCATGGTCGCGCCCAGCTCGCCATAAGGGGAGCCGGACTCGACTTTGGTCTAGTCGGCCTTGGATCCGTCCGATGAGCGTGCGCCGCCCCCCGGCCGAGGCGACAGACGGCCGAGGCGCACCCCCAACATGGCCGGCGAATTTTCGACCAGACCTCGGTCGCCCCTAGCCTTTCGTCGAGCGCGGCTAGACCTTGGTCGAGGTGGAAGCGGCGCCGCGCTCAGGTTAGGCTCGGGGCAACGTCGGAGCGACAGACGAAGGATTCCGGGTGCCCCCTCCGCTCGTCATGCCTCAGGCCGCGGAATGGCCGATTCCGGACAAGCCCCAGAACGGCTATGAGCGCCTTAGCCGCCTCCCGGAAACCTGGAAGGGCCTTGATCCCACCGCCATCGCTGAAAGCGTCGTCGAGACCTTGCTCGATATGCTTGAACTGGATTTCGCGGGGCTGCGCTTCAACGACACCACCCACGTCTTCCTGCGCGTGGCGCCGGACTTCGCCGACATCTGTTCGCCCGCGGAAATCCGCGCGGCCCTGACCAGGCGGTCCGACCAGGACGCTTCGCCTCAGCAGCTGGTTTTGGGCGGCCAGCCCCTGTCGCTGGTGCAATGCGGTCTGGGAGAAAGTGTCAGCCTTGGCGAAATCCTCGCGGGCTCGCGATCCGCGACCTTCCCGAGCGCGGAGGCGCTGGCGAAGCTCAGGATCGCCGCGTCGCTGGCGAGCCTCGCCTGCCGGGAGATGCGCGAGCTCAGCGATCGGCCGCCCCCGCCCGACCCGCGCGATAGCGCCGCCACCGCCCAGGCGCTGGCCGAAAGCGAGCGGCGCCTGAACCTGACCATCAACACCATACCGGCAATGGCCTGGTCGACGACCCCGGATGGCCTGATCGACTTCTGCAATCAGAACTTCGTCGACTATGTCGGGTGGACCGCCGAGGCGATCAGCGGCCAGGGGTTCTGGCCGATCTTCCACCCCGACGACACGGACTATCTGGTGGCGGCCTGGCAGGAGATCATGGCCACCAAGCGTCCGCGCCCGGTCGAGTGCCGCATGCGCCGCGCCGATGGCCAATACCGCTGGTTCGTCCTGCGCCAGAACCCGCTGTTCGACGCCGACGGCAACGTCGTCAAGTGGTACGGCGTCGGCACGGACATCGAGGATCGCAAACGCGCCGAGACCGCTCTGGAAGAAGCCCAGGCCGCGCTGCTGGCGAGCGAGCGGACGCTGAGCCTGATGCTCGACACCATCCCCTGCATGGTCTGGTCGACCACGGCCGAAGGTCATGTCGACACGGTCAACAAGCAGTTCTGCGACTTTGTCGGCCTGTCCGCCGAGGACTTGATAGAGGCGGGTTTCCACACCCAGTTTCACCCCGACGACGTCGAGAGAATGTTCGCCGAGTGGCAAGCCATGATGGCCTCCAGGACCGGCGGGGATATCGAGGGCCGAGCGCGTCGGGCCGATGGCGAGTATCGCTGGGTGATCTGCCGCTGCGGTCCGTTGCTGACCGCCGACGGGGAGGTCGTCCGCTGGTATGGCGTCAACCTCGACATCGAGGACCGCAAGCGCGCCGAGGCTGCGGTGACCGCCAGCGAGCGAAACCTCAGCCTGATCCTGGATTCCCTTCCCGTCCTTGTCTGGTCGGCTCGCCCCGATGGCAGCGCTGATTTCGTCAACCAGCGCTTCCTGGACTACACGGGGTCTCTCGAGGAGACCCTCCTCGAGTTCGGGTTCACGGACCGCTTCCATCCCGATGACGTCGAGCGGATGCTGGCCGACTGGAGCCGGAATCTGGACGGCGAAGCGTCTCTCATGCAGGGCAGGATTCGCCGCTTCGACGGCGCCTATCGGTGGTTCCTGTTTTCGGGCCAGAAACTGACGGATGCGAGCGGCGCCGTCCGTTGGTTTGGCGTCAATGTCGACATCGAGGATCTCAAGCGCACGGAGGCCGCCCTCACCGCCAGTGAAGCCGCATTGCGCGACAGCGAGCGGCGCCTGCAGCAGATCGTCTCGTCCATTCCGGGCCTGACCTGGTCGTCCGACGCCAACGGCGCCACGACCTTCTGGAGCCCGCAATATCTGGACTACGCGGGTGTGGCGCTTGAAGACGTGCTGGGCTTCGGTTTCACCAACTTCATCCACCCCGATGACCGGGACACGACACTGGAGCAGTGGGGCGAGATGATCGCGACGGGAACGTCCGGAGAGTCCGAACTTCGCCTGCGCAGGGCCGACGGCCAGTATCGCTGGTTCCTCATCCGGGCCAGCCCGTTCTTCGACGAGGACGGCAATCTCACCCAGTGGTTCGGCGTCAATGTCGACATCGAAAACCGCAAGCGCGCGGTGGAGGATCTGCGCCAGAGCCAGAGCCATCTGGCCCACATGACGCGCATGACCACCATGGGGGAACTGGCGGTGTCGATCGCTCATGAGGTCAATCAGCCGCTCATGGCGATCGTCACCAACGCCGGGGCCTGCCTGCGTTGGCTGGACGGCGCCCAGACAGACATCGCCATGGCGCGCCAGGCGGCCGAGCGCATCGTTCGGGACGGCCACCGAGCAGGTGACATCATCACCAGCCTGCGCAATCTGGCGCGCAAGACCGCTCCGCGGCTCGAGCGAGTGGGTGTCGAACAGGTCATCCAGGTCGTTCTGGACTTGCTGCAAGGAGAGCTTCAGCGCCAGGGCGTCACCGCCAAAGCGCAGCTGGAGCACAGCCCGATCATCATCCTGGGCGACGTCACCCAACTGCAGCAGGTGGTGCTCAACCTGATCATGAACGCGATCGAAGCGATGGCGGGCGGCCACGAGGGTCCAAAGCGCCTGACGGTCCAGGCTCGGATCCGCGAGGGCGAGGCGATCGTGAGTGTGAGCGACACCGGACCGGGTCTCGGATCGGATGACCCCGATCGCCTATTCGAAGCCTTTTTCAGCACCAAGGCCGAAGGGATTGGCATGGGCCTCTCCATCTGCCGCTCGATCATCGAAGCCCACGGCGGCAAGATCTGGGCGCGCACCAATCGGACGCAAGGCAGCGTCTTCAGTTTCACCTTGCCCCTGGCAGAAGGACACGGCGTTGATGTTTCCTACGGCTAAGGAGGGTGAAGGCGAGCGTTTCGTCGCCGTCATCGACGACGATGAAAGCGTCCGCGAAGCGCTTCGGGGTCTTTTTCAATCCGTGGGCTTGGCGACGGAGATCTTTGGCTCGGTCCAGGATTTCATCCAGGCCGGCGGCTTGAAGCGCGCGGCCTGCATTGTTCTGGACATTCGCCTGCCCGGCCGTAGCGGCCTTGAGTTCCAGGAGGCGCTGGCCAGGAGCGGCGCGGCCCTGTCGGTCGTGCTGATCAGCGGCCATGTCGACGTCCAGATGGCCGTTCGCGCGATGAAGGCCGGCGCCGTCGATGTGCTGACCAAGCCCGTGCGCGAGCAGGATCTTCTGGAAGCGGTGAACAGAGCGTTGGCCGCGGACAGGCTGCGCCGCGAGGAGGCCAAGGGCGACGAGGCGCTCCGCGCGCGGCACCAGACCCTGTCGGACCGCGAGCGGCAGGTCTTCGCCATGGTGGCGGCCGGCTTGCTGAACAAGCAGATCGCCGAACGCGCCGCCATCACCGAAGCGACTGTGAAGCTCCACCGCAGCCAGGTCATGAAGAAGATGGAAGCGGTGTCGCTGCCGGATCTGGTGCGCATGGCCGACCGGCTGGCAAAGGCCGAGGCGCGAGAAGCGCTGTGAGACGCCGTCGGCGACGGGTTGTCCGCCGCCGACGGGTGACCTCCCCTAGGCCTCGTTCATGAAGCCGCGCAGCAGGGCGTTATACTGGGCGGGCTTTTCGTTCATCGTCAGGTGCGAACAGCCGGTCATCACGGCGAGCCGCGCCTTGCCGGCGATGCCGTCGCGCAGCGTCTCGTGGCAGTCGAGCGTGACCTCGTCGAACTCGCCGGTGGTGATCAGGGTCTTCTGGGTGATGGCCTTGAGGTCCTTGCGGCGATCCCAGTCCTTTATCTTCCCCACGATGGTGAACTCGTTGGGGCCGTTGAGCACGCGGTAGGCGGGCGACTTGCCCAGCGACTCCAGGGTCGCCAGCACCTCGGGGCTCGGCGGGACGCGCAGCACGAACGTGTCGTAGAACTTCTGCACCAGCGCCGCGTATTCAGGCGTGCCCGTCTTGCCGGCGTTCTCGAGCGCGTGGATCTTGTCGCACCAACCGTCCGGCATGGTGGCGAACAGGCGCTCGAACCCGGCGATGGCCTGCGGGATGCTGGCCATGGCGCCGCTCAGGATCAGGCGATCCACGCCCCTGCCCCGGCCTTGGCACAGATACTCCACGGCCAGCAGCGCGCCCCACGAATGGCCGAGCAAGACAACACGGTCCAGGCCCAGGGCGGCGCGGACGGCGTCCAGTTCATCGACCGACCGTTGGATCATATAGACACTGTCGTCTTCCGGCGCGTCCGCCCGGCCACAGCCGAGCTGGTCGTAGAAGATGACCGGCCGCTCGTCGGCCAGGGCCTGCAGCGGCAGCAGGTAATTGTGCGATGAGCCGGGCCCGCCGTGCAGCGTGAGCAGAGGCGTCTTGCCGCCCGAGCCGAACTTTCGCCAGTAGACCTTGCCGCCCGGGACGGCGACATAGCCTTCCGACCGGGGCGCGGCGGCGAAGGCCGCGCCGGCCGGGACCGCGACAACCGCGCCGATGGCTGACTGCAAGGCGCGGCGGCGGGTCCAGCTGCTGATGGTCATTGTCGATACTCCTGAGGATGACTGAAAGGCTGCCCGCGCCAGGGCGGGGGTCTATCGCGCGCCGACGGCGGCCACGAGCAAGCGCCCGGAAACTCAAGGTTTCCAGACACGCGCCCTCAACTTGGGCCACCGAGACCAGGGTTGCTTGAATGGATCGGCCGATCGCGGGCGCGATCGACGAACATCGCCCCAAGGGGAGAGCCACCTCGCCGGACGTCCCGGCCGTCGAGACAGACGCGACGGCGCGGAAAACACCTCGGTTGACGAGCCTTTACTGAGCTTTACGCGCCCCGGCGTCCGCCCGCGTCTAGTCTCATGAACGAACACCTTAGCCCGTGGAGACAGCGCATGACGCGGATTGAAATCACCCCAAGCCTCGGCGCGGGCGTCACCGGCCTTCCGTCGACCGCCCCTTCGGAATGGGCAGGTCTGCTGCCCTGGCAGGCCCGACGGGTTCGCGACTATGTCGACGGGGACTTCGCCGGCCGTCCTTCGGTCCGGGCCGCCGCCGAGCGCGCGAGGCTCAGCCCCAGCTACTTTTCTCGGCGGTTCCGCCAGACCTTCGGCCTGACCTTCTCGCGGTTCGTGGCGCACCGCCGCATCGAGCATGCCCAGGCGATGATGATGCGGACCTCCTCGAGCCTTTGCCAGATCGCCCTGTCCTGCGGCTTTACCGACCAGGCGCACTTCACGCGCACCTTCGCGGACCTCACGGGCTCGACACCCTCGCGGTGGCGGCGAACGGCGGGACTCCATCCTCGAACCGAGGCGATGGGCTGCTGTTAGCGGCCGCCATCGGCGTGGCTCCGGGAGCAGAACGACGGCGGCGCCTGGATCCGCCGCGCCCTTCCAGAGCTGTTCCATGTCGTTAGTCCGGGCGGCTATGGCGCGGGAACCTGTTCTTTTCGCGCTCGCCGCGCTGACGACCGGCTTTCGCGGCCTCGCCCCGTTGGCATTCAACCGAAGCTTGTCTAGGGTCGTGCTCGCCTCCTGAAAATCCGGGGCAGCCGCGACGCCAGGGACCCGCCCAAGCATGCTCACCTTGCCGCTCGAGAAGCCCGGCGCAGCACGACCCAAACTCCAACTCTCGCTGAACAAGGGCGCGCGCTTCACCGTCCAGGTGAGGTGGGAATGCGACGCCGACCATGCCGACGATGTCGACGTGCATGCGCTCGAGGCGGTGAACGACGGCGCCGGGGCGAAGGTGACCGAGCTCAGCGCCGTGCTGTCCACCTACAACACGACGCGGATGAACCCGCGCGGCGGCGTGTTGCAGACCCAGGCCGACGGGTCGTTTCAGACCCCCAGCGGAGGTCTGGCCCATAGCGGCGACATGCGCGTGCAGAACAATTCAGAGTCCATCGTGATCGACGGCGCGAAGATCCCTCTGGGCGTCAACGAGATCCCGATCCTGGTCACCGTTCACGAGGCCGACCATGGCGACGGCCACGATGGCGGCGAGGAGGATGAGGACGAACCGGCGTTCGGCGACATCGATCTGTGCGTCATCACGCTGACCGACGACGCGGGGCGCGAATTGGGCGCCTATCAGCTCTCGTCCGAATTCAAGGACTTCAACGTGGTCCAGCTGGGCAGCATCCTGCTGGGTCCCGATGGCTGGGAATATGCGGCGGTGGGCCGTGGCTTCAACGGCGACTTCAACGACGTGCTCGCGCATTTCTCCTGACCAGACGTGCCTGACGATCCCAAAGCCAACGCGAACGCCAAGCCGGGCGCGGCGCCGGACCGGCTACGCCCGACGATCATCGAGCCGCCCGCCAAGCGCGAGAAACGCCAGAACGACGCCACGCCCATTCGCCACGCCGGGACGCCGACTGTAACCACGCCGACCGCGATTCCGGGCGTCGCGCGCAAACGGATCGCGGTCAGCCCGGCGGATATGACCCGGCTATCGCCGGGCGTCTCGTCGCGAACCGCGGCCCGCGCGGTGTGGCTCGTCGAGAGCTTCGTCGCCGAGGGCGCCGGCGACCGACATGTCACGCCGTGGGGACGCGGCGCCCAACAGCGCCACGCCGCGCTCATCTCGGAGGGGCTCGCTCCATCCGACGACGGCGTCCTGATCCGCACGCGCGGCCATGTCGGGCGGATCGTCGAGATCCTGGAAACGATCGATGTCGAGGCGACCTGCGACGGCCGCCGCGCGCCTCTCCTGGCCCTCTTCGAAGCGCCGAGCGGACGCATCGACTCGCCGCGCAAGCTGACGGTCGCGCGCGCCGAATTGGCGGGACTGATCGATCTGACCCGGGCGGCGCTCGATCCCCTACGAACGCTTGAGGCCGCGCTGTGCGATCATTCGCGGCGCATCGACGAGACCCGCGTCGAGATCGAGGCGGCCGCCCTTGGCGCGTTGTTCCTCTCCGAACATCTCGCGACGTCGCGACCCGAGCTGTCCCGTCGCTTCCTGCAGAGGGAAATGAGCCTGACCCAGAGCGCTGTGGAGATCCGCGGCGGCCAGTTCGAGCGGGACAGCCAGGTCGAGGACGCCCGCGCCCTCATCGCCACCATCCAGGACGTGGTGCTCGCGACCCTGGTCAGCTGGCTGGGGGACATGGCCATCCGCGCCTCGCGCCGCCCAGCCACAACGGAGGTCGCGGAGCTCCGCAGCCGCCTCCGCGCCATTCTTCGAAAACTCGCCCCATAGGATCGCCCACGATGACCTTGCAACTCAGTCTGCAGAAATCGGCGCGCGCGCTGCGCGTGTCCCTCGACAAGGCGGGCGTCGCGCCTGACGTGAAGGCCGAGCTGATCTTCGACATCGACGTGTCGGGCTCCTTTGAGCACGAGCACAAGGAGGGCACGACGAGCAAGCTGATCGCGCGCCTCGTGCCCTACGGCATGGAACTGGATCCCGACGGCAAGATGGACGTGTTCACCTTCGCCGACGGACGGCACACCGTCACTCACGTCGGGACGGTCACGCCTGACGATTGCGAGGACTACATCGTTCGCAAGGTCGTCAATCGCGTGATCGGATGGAACGGCGGCACCGAGTACAGCTATGTGCTGGAGCGCAACCTGCAGCATTTCGGCTGGTTACCGACGCCCGAGGGCGCTGGCGGCTTTCTGAGCCGGTTCTTCGGACGCCCCAAGACGCCGGAGGTCCTGTCAAAGAAGCGTTCGATCGTCATCTTCGTCACGGACGGCGAGAACCACACCAATGATCACGTCCGTACGACCAGGATCCTGGAGGAGTCCGAAGAGCGCGGCGACCAAGTCTATTTCCTGTTCGTGGGCGCGTGCGAGCACGACGTCGACTTCCAGTTTCTGCGGACGATCGCCGAGCGGTTCAAGAACACCGGCGTGGTGATCATTCGCGACCTCGACGCCTTCGTCGATCTTTCGGACGAGCAGTTGAACGCTCAGCTGCTCGGACCCGAATTGCTCGCATGGCTGAAGGCCTGAAGGCGCCGGCGACGGAACAGGGGCGGCTCGGCGAGCGGGCCGTCCAGAGGCAAAGGCCTTGTCGGCGGGACAGGCGGCGTTCAGGTCTTGACTATAAGTCTACATAGGTAGATTTATTTCTCATGGCTCGCGCACGCTCTCTCTCCGCTCACGCCCGAACGGTTCTGGCCGTCCTTCTTGGGGCGGGCGGCGCGTGGTCTCACGGCTACGAAATCGCCCAGCGCGCCGGGATCAAGTCCGGCACGCTCTACCCGCTGCTGATCCGCCTTGAGGCTCAGGGCTATCTCGAAGCCCAGTGGCAACAGCCGGCAGAGGGCGGAAGGCCGCCTCGACATGCCTACCGCCTGACGGAGACGGGCGTGCAGCTGGCGCGAGACAATCCTCCGCAGGCGGCGACGCTCCCAACAGTCGGCCAGGCGGCCAATCCATGAGGGCGCAGCGCCGCCTGGCGGGCCTGGTTTGCGGCATGCTGAACGCCAGCCTGCCCGCCGCCAATCGCGACTGGGCGCTTGCGACGCGCGCGGAGGTCGCCGCGATCGACAATGACGCCGAAGCGTTGGCGTTCGCCCTGGAGACCTTCTGGGGCCTTGGCGTCCCCGGCCTCGGCTGTCGGCTCTTGCGGATCGCCGTTAAGCTCGGGGGCGATGACGGACTCGGCCAGGGCCTTCCGCGCCTGGGCTGGCGTGATCGTCTAAGATACTGGCCTCGCGCCCTTGGCGTGGCCAGCGCGTTCGGCGCTTGCCTGATGGGATTTGCGTACCTGGCCGCCGCGGGCGCGCCGGGCCTCTACATCGTCGGCAATATCGCCGCGCTGGGCCTGGGCCTGGTGATGCTCGCCCTCGTCGGACGCAGCCTGTCGTCGACGGCCGCCGGACTGGGCTCGGTCTTGCTGGGCCTGAGCCTGGTGCTGCTGGGCACGGCGGCGTTTGGCGAAGGGGCCAGCGGGGCGACGCGTTGGCTGCGTCTGGGCGGCCTGGCCGTGCAGCCCAGCCTCATCATCTTGCCGGCGATGGTCGTCGGTTTCGCCCGTTCGCGGACAGTCCCGAGCGTCCTGGCGATGATCCTCGCGGCCGGCGCGCTGGCGCTGCAGCCCGACCGCGCCACGGCGGGCGCACTCTGCGCTGGACTGGCGGCGCAATGGCTGTTGCGCCCCGACCGCCGCGGCCTGATCGCCTTCGCGGCCAGCGCCGTCGGGTGGAGCATCGCGCTGATGCGGGCGGACGCCCTGCCCCCGACGCCCTTCGTCGACGGCGTCCTGGCTTCCGCCCTGGACGTTCATGCGCTGCTGGGATTGGCGGTGCTCGGCGCGATGGGTCTGCTGCTGGCGCCCGGCCTGTTGGGCAGCCTTCACGGCGCCGACGCGCAGGAGGCGTATTTCGCGTTCGCGGCCGTCTGGGCCGCCTTGTTTCTCGCAGGCGCGGCGGGCCCCTACCCCACGCCGATCGTCGGCTACGGCGGCAGCGCCATCGTCGGTTACCTCTTGAGCCTGGCCCTGTTGCCGTCGCGCGTTCCAGAGGTCTCAGACGGGCGCTCTGCCGTTCATGGCGACAGCCGGGCGCCGCCCGATCCAAGCCTGCGTCTCGCTCAGCCCTGAGCTTCAGCCCCCCGCGCGGGCCGCTTCATCAAGAAGGAAATCAGCCGTGAAAATGCCTCGCCTTGCAAAGCGGGATCGCTACCTGCTGTCTGCTTTGTTGCTCTTGGGCTTGCTGTGGTTCGGCTGGACCGAACTGACCAAGACGCGGGGAGACCAGAAGGTCGACTTCCAACCGGCCACGCGAGACTGCGGCGCGGAAGGCGCGCTGCGCTACTGCGTCTATCGCGCGGTCGGCGGCGTCAATGGCGACATCGTCTATCATCTGCACGGTCGCGGCCTGGACGAGCGCATCTGGAACGACGACACCTATCTGACGGCGATGCTGCAGGCGCGCTGGCAGGTCGCCGGAGCGCCGCCGCCCACTGTCGTGACCCTGTCCTATGGGCCGAGCTGGCTGCTGACGCCCAAGGGGCGGATGGCCGATAGCGGCCTGCTCGACGACATGATGCGGCGCTTGCCGGCCATCGAGGCCAAGGTCGGCAGCCCCCGGCGGCGCATGTTGCTGGGGGAATCGATGGGCGGCCTGAACGTGTTGATCGCCGGCCTGTCCTATCCCGACAAGTTCGCCAAGGTCGCCGCGTTGTGCCCGGGCGTCTATGTCGACTCGCCGTTCGCCAAGCTCTCCACGCTCGTCGCCGCGGCGCAACGGACGGGGGCCAACCCGAAGATCGCGTTCGGCATCCGCGCCATGGCCCAGACCTATGCGGCGGATGACGCGGAGTGGCGCCGCGTTTCGCCGATCGCGCTGATCAAGCGCGCCACGCCGGCCTATCCGGCGCTCTATCTCTCGTGCGGGCTGTACGACAACTACGGCAATTTCGAAGGCTCGGAGCGGCTCGTCAGCATGGCGCGCGAGCGCGGCGTCCAGACCGAGTGGCGTCCGCTCTATGGCGGCCATTGCGTCACGGATGCGAACTCGGTCGGGGACTTCCTGCTGAAATGACCGCGCACACGCCGCTACGGGTGGACGGCTTAGGCGGTCTTTCCGTCCATCCAGCGGCGGAACAGCTGTGGCCAGAGGGCGCTGGGCGCGCCGGGGCGGCCGACGCCGAAGGCGTGCTCGCCTGTCTCGAACAGGTGAGCCTCGCAGCGGATCCCGGCGGCGCGCAGGGCGGCGAGCATCCCCAGGCTATTGTCGATGGAGACGTTGGTGTCGTCCGCCGCGTGCGCGACGAAGCACGGCGGCGTGGCGGCGGAAACCCGCAGATCCGGCGAGCGGCGGGCGGCCGCCGCCGGCGACGGCTGGGCGCCGAGAAGCTGGTCGCGTGACCGCGCATGGGCCTGGGGCCCGATCATCGTGATCACCGGGTACAGCAGGCCGGCGAACGCCGGGCGGGCGCTTAGTCGGTCTATGGCGTCGATAGGCGCATAGACCGACTGGGCGTGGTCGGTCGCCAGGGTCGCCGCCAGATGACCGCCGGCCGAGAAGCCCAGCACGCCGACGGTCTCTGGCCGGACGCCGAGCGTTGCGGCATTGGCCCGGATAAGCCGCATGGCGCGCTGGGCGTCCTGCAACGGCGCGTCGGCGCGATTGTCCCAGCCCTCGCCGGGCAGCCGGTAGGCCAGCACGAAGACGGTCACGTCCAGGGCGTTGAACGTCCGGGCGACCTCGCCCCCCTCATTGGCCGCCGAAATGGCCAGATAGGCGCCGCCCGGACAGACCAGCAGGGCCTGGCCGTTCGGTCGCGCGGGCCGGAACACGTTCAGGGTGGGCCGGGCCACCTCGCGCAGGAAGTTCGGCGGCCAGTCGGCCGGCAGTCCGGGCGTCACGCCGCCGCGCCAGCCGGGCGGGTCGCCAGGCCATAGCGGAAGAACCTCCTTCGGCGGCCATGCCTGCGCCCAGCCGGCCACGGCGGGCGGCGCGGTCTGCGCCAGCGTCGCGCCGGACAGCAGCGACAGGGCCACGCCCGCGCCGAAAGCGCGACGGCTGGGGCCAGCGCTCATCGACGACGCTCCGCCTGGGCCCAGGCGGACAGGAACAGCGGGTCCATCAGCGCGTAGCCGGCCGCCGACGGGTGCACGCCATCGGCGCCGAGGTCCGGCTTCAGCCCGCCGTCGGCGTCGGCCAGGGCCGCGTGATAGTCGACGAAGACCGCGCCCCTTTCGCCGGCATAGGCGCGCAGCCAGGCGTTCCAGGCCTTGATCCGACCGGCGGGTCGCGCCTCTGGCTGCCAGTAAAAGGCCTTGGCCGGCGGGATGCTGGCCAGCACGACCTTGATCCCATGGGCTTGGGCCAGCTCGACCATCGCCCGGATATTGTTCTGGAACCGCGCGTCGGTCATCGGGCCGGTGTTGCCGGCGATGTCGTTGGTTCCGGCCATGATGTGGACCACGCGCGGCCGCAGGGCGATCACGTCCTGGTAGAAGCGCAGCAGGATCTGCGGGGTGGTCTGGCCGCTGACGCCGCGATCGACGACCCCGTCGGCGAACACGGCAGGGTCGCGCGACTTCCAGTACTCGGTGATCGAGTCGCCGATCAGCACGATGCGTGGCCGGGCTCCGCCCGCCAGGCTCTGGTTGTCGGCCGCATAGCGGCAAAGACCGGGCCAGTCATTGGCCCGCTGGACCTCGACATAGCGGCGATAGGCCTGGAGATCCTCGGCGCTGGGCGGCGGCGGCTCGCCGACCAGACTCCGGCGCTTGACCAGGGCTTCGGGCGGGGCTGGACAGGGCGCTTCGGCCGTCAACGGGGTGGTGCCGGCGGGCTTGTACTGGGCCTTGACCGCGCCGAGCGGCGCGACGGCCATCGCGAGCGTCATCAGGAGGGCGCCGGCCCGATGGCGGCTTTTCGGCTTGGTGCGCATGGCCGTCCCATCTCCGTGGCGATGACGGCGCGCTTAACAGCCCCTCATGACCAATCCGTGACATACGTACGATTGAAATCGTCAGAAAGTTATGCCGATTTTTCGCGTCAGCGTACAATCATACGATGCTTGAAGACACTTTCCGCGATCGACTTGCGCACTAATGCGGCGACATCCTAAAGGCCATACGATCAATCTGTCGACGGACACCCGATGACCGCCCGCCCCGACGCCGACATCCAGCCCGTTCTGCGCGCGGCCCTGACCCTGGTCGCCGCCGACGGCCTGAAGGGCCTCAGCCTGCGCCCCCTGGCCGACCAGTTGGGAAGCACCGTTTCGGCCCTGTCGCACCGGTACGGCCTCAAGGACGAGTTGGTCGCCGCGGTGATCGACGCCGCGCGCGAGGCGGACACGGCTTTTCTGAATGGATGGCTGTCACGCGTCCGGGCGCTGCAACCCCTGACTGGCTCGTTGTTGGCGGATCTCGCCGACGCGATCCTGGACGACATGACGTCCCCTCGTCACGCCGCCCGCACCCTGTTCTTCTTCGAACTGGTGCAGGGCGCGCCGACCCGGCCGGAGATCGTCGCCTCCCTTTCCGCCTGGCGCGACCGGCGGCTGGCCTTCTGGCGCGCGGCGGCCGAGACGATAGGCCCGCCGGAACTGGGCGACGCCCTGAACGGCTACAGCGCCGACGAGGCCGCGCACGGACTGGCGATCGGGGACGTGGCGGCCTATCGCTGGCTGCGTCGGCTGACCTTGCGCCGCCTGTGCGACGGTCTGGTCGCCGCGCCTGGCGCCACCGACCTGCGCGCGTTCGTCATGCTGCACGCCGCGCTCGGCGAGATGATGACCGGCCCCGACGGCTACGAGCCCCAGCCTCTGACGGACTGGCAGGCCAGGATCGCCCGCGACATCTCGGCCCTGATCATCACTCAGAGCGCCGACGCGGTGACCCATCGCGCCATCGCCGCCCGCGCTGGCGTAGCCAGCTCCACCCTCGCCTATCACTTCCCCCGGCAGGAGGATCTGCTGATGGCGGGGCTGGAGGACATCATCGCCCGCCTGCATGGGCGTGTGTACCGCGATCCGGACAAGATCGACCTGATCGAAGAAGATCTCAGCAGCGTCGAGATCGCCCGCGCCACCTTCGCCGTCGCCCTGGCGGCGACCCGAACGCCGCGCCTGAGGGCCTGCGCGGCCGACATGCGCCGCCGGCGCGGCGAGAACTACCTGTTCATCCTGAACCGCCAGATCCCGGGCGAGTCGCCGCTCGACCTGCTGTCGTCCCAGGCCCTGTCGATCGCCGGCATCGGCCAGATCGTCCTTGATGGCGTGACGGCTGGCGGCGACATCGACCGGTCGGCGATCGAGGCCCTACTGGCCGCCGCCCTGGCGGCTCGCTGAGACCCACAATTCGCACAAGCGTACGTAACACGCACAGGATCCAACAAAACGGCAGGGGCCATATCGCACATCTGTCACGCTAACGTCATGGCGCGCTGGTAGTCGCCCTTCAGCCAGCTCGTGGCAGGGGGTTTTCGCCAATGATTTCGACACGCCAACTTCACTCCGGGCTCGCCCTGGTCGCCAGCGCCAGCGCCTTGCCATTCGCACAAGCGTACGCTCAAGCAGCCTCTCCGACGCCCGCCGCGGCCGAGAGCGCCGAGCTCGAGCCGATCGTCGTCACCGCTCAGCGCCGTAGCGAGAACCTGCAGGACGTGCCGGTCGCGATCACCTCGATCACCGGCAAGGCGCTTGAGAACTCCAACTTCCAGTCGGTGACCGATCTGCAGTACGTCGTTCCCGGCGTGCAGTTCGACATGACCAATGGCGCGGCTTTCCAGATCCGCGGCGTAGGCAGCACCTCGTTCGACTATTCCAACGAGAAGTCGGTGAGCCTGGTGGTCGACGACGTGGTCATGGACGCCCAGCGCGACAACGGCCTGACCGGCCTGACCGACATCCAGCAGGTCGATGTGCTGATGGGCCCGCAGGGCACGCTGTTCGGCAAGAACGCCACGTCGGGCGTCATTTCGATCGCCACCGTCAAGCCGGTGCTGGGCGAAGTCTCTGCCAAGGTCGCCGGCAGCTACGGCCAGCGCGAGGACCACAACGCGACCCTGACCGTCAACGCGCCGCTCGGCGACAAGGCCGCCCTGCGGGTCTCGGCCTTCACGCAAGGCCAGGAAGGCTACGGCGACTACACGACGCTGCACCAGCCGTTGAATTCGTTCAAGGAATACGGCTATCGCGCCAAGCTGCTGTTGCAGCCGATCGACGGCCTGGAGGTGCTTTACACCAACGACTACGAGCACCACTGGGACAACTTCATCCGCACCTCGGTGTCGGGCGGCTCGGCCGCGCTCACCGCCCTGCAGATCGCCCACGGCGTGACGCCCGGCCTGCGGAACGACGACAACGCCGACTCCAGCATGGGCGTGACGCGCTCCAAGACCCAGGGCCATGCGCTGCGGGTCCAGTACCAGGTCGGCAAGGACACCCTGACCTCGATCACCGCCTATCGCGAGACCGACTATCACGGCGAGGCCAACGCCAACCTGGTTCCCGCCACCGAGTTCGCCTTCCTGCCCTACAACACCGGCCAGCTGCACACCGAGAAGGTCAGCCAGGAACTGCGCTGGGCCTCGCCGACGGGCGGCTTCGTGGAGTATCTGGGCGGGCTGTTCTATGACCGGCTGATCGCGCGTTCGACCCAGTTGCAGTGGGCCACCCTGGGTGCGCCTCTGGTGTCGTCGACCGGCGTCAAGCTGACCAACTTCTACACCCTGACCAGCCCGATCGGCGTCAGCAACGCCAACGCGACCCTGTTCAAGACCCAGAACACCACCACCGCCGCCTTCGGCCAGCTGAAGTTCAACCTCACGCCCAAGGCCAGCCTGGCGATCAGCGGGCGCTACACCCACGATAATAACGCCCAGTCGATCAACTACATCTGGATCGACCCGCGGCCGATCACCGGCGTCAACGCCACCTTCACCCCCACCTCGGCCAAGCCGTACAAGCAGGGCGGCCGCGTCAAGGGTGACAATTTCTCGTACCGCGTGGCCGCCCAGTACAAGCTGACCGACGACGTCATGGCCTATGCGACCTATTCCACCGGCTACAAGCCCGGCGGGGTGGCCGTGGTCGGCAACCAGTACGCGCCCTATGCCGACGAGACCGTCAAAAGCCTGGAAGCCGGCGTCAAGTCCGAGCTGTTCGGCCGCCGCGTGCGCCTGAACGCCGACGTCTTCAGCTCGACGTTCAGCGACTTCCAGGCCTCGGTCCTGACCGTCATCCCGGGCAATCCCATCACCCAGGTCGCCATCGGCAACGCCGGCGAGCTGAAGAGCCAGGGCGCCGAAGCCAACTTCGCCTGGCGGATCGACGACGCCTTCACCCTGACCGGCGCGGCCACCTACGCCGACGCCCATTTCGTCGACTACCAGTACAACGCCACCACCAACTATGGCGGCGCCAGCCTGACCCAGGCGCCGAAATGGCAGACCTCGCTCAGCCTGGTCTATGACCACGACGTCGGTGGAAACCTGCGGCTGCGGGCCAATCTCGACTATGCCTGGCGCAGCAAGAGCTGGGCTCAGTTGGGCGAGCCGGTCAACATGGAGCTGCCGGCGTTCGGCCTGCTCAATGGCCGCGTCAGCCTCTCGCCGCAGAACAGCGCCCTGGAGCTTGGCCTCTACGGCCGCAACCTGTTCGACAAGTACTACTCGGCCAGCCTGCAGCAGTATTCGACGCTGAGCCTCATCCACTACACGGTCCGCGACGCGCACCGGACCGTGGGCGTCTTCGCCCGCTACGCCTTCTGATCCGTCCCCGAAGCGCCGGCGTCCTAGCCGGCGCGAACTCTCCCGCCCGCGCGTCAAGCCGGGCGGGACCTTTCTCCCAGGACCCCTCCATGCCGCGCGCCTGCCTGATCACCCTGGCGGCCCTGATGACCGCACCCGCCGTCGTCGCCCAGGAAGCCCCGAACCTGAGCCCCGACCTGAAGCTCAACCAGCTACAGGTTCTGGGCACCCACAACAGCTACGCTCTGCCCGCCGATCCGCGCCTCCTGGCCTTGGCCGAGCCCCTCGTCGGCCGCGTCACCAGCCAGCTGTCGACCAAGCTGCCGCCGAGCGAGATGGCGCTGTTCAAGGAAGAGCACCCCAACGACGTCACCCTGAGCGAGGGGCTGAGCTATCGGCATCCCGACCTGACCGCTCAGCTGAACGCGGGCGTGCGCAGCCTCGAAATCGACGTCAATCCAGATCCCAAGGGCGGCAACTTCGCCGATCCGGCCGGCTATCGCCTGCTGCGCGCCCAGGGCGTGACCGACCTGGCGCCGTTCGACGCCGAGGGCCTGAAGGCGTCGGGCTACAAGGTGCTGCACATCGCCGATATCGACTTCCGCAGCCGTTGCCCGGCGCTGACGTCATGCCTTCGCGAGATCCGCGCCTGGTCCGAGGCCCACCCCGGCCACGTGCCGCTGTTTCTCGTCGTCGAGGCCAAGGTCCAGGACCTGCCCCTGCTGCCCGCCCCCACCCATACCGTGCCGTTCACGCCCGCCCTGTTCGATGACCTCGACCAGGAGCTCGTGGAGGGACTGGGCCGCGAGCGCCTGATCACGCCTGACGACGTGCGCGGGGCCTATCCGGCGCTGAACGCGGCGATCCGCGCCGGCGCCTGGCCGACCCTGAAGGCCGCGCGCGGCAAGATCATCCTCCTGATGATCACCGCCACCGGCGAGGCGGGCACGCGGGGCTACCTGGAAGGCCACCCGTCGCTGAAGGGCCGCGCGGCCTTTCTGCGCGCCGAGCCCGGCCAGGACCACGCCGCCTTCCTGATGTTCGACAACGCCTTGGCGCGCCAGGACCAGATCCGGGACTATGTGCGCCAGGGCTATATCGTCCGCACACGAACGGACATCGAGACCTATGAGGCCAAGACCAACGACATGACGCGCGCCAACGCCGCGCTCGCCAGCGGCGCCCAGGTGGTCACGACCGACTTCGAGCAGCCGGGCAACGCCTATGGCACGCCCTATGTCGTGCGCCTCCCCGGCGGCGGCGTGGCCCGCGCGAACCCGGTGACCGGACCTCGACCACGCTGACGACCACGGATGGAGCGCGCCCTGCTGGCCTCCGATCGGCGGGTCCGCGCCTCAAACGATTGATCGCCGTTATGCGAACTGCTAACGCCCGTCTCGAGCGAGGGGGTCCCGATGCGCGGCGAGGCGGCTTGCGTGATGCTGATGGCCCTCGGGCTTGCGGTCGCCCACGCCACGCCGACGCGCGCGCAAGCTCCCCGGTCGGTGACGGTCGACACGACAGGGAAATCCCTGGCCAGCGCCCTGACTGAACTGGCTCGACGCTCCGGGCGGGAACTGCTGGTGGCCGCGCCGGCCCTCGGCGCCCGCCCCGCGCCCCGGCTCAAGGGCCGCTACGCCATCGACCAGGCCCTGCCGCTGCTGCTCGAAGGCTCCGGCCTCGCCTACCGGCGCACCGCCGATGGGACCTACATCGTCCATGTCGCGCCGTCGCTTCCCGCGCCGGAGCCCGACGTCCCCGTGGCCCTGCCCGAACTGCTGGTGACCGCGCGCTCTCAGAACAGCGACATCCGGCGCACCGAGAACGACATCCAAGCCTACAAGGTCTGGAGCAGCCGGGATATCGAGCAGGCCCACTCGGCTGACGTCAACGCGTTCCTACGCCTGATGGCCACCGGCGACGCCCAGATCGCCTCGGCGCTGCAGGACCCGTCCAACACCAACGCCAGCACGCGCTCGGAGGTCAATCTACGGGGCCTGGGCTCGAACCAGACCCTGGTGCTGGTGGATGGTCGCCGGATGCCCGGACTGCCGCCGGCCGGCGGCTCCGGCGTCCTGGTCAGCCAGACCGACGTCAATGCCCTGCCCCTGGCCGCGATCGATCGGATCGAGCTCCTCAACGCCACGGCCGGTGGCGTTTATGGGGCCGGCGCCAGCGGCGGCGCGGTCAATATCGTGCTCAAGCGCGACTATCGCGGCGCCGATCTGGGCGTGACCTACGGGATCACCGGGCGCGGCGACGCCCCGGCGCGGCGCCTGGACGGCCGGATCGGCTTCTCCCCGGACAGCGGCCGAACGAACATCATGGTCGCGTTCGGTCTGTTGCGCGGCGATGGCCTGGATGTCGGCGATCGCGACTATGAGACCAGGGCGCGGGCGCGGCGCTATCGCAACGATCCCGCTCAGCTGGCGCTCGAGCGACCAGTCAGCGGCGCGATCAACATATTCAGTACGAGCGGCGGCGATCTGACGCTCGACCCCGCCTATGGCGGCGCCAGCCTGGGCGCGGCCACGACCTTCGCGCCGGCCGCTTATGGCGGCGTGGCCACCGACCGCGGCGCGGCGCTGCTGGCCAATGCCGGACGCACGGACACGAGCCTCTCGCCCGATTCCGCCGGGGCGCGCCGCGCCCTTCTCAGCCGACGGGAAACGGCGTCGGTGATCGGCAGCGTCCGTCATCGTTTCGGCTCCGCGATCGAGGCCTATGCCGACGTGTTGGCGATGCGAAACAAGGGCCAGTCGGTCGTTCCGCAAGACAACCTGCACGCCATCGGCCTGCCCGCCGACGCACCCAGCAACCCGTTCCAACAGGCCATCATACTCACCGTCCCCTTGCCGGGCCTGGATCCGACCGGGACCAACCTCATCAAGACGACGCGCGCCTCGGCCGGCGTGATCGCTGACCTGCCCCACGGCTGGAAATTCAACGCCGACTATGTCCTGGGCGGCGCGCGCATCGATGTTGTCCTGGCGGCGAAGAGCGCGACGCCGGGCTACTTCGGCAAGCTGGCGACCGGTCAGATCAATCCGTTGGGCGGGAAGCAGGCGTTCCTCGCCGCCGTCGCCGAGTCCATGGTCGACACGCGCACGAGCCTGGCCCAGTCCAATCACTTCAGGAACCGGTCGCTGCGACTGGCGGGTCCCCTTCTCGACCTTGGCGGCGGCCCCTTGAGCCTCGCGATGACCCTAGAGGACCGCCGCGAACGCGTGCCGCCCACCGTGATCCATCTGCCCGACACCGGCTTTGGCGCTTTCGACGCGCCCCTGCAGGGCCTGGTCCAGTCGGCGCGCCAGTACTACGGCGAGCTGCGCGCGCCGCTCACCGACCGCTACACCGGCCCAGCGGGCCTGAAAGGCCTGGAATTCCAACTCGCTCTGCGACGCGAGGAGACGCGCCAGGGGCCGCCGACCGACGCGCCGGTCGGCGGCACGGTCACCGAGGTCACGGAACGCTCGCGCCAGACCTCAACGCTCTACACCGCCGGCTTCAAGGTCTTTCCGGTCGACGGGCTGATGGTGCGGGCTAGCGTCTCATCGGGCTTCGTGCCGCCGGTCGCCGAGCAGCTCAGCGCCGCCACGATTCACTATACATCCGACCCCGCCGCCTATGCGGCGGCGACCGGCCGCAAGGTCCTGCTGCCGGCCACCAGCCAACCGGCCGACCCGCGACGCGGCGGCGAGGCGCTGGGCCTGACCGGCGTCTACGACCTGCTGTCGGGCGGCTCTCTGACCCTGCGACCGGAGCACGCGCGCAGTCTGTCGGCCGGGGTGGTGTTGACCCCGACGAGCCCACTGCGCGTGTCCGTCGATTACACGCGGATCGAAAAGCGCCAGGAGATCTTCGCCTTCCATACCGGCGACATGCTGTACTTCCTGCAGCACGAAGACCTTTTCCCCGACCGCGTGAAGCGCGCCCCGCTGACCGAAGCCGATCGCGCCAAGGGCTATTCGGGCGGCGTCGTGACGGCCGTCGACACCACCAGCTTCAACATCGGCCGGACCTCCGTCGAGGCGCTCGACATCCAGGGCGACTACCTGATCCGCGCGGGGCGGCTGGGTGATTTCCGCCTGCGCGCGGCGACGACCTGGCAGCCTCACCTGCGGCGGCGGACCGACCCGACCAGCCCGTCGATCGACTATGTCGGCTATGCCGACGGCCCGTTGGCCTGGCGCGCCAACGGCGGGGCGGACTGGTCGAAAGGCGCGACCACCGTGGGCTTCAACGTCTCGTTCCATGGTGGCTATCATGTCTATGGTCGCTCGGACTCCGCCGCGCAGGTCGCGCAGTTGACGCGTTGGCAAGGCGCCGACCGCGTCCCGTCCCAGGCCTATGTCGACATCTTCGCGACCCATCGCGTCAGCTTCGGAAATGGCGGGCCGCGGAAGGCCGAAATCCGCTTCGGCGTGCAGAACGTGCTGGACCACAGTCCGCCGGTGATCGCCCAACGCGTCGGCTTCGGCCTGAGCACGTTCAACTATAGCACCTATGCCGACCCGCGCCGCAGACGGTTCGAACTCGGCCTGGTCGGTCATTTCTAAGGCGGGTCAGCGCTTCGAGACCAGCTCGTAGGTGTCGGCGTCGCGGGCGACCAGCTTGACCGGCAGGACCTGCGACACCGAGCGGCCGAACCGCTCGATGTCGCCTGTCTTGAAGACGCCGGTGATGCGCAGGGCGGCGACCTTGGGGTCCTTGATGACGATCTGGGCGCGCGTGTAGCGGTTCAACAGGCCGATCGCCTCGGACAGGGTCTGGTCCTGAAACTCCACGACACCCTGCTTCCAGGCCAGGTCCTCGTTAAGGTCGGCGGACGAGACCTTGCCGGCCTTGCCGTCCTGGGCCGCGAAGGCCTGGCCAGGCGTCAGCTTGACCAGCGGCGCGCTCGGGCCCGAGGCGACCGAGACGCTGCCCCGGGCTAGCACCACCCGCACCGCGCCCGGCGTCAGCCGCACGTCGAACTGGGTGCCCAGCGCGGTGACCACCCGTCCCGCCGCCTCGACGGCGAAGGGATGGGCCTTGTCGTGGGCGACGTCGAAGAACGCGCGCCCGTTCAGCAGGCGCACGTCGCGGCGGCCGCCGGTGAAGGCGACATCCACCGCGCTGTCGGCGTCCAGCGTGACGCGCGTGCCGTCGGGCAGGTCGACGATCGACTTCTGGCCCTTGCCGGTGACGTAGTCGGCCCGACCCGCGGCGGTCAGCGAGGCGGTCTGGTTGGCGGCCACCTGGGTCGCCTTGCCCGATCGCTCGAACCAGCCCTGCTGGGCGCCCAGCAGCAATGTCGCCGAGACGGCCGCCACGGCGATCGACGCCGCGATCAGTCGCGGCCAGAACGGCCTGGCGACAGGCTCCGGCCCGGCTTGCCGGGCGGCGCGCGCCATGGCGGCGATCAGGTCGCTGTCGTCGGCGTCGTCGAAGACGTCCCACATGGCGTGAACCTGGGTCCAGGCCTGTCGGTTCTCCTCGCTCTCGTCCAGCCAGTCTGCGAACTGCTCGCGCTGAGGCGACTGGTCGAGGTCGTCGCGGGCCAGCCAGCGCGCGGCCGCCTGGGCGGAGGTCAGGATCTCGCGGGTCATCGGGCGTCTCCCGCGTGGGCCATCAGATGTTCGATGGCGCGAACCATGTGCTTTTCCACCGCGCTGACCGACAGACCCAGCTGCGTGGCGATGGCCTGATGCCGCAAACCGTCGATCCGGCGAAGCAGGAAGATCGCCCGCGTCCGTTCCGGCATGGTCATGAGGGCGGCGGCGGCGGCGTTGAGGGCCTGCTTGCCGGCATAGATGCGGGCCGGGTCGAAGTCCTGGTCGCCGCGCAGATCCGGATCCAGAGCGACATGCTCGTCGGCGTGCCGGACGGTGCGGCGGCGATAGCGGTCAGCCAGCACGCTGGCGGCGGTCTGGAAGATATAGGCGCTAGCGCGATCGGTATCGTCCGGCGTGCCGCGCACGGTCAGGCGCAGGAACACCTCCTGCACCAGATCCTCGACCTCGCCGGCGTTGCGGACCCGGCGTCGGAAATAGGCCGTCAGCGGTCCGCGCATCGCCGCCGCCTGCTTGGCGAAGGCGTCCGCGCGCGCGGCGGCGTCGGAGGCATTGGTCATCAGCTCCCCTCTCGCCATTCCCATCAGAGACTCCGCTGGCTGTCCAACGACATGTGGATGTCGTCTTCGAGAGGGCAGAACGCAGCCTTGGAAAAAGTCCTCACCGCGAAATTTTATTTCAGGCGTTTGAGACAGGCGCGGACGGGCGGTTTCTCGATATCACGCTGAAAGACAACGACTTTTCCTAGAGAATTATTTTCTGCCGCCGGCCTTCACGAAACAAAGGTCGGTGAGGACTTTTCCTCGGCCTGCGTGATCCCCAACAGGCGGCGAATGACCGTCCGATGGAGATCACGATCATGAGCACTCTTGGCCTTTCTCTGAACAGCGCGGGCGCCGCCCCCTTCTCGGCCGGCCCGATGGCGCAGGCGCTTCTGGACATGCTGGGCCGCGCCGAGCGCGCGCTCGAGATCGACCCGCGCCAGGCCAGGGTGTTCCTCGGCCAGGCGTCACGCCTTCTGGAGCCGGCGGCAGACAGCGCTCAGGCGCGGGATGCCGGCCTGGCGCCCTGGCAGGAGCGTAAGGTGCTGCGCCACATCGGCGATCATCTGGACCGCTCGATCAGCAATCACGAACTGGCGGAGGTGGTCGGTCTGAGCATCAGCCACTTCTCCCGACGCTTCAAAGCCAGCTTCGGCATTCCCCCGCGCGACTACCTGATCCGCAGCCGGGTTGAACGCGCCAAGACGCTGATGCTGGATCCCGACGCCTCGCTCTGCCAGATCGCCCTGGACTGCGGCTTCTGCGACCAGGCCCACCTGTCGCGGCTGTTCCAGGCCGTCGCCGGCGTCACGCCGAGCCGTTGGCGGCGGCAACACATCAACGCGGCGGCGGCCTAGAATTGCTCAAAGCGCCCAAGCCGCCCAACGAACCGGTATTTGACCGGCTTGCACGTCGGCGTTCTACTTCCGACATGACCGAAACGACCTACAAGGGCGGCTGCCTGTGCGGCGCGCTGCGCTGGGAAGCCGACCGGGCGCCGGACTATATGGGCCTGTGCTGCTGCGCCGACTGCCGCAAGGCGTCGGGCGGGGGCTTCATTCCGTTCATGGGCTTCGCCGCCGAGGCCCTGACCATCAGCGGCCCAGCGCGGCCGTTCCGCAGCCGGGCGTTCCGAGGGGGCGAGGCCACCCGCAATTCCTGCCCTACCTGCGGGGGCCTCGTCTTCGGCGGCGAGCATGGGCTCAGCGACAGCCACACGATCTACGCCGGAAGCCTGGACGACCCGACCCTGTTCAAGCCGTCCATGGCTCTGTTCGACCGCGACCGTCCTGACTGGGTGATCCTGCCGGACGGCCTGACGGTGTTCGAGACGATGCCGGACTAGAGGAAGCCCCTAGACGAAGGCGCCGGTGTCGTGGTGGTCGGCCGGCTGGGCGACCAGGGCCACCCCGTCGACAGAGGCCGGGATGCTGGCCTTGGCCGCCACGAGGGCGCCGCCATAGCTGGCCTTGCCGTCATAGGCGTCGGTCAGGAAGGTTTTGGTCGCCTCGGCATAGGACCCGACGCCCGCGTTCATGCCGGCGTACATCACGAACCCGGCCATGGCCGCCTTGGCCCCCAAGGCGTCGTGGCCATAGGCGGTGAGGTAGTTCTGCTGCGAGACGATGTAGTCGATGGCCGCGTTGACATTGATCCCAGCCGCCGTCGCCTTGGCGTTGCCGATGATGGTGTCATAGGCCTTCACCACGGCGTCGCGGAACGACAGGCTGTCATAGGCGGTCTTGAACGACGCCCCGCCCGCGCCGCTCATGGCCTGGTTGACCGCGAACTCGATGTATTTGTTGCCGGTGTTGTAGATTGCATAGGCGTAGTCGGTCAGGTCGGTGGTGTTGGCGGCGCTGTCGATCAGGTCGTTCAGGGCCGTTTGGCTGGGCGTCTTGCCGGTAAAGAAGTTCATCGCCTGCAGCGCCAGGGCCGAGGTGTCGACGGAGTAGCCGACCAGCTTGTCGATGAAGACCGCCTTGGTGATCTTGTTGGCGATGACGTCGGCCTGAAGCTGCGCCAGCTCCTTCATCTCGGCATAGAAGGCGTTGACCACCTTCTCGCCGTTCGGCCCGCTCAGATATTCCGACAGCGCCTTGGACGAGCTGGCCGAGATGCCCGCCAGGGCCTTGTAGGCGTCCTTGATCTGGGCGTCGGTGAGTACGATCGGATTGGCGACCGCGCCCGTGTCACCTGTCCCGCCCGTCCCAGAGCCGAAGGCCACGCTGAGCGGCGTATCCAGCGGGAACTTGGTCAGGGCGTCCTTCAGCGTCTGGACGCCGATATTGATCAGGGCCGGATTGGCCTCGACCAGGGCCAGGGCGGCGTCGACCTCGGGCGTCAGCACGCCAACGCTTTTCAGAAGCGGCCGCAGGTCGACGAACTTGAAGGTCGCCTGGATGAAGCCGGCGTCGACCAGCTGGATCAGGAATTGGAAGTCGCGAAGCGTCGGTTCGGCCATGACGGGATCCCTCCAGGACCCTCGCCGCACCACGCGTCACACTCGGTCCTCGAACGCCGTTCTACGGTTACGACGCCCGGGACTGACATCCCCTGGACTGGGGGTAGCCAGGCGGACTCAACCTCCAGGCAAGGTCCCGGGGCGGATATAGGCGAACATGTGCGGGACCCAGTCGGGCTTGCCCAGCGGGACGCCCTGGTTGCGCAGGATCGCGTAGGCGGTGGTGAGATGGAAATAGACCTGGGCCAGGGCCCAGTCGCGCAGGAACTGCTCGCCGGTCAGGTCGAAGACAATGCCGTTGGGCATCTTCAGCTCGATCGGCTTTTCGGCCGCGCCGTCGAAGGCTGAGGCTGGCGTGGCCTCGATCCGCGCCAGGGCGTCCGCCAGCTGGGCCTTCAGGCCGGCGAAGTCGGTCGCGTCCTCGGTCGGGGCGAAGCCTTCGGCGCCGGTCAGGTAGCGCAGCAGGTCGCTGGTCTGGACGCAGACGAACCGCACCTGCGTCGACAGCGGGAACATGTCCGCCGCCAGCCGAGCCTCGATCAGGCTCTCCGGCGCCAGCCCGTGCTCGGCGGCATGGGCCTCGCCCTTGGACAGCTGGGCAGACAGGCCTTTCAGCATGTGGGCGTAGGTCGGGATGGCGATCGCGTGCAGGTCCATGGGCGTCCTCCGGTTTGGCGAGGAGGTAAGCCGACACAGCGGCGGAACGCCAGAGGCGAAGCGCCCTTAAGCCCCAGGCCCGAACCGCGCCACCAGGTCGTAGGCTTCGCCGGGGAACACCTGGCGGACCCTCGTGACGTGCTGGCCCTCGCGCCAGGTGCGGCGGTCGACGACGAGGCAGGCCGCGCCCTCGTCCAGGGCCAGCAGGCGGGCGACGTGGGCGTCGGCGTTGACGGCGCTGATCCGGCTCTCGGCCTCGGTCCAGGCGACATGTTCCAGCAGCCAGGCGCCGGGCGGGACCTGCGTGAAGTCGGCGGCTTCCATCTCCGGCGCGGCCTTCAGCGAGACCAGGCGCCGCTCCAGGGCGAACGGCCGCCCGCCGGCGTCGTGGACCCCGTCCAGCGCCAGCAGCTTGCCGCCGGCCGCCAGTTCGACTTCCTCGGGACTGTCGCGATCGGCGGCGCGGACCGTCCGGATCAGCAGGCGGAAGGCGTAGGTCTCGCCGCGCGCGACGATCTCGGACTGGATGTCGGGGATGTTCAGCACCGGTGCGTGGACCCTCGGCCGCGCCACGAACGAGCCGGCGCGCTTGCGGCGCACGATCAGTCCGGCCTCGACCAGCGCGGCCATCGCCTTGCTGACGGTCATGCGCGCACAGCCGTACCGGTCCATCAGCTCGGTCTCGAACGGCACGCGATGGCCGGGCGCCCATTCGCCGGAGCGGATGCGGGCCTCGATCTCCGAGCGGATGCGCTGGTGCAGCGGCCCGGTCACGCCAGCAGGGCCTTCAGGGTCTGGACGTAGCGCGCGGTGATCGCCTCGCGGGCATGGTGGCGGCCGCCGGAGACCAGCTGCCGGCCGTGCCGCCAGACGGTGTCGATCCCGCCGCCGGCGAAGACCAGGCTGTCGATCAGCGTGTCGCCCGACCTCCCGACGACGTTCGGATGGTTTGTGTCGAGGGTGATGAAGTCAGCCGCCGCGCCGCGCCGCAGGCCGCCCCTTGTCGTCCCATTGGCGACGCCAAGGGCTTGAGCCCCGCCGAGTGTCGCCGCCCGCCAGAGGTCGCCGCCGGTAGAACGGCGCGGACCGCCCGCGAGCACGTTGCGGGCCCGGCGGGTCAGGCGCTGGGCGTATTCCAGGGTCCGCAACTCCTGGGCGGCGTCGATCACGATGTTGGAGTCGGTCCCGATTCCGAAACTTCCGCCAGCCGCCAGGTAGTCCGGTGTCGGAAAGATCCCGTCGCCCAGATTGGCCTCGGTCATCGGGCACAGGCCGGCGGTCGCGCCGCTCTTGGCCAGGCGCTCGGTCTCGGTGGCGTTGATGTGGGTGGCGTGGATCAGGCACCACCGCTTGTCGACCTCGGTGTGGTTCATCAGCCAGCGGACCGGGCGCGCGCCGGTGGCGGCCAGGCAGTCGTCGACCTCTTTCGTCTGCTCGGCGACGTGCATGTGGATCGGCCCGCCAGCGGCCAGAGGGACGATGGCGTCCAACTCCTCGGGCGTGACCGCGCGCAGGCTGTGCGGCGCGATCCCGACCACCGCCTCGGGCAGCGGCGAGACGATCTCGCGACAGGCCTCGACCAGCCGGGCGAAGCCGTCGACATCGTGGATGAAGCGCTTCTGGCCATCGGTGGGCGGCAGGCCGCCAAAGTTGCTGTGGGCATAGAACACCGGCAGCAGGGTCAGCCCGATCCCGGTCTCTTCCGCCGCCGCCGCCATTCGCGCGGCCATTTCGGCCGGGTTGTCGTACCCACCGCCGTCGGGGGCGTGGTGCAGGTAGTGGAACTCGCCCACCCGCGTGAAGCCGCCCTCCAGCATCTCGACCTGGCCCATGGCGGCGATGGCCTGGGCCATGTCGGGGTCCAGCCGCTCCAGGAAGCGGTACATGACCTCGCGCCAGGTCCAGAAGTTGTCTCCGGTCTCGCCGCGCGTCTCCGCCAAGCCAGCCATGGCGCGCTGGAAGGCGTGGCTGTGGACGTTGCCCAGACCCGGCAGGGCGGGACCCAGACGTTGGGCGTCGCCCGCGCTGGTGTCGGTGTCGATGCGGGTGATGCGGCCATCGGTGATGGTGAACTTCACGCCCGGCGCCCAACCGTCCGCCAGCAAAGCGCTCTCGCACCAAACCACCGTGGAAGACTCGGAAATGTGCGCGTCGGTCACTGGACAAGCCTCATCGTTCGCAAATATGTCTATACATATTGAAGCGGCCCGCAAGAGACGGTCCGCGTTGGCGGAGGCAGGCTCATGCGCTGTGATCGGGTGTGGATCAACGCCCGTCTCGCGACCCTCGCCCCGGATCGCGAAGGCCTGGGGATCGTCGAGGACGGGGTCATCGCCAGCCGGGACGGCCGCATCGCCTATGCCGGTCCGGCGGAGGCCGCGCCGACCTTCGAGACGACCGAAACCGTCGATGTCGAGGAGCGCTGGATCACCCCCGGCCTGATCGATCCGCACACCCACCTGGTCTTCGCAGGCGACCGCGCCCACGAGTTCGAGCTGCGCCTGGCAGGGGCCTCCTACGAGGAAATCGCCCGAGCCAGCGGCGGCATCATCTCGACCATGCGCGCCACCCGCGCGGCCTCGGAAGCCGAACTGGTTGCCACCGCCCTGCCCCGGCTCGACGCTCTGATCGCCGAGGGCGTCACCACGGTCGAGATCAAGTCCGGCTACGGCCTGTCCCTCGACGACGAGATCAAGAGCCTGCGCGCCGCACGCACCCTGGCCGACATCCGCCGCGTCGGGGTCAGCACGACCTTCCTGGGCGCCCACGCCCTGCCGCCGGAATATCGCGACGACCCCGACGGCTACATCGCACTGGTCTGCGAGAAGATGATCCCCGCCATCGCCGCGCGGGGCCTGGCCGACGCGGTCGACGGCTTCTGCGAGGGCATCGGCTTTTCGCCCGACCAGATCCGCCGCGTGTTCGAGACCGCGCGGGACCACGGCCTGCCGGTCAAGCTGCACGCCGAGCAGCTGTCGGACCTCAACGGCGCGGCGCTGGCCGCCGAATTCGGGGCGCTGTCGGCCGACCATCTGGAGCACCTGGACGCGGCGGGCATCGCCGCCATGGCCACCTCGGGCACGGTCGCCACCCTGCTCCCCGGCGCCTACTACTTCACCCGTGAGCACAAGCCCCCGCCGATCGCGGCCCTGCGCCAAGCCGGCGTGCCGATGGCCCTGGCCACCGACTGCAACCCCGGCACCTCGCCCCTGACCTCGCCGCTGCTGGTCATGAACATGGCCGCCACCATCTTCCGGATGACCGTGGAGGAATGCCTGGCCGGCGTGACGCGAGAGGCCGCGCGGGCGCTGGGGCTGCTGCACGATCGCGGGACGCTGGAGGCCGGCAAGGCCTGCGACCTCGCCATCTGGGACATCGAGCGTCCCGCCGAACTTGTCTATCGCATGGGCTTCAACCCGCTCCATGCGCGCGTGTGGAGAGGCCAGTGACCGAGCTTGTTCTGAACCCCGGCGACGTGCCGCTGGCCGAGTGGAAGGCGATCTACCGTGGCGCGACGGCGCGCCTGGCCGATACGGCGTGGCCCGCGATCGCCGAGAGCGCCGCCGCCGTGCAGCGCATCCTGGCCAAGGGCGAGCCGGTCTATGGGATCAACACCGGCTTCGGGAAACTGGCCAGCGTCCGCATCGGCGACGCCGACCTGGAGACCCTGCAGCGCAACATCGTCCTGTCCCACGCCGCCGGTGTCGGCGAGCCTTCGCCGGTCCCGGTCATCCGCCTGATGATGGCCCTGAAGCTGGCCAGCCTGGCGCAGGGCGCCTCGGGCGTACGGGTCGAGACCGTGAGGATGCTGGAGGAAATGCTGGCCCAGGGCCTGACGCCGGTGATCCCATGCCAGGGCTCGGTCGGCGCCTCGGGCGACCTGGCCCCGCTGTCGCACATGGCCGCGACCATGATCGGGGTCGGCGAGATCTTCGTCGACGGCGAGCGCAAGCCGGCCGCCAAGGCGCTGAAGAAGGCGGGCCTCAAGCCCCTGACGCTCGGCCCCAAGGAAGGCCTGGCCCTGCTGAACGGCACCCAGTTCTCGACCGCCAACGCCCTGGCGGGCCTGTTCGAGGCCGAGCTGTTGTTCCAGTCGGCCCTGGTCACCGGCGCCCTGTCGACCGAAGCCGCCAAGGGCTCCGACACTCCCTTCGACCCGCGCATCCACACGCTGCGCCGCCACGCCGGCCAGATCGAGACCGCCGCCGCCCTGCGCGACCTGATGGCGACCTCGGAAATCCGCGCCTCGCACCTGAAGGAAGACGAGCGCGTCCAGGACCCCTACTGCCTGCGCTGCCAGCCGCAGGTGATGGGCGCGGCGCTGGACATCCTGCGCCAGGCCGCCGTGACGCTGGAGACCGAGGCCAATGGCGTCTCGGACAATCCCCTGATCTTCCCGGAAGCGGATGAGGCGCTGTCGGGCGGCAACTTCCACGCCGAGCCGGTCGCCTTCGCCGCCGACATCATCGCCCTGGCGGTCTGCGAGATCGGCTCGATCGCCGAGCGCCGCATCGCCATGCTGGTCGACCCGGCGCTGTCGGGCCTGCCGGCGTTCCTGACGCCCAAGCCGGGCCTGAACTCCGGCTTCATGATCCCCCAGGTCACGGCCGCCGCTCTGGTCTCGGAGAACAAGCAGAAGGCCTATCCGGCCAGCGTCGACTCGATCCCGACCTCGGCCAACCAGGAGGACCACGTCTCGATGGCCGCCCACGGCGCGCGCCGCCTGATGGGCATGGTCGAGAACGCCACGGCCGTGCTGGGCATCGAACTGCTGGCGGCGGCGCAGGGCTGCGACTTCCACGCCCCGCTGCGGTCGAGCAAGGCCCTGGAGGCGGTGCGGACGCTGACGCGGAGCAAGGTGCCGCACCTGGAGGATGATCGGCACTTCCACCCGGACATGGAGGCGGCGAACGTCTTGGTGTGGTCGGGCGCGGTGATCGCGGCAGCGGGCAAGCTGCCGGGGGTTAGCTGATGACGGACAGGGTGGGATTCGCCCCCCCTTGGCTTCAGATGACGCCCGGCGACGCGCCCCTGATCGTCAGCCTCCCCCACACCGGGACCGATATCCCGGCCGACATCGAAGCCGGCCTCGTCTCTCCCTGGCTGGCCCGCAAGGACGCCGATTGGTGGGTGGATCGGCTCTACGCCTTCGCCGAGGGGATGGGCGCGACCATCGTGCGGACGGCGATCTCGCGGACGGTCATCGACGTCAATCGGGACCCGTCGGGCGCCTCGCTCTATCCGGGCCAGGCGACGACGGAGCTCTGCCCGACCACCACCTTCGACGGCGAGCCGCTGTATAGCGACGGCGGGCCGGACGCGGCCGAGATCGACCGTCGCCGCACGATCTACCTCGAGCCCTACCACACCACCCTGCGCGAAGAGATCGATCGCCTGCGTACGCTCCATCCGACCGTGGTGCTGTACGAGGCTCATTCGATCCGCTCGCACGTGCCGCGCCTGTTCGACGGCGAGCTGCCGCAGTTCAATCTCGGGACCAACAGCGGCGCCAGTTGCGCCCCCGCCCTGACCGCCGCCGTCGAGGCCGCCTGCGATGCGTCGGGCCTCAGCCGCGTCACCAACGGCCGCTTCAAGGGCGGCTGGACCACGCGCCACTACGGACAGCCGCCCGCCGGCGTCCACGCCCTCCAGATGGAGCTGGCCTGCCGGGGCTACATGGACGACCCGGCCGAGCCCCCGACGCCCGAAACCTGGCCCACGCCCTTCCACGCCGATCGCGCCGAGCCGCTGCGCGCGGTGCTGGAAGACGTCCTCAACGCCTGCCTGACCTTCGCCCGGAGCAACGCATGACCCGCCGCGACAACACCCGCGTCATCCGCCCCGCCACCGGGACGCAGCTCACCGCCAAGTCCTGGCTGACCGAAGCGCCCTTGCGGATGCTGATGAACAACCTGCACCCCGACGTCGCCGAGCGGCCCGAGGAGCTGGTCGTCTATGGCGGCATCGGCCGCGCCGCCCGCGACTGGGAGAGCTTCGACAAGATCGTCGAGACCCTGCGGCGGCTGGAGGACGACGAGACCCTGCTGGTGCAGTCCGGCAAGCCGGTCGGCGTCTTCCGCACCCATGCCGACGCGCCGCGCGTGCTGATCGCCAATTCCAACCTGGTGCCGCGCTGGGCGACCTGGGAGCACTTCAACGAACTCGATCGCAAGGGCCTGGCCATGTACGGCCAGATGACGGCTGGCTCATGGATCTATATCGGCGCCCAGGGCATCGTGCAGGGCACCTATGAGACCTTCGTCGAGATGGGCCGCCAGCACCATGGCGGCGACCTGTCGGGCAAGTGGCTGCTGACAGCGGGCCTGGGCGGCATGGGCGGGGCCCAGCCCTTGGCGGCGGTGATGGCCGGGGCTTCATGCCTGGCCATCGAGTGCCAGCCCTCGCGGATCGAGATGCGGCTGCGCACCGGCTATCTCGACAAGTCGACCGACAGCGTCGACCAGGCCCTGGCGTGGATCGAAGAGTCGAGCGCCGCCAGGACCCCGATCTCGGTCGGCCTGCTGGGCAACGCCGCCGAGCTGTTGCCGGCGCTCTATGAGCGCGGCGTCCGTCCCGATCTGCTGACCGACCAGACCAGCGCCCATGACCCGATCAACGGCTATCTGCCGGCCGGCTGGACCCTGGACCAGTGGGCCGACGCCAAGGCGCGCGACCCCGCTTCGGTCGACAAGGCCGCCCGCGCCTCGATGGCCGTCCACGTCAAGGCCATGCTCGACTTCCAGGCCGCCGGCGTGCCGACCGTCGACTACGGCAACAACATCCGCCAGATGGCGCTGGAGGAAGGCGTGACGAGCGCCTTCGATTTCCCCGGCTTCGTGCCGGCCTATATCCGCCCGCTGTTCTGCCGGGGAATCGGTCCGTTCCGCTGGGCGGCGCTGTCGGGGGATCCGGAAGACATCGCCAGGACCGACGCCAAGGTCAAGGAACTGATCCCGGACAATCCCCACCTGCACAACTGGCTCGACATGGCCGCCGAGAAGATCAAGTTCCAGGGCCTGCCGGCCCGCATCTGCTGGGTCGGCCTGGGCGACCGCCATCGCCTGGGCCTGGCCTTCAACGAAATGGTCGCCAGCGGCGAGCTGAAGGCCCCGATCGTGATTGGCCGCGACCACCTCGACTCCGGCTCGGTCGCCTCGCCCAACCGCGAGACCGAGGCCATGAAGGACGGCTCCGACGCGGTGTCGGACTGGCCGCTGCTGAACGCCCTGCTCAACACCGCCTCGGGCGCGACCTGGGTGTCGCTGCACCATGGCGGCGGGGTCGGCATGGGCTTCTCGCAGCACGCGGGGATGGTGATCGTCTGTGACGGGACCGAAGCCGCCGCCAAGCGCATCGCGCGGGTGCTGTGGAATGATCCGGCCAGCGGCGTCATGCGCCACGCCGACGCCGGCTACGACATCGCCATCGACTGCGCGCGGGAGAAGGGGCTGGACCTGCCGGGGATTCTTTAGCGCGCCAGCATCCCCGCCGCCTCGGCGGGGCTCTTCTTGCCCGTATCGCGATCCACGGCGTAGTTGGCTGCCTGCATCGCCTTGACGTCGATGCTGCCGCCCAGCGGCGTCAGAGCGTCCAGCAGCCGCCGATCCCCAGCCCGCTTCGGCGAGACCAGGATCACTGCGTCATAGGGTGGCAGCGCGCCCTTGGGGTCGCCCAGCAGGACGAGATCGTCGGCGGCGATCCGCCCGTCGGACGAGAAAGCCGAGATGACGTCAGCCTCGCGGCTTTCCAGCGCCCGGTACATGAAGGTCGGCTGGAACTGGCGCTTGGACTTGAAGCCGAGGCCATAGGCCTTGACCACCGCCGCCCATTCCGGCCGCGAGAAGAACTCTAGGTCGCCGCCCATGGTCAGCTGCGGGGCCTTCACCGCCAGATCGGCCAGGGTCTTGACGCCCAGCGCCTCGGCGCGGTCGCGGCGCATGGCCAGCGCGTAGGCGTTCTCGAAGCCCAGCGGCGCCAGCAGCACCACGCCGTCGCGGGTCTTGAGCTCGGAGCGCAGCCCGTCTAGCACCGCCTGGCGGCCGGGATTGTCCGCGCGGTTCAGGACGTTGGCCCACAGGGTGCCGGAATAGTCGACATAGGCGTCGATCTCGCCGCTGGCCAGCGCGCGATAGGCGACCGCCGAGCCGAGGTTGACGCGGCGCTGCACGCTCGCACCCTGGGCCTCCAGCCTGCCGGCCATCAGCTCGGCCAGGATGTACTGCTCGGAGAAGTTCTTGGCGCCGACGACATAGGCGGGACGGCCTTGCGACAGCGCCGCGCCGGCCAGGGGCGCGATCGCCGCCAGCAGGCCGAAGCCCAAGCCTACGCCGCCCGCCCACAGGCGCTTGCTGTCGCGCCGCGCCACGCCAACCTCGATCAGGCCCAGCAGGCCATCGACGATCAGCGCCAGGCCCGCCGAGGCCGCGCAGCCGACCAGCACCGCGACCCAGTCCTCGGTCTGCAGGCCTGAGAAGATGTAGTCGCCCAACGAGGTCTGACCGACCGGCGTCGACAGGGTCGCCGCCCCGATCGTCCACACGGCGGCGGTGCGCACGCCGGCCATGATCACCGGCGCGGCCAGGGGCAGCTCGACACGCCACAGCCGCTGGCGGTCGGTCATGCCGACGCCGCGCGCCGCCTCGACCACGGCCGGGTCGACGCCCGACACGCCCGCCGCCGCGTTCCGCAGGATCGGCAGCATCGAATAAAGGGTCAGGGCCAGCAGCGACGGCAGGAAGCCCAGGGCGGGAAAGCCGTGGCCCAGCACCTTCACCGCCAGCCCGGAGAGCAGCAGCAGTACCGGATAGAACAGCGCCAGCAGGGCTAGGCTGGGGATGGTCTGCACCAGTCCGGCGGTGGCCAGGGCGATCCATTTCAGGCGCGGACTACGGGCGGCGGCGATGCCCAGCGGCAGAGCGATGGCCAGACCCAGCGCCAGGGCCGAGGCCGAGAGGGCCACGTGCCAGCCCAGGCGCTCGGGCAGGACGGCCAGGGCGGAGGAAAGACGATCAGCCACGGGCCAGCTCCGCGAGACGTTCGGCCTGCCGCTTCGGCGCGGCGATCAGGTCGGCGACAACCGGATCGGGATGGCCCGCCAGCAGCGCCCGAGGCGGCGCCTGGGCCAGCACCCTGCCGCCGGCCATCACCACCACCTCGTCGGCCAGCAGCAAGGCCTCGCCGACGTCGTGGGTGACCATCACCGTGGTCAGCCCCAGACGCTCGTGCAGCGCCCGCACATCATCGGCCAGGGCCGCACGGGTCACAGGGTCCAACGCACCGAACGGCTCGTCCATCAGCAGGATCGAGGGACGCGCGGCCAGCGCCCGCGCCACACCCACCCGCTGGCGCTGACCACCCGACAGCTGCGATGGCGCGCGGCCGGCGACCTCGCGCGGCAGGGCCACGAGGTCGAGCAGTTCGTCGGTGCGCTGAGCGATCTGATCCCCCGGCCAGCCCAGCAACTCGGGCGTGACGCCGATGTTCTGCCCGACGGTCATGTGCGGGAAGAGGCCGATCTCCTGGAAGACATAGCCGATGCCGCGCCGCAGCTCGGGCCCTGGTCGGCCGACGATGTCTACACCGTCCAGCAGCACCCGGCCGCTGGTCGGGGTCGACAGGCCGTTCATCAGCTTCAGCAGCGTGGTCTTGCCCGCGCCCGAGCCGCCGACCAAAGCCACGAAACGGCCCTTGGCGATGCTCAGCGACGTCGGCGCCAGCACCGTCTGGCCGCCGTACGTCTTGCTGACCTGGTCGAGGACGATGGCGCTCATGCGGGCTCCGGCGGCGAAAACAGAATCAACGCTCCCGCGCCCCCAAGCGTTGACTCGAAGCTCGGGTGCGACAAGGCGGCGCGCGACAGGTCGCCCGGTTCGCAAGGGCCGAGTCAATCCCGACCATGGGGTCATGGTTAAGGAGCGTCTGATGACAGTCGCGTCGCAAGCCCGTCCGTTCGATCCGCGTCCCCTCCGCCGGCCTATTCGCCAGTGGCCCCTGGGTTTCGCGGTTCTGCTCGCAACGGTGCTGAACGCAATCGTCTGGGGCGGCCTGCTCACGGTCGCCAAGGCGTTCCTGCACCTCTGAGTTTGTTCAGTAGGCGTAGCGTTTGCAACTTCCCCCCGAAGCAAACTGGGCCGCGTCCGTGAGGATCGCGGCCCTTCTTTTTGACTTCAGGAAAGCGCGTCAGCCTAACAAACCACGTCATCCCGCGACTTGTTCGCGGGACCCATGTTCAGCTTTCACGTGAGAGAGCGAGTTCTTTCCGCACCTGCGGCGGGCAGATGGGTCCCGCGAACAAGTCGCGGGATGACGAATGTAGGAGCCACCGAAAACCCGAAAACAGCCCTTAGATCGGCATCCGCATGATTTCCTGATACGCCGAGATCACCTGGTCGCGCACGGCCATCACCGTTTCCAGGCTGGCTTCGGCCGAGCTGATGGCGGTGACGACGTCGACCAGTTCGGCCTTGCCGGCCACCTGATCGGCGATCTTGTGTTCGGCGATCTTGGAGGTCTTGGTCGCGCCTTCCATGGCCGACTTCAGCATGTCGCCAAAGTCCATGCCCTTCTTGTCGGAGCCGCCGATCGAGCCGATCGAGCCGACGCCCATCGCGCTTTGCGAAGCATAGGCCTTGGCGGCGGCGAGCGCGGTGATCATGGCCTAGCCCCTTACTTCTTGAGGATGTCGAGGGTGCGCGATTCCATCGACCGCGCGGTCTCGATCACGTTGAGGTTGGCTTCGTAGGCGCGCTGCGCCTCCTTCATGTCCAGCGCCTCGACCAGCGTGTTGACGTTGGGCAGCTTGACGTAGCCCTTGGCGTCGGCGGCCGGATTGCCGGGTTCGTACTCGGTCTTGAACTCGCTCTGGTCCGGGTCGACGCGCAGCATCTGCACGCCCTCGGCGCCCTGGACCTTGGTCGGCTTGAACACCGGGACCTGGCGGCGGTAGGGGTCGCCGCCAGCGGTGCGCGCGGTCGAATTGGCGTTGGCGATGTTCTCGGCGATGACCCGCATGCGGCCCTGCTGGGCGCGAAGGGCCGAGGAGGCCACGGCCATGGTCGCCAGCGAATTGGATTTGATCTCGGGCATCGCCTAGTCCCCTAGCCGTTCGGCTTGCGCGCGGCTTGGCGCAGCATGTTCATGGACTTCTGGTAGAAGCTGATCGCCGCGTCGTAGTTCATCCGCGCGTCGGTCATCTTGAGCATCTGGTCCTCGAGCGACACCGCGTTGCCGTCGAGGGAGACTTCCGAATCGACGCCCGCCGACGCCCGCCAGGCGCTGGGCGCGTTGGACGGGGCCATATGGGCGGCCGAGGTCTCCATCATCTGGACGCCCGAGGTCGGGGCGGCGCGACCGCCGCGATAGACCGAGCCCGAACCCTGGTTCATCAGCGAGGCCTGGAAGCTGTAGGCCTTGAGATCGCGCGGGCGGTAGCCGGGCGTATCGGCGTTGGCGACGTTCTGGGCGACGAGCTTCTGGCGCTCGGTCAGATAACCGAGGCGGCTCTTGAGCATGCCGAAGAGAGGAATGTCGTCCGGACCCATGACGATCATGGTGAAGAAACAGGGTTAATTCGGCATTAAGAACCCTCAGGCACACCAGGGGCGGCGAGGCTTTCCGCCTGCGCCACGTTGTCTCGCTTTTGGGCGGTCATGATCGACATCATCGAGTTCATCCGCGCCCTCGCCGCCCTGGCCGTGACCCTGGGCCTGATCGGCCTGGCCGCCTGGGCGATGCGCAAGTACGGCCCCGACGCCATCGGCCGCGTGATCGCCGCCCGGCAAGACCGCCGCCTGAGGATCGTCGAGAGCCTGGCCCTCGACCCGACCCGCCGCCTCGTCGTGGTCAGCCTGGACGGCGAGGAGCGCATGGTGCTGCTGGGCGACGGCAAGCTGCTGGATTGGGTCCCGCGACCGCGTCCCGTCGTCGAACTCCCCGCCCCCGCCTCGGAGCCCGTGGCCTGATGATCCGCGACCTGATCAAGACCGTGACGGGCGCCCGGCCGGAGGATCTCCGCCGCGCCGCGATCATCTCGGTGCTGGCCGCCATCGCCTTCGGGGTGATGCCCGCCGCGGCCATGGCCCAGTCGGCCGTGAACATCAACCTGGGGACCGGCGCGGGCCTGACCGACCGGGTCGTCCAGCTGGTCGGCCTGATGACGGTGCTGTCGCTGGCGCCGTCGATCGTGATCATGACCACCTCGTTCGTCCGGATCGTGGTGGTTCTGGGCCTGTTGCGCACCGCCATCGGCATCCAGCAGAGCCCGCCCAACCCGGTGATCATCAGCCTGGCCCTGTTCCTGACCGCGATCGTCATGGGCCCGACCTTCGAGAAGTCCTATGACGCCGGCATCAAGCCGCTGCTGGACCACCAGATCGAGCTGCCGGAGGCCTTCGACCAGGCCAGCGCGCCGGTGAAGCAGTTCATGCTGAAACAGGTCGGCCGCGAGGACCTTGCCCTGTTCGTCCGCCTGTCCAAGGTCCCCCAGACCAAGAACGTCCAGGACCTGCCGATGAAGGTTGTGACGCCGGCCTTCATGATCTCGGAACTGAAGCGCGCTTTCGAGATCGGCTTCCTGCTGTTCATCCCGTTCCTGGTCATCGATCTGGTCGTGGCCAGCGTGTTGATGAGCATGGGCATGATGATGTTGCCGCCCGCGACCATCAGCCTGCCCTTCAAACTGATCTTCTTCGTGCTAGTGGACGGCTGGCGACTCGTCGCGGGCAGCCTGGTGGAAAGCTTCCAGCGCGGCGGCGGCGGTTAGGCGCGTTTAACTAGAAGACGTACGACATGACTGTTTTTGTCCTGGGCTCGATCAATCTGGACGCCGTGGCGCGGGTCGACGACCTGCCCAGACCCGGCGAGACCGTGGCGGGCACCTCTCTTCAACTGTTCCTGGGCGGCAAGGGCGCCAACCAGGCGGTCGCCGCCGCGCGCATGGGCGTGGCCACCCGGCTGATGGGCGCCGTGGGCGGCGACGACAGTGGCGTCGGCCTGAAGGCCAAGCTGGCCGGCTACGGCGTGCAGGTCGCCGACGTCATGGAGCTGGAGGGCGTGCCGACCGGCCAGGCCCACGTCTGGGTCGCCAACAACGCCGAGAACATGATCGTCGTCACGGCCGGGGCCAACGCCATGGTCACGGCCCAGCACGTCGCCGCCACCGCGATCGAGGGCCAGCGGGTGCTGCTCTGCCAGCTGGAGACCCCGCCCACGGCCATCGAGGCCCTGTTCCGCCTCGGCGCGGCCAAGGGCGCGCTGCGGGTGCTGAACGCCGCCCCGGCCCTGCCGCAGGGCGCGGCCCTGTTCCCGCTGACCGACATCCTGATCGTCAACCAGACCGAACTGGCCAGCTACGCCAAGCTGGATCGCGAGCCGTCGCGCCTGGAAGAGGTCTCGGTCGCCGCCCGCAAGCTGATGAGCCGCCCGGACCAGACGATCATCGTCACCCTGGGCGTGGCCGGCGTCGCCGCGGTCCGTCGCGACGAGGCCTTCCTGGTCGAGGGCAAGAAGGTCCAGGCGATCGACACCGTCGGGGCCGGCGACTGCTTCTGCGGCAGCCTGTGCGCGGCCCTGGCCCAGGGCATGGACCTGCGCGAGGCCGTCGAACTGGCCAACGCCGCCGCGGCCCTCTCGGTGCAGAAGGCCGGCGCCGCGCCGTCGATGCCGAGCCGGCGAGAGGTCGAGGCGTTTCTGGAGGGGTGAGGGTTCTTCGAAATAGCTCTCCCTGCCCCGATCTCCCCGGCGAATGCCGGGGCCCAGATCGAACCCACGAGCGCACGTTGTTCCGGAGCGGGCGCATGGCGCGTCATCCCCAGAGTCTCCAGATGAATTTGGGCCCCGGCATTCGCCGGGGAAGTCGGGTTTGGGGTTGTTCGAAGGTTTAGACGCCTTTGCGCCTACTAAGCCGCGCGAATACCCGAGAAGCCTTCCGACGCGGAGCCGACCACGGCGTCGTAGCCGAGGATCATGTCGACGTCCTTGCCGTTGCTGGCCAGCGGCAGGCGCAGCCACAGGATCGACATGTGCGGGGCGCCGCGCCAGGCCAGGCTGTGGACGCCGACGCCCGGGCGACGCTCGTCGACCACCTTGTCCAGCTCCCGGCGCCAATAGTCGAAGGCGTCCTTGTTGTAGACGTCGCCGATCATCCGGCCGGTGATCTCGCGGCCATAGACCCCGTAGAGGCCGGTGCCGGCCAGGCGTAGGCGGTAGTCGCGCGGCTGGTTGACGACGTCGATCAAGCTGACCGTCGGCAACAGCCGCTTCATGCTCGTAGGATGCAGGTCGACGCGCGCCGGGAGCCTCGCCCCCCGGCGGAGGGACGCCCAGTAGGCGAACATCTCCTGGTGAGCGCGGGCCGCCGTGGCCGATGCGCTCAGTTGCGCGGACATCTTCAGAGTCCTTAACAAGTCGTTGGAATCACTTCGATTCACTATCGCTTAAGGAACGAATCGGCGGCAAGCGAAAAACATGTCGCGCGACAAGATTCCCGGGGAGAGTCAATCACCAACGAACACGCCCGCCGTCCGGGTTCGGACGACGGGCGCGATGATCTTCGGAATGGCCCCAAGGCCAAGCTTTTGTTCCGACTCGGCTATTTCGTCTTGCGGGCGGGTTTGCGACCGCCTTGGCCCAGGCCCATCTGCTTGGCGAGGTTCGAACGCGCCTCTGCGTAGTTCGGCGCCACCATCGGGTAATCCTTGGGCAGGTTCCACTTCGCCCGGTACTCTTCCGGGGTCATGTCGTACTTGGTGCGCAGGTGGCGCTTCAGCGATTTGAACTTCCGGCCGTCTTCCAGGCAGATCAGGAAGTCGGGGGTGATCGACTTCTTGACGGCGACCGCGGGCTCTTTCGGAGCCGGGGCGGGCTCGGCCGCCGGCGAACCGACGGTGGCGAGGGCGGCGTGGACCTGCTGGATCAGCGCGGGAAGGTCAGCCGTGCCGACAACATTATTGCCGACATAGGCTGAAACAATACCCGCGGTCATCTCGATCAGGTTCGATTGATCTTCCATCATAGCCTCGCCCGTCGACAAATCTTTTTGTTGATGCGGCTGATTCCTTGATCAGTCGAGGCGTGCATACAAAGATTGCAAGCGCCGGGCAATACGGCCCCTACAAAGAGATCGTACGTAATATTCCAGTGTTCGTGAGATGGACATGACCGGTCAGAGGTCGTGTCCCGCATATTGAGTCCTGAACGATGTCCAGCGAACACGTTGAGATATCGAAGATATCCCGAAACTATCGACCAAAGTCGCGCGACAGCGCTAGCATCGCCGCGCGCTGCGGGGCCGAGTATTCGTCGACGGCGGCTGCGTCGCCATCGCGAATAGCCTTCAACAGGGCCGGAGTCAGGGCAGAGGTCAGCGACCAGTTCCAGTAACGCAGCACCGTCTGGGCGCGATCGACGGCGATGGCGTCGTAGACGGTGAGCACCCGGTCCAGCGCATGGTCGGTCGCTCCGCTGGCGTCGACCTCCTGCCGGCGCAAGCCGCGCCACAGTTGGCGCACACACTTGCGCGGCAGGCCGGTGGCCTTGCAGAGGATCGCCAGCGGCTCGCCGCCCGGATCGGTGAAGATCTTGGCGCCGGTCATCGGCTTCAGGCCCGAGAGATAAGAGATCTCCTCGGCGATCTCACGGGTGATGCCCGCCTCGCCGGCGGCCACGGCCTCGTCCAGGCTGTCGTAAGGGCTCTTGGCGATGGCGGCGCGGTTGCGCTGGCGGCGCTCGATGAACTGCAAGGCCTTGCGCGACAGCGGGTCCTGCCAGCCCTCGGCCGAGGCCAGGGCGAAGACGTCGCCGACGGCGTCCTGCAGGATCTCGCGCGACACCGCGAAGCGCTGGAGGATCGTCCGGCGCGCCTCGGCGTCGGCCCACCAGAACATCACATAGGCGTGGCTGGGCCGCAGCTCGGGCCGGCGCAGCAGCAGCGGGATCAGGTACTGGGCGTCGCGCGTGATGGCGACCATGTTCTCGACGCCCTGGTGGCTGAACTTGACCAACTCGTTGCGCAGCAGGGTCTCGATCACGGGCGTCTCGCCCATGTCGATCAGGGCGTCGGCGACCACCTCGCTGACCCCGCGCCGCTTGGCGATCAGGCGGCGATGATCGGTGGTCGACTGATAGAGGCAGGCGATCAGGTCGGCGTCCGACAGCTTCTCGGCCTCGACCAGCAGGGCGCGGGCCACCGGCAGTTCATCGCGCATCAGCAGGCGCGCCAGCACGCCCGGGATCTCGACCAGCATGGCCAGGCGGCGGGCGACCTTCTCGCGCTCGCCGACATTGGCGTCGCGCAGCATCTCGACCAGCAGGTCGGCGGTCATCGAGCGCTCGAAGGCGTTGATCCGGCTGGTCGGCAGGCAGACGACGTCGGCCAGCCGCTTCAGCAGGGCCGAGCGCGAGCGCGGCGCGGGCCTGGGGGCCTCCGGCTCGGGAAATGACAGGGACGCGGGCTCGCTCATCGCAACGACAAGACCAGATCGTGCTTAACGACCCGTGAGCGAAGCCCGCGACAAACTCACCTGAAGGCGCTCAGCGAAACGCGCCTAGCGGAACTGGGGCTCTTCCCATTCCGGCCAGATGTCCGGCAGGTCGGTCGAGACCTTGTTCGGATAGACGGGGCCGCGCTTTTCCAGGAACGAGGTCACGCCCTCCTTGGCGTCGCCCGAGGCGCCGCGCGACTGGATGGCCCGGCTGTCGGCCTTGTGGGCCTCCATGGGATGCGCGGCGCCCGCCATCCGCCACAGCAGCTGGCGGGTCAGGGTAACCGAGACGGGCGCGGTGTTGTCGGCGATTTCGCGAGCCAGGGCCCGGGCGGCGGGCAGCAGCTCGTCGGGCGCGTGCAGCGAGCGGACCAGCCCCTTCTCCAGCGCTTCCGAGGCTGGGAACACGCGGCCGGTGTAGCACCACTCCAGCGCCGTCTGCAGGCCCACCAGGCGGGGCAGGAACCAGCTGGACGCGGCTTCGGGGTTGATGCCGCGACGGGCGAAGACGAAGCCGAACTTGGCCTCGGTCGAGGCTAGGCGGATGTCCATCGGCAGCTGCATGGTCACGCCCACGCCGACCGCCGCGCCGTTGATCGCGCCGATGATGGGCTTGAGGCTGTCGTACATCCGCAGGGTCACACGGCCGCCGCCGTCGCGATAGATGTCGCCGACCTTGCCCTCTTCCCGCTCCAGCGCCTGGGGCGAGGTGCGGTCGAAGGTGGCCCCGCCGGCGCCGAGGTCGGCCCCCGCGCAGAACGCCCGGCCCGCGCCGGTGATGATCACCACCTTCACCGCGTCGTCGGCGTCGGTGACGTCCAGCACCTCCAGCAGGTCCTTCATCATCCGGGCGGTGAAGGCGTTCATCCGCTCCGGACGGTTCAGGGTGATCGTCGCGATCCCGTCCTCGACGTCGTACAGCAGGGTCTCGAAGGTGGGGGTGGACATGGCGCGGTCTCCCTGGAGGTCGTTTTCAAACGATCGTATGTCCCGCGCAGCGTTGCAAACAACCGGGTCCGACCGCAAGCTGCCGCGACGGCGCTATCGCTGAAAAATTCGTCACTTGGACTCCGGTCCCGGCGGGCGCGGCGCTGGCGGGACCCGACGCAGGTCAGCGCACCAGGATCGATGCAGCAATGCTTGCGACGATGAGGATGGCTATCAGGACTAGGGCCACTCGCGCCTCTCGATGGGCGAGATTGACGGTCCAGCCCATGATGGGGTTCATCTTCGGCACAATAATGCGAGGATCGTTGGGGTTATTGTAGAAACCCCAAGCGTTGTACCCATTCCGCATGGCGCCAGGCTCCTTCAAACCGGGAATTGTAGCGCCGTTCCCCCACTGGGAAAAGCGCCTCTCGCCACCGCCCCTACCCCCGCTTCACGCCCAGCTTGCTGATCGCATGCACGAAGTTGTTCGGCGCGATCTCGATGTTTCCGGTCCACTTCAGGTCCGGGAAGCGCGCCAGGATCTGGCGATAGGCCTCCTCCAGCTGGATCTGGGCGACGCGCTTGCCGATGCAGGTGTGCGGGCCATAGCCGAAGGCGATGTGCTTGCCCGCATTGGCCCGCGTCACGTCCAGCGTGTCGGGTTCGGGGAACATGGCAGGATCGCGGTTGGCGGCGCCGTAGTACATCACGACCTTCTCGCCCTCTCGGATCAGCTGGCCGTCAACCTCGACATCGGCGGTGGCCGTGCGGCGCATGTAGATCACCGGGCTGACCATGCGGATGAACTCGTCGACCGCGCCGCCCAGCAGCGACGGATCGTCGATCAGCTTCTGCTTCTGGTCCGGGAACTCGGTCAGCAGCTTCATCGCGCCCGACAGGGTGTTGCGGGTGGTGTCGTTGCCGGCGAACACGATCAGCAGCCACGAGCCGTCCAGATATTCGTCGGCCAGCAGCGCGCCGTCGACCTGGGCCCGCGCTATGGCGGTCATCAGGTCTTCCTGCGGGTCCTCGCGACGCTTCTTCAGCATCATCCGGCCGTAGTCGAACATCTCCTCGACGCCGTTGTTGAAGTCCTGGACGAACTGCATCAGCTCCAGCGTCGGGGCGACGGGCGCGGCGGCGTTCTGGACGGCCAGGTCCTGGGCGCGCTCGAGATAGTGCATCCACTTCAGGAACCGGGGCCGATCCTCGTGCGGCACGCCGAGGATCTCGCACAGCGTGAACAGCGGCAGGTGCGATGAGAAGTGCTCGACCAGGTCGATCTCGGCGCCATCGGCCAACAACGGCTCCATGGCGTCCAGAAGCCGCGTCACCTCGGCCCGCACCCGCTCGGTCAGGCCGCGCAGATAGCCGGGGGTGAAGTAGGGCATGTGCTCGCGGCGCAGCTGCAGGTGATGCGGCGCGTCCAGATTGATCATGGTGTCCATCGACGCCCGGAACAGCAGGGCGTGGCGCTTCTCGGGCGCCCCCATCGACATCAGGATGCCGCCGCGCTGTGACGAGAAGGTCGCCGGATCGCCATTGACCCGCTGGACGTCGTCATAACGCGTCAAGGCCCAGAAGCCCGGGCCGCCATAGGGCTCGGGGTGCCACATGACCGGGGCGTCGGTGCGCATCCGCGCGAAGTCGGCCCAGGGCTGACCCTGGGTGAAACGGAAGATGTCGGCGAGGTCGACACCGCTCAGAGTTGGATAGGTCGGCGGGGCTCCAGGGCCGGCGATGCCGTCCACGACCGTCTGACTGATCAAATCCATCACGCATCTCCCAGAGCACCGTTCTTTGACACGACGATAGCCCGGAAACACGCTGGAGGAACGGCGCCGCGACGGCAACTTGCGCGATCCCGAAACCTGGGCGCATGCTCCAACTTAACGCCGATCACGCGGAGACACGCGCGAGGGCGACAGGGAGAGAGAGACGATGACCGGGATCATCGAGGCCGACTACGTCATCGTGGGCGCGGGATCGGCTGGCTGCGTGCTGGCGGCAAGACTGTCCGAAGGCGGCCGGTTCAAGGTCGTGCTGCTGGAGGCCGGCGGCGACGACCGCCCGACCAAGAACCTCTCCCAGTTCGCCTCGAACCTGATGATCCACATCCCGGTCGGCTATTCGTCGACCCTGAAGGATCCCAAGGTCAACTGGCTCTACCAGACCGAGCCCGACCCCGGCACGGGCGGCCGCACCCACGTCTGGCCGCGCGGCAAGGTGCTGGGCGGTTCGTCCTCGATCAACGGCCTGCTCTACATCCGCGGCCAGCACGCCGACTATGACGGCTGGCGGCAGTTGGGCTGCGAGGGTTGGGGCTGGGACGACGTGGCCCCCTATTTCCGCCGCGCCGAGCACCAGGAACGCGGCGAAAGCGACTGGCACGCCACGGGCGGTCCGCTGAACGTCTCGGACGTCACCGAGAAGAACCCGATCTCGAACGCGGTGATCGAGGCCTGCGAGCAGGCGGGCATCCCGCACAACGACGACGTCAACGGCGCGACCCAGGAGGGCGCGACCTACTACCAGCTGACCGTCAAGAACGGCCAGCGCTGCTCGGCGGCAGTGGCCTATCTGCACCCGGCCATGAACCGCCCGAACCTCCAGGTCGAGACCAACGCCCTGGCCGGCAAGGTGCTGTTCGAGGGCAAGCGCGCGGTCGGCGTCGAGTTCACCCAGAACGGCGTCAAGCGCGTGGCCAAGGCCCGGGGCGAGGTGATCCTGGCCGGCGGGGCGATCAACTCGCCGCAGCTGCTGCAGCTGTCGGGCGTCGGTCCCGCCGAGCTGCTGATCCGCAACGGCGTCAAGGTCGTCGCCGACCTGCCCGGCGTCGGCGAGAACCTGCAGGACCACTACGTGATGAGCGTGCGCTATCGGCTGAAGGCCGGCGTGGTCTCGGTCAACGAGCAGTCCAAGGGCGGCCGGCTGGCCGGCGAGGCGCTGCGCTACCTGTTCCAGCGCAAGGGCCTGCTGACGCTGTCGGCCGCCCACATCGCCGCCTTCTGCAAATCCCGTCCGGATCTGGCGGGACCGGACATCCAGTTCCACATCCTTCCGGCGACCATGGACCTGGACAAGCTGGTCAACGAACAGAAGATGGAGCTGGAGAACGCGCCCGGCCTGACCATCGCCCCGTGCCAGCTGCGCCCGGAGAGCCGCGGCCACGTGCGGATCAAGTCGGCCGATCCCAGCGTCTACCCGACCATCTTCGCCAACTATCTGGCCGATCCGCTGGACCAGGAAGTCGCCGTGGCGGGCCTGAAGTGGGCGCGCAAGATCGGCCAGGCCGCCGCCCTGTCGCCCTATGTCGAAAGCGAGATCAATCCGGGCGGCGAGTTCACCACCGACGAGCAGCTCTTGGGCTACGCGCGCCTGTCCGGCTCGACGATCTATCACCCGGTCGGCACCTGCCAGATGGGTCAGGGTGTGATGGCCGTGGTCGACGCCCAGCTGCGCGTGCGCGGGGTCGAGGGCCTGCGGGTCGTCGACGCCTCGGTCATGCCGCGCCTGGTCTCCGGCAACACCAACGCCCCCACGATCATGATCGCCGAAAAGGCCAGCGACATGATCCGCGAGGCCGCCCGCGCGCCCGTGGCCGCTTAGGACGAGAGGCCCAGATGCACCCCTACCTCCACGCCCAGACCCAAGGCGATAAGCCCGCCTACATCATGGCCGGTTCCGGCGAGGTCGTGACCTACGCCCAGCTGGACCAGCGCTCGAACCAGGGCGCGCACCTGTTCCGGTCGCTGGGCCTGACCCAGGGCGACGTCATCGCCATCCTGATGGAGAACAACGCCCGCTTCTTCGAGGTCGCCTGGGCGGCGCAGCGGGCGGGGCTGTATTTCGTCTGCGTCTCGACCAAGCTGACCGCCGCCGAGGTCGAATACATCCTCAAGGACTGCGGGGCGAAGGTGTTCATCACCTCGACCGCCATGGGCCCGCTGATCGACGAGGTGGCCCGGCTGGTCCCGGACCTGACCCTGTTCGCGGTCGGCGGGACATACGGCGCCTATGCCGACTTCGAGCAGGCCCGCGCCGACGAGCCGACCACGCCGATCGCCGATGAAAGCGCCGGCTCGGACATGCTCTATTCGTCCGGCACCACCGGCCGGCCCAAGGGCGTAAAGCCGGCCCTGAACGGCGGCCCGATCGACGCGCCCAACGCCTTGCAGATGATGGCCCAGGGCCTGTTCGGCTTCTCGGGCGACAGCATCTACATCTCGCCCGCCCCGCTCTACCACGCCGCTCCGCTGCGCTGGTGCATGAGCGTCCACAAGCTGGGCGGCACGATGATCGTGCTGGAGAAGTTCGATCCCGAGACGGCCCTTGCCCTTATCGAGCGCCACAAGGTCAATTGCGGCCAGTTCGTCCCGACCCACTTCGTCCGGATGCTGAAGCTGCCGGAAGAGGTCCGCGCAAAGTACGACGTGTCGTCGATGAAATCGGCGGTCCACGCCGCCGCTCCCTGCCCGATCCCCGTCAAGGAGCAGATGATCGCCTGGTGGGGGCCGGTGATCTACGAGTACTACGCCGGCACCGAGGGCAACGGCTTCTGCTGGATCAATTCCGAGAACTGGCTGACCCACAAGGGCAGCGTCGGCCAGGCGGTGCTGGGCGAGCTGCGCATCTGCGACGAGGCCGGCGACCTGGTCCCCCCGCGCACCGAGGGCGCGGTCTATTTCGCCAACGGCCCGGCGGTGAACTACCACAACGCCCCGGAAAAGACCGCCGAGAGCTACAACAAGCACGGCTGGACAACCCTGGGCGACGTGGGCTGGGCGGACGAAGAGGGCTATCTCTACCTGACCGACCGCAAGAGCTTCATGATCATTTCGGGCGGGGTGAACATCTATCCGCAGGAGATCGAGAACCTGCTGATCACCCACCCCAAGGTCGCCGACGCCGCCGTGGTCGGGGCGCCCTGCGAAGAGATGGGCGAGAAGGTCGTGGCCGTCATCCAGCCCATGGACCACGCCGAGGACCAGACCGCCCTCGCCGCCGAACTGATGGCCTTCGCCCGCGCCAATCTCAGCCACGTGAAGTCGCCGCGCCGCATCGACTTCATGGCTGAGCTGCCCAGGCATCCGACCGGCAAGCTCTACAAGCGGCTGATCCGGGATGCGTACTGGGGCAAAGGCGAGAGCCGGATCGTCTAGGTCAATCTTCCTGTTGATTTTCCGAAAAGTTGCCACCACTTTATCGGAAGTGGTGGCAACGGTGATGTCGTGACCCTTCCGCGCCTTCCCCTGGCGATCCATACCAATGTCGCCGAGCTTCTCGACCAGTTGCGCGCCGCGCAGATCGCGGAGTTTGGCGAGGGGGCAAACTTCCTACGTCGCGAACGCAAGGGACGCTTCTACTGGTATGTCCGGTCCAGGCAGGTGGAAGGCCAGCGCCCCGAGCGCTACCTGGGTCCCGAAACACCCGAACTGCTCGAGACCATCGAACGCGCCAAATCCCTGAAGAGCGCGGCGGACGGTCGGCGCATGCTGGTGCGCGCCCTGCGCGGGGCCGGACTTCATGCGCCGGACGAGCGAACGGGCCGCCTCCTCCAAGCGCTCGCCCAGGCCGGCGTCTTCCGCTTGCGCGCGGCGATCGTCGGCACCGTTGCCTTCCAGACCTACGGCGCCCTGCTGGGCTTTGCGCTGCCCGCCCAGGCGGTGAGGACCGGCGACCTCGACATCGCGCAGGACTATGGGATCTCAATGGCGCTGGATGACGGGCTAGACCGGTCGTTCCTGGAGGTTCTACGCACGGCCGATACGGCCTTCTCTCCCGTACCCAAGCTGGACCCCAGCAAGAGCGCGACCTACCGCACCCCCGACGGCTACGCGGTCGACGTTCTGACCACCAGCCGGCACGCGGGCGACGAGGAGACATCACGCCTCGACGCCTTGAAGACTGACGCCACGCCCCTGCGCTTCCTGGATTTCCTGCTGCGGGAAACCATCGAAGCCGCCGTATTGCATGGCGACGGCGTGCTGGTGCGCGTTCCCGCCCCGGCGCGTTACGCGGTGCACAAGCTGATCATCTCGCGCAAACGCAGCCAAGCCAACCCGAAGCGGCGGAAGGATCTCGAACAGGCGGCCGCATTGATTCAGGCGCTAGCCCAGGACGACCCCTTCGCCCTGCGCGACGCCTATGCCGAGGCCCGCGAGCGCGGCGAGACGTGGCGAACCTTGCTGGATGAGGCCGTCAGCCTGCTGCCCGAGGCCGCACGCGCGGCGTTGGAGCGCTAAGCCGCGCCTTTGGTTCTATAAGTCCGGCGAATCCACGGTAACGCTTGGCCATGCTCGCAGCCCTCCTCGACCGCCTGCCCAAGACCGCCACCGCCCCGTTCTGTCCGGCCGAGGTCCGCGGCGCCGTCGCCGTGCCCGATGGTCTGCCGGCCTGGAAGCGAATGCTGCGGGTGGCCGGGCCCGGCCTGCTGGTCAGCGTCGGCTACATGGATCCCGGCAACTGGGCGACCGACATCGAAGCCGGCTCGCGCTACGGCACGTCCCTGCTGTTCGTGGTGGTGCTGTCCAGCCTGGCGGCGATCGTGCTGCAGACCCTGTCGATGCGGCTGGGCCTGGTCACCGGCATGGACCTGGCGCGGATGTCGCGCGAGCGGTTCGGGCCGCGCGCGGTGCGGATACAGTGGCTGCTGGCCGAGCTGGCCATCATCGCCTGCGACATCGCCGAGGTGCTGGGCAGCGCCCTGGCCTTCAAACTGCTGCTGGGCATTCCGCTGTGGGGCGGCGCGCTGCTGACCGCCCTGGACACGGTCATCGTGCTGGGCCTGAAGGGCAAGGGTTTCCGGCAGCTGGAGGCGATCATCCTGGGCCTGATCTCGACGATCGGGATCTGCTTCCTCGTTCAACTGATCCTGGCCCCGCCCAATGCCGGCGACGTCGCGCGGGGTCTGGTTCCCTCGCTGGACGCGCTGAAGCAGGGCAACGCGCTCTATCTGGCGATCGGCATCCTGGGCGCGACGATCATGCCGCATAACCTCTATCTGCACTCGGCGATCGTGCAGACGCGGATGACGCCGACCGACACGCCGGGCAAGCGGGCCGCGATCCGCCTGTCGACCATCGACACCGTCGTCTCGCTGCTGCTGGCCCTGTTCATCAACGCCGCGATCCTGGTCCTGGCGGCTTCGGCCTTCCACGGATCCGGCCTGACGGAAGTCGCTGGCATCGAGGAGGCGCACAAACTGCTGGCCCCCATCACCGGCGGCGCGCTGGCCGGCGTACTGTTCGCCATCGCCCTGTTCGCCTCGGGCCAGAGCTCGACCTTCACCGGCACCATCGCCGGCCAGGTGATCCTGGAGGGGTTCCTGGACCTGAAGATCCCCTGCTGGCAGCGGCGGCTGATCACCCGGGGCCTGGCCATCGTCCCGGCCCTGATCGGCGTGCTGACCCTGGGCGAGCACTCGGTCGGCAAGCTGCTGGTGCTGACCCAGGTGGTGCTGAGCGCCCAACTGCCGTTCGCCATCTGGCCGCTGCTGCGCTTCACCGACGACAAGGCGCTGATGGGGACCTTCGCCAACGGCTGGATCACCAAGACCGTGGCCTGGTTCCTGTTCGTGGTGATCTCGGCGGCGAATGTCTGGCTGGTGGTTTCGACCTTCATTTAGCCCCCTTCCCCCTTTGATGGGGGAAGGGTCGGGGATGGGGGTGACACCGCTTGACGGAATTGCGCGGCATCAACCGCCGCATCCCCCCCTGCCCCTCCCCCATCGAAGGGGGAGGGGAAAGCTTGCCGTGACTGCTGTCCCATGCGATCCATCCGAACAACTGTTCGAGGGAGAGAAAACACCATGAAGGAAGTCGCCTACGCTGACGTCGCCAGCCTGGTTGGCCAGGAGATCGGCGTGTCCGACTGGGTCGAGGTCACCCAGGAGCGCGTCAACCTGTTCGCCGAGGCCACCGGTGACCACCAGTGGATCCACGTCGACGTCGAGCGCGCCACCCGCGAGATCGGCGGTCCGATCGCCCACGGCTACCTGACCCTGTCGCTGATCCCGATGCTGGGCGCGGACATCCTGCGCGTCACCGGCGTCACGCGCGGCATCAACTATGGCTGCGACAAGGTCCGCTTCACCGGCATGGTCCGGGTCGGCAAGCGCGTGCGCATGCGCCAGAAGCTGCTGTCGGCCGAGCCCAAGTCGGGCGGCCTGCAGATGAAGAACGAGTGCACCATCGAGATCGAGGGCGAGGAACGCCCGGCCTGCGTGGCCGAGACGATTTCGGTCATCTACGGGTAAGCGCTCCACGCGCCTCGGGCCGGCGGAATCGCGCTAAGCGTCCAATGGTCCGAGGAGCGTCCGATGGCCAAGCAGCACGACTATACCAGCCTGATCGAATGGACCGGCGATCGGGGCCAGGGCACGAAGACCTATCGCGGCTATGACCGGACCTGGACCATCGCCACGCCCGGCAAGCCGCCCGTCCCCTGCTCCAACGATCCGCTTCTGGGCGGCGATCCGACGCTGCACAATCCCGAAGACCTGCTGCTGTCCTCGCTAAGCGCCTGCCACATGCTGTGGTACCTGCACCTGGCCTCGGTGGCCGGGATCGTGGTGCGCGGCTACCGGGACCAGCCGATCGGCGTCGGCGAGAGCACGCCCGACGGCGCCGGCCGCTTCCTGAGCGCGACGCTGAAGCCCCATATCCGGGTAGAGCGCGGCGCGGACCTCGCGAAGGCCGACGCCATCCACCATGAGATCCACAAGGTCTGCTTCATCGCCAGGTCGGTGAACTTCCCAGTGGCCTATGCGGCGACGTACGAGGAAGCGGACGCCTGACAGGCGGCCCCCGTCCAAAACGAAAACGGCCGCCGGATCGCTCCGGCGGCCGTTTCGTCTAGTCATAGCTCGGCGTTCACTTCTTGATCGCGTCGCCGATCTTGTCCTGAGCCTGGCCGACCTTGTTCTGCACGTCGCCCTTGGCTTTCTGGACGGCGCCTTCGGCTTCGAGGCGTTCGTTGCCGGTGGCCTTGCCAGCGGCTTCCTTGACGGCGCCCACGCCCTTGTCGATAGCGCCTTCGACACGATTGGTGCTCATGGCTCACTCCTGTGTGTGGTGTTGAACTCCCCACAAGAACGGGCCTGGCGCGCATCGCGTTCCGAAATAGTCCTAGAGCGTGGCAGCCGAAAGTGTGAGCGGTTTCGGCGCCCGCTACGCTCTAAATGTTAGAGTCCTAGTGCGAAGCGCCCATCGCATTGGCCGAGATCGCCACCGCCGCGACCGCGCCGGGTATGCTCGGTTCCGGCTTGCTTAGCCGCGCCTGGGTGACCGGCGAGCCTGGAACCTTGTCCAGCAAGGCCAGGGTCTCGCGGATGAACTTGGCGTGGGTGACGATGCCGATCTCCAGGCGCTCGCCCGACAGTTCGACCTGCTGGGTCAGGAGGCCGGCCACGAACTGGACTTCCTGGCTTTCGCTGGCGCCCGGCCGGCGGCGCGCGCCCTCGGCCATGAACACCGGCCCGCCCGAATTGCCGGGGAACACCGAGAAATCCATCAGGAAGGTCGGGAAGTTGGTCGCCGGCGCCAGCGGGTACGAGGCCACCCGGCCCGAACGCAGGATCGGGAAGCCGGCCGGGTTCGCGGAGAGGCCGCGCGGGAAGCCCAGCGCCATCATCTCGTCGCCGGGGCCGAGCGCGTACTGGTTGAAGGTGTCGTCCTGGGCCAGGTACTTCATCGGGATGGCGGCCTTGACGAACTCGGGCGGAGCCTCGACCACCATGACCGCGACGTCGCGGGTCGGGTGCTTGACCCACAGCGGGTGGTCGCCATCGCGGATCTTCAGGGTCTCGGGATCGAAGCGCCAGACGCCGTCGCCGCCTTCGATGCGGTAGCCGATCTTGGCCGACATGGCAGGCATCTTGTCGAACACGTGGGCGGCGGTGACCAGGATCGTCCGGGGCTTGCCGTCCGGGGTCGGGTCGGAGATCAGAAAGCCGGTGCCGACTGTCCGCGTGCCGTCACTCAGCGGCTGCTCAATCTGAACCGTCGCCTTGATCAGGTCGACGGAGAGATCCCAGGCCATATCGCCCCCTTGGTTACGCTTAACTCGACTACTCGCCCGACCACAGAGTGAGTTTGACCACAGGATTCTCGCGCCGCAAGTTGTCGTTCTGCCGCAGTCGCGCGTTAGAGCCTGTTGGGGAAAATTCTGGCCATGAACCGGCGACAGATGATGACGAGCGCGGCCGCGACGCTTACGTCATCCCCCACAGTCCTCCCTGGAATAGCTTTCGGATCCGCCATGTCCTCAGACACCGCCCGCCCTGTCCCGCCGGTCGCGCGCAAGATCCCCAAGACGATCGAGCAGCTGGGTCGCACCCGCGTCGACGACTATGCCTGGATGAAGGACGACAACTGGCAGAAGGTCCTGCGCGACCCGGCCCTGATCAAGGCCGACGTCAAGGCGCACCTGACCGAGGAGAACGCCTACGCCAAGGCCATGCTCGCCTCGACCGAGGCGCTGCAGGCGGCGATGTTCGAGGAGATGAAGGGCCGCATCAAGGAGGACGACGCCAGCGTCCCCGCCAAGGATGGCCCGTTCGAGTACTACACCCGCTTCGAGAAGGGCGCCCAGCATCCGATCCACGCCCGCAAGCCGGTCGGCGGCGGCGCTGAAGAGATCCTGCTGGATGAGGAGACCGAGTCGAAGGGCAAGGCCTTCTACCAGGTCGGCGCGGCCAGCCATTCGCCGGACCACAAGCTCTACGCCTTCGCCGTCGACGAGCAGGGTTCGGAGGTCTATCGCGTCCATGTGAAGGACCTGGCGACCGGCGAGGTGCTGGAAAGTCCCGTCGAGAGCACCACCGGCGACTTCTGCTTCTCGCCCGACAGCCAGTGGCTGTACTGGACGTTCCGGGACGACAACGGCCGTCCGGCCAAGATCTACCGCCGCCCCGCCAAGGGGACGGCTCAGGACGACGTGCTGATCTATGACGAACCCGACGAGGGCTTCTTCATCGGCGTCGGCGTCACCAGTTCCGACAAATATGTCGTCATCTCGTGCGGCAACCAGGAGACCAGCGAGAACCTGCTGATCCCCGCCGCGACGCCCACCGCGACGCCGGTCGTCTTCCACCCGCGCGAGGTCGGCGTCCGCTATGAGGTTGAGCACTGGAACGACCACTGGGTGATCCGCACCAACGCCGACGGCGCGGTCGACTGGAAGCTGGTCACCGCGCCGGAGAACGCCACCGGCAAGGCGAACTGGAAGGACTGGATCGCCCACCAGCCGGGCCGCCTGATCTCGGGGACCATGGCCTTCAAGGCCTGGTTCGTGCGGCTGGAAAAGGTCGACGCCCTGAACCAGGTGGTGGTCACCGCCTCGAATGGCGATGAGCACACCATCGGCTTCGACGAGGCGGCCTACGCGCTGAGCCTGGAAGGCGGCTACGAGTACGACACCGCCAGCCTGCGCTTCGTCTACAACTCGATGACCACGCCCCGGCAGTGGTTCGACTACGACATGGCCTCGCGCCAGCGCACCCTGCGCAAGACGCAGGAAATCCCATCGGGCCATGACCCGGCCCAGTACGAGACCCGCCGCCTGAACGCCAAGGCCAGCGACGGAACCGACGTGCCGGTGTTCATCCTGATGAAGAAGGGGACCAAGCTGGACGGCTCGGCCCCGCTGCTGCTGTACGGCTACGGCAGCTATGGCATCGCCATGGAGCCCAGCTTCTCGATCCGGAACCTGAGCCTTGTGGACCGCGGCTGGATCTGGGCCACGGCCTGCCCGCGCGGTGGCTCGGAAAAGGGCTGGGGCTGGTTCCTGGGCGGCAAGAAGTTCAAGAAGAAGAACACCTTCACCGACTTCATCGCCTGCGCCGAGCATCTGCACGCGGCCGGCTATGGCGCGCCTTCGAACACGGTCGCCTATGGCGGCTCGGCCGGCGGCCTGCTGATGGGCGCCATCACCAATATGCGCCCGGACCTGTTCGCCGGGATCATCGCCGCCGTGCCGTTCGTCGACGTGGTCAACACCATGAGCGACACGTCCCTGCCCCTGACCCCGCCGGAATGGCCCGAATGGGGCAATCCGCTGGAGGACAAGGAAGCCTACGACTATATCGCCAGCTATTCGCCTTACGACAACGTCTCGGCCAAGCCCTATCCGGCCGTGCTGGCCACCGGCGGCCTGTCGGACCCGCGCGTCACCTACTGGGAGCCCGAAAAATGGGCCGCCAAGCTTCGTGACCACACCACCAGCGGCGCTCCGGTGCTGCTGAAGATCAACATGGACGCCGGCCACGGCGGGGCCTCGGGGCGCTTTGACTTCCTCAAGGAGATCGCGCTCGACTACGCCTTCGCCGTCTGGGCGGTCGAGAAGGGCTGGACCAAGGCGTGAGCGTGCTGATCCGTCCTTCGACCGACGCCGACCTGTCGGCGATTACTGGCATCTATGCCTGGAACGTCCTGAACGGCCTGGGCACTTTCGAGGAGATCCCGCCGGACGAGGCCGAGATGGGCCGCCGTCGGCAGGCCTTCCTCGATCGCGGCCTGCCCTATCTGGTCGCCGAGCTGAACGGCGAGGTCGTGGGCTACTGCTACGCCGGCCCGTTCCGGCTGCGCGCGGCCTATCGCTATACGGTTGAGGACAGCGTTTATGTCTCGCCCAAGGCGGTCGGCATGGGCGTCGGCCGAGCCTTGCTGGAGGCCCTGATTTCCCATTGTGAAGCTTTGGGGCTGCGGCAAATGTGCGCAGTGATCGGCGACAGCGGAAACGCCGCCTCCATCGGCCTGCACACGGCGCTCGGCTTTGAAAAGAGGGGCATTTTCCCGGACATGGGCTACAAGTTCGACCGCTGGGTCGACTTGGTCTGGATGCAGCGCTCTCTCAACGGCGGAGGCGACGCACCGCCCGATGCGCCAGGATTGATCCTCAGCGGCGTCTGATACCGGCGTTCGAAACAAGGCTTAACCAGTGTTCGTCTAGAGTCCCGTCCTGGGATGCTCGAGGACTGGTTCTTGGCCGCTTCGAAAACTAAGCAAACGCGGCCGGAGAAGGTCGCTCTGATGCAGGCCTATGTGCCGATCGTGAGCGGCTACCTGCTCGCGACATCGATCTACTATGCGCTGATCTGTCTATCCCACCCCTTCTACGAGCAGGGTCTGGCGTTCGTCGTCCTTGAAGGCCTGTCGGTCGCCGCCGGTCTCTACGCGATCTCCGCCTGGGCCCTCTTGCGCCGGGGCCGGACCCTGGGCTTGCCGCTGGAGGCGCTCGCCCTGGGTATGAACGCCCTGTTCCTGATCAACACCGTAGCCTACCAGACCCTGCACTTCGAGGCGCAGAAGCTGGTCTATTTCGTGCTGATGGCCCTGGTCTTCGCGACCTCCGCGCCCAGCCGGCGCGTGGCGCTGATCAGCGCCACGGCAGCGATCACCGGGCTGCTGTGGATGACCTGCAATGTTGCCCCGGAGAGCGCCGACCAGTTTCTCTTTGTCGGCCTCGCCGGCGCCTTCGCGGCGGCCGGCATGTCGGCCCTGATGCGCGGCGTCGTCGGCCGCGAAGTGCGCGCGCGCCTGGCCAGCGAGGCCCTGAACGCCGAGCTGCAGCGCGAGCTGACCGAGAACCGCCGCCTGAAGACCGAGGCCCAGGACCTGGCCCTCGCCGCCGAGACCGCCAACCGCGCCAAGACCGAGTTCCTGGCCACCATGAGCCATGAGATCCGCACCCCGTTGAACGGGGTGCTGGGCATGGCCCAGATCATGAGCGCCGGCGACCTCGCAACCGACCAGCGCCAGCGCCTGGAGACCATCACGGCCTCGGGCCAGTCGCTGCTGGGCGTGATCAACGCCATCCTCGACATCTCCAAGATCGAGGCCGGCAAGATGGAGATCCTGCCCGCCCCGTTCGACCTTTGCGCCCAGCTCAACGGGCTGCGCCAGCTCTATGGCGGCCTGGCGCGCGACAAGGACCTGGCGTTCAGCCTCGAAGTCTCGCCCGAGGCTGGCGGCTGGCGACTGGGCGACGCCGAGCGCCTGCGCCAGGTGCTGTCGAACCTGATCTCCAACGCCGTGAAGTTCACAGAGGCCGGCGCGGTGCGGGTGATCGTCGAGGGCGATGCCGCGACGCTCACCGCGCGCGTGATCGACACCGGTGTCGGAATCCCCGAGGACCAGCGCGAACGCCTGTTCACCAAGTTCGCCCAGCTGGACAGCTCCAGCACCCGCCAGGCCGGCGGCTCGGGCCTGGGTCTGGCGATCTGCAAGACCCTGATCGAGCTGATGGGCGGCGCGATCACCTTCTCGGCGCCCGCGGAGGGCGGCTCCTGTTTCACGATCGTCCTGCCGATGGCCAAGGCCGAGCCCGTCGCCCCGCCCGCTCAATCCCTGGACATCGCCACGCCCGAGCTTGACCGTCGCGCGCCGCGAATCCTGGTCGTCGACGACAACCAGACCAATCGCGCCGTGCTCCTGACCCTGCTGGGCCACCTGGGCGTCGACGGCAACTTCGCCGTGGATGGCCGCGACGCCGTCGCGATGTGGGAGAGGGACCGCTGGGACGCCATCCTGATGGACGTGCATATGCCGGTCATGGACGGGGTGGAGGCCAGCCAGGCCATCCGCGCGGGCGAGCGACGCACCGGCCGCCCCCGCACGCCGATCATCGCCGTCACCGCCAGCGTGCTGACCCACGAGCGCACGCTCTATGCCGACGCCGGCATGGACGCCCTTGTGCCCAAGCCCGTCGAGATTCCCCGCCTGGTCGAGGCCTTGGCCCGGGTGCTGGCCGTGGAAGAGGCGGACGAAGCCGAAGCGCGCGGCGTCGCCTAGACTTTCCGTCTTCCCTTGCGGGAGAGGGCGAAACGAAAAAGGGGACGCCCGCCAGCGTCCCCTTCGTCTTATCTAGGCTGTTGAGCGGTCAGCCCTTGCGCGAACGCGTAACCTTGCCCTTGCGGCCGCCCTGCCCCAGGCCGAGGGCCTTGGCCATGGCCGAACGGGCTTCGCTGTAGGCCGGGGCCGTGGTCGGGTAGTCGTTCGGCAGGCCCCACTTGGCCTTGTACTCGGCCACGGTCATGCCGTGGGTGGTCAGGTGGCGCTTCAGCGTCTTGTAGGGCTTGCCGTCTTCGAAGCTGATCAGCGCCTCCGGCGTGATGCTCTTACGGATTTGAGCCGGAGTCGCCTTGGTCACGGCCTCGACCGTGGGCGCCGGCGGCGCGCCAATACCGGCCAGAGCGTCGTGCGTGGCACGGATCAACGCAGGAAGTTCGGAAACCGGCGTAACGTTATTGGCCACATAGTTGGCCACGATTTCGGCGGTGAGTTCGATTAAGGTAGCTTTATCTTCCACGATCACAACTCCATTCCCCTTTTATCCGCAATTACACCGTCGCCTGAGAAACACAAGTAGTTTGCCGGCGATTTGTGAGCGAATTCGTGAATTACTGTAACAATTGACTGTCATTGAGCTCGTTCAGCAACGCCAATTTTCGCCAACTATATCGATGACAACGCTGTTATCAGGCATCGGTTCGATGCGCTAAACCCCAGCGAGCGAACCTTCTATCTCGCAACTGCGAACTGGACCTGAAAGAGTTCTGGCGTCGCCGGGGTCAATACGGGGACATGCTGCGTGCCCGAGGCTCGAAACAGCGCCGCTTTCGACCCCGGAGCGCTGTGATGGCGAGAGCGCCTCGCATGTCCTGCTCGACAATCATCGGATCGCAAAATCCCGCAAGACGGCCACGCGTGCGAGGAAACGCTCGCCGCGCCTATCCCAGGCTAGGAGACGTATCCAAGGACTGAAAATCAGTCCTGCTAGTCATGGAAGGAAGTGGCTGGGGAACTAGGACTCGAACCTAGAATGACGGTACCAAAAACCGCAGTGTTACCATTACACCATTCCCCAGCAGGAACGGCGAAACCCCTCAGGGCTCGGCGAGGCGGTGGAAATAGCTCACGACTCGGATGGATGCAACATCCCATTTCAGAACTTTTTTCGGGCTGTCACACGAACCTCGAAAAAGGCGCTTGCGCCCTCCGAAACCGCCACCTATAAGGCCGGCCTCCAAGTCGGAGTGTGGCTCAGTCTGGTAGAGCACTGCGTTCGGGACGCAGGGGTCGCAGGTTCAAATCCTGCCACTCCGACCATTTGCTCCCCGCCAACCAGAGGCGGGAAAATAGCCCAAAATTCATAAGTTTAGGCGCCGCGAAAGCGGCGCCCGACTTGCGACTCGCTGGAACCCCCTCGCGTTGCGCGCTGTTCATTTGGTCGCAACCCGAACAGCGGTTAGCTTGTCGCTGGTTTCGCTCACAGGACCTCCGATGAAGCAGTTCTTCCTGACCGTCGCCGGCGTCTTCGTCGGTCTCCTGCTATTCGTGGTCGGCATACCGTTCCTGCTCATCGTGATGGCCGCCGGCGCGGCGCGGCCCGCCCCCGTTCCCGCCCACACCGTGCTACAGCTGGACCTGCGCGGCGGCCTGTCGGACCAGGCGCCCCAGAACCCCTTCGCAGCGTTCGGCGGCGGCGGGGATTCGGTGATGTCGATCATCGAGACGCTGCGGCGGGCCGAGAAGGACGACAAGGTCAAGGCCGTGCTGGTGCGGCTGCCCGAGGGCGGCATGGCCCCGGCCGCGGCCGACGAACTGCGCCTGGCGTTCAAGCATTTCCGCGAGACCGGCAAGAAGCCGATCTACGCCCACAGCCAGGGGCTATATCCGTCCGGCATGGTCACCTCGACCTACATGCTCGGCGCGGCCTCCAGCGAGTTCTGGATGCAGCCCGACTCGAGCTTCCAGGCGGTCGGCGTCTCGTCGGAGTCGATGTTCTTCAAGCGCTTCTTCGACAAGTACGGCGTCAAGGCCGAGTACGAGCAGCGTTACGAGTACAAGAACGCCGTGAACCCGTATCTCTACAGCGACTACACGCCGGCCCACCGGGAATCGACGCTGTCGTGGATGGGCTCGGTCTATCGCACGGCCATGGCCAGCGCGGCCATCGACCGCAAGCGCGATCCGGCCGCCCTGACCAAGACCCTCGAGGCGGGGCCTTACAGCGCTCAGGAAGCCCAAGGCAACGGTCTGATCGACAAGGTGGGCCAGGTCAGCGACATCCAGGCCTTCGCCCTCGACAAGGCCGGAAAAGGGGCAAAGCTGGTCGACTTCGATGACTACGCCGCCCGCTCCAAGCCACCGACCGTCAAGACGGGTCCGGCCATCGCCGTGATCGGCGCCGAGGGCGCCATCGTCACCGGCGCGGATGGCGGCGGCTCGCCGTTCAGCGGCGACAGCAATGTCTACTCCGACAACGTGGCCCAGGCCTTCAAGACGGCGATCGACGACAAGGACGTCAAGGCGATCGTCTTCCGCGTTTCCTCGCCCGGCGGCTCGGATACGGCCTCGGAGCAGATCCTGTCGTCGGTGAGGGCCGCCAAGGCGGCCGGCAAGCCGGTGGTGGTCAGCATGGGGACCTATGCGGCCTCGGGCGGCTACTGGATCTCCAGCCAAGCCAATTCCATCGTCGCCCAGCCCTCGACCCTGACCGGCTCGATCGGCGTCTATGGCGGCAAGTTCGCCGTCGGCGACGCCCTGGCCCGCTTCGGCGTCGACACCAAGCCCCTGCATGTCGGCGGCAGCTACTCGGAGGCCTTCGGTCAGGGCGACGGCTTCACGCCCGACCAGCGCGCCAAGTTCTCGGGCTGGATGGACCGGATCTATGCCGGCTTCGTCGCCCGCGTGGCCGAGGGTCGTCACCTGCCGCCCGAGCGCGTTCGCGAGATCGCCAAGGGCCGCGTCTGGACCGGCGAACAGGCCAAGCAACTGGGCCTGGTCGACGAACTGGGCGGCTTCTACGACGCGGTTGACAAGGCCAAGGCCCTGGCCAAGCTGAAGGACGATGTGCGCCTCAAGCGCATGGATGGCGGCAAGTCGCCGTTCGAGGCCTTCGAGCGCTTCCTGGGCGTCTCCGAGACCTCGGCCAAGACCCTGGCGGCCGCCGCCTGGGTGTTGGGCGATCCGCGCTCCCAGGCGATCCTGGACGAGATGGCCAAGGCCCGCCTGCGGGCCGCTCCGGGCGGCGCCTCGGTGCTGGCGGATACGCCGATCCGCTAAGGCGACCGACACATCCGTCAAAGACGACGAGAGCCCCGACGCCGCCAGCGTCGGGGCTTTTTCGTGGCCCTCTATATACGCCCGCTCTTACAGTGCGGCGACATGGGTCCGACACCTTGGCATCAAGGTGGATGACGCGGTGGAGATGTCCGAGCAGATCGACCTCTAGCGTATCAGCCCACCAGCAAAACGCGGTCCGAGCGCGCGATGCGCCTCCAACGAAAATGGCGTTCCTGGAGGCGCGCCAACGGCGGCCGCTAGCGCATAGTGCCCTTTGAAACGTCCGAGCAAGGTGGAGGCTAAATTGCCACCTCAAGTTACTCACAGCGAGTCATCAACTCGCGTTTGTGCATCTGCTCAATCTATGGTGCAGTTGTTGCTGGCAGTTTCGCCCGTTCAGGAGATTATGCATGAAGCGCTTCGTTACAGCCTCGCTGGTAGCTGCTCTGGCACTTTCCGCGATCCCCACAGTCTCGACAGCGAGGATTAATTTCTACCGGCAGGTGACCTTCTACAGCACGTATTATGTTGACAATAGCGGCCCGAATGTCCCGTACGATCCGACGCCACACAGATTTCAAGTGGGCTATATTCGCTACTACTGCGACGGAAGCGTCCGGCAAGTCGGAGACGAGACTTCGGATTACGATGACGATATCGTGGGTGTTTGCACCTGAATTCGTCCGGTAGGCCCGTCGTCAGTGGCGGCGGGCCTCCACCATATCAGGCGGCCTCGGCTGATGACCCGCCCCCCTAGGACAATGACGAGCCGGCGAGCGGAAGTTAGTTCTGTCTTGGCTTCTTCCGCTAGGCTGGCGCTCAAATCAAAAAGCCCCACCGGTTAGGGTGGACGTCGCCTAAGAGGCTTCGGGTCCAGGAATCGGCGCCGGCGACATCAGGCCTTGGGCGCCTGGCTGCTCACCGTGCGCCAACTAGGTCTGGAAGGGTCGAAGAGGTCCCTAACCCTTGCGCCTTGTCACCCCCGAAGCGCGTCGCGCGACCCTGGCCATGGCCGGCGCGGAGCAAAGCTTCCGTCTCCCCCACGGCTAGGCGCAAAAGAAAAGCGCCGGTGCTTTCGCACCGGCGCTCGCCTTGGATCGACTTGGCTACGTTCGGTTAGAACGAGTAGCGGGCACCGAGGTAGAAGCGGCGGGGTTCGACCCAGCCGTTGGCGACACCGTAGTTATACGTGCCGTCGCCGTTCACCAGCTTCTGGACGCTGTTGGCCGACTGCTTGTTCAGGATGTTGAACGCGTCGAGGAAGAACTCGACCTTGCCGCCCAGACCCGGAACCGAGTGCTCGTACTTCAGACGCATGTCGAAGGTATAGTACGAGGGGTTCTTGCCGCTGCCGACGCCGCCCGGCAGGACGAAGGTGTCCTGCACGCCGCCGTACCAGGACAGCGCCATCGGAGCGAAGTAACGGCCGCTGACCGGAACGGCCGGCGTGAAGAGCGAACCGCTGTTCCAGTTGAACACACCCGAGACCTGCAGGCCGAACGGGGTGTCGTAAGCGCCATAGGCCTTGAACTGGTGCTTGATGTTGCCCGCTTGCGGGCCCCACATGTTCGGCGCGCGCGGATCCACGGCGATCAGGTCGCCTTGGAAGTCGGCGTTACCGTCCGAGTTGGTGTTACCCTCCGCCCAGTTACGGGTGTAGGACATCTGGCCGAACCAGTTGGTGGTCTTGAACTTCGTGACCGTCAGTTCGAAGCCCGTGTACTCACGCTTGCCGCCGGCCAGGGTGCCGAGGACGTAGTTCGCGTTCGGCTTCGACGAGAAACCGAAGTACGAGTACGGCAGGTAGAACGGGGTGCCCGGCGAAGCCGAGCTGTTCGGCGCCGCGCCGCAGGTCGCGACCGTACAGGTCGGATCCGAGTAGATCGCCAGATCGTAGTCTTCGAAGATGTTCTTGGTGACGCGGCGCGTCAGCGAGGTCGAGACGTTGATCGACGAACCGAAGGTGGTCGAGCCACCGATCATGTATTCGTCGGTGTACGGGGTCTTGGTGGCCGGACCGAACACCGAGTCCGGCGTCACCGCGCCGCCGCGGGTGCGGAAGGTCAACCATTGGTTGGCCACGTACAGCTGCTCTTCGGTGACCGGGCCGTTCAGGTTGCCGGCGAAGTTGGCCATGTCAGAACGGATCGGGTCATAGTAGCGACCGAAGAACGCATAGACCTTGCTGCGGCCGTTGCCGGTCACGTCGTAGACGACGTTGATGCGCGGAGCCAGCTTCCAGTCGAACGTGAACAGCTTGTCGCCAGCCGAGCTGAAGTGGCTCCACTTTTCGGCGCGAACGCCGGCGGCGACCGTCAGTTGGTTCAGGGTCCAGGTGTCTTGCAGATAGACGGTTTCACCTTCGCTCTTGATGGCGTAGGGCGCGTTGACCGAACGAACCGCGCGGTAGGTATTGACGTTGCCGGTGGGGTTGCCGGCCGTCGAGTTGAAGCGCAGGGCGTTCACTTCGGCGGCGGAGATCACGCCGTTGGCGTCGGTATCGAGCGCGGCGCGGAATTGCGCGGCGTTCGGGCTGGCCGTCATGGCGGCGATGATGCGCGGAACGTCGCCGGAGGCGAGCAGGCGCGCCGTCCAGCCCGGACCGGTCGTGTAGTCCTGGAACGTGGCGCCCGAGTCGATCAGAGCGATCGAGTTGTAGGTCGCGCCGCCCGGAACGGTCGAGTTGCTCTTGTAGATGTGCTTCGAGGTCGAGTAGCCGCCCTTGAAGGTGTGGCTGCCGAAGCCGGTGTCGAGGTAGTACTCGAGCTTCACGCCATATTCTTCAGAGTCGCGGTGCGTTTCGCTGTTGCTGCCGAAGCCGCCGAGGTTGCGCTGGGCGTTGGTCGAACCCGCCGTCTTGAACGACAGGGTGTCGCGGAGCGTCTGGTCGGCAGCCAGCGTCGTCAGCTCGGCCTTGTGGTTGTAGTAGTAGGCGTTGATCGACAGATCGTTCCACGTGTGGGTGTAGTCGAGCTTGTAGTTGTCGCCGCCTGCGTTCTGGGCCGTGTCGCGATTGTTCAACGTGGTCGCCGTGCGCGAACCGCTGATCTTTGTCGGGTCGTTGAAGAACGTACCGGTCAGACGGTCGTTGTCGGTGATCTGCCAGGTCGCCTTGAAGAAGGCGTACTTGTCGTCTCTGGTGACGGTACGCTGAACCGCACCCGTGGTCGCGTTCAGCACTTCGTCCGAACGGTGCTTCTTCTGGTACGAACCGAAGACCCAGAGCTTGTCCTTGATGATCGGACCGCCGAGGGTGAACGCCGTGTCGTAGGTCTTGAAGCCACCCGAGGTCGAGTGCTTGTCCTTGGCGACCAGGCTGTCGTTCTGCAGGTAGTAGTTGACCGAGCCGTGCCACTCGTTCGAGCCCGACTTGGTGACGACGCGCGAGATCAGGCCCGAACCGCCGTCATATTCAGCCGGCACGCCGCCGACGATGACTTGCTGTTCCTGGATGATTTCCGAGTTGAAGTTCGAACCGAACGTACCCGTCAGCGGGTCGGTCACGTTCACGCCGTCGATGTAGTAGACGTTGTCGGTCGAGGAGCCGATGGCGCCGCCGACGTCCGAATAGTTGACGCCCGAACGCGACGACGGGTTGCCGCCCGACGAGGGCTTCACGCCCGGAACCAGCTGCAGGTAGCTCTGATAGTTACGGCCGGTGGGGAGCGATTCCACCGTCTGCAGCGTCAGGGTGGTGGCGACGGTGGCCGAGGTCACGTCGACGGCGGCCAGCGAACGGCCGGTGATGACGACTTCTTCGATCGTGTTGCCTTGGGTGGCCAGGGCGTAGCCGACCGAGCGGTCTTGGCCCGAAACGACAGCGACGTTGCTGGTGCTGAAGTCGTTATAGCCCGACGAGGTCACGGTAACGGTGTAGTTGGTCGCGGGGTCGAGGCCGCTGACGCGAACCTTACCTTCGGCGTCGGTCACACCCGTGCGCGGCTGGATGCTGTCCGGCGACTTGACCAGAACCGTGGCGCCCGCGAGGGGCTGGCCGTTCGGGCCGGTAACCGTGACGCGCAGGGCGCCCGACGACGCTTGCGCCAGGGCGACCCCGGTGACGCAAACGCTCAGCGCAATGCCGAGCGCGGCGCGGCTCACGCCCTTCGCGAGGCGCGCGCGTGCGCTACCTTTGTTGAATTCCATGCTCTTCAAATCCCCTCTGAGCGTGGCGCGAGCGGCAAGTCGGACAGAACCCCTCTAGAAACTTTGCCCGACCTGGAGCGGAAAACCGCCGAACGGCGCCACGAGATCACTAGTGTCCCGGAAAACATTTCTCCGGTTGGACCGACGTTAGGGGGGCGCGACGCCGAGGGTCAATTGTCATTGCAAATTTGTAATTCACATCGCCGATGCCTGTCGCAAAATCGCCACAGGGCCGCCGCTTTTCCGGAGACCGTTGCTCACTTGGAATACTGAAGGTTCAGAAGCTCGCGCAAAATCTTGGTCATGCTTTTGTTTTAATGGGGCTATTCCGACCTCGAGGAACGCCGTTCAGGCCGCTATTGTTTCGAAGAAAATCAAGCGAGAAAATTACCGGCCAGAATTGACAGACACAAAATCATGCCCGTAACGGCGTGATTTGACACAAATCTCTTTTGACTAAGGCGCTAATGGCGACACAAACTCTTCACAAATGCCGCCTTGGCGCGCACCGAGACGAACAGCACTGACCATTGCCTAGGCGCCTGTCGCCCGTGAAGATGCCGATGCGGCGGAGCACGCCGCGCGATGTGAGCTCCAAGAACCGATGAGTGAATTTCGACGCGTCACCGACTCCCTTTCGGTCAGTCCGCAGGTCTTCGAGGCCGACATGGCCCTCGCCGCGGCGCAGGGATTCGTTCTGGTGATCAACAATCGTCCCGACGGCGAGGACCCCAGCCAGCCGTCGAGCGCGACGATCGAGGCCGCCGCCCGCGCCGCGGGGATGGACTATCTGCACGTACCGGTGCGGGGCGGCCCGACCCAGGAGCAGGTGGACGCCGTTCGTGCGGCCACGGAAAGCGCCGGCGGACCGGTGCTGGCCTTCTGCCGCTCGGGCACGCGCTCGATCGTCACCTGGTCGATCGGCCAGGCGCTGGCGGGCGAGGATCGTGAGACCCTGGTGAGCCAGGGCCGTGAAGCGGGCTACGACCTCTCGGGCGTGCTGCCCGGCTGAGGGGATTAGAAAGCGGCCGACTCGCGAGCCGCCATAGGCGTCGGTTCGGGCTGGCAGCTGGCCAGCGCGAACTGCGCCACGATGATACACAGGATGGCGAAGGCCGCGCGCTGGAGCCGTTTTGAGACAAAAATCGCCGCGTCCGCCGTCATGGCCGATCCTTCCAGGGTTACTGGAAGCTTAAAACGCAAGACCGGCGCCGCCCGGCCTGCGTCGAACAGGAGCGCTCCGATGATCCCCTTCGTTCGCGAGCTGGACTTCGAATATGGCCGCTGTGATCAGGTCTCGCCCCTGATCCGGCGGGTGATCGCCCGCAATCCGGGGCCGTTCACCTATACCGGCACCGGTGTCTACATCGTCGGCCGAGGCGAGGTGGCGGTGATCGACCCGGGTCCGGACCTGGCGGAGCACTTCGACGCCCTGAAGGCCGCCCTGGCCGGCGATCGGGTGACCCACGTCCTGGTCACCCATCACCACCTGGACCACTCCCCCCTCGCCCATCCGCTGGCCCAGGCGTTCGGCGCCAAGGTCCACGGCCTGCCCGCGCCGGCCGATCACGGCGAGGCGGCGTCCCCGGGGCTGGAGGAAGGCGCCGACGACCGCTTCCGACCCGACGTGACGCTGACCGACGGCGACGTGATCAGCGGCCCCGGCTGGACGCTGGAGGCGGTGATGACCCCTGGCCACACCTCCAACCACATCTGCTTCGCGCTGAAGGAAGAAAACGCCCTCTTCTGCGGCGACCACATCATGGGCTGGTCGACCACGGTGATCACACCGCCCGACGGCGACATGGGCGACTACTTCGCCAGTCTGGCCAAGGTGCGGGCGCGGAACTTCGACGTCCTGTGGCCCACGCACGGCGCGCCGGTGCGCGAGGTCACGCCGTTCATCGACGCCTATGTCGCCCACCGCCGCGCGCGCGCGGCGCAGATCCTGGAGGCGCTGGGCGCGGGCCTCACCACCATCAAGGCGATGGTGCCCAGCCTCTATGCTGCGGTGGATCCGCGCCTGCACCCCGCAGCGGCGCACTCGGTGTTCGCCCACATGATCCAGCTGGTGCGCGAGGGGCGGGTCGTGACGCCAGGCGAGCCCGGGTTGGACGCGGAGTACCGGCTGGCCTGAGGCGGTCTAGCCTTACTGCCCCCGCACCGCCGTCATCAGCGTCCCGATCCGCGCGCAGTTTCGGCCCTGATCCGGCCCGGCGTCGCGGCCGATCGAGCGCATGTCGAGGCGCGAGCCCCGGGCGTCCGGACGCACCCGGACCACCAGGTCATCGGTCAGGCCGTACCAGAAGCTGCTGCCGTTGGCCTCCAGGCGGCCGTCCATCGGATCGTCAGTGACCAGGGTCATGCCCGAGGCCAGGACGGCGGCCTTGATCGACTCGTAGACGTCGCCGGGCGCGCGTTCGCTGACCAGCGGTCGGGCCGCCGGACAGGTCTCGGCGTTGATCTCGGCCAGGCGGCGGCCGGCATAGGCGGCCGAGCCCACGGGCAGGCTGGGGTCGTCGACCACGATCTCCGCCGAGCCGCCCCGGGCGGCCATGGCCGCGTCCGAAAAGCCCAGCGGCGTCTTCCAGTCGGTGGCCACGTCGTGGATCGGCGGCGACTGGCCGCCCAGCGCCTTGGCCGCGACCATCACGCCGAAGGTGGCAGCCGTGATCGCCAGGGCCAGCACCGCGCCCTTCCACAGCCGGCCGAAGCCGGCGCTCAGCGCGATGATCAGGCCGATCAGTCCGGTGGCGACGCTGATGAAAGCCAGCCGCGGCGCCCAGTCCAGGGTCATGGCCGTGTAGCCCAGCGGCAAGGGGATCATGCCCAGCTTGACGCCCAGCGCGCCGCCGCCAGCCAGGATGGCCGGGGCCAGGGCGATCAGCAGGGCCAGGTCCAGATAGAGCGACGCCCAGCGGGGCGGCTTGCCCGAAGCCTTGCCCGCCGCCTCGCTCTTGGCCTTGGCGGCCGCCTTGCCCTTGCCGCGCTTGCCCGGCGTGATCGGCATGGCGAACGGCAGGGCCTCGCCGGCGTCGGCCAGGACGGGCGTCGGCTTGGACGGCTCGGCCGGATCCGGCTCGCGCAGGCGCAGCGGCGGTTCGGGTTCGGCCTTGATCTGGACAGGCTCGGGCTCCGGCGTCGCGACCTCGGCGACGGCGGTGGCTTCGGCCTCGGGTTCGGGAAGCTTCTCGGGCGGCGCCGCGGCGGCGGCGATGGCGGTGGCCTCGGCGATGATCGCGTCGGTGGCCGAGACCTGCTGGATTTCAGGCTCCGGCGGAGGCGCGGCGACGAGCTCCGACTCAGGCGCGATTTCCGGCTCAGGCGCAGACAGGACCGTGTCGGCCTCGACCTCCTCGACCGGTTCGGGCGCGTAGATGACGGCCCCGTGGCCGCCATCGGCGGCGGCCAAGGTCTGGGTCGCAACAGGCTCGGGCTCGGGTGGCGGCGGCGGCGGCGCGGGCGTCGGCTGAACCGGCGCCTCCGGCAGGCTGTAGCCTTCGTCGGCAAGGCGCTTGCGGATCAGCTTCTTGTCGATCTTTCCGGTCGCGCCCAGCGGGATGTCGTCGACGAAGATCACGTCGTCCGGCATCCACCACTTGGCGATCTTGCCCTGGAGGAAGTCGATGAACTCGACCTTCGTCGCCGTCTCGCCCGCCTTCAGCTTGACCAGCAGCACGGGCCGCTCGTCCCACTTGGGATGCGGCATGCCAACCACCGCGGCCAGGGCGGCCTTGGGATGGCCGACGGCGATGTTCTCGATCTCGATGGTGCTGATCCATTCGCCGCCGGACTTGACGACGTCCTTGGCGCGGTCGGTGATCTGCATGAAGCCATGCTCGTCGATCGTGGCGATGTCGCCCGTGTCGAAGAAGCCGTCCTGGTCGAGGATCTTGCCGCCGGCGCCACGGAAGTACTCGGCGGCGATGATCGGGCCGCGGATCTTCAGGTGACCGAAGGCCTGGCCGTCATGCGGCAGCAGATTGTCGTCGTCGTCGGTCAGGCGCAGCTCGACGCCCAGAGGCGGCCGGCCCTGCTTCAGGCGATACGGCATCTGCTGGTCGTAGGGCAGCTTTTCCAGTTCGTCGGTCAGCACCGACAGGGTCCCGACCGGCGAGGTTTCGGTCATGCCCCAGGCATGGACCACCTCGACGTCATAGGTCTCCTGGAAGGCGCGGATGATGGTCTCGGGACAGGCCGCCCCGCCGATCACCACCTTCTTCAGGACCGGCAACTCGGCGCCCGTGGCTTCCAGGTGCTGCAGCAGCATCTGCCAGACGGTTGGCACCGCGGCAGAGAAGGTCACGCCCTCGGTGTCCAGCAGTTCGAAGATCGAGGCGCCGTCCATCTTGGGGCCCGGCATGACGATCTTGGCGCCGGAGCCGGGGGCCGAGAACGCCACGCCCCAGGCGTTGGCGTGGAACATCGGCACCACCGGCAGGATCACGTCCTTCTGCGACAGGCCCATCACGTCCGGCTGCAGAGTGATCAGGGTGTGCAGGAAGTTCGAGCGGTGCGAGTACATCACCCCCTTGGGGTCGCCCGTCGTGCCCGAGGTGTAGCAGAGGCCCGCCGCCGTGCCCTCGTCGAAGCCGCCCCAGGCGCACTCGGCGCCATGCTGGTCGATCAGGTCCTCGTAGGCGAGCAGGCCCTTGAAGCGCGGAGCCTCGCCCGCCAGCGGGAACTCTCCCGGCATGTGGTCGCGGTCGGTGAAGACCACCACGTGCTCGACATGCGGCAGACGCGGCAGGATCGCGGCGATGATCGGCAGGAAGGTCAGGTCGGTGAAGATCAGCCGGTCGCCGGCGTGGTCGGCGATCCAGGCGATCTGCTCGGGGAACAGGCGCGGGTTCAGGGTGTGGCAGACGGCCCCGATGCCCATGATGCCGTACCAGGCTTCCATGTGGCGGCCGGTGTTCCAGGCCAGCGTACCGACGCGGTCGCCCGGCTTGATCCCCAGGGACAGCAGCGCATTGGACACCCGCTTGGCGCGGTCGCGGATCTCGCGATAGGTCGTGCGCACGATCGGCCCCTCGACCGAACGGCTGACCACCTCGCGCCCGCCGTGCCACTGGGCGGCGTGGTCGATGATCTTGTCCAGGGTCAGGGCCCCGTGCTGCATCAAACCCTGCATCTGAACGTTACTCCCGGCGGCTTATCGTTGTTCACGCAAGGCTATCGGTGTGCGGCGCAACACGCAACGCGCAGCGCCCCAAGGGCGAAAAGAGAACCGTCCGATGTCGCGATTGATCGGATACCCGACAACACCGCGCCAATCGGCCGCAGGACGCATTTAGAGACTCTTGGTTGCGATCACTTGATAGTTCTTCGTAGGCGAATGTGGTTCGCCGACAGGAGGCGATGGCGTGCGCTGGCTGGCCGACACTCTGGCGGATGAGAGACTGGACGAGGTCGGCGCCGACATCCGGCGGCTCGGCGTTTCGCGTCTCATCTCCGGTTGTCTGGCGGCCGGGGTCGTCGGTCTTGGCCTTGGCGCGACCGCCGCGGTCGCCTGGCTGGCTGGCTTTCTGTTCGCCGAGGGCTTGGCCACCCTGGCCACCCGCAACTTCGGCCGGGACCGCCCGGTGTCGCGTGGCGATCGCGCCGCCTTCATGCTGGCCGCGATCCCCGTCAACGGCAGCTGGGCCGCCCTGGCCAGCCTGCTCTGGCTGCAGGGCTCCGACCGGCTGAAGATCGCCGCCGTCGCCATCTGGTGCGGCCAGCTGGTCTTCGCCCAACAGTATCGTCACCAGCCGCTGGCCCTGCTGATCATCAGCGGGCTGATGCCCGTGGTCAGCCTGATCGTCTTCCCGTTCTTCTTCATGGCCGGCGCTGACATGGCCACCCAGGCGACGCGCTGGTCGCTGGTGCTGCTGATCGGCGTGACCTTGAACGTCGCTCTGCGCAACCGCGCCGCCGCCCAGCGCATGGACGCGCTGACCCGGGGCCTGCGCGAGGAGCGCGAGCGGGCCCTGGAGGCCGCCCGCGCCAAGTCGACCTTCATCGCCGTCACCAGCCACGAACTGCGCACGCCTATGAACGGCCTGCTGGGCATGGCCCACGCGCTGGAACGCTCGGACCTCAACCCCGCCCAGCGCGAGCAGGTCGCCCTGATGCTTCGGTCGGGCGACAGCCTGATGCAGCTGCTCAACGACGTGCTGGACATGTCGCGGATCGAAACCGGCCGCGTCGAGCTGGCCCCGGAAGCCGTCGATCCCCGCGCCATCGTCGCCGAGGTGGTCGACACCTGGCGCGACGCGGCGGAGTTCAAAAGCCTGTCGCTGTTCACCGATTTCAGCGCCGAGGTCCCGACCTGGATCTTCGCCGACCCCCTGCGCATCCGCCAGATCCTGACCAATCTGGTGTCCAACGCCGTGAAGTTCACCACCGAGGGCCATGTCCGGGTCAGCGTCGGCGCCGAGCGCGCGGGCGAGGCCTGGATGCTGCGCTTCGCGGTCAGCGACACCGGGCCGGGCGTGCCGGCCGACGCGGCAGACCGAGTGTTCGACAGCTTCACCCAGGCCGACGAGACCATCTCGCGCAGCCATGGCGGCGCGGGCCTGGGCCTGACGATCTCGCGCGCCCTGGCCCGCCAACTGGGCGGCGACCTGGACCTGCGTCCCGCCCCGGTCGGAGCCTGCTTCGTGCTCAGCATCCGCGCCGAGGAGGCCGAGGCGGCCGCACCGCCGCCGGCGCTCGAAGCCGAAGACGACGAGACCCTCGATCAGATCCATGTGCTGATGGCCGAGGACAACGCCGTCAACCAATTGGTCGTACGCGCCATGCTGGAGCCGACCGGCTTGGCCCTGACCATCGTCGAAAACGGCGAGGAGGCGCTGAAGGCCATGGCCTCGGGCCACTACGACTGCGTGCTGATGGACATCAACATGCCGGTGATGGACGGCATCACCGCGCTGGAGGCGATCCGCCAAGGCCGGGCAGGCGATCCCGCCCTGCCCGTCATCGCCCTGACCGCGTCGGCCATGGCCGGCGACCGCGAACGGTTCCTGGGCATGGGCTTCGACGACCACCTGGGCAAGCCGGTCAAGCCGATGGACCTGATCATGGCGATCGTCAGGGCCGTGAACCCGGATCCGCCAAAAGAGGGACTGCGGGCGGCGTAATCCCCTACCCCATCGTCTCCGCCAGCGCCCGAGCCTCGTCCTCGAAGGCGTTGACCGTGTCGACCTTGCGCCAGGTGATCTCACCCGTCTCGCGGGTCAGCTGGTTTTCCAGCACCGCCACGTCGGCGTCCGAGGCGTCGTTGACGCGGGCCGCCACGCGCGCGCGCAGAACCTCGGGCGGCGCCTCCAGCCAGACGCCCAGAAAGCCGACGTCGCAGGTCTTGGCCAGGGCCTCGGCGCGGGCGCGCTCCTCGGGTTTCAGGAACACCGCGTCCAGCACCACCGAGCGGCGGGCCTTCAGGCACAGCTCGGCGTCGTGGAACAGCTGGTCATAGACCTTGGCGCTCATCTCCGGCGTATAGGCCTCGCGCGGCAGGCGCTGCAGCGAGGGAACACCCCACAGGCGCTTGCGGATCTCGTCGGTGCGCAGGACCACAGCGCCCGGAGCCGAGCCCAGGCCCGGCGCGCAGACGCGCGAGAAGGTCGACTTGCCCGAACCCGACAAACCGCCGGCCGCCACCAGGCTGACCGGACGCGGCGCCAGGTGCTCGATCGCGGTGTTCAGATACGCCCGCGCGGCCTCGTCGTCGCCGGTATAGGCCCAGACGTGGGTGCGCACGGCGGCGCGGACGGACAGCATCAGCGGCAGGGCGGCCAGGCCCGTCCACAGCCCCTCGCCGAACGTGCGGGCGGCCTCGTCCAGATAGGCGTTCAGCACCCGGCCGGCGGCGTCGCGGCGACGGCGGAAGTCCAGGTCCATCAGCAGGAAGGCCAGGTCGTACTGCACATCGATGTCCGACAGAGTGTCGTTGAACTCGATGCAGTCGAACAGGATGGGCTGGCCGTTCTCGATCAGGATGTTCCCAAGGTGCAGGTCGCCATGGCAGTGGCGGGCGAAGCCCTCCGCGGCGCGGCCGTCCAGCAGCGGACCCAGCCGCTCCAGGGCGATATCGGTCTCATGCACCAGGCGCTCGACGGCCTGCTTGCCCAGCCGCGAGGACAGGCCGCGCAGCAGGTTGGCGTTGGAGCGGATCGTATAGCCCAGGGCCGAGACGCCGCCGCCTTGCGGGCGCAGGCTCGCGCTGGCGTGGAAGCGGGCCACCGTGCGGCCCAGCGAATCCTCGAGCGCGTCGTCGATCGCCCAGGGCTGAGTGGCCAGCACGCCGTTCTGGTCGAAGCGGCGCATCTCCAGCAGGTACTCGACGATCTCGCCCTCGCCGTCGATCTCCAGGCCGCCATCGGCGGTGCGGTTCAGCTGGCGGACCTCGCGATAGATGTCCGGCGCGGCGGCGCGGTTGAAGCTCAGCTCGCGCTCCAGCGCCCAGCGCCGCAGCTCCAGGGTCGAGTAGTCCAGAAAGCCGAAATCGACCGGGCGCTTCACCTTGAAGGCCGAGCCGTCGATCAGGAACACCCGGGCGCACGAGGTCTCGATCGTGCTTTCCGCTCGGTCGCCAAACCAGGCCGCCACTTCCTGTTCGCGCGCGGCTTCCGCGTCCTTGATCACGCCCAGTTTCCCATCTCGTCGCGCCCGAAAACCGGCGCCGGGGCTGCATAGCCGAAACCCGCGTCCGCGTCCTCTCGCGCAAGCCTTGCCGAACCCTCATATTCGCGGTTAGATTGTATCGAAGTCATCAGTTGCGAGTGTCATATGCTTGTCGGCGCGGGTCTGAAGCGGTCGGGACACAAGCGGGAGGAGATCCTCGCCTCCGCCCGATTTCTCTTCCTGAAGGAAGGCTATGCCGACACCGGCATGGAGGTGGTCGCCCGCGCCGCCGGAGTCTCCACCGCCACGCTCTATGCCTATTTCCCCAGCAAGGCCGACCTGTTCAAGGCGATCGTGCTGGAAACGGTCAGCAGCGTCGGCGCGCCGGTGCGCGAGGCTGTGCGGGTGAAAGGCGACGCCCGGACCCGCCTGGCCGCCCTGGCCATCGCCTACGCGACCTTCCTGTCACGCGCCGACACCCGGGCCATGTTCCGGATGGTCACGGCCGAGCGCCGCCGCTTCGAGGATGTCGCCGAATATTTCCTGCAGAGCGCCCGCGACGAACTGGGCGGCGCGGCGATCTCGGTGATCAACGACCTGACCAAGACCGGCGAGATCAAGGTCGAGAAGGCCTCCTGGGCCGCCGGCCAATTGCTGGGCCTGCTCGACCACGTCACCCTCGTCCTGGGCATCACGGCCGGCGACGAAGTGCTGTCGCGGCGGCCGATCAAGGACATCGCCGACGACGCGGTCGAGACGTTCCTGGCGCGCTATGGGGTAAGGTGAGCCGGAGCGGGCGCTGGCCTACGGAAACAGTCGCTTCGTCGTCCAGCCCCCGGCCGCGCGGTCGAACACCAGCCGCTCGTGAAGGCGGAACGGACGATCGCGCCAGAACTCGATCGTGACCGGGACGATGCGGTAGCCTGACCAGTGCGGCGGGCGCGGAACCTTGGAGAGGCCGAACTTCAGGCCCATCTCGGCGACGCGCTTTTCAAGCGCCAGGCGGTCCGGGAGCGGACGCGACTGGTCGCTGGCCCAGGCGCCCAGCTGGCTATGGCGGGCGCGGCTGGCGAAATAGGCGTCCGCCTCGGCGTCGCTGACCGGCTCGACAACGCCGCGGATCCGCACCTGACGGCGCAGGGACTTCCAGTGGAACAGCAGGGCCGCCTTGGGATGGGCGTTCAGCTCCACGCCCTTGGCGCTCTGGGTGTTGGTGTAGAAGACGAAGCCGCGCGCATCGACATCCTTCAGCAACACCATCCGCGAGTCCGGCATGCCGTCGGCGTCGACGGTCGAGACGGTCATGGCGTTGGGGTCGTTGGGCTCCTTCTTGCCCGCCTCCTCCAGCCACTCGGCGAACAGAGCGAACGGATCCTCTTCCGACAGCAGGGGCGGCGGCGTCGCCTCGGTCACCTGGCGGACATAGTCGTCCTCGCTGGGCGAGGCGGGGATCAGGGTCGGGTCAGCGCTCATGCCCTTCGATATAGAGCCTGGCGCGGTCGAGGGCCACATCAGGGCGAACCCTTTGGGGACCTTGCCCTAAAGTCTTAACTTAACCCGCCGTTGACCATCCGGCGCCAGGGTCGGACCATGACGACCCGTACGCCCGCCCTGACGCTTTCGGCTGCCCGCGCCCTGCTGGGCGTCGCTCCGAACGCGGACGAGCGCGAGCTGCGCATGGCCTATCGCGAGGCCGCCAAGCGGGCCCATCCCGACCGTCCGACCGGCGACGCGGCCCTGTTCCGCGACGTGCTGGCAGCCTACCGCCTGCTGCAGGATACGCCGGTCGTTCAGCACAACTTCCCGCCGGCGGTCGCTCAGCCGATCCCGATCGCCGACCGCGTATTCCTGGAGATCGACATCGCCACCGCCGTCAGCGGCGGCGCCGAGGAGCTGGCCATCGACGGCCGCCGCCTGCGGCTGAAGCTGCCCGCCGGCCTGCGCGAAGGCGACAGGGTCCGGGTCGAGGGCGTGTTGTTCGAGGTCCGCCTGCGCGCCCAGGACGGCGCCCTGGTGCGCGGCGACGACATCTGGCTGACCGGCAAGGTTGATCCGCGTGTGCTGGCCGAGGGCGGCCGAGTCGACGCTGAAACGCCATTGGGGCCGCGCCCGGCCTGGATCTCGACCAAGGCCGCCGCCCGCGGTCTGGTCCGCCTGCCCGGCCAGGGCCTGCCCGCCCGCGCGGCCCACAAGGCCGGGGACCTGTTCCTGCGCCTCGAAGCGGCCGAAGCTGGCGCGGAGAGTCCGGCGCGCTCGCTGCTGAAGCGCTTCGCGGCGGCCTGGGCGGCCTAGGGCCGCGCAGCCCCCTCCGGCCCTTCGGGCCACCTCCCCCATAAAGGGGGAGGAGAACCTCGGATCCTGCTTCCCCTTTATGGGGGAGCTGTCGGCGAAGCCGACTGAGGGGGTTACGCAAGCTCAATTAAATCGCGCACGATCTTTTTTAGCACGAACCCCTTGAAATTATATCGCGCACGATTAAATCGCTCACATTACACCAAGCCAAGGAGGCTCCCATGACCACGCTCTACACCACCCGCGCCACTGTCGTCGGCGGCCGTGACGGCCACGCTCGCAGCGAAGACGGCCTGCTGGACGTTCAGCTGTCGATGCCCAAGGCCCTGGGCGGCAAGGAAACCGGCACGAACCCCGAGCAGCTGTTCGCCGCCGGCTACGCCGCGTGCTTCCAGAGCGCCATGGCCCACGTCGCCCGCACCCAGAAGATCGCGCTGACCGGCTCGACGGTGACCGGCCAGGTCGGCCTGGCCACGCAAGAGGTCGGCTTCAAGCTGGAAGTCGCGCTGGACGTCGAAACCCAGGGCCTGAGCCAAGCCGACGCCGAGGCGCTGGTTGCGACCGCCCACCAAGTCTGCCCCTATTCGAACGCCACCCGTGGCAATGTCGATGTGGCCATCACCGTGAAGGCCGCCTAAGCGATCGTCTCATGACCCAGCAGAAGCCCGCGCCGTCCGATGCTCCGATCGAGGTCCTGCGCCTCGACAACCAGCTGTGCTTCGCCCTCTACGGCGCGGCCAACCGGATGACGCGGCTCTACCGGCCCATGCTGGACGCCCTGGGACTGACCTATCCGCAGTATCTGGCGATGCTGGTGCTGTGGGAGGCCAGTCCCCGGACCGTCGGCACTCTGGGCGACGCCCTGGACCTCGATTCCAGCACCCTGACCCCCCTGCTCAAGCGCCTGGAAGCGGGCGGCCTTGTCGCGCGCACCCGCGATCCGGAGGACGAGCGGCGGGTCATCGTGGCGCTGACCGACAAGGGCCGAGCGCTGCGCGATCAGGCGGTCTCCATCCCGGAGAAGCTGTTCTGCGCCCTCGACATGCCGCTGGACACCATGGGCGCGCTGCGCGATCGTCTCAAGACGGTGGCGAAGTAGAGGTCTCTAGACCTGCGTACGCGGCGGCTGCGCCGCCTGGCGGGCGCGAATGGCGGCGTGGTCGGCGTCGCTGGTCTGGCGCAGGGCCCGCAGGTCCTCGCTGATCCGGAAGATGGCGACGTAGAACTCGCAGAAGGCGCGCCAAAGCAGCACTAGCGCCCCCGCGACCAGCAGGCCGGCGATCAGCACCGGGAAGGCCAGCAGCAGCGAGCCGACGCCAGGCTCCTTCAGCGCCAGGCCGACGGCGGCGCCGACGACCGAGAAGCCGAACAGGGCCACGACTCCGAGGCCCGCCCAATAGATGAAGTGAATCACCGGCCCGGTCACCAGACGATCGAACGTCAGAAGATCCCAGAGCAGTGAATTCGACCCACGCTTAGTCTTATTGGCCGGAGGCATACGGAACCCCAAATCGGCGAGAAACGCCCCGATAAGCCTGCATCGCTAGCAGTGCGAAGCCCGCTCGGCAATGCCGGGCGGGCTCGCGGTTGTATCAGCCTAGACGCGATGGCGCATTACTGCGGCTTGGCGCCCGCGACCGTGGCGTCGATCTGGGCCTTGGTGGCCGTGGTCGAGACGCTGCCGTCAGCGCCCGCGCTCAGGCTGTTGGCCGGCAGGGCGAACTTCACGCCGCCATTGGCGACGATCACGTTGGTCGAGCCGTCGGCGCCGGTGCTGGTGCCGGTGATCTGGCCGACCGAGACGCCGCCGGCGTCCTTCACGGCCGAGCCGACCTTGAAGCTGGCGACGCTGGCCGAGGTCGGCGTCCCCGCGGCGTCCGCCGGGTTGGCCGAAGGCGGCGTGGTGGTCTGAGTCGTCGTCGAACCCGACGGCGTCATCGTGGTGGTCGTGCTCTGAGCCGGCGTCATGGTGGTCGTCGACTGGGTCGGCGCCGGCATGGTGGTCGAGGCCGGCGGCATGGCGCCCGTGGTGGGCGAAGCCGGGGTCGTCGTGGTGGTCGTGCTCTGGGCGAAGGCCGCGCCGGCGAACGTCAGGGACGCAGCGGCGGCGAGCAGGGCGATCTTGTTGGTCATGGTCACTCTCTCCGTCGAAAGGGCCCCTCCCTTGCCGAAAACAACGTGACCTTGCGGACACGGTTCCGTCGGCGAGTCGACTCGCTGGTCTACCGCCGCGCGTCGTGAGCCATGACCAGGGCCCCGATATAGGCCTCCATCAGCCGCACCAGCTCGTCCTCCAGCCGCATGGGATCCAGCGCCAGCTCCGCCTCGGCGGTGGCCGCGCGCAGCAGCCCGACCACCGCGTGGGTCAGGACGAAGCCGGCCTCGGGCGACAGCGGAAAGCCGAAGGCGGTCTTGCCGGCGATCGCATCGAAGAAGGTCAGGTGGTGACGCATGACCACGTCGTCGCCGCCCGCCAGGGTCAGGGCGTCCAGCAGCGCGCGGCGCGTGGCGGGCGAGCCCTCGAACGCCGTGGCCAGGGTGCGGACGATCAGGCGCACCGCGCCCAGCTCGGGTCCCGCGATGACGATCTCGGCGATGCGGTCGCGGGCGGCGCCGGCCTGCCGCTGAGCCAGGGCCGCCAGGATCGCCTGCTTGCCCGCGAAGTACTGGTACAGCGTGCCGACGCTGACCCCGGCCCGCTCGGCGATGTGGTTGGTGGTCAGGGCCTCGACCCCGCCCAACTCGAGAAGTTGAAAGGCCGCCTCCAGAATCGCCTCGACCGTGGCCTCGGAGCGCGGCTGGCGCGGCGTTCGCCTCGTCTTTTCAGTCACTTGCGGCCTGGCCTCCAGGAAGCGCCGGCCTTGCGGACAAGGCGAGTAGCGCGGGGGTCCGTGGAGCCTAACCTAGAAGCCGGGACGAGGATCCGCCAAGGGTCCGCTACGCCAGGAGATCAGATGAACGCCGCGCTCGAAAAGGTCCGCGCCAAGGTCGCGTCGCAGAAGACCGCCCTGCCCGCGCTGTATGGCGACATCGATTTCGACCTCACGCCCGAACGCTTCACCGACGATCCGAAAGCCAGCGTCGCGCCGCGCCTGCGTAAACTCGATCCGGACAAGGTCGCCCTGATCAAGGCCTACACCCTGCTGGGCGACGTTGTGGCCGACGCCTATGCGGCCCTGATGCCCCAGTATGGCTTCCGGCCGCTGATCGCCATGCTGACCAAGGCCTGCGACGAAGGCGTCGCCGCCGTGCCCGACGCGCCGCCGGAACTGGCCGCCTTCATCGCCGACATGGAGGCCACGCCCGCCTGGGTCGACATGGACCTGGTGCGCGAGGGCCAGCGGCTGGACCGCAACGCCGCCGCCAATCTGGGGCCGTTCGCGATCCGCGGCGCGTTCATCGCCACCTTCATGAACAAGTACGCCGCCCTGCCGATGGCCCTGACCGGGACCCTGTCGAACGACACCGCCGCCCGCCGGGTCAACGAGACGGCGACCTTCTTCACCACCACCCTGCTGCCGGGCTCGCTGGAGCGCCACGGGGCCGGCTTCAAGGCCGCCGCCATGGTGCGCCTGATGCACTCGATGGTGCGGTTCAACGCCCTGAAGCGCTCGGACCGCTGGGACGTGCGCGTCTATGGCATCCCGATCCCGCAGGTCGACCAGATGCCCGCCGGCCTGATCCCGATCTTCCTGATGAGCTACAAGATCGTCGCCCAGGGCCGGAAGACCTTCACCGCCGACGAGCGCGCCCGGGTCGAGCTGGCCCGCTACCGCTGCTTCCTGCTGGGCCTGCCCGAGGACCTGCTGGCCGACACCCCGCAAGGCGTGGTCGACACCATGAACGCCCGCTCGGGCACCCTGCGCGCCGGTTTCGACGACGCCACATGCGGCGAGCTGGTCCGCGCCACCCTGAACGCCTACCTGCCGCCGGACGAGCGCCCCGAGAACCGCCTGTTCGACAAGGTCGAGCGCCGGTTCTCCAAGGTGTTCTTCCTGCGCAACTTCATGAACGGCGACGTCGCGGCGGCCAGGCGCATGGGCGTCGAGATCGGCCCGCGCGACTTCATGATGTTCGGCGTGGTGGCGCTGCTGGTGACCAGCCAACTGCTGGCCTACCGCCTGGCGCGGAACGTCCCGGTCGTGAGCGACCTGGCGGACGCCCGGCTGGTCGGCAAGCTCAAGCGCCAGCTCGCGCGATACGGCCACGCCGAATTCACGAGCGACGCGGAGAAGTACCGCCCGGCGCCCGGCGCGGCGTCGAAAGCGGCTTGAGGAGCGGGAAGGCTAAGCCGACGTTTCGAGACGCGGTGTTAGGTGGTTTTCGGACATGCTCCCTCTCCCATAGGGAGAGGGCTGGGGTGAGGGGTTACAGTGCTCGACGGAGTGCCGGCACGCCGTCAAACCTCGTAACCCCTCACCCTCCCACCGCTTCGCGGCGGGCCCCTCCCTCTCCCTAAAGGAGAGGTTTTCTAGGGTCCGCCTCGGATCGAAAGCAGCCCTCGGGATGACCAAGATCCCTAAACCATCCCCACCGTCTTCAGCCGCGCGCGGGGGTGGATTTCGTTCTGGCTCATCACCACGGTCTGGCCGCGGAAGCGTTCGATGATCGAGCGGACATAGGGGCGCACGCCCGGGCTGGTCAGCAGCACGGCGTGCTCGCCGGCCAAGGCGGCGCGTTCGAAGGCGTCGCGGACGCCGCGGATGAAGTCCTGCAGGCGCGAGGGCGGCAGGGCCAGCTGCTTGTCGTCGCCGGGGCCGATGAGGGCTTCGGCGAAGGCCTGCTCCCAGTCGGCCGAGAGGGTGATGATCGGCAGGGCGCCGTCGTCGCCGCGATTGGCCCAGCACAGCTGGCGCGACAGGCGGGCGCGCACCTGCTCGACCAGCAGGGTGACCGAGGCGGTGTGCGGCGCCGCCTCACCGATGCCTTCCAGGATCTGCGGCAGGTCGCGGATCGAGACCCGCTCGCGCAGCAGCGACTGCAGCACGCGCTGCACCGTGGCGGCGGTGGCCGTGCCCGGGATTAGGTCGTCGACCAGCTTCTTCTGCGACTCGGGCAGCTCCTTCAGGAGCTTCTGGACCTCGGCGTAGGAGAGCAGGTCGGCCATGTTCTCCTTGAGGATCTCGGTCAGGTGCGTGGTCAGCACCGTGGCCGGATCGACGACCGTGTAGCCGCGGAAGGTGGCCTCCTCGCGCAGGTCGTCGGCGATCCAGGTGGCCGGCAGGCCGAAGGCGGGCTCGCGCACGTGCTCGCCGGGCAGCTCGACCTGGCCGCCGCGCGGGTCCATGGCCATCAGGCTGCCCAGGCGCACTTCGCCGGCGCCGGCTTCCATTTCCTTGATGCGGATGGCGTAGCCCTGGTTGGCCAGGCGCATGTTGTCGAGGATCCGCACCGGCGGCATGACGAAGCCGAACTCGCCGGCCAGGGTCTTGCGCAGGGCGCGGATCTGGTCGGTCAGCTTGCGGCCGTCCAGGTCGTTGATCAGGGTCAGCAGGCCGTAGCCCAGCTCGATCTTGACGTCGTCGATGGCCAGGGAGGCGCTGATCGGCTCTTCCTCGGCCTCGGTCGGCCCGGAGGCGGCCTCGAGCAGGGACGGATCGATGGGCTTGGGCTTCTTGGCGTCCTGGATGCGCTTGTAGGCCAGGGCCCCCGCGCCCAGCGACAGCACCGCGAACGGGATGATCGGCATGCCCGGGATCAGGGCGATGATGCCGGACGAGGCCGAGACCATGCCCAGGCCCGCCGGGTTCATGGCCAGCTGGGTCGTCAGGGCCTTGTCGGCCGAGCCTTCGACGCCGGCCTTCGACACCACCATACCGGCGGCGATCGAGATGATCAGGGCCGGGATCTGGCTGACCAGGCCGTCGCCGATGGTCATGATGGTGTAGGTCGAGGCGGCCTGGCCGATCGGCAGCTTGTGCTGCACGACGCCGATGATGATGCCGCCGACGATATTGATGCCGGTGATGATCAGGCCGGCGATCGCGTCGCCCTTCACGAACTTGCTGGCGCCGTCCATGGCGCCGAAGAACGTGCTTTCCTGTTCCAGTTCCTTGCGGCGCAGCTTGGCGCCTTCCTGGTCGATCAGGCCGGTCGACAGGTCGGCGTCGATCGCCATCTGCTTGCCGGGCATGGAGTCCAGAGTGAAGCGGGCGGCGACTTCGGCGATGCGGCCCGAACCCTTGGTGACGACCATGAAGTTCACCACCACCAGGATGATGAAGACGATCACGCCGATGACGAAGTTGCCTTGCATCATCAGGTGACCGAAGGCCTCGATGACCGCGCCGGCCCCGCCGGTGCCCTCCTGGCCGTGGCCTAGGATCAGGCGGGTCGAGGCGACGTTCAGGCCCAGGCGATACAGCGTCGAGACCAGCAGGACGGTCGGGAACGAGGTGAATTCCAGCGGCCGCTTGATCAGGATCGCGGTCATCAGGATCAGCACCGAGCCGGTCACCGAGATGGCCAGCAGCATGTCCAGCAGCATCGGCGGGACAGGCAGGATCAGCAGGACGATGATGCCCACGACGCCCAGCGCCAGGCCCATTTCGCCGCGCAGGAAACCATCCAGCAGCGACCGGGCGCTGGGCATGGAACTGGCGGTCTTGGGGACGGCGGCGTCGGCCATGCGGAACCTTGAACCGTGGAGGGAAAGCTAGACCAGCGCTTGGAGCGATTTGCGGTCCGCCGCCATCTCCTTAACGAGAATTAGCCATGTTCGGCGCTGGACGGATGGTCGCGGCGCCGAGCCATGTCGTCACACCTAAGCGGCGGCGCCGACCCCGCCCTGCGGCGGCGGAACGGGGACGCCGGCGTCGCCATATTCCTTGAGCTTGTTGCGCAGGGTGCGGATCGAGATGCCGAGGATGTTGGCCGCGTGGGTGCGGTTGCCCAGGCAGTGTTCCAGCGTGTCGATGATCAGCTTCTGCTCGACCTCGGCGACGGTCGAGCCGACGAAGGTGCGCGAGACGGCGTCTGCGGCCATCTGGGCCCCGCGGGCGACCGCGACGTCCGGCGCGGGCGCCAGTTGCTGGCCGTCGGGCAGGCGGATGGCGAATTCCTCGATCTCCGGACCGCTCGACAGCAGCACGGCGCGGTGCATGGCGTTTTCCAGCTCGCGGACGTTGCCCGGCCAGCGGTGGGCCAGCAGGCGACGCTTGGCCTCGGCCGAGATCGGCTTTTCCTCGACGCCGTTGGCGGCCGCGTACTTCTTCACGAAGAACTCGCACAGGCTCAGCACGTCGCCCGGACGCTCGCGCAGCGGCGGCAGGCGCAGGTTCACGACGTTCAGGCGGTAGAGCAGGTCTTCGCGGAAGATGCCGTCCTTCACGGACTGGGCGAGGTCGCGGTTGCTGGTGGCCAGGATGCGGATGTTGACCTTGACCGGCTTGGAGCCGCCGACGCGGTCGATCTCGCGCTCCTGGATGGCGCGCAGCAGCTTGGCCTGCAGGCGGACATCCATTTCGCTGATTTCGTCCAGCAGCAGGGTGCCGCCGTCGGCTTCCTCGAACTTGCCGATGCGGCGGGCCATGGCGCCGGTGAAGGCGCCCTTCTCGTGGCCGAACAGCTCGCTTTCCAGCAGGTTCTCGGGGATCGCGGCGCAGTTGACCGAGATGAACGGCGCCTTGGCCCGGCGCGACTTGCCGTGGACGTAGCGGGCCATGACCTCCTTACCCGAACCGCTTTCGCCGGTGATCAGGATCGAGGCTTCGGACGCGGCGACCTGGTCGGCCAGCTTTATGACCGACTCCATGGCCGGGTCGCGGACGACCATCGGCTTTTCGTCGTCGGTGACGGCGGCCAGGACAGCCGCGATCAGCTCGGCGTCCGGCGGCAGCGGGATGAACTCCTTGGCCCCGGCCTTGATGGCGGCGGCGGCGCGCGCCGGATCGGCGTCGACGCCGCAGGCCACCACCGGCACCCGCATCCGCTCGGCCTCGTTGGCCGCGATCAGGCCCGCGATATCCAGCGAGTACTCGACCATCAGCAGGTCGGCGCCCTGCCCGGCGCGCAGCGCGTTGGTCGCCTGCTCCGTCGTTTCGACGTGCGAGACCTTCGCGCCCGCGTTCATCGCCATCTTCACGGCGACCGAGAGCTGCCCGTTCAGTTTTCCGACGACCAGAAGCCGCATTTTCTACACTCCCTCACGGACGGCAGGGCGTTAGCCCTGGTCGCCGTCCTTGATGATTTCCGTCATGGTCACGCCCAGGCGCTCGTCGACGACGACGACCTCGCCCCGGGCGACCAGGCGGTTGTTTACGTAGATGTCGATCGCCTCGCCGACCTTGCGGTCCAGCTCTAGGATCGAGCCCTGGTTCAGCTGCAGCAGCTGAGCCACCGACATGTGGGCGCGTCCCAGCACGGCCGAGATGTTGACCGGGACGTCGAAAACCGGCGCCAGGTCCGACGCGGTCTTGTCGCTGAGCTCGACCGGCATTTCGGAGGCCAGCATGCTGCCTCCGAATTCGTCGAGCGGGAGATTGTCGTCGGCCATCTTAGGTCAGCCTTTTCAGGAGAACAGGGGTTCGGCGTGGAGACCTTCGGCGGCGATGGCCGCTTCCAGCGCTTCGGCGACGCGTTGGGCGGCGCCGTCTGGATCAAAGGCCGCGCGGCCCTCCCCCCAGTCGAAAGTGAAGGCCGCGGGGGCCATGGCGCCATCGGCGCGGGCGACGATCTGGCCCTGGAAGCCGATCTGCGTCGCCACCTGCTCCAGCGCGGCTTGGGTGCGCTCCTCCAGCTCGGGCGAAACCCGGACGAAGATGCGCGGCTGAGCCTCGACTTCGCGGGCCAGGGCCTCCAGCGCCGCGGAGACCGGAGCCTCGGGGAAATGTTGCAGGGCCGCGTCGGCGATCTTGCGGGCGCAGGCCAGGGCCAGCATGGCCGCGCCTTCGCGGTGCTCGTGCGCCACATGGGTCAGCGACCCGAACGCCTCGCGGATGGCGTGGGCCACCTCGTTCAGGGCGTGGGCGGCTTCCTGCTCGGCGCGGGCCACGGACGAGCGCTCGCCCTCCTGGTAGGCCTGGGCCTTGGCCGCTTCGATCTCCTCGAGGGTGAAGTTCTTCTTCACCTTCGGCGGAGTGTAGGCGACGCGACCACGGTCGTCGAAGACCGTGCCGAAGTCGAATCTGCGGTGAGGGGTGTCGTTCATGCCATCCGCCTCAGTAAATCAGCTCGTCGTCGCCGCCGGAGCCGGCCAGCATGATTTCGCCCTTGGCGGCCAGATCCTTGGCGACCTGCACCATGCCCACCTGGGCGGCGTCGACGTCCTTCAGGCGCACGGGGCCCATGCTCTCCATGTCCTCGCGCATGATCTTGGCCGCGCGCTCCGACATGTTCGAGAAGAACATGTCGCGCAGCTTGTCCGAGGCGCCCTTCAGGGCCAGGCCCAACTGTTCCTTCGGCGTGCCGCGCAGCAGGGTCTGGATGCCGCCCGGGTCCAGCTTCGACAGGTCCTCGAACACGAACATCAGGGCCCGGATGCGCTCCGCCGCCTCGCGGTTGCGCTCCTCCAGGGCCGCGATGAAGCGGGCTTCGGTCTGGCGATCGAAGTTGTTGAAGATCTCGGCCATCATCTCGTGGCTGTCGCGCTTGGACGTGCGCGCCAGGTTCGACATGAATTCGGTGCGAAGGGTCATCTCGATCTTGTCGAGGATCTCGCGCTGCACCGGCTCCATCCGCAGCATGCGGGTGACGCATTCCAGGGCGAAGTCTTCCGGCAGGCAGGCCAGCACGCGGGCGGCGTGGTCGCTCTTCACCTTCGACAGGACCACCGCGACGGTCTGCGGGTATTCGTTCTTCAGGTAGTTGGCGAGCACCGCCTCGTTCACGTTGCCCAGCTTGTCCCACATGGTGCGACCCGCCGGACCGCGGATCTCCTCCATCAAGGCGTCGACTTTTTCCTGCGGCATGAACGAGGCCAGCAGGCGCTGGGTCTGTTCGTAAGAGCCCATGATCGCGCCCGTCGAGCTCATGCCCGAGACGAACTCGACCAGCAGATCTTCGACGACGCTGGCCGAGACCGTGCCCAGGCCGGCCATGGCCTGGGAGACCTCTTTGATCTCCTCGTCGTCCAGGGCTTCCCAGATCTTGGTGTGGTCTTCACCGAGGGCGAGCAGAACGATCGCGGCCTTTTCCGGCCCCGACAGGTTCTTGATATCGGTGACGGCGGCTTTCATGGCCATCAGGTCGACTCGTGCAGCCAGTTACGGAGGATCGCGACCGACTCGTCCGGATGCTTTTCGACGAACTCGGACACCCGCTTGATCGACGAGGCCTTAACCTGCCCCTCGATCTTGGCGATATCGATGCGCGAGTCGATGTCGGAGGTCGGACCCGCGATGGCGATCGGCTCGCCCGACTGGTCGACCACGACCTGCTGCTGGGTGCCGTCCGAGAGGGTGACGAGGCGAGTCACCTGGACCCCGCTGCCGCCGCCGCTGCCGATCGGGCCGGCCAGGGCCATCTGGCCCGGCGCGGGGGTCGACAGGTTCTTGATGAACGGGCGGACCGCGAACAGCAGAACCAGCAGGGCGACGATGCTCAGGATGCCCAGCTCGGCGAAGCGCATGATGTCGTTCTTGTCGAAGCCGGCCAGCAGTCCTTGCTTCTCCAGGCCCTGGTCCTCGGGCTGCGGGAACTTGATGTTGGTGACCTTCACCTGGTCGCCGCGCTGAGCGTCGAAGCCCACGGCGGTCTTCACCAGCTCCTCGATCTGCGCGATCTCCTGGGCGGTGCGCGGGGTGTAGGCGCCCGGCTTGCCGTCCTTGCCCGGAGGGGCGGTGATCCCGTCGATGGCCACGGCCACGGCGACCTTGCGGATCGTGCCCGGCTCGCGGACGGTCGTGGTGACCGACTTGGAGATCTCGTAGTTGGTGACGCTCTCGTTGGCGTTCGAGCGCGAGCCGAGCTGCTGGAAGCCGTTGGCGCCGCCCTGACCCGGCACGTTCGCGGTCGCGGTGACGCCCGAGGTGTCGTCGTTCTTGGTCTCGCTGTTGCCCTGCTCGTTGGTGCTTTCCGAGCGGACGACCTGGCCGTCCGGGTCGAACTTCTCTTCCTGGGTGGTGACGCGGTTCAGGTCGAGGTCGGCGGTGACGTTGACGCGGGCCTTGCCCGGGCCGAGCACGCCTTCGATCATGTCCTTGACGGTCTTGGCGATACGGGCCTCGGCCTCGGTGCGGCGATCCTCGGCTTCCTTGCCGGCCAGGCTGTCGTCGCTGGGGGCCGACAGGGTCTTGCCGTGCTGGTCGATGACCGCGACCTTCTCGGCCTTCATGTTCGGAACCGACGAAGACACCAGGTTCTGGATGGCGCGGACCATTTCCGACGAGGGCTCGCGAGAGCCGACGCCGATGGTCACGGCGGCCGACGGTTGCTCGGCGTCTTCCTCGAACAGCTGGCGTTTGGGTAGCACCAGGTGGACGCGGACGCTGTTGACGCCCTGCATGGCCTTGATGGTGCGTTCCAGCTCGCCCTGCAGGGCGCGCTGACGGTTCAGCTGCTGGACGAAGTCGGTCTGACCCAGCGCGTTGTTGCCGTCGAAGATTTCGTAGCCGATCGAGCCGGAGCTCACGAGACCCTTGCCAGCGACCATCAGGCGGGCGCTTGCGACCTTGTCGCGCGCCACCATGATCGTCGAGCCGTCGCCCTTGGTCTCGTACTTGATGCCGGCTTGGTCCAGCGCCTGGGTGACCTGCGAGGCCTCCTTCAGGTCCAGGTTCGAATAGAGCAGCTCATTGGGCTCCTTGCCCATGAACATGACGAGGGCCACCAGAACCGCGACGACGCCGGCGCCCACGCCAAGCATCGCGGCCAGACGGCCGACGCCAAACTGCTTGATCGAACCCAGAAAGCTTTCCACGAAGCCTCACCCTTGATCCCACGGTCCTCCACGAGGGAGGAACCGACAGGGCGAACGAGAACCGCCCGTCGGTAGGCAGGATTTACCCAGTACAAGGTAAACGAGGCGTTTATATTTGGATCCGGAAGGGCCGCGAGGCGGCGCCAAAACGTCGCGGCCGCCCCCTCTCGGGAGCGGCCGCTGAACGTCGTCGAACCCTTGTGGCGCAAGGCCTGCAGGGTTTTCTGAGGTAGCAAGAGGTGGCGACATTGACGCACCTCCTCTAGCCGAACGGCCTACCTTTAACGGTACTGCTGGATCCGAGTGGTCCGCAGGCCCGCCAGGCCGTGCCGGTCGATCGACTGCTGCCAGCTGAGGAACTCATCGTTCGTCAGCTTGTAGCGATCGCAGGCCTCGTCGAGCGAGAGAAGACCCCCGCGGACGGCGGCCACGACCTCGGCCTTCCGACGGATCACCCAACGTTGGGTTTCCGGCGGCGGCAAATCCGACAGGGTAAGAGGCGCACCGGTAGGACCGATAACGTACTTTTCACCCCGGCTGTTCGTGCGCTGCTGTTGCAACATGGCTTTACGCCTTTCCCACAACCATCACTGTTGAGGCCTCACTATAGGCGCCGCCTAATAACATCGGCTTAATCCCAATAGTAAAGAAGGCCTGAACAGGGTGGCTCCCTTAGCAGTCAGTAGTGTCTCGATGTGAAACACAAGAATTAAAGAGCGTTAATCCCTATGATCAGCGCTTAATATTCAAGAGTTCTTCGAGCATCTGATCGGCAGTCGTGATGATTTTCGACGACGCCGAGTAGGCGCGTTGCGTGGTGATCAGGCCCGTGAACTCAGTAGACAGATCGACCGTCGAAGCTTCCAGCGTCGACGGCGCCAGCGCGCCGGCCCCGCCCGAGCCCGGAGCCTTCAGGCTGTAGGTGCCGCTTTCGTTGGTGACGCGATAGGCGTTGCCGTTCACGCCCTTCAGGCCGTTCGGGTTGCTGAAGGTAGCGACAGCGACCTGGGCGATCCGGCGGGTGACGCCGTTGTCGAAGATGGCCGAGACGTAGCCGTCGTCATCCACCTCGATGTTGGTCAGGTTGCCGAAGGCCGTACCGTTGGTGTTCACCGACTGGACGACCGACTGGCTGTTGTACTGGGTCAGGCCGCCGGCGGCGTTGGCAAGGTCGATCTGAACGTCCTGGGTGTCGATGCCCAGGCTGTCGGCCCAGATTGGCGGTTGCGGCAGCGGCGGGGTGACCGGCGGGGTCGGCTGGACGGTCAGCGGGGTGCCCGAGGCCTTGACCGAGATCGAGGTCGGGCTGGTGCCGCCGAACAGGTTGCCCGTGCTCTGCAGCTTGCCGTCGGTGGTGAACTTCACCAGGCCCGAGCTGATCATGCCGTTGGCGTTGTTGGCCAGGTCGCCCGGCTTGGCGCGCAGTTCGGCGTACCATTCGTTCGGCCCTGGGCCCTTCAGCAGCGACAGGGTGACCGTGCGCTGGCCGCCCTTGGAGTCCGAAAGCGGGACCTGGATCTCGAAGTCCGGCTTGACGCCCTTGGTGTTGTTGAGGGCGTAGTCCGACATCGACCAGGTCGACGGATCGTACAGCTTGCCCAGCTTGACATCGGCGTCGGTGGCGATGCCCAGATCGACCAGGTTGACCTTGTCGCCGGCGGCGTTGATCGCCGTGTCCGTCACGTTGCCGGCCGGCGTGGCCGCGCCCTTGTAGTCGATGGTCGAGCTGACCAGCGCGCCGGTGCTGTCGTAGCCGACCTTGCCGCTGGCGACGATCACGCCGTTTTCCTTGATGTCGACCAGATACTCGTTGTTGGCGCCGACCGGATTGGCCACGCCCGTAGAGCTGTAGACGACGTCGAAGTTGTGGCTGACCAGGTTGTCGTCCTGGACGTTGCTCTTCGACGGCGAGCCGGCGGTGCCGACCTTGTACGAGACGGCGGCGGCCACCGGCTGTTCCGAACGCAGGTTGGCGTTGATGCCGACGCGGGTCGTCTTCTCGGCGGTGCCGCCGACGCTGCCGACGTTGATCGACGACAGCTGCATCAGGTCCGACGGGTCGGGCGTGATCTGGCCGCTGACCGGATCGGCCAGCCAGCCTTGCAGGTACAGGCCGGCGTCATTGCGCAGGTAGCCCAGGTTATCCAGCTGGAACGAACCGGCGCGGGTGAACGAGCGGGTGTCCGTCGCGGTCAGGTTTTCCGGCTTCTCGGTGGTGACGAAGAAGCCCGCGCCCGAGATCGACAGGTCGAGGTTCGAGGTGGTCGACTGGGTCAGGCCCTGCTGGCTGACGTACTGGTGCGTCTGGGCCTTCACGCCGCCGGCGCTGTAGGCCTGGTTCTTCGAACCCGAGGTCACCAGGGTCGAGAAGTTGGCGCTGGAGCGCTTGTAGCCGACGGTGTTGACGTTGGCGATGTTGTCCGAGATCGCGGCCAGGGCCGACGAGTTGGCGATCAGGCCGGAAACGCCGGCGAGCATGGCGCTGTTGATGCTCATGACTGAAATCCTACTTCTAAATGGGGTTCGAAGGGTTCAGCGCTGTTTGCGTTTGGGTCCGGGGGAAGACCGTCTTCCGGGGACCGCGTCGGCGTCATTCTGACGCCCGTTCGATAGGGTGGCGAAGAGACCTAGGCGGCCTTGTCTTCCGTCTTGGTGTCGGAGTTGGCGGCTACGGCGGTGATGCCGATGACGTTGTCGATGGGGACGGCCTTGCCGTTGATGATGACCTGCGGCGAGCCGGTGGAGTTATCGACCGCCGTGACCACGCCTTCGGTGCGGCCCTTGACGTTCGTGGCCTTGATCTCCTTGCCGTCCGCGCCCTTGGCGCTGACGGCGATGGTGTAGACGCCGCCGTCGGGCAGCTGGGCCCCGCTGTCGTCCTTGCCGTCCCAGGTGATGGTGTGGTCGCCGCTCTTCTGGTCGTCCGGCTTCAGGGTGCGGACCACCTTGCCGGCGGCGTTCTTGACGTCGATCGACATCGAGGTCGAAGCGCCCGGCTGGCTCCACGAGAAAGTGGCCTTGCCCCCCGTCAGCGTCGAGTTGTCGCTGGTGGCGGTGACCTGCTTGCCGATCATCGACACGCCTTCAGACAGGTTGGTGCCCGTGTTCATGCCGACCAGAGCGGCCAGCAGGTCGTTGGTGACCAGCTGCTGCTCGACCCCCGTCATCTGCGTGATCTGGCTGGTCATTTGGGTCGTGTCGGTCGGCGACAGCGGATCCTGGTTCTTCAGCTGGGTGGTCAGCAGCTTCAGGAACGTCTGCTCGTTGTTGGCGAGCGAGGTCCGTGAGTTGTTGATCTTGTTCAGGACCGAAGAGGTGTTCTGAGACGAGATGGCGTCAGCCATGGCTCGGTCCTTCCTTAGATGCGGATGTCGAGACCGCTGTCGGCAACCGTTTTCAGGCCGGGCAGCAGGTCAGCGGGGGTGATGGCGATGTCTTCCTCGCCGGTCAGGGCGGCCTGGAAAGCGCGGCCGGAGAAGGCGCGCTGTCCCTGGTCGCCGAAGTCCTGGAAGGCGAGGAAGGGGTTGGAACTCTGGCCGTTGTTCTGGCTGGAGACATCGAACGACAGGCCGTTGTCGGCGACGTTGAAGCCAGCGTCGTTCAGGGCCTGGCGCAGCTCGCCCGCCTTGCTGCGCAGTTCCTGCGCGGCATGGAGGGTGTCGAACTTCATCGAGGCGGTCATCGCGCCGTCGCGGCCGATCTCGATGCGCACATCGACCTTGCCCAGGTTGTCCGGGGTCAGGGTCACGTCGAAGCGGGTGGCCTTGTCGGCGCGCTTGAGGATCTCGGCCGACAGGGCCGCGACGGTCTCGGGCGAGCCACGCACCGGGGCCGGCGCGGCGGCCGAGGCCGAGGCGCTGGCGGCCTGAGCCTGGGCGACCGGAGCCGCGACGGCCATGGCGTTGGTGTCGACAGCCGCGGCGGCGGCGGCCGGCGCCTCGACCGAAGCGATCGTCGCAGCGGCCTTTTCGGAGCCCTTGGCGTCGTTGGTCGTCTCACCGCCAGCCGAGCCGCCGGCGACGGCGGTCACGGCCTGGGCAGTCTCGACGGCGACGGCGTCAGCGAGCTTGGCCTGGGCGGTCAGCGGCGACTGCGCGGCCTTCGACGGCTCGGCGGTCTTGGTCGCGGTCTGGGCGGCTTCGGGCGCGGCGGCCTCGGCGGCGACGTCCGTAGCCGCCGAGGCGGCGTCGGCGGTGACGGTTTCGGCGACGACCGGCGCGGCCTCGACGACAGGCGCTTCGACCAGTTGCGCGGCGACCTGAACGGCGGGGGCCGGCGTGGCCGGTTGGGCGACGGCGGCCTTCGGGGTGTCAGGGGTCTTGGTCGTTTCGGTCTTGGCGTCGGCGGCCTGGGGGGCGGTCAGGTCGTCGGTCGAGGCCGGGGTGGCGGCGTCGCCGGCCAGGGCGGCCAGCGCCTCAAGGGCGGCCGCGTCGACGGCATGGCCTTCCGGCGCGGCGGCGATCGGCGCGGTCGCCTGGGCCTGAGCGGCGACCGTCTGTTGTGGCGCCTGAGCGGGCGTAGCGGTTTCGGCGGCGGCTGGCTGGGCGGCGACCGGCCCGGCCTGGGCGGTCTGCACGGCGGCGGCGAAGTCGGCGGCCTGGTCAGCGACAGTGGCCGTCGCGTCGGCGACGGGTTGAGCGTCGGCGGCGGCTTCAACCTTGATCGGCGTCTGGATCGGGGTGGTCATGGCGGCGATCAGGGTAGCGGCGGCCTGGGCCGCGGCGTCGGCGGCGGCCGTCGCGTCCGTCTGGTTGGCGTCCTTGTCCGAAACCTTGTCGTCGACGGCGTCGCCCTTGGCGTCCTGGCTGGCGTCGGCCTTGTCCGAGGCCTTCGCATCGGCCTTTGCGTCGGCGGCGTCGGCTTTCTTGGCGTCTTGAGCGGCCTTGGCGTCATCCGCCTTGTCGGCGCGATCGGCGCGCTTGGCGTCGGTCTTGCTATCCGTCTTGGCGGGCTTGTCGGCCGCCTTGGCGTCCCGCTCGTATTTGGCGTCGTTCTTGTCGTCGCGAGCGTCGCTCTTCGATTCCGTCCGCGACGGAGCGCGCGGCGCGGGCGCCTCGTCGCTCTTGCCGGCGATGGCCAGCAGGGCGTCGAAGCCGTCGTTCGACGCCTTGGCGCTCACCACCGGGGTCGGCGCGGCGGGAAGAGCGGCGTTGGGTGCGGCGATCGCGGTCATTCGCAGTCGTTGCTCGGTTGGGACGGCGGTCCATGACGAACGCGCCTTTGTCCGGCCTCCCTTACGCAACGGTCGGGCCAACTCGCCAAAACCGGGTCAAGTATCTGTTTTAGTTCGTTTTAATGGCTTGTTTACGAAGCAAATACGCTCTCCGTGCGGCGCTTTTTGCCGAGCCCGCCCGGTCGAAAGGGACGGGAGTTGCCGCGTCGACCCGTCGCGAGGCCAGTTGGCGCCGTCCTTGCGCATGATCCCTCGTCGAACTTCCGACCACCGGAACTTTTCGCAATGAATTTCAATAGCTTGGTAAATATCGGGAACGCCATTCCCTCCGCGACCCGGCAAGTTTCGCCGGGCAACGACGCGTCGTGCGTTGCGCGGTTTGCCCAGCTTAAGGGAGCTGCCGCATGTCGCTGAATGCGATCATGAACACGGCGACGTCCGGCATGATGGCCGCGCAGACGGGTCTGCGCGTCACCTCGGACAACATCGCCAACGTCAACACCACGGGTTACGTCCGCAAGACGATCTCCCAGTCGAACCTGCTGTCCAACGGCATGGGCGTGGGCGTCAGCATCGACGCCATCAAGCGCGCGACCGATCGGTTCCTGCAGTCGGCCAGCCTGAACGCCGCCTCGGACAGCGGGCGCACCTCGGTGGTGAACGACACCCTGAACCGCGCCCAGCAACTGTTCGGCGACCCCAGCGGCGACACCAGCTTCTTCTCGACCCTGGACGACATCTTCTCGGCCTTCTCGTCGGCGCAGGACGATCCGTCCTCTTCCCTGCTGCGCACCCAGGCGCTCACGCGGGTGGACGACTTCCTCAGTGAATCGAGCCGCATCACCTCGTCGCTGTCCAAGCTGGGCAAGGACGCCGACACGCGCATCTCGGCCGATGTCGACCGCGTCAACGACCTGCTGAGCCAGATCGACGGTCTCAACACCGACATCACCCGCGCCAAGGTGGCCGGCGCCGACGCCACCGGAGCCGAGAACGTCCAGAGCAGCCTGGTCGACGAACTGGCCAAACTGATGAACGTCCAGGTCACGCCCCGCCAGCTGGGCGGCGTCTATGTCCGCTCGACGGAAGGCCTGTCCCTGGCCGGCGACGGCGCGGCCAAGCTGACCTACCAGACCTCGGCCACGGCCACCGGCTACCTGACCGTGCAACTGGCCAGCGGCTCGGTGCAGCCCACGCCGATGAACATCTCCAGCGGCGAGATCAGGGGCCTGCTGGACGTCCGCAATACCGAGCTGGTCAATCTGTCCGACCAGTTGGGCGAGTTCACCTCGCGCGCGGCCGAGGAGATCAATCGCGCCGCCAACGCCGCCTCGTCGGTGCCCGCCCCGACCAGCATGACCGGCCGCAACACCGGCCTGGACGACACGGCCGCCATGACCGGCTTCACCGGCAAAACGACGATCGCCCTAACCGACAGCAGCGGCGTCATCCAGCGCCGGATCGACATCGACTTCGACGCCGGCACGATGAGCGTCAACGGCGCGGCGGGCCCTACCTTCAATCCGTCCGACTTCATGGCCCAGCTGAACACCGCCATGGGCGGCATGGGCGCGGCCGGCTTCTCGGGCGGGGCCATGACCCTGACGGGGAACGGCGGCCTGGGTGTGGCCATCCAGGACGATGCGACCAACCCGTCGAGCAAGGCCGGCAAGGGCTTCAGCCACTATTTCGGCCTGAACGACATCCTCCGCACCAACGGCTATTCACCGTACGAGACCGGCCTGACCGCGGCCGACCCGAACGGCTTCACCTCGGGCTCGATGACCATCCGCCTGACCGATGTCGAGGGCGGCCGCATCCGCGACATCGTCGTCGACCCGCCCGTCGGCGGCACCATGCAGGACATGCTGGACGCCCTGAACTCCCGCGCCTCCGGCGTGGGCCTCTACGGCCAGTTCTCACTGAACGCCAAGGGCCAGATGAGCTTCTCGTCGAACGGCGTTACGCCGGTGACGATGTCTGTCCAGGCCGACACCACGGAACGCGGTCTTGGCGGCCCTTCGGCCAGCCAGCTGTTCGGCATTGGCCCGGCCGAGCGCAGCACGCGGGGCGAGAAGTTCTTCGTCAGCAAGGCGATGAACGAGAACCCGAAGCTGCTGCCCCTGGCCCAGCTGGACCTGAGCCAGGCCGTCGGCGGCAACGCCGCCCTGGCCGTCGGCGACGGACGCGGAGCCCTGGCCCTGGCCAAGTCCGGCGATACCACCGCCGGCTTCTCCGCCGCCGGCGACGCCGACGCCGTTCATATGAGCGTCAACCGCTACGCTTCCGACTTCAGCGGCTCGATCGCCCGCAAGTCCGCCACCGCCGCCAGCCGCAAGGACGCCGCCGACGCGGTGTCCAGCGAAGTCGACAGCCAGCGGCAGTCGGAAGAGGGCGTAAACCTCGACGAAGAACTGATCAACCTGACCACCTATCAGCAAGCCTTCAACGCCTCGGCCCGTCTGATCCAGGCGACCAAGGACATGTATGAAGTGCTCACCGGACTCCTGGGGTAAGCCATGACCCGCGTCTCGACCGTTCAGAACTACAACATCATGACGGCCAACCTCATGAAGGCGCAGATCCGCCAGAATGACGTCGGCGCCCAGGTGTCCAGCCAGAAGGTCGCCAACGACCTGAAGGGCTACGCCAAGAACGCCGAAATCCTGACCGCCATGCGGGGCACCCAGAACCGGATTAACGGCCTGCTCGACCAGTCCAAGCAGGTCAATAACCGCCTGGAGATGCAGGACACGGGCCTGGGACGTGTCGCGGACGCCACCCAGAGCGCGCGCGGGGCCATCGCCAACGCGCTCGCCGCCGGCAACGCCACCACCCTGATGCAGCAGATGCGCGCCGCCTTCGGCGACGTGGTCCAGGGCCTGAACACCAAGTCGAACGGGCTCTACGTGTTCTCAGGCGCCAAGACCGACACGGCCGCCACCTCGGCCACCACCATGAACGATCTGACCGCCGCGCCGGCCACCGCCGACCTGTTCCACAACGACCAGTACATCACCACCAACCGCATCGACGAGCAGACCAACGTCAAGACCGGCGTTCTGGGCGACGCGATCGGCACGAACGTGTTCGACGCCTTCAAGCAGGTGCAGGCCTATGTCGACGCCAATGGCGACTTCACCGGCAAGCTGGACGACACCCAGGTCCAGTTCCTGACCGGCCTGCTGAGCACGTTCGACGCCGCCCAGAAGGGCGTGGTCGACCTGCAGGGCAAGAACGGCGTGACCCAGAAGCGCTTCGAGGCCGCCACCACCGACCTGTCGAACCAGGCCGACACCCTGACCGGCATGGTCGGCGGCATCACCGACGTCGACATGGCCGACGCCGTGACCCGCCTGGAAGCCGCCAAGCTGGCCGTCCAAGCCTCGGCACAGGTGTTCACCAGCCTGCAGGCCTCGTCGCTGCTGAACGTGCTGAAGTAGCGGATGCTCGCCCGCATCGCGGGGGAGGAGAACTCGCAAAAGCGCCCCCTAACCGCTATATGGCGGCGATGGACGCCGACTTGCTGACCCCGACCGCCCCTAACGACGCCGACACGCTCATCGCGCGGGCGGTCGAACAGGTGCGCGCGGCCGTCGGCCTGCCGGAGGGGACGCGGATCGTCGCGGCCATGTCCGGCGGCGTGGATTCCACCGTCACCGCCGCCCTGCTGGCCCGCGCCGGCTATGACGTGGTGGGCGTAACGCTGCAGCTCTACGACCACGGCGCGGCGATCACCAAGAAGGGCGCCTGCTGCGCCGGCCAGGACATCCTGGACGCCCGCATGGCCGCCGAGCGCATCGGCATCCCGCACTACGTGCTCGACTACGAAAGCCGCTTCCGCGAGCAGGTCATCGAGGACTTCGCCGACGCCTATCTGCGCGGCGAGACGCCGATCCCGTGCGTGCGCTGCAACCAGACGGTCAAGTTCCGCGACCTGCTGGACGTGGCCCGCGACCTGGGCGCCGAAGCCATGGCCACCGGGCACTATGTGCAGCGCGCGTTCGCCGGTGGCGGCAACCGCCCCCAACTGCGCAGAGCCGCCGACCCAGCCAAGGACCAGAGCTATTTCCTGTTCGCCACCACGCGCGACCAGCTGGACTTCCTGCGCTTCCCTCTGGGCGGCATGGACAAGCCGACCGTGCGCGCCGTCGCCTTTGGTTTGGGCCTGGCCATCGCCGACAAGCCCGACAGCCAGGACATCTGCTTCGTCCCCGAGGGCAAGTACACCACGGTGATCGACCGCATCCGCCCGCACGGCGCTGAAGCGGGCGACGTCGTGCATCTGGACGGCCGCGTGCTGGGCCGCCACGAGGGCGTGACCCGCTACACCATCGGCCAGCGCCGGGGCCTGAACATCGCCGTCGGCGACCCGCTGTTCGTCGTGAAGATCGACGCCGACAAGCGCCAGGTCATCGTCGGCCCGCGCGAAGCCCTGCTGACCGCCGCCCTCACCCTCAAGGAAGGCAGCTGGCTGGGCGGCCAGGACAGCCTGGAGGCCGCCGCCGAGGACGGCCAGCCGGTGCTTGCCCGCGTCCGCTCGACCCGTGAACCCGTCGCCGGCCGCCTGGCGATCCGTGACGGCGAGGTTTCGGTGGTGTTCGACGGCGCCGAGGAAGGCGTAGCGCCCGGCCAGGCCTGCGTGCTGTACGATCCGGCCGATCCCGAACGCGTTCTGGGCGGCGGCTTCATCGCCGCTACGACGCGCCAGATGGATCTCCCGGAAGCCTGAGTGGCGCCCAGGCGTTGGATCTGGGATGTCCAGCGATCATAGTCTCCCGATGTCCCCGCAACGCGTCCGCGTCATCGACCTCGAGACCGCCGGTTCCGGCCCGCACGATGTCTGCGAGATCGGCTGGCAGGATGTCGTGCAGGATCCGGGCGGCCTCTGGCGGATCGACGACGAGGGACGCGGCGCGGCCTTGGTGAATCCCGGTCGGCCGATCACGCCCGAGACCATGGCCGTTCACCACATCATCGACGCCGACGTGGCGGGCGCGCCGTTCTGGAAGGACATCGCGCCTCAGGTCCTGCGCCCCGAAGGCGGCGTCCAGGCCCTGGCGGCGCATCGCGCGGCGTTCGAGCAGCGCTTTTGCACGCCGAAGTTCACCGGCGACGCGCTCTGGATCTGCACCTGGAAATGCGCCCTGCGCCTGTGGCCGCATCTGCAGGGCTTCTCCAACCAGATGCTGCGCTATCAGCGGAATCCCGAGGGCCTGGTCCGCGACCTGGGCCTGCCGGCCCACCGCGCCCTGCCCGACGCCTATGTCACCGCCCACCATCTGCGCGACATGCTGAACGCGGCCTCGCTGGAGCAGTTGCTGGCCTGGAGCGCCGAGCCGGGGCTGCTGGTCCGCGTGCCGGCCGGTCCCGATCGCGGTCGTCCCTGGGACAAGCTCAGTGGCGAGAGCCTGCGGACCCTGGCCCAGGACCGCGACGTCAATATCCGCTTCAGCGCCGAGACCGAGCTGCGGCGGCGGGGCGATATCGACGCGGCGCCCGAGACCGCCCTGCCCGCTCAGCCCAAGCTGCTCTAGGTCCCCATACGAAAAACCCCCGCCGGCGAACCGACGGGGGTGTTTTGCGTCAAGCTGACGAAGCGAGGCTTACGCGCCGCCCGGGAAGCGGAAGGGGACCTTCACCGAACCGGTCTTGGCGCCCATCGGCAGCTTCTCGGCGATGCACATGGCGGCCTTGTCGAAACCCTTGCCGGCGGCGCTGTTGTCGACGACCTTGCAGTCCGACAGCTTGCCGGCGTCGGCGGTGCATTCCAGCATCACCTGGGCGGCGTCGCGGGTGTTCGCGAACTGCTGGAGGCAACGGCCCATCTGGTCTTCGAAGCCGCCGGCGGCCGAAGCGGCCTGAGCGACGAAGAAGCTGCCGGCGATACCCGCGGCGATCGCGATCGAGAATTTCATGGTTTGCTGCCCCTTGCGGCGTTCAAATCTGATGTGACTGTTTTCGCAGGCAGACGCCAAAGAATGGCTAAGGTTCGCGGTTAATCATTTCCAAAAATGGTGAATGACCGCGGGCGGATGAAATTGGGGGAGGACCACACCGTGACGACCAAGCATCGCCTCTACGGAATGGCCTTCGCCAGCGTGTATCCAGCCTACGTCGCCAAGGCCGAGAGAAAGGGCCGCACGCGCGCCGAGGTCGACCAGATCATCCTCTGGCTCACCGGCTTCACGCCCGAGGCGTTCGAGGCCCAGATCGCCAGCAAGACGGATTTCGAGACCTTCTTCGCGCAGGCGCCCCGGCTGAACCCGGCGCGCGCCGAGATCAAGGGCACGGTGTGCGGCGTCCGCGTCGAGGACGTTGCCGAGCCGCTGATGCGCGAAATCCGCTACCTGGACAAGCTGGTCGACGAACTGGCCAAGGGCAAGGCGATGGAGAAGATCCTGCGCGGCTGAGGGACTATTCCGCCGCGATCTTGGAAGCCTCGAGCGCCTCGCCGACCGTCAGCAGCGAATCTTCCTGCATCGTCCGCTCAAGGTCACGGAGTTGCACGACATCGCCGCAGGCCTCGCAGGCCAGGACAGGATGGAAGGCGCAGCCACACGTCTTGTGGCGGAACATGTTCGGCGACTTGTCGCGGCCGTAGATGTGACGATCGCCCCACTCGGCCATGGTCAGCAGCACGGGCGACAGGGCCAGGCCCTTGTGGGTCAGCCAGTATTCGTGGCGCGGCGGACGCTCGGAATAGCGGCGGGTTTCCATGACGCCGTGGGCGACCAGGGTCTTCAGCCGCGCCGCCAGGACGTTACGGGCCACGCCCAGCCGTTCCTGCCACTGCTCGAAGCGTTTCACCCCGGCGAAGGCGTCGCGCAGGATCAGCAAAGTCCACGGGTCGCCCACCACTTCCAGCGTGGCGGCGACCGAGCATCGTTCGTTCGTATAGTCAGCAGTGCGGCCCATTTCGTGAAGTTGAGACGTTCCGCGAGGGAAAGCAAGAGAGCGTTGCGTTTGAATATGAACCATAGTAGGTTTTTTATCGCAATTGACTATCTCGGTTATTGCACGACTGGCGAGGCGCGGCGGTCTCGGTCGACAGCGCCTCGCCCCTTTCCCATCGCATCCTCGCAACCCACTTGCGCATGATGAGGCGATGAAGGCCTATCTCGCCTCAAATACGTCTTCAGGGAGCTAAACCATGTCCGCGTCCGATCCCGTCGTCATCGTCGCCTATGCCCGGACGCCCATGGGCGGCTTCCAGGGCGCCCTGGGCGGGGTGAAAGCCACCGAACTGGGCGCGACGGCGGTCAAGGCCGCGATTGAGCGGGCTGGCGTCGCGGGCGACAAGGTCGAGCAGATCTTCATGGGCTGCGTGCTGCCCGCCGGCCTTGGCCAAGCGCCCGCCCGCCAGGCGGCGCTGGGCGCGGGGCTTCCCCTTTCCGTGGAGGCGACCACCGTCAACAAGATGTGCGGCAGCGGCATGCAGGCCGCGATCATGGCCCACGACGCCCTCAAGGCCGGCTCGGTCGACGTCGTGGTGGCCGGCGGCATGGAGAGCATGACCGGCGCGCCCTACCTGATGTCCAAGCACCGCGGCGGGGCCCGCATCGGCCACGATCAGCTGTGGGACAGCATGTACCTGGACGGGCTGGAGGACGCCTACACCCCCGGCAAGCTGATGGGCGCCTTCGCCGAGGATACCGCCGCCCAGTACCAGTTCACCCGCGAGGCCATGGACGACTACGCGACCAAGGGCCTGATGAAGGCCAAGGCCGCCGTCGAGAGCGGGGCCTTCAAGGCCGAGATCACCCCGGTCACCGTCGTCACCCGCAAGGGGACCGAGGTGGTCGACACCGACGAGCAGCCGGTCAAGGCCGATCCGGCCAAGATCCCGACCCTGCGCCCGGCCTTCAGCCGCGACGGCGGCGTCACGGCGGCCAACAGCTCGTCGATCAGCGACGGCGCCGCCGCCCTGGTCATGACTCGCGAGAGCGTCGCCAAGGCGCTCGGCCTGCCGATCCTGGCCCGCGTGGTCAGCCACGCCGCCCACGCCCACGAGCCGTCCCTGTTCGCCACCGCCCCGGTCCCGGCCATGCGCAAGGCGCTGAAGAAGGCCGGCTGGAGCGTCGAGGATGTCGACCTGTTCGAGATCAACGAGGCCTTCGCCGTCGTGCCGATGGTCGCCCAGCAGGAGCTCGGCTTCGATCCGGACAAGCTGAACGTCAACGGCGGCGCCTGCGCCCTTGGCCACCCGATCGGCGCCTCGGGCGCGCGGATCCTGTGCACCCTGATCTCGGCGCTGCAGGCGCGCGGCAAGACCAAGGGCCTGGCGTCCTTGTGCATCGGCGGCGGCGAAGCCACGGCGATGGCGATCGAGCTGGTCTGAGTTCGGCAACGCCTCCCCCGCAACGCGGGAGAGGATCACGCGTTGGAAATGGCATGACCGACACCTTCCGCCATAACCCCGAACTCAGCCGCTACGAGCTGGAGGTCGACGGCCTGCTGGCCGTGGCCGACTATCAGCGCTCCGGCCACCGGCTGGTGATCCCGCACGTCGAGGCCGATCCGGCCCTGCGTGGAACCGGAGCCGCCGGACGGCTGATGACCAAGGTCGCCGAAACGGCGCGCGCCGAGGGCATGCGGATCACCCCGCTGTGCTCCTACGCGGCCGCCTGGCTGAAGCGGAACGATCCGGACCTGATCGCCTAGGGCTTGGGTGCAGGCGGCGGACTCTCGAAGCTGCCCGCCGGGCCTGGGAACACGACCGGGCTTTCCCAGCCGTCGGCGCTGACCGACGAGACCCCGAAGAAGAAGTCGTCGATCACCAGGTCCTTCAACGTTGTGGTCGTCGCCGCGTCCGGAACCCAGCGGCTGAAGCGCCAGGTCGGATCGGTCGTGCCGCGCCACCACACCCGGTGCCCGGCCGCGCTCGGCGTCGCAGCCCACGAGACCTTGGTGTCCGGGCTGACCGCGCCTGCGATCTTGACGTCCGTCGGCGGCGTCGGGGCCGAGGCCAGGCTGGCCATGGCGATCGTGTTCAGCCGCGTGACCTGAGCCAGATAGTTGAAGTCGACGCCCTCGATCACGTCGCCATAGGGCTTGCCGTTCTCGGTGCGCAGGTTCTGGTGCTGACGGTCGTAGTTCTCGACCGCCTCGGTGACGCGCACGGCCGGATAGCCGGCCTCCAGCACGGGCACCTGGTCCCCGCCCCGGCCGTAGCGGTCGGTGCGATAGACCATCATCACGTCGAAGTTCGTGAGATAGCGGTCGGCCAGGCCGTCCAGGAACCGGGCGAGGTTACGCGACGGGCTGTCGACCTCGCCCCCGTTGTAGCGGCGGCCATTGGCCTGCTCCGGCGTCTCGACGGCCTTGGTGCCTTCGGAGAAGACCCGGACGTGGGTGTTATCCATCAGCCCGCTCTGGCCACGGCTGTTGCCGACGATGTCGTTGTTGAGGTCGGCCTCGACCTTCCAGCCCTGAGCGCGCGCGTAGTCGGCCAGCACCTTACCGCCGTAGAGCCCCTGCTCCTCGCCCGACAGGACCGCGAAAACCAGGGTCGCCGGGAACCTGTGCTTGCTGAGCACCCGCGCCGCCTCGATCACCGCCGCTGTGCCCGAGCCGTCGTCATTGGCCCCCGGCGCGTCGCTGGTGAAATCCATGACGTCCGTGACGCGGCTGTCGATGTGGCCGGCGATGATGATCACCCGGTTCGGATCGCTGGTCCCCTTCTGGATGGCCAGGACGTCCTCCACCACGACGCCGTTGGGCGCGCGCTTGCCGGTGAAGGTCTGCGAGGGCGTCTCGATCGTCAGGCAGCCGCCGCAGTCCTTGGAGATCGCCTCGAAGCGGGCCTTGGTCCAGCGGCGAGCCGCCCCGATGCCGCGCTTGTCCGACTTGGTGTCCGACAGGGTGTGGCGGGTGCCGAAACCGACCAGCGCGCGGATCGTGCTCTCCAGCGCCTTGGGATCGACGTCGGCGGCGATGGTCCGCAGCAGGGGCTGGTCTGTGGTCGGCGCCGGCGTTTCCGCATGGGCGACGCCCGCGGCCATCAGGCTAGCGGCGAGGACGAGAGACAGGCGCATCGTAGCTCCGGAGGCAGCGCGAATTCGAGGCGCGCACGTTTCCGGCCAAGTTCGTCCGGCGCAAGCCCTTTTCAGCCCTTGGCCCGCCGCTCCGCCATGAAGGCCACGCGGTCCAGCACCTCGGGTCCGGCGGCGGGACCCGGCGTGTAGGCGAAGTTGGCCTCCGTGATCGGCTTGCCGCTGATCCGGTCGACCATGATCGGCTCGGCGGCCAGGCCCGTCTCGCGGTCGACCAACTGGCCGGCCACGCCCTCGACGGCGAAGTGGCGATTGCCGAAGGCCAGCATGGCCGTCAGCACCGACCCGAAGTCGCGGCCCAGGTCCGTCAGCCGATATTCGTAGCGCGGCGGCCGCTCACTGTAGGCGCGCTTCTCAAGAAGTTTGTTTTCGACAAGCCCGGCCAGCCGTTTCGTCAGAATGTTCGGCGCGACACCCAGGCTCTTCTCGAACTGGTCGAAGCGGGTCAGCCCCTGGGCCGCGTCGCGCAGGATTAGAAGGGTCCAATGGTCGCCCACCCGCTCCAGCGTGCGGCCGACCGGACATTGGGTGGCGGGGCGCTCAGATTTGCTCATGACAAAAGATTTGGGCGGTCACTTGCGAAAAGCAAGTTACCCCATAGCTAGAGGACAAGCCGGACCGCTGGGGCCTCGGCCAACGATTTGAGGAACCACACCATGAGCGACAACACCAGCAAAGGCTCGGCCCTGATCACCGGCGCCTCGACCGGCATCGGCGCGACCTATGCCGACCGCCTGGCCAAGCGTGGCTACGACCTGATCCTGGTCGCCCGCGACGAGGCTCGCCTGAACGCGGTGGCCGAGCGCCTGCGCAGCCAGACCGGCGTCAAGGTCGAGGTCATCAAGGCCGACCTGACCGAAAAGGCCGACCTGCTGAAGCTCGAGCAGCGCTTGGCCAGCGACACGTCGATCACGGCCCTGATCAACAACGCGGGCGTCGCGGGCGCCAACGACTTCGTGGCGACCGACCCCGACGCGTTCGAGAAGATGATCCAGCTGAACGTCACGGCCGTGACCCGCCTGGCGGCGGCGGCGGCCCGCAACTTCGTGCCGCGCAATACGGGCACGATCGTCAACCTGGCCTCGGTGGTGGGGCTGATCCCGGAACTGGGCATGCCGGTCTACGGCGCGACCAAGGCCTTCGTGACCTATCTGACGCAGGGCCTGCGCGTCCAGTTCGCCAACTCGGCCGTGCGCCTACAGGCGGTGCTGCCGGGCGCCACGCGCACCGAGATCTGGGAGCGCTCGGGCTCGGACATCGACGCGATGGATCCGGACACGATCATGGACGTCGACGACATGGTCGACGCCGCGCTGGCGGGCTTCGACCAGGGCGAGCTGGTGACGATCCCCTCGCTGCCCGACGCCGCCGACTGGAACGGCGCGCTGGCCGCCAAGGCCAAGCTCTATCCGAACCTGTCGCGTCGCGAGCCGGCGGCTCGCCTCAAGACGGCTTAAGATCGGAAAACTCGCCGGCGCGGCGCTCACTCCCGCGCCGGCGAGTCCGCCCTGAGGTCTTCCACTGGGTTGATGCCGCCCAGTGAGAGGCCTCCGGAACTCGAAAAACTAGCTGAGCACCATCACCACGACGCGGCGGTTCTGGGCCCGGCCCTCACGCGTTTCGTTGGGGGCGACCGGGGCGTCCTGGCCGTACGAGATCGTCGCCATGCGGTTCAGGGCGACGCCGTGCTGGCTGAGGAACTTGCGCACGGTTTCCGCGCGCTTCTCGCCGAGCTCGTCGTTGTATTCCTTGGATCCAGAATTGTCGGTGTGGCCCTGGATTTCCAGGTAGACGTTCTTGTTGTCGGCCTTCAGCTTCTCGGTGAATTCCGACAGGCGCTGCTCCGCTTCTGGCGAGAGGTTCGCGGCGTTGACCGGGAACTTGACGGAGTCGTCGCTGAGCACCAGGGCGTACTGGAACTTGCCCTCGGCCAGCTTGCCGGCGGCGATGGCGCGGTCCAGGGCGTCCTTGGAGGTCTTGTCCAGTTCGCCGATCTGGGTGTCGTGAGCGCTGACCCGCGTCTCGACCTGGCCGACCTGCTGGTTGACGAACTTCTTGGTCGCGCAGCCGCTGACCGACAGGCCGCCCATCACCAGGGCGGCGGCGACCATCATTGTCTTGGTGCTTGCTATCATTGTTTGGGTCTCGTCCGTAGAATGGGGCTGCGAGGCGTCCTGCAACGCTCGCAGCCTCAAATCGGACAGCAGAACTTGACCAAAGATGGGCGCGATTCCGGCGCTCCTAGGTCAAGCCAGCCCCTTGATACTCAAGCTTATTTCGCGGACTTCTATAACGCGCGCAAGCGCCGTGTCCGGAGTTTGGTTCCGCAGTTTTTTAGTTTTCAGAAAGACCACAAATCCACGCCTCGAAGGCTCGCAAGGCCGGAGTCGGCGCCTTGGATTTCAGCCAGGTCAGCCAATAGCGGCCCGCGCCCACCTGAGTCTCGAACGGCCGGATCAGCCGTCCTTCCTGCAGGTGACGCTCGAACATCATCGGCGGCGCCAGGGCCACGCCGGCGCCTTGCAAGGCCGCCTCGACCATGACCCAGGAGCTGTCGAACACCGGCCCTCGGATCGGCGGCGGCGACAGGCCCGCGGCGGCGAACCAGTCCGGCCAGTCGGCGGCGCGGTAGCTGCGCAGCAGGGTCTCGCCGAACAGATCGGTGGGGTCCGAAAGCCGCTCCGCCAGGGCGGGTGAACACAGCGGGCTCATCGGCGCTTCGAACAGCGGCGCGGCCTCGGTGCCGTGCCAGGCCCCGTCGCCGAAGCGCACCGCGCAGTCCAGCCCTTCGCCCGCCAAGTCGGTGCGGTTGTTGTTGGTGAAGATCCGCAGATCCACGAACGGATGCGCCTCGCGGAAGGCCGGCAGGCGCGGCAGCAGCCAGCCGACCGCGAACGTGCCCACGACCCCGACGCTGAGCACCTCCAGCACCCGGCCGCCCTCGAACCGCGCCAGCACGTCGCCCAGCTTGTCAAATGAGTCCCGCACGCTGGGCAGCAGGGCCAGGCCCTCGTCGGTCAGGGCCAGGCCGCGCGGCAGGCGGCGGAACAGCGCCGCGCCCAGCCGGGCCTCCAGGCCCTTAACCTGATGGCTGACGGCGGCCTGAGTCACGCACAGCTCGATCGCGGCGCGGGTGAACGACAGGTGGCGGGCCGAGGCCTCGAAGGCGCGCAGGGCGTTCAACGGCAGTTGGGCGCGGCTCATTCAGGATGACCCTAGCTGAACTAATGGCTCCGCCAAGGTATCGTCGTTTGCGGGCAACACCAGCCTTGGGCAGGTTTGGCGGGCAAGGAGACCCCCACAATGGTTAATCGCCGCGATTTTCTAACGGCCCTGGCGGCCGCGCCCGTTGTCATGCCCGCGTTTTCCCCAGGCCGCTCGAACGCTGCGGTCTTCGCCAGCCCGCCGCCTTCCGCCCTTAACTCACGTATTAACGAATTGGAGCAACGCAGCGGCGGCCGCCTGGGCGTGGCGGTGCTGGACACCCACGATGGCCGCCGGTTCGCCTGGCGCGGCGACGAACGCTTCCGCATGTGCAGCACCTTCAAGATGCCGCTGGCCGCCGCGATCCTGCGCCGCGTCGACCAGGGCCGCGAGCGCCTCGACCGCCGGGTGACCTATGGCCGCGAGGTCCTGATGGGCAATTCGCCGGTGGTCGAGAAGCACCTCGACCGGGGCATGACCATCGGCGAACTCTGCGCGGCGACCATCACCTACAGCGATAACGCCGCCGCCAACCTGCTGCTGGACGCGCTGGGCGCGCCCACGGATCTCACCCGCTTCCTGCGGGCGCTGGGCGACCAGACCACCCGCTGCGACCGCCGCGAGCCCGAGCTCAACACCGGCGCGCCCGACGATCCGCGCGACACCACCACCCCGACGGCCATCGCCGAGACCTGGAAGACCCTGCTGACCACCGACACCCTTTCGGCGGCCTCCCGCAAACAACTGACCGCCTGGGTCGTGGCCAATCGCACCGGCGGCAAGCGCCTGCGGGCCGGCCTGCCGCGCAGCTGGACCGTCGGCGACAAGACCGGCAACAACGGCCAGGATCAGACCAACGACATCGCGGTGATCTGGCCGCCGAAGCGCAAGCCGCTGTTCGTCGCGGCGTTTCATGACCAGGGCTCGGCGGATGACGACGTCCGTAGCGCGGTGCTGGCGGATGTGGCGCGGGCCGTCGTGAGCGCGGGGTTCGGCGTCTAGAACGTCTCGCCGACCAGTTTCTCGCTCAGCGCCCACAAGGCCTGGGCCCTGGCGGGGTCGAGGGCGTAGCCGCGAACGCCATTGCGAAGCTCCGAGGCGTCCTCGACCGGCTGGGCCAGGTGGCAATCCTCGCAGTACAGGCCGCCGACCGCGTCGATCGGGGCCACGACGCCGGCCCAGACGCTGGTCGCCGCGCCTTGAGGGATGGTCTTCAATTCGAAGGCGGCGAGGCCCTTGGCCTGGGCCTCGGCGTTCAGCTGATCGACCATGCCCTGGATAAAGGCCGGGTCCAGGTGGCGGGACAGCTCGGTGTGGATGCCGCCCGGATGCACGGCCACGGCGCGCACGCCGCGCGCCGTGTGGCGACGGTCGAACTCGACGGCGAACAGGATGTTGGCGGTCTTGGAGCGGCCATAGGCTCCGAATGGCGTGTACTCGGTCGTCTCGAAGTTCGGATCCTCGAGATTGACGTCCGAGAAGCGGTGCCCCGCCGAGGCCAGCGACACCACCCGCGACCCGGCCTTAAGCAGGCTGGCGATGCGGTTGATGAACGTGAAGTGGCCCAGATGGTTGGTCCCGAACTGGGTCTCGAAGCCGTCGGCGGTCTTGCCCTGCGGCGTGGCCATGACGCCGGCATTGGCGATGATCAGATCGAAGGCGCGACCCTCGGCCACCAGGGCGGCGGCGGCGGCGCGGACGCTAGCCAGGCTGGCCAGGTCCAGTTCGATCAATTGCAGCGAGCCGCCGCTCTGGGCTGCCGCTTCGCGGACGACGGCAGTCGCGCTCTCGGCCTTGGCCAGGTCGCGGGCCGCGCCGACCACATCGGCGCCGTGGGCCGCCAGGGCGCGGGCGGTCTCGACGCCCAGGCCGGCCGAGACGCCGGTGACCAGCACGCGCTTGCCCTTGAGGTCGACGCCGGAGAGGACGTCGTCGGTCGTGGATTTGGCGCCGAATGGGTTGCTCATGACTCTCTCGATCCCTTGCAGGGTTGTTGTCCGAGCCGATCCGGAGGATTAAATGGAGGAAGGCTCCGGATACATATTCGGAGGTAGCCTCCGTTTTTCAAGGTCGATGTCCGAAGATTCTGAAATCCCGGTGGCCAAGGCCGCCCGCAAGCCCCGCGCCGACAGCCTGCGCAACCGCGACCTGCTGCTCGCGGCGGCCAAGGCGGCCTTTGGTGAGACGGGGGCCGAGGCGCCTCTGGAGGATATCGCACGGCGAGCCGGCGTGGGCATCGGCACGCTCTACCGCCACTTCCCCACCCGCGAGGCGCTGGTGGCGGCGGTCTATTCCCGGGAGCTGGACCAACTGGCGAACGCGGCCGACGACCTGCTGGCGCGGCGGCCGGGAGGCGAGGCGCTGGAGGCATGGCTGGATCTGCTGATCGACTACATGGCCACCAAGCGCGTGGTGGCCCCGGCCCTGCGCGCCGATCCGGGCGAGGGCTCGCGGCTCTATGCCAGCGCCAGCGCGACCATCCTGCCGGCCCTGAAGCGCCTGACCGAAACCGCCCACGCCGCCGGCGACATCCGCGCGGACATCGGCTTCGAGGACATTCTGCGCATGATGAGCGGCCTCAGCCTCGGCTATGAGCAACCCGGCTGGGACATTGGCGCGCGACGCCTGCTCAGCGTGATGATGGCGGGACTGCGGGCGAGGTAAGTCTTCAAAGTCTCATCCCCCATTGCCGGTGTCGCAGCGGACGGATGCGGCGCTCCCTAAACTCAACCTTGGAACGTATTTTAAGATATATACTCTTTAAAATTGACCTGGGGTAAAACAGCCCTATAGGTTGCACCTCGCAATATGCGCTTTGCAGTTGCATTATTGGCAGCCGCCCGCTCAGGGCGAACAGGGGTGAAGAACATGTCTTCGAGCCAAGTCATCGAGAAAGCCGACGCCGTCACGCTGGACTCCCTGCAACAGAGCGCCCTGGCGCGCCACCAGGAGAAGATCCAGTCGATCAAGGCCTTCGCGGCCGCCAACCCGGAACATCCGTACACGCTGGCCAACAGAAGCGTGTTGGAACTGGCCGATACCGACAGCTCGTGGGACGCAGCCGGCATACTGAGCATGTCGGGCGCCCTGTGGTGGGCCCTAAACCTGACCCTCGACCTCGCGCCGCCGCACGTCGTCATCTTCAACGCGACGGGCGGCCCCGACTGGGACATCGCGCTCTTCACTTCCAGCGTGTTCGGCTATTTCCTGGTCGATCCCTCGACCCTGCACGGAACCTATGACTTCCGCATGCAGGCGGTCGCCGGCGTCGATGGCGAGGTCTCGATCGATCTCTATCAGACCAACGGCACGCAGATCGGCTCGTTCGCCGGCGTGGTGCTGGGCGTTTCTCTCAGCAAGCTCAGCGGCTCGGGCACGATCACCTATAAGTAGGCGTCGGCCGCGCTCCCGCGTTTCGGCGCGGGAGCGTTACGCCCCCTCCTCGTCCACATAGATCACCACCGGCTTGCCCCGCGATAGCGGCTCCCAGCCGGCCTCAATGGCCGAGGCGATGGCTTTCGCCACGGTGCGCTCAGGAACCTGAGACGGTTTCAGCGGCGGGGCGCTGAACTTGGGCTTGGGGCCGGGCGGGAACTCGATCAGCGCCTCGCGCTGGCCTTCCTTGTGACGGACGGCCAGCACCTTGCCGTGCCGCTCCGACGGGTCGTAGTTCCACTGCGGCAGGCGGTGCAGACGCCAGACATAGGGGTCTCCATCGACCTCGATGTCGAACTCGACGGTGAGCTTGGTGGTTTTGGCCATGCGGGGGAATACCCCGACACGCGCTCAAGAAAAAGGGCCGCCCTTTCGGAGCGGCCCTTCTTGGTCTTACTGCAGCGTCGCCTTGCCGAACGACAACTGCCCATCGGCGACCCCGACGGCGATGACGCCGCCGTCCTCGATCTCGCCGGCCAGCAGCTTGCGGGCGATCGGGTCGATCAGCTCCTTCTGGATCACGCGCTTCAAGGGTCGCGCGCCGTAGACCGGGTCGTAGCCCTTGTCGGCGATCCAGTTCAGGGCCTCGGCGTCGATGGCCAGGGCCATGCGACGGTCGGCCAGCAGCTTCTCCACCCGCTTCAGCTGGATCGTGACGATGTCGCCCATGTGCGCGCGCGACAGGCGCTTGAACAGGATGATCTCGTCGATCCGGTTGAGGAACTCGGGGCGGAAGTGGCCGCGCACCATGTTCATGACCATCGGCCGGACGGCTTCCACGTCTTCGCCCTCTTCCTGGTTGGCCAGGAATTCGGCGCCGAGGTTGCTGGTCATGATGATCAGCGTGTTGCGGAAGTCGACCGTGCGGCCCTGGCCGTCGGTCAGGCGACCATCGTCCAGCACCTGCAGCAGCACGTTGAAGACGTCCGGGTGGGCCTTCTCGATCTCGTCGAACAGCACCACCTGGTACGGACGCCGGCGGACCGCCTCCGTCAGCGCCCCGCCCTCGTCGTAGCCGACATAGCCGGGAGGCGCGCCGATCAGGCGGCTGACCGAGTGCTTTTCCATATATTCGGACATGTCCATCCGGGTGATGGCGTGCTCGTCGGCGAACAGGAACTCGGCCAGGCTCTTGGTCAGCTCGGTCTTGCCCACGCCCGTAGGGCCTAGGAACAGGAAGCTGCCGATCGGCTTGGTCGGGTCGTGCAGGCCGGCCCGCGCGCGGCGGACGGCGTCGGACACGGCGGCCAGCGCCTCGTCCTGGCCGACCACGCGACCGCGCAGCTCGTCCTCCATCTTCAGCAGCTTCTCGCGCTCGCCTTCCAGCATCTTCTCGACCGGGACGCCGGTCCAGCGGCTGACAACGGCGGCGATCTGCTCGGCGTCGACGACTTCCGGCGTCAGGGCCTGGGTGTCGCCCTGCTCGGCCTCGGCCAGGCGGCGCTCCAGGGCCGGGATCTCGCCATACTGGATCTGGCCGGCGCGGGCGAAGTCGCCGGCGCGCTGGGCGTTGGCGAGATCGGCGCGCAGACGGTCGAGGGCTTCACGCGCTTGCGCCGCGCCGCCGGCCTTGTCCTTCTCGGCCTTCCACTTGGCGGTCATCTCGTCGCTGCGGAACTGCAGGTCGTCGATCTCGACCTCAAGGTTCTCCAGGCGGTGCTTGGACGCGGCGTCGGTTTCCTTCGACAGGGCCTCGCGCTCGATCTTCAGCTGCACCAGGCGGCGGTCGATCTCGTCCAGCTCTTCCGGCTTGCTGTCGATCGCCATGCGCACGCGGCTGGAGGCCTCGTCCATCAGGTCGATCGCCTTGTCCGGCAGGAAGCGGTCGGCGATGTAGCGGTTGCTGAGCATGGCGGCGGCCACGATGGCGCTGTCGCTGATCCGCACCCCGTGGTGGACCTCGTACTTTTCCTTGAGGCCGCGCAGGATCGAGATGGTGTCCTCGACCGTGGGCTCGCCGACAAAGACCGGCTGGAAGCGACGGGCCAGGGCCGCGTCCTTCTCGACGTGCTTGCGGTACTCGTCCAGCGTGGTGGCGCCGACGCAGTGCAGTTCGCCGCGCGCCAGGGCGGGTTTCAGCAGGTTGGAGGCGTCCATCGCCCCGTCGCCCTTGCCGGCCCCGACCAGGGTGTGCATCTCGTCGATGAACAGGATGATCGAGCCTTCGGCCGCCGTGGTCTCGGCCAGCACGGCCTTCAGGCGCTCCTCGAACTCGCCGCGATATTTCGCGCCAGCGATCAGGCTGCCCATGTCCAGCGACAAGAGCTTCTTGTCCTTCAGGCTCTCGGGCACGTCGCCATTGACAATGCGCAGGGCCAGGCCCTCGACGATGGCGGTCTTGCCGACGCCGGGCTCGCCGATCAGAACGGGGTTGTTCTTGGTGCGGCGCGACAGGACCTGGATCGTGCGGCGGATTTCCTCGTCGCGGCCGATCACGGGGTCCAGCTTGCCGTCGCGGGCGGCCTGGGTCAGGTCGCGGGCGTAGCGCTTGAGGGCCTCATAGCCTTCCTCGGCGTTGGCGCTGTCGGCGGTGCGGCCCTTGCGAATGGCGTTGGCGGCGGTCTCCAGGGCCTGGGCCGAAACGCCGGCCTCCTTGAACAGCTTGGCCGCGTCCGCGCCTTCCTTGGCGATGGCGATCAGCAGGCGCTCGGTGGTGACGAAGGCGTCGCCGGCCGCCTTGGCGCCCTTCTCGGCCTCGGCGAAGACGCGGGCCGTGTCGGGCTTCATGTAGAGCTGGCCGCCGGCCCCGTCGACGCGCGGGGTCTTCGCCAGCAGGGTCTCGACGCCGCCGTCCAACTGGTCGGGGCGACCGCCGGCGCTCTGGATCAGGGCGCGGCTCAGGCCGTCCTTCTCCTCGAGCAGCACTTTCAGAATGTGTTCGGGCGCGAACTGCTGGTGGCCTCGCGCGAGGGCCAGGCTCTGGGCCGATTGGACGGCCTGCTTGGCGCGGTCCGAGTAGAGATCGATGTTCATGATGTCCCCTTCCTAGGCGGATCGGGGCGCGCTGCCTTGACTAAGCACAACGCGCTCCGATGGGGCATTTAGGTGTGGCCCATCAGCCACACAAGACCTACCACCCCTTGCTGGCGAGATAACGCTCCAGCTCGGCAATTCGTACGGCGTCCGACGGGTGGGTCGAGCTTAAATCGCCGCCAGACGCCTGGCCCGAGGCGGCGTCCTGGGCCTGCATGTTGCGCCACAGCACCACCGCCTCGCGCGGCTGGTAGCCGGCGCGCTGCATGAAATCGACGCCAAGGCGATCGGCCTCCAGCTCCTGCTTGCGCGAGAACGGCAGCAGCAGGCCGTACTTGGCCGCGTCGTTGCCGTGGTCCTTCAGCAGCTTGCCGAAGTCGGTGCCGCCGGCCGCCGCCCCGGCGAGGCCCAGCAGGATCTTCGAGGTGCGCTCCTGCGAGACCCGCTCGGCGGCGTGGTGGGCGACGACGTGGCCGGCCTCGTGGCCGATCACGGCGGCCAACTGGTCGTCGTTCTGGGCCATGGACAGCAGGCCGACCGTCACCCCGACATGGCCGCCCGGCAGAACGAAGGCGTTCGGGGCCTCATCCAGGAACACCGCATAGTCCCACGGACGGCCCGCCAGGCCGGCGGCGGCGATAACCCGCTGGCCCACGGCCTGGACGCGGGCGTTCTTGCGCGGCTCCTTGGAGATGTAGGTGGTGCGCAGCGTATCGGCCCAGGCCTTCTCGCCATCGGCGGCCAGGTTGTCGTCATTGACGATCAGCAGTTGGTCGCGGCCGAGATCGGCATTGTAGGCGCAGCCCGACACCGCGCAGGCGGCGGCCATCAGCAGCGGCAGGGTCAGGCGGCGAAGGGCGATCATGGGCGCGGCGAACCGTGTTTCGAACTCGACGCGAACCTTATCTCCGGCGAGCGGCAAGGGCGCAACCGGTCAAGCTTAGAACGACTTCGCGCAGCCCAGGCCAAGGGTGGCGTCGGTCGAGCCCATCAGGCCCGGCTTGATGCTTCCGACCGGCTTGCAGCCGTTCTCGGGCGGTCGCGTCAGATAGGGCCTGGCGTCGCGGGCGAAGCGGCCGGTCGGGTCCAGATTGGGCCGCGTCGCCCGCCCCTTGTCCATCGCTTGGGCCAACCGCTCCTGGCAGCGGGCCCGCTGGTCGGCGGAAAGCCGGTCCAGCGTCGCCAGCCGGCAGCCGCCCAGGCCCCGCAGGTCGGCCGCCGACGCCTCGGCGACAGCCGCGCCTTCAGAAGACGACGGCGAAGCGGGGCCGGCGGGAGCGGCGATCGGCGCGGCGGGCGCCGGCTCGGCCTTCACCGTCGCGCTCGGAGCCCTGGGCCCGCCTCGCGACGAGGGCCGGGGCCTCGCGGGCGGCGGGGCGCGGTCCAGGAAGACGGTCATGGCCGGCGGCTCCGGCGCGGCGACGGGCCCTCGCGCCAGGTCGAGCACGAACAGCGCAACCAGCAGCGCGTGAAACGCCACCGAGCCCAACACAACGCCCCACCGTCGTCGCCGCACGGCCGCCCCCTCTAAACCCCCGGTCGCGGGACTAGCGCGGTGGTCGATGGCGGAAGTCGGGCGGAAGCGTGGCCTTCAGCGGCTATCTCGGAGCTCGTTCAGCGCGCGCGGGGCGGCGGTCACGACGAAAAAGGGGCCGCTTTCGCGGCCCCTTTCGTCGGGATTCCGATGAACGGTAAGGCTTAGGCCTCTTCCGGCCCCGAGCTGGTCGGAGCGCCTTCGCCGGCTTCGAAGCTGCGCGGGGCGCGGCGGCGGCGGGGCTTCTTGACCTCTTCGCCGTCGGCGGCCGGAGCCTCGGCGGCCGGAGCGGCCGGTTCGGCGGCGGCGGTCGCGCGGGCCTTGCGGCCCAGGAAGGCCGGGGCCTCGCTGACGGCGCCGTCCTGGCCGCGCAGAACCGGCGAGCTTTCGCTGGCGGGCGCGCTGGAGGTCGGCAGCGGCGAGGCTTCCGGCTCGATCACGGCCAGCGGATCGCGGTCGCCGCGCGGCTGCCAGTCACGATCGCGGTTGCGGTCGCGGCCACGGCGGCGGCCTTCGCGGCTCTCGCCTTCCGCCTGCGGCTGGACGTCGCCCTCGGCGGCGACCGGACGGTCCTCGCGCGGACGGTCGTCCCGGGGACGGTCGTCACGGTCGCGGAAGCGGTCTTCCCGGGGACGGTCGTCACGAGGACGATCGTCGCGCGGGCGATCGTCACGGGGACGGTCATCGCGAGGGCGGTCGTCGCGGGGACGATCGTCACGAGGACGGTCATCGCGAGGACGGTCATCTCGGTTGCGGTCGCGATCGTCGCGGTCACGCCAGCGATCACGGCGGCCTTCGCCCTGGTTGTTGTCGCGCGGACGGTCGTCGCGGTTACGGTTGTTGTCGAAGTTGCGGTCGCGATCGCGGTTACGATCGCGGTTCTCGAAGCGGTCGCGGCGTTGTTCGCCGCCTTCACCGTTCTCGCCGCCTTCGCCCTGACCTTCCGGCTGAGCGGGGGTCTCGGCGACCTCCGGCTCTTCCGGCGGCTCGGCCTCGAAGTCGATCTCGTAGGCGGCGTACACGTCCTTGCCGACGATGTCGGACACCGGACGATTCGGCTGGATGGCGCGCAGGACGCGGAAATAGTGCTCGGCGTGCTGCAGATAGTTCTCGGCCAGCACCCGGTCGCCGGACGACGTCGCGTCGCGGGCCAGCTGCTGGTACTTTTCGTAGACGCTCTGGGCCGCGCCGCGAACCTTGACCCCTTCGGGCCCGTTCGAATCGAAAGCGCGGTTGGCGTTGTGCTGTTGAGGCTTGCCGCCGCTGCCACCGCGATTGTTGCGGCCGCGCTGGCGCTTCATGCCTTTGAAATCTCTCATGGTCTCTTCTGAACCTGTCCGGAGGTCAGTCTTGCGCTGGACGCGTCCGGCCTTGCTGGTCTCTGAGCGGGTTTAACCCTAGTGAGTTTCAGAGACACTGGTTTCCGTAGAGCCCCCGCCCTGCTCTTTGGGCGCGGCGACCGGCGGACCGGGCGCGCCTGCCAGGGGAGCCTCGCGGGCATCAAGGATGCCTGCTTTTCCCGTCACCTGGCGATCTGGAAGGAGACAAGACTCGTCTAACGGTTCACGCCCCGGTTTCCAAGGGATTTTTCACCCCGGTGACCACGCGGTCGTGCGTCGACAGGTCCTTGATCGTTCTGACCTCCTGGGCGCCGGCCGCGCGGAACAGCGCTTCGACGTCCTTGGCCTGGTCGTGGCCGATCTCGACGGCGAACATTCCGGCGGGCTTCAGCACCCGCAGGATCTCCGGCGCCAGCAGGCGATAGGCGTCCAGGCCGTCGGCCCCGCCGTCCAGGGCCAGGCGCGGCTCGTGGTCGCGAACCTCCGGCTCCAGGGTGTCGATCACCGCCGTCGGAATGTAGGGCGGGTTGGACACGACGAGGTCGAAACCCGCGTCGCCCAGGCCCGCCGTCCAGTCGCCGTGCATGAAAGCCGCGCGGGTGTTGAGGTCCAGGCTGGCGGCGTTGTCCTTGGCCACGGCCAGGGCGTCGGCGGAGGCGTCGATCCCCAGGCCCTTGGCCGCCGGCCGCTCGGCCAGCACCGCCAGCAGGATGGTGCCCGAGCCGACGCCCAGATCCAGCATCGAGAACGCCATGTTTTCCGGGAAGGCCTTCAGCACCTCGTCGACGATGACCTCGGTCTCGGGACGCGGGGTCAGGACGTTCTTGTTGACCTGCAGCAGGATCTTCCAGAAGCCCTTGCGGCCGATGATGTGGCTGACCGGCTCGCGGCGGGCGCGGCGGGACAGATACTCCTCCAGGGTCGCCTGCTGCTCGGGCGTCAGTTCCCGATAGGGATCGGTGACGATCTCGGTGCGGGAGACGCCCGCGGCCACCTCCAGCATCAGGCGCGCATCGATCGACGGCTGATCTATGCCTGCGTCCTTCAGACGATCCTTGGCGGCGGTCCAGGCTTTGACGAGAGTCAGGGTCATGAAGGGGATTTAGCGCTTTGGATGGGCGGAGGCGAGATTGAAAGCGGTACCAGTTTTTGGTATTTCTTACGGCGATCGGAGCTGACCATGACCAAGAACACGTCCATCGTGCTCAGTGAACATTTTCAGACCTTCATCGCCGATCAGGTGGAGGAAGGCCGGTACGGCTCCGCCAGCGAAGTTGTGAGGGCCGGCCTTCGGCTCCTTGAAAGCCATGAGGCCAAAATGGCCGCTCTACGAGCCGCTGTGAAGGCGGGCCTCAACAGCGGCAAGCCAGAGGCTTTCGATGTCGACAATTTCCTTGCCGAAGTGAACGCGGAATACGACGCCAAGTCGTGAAACGATATGAACTTACCCCACTCGCGCGCTTCGACATGCGTGAAATCTGGGCCTACACGGTCCAGCAATGGGGGCGACGCAGGGCCGACCGCTACATCCGCGATCTGACGGCCACGATCGATACAATTGCTCGCGATCCCTATCGCGGCGTCGCCACGGAATGGATCGAGGAGAACTGCCGCAAGCAGATCTTTCGGTCCCACGTCATCTTCTATGTGCCAACACATGAGGGCGTCGTCGTCGCCCGTATTCTCCATCAGCAAATGGATGCCTCAAGCCGTCTCGTCTAGCGCCACCTCATCCCCCTCGCCCACAGCGCCGCTCTGCGCGACGTTCACGTAGATCCCGCAGAACATGTGGCCGTAGTTGTCGAACAGGGCCTTCACCAGCTCGACATCCCGCTCGGCCGTCGTCGGATCCACGTGGGTGGCGGCGCAGCGGACGATGGGTTTCAGGACCTCGGCGGTGGCGCCGCCGACCGTCAGGGTCCGGCCGGTCCAGTCGTTCTCGGCCCAGGCCGGCCAGCCCTCGACATAGAGATTGGCCCGGAAGCGCAGCGGGTCCAAATCCCGGCCGATCCGTTGTCCGAGGTCGCGCACACTGGCCAGGTTGACGATCGAGACATAGCCCGAGCGGCTGTCCATGAACCGATGGGCGCCCGGCCCCTCGACCACCTTCAGCGGCCCCGTGATCTCGCCGGCCAGCAGGTTGCTCAGCCACGCTTCGAGCCCCGCGCGGCCCGCGTCGGTGCGCAGGTCGCCGGCGAAGTCGGGCTGTCCCTCGGCCTTGGCGGTAAAGACCCCGCTGGCCTCGTCATAGGCCGTGCGGGCCTTGGCGACGGCCGGGATCTTGGCCAGCACCGTGAACTTCATCTTCGAGATGTGGGCCGGCGCCTCGGGATCGAAGCCGCTGGGGCCGTCCTCGACCGCATAGAGCCGATCGCACGGGAAGCAAGCCCCGGCCTCCAGCGTGGCGGCGGTCAGGCGCTCGGGCATGAAGCCCTTGACGGGGTGGCGGTAGAGCGAGGCGATACGGGCGTCCATGGCGCGAAGGTCGTGGACGACGGGGCCGATGGCAAGGCTTCGCCGCCCATCACCGGGAACGCGACACGCCGCGCGGGGTTCTGCTGACCTGGAGGGCGTTGCATGGCCGGCGGATCACCGCGTCCGATCTTGAAGTGGTTGAAGTCGCGTCCGTACCACCTGGCGCCGTGGATCGTGCTGCTGGCGGCCGCGCCGCTGGTCCTGCCGCGCAAGACGCCGCCGCAGACATCCGGCGAAGAACCAATCGCCGATCCGCCCGGCCTGTCCGAGGACCGCGCCATGCCGCCGCACCAGTTCGACGCGGCAGAACCCTTGCGCGGCCGCGCGGCGCGTCATCCCGGCCATATCCCGCTGCTGGGCTGGCGCGACATCCTCTGGCGCACCTGGCTGGAGATCGGCGTCGACCGCCTGCCGGCCGTGGCCGGGGGCGTGACCTTCTACACCCTGCTAGCTCTGTTCCCGGCCATCGGCGCCTTCGTGTCGCTGTACGGCCTGTTCGCCGACGTGCGGACCGTCGAGGCGCAGCTGCGCGACATGGCCGGCGTCTTTCCCGCCAGCGTGGTGCAGATCGTCGGCGAGCAGATGCTACGCCTGGCCAGCCAGGGCCAGGCCAAGCTGGGCGTGGCCTTCGGCTTCTCCCTTCTGCTGTCGATCTGGAGCGCCAACGCCTCCATGCGCACGCTCTTCGACGGGCTGAACATCGCCTATGACGAGGAGGAGAAACGCCACCTCGTGCCGCGCACCCTGCAGAGCTACGTCTTCACCTTCTGCGCCCTGGCCTATGCAGCGGCAGCGTCGGGCGTGCTGATCGTAACGCCCCTTCTCTTGAAGGCCGCGCATCTGTCGGCGCTGGAGGCCATCTGGGCGCCGATCCGCTGGCTGATCGTGCTGGCCATCACCGCCGCAGCCTTCGCCGTGCTCTATCGTTTCGGCCCCAGCCGGGCCCGGGCCCGCTGGCGGTGGGTGTGGATCGGCGCGGGGGCAGCAGCGACGGGATGGCTGGCCGGCTCGCTGGGCTTCTCGCTCTACGTCAACACCATCGCCCACTATGACGCCACCTACGGCCCGCTGGGGGCGGTGATCGCCTTCATGGTCTGGGTGTGGTTCTCGATCATGGCCATCCTGGTCGGAGCCGAGCTGAACGCCGAGATCGAGCACCAGACCGCCGTCGACTCCACCACCGGCCCGGAACAGCCGATGGGCGCGCGCGGCGCGGCCATGGCCGACACGGTAGGCCTGGCCTTCCATCCCTGGGAGATGATCAAGCGCGAAGCCGGCATGGTCCGGCGCGTGACCGGCGGGGTGTGGAACAGGGTGCGGAGGCGCTAGGCTTCCCACTGACTTTCTCTCTCTTCCCCTTCTGGGGGAGGAGAGTGCTTTCCTTGCAGCGCCTCAGCCCTTAGAGACGCTGCCCATGTCGCTTCTCACGCCCTATCAGGACCACGAACTGGCCGACATCGCCGCCCTGGTGAACTCCGCCTATCGCGGCGAGCTGGCGACCCAGGGCTGGACCAGCGAGAGCTATCTGCTGGGCGGCCAGCGCACCGACGAGGCGTCCCTGCGCGCCGACCTGGCGGCCACGCCGGGCGCGACCCTTCTGACCCTGCGCGACGCGGAGGGCGACAAGCCCTACGCCTCGGTGTGGGTCCAGCCGTCCGAGGGCGACGCCTGGTATGTCGGCATGGTCACCGTATCGCCCCTGCGCCAGGCCGGCGGCATCGGCCGTACGATGCTGGAAGCCGCCGAAAACCACGCCAGAGCGCGCGGCGGCAAGACCATGGAAATGACCGTCATCTCCGTGCGAGACACGCTGATCGCCTGGTACGAACGCCGCGGCTACCGCCTGACCGGCAAGACCGAACCCTTCCCCTATGGGGACGAACGCTTCGGCGTTCCGCAGCGCGACGACCTGCATTTCGTGATCCTGGAAAAAGCGCTTTAGGCGCGCTCAACCGGCGCATTACCGAACCTTAAGTAGCCCTCGCCCCGCGCTCGGCCTCACATGCCGGCGTTCTTGGTTCAGGGGCTTTTCATGTCGTTCATTTCCCGCGTCGCCCTCGGCGCAGCGCTCGCGCTCGCCGTGACCGCTTCGGCGCAGGCCGCCATCACGCCTGTTCCCGTCGGCCAGCCGCTGGCGCGGTTCGACAAGCTCCAGCCGGCCACCCACCGCTATCTGCGCTACCGGCAGATGGGCGACACCATCACGCCGCTGGACGTCTGGACCCGCGAGATCCGCATCGAGCCCGACAAGGCCGGAGTCAAGCGCCTGCACATCGTCCAGCACTGGGACGGCTCGACGCCGGGCGTGGTGAAAAAGCTCGACAGCTGGTTCGAGCTTGGCACCTTCCGCCCGTTCGCCCACGAGCGCCGCGTCACCGGCAAGGACGGCCAGACCAAGATCGAAGGCTTCGACTTCAAGCCCGACCGGATCGTCGGGTTGAAGGACATGGAGGGCAATACGACGGCCGCCTACGACATGGCCTCGCCGCAGCCGGCCTTCAATTTCGAGACCGACATGGAGTTCCTGCAGGCCCTACCGCTGGCCAAGGGCTACGAGGCCTCGGTTGTCTTCCACCATCCAGGCGGCGAGGCCCCGGCGGCTTACGTGTTCAAGGTCACGGGCAGCGAAGTCCTGACCAGCTCGGCCGGCGGCAAGGTCGACTGCTGGGTGGTGACCACCGACTACAACCACCCCGAAATGAAGCCGACGACCTTCTGGCTGGCCAAGGACAGCCAGGTGGTCATCAAGAACGTCGCGATCGCGCCGGACGGGTCGACCTGGGTGAAGACGCTGTTGTGGTAGACGCCTAAATCACCGCCCGGGAGCGCTCCGAGACTTCGCTCGACAGCGCCCCGGCGACGATCTCCAGGCCTCGGCGAAGGGTCTCGCGGTCCGGCGCCGCGCCCAGGCAGACGCGAACGCCGCTCTCGGGACCGGCCTCGACCACCGGGGCCGACGGCGGCGTGATCTCGGCCCCGCCGCGCAGGGCTCGGCCGGCCAGGCGCTCGGCCTCAAGCTCGCTCATCGGCAGCCAGATGTGCGGGGCGGTCTCGGCATAGACCGGCTCCATGGCCGGCCCCAGCAGGTCGCGGGCCATGGCCATGCGGATACGGGCCTCGTCGCGAGTCTCGGCCAGGATAGCGTCGGCTCCGCCGTCCTCGATCCACTGGGTGGCGATCAGCCCGCCGAAGGTTGGCGGCGCATAGACCGACACCCGCACCGCATCCAGCACCCGCTCGAAGGTCTCGGCGGCCGGAACGACCAGGAAGCCGGCGCGGAGGCCGGGCGCCAGAGTCTTGGAGACGCCCGAGACATGGAAGGTCCGCTCCGGCGCCAGCATTGCGAACGGCGGCGGCGCGCCTTCGGCATAGGCGCCGTAGATGTCGTCCTCGACGATGGTCAGGTCGTGCTTGCGGGCTATGGCGACGATGGTGTCGCGGCGGGCGAGGCTCATGATCCGGCCCGTGGGGTTCTGCAAGGTCGGCAGCACGGCCAGCACCTTGGATCCGGTCGCGGCGATGGCCTTCTCCAGGGCGTCCGGGCGCAGGCCCTCGCTATCCATCGCCAAGCCCCGGACGCGCCAGCCGCTGTGCAGGGCCAGGGTCTTGAGGCCGTGATAGGCCAGATGCTCGGTCAACATCACGTCGCCGGGCCGCAGAACCGCGCCCAGCGCCAGGGCCAGGCCTTGCTGGGCGCCGGCGCAGCAGATCAGCCGGCGCCAGTCGACGCTTTCATAGCTGCTGGTCCGCGCCAGCCAGGCCGCGCCGGCTCGACGTTGGGTCTCATGGCCCGCCGGCGGGGCGTAGGTCAGGTGCTCCAGCAGGTCAGGACGCCGACGCAGACGGGCCAGGGCTTCGGGCAGGCGCGCGCCGGCCGGGGCCTGGGCGGCGATGTTCTGGGCCAGGTTGATCGGGCCATCGCGCTCATGGGGTCGGTGCTCGGCCGGGGCGTTGACGAAGCTGCCGCGCCCCACATGGGCGCTGACCAGCCCGGCCTTCTCGGCCTCGACATAGGCCCGCGTCACGGTCCCCAGGCCCACGCCCAGGCGATAGGCCAGCTCGCGCTGCGGCGGCAGGCGCTCTCCGGCGGCCAGCACGCCCGAGCCGATATCGGCGCGCAGCACCGCCACCAGCCGCTCGTAGAGCGGGGCGCCGCCGTCAGGAAGGGTTGGGGTCCAGGCCACGTGTGTCGTGCGTCTCGTTTATTGTCATGATGACAATATGCAATTTGACTCACGATACAATGGAAATCATCACCGTGACACCTCGGTCGGCGTACCGAGACGCCTTCCAAGGGAGACCGGAGATGACCCCCGAACTGCTGCTCGCCTACGTGCTGTTCTGCTTCGCCACGGCGGGGACGCCTGGGCCGAACAACATGATGCTGCTGGCGTCCGGGGCGAACCTCGGCTTCCGCCGAACGGTGCTGCATATCCTGGGGATCAGCTGCGGCCTGGGCTTCATGGTGCTGTGCATGGGCCTGGGCCTGGGCGGCGCGTTCCGGACCTATCCGGTGTTGCACGAAGTGCTGCGCTGGGTCGGGGCCGCGTACATGCTGTGGCTGGCCTGGAAGATCGGGACGTCCAGCAAGGTCAGCGACAAGGACCTGCGCAAGCCGATGACCTTCCTGCAGGCGGCGGCGTTCCAGTGGGTGAACCCGAAGGCCTGGGCCATGGCGCTCGGCGCTGTCACGACCTATGCGCCCGAGGGCAGCGGCTGGACCCTCGTGCCGCTTCTGGCCGGAACCTTCATGCTGATCGGCGCGCCGTGCAGCGCGGCTTGGGCGGGGTTCGGCCAGGGCCTGCGGCCGTTTCTGGATCGCCCAGCGGTGTTGCGGACGTTCAATATCGTGATGGCGGTGCTGCTGGTGGCGTCGCTGTATCCGCTGCTCGTGGACCACAAGGCCAAGCCGGTCAGCCTGGAGGCCCTGGCGGACGCCCCCGCGCCGCCGCCGATGCGGTCGCACGGGTGAGCTTCAAAAATCTTGTCATCCCGGAAGCCTCTCCGCTTCGCTGCGGCCGGGATGACAAGCTATTTGCGTGTGGAGAAGGGTTGCCTCAGGTTCGGGTAAATTCGAGGACCCCCCATGCGCCTGCTTCTCGCCCTTGCCCTCACCGCGCTACTCGCCACGAGCGCCGCCGCCCAGGATCTCAAGGTCACGGTCGCCGGTCGCGACACCGTCACCCTGAGCCCCAAGGACCTCGCCGCCCTGCCCCGCGCCAAGGCTACGATCACGGTCAAGGGCGCGGCCGTCACCTATGAGGGCGTCCGGCTCGACGCCGTGCTGGCCCAGGCCGGCGTGGTGCATGGCGAGCGCCTGATGGGGCGATACCTGAACCAGGTGATCATCGCCCGCGCCGCCGACGGCTTCTTCAGCGTGCTGTCCCTGGCCGAGACCGATCCGGTCTATCGCGCCAATCCGGTGGTGGTCGCAGACACCGTGGGCGGCCACAAGCTGGACGACCGCGAAGGCCCCTATCGCCTCGTGGTTGACGGCGACCTGCGTGCATCGCGCGCGCCGCGCCAGCTAGTGTCGATCGAGGTCAAGCCGGCGTTCTGAGACTCAGCACAGACCCCCACCTGACCTGCTCACGCAGGTCTGTCCGCCCCCAAGCGGGGCGGAGGGATAGCGCTCCCCCCCCTGTTGGGGGAGGGGGACCGACGAACGGCGGTGGAGGGGGCCGGCTCCGGCCCCCTGCCCTTTCCTAAGCCGCCTTCAGCCGTTCCGGCCCAATCCCCAGGAAGTCGCGCTTGCCCAGCGGTACGCCCTTGTGGCGCAGGATGTCGTAGGCGGTGACGACGTGGAACTGGAAGTTCGGGATCACGAACTCCAGCAGATAGTCCAGACCCGTGAACTGCAGCGTGAACGGGCCGGCCGGCACGGTGACCTCGCGCGTCTCGGCGCCGTCGAAGGCCGAGGCCGGGACGCTCTCGACATAGGCCAGGGTCCTGGCGATGCGGTCCTGCAGGTCGGCGAAGGTCTTCTCCTCGTCGGCCATGGGCGGCGCATCGAGGCCCGTTAGGCGAGCGACCGCGCCCTTGGCCGTGTCCGAGACCCGCTGGATCTGGCCGGACAGGGGCAGCATGTCCTCGAACAGCCGCGCCTCGACATAGGCGTCGGGGCTGGTTCCGGCGGCCTCGGCATGGGCCTTGGCCTTTTCGAGCAGCAGCAGCAGCGTCTTAAGGCCGCGCGTGAGCGACGTCACGGCGACGGTCTGGAGGGTGACGGACATGGGAAATTCCTCGCTGAGCCCGCCGGACGCACCCGTACAGGCTAGGCGGTGACTTAAGCCCGCTCCAGGATAGTTTTCAATCGATACTGATGACAATCGTTGTCAGCAGCTATGCGCTCGTCGTTAGTTTCACGCGGCCGCCGTCGGCGACCAGGGCGTCGATCGCGTCGGCCGGCACGGCGGCGCTGAACAGGAAGCCCTGGGCCTGGCCGCAGCCGATCTCCTTCAGCTGCTCGCGCTGGACATTGGTCTCAACGCCCTCGGCGATTACCGAGAGATGCAGGGCCTTGGCCAGGCGGACGATGGCGTGGACCACGGCGCCCGCTTCCTTGTCCTCGCCAAGCGGGGTGATGAAGCTGCGGTCGATCTTGATCTTGTCGATTGGATAGCGGCGCAGATAGCTAAGCGAGCTGTAGCCGGTGCCAAAGTCGTCCAGGGCCAGCGAGAAGCCCATCTCGCGCAGGCGCTCGATGGCGTCGTGGGTGGTTTCGTCGTCGCCCAGCAGTGCGCCCTCGGTGATCTCCAGCTCGATCCCCTGAGCCCGCGCGCCGGTCTCTTCCAGCAGGTCGGCGACCTGGCGGGGGAAGTCGGCCTGCTTCATCTGCAGGGCCGAGACGTTGACGGCGACCTTCAGGCCCTTCCAGCGCAGGCTGTCGGCGAAGGCGCGGCGCATGACCAGGCGCCCGAGCTCGTCGATCAGGCCACAGTCCTCGGCCAGGGGCACGAAGGCGGCGGGCGAGATCGCGCCCCGGGTCGGGTGCGTCCAGCGGGCCAGGGCCTCGACCCCGACAATCTTGCCGACCGCGTCGACCTGAGGCTGGTAGGCCAGCCAGACGCCGCCGTCCTGCATGGCCTGGCGCAGGTCGGTCTCCAGCCCGCGCCGCACGCGCAGGGCCGCGTCCATGTCGGCTTCAAAAAAGCAGTAGCGGCCTCGCCCCTCGTCCTTGGCGCGGTACAGCGCCACGTCGGCACGCCGCGCGGCCTCGACCGAGCCCACATGGGCCTCATCGGCGCCGATCAAGGCCACGCCGACCGAGCCGCTGACGAAAATGCCGCCGCAGGACAATTCCAGCGAGCCCGACAGAGCCTCGACCAGACGCTCGGCCAGGGCCACCGCGCCGCGCCCGTCGATCTGGGCGGCCACGACGCCGAACTCGTCGCCGCCCAGCCGGGCGACGGTCTCGTTCGTGCGGCAGACGGAGGTCAGCCGGCAGGCCACGGCGCGGATCAACTCGTCGCCCGCCGCGTGGCCGTAGGTGTCGTTGACGGCCTTGAAGCGGTCGAGGTCGATGGCCAGAACGGCCATCTGGCCGCCGTGCCGCGATAGGCCGTCGATCGCCTGGTGAAGCCGCTCCTCAAACAGGCTGCGGTTGGGCAGGCCGGTCAGGGCGTCGTGCAGGGCCATGTGCTTGGCGCGCGCTTCGCTGGCGACCAGGTTCTCGGCGGCTTGCCGGCCGCGCCGCGCCAGGACGACGAACAGGGCCGCCAGGGCGAACAGCACCAGCAGCAGCGGCGGCAGGGTCTTGCGCAGCAGCTGACCGCCCGGATGCGGCGGCGACCAGCCGAGCGTGGCGACGACCGCGCCGTCCGCGCCCCGCAACGGCACGTGGGCGAAGCCTTTTTCACGCTCGGCATCGGCTCGATGCAGATGGACCCCGGTCAACAGGAACTGGCTGGCGAAGCCGCTCAGGAAGGGCGCGTCCATCCTGGTCGCCGCCACCACGACGGGCGCCCGCGCGCCCTTGATCAGGGCGGTCCCGAAGTCGGGCTGAACCAGGGCGGCCGTGGTCATATAGATATCATCGCCTAGGCGCGTGGTCGCGCTGGCCGACACCGCCGTCGAAACAAGCTTGTCGTCAGCCTTGCGACCGGCGGGCCGGGGGGCATTGCGCTCCAGCCGCCGCAAGCGCGCGACCACAGGCGCGAAGGCCTCGACCCGCGCCTGGGCCTCGGCGGGAGCAAGGCTATTCTGGCCCGCCTGGGCCAGCAGGAGCTGGTCGGCGTCGTCCAGCACGACGATCTCGTCGAAGCCGGCCTGGTCGATCAGGAAGGTGGCGATATTGGCGCGGACCCAGGTCGGGTCGTAGCGGTTGTCGACATGGCGAACCGCCTCGTCCCACAGGGTCTGGGGAACCAGGCTGCGCTCCATGTCGACGACCTTGACCCGCAGGCCGCTCGCCACCAGCGCCTCGTCGTGGGTTAGCGCCCCCTTGTCGACCCGCTCGGCGATGATGAAGACCATGCACAGCAAAAGCGCCACAGCCGCCAATGTGATGGCCGCCATGGGCATGGCGATCTTCTTCTCCAGCCGCGTCATCAGCGACAGCCCCGCTTTACTTCAGTATTCGAAATCTAGTCCTGAGCGCATAAGGCTAAGCTTCAGATAACGAGTCGAACGACTGAGCTGGCGCGCGCGCGACCAAACGTCGCGCCGGCTCCATTCCCTTCGGCCTGGAAAGGCTCTAGACAGACCGACCCAATCCTCCAGCCGTGCGACGAACGCCCTTGCGACTGCCCCAGGCCCGCCTCGACCAAGTTCTCGATCGCTTCCGCGAAGTGGAGGCGCGCATGGGCGCGGCCACCGACGGGACCGAGATCGTCAAGCTTTCCAAGGAGCACGCCGAGCTGCGCCCCGTGGCCGAGGCCGTTGAGCGCCTGGCAAAGCTGTCGGCCGAGCGCGCCGAGCTGGACGTCATGGCCGCCGATCCCGAGATGGCCGACATGGTCAAGGACGAGATCCAGGCGCTGGACGACAAGCTGCCGGCCCTCGAACACGACCTGGCTCTGATGCTGGCGCCGAAGGACAAGGACGAGAACGCCTCGGCCATCCTGGAAGTGCGCGCCGGCACCGGCGGCGACGAAGCGGCCCTGTTCGCCGGCGACCTTTTCCGCATGTACCAGCGCTACGCCACGCTGCAGGGCTGGCGGGTCGAGGTCGACAGCATCTCGGAAGGCGAGATGGGCGGCTTCAAGGAAATCGTCGCCTCTATCACCGGCGACGGCGTGTTCGGTCGGCTGAAATTCGAGAGCGGCGTGCACCGGGTGCAGCGCGTGCCGGCCACCGAGGCGCAAGGCCGCATCCACACCTCGGCCGCCACCGTCGCGGTGCTGCCCGAGGCCGAGGACGTCGAGATCGACATCAAGGAAAGCGATCTGCGGATCGACACCTACCGCTCGTCCGGCGCGGGCGGCCAGCACGTCAACAAGACTGACTCGGCCGTGCGCATCACCCACTTGCCAACGGGCGTGGTGGTGACCAGCTCGGAAAAGAGCCAGCACCAGAACCGCGCCAAGGCGATGAAGAACCTGAAGGCGCGCCTCTACGACATGCAGCGTCAGGCGCTGGACAGCGCCCGCTCCGAGGCTCGCAAGAGCCAGGTCGGCAGCGGCGATCGGTCCGAGCGCATCCGCACCTACAACTTCCCGCAGGGCCGGGTGACCGACCACCGGATCAACCTGACCCTCTACAACCTGTCGCGGATCATCGAGGGCGACGCCCTGGACGACGTGATCAACCCGCTGATCGCCGAGGATCAGGCCGAGCGCCTGGCCAGCCTCGAAGAAAGCTTCGGCTGATGGCTTGGACCCGGACCTACGACGAGGACGAGCCCCAGCGGGTCAACAAGTGGCTGGCCCAGAGCGGCGTGTGCTCGCGCCGCGAGGCCGAAGCACTGATCTCCGAAGGGCTGGTGTCGATCGACGGTGAAGTGGTCGAGGACATGGGCCGCAAGATCCTGCCCGGCCAGACCCTGACCCTGGCCGACCGGGCCACGGCCAAGCTCGATTCCACCTTCACCTACATGATCCACAAGCCGGTGGGCGTGGTCTCGTCCCAACCGGATCCCGGCCAGGTTCCGGCCGCCCGCCTGCTGACCCGCCAGAACATCTGGGGCGGGGTACCGGCGCCGATCCCTCAGTCGGGCGACCTGCTGCCGCCGATCGGGCGCCTGGACAAGGACTCGCGCGGCCTGCTGCTGCTGTCCCAGGACGGCGTCGTGGCCAAGGCCGTGATCGGCCCGCAGTCGGACCTGGAAAAGGAATACCGCGTCGCCGTCATGGGCGAGCTGACCGAGGAGAAGCTGGAGCTGCTCCGCTTCGGCCTGGAGCTGGACGGCCGCGAACTGCGCCCGGCCGAGGTCGAGGTCATCTCCGACCAGCGCCTGCGCATCGTCCTGCGCGAAGGTCGCAACCGCCAGATCCGCCGCATGTGCGAACTGGTCGAACTGAAGGTCGTCGACCTGTTCCGCGTCAGGATCGGCCCCCTGACCCTGGGCGAGATGCCGGAGGGCCGCTGGCGCCCCTTGACCGGCGAAGAGCGCGCGGCGTTGATCGCGGGGTAGGCCGCGTCCGAAGGGCGGCGGGAGGGAAACCATGCGCACCCGAGACGCCCTCCTGGCCGAGGTCAATGCCGAGTTGCCGGACTTCGACTGGGCCGAGGGCGCGCGGCGGTATCTGGATGGGTTCTTCGCCCAGTATTCGCGCGAGCAGATCGAGGCCTTCGTGGCCACCAAGCCGCTGGCGGCGATCACGCCGGAAGATCCGGCCGGCAGCCTGGCCGAGGTGGTCAGCTACCTGAACCACTTCGCCAACACGATCCACCTGCTGGCGCTGCCGCGCGGCGCTCGCGTGCTGGACGTGGCCTGCGGGCCCGGCTGGGTGTCGCACTGGCTGACGCGACTGGGCTACGCGACGACCGGCGTCGACATCTCGACTCAATTCGTGGACCTGGCCCGCCAGCGTCTGGCCGACGATCCCTACCTGGCCTTGTCCGCCGAGCAGCTGGAGGCGATGTTCGCCACGGTCGATCTGGAACGCGAGGCGCTACCGCCTCAACTGGAGGGGACCTTCGACGCGGCGATCCTGGAATCGTGCCTGCACCACTTCGTCGACCCGATCGCGGCGCTGGAAAACATCCGGCGTGGTCTCAAGCCTGATGGCGTGGTGCTGATCATCGAGAGCGACAACCGCCAGGGTCCGATCCGCGATGACTACATGCGGGTGATGCTGGAGACCCAGACCCTGGAGCGGCCGTACTCGCGCGGCCAGCTGCTGGAGATCTTGGCCCATGCGGGCTTTCCCGCCGTCGAGTTCTTCGGCGCGGTCAACGGCTTCTTCGCCCAGAGCGGCCAAACAGGCTACGATCTCAGCGCGGCCCTGGCCCGCATCACCGCTGACGCCAATATCTGCCTGTGCGCCACGAATGAGGCGGCGCTGGCGCGGATCGTCCCGTCGCGGGCGGTCGCCCCGGCCGAACCGCCGCCGATCGACGCTGGCATGGCCCTGGCCACGCGGCTGCGCGACCGGACGCCCGCCTGGGCGCGGCCGCTGCTGCGTCCGTTCGGGCGGATGCTGCTGGCGCTGCGGCGCTAGGGCGTGGTGACCTTACTGTAGGGGATGAACGGACCCAGCATCACGAAGCTCGTCTCGCTGAAGCGAGCCGCGGTCATGGTGTCGTGGTGGCACAGCCGCGCCCCGACGGTGCGGCTGGTCAGGGTCGAATCCCACTCCAGCTCGGACGCGCCGGCGTCGGGCCGGTTCACATAGAGCGCGCCGCCCGGCATCCGGTAGAGGATGGCGGTGCGGTCGATGATCTCGACGGTCTCGGCGCTCCTCGGATCGATGCAGTCCAACGGCGCGGCGGCGACGCGGCCCGCGAGGGCCTCTGCCAGCTTGGCCTCGCCCTTCGGATGGGGCTTGGGCGCCGCCCAGGCCGATGGCGCTGCGATCAGCAGGGCGGCGGCCATCAGGCCGGACAACAAGGGTCGCATAGGAGCACTCCAACTGCGGGCGTGACCCAAAGCTGACCTCGCCGAATCCCTGACGTCAAGGTTGAAGCAGTGGGGCGCGCCTAGGCCCTGGCGGCCGGCTTGCGCCGCCGGGGCACGCGGACCACGGCCTCGCCGTCCATGATCAGGTCCTCGCCGACATAGCCGGCGCAGCGCAGGGTGACGCGGGCGCTCTCGGCGTCGATAGCCGCGACGGTGACGCGGGCGGTGACGACGTCGTCTATGCGCACCGGGCGGTGAAAGGCCAGGGTCTGGGACAGGTAGATCGCGCCGGCGCCGGGCAGGATGGTGCCGACCACCGCCGACCCGAACGACGCCGACAGCAGGCCGTGGGCGATCCGCCCGCGATAGGCGGTCCTGGCGGCGAAGGCCTCGTCCATGTGCACGGGATTGAAGTCGTCGGAAGCCTCGGCGAACAGGCCGATACGCGCTTCGGTGACGGGGACGTGCTTTTCGGCGGTCATCCCGACGGACAGTTCGTCCAGGATATAGCCGCCCGAGGGGTGAGGTCCGATCATCCCACGCCGTTAGCCGTCATGACGCGCCGTGGAAAGCGAAAACTCTTGCGTTCAGGGCTTTGGCTTGGCGTAGGGCACGAAGTCGCCGAGGTTCACGAAGCCCCGTTGGAAGCGCGACAGCGAGTCGACCAGGGTCACGACGTCGATGTTGCAGAGCTGCGCGGTGACCGTCTTGGTGACCAGGATGTCATCCCGACGAAGGTCTTCGGCGCCGCCGCGCGGACGGTTCACATAGAGGCGGCCGCCGGGGCCTTTGTAGACAATGGCCGTGCCGTCGATGATCTCGCTGCCCTCGGCGGCGCGCAGGTTGATGCAGTGGACCGGCTTGCCGGGCGCGCGGCCCTCCAGAAGCTTGGCGAGCTTGGCCTCGCCTTCCGGGTTGGGGCGGTCGGCGGCCACAGCCCCCGACGCCGCGAGAACGAGAACCGCCGACAGGCCCAGAACCATAGCGCGCATGGCGCTTACTCCCTATTCGGCCGCGAGAGTCTCCGCGGCGTTCGCGGCCTGGATCTCGGCCGCCTTCTTCTCAACGAGTTCGACGATGTGATCGATCATTCCGTCGTTGGATTGTTTGTGGTCGGGCTTGCCGGCCATGTAGACCATGCCCGACCCGGCCCCGCCGCCGGTGAAGCCGATGTCGGTCATCAGCGCCTCGCCTGGGCCGTTGACGACGCAGCCGATGATCGACAGCGACATGGGCGTCGAGATGTGGGCCAGCCGAGCCTCAAGCGCTTCCACGGTCTTGATGACGTCATAGCCCTGACGGGCGCACGACGGACAGGCGATGATGTTGACGCCCCGATGGCGCAGGCCCAGCGACTTGAGGATGTCGAAGCCGACCTTGATCTCCTCGACGGGATCGGCCGCCAGCGACACCCGGATGGTGTCGCCGATGCCGGCCCACAGCATCGAGCCGATGCCGATCGAGGACTTCACCGTGCCGGTTCGCAGGGCCCCGGCCTCGGTGACGCCCAGGTGCAGCGGGCAGTCGATGGCCTCGGCCAGCTGGTAGTAGGCGGCCACGGTCATGAACGGATCGGACGCCTTCACCGAGATCTTGAACTCGTGGAAGTCGTGGTCCTGCAGGATACGGGCGTGGTTCAGGGCGCTCTCGACCATCGCCTCGGGGCACGGCTCGCCGTACTTCTCCAGCAGCTCGCGCTCCAGCGAGCCGGCGTTGACGCCGATCCGCATCGAGCAGCCATGGTCGCGGGCGGCCTGGATCACGTCACGAACGCGGTCGGCGCTGCCGATATTGCCCGGATTGATCCGCAGGCAGGCCGCCCCGGCCTGGGCCGCCTCGATGCCGCGCTTGTAGTGGAAGTGGATGTCGGCCACGAGCGGGACCTTGGCCTCGCGGGCGATGGTCTTGAACGCGGCCGTGCTATCGGTGTCGGGACAGCTGACGCGGACGATGTCGGCCCCGGCTTCCTCCAGCTGACGGATCTGCTCCAGCGTGGCGGCGGCGTCGCTGGTCAGGGTGTTGGTCATCGACTGGACGGTGATCGGCGCGTCGCCGCCCACCTCGACATTGCCGACGCGGATCTTGCGCGATTGCCGGCGCGTGATCATGCGCCAGGGACGGACGTGGGTGTGATCTGCGGCCATGGGGCTAATTTAGAGGGTGTTGGGGCCGGATAGAAGGCCCCACCGATCCTGCCTCCGATTTCGCGGCTCCCGAACCCCGCGTACCCCTCCTCCGCTCTCCCCGGCGAAAGCCGGGGAGATCGGTTTTGGTTAAGGCCTCGGAAGCGCCACCGCATCCACCGGCGCGGGCGGCGCCGGCGGGATCAGCTTGGCCACCGGCGTCTGGTTCGAGGTCAGGCGGCTGGTCAGGCGGCCATTGTAGTAGACCTCAAAAAGGCTCGGCTCGACCACGTCGAGGATCAGGCCCGGCGTGCGCGGCGCGCGATAGGCGTCGCCGGCCGAGAGCCAGCGGGTCATGTGGATCGTGCCGTCCGCGCGGCGCACGGTCAGGGCCCCGGCCTTGCGGGCCTGGATCAGCACGCCCGAGCCCTCGGCCGGCGTCGCGCCCAGCACCTGGCCCTTGAGCTTGAACGGCGAGCCCACCACGAACTGGGTGGCCGGATCGATGACGCCGGCCTTGGCGTCGGACGCGGCGCGCGCCTTGGAGGCGGCGTTGGCGGCGTCGACCGAACCGCCGTTGGCGGCGGCGTCGTCGAGCCCTGGCGTCTTGTAGGGATCGGGCGTGGTCGACTCGACCGGAGCCGGCAGCGGCGAGCCCAGGGCGACCTGGCTGTTGGCGGCGTGGGACTGCACCTGGGTGGAGACGGCGGCCGGAGCGACCTGCGCCGGCGGCTCTTCCTTGGTGATGGCGCGCTGGGCGACGTTCCAGAGCAGGATGGCGCCGACCACCAGCAAGCCGCCGGCGAAGATCAGGGCCAGGCGCGGGTCGCGCTCGCGGCGCACGCCGACCGGGGCGCGCAGTTCCGCGCCCTCGTCGGGACAGTCGGCCTTGAAGCGCGCCACGGCCGCCTCGGCGTCCAGGCCCAGCAGGCCGGCATAGGCGCGGACATAACCGATGGTGAACGGGCGCGAGGGCAGGTCGTCGAGGCGCATGTCCTCGATAGCCTCGATATAGGTCTGGCGGATGCGGGTGGCGTCGGCGACGTCCTGGGTGGTCAGGCCACGGAACTGGCGCGCGGCTTTCAGGGCCAGCCCGATGTCGGCGGCTTCGTCCAGCGAAGGTTGCGCGACGGCGATCGGCGTATCGTCCGCATCAGCGTCCGTGACGAGATGCAAACGCCTCACGTTGCCCGTATCCAGCGGCATGTCGACTAAAAGCCCCCAACAACTCGCGCCGCGCGCGAAGCGCGGAGCCCCCCAATTCCGTATCACACGGAATTCTTAACAACTGTTTGTGGATATCAAACTAAGTAGCGGGATTCAATGTACTAAACGGTGACGCTTGGTTAACGGCCAAGCTTTCGTCACACCGCAACGTACAGCTTTCTCGCCAGAGTCTCGATTTCCCCCCGCAGCGATCCGCCGGAGCCCTTCAGCAAGGCCTCGACATTGCGCCGGGCGGCCTCGCGATCGCACGACAGGACCATCTGCTTGACGGGTCCGATGCCGGCCGGCGGCATGGAAAGGGCCTCGAAACCGAGGGCCACCAGGGTGAAGGCCTCCAGCGGACGGCCCGCCATCTCGCCGCAGACGGAGACTGGCGTGCCGGTGTCGGCGCAGGCCTGCTGGATGGTCTTCAAGGCGCGCAGAGCGGCCGGCGACAGCGGGTCGTAGCGGTCCGAGACCTTCGGATTGCCCCGGTCGGCGGCGAACAGGTACTGCATCAGGTCGTTGGTGCCGACCGAAACAAAGTCGGTCATCGGCAGTAGTGCGTCCAGATGCCACAGCAGCGACGGGGCCTCGATCATCGCTCCGACATCCAGGCGCGAGGGCGCGGGGCGGCCGCGCTTCAGCGCCCAGGCCACTTCCTGGTCGACGAACGAGCGCGCGGCGCGGAACTCGTCGACATTGGCCACGAGCGGGAACATGACCTTCAGCGGCCGGCCGGCGGCGGCCTTGATCAGGGCGCGGATCTGCATGCGCAGCAGGGCCGGACGATCGAGGCCCATGCGCACGGCGCGCCAGCCCAGCGCTGGATTGTCCTCGCGCTCCAGCTCCATGTACGGCAGCAGCTTGTCGCCGCCGAGATCGAGCGTCCGGAAGGTCACCGGCATGCCGTTAGCGGCCTCCAGCACCTTTTCGTAGAGCGCCGTCTGGGCCTCCAGACGCGGTAGCTCCTCGGCGACCATGAACTGGAACTCGGTGCGGAACAGGCCAATGCCCTCCGCCCCGGTCTCGGCCAGAATGTCGAGATCGACCGCCAGGCCGGCGTTCATCAGCAGGGTGATCTTGGCCCCGTCCTTGGTGATCGGCGGGGTGTCGCGCAGGCGGGCGAACTCGGCCTTGCGCTGGGCGCGGACCTCCATCCGGGCCCGCAGCGCCTTGACGACGTCCGGACGCGGGCGAAGCCAGGCCTCGGCGGTCTCGGCGTCGACCACGACGGGGTCGCCTTCGCTGAGCCTGTCGCGCAGGCCGGCCAGGCGGCCGACGCACGGGATGTCCAGCGCCCGGGCCACGATGCCCGCGTGGCTGGCGGCCGAGCCTTCCTCGAGCAGGATGCCCTTCAGCTTGGTGCGGTCGTATTCCAGCAGGTCGGCCGGCCCCAGGTTGCGGGCGATCAGGATGGCGTCGTCCGGCAGCTTGCGCACGGCGTGGACGTCGCCCGACAGGTGGCGCAGCAGCCGGTCGTTGAGGTCTTCCAGGTCGTGCAGCCGCTCGCGCAGATAGGGGTCGCGGGCCTGGCCCAGGCGGGCGCGGTGCTCGGAGCGCACGCGCTCGACGGCGGCCTCGGCGGTCAGGCCCGAGCGCACGGCCTCCTGCAGCGACCGGTTCCAGCCCCGGTCGTGGGCGAACAGGCGGTAGGTCTCCAGCACCTCGTACGACGCGCCGACCAGGCCGTGCTGGCCCTCCAGCATCTGGTCGATCTGGGTCTGCAGCGCCTCGATGGCGTAGGACAGCCGCGCTTCCTCGGCCAGGGCGTCGTCGGACAGCAGGGTCTCGGGCGCGACCGGCTGCTCGTGCAGCACCGCCACGCCGTAAGCCAGACCTTCGGCGAAGCGCGAACCCTTCAGCCGCTCGGGCTTGTGCGGCGCCAGCTCGACGTCCTTGAGCTCGTCGGCGCCCAGAAGCTCGCTGGAGCTGACCATCTCGGCCAGCACCATGGCGATGATCTGGAGGTCCTCGACCTCCTCCTCGTCATAGGTGCGCTCGGTGCGATTCTGGACGACCAGCACGCCGATCGCCCGGCCGCCGCGCAGCAGCGGCACGGCTAGGAAGGCGTGGTAGGGATCTTCGCCCGTTTCCGGACGGTATGAGAACTGCGGATGGCTGGCGGCGTCGGACAGGTTCAGCGGCCGGCCCAGGCGCATGGTCTCGCCGACCAGGCCTTCGCCCGGCTTCATCCGGGTGACGTGCACGGCTTCGCGCGACAGGCCCTCGGTGGCGAACAGTTCGAGATCGCCGGAAGCGCGGCGCAGATAGATGGAGCAGACCTCGGCGACCATCGAGATGGCGATGGTGCGCACCACCATGTCGAGCTTGGCCTGGGCGGGACCGCCGCCGGCCATGGCCTCGCGTATCTGCCGCAGCAGGCTGCGTGGTCCTCGAACGGCGATGCCGGATGCCGCCATGACGCCTTTACGCGCTCCCTCTCCCTGGAACCGGTGTAGCCCAGCTTGAAGCGCCAAGGGTTAAGGCCGGTCCAAGCCTTCCAGATGGGGGCTACAGCAGATTCCGCCAGCGCGATAGCCGGCGCGGACAACCGAACGGCGATTAGGTGCGACGGCACGAAAAAGCGCCGCCCCGATCAGGGGCGGCGCAGGTTAGCTCGCTCGAGGAGGGATCATGACACGAGCGGCCTAGAGGCGGGGCCTAGCGGCGATAGCCGTAGGCGTAACGGGCGTCGTAACGGTCGTTGCGGTAGACGCCGCGATCGTAGGCGTAGCGATTGTCGTGGCCGTAGCGGTTGTCGCTGTAGCGGGGCACGGTCCGGTACGCCTGGCTGTAGCGACGGTCGTACTTGTCCTTGGCGGTCGTCGCGCCCAGGGCCGCGCCGGCGACGGCGCCGATGGCGACCGCCTCGCCCTTGCCTTTACCCAGGGCCGCGCCGGCGACGCCGCCGATCAGGGCGCCAACGATGGCGCGATCGGTCTTCTCGCCCGCGAAGGCGGCGGTGGCGGGGGCGACCAGCGCGCCGGTGATGGCGACGGCGACGATGGTCTTGGTGAACTTGCCGATGGTCTTCATGGCAGGGCTCCTATTCCAGAAGCGTCGCCCCCTTTCCCGAAACTGAGACTGGGCGGCGCTGTTGATGTCCGTTGTAGGACCCCGCGCTTGAACCTGATCTGAACCGCGCTGTTCAGGTTCGCTTCATGTTGAGAAAAAGGTTCAGGCCGCCGCCAGGGCCGTTTTCGGCGGCCGATGCAGTCGCACCGACCACAGCACGCCGGCCAGCATCAGCACGATCGCGGCGGTCTCCAGCCCGCGCGGCCACCGCCCCTCGTGCAGGAACCCGTAGAGCAGCGCGAACAGCGTCTCGAACACGATCAGCTGGCCCGACAGGCTGAGCGGCAGCAGGCGGCTGGCGGCGTTCCACAGACCGTTGCCGATCACCGACGCGCCGATCGCCACCGCGAAACTGACCATCCAGAACCAGCCCCAGGCGGGGGGCGCGTGGACCTTGCCGCCCAAGGCGAAGGCGGGGATCACCAGCACCAGCGACAGCAGGCCGGTGGCTAGGCCCGTCAGCAGCGACCATTCGTGGCTGTTGAACTTCGGCGTCGCGGCCAGGCGGCGGGCGTTCCAGACGGCGTAGGCGGTCCACATGGCCAGAGCCAGGGTCGCGCCCAGCACGCCGACAACCTGCCGGCTGAGGCCGACGCCCTGGCCTTGCGTGAACACCGAAACATTGATGCAGACCCCGCCCGCCACGACCAGCGCCAGCGGCAAGGCCAGGCGGCGGAGCGGAACGCCCTGCCCCGGCTTTGCGCCAACCAGGGTCACCGTCACCGGCAAGAGCCCGATGATCAGCGAGGCCAGGGCGACGCCCGCGCTCTGCACCGCGACCGACAGGCCGACATAGTAGATCAGGTTGCCCAGCAGGCTCAGCGCGGCCAGATCGCGCCAGTCCTTGACAGTCATCTTGCCCGTCACGGTCCGCCAACTCGGCGCCAGCAGCACAGCCGAGGCCAGGCCGTAGGCGATGTAGCGCCCCGCCGTCATCTGCAGCGGCGTGAAGTCGGCCAGCAGCTTCGGCGCCAGAAACACCCCACCCCAGAACGCGCCGGCGATCAGGCCGAACAGCAGGCCGAGAAGGAGGTTGCGGGAGGGGGTCATAAGTTTGGCATAGCAGAGCTATGGCGGCTTAGCGCCTTCCCTTCCCTCCCTTGAGGGAAAGAAGCTTAGCCGTGCCCCGGCAGGCTCAGCGGCTCGTCTGCGTCGGCGACCAGCTTGCGGGCCTGCTCCAGCGCCGCGTCGATGTCGTTCTCGATGAACTCGACCTCGAGGTCGGTCAGCGGGTGCGGGGCGGCGACAACGTTGCGGAGATAGGCGCGCTTCTCGGCCTCGGTCATGGTCCACCAGCCGACGGTGTGACCTTCCTCGATGACCGCGTCGCCCATGGCCAGCAGGTCGTCGGTGTCGAAGATCGGCTGGCCGGGCTTTTCCGGGAACCACTGGCCGTCGTCCGGCAGGGCCTGGTCCAGCTGGTTCAGCAGCTTCGCCAGCCACGGGCTGATCAGCAGCGGCTTCTCATAGCCGTCACCGAACTTGGCGCGCAGCAACAGGTCGTAGAGCAGGTCCAGACCGGCGTCGCCGTGGAAGGTGACGGTCTTGGCGTCGGGATCGAACTTGAAGACGTCGGACATGGCGATTCTCAGCGGCTGCGGCGTCTTCTTAACGTCACAACACGACGTTTCGGCAACGGCGAATGTTGGCGAAGCCGCTAAAGCTGATCCAGTCCGTACACCGCGTGCAGCGCGCGCACGGCCAGTTCGGTATAGGCCGCGTCGATCAGGACCGAGATCTTGATCTCCGAGGTCGAGATGACCTGGATGTTGATGTTCTTTTCGGCCAGGGCCTGGAACATCGACTGGGCGACGCCGGCGTGGCTGCGCATGCCGACGCCGATCACCGAGACCTTGGCGACGTCCTCGTTGACCGCGACGTCCTCGAAGCCGATCTCGTCACGGGCGGCCTGGACGATTTCCACGGCGCGGGCGGCGTCACGCTTGCCGACCGTGAACTCCATGTTAGCGGTCGCGGCGCTGCGGGCGCGCGACTGCACGATCATGTCGACATTGACGTTGGCGTCGGCGAGACGGCCGAAGATCTGCGAGGACACGCCCGGGTGATCGGGCAGGCCCAGCAGGGTGATCTTGGCTTCGTCGCGGCTGTAGGCGACGCCCGAGACGATGCGCTTTTCCATGATTTCTTCCTCGTCGCAGACGATCGTACCTTGGCCCGGGGCTTCGCCCGGTTCGACGAAACTCGACAGCACCCGCACCGGGACGCGATGGGCCATGGCCATCTCGACCGAGCGGGTCTGCAGCACCTTGGCCCCCAGCGAGGCCATTTCAAGCATCTCTTCGTAGCTGATCTTGGCCAGGCGCTTGGCCTTGCTCTCGATCCGCGGGTCGGTCGTGTAGACGCCGTCCACGTCCGTATAGATGTCGCAAGCGCCCTTGACGGCGGCGGCGATGGCCACGGCGGAGGTGTCCGAGCCGCCCCGGCCCAGGGTGGTGATGCGCTGGTTCGAGGTCACGCCCTGGAAGCCGGCGATGACGGCGATCTCGCCGCTCGCGAAGCAGGCTTCCAGATTGGCGGGCGGAATGTCCTCGATACGGGCGCGGCCATGGGCCTCGTCCGTGATGATCGGCACCTGCCAGCCCAGGAACGAGCGGGCCTTGTGGCCCATGTTGCGCAGGGTCATGGCCAGCAGGCCGGCGGTCACCTGCTCGCCCGAGGCGACGATGGCGTCGTATTCGTCGTCCGACTCGGGAAGCCCTTGGGCGGCGCGGCCCGCGCCGTCGGTCCAGGCGACCAGTTCATTGGTCTTGCCCGACATGGCCGAGACGACCACCGCCACCTGCTTGCCCGTCGCCACCTCGGCCGCGACCAGACGCGCCACCCGACGGATGCGCTCCAGGTCGGCCACCGACGTGCCGCCGAACTTCATCACCAACCGAGACACGTGCCTGTCACCTCGAAAACCGGTCAATTCTTGCGCGGAAGGCGGCGCAACGCCCCCGCTCGCGCAAGCCGCCGCCTTCTAGCGACCTTGATGCGGCGCCGCAATGCCGCCGGCTGTTATTTTCGGGACGCCGAAACGTCCGGGACCGGCGGAACCGTGAACGCCACCACCTGGCGGGTGGCGCGGTTGACGCCCCACAGCGTGCGCCTGGCGTGAGGGTCCCCGCTTCGATCCCAGGCGATGGCCTGGACCTCGACCGGAATCGACAAGGTCGTCACCAGGTCCAGCGTCGCCCCGCCCTCGGTGGGAATCGCCAGGGCATACATTTCGGGCCGGTCGTGGCCGGTGACATAGAGCAGGCCGTCGTCACCGAACCCGCCGCCCGAGCAGCTATAGGGCGCCATGCGCTCCAGCACCGCCGCCGGCAGGGCCCAGGCCCCAACGCGCCGCCACTGGTCGTCGAACTTCACCAGGGTGGTCCAGCGATGGTCGCGCCCGGGCTCCCCACCCTTGGCGTCGTAGTTGGCGAACATCGCCCACCAGAAGCCGTCGTGGCGGTCGACCCATGTCAGCGAGCCGATCCCCGGCCCCAGCGGCACGGTCCGCTTGTGGGTCATCTTCACCGGATCGAACAGCTCGACGGCGCTGTTCTGGGGCACGCTGGGATAGTTCGAGCCCGCGCAGACCAGGTCCTTGCCGACGATCAGGCAGGCGTTCAGGTGCTTGAAACGCACCGGGTCGCCCGTCCACTCGGTCTGCTTGACGCCCGTGGCCTTGTCGTAGCGGGCGATCCTGCCGTTATCGATGGCGTAGAGGTGGGTCTTGTCGACCGCCACGCCCTGGTTGGCCTCGGGCGCGTCCAGGCGGCGCATTTCCACGGTTTTCAGGGCAGGCTCCTGGGCCACGGCGGGCGCAGCGAGGGCGGCCAGCATGGCGGCAAGGAACAAGGACTTCATCGGCTTTCCCTAGAACGACGGGGCGGACCCTAGCCCGCGCGCCTTCGTCGCTCTAGATTGGCTTCATGACGGATACCACCTCCACGCCCTCCTGGAGCATCGACCCCGCCGACGTGGCGCGGTTCTCGGCCATCGCCGCCGAGTGGTGGGATCCCAAGGGCAAGTTCGCGCCGCTGCACGTGTTCAACCCCTGCCGCCTGGCTTTCATCCGCGAAGAGGCCCTGGCGCGGTTTGACCGCGACGGAACGCTGCGCCAGCCGTTCGAGGGCCTCTCTCTGCTCGACATCGGCTGCGGCGGCGGCCTGCTGTCCGAGCCCATGGCGCGGCTGGGCTTCGCGGTCACCGCCATCGACGCCTCGGAGAAGAACATCAAGACGGCCGCGACCCACGCGTCCGAGCAGGGGCTTGAGATCGGCTACCGTCCGGCGACCGCCGAGCAGCTGCTGGCCGAGGGCGCGGGTCCGTTCGACGTCGTCCTGACCATGGAGGTCATCGAGCATGTCGCCGATCCGGGCGAGTTCCTGCGCACCTGCGCCAAGCTGCTCAAGCCTGGCGGCCTGATGATCGTCGCCACCCTGAACCGGACGCTGAAGGCCCTGGCCCTAGCCAAGATCGGCGCCGAATACGTGCTGCGTTGGGTGCCCCCGGGCACCCACGACTGGAAGCAGTTCCTCAAGCCCGAAGAGCTGCGCGCCTTCCTGGCCGGCGAACCGGTCGAGATGCAGGGGCCGTTCGGCGTGTCCTACAATCCGCTGACGGGACGGTGGCGTCGGTCGGCCGATTCCGACATCAACTACATGATGACCGTCACCAGAGGTTGAAACGAAGCTGAGCCGGGAACTTCGGCCCGAGGCGGGGCTTCTCTCCGCACAGGGACTTGAACTCGGATTGGCGACCCAACGATCGGGGGGTCGGCCGTCGATCCGTTCTAGAGGGAACGGAGACTTCTCATGACTTCCAAGACCATCGCCGCGCTGCTCGCGACGACCGTGGCGTTTGGCGCGATCGCGCCCGCTTTCGCCCAGGATTCCGCGTACCAGCGCAGCCTTCAGAACTACGACGCTCAGCGCTCCAACTACTACGACAAGGTCGCCGAGTATCAGGACCGCCAGGACGCCTATGAGCGCGACCGCGCCAACTACGTCCAGGCCCGCGAGGACTATGATCGTCGCTACGGCCGCGGCGCCTATGACCGTCGCTATCCGACCTATGCGACGCGCTACACCACGACCCAGTATCGTGAGAGCGCCGCCTACTATTCCGAGCAGGCCGCGTTCGAACGGGCCCGCGCCAACTATGAGCGCGCCCGCTACGACTATGACCGCCGCAATGGCGACGGCGCCTATGACCGCCGCCATCCCCGTGACGCCGACCGCTTCCGCACCAGCGGCGTGAGCTACGCCTCGGGCTCGAGCTACGATCCGGGCCGCCAGCAGTGGGAGCGTGATCGCGACCGCTACACCTCGGCCCGCGATAGCTATGATCGCCGCTACGGCAATGGCGCCTATGACCGCCGCAATCCGGGCGAGGGCTCGCGCTTCGCCGCGCCCTATGCCGGCGCCTACAGCATCGACACCAACGCCAACGTCGCGTCGCCGAACGACTGCCGTCAGGACGCCAAGCGGAACGCCACCGTTGGCGGCGTGATCGGCGCCCTGGCCGGCGGCGTGTTGGGCTCGAACGTCGCCGCCCGCAACGCTCGTCCGGAAGGCACCGTGCTGGGCGCCCTGGTCGGCGCCGGTGTCGGCGCGGCCGTGGGTAACGCCTCGGCCAAGTGCGACACGCGCGGCAACTACTACAGCTACGAGCAGACCCAGCCGTACCGCTACAGCGATGGCCGCACCGCCACCGCCAGCGAGCGCTGCCGTCTGGCCCCGGCGCCCACCGAATACAACGGCCGCGTCGAGACCCGTTACATCCGCGTCTGTCCCGACGCCGACGGTCGCTATCGCGTCGAGGGCTAGTCGTTCGAAGCCGTAAGACCCGAGCTGACGGTCGACTTGCCGACAAATTGGCAACCGACCGTCAGCTTGGGCGTTTACGCACCGAGGGATCTTACAAAAGCAATTAATCGGAGAGCCCGCCATGCGCGCCCGCCTGAAGACCATCGTCCTGGCCACCGTCGTCGGTTTCACCGTCAGCAGCGTGGCCATCACCGCCGCCGAAGCCCAGAACCGCCGTGAGCGCGTCCTGGTCTGCAACAAGTCCAAGGCCAAGAACGGCGCCATCATCGGCGGTCTCGGCGGCGCCCTGCTCGGCAACACCGTCGCCGGCCATGGCAACAAGACCGAAGGCGCCCTGCTGGGCGCTGGCGTCGGCGCCGTCGCCGGTCACGAGATCGGCAAGAACAAGAAGAAGTGCCACTACGAGTACCGCTACCGCTAAAAGCGCGCGGTCACGGACAGACAAAAGGGCGTCGGATCGAAAGGTCCGGCGCCCTTCGTGTTTGGGCCTTTAAGACGACCTTGAGACTTGGCGGCGACCCTTGGGGCGATGGCGCAGTCCGAGCTCCCAATGCCCTCCGGGCCCAAGACCGACCGCCGCGTGCTGCTGGCGGCGCTGCTAGCGATGTTCGCCCTGCTCAGCGTGATGGTGGCGCGCAACCTGACGCTCCAGCCCGCCGGCGTCGACTTCCTGTGCTTCTGGAACGGCGGGCGCGTGGCCCTGGCCGAACCCTCCCGCCTCTACGACTTCCAGTACCTATCTGAACGCCAGGGCCTGAGCGCGGCCGACGGGGTGCTGCGGCCCTACATCAACCCGCCCTCTGCCCTGCTGCTGTTCGCGCCGCTGTCGAAACTGCCTTTCATGGCCAGCTACTTGACGCTGATGGTGCTGAGCCTGGGGGTCATGGCGACGGCGGCGGCGCGTATCCGCGCGCCTTGGTGGCAGGTGCTGCTGCCGACGGTGGCGTTCGCCGTCTTCTGCGGCCAACTCAGCCCGCTGATCGCCGGCCTGGTCGTGCTGGGCCTGTCGTTCCGAGAGCGGCCCTCGATCGCGGGCCTGTTGTTTGCTATCGCCGCGTCGATCAAGCCGCAACTGCTGGTCCTGCTGCCGATCGCCCTGGCCGCCCAAGGCCAGTGGCGGACCATCCTGTTCACCGGCGGGTGGGGCCTGCTGATCTGCACGGCTTCGGCCGGCCTGTTCGGGCTTCAGGCCTGGATCGACTGGCTCGCCGCCCTGCCACGCTTCAACCGGATCGTGGCGGAGCAAGGCCTGCTGGACACCGCCATCACCCCCTATGCGAAGCTGACGGCCCTGGGCCTGAACGGCGCCTGGGCCTATCTGCTGGCGCCCGCTGTGCTGTGGGGCGTGTGGACGGCCTTCCGACGCGACGCTGTCTGGCCCGATCAGCTCATCGCGCTGCTGGGCGGAGCGCTGCTGATCTCGCCCTACGCCATGAACTACGAGCTGGCCCTGCTGGCCCCGGCGGTCGCGGCCTATGTCGCGCGGATAAAGGATCGCCGGTGGCTGGCCTACGCGGTCGCGGCGGCGGTCTATGGATTGAACATCTCGGCCGGCGCGCTGTCGCTGATCGCGGCCTTGATCCTGCCCGTGCTGGGCGGGGACCTTCAGTTCACGTCGGTCTTCTTCGGCGCGGGCGGCGGCAGGGGCGCGACGCGCACGCCGTCCTCGACCAGCGCCTTGACCTCGGTGGGCGACGCCTCGCCGTAGATGCCGCGCTCTTCCGACGTGCCCTCGTGGATGGCGCGGGCCTCCTTGGCGAAGGCGTCGCCGACATAGTCGAAGTTGTCCTCGACGTGCCGCCGGACCTCGCCCAGGGCCGTCATCATCATCTCGCGCGCCTTGGGGTCGATCGCGGGCGCCGAGCTCTGCGCCTTCGTCCCGGCCACGGCCGGGGCCATGATCTGCTTGGAGACGCCGCGCGAGCCGCAGATCGGACAGTCGACAAGGCCGCGCGCGGACTGGTCGTCATAGTCCGACGACGAACCGAACCAGCCCTCGAACTCATGGGCCGCGTCGCACTGAAGCGCGTACTTGATCATGGGCTATAGATGGCGAGCTTTACGGCCCGACGAAAGGCCTGGCGTTCTGGAGGACCGGGATCGCCGCCCGCGCCGACAGGGCGGCGGACAGTTCGAGGTCGGCCATCAGCACGCCGGGCTCGTCGTGGTCAAGCTTGGCGATCACCTCGCCCCAGGGCCCGACGACGATCGAGCGGCCCCAGGTGCCGCGACCGTCCTCATGGAAACCGCCTTGGGCGGCGGCGATGACGAACGAGCCGGTCTCGATGGCGCGCGCCCGCAGCAGCACGTCCCAGTGCGCCTCGCCCGTCGGACGGGTGAAGGCGGCCGGCGCGGTGATCACCGTCGCGCCCGCCAGCGCCAGGGCGCGGTGCAGCGCTGGGAAGCGCATGTCGTAGCAGATGGTCAGGCCGAACCTGGCGAGCGGCGTCTCGACGACCACGGCCTTGTCGCCGGGCGTGTAGGTCGCAGACTCCCGCGCCGTCTCTCCGGTGGGCAAGTCCACGTCGAACATGTGCAGCTTGTCGTAGGTGGCGACGATCGCGCCGGTCGGATCGATCACGACCTGGCGGTTGGCCGCCTTGCCATCTTCACGCCGGACCAGCGCCGAGCCGACGTCGATCCACGTCCCGGTCTCGGCCGCGATCTCGCGCAGACCGCTCACGACCGGATCGTCCTCCAGCGCTGTCAGGGTCGGGAGCAGCTTGCTCCGATCCTTCTGCAGCACGTTGGTGCATTCGGGGGTCAGCACGAACTGGGCGCCCTGCCCGATCGCCTCGCGAACCAGCGGCGCGACATGGGCCAGCGCCGCCGCGTGGGTCGCGGGCGTCCGGGTCTGGATCAGACCGACCTTCAGCGTCATGCGGCCAGCATCTGGTCCAGCTTGCCCTCGCGCTCGAGGGCCATCATGTCGTCGCAGCCGCCGATGTGCTGCTCGCCGATGAAGATCTGCGGGAAGGTGGTGCGGCCCGAACGGTCCATCATCTCCTGGCGCAGCTTGGGATCCATGCCGGCCTCGACCTCGGTGAAGTCGGCGCCCTTATCGGTCAGCAGAGCCAGAGCCCGGGCGCAGTAGCCGCAGAACGGACGGGTGTAGATGGTGATATGAGCCATGAAACGGTCGCTACCCTGGTGTTGTGCGTCCTCATATAGGACGCGCCTGCATTTCTGTAACGCGGGCGACGACGGAAAGCGTCACCGACGCGGCCCCGGCCGCCAGAAGCGCTCGCGCGCAGCCTTCCGCCGTGGCTCCGGTGGTCAACACGTCATCAATCAGAACGATCCGCCGGCCGACAACCCGGTGGCGCCGCGCCTCGGGGACGGCGAAAGCGGCCGCCACATTGCGCCGCCGGCCCGAGGCCGACTTGCCGCCCTGGCTGTCGGTGTCGCGCTTGCGGATCAGGACGTCGGGCAGATAGGCCAAGCCCGCCATCCGGGCCAGCGGCCGGGCGATCTCGGCGGCTTGGTTGTAGCGGCGGCTCAGCATCCGCGTACGGTGGACGGGCACGGGGACCACCGCCTCCCCCTCTGCCAGCAGGTCCACCGAGGCTCGCGACAGCCAGCGCGCGAACAGGCCGGCCAGGTCGGTGCGGTCGGCGTGCTTCAGCTTCAGGATCAGTTCGCGCGAGTGCTCGTCATAGACGCAGGCCGCGCGGCAGCGCTGGAACGCCTTGGGCTTGGCCTGGCAGCCTGGGCAGCGCTCAGCCTGCTCGTAAGCCATGGCCAAGCCGCAGCCATCGCACACCGGATCGTCCAGAAAGGTGAGTTTCGAAAAGGCGCTGGCGGTCAGCCCTCCACTGAGCGCGGCCTCTCCGTCCAGGCTCGATGGCGGCAAAAGCAGATCGAGCACGCTGCGCCCGAACCCAAACATGAGAGGTCCGGCTTTCCAGAACCGTTCGGAGTCGCCATGTTCCGCGCGCAATGACCGCCTCTCCCCTGCTCTTCGACCGCGCGCTGCATCGCGCCCGCCTCGACCGCGCCGCGCCGGGCTACGCCGCCGCCGACTTTCTCAAGGCCCGCGTGGCCCAGGACGTGGTCATGCGGCTGGAGACGATCCTGCGACGCTTTCCGGTCGCCGTCGACCTCGGCGCGAGAAACGGCCATTTTTTCAAAGCCTTGAGCGACAGCGACGCCCGCGCCAACATCGACACCCTGATCGAGGCGGATCTCTCGGAACGAATGTTAGGCGGCAGCGAAGCCCTGCGCCTGGTCGCCGACGAGGAGCGCCTGCCGTTCGGCGACGCGACCCTGGACCTGGTGGTCTCCACGCTCGCGCTGCACTGGACCAACGATCTGGTCGGCGCCCTGATCCAGATCCGCCGGGCGCTTAGGCCCGACGGCCTGTTCCTGGGCGCGATCTTCGGCGGGGCCACCCTGACCGAGCTGCGCCAATGCCTGCTGGCCGCCGAGGCCGAGCTGACCGACGGCGCGTCGATGCGGGTCTCGCCGTTCGCCGACGCCATCGACGCGGCCGGCCTGCTGCAGCGGGCCGGCTTTGCCTTGCCCGTCGCCGACGTCGACCGCGTCAAGGTCCGCTACGCCCATCCGATCAAGCTGCTGCAGGACCTGCGGGCTATGGGCGAGACCAGCGTGCTGCTGGACCGCTCGCGCAAGCCGCTCGGCCGCAAGGTGCTGTTGCGGGCCATGGAGCTCTATGTCGAAAGGTTCGCCGAGGCCGATGGCCGGGTGCCGGCGACGTTTGAGATCGTCTCGGTGACGGGCTGGGCGCCGCATGACAGCCAGCAGAAGCCGCTGCGGCCGGGCTCGGCCAAGATGCGCCTGGCCGATGCGCTGGGCGCCAAGGAAGAGTCGGCGGGCGAGAAGCCTGCGCCCTAGGTGCCGATGGCCTCGGAGGCCTTGCCCAGCGCCTTGTTGGTGGCGGCGCTGAACGCCGTCATGCCGCCCACGAGGATCAGGGCGATCAGTCCGATGATGAGGCCGTATTCGATCGCGGTCGCGCCGGACTCATCGGTCCAGAAACGCTTCACAACAGATCGCGCAGCCATGCCACGAGGGGCTCGTCCGCCGGCGGCATCGGGTAGTCCGCAAGCTTGTCTGGTTTCACCCATGCCAGGCCCTCATGCTCCTTGCGCGTCACTTGGCCTTCCCAGCGGCGCAGCAGGTAGAGTGGCATCATGAGGTGAAAAGAGTCGTAACCGTGGGATGCGAAAACGAACGGCGCGAGGCAGGCCTGGGCGACCTTGATGCCCAGCTCCTCGTCCAGCTCGCGGATCAGGCATTCCTCGGGGGTCTCGCCCGGTTCGACCTTGCCGCCCGGGAACTCCCAAAGGCCGGCCAACGACTTGCCCTGAGGCCGCTGACAGATCAGCACGCGTCCGTCGACATCGATCAGGGCGGCGGCGGCGACGAGGACGATCGGCTTGGTCATGGGCCGGGTTTGGCGCGGCCTTCCGACGCTGGCAAGGGGCGCAACCTCCGCCTTCCTTGACTTTTGCACTGCAACAAGCGATATGCACCTCGCGCCCCATTGGCGCTATCGGTGCTCCAGCCGCGTGACGGTCCGTTTCCGGACCAGCCTGTCGAGCGCCCTGAAGAGATTCTCATTAGATCGCCCGTGCACGCGGGGCGCTCCCCCGACGACCAGCCGAGGGGCCAGCCGTGCGAGGACGCATGAGCTGTTTTTCGGCGCACGAAAGACAAAACACACGTGACTCAATTTTCTGACCTTGGCCTGGCCAAGCCGCTGCTGAAGGCCCTTGCCGAGAAGGGCTACAAGGAGCCGACGCCGATCCAGGCCCAGGCCATCCCGGTGGTGCTGCAAGGCAAGGACCTGCTGGGCATCGCCCAGACCGGCACCGGCAAGACCGCCGCCTTCGCCCTGCCTATCCTGCAACGCCTGGCCGAGAACCGCATGCCGGCCCCGCGCCGCGGCTTCCGCTGCCTGGTGCTGTCGCCGACCCGCGAACTGGCCACCCAGATCGCCGACAACTTCAAGGCCTACGCCGTCCACATGGGCCTGTCGGTCCACACCATCTATGGCGGCGTGAAGTACGGCCCGCAGATGAAGGCCCTGGCGGGCGGCATCGACGTGCTGGTCGCCACCCCCGGCCGCCTGATGGACCACATGGCCGAGAAGTCGGCCAGCGTCTCGGGCGTCGAGATCTTCGTGCTCGACGAAGCCGACCAGATGCTGGACCTGGGCTTCGTGGTGCCGATCCGCAAGATCGCCGCCCAGATGTCCAAGAACCGCCAGAACCTGTTCTTCTCGGCCACCATGCCGACTGAGATCGGCAAGCTGGCCGCCGAACTGCTGAAGGATCCGGTGCAGGTCTCGGTCGCCCCGCAAGCCACCACCGTGGAACGCATCGACCAGCGCGTCCTGTTCATCGAGGCGCAACGCAAGCGTCCGCTGCTGGCCGAGATCCTGGCCGAGCCGGGCGTCGATCGTACGATCGTCTTCACCCGCACCAAGCGCGGCGCCGACCGCGTGGCCAAGTATCTGAACGCCGCCGGCATCGAGGCCGCCTCGATCCACGGCGACAAGACCCAGGGCCAGCGCGAGCGCGCCCTGGCCGCCTTCAAGGCCGGCGAGATGCGGGCCCTGGTGGCGACCGACATCGCCGCGCGCGGCATCGACGTCAACGACGTCAGCCACGTCATCAACTACGAGTTGCCCAATGTGCCGGAGGCCTATGTCCACCGGATCGGCCGCACCGCCCGCAAGGGCAAGGACGGCATCGCCATCAGCTTCTGCGCCGATGACGAACGCAGCCTGCTGAAGGACATCCAGAAGGCCACCCGCCAGGTGATCCCGACCTTCGACCGTCGCAACGACAAGGCCCTGGCCGCCGCCGCGGCCGTCGCCGACAAGCTGGCGCCGCCGGAGAAGTACGTCGATCCGCGCAAGGCCGATCCGCGCAACGACGTCCCGTCGGAACTGCGCCGTCAACGCCCCCGGGGCCGCAACGGTGGCGGCGGTGGCGGTGGCGGCGGCGGTGGACGCTCCGCCGGCGGACAATCGGCTCAGGGCAAGGGCCCGCAGCGTCAGGGTCAAGGCCGCGGTCAGGGCCAAGACCAGAAGGCCGGGGCTCCCCGAAACGAGTTCCGCGGCCCCAAGCCCGCAGCCGCTGCGCCCGAAAAGCGCTGGTCCCCGATCGATTAATCCTCATTTCGAACAAGCAGTTGCGCCCGGAGAGCCTTTCGCGTTCTCCGGGCGCTTCCGTATGAGCGCCCGCCAAAGCGGCGCTTGAATCCACGCCCTCTATAGGTTCACCTTGTCCAGGGCCGGTCGTAAGACCGGATGGGGGAACCGCGAATGGGCGAGGGCAAACCGCGCGCCGCGCCTGTGCTGACCAGACTCGCCGGCGGTGTGATGGCCGAGCGGGTGCGCGCCTTCGACTGGTCCCAGACCTCCATCGGTCCCCGCGACGCCTGGTCGCCCAGCCTGCGCATGGCCGTGGACATGATCCTGGCCACCAACTTTCCGATGGCCCTGCGCTGGGGACCGGACCTCGTTCTGATCTATAACGACGCCTACGCCCCTGCCCTGCGCGAGCGGCATCCCGAGACGCTGGGCGCGCGGCTGGACCAGACCTCGCCCGACTTCCAGGCCTCGATCCGCGCCTTCCACGAGGACATCCTGGCCGGAACCAGCGGCGGCTTCGCCTTCGAGAAGCTGCCCCTGAAGGTGACGCGCGGCGGGGTCCAGGAGATCAGCTACTTCACCATCAGCTACAGCCCCGTCCCCGATGCGACCGCGCCGAACGGCGTCGGCGGGGTTCTGGTCACGGCGGTGGAGGTCTCGCAGTCCTTGGCCGCCGAGCAGACCCTGCGCACCACCCAGGAGCGCTACGAGATGGCGCGCGACGTCGCCGGGGTGGTCGGGGCCTGGGAGTGGGACATCCAGGCCAATAAGGTCTATGCCGACGCCCGCTACGCCGAGCTGCACAACGTATCGCCCGAATTCGCCGAGGCCGGCCTGCCGGTGCAGAGCTACACACCGGCCGTCCATCCCGACGACTGGCCCGCCGTTCGCGACACCGCCGTGAAGGCGGCCAACGAGGGAGGCGACTTCTCGTACGAATACCGCCTGGTGCAGGCGGACGGCTCGATCCGCTGGGTCTATACGCGCGGCCGGGCCTATCTGGGCGACGACGGCCAGCCGTCTCGTAACACCGGCGTCATCGTCGACATCACCGAGCGCAAGTCGGTCGAGGCCGAGCTCGCCGCCGCGCGCATGGATCTGGATCTCGCCGCCCAGGCCGCCGGCATGGGTCGCTGGGATCACAAGCCCCATATCGGCCAGCGCTTCTGGGACCCCCGCGCCCGCTCGATCTTCGGCCTGTCGCCTGACGAGGCGCCCTCGCAGGAGACCTTCGAGCGGCTGCTGCATCCGGACGATCGGCAAAGGGTCCGCGCGGCCGTGGCGGCCGCCACGGATCCGTCCGGCAGCGGCGCGATCAACCTCGAATATCGCATCCACCGCAACGACGACGGCGCCCTGCGCTGGGTGGAGATCTCCGGCCGCGCCTTCTTCGAGAGCGGCCAATGCGTGCGCTTCGTCGGCGTCGTTTCGGACGTCACCGAGCGCCGCGAAGCGGTAGACCGCGAGCGGCGTCAGGAAGAGACCCTGCGCCAGGCCGTCGACGCCGCCGACGTCGGCACCTGGGACCTCGACCTGGACACCGGCGTGCTCACCTTTTCCGACCGCTGCTACCAGATGTTCGGCCTCACGCTGGACCAGCCGGTGGATCGCGAGACCGTCTACGGGCTGATCCATCCGGCCGACTCCGATCGCGTGCGCGACACGACCAGGCGGGCCGTGGATCCTGACCTCCGCGCCGACTACGCCGTCGAGTATCGCGTCATCGGCCGCGACGACCATGTCGAACGGTGGCTGGGCGCGAAGGGCAAGGTGTTCTTCGGCGACGACGACAAGCCGCACCGTATCGTCGGCGCCCTGGTCAACATCACCGAGCGCAAGCGCGCCGAGCTGCACCTACGCCTGCTGGTCAACGAGTTGAACCACCGGGTGAAGAACAGCCTGGCCACCATCCAGGCCATCGCCGCCCAGAGCTTCAATGGCGCCCATGCGCTGGACCAGGCGCGGGAGGCGTTCTCTAACCGCATCGTCGCCCTCTCCGAGGCCCACGACCTGCTGACCCGCGAGAACTGGGAAGGCGCCGAGTTGCACGACGTCACGGCCCGCCTGGCCGCCCTGCACGGGGGGGCCGACCGTTTCGAACTGAGCGGGCCGTCGGTCCGCCTGTCGCCCAAGACCGCCCTGTCGCTGTCGATGGCGCTACACGAGCTGGCCACCAACGCCATGAAGTACGGGGCGCTGTCGACGCCGGAGGGCCAGGTCCGCGTCGCCTGGGACCTGGCGCCCGAGCAGGGGCCGGCGCGACTGGACCTGACCTGGGTCGAACGCGGCGGTCCGCCGGTCAGCGTCCCCACCCGTCGCGGCTTCGGCTCGCGCCTGATCCAGCGCGGCCTGGCGGCGGAGCTGTCCGGCTCGGCGGCGATCGATTTCCACCCCGACGGCGTGGTCTGCCGGATCAGGGCCTTGCTGGAGGCGTGAACTAGCGCCCCCTCCGTCACGACGCGTATCCGCATCGCGCCACCTCCCCCGTTTCACGGGTGAGGACAAGCCGACTTTCTCCTCCCTCGCTTGCGGGGGAGGTGGATCGGCGCCGATGGGCGACGAGACGGAGGGGGCGCTCTAAGCCGAGTCCGCCCTCAGCGCCGCCGCGATCTGCTCGTCCGTCCGGCGCAGCGCCATCATCAGCGCGCCGGCCACGATCAGCGGCAGCACAGCCCAGACCAGCCAGCCGGCCACGGCCAGCGCCGTTGACACGCCGATCAGGGCGGCGATGAACAGCTCGGCGAGGGTCGCCAGCAGCGAGCCCCCGCGCCGACGGCGAAAGTCGGATCGCTTGCCGGGCTTCTGATACCAGACGCCGATCAGGCCCGTGGTCCAGGCCGACAGCGCCGCGCCGATCGCGGTCCATAGTCCGGCCAGCGGCGCGTACCAGGCCAGCACGGCGATCGGCACGGCCAGCAGCACGGCCACGGGCAAGAGAGCGGCAGTCAGCTTGGCCTGGCGCAGCACGCTCATGGGCGCGGGCGCGATGGCCAAGAGGTCGGGCGTGTCCTCGGCCGAGACGGTGATCCAGACCAGGCTCCCGGCCACCTGCCCGGCAAGGAAGGTCACGGCGGCGGCCGGCCCGGCCAGGGCCCAGACCGGCATGTGCGAGGCGCTGCGGGCCAGCACCAGAGCCAGGGGCAGCATGTACAATACTCGCAGCAGCACCTGCGACAGCAGGGCCGCGTCTCGACTGATCAGGCGCAGCTCCTTGCGAACCGTGGCCTGGAACGGCCCTGCGGCGAAGGCTCGCGTCGGCCCCTTGGCGCCCTTGCGGGTCTCGGCCCCTTGCGTAGCGGCGGCCGCGTCGGCGAAGCTGCGGCCCAGGGTCTGGGCGGCGAACAGGAAGATCCCCGCGCCCAGCACGACCAAGATCAGCAGCGGGACCGGCTCGCCCAGCGCCGCGCGCAGCGGCAGGTCGGCGAACGGCGGCGGCTGGATGCGGCCCTCGCGGGCCTCGGTGGCGACGCGGGCGAACAGGCTCTCGCTGGCCTGCTGGCCCATCAGGTTGCGGTACTGGCTGGCCAGGAAGAAGGCCGCGCCGATCAGGGCCGCCATCACCTGGGCCACCGTGCGCGTGCGGCGCGGACCGATCAAGGCGAACAGCGCCATGGCCAGCAGCAGCCCGACACCCGAAGCGCCGAGAGCCGCGGCGGCCAGCACCACGAACACGCCCAGCCAGGCCGGATGTCCCAGCACGATCGACGGCGTCAGCAGCAGCACCGCCGGGATCATGAACCAGAGGCCGGCATTGACCGCCAGCCCCAAGGCCCGGACAAACAGCACCTTGCGCGGAGCCAGCGGCGAGGAGAACAGCAGATCCAGATCGCCGCGCTCGTAGAGGGCGTCGGCCGAGGCGGCCAGGGTGGTCGACAGCATCAGCGTAAGGATCACCGCCAGCGCCAGGTCGACAATGACCACCGCCAGCGGGACCACCGGAACCGCCTGGCCGCGCAGGGCCAGGCCCATGGCCACGCCGCCGGCCACGATCAGGCCGCCCAGGATCACGAAGGCGATCAGCGCGCCGGGGCCCCGCCCCTTGCGGCCGGCGCGAAAGCCCCGCCAGGCCAGGCGCAGCTCGTGGGCCAGCAGCCACAGCGTGCTGGCGGGCTTGAACGGCAGGCTCACGCGCCGATCCTCGCGGGGGCCGCTTCCGAGGTCAGTTGCAGGAAGACGTCTTCCAGGGTGCGGCCGCTAGCCTCGCCGGCCTTGCCGCGCAGCTCGTCCAGCGTGCCCTCGGCCAGCAGGCGGCCGCCGGCGATGATGCCGATACGGTCGGACATGCGCTCGGCGACTTCGAGAATGTGGGTGGTCAGGATCACCGTGCCGCCGGCGTCGACACGGGCCTGCAGCATGTCCTTGACCAGGCGCGCGGCGGCGGCGTCCAGGCCGGTCAGCGGCTCGTCCAGGATCAGCAGCTTGGGATCGTGGATCAGCGCCCCGGCCAGGGCGACCTTCTGCTTCATGCCGCGCGAGAAGCCTTCGCACCGCCGCCGCGCCTCGCTGGTCAGGCCCAGGGTCTCCAGCAACTGCTCGGCCTTCGCCTTCGCCGCCTTGGGCTCTATGTTCCAGAGGCCCGCGACGAACTCCAGATATTCAAGCGGGCTGAGCTTGTCGTAGATCATCGCCTCGTCCGGCGCCCAGGCCAGCAGGGCCTTGGCCCCCGCCGGATCCTTGCGGGCGTCGACGCCGAAGATCGCCACCTCGCCGCTATCGGGCTGGGTCAGGCCGGCGACCATCCGCAAGGTGGTGGTCTTGCCGGCCCCATTGGGTCCCAGCAGCGCATAGAGCTCGCCCGCGTGGACCGTCAGGTCGAGGTCGGACACCGCGGGCTTGGCGAACGTCTTGTTCAACCCGCGAACGATCAAGGCTTCCGTCAAATCCGCCCCCAAAACACGCAATACGGCGGCATGTGACGCGATCGTCCGGGCGGTGACAAGTCTTGCTAGGCGCCGCCGAAGATGAAGTCGGCCTTGTAGTAGCCGTTGGCCGGATCGAGGATATTGATCGCGAAAGGCGCCGAGCCGTCCGACAGATCGGTCAACCAGGCGTCGTTGGACTTGGCCATGACGCCAACATCCTCGGTCGCGGCGGCCGCCAGCAGGAACCCGACCATCGCCGCCTTGGTACCGACGCCGTTCGGGCCATCGCCGCCGTAGTACGCCAGGTAGTCGATCCGCCCATCGATCAGAGCGTGAGCCTTGGCGTCGGTCGGGCTCGCGCCGAAGATCGTCTTATAGGCCTCCTTGGTCGCATCGATCAGGCTGAGCGATCCGTACTTGGCCGCGAAGCTGTCCTTGGCCTCGCCATTCTTGCCCAGGTTCACCGCGAAGTTGATGTAGCGGTTCACCGTGTCGAACTGGGCGTAGTAGACGCTGTTGAGGTTCGTCGCGTTGGGCCCGGTCGGCGAGATCAGGAAGTCGATGCCGCCAAGGCTCGGAACCTTACCGGTGAAGAACTGGTAGTTGATTGACGCCACCGAAGTCGTAGAGTCGGCCGTCGCGAGGATTTGGCCCATCGCCTGCGCGCTGTTGATCTGGCCTTTGCCGACGCGCAGCGAAAGGTCGGCGATCGCCAGGTGCGTCATCTCCACCCCGGCGGTGCGCAGGAGGGATCCGTAAGCGACCTTCAAGGCCGGGAAGGCGCTCAGGTACGCCTTCTGCTCAAAGCTGTAGAGGCTGTTGGCGAACTCGGCGAACTCGACGTTCTGGAAACCCCAGAACTGGCTCTTGCCGTCGGCGCCCACGCCGTTGTTCACCCACGTCGTGATCGTGCCATCCGTGTTGTTAGAGGTCGAGAACGCGGAAGCCGGCGCCCCGGTCGTGGCGATAATCACGATGTCCGCGCCGGCGCCGGTGGTGAAATAGGCGTTTTTGCCGCTGGTGAAGACCAACTCCGCGCCCTTGCCGCCGTACACGTTTGTGTCGCCAGCCGAGACGATGATGTTCGTCCCCAGCGCATTGCCTCCGACGAAGGAGCCACCGGCCCCGAAGGTGAAATGGCTGGTCTGATCGGTCTTGAGGCCTCCCAGGGTGGTAGTGATAACGAAAACGGACGAGCCGTCCCCCACCTTCACGTCGGCGAGGCCCGCATTGACGTTCACCGAAGCCTTCGCGCCGGCCGTGATCTCCAGGCCATGGATGTAGTTGTCGGCGTAGATCTTGGCTAAGTCGCCCGCCGTCACAGTCGACTTGATCAAGGCGTTCGGCGTTGCGTCCTTAAGGAAAGGTAGGAATATCTGCGCGTTGGCGCCCGCCGTGATCGAAAGTGCATTGGCGTATGTATTGCCGTTGACCTTCCCGTCCGCCCCGATCGTGATCTTCACCGACGCATCGGGATTGGGCGCTGCGGTGGTCGAGGCAGCGGGTAGGAAAATGTCGGCGCGATCGCCGGCGGTGATCCTCAGGGAGCCGTTATAGTTGGCGGTGTTGATCTTGGCGTCCGCGCCCATGGTGACGACGCTGCTCGCCCTCTTGGCATCGGTGTTCCACTGAAAATCGACCGTGCCCTTCTGCCCGGTCGCAATGACGTTGGCTCCCGAGCCGGCGGCCACGACGGCCTCGTCGCCGACGGTGATCACATTGTTTAGGCCAATCCCATGTATTGCGGCGTTCGCGGCGGTGTTGGTCTGGGTCATGGTCAGGGTGACCGCATCCCACGACCAGCTCCAGGGGACCGGCGCGCCCGGCGCCCCGTAGAGATAGGCGATGGCAGCCCGGTCGATATCGCCCAGCACCGAACCGTTCGAGCCGCCCGAGGTGTAGCTCATGACCGTGTGGCTGTAGTTGTCGAGCGCGGTCTCAAGGGTGGGGTCGCCGTCGAACGGATGCTTCAGGCCCAGCGCGTGTCCAATCTCGTGCAGAAACAACTGCATGCTCTCGTAGCTGGCCTTGCCGACGAAGACGTCGCCGCCCAGACCGCCGCCAGGGCCGTGGGCGTAAGCGGCCGCGTGCTTCGAATCGTTAGGTCCGCCAACGTCGAAGTCGTAGACGCCGAAGCGGATGTCGCCGACACCGCTGGGGACCTCGATGAAGACAAGACCGCTGGCCGCCGCCCAGGCGTCGAGGGCGGCTTTGGCGGCGGCCTTCTGCTTGTCCGTCAGCGGCTGGAAACTATCCCAGAACGCCTGGTTGAAGTTGCCGATCGCCCGGACGTCCGGTGACGGCCAAGTCTCGAACGAATAGGTGACGATGGTAGGCAGACTCGCTGGCTTGAAAGTCTGATTGGTGTTGGACCAGTTCCAACTGCCGGACGCTAGCGCCCTGTAGTCGTTCACGACCGTCATTGTCGGATCTCCAGGACGCACAGCCCGACGACTATCCAGCGAAGACGGGCCGACATGTCAATCTCAGGAGGACGATGATCCACGTCACAGCCATTCCGTGCGGCGGACTTAAGCGCCCTACTCCGCCGCGATCGGGGCGCGGAGGGCCTCGACGTCGCGGGCTGGGGGTAGGCCGTAGAGGCGGCGGTACTCGCGGCTGAACTGCGAGGGGCTCTGGTAGCCGACCGCGAAGCCGGCCGCGCCGACGTCCAGGCCCTCGACCAGCATCAGGCGGCGGGCCTCGTAGAGGCGCAGCTGCTTCTGGTACTGCATCGGCGTCATGTTGGTGACGGCCTTGAAGTGGTGGTGCAGCGAGCTTTCGCTCATGCCCACATGGTCGGCCAGCGCCTCGATGCGCAGGGTCTCGGCGAAGTGCTCGCGCAGCCAGGCGACGGCGCGCGTGACGCGATGGCCCTGTCCCTCGGCCCAGGCGATGTGCAGCAAGCGAGCGCCACAGGGGCCGCTCAGCAGATGATACAGAATCTCCTGCTCGATCAGGGGGGCCAGGGCGGCCACGTCCTTGGGACGATCCAGCAGGCGCAGCAGCCGCAAGGTGGCGTCCACCAACTGTGGCGCGGCGCGCGCGACGGCGACCCCGCGCACCCCGTCGGTCGGAGCGGCCGTCTCGGGCGGCAGCCGGCCCATTAGTTCGGCCAGCCGGGTCGGATTGATCTCCACGCCGACGCACAGGTGAGGCTCGGTTTCGCTGGCGTGGGTGATGCGCGAGGTCATCGGCATGTCCAGGGCGACCAGCAGGCAGTCGCCGACGCCGTAGTGCAGTTCCTCCTCGCCGACCGTCACGCACTTGCGGCCCTGGGCCACCAGCCAGAAAGACGGTCTCTGATGGGCGTGCAGCGGCAGGGTCGGCGAGGTGCGCTTGACGATGAAGAGGCCGTCGATCGGCGACTCGATGGCCTCGTCCTTGGCGTAACGGGCGACGATCCGCGTGATCTCGGCATAGGCCTCGGAGAGGGTGGAAGCGCTCAAGGGTCTGGTTTCCAAGGCTTTCGGAACACCGAAGTTCTACGCCCGCGCGCGCGCGGCGAAAACCGCCCCAGCCCCTTTTTGCAGGATCGTGCAGGAGCTTTGCAGGATCGGTGTAACGCCCTCGCGCCGGCGCGTGGCAAACCTCCGGCTGTTCGATCCTCCCCCGATCGCCCCCACAATCAAGGACATATCCCCATGGCCACCGCTAAAGGCTATGCGGCTCCCGCCGCTGGCGCGCCGCTCGCGCCGTTCACCTTCGACCGCCGCGAGCCCAATGCCGACGACGTCGTCATCGCGATCAAGCACTGCGGCGTCTGCCACTCCGACATCCACATGGTCGACAACGGCTGGGGCCAAAGCGTCTATCCGATCGTGCCGGGCCACGAGATCACCGGCGTGGTCACCGCCGTCGGCGCCAGCGTCACCAAGTTCAAGGAAGGCGACCGCGTCGGCGTCGGCTGCTTCGTCGACAGCTGCACCACCTGCGCCGCCCGCGACCTGGACCGCGAGCAGTACATGCCCGGCCTGGTCCAGACCTACAGCAGCCCGCAGCCGGGCAGCGACCTGCCGACCTATGGCGGCTATTCCGACCACATGGTGGTCAAGGAAGGCTACGTCCTGTCGATCCCCGACAACCTGGCCCTGGACGCCGCCGCGCCGCTGCTGTGCGCGGGCATCACGCTCTATTCGCCGCTGCGCCACTGGAACGCCGGTCCGGGCAAGAAGGTCGCCATCCTGGGCATGGGCGGCCTGGGCCACATGGGCGTCAAGATCGCCCACGCCATGGGCGCGGAAGTCACGGTGCTGAGCCAGACCCTGTCCAAGCAGGCCGACGGCCTGAAGATGGGCGCCGACCATTACTACGCCACCAATGACCCGAAGACCTTCGAGACCCTGGCGGGGACGCTGGACCTGATCGTCTGCACGGTCTCGGCCGGCATCGACTGGGGCGGCTATCTGAACCTGCTAAAGGTCGACGGGACCATGGTGCTGGTCGGCGCGCCGGAAGAGCCGGTGTCGCTGAACGCCTTCGCCCTGATCCCTGGCCGCCGCACCCTGGCCGGCTCGATGATCGGCTCGATCAAGGAGACCCAGGAGATGCTCGACTTCTGCGGCCAGCACGAGATCGTCGCCGACATCGAGACCATCGCGATCGACCAGATCAACGAGGCCTACAAGCGCATGCACAAGAGCGACGTGCGCTACCGCTTCGTGATCGACATGGCGACGCTGTAGGGGAAATTCCCTCTCCCCTTGCGGGAGAGGGAAAATCTCTAGAACCGCGTCTTGCAGCCCTGGCGCAGGTGCACGCCGCGCAGGAAACCGCGACGGGCCAGGCCGGCGTCGACCACCGCGTTCATGTGGCGGTCGGCGGGCGCCGCGCCCGTCATTTCCCGGACCAGGCCGCGGAACGGGATGATGCTGTTGATGATCGTCTTGCCGCCGGCCTCGGCCAGCTTGCCGGCGCGGTTCTCGGTATACTCGTTGCCGACCGAGTAGTCGGCGCCCAGCACGGCGTTCAGCTCGGTGACCTCGCCGGCGATCGCCTTGCAGGTCTTCAGGCCTTTAAGGCTGTAGGGGTCGTTGAAGGCCTTCTCCAGGATCGGCGGGATTTCGCGCTTGGACGCGCCGATGTCGCGCGCCGGCTGGCTGCCGATGTCGACGGCCTTCTTCTTGGCCTCGCCCCAGCGACCGCCGGGCTCGTCCGGCTTGGACGGCGGCTTCATCTGGGCATGGGCCGCCGGCGCGATCGCCAGGGCGACCACAGCTCCGATCATGACCAATAGCTTCCGAGACATGGCAACGCCCTCCAACCGCGAGTGAACACCGATCAGGAACGACAAGCTTGGCCGGTGGTTCCCTTCAGCCGCGAGACTTCCGTCCTAGTTAGGCGGCGTCGCCGCTTCCAGGTCGAACGCGGCGTCGAAGGCGTCGTCATTGGGCACCACACCCTCAAGCGCGCTCTCGAACAGGCCCTCCAGCGCGTCCCAGATGAAGGTCATCTGCTCCAGCACGGCCGGGACCTTGGCGGGGTCGAAGCCCGGATAGAGGTCCTCGACCAGCCACAGGCCGGTTTCGATGTCATAGCCGAACCGGCAGCCGATCAGGCGGAACTGGGCCTTGGCCACCGTCTCGAACAGCGCCGTCAGGTCACGGGCCTCGGCAAGGTCGTCGGGATCCAGCACCAGGCAGCGCGTCTGCAGCCAGCCATGATCGGGCAGCAGGTAGTAGGCGCCCTCATCCTCGCCGCCGGACACTTCCAGCCCGCGATCGATCGCCTCGACCACATAGCCGGCGTCGCGGCAGGTCTTTGTGAGGTCGGCCAGCAGGGCGGCTTCCTGGTCGGGGGTGAGGTTGGTCATGGGGGGCTCCGTACTTGCGCGAGGCGGTTCTAACATGAACGAGCGCCGTACTTCTCCCCTCGCGGGAGAAGGAAGCGCTTTTCGACAAGCGCCGCGCCTAAAGCCCCGCTAAACTCGGCGCACCCTTGCCGGAGCGCCCCATGATCGACCTCGTCTTCGAAGCCCGTCGCCGTGATCTCGGCAATTTCGAAGTGGGCCGCATCCTGCCCTTCCACGCGCACCGCATGGTCGGGCCGTTCACCTTCCTCGACCACATGGGTCCGGCGGCCTTCCAGCCTGGCTTCGCCAAGAACGCCGACGTGCGCCCGCACCCGCATATCGGCCTGTCGACCCTGACCTATCTGTTCGAGGGCGAGATCACCCACCGCGACAGCGTCGGCTCGCTGGCGGTGATCAAGCCCAACGAGGTCAACTGGATGACCGCCGGCTCGGGGATCACCCACTCCGAACGCTTCGAGGGCCTGCGCGAGCACGGCGGGCGCATGGACGGCATGCAGGCCTGGATCGCCCTGCCCAAGGAATATGAGGAGATCGACCCCAGCTTCACCCACCACGAAGGGCCCGCGGACCTTCCATACTACGAGGAAGGCGGCCTGAAGGCGCGGCTGATCGCCGGCGAGGCGTTCGGCGCAAAGTCGAACGTTCCGGTCTATTCGCCGCTCTTCTATGTTCACTGGGAGCTGGAGCCGGGGACCACCGCCGCCCTGCCCGCCGAATATGCCGAACGCGCCGCCTATATCGCCGCCGGCCGGGTCGAGGTCGCCGGCCGCGAACTGGTAGAGACCCAGATGGCGGTGTTCGCGCCGGGCGACACCATCGTCTTCAAGGCCATCGAGCGCTCGACTGTCATGCTGATGGGCGGCGAGCCGGTCGGTCCGCGCTTCATCGAGTGGAACTTCGTCTCCTCGTCCAAGGACCGCATCGAGCAGGCCAAGGCCGACTGGAAGGCCGGCCGCATGAAGCTGCCCGACCTGGACCACGACGAGTTCATCCCCCTGCCAGAAGGCCCGCCGCCTCCGCCGCAGCCGCTGTAGCGCGCGCGCAACCGAACGCCACCATTCGGATTATCTCCTGACCCGGCGCCAAGGCCGGAGAGGGAGAAGACGCTCATGCGTATCGTGACGATCGCGGCCGTGGCGCTCTGGGCCTGACGGTCATGGCCTGCGAGAACAAGGCCGAGAAGGCCCAGGAAGCGACCACCGAAAGCGCCGCCGCCGCCAACCAGGCCGCCGCCGCCTCGCAAGCCGCGACCGACGCCGCCAACGCCACGGCCGACGCCGCCGCCGCGCCGACTGAAGCTTCCAAGGAAGCCGCCGGCGATGCGGCAGCTGCCGCCGGCGAAGCCGCCGAAAAGGCTGGCGACGAAGCCAAGAAGGCCGCCGACAAGGCCAAGGACGCCGCGCACTAGATGACGTGACCGCCGGCCGTCCTACTGGGCGGCCGGCGGCTACATCGCCCGATGCCTGGCCTTGGTCGCCTCGTCCAGTCGCAGGAAGCGGGCGGCGTTGTTGTACAGAATGTCCCGCTTCTGCTGCGCGGACAGGAAGGGTGCTTCCTCGATCACCGCGATGGAACGCTCTATGGCCTCTGGCCAGACCATCTGGTCCGATCCGAACATGACCCGTTCGCCGAACCCTGCGTCCACCAGCGCCTGCAGGTAGCGATAGAAGGCCGGGCGGGGCTGGGTATAGACGATCACGCCGGTGTCCAAATAGACCTGCGGATGGGCGTAGAGCAGGGCCAGGGTGTCGTCCAGCATCGGAAAGCCGGCGTGCATGACGTTGATGCGCAGCTTGGGATGCTTGACCAGCACATCCTCCAGCAAGAGCGGACTGCTGAGCCGCGCGCGATAGCCGGCGCCCGGGACATAGGCCATGCCAGGCGGGCCGGGTCCGACGTGGATGGCTACCGGGATATCCAGTTGCTCGGCGGCGGCCCAGAGGTTTTCCAGGCGCGGATCGTTGGGCGCGACGCCCTCGTACTGGAAGCCCAGCTCGCCGATCACCGCCAGCTTGCCGGCCGCCTTGGCCTGGGCGAACTCGTCAAGCATCACCTTGGGCTTGGAGAGCTCGGCGTCGGCCGGGATCAGGCCCGGCAGCACCCGGTCGGGCGCCAACGCCTGCCACGCCATCACGCGCTTATAGGAGCCGCTGACCACCCCGATGATGTTGCGCTTGCGCATGATAGCCAGGGTCTTGTCGCGGATCTCATCCTCGCTAGTCGGCGACCAGATCGGGTCGGCGCACGTCGGGTGCTTGAACATGCCCATCAGGCCGTCCGTCCAGGGCTGGCGCTGGTCCCAGGTCGGCATGGGATTGATCGGCGTGCACATGGCCAGCGGCGGCGGCCCTTGGTCGTCGGCGGCCATGGCATGCAGGTGCATGTCGATGATCGGGTCGGCGGCGCGGGCGGGAGCGGCCAGCAGGACGACGCCGGCCAGCGCCATCAGCATGGATATGAAGCGCATCGCCCCCCCCGAAACGGCGCGAACGGGTCGCGCTCCGATCTGGAGGAACACCGTTCGACGAACCAGTCGCCAATGAAGCCGAACCGCGCGCCGCTGTAAATCCCACCGTCCATGGCGTGGACATCCGCCCGAGACCGCGCCAGCCTGGCCATCACCGCCTTGACCCCGCCGCGCGCACGCCCGATGACATCCCAATGACCGACACCGCCTCCACCGACTTCGCCTTCACCGAATTTGTCCGCGGCCTGCCCAAGGCCGAGCTGCACATGCACATCGAGGGCAGCCTCGAGCCCGAGCTGATGTTCGAGCTGGCCCAGCGCAACGGCGTCACCCTGCCCTTCGCCTCGGTCGAGGCCATCCGCGCGGCCTACGCCTTCTCCAACCTGCAGGACTTCCTGGACATCTATTACCAGGGCGCGGGCGTGCTGCAGACGGCCGAGGACTTCAAGGACCTGGCCCTGGCCTATTTCAAGCGCCTGGCGGCGGATGGCGGCACCCACGCCGAGATCTTCTTCGATCCCCAGACCCACACCGACCGCGGCGTCGCCTTCGGCGTGGTGATGCAAGGCCTGCTGGCCGGCATGGACGAGGCCGAGAAGACGCTGGGCGTCACCAGCAAGCTGATCCTCTGCTTCCTGCGCCACCTGTCGGAAGAGGCCGCCTTCGAGACGCTGGAACTGGCCAAGCCCTGGCTGGACAAGATCGCCGGCGTCGGCCTCGACAGCTCGGAAGTCGGCCACCCGCCGGCCAAGTTCGCTCGCGTGTTCCAGGCCGCCCGCGACCTGGGCCTGAAGATCGTCGCCCACGCCGGCGAGGAAGGCCCGCCGGAATATGTCTGGGAAGCCATCGACCTGGTGAAGGTCGACCGCATCGACCACGGCAACCGCGCCCTGGAAGACGAGGCCCTGACGGCGCGCCTGATCGCCGACGGGACCACCCTGACGGTCTGCCCCTTGTCGAACCTGAAGCTGTGCGGCGTGCCCAGCCTGGACGTCCACCCGCTGAAGAAGATGCTCTCCCTGGGCCTGAAGGCGACCGTGAACTCCGACGACCCGGCCTATTTCGGCGGCTACCTGTTGGAGAACTACATGGCCACCGCCGGCGCCGTGGGCCTGACCCGCGAGGAGATCGTCACCCTGGCCAAGAACAGCTTCACCGGCTCCTTCCTCGACGCGGCCGAGAAGGCCCGGCGCGTGGCGCAGGTCGAGGCCTACGCGGCCAGCCACTGACCGCGTGAGCCTCTCCGTATGAGCGTCGTCGCCGCCAGCGCCTATATCGACGGCCAGGTCGTTCGTCCGCTCAGCCTGGACGATCCGGACAGCCTGCAACCGCGCGAAGGCGAATTCGTCTGGATCGGCCTTGTCGAGCCCGACGAGGCCGAGCTGCGCGTGCTGCAGCAGGCCTTCCGCCTGCACCCGCTGGCGGTCGAAGACGCGCTGAGCGCCCGCCAGACGCCCAAAGTCGACGTCTATGGCGACCAGCTGTTCGTCGTCGCCAAGACCGCGCGGCTCGACAACGATCGGATCGAATATGGCGAGACCGACTTCTTCGTCGGCCGCCAGCACCTGATCACCGTCCGCCACGGCTCGGCCCGGGCCCACAGCGAGCTGCGCGCCCAGCTGGAGGCCGCGCCGGGCCTGCTGTCGCACGGCGTCGACTATGTGCTGCACGCGGTGCTGGACTTCATCGTCGACGGCTACATGCCCGTCGTCGACGCCATCGAGGAGGAGCTGATCAGCTTCGAGCGGCGGGCGCTGGACGCCTTTCTCAGCCGCGCCGAGATCGCCCGCATCTTCAATCTTCGCCGGGCGCTGATGAAGTTCAAGAAGCTGCTGGGTCCCATGATCCAGGTGGTCAGCGCGCTGGAGCATCACGACCTGCCCTGTATCGACAGCGAGGTCCGGCCCTATTTCCGCGACGTCCGCGACCACATCCAGCGCACCGAGATCCTGGTCGACAGCCTGCGCGAGGTGCTGACCTTCGTGTTCGAGATCAGCAGCCTGCTGGAACAGCAGCGCCAGGGCGTCATCACCCGCCAGCTGGCCGCCTGGGCCGCCATCCTGGCCGTACCGACGGCCGTGGCCGGCATCTACGGCATGAACTTCGAGCACATGCCCGAGCTGAAGTGGGAATACGGCTACTACGGCGTACTGGCCGTGATCGTCGGGGTCTGCGCCGTGCTGTACCGGCGCTTCCGCAAGACGGGCTGGCTTTAGGACCAAACCCCTCTCCTTTAGGGAGAGGGCGGGGCCCGCCGCGAAGCGGCGGGAGGGTGAGGGGTTACGAGGTCCGACGGCGTGCCGGCACTCCGTCGAGGCTGTAACCCCTCACCCCAACCCTCTCCCTATGGGAGAGGGAGCGTCTCCAGGATCTCCCGGTGCCGCGCGGTGTCGATGCCGTCGCGCTGGTCCTGGGCCAGGCGGCTCTTGTCGCCATCGAGGAGGATCAGGGTCGGGCGCTCGTCGGGGGTCTGGAACTGGATCAGCAGGCGGGTGCCCAGCGTCGTGCCCGGATAGGGCGCGAGGCGGTTGGCCAGTTTCGCCGGGTGCGGCGGCTCCTCGCGGCCGTCGGCGTCATAGAGGTCGAGATAGCGCTCGAAGACCTCGGCCTCGACCTCGGCCCAGGCGCCCCAGCCGAAATAGTCGTCCGTCCCCTTCAGCGGCGTGGGCAGGATGCAGCGGATGAAGACGCGGTCGCCCCACTGGCAGAGGTCGTCGTTGTAGCGGGCTTGCGCGTCGCGCTCTTCCTCGGGGATCGCCCAGACCTCGTCGGGCAAGGTGAAGCCCCAGTCGAGGGACAGGGATTCCAGGGACTGGGGCTCTTGAGACTCTTCGGCCATCGCAACCTTCGGCGTGAATACGCTCCGATGCTTAGGCCAAGTCGCCGACCGGCTCTAGGCCACCGCGTCGCGCAGGACGTCGCAGAGATGGTCCAGGCCCTCGATGTCGAGGTCGGGGTCCAGGGCGATGACCACGGTCGAGGCCGCCAGGTGGTCGGCGGTCGGGGTGTCGTCGGCGGCCAGGGCGCGGTCGCGAACCGAGCAGCTGGCGGCGATCCCGGCCGCCTGGAGCTTCCAAGCCACGGCCCCGGCGTCGTCGGTCGGCAGGGACAGCGCGCAGGTCCGCGAGATCCAGCTCATGCCCCAGCCCGGCTGGAAGCCGACGCCGCTGTCCAGCAGCAGGACGCGCAGCTGCTGGGCCGCGCCGCACAGGCGCTGGCGCAGGCCCGGCCAGGCGGCGAGGCCGTCGTCGCCCGTGAACGGCGCGGCGTCGATGGCGTTGATCGGGGTGGCGTCCTCGCAGGCGACGAAAACGCCCGACCCAGCGGGGAGGCCCACGAGAACAGGAACAGGCGCGGCGATCACCACGTCGAAGGCGCCGGCCGCGTCGATCAGGATCGGCAGGCCGGTCTCGGCGCGGAAGGCGGCCCAGGCCCGCATGTCGGGGGCGCGGCCGTGGGCGGCGGCGGGCACGATCGCTTCCAGCGGCCCCGGCGCGTCGGGCAGGCGCTCGCGCAGGTGGCCGGTGTCGAACATGGCGCTGAACGGGTCGACATCGACCAGCCAGGGCTTGAGGCCCGCGGCGGCGATGCCGGCCAGGGTCTCCGGATCGGCCAGGGCCGAGACGACGCAGACGCCGCCTTGGCGCACGCCCAGGGCCTTCAGCGCGCCGGCCGTGGCCTCGACGCGGTCGGCGAAGGCGCGCACGGCGACGGGACGGGCGAAGCGGGCGGCCAGGCGCTGCTGAAGGTCCGCGCCGTGTCCGACGGTGTTCAAAGCGGCGGCGACGGCGTCGAAATCGATCGGCGCGCCCGAAGCACGGAGGAACGGCTTCGCCCCATTCCCTTCTTGAGTGGGAGCGGCGATCGGAGCGGCGGCGGCGGGCTTCGGGAGCATGGGTCTAGAACGCATTCCACGACGAACCGGGCGACCTCAATGGCCGCACCATATGGTTAAGCAACCGTATCCATCGATTCCGGCAGGCCTAATGCGGCGCGCCGTCGCGGCAAAAAGTTCAGTGACTAGGCGAAACTTGCCCCTAAACCTGCCCAGCACCTTGCCATGAGTCGCGCAGTTCGCGCTTCAGCACCTTGCCGATGTGGCTGCGCGGCAGGCTGTCTACGATCTTCACGTCGGCCAGCCGCTGGGTCTTGCCGACCTGGCCGTTGACGAAGGTCTTGATCGCCTCGGCGTCGGCGTCGCCCTTCACGGCCACGAAGGCCACCGGGGTCTCGCCCCAGGCGTCCGACGGCACGCCAACCACCGCCGCCTCGACCACCGCGGGATGCTGCACCAGCACCGCTTCCAGGTCGGACGGATAGATGTTGAAGCCGCCGCTGATGATCATGTCCTTCTTGCGATCCATCAGGGTCAGGAAGCCCTGCTCGTCGAAGCGGCCGACATCGCCGGTGCGGATGAAGGTCCAGCCCTCGGGCGAGGTCCAGATGGCCTCGGCTGTCTTGTCCGGACGGCCGTGATAGCCGTTCATGGTCGCGGCCGAGCGGCCGACGATCTCGCCGACCACGCCGGGGCCGACCTGGACGCCGTCCTCGTCGATCAGGCGGATGTCGTGGCCGGGCGCGGGCTGGCCGACCGTGTGCAGCTTGTCCGGATGCTCGTGGGCGATGAGGATGCAGGTGCCGCCGCCCTCGGTCATGCCGAAATACTCGACCAGGCCGCCGGGCCAGCGCCGCAGCACCTCCCCCTTCAGTTCAGCCGCGAACGGGGCGCTGGTGCAGAACTTCAGATGGGTCGAGGACAGGTCGTAGGTGTCGAAGTCCGGCCGCTCCATCAGGCGGCGGTACTGCACCGGCACCAGCATGGTGTGGGTCATGCGGTGCTTCTGGGCCAGTTCCAGATATTTGCCGGCGTCGAACTTCTTCATCAGCACGACGGTCCCGCCGCCGGCCAGGGTGGGGAAGAAGCAGACGAGCGTGGTGTTCGAATAGAGCGGCGTCGACAGCACCGACACCGCATTGGGGCCGTAGCCGACCGCGTCGCCCCGGAAGACGTGCTTCCAGCGCATGCCGTGCGACTGGACGATGCCCTTGGGCGTGCCGGTCGTGCCGCTGGAATAGATGATGTTGAACGGGTGGTCAGGCGTGATCGTAACCGGGCGCGGCGTCGCGTGTTCCGGGGCCAGCCAGGCGTCGAAGGCGTCGCCAGCCGAGGAGCCGTCCAAGGCGATGTGGCGCACGGCGATCGGCGCGGGCGCCTGCGCTTCGGCCACGCCGGCGTCGAGGAAGAACACCTTGGCCCCGCAGTCGGCGACCATGCCGGCGATGGCCTCGGGCGTCGAGGACGGGGCGATCGGGGCCACGGCGATGCCGGCCCTCAAGCCGCCAAGGAACACCGCCGCGTAAGCGATGGACGACAGGGCGCAGACCGCGACGGCCTCGCCGGGGGCGATCCCGTCACGCTGCAGGGCGGCGGCGACGCGGTCGACCAGGGCGTCGAACTCCGCGTAGGTCACCGCCTCGCCGGTCTCCATGATCACGGCCGGATGGTTGGGGCCTTCCTGGGCGCGCTGGCGCAGGATGTCGCCCATCACGCCGTAGTCGGCGGACATCATGGCGGCGATGGTGGTCATGGGGACGCCTTCTTCTCCCTTCCCCCTTGGATGGGGAAAGGGTCGGGGATGGGGGTGACAGCGTCGGACGTGGGAGCGGGGCGTTGCCGCCGCATCACCCCCACCCCTGCCCCTCCCCCATCAAGGGGGAGGGAAGAGTTCTAAGCGTCCTTGAAGCCCTTGCCCTCGGCCACCAGGCGCTCCAGCAGGGCCGACGGCTTGAAGTCGTCGCCGTGCTGGGCGTGGAACTCCTGCATCTTGGCCAGGATCTTATCCAGACCGACCAGCTCGCCCCAGAACATCGGGCCGCCGCGATAGACCGGCCAGCCGTAGCCGTTGATCCAGACGATATCGATGTCGGACGCCCGGATGGCCTTGCCCTCTTCCAGGATCTTCGCGCCCTCGTTGACCATCGGATACAGGCAGCGCTCCAGGATCTCCTGGTCCGTGATCTCCCGGCGCTGGATCTGGCGCTTCTCGGCGAAGTCGCGGATCACCTGCTCGACCTCGGCCGACGGCTTGGCGTTGCGGTTCTCGTCGTAGTCGTAGAAGCCCTTGCCGTTCTTCTGGCCGCGCCGGTCCATCTCGCACAGCACTTCGCGCACGGTGGACGAGCTGGTCTTGGCCGGGTCCCAGCCGATGTCGAGACCGGCCAGGTCGCTCATGGCGAACGGGCCCATCGGCAGGCCGAAGTCGTACAGCACCCGGTCGACGTCCCAGGGCATGGCGCCTTCCAGGATCAGCTTCTGGGCCTCGCGCTGGCGCTGGGCCAGCATGCGGTTGCCGACGAAGCCGTGGCAGTTGCCGACCAGCACCGCGACCTTGCCGATCTTCTTGCCGATCTGCATCGAAGTGGCGATCACCGACTTGTCGGTCTTGGCGCCCCGGACGATCTCCAGCAGGCGCATGACATTGGCCGGCGAGAAGAAGTGCAGGCCGATCACGCTCTCGGGCCGGCTGGTGCTGGCGGCGATCACGTCGATGTCCAGGTACGATGTGTTCGAGGCCAGGATCGCGCCCGGCTTGGCGATCTTGTCCAGCTTGCCGAAGACCTCCTTCTTGATCTCCATAAGCTCGAACACGGCCTCGATGATCAGGTCGCAGTCGGCCAGATCCTCGAGGTTCATCGAGGGCGTCAGCAGCGCCATGCGCTTTTCGACGTCGTCCTGGGTCAGACGACCCTTCTTGGCGGTGTTCTCATAGTTCTTGCGGATGATCCCGACGCCGCGCTCCAGGTTCTCCTGTTTGGCCTCGATGATCGTCACCGGGATGCCGGCGTTGAGGAAGTTCATCGAGATGCCGCCGCCCATGGTGCCGGCGCCGATGACGCCGACCTTCTTGACGGGTATCAGCGGGGTGTCGTCCGGCACGTCGGGGATCTTGGCGGCCTGGCGTTCGGCGAAGAACACATAGCGCTGCGCGGCCGACTGGCTGCCGGTCATCAGCTCCATGAACAGCCGGCGCTCTTCCTTCAGCCCGTCCTCGAAGGGCAGGTTCACCGCCGCCTCGATGCACTTGATGTTGTTCTCCGGGGCCATGAAGCCGCGGAACTTCTTGGCGTTGGCCTTGCGGAAGTCGGCGAAGATCTCGGGCTTGCCGCGCGCGGCCTCGACCTTGTCGTTCAGCTCGCGGACCTTGTTCAGCGGCCGGCCCTCGGCCAGCACCACGCGGGCGAAGGCGATGGCCCCGTCGCGCAGGGCGCCTTCCTCGACCAGGGAGTCGAACAGGCCCATCGCAAGAGCCGCTTTCGCCGGCACATGCTGGCCGCTGGTGACCATCTCCAGCGCCTTCTCGACGCCGACGATGCGCGGCAGGCGCTGGGTGCCGCCGGCGCCGGGCAGCAGGCCGATGTTCACTTCCGGCAGGCCAGCCTTGGCCGAGGGCACGGCGACGCGGTAGTGGGCGACCAGCGCCACTTCCAGGCCGCCGCCCAGGGCGGTGCCGTGGATCGCCGCCACGACGGGCTTGGGCGAGTTCTCGATCACCGCCTGCACGTCCTGCAGGGACGGGCCGGTCATGGCCTTGCCGAACTCGGTGATGTCGGCCCCGGCGATGAAGGTCTTGCCTTCGCAGATCAGCACGATCGCCTGCACGGCCGGATCGGCGATGGCCGCGTCGAACGCGCCCTTCAGCCCCTCGCGGACGGCGGCCGACAGCGCGTTGACCGGCGGCGAGTTCAGCGTGACGACGCCAATGTCGCCTTCGACGGAAAGATCGGTGACGGCGTTGATCGCGGCCATGGCGTTTCGACCCCTATTTTCGTTTGAACGGTTGTTTGAAGCCAGCCTGCACGCTCCCGCGAAGATGTCCAGACCTCCGCGACGGCACGAGCTTTCCCGGCGCTTCGAGACAGGGCGCCGTTGACGAATTTCGCCGCATACTACAAATTCGAACTCACGGTTTCAGCCGAGATCATCCGTGGGGGTGGATGCGGCGTCGAGGGGCTGATCGACGCCGCATTTACCTGAAATCCAGAGAAAATGATCCGTGCTGGGGAGGGCGTTCGCGGGAAATCACAGTCTTCGGATGCGCCTTGCACGCGTCCCGATAGTTCGAAGCCGGTGAAATCCGCGAGCGTGGCGCGTTGCCCGCAATGCGTCGGACTTTGGTAAAGCGCAACTCGGCGCGGGAGCTGTCTCCCGCGCCGCTTTCTTTGGGGGAGGCCCTCCCCGCGTCGCGCGAACAGCGCCCGAGGATCGTGCAACCCGCATGACAACATGGCTGCTCGGTCGCGGCGTTTATCCTCGGTACGACCTTCGGTCGGTCCTGGAGGGCCAGCCACCTCCGATGCGGAGGAGCACCTTCGCGCCCCGCACCCGCCTTCTTGCGCGCCTGGCCAACTTGCCCTCGACAAGCGGGGATTAACGCCACAAACATCCCGGCTTCTCGTCGCGGGAGCACGCCCGCGCGCCGCATTGGGGTGTTTCGTGAAAGCGCTGTTCTTCTCGGTCTCCGTCCTGTCCCTGGTCGCCACGGCGGCCATGGCGCAGACTTCTCCGCCGCCGGAGTCCGCGCCGCCCACCCCGCCGATCGAAGCCCCGCGCGATGTCCCCTACGCCGCCGGCACGCTGAAGGTCGCCGTCGACGCCACCGACCTCGACCGCAAGATCTGGAACGTCACCACGACCATGCCGGTCAGCAAGGCCGGCGACTTCGTGTTCCTGTATCCGCAGTGGGTTCCGGGCGGTCACTCGCCGCGCAACGACCTGGACAAGGTGGCCGGCCTGGTGGTCACGGCCAATGGCAAGCGCATCCCGTGGACCCGTGACGTGGTCAGCGTCCACGCCTTCCACGTCGACGTCCCGGCCGGCGTCACCGAGCTTCAGATCAGCTACCAGTTCCTGACCGCCGTCGAGGGCAAGGTCGGCCGCATCGAGGTCACGCCCGAGATGCTGAACCTGCAGTGGCTGCAGGTGACCATGTATCCGGCCGGCTACTACACCCGCCAGATCCCGATCGAGGCCAGCGTCAAGCTGCCGGAAGGCTGGAAGTTCGCCACCGCCCTGGAGACCGCCAAGACCGACGGCCAGGTCACCACCTTCAAGCCGACCACTGTCGAGATCCTGGTCGACTCGCCGATGATGGCCGGCAAGTACTTCAAGTCGATCGAGCTGGACCCGACCGGCCCCGCCCCGGTGCGCCTGAACCTGATCGCCGACCGCCCTGAGAACCTCGAGGCCAAGCCGGAACACATCCAGATCCACAAGGATCTCGTCCAACAGGCCTACAAGCTCTACGGCTCGCACCACTACGACCACTATGACTTCCTGGTCGCCATGTCCGACAACCTGGGCGGCATCGGCCTGGAGCACCACCGGTCGAGCGAAAACCGCGTCGCCCCGAAATACTTCAACGAGTGGGACAAGAACTTCGTCGGCCGCGACCTGCTGAGCCACGAATACACCCACTCGTGGAACGGCAAGTTCCGGCGCGCCGCCGACCTGTGGACCCCGAACCTGAACGTGCCGATGCGCGACAGCATGATGTGGGTCTATGAGGGCCAGACGCAGTACTGGGGCAACGTCCTGGCCGCCCGCTCGGGCCTCCTGACCAAGCAGCAGGCGATGGAATCGCTGGCCGCCACGGCCGCCGTCTACGACAACCGTCGCGGCCGCGACTGGCGTCCGGTGCAGGACACCACCAACGACCCGATCATCGCCAACCGCAAGCCTCTGTCGTGGCTCTCGTGGCAGCGCAGCGAGGACTACTATTCCGAAGGCCTGCTGGTCTGGCTCGACGCCGACACCCTGATCCGCGAGAAGACCGGCGGCAAGAAGTCGCTGGACGACTTCGCCAAGGCCTTCTTCGGCGTCGACAACGGCTCGTACAGCGAGAAGACCTATGTGTTCGACGACGTGGTCAGCACGCTGAACGGCGTCTACGCCTATGACTGGGCGACCTTCCTGAAGACCCGCATCCAGGAGGTCCAGGAGAAGGGTCCCCTCGATGGCTTCGAGCGCGGCGGCTACAAGGTCGTCTATACCGACACCCCCACCGAGTTCATGAAGTCGGCCGAGACCCGGGCCAAGAACACTCCGCTCAGCTACTCGCTGGGCCTGACGGTGGGCGCGGACGGCGTGCTCACCGACGTGCAGTGGGGCGGCCCGGCGTTCAAGGCCGGCTTGACCCAGGGCCTGACGGTCGTGGCGGTCAATGGCGAGCAGTTCGACGGCGACAAGCTGAAGACCGCCGTCAAGGCCGCCGCCAAGCCGGACGGCCAGCTGGTCGAGCTGCTGATCAAGGACGGCGGCCGCTACAAGATGGTCAAGATCGACTATCGCGGCGGCCTGCGCTACCCGCGCCTGGAGCGGATCGCCGGGACGCCGGACCGCCTCGGGGACATTCTGACGCCGCGCAAATAGTTAACCAAGTTCGCCGCCAGGTTGCGACCCGCTCGCAGCCTGCGACGATTTGGGGAAGAGCGGGAAGGCGACGCTTGTGTCACCTTCTGATCGTTCAATCCCTCTGAACGCGTACCGAAAAGGGCCCGCCCCCTCTCCCAAGCGGGCCCTTTTTTGCGTCTGGTTTGGACCTGCCCCATTTTTTCGCTCCGACATTGACGCTCGCGTGACAGCGAGGGAACGATGCGACCCGCCGGGCTTGGGGGCCGCGGCGTTTCAGCGTCAGGGATCGCCATGCTCGACCGTCGTCAGATCATGATGGGGACGGCCGCCGCCGCCCTTACCACCGGCTATGGGGCGACCGCTCTTCCGGCTTCGGCCGCGACGCCCAAGGAACAGCTCTACGCGCTGTTCGACGCCTTCTTCGACCAGGACCTGAGCGACAGTCCCGAGCAGGCCACGAACCTGGGCCTCGACAACGGCAAGCACGCCGACGCCCGGTCGAAACTCTCGGACCGCTCGATCGCCGCCTGGAAGCGCGACCGCGCCGAGCCCGCCCAGCGCATCGCCCGCCTCAAGAAGATCGACCGCAAGGCCCTGACCGGCGAAGACGCCATCAACTACGACACCGCCCTGTTCAACTACGAGGCCCGCGAAGGAACCTCGCGGTTCGACTATGGCGGCGGCTCGCGACCGTTCGTGCTGACCCAGTACTACGGGGCCTATATCTCGACGCCCAACTTCCTGGACAGCAAGCACAAGATCGAGTCGGCCGCCGACGCCGACAGCTACATCGCCCGCATGAAGGCCTTCGCGGTCGTGCTCGACCAGGAGACCGAACGGGCCAGCAGCGATGCGGCCAAGGGCGTGATCCCGTCGGACTTCATGGTCGACAAGGCCATCGCCCAGTTGCAGCAGTTCCGCGCCATCCCGACCGACAAGAACGTCATGGTCGCCTCGGCCGCCCGCCGCGCCAAGCAATACGGCGACTATGACGTCCAGGCGGCAAAGGTCCTGACCGGCGAGATCCAGCCCGCCCTCGACCGCCAGATCGCCGCCTTGCAGGCCATGCGGCCCAAGGCCGTCCACGACGCCGGCATCGGCCGACTGAAGGACGGCGACGCCTTCTACGCCGCCCTGCTGAAGATCTACACGACCACCAACAAGACCCCTGACGAGGTCCACCGCCTGGGCCTGGACGAAGGCGCCGAGATCCAGGCGCGCATGGACGAGATCCTCAAGAAGCGCGGCCTGACCCAAGGCAGCGTCGGCGCGCGAATGGCCAGCCTGGGAACCCAGCCCGACCAGGTGTTCCCCAACACCGACGAGGGCCGCGCCCAGATCCTGGACTATTGCCGCGGGCGGCTGGCCAAGCTGCAGCCCGAGCTGCCCAAGTGGTTTGGCCTGATGCCCCAGATCCCGGTCGAGGTCCGCCGCGTGCCGACCTACACCGAGGCGGGTTCGTCGGGCGCCTATTACGAGCGCCCGGCCCTGGACGGCTCGCGCCCCGGCGCGGTCTATATCAACCTCAAGGACACGGCCGAGTGGCCCCGCCTGTCGCTGGCGACGCTGATCCACCACGAGGGCGCGCCCGGGCACCACTTCCAGCTGGCCCTGGTCGCCCAGAGCAACCTGCCCAAGCTGCGCCAGAACATGGGCTTCTCGGCCAATACCGAGGGCTGGGCGCTGTATGCCGAGCAGGTGGCCATGGAAATGGGCATGTACGAGGGCGATGACCTGAGCTTGCTGGGCATGTACCAGGCCCGCCTGTTCCGCGCCTCGCGTTGCGTCGTGGACACCGGCATCCACGCCAAGGGCTGGAGCCGCGAGAAGGCCATCGCCTACATGGTCGACACCGGCGGCGACTCCCTCGGCAAGATCTCGCGCGAGGTCGACCGCTACTGCGCCAACCCCGGCCAGGCCTGCTCCTACAAGGTCGGCCACACCGTCTGGGCGGCGTCGCGCGAGCGCGCCAAGACGCGCCTGGGAAGCAAGTTCGACATCAAGCGCTTCCACGACACCGCGCTGATGGTGGGCCCCGCGCCGCTGACGGTGCTGGAGGGCGTCATCGACCGCTGGCAGGGGTGAGGGAACACCTAAATAACTCCGTCATTCCCGCCCTTGTGGCGGGAACCCCTGGGTCAGCTAACACGTGAGACGCAAGCGGACTGCTCAGCAGTCCGCCCCCTCCGCACCTGCGTGCGGATAGAGGGGTTCCCGCCGCTAAGGCGTGACCAACCAAACAGATAACTGCTGCTAGTTTTTGAGCCCCCGAGGAGCGAGCGCTCGCAGCGCGTTACAAAAGTGGGCGCGCGGCGCGGATATAATAGCGCTTGCTCTCCCAAACGCCATCGAACTGGTAAGCGTGACCATCTCGAACCGTAACGCCATGTGCGAGCTGGAGCGGATTGAGGACTCCCCCCTCGCCCTCCAACCGAACGTACCACTCGCCCTTCACGTCAAAGACTGTTCCAAACTTCCCTTCGAGCGTCAGCAGATTTGGTGACGAAGGCCTAGCAGCGATAGCTTTTTCGTCTAGTGACCTATAGGACGCCTCAAAAGCATCACGCTGTTTCTGGTCGCGATGTGTCTGCATGAGTTGGATCGCATCGCGGTCAATGTTCACGACATTACCATCGCCAACAATGTACAGATTCACCTGCTGAGCACCGCCCTTGGCGATGGGCTTTTGTATAGCCTCAATCAAACGCAGGTCGCTCGGCTTAGCCTTACCCTCTGAGAGGCCTTTCGCGATCGATAACGTGTCGGCGATGAACCCAATGAAGTCGTACAGCACTTGCCGATGAAGAAACGCCGCCTGCGCAGATGCGACCCCCATCACAACTAAGTCGGCGACTAGGCTGCTAACCTCGACGCTTGCCACTGCAAGCCTCAGCGTTCGATAGCGCGGTTGTGGCTTCACGTATCGCTCGAAGGCTGTTGCGACCTCCTTGAGCATTGCCGCAACATCGACGGCCGGTATCAGTCCATCGATCTCATACTTAATCCGGAGAGTAGCTGTTTCGTCCGTCGACACCGGCACCATAGCGAACCTATCGGTTAGAGCTGAGCTATTATGCAGGGGCTTTGGGTTGCAGCTAGTGGGCAGGACGACCATAGCGGCGACGCCTCAGGCTGGAGCGACGGCCACTCAGGATAATGAGACCGGTACCATTTCTGACTTGAGTGGTCAGACAACCGCCTCCATAGTGCCTTGACGAAGGCGGCCCCAGAGCTGCCGGCCATTGCGCACCTTCGGGGAAACAAACGGATGACCACCACCCTCACCCGCCGCCTGTTCGGCGCGAGCCTCGCGGCGCTGTCGGCCGCCGCCATGCCTGGCCTGGCGCAGGCCGCCGACAAGGTCGCCAAAAAGTCCGGCGACAAGCCGCTCTACAAGGACGCCGCCCAGCCGATCGACGCCCGGGTCAAGGACCTGCTGGCGCGCATGACGCTGGAAGAGAAGGCCGCCCAGCTGATCGGCATCTGGCTGACCAAGAACAAGATCCAGACCCCCGAGGGCGAGTTCTCGCCGGAGGAGGCCAGCAAGAACTTCCCCAACGGCCTGGGCCAGATCTCGCGTCCGTCCGATCGCAAGGGCGCCAAGCCGGCCACGGTGATCGACGCGGCGGCCGGCGCCGACGACGGCGCGGTCAACCGCAACGCCGTCCAGACCGCCCGCTACACCAACGCCGCCCAGAAGTGGGCCGTGGAAAAGACGCGCCTGGGCATTCCGCTGCTGATGCACGACGAGGCGCTGCACGGCTATGTCGCCCGTGACGCGACCAGCTTCCCGCAGGCCATCGCCCTGGCCTCGACCTTCGACACGGACCTGACCGAGAAGATCTTCGCCGTCGCCGCCCGCGAGATGCGCGCCCGCGGATCGAACCTCGCTTTGGCGCCGGTGGTCGACGTGGCCCGCGACCCGCGCTGGGGCCGCATCGAGGAGACCTATGGCGAGGACCCGCACGTCTGCGCCGAGATCGGCCTGGCCGCCATCCGAGGCTTCCAGGGGTCGACCCTGCCGCTGGCCAAGGACAAGGTCTTCGTCACCCTCAAGCACATGACCGGCCACGGCCAGCCCGAGAACGGCACCAATGTCGGCCCGGCCCAGATCGCCGAGCGCACCCTGCGCGAGAACTTCTTCCCGCCGTTCGAGCGCGCGGTGAAGGAACTGCCGGTGCGGGCGGTCATGCCATCGTACAACGAGATCGACGGCGTCCCGTCGCACGCCAACCACTGGCTGCTGACCAAGATCCTGCGCGAGGAGTGGGGCTACAAGGGCTCGGTCCAGTCGGACTACTTCGCGATCAAGGAGCTGATCGCCCGCCACAAGCTGACCACCGACCTTGGCCAGACGGCCGTGATGGCCATGCACGCCGGCGTCGATGTCGAACTGCCCGACGGCGAGGCCTACGCCCTGATCCCGCAACTGGTGAAGGACGGCCGCATTCCGCAGTTCGAGGTCGACGCCGCCGTCGCCCGCGTCCTGACCATGAAGTTCGAAGGCGGGCTGTTCGAGAACCCCTACTGCGACGAGAAGACGGCCGACGCCAAGACCGCCACGCCGGACGCCGTCGCCCTGGCCCGCGAGGCCGCTCGCAAGGCCGCCGTGCTGCTGAAGAACGACAAGGGTCTGCTGCCGCTGGACGGCAAGAAGATCAAGCGCCTGGCGCTGCTGGGCACCCACGCCAAGGACACGCCGATCGGCGGCTATTCCGACATTCCGCGCCACGTGGTCTCGATCCACGAGGGCCTGACGGCTGAAGCGAAGGCCCAGGGCTTCACGCTGGACTACGCCGAGGCCGTGCGGATCACCGAAAAGCGCATCTGGGCCGCCGACGAGGTCAAGCTGGTCGACCCGGCCATTAACGCCAAGCTGATCGCCGAGGCCGTCGAGGTCGCCAGGAAGGCCGACGTCGTGGTCATGGTGCTGGGCGACAACGAGCAGACCAGCCGCGAGGCCTGGGGCGACAACCACCTGGGCGACCGCGACAGCCTGGACCTGATCGGCCAGCAGAACGACCTGGCCAAGGCGATCTTCGACCTTAACAAGCCGACGGTGGTGTTCCTGCTGAACGGCCGCCCGCTGTCGATCAACCTGCTGGCCCAGCGCGCCGACGCCATCGTCGAGGGCTGGTATCTGGGCCAGGAGACCGGCAACGCCGCCGCCGACATCCTGTTCGGCCGCGCCAATCCGGGCGGCAAGCTGCCGGTCAGCATCGCCCGCGACGTCGGCCAACTCCCGATCTACTACAACCGCAAGCCCACCGCCCGCCGCGGCTATCTGCTGGGCGACACCAGCCCGCTGTATCCGTTCGGCTTCGGTCTCTCGTACACCACCTTCGACATCTCGGCCCCGCGCCTGGCGAAAGCGAAGATCGGCCAGGGCGAGAGCGTCAAGGTCGAGATCGACGTGGCCAACACCGGCAAGGTCGCTGGCGACGAAGTGGTCCAGCTCTACATCCACGACGAGCAGGCCTCGGTCACCCGTCCGGTGCTGGAGCTGAAGCACTTCAAGCGCGTCACCCTGGCGGCGGGCGCCAAGACGACGGTGAGCTTCGAGATCAAGCCGTCGGACCTGTGGTTCTGGAACCTCGACATGCAGCGCGTCGTCGAGCCGGGGGACTTCTCGATCCTGGTCGGCCCGAACTCGGTGGACCTTAAGAAGGCGACGCTGACGGTGGCTTAGGTCAGTTGAACGCCCCCTCCGTCACGATGCTGCGCATCGCGCCACCTCCCCCGTTTCACGGGTGAGGAGATCGTCTCCTCCCCTGCGAAGCGGGGGAGGTGGATCGGCGCGAATACGCGGCGAGACGGAGGGGGCGCACTGCCCCCTGTAAGACTCCGAAGTCAATCTTTACCGCAGCGGGACTTCAGTCGCGGCGTGTAAAAGCCCATGTTCCCCGCCATGGCCGCACCGCCCCCACAGTTCACCGACGCCGAGATCGACGCCCTGGTCGAGACCTTCTACGCCCGCGTTCGTCGCCACCATCGCCTGGGCCCGATCTTCGAGACGGCCGTAGGCCCGGACGGCTGGCCCGCGCACATGGCGACGCTGAAGGACTTCTGGTCGTCGGTGCTGAACACCACCGGTCGCTACAAGGGCCAGCCGGTGACCGTCCATCAGCACGTCGAGGGCCTGACAGAGGGCCTGTTCATGCCGTGGCTGAACCTGTTCCATCAGACCTGCGTCGAGCTGTTCGACGCCCCGCGCGCCGCCATCGTCGGCCAGAAGGCCGAGCGCATCGCCCGCAGCCTGAAGCTCGGCGTGTTCTTCAAGCCGGACGCGGTCGCTTGAGCGGCCTGGCCGCCGAGGGTTTCGTTCGCTTCGAGGCTGGCGAGACCCACACCCTGCTTGGCGACGAGGCCGTGGCCCAGTGGCCGACCTTCGCCGACAGCTGGAACGACCTGCCCCTCGACGGCTTCATGGCCGACGGCGGACGCTATCGTCGCCGCCGGTTCGCGGCCTTCTCCGCACTCCCGCGCCATGTCGAACGCAAGCCGCACCAGCCGCACTGGCAGAGCCGCGACTACAACCCGCTGAACGGCGGCGTGCAGCGCTGGTTCGAGCCCGTCACCGACGCGATCGCCGCGCACCCGGTGACGCAGGGCGTGATCCGCGCCGGCCTGGAGCTTTTCCACCCGTTGTCGGGATCTCCCGCCTCGCCGTGGCATGTCGAACTGCACCAGTTCCGCATCGAGGCGCGGGCCGACGAGGCGGGTCAGCCGACGCCCGAGGGCGCGCACCGCGACGGCGTCGACTGGGTGATCGTCATGCTGGTGGACCGCCAGAACGTCGACAGCGGCGTCACCGACATCTACGCGCCGGACGGAACCAGCCTGGGCTCGTTCACCCTGACCACCCCGGGCGACGCGGTGTTCCTGGACGACCACCGCGTGCTGCACGGCGTCACCCCGATCCAGCCGCACGACCCGGAGCAGCCAGCCCTGCGCGATGTGCTGGTCGTCACATACCGACAGGAAGAGGTTGCGTAGCGATGTGATCGTCGCATGAGCTGCACATGCGACCGTTTGCCTCACCGCGCCCTGGTTTAGACCACAGTCGCGACGTGACACGGTGAGGCTTGGCCCTTCGACAGGATTGAGCGTCCGCGTATGTCTCAAGACGACCAAGGCCTGCCAAGCTATCCGCCGCAGGCCAAAGCGCTAGGGGAAAGACGCGCCGTCCTGTCCAGCGCGATGGCCGACGCCGTCCCGATCCTGATCAGCTATGTCGACCGAGAGCAGCGCTATCGCTTCGTCAATCGCGCCTACGAGCACTGGTTCGGGGTCGATCGCTCGCAAATCGAGGGCAAGACCCTGGAGGAGGTGCTCGGGGCGGAAGGCTATGGCCGGGTGCGCGACCATGCGGCCCGCGCCCTGTCCGGCGAGAGCGTCACCTTCGAGGCCGAGTACGACTATCAGGGCGCGGGGCCCCGGCACATAGAGGCCCAGTACGTGCCCGACATCGCCCGCGACGGCGACATCCCCGGCTATTACGTCCTGGTCAATGACATCACCGACCGCAGGCGGGCCGCCGCCGAGCTGGAGCGGGCGCTGGCCGGCGAGCGGCGGCGCGGCGCGTTGCTGGACCTGGGCCAGAAGCTGCGCGACGAGGCCGATCCTGTCGCCATCGCCCGCATCGCGGCGCGCACCCTGGCCGAGCAGTTGAGCGTGGCCCGCGCCGGCTATGCGGAGATGGACGCCGATGTCGATGTCGCCGAGATCGTGGCCGACGACGGCGCGCTGGCGGTCGGCATCATCCCTCTGAACGGCCAGCGGTTCCGCATCGACGACTTCGGGGCCTCGATGAGCGCCGACATGCGCGCGGGCCGCACGGTGGCCGTCGGCGACGTGGCGCTGGACCCCCGCACCAACGCCCCGGAACCTCTGGAGGCCTACGCCGAGATCGGCATCCGCGCTTTCGTCACCGTCTCACTGATCAAGACCGGCCGCCTGTCGGCCTATGTGTTCCTGGCCCACGACGAGCCGCGCGCCTTCTCGGTCGACGAGCTGGCTTTCGTCGCCGATGTCGCCGAGCTGATCTGGATCTCCCGGGAGCGGGCTCGCTCGGACCAGGCCCTCCAGCGCGCCGCCGAGACCGAGCGCCTGTTGATCCGTGAGGTCGACCACCGCGCCAAGAACGTGCTGGCCGTCGTCCAGTCGCTGGCTCAGCTGACCCCGTTCCACAGCAAGGCGCAGTATGTCGAGGCGCTGTCGGGCCGCATCGACTCGCTGGCCCGCGCCCACAGCCTGCTGTCGAACGCCCGCTGGAGCGGCGTCGACCTGCATGACCTGCTGCGGCTGGAGCTGGACCCCTATCGCAGCGCCGATGGCGTGGAGGGCGCCGAGCAGCTGGTCATCGACGGCCCGCCGGCCCTGATCGACGCCCAGAGCGCCCAGTCCCTGGCCCTGGTGCTGCACGAGCTGGCCACCAACGCCTCGAAGTACGGCGCGCTCGCCCGGCCGGAGGGCCGGCTCTCGGTGACCTGGCGCTGGAACCAGGACGGCGCTCTGCATCTGGTCTGGCGCGAGGCGGCCGGCGTCCGGATCGCCCCGCCCGAGCGGCGCGGCTTCGGATCGACACTGATCGAAAACGCCGTCAAGCAGGCGGCCGCCCACGTGGCCCTGGACTGGCGCCCCGAGGGCCTGGAGGTCCGCCTCGACATCCCGACCGGCGCCCAGCCGCGCGCGGCCGAGAGCGTTCCGGCCTACCGTCCCGGCCTCGCCATCGACAACGCTCTGACTCTCCGCGGCCAGCGCGTGCTGATCGTCGAGGACGAGGCCGTGGTCGCCATGGAGCTGGCCCGCGTCCTGACCGAGGCCGGGGCCACGGTCGTGGGTCCTGTCGGCGCCATCGAGGCGGCGCTCGACCTGCTGGACAGAGGCCAGCCGATCGACCGCGCCGTGCTGGACGTCAATCTGGGCGGTCGCCTGATCACGCCGGTGGCCAGGGCCCTGGCCGATCGACGCATCCCGTTCGTCTACCTGACCGGCTATCAGGAGCCCGATGTCGACGGCGGCCCTGTTCTGAGGAAGCCCGTCGCCCCCAGCGCCCTGCTGGGCGCCCTGGCCCGGGGCGCGCCGACCTTGATGCGGTGAGGTCTCCGCTTTCTTTTGAACGCCCCGCCGAGTCTTGTGGCTTGAAATTGCAATTCGTTCTCAAGTAAGGACGAGCCTCCATCGCCAAGGTTCGTCAGGACGCCGTGAAATCCGCCGCCGATCAGCATCGCCGATCCTTCTGGCTGAAGCAGTTGCACCAGTGGCACTGGATCAGCGCGGCCCTCAGCTTAATGGGCATGCTGCTGTTCGCGATCACCGGCTTCACCCTGAACCATGCCGGCCAGATCGAGGCCAAGCCCGTGGTGGTGAGCCGCAAGGCCACCCTGCCGCCCGAGCTGCTGGCCTTGCTGGCCAAGGGCCCCGAAGAGGGCAAGCGCCCCCTGCCCATCGCCCTTGAGCCCTTCCTGGACAAGGCCGTCGGCGCCGAGGTGGCGGGCCGCGAGGGCGAATGGTCGGCCGACGAGGTCTATGTCGCCCTGGCCCGGCCGGGCGGCGACGCCTGGGTCTCGATCGACCGCGAGACCGGCGCCGTCGAGCACGAAAAGACCACGCGCGGCGCGATCTCGCTGCTCAACGACCTGCACAAGGGCCGCAACGCCGGCAAGGCCTGGGGCTGGTTCATCGACATCTTCGCCGGCGCCTGCGTGATCTTCACGGTCACCGGCCTGATCCTGCTGCAGTTCCACGCCCGCGCCAGGCCCCTGACCTGGCCGCTGGTCGGGCTGGGCCTGGTCGTCCCCGTCATTCTCGTCATCCTTTTCGTCCACCTTTAGAGGCAGACCCCGTGAAGCGTTCGATCTCCCTTCTGACTTTCGCTGGCGCCGCCGTTGGCGCCGCGCCGGCCCTGGCCGCCGACCTCAACGTCACGGTCGAGGTGCCGAAGCTCACCGTCGCCGAGTACCACAAGCCCTACGTCGCGATCTGGATCGAGAACCCGGCCGACAGCGCCGCCGCCGGCACCCTGGCCGTCTGGTACGACGCCGACTCTAAGGAAGACAAAGGCGTCAAGTGGCTGAAGGACATGCGCCAGTGGTGGCGCAAGGCCGGCCGCGAAATGAGCTTCCCGGCCGACGGCGTCTCGGGCGCGACCCGCGCTCCCGGCCCGCAGAAGGTCGTGTTCTCCGCCGCCAAGGGCCCGCTGAAGGACCTCAAGCCCGGCGCCTATAACCTGGTCGTCGAGGCCGCACGCGAAGTCGGCGGCCACGAGGCCGTCCGCGTTCCGTTCGTCTGGGGCAAGCCGGGCAAGCCCGCCACGGTCAAGGGTTCTTCGGAACTCGGCGCCGTCACTGTTTCCGTGAAGTGAGAAAAGCCATGACCTTCAAGAAGCGCCTTCTGGCCGCCGCGCTGGGCGTCGCCGCCCTCGCCCTGCCCCTCACCGCCTCGGCCCACCGCGGCTGGATTGTGCCGTCCGCCACCGTGCTGTCGGGCGACGTCTGGGTGACGTTCGACGCGGCCATCTCCAACGAGCTGTTCTATCCCGACCACAACGCCATGCGCCTCGACGGCCTGGTCGTCACCGCGCCGGACGGCGCGATCGACAAGGTCCAGAACGGCGCGACCGGCAAGTACCGCTCGACCTTCGACGTGGCCCTGACCAAGCCGGGCACCTGGAAGATCGGCTCGGCCAGCCAGAGCGTGATGGCCAGCTACACAGAGAACGGCGAAGTGAAGCGCTTCCGGGGCTCGCCCGAGGACTTCGCCAAGCAGGTTCCGGCCGGCGCCGCCGACCTGAAGACCATCAAAAGCTTCAACCGCAACGAGGCCTTCGTCACCCGCGACAAGCCGACGACCGAGGTCTTCAAGCCGACCGGCAAGGGCCTGGAACTCGTGCCGATCACCCATCCCAACGACCTGGTCGCCGGCGAGGCCGCCAGCTTCAAGTTCCTGGTCGACGGCAAACCCGCCGCCGATCTGGAAGTGACGATCGCCGAAGGCGGCTCGCGCTACAGCCCGCGTCCCGACATGAAGGTGAAGACCGGCGCCGACGGCGTCGTGAAGTTCACCCTGCCGGAAGCCGGCATGTACTGGATCAACGCCACGGTCCGCACCGGCGCGACGCCGGGTCGTGGTCCCGGTCCGGGCGGCCCCGGCGGTGGGATGGGCGGCGGCCAGCAGGGTCCGGCCACGCCGCTGGCCGGCGACGGCTACAGCGCCAGCTACACCGCCACGATCGAAGCCCAGCGGCCGTAAGGTCGACGGCTGAATGCTCCCTTCCCCCTTGGATGGGGGAAGGGTCGGGGATGGGGGTGGCGCCACGTCAGGACTAGCGACGTCGCGTCAGCCCCACCGCCGCATCACCCCCAACCCTGCCCTTCCCCCATCAAGGGGGAAGGGCTCGACCTGAATGGCCATGCCCCGCGTCCTCGTCCCCGCCATGACCACGCCGCCCGCCCGTCCCGTCGGCGGGAGCGTGCGCGCGTTCGGCGGCGCGACCATGGGGACGAGCTGGGCGGTCAAGGCAGTGCTGCCAGCCACCACCGACCTCCCCGCGCTCGAGGCCATGGTCCAGCGCGCCCTCGACGCCGTCGTCGCGCAGATGAGCCCGTGGGAGCCGGTGTCGGACCTGTGCCGCTACAACCGCGCCGCCGCCGCAAGCTGGACGACGCTGCCGGCCGCGACCGCCACCGTCCTGCGCCGCGCGATCGCGGTGGCGCAGCAGTCGAACGGCGCCTTCGACCCGACCCTGGGCGCCCTGACCGACCTGTGGGGCTTTGGCCCGCGTCCCTTTTCCGGAGGGCCGCCGCTGGAGGGTGACATTGCCCCACTGCTTGGCGCCGCCGGCTGGACGCGCCTGACGCTGGACGGCGACGCCCTGTTCCAGCCGGGCGGACTGAAACTCGACCTCAACGGCATCGCCAAGGGCTTCGGCGTCGACCAGGCCGCCGCCGCCCTCGATCGAGCCGGCGTGAAGAGCTATCTGGTCGAGGTCGGCGGCGAGCTGCGCGGCGTCGGCGCCAAGCCCGACGGCCAGCCCTGGTGGGTCGAGCTGGAACGCCCGCCCATAGCCAACGATACGGACAAGACCCTCGTCGCCCTGCACGACCTGGCCGTCGCCACGTCAGGCGACTACCGCCGGTTCTTTGACCACGACGGCCGCCGCTACGCCCACACCCTGGACCCCGCCACCGGCGCGCCGACCACCCACGCGACCGTCAGCGTCACGGTGCTGGCCAAGGACTGCATGAGCGCCGACGCCTGGGCCACGGCCCTGACCGTCATGGCCCCCGAGGCGGCCCTGGCCTTCGCGGCCGCGCATGACCTGGCCGCCCTGATCGTCAGCCGTGGCGCCGGCGGCCTGGAAGAACGCCTGTCCCCCGCGCTGCAGGCGATGCTGGACTGATGCTCGACCTCTCAGCCTTCGCGCCCGAGACCCGCCGCCTGATCGAGGCCGGCGCCGTGGCCGGCGTCTACGCCCTGTTCTGCGCCGGCGTCGCCCTGCGCGAGGCCCTGCGCCGCCGCGCCACGCGCAAGGCGGCCCAGGCCCTGTCGGAAGGCGCCGGAGAGCCGGTGCTGGTCGCCTATGCCAGCCAGACCGGCTTCGCCGAGGAACTGGCCAACGCCACCGCCCAGGCCCTGGCCGAGGCCGGCGCGCCGGTGACCCTGCGCGAGCTTTCCGCAGTCACCGCCGCCGACCTGACCGGCCGCGCCCTGTTCGTGGTCAGCACAACCGGCGAGGGCGACGCGCCCGATCCCGCCCGCGCCTTCATCCGCGACGTCATGAAGGACGGGCTCGACCTGCCCGACCTGCGCTACGGCATGCTGGCCCTGGGGGACTCGACCTATGCCGAGTTCTGCGCTTTCGGGCGTTCGCTGGACGGCTGGCTGGCGCGGTCCGGCGCCGCGCCGCTGTTCGACCGGGTGGAGGTCGACGACAGCGATCCGGCCGCCCTGCGCCACTGGCAGGGGCAGCTCAGCCTGCTCACCGGCGTCACTGACGCGCCCGACTGGAGCCGTCCCACCTATGGCCGCTGGACCCTGGCCGAGCGGACCTTGCTCAACCCCGGCAGTCCCGGCGGCGAGGCCTGGCATGTGCGCCTGGTCCCAACAGACGGCGCGACGTGGGAAGCGGGCGACATCCTGGAGATCGGCCCGCGCAACAACCCGGCCGAGGTCGCCGCGCTCACGGGTTCGTTGGACCTGCCCGCGTCGCTCGCCGACACCCTGTCGGGCCTGCGCCTGCCGCACGAGCCCGCCGAGATCGAAGCCCTGCGCGGCCTGTCGGCCGAGGCCCTCGCTGAGCGCCTGACGCCGCTGCCGCATCGCGAATATTCGATCGCCTCCCTGCCCTCCGCCGGCGGCGTCGAACTGATCGTCCGGCTCCAGCCGCGCGCCGACGGCCAGCCGGGCCTGGGCTCGGGCTGGCTGTGCCGCTTCGCCGAGGTCGGCGAAACGGTCGAGGCCCGCGTACGGACCAACCGCAGCTTCCACGCCCCCGAGACCTCGCGCCCGTTGATCCTGATCGGGTCGGGCACGGGCCTGGCCGGCCTGCGCGCCCACCTGAAGGCGCGGGCGGCCCTGGGCGTCCGCTGGAACTGGCTGGTCTTTGGCGAGCGCACGGCCGCCCACGACTACTTCCATCGCGAGGAAATCGAGGGCTGGAAAGCTTCGGGCCTGCTGGACCGCGCGGACCTGGCCTTCTCCCGCGACCAGGCCGAGCGCGTCTACGTTCAGCACCGCCTGCGCGAGGCCGCCGACGTGCTGCGCCGCTGGGTGGCCAATGGCGCGGCGATCTATATCTGCGGGTCGCTGGAAGGCATGTCGCGCGACGTCCACGCGGCCCTGGTCGAGGTGCTGGGCGCCGAGATGCTGGAGCGCCTGACGGACGAAGGGCGCTATCGGCGGGACGTGTACTGAGCCTCCAAGGGAGATGGGGCCTGGAGAGCCCTAGACCCGCCGATACCCCAGCACCCCGCCCGTGGGCGTCGCCTCGATCCGGGTGATCGCTTCGGCCAAGGGCTCGATCGCCGTGGCCATGTGGTGGGCGTTGGCGTGGAGGATGGTGTCGGGGTCGAGCAGGATGGCCACGTGGCCCTTCCAGAATACCAGGTCGCCGCGCCGGCGGTCGGCCTCGGCGATCTCCGGGAAGAAGCCGCGCTGCATGTCGGTATCGCGCGGACAGGCCCGGGCGCAGGCGTAGAGCGCCTGTTGCACCAAGCCCGAACAGTCCAGGCCCAGGCTCTCGCGGCCGCCCCACTGGTAGGGCGCGCCGAGGAAGCGTTGGGCGACGGACACGTAGTCCCTCTCGCCCCGGCCGATCGGCGTCAGGTGCCCCTCGACGAACCAGCCCGTGCCGACGCCCTTGGCGAAGCGGCCTTCGCGCGCCTCGATCGTCACGAGGCTGTTGAGGCTGTAGAGCCCCTCCGGCCGCGACTTGATGTCGGGCTTGCTGAAGGCGTAGGTGCGGATCGCCGACACCGCGTGGGTCGGCGGGTGGCCCTGCTCGACCAGGTCGCCGGTCGCGACATAGCCGACATAGCCGTCGCGCGGGGCCTGGCCCCAGGCGAAGCCGTCCTTCTCCTCCAGCACCCGGAAGACCTCGCCAAACAGCAGTTGGTCCCACTGCTCGGCGTCGGGCGCGGCGGCGGCGCGGATAGCGGCGGCGGGCGCGGCGCAGACCATAACGCGGCTGGCGGCGTAACGCTCGGCCGGGACCAGGCCTTCCAGGCGCTGGTCGGCCAAGTCGGGCCGGGCCAGGGTGATGCGTGTATCGAACGTCATGCGAAACGGCCCTTGAGCATGGCGAAGGCGGCGCGGATGGCCTGGACTTCACCGCCTACCGGGAATCCAGGGCGTCCCTTGGGGTTCCAGGCGAAGACGTCGAAGTGGACCCAGGGTCCCACACCTTCACCGCTCTCTTTGTCAGACTTGGGGGCGAAGCGTTGCAGGAACAAGGCCGCCGTGGTCGCGCCGGCCTGGGCCCAGCCGTCAGGATCATTCTTCAGGTCGGCGATGTCGCTGTCCAGGGCCTCGCGATAGGCCTCGGTCAGGGGCATCCGCCACAGGGCGTCGGCGACGGTCTTCGAGGCTGCCTCGAGCTGGACAGCCAGCTTGTCGTCGGGGGTCCAGAACGGGATCACGAACGGCCCCATGGCCATGCGCGCCGCGCCGGTCAGGGTGGCGAAGTCCAGGGTCAGGGCGGGCTTGAGCTCGGCGGCGCGGGTCAGGGCGTCGGCCAGGATCAGCCGGCCCTCGGCGTCGGTATTGCCCACTTCCACGGTCAGGCCGGCGCGGGTCTGCAGCACGTCGCCCGGGCGCATGGCGTCGCCGGCGATGGCGTTCTCGACCACCGGGGTCAGCACGACCAGCCGCACCGGCAGCTTGGCCTCCATGACCATCCGGGCGAGGGCCAGGGCGTGGGCGGCGCCGCCCATGTCCTTTTTCATCAGCCGCATGCCGGCCGAGGGCTTGATGTCGAGGCCGCCGGTGTCGAAAACCACGCCCTTGCCGACGAGGGCCACGACCGGGTGCGACGCATCGCCCCAGCTCAGTTCTATCATCCGGGGCGCGCGCGCCTCGACGGCCGCGCGGCCCACGGCGTGGACGGCGGGATAGCCCTCGGTCAGCAACGCATCGCCCGTGATCACCGAGAACGCCGCGCCGTAATGCTCGGCGATCTCGCGGGCGATGGTCTCGATCTGCAGCGGCCCCATGTCGTTGGCCGGGGTGTTGACCATGTCGCGGGCCAGGGCGCAGGCGTGGGCCGTGGCCGTGACGGCGGCGGCGTCGACGCCCTTGGGCGCCACGAGCCGGGCGATCGGCTCGCCGCGCTTCTTGTAGCGGTCAAAGCGGTAGGTCCCGAGGGCGAAGGCCAGGGCCGCCTGCTCCGGATCGACGCCGCGCGGCAGCTTCGACAGCGCGTACTCGCCGGCCGGCAGCTTGCCCGCCAGCGTGCGGAACAGCGACAGATCACCGCGCCCCGCTCCTGTGCCCAGCAGTACCTGCTCGACCGCGCCGTTGGATCCGGGGACCGCCAGCACCTGGCCGGCCTTGCCTGAGAACGTGTTGGCGGCGGCGTAAGTCCTGACCGGCCCGCGCTTTCGGGCCAGGAAGGCCTCAAGCTCGGCCTCGCTGACCGGATGGACCGGGATCGCCTGCCCCTTGGCCTCGGCCAGGATCGGATGCGTCGCGTCGGACATCGACGAAGTCCTTTAAAATTATGCTTAACGATTCCTTGAGGGCCGCGCCCGGACAATGGGCGAACCTTCTGGAGACATGTCTTTCATGTGTCGCAAGCGCGCGCTCGTCGCAACCCTGCTCGCCCCGGCCATCCTGCTGGGCGCCCCCGCCGCCTTCGCCGCCGACGCGGTCAAGCCCGCCCAGGTCGAGGCTCAAAAGGCCGCCGCCGCGCCGGTGAAGGCCTCGCCGCAGCAGCGCGCCGAGGCCCGGCGCCTGGACCCGCTGGCCCGCGCGGCCTTCTGGGGCGCCGAGTTCGACACTGATCCGGCCGACGCCGAGGCCGGCGCCGCCCTGGCCCAATCCCTGCGCGCCCTGGGCCGCAACGACGACGCCGCCGAGGCCGCGACCAAGGGCCTGGTCTCCCGTCCCGACGACGAGGCCCTGCTGCTGGAACTGGCCCGCGCCCATATCGCGCGCGGCCAGGGCTTCTACGCCATCGAGCCGGCCCGCAAGGCCGCCGCCCTCAATCCCCGCGACTGGCGTCCGCTGACCCTGCTGGGCGTGGCCTATGAGCAGGCCGAGCGCGACGACGAGTCCGAGGCCGCCCACCGTCAGGCCCTGGCGCTGGCGCCGACCGAGGCCGCGCCGCTGGCCAACTACGCCATGCACCTGGCCGCCAAGGGTGACCTGACCGGCGCCGAGGCCCAGCTGCGCCGCGCCGCCGCCCTGCCCACAGCCAGCATCCAGGTGCGCCAGAACCTGGCCCTGGTGGTCGGCCTGCAAGGCCGTCTGCCGGAAGCCGAGAAACTGGCCCGCGCCGACCTGCCGCCCGATCAGGTGAGCAACAACCTGGCCTATCTGCGCGCCGCCCTCGGCCAGGCCGGGTCCGGCCGCAGCTGGGACGCGATGAAGGCCGGCGGCGGGCAATAGCCCCCGCTCAGAGCTTTCCGCTCTCAAAATACGCCGTCAGCAGCAGCACCAGCTGTCCCTGCAGCCGCGCCTCGAAGGCCGAGGTGGCCTGGCCGTCGAGGATCGAGCGCACCGGCCCGACCAGGGCGTTCAAGGCGATCGACGCGGTCATGGCCGGGTCCTCGAACCTCGCATCGGGCGCGGTAGCCAGCAGGGCCGTGACCGCTGTCTCGATGCGCTTGTAGACGCGGGCCGCCAGCTCGAACCCGCCGCGCTCGCCCGCCACCGCGTAGAGCGCCTTGGACTCGCCGGCGTCGCGCAGCTTGGCGGCCATGTAGCCCTCGACCAGAGCCTCGGCCATTTGGGCGACCGGCAGGCCCCGGCTGTCGAGACAGACCTGCTCCATCGCGTCGGCGATATCGCCGAGGTGCCGCTCCAGCACCGCAGCCAGCAGGGCGTCGCGGTTGGGGTAGTATTGATAGACGCTGCCGACCGACATGCCCGCCCGCTCGGCGATCCGGGTGGTGGTGCAGCGGCTGAGCCCCTCGCGGGTCAGAACCTGAATCACGGCGGTGTGCAGGGCCTCGATCGTGGCGGCCGACCGGGCCTGGACCGGTTGTTTCCTGGGCTTCAGGGGCGCTGCGAGGGCGGTCATCGAAAGCGAATTCCAAAACTGAAGGATTCTTCAGATGCTCTGTCTCGCGTTCAGACGCAAGCCAGGGAAATCAGCATGACCAGCATAGATCGAGCCGGAACCTTCAAACTCGGCGACCGCGCCGTCCGGCGCCTGGGCTACGGGGCCATGCAGCTGGCCGGCCCGCACGTGTTCGGCCCGCCCAAGGACCGCGCCGCCGCGGTGGCCGTGCTGCGCGAGGCCGTCGCCCTGGGGGTCAACCACATCGACACCAGCGACTACTACGGCCCGTTCGTCACCAACGAGATCATCCGCGAGGCGCTGCATCCCTATGCCGACGACCTGGTGATCGTCACCAAGATCGGCGCGCGGCGGGGCGACGACGCTTCGTGGCTGCCCGCGACCTCGCCCGCCGAGCTGCGGTCGGCGGTGCACGACAACCTGCGCCGCCTGGGCCTGGAGGCGCTGGACGTGGTCAACTTCCGCGCCATGTTCGGCATGATGGCCCCGGCCGAGGGCTCGATCGCCGAGCATGTGGGCGTGCTGGCCGACCTGAAGCGCGAGGGCCTGGTGCGCCACATCGGCGTCAGCAGCGTCACAAGCGCCCAGATCGCCGAGGCGCGGAGCATCACCGACATCGTCTGCGTCCAGAACATGTACAATCTGGCGCACCGCGAGGACGACGCGATGGTCGACGACCTGGCCAAGGCCGGGATCGCCTATACGCCGTTCTTCCCGCTGGGCGGCTTCTCGCCTCTGCAATCCTCGGCCCTGTCGGCCGTGGCCGAGCGGCTGGGCGCGACGCCGATGCAGGTCGCCCTGGCCTGGCTGCTGCGCCGCTCGCCCAACATCCTGCTGATCCCGGGGACGTCCTCGGTCGCTCACCTGCGCGAGAACCTGGCGGCGGCGGCGCTGGAGCTGTCGGACGAGGTGATGGCGGAGCTGGAGGGTGTGGCGGGCTAAAAATACCACTCATTCCCGCGAAAGCGGGGACCCAAGCCGAGTCAGCGGATTTGATTCCGGCCCTGGCTCACCCTAAACGCCGCTTGGGTCCCCGCTTTCGCGGGGATGAGCGGAATATGGACAGGCCTTGCCTTCGCCCAAATGGTGGCGCTGAAACCTCCACCGTGATCGTCCTCCCCGTCCCCATCCCCGACCCGATCGTCGTCGACCTCTCGGCCGGCAAGCCGTTGAACGTCTTCCGGCCGGATGAGGCGTTCGGCGGCGGGCTGGACGGGATGGGCCGGGACGAGGTGGCGGCGACCTATACGCCGCGCAACATCAAGGCCATGCGCCAAGCGGGCCTGCGCAAAATCACCTATCGCCTACGAACCGAGCTGGGCAACCAGGTCTGGCACTGGAACCCTGACGGGCGGTGGAGCGATCCGGCCCACGCCCAGGGCTACTGGACGTCCAGTGACAAACCCGGCGCGCCGATCCGGCTGTCGCACGGCTATGACCTGCCCCGGCGCGGCATGACCAACGACAACGCCAACAACGCCGGCTATTCGCGGCTGGACGACGGCGACGCCAGCACGTTCTGGAAGTCCAACCCCTATCTCGACACCCGCTACACCCACGCCCCGGCGCGGCCGCAGTGGCTGGCGGCGGAGCTGGGCGAGACCAAGGCGATCGACGCCGCCCGCCTGACCTGGGCCACGCCCTACGCGGTCGACTACAAGGTGCAATACTGGACCGGTCACGACGACTGGGACCCAGACGGCCGCTGGGTGACCTTCCCGCACGGCGACGTCACCGGAGCGACCGGCGGCGTCGCGACGCTGAAGCTGGCCGACGCGCCGATTTCCACCGTGATGGTGCGGGTGCTGATGAGCCGGTCGTCTGGGACCGCGCCGAAGGGCTCGACCGACGTCCGCGACGGCCTGGGCTATGCGCTCGCCGAGGTCGGGTTCGGGACGCTGGACGCGAACGGCTTCCACGACGAGATCCGCAAGGGTCGTTCGCGCACGACCCAGAGCGTCATGCACGTCTCCTCGACCGATCCCTGGCACCGGGCCGTCGACAGAGATCCCGAGCTGGAACAGCCCGGCCTGGATCTGGTCTATCGCAGCGGCCTGACCAGCGGCCTGCCGATGATGGTCCCGGTCGGGGCGCTGTTCGATACGCCCGACAATGTCGCGGCCGAGATCCGCTGGCTGAAGCGGCGCGGCTATCCCGTCGACCAGGTCGAGATCGGCGAGGAGGCCGACGGCCAGTACAACGCCCCCGAGGACTACGCCGCCCTCTATGAGCAGATGGCCGACGCCGTCCACGCCGTGGATCCGAAGATCGTCACCGGCGGCCCAAGCCTGCAGAACGCCGTCGCCGACATGTGGGGGCCGGACGCCGGCGAGGACCGCTCGTGGACCCGCCGGCTCATTGACGCCCTGGCCGCTCACGATCGCCTGAAGGACCTGGGCTTCGTCTCGTTCGAGCACTATCCGTTCGACGACGTCTGCGGGCCGGTCGAGGACAAGCTGCTGGACCACGACGCCCTGCTGGACGCCGACCTGCAACGGCTGCGCGATGACCACGTGCCGGCCGCGACGCCGCTGGTGATCAGCGAGTACGGCTTCTCGGCCTATTCGGGACGGGTGATGTCGGAAATGCCGGCGGCGCTGCTGAACGCCGACATCGTCGGGCGCTTCATGGCCAGGGGCGGCAAGCAGGCCTTCCTGTTCGGCTACACGCCGAACCAGCCGATCAACCAGCACCAGGCCTGCGCCGGCTACGGCAACATGATGACCTGGCAGACGGATGAGAACGGGTCAGCCAAATGGCCCAGTCCGACTTTCTACGCCGCCCGCCTGCTGACCCAGGCCTGGAGCCAGCCGGGCCACGGCCAGCACGGGGTCTGGCCGGCGGCCTCCAGCGTCCGCGACGCCAAGGGCCGGGCGCTGGTCAGCGCCTACGCCGTCCATCGCCCCGACGGCGCCTGGGCCCTGATGCTGGTCAACCGCGACGCCAAGGCCGCCCACGCGGCCGCGATGACGTTCAAGGGCGCGGACGGTCACACGCAAGGCTTCGCCGGCCCGGTCGAGGTCTGGCGCTACGACCGCTCGCGCTACGCCTGGAAGGACGCCGGCGAGAAGAGCCGGCCGGTCCGCGACCTGCCGCCGCTCAGGCTGCGCCAGGACGGGACGAAGTCGGTGCTTCTGCCGCCCTGGTCGGTGGTCGTCGTGCGCGGCGTGATCAGCCCGCCAGCGCCTGGCTGAGCACCTTGCTGGCCTTGGTGAAGACGCTAAGCAGCGGCATGGCCAGCATCTCCTTCATGGTCAGCGCCAGGATCGCCGCCAGGCCCGCCACCACCGCCAGCTCGATGGCCGCGTTGCCTTCCTCGTCCGCCGCGAACGCGCGGATCGGAGGGTCTTCGCCGATGTTCTGATCCATCCCACTGTCCCAAACCGATACTGAACGGCCGGGTGCGCGCAAGCCGCGCGCCAATCATGCGTGGGTTGAGCACGCGAGGCTGGGAAGCCTCAGTGCTTGCCGACGATGTCCTGCACCCGCATGACCGCCGGGCCCAGGATCATGACGAACAGCACCGGCAGGAAGAACAGGATCATCGGCACGGTCAGCTGGGCCGGCAGGGCCGCGGCCTTCTTCTCGGCGGCCGAGAGGCGCAGGTCGCGGTTTTCCTTGGCCATGACCCGCAGGGCCGCGCCCAGGGGCGTGCCGTAGCGCTCGGCCTGGATCATGGCGGTGGCCACGGACTTGATGCCCGGATGGTTGGTGCGGCGGGCGAAGTTCTCATAGGCCAGGCGGCGGTCGGGCAAGTACGACAGCTCGGCGGTGAGCAGCGACATTTCCTCGGCCAGCTCCATCGAGCTGGAGCCGACCTCGGCCCCGACCTTCTGGATGGCGGCCTCGATCGACATGCCGCTTTCCACGCAGATCAGCAGCAGGTCCAGCGAGTCCGGGAAGGCCGCCACGATCGACTCGCGGCGCTTCTGGGCGATGTTGGAGATGTAGACATTGGGCGCGTAGTAGCCGAGCACCAGGGCGGCCATGCAGGCGCACAGCTTCTGGATCGGCAGGAGGCCGAAGTCGTTGACGACGTTGAGGTACAAACCCACCACGGCGGCGAAGACGAACGGCGCCACGAAGCGGAAGAAGTAGAAGGTGCTGACCGGGCGCGGGCCTCGGAAGCCGGCCTGGGCCAGGTTTTCGACAACCTTGGGATCTTCCAGCAGCCGTGACAGCTGCAGCCGCTCGACGACGTTCTTGTAGAGGCCCTCGTCCTGGTGACGCAGGGTGCTGGCGCCGCTGGTCGCTCCGCCGCGCTGGGCGATGTTCTGGCGCGCGCGACGCCGCAGTTCCTCGCGGCGGTTGGCCACCGACTTCAGGCGGCCCTCGAGGTTGTTGTCGCGCAGCGCCGGCGAGGCCAGGGTGATGATCGTGGCGAACGTCACCAGGGCGATGAACGCCGTCAGGATGTTGGAGGGATTGGTGAGGGTGGCGACAATGCCCATGGCGGCGCGCCCCTAAAACTTGAAGTTGATCATCTTGCGCATCACCACGATGCCCAAGGTCATCCACACCGCGCCGGCCAGAAGCATCAGGTGCCCGCGCGGATCGGTGAACATCGGCTTCATGTAGGACGGCGAGGTGACGCTGATCAGGGTGACGACGCCGGGCGGCAGGCACCCGATGATCGAGGCCGAGGCGACCGCTTCGGCCGACAGCGCCTTGATCTTCTCCTTCATCAGCTTGCGCGCGCGCAGGACGGTGGAGAGGTTGCCCAGCGCCTCGGCCAGGTTGCCGCCGGTCTTGGCCTGGATGCCCAGCACGATCGCGAAGAAGCGCAGCTCGCTGGTCGGCATGCGCTCGTACATCTTCTCCAGCGCCGCTTCGACCGGCACGCCCATGGCGATGTTCTCGGTCAGGGTGCGGAACTCGCCGCCCAGGGGCTCGGGGCTCTCCTTGCCGATGATCTTCAGGCAGTCGTGGACCGGCAGGCCCGACTTGATGCCGCGCACGATGATGTCGATGGCGTCCGAGAAGGCCTCGGTGAACTTCTTGGTGCGGCTCTTGGCCAGGAAGCCCAGGACCCAACGCGGCAGGCCCAGGCCGGCGGCGAAACCGCCCCCCAGCGCGATCAGCGGATTCTGGCTCAGCACCAGCAGCACCAGGGCGACGATCAAGGCCAGCGCGCCGCTGACGATCCAGAACATCTTGACGTTCTCGCCCAGGCCGGCGGCCAGCATCCGCGCGCTGATGCTCAGCGTGGCCTTCTTCTGCTTGCGCTCCTGCTCCTTGAGCGCCTTGAGGATGTTCTGTCGGCGGGCGTCGGGGGTGTTGGCGGCGGCCTTGGCGCGCACGGCGACCTGGCGCTCGCCGCCCCCGGCGATCATCTGGGCGCGCTTGGCGGCCTTGGCCTGGCCGCTGTCCCCGCCGGCGAAGGCGAAGCCCAGGCCCGCGATGGTGATGAAGCCCAGGATGCCGGCGATCACGAACAGCATCGTCTACTCCGCCGCGTCGAGGGCTTCGGCCAGCTCGCGCTCCAGGCCGTAATAGCGGGCGCGGTCCCAGAAGCGCGGGCGGGCGATACCGGTCGAGCGGTGCTTGCCCACGACCTTGCCGTGCTCGTCCTCGCCGGTGATCTCGTAGACGAACAGGTCCTGGGTGACGATCACGTCGCCTTCCAGGCCGACCACCTCGGTGATGTGGGTGATGCGGCGACTACCATCGCGCAAGCGCGCCGCCTGGACGATGACGTCGACCGAGCCGACGATCATCTCCTTGATGGTCTTCGAGGGCAGGCCGTAGCCGCCCATGGTGATCATGCTTTCGATACGGCTGATGGCTTCGCGCGGGCTGTTGGCGTGCAGCGTGCCCATCGAGCCGTCGTGGCCGGTGTTCATGGCCTGAAGCAGGTCGAACGCCTCCGGGCCGCGGACTTCGCCGACGATGATGCGTTCGGGACGCATCCGCAGGCAGTTCTTGACCAGGTCCCGCATGGTCACCGAGCCGGAGCCTTCCAGGTTCGGCGGACGGGTTTCCAGGCGCACCACGTGCGGCTGCTGCAGCTGCAGTTCGGCGGCGTCCTCGCAGGTCACGACCCGTTCGGTGGGGTCGATGAAGGCGGTCATGGTGTTGAGCAGGGTGGTCTTGCCCGAACCCGTACCGCCCGAGATGACGATGTTGCAGCGACAGGCGCCGATGACGCCCAGAACCCGCGCCCCTTCCGGGCTGATGGAGGCGTACTCCACCAGGTTCTTCATGGTCAGCTTGTCCTTCTTGAACTTCCGGATGGTCAGGGTCGGACCATCTAGAGCCAAGGGGGGCGCGATGACGTTGACGCGGCTGCCGTCGGGCAGACGGGCGTCGCAGATCGGCGAGCTTTCGTCGACGCGGCGGCCGACCTGGCTGACGATCCGCTGGCAGATGTTCATCAACTGCATGTTGTCGCGGAAGCGGACATTGGTCAGCTGGACCTTGCCGCCCACTTCGATGAACACGCGGTGGGCGCCGTTGACCATGATGTCGGCGATGTCGTCGCGGGCCAGCAGGGGCTCCAGCGGACCGTAGCCGAGGACGTCGTTGATGATGTCCTGGACCAGCGTCTCCTGCTCGGCCACCGACATCGAGACGTTCTTGATCGCCACCAGCTCGGCGACGATGTCGCGGATCTCCTCGGCGGCCTGCTTCTGGTCGAGCTGGGCCAGCTGGCTCAGGTCGATGGTGTTCAGCAGAGCGTTGAAGATAACGGTCTTGGTGGCGTGGTAGTAGTCGCTCTGCTCACGGACGATGTTGGTCGTCTGGGCGGCGGCGACCCCTTGCGCGGCGCGCAGCTGGTCCAGGCCTGGCGTCGCCTTGGGGGCGGGGCCGGCTTTGGCGGGGCTGACGACCTTGGGCGGAGGCGCGGTCGGAGCGGCGGCGGGCTCGACCCGCTGCGGACGCGTGGCGATGGCCGCGCCGCCTGTCGGAGCGGGGGGCGGTGCCTTCTGTTCGGCGGGGGATGACCGATCACGCTTGCCGAACATCTACTTCTTCTTGAACAGGCCCGAGAGCATGGAAGACTTCTGCGAGGGCGGCGGCTCGCGGCGGCTGATCAGGCGGGCCAGGTGCTCCAGGCCCTCGGCGGCCTTCGACTTGGGCGCCACCTCGGCCAGCATCTGGCCGTTGTTGGCCGCTTGGCCGTAGGGCTTGGGATCGAACGGCAGCACCAGCGAGGGCTGGATGCCCAGGGCCTCGCCGAAGTCCTTCACGGGGATCTCGGGACGACCGGGCACGCCGACCTGGTTCAGAACCAGGCGCGGCGGCGCGTCGTTGGGACGCGAGCCCCTGACCAGGTCGATGATGTTCTTGGCGTTGCGCAGGGACGCCAGGTCCGGCGTCGCCACCACGACCAGATCGTCCGAACCGACCAGCACCCGGCGCGTGGCGGCGTTCCAGGTGTGCGGGATATCCAGCACCACGAAGGGCGCGGCGCCGCGAATCTTCTGGGTCGCCTCCTCATAGGCGTCGGCGCCGATGTCGTAGTCGTCGTCCAGCGTGGCCGGGGCGGCAAACAGGCTCAGGCGATCGCCGCAGCGGACCATCATGCGGTCCATCAGCACCGGGTCCAGGCGATCGGGCTGGGTCAGGGCGTCCAGGACGCCTTGCAGCGGATCCTGGTTGAAGTCGAGGCCGGCGGTGCCGAAGGCCAGGTCCAGGTCGACCAGCACCGTGGCCGTCTGCATCTTCTCGGCCATGGCCCAGGCGAAGTTGTGCGAGAGCGTCGAGGCGCCCACGCCGCCCTTGGCGCCGACGAAGGCGATCTGGCGGCCGATGAACGGCGCAGATGGATCGGCGTAGAGGCCGCCGACGGCGCGGATCATCTGCAGCGGCGAGAGCGGCTGGGTCAGGTACTCGCTGACCCCGCGGCGCATCAGCTCGCGATAGAGGGCGATGTCGTTGGTCTGGCCCAGCACGACCACCTTGGTGCCCGGGTCGCAGACCTGGGCCAGGCTGTCGAGCAGGTGCAGCAGGCGCTGGGCGCCGTCGATCGCCTCGACCATGACCAGCGAGGGGGTCGGCTGGTTCTGGTAGTAGTCGACGGCCGCTTCCAGCCCGCCGTCGCGGACGATGGTCGAGGTCCGGGCCATCCGACGGTCGGCGGCGGCGTGCTCGACCATGGCCGCCGTTTCCGGCCGGGCGCAGAAGGCGTGGATGGTGATCCGCGGAATCGTCGCGTCACCCAGGCCGCCGTCCGAGATCGGCTCGTGATAGACCGGCGCGGCCGGCGGCGCGATCTCGGCGATGCCGAGGTCGTCGTCTTCAAAGGCGGCGACGGCCGGTTGCGGCGCGCGCGGCGGCGCGGACGGGCGCGGCTGTTGCTGAGGCGGCGGGGCGGCGCGTTGCGCTTGCGGCTGGGCCTGCGGGGTCGGACGCGTGGCCTGGGGCGCACGCGGCTGCGCGGGCTCGGGGCGGGCCGGCGGGAAGTCGGCGAACGGGTCGTCGAAACCACCCACCGTCGGGTTCAGCGACGGCGGCGCGGACGCGCGCCAGGGATCGGACGCCCCGGTGGTGAACTCGTCCGCGGCGTCAAAGCCCAGGTCGAAGGGATCGTTGTCGGACGGCCGCATTACGGGATCGCCTTCGAGATCGAGCCGCTGGCCTGCTCGTCCTTCTTGGAGCTCGTCACATCGCCCTTGCGATAGAGCCCGAGCACGGTCTCGCGACGGCCGTTGTCGATCGGCGTGGTGTCGCGCGGGCGGATCAGGTCCTCGGGATTGGCGACCTGGGCGGCCAGGTTGGCGGCCAGGGCGCAACCGAAGTTGTCATACGGCTGGTTGTTGCGGGTGGCGGCCAGGTTTTCCCAATGCTGGCCGCACTTCAGCTTCTCGGCCTCGTAGCGCAGGAAGCCGACGCGGATGGTGTCGTCGTCGGGACCGGTCGGGTTGAAACCGACGACCCGCACGCGCGAGCCCGGCGCGCCGAGGGTGACCAGGCGGTCGCGGATCTGGGTCGCCATGGCGCCGGCGGTGTTGGGCGAGGTCACCACCAGCTCGCGCGCCTCGGCCTGCAGCCAGCGGCCCATCAGGGCTTCCAGCGCGGCGGACTGATTGGACGACAGGCCCGTGGCGTGGGGAGCCAGCACGATCTCGTCCGGCGCGGAGGTGACCTTGATGCGGTCCATCCACTGCTGGGTATCTGTGGCGGCGGTCTTCGACGGGCCCTGGTCGGGCGGCGTCGAGGCGCAGGCGGCCAGGCCGGACAGGGCCAGGACCATCAGGACGGATTTGACGGAGAGGTTAAGCGTCATGGCTGCGTCCTACTCGATCACATAGCCGACGGGGCCCTGGTACGCGCGCCCCGCGTTCGCGCCGACCGGCGCCTTGACCACCTTGTTGAGACGACCCAGCAGGACCGTGCTCATGTCGTTGGCGAACTCCAGGCCGTCGGCCGGCGTCTGCAGGTTCTGCGGACGGGTCGGGTCGACGATGTACGGGGTGACGATGATCACCAGCTCGGTCTGGCCGTTCTGGAAGTCGCGCGACCGGAACAGCGTGCCCAGGATCGGCATCGAGGTCATGCCCGGGATCGAGTCGATCGTCTGCTTGGTCGTCTGCTGCAGCAGGCCGGCGATCATCAGCGAGCCGCCCGACGGGATCTCGACGGTCGTCTCGGCGCGGCGCACCGACAAGCCGGGAACGACCAGGGCCGCGGAACTTCCGCTGCTCAGCGAGAACGCGCCCAGGCTGGACAGCTCGGAGACCTCGGTCGAGATCTTCAGCGAGATGCGGCCGCCCGACAGCACCACCGGGGTGTAGCCCAGGCCCACGCCATACGGCTTGAACTCAATGGCGATCCGGCCGGTCTGGTCGCTGCCGGTCGGGACCGGGAATTCGCCGCCGACCAGGAAGTGGCCGGCCTCGCCGGACACGGCCGTCAGGTTCGGCTCGGCCAGGGTGCGCACCAGGCCCACACGCTCGAACGCCTGGACCATGCTCTTGGCCTGGTTCAGGCCGGTGCTGCCAGCGACGTTCCGGATCGTCGACAGCGGATCCTTGGGGTCGACGAAGTCGTAGGCCTTCAGCGTTTCGGAGGTCGTGCAGACCCCGTTCGAACAGCTGGTCAGCGGCACCTTCACGTCGCGCGAGATCACCGGCGCCTTGGTGGTGTCGCGGCTGTAGCCGCCGGTGACGCCGCCCAGCAGGCTGCCGTTGACGCCATAGGTCGGCGTGATGCCGAACGAGAACTGGTCCTGGCCCAGCTGGCCCATGATCGCGTTGAGGTCGAAGCCCAGCTGCTTGATGACGTTGCGCTGCACCTCGATGATGCGAACCTGCAGCATCACCTGGTCCTTGCCAGCGATGGTCAGCATGTTCAGGACGTTTTCCGGCTTGCCGGCGAACTGGGTGGCGATGCGCGTGACCGCGTCGGACTCCGCGGCGTTGCGCACGGTGCCGGTCAGGATGACGCTGTCGCGGATCGGCTGCACCTGGATCCGGGCGTCGGGCAGGACCCGCGCCAGGGTGGCGGAAAGCTGCTCGACCGGCTGGCTGACGCGGATGTTCAGCGACACGATCCGGCGGCCGGCGGCGTCGAAGAAGGCCGCGTCGGTGACGCCCTCGGTCAGGCCGACCACATAGATGCGGCGCTTGTCGCGCAGGACGGCGTCGGCCACGATCGGGTTGGTGACCAGCAGGTCGCGGACGTCGCTGGGCAGCTCGATGACCGCCGACTTGCCCCGGGCCAGTTCGACCGTCGCGGCGCTCTGATCGGCGGTCAGGACGATGCGGGTCACCTGCTCGCCGGCCGGCGCGGGGGCCAGCGGCATGACCGGCGGCGGCAGCGGAGCCGGACGCGAGACGCGCGCGGCGGGGCGATAGACGTGCGAGCCGCCGATCGGACCGTCGGCGAAGGCCGGCGCGGTCGAGGACAGGCCCAGCAGGACGGCCAGGTGGACCGTCGCGATACGACGCTTCAGGGACATTTCTGCTTTCACCGGGCGGCTCACGGGCGCACCGAGACGTTGGAGGTCTGGCCGCCCCGATTGATGCGGACGGTGGAGTCCACGGCCGTCCTGCCGACGACGCCCGAGGGGCCGCCGAGATCGGTATAGGCGCGCAGGGCCAGGGTCACCGGACCGCCGGCCTTGGCGCGGGTCAGGGCCTCGGCCTCGGCCGGGCCGACCTCCAGGGTGGCGGTGGCCGCGACGATCGACTTGGCGTCCTTGTCGGCGGACGTGGACTGGTCGAGGGCCAGGACGCGGATGTTCTGCAGGACCGTCTCGGCCACGACGACGCGAGTGCCGGCGCCACTGTCGCCCGGAGCGGCGGCGGGGCCATCGTGGGTCACCAGCACGTCGACGCGGTCGCCGGGCAGGACGAAGCCGCCGGCCGCGGTCTCGGACGTGACCGGCACGGCCATGGCGCGCTTGCCGGGGGTCAGGACGACGGACAGGTAACCGCCCTCGCCGCCCCGCACGATCTTGCGGTTGGTGATCGGTTCGCTGGCCAGGATCGGGTCGCGAACGATCGCGCCCTCGACGATCTTGGCGGGGTCGCCGCCGATCATCTGGTCGGCGGCGCCGCTGACGGCGGCCTTGGCGGCCTCGACCTTGCCGTTCGGCGCGGTCGGAGCGGCGCCGTTGGTGATGAAGGCGGGGCTGATGGAGTCCGAAGGCCAGGCCTGCCAGGCGACGTCGGCGGCCACCAGGCGCGTGCCGATCGGCAGGTCGCGCTTGGCCACCAGGACCTGGGTCATCGGCTTGCCCGGCGCGGCGGGCGCGGCCACGGCGGCCGGAACGACCGGCTTGCCGCCCAGCGCGCGCTGCAGGACCACGGCCAGGCCAATGGCCGAGACGGCGGCGATCAGGACGATCAGGAGGCGAACGGGGCTCATGCGCGGGCTGGAACTCTAGGGTGAGCCGCACGGCCGCCGGTCCGGCGAGCACGCACGATTCGTCAGTCAGCCTTTCTGGCCACGCTCCATGCTCACCCGCGCATGGTTAACGGCTGCTAAAAGTTTTCACCGTTCGGTAGGGACTGCGCGTGGCAGGGTGTCGCGGGATGAGTCAGCGCGCGGCGCGGCTCAACCCGAACGAGTCTCAGGTGAGGGCGGCGGCGGCCAGGGCGCCATGCGGAAACGCCCACAGGGCGCCGGCGGCGATGGCGACGCCATACGGCAGGTCGCCGTCCTTGGCCGCCAGCTTGCGCAGCCAGGCGGGCCCGCCGGCCACGGCCGGGACCAGATAGCCCGAGCGCAGGGTCAGGATGGCCAGGGTCAGGACCCCGCCCGCCAGGCCGGTATAGACCAGGAACATGAAGGCTCCGGGCCAGCCCATCCACAAGGCGCAGACGGCGAACAGCTTGCCGTCGCCCCCGCCGATCCAGCCGGCGGCGAACATACCCATTCCGAGGACGAGAGCGCCGAGGCCCACGGCCAGGCAAAGGCCGATCTGGGCCAGGGGCGCGCCGCTGACCAGGGCGGCCGGAACGAAGGCCGCGATCAGGGCCAGCGAGATCCAGTTGGGGATCGTGTAGCTGATCAGGTCCTTCAGGCCGCCGATAATGGCCAGGACCGGAAAGATCAGCAGCAGCGGGATCTGGATAGCTTGCATGCTCTGGCGCCTTCTCGAATCCCCGTGGGGGACCCCTTCCGTACGGTTCATTCTGGGACGGACGGATGAAGCAATCGTTTCCCGCGAACCCGACCTTCCAAACAAAGAAAAGGGCCGAGGCTTGCGCCTCGACCCTCTTCTTTTCGAGTGTGTAGCTAAGGATCAGGTGCCGCCGGCGGCCGAGACCTTGTCGGCCACGCTCTTGAACTTCGAGTTCAGGTTGGTGCCGAGGACGCTGACGCCCGAGATGATCACGACGGCGATCAGGGCAGCGATCAGGCCGTATTCGATGGCCGTGGCGCCCGATTCATCCTTCAGAAAGCGAGTGACAAACTTGGTCATGAGTAGATCTCCTAAAGTCAGAGCTGGTTGATTTGAGGCTTCAAGCCGGCTCGACTTGCTAACCCCCGAAAACACGATCAATTTGGCCCACCTCACTTAATGGCCAGTAAACACCGAATAGTTTTCAGAGATTTTCTTTTGGTTTATTTGTATTTACCGTTATCTGCTCTTAACCATGGACGCGGCAAACGCGATCAAACCCTTCTGAATCAATGACTTTCTCAAGCGACGCTTGGACGCGGACGGCCCGGCTTTAGTCTTTTGTTGACCAAACTGACCGATGTTGAGGGACGTTCGGATCCCAGATCGGAAACCTCATGCGCCGCCTATCCCTCGCCATCGCCGCCGTCCTGACCCTCGCGGGCGGGGTCGCCAGCGCCCAGACGGGCCTCCTGCCAGTGAAGGCGACCTCGGCCGACCTGTCGCTGGCGGCGGGTGAAGCCACCTCCATGAGCGTGGGCGGGGTGGTGCGTGACGTGGTGATCGCCGATCCCACCATCGCCGATGTCAGCATCGTCAACGAGCGCACCCTGGTCGTGATGGGCAAGCGCCCGGGCGTCACCACCGTGATGGCTTTCGGAGCCGGCGGCGCGACCCTGACCAGCCGCCATGTGGTCGTCTCGGAGATCGGCGACGGCGGCGTGACGGTCTATCGCGGCGCAGCGGCCAACAACTACGCCTGCGGCGCGGCCCGCTGCACGCGTGTCGGCGGCGCTAGCGCCTCGGGCCCGACCTCGGGCACGCCGTAAGCCCCCTCACGTACGCGGGCGCGCGCTCTAACCAGTTGGTAGGATCGTTCGGCTAGGGTGGCGGACGATTGTTTCGAGGTCCGCGCGCCGCATGGCCCACCACCACATCCTCGCTCGCGCCCGACGCCGGCTGGCCCGCTTCGCCAGCCGCTTCACGCGCGCCGAGCAAGGAGCCACGGCGGTCGAGTTCGCCCTGGTCTTCATGCCGTTCCTGATGCTCATCTTCGCGATGATCGAGCTGGGACTGGTGTTCCTGGTCTCATTGCTGCTCGAGAACGCCATCATCGACGTGGGCCGCACCATCCGCACCGGCGAGCTCCAGACCACCGGCGGCACGGCGGCCACCTTCAAGACCGCCGTGTGCAACAAGATCGGCGCGATCGGCTCGACCAGCTGCGCCAGCGCCCTGCAGCTCGACGTGCGCACCTACGCCGATTACTCCACCAGCAGCACCTCGGGCCTGGCCACCGCCACGGTGCCCACCACCATGCAGTGGAATCCCGGAACCTCCGGCTCGATCGTCCTGATCCGCGCCTACTACACCTGGCCGCTGGTCACGCCGCTGCTGCAGACCGGCCTGCAGAACGCCAACGGCAGGCGGATCATCTACGCCGCCACCGCCTTCACCAACGAGCCGTACGAACCATGACCCGGCGTCCGCCCCGTTTCCGGAAGACGGTCTCCCTGGGGAGCTTCTCCCTGAAGTCCTTCTGGCGCGACCGCCGCGGCGTCTCGGCCATCGAGTTCGCACTGATCGCCCCGGTGCTGGTCCTGATGTACTGCGGCTTCGCCGAAACGACCCAGGCGATGATGGCCCAGCGCCGGCTGTCGAACATCACCTCGCAGATCGGCGACCTGGTGGCCCAGGGCACCCAGACCGGTCCGTTGAAGATGACCGACATCTTCAACATCGGGAACCTGATCATGGCCCCCTACCCGACGGCCTCGCTTAAGATGTGCGTCTACAGCGTCATCTCCGACGCGACCGGCAAGGACACGGTCGACTGGGTCCAGACCAATCCGGCCGGCGTCGGCATGACCAATTGCCCGGCCAAGAACGCCATCGTCACCAATATCGACGTCGGCGTGCTGCCGGCCAGCCAGAGCGTCATCGTCGCGCGCGCCAGCTACGACTACACCTCGCCGATCAAGCTGGTCATGCCCACCACCATGACCTTCAAGCGCAGCTACTATCTGCGTCCGCGCCGAACCGACTCGGTCTCCTGGGTCAGCACACTGTAGCGAACCGCTCGACCTGCAGGTTGGGCGCGAAGACACGGTCACCCAGCCGCGAGAGCGGGCGCACGCCGATCAGGCTGTTGGTCAGGAAAACCGCCTCGGCCCGGTCCAGCGCCTCGATCCCGACGGCGACCTCCTCCACAGCCTCCAGCGCCATCACACGCGCCCGGGTGATCCCGGCCAGCACGCCGCAGTCCAGGCGCGGGGTGAACAGACGCCCGTCTTCTATCCAGAACAGGTTGGCCGCCCCGGCGCAGGCGATCTCGCCGCGATTGTTCAGCATCACCGCCTCGTCGGCGCCGGCGGCCTTGGCCTCGGCCCGGGCCAGGACATTGTCGAGATAGCTCAAGGTCTTCAGGCGCGAGGCGGGCGAGCCCTCGTTGCGGCGCGTGGCGGCGACGATGGCGCTGGCCGGCGCAGCGGGCGGCGTCGAGGGCGCGGCCGCGGCGAACAGGCGCGGCAGCGGCGCGGCCGGGCGATCCAGCCCCCGGCCGCCAGAACCGGCGGTCAGGGTCAGCCGCACGGCGAACCGGCCAGCGGCCGGAGCCGCCTCGCGAACACACCGCTCAGCCTCGTCGCGGTCGAACGGCAGGCCCAGCACGGCGCAGCCGGCGGCCATGCGGTCGAGATGGGCGGCCGGATGCAGCAGCGCGCCGTTAAGAGCCAGCATTGTCTCGAACAGGCCATCGCCCAGCAGCAGACCGCGATCATCTAGAGGCAGGGCGTTTTGGGGGATCATTCCGTCAGGGCCCTCTTCAACGCGGCGATCTTGGCCTCGGTCTCCAGGCGCTCGCCGCGCGGGTCGCTGTCGGCGACGATCCCCGCCCCCGCGCGCGCCTCCAGGGTCCAGCCTCCGCCGTCCTCGACCAGGCCGACCGTACGGATCAGCACGCTGGAGTCGAACGCCCCGTCGAAGCCGGCCCAGAACAGGCTCCCGCAATAGGGTCCGCGCGGCGGCTCCAGGCCGGCGATGACCTTCATCGCCTGGACCTTGGGCGCCCCGGTGATCGAGCCCGGCGGGAAGCTGGCGCGCAGCAGGTCGGCGACCGTGCGTCCGCCGGCCAGCTGGCCGGTCACCGTCGAGACCAGATGGTGCACGTTGGCGAAGCTTTCGACCTTGAACAGCTCCGGCGCGCGGACGCTGCCTGGCGGGCTGACCCGGGCCAGGTCGTTGCGCATCAGGTCGACGATCATCAGGTTCTCGGCCCGGTCCTTGTCGCTGGCCAGCAGCTCGGCGACCAGGGCCTTGTCTTGGGCGGCGTCGCGGCCACGCGGACGTGTGCCCTTGATCGGCTGGGTCAGGATCGCGCCGTCCGCCCCGACCTTCAGAAAGCGCTCCGGCGAGTTGGAGACCAGCGCCCGGCCCGGCTGGCGCAGATAGGCCGAGAACGGAGCCGGGCTCTGGCTCCGCAGCCGCGTGAACAGGTCGAACGGATCGGCGCCGGCGGCGAGCAGTCCGGTCCAGGCGCGGGCGATATTGGCCTGGAAGATCTCGCCGGAGAGCACGCGCGAAACCACCTCGGCCACAGCGGCCTCATAGGCGTCGCCGTCGGAGGCGGTGAGGTCGGGGCACAGCGGCCCTTCGAACGGCGGACGATCGGCCGACGCGTCCAGCCAGGCCAGGGCCTCACGGGCGCGGGCGCGCGCCTCGGCGTCCGTCTCGCCCCGGCCGACGGCGACGACCTGCCGGGCGTGATGATCGAAGGCCAGCAGGGCCGGATAGCGGGCGCAGCTCAGGTCCGGCCAGGCGGAGCGGGAAAGGCCCAGGCGCTCAACGCGGTCGCCCAGTTCGTAGGACGCCAGGCCGACGACGCCGCCCTGGAACGGCGGGCCGTCAGGGTCGCTCGGCTGGCGGGGACCGGTCAGGTCGGCGAGCGCCGCGAACGGGTCGGCGGCGTCTTTGGCGGTAAGCTCGAAGGTCGCGTCGGGCTGGCGCAGCAGATACGACCACCGCCCCGCTCCGCCCGTGATCAGCGCACAGGCGTATGGCTCATCCCGGAACGGGGCCAGCGCCCACACCGGCTCGCGCCAGGGGGCGGTGATGAGGGCGACGCGGCGCATGGAGGCGGTTTAGCGGCGCCGCGCAGCGCTGGCCAGATGCTCCCCCACATCGTGGGGGAGCCCCCTACTCCCGCTCCCCGCCCTTCACCGTGAACAGCCCGACCAGCCCCAGGGCCAGCAGCCCGGCGATCGGGATGAAGCCCGCCACCTGGCTGGCGAACACCTTGGTCGCCAGGGCCACCAGCAGCGAGCCCAGCCACATGGTCGCCGTGCCCGACAGCGAGAACAGTCCGAAGAAGGCGGCCATGCGGTCCGGCGGGGCCAGGCGCACCAGCAGGGTGCGGCTCGAGGCGTACTGGGCGGTGACGAAGACCGCGATCAACAGGCCCAGGGCCAGATAGATGATCTCCGGCAGGGTGCGGAACAGCGGACCGTTCCACACGGCCGGATGGGTCGCCGCGTCCCAGGTCCAGAAGTACAGGATCTTCTCGCGGCCCATGCCCAGGGTGCCCAGCAGCACCAGGATGCAGATGCCGACCTCGACCTGGATCGCCCGCCGGGGACCCAGGGTCCTGTCCAGCCACGGCGCGATCAGGCCGCCCAGCACGCCGAAGATCGACAGCGAGATGCCGTAGGCCAGCATCTCCAGCTCGCCCCATTTCATCAGCCCGGCCGCGAACAGGCCGCCGAAGATCAGCAGGGCGGTCATGCCGTCGCAATAGAGCATCCGCGCGCCCAGGAACTTGGCGACGTCGGCATGGCCCTTGAGGTTGCCGAAGGTGTCGAGGATCAGCTTGATCCCCTCCTTGATGGCGGCGAGCAGCGAGACGCCGGTGCGCGGGGCGTCGCGGGTCCACAGGAAGAACGGGATCGCGCCCAGCAACATGACCGCCGCCGACAGCGGGCCGACGATGCGGCTGGGCTCGTGCTCGACCTGGCTGAGGCCGAACAGCGGCGCGGACGGCACGAACGACCACGGCACCACGCCCGGCAGCACGAAGGCCCACATGACGAAGATCAACAAAGACACCGACAGGCCGTTGGCCAGGGCGTAGCCGAGGCCGGACAGCAACGGCTCCTGGCCCTTCTCGGACGCGCGGGCCAGCAGCGAATTGTTGAGCACGTCGCCGCAGTTATAGGCCACGCCGAGGATGATCAGAACCACGCCGACCAGGTCGATCGGCAGGCCGCCGGGCTTGGCCAGCCACAGGAGAAACAGCAGCGGCGCCATGATCGCCAGGATGCCGGCCATGAACGGCTTGCGCGGCCCGAACCGCTCGATCGAGGCGCCCAGGATCGGCGCCAGGGCGGCGGTCAGCAGGCCATAGACGGTGGAAATGTCGGCGACGGTCGCCTGGCCCCGGACCGGATCCCCGACCAGCACCCGCGAGAAATAGGGCGAAAAGACATAGATGGTGACCAGGATCACATAGGGGTCGCGCGAGCCCTGGTGCAGGATCCAGCTGAGGGCGCTTCGCGAGAGCTTCTGCTTGGGGGCGGGGACGAGGGTGTCATCACCCGCGACGTCGCTCATGCCCGGAGGCCCACCCGCCAACTCACTCATACCGCACCCTGATGACGCTCGGCCCTCTGTTGGGACCGTAGGGTGAGGCTGGACCTTAAACGAGCGTTTGTCACCTTACGGATTGAGCGGGGGAGCAAACGCAAATCCAACCGTCATTCCCGCTCTTGTGGCGGGAATGACGGAAGTTGGGGATGGGATAGTGCAAAGACCCTACAGCAGAATATGAGCCCGCACCTGCTCCCGCGTATCCGCGTCGATCCCCACCGCCTGCTCCAGATACCCGTCCAGGCTCCCGTGCTCGGCCTTGATCACCTCGAACGCCGCCGCGAGATACCGCGCCTCGACGCCCATGGCCGCGCGCATGGCGGCTTCGTCCGGACGCCGGCCGGTGATCCCCTCGATGTGGTCCATGAACATCGCCCCGCGCCGGTCGAAGCGGGTCGGGTCGTTGGTCAGCAGGTAGTCGTCGATGACGTCGTCATCGGCCACGCCGGCGATGTGGTGGGTCAGGGCCGCCAGCACGCCGGTGCGGTCCTTGCCGGCCGCGCAGTGGATCAGGGCGGGGCCCTTACCTTCGGCGAGCGCCAGGAAGAAGCGGCGGAATAGGTCGATGTGCCGTTCCTTGAACGGCAGGCGGCGGTAGTACTCGTCCATGTAGTCGTGGACGGTTTCGACGGTGAGGTCGGTGCTGGTGATGAACTCCAGCCACGGATCCGTGCCGGTGACGCCCAGGTCGTTGTCGATCACCTGGGCGGAAAAGCCCGTCCAGCGGCGCGAGGGCGAGCGCTCGCGCTCATTGGGCCGGCGCAGGTCGACCAGGGTGACGATGCCCATCGCCGCCAGGGTCTCCAGGTCGGCGTCGGTGGCCTCGGCCTGGTGGGCGGCGCGGAACAGCACGCCCCGCTTCAGCCGCCCCGCCCCCGCGGCGTAGTCGCCGAAGTCGCGGAAGTTCTCGACGCCTTGCAGCGGGATGTGGCGGGTCATTCTACTTCCTCAGCAGCGGCTGGATGCGATCCTGCAGCGGTTGGTCGACATAGGTGTGAAACAGCCACGCGAATCCGTAGGCGATTGGGAAGCCGGCCAGCCACATCAGCCACTGCCAGCCGATGCCGATCGGCACCGTCTCGATCAGCTTGTGGACCGCGCTCCAATAGATCACGCCGACGAAGATGTGGGTGATGAACAGGGCGAAGGACAGCTTGGCGCCCTCCTCGATCCAGGCCTTCGGGCGCTTGACCGGCAGACGGCCGGCGCCCAGCACGATCATGGCGATGGCCAGCAGCGAGGGGCCGTCGAACAGCCAGGTATCGGGCAGGGCGTAGCGGTCCAGCGGCTGGGTGACGACCAGCAGCGCCACGCCGCTCCACAGCAGGATCTTGGCCGCCTTTTCCGAGGGCCAGCGCATGTCGACGGCGCGCGCCAGGCAGACGCCCAGGATGAACAGCGGCAGGGCCCGCATGACGCCGTACTGGAACTGCAGGTCCGGCAGGGCGTGGTGGAAGACGTGGCGGGCGATCACCTCGAACACGCCCAGGATCGCGGCCGCGCCCAGCGGTAGGATCCAGGCGTGGCGCACCTTGCTGACCGTCTTCCAGAAGAACGGGAACAGGGCGTAGCAGACGATCAGCGCCGACAGCGACCAGCTGGGCAGGTTCCAGCCGTCGCTGGTGAAGCCCCAGGCGTGGACCAGGAAGGCCTGGGCCGGCAACTGGTCCCAGGCGAAGCGGCTGGGCTTGTGGGCGTCGGTGCCGACGGTGTTGAGCAGCAGCACCAGCACGGCCAGGAAGCCCAGCACCACCAGGTGCCCCGGCCACACCCGCGCCGCTCGGCGGGCCCAGAAACGCGCGGGCGAAAGGCGCCCGGTCAGCACCGAGCCGCCATAGGCCCGGCCCAGCACATAGCCCGATAGCATCAGGAAGAAGTCGGTCGCCAGAAAGCCGCGCGAGAACACCTGGCCGAAGCGCTCGATCCGCATCGGGCTCTCGGCGCCGTAGTGGTAGACGACGATCAGCAGCGAGGCGAGGAAGCGCAGAAAATCCAGCGCGCCGCCCCGCACGTTCTCCTTGCCGGGACGGACGGTGTCCGAAGCGGGCGTTTCGGCCGAGACGGGGGTCTCATCCGAGGGATTCGGAGAAAGCAGAACGGTCACAGGGGCCGCCATACCAAAGGCCGTCCGTCGGTTAAAGCCGTACAAACAAGGTCGTCTTGCGGTATGGCGTCGCGGCCACTATCTGTAACTCCTGTTGTATCTAATGGGTTCAATCATGTCCCGCATGCCCGTCCTGTTCGTCGGCCACGGCTCGCCGATGAACGCCATCGAGGACAATGCCTGGAGCCACGACTGGCGCCGGCTGGGCGAGACCTTGCCGCGTCCCAAGGCGGTGCTGATGGTCAGCGCCCACTGGGAGACGCGCGGCGCCTCGGCGGTCAGCGCCTCGCCCGCGCCCGAGACCATCCACGATTTCGGCGGCTTCCCGCAGGCGCTGTTTGACGTCCAGTACCGCGCGCCGGGCGATCCGGCCCTGGCGGCGCGGGTCGCCGAACGCCTCTCCCCCGACGTCGTGGTCCAGCACCCGACGCGCGGCTTGGACCACGGCGCCTGGGGCGTGCTTAAGCCGATGTACCCGGACGCAGACGTGCCCGTCGTTCAGCTCAGCATCGACCGGGGACGGCCGGACCACTGGCACTACGAAGCCGGCCGGCGCCTCGCGGCCCTGCGCGACGAGGGCGTGCTGATCATGGGCAGCGGCGACATCGTCCACAATCTGCGCGCGGCCGACTTCCGCCGGCCCGAGGCGCCGGAATGGGCGGATCGCTTCAACGAGACGGCCAAGGCGCTGATCCTGGCGGGCGACCATGATCCGCTGATCGACTGGCGGAGCCTTGGGCCGGACGCGGAGATCTCGATCAACAGCGCCGAGCATTATCTGCCGCTGCTCTATGTGCTGGGCGCCCAGACGCCGGGCGAGCCAGTGAGCTTCTTCACAGATGATGTGTTCGCGGCGATTTCCATGACGGGGGTCCGGGTGGGGTGATTTCTCCCTTCCCCCTTGATGGGGGAAGGGTCGGGGATGGGGGTGACGCGGCGGTTCCGCCTGCACGGCTCTGCTCACCCCCACCCAACCCTCCCCCATCAAGGGGGAGGGCTCCTATAAAGCCGCCGCCGCCTTCTCCGCCGCCGCCAGCCGCTCCTCCATCCCCTTGCCGTACATCCCCGAAATCCGCCGCAGCACCTCCGGCGGCGCGGTCTCTGGCCGTCCCGCATCGAACGGCGGGGCCGGCGCGTATTCGACCGCCAGCTGGATGCCCTGCGCCACCGCCTCCCCGGCCAGCTCAGCCACCACGGTCAGGGCGAAGTCGATGCCCGCCGTCACCCCGCCGCCGGTGATGTAGCGCCCGTCGCGCGCCACCCGCGAGGGATCCGGGATTGCGCCGAACAGCGCCAGTTGATCCCGCCAGGCCCAGTGGCACGCCGCCCGCTTGCCCTTCAGCAGCCCCGCCGCGCCCAGCACCAGCGAGCCGGTGCAGACCGAGGTTACGTACCGCGCCCCATCGGCCAGCCGCCGGATCTCCGCGATGAAGTCCCTGTCGCCCATGGCCTGCGTCGTCCCGAACCCGCCCGGCACCAGCAGCACGTCGCAGGCCTCGATGTCCGACAGCTTGGGCAGGCGCGCGAACACCAGGCCGTCGGCCTCGATCTCGCCGCCAGCCAGGCTGGCCACGGTCACCTTGGCGCCGGGCAGGCGGCACAGGATCTGGTGCGGGCCGGTGAAGTCCAGGTGCGTGACGCCCGGGAAGATGGCGATCACGATTTGCAAAGAAGGGCTTTGGGACTGGCTCATGCGATGGTCTCCGTCATGATTGCGTGGAGACCATGGTTCGGTTAGCGTCTGGCTGAAATGACATAGTTCCCACGGTTTCAGCCAAGGCCTTCGTCATGCCACGCGCGATCGGCTTCCTGGTCTATCCCGGCTTCCAGCTGCTGGACGCCACCGGCCCCATCGCGGCCTTCGAGATCGCCGGGCGGTTCTCGCCGGGCGCTTACAGCCTGCATTTCCTGTCGCTGCGCGGCGAGCCGACGCCCAGCTCGTCGGGCGTGACCATCCACACCACCGCCCTGGCCGCCGCGCCGCGCCTCGACACCCTGCTGATCTCGGGCGGTGACGGGGTGAAGGTCCCAGCGACCTGCCCCGAGACCCTGACCTTCGTGCGCGAGGCCAGCCGCACCGCGCGCCGCGTCGCCTCGGTCTGCTCGGGGGCCTATGTCCTGGCCGAGGCGGGCCTGCTGGACGGCAAGCGCGCCACCACCCACTGGAGCCGGACAAAGGACTTCCAGCGCCGTTATCCGAACGTGCGGCTGGAGCCCGACCGCATCTGGATCCAGGACGGGGCGGTGTGGAGCTCGGCCGGCATCACCGCCGGCATCGACCTGTCCCTGGCCCTGATCGGCGCAGACGAGGGCGAGGCCATCGCCCGCCGCACGGCCCAGCAGTTGGTCGTCTATCACCACCGCCCGGGCGGCCAGTCGCAGTTCTCGGCCCTGATCGACCTGCGCCCCGGACGGTTCGACGCCCTGCTCTCGTGGGCGCGGCAGAACCTGGCCCAGGCCCTGTCGGTCGAGCAGCTGGCCGAGCGCGCCGCCATGAGCCCGCGCAACTTCGCCCGCCTGTTCGCCCAGGAGACCGGCGTCACCCCCGCCAAGGCCGTCGAGCGCCTGCGGGTCGAGGCCGCCCGCGCCCTGCTGGACAGCCAGCCGCTGCAGGTCGAGGACGTGGCGCTGGAGACCGGGTTCGGCGACTCTGAGCGGATGCGCCGGGCCTTCATCCGCGCCTTCGGCCAGCCGCCCCAGGCGCTGCGTCGCTCGGCCAAGACCGTGTGAACACAAAGCCCCTCCCGCTCGGGCGCGACCAAGCAGGGCCGTACATTCGGGACATCGCCCCGCAACATCGGGGCCGCATCGTGCGTTTCGGGATCGAGGGACTATTCGATCTTGGAGCCCATCATGCCCGTCGCGAAACTGCTAGGCGTTACCGCCCTGGCGGCCGCCACCCTGGCCCTGACCGTCCCGTCGACGGCCGGCGCCTTCGACCGCTACGATCGTCATGATCGCTATGACTATCGCTACGACCGCCAGCACGCGCGCCACGACCGCGTGCGCTACGATCGCGGTCGCCACTATCGTCCCCACAAGGTGCGGGTGTGCCGCCCCGAGTGGCGTCACCACCACCGGGTGACCATCTGCCGCTACGTCTGGCGTTAGGGTCGAGAGCCGCCCGCCTCATCGGCGGGCGGCTTCGCTCTTCCTCAGTCTGGCGCGCCCTGCGCCTTTTCCAGGGCCTCATCGACGCGATGGGCGGCCGCCGTGCCGCCCGCGTCGTCGGCGGCGATGTCGCCCTGGTCGTTCAGGTCGGTATTGGCCTTGGTGATAGCCTCAGCGGCCTTCTCTTCGGAAATCTTGTCGGTATCGGGCATCGGGACACTCCTGCGGGGGTGTCCGGACTCAACCCCAGCCGCGCGGGCCTGTTCCGACGGTCAAGCCTTCGCTCCTGGCCGGCTCGCCCTTGGCCCGGGCGCCGGATCGGTCCAGGCTGGACGACATGCTTTATCTCGTCATCAAGGCCGCCGTTTCGGGGGTAATCGTCGCCGCCGTCTCGGAGATCGCCAAGCGCTATCCCGGCCTGGGCGGGCTGGTCGCCTCGCTGCCGCTGGTCTCGGTGCTGGGGATGATCTGGCTGTGGCGCGACACCCACGATCCGGTGCGATTGGCGGCCCATGCCAGCGGCACGTTCTGGTTCGTCCTGCCCTCGCTGCCGATGTTCCTGCTGATCCCGGCGATGCTGAAGCGCGGCGCGCCGTTCTGGGCCGCGCTCGTCACAGGGTGCGTGCTGACCATGGCGCTGTACGCGGCGATGGTCTGGGCCGGGCCGAAGCTGGGCCTGAAGCTTTAGCTCAACCTCTGGACGCGCTGGACGCTCGTCTATAGCCTTTCTCCGTTCGCGGAGGGGTCATGCGCGGTCAGAAACACTTCCTACCGGCGCTGGCGGCGCTGGCCCTGCTGTCGCTCGGCGGCCTGGCGCGCGCCGCGCCGTGCGAGCAGCGCTCGCCGACCGTGTTCGTCCTGAGCGGCGAGACCACCCAGGTCATGGCCGATTGCGTGGCCGCCAAGCTGCAACCGACCACGACCGAGTTGGTCGTCGACAGCCCAGGCGGTCCCAGCGGCGCGGCCATGGACATCGCCGAGCGCCTCTCGGGCCTGCGTGATCTGACGATCCGGGTCGACGGCGAATGCACCTCGTCCTGCGCCAACTATTTCTTGCCGCTGGGCCGCCGCCTGCTGGTCGGGCGCCAGGCGATCATCATGGTCCATGGCGGCATGGATCCCGCCCAGGTCGCCAAGGTCGCGCCGAGCGAAAAGGCCGCGATCCGGGCCCTGGCCGACAAGCAGTTGGCCTTCGCGCTCAAGCACAAGATCCCGCCTGGCTGGCTGCTCTACCGCACGGCGGCGGCGCCCACGCGGGTCGACGGCCTGGACGGCGCCTATCGCTGGCGCACCAAGCCGGAGGCCGAACTCTATCTGGTCGAGGCGCCGATGCTGCGCTCGTGCCTGCCGGGCCTGGACGTCACCGCCTACGAGACCTGGCTGAACGGCCAGCTGTCCCCGGAACGGATCGCGCGCCTCAAGAATAGCCGCATCGCCGCCACCGGCACGGTCTTTTGCAACGGGCAGGGGTGGTAGGCGGCTAGAGCCCCGTCCGGTCCTTCGACCTTGGATCATCCACCAAGACCCCCGAGTGCAGCACCCCGTCGACGGCCCGGTCGCGCCAGGCCAGCGTGCTGTCGTAGATGTCGGCGGTCAGGTCGACCTCGGACAGCAGCAGGCCTTCGGTCTCGGCCTCCAGGGCCCCGGTGATCACCCCGTCGGGCCGGACGAAGAACGACGGCCAGCAGCTTCTCGGCGCCGATGAATTGGGACAGCTGATCCACAGGTTGTTGTTCGAGGCGGCCGCGATCATCCCGGCCGGCATGGTGATGGCCGGCAAGGTGGTCCCGCCGGTCAGGTGATGGACGCCGACGCCGGCCTCCATCTCTGCGAACCGCTCCACGGACAGACCGCCCGCGTGGAAGCCGTGGAACATCATCCGCGCGCCCAGGCGATGATAGGCGCGATAGAGCTCCGGATAGCGGTAGTCGTGGCAGACGAGCACCCCGCAGCGCACGCCGGCGATCTCGAACACCGCGAAGTGGTCGCCGGGCGTGTAGTGGGCGAGATCCCCGGTCAGCCCCGCAGCGTCGCCGGCGCAGAAACGCTTGTCGTAACGGTCGACCAGGGCGCCCGAGGCGTCGATGACATGGACGCAGTTGTGAGGCTTGCGGCCCTGCGACAAGCGATGGGCCGAGCCGAGCACGGTCCAGAGATCCAGCGCGCCGGCCAGCGCCATGACCCGCCGCGTGGCGGTCTCCAGCCCCGCCCAGTCGAAGCCGTCGAAACCCGCGAAGTCGACGCCGGCATAGCCCGACAGCGCCGCCTCGCAGAAATGCACGACATCGGCGCCCGCCGCCCGCGCCTGGCGCATCAGCCGCTCGACCGCCGCAAGGTTGGCGGCGATGTCGGACGAGACGGCGAACTGGGCGGTGGCGACCTTCAGAACCATGCCGCCTACCCCTTGGCCTCCAGCCGCGCCGTCAGCGCGGTCATCTGGGCCTCGAGGCGGCCCAGCGCCTCGGCGTGCTGCTTGCCCAGCTCGACGATGTCGCGCTCGCGCAGGGCGTCCAGCTTGTCGTGCAGGTGCATGATCTCCAGCTCGGCCCGCAGGTTGACGACATAGTCGTGCTCGGCGTTCTGGCGATCCTTCAGCGCCTGGCGGTTCTGGCTCATCATGATCACCGGGGCCTGCAGCGCCGCCACCGTGGACAGCAGCAGGTTCAGGAAGATGAATGGATAGGGGTCGAAGGCCAGGTTCAGCGGCTTGAGCGCGACATTGACCGCCGTCCACACCAGCAAGGCCGCGCTGAAGCCGCCGATGAAGGCCCACGAGCCGCCGACCGCCGCCACCTTGTCGGCCAGCCGGTCCCAGAACGAGCGGTCGTCATTGACCAGGATCGCGTTCAGGCCGGTCGGCGCCTCAGCGCAGATCAGGTCGATGACGCTCCTCTGGACCTCGTTCAGCTGCCCATAGGGGACAGACAGAAGTTCGCGGGACAGCTGGTCGAGGCGTTCGTCGATATTCATGGGCGGACTCTTGGGCGGGTGATGGCCGGATCATCGGCTGGGCCGGCGTGCGACGCCAACTTAAGCGTCATGTCCCGGCGATTGACAGGCCCGCCTTGTTGAGGCGACGCTCAATCAGGTCGGGTGGGGCCGACTTCAAGTCAACCGATCGATGGAGACGACCGATGGCCCATAAGTTCGTGATCAAGAAGAACAAGGCGGGCGAGTTCGTCGCCTACTTCACCTACAACAGCGAAACCATCTTCTGGACGGAAGGCTATGCGTCCAAGGCCTCGGCCAAGAACGCGATCGAGTCGATCCTGAAGAACGGCCCGGGCGCCGAGATCGACGACCAGACGGACTGATAGATGCTCCCCCGCGATGCGGGGGAGATGTCGCGGAGCGACTGAGGGGGCCTTCACCGCGTAGGCCCAGTTCGCCCCCTCCGGCCCTCTGGGCCACCTCCCCCGCAGCGCGGGGGGGGATCTTTCAGAGACACCTTGACCCTTCCCGCTCCTGGCCTTCTGATCATTGATAACAATGATACGGGAGGGAGCCGTCATGCCGGCCAACGGGCGCAAGAGCATCTTCATCACCGGGGCCGCCAGCGGGATCGGCCTGGCCTGCGCCAAGCGCTTCGCCAGCGCCGGCTGGTTCATCGGGCTGTCGGACATCGACAAGACCGGGCTGAAGGCCGCCCTGCTGGCCATCGGACCGGACAACGGCTCCATCCATCCGCTGGACGTCCGCGACCGCGACGGCTGGGCCAACGCCCTGGGCGAATTCGGGCGGGAGACGGGCGGCAAGGCGGACGTGCTGCTCAACAACGCCGGGGTCGCGCGGTTCGGGGTGCTGGAGGATCTGTCCGACGCCGACTGCGACATCCAGATCGACGTCAACATCAAGGGCGTGATCAACGGCGCCCGCGCGGGCCTGCCGCTGCTGCAGGCGGCCGGCGGACGGCTGATCAATATCGCCTCGTGCGCCGGGCTCTACGGCTCGCCGAAGCTGGCGGTCTATTCGGCCACCAAGTTCGCGGTGCGCGGCCTGTCCGAAGCCCTCGACGTCGAATACGCCCGCCACGGGGTCAGCGTCGCCTGCGTCATGCCGTGGTTCGTCGAGACGCCGATCCTGAACGCCGGGGCCTCAGGCTCAAACGAGCACATGGCCGACGCCCTGCGGGCGGGCGGGATGGAGGTCTATCCCGTGGAGGACGCCGCCCAGGCGGTCTGGGACGCGGCGCACGGCAAGCTGCTGCACTACTTCGTGGGCAAGCGGGCGAAGCAGATGCGCTTCGCCACCAGCCACATGCCGAATGCGGTCAGGAAGCAGCTCCGCTCCCGGCCCCTACTGTCGTCTTGAGGCCTTCCAGCGGCGCGCGGTCGGACGAGACCGGGATCGCCTTGGTCGACGCCGGAGCCTTGGCCGACGTCGCCGAGGCCGGCGTCGTCTTGGCGGCCGTGGCGATCGGGGCCGAAGCCGGCTCGGTCACCGCCGCGCCGATCGGGCCGCCCATGCCCGGAGCGTTCGTCGAGGCGGGCTCGACGCGACCCAGGGCGCTAGCGGCGTAGACTACCGGCGGACGACCGTCAGCCGTCAGGCTGGCGATCTCGGACGGCGCGATGTCGTCGGCGCTCGGCAGGCGCGAGGGCGCGTAGTTGGAGACGCCGCCGCGACCGAAGCGATAGAAGATGTGCATGCCGACCTGGGCGACGCGCAACAGGCGCGGACCCCAGCCGGGCGAGACATTGGTCGTGTGGAAGTGCGTGGCCGAGCCGACCTCGCTGGGCATGGCGCCCGCCAGGGTGCGCGAGGCGATCTTGCGGGCCCGGGCCCAGGCGCCGACGTCGCGGGCGCGGCGCATCGAGCCGTCGCAGGCGAAGCTGAACTGGCAGCCGGTGCGGTTGACCGCGCCCTGGAAGACCACGCCGCAGATCGACTTCGGGAAGGCCGGATGGCGCACGCGGTTCATCACCACCTGGGCCACGGCCGCCTGGCCGCTGGGGGTCTCGCCCCGGGCTTCGTAGTAGACGGCGTCGGCCAGGCATTCGAGCTCGCGCGAGCTCTCCAGGGCGTTGCCCAGCTGGAACGGGGTGCTGCCGCCGACATTGAAGGCGGAGCCGAAGCTGGCGCGCAGCATCAGCGGACCGGTGCGGCCGCTCTGGCCGGGCATCAGGCCCGAGCCGGCGCCTTCGAGGCGGGCGGCCAGTTGCTGGGTCTGACGGTCGCTGCGTTCGACGGCGGCGAAGAGATAGGGATCATGACGCTTGGCCACGGCGAGGGCGCCGGGGTCCATACGCGTAGAAGCGCTGAGCATCGCCGCGTCGGAGAAGTTCCCCGAAGCGCCTTCCGCCAATCGGGCGACGCGGGCATGGGTTGAGGCCGATTGAGCCAGACCACCCAGAAGGTAAACACCGCCCAGAGCCAGACCCGTGATGGATCCGACCAATACGGCGCCGACCAGCCCGCGCGCATCCGCGCGCGTCTGCGACTTGATATACAAAACTCGTGTCCTGCGCGGCGAGGGCGCTCGGGCCCCCCGACAAAAACCGCCCCGAAACCCCCGGTAAATCCACTGCGGGGAACGCTTCGAAGCGGAGACCCGGCCGTATCACGATGTGGCCAAGGTCCTGCTTGTAGCGGCTTATGACGTATCCGTGACCGACTCGCAAGCACTTGCTGCGCTGCAACATGCCCGCTGCGCCCAGAAGTCGCACAGTTGAAAGGTTAACGCGTTGAATCATCGCGAAAAGCTGGACGATCAAGAGCGTCGTTTTTTTGGGGACCGAAACGCCGCGCCGCACCTGTGTTCGCCGATTTCTGAACCGTCTTCGGCGGCGCCGCATCGTTACTCGACGACGACATAAACCTTAATATTCGGGGCGAACGAAGACTCTGAACACGGAGCTTCGAAGGTGCGTGGCGGCGTTGAAGACGGGGGCTTCTCGCCGCCTCACCCAACCCGTCATCCCGCGCCTTGTGCGCGGGACCCATGGCTCAGCTTTCATGTGGGAACTTAGCTGAGCACTTCACTTGCGGCGGACAGATGGGTCCCGCGCACAAGGCGCGGGATGACGGTTGAGAGAGCGTGGGGATAGCAGCCAAGTGCGCGAACCGCCCCCTACTTCCCCCTGACCAGGCGCCGCCCGTCGACGAACAGCTTGATCAGATAGACGCCCGCCGCGACGACCATCATGACCTTGAACGTCAGATCGACGGTCCGCTGCAGATGGGCCAGATTTTCGCCCGGCGCATCGGGCAGCATCAGGGTGATCAGCGGCTGGGCCGGCCACAGGATGGCCACCAGGGCCAGGCCGCCCAGCGAACAGATCAGCTCCAGGCTGGCGCGCGGCCGCACCCAGCCCGGCTTGACCACCAAGATCAGGGACGAGAGGGCCTGCACCACCGATAAGGCCAGGATCGGCCAGTACAGCGTCGTCAGCACCGGGCTCAGCGCGATGCCGACGTCGCCGCCGTCATGGACGAGGGCGCCCATCGGGAACGGCAGCAGCCGGGTCCACCAGGCGATGAACAGCAGTGTGACGATCAGCTCGAACAGCCCTTCGAAGCGGCTCTTCACGAACAGCCCCTTGCCTTGCGGGATGTGCGGCAGGTCGCTGGCCTTCCACTGGCTGAAGTCGCCCAGCTTGATCCAGCCGCGCTCGACCGCCGCGCCGACCAGGGTGGCGCAGCCGATCAGGGTCAGCGCCGAGGCGATGAAGTCGTTGATCACGCCGCTGATCGTGTGCGGCCCGCCGTGGCCGGTGACCAGCAGGATCCCCGCCGGGACGATCGCGGCGATCGCGGCGATGGCCAGCAGCACCTTCACGCCGAATTCCCAGAACGGATACAGCTCCGGCCCGATCAGGGCGGTGCGCGGGCCATAGCGGCCGGCCACGGCGATCGGGTGGCCGATGTCGCGCAGCAGCGCCTCGATCTCGCGCTTGTCGAGCGGACGGCGAAGAACCGCCTCCTGCTCCTCGACGCGGTTCATGATCAGGTCGCGCAGCTCGGCGATGATGTCCTGGCGCTGGTCCTTGGGTAGCAGAGCGGCCACGGCCGCCAGATAACGATCGATCAGATCGCTCATGGTCTTGTCCCCTTGAGAGTGAGAAGCCGGCTTCACAGCAGCGGCTCGAGGGCGGCGTTGATCGCGCGCCATTCGTCGGCGAGGCGGGCCAGCACGCGCCTTCCCTCATCCGACAGTCGGTAGAAACGCTTCTTGCGCTTGTCTTCCTCGCGCCATTCGCTGGCCAGCAGCCCCTGGGTCTCCAGCCGACGCAGCATCGGATAGAGCGCGCCTTCGTCGATCTCCACGCCCACGCCCGAAAGCGCCTGGCGAAGGCTGTAGCCGTAACGCTCCTCCCGCAGCTGGGCGAGGACGGCCAGGATCAGGCTCCCCCGCCTCAGCTCCTGGCGGAGCGATTCAAAGATGTCGGTATCGGTGGGCATTGAGTGTGCGTCGCATAGTGTGTGGCACATGGTGTGCGATACACACTGTGTGACATACAGTATAAGCGGGAGTCAACCTCACGGAACGCCGGTCACGCTCGCGCTTTCTCTCCGGCGAACGAGACGGAGGTTCCATGCTGGGAGATCGCGACGCGCAGGCGACCGTGGCGGTGAAGGACCTGAAGGTCGCGCGGCCGTTCTACGAGGAGATCCTGGGCCTGACGCCCCTGCCCAGCGACACGCCCTCGGTGCAGGGCTTCAAGGCGGGCGCCTCGGTGGTGCTGGTCTACGAGTCCGACTTCGCCGGAAGCAACAAGGCCACGGTCCTGACCTGGTCGCTGGGCGAGGCGTTCGAGGACGCAGTCCAGGCGCTGAAGGCCAAGGGTATTGTGTTCGAAAGGTACGACCTGCCGGGCATGAGCCGCGACGGCGACGTCCATGTGTCCGGCGGGATGCGGGTGGTCTGGTTCAAGGATCCGGACGGCAACATCCTTAGCCTCGGCAACTACTGAGCTCCGCTATGACGGACCTCGGCCGCTTCGTCGAAGCCCAGACCGCCGTCTATGACACCGCCCTGGCCGAGTTGAAGCGCGGCCGGAAGGCCAGCCACTGGATGTGGTTCGTGTTCCCGCAGATCGCCGGCCTGGGCCACAGCCCGACCGCCAGCTTCTACGCCATCGCCGATCTCGACGAGGCCCGCGCCTATCTGGCTCACCCCGTGCTGGGGCGCGCCTGATCGAGGCGGTCGAGGCCATCCTGGCCCTGCCCGGCCGCGACGCCCACGCCGTGTTCGGATCGCCCGACGACCTGAAGCTGTGCTCGTCCCTGACCTTGTTCCACGCCGCCGCCCCGCACGAGCCGAGCTTCCAGCAGGCGCTCGACAAGTACTTCCCCGGCGCGCCCGACCCGCTGACGTTGGAACGACTGCAAAAACATCTCTGAGTTGACACTCGAAGAAATTCGCGTCAGCTTCGAAACCGTACCGGGGGCGTAAATTCTGATGTGTCGACGGACGCACGACGTCCGCGCGCGCGCCTCTTCCCGCATGCCTCTTTGTCTTGTCGCGTAGGCCTTCAACCGGGGCGCACATGTCGCTGAAGCCGATCGCCGACTATGCCGAATACGGCCTGCTGATCTGGCTGGCCGTGATCGCGGGGGTGTTGCTGCTGAAGGGCTTCTCCGGGGGCGACATCCGGGGGCTGATCGTCAATCGCAAGACCGGCGGCGTCTCGCCCGCGCGCGTGCAGGCCCTGGGCGTCGTGGTCGCCTTCGCCGGCTGGTACGCGACCCTGGGACTGCAGGCGATCTCGGCCCACGCCGACAAGCTGCCCGAACTTCCGACCGAGGCGCTCTCGATCCTGGCCGCCAGCCTCGGCGTGCACATCGGCGGCAAGTTCTACGAACGCACCTGAGGGGGAAGCATCATGATCAACACGCCCTGGGGCCTCTTGGCCTACATCGTCGGCATCGGCGTCGTCGCCATCATCCTGGGCTTCGCGGCCGTGGTCGCCTGGCGGCTGGCCACCAAGCGCGGCGAGCTGGACGGACTGATCGCCGAGATCCCGTCGGAGACGGCGCTGAAGGCGGCCCTGGTCGCGGCCGTCACCGCCGCCGGCGGCCAGGCGCCGACCGCCGACGCCGTGGCCGCCGCCGTCCGCCGCGTGCCGGTCAAGGCCAGCCTGTCGCGCTTCCAGTTCCTGATCTTCACCTTCGTGGTAGCCGGGCTGTTCCTGCTGCTGTCGATCGAGGCCGGGGCCTTCGTCGAGGTGCCGCCGACCGTGCTGGGCCTGATCGGCATCAGCGGCGGCAGCTTCATCATCTCCAAGGGCATCTCCAGCAACAGCAGCGGCGGCACGGGCGGCCAGGCCAACCCCGGCGACACGACCCAGACCTGATCCCTCGAAGGGAGGAGACCGACATGATCCGCTCGCTCTTGGGCGCCGCGATCCTGGCGCTGGCGCCCGCCCTCGCCCTGACCCTCACCCTGGCCCCAAGCGCCGCGCGGGCCCAGGCCACGCCGCCGGGTACGCCGCAGAAGGGCGCCCGGGCCGATCCGGCCCCTGCGGCCTGCCTGGCCCGCTTCGCCCAGGTCGGCCTGCCCCGGCATCGCGGCGACGACGAACTGGCCAAGCAGATCCTGATCTGCCGCGACGGCTACGCCGTGTCGTTCAACAAGGAGACGCGCAATCCCGACTGGGTGATCGAGCGGCTGTCGCCCGCCGCCCTGACCGGAACCGCCAAGCGCGCCGACAACTTCCGCGCCGATCCAGACGCCAAGGGCTTCAGCCCGACGCCGCAGGACTATACCGACCCGGCCAATCCCCGCGACCGCGGCCACCAGGCCCCGGCGGCCGACTTCAAGTCCAGCCAGCCCCTGACCGACGACAGCTTCTATATGAGCAACATGTCGCCGCAGGTGGGAGCCGGCTTCAACCGCGCCCAGTGGCGGTTCCTGGAGGAGGACGTGCGCGCGGCCGTGCTGTGCGGCGGCCACCAGGACGTGATCGTGATCACCGGCCCGATCTACGGCTCCAGCGCGCTGTGGATCGGCAAGGGCCCGTACAAGATCCTGTCGCCGGCCGCCTATTTCAAGGTGCTGTACGACACGCAGCGCGGCCGGGCGATCGGCTTCCGCCTCGACAACAAGGCCTACAAGAAGACGCCGTCCGACAAGTTCATCGTCCCGATCAGCCAGCTCGAGGTCGAGACTGGCCTGGACTTCCTGACCGCCCTCCCCCGCCGCGACCAGAACATCCTGGAAAGCAGCAAGGGCAGCTTCTGGGGCCATGGGCAGGGCTGCGCGAACGCGGTGAAGGACTGACCCTTCCTGAACGGACAGAAACGCGCCGACGGCGCGGGAGACGACCATGATCCAGTTCGACATCAGCGTCAGCGGCGCGCCCCAGGTGAAGGGCAGCAAGTGGACCGCCAAGGTCCAGGGCTCGACCGAGCCGGCCTTCCTGGTGGGCCAGACCGTGGCGTTCCAGGACGGCGATGGACAGCATCGCGGCCTCCATCAGCCCAGCCTGAGCAAGCTGCCCAAGCTCTATTACGATCGTGAGGCGGCGGCGGCCTCGATCGGCCTCTGGGCGCACTTCATGTGGCCAACGGTCACCGCGGAGGGCGGCGGGCATCATCTGGTGCTCAACACCTATGACCGGGCCCGCTTCACCTTCGGCTTCTACCAACTGGCGGCGCACACGCCCAAGGACAACCTCATCCTGCTGTTCCGGGCTCTACTGAAGCTGCCCAAGGCGGCGGACTATTTCCCCGACCTGCATCTGCTCGACGGCAAGGTCTGGCGGACGGAAAACGGGACCTCCTATTCGCTCGAGACCGAGACCCAGGTCCATCGCCCCAACGGCAAGGTCGAGACCCAGCTGGTCGGGTTCATGAGCTATCTCAACCCCGACACCACCACGGCGGGCGAGGCCGAGGCCCGCAACGGCGCCAAGCTGATGCACTGGCTGCTGAACGACCCTCTGGCGATCGACGCCTCGGTCAAGGTCGCCTCAGGCATCATGCGCCGCAAGGTCCAGGCCGCGGCCAGCCGTTACGGCCTGGTCGGCAAGGACCCCCGGCTGGCCATCTGGACGTCCGACATCACCCACCAGGGCCGGGGCGTGGACAAGATCCCCGCCGCCCTGGCCAAACCCACCCTGGCGGCGCAGCTGACCGCCCTGTCGGTCATCGGCTCCGACACCTATCCGGCGCGCTGCACGACCGTCGCCGCCAAGATCGCCCAGTTGCACACGGAGGCGGTGTTCGACGGCGTCACCCTCGGCGACGCCCAGCTGCCGCTGAGGGACTAGGGAGGGACGAGGCTTGCGGCCTGGGGTGCTGACTTGGTTGCGCGAGGAGCCGACGTTGAGCTCACTCCAAAAACCTGAAGTTCGCCCGTGCGGCGGCGCTAATTGGCGTGGGCGCCGTCTGAACGGCTAAGAACGAACATCGCTGGACGACGACTGTGACGGCTGCGGGCCGCGCCACAGGTTGCGCCCGCCGATGAAGATGAGGACGCCGACCACGATCGGTATCCCCGCGACGACCGCCGCAATGACCAGCAGGCCGCCGGCGGAGCTCGGGTCGCTCTTGCCGGTCATGACCACGAAGCCGGCGGTGCATAGGCCGCACAAGCCAACGATCAGCCCGCCTACAGCCATCAACAGCGCCCCGAACAGTTTGGCGACCGGGCGTCCGCCGCCGCTCTCGTCCGTCATTCGGCCAGCTCCCCGCGACCGCGCCGCAGCGCTCCGTTCCCGGGCGCGCCGGGTCGATAGAAGGTGTTGTAGGTGTCGAACGGAATGATCCGCCCGTCCGGCTCGACGAAGTGGACGCACGAGCGCTTCACCGTGCCGAGGTCGAAATTGTAGCGGTCCAGGAACTGCGAGATCACCACGCGGAACGTGTTTTCGTATGATAGGTCCTTGGGAACCGCCGCCTCAGGCAGGCAGCAAAGCAGGCTGGCCAGCTTCTCGGAGGTGTCCACCTGCGCCGTCGACAGCGACATCAGCTCGAACATCCCTCGCCGCAGCTCCGGATAGGCCTCGAAGGTCACGGTATTGGGCACTGCTGCGACGAACAGCTCTCGTGGCAGCATGGCCGTGACAGGCATGACCTCGGCGCCGTTGCGCAGGCCGTAGCCGATACAGATCTGGTCTGGATTGCAGGGTAGCGGGATCAGGTCCTCCAGCGCAAAAACCCCCGCCTCAGCGATCCTCCGCCGGATCTGGGTCAGAACGATGCGGTCGCGTCGGGGCTCGAAGCCGTCGTTGCGGCCGGCGTCCTGGATCGGCTGGAAGGTGACGCCGCGAACGCAACGCCACGCCAAGGCGTGGCGCACGATGTCGGGGATCTCCTCATCATTGAGACCCTTCTTCAGGGTCACGACCAAGGTGGTGGAGATGTTGTTGCGTTCCAGCGCCTCCAGCGCCTCCTGGCGCACCCGAGTCAGGTCGGCGCCGCGCAAGGCCATCAGCGGCTCGCGCTTTAGACTGTCGAACTGCAGATAGACCTCGAAACGAGGCATGAACTTCGCCAGGCGCTCGGCGAAGCCTGGCTCGCGAGCGATGCGCAGGCCATTGGTGTTGATCATCAGGTGGCGGATCGGTCGCCGCCGCGCCGCCTCCAGAATCTCGAAGAACTGAGGGTGCAGAGTCGGCTCGCCGCCCGAGATCTGTACGAGGTCCGGCTCGCCCTCGGACTCTACCAGGATGTCCAGCATCCGCTCGATCTCAGCCAACGGGCGGTGGGCCTCGCGCTTGACCGAGGAGTCGGCGAAGCAAACCGGGCACGATAGATTGCAGGCCTCGTTCACCTCGATGATCGCCAAGCACGAGTGCTGCTCGTGATCGGGACATAGGCCGCAGTCGTAGGGACAGCCATGGTCGGTGCGGGTCTGCGCGTTCAGCGGCCGATCGCCAGGCTTCAGCCAGTCCTGCTGCGATTTCCAGTACGACAGGTCGTCGGCGATCAGGGTCTTCTGCACGCCGTGCTCGCGACAGCGCTTGAGGAGGAAGACCTCGTTATCCTCGGCGATGATCTTGGCCGGGACCAGGGCCAGGCAGTCTTCACACAGACTGGTGGTCTGGCCCAGAAACAGATACGGCGCCGACTTGCGCACGCTCGCGACGCCGCTCGCGCTGGTCGTAGATCCATCCATAAGCCAGCAACCCTAAGCACAACAGATGGAAGAGATTAAACGGCCCGATCAACTTGGGATAGGGCTTGAGGAACTCCCAGACGAACCTTTGCGCGCCGTAGGCCATGCACAGCGCGTAGAACCCGCGCCGCATCGCCCAGTCGGCGCGCACGGCCAGACCGCTGAGATAGGCGGCCAGAAAAAGCGCCATCGACAAGCTCTCGTACAGCTGCACGGGATGGCGCGAGACCTGGTCGCCTAGGTCCACGCCCCAGGGCAGACGCGTCGGCGAGCCATAGGTGCCGTCTGCGATCCCGGCGAAGAAGCAGCCCAGCCGCCCGACAACGACGCCTAGGGCGAAGGGGCCGGTGAAGACCCCGCCCGTCGAGCGTTTCACCCCTTTCACCGCCTTATAGATCTCCACCGCGACGATGGCGCCGACCAGCGCTCCGACGACGCTGTGCGACAGGGACGGATTGGGGCCTCGCAGGCTGTTCAGCGAACCCGCCATCCAGGCGCCCGGCAAGGCGCCCATTGCCAGGGCGACAAAGTAGCCGCCGCCCACACGGCCGGCCACGCTCTCGGCCAACGCCTTCAGGCGCCAGCGATACAGAACCACGCTCAGCGCCAACCCGCTCAGCCATCCGCTGAGATCGAACGCGACATGGGCGAAGGGCGAGGTCGAGACCGAAATCATGCAGCGACATGGCCACGTCCGATGCTCTTTCGCAATTTGGAGCACGAGCGCTGGCTACAAATAGGTCCGGAGCCATTCCGCGACGAGTCACGAGCCCCCTCCCGCCACTCTGCTGCCACTCCCCGTCAGCAGGCCCTCTAGCCGTGAGCCTCGCGGGTCCCTAACTTGGGGCCATGCCTCGCACCCCCAATAGCGGCGTTTCCGACGTCTCCACGCCCTTCGTCATGGACGTTGTCCAGGACGTCGCTGACGCGACCATGCCCATGCTGTGGACCCCGCACCGCCCCGCGCGGCCGGACAAGTCCGAGGGCGGCAAGAAATTCAAGCTCGTTTCCGACTACCAGCCGGCCGGCGACCAGCCGACGGCGATCAAGGAGCTGGTCGACGGCATCAACGCCCGCGACCAGGACCAGGTGCTGCTGGGCGTCACGGGCTCGGGCAAGACCTTCACCATGGCCCAGGTGATCGCCGCCACCCAGCGCCCGGCGCTGATCCTGGCCCCGAACAAGACCCTGGCCGCCCAGCTTTACAGCGAGATGAAGTCGTTCTTTCCGGAGAACGCGGTCGAGTACTTCGTCAGCTACTACGACTACTACCAGCCGGAGGCCTACGTCCCGCGCACCGACACCTATATCGAGAAGGACAGCTCCATCAACGAGCAGATCGACCGGATGCGCCACTCGGCCACCCGGGCGATCCTGGAGCGCGACGACGTCATCGTCGTGGCCTCGGTCAGCTGCATCTACGGCATCGGCTCGGTCGAGACCTATACGGCCATGACCTTCACCCTGACGGTCGGCGACCGGGTGGACGAGAAGCAGCTGATCGCCGACCTGGTGGCCCAGCAGTACAAGCGCAACGAGGTGGCCTTCGAGCGCGGCACCTTCCGCCGCCGGGGCGACACCATCGAGATCTTCCCCGCCCACTATGAGGACCGCGCCTGGCGCGTGACCCTGTTCGGCGACGAGGTCGAGGCGATCTCCGAGTTCGACACCATGACCGGCAAGAAGACCGCCGACATGGAGACCATCAAGGTCTACGCCAACAGCCACCACGTCACCCCGCGCCCGACCCTGCGCCAGGCGATCATCGCCATCCGCGCCGAACTGAAGGAGCGCCTGGCCTGGATGTACGAGAACGGCAAGCTGCTGGAGGCCCAGCGCCTGGAGCAGCGCACCAATTTCGACCTCGAGATGATCGAGACCACCGGCTCGTGCGCCGGCATCGAGAACTACAGCCGCTACCTGTCCGGCCGCCAGCCGGGCGAGCCGCCGCCGACCTTCTTCGAATATATCCCTGACAACGCCCTGCTGTTCACCGACGAGAGCCACCAGACGGTTCCGCAGATCGGCGCCATGTACAAGGGCGACCGCAACCGCAAATGGACGCTCGCCGAGTACGGCTTCCGCCTGCCCTCGGCGCTCGACAACCGCCCCCTCAAGTTCGAGGAGTGGGACGCCATGCGGCCGCAGACGGTGCACGTCAGCGCCACCCCCGCCTCGTGGGAAATGGAGCGGGCCGGCGGCGTCTTCGCCGAGCAGGTCATCCGCCCCACCGGCCTGATCGACCCGCCGGTCGAGGTGCGCCCGGTCGCCAAGGACGGGGCCAGCCAGGTCGACGACGTGGTCGACGAGATCCGCCAGACCATCAAGAAGGGCTACCGCACCCTGGTCACCGTCCTGACCAAGAAGATGGCCGAGGACCTGACCGAATATCTGACCGAACAGGGCATCCGCGTCCGCTACATGCACTCGGACGTCGACACCCTGGAGCGCATCGAGATCATCCGCGAGTTGCGGATGGGCAATATCGACGTGCTGGTCGGCATCAACCTGCTGCGCGAGGGCCTGGACATCCCCGAGTGCGGTTTCGTGGCCATTCTCGACGCCGACAAGGAAGGCTTCCTGCGCTCGGAGACCTCGCTGATCCAGACCATCGGCCGCGCCGCGCGCAACGTCGACGGTAAGGTCGTGCTCTATGCCGACAGGATCACCGGCTCGATGGAGCGGGCCATGGCCGAGACCTCGCGCCGCCGCGAGAAGCAGCACGCCTATAACCTCGAGCACGGCATCACGCCCGAGAGCGTCAAGCGCGACATCAAGGACATCCTCAACAGCCCCTACGAGCGCGGCGACCGCGTGCTGGTGCCGATGGGCATGTCCGAGACCGACGACCGCCCGTTCAGCGGCGACAACTTCAAGGCCGCGCTCAAGGACCTGGAGGCCAAGATGCGCGAGGCCGCCGCCAACCTGGAGTTCGAAACCGCCGCGAGACTGCGCGACGAGATCAAGCGCATGAAGCTGATGGACCTGGAATTCGCCAACGAGGTGCTGGCCGCGACGGGGGACGAGGTCGACAAATCAGCGCCGAAGCGCCTACGCGCGGAGATCCGCCAGGAGAAGGCGGAAGAGTTCCGGAAGAAGCGGAAGTAGGCGACCGCCCCTCCCCCCCTTTGGGGGAGGGGGACCGGCGAAGCCGGTGGAGGGGGTAAGCGCCCGCCTACCAGCCCTTCATCGTGTCGTAGTTGTCGCTGAAGATGATGTTGTAGACGATCCACTTCGCGCCATTGTCATAGGCCTGGAAGCGCATGAACAACGGCGCGCTCTCCAGCCGCGCCATATAGACCGCCACGACGAAGCCATCCGCCGGCCTGCTCGTCCCTACCAGCTGCCAGTCCCGCAGCGCCCCATAGTAGCGCAGGCCGTTCTCGGTCCCGGCGACGGCCTGCTCAAGCTCCGCCTGCTTCTTGCTCATCAGGGTGCCGGCGAAGGCCTGCGTGTAAGCCTCGGATACCTTGCCGGCCTTCAGCGACGTCATGAACGCATCGACCTTGGCCTGAACCGCAGCCGGCGGCGCGTCGGCGGCCTCGGCCGCCCGCGCGGCGACGGGCGCCATGCAGAGAACAGCGGCCGCGATCGCGGCGGCGGGGGAAACAAGACGAAACATGGATAGCGCCCTCGACTGAAGGCTCAGCTTAGGCGGCTTCGGGGGAGAGACGCAATCTTCGGAAGAGTCGACGCGACCGCCGACCCCTTCGGCGCTGGGGGTTAGGGGCGACCTAGCCCGCACGCCCGCGCTAACCGTCCCTCCGCCGGTGGCTAAAACTCATCCCAACCGGGATCCTGCTGCGACGCGCGACCTCCGCCCATGGCAGCGGCGACCCTGGCTTGCTGCCGCGCGACCGGGTTTTGGCCGGGGCGATCTCGTCCCGGCTGGGCCACCTGCGGTCGCCGCCCGCCGCGAGCGCTGGTCTCGAACTGGGCCACCAGCTGCGCGAGTTCCCGCGAGCCCGCCTTCAGATTGGCCGCGGCGGCAGTGGCTTCCTCGACCATGGCGGCGTTCTGCTGCGTGACCTGGTCCATCTGGTTGACGGCGGTGTTGACCTCGTGAAGGCCCGTGGCCTGCTCCTGCGAGGACTTGGCGATCTCCGAGATCAACCCATCGATCTGGGCCACCTTCTCCACGATGCCGGTGAGGACGCGCCCCGTCTCGCCGACAAGCTTCACGCCGCGTTCGACCTGGGCGCTGGAGGTGGCGATCAAGGCCTTGATCTCCTTGGCGGCGTCGGCCGAGCGTTGGGCCAGGGCGCGCACTTCCTGAGCGACAACCGCGAACCCGCGACCGGCGTCCCCCGCCCGCGCGGCTTCGACGCCGGCGTTGAGGGCCAGCAGGTTGGTCTGGAAGGCGATCTCGTCGATGACGCCGATGATCTGCGTGATCTGCCGTGAGGAGCTGTCGATTTCCCCCATCGCGGCGACAGCCTCGCCAACGACCTGGCCGGATGTCACCGCGTCCGCGCGCGCCGAGGAGGCGGCGACCGAGGCTTGCTTGGCGCCCTCGGCGCTGCGCCGCACCGTGGCGGTGATCTCGTCGAGCGCGGCGGCGGTCTCTTCCAGGCTTGCGGCCTGCTGCTCCGTGCGGCGTGACAGGTCGTCGGACGCCGCCGCGATCTCCTCCGCCCCGCTGCTGACGCCATCGGTCGACCCCGACACGGCGGTCATGGTCTCATCCAACATGCCCATGGCGGTGTTGAAGTCGTGGCGAACCTTTTCGAAGGCCGGGTCGATGGCCGCCTCGATCCGGTGCTTCAGATTGTTGCTCGCCAACTGCTCGAGTCCCTTGGCGACTTCCTCGACGGCGCGGACGCGGGGCGTGACGTCGGTCGCGAACTTGACCACCTTGATGACGCGCTTCTTGGCGTCGAAGATCGGGTTGTAGGACGCCTGGATCCAGACCTCACGGCCGCCCTTGCCGATGCGCTTGAACTCGGCGGCGACGAACTCACCATTGTTCAGCGTCTTCCAGAAGTCCTGGTATTCGGCCGACCGAGCCAGCGCCGGCTCGACGAACATACGATGGTGCTGGCCCTGAACCTCCGAAAGGGCATAGCCCAGAGCCTTCAGGAAGTTCTCGTTCGCGGTGACGACCTGTCCATCGGGCGTGAACTCGATCACCGCCTGTGCGCGTGAAATCGCCTCGATCTTTCCTTCGAACTCGGCGTTGCGCAGCTTCTCGGCCGTGATCACCGTCGCGACCTTGACCACCTTGGTCACGACGCCCTTCCCGTTCCGAACGGGATTGTAGGAAGCCTGAATCCAGACCTCCGCGCCGCCCTTGCCGATACGCAGGTACTCCCGCGCATCGAACTCTCCACGCCCGAGCTTGGCCCAGAAGGCCGTGTACTCCGCGCTGCGCGCATAGTCGGGCTCGACGAACAGGCTGTGATGCCGCCCTTTGATCTCGGACAAGGCGTAGCCCATGGCGGCGCAGAAATTCTCGTTCGCGGTGAGGATCTTGCCGGCGGTGTCGAACTCGATGATGGCCAGCGCCCGTCCGATCGCGGCGAGCGTTTGCGAAGATTCCGCGCCGGAAGAAGTTTGAATGCCGAACATGCTGCTCTCCGGGAGAGGGCGCGGCATCGCCTTGGCGTTGCTCGGCCTTCAAAGGTGGAAAATCTGCTAACTTTAATTTCCGCCGACCTTCGTACGCGCCCAGAATTAAGGTGATATTTATCCCAATTCGCCGCAATTGTTCCATAAGTGCAGATTCGTAGGCTCAGTTTGCAGCATAGGGCCTTTTGTCGCACATTCGGAACACGGATCAGCTTTAACGATTATTGTAAAAACACAATCCGGAATTGAGCTTTGAGCGATCTTCCACTTCTTGATCACGCCCTGCCACTGGCCTCGCATCTGATCCTGCGGACGACCGATCGCGACAGCTTGGCCGAGACCCTGAGCGACAAGTATGGCGCGGCGCTCACCAGCGCCGGTCAGGAGGACTCGCCCTTCTTCGCCCAGGCCAACCGCGTACAGGTGGGTGGCGTGACCCTGCACTACTGCCGCTATGACACGCCCGTCGATATCGCGTTCTCCGATATGGCCGGCGTCAGGCAATTGCTGTGCCTGACGAGCCAGGGGCGGATTTCATCCGGCGGCAGGCAGGCTCAAATCAATGCCGACGCGACGACGATCCTACCGCCGGACTCGTCGTTCCTGGCGTCCTACGGCGCTGGCTATCAGCATATCGTCACGCAGTTCGACGTCGAAGCGCTGCGCCGGAAGGCAGAGGCTATCGTCGGCTATCCGCAACACGGTCCGTTCGTCCTGCCCGTCCTGCAGGCGCTCGCGACCTCGACGCGCGTTCGCTCCCGGCAGATCTCCTTCGCCCTCGCGCGGATGCTGGCGACGGAGGCGGATATCGACATGCCGCTTATCGAGATGGGCCAGGCGCTGAGCAGCGCCTTCCTGTTGGAAAATCTCTCCGGCTTCGCCGATCGTCTCGCCGAGGAGCCGAAAAGCCCCTCGATCGCGGCCGTGAAGGTGCTTGAGGACTATATCCAGGCAAACTGGAACCGTCCGCTGACCGTCGAGGACATCGCCGCCGCCTGCGGGGTCAGCGTCAGGAGCGTCTTCGCCCGCTTCAAGCAGCACCGAGGGATCGCGCCGCTGACCTATCTGCGCGAGCTTCGCCTCGATCGCGCGCGTCACCTGCTGCTCCACGATCAAGACAACTCCGTCATCTCCATCGCCATGACCTGCGGCTTCTCCAGCTTCGGGCATTTCGCCCGCCGGTATCGGGAGCGGTTCGGCGAACTGCCCTCGACGACCCGCGCGCGCGGGCGGCCGGCCTAGGAGAAGGCGTTTCCGGGGAGAAGGCGTTTCCGGTTGGCGACCGAACGCGGCCAACCGGATGATCGTCAGCCCACCATCGCCGCCAGCCTGCCGCGAATGAGCGCCTCGGCCTCGGCGACGATGCGGTCGACCAGGTCCTTGACGGTCGGGATGTCGTGGATCAGGCCCTGGACCATGCCGGCGCTCCAGATGCCGCCGTCGGTGTCGCCCTTGGCCAGAGCATCGCGGCCGCGGGTTCCGGCGACCAGGTGGGCGACGTCCTCGAACTTGGCGCCGCCGGCCCGCTCGATCTGCACCACCTCCTGGCTGACGGCGTTGCGCATCACGCGGGCCGTATTGTGCAGGGTGCGGAAGATCAGGTCAGTCTGGCGCTCGTCATTGGCGACCATCTGTTCCTTGAAGGCCATCGGGATCGGGGCCTCCTGGGTGACGCAGAACCGGGTGCCCATGTTGACGCCGTCGGCGCCCAGGGCGAGGGCCGCCACCAGGCCGCGCGCATCGGCGATGCCGCCCGAGGCCAGCATCGGGATCTTCACCTTGTCGGCGGCGGCTGCGATCAGGATCAGGCCGGGGATGTCGTCCTCGCCCGGGTGGCCGGCGCACTCGAAGCCGTCGATCGAGATGGCGTCGACGCCCATCCGCTCGGCGCTCAGGGCGTGGCGGACGGCGGTGCACTTGTGGATGATCTTGACCCCGTGGGCCTTGAGGTCGTCGACATGTTCCTGCGGCTTGTAGCCGGCGGTCTCGACGATCTTGATCCCGCTCTCGATGATCGCGGCCCGGTACTCGGCATAGGGCGGCGGGGTCATGGCCGGCAGGATGGTCAGGTTGACGCCGAACGGCTTGTCGGTGAGGTCGCGGGTGCGGGCGATCTCCTTGGCCAGGGCTTCCGGCGTCGGCTGGGTCAGGGCGGTGAGGAAGCCCAGCGCCCCGGCGTTGGCGACGGCGCTGACCAGCTCGGCCTTGCCGACCCACTGCATGCCGCCCTGGGCGATCGGGTGCTCGACGCCGAACAGCTCGGTGAAACGGGTCTTGATGGCCATGATTGGGTCGCTCCCTCTAATTTTGGGAGACTATGCCGGAGTGACCTTAGGGGCAGGCAAGAGGGATCAGCGCCGCCCGATCCGCGCCAGCGCGTTGGCCCGGAGGATGGTGCGGTCAATGATGCATTCCTCGCCGTCCACCTTGCCCTGCTGGCCGTATTGCGTCTCGTCATAGTAGGGCAGGCACGCGGCGTCGCGGTCCTTGATCCAGGCGCGCTGCTCGTCGCGCAGGGCGAGCCTCTGGGCAGGCTTCAGCCGGGCCATCAGCGCCTTGTAGACGCGGTTGAGCCGGGCGTCCTCGGCGACGCGCGAGCCGGCGAAGCACTGCACCTGCTCCATGGTCGCCCCGCCCCGCCGGTCGCAGAGTTCGCGGGTGGTTTCGCCGTGCGCTTGGGAGGCGACGGGCGCGGCCAGCAGCAGCAGAGAGGCGATGGCGAGGACGCGGATCATCGGGGCAAGCTCCACCTAGGGAGCACCACCGTAGCCAGAGAACAGCGATCCGCAAACCTTGCCGACGGACGTCACATCCGCCGGATCAGGGCGCTAACAGGGCTTCCAGCGCCTGGGCCCGGCGGGCGGTGTGCTTGAGCTCGCAGGACGCGGCGTAGAACGGGGAGATTGTGCCGCCGGACAAGGCCCGGACGGTGGCGCAGTCGGCGTCGCGGAAGGCGATCCAGGCGCGCTGGGCCTTGAGCAGGGCGGCCTTGGCGTCGGGGTTCTGGGCCAGGCCGGCCATGTCCGCCGTGTAGGCCCGGTTCAGGCGCGCGTCCTGGACCTTGAGCTCGGCCAGGGCGCATTTGACGAGACCCGGCGTGTTCTGGCCGTCCGGCGAGTTCAGGCAGCGGTCGTAGCCGAGGCTGTAGCGGGGCTCGTCACCCGCCGCCGCCGCCGAAACCGGCGCGGCCATCAGTAGCGCCGCGATGATCAGTCCCGTCCGCCCCATGGCCGCCTCTCCCTCGCTATTGCAGGCCGGCGCGGCCGATGGCGTAGAAGCGCTCGGCGCGCTGGGTCTTCAGCTGGGCGGCGCTCATGTGCGCCATGGCCTTCAGCTCTTCCTCGACCGCGTCGCCGACGGCCTGGATGGCGACGTCCGCGTTCGAGTGGGCGCCGCCGGCGGGCTCGTCGACGATGCGGTCGACGATGCCCAGCTTGATCAGGTCCTGGGCGGTGATGCGCATGTTGGTCGCCGCGTCCTTGGCCCGGGCGCCGTCGCGCCACAGGATCGAGGCCGCGCCTTCCGGCGAGATCACCGAATAGATCGAGTGCTCCAGGATCAGCACGCGGTTGGCGCCAGCCAGGGCGATGGCCCCGCCGCTGCCGCCTTCGCCGACGATGGTGGCGACCATCGGCGTGCCCAGGGTCAAGCAGCGCTCGGTCGAGCGGGCGATGGCCTCGGCCTGGCCGCGCTCCTCGGCGCCCAGGCCCGGATAGGCGCCGGCGGTGTCGACAAAGGTGATGACCGGCAGGCTGAAGCGCTCGGCCATGTCCATCAGGCGCACGGCCTTGCGATAGCCCTCGGGGCGAGCCATGCCGAAATTGTGCTTCAGGCGCGTGGTCGTATCGTGGCCCTTCTCGTGGCCCATGACCACAACCGGCTGGCCCCGGAAGCGGCCGAGGCCCCCGACAATGGCCTGGTCGTCGGCGAACTTGCGGTCGCCGCGCAGCTCGACGAACTCGTCGATCAGGCCCGCGACATAGTCGCGCAGGTGCGGCCGCTGCGGGTGCCGGGCGACCATGGTCTTCTGCCAGGCGTCGAGATTGGCGTAGGCCTCCTTGCGAAGCGTCTGCGCACGGTCGCGCAGCGCCTGGATCTCGAGGTCGAACGCGCCTGGTCCAGCGGTCTCGGAGAGCTTGCTCAGCTCCTCGATCTTGCTTTCCAGATCAGCGATTGGGCGTTCGAAATCGAGATAATGGGCGGCCATGGACTCTTAAACGTCGCCGTTGATGAAAGGGTGCGAACCTAGTGGCGGAATGCCCGGAGGGAAAGAGGCCAGATTCCGGCGAGGAACCGCCGCGAATCCGACGTGTTTTATCCACAGGCTGACTAGTGCGGTTCACAGGTGAGTCTCGAATCGAGACTCTCTCCCCTGGTGAATCGCGACATAGAGTCCTATGTTCATATGTAGCAGGTCGCGGAAGACGACTTGCGCCCCGCGGCCCCCGCCATCGAACGTGCGCGGCCCCGCCTGTAGAGAGTGCGTAGCGCCCATGCAGGTGTTCACCTTTTTCTGTGTCGAATCCGACGGCTCTGTGCCGCGTTTCGACGTCACGCCCTGCGCCGACGACTCGGCGGCGCGCGCGAGAGCTTTCGAGCTACTCGACATGCACCACCGCTGTGACTTCGTGGAAGTCTGGCGCGGATCGCAGCGGGTGTTCGACGTCAGCCCCCTGCGCGCGGTGGCCGCCTAGGTCTCCCCAGATCAAATTCTTGGAGCGATGAATTATTGCATCGCAACTTGAGCGCGCCTAAGCTTCACGTCCGGTAGGGATCCAAAACGGACCCCGCTTACCGGAAGGCCGCTTCATGGACGCTATCGTCCGCCCCGCGCCGCTTATTCCCCCCGCCCCGAAGGTCCACGCCAAGCCGCTGGGCCTCACCCCGCTGGGACAGCTGCGCGTGGCCTGGGAAATGGGCCGCAGCCTGATCGGGGCCTATTGCGAAGAGGACTATGAGAGCCTCGCCGCGCCCTACATGTTCATGGGCCAGCCGGGCCTGTTCCTGAACGACCCCGCCGGCGTCCGCCACGTGCTGACCTCCCCGAAATACGCCCGCCCCGTGAAGGCCGCCCGCTCGCTGAAGCCGCTGGTCGGCGAGGGCGTGCTGATGTCCGAGGGCGAGACCTGGCGGCGGCAGCGCAAGAGCCTCGCGCCCGTCTTCACCCCGGCCGCGATCGGCGGCCTGCTGCCCCACTTCGTCGCCGCCGGCGCGGGTCTCGCGGAAGGGCTGGAGGGCCGTGACCGCGCCAACCTGGCCCAGGACTTCCACCGCGCCACCTTGGACGCGGTGCTGCGGGCCCTGTTTTCGCGCCGCGCCGACACGGAAGGCGCCGTGCTGGCGGATCTGGCCCGCCGCTACATGGAGGGGCCGGCCCACTTCAACCTGATGGACTTCGTCGCCAAGGGCGCCGACGACCTGCTGTTCATGGACGGCGCGCGCCATCGACTGGGCCGGCGCTGGTTCACGGCGGTCGACGCCCTGATCGAGGAGCGGCGGGCCGCGCCGCATCTGGACGTCCGCGACCTGCTCGACCGCCTGCTGGCCGCGCGGAACGAGGACGGCTCGCCCCTGCCCGACCAGGAGATCCGCGACCAGTGCAGCTCGATGCTGGCGGCCGGTTTCGAGACCACCTCGCGGCTGCTGTTCTGGGCGACCTATCTGCTGGCCCTGGATCCAGTCACCCAAGACCGCGTCCGCGCCGAGGTGCTGGCCTTCCCGGCCGAGCGAGTGGCCAGCCTGGACGACCTGAAGCATTGGCCGCTGCTGCGCTCGGTGCTGTTCGAGACCCTGCGGCTCTATCCGACCGCGCCGCTCATCGCCCGCCAGGCGCTGGAGGCCGACGTGGTCTCGGGCTGCGACGTCGTCCCCGGCTGCATGGTCACCATCAGCCCGTGGGTGGTGCACCGGCACCGCAGGCTGTGGGACGCCCCGACCGCCTTCAAGCCCGAGCGGTTCATCGACCAGGCCCACCCGTGGGGCCTGGAGGCCTTCCTGCCGTTCGGAGCCGGACCGCGCGTCTGTATCGGCGCGGGCTTCGCCCTGGCCGAGGCGCAGATCGTGCTGGCCAGCGTCCTGGCGCGGTTCAAGGTGTCGATGGCCAGCGACCGACCCGTCCTGCCCCGCGCCTCGATCACCCTGGGGCCGGACCACGAGCCGGACTTCCGCCTGGAGCGGATCGTACAAGCCCGGCCTTGATCGGCGGGGCAGGAAGCGCCAGCTTCCGACCACCGCTCTGCAAGGATCCCCACCATGACCGAAGTCGCCCAGACCCGCCCGTTCGCCACCGCCACGGACAGCGGCACGGGGGCCTTGCAGACCTTCGTCACCGCCGGCCCCTCGACCATTGTCGCGGATGTCTCGGCGGCTCAGGGCGGCCTGGACCTCGGTCCCGACCCGCACGAGCTGGTCGCCGCGGGCCTTGCGGCCTGCACCACCATGACCCTACGCCTCTACGCCAATCGCAAGAACTGGGAGGTCAGCGGCCTGCACGTCGAGGTGTTCTCGCACTACGACGCCGACAAGACCCCGCCGGAGCGCTTCGAGCGGGTGATCAGCCTGGAGGGCAACCTCAACGAAGAACAGCGCGAGCGCCTGTTCGAGATCGCCGAGAAGTGCCCCATCCACAAGCTGCTGACGGCCGGCGCGCGGGTGGTGACGACGGTGGCGGATCAGGACTGATTGCTTCTCCCTTCCCCCTTGATGGGGGAAGGGTCGGGGATGGGGGTGATGCTGAGCCGGATGCCGCGTCCGGCATCAGCCGCCGTAGTCACCCCCACCCCTGCCCCTCCCCCATCAAGGGGGAGGGAACGCGCTTTATCTAAAACCCGTACAGCGCCTTGTACTCCGGATCCTTGCCCGCGATCTGACGAGCGCAATCCACCATCACCTTGGCCTGCTTCCACGTCGCGTCGTCCTGCATCTTGCCGTCGATCATCGCCACGCCCGTGCCGTCGGGCATGGCCTCCAGGATCTTGCGCGCGAAGGCCACCTCGGCCGGATCCGGGCTGAACACCCGCTTGGCGACCTCGATCTGGCTGGGATGCAGGCTCCAGGCCCCGGCGCAGCCCATCAGGAAGGCGTTGCGGAACTGCTGCTCGCAGGCGACCGGATCGTCGATCGCCCCGAACGGGCCGTAGAACGGCTTGATGCCATGGGCCGCGCAGGCGTCGACCATCTTGGCGAAGGTGTAGTGCCACAGGTCCTGCTGCACCGAGGCGCGGACTGAACCATCCGTATGCGGATCCTCGATGACGCGGTAGCCGGGATGGCCCCCGCCGACCCGCGTCGTCTTCATCGCCCGGCTGGCCGCGAGGTCGGCCGGACCCAGCGAAATCCCCTGCATCCGAGGGCTGGCGGCGGCGATGGCTTCGACATTCATCACCCCCTCGGCCGTCTCCAGGATGGCGTGCAGCAGGATCGGCCGCGTGACGCCGTGCTTGGCCTCCAGCGAGGCCAGCAACTGGTCCATGTAGAAGATATCCCACGGCCCCTCGACCTTGGGGACCATGATCACGTCGATCTTGTCGCCGGCCTTCTCGACGATGGTGCTGATCTCGTCCAGGTGCCAGGGCGAGTTCAGGCAGTTGATCCGCGTCCAGAAGCCGACGCCCAGGGCCTTGAAGTCGACTTCGCGCGACATCGCCACCAGGCCTGCCAGGGCCGCGCCCTTGGCGTCGGCGGGGATGGCGTCTTCCAGATTGGCCAGGATGACGTCGACGGTGGGAGCGATCTCGGGGATCTTGGCCCGGACCTTGTCCAGGTGCGGCGGCACGAAGTGGATCATCCGCTCCACGCGGGCCGGCAACTCGCGATAGGGCGCGGGCGCGCCGATCGCCAAGGGTTTGAAAAAGCCGCGTGCGGTTTTCATCTGATCGCTCTTCCCTATCGCTCTCCCCTCCACCGCTCATCCCCGCGAAAGCGGGGACCCAAGCAGAGCTAGCCGAGCGTGAGCCTGACATTCAGCTTGGGTCCCCGCTTTCGCGGGGATGAGCGGAATGGGGGTACGCTTTTCGCGCTCGCGAAAGACACTGCTGCGATGCAGCATGTCCGTCAAGATTATCGCTGTTAAGTCTTGGCCGGCGGCGGCGGCGGCGGCTTGGGCATCTCGTCCGGATCCTCGCGCTCGAGGTCGGCGGCGGCGTCGTTGCTGGAGCCGGGCTTGGCCACCTTGGCGGCCTTGCGGCGGCGGGCGGCGGGTTCCAGCTTGAGGCTGGTCAGGGCGTCCTCGCCCTCCTCGCCGAACAGGCCCCGCACCCGGATGTCGCGCTGCGGATAGGGGATCTCGATCCCCGCCCCGCGCAGGGCGTCGTCGATCAGCCAGGTATAGGCCGCGTAGATCGCCGCCGGCCGACGCACGGCCTCGACGGTCGGCCAGACCACCAGCTCGAACTTCAGGCTGCTCTCGCCATAGCCGACCAGCCAGACCTGGGCCCGGCGCACGGCGTCGTCGGGCGAGGTGTAGGGCGCGGCCTTGGCGGCCTTCAGCACCGCCTCGCGCACCTTGTTCTTGTCCGACCCGAAGGCGGTCACGAACGGCACGCGCAGGCGGCGGTTGGTGTTGCGCAGGGTCCAGTTGATCACCTGGTCGTTCACCAGCACCGAGTTGGGCACGATGATGTCGGTGCTGTCGTTGGTGCGGATGCGGGTGGCGCGCGGGCCGATCTCGTGGACCACGCCGCGTCCGCCATTGGGCAGCTCGACGAAGTCGCCCACCGCCACCAGCCGTTCGAACACCAGGCTGACGCCCGAGGCGAAGTCCTTGATGATACCCTGCAGGCCCAGGCCGACGCCGACACCGACCGCGCCCGCGAACACGGCCAGGGAGGTCAGGTCCAGACCCATGGTCGACAGGCCGGCCGTGACCCCGATGATCACCAGGCCATAGGTCAGCACCTTCTCGACGATATAGAGCGAGGCCGCGTCGCCAGCCGCCCGCTCGCGCAGCCGCCGCAAGCCCGCCGAACTCAGCCGCGCGGCGAACAGCGCCACCGCCACGATCAGCACCCCGGCCGCGAGCCCGCCGACCGTGACCGAAGCCTTGCCCAGCTTCAGGAGTTCGAAGGAATCAAGCGTGCGGAGCGGGTTGGCGGCCATGGGGCGGAGTGTGGGCGGATAGGACGGGGCGGATCAAGCATAAGGATGCTCCCCCGTGATACGGGGGAGCTGTTGCGGAGCGACTGAGGGGGCCTTCACGGCCTAAGCCCAGCTAGCCCCCTCCGGCCCGGAGTTTATCCTCGGGCGCGCGCTTCGCGCGACCCGGGGAGGCCACCTCCCCCGCAGCGCGGGGGAGGATCTTGTTACCGCCCGACCATCGCCATGCCGGCCTTGGTGTAGCGCTCGCCCTCGATGGCGGTTTCCGGAACCGCTGCGGCGATGCGGGTCAGGTCGTCGGCCGAGAGGGTCACGTCGACGGCGCCGATGTTCTCTTCCAGGCGGGCGATCTTGGTCGTGCCAGGGATCGGGGCGATGTCCTGGCCCTGGTGCAGGATCCAGGCGAGCGCCAGCTGAGCCGGGGTGATTCCCTTTTCGCTGGCGATCGCCGTCAGGGCCTCGACCAGGCCGAGGTTCTTGGCCAGGGCCTCGCCCCGGAAGCGCGGCAGGTTGCTGCGGAAGTCGTCGGCGGCCAGGTCGCTCTTCAGCGCCCCGGTCAGGAAGCCCCGGCCCAGCGGGCTGTAGGGGACGAGACCGACGCCCAGTTCGCGCAGGGTCGGCAGGATCTCGGCCTCAAGCTCGCGGAACCACAGCGAATATTCGCTCTGCAGGGCCGCGACCGGCTGGACCGCGTGGGCCTTGCGGATGGTCGCCGCGCCGGCTTCGGAGAGGCCGAAATGCTTGACCTTGCCCTCGGCGATCAGGTCCTTGACCGCGCCCGCCACGTCCTCGATCGGCACATTGGGGTCGACGCGGTGCTGGTAGAAGAGGTCGATGACCTCGACGCCCAGGCGCTTCAGCGAGGCCTCGGCCACGGCGCGGATGTGCTCGGGACGACTGTTGACGCCGCGCATCCTCGCCATGCCCTGGCCCAGCGCCTCAGGTCCAATGTCGAAGCCAAACTTGGTGGCGATCACGATCTTGTCGCGGAACGGCTTGAGCCCCTCACCGACCAGGATCTCGTTCAGATAGGGGCCGTAGACCTCGGCGGTGTCAAAGAAGGTCACGCCCAGTTCGACGGCCTTGGCCAGCACCTTGTGGGCGTCGGCGCTGTCGAGGGCCGTGCCATAGACCTGGCCCATGCCCATGCAGCCGAGACCGATGGCCGAGACCTCGAGGCCGTCGCCGAGTTTGCGCGTCTTCATGGGATGCTCCTTGGGTGTGGGATGACGATGAAGATGGGACCCGCGCGCGGCAAGCTCTAGGGTCGTAGCCTCGATGTGGAGGATCAGGCAATCTTCCCGGCGCGACGGACAATCATTTTCTTCAGGCCGTGTCGGAACAACCCTCACCCAGCCGTCCTAGGCTTACAACGCCGGAGGAAGACCCCATGCCCAAGATCAGCCCGTTCCTGTGGTTCGACCACCAGGCCGAGGACGCGGCCAAGCTCTATGTCTCACTGTTCCCCAACTCCAGGATCAACCACATCGCCCGCTATCCCGGCGACGGTCCGAACGGCATCGGGGAAGGCAAGGTGATGGTGGTCCAGTTCGAGCTGGACGGCCAGAAGGTCGTCGCCATGAACGCGGGCCCGACCTTCAAGCTGAACGAGGCCTTCTCGTTCGTTATCGACTGCGACGGCCAGGCCGAGGTCGACCACTACTGGAACGCCCTCACGGCCGACGGCGGCCAGGAAAGCCAGTGCGGCTGGCTGAAGGACCGATTCGGCCTGTCGTGGCAGGTGACGCCCAGACAGCTGATCGAGGCCAACACCAGTTCGGACCGCGCGGCCGCCGGTCGGGCGTTCCAGGCGATGATGACGATGAAGAAGATCGACGTCGCGGCGATCCAGCGGGCGTTCAGGGGGGAATGAGGGCCCAGCGCCCCCTCCGTCTCGCTGCGTATCCGCAGCGATCCACCTCCCCCGTTTCACGGGTGAGGAGAAGACGCTCCCTCTCCTCCCTCGCCCGCGGGGGAGGTGGCGCGACGCGAATACGCGTCGTGACGGAGGGGGCGCTCCTCGCCTCCTAAGCCGCCAGCTTCATCAGGCTGCCCGGGGGCATATCCTGGCGGATCTGTCCGTCCAGGTCCTCGGTCATCTGGTCGAGCTCCTTGAGGCCGTCCTCGGCGTCCTTGACCTCGTCGGAGCGCTCGAACTTGCCCGGCTGGGTCAGGATCCCCTTGGTCTTGGCGGTCTGCAGTTCGTCCTTCAGGGCCTTGCTGAGTGAGCGGACCGACTTGATGAAGTCCATGTCGCCACTGGCCTCGCCCTTGGCCTCGTCTTCCAGGTCCTTGCGGGCGGCGGCCTGCTGGTCGGGCGTCAGCGAAGCGTCCGGAGCGGCGGCGAAGTCGGCCTTGAACATCTCGCCGGCGTCCTTGGCCGCCTTGCCGTAGTCCTTGACGGCGCCCTGCAGCTCCTTGGCCACGGCGGCCAGCGCCTTGGCCATGGCCTTGGGGTCGTTGGCGTAGAGCTTCTTCAGCAGCTTCATCTTCTCGATGACGCGATTCAGCTTCTCGCGGGCGCGGCCCTTGGCGTCGCCGATCTGGGTCTTGCGGTTGGTCCGCATGTCGCTTTTCAGGCGGTCGAGCGCCTCGGCCTCAGGGCTCTTGGCCGCCACGGGGGCGTCCTTGGACGCTTGCGGAGACGTCGCCCCGACCAGCCCCATCGTCTTGCCATAGGCGGCCAGGACCATCGGTCCCGCCTGCCCCGCCGTCGTCACCATGGCTTTCAGCCTCACCCGGCGGTTCTCCGCCCGTTCGACGGAGACCCTAGCGCGGGAGGGTTAAGCTAGGCCTTCTTCACGAACTCGGTGCGCAGGACCAGTCCCCGGACCTTGTCGACATTGGCCTCGATCTCCTCGGGATCGCCGGTCAGGCGGATCTTCTTGACCACCGTGCCGCGCTTCAGGGTCACGCCGCCCGAACCCTTGACCTTGAGGTCCTTGATCAGGGTGACGGTGTCGCCTTCGGCCAGCAGGGTTCCGTTGGAGTCGCGGGTCTCTTCCGACATGGTGAGCCTTTCGATAGGGGCGGCCAGAGAAGGCAAACCCGTAGATTTCGTGGGGGCTTTCCTAAGGGCTGGACCGCCCGCCCGTCAATGTGGCGTCTTCTTCCGCCCCAGCGGATGCTTGGTCTGGACGACGTGCTGCAGGTGCTCGCCGGCTACGTGGGTGTAGATCTGGGTGGTGGCGATATCGGCGTGGCCGAGCAGGGTCTGGATGACCCGCAGATCCGCGCCGCCTTCCAGCAGGTGGGTGGCGAAGGCGTGGCGCAGGACGTGCGGGCTGACCTTCTCGCGGTCGATGCCGGCGGCGATGGCGGCGTCCTCCAGCAGTTGCCCGACGCGGCGGGCGGTCAGGCGGCCGGACGCGCCGCGCGAGGGGAAGAGCCAGGGGCTGTCTTTCGCGGCCTTGGGAAAGAAGGCCGGACGCTCGACGAGATAGGCCTTCACCGCCGTCCGCGCGGCGTCGTTCAACGGGGCCAGCCGCTCCTTGCCGCCCTTGCCCTTGACGATCAGATAGGCCGGATCCCGCGCCAGAGCCGACAGCGGCAGGGCCAGCAGCTCGGAGATCCGCAGGCCCGAGGCGTAGATCAGCTCGATGATGCAGGACAGGCGCAGACCTTGCGCGCCGTCTTTCGCGATCGCAGCGGCCAGCAGGCGCTCGATCTCCTCGCGCTCCAGCACCTTGGGCAGGGGCCGGCCGGCCTTGGGCGCGGCGACCCGGCGGGACGGGTCATCGGTCCGCCAGGTCTCGCCCAGCACGAAGCGGTAGAACTGTCGCACGGCCGAGCGGCGGCGGGCGGCGGTGGCCGGCGACAGGCCCCGCGCGCCGAGGTCCTGGAAATAGGCCTCGATGGTCTCGGCGTCGGCGTCGTCCAGGTCATGACCCGAGCGGGCGAGATAGGCCCGGGCGTCCTCCAGGTCCTTGCCGTAGGCGGTCAGGGTGTTGCGGGCCGCGGCGCGCTCGACGGCCATCATCTCCAGGAAGGCGTCGACCCAGCCCGGGCCCTTACTGCTCATTTTGTGAAGGCGAGCGACAGCAGCCCCTCGACGACGATGGCGCGGGCGTCGGCGGTCAGGCCGGCGCGGTTCAGGGCGTGGGCGATGCGGGCGCGATCCACCGGCTGCGGCCCGGTCACTCCGGCGTCCAGCGCGATCGACAGGGCCAGCAGGCCCGCCTCGCCCTTGCGCTTGGCCCCGGCGGCGTCCTCCAGCACGATCACCCGCGCGGACGAAGCGGCCGGCTTGCCGAGATCGAAATTGGCGAACTGCGTGCGGGCGTCGGGGTCCATCGCCCCGCCCAGGCTGGCCAGCAGCACGGCGGCGGGCTGAGCCGGCGACTTCGGACCGCCCGACGCGCCTCGCGCCACCAGATTACCCAGCACCTGGTTGTCGACCTTGCCGGACGCGGCGGCGATCAGGGCGTCGAGAATGGCGAGATCGGCCGGGCCGGCGCCGGGGATGCTGTCCTGGACCAGATGGCCCCGGATGGTCCGGGCGCTGGCGACGTCGCCGGCCGCGACGGCGGCGCGGGCCATCAGCACCGGGTCCTGCAAGGGCGCGCCGGCGGCGGCCAGGGCGGCGATCGAGGCGGCCGAGGCGTGGGCGGCCTCGACGAAGGCCGGCACGGTCTTGGCCTGGCGCAGGAACGCGATGTCCGAGGCCTCCTGCGCCGTCAGGTCTGCACCGGGCGCGACGCCGGCCAGGTCGCCACCGGCGGGCTTCAGCACGGGCTTCAGCGCCGGCGAGGCCGAAGCGATGGCCGCCGCTGATTGCAGGTCGAGGTTCAGGCGGCGCGACAGGGCGTAGTTGACCCCGTTCTTCAGACTGGCCGCGCCCGGCGCCGTTCCGCCCAGGGCCGCGCCCATCAGCCGGGCGTAGTCCGTATCCTTGGTGGCGTTCTGGGCCAGTTGGAAGGTCAGCTGGGCGGCGTCCGCCTGGCCGGCCTTCAGCTGGCAGAAGGCCCGCAGGCGCAGCCAATAGGCGGCGCCGCGATCGACGGTCAGGGCGTCCTGTGTCCGGCAGGCCTTGTCGTCGTCGCCGGTGATCAGGGCCGCCTCGGCGGTGGCCAGCGACAGCTGCGCGCTGCCCGCCGCGCCGGTCGCGCGGTCCAGGATGGCGTTGGCGCCCTTGGCCTCGCCCAGCGCCACCAGGGCCATGGCCCGCGCGGCGCCCATGTCGACATTGTCGCCGACTCCGGCCGGACCGTTGGCGCCGGTCGACAACATGCGCTTGGCCAGGCTGGCGAAGGCGGGCGACAGCGGCTTGTTCCCGGCCAGCTTCGGCACGACGTCGCGCATGATATCGGGCGCGGTGTCCTTCCACAGATCACCGGGAAGGCCGGTGTCGGCCACGGGGCTGGAGAAGTAGTCGGGCGCGGCCAGGCTCTTGACCTTGACCTCCTCCTGGGCCGCCGCGAAGGCCGGCGTGAGCAGGAGCGCGGAGAGCGCGACGGCGCCGAGAGTCTTTGGCGTATGACGCTTCGAAAGGACCATGGACCGGTTATGACGCATCGCGACGTTCTCGCAAACTTGGCGGTTTGGCCAAGCCTCGTGTAAACCCGCGACCGCATCATGACCGCCATCGTCCTTTCCCCCGAAGAACTCGCCGCCCTGCGCCAGCGGACCATCGTGCTGGTGGGCCTGATGGGCGTGGGCAAGTCCAGCGTCGGACGACGCCTGGCGACCGTGCTGGACCTGCCGTTCCGCGACGCCGACAACGAGGTCGAGGCCGCCGCCGGCCGCTCGGTCTCCGAGATCTTCGCCGAACTGGGCGAGGCCGCCTTCCGCGATGGCGAGCGCCGGGTGATCGGTCGCCTGCTGGACGAGCCGCCGCACGTGCTGGCCACCGGCGGCGGCGCCTTCGTCAGCCCCGAGACCCGCGAGCTGATCAACGCCAAGGCCGTCTCGGTCTGGCTGAAGGCCGATGTCGAGCTGCTGGCCCGCCGCGTCTCGCGCAAGGACAACCGCCCGCTGGTGCGCGGCAAGGATCCGGTGGTGGTCCTGACCGAACTGGCGAAGGCGCGCAATCCCGCCTATGCCGAGGCTCAGGTGCACGTCGAGACCGGCGACACCCCGCACGGGGTGGCGGTCGACGCCATCCTGACCGCGCTGCTGGCCCACACGTCCGCCCAATAGGAGTATCGCCATGATCCGCACCGTTTCCGTGGGCCTGGGCGATCGCGCCTATGACGTCGTCATCGGTCCGGGCCTGATCGACAAGGCGGGCGAGCGGATCGCTCCGGTGCTGGGCAAACGCAAGCGCGTGGCCATCGTCACCGACGCCAATGTCGGCGAGCATCACGGCGAGCGGCTGGCGGTGTCGCTGGAAAAGGCCGGCGTCGCGGTCGACGTCATCACCATCCCGCCCGGCGAGGAGAGCAAGAGCTTCGAGGGCCTGGCCGATCTCTCCGACCGCCTGCTGGCGCTCGGCCTGGAGCGCGGCGACCAGATCGTGGCCTTCGGCGGCGGCGTGGTCGGCGACCTGGCCGGCTTCGCGGCGGCGATCTACAAGCGCGGTATCGACTTCGTGCAGGTCCCCACGACCCTGCTGGCCCAGGTCGACAGCTCGGTCGGCGGCAAGACCGCCATCGACACGCCGCGCGGCAAGAACCTGATCGGCGCCTTCCACCAGCCGCGCCTCGTGCTGGCCGACCTCGACGTGCTGGCCACCCTGCCCGCCCGCGAACTGGCTTGTGGTTACGCCGAGATCGTCAAGTACGGCCTGCTGGGCGACTTCGCCTTCTTCGAGTGGCTGGAGGCCAATGTCGGCAAGGTGCTGGAGCGCGATGTCGACGCCCTGGTCCGCGCCGTCGGCCGCTCGGTCGAGATGAAGGCGCAGATCGTCGAGGAGGACGAAAAGGAAGCCGGCCGCCGCGCCCTGCTGAACCTGGGCCACACCTTCGGCCACGCGATCGAGGCCGAGATGGGCTTTGGCGACGCGCTGAAGCACGGCGAGGCCGTCGGCGTCGGCATGGCCCAGGCGTTCCGGTTCTCGGCCAAGCTGGGTCTCTGCCCCAGCCAGGACGCGGTCCGCGCCGAAGCCGCGATCAAGGCGGCGGGGCTGCCCACGACCATGATCGAGGTCCGCCCCGACCCGTTCAACGCCGACGCGCTCGTCGCCCACTGCGGCCAGGACAAGAAAGCCGAGGGCGGCGCGCTGACCTTCGTCCTGGTGCGCGGCATCGGGGAAGCGTTCGTGGCCAAGGACGTGGACCGGGCGGCGCTGAAAGCGTTCCTGATCGAGGAAGGCGCGGTCTAGTCTAGCGTCTCCTCCCCCGCGTCGCGGGGGAGGTGTCGGCGGAGCCGACGGAGGGGGCGCACGCGGCCGACCTCCAGCTCGCCCCCTCCGGCCCTCCGGGCCACCTCCCCCGTTTTACGGTGGAGGAGAAAGGATCGACATGCTCACCGCCCTGCTCGGCCTCGCGCCCATCGTCATCGCCCTGCTGGCCCTGTCAGCGATCTTCTCGGCCGCCGAGACGTCGATGACGGGGGCCAGCCGTTCGCGGATGCACCAGCTGGAGCGCGAGGGCGACGCGCCGGCGCGGCGGGTCAACAAGCTGCTGTCCGACCAGGAGACGATGATCGGGGCGGTGCTGCTGGGCAACAACCTGATCAACATTCTGGCCTCGGCCCTGGCGACCCAGGTGCTGACCCGCCTGATCCCCGGCCCCTGGGGCGTGGCCGTGGCCACCGCCGCCATGACCGTACTGGTTCTGGTGTTCGCTGAGGTGCTGCCCAAGACCGTGGCCATCGTCCGTCCGGACGACACCGCCCGAGCCCTGTCGGGCCCGACCCTCTTCATCGTCCGGGCGTTCGGCCCGGTCATCTACGTGATCCAGTGGATCGTCCGCCGCGCCCTGCGGGTGTTCGGGGTCAAGCTGGACATGGCCGTCGACGTACTGGCCGCTCACGAGGAGATCCGCGGCGCGGTCGACTACCACCATTCCGAAGGCCTCGTTGAGACCGACGACCGGCGGATGCTGGGCGGGGTGCTGGACCTGTCGGACATGGACGTCTCGGAGATCATGGTCCACCGCAAGTCGATGGTGCTGCTGGACGCCGACCAGCCCGCTCGGGAGCTGGTGGACGAGGTGCTGGAGGCTCAGCACACCCGCATCCCGCTCTATCGCGACGAGCCCGACAACATCATCGGCGTGCTGCACGCCCGCGACCTGCTGAAGGCCCTGGCTCAATCGCCGACCGGGGTCGAGGGCCTGGACATCGCCGCCATCCTGCGCGAGCCGTGGTTCATCCCCGACACCACCAACCTGAAGGACCAGCTCAACGCCTTCCTCAAGCGCAAGAGCCACTTCGCCCTGGTCGTCGACGAGTACGGCGCCCTGCAGGGCCTGGTGACGCTGGAGGACATCCTCGAGGAGATCGTCGGCGAGATCGACGACGAGCACGACACCGCGCTGGAAGGCGTGCGCCGCCAGCAGGACGGCTCGGTCTATGTCGATGGCCACGTCACGGTGCGCGACCTGAACCGCGCCATGGACTGGCGCCTGCCCGAAGGCGACGCCGTCACCATCGCCGGCCTAGTTATCCACGAAGCCCAGATGATCCCGGAGCCGGGCCAGACCTTCATCTTCCACCACCACCGCTTCCAGGTCTTCCGCCGACAGAGAAACCAGATCACCGCCCTGCGGATCAGCGCCCCTCTGGACGAAGACGCCGAACTCTGAACCTCTAAGGTCAAGGTCGCCCCTTTCGATATTTGGGAACCGGATCGAAAGGGGCGCGTTTTGGCTCCTTACCGACCCGGGGGGCGGTCTGGGGTCTAGGGGGCGTGTTTTGGCCAGCTCGATGGCTGAGAGCAGGTTTCGCGAGGGCGACGAGCCGGATGCGCGCACGCGTCTGGTCGAGCTTGAAGCCGCCCTCGCCGATGAAATTCGCAAGTCCGAGACCCTGGCTCAGGTTGGAGAGGCCATAGCGTCCAGCGTCGATATCGACGCCTGCGTCCAGGTCGCTCTCGATGGCGCCCGCGAAATCAGCGGCGCATCATTCGGCGCGTTCTTCTACAACGTCGTCGAGCCGGACGGAGAGTCCTACGCCCTCTACCGCCTGTCGGGCGCGCCACGCGAAGCGTTCGCCGACTTCCCCAAGGTGCGCCGAACCGAAGTCTTCGCGCCCACCTTCGACAATCTGGGCGTGGTGCTGTCGGACGACATCACCCAGGACCCGCGCTATGGCCGCAACGCCCCGCGCAAGGGGATGCCCGAAGGCCACCTGCCCGTGCGCAGCTACCTGGCCATTCCGGTCGCGACGCGGCGGGGCGAGGTACTGGGCGGCCTGTTCTTTGGTCACCCCGAGGCCAGGCGCTTCACGCCGCGCGATGCGGCGCTGCTGACCGGCCTGGGCGCCCAGGTGGCGGCCACCATCGAGTCGCTCAAGCTCACGAGCGCCGCCGTGGCCGAGCTGGCCCAGCGCCGCCGGGCCGAGGAGCGGCTGAAGTTCGCGCTGGAAAGCGGCCGCATGGGCTCGTGGGACCTGGACGTGGCGACCAAGACCTATGAGGCCTCGGATCTCTGCAAGCTCAACTACGGCCGCCAGCCGGATGAGAGTCTCACCTTCGCCGACCTGATCGAGACCATCCATCCCGATGATCGCCCGCGCATCCTGGCGGCGATCGAGAACGCCATCCGGAACGGGGCCGAGTACGACGTCGAATACCGCGTGGTGCACCGGACCGGCGAACTGCGCTGGCTGCAGGCCCGGGGCCGCGCCGCCGCGAGCGCCGACGACGGCGGCGTGCGGCGCCTGGCCGGCGTCTCGCTGGACATCACCGAGCGCAAGCGCGCCGAGGAACGCCAGAAGCTGCTGGTCAACGAGCTGAACCACCGGGTCAAGAACAGCCTGGCGACCGTGCAGTCGATCGCCGCCCAGACCCTGCGTTCGGTCGCCTCGCCGGAGTTCTTCCGCGACGCCTTCGAGACCCGGCTGATCGCCCTGTCGCACACCCACGACCTGCTGACCCGCGAAAGCTGGGCCGGGGCCAGCCTGCGCGAAGTGTTCGACGTCGAGCTGCACGCCATGGCCGGCGAGGACCGCGTCAGCTTCACCTATCCCGGCGATGTCCGCCTGAACCCGAAGGCCGCGGTGGCCTTAGGCATGGGCATCCACGAACTGGCCACCAACGCGGCCAAGTACGGCGCCCTCTCGACCCCGGACGGCCACGTGGCCGTGGACTGGACCATTGAGGACGGCGTTTTGCGTCTCACCTGGACCGAAAGCCGCGGTCCGTCCGTCGCCCCGCCGGACCGTCGCGGCTTTGGCGTCCGCCTTCTGGAGCGCGGTCTTGCGGCCGAGCTATCCGGCGGGGTCGAGCTGACCTATGATGCCGCCGGTCTCGTCTGTCTAATGGCGTTGCCGCTGCGCGCGCTGGAGCCCTAGAACATGAAGACTCTGAACTCCCTGAAGGTCCTGGTCGTCGAGGACGAGGCGCTGGTCTCGATGCTGGTCGAGGACATGCTGACCGATCTCGGCTGCACGATCGTCGGCCCTGCGGCCGAGATCGAGGAGGCCCTGCGCCTGGCGGGATCGGCCGACATCGACGCGGCCCTGCTGGACGTCAATCTGGGCGGCCGGCCGATCTTCCCGGTCGCCGACGCCCTGAAGGCGCGCGGCGTGCCCTTCGCCTTCGCCAGCGGCTATGGCGAGGCGGGCCTGACCGAAGACCACCGCGGCGCCACCGTGCTGCAGAAACCCTTCCGCGAGGCCGACCTGCGCCGCGTGCTGGAAACCCTGGTCGGGCAGATCGCGTAAGGCTGAAGAAGCCGGCCCTCGCGACGCGGGGGCGGATCTAGAGATAAAGAAAAAGGAGCGCCGGATCACTCCGGCGCTCCTTCTTTTTGGCCTATCGACCGGTCGGCGAACCGACCGGTCGAGACACCATCAGCTTACCACTTCTTCGTGACGGCCACGAAGATGCGGCGACCGATCATGTCGTAGTTGCCGATCTGGGCGGTGCCCGTACGGGTCTGACCCGACGAGGCGGCCGGCGGCCGCTCGTCGAAGGCGTTGTTGACGCCGATCTGGGTCGACATGTCGCCGAAGTCCTTCTTCACCGAGAACGTGTGGTACGACATGAACTCGGAGTGGATCTTGTAGTAGGCGCAGGCATTCACGGCGGCGGCGCAGTTGGTGGTCACGCCGTTGGCGAGATCCGTGTACTTCGTCACCGGGAACACGTCGCCCAGGTTGCCCGGCTGACTGACGTCCGAACCCTTGCCGATCATGTTGACGCCCCAATAGAGCGTCCAATCGTCCTTCTTCCAGCTGGCCGACAGGTTACCCGAGAAGCCCGGACCGTCGTAGCTGTAGGTGGTGCCCAGATAGTCCAGCGGCGTCGCGCCACCCAGCAGGGTGGTGACGTTCTTGGTCATCCAGGTGAACTGCGAGTTCACCGACAGCTTGCCGCCGAACAGCGACTGACCGTAGTGGGTGGTCAGGTCGATGCCGTGGTTCACCTGGGTGGCGACGTTCACGTAGCTGTTCTGCACCGTCAGGACGTAATATTTCGACGGATCACGCGTGAACAGCGAGCAGAAGGGGTTCGTCGGGAAGTCCGCCGAATTATAGCACTGCTTCAGGATGTTCGCCGCGCCGAACTGGCGGACTTCGTTGTCGATGTTGATCGTGAAGTAGTCGACCGCGACGTTCAGGTCCGCGAACTTCGGCGACCAGACGAAGCCGAAGGTGTTGGTCGCGGCCGTCTCGGCCTTCAGGTTACCCTGGCCTCCGGTCGAGTAGACCGTGGCGCTGGAGCCGCCCAGGGCGTTGTACGTGGTCGGGATGCCTTGCGCGGCGCAGTTGGTGCGGATCGTCTGCGTGGCCGTGGACGAGTTGCCCAGGTCGTAGCAGGGGTCGATCGCGCTCTGGCCCGAGTAGCCGATCTGGTTGCCCAGATACAGTTCATACAGCGACGGGGCGCGGAACGAAGTGCCGTGCGTGAAGCGCAGCGTCACCGACGGCAGGACCTGCCAGTTGGCGCCGACCTTCCACGTGGCGTCAGAGCCGTAGCTGTCATAGTCCGAGTAGCGGCCCGACAGGTTGACGTCGAAACGCTCCATCAGGAACTGGTCGCGGACCAGCGGCAGGTTCAGCTCGCCGAAGACTTCCTTCGAGCTGTCCGAACCCTTGGTCTGACCGGCCGAGCTGTAGAGCGCCATGTTGCGGTTGGCGGCCTGGTAGCCCGGCTTGTCGTTGATGCGCTCCTTGCGGACCTGGAAGCCGAAGGCGCCGGCGACGGGGCCGGTCGGCAGGCTGAACAGGTCGCCCGAGATCGAGCCTTCGACATAGGCGTGCGAGTACTCGGTCGTGCCCGTCTCGTTGAAGAACAGGAAGTCGCGCTCGGCCTGGGTGAACTGGCCCTGCAGGATGCGGGTCGAGGTCCACGGGATGCCGTTCGGCAGGGCCGAGCAGTTGAAGTTCGAGAAGTTGCCGCCGACCGGGTTGTTGGTGCAGGCGACGTTCGGGCTGTTCAGGGCGACGAGGCGGTCCAGATAGACGCGCGGGCCGAAGTCATAGGTCGCGTCCGACTTCGAATACTGGCCGAAGATGTCCCAGTCCCAGCCGCCGTTCCAGTCGATCGAGCCGCGCAGGCCCGCGACGGCGCGGTAGTACTTCACGTCCTGGTGGCCGTTCGACTCATAGGCCGTGACAGTCACGGCGTTCTGGCCGAGCGTGTTGTTCGGGTTCGAAGCCGGCAGGTAGTTCGGGGCGCCGTTGATCGTGTTGCGCTGGGCGAACGACTGGAACAGTTGGGCCGCGCCGATCTGGGCCGACTTGCGCTCACTGAACATCAGCTCGGTATAGGCTTCGACGTTCGGCGTGATCTGGTAGCCGCCGTTGAAGGTCACGGTCGAGCGGATTTCCGGCGAAACCGTGCTCGAGCGATCGTACAGCGGGGTCGTGGTCGGCGCGTAGGCGTAGGTGCCCGGATAGCCGATGCGGTTGAAGCGCGCGAAGCCGGCGATCGTCGAGTTGTTGCCCTGAGCCTCGGTCGGATAGGCAACGCCCGGGGTCGTCGGAACCAGGTTGACCGAGCCGGTGACCAGCTGGACGTAGCCATTGGTCAGGTTGTTGCACTTGAACTGGCCCGTGACCGAGTCGAGGTAGTCCTTGCGGGCGCCGGTCTTCGGGTCGAACAGGTAGTCGGCGGCGCAGGACGTGTCCTTGCGGTCCGAACGACGCAGGATCTCCTGGCGGAAATACTCGCCCGAGACGTTGAAGTAGCCCTTGTCGAAGGTCTTACCCCAGGCGGCGGTGGCGCGGTACGACTTGCCGCCGTGGTCCAGCGGGTTGCTGCCGTAGAGCTTGACCTCGCCGCCGTCCATCTTGGTGCGGGTGATGATGTTGACAACGCCGGCGACGGCGTCCGAACCGTAGACCGACGAGGCGCCGTCCTTCAGGATCTCGACGCGTTCAACGATCGATTCCGGAACGGTGCCCAGGTCGAACGGGCCCACTTGGCCGCGCACGCCGGCCGGACCGGCGCGACGGCCGTTCAGCAGGACCAGGGTGCGGTTGGCGCCGAGGCCGCGCAGCGAGATGGTGCTGACGCCCGGACCGCCGGTGACGTTGTAGCCGGTGTACTGGTTGTTGATCTGGGCCGTGCCGGCCGCGAGGGTCGAGTTCTGCAGAACGGCCGACAGGGTCGCCGAGCCTTCCATTTCCGCGCGCTCGGCCGTCAGCACCTGGATCGGCGCGGCGGCGGTGAATTCCGAACGACGGATGCGCGAACCGGTGACGGTGATCGCTTCGACTTCCTGCGCGTCTTGAGCGGCGGGAGCTTCAGCCGGGGCCGGAGCGGTCTGGGCATTGGCGATGGCGGCCAGCGACAGGACGCCGGTGATGACCGTCGTTCCCAGCAGCAGAGTCTTAGTCAACTTCAACAGGTAATCCCCCAAGGGCGGTACTAAAGGTGTCCCGACGGTCCTTGGCGAAAAACGCCCCCTGAACGTCGGGGCGCGCCCTGTAGCAGCTTGGTTCGGAAGCCCAACATTACGGAAAGTAAATCTGCCTGTATTTAGGCATAACGTGGCTATATGAACACGCTTTTGACCAAAATCGGGGATCTTCGTTCGCTCAACGCCGCTATAACGGCATTATTTTCCAGTTTTCGAATGAGCGGAATTCACCCAACAGAAATCGATATTTTCAAAAAATCTTGCGCGCCCCACAGAATGCCGGGCCGTTCGTTGCACAAATTTCAGGCAGACGACCAATCCAGGTCGCGCGGCCCGCAGGAATGGGGCGGGAGGGACCAGAAAGCCGTTCGCTGGGGACGATCTCGCAGGTTGCTGCGGAAACCCAGGCCCCAGCCACCGATCAGACACCGCCGCGGCGGCGTCTGGACCCCATACAAGAAAAGGCTCCCGCCTCGCGACGGGAGCCTTCTTTTTGGTCTTGATACCAGGTCCTCGGCCCCGGCTCCGAAAAGCCTGGTCCGAGCGCTGGCTTAGAACTTGGCGTTGGCCGAGAACTGCCAGGTGCGACCAGCCGAGCTGTAGATCGTGCCGTCGCGCTCGTCTTCGAAGCGCTTGTCGGCCACGTTGTTGACGTTGAAGCGCAGCTGGAGCTTCTCGGTCACGTCATAGCCGAAGAACAGGCTGTAGACCGCGTAGCCCTTGCGGTTGAGGTACGCGTTGTTCTCGATCGTGGCCGGCGTGGCGCCGCTGAAGCGGATCGTGTCGCTGACAGTGCTGATGTTCACGCTGGTCGAGAACTTCTTCAGGCTGTAGGCGACGGTCGTGTTGCTCTGCCAGCGGGGAACCGAGGCGCCCGTGTTGTTGCTCGGGTTGAAGGAGCCCAGATAGTACTCGTTGTCGGCGGCCAGGCCCGTGGCGCTGAAGGTCGACTCCAGGGTCCGGAAGACGTTGCTGTTGACCGACACGCGGCCCCAGTCGCCGTCTTGGCCGATCAGTTGCGCAAGGTTCTTGCGATAGCTGATGACGGCGTTGACCGAGCGGATGGTGGTCTGACCCAGGTTCAGATAGGTCGAGCTCCAGCCGTCCTTCATCGCGAACTTCAACGTCGACGTCGGTTCAGTGCCCGAGGCGTAACGCGCGAAGGATTCGCAGGTGTTGGTGCCGAACTGGGCCTTGTTGTCCGGATAGACGGCCGAGTCGTAGCAGTAGGCCGACAGCTGATCCAGCGACACGCGGCTCAGCTGGTCCTTCAGCTGGATGTCGGCATAGTCGAACGACATCCGCAGACCCGGGACGAAGCGCGGCTCAAGCACGACGCCTGCGGTCCAGCTTTCGCCACGCTCGGGCTTCAGGCCCATATTGCCGAAGCGGGCGCCCAGCAGCGACAGCGACGGCGGAGTATAGCTGTTCAGGAAGTTCAGGGCGTCGGCGTCGTTGGTCGCGTAGCCGGCGGCCTTGACGGCGGCGACACAGTTGGCCTTGCGGTTGGCCGGGTTCGAACCCCCGCCGATGTTGGCCGTCGAGCAGGGATCCGCAGGCGTCGTGAACGCCGGCTGGCCGCCGAGGAACAGTTCCACGCCGTCCGGCTGGCGGATCGAGCGGGTCACGTTACCGCGGAACGAGATGTCCTTGATCGGCTGGAAGGTGCCGGCCAGCGACCAGATCTTGGCGGTTTCGCCGTCATAGGTCGGGTTGATGGTCTTGCCCAGCGCGTTGACGAAGGTCGGCGCATTACCGCTTTGCTTCGACCAGCGCACCGCCGGGTTGATTTCCAGGCGCTTGGCGAACGGCAGGCTGAAGTCGCCGCCCAGCAGCGGGATGTTCAGTTCGACGCCGTACTCTTCGGCGGTCGTCTCGTAGTCGGTGCGCGCGATAGCGGCCGACCGCGTGCGGCCATATTGCGAGACATTGTCGACCCAGTAGTCGTTGTTGGTCGTCCGGCGCTCGCCCGAGAGGGCCGCGCCGACAGCGCCGGCCGGCAGGTTGAACAGGTCGCCGCTGATCGAACCTTGCAGGAAGGTCTGGGTGTTCTCGAACGCGTAGAACTGCTGGGCGGTCACGTAGGCCTTGGCCGCGGCCGACATGTTGCCATAGCCGAACGGATTCAGCGGCTGGCAGCTGTCGATCATCGACTGGGTGACAACCGGGGTGAACGACTGCTTGGCGATCATGCCGTTCGCCTGGGGTTGATCGACCAGATTGGCGGACAAGCCGGACGTGGACTTGCCCAGATAGGCGCTGGGGTTGGTCTTGGCGCGGCAGACGATGGCGCCGCTGGCGTCCAGCGTGGTGTCGATGGCGAGGTTGTACTCGAGGTCGCGCAGGCCGGTGAAGTCGACGCGGCCGCTCGAACGGCCCCAGGTGTAAGAGGCGTCCCAGGTCCAGTTGCGGCCCAGCAGGTCGAAGTCGCCCTTCAGGCCGTTCACCAGGTTGCTGGTGTCGGTCTTACCCCACAGCGGGTTGTCGCCCACGATGTCCTGGTTGGTCCGCGACAGGAGGAAGTTGCCGGCGGTGTTGACGGCGCCGGAGTCGCGCAGCACCTGACGCGAGGTCGCGCTCAGATACGGGTTGTTGATGCTGACATACAGACCCGACGTCTCAACGCCCGTGCCGGTCACGTTGTTCGTCGAGACCGCGTTGCGCGGCAGGCGCGTCGAGACGGACGAGAAGATGTTCTGGCTGTAGTAGACCAGGTGGTCGGTGACGTCGAAGGTGGCGAACAGCGTGCCGACCTTACGCTTTTGCGCGTTCTGGATCAGGCTGTAGCGGCTGCTGTCGTAGCCCTTGGTGCCCGGCGCGGCGCTGATCGTGCCTTGATCGTTCGGGCCGATGTTGGCGAACGACCAGTTCACGGCTTCGCCGTTGTCGTTGAAGCGGACCGGACGGGCGATGAACGGGAACAGGTCGCGGGTGGCCGGGTCGGAGTTGGCGACGCGCGGCATGTTCGCATACAGCGAGCCGACGATCAGGTTGATGTCGGTGTTGGGGTTCTTGGCCAGGTATTCCCGCAACGTCGGCAGCTTGCTCTGCAGAACGTTGAGGGCCAGCGTGTTCAACTGGGTCGTCGTCAGGCCGGTCGGCGCCGTGACGCCGTACTTGGCGAACACCTGGGCCGCAGTGATGCTCGACGGCAGCGAGGCCGGGGCGAAGTTCGGGAACGCGCCCGCGGCGAGGGTGGCCGTGTAGATGCCGTTGCCGGTCGGAATACCGGGCGCCAGTTGCAGGTTCGAGGTGATCAGGCCCGCGCCGGACACGCAGGCGGTGACGCCCACGATGCTCTGCGGGCACGCGCTCGTGCCCGAGGTCGGGGCGAAGGCGACGCCCGACGGCCACTGCATGCCCGTACGGGCGTTATAGGTGTAGGCCGTCGACGGAATGCCGTCGTCCGAAGTGCGCAGGAACGCGCCGTTGTTGAGGTTGGCCACGTCGATGGCCGTGGTCGGCGAGAAGTTCGGGTTGCGCTTGGAACCGTTGAAGGCGTTGGTCACCGAGGTGGCCGTATCGATGATCCATGGACGCTCGTCGGCATAGAGGGCGTCGGTCTTGGTATACTCGAACGACACGACGAGGTTGGCGCGGTCGTTGAGCAGGTTCGAACCGTAGATGGCGTTGAAGCTGTAGCGGTTGGCGTCGCCCTTGTCGGTCGTACGGAACGCGACGCGGCCCTCGGCGCCGACGTAGCGGTCCTTGATGATGTAGTTGATGACGCCGGCGATGGCGTCGGAACCGTAAGCGGCCGCGCCGCCGACGGTCAGGGTGTCGACGTGGTCGATCATCTGGGCCGGGATGACGCTGACATCGACTTGCGAACCGGCGTAGTTACCCGACACGAACAGGGTGGAGGCGTTGCTCGACACCATGCGACGGCTGTTGACCAGCGTCAGGGTGCGCTGCGGGCCGAGGTTCAGAAGGTCGGCATAGGCCACGCCGAGGCTCGAGGTCTGGCCGCCGTTGCTGCCGTACGGGCTGGCGCCCGAGCCGACCTGCGGCTGGCTCAGCACGATGTCGTAGGCGTTGTTGAAGCCGCGCTGGATGATTTCTTCCTTGGTGACCTGCACCCCGGGAACCGTCCCGTCGAACTGCGGACGCTTGATCCGCGAACCCGTGACCACGATCTCTGACACCGCGCCGGACGTGCTCGGAGCAGCCTCCTGGCCGTAAGCAACGCTACCGACGACAGCGCTGAGCGCCACACCCGCGAGCAAAGCAATCTTCATTTCTGGAACGCCCCTGAAAACCGGAATTCTCGCCCCCCGGGCGAAAACTGAGGCGAAAGGCGATCGCACAGCCCTGCGCGAATTTGGAGTTAAATATGGCGAAAAGGTGCTCGTTCGGTGACTTGTGTTACTTTTCGGCAATCCCCGCCCAAGAAAAGTCCCGTTTTCCGGCCCCTCGTCCAGCCAACCTTGAAAAATCGTCCGCCCCAATGCCTTTTTTCCGGAGGGCAAGCTCCACCGGTGGCGTCGTTCTAGGTCTCCAGGTCCCGCGGCCCGAATGAGTGCGGTAACAGTCCCCAGAAAGGCGTACGTTCGGTCGTTTCGCCGCCTTGGACCGAGACGATCTCGCAGGTCCGACCCGCAAACTCGGCGATCCGCTGGCGACAGGCGCCGCACGGCTGGACCACGGCGCCGGAGCCGGCCGCGATCAGCACCTTGTCGATCTTCCGCGAGCCCCCGGCCGTGATCATCGCGCCGATCGCCGTCTGTTCCGCGCACGTGCCCACCGGATAGGCAGCGTTCTCGACATTGACGCCGTAGTGAACACGGCCCTCGTCGTCTATCACCGCCGCGGCCACCGTGAAGTTCGAATAGCGGGCATAGGACCGCGACAGCAGGTCCGGCAGGATCCGAGCGGCGTCCTGTTCGAGAGATTCGGAGCTTTGGATTCCGGGGGGCGTGGAAATGTCGGCGCTCATGCGGATTCTGGCCTTCCGGCAGGATCGCGCCGGGAAGAGAGGCAATCAGCCGCACAGGCTTCAGGCAAGCAAAAAAGTAAGAGCCGTCTTACGCTTCGCCGGGCGCCTTGGCGACGATCGACAGGGCGTGGACAGGCCCCGCCAACTCTTCGGCCAACACCTTCATGACCATGCGCTGGCGCATCACCCGGGCCTTGCCGGCAAAGGCCTCGGCCTCGATTCGCAGATTGAAGTGGCTCTCGCCCGAACCGGTGTGGCCCGCGTGGCCGTGATGGCGGTCGCTGTCGTCGACCAATTCCAGCAGCGACGGCGAAAAAGCCGCGTTCAGCTTGCGAAGGAGGGTGTCTGTGACGTCGCCCATGTCAGTCTCTTGCTTGTCAATCCTTGAACGGAAATAGCGTGGGCTTACTCTAGACGCCATGAGCCGGCAGTTCGAATACCGTCCCAAATTCACCGACATCCGCGTCCGCCCTCCCAAGAAGGGCGAGGACGACGTGGTCAACGACGTCCTGGGCCTGAAGCCCGGCGAGAAGCGCTGCGATCATCCCGACTGTCGTCTGGCGGGATCGACCAAGGCGCCGAAGTCGCGCGACCTGCCGAACCAGCACTACTGGTTCTGTCAGCAGCACGCGGCCGAGTACAACAAGAACTGGAATTTCTACGCCGGCATGAGCGAGGCGCAGATCCGCGCCGCCCAGGAGGCCGAACGCCAGACCGGCGGCCGTCCGACCTGGAGCTTCAAGGCCGACGCCAACTCTCGGGAAGCCGCCGCCGCCGCCGCCCGCGACGCCCGCGCCTTCGCCGACCCGTTCGGCATCTTCCGCGCCCAGCAGCGCAAGGCCGAGTCGGCGCGCGACGCCGCCGAGCGCAGCCTGGGCAAGCTGGAACGCCAGGCCCTGGCCGACCTCGACCTGGAAGCCGGCGCCGACAGCGCGACGATCAAGGCCAAGTACAAGGAACTGCTCAAGCGCTGCCACCCCGACGTCAATGGCGGCGACCGCAGCGCCGAGCACAAGCTCCAGCGGGTCATCAAGGCCTACAAGACCCTGCAGAAGTCGGGAATGGTGAAGGCTTAGGCGACCTCCCCCAGCAGGGGCCGCGCCCCAAGGCTGGACGAGAAGGCCGGAGCCCGGGTCGAGATCGTTCTGTTGCGATTATAGTCCAGAACGTGGATCTTCCTCGCGATCCTCCGGTTGGCGCGGCCCGACGGGGGCAACATGAGACGCGCCGTGAAAGCCAGGCGTCGTGCGGAGCCATTGATGCGCCTGATACGCAACGTCATGATTTTGTGCGCGGTTCTCCTGACGGCGGCCTGTGGCCCCCAGGCGCCCGCCCCCCAGCCTAAAGAGAAGAAGGTCGTCGCGAGCGCCGCCGCGCCCGCATCCACCGCCAACGCCGCGAGCCCCGCCGCCGAGTCCGGCGAAGAGGAAGAACACGACGATGGCCGGCCTACGGATGAGCAGGGAATGTACGGCTTCTATGGTGAAGTCATGCCCTATCCCCCGCCCATGGGCATAAACGGCGAGACCACGCATTTCGAGCCGACGTCCACCACGGCGATCGGCTTTACGGGGCCCGTGGTGTTCAGCGGCATCCCCAAGGAGGGCGAACCCACCCAATGGCTGCATATGCAGGCGGCGAATGGCCTCGCCTATGATCTTCAGATTGTCGATGGCGGCGGCGTCGAAGCCATTGGAAAGCTCGACTGGAGCAAAATCATGATGCAGCCGGTCGGGATGGAGGATTACCTAAACGAAAAGGCCGATGACCGAGTCACGGTTGTTTTCGTCTACAAGGTCATGAACGAGCAAGTACCGCCAAAGGCTTTTAATGGCGGACTATGTAAGAAGAAGACGGGATATATTGCTCTAACCGCGAGCCATGCGGTCAACTATATCACTGTCGCCGCCTTTAGTCCGGGGCCGTGGCCCCCAAAGGACGATTCGACCCTTTGCGGCGCCTTTGCCTACGGCATGACGGAAAAGGACGCCGGGCTCCAAAACGGCATGCGTTGAGTCCGCTTCGCGGCCTGGCGCACGGCTGTGGCGCGCTCGACCGCTCATGCTGTCTGGCCGCTCGAGGCGGAGGCGAACAAGCGCTCGCTCTTGCGAAGCAGACCCCGCATGAGCCATGTTCACGGCCGCCTTGGGGCGCGAGGGAAGAGTAGTCCATGACCGTTAGCGACCCAGATTGGCGCGCGCCGGTCGATCCGCCGACGCCGGTGACCCCGGTTCCGTTCGGCAAGCCCTGGAGCATCTGGGCCTGGGGCGGCCTGATCTCAAGCGCGGGCCTGGCCCTGGCCGTGGCGCCGCGTCCGGTGCTGACCCTGCTGCACGCCCCTGTCGAGACCGCGTCCCTCCCCTGGGTGCGATTCGTCGGCCTCGTCCTGCTCGCCTACGCCATGGGCTATCATGTCGCCGGCTGGACCGGGCAGCGCACCTATATGCGAGCCTCGGTGGTGCTGCGGGTGTTCTCGGTGGTCGTAATCGGCGCCTTCGTCCTGCTGGACTGGCTGCCCAAGGCCTGGCTGGCGGTAGGCCTGGCCGACTTCGCCGGCGCGGTGTGGACGACGCTGGAACTGCGCTGGCGACCGAAGCCGAAGGCGGCGTAGGCGCGCCGCGCGCCTGGCATTAAAAATCCTTCAGTTGTGGTGATCGGCGCGGGACGCCATGGCTGCGCTATTCGAGGGGTGACGTCTTGCGTATTGTGTTCCTGCTTCTGGCGCTGCTCGGCGCCCCGTCCTTGGCGGCCGCCGACTCGAACTTCAAGCGCATCAATCCGCCGGGGCCGTACGCGGTCGGCCTGCGCGTCGTCGAGCAATATGACTTCGCCCGAGGCTATCGCGGGGCCACTGATCCGCTGACGGGCAAGCCCGTGACCGGCGAGCGGGCGCGGCCGATCCAGACCCTGATCTGGTATCCGGCGGCCAAGGGCTCGGGCCGCGGCGTGACGGTCGAGGACTACGTCAAGCTCGGCGCCACCGCCGACGACTTCGAACGCCCGCCCGCCGAGCGCGCGGCGCTGGAGGCCAAGTTCGTCCGCGCCCGCGTCGCAGTGCTGTCGCCGGAGCGAGCCAAGGCCGAGCTGGCCGCGCCGATGCGGGCCCGGCGCGACGCCACGGCCGCGGCGGGCAAGTTCCCGGTCGTGATCTACGCGCCCAGCTTCAACGCCGAGGCCTATGAGAACGCCGACCTCTGCGAATATCTGGCCAGCCAGGGCTATCTGGTCATCGCCAGCCCCAGCTTCGGCCAGGCCTCGCGCGGCATGACGACCGAGCTGGAGGGCGTCGAGACCCAGGTCGGCGATATCGAATTCCTGATCGGCTACGCCCACGGCCTGCCCCAGGCCGACATGAGTCGCCTGGCCGTGGCCGGCTACAGCTGGGGCGGCCTGGCCAATGTCATGGCCGCCGCCAAGGACAGCCGCATCGGCGCCCTGGTCGCGCTGGACGGCTCGGTGCGCTACTGGCCCGAGACCATCAAGCAGTCGCGGTTCCTGACCCCCGCGCGCGTCACCGCGCCCATGCTGTACGTCGCCGCCGCGCCCAAGCCGGTCGAGGAACAGGCGGTCGACGTGAACAAGGACACCAGCTTCCTCGCCAAGATGAAGTACGCCGACCTCTACAAGGTCACCCTCTATCCGTACGTCCATTCCAACTTCTCGGTGATGTTCGACCAGCGGCTGGCCGCCGAGTACGGCGACTACGACAAGGACGAGCTGTCGGTCGCCAACGGCTGGGTCGAGACCTATGTCCGCCGTTTCCTGGACGCCTATCTCAAGGGCGACGCCGCCGGCCGCGCCTTCCTGGACACCCCGGTCGCCAAGACCGGCGCGCCGCGCCACCTGCTGGCCCTCGACGTCGCCAAGGCCCAGGGCGCGCCGCCGACCCAGGCCGCCTTCGCCGCCGAGCTGAACCGCGTCGGCTTCGACAAGGCCCAGGCCACCTATCAGGCGTTCAGGAGCCGCGACGGCGACTTCGCCATCGACGAGACCGAGATGAACCGCTGGGGCTATCAGCTGCTGGGCAACGGCGACACCCGCGCGGCCGTGGCGATCCTGAAGTTGAACCAGGAACTGCACGCCGACAGCTGGAACGCGTCCGACAGCCTGGGCGAAGCCTACGCCGCCGCCGGCGACAAGACGCGCGCCATCGCGGCCTATCGCCAGTCGCTCGTGCTGAATCCCAAGAACACCAATGGTGTCACGCAGCTGAAGGCTCTGGGCGCGACGCCCTGAGCCCGAACCGCCGCTGCACGAAGAAGGCCGCCAGCCAGCAGGCCATGGCCCAGGCCGCGCCCATGCACCATCCGGCCAGGACGTCGCTGGCCCAGTGGACGCCCAGATAGACACGGCTGAGGCCGACCAGCAGGCTGACCAGCACGGCCGCGCCGATCGCCAGAACCTTGACCCGCCGCCGGTCGGCGAAGCGCGCGGCCAGCACGCCCAGGGTCAGGAACACCACGGCCGACAGCATGGCGTGGCCCGACGGGAAGCTGGCATTGACCGCCTCGACCGCGCGATAGACCAGATCCGGCCGCTCCCGCCCGAAGATCAGCTTCAGCGTCTGGCTGATCGCCAGTCCTCCGCCGGCGCCCGCGAGCAGCAGCAGCCCCTCGCTCCAGCGGCGCAGGGACGCCAGCAGGGCGAAGGCCAGCAGGATGATCAGGCCCAGCACCGTCACCGAGCCCAAGGCGGTGATGTCGGCGGCGGCGATGTGCAGCCATCCGGGTCCGACCAGTTCATGCGGCTGGCCATCGACGCGCAGGGCCTCCAGCACCGAAAGATCCAGCGCCCGGGTTTCGCCCTCCGCCACTTCATCGGCGATCGATAGGAAGCCCCAGGCGCCCAGCGCGGCCACCAGCAGAGCCGAGGTGGCGCCCAGCTCGCGGCGCGCGGCGGACAGCAAGGCGGCAAAGTCGATACGCATCAAACGGATAGCTCCTAACAACACCTTGGCGTCATAACATTTCCCAAATGAAACATGAACTTAAGCTGAGTGGAGCCGTTCATGCCGGGACTAGGTCGAGCAGCCTAGGCTGTTCTCACCTTCAAGGAGACCCGATATGAAACGTCTTATCACCGCTTCGCTCGCCGTTCTGATGCTGGCCGGCGGCGCCAGCGCCGCCTCGGCGCAGGACTATCGCCGCGACCACAATAACAATGGCCGCTATGACGCCCGCGACCGCTCCTACGAGCAAGGCCGCCACGATCAGGCCCGCGCCGAGGACCGTCGTGACCGCCGCGACGACCGCCGTGAGTACCGCCGCTGGGCCAAGGGCCAACGTCTGGACCAACGCTATCGCGGCAACACCTACTATGTCAGCGACTACCGCGCCCGCGGTCTGCGCCAGCCGCCGCGCGGCTATCGCTGGCAGCGCGTGAACGACCAATACGTCCTGGCCGCCGTCGCCACGGGCCTGATCGCCTCGGTGATCATCGCCAACCGCTAAAAAAATGGGTCTCGAGGGGGCGTCGCGTGGCGGCGCCCCCTTCCCCTACCCTACGTCATGGCGGTAATCGGGTGACATGCCCGAGTTCGCCGACACCAGCTCCGCCGCCGATCCGCTGATCACCCTGGTCCCCGACAAGTGGGTGACGCTCCGCGACGCGTTCGGCGTGGACAGCGACATGAAGGTTCCGGCCTTCTCGCACCGCGACCCGCACGTCCCCGAGATCGACACGGCCTACAAGTTCGATCCGCAGACGACGAAGGCCATCTGCGCCGGCTTCGCCAAGGATCGCCGCGTGATGGTCCAGGGCTATCACGGCACCGGCAAGTCGACCCACATCGAGCAGATCGCCGCGCGCCTGAACTGGCCGCTGGTCCGCGTGAACCTGGACAGCCACGTCTCGCGCATCGACTTGGTCGGCAAGGACGCGATCGTCCTGAAGGAAGGCAAGCAGGTCACCGAATTCCGCGAAGGGATCCTGCCCTGGGCCCTGCAGCGCCCGATCGCCCTGGTGTTCGACGAATATGACGCCGGCCGTCCGGACGTGATGTTCGTGATTCAGCGGGTGCTGGAAGCCGGCGGCAAGCTGACGCTGCTGGACCAGAACCGCGTCATCCGCGCCAATCCGTATTTCCGGCTGTTCTCGACGACCAACACCATCGGTCTGGGCGACACCACGGGCCTCTATCACGGCACCCAGCAGATCAACCAAGGACAGATGGACCGCTGGTCGATCGTGACGACGCTCAACTACCTGGAGCACGACGTCGAGGCCGCCATCGTGCTGGCCAAGAACCCGTCGTACGACACCGCCGAAGGCAAGCGCACCCTGGCCGCCATGGTCCGCGTCGCCGACATGACCCGCAACGCCTTCATGAACGGCGACATCTCGACCGTCATGAGCCCGCGCACGGTGATCACCTGGGCCCAGAACGCCGAGATCTTCGACAACGACGTGGCCCTGGCCTTCCGCCTGACCTTCCTGAACAAGTGCGACGAACTGGAACGCCCCACGGTGGCCGAGTTCTTCCAGCGCGCGTTCGGCACGGATCTCCCGGAAAGCGCGGCGCGGGTGAAGGTGGCCTGACGTGAATCTCCGATTCGCAGCGATGCTTATGCTCGCTGCGATCGGAGGTCTTGCTACCAACGCCCGGGCTTGCACGCCGGCCTATAAGCCGCCGCCGTCGGAGAAGGAGCAGCGCCGGATCAGCGCCGAGTACGCGCGACTGGCCGCCTCGCCGCGATTGGCGGCGCTGGTGGCCAAGGCCACGGACATCTCGGTCGCCCACGTGGCCAGCCGGTCCCGCGCTCCGCTGACGGACATTCCCAAGGGCTATAGGGACGGCGTGAAGTGGCGCGGCCCCGCACTGCTGCCCGTCCGCTACGTCTTCGCCGTGGATCGCGTCCTGAAGGGCCGCACCGGCAAGACCCTGGCCGCGAAGCCTCCCATCGAGTTGGCCGAGGATTTCCGGGTCCGGTCCTGGATGGTCAAGGCCACGGGCGAAGCCGAAGACATGTCCGCGCCAAGGAGCGCGCGCGATTTCTGGCACGACCTGTCGACGCCCTTCGCCCAGAATGAGGGCGGACCGGGCGATTGCAGCGTCCAATGGTCGTACGGGGTCCGAACCTCATACCTGATCGTACGCGACGCGCAGCAGCGCTTCCTGGCCGCCATTCCGCTAAAGTCGAAGGACATCTTGCCAGCCCTGGTAGCGCGCTTAGTCGCCGCGCCTGGCGAGCCTTATCCCTACAGGCCGGATCTCAAGACATATCTTCGCCTGGACGGCTCCCTGCTGCGCGTCCGCCTGACGGACTGCAGCCGCGAGCCCAAGGCCAGGGTGCTAGAGGTCCTATCCCCCTCCCGAGCGCCAGCCCGTTCGCCCGACAAGGACGAGGAGATCTGGCTCTTCAGCATCATACCCGCCATCGACGCCGCCGCCTGCCGGGCGGGCTCCGAGTACATCCTGGACGGGTGGCCCTACTCAGCGCGCTTGCATCGCATTGACCAGCAGACGGTCACGTTCGAGGATCACTGGATGCAGCTACGTATCGCCGGCGACAAGCGCGTTTCCCTCGACCATCTGCGCGCCCTGACCGCGAAGCCCTAAGCCGCCCGCGGCGTGATCTTATCCAACTCCGCGCCCATCTTCCGCTTCTGCTCCATTAGGTCGTAGCTATTCTGCAAACGCAGAAAGAACCCTTCCGACATCCCCCAATAGCGCGAAAGGCGCAGGTCAGTGTCGGCGGTGACGGCGCGCTTTCCGAGCACGATCTCGTTGATCCGTCGTGGCGGCACGCCAATAGCGCGCGCCAAGGCGTTCTGGCTCATGCCTATAGGCTTGAGAAACTCCTCCAGCAGGATGTCGCCAGCGGTCGGATTGGGCAGCCAATCTCTAGGATCGATCTCAATGGTAGTCGCAGATTTCGACATCGTAGGCATGTCCATCCATCCAGCGGAAACAAATCCGCCATTGATGATTGATCCGGATCGAGTGTTGCCCCTCGCGGTCTCCCAGCAACGCCTCCAACCGATTGCCGGGCGGCGAGCGCAAGTCCTCCACCAGCTCCGCCGCGTCCAGCGAACGCAGCTTCCGAAGAGCCGAGGCCTGGATCTCACCAGGCAACCGACGCGAACGCCCACCATCCCAGATGAGCTGGGTTTCGCGACTGGCGAAACTTCGGATCATTTCGAGCAACCATAACGCATAACGTTATGCGGATCAAACATGGGCAATTATGAAACTACCTCTATGATAGATTAACAATACTATAGCTTGCATATGGTGCGATAGACGCAGACGCCCGCTCGCTGCATGATCCGACAAGACTCGCGATCCGGAACCCCCTCCCCTGGCGGCCCGTTCACCTGCGACGCTTCACGGAGACGACCCATGACCGACCTCACCTACATCATCGTCGAGCACGACGGCGGCTGGGCCTACAAGGTGGGCGACACCTTCTCCGAGACCTTTCCCAGCCATGACGCGGCGCTGAAGGCGGCCCAGCGCGCGGCCGGCGAGCAACGCGCCCCGGGCGAGACCGAAGGCATCACTTACGAGGACAAGAACGCCGTCTGGCATCAGGAAGTGGCGTCGGGCGACGACCGGCCCACGACCCACGTCAAGGACAGCCAGTAGGCGCGACATCTCGTCACGGGCGCCCGTTTCGGCGGCCGTGACGACCCGGGCCAAGGCCCCGTTCTGAAATCGGCCCCGATCTTGCGGGATGGAGCTTCCTGAAGCCCATTTTGAGACAAAGGTCGCCGCCGATGTTCGCCAAGAAGAAAGAGACCGCCGCGCCGCTCGCCGTGGCTCCGCTGGATCAAGGCCGCGCCGCCGCGCCGCAGCCCCAGCCGCAACAGACGCAGGCCGCCCCTGCGCCGGTGCGTCCGAAGCCGATCTCGATGTTCGGCCAGGGCCTGACCATTCGTGGCGACGTGATCGGCGACATCGAGGTGCATCTCGACTGCGTGGTGCTGGGCGATGTGAAGGTGGGCAAGCTGATCGTGGGTCCGAACGCCCGCGTCGAGGGTTCGCTCGTCGCTCAGGCGATGGAGATCCACGGCCTGGTGATCGGCACGGTGACGGCCCAGTCCGTGCGCCTGCACGGCACCGCTCGCGTCGATGGCGACATCACCCACGAGCAACTGGCCATGGAGACCGGCGCCCAGTTCCAGGGCCGCAGCCTGAAGTTCCGCCGTCCGGCGCCGCCGCAGGCCCAGCCCGTCCAGGCTCAGCCCCCCCAAGCTCAGCCCCAAGCCTACGCGCAGCCGGCCCCGCAACCGGCGACGCCGCCGTCCGCCTCGCAGATGCCGTACAGCCAGGTCGCCCACTAGAGCCTGTCAGGTCCACCCCATCGACCGTCGCGCCGCCTGTGGCGCGTCGGTCACGCGGCCACGCTTTCGCGCCAAACCGTCGGAACGCTGACGCTAAGCCAGGCTTTGTATTCTCGTGGGCCGGCGCGAACCGGCCCGGATCGAGGAGCCCAAATCCATGGCCGGAAAGCCGTTGAAGATCGTGCCCACCGTCCCCGGCGTGGCGGAACTCTATGACCTGGGGCGCGGTCCCGAGACCACGGCCCAGCGCGTGAAGCGCCTGCAGAACGAAGCCCGCCTGCTGGCCCGCGAAGAGATCGAGCGGCTGGATCGCGACCTGCGCCGCCTGGCCGAGCAGGCCAAGACGATCGCTGACGGTGGCGAGGCCTATCCGGCCGGCATCCGTGACCTGGCGAGCCGCATCGGCGTCGACACGGCCCAGCGCGCCGACATCCTGCGCGCCTTGCTGGAACGCTCGCAGTAGGGCCTAGGCCCGAATTTCAGGCCGCAGCATTGGCCATCTTGCGCAGGCGGCGCGCCAGGTCCTCGGGCCGGTCGGCGATCTGATCGAACAGCGCCTGCACCTCGGCCTCGCCAAAACCCGCCGCGCGCAAGGTGCGCCAAGCCCCCGCCAGCACGGCCTCGGCGATGTCCAGCCGGTCGTCGGTCAGGCGCAGACCGGCGCCGAACGGGCTCTGGAAGACGGAAGTCTGATCGGCGAACGACATGGGCGACCCTCCTGCGGCGTGCAGTAATGTTCCTTTTTTGTTCCCATTATTCGCCGGAGTCGAGTCCTCCAATCCCCAAAACGAAAAAGCCTCGAAGCGGGGAGCCTCGGGCCATCTCCAGATAAGAAAAAGCCCCGAGGCGGGGGGGCCTCGGGGCTGGTCGGCGTGTCGGGGCGGACAGCGCCTATCGGATCGCCGGCTCACAACGGCGATCCAATTTCGGGACGTTTAGCGGCAGACGGTCCGCTCGTAGTAGGCGCCGTTCCAGCGGTCGTACTCGCGGGTCGTCCAGCAATCGCGACCACCGCCGCCGTAATACGGCCGGGGGGCGTAGCCGTAGCCATAACGCGGCGGGGGCGGCGGCGGGGCGTAGTAGCCCTGGTCGTAGTAGCCGCGGTCATAGCGATCATTGCGGTTGCCGTCGGAGATCGCCGCGCCGACCGCCAGGCCGACGATGCCGGCGGCGACGGCCACGGCGGCCGTGTCGTTGCCGCGGTGGCCGCGATAGTGGCCGTAGCGCGGGTCGGCCGAGGCCGTCGTCGCGGCGGCGACCAGAGAGAGCGCGGCGAGGCCGGCGGCGACCCGACCGACCGTGGTGATGATCTTGTTGGCCATGGTGGCCTCCTTTGGGTCTTTCGCTTCCCGGCGGCGCGGCGCGTCGTCTCAAGCGTCACGTGGACGATCGGACTTCGCGCCTGAACGGCGCCTGAACGGATTATTTCAACGGTCGTCGGAACCGGTTTGTTCACCTTTTTCCGGGAGTGTGGCGATCAACAGCTTCTCGCGACCTCCACGGAGACCGCCGCAATGACCGTCCAAGTGAACGACACCTTGTCCTACGCCCGGGGTCAGGCCCTGCAGGTCCTCTCGTTCGAGGTCGGGGCCCAGACCTATTGCGTCCCCGTCAGCGCGGTGCGCGAGATCCGTGGCGTCACGCCGCCGACCCCGCTGCCGGAGGCTCCGCCCTATGTGCGCGGCGTCATCAACCTGCGTGGCCAGGTCATGCCGGTCATCGACCTGTCGTGGCGCCTGGGCAAGGGCGCGGCCCAGGACGGCTCGCGCCAGGTGATCATCGTGGTCGAGAACCATGACGACGTCGCCGGCCTGCTGGTCGACGCCGTCTGCGACAGCTTCACCGTCGAAGCCGAGCACATCAATGCGCCGCCGTCCCTGGGCGACGGCGAGGACTCCCCGCTGGTCGCGGCCGTGATCACCAGCGGCGAGGGCGACATGACCGTCCTGCTGGCCGTCAGCCGCATCCTGCCGGAACGCCAGATCGCCCTGGCGGCTTAGGCTCACGGCCAGCCCACCTGCACGATAAGCGCCCCAGATCGAGGGGCAGGCGCCGCTCATCGCTGCGTTTGACGAGGCGGTCTCCAGAAAGGGACAACACCGATGTCGAACCCCGTGAAGATCGTGGCCATCCTGACCGCTCGCGCGGGAAAGGCCGAGGCCTTGCGGGCGCTGCTCGCCGGCATGGTCGCCCCCAGCCGCGCCGAGCCCGGGAACCTGCGCTGGGACATCTGGCAGGACCAGGCGGATGCCGCCCGCTTCGTGCTGGACGAGCTGTATGTCGACAACGCCGCCGTGGCCGCCCACCGCCAGACGCCTCACTTCCAGGACTATTTCGCGCGCATCAACGACCTGGCCGAACGCACCGCCCTGGTCGCCGATCCTGTCGAGGTCGCCTGACCCGCGCGCCAAACATTTGTTCGAATAACCTCTTTCGCTGCCCCCTCGCCGAACGCTAGTCTCCCCAAAAGTCAAAGGGAGACACGCATGAAGGCCGCTGTTCTGCGCGAGGTGGGCAAGCCCCTCGAGATCGAGACCGTGGCCATCGGCAAGCCGGGCCCGCGCGAGGTGCTGATCCGCACCAAGGCCGCCGGCGTCTGCCACTCCGACCTGCACTTCATCGAGGGCTCCTACAGCCACCCCCTGCCCGCCGTGCTGGGCCACGAGAGCGCCGGGATCGTCGAGGCGGTCGGCAGCGAGGTGCGGACGGTCAAGGTCGGCGACCACGTCATCACCTGCCTCAACCCCTATTGCGGCCACTGCGAGGTCTGCCTGACCGGCCACATGAACCTGTGCATCAGCCCGGAGACCAAGCGCCCCAAGGACGCCGAGCCCCGCCTGTTCAAGGAGGACCTTGGGGGCGGCGCCAACGGCAAGATGGCCCAGTTCCTGAACCTGTCGTCCTTCGCCGAGATGATGCTGGTCCACGAGCACGCGTGCGTCGCCATCCGCAAGGACATGCCGTTCGACCGCGCCGCCCTGATCGGCTGCTCGGTGATGACCGGGGTCGGGGCGGTGATGCACACCTCCAACGTCCGCCCGGGCGAGACCGTGGCCGTGATCGGCTGCGGCGGCGTGGGCCTGGCCACCATCAACGGCGCGGCCATCGCCGGCGCGGGCCGGATCATCGCCATCGACCGCGTCGCCTCGAAACTTGAGCTGGCCAAGACCTTCGGCGCCACCGACGTGATCGACGGCTCGGCCGTCGACGACATCGCCAAGGCCGTGGTCGAGCTGACCGGCGGCGGCGTCCACCACAGCTTCGAGGCCATCGGCCTGAAGGCCACGGCGGAAGCGTCGTTCAAGATGCTGCGCCGGGGCGGCACGGCCAATGTGATCGGCATGATCCCGGTGGGGACCAAGATCGAGCTGCACGGCGTCGACTTCCTGGGCGAGCGCCGGATCCAGGGCAGCTATATGGGCTCCAACCGCTTCCCGGTCGACATGCCGCGCCTGGTGGACTTCTACATGCAGGGCCGCCTGAAGCTGGACGAGCTGATCTCGCGCCGGATCAAGCTGGAGGACGTCAACAGCGCCTTCGACGAGCTGAAGCGCGGGGAACTGGCCCGGTCGGTGATCGTGTTTGAGTGAGGGGACCTCCCTTTTCATCATTTTAAACCACCGTCATTCCCGCCCTTGTGGCGGGAATGACGGGTGTTTTTTTGGGAACTCAGCCCGGGTCACCGTCCGGACCCCACGCGCCCGCCCCCGCATCTGGTCTAGTCCAATTGTCATACGGCTGACGAAGAAGCCGTGCTAACTCCGGCGAACCATCCTCCGGAGCCCGCCATGCCCCAGCTCGACCGCCGTAGTCTGCTCGCCGCGATCGGCGCCATGACCCTGCCGCCGGCCCTGGCCCGCGCGGCGGCGATCGACGCCGATGTGCGCACCGGTACGATCAAGGACGTCGAGCACGTGGTGATCCTGATGCAGGAGAACCGCGGCTTCGACCACTATTTCGGGACCATGGCCGGGGTGCGCGGCTTCGGCGACCGCTTCCCGGTTCCGGTGCGCGACACCGCCAAACGCAAGGATGGTTCGGTCTTCGTCCAGAGCTATGGCGAGCAGCTGCTGGCGCCCTTCCCGCTGGAAACCACCAAGACCTTCGCCCACATGCGGGTCGAGAGCACGCCGCACAGCTGGACCAACGCCCAGGACGCCTGGGACCAGGGCCGCATGGACCGCTGGCCGGACCACAAGCACCCCTGGTCGATGGGCTATTTCGAGCGCGCCGACATCCCGTTCCAGTTCGCCCTGGCCGAGACCTTCACCCTCTGCGACGCCTATCACTGCGCGACCCAGACCGGCACCAACACCAACCGCCTGTTCCTGTGGACCGGGACCAACGATCCCTCCGGCACGCAAGGCGGCCCGTCGATCTCGAACTCGCACGACGACTTCGCCGAAAAGGGCGGGGCGGCGGAATCCTACACCTGGACCACCTATCCCGAACGGCTGCTGAAGGCGGGCGTCTCCTGGCGGATCTACCAGGACATGGCCGACAACTTCACCGACAACCCGCTGGCCGGCTTCAAGGCCTATCGCGACGCCCACAAGGACGTTCCGGGTTCGGACAAGCGCCTAAAGGACCTGGCCCTCTCCACCTGGCATCTGGACAAGCTGCGCGAGGACGTCGTCGCCGGCCGCCTGCCCCAGGTGTCGTGGATCATCGCCCCGGCCGCCGACAGTGAGCACCCGGCCCCGTCCAGCCCGGCCCAGGGCGCCGACTACACCGCCCGGGTCATCGACGCCCTGACCGCCGATCCCAAGGTCTGGGCGCGGACGGTGCTGATCGTCAACTTCGACGAGAACGACGGCTTCTTCGACCACATGCCGCCGCCGTCGCCGCCGTCCAAGGACGCGGACGGCAAGCTGATCGGCGGCTCGACCGTGGACCTGACCGGCATGCACCACACGGTGCGCAACCCGACCGAGGCCAAGTCCGAGCGCGACGACCTGATGAACCGCCCCTATGGCCTGGGCCCGCGCGTGCCCCTCTACGCCATCTCGCCGTGGAGCCGGGGCGGCTGGGTCGACAGCCAGGTCTTCGACCACACCTCGGTGATCCGCTTCCTGGAGACGCGCTTCGGGGTGATGGAGCCCAATATCGCGCCCTGGCGGCGGGCGGTGTGCGGCGACCTGACCTCGTGCTTCGACTTCAAGACCCCGAACCACAAGCCGTTCGCCCCGCTGCCGCCGACCGCCGAAACAGCGGCCCGCGCGGCCAAGCTGAAGGAGATCAAGCCGCCGACGCCGACGACCGTGGTCGCGCCGGTCCAGGCCAAGGGGACCCGTCCCTCGCGCGCCCTGCCCTACGCCCTGGCCGTGGATGGTCGGGTGAAGGACGGGGCCATGACCCTGAGCCTGACCAATTTGGGCGCGCAGGCGGCGGTGCTGCACGTCTATGACCGCCTGCGACTGGACGCGGTTCCGCGCCGCTACACGATCGGTCCGAAGGCCTCGCTGGCGGACACCTGGCCGGCCGGTCCCCATGATCTGTGGGTGCTGGGTCCGAACGGCTTCCACCAGCGCTTCACCGGCGCCGCGACGGGGGTCGAGGTCACCGCGCGGGCCAGCGGCGGCGCGATGCGGCTGACCCTGACCAACACCGGCCCCGAACCGCGCATCGTCTCGGTCGAAGGCGGCGCCGAGCCGTGGCGCGTCAGCCTGGCGGCCGGCGCGACCCAGGCCAAGACCTTCGCCACCAAGCAGGGCTGGTACGACCTGACCGTCCGCGACGCCGCCGATCCGACGTGGCTGCGGCGGCAGGCGGGACGGATCGAGACCGGCAAGGATTCGATCAGCGATCCGCTGATGGGCGGCGCGGCGCGGCTTTCCGCATAACCATCCTTGTCATCCCGGAAAGCCCGCAGGGCTTGTCCGGGACCCAGGGGCAACTGCAATGCGCCGGCCCCTGGGTCCCGGCTCTCCGCTTCGCTACGGCCGGGATGACAAGCTGGGTTGGGTTACGCTGATATCGCAAGCTAGGGTGCCGGCGAGCCTCAAGGATTCGCCCATGACCCTCCGCCCCTCCTTCATCGCGCTGTCGCTGGCCCTCATCGCCACGCCGACGCTCGCCGCGCCAAAGGCCGACCCGACCAAGGCCGTCGCCAAGATGGTCGCGTCGCCCGCCTTCAAGACGGCGGCCGCCAAGCTCGACGCCGACTTCGACCGCACGGTCGCCGACATCGTCACCTTGACGCAGATCCCGGCCCCGCCGTTCAAGGAAGAGGCCCGCGCCAAGGCCTATCTCGAGATGCTCAAGGCCCACGGCCTGACGAACGTCGAGATGGACGCCGAGGGCAATGTCATGGGCGTGCGCCCGGGCACGGTGACCAAGGGCAAGGGTCCGTTCGTGGTCCTGGCCGCCCACCTCGACACCGTCTTTCCCGAAGGCACGGACGTGAAGGTCAGGCGCGAGGGGACCAAGCTGATGGCCCCCGGCATCGGCGACGACACCCGCTCGCTGGCCACCCTGCTGGCCTATATGCGCGCCCTGGACGCGGCCAAGATCTCGACCAAGGCCGACATCCTGTTCGTCGGCAATGTCGGCGAGGAAGGCCCCGGCGACCTGCGCGGCACGCGGTTCCTGTTCAACAAGGGTCCGTACAAGGGCCGGATCAGCGCCTTCTTCTCGATGGACGGCTCGGACCCGTCGCGGATCGTCGATCGCGGCGTCGGCTCCAAGCGCTATCGCGTGACCTTCAAGGGTCCGGGCGGCCACAGCTACGGCGCGTTCGGCCTCGTGAACCCGATGACGGCGATGAGCCAGGCCGTGGTCGACCTCTACGCCGTGCAGGCGCCCAAGGAGCCCAAGGTCACCTATTCGGCCAGCGTCACGGGCGGCGGCACCTCGGTCAATTCGATCCCCAACAGCGTGTTCATGGAGTTCGACATGCGCTCGGAAAGCGCCGCCGAACTGGCCAAGCTGGACCAGACCTTCATCGGCATCCTGGACAAAGCCGTCGCGGGCGAGAACGCCGCCCGCTCCACAGGGGCCGGCAAGATCAGCTACGACGCCAAGGTGATTGGCGAGCGCCCGGCGGGGACGACGCCCCAGACCTCCGACATCGTGGTGCTGACCGCCGCCGCGATCTCGGCCCTGGGCATGAAGCCCGAGCACCAGGACAGCTCGACCGACAGCAACGTACCGATGAGCTTAGGGATTCCCGCCGTCACCATCGGCTCGGGCGGCAAGGCGGGTCGCGCCCATGCGCTGGACGAATGGATCGACGTCGAGAAGGCGCCGAGCGTGCAAGGGATGCAGGTGGGCCTGGCCGCGCTACTGGCCGTGGCGGGGGTGAATTAGCCCGCTAGATCCTCCCCCGCGTCGCGGGGGAGGTGGCCCAGAGGGCCGGAGGGGGCGAGCCGTGCCTACGCGGTGAAGGCCCCCTCAGTCGCTCCGCGACAGCTCCCCCGCATCGCGGGGGAGCATCTTCTTCCGCGTCACCAGCCAGATCCCGCCGCACACCAGCGCCAGCGCCGCTGCGTTCTTCCAGGCCAGCACCGGCTCGTGCAGGAACAGCCCCGACAGCAGCACGCCGAACACCGGGATCAGGAAGCTGAACACCGCCAGCATCCCGACCGGGTTGTGCTTCATCAGCAGGCTCCACAGCGCGAAGGCCGCAGCCGACAGCCCGGCCATATAGGCCAGCAGCGCCAGTGACCGGACATCGAAGCCGGAGAGGTGGCCGCCCCCGATCTCGCCGATCGCCAGCAGTCCCGCGCCGCCGATGGCCAGCTGCCAGCCGGTCATCACCATCGGGTCCAGCTTCTGCGAGAGGGTCTTGCCCCAGATCGAGGCCGCCGCCAGCACGAAGGCGGCGATGACCACGAAGCCCTCGCCCAGCAGGGTGAACTCGAAGTCCAGGCCCTTGACGCCCTTTGATCCGCCCAAGTTCACCACCAAGACGCCGGCGAAGCCCAGCAGGCAGCCGGCGGCCTTGCGGACGGTGAGGCGGTCGTTGGCATAGAGGAGGTGCGCCAGGATCACGCTGAAGAACGCGCCCGTGCCGTTCATGATCGACGACTTCACGCCGCTGGCATGCGCCAGGCCCACATAGAAGAACACGTACTGCAGCGTGGTCTGGACGAAGCCCAGACCCACCACCGAGGCGATCCGTTCGCGCGGCAAGGCGATCGAGCGCCGGCCCAGCACGGCCAAGACCAGAAGGATCAGACCCGCCCCCAGGAAGCGCCAGCCAGCGAACAGCATCTGCGTGGCCATGTCGGTCTTGGCCACATGCAGCAGGGCGTAACCCGCCTTCACCGCCGGAAAGGCGCTGCCCCAGAGCAGACAGCACAACACGGCGATCCCGACGACGAAGCGGCGGTCTTTGAAGAGGTCAACGCGGGAAGGGGTCAAGACAGGCTCGCTGCAGGCAAGCGGTGCTTCTAGGCCCTGGGGCGCCTGGCTTCAATCTCGGCAAATGTGCAAATAGTCACTGAGAGACGACGAAATAACCTCGTTCTTTAGACCGTCGCGTTGACTGATACGGGTGACCTATCGACGCATTAGACAAGTCTTTCCGAAAACCCCTCAAGGTTGTTCACATCTATCAATCGTCACTGATATCGATGTTTTACATCGGCGCTTCGGCGTTCCGGCGTCAGTAAGGATTTCGGTCGCCATGACCCAGACGACCCACCACGAGAGCCTGGCCGAGGATATCAGCGCCTTTTTCGACGTGTCCCTGGACCTTCTGGTGATCCGGGATATCGACGGCCGCGTGCTGAAGGCCAGCCGCTCCTGGTTCACCAAGCTGGGCCACCGCCCCGAGGACATGGAAGGCGGGCCGCTGCTGCGCCTGGTCCATCCCGACGACATGCCAGACACCCAGAAGAGCGTGCTCGAGGTCCAGAACCGTCGGGACGATGACCCGGTCATGGGCTTCACCAATCGCTATCGCCACGTCGAAGGACACTATCTGACCCTGGAATGGCGCGCCCAGCGCCTGGGCGACCGCATCTATGGCGTCGCGCGCGACGTGACCGAGCGCGTGGCCGCCGACCGGGCGCTGGTCGAGGCCAAGGCGGCCGCCGAAGCGGCCAACCGCGCCAAGACCGACTTTCTCGCCAATATCAGCCACGAGATCCGCACGCCGCTGAACGGCGTCATCGGCGTCGTCGACGCCCTGGCCCGCACCCCGCTGAGCCCCGATCAGGCCGAGATGATCGGCCTGATCCGGGACTCGGGCGCCACCCTGGAGCGGCTGGTGTCCGACTTCCTGGACGTAGCCAAGATCGAGGCCGGCCAACTGGAGCTGGAGCGGAGACCGTTCGACCTCGACCAGACGCTACGCGCCTGCATCGAGATCATGCGCCGCCGGGCCGTGGAAAAGGGCCTGACCCTGCGGGTGGAGGGCCTGGACGCGGCGGCCAGGGAAACGGGCGGCCGTTACCAGGGCGACGGCACGCGCATCAGCCAGGTGATCGGCAACCTGCTGTCGAACGCCATCAAGTTCACGGCGGCCGGCGCGGTGACCCTGCGGGTCCGCACCGAGCCGATTGGCGACGAGACCGCCATCACCTTCGAGATCGAGGACACCGGCATCGGCTTCGACGCCGACCACGCCGCCGGGCTGTTCAGTCGCTTCCACCAGGCCGACGCCTCGATCAGTCGCCGGTTCGGCGGCACGGGCCTGGGCCTGTCGATCTGTCGCTCGCTGGTCGAGATGATGGGCGGTGAGATCTCGGCCGCCTCGACCCCCGGGGTCGGCAGCCGCTTCACCGTGTCGCTGCGCCTGCCCCCTGCGCCGCTTGAGCCGGCCGATGAGCCGCGCGACATCCTGGCCGCGCCGATCGACAGCGACAGCGCCCCGCTGCGGGTTCTGCTGGTCGAGGACCACCCGACAAATCAGCGCGTGGCTCAGCTGATCCTGGCGACCCAGGGGGCCGAGGTCGTCACCGTCAATGACGGGCTGGAGGCCATCGACGCCTTCCGGGCCGCGACCTTCGACGTGGTGCTGATGGACATGCAGATGCCGCGCATGGACGGTCTGGCCGCAACCCGCGCCCTACGCGCGCTGGAGGCCCGGAGCGGCGCGGCCCGCACTCCGATCATCATGCTGAGCGCCAACGCCCTGACCGGCCATCGCGAACAGACCCTGGAAGCCGGCGCCGACCTGCACGTCGCCAAGCCGATCACGGCGGCGAACCTGCTGGCGGGGATCCAGGCGGCTGTCGGTTAGCGCAGCGAGGTCTTGGCCTTTTCAATATCCGCCAGGGCCAGTTTCGGGGTGTCGTCGCCGCTGACGGGTTGGCCGCCTTCGGCCAGCATCCGGTCGATGCGCGACTTCTGCGACTTGAACGAGGCCAGTTCCGAGCCGGCCAGGATCGTGCCCTGCGGGACCTTCGCGCCGATCGGATTGACCCGCTGGCCCTTCAGCCAGACCTCGTAGTGCAGGTGCGGACCGGACGCCAAACCGGTCGCGCCGACATAGGCGACCACCTGGCCCTGACGAACGCGCGAGCCGGCGTGGATGCCGGGCGCGTAGCGCGAGATGTGGCCGTAGCCGGTGTCCCACTGGCCCGCGTGGCGGATGCGCAGCCAGTTGCCATAGCCGCCCCAGCGCTTGGCCTCCAGCACGACGCCATCGCCGGCGGCCAGAATCGGCGTGCCGGTGCCCGCCCCAAAGTCGACGCCCTGGTGGGCGCGGGTGTAGCCCAGCACGGGGTGCTTGCGCATGCCGAACACCGAGGTGATCCGCGCGCCGTCCACGGGGGTGCGCAGCAGGAAGCCTTTGATGTTCTTGCCCAGTTCGTCGAAAAACTGCGGCTTGCCGTCGCTGTCGCGGCGGTCGAAGGCGTAGAACTTCTGGCCCTTGACCTCGGCATATTCCAGGTCGCCAGCCTCGATGGTGCGGCCGCTCTCGGTGACCTTGCGGTCGAACACCAGGCAGAAGCGGTCGCCCTCGTGGATGTCGCGCGAGAAGTCGATCTTGTGCGAAAACAGCTTGGCCGCCTCGCTGATCACGGCCGGCGTGCCGCCGACATTGGCCACGCTCTCGTAGAACGAGCCGTTCATCTCGCCGCAGGCGACCTTCTTCTCGTCCTTGATCTTCTCTTCCAGCTCGCGCAGGCGCAGGGCGCCGTCGAAGGTGCGCGAGACGGTCAGGGTCGAGTTGGGGCTGGTGCGCATCGACAGGCCGATCAGGCGGGCCGGGCCTCCCCCAATTCCTCCACGACCACTGCGGCGCTGGGCGATGGCGGCCTCGAAGGCCATGCCCGCCTTGATGTTGACGGTGTCGATGGCGCCCTGAAGCGTCGCGACGACCGCCTGGGCGTCCTCGGGGGCGACGCCGGCCCGTTGCACGGCGCCCTGCAGGGTCTCACCGGGACGAACCTTGACGGCGATGTTCTCGGGACGCTCGAACCCGGGCTGGGCCTCGGCGCTGGCGAAGGCCACGTGCTGCAGGGCCGCGAGGGCGGCAGGATCAAGGGGCGCGCGGACTGAGGCCGGCTTCACGTCGTCGGCGGTCAGCTTCCAGCCCAGCGCCAGGGCGGCCAGGCCAGCCACGGCGGTGAACACCCTCGGCGCCCAGCGCGTGGCGCTGCGTCGCGGATCAAATTCCTGCATCGTGCCCCCGTCGGTTCGATGCCGCGCAAGTCAAAATGACACGGCCGGGTAGCCCCCCAGCAATCGTCGGGCCGGACCATGCGCGAGGCGTGCTCTCGGCGGCAAGGACTATTTGGCGCTTCGGTCGTTTTGTCACGACATGGTTAATGCCAATTAAGACCCGAAGCGTAACCATATGATCTATAAAAGAAAACGCCCGCCGGTTCCGGCGGGCGTCTTGTCTTCGCGGTAGGATTACGCCTACCGAAATCGTCCTAATTAGGCGGCGTTAACCTGCTCGTTCGGGTCGCGCAGCACGTAGCCGCGGCCCCAGACCGTCTCGATGTGGTGCTTGCCGTGGGCCGAGGCCGCCAGCTTCTTGCGCAGCTTGCAGATGAAGACGTCGATGATCTTCAGTTCCGGCTCGTCCATGCCGCCGTACAGGTGGTTCAGGAACATTTCCTTGGTCAGGGTCGTGCCCTTGCGCAGGGAAAGCAGCTCCAGCATCTGGTATTCCTTGCCGGTCAGGTGAACGCGGTTGCTGTTCACTTCGACCGTCTTGGCGTCCAGGTTGACCACGATGTCGCCGGTCTTGATGACCGATTGGGCGTGACCCTTCGAACGACGAACCACCGCATGGATGCGGGCGATCATCTCGTCCTTGTGGAAGGGCTTGGTCATGTAGTCGTCGGCGCCGCCCGAGAAGGTCTTCACCTTCGTGTCGATCTCCGAAGAACCCGACAGGATCATGATCGGCGTGTTGATCTTCGCGACCCGCAAGGTGCGCAGAACATCGATGCCGCTCATGTCAGGAAGATTGAGATCGAGCAGGATGAGATCGTAGTCGTAGATCTTGCCCAGATCCACGCCTTCTTCACCCAGATCCGTCGTATAGACGTTGAAGCCTTCAGACTTCAGCATCAACTCGATGGTCTGCGCAGTCGCGCTGTCATCCTCGATCAACAGTACGCGCATGAGCCCCTCCACACCAAAACTGGCGTATTCGAACGTCTTAAGGCGGAAGTCCGCCGCAAAACCCTTCGGCCACTTTGCCGACGAGTTAATTTAAGACTGGTTAATGGTGAATGTTTCCGTTGGCCGAATGGTTAATCTGATTTGCGAATCGGGTGCAAGCCGTCGACGCACCCCCGGACACATTGGTCGCAGGCGTCGCAGGGCGCCTTTCCAGGTTGCTAATTCAGGTCGCGAAATCCCTAAAATCCGTGCATCCGCAATGATCCGAACACCGTTACGGCGTTAAGATCCGGGCTCGCCTTCGAGGCGAGATTGCGACGTTCCGTCGCGAGAATTTGAACGCCATGCCGGCGCTTCAAGGCGTCCGCCGACGGATCAGGGCTAATGCGAGCTTGGCGGGCCGGGATGGGCGCGACGCCTTGTCGCGGCGCTAGGTTGGATTTTCTTCGGCCAGCCAGCCGGCGGCGCGCAGCTTGGCGACCGAGGCGCGGCTGACGGGGGCGGTTTGCCCGTCGACGAGCCGCAGACGCAGGTTGCGGCCATCGCGTTCGACGCCTTCGATCGCGCGCCGGGCCACCCACCACGAGCGGTGGGTCTGCAGCCCCTCCACGCCCGAGAGCCCCGCCGTCACCCGCGCCAGGGGCCCGATCTCCAGCCGCGAGCCGCGCTCGGTGCGGATCCGGACATAGTGGTCCTCCATCCGCAGATAGAGCACCGCGCCGGGGTCGAGGGTCGCGGCGGGCGTCGCCACCGGGACCAACGCCTCGCGCGCGTGGGCCCGCACGAGCGGGCGGATGCGGATGAAATAGTAGGCCAGGACGATCGGCGTCGTGATCGCCACGCATTGGCCGTACCAGGCCAGCGGCGTGACCAGCCGGCCGATCTCCGGCCACAGGGCCACCGCGACGAGGCGCAGCGGCGCGCCTTGCAGCAAGGCGCCGATCAGCACCACCGCCGGCAGGATCAGCCAGAGCGGCCATCGCCGTCGCCAGGCCAGCGCCAGACCCAGCCGCGCCAGGCCGCTGATGACAGCCATGCCGGTGACGACGCTGCCCACCCAGTAGGCGATCCGGACCCCGGGCCCACCGTTGAAGAAGCTGCCGAACGGCCCCATCAGCCCCAGCAGCACGCCGATGCCCACGGCCACGACGAGGTCGACTGCCCATTCACGGGCGGTCCCCAGCAGCGGCGGGTTGGAGCGACGGGCGGTCATGCCCTTCCTATAGAGCGACGCTGCGCGGAGTCGCCAGCCTCTCCCCATCCGCCCACCCGCGAACCCGTTCGCCCATTCGCGCAAACGCCGTGGCGGGGCGGAGCTCCAACGACCACAGCGGCTTCATCGTCATTCGCTGAAGGGTCGCCATGTCGTTCCGTACTGTCCTGTTCGCCGTCCTGCTGACGGCCGCCGCCTCGTCCCAGGCGATCGCCGCCAACGCCGGGTTCATGGTGCTGCATGAGCCGCGCCCCGACGGACCGCCGGTCGAGGTCGGGGTCTGGTATCCCACCGACGCCTCGCCTGCCTTCATGCCCCTGGGCTCCTGGGGCCACACGGTGGCGGCCGGCGCGCCGATCGTTGGCGCGCACCTGCCGCTGATCGTCATGTCGCACGGCAATGGCGGCTTCTTCGGCGGTCATGCCGACACCGCCCAAGCCCTGGCCGAGGCCGGGTTCGTCGTCGCCGCCCTCACCCATCCCGGCGACAACTACAAGGACCAGAGCCGCGCCACCGCCATGGCCGACCGGCCCGCCGCGCTGTCGGCCCTGATCGGCTGGATGCTGGAAAGCTCGCCGCTGAAGGCCAGGATCGATCCGGACAAGGTCGGGGCGTTCGGCTTCTCGTCGGGCGGCTTCACGGTGCTGGCGGCGGCGGGCGGCGAGCCGCACCTGTCCCGCGTGCCCGGCCACTGCCTGGCCCATCCGAAGAACTTCGACTGCAAGCTGACCGCCGGCCATCCGATCCCGGCCGGCGCCCTGACCGCCAAGTGGGTTCACGACGATCGGATCAAGGCCGTGGTCTCAGCCGCCCCGGCCCTGGGCTTCACGTTCGGCAAAAGCGGACTGAAGGGGATCAAGGCCCCGATTCAGTTGTGGAAGGCCGCCGACGACGAGATCCTGCCCGGCGACGACTATGCCGAGGCCGTGCACCGCAACCTCGGCCGCCCGCACGACTATCACGTCGTCGAGGGCGCGCGGCACTTCGACTTCCTCACGCCCTGCGACACCGCTCCGCAGGGCGCGAGCCAAGCGCTGTGCGCCAGCGCCCCGAGCTTCGACCGCCGCGCCTTCCACCGCGATTTCAACGCCTCGGTGACCCGGTTCTTCACCGACCAATTGGTCGCACCGGCCAAGTCGCTTCCGAAGGGCTGAGTTCACACCCGATTAACCACGATGGTCGAGTCTGCGCCCACGAGCGTGACAGCCAAAAGTGTCTGCGGTTTTGGCGGCCGTCACGCTCGAAGGAATAGACGCCGAACCTGTCCGACGGACAGGTTCGGTGCTGTTTAGGAGCCGTCTTGCGTAGCCTCATCGCCGCTGTCGAACGTATCGATCCGCTGACCATCTTTGGCCGTGTGGCGGCCGTGAACGGCCTGCTGATCGAGGTTCGCGGCGGCCTGACCCGGCTGACGGTCGGGGCCCGGGTCGAGATCGAGCGGCCGGGCCAGAAGCCCCTGCCGGCCGAGGTCGTGGGCTTCCGCGAGACCCGCGCCCTGCTGATGCCGTTCGGTCCGGTCGAGGGCGTCGGCCCCGGCGCGGAAATCCGCTTCATGCCGGAAGGCGCGGTCGTCCGCCCGACCAAGGCTTGGCTGGGCCGCATCATCAACGCCTTCGGCGAGCCGATCGACGGTCTGGGTCCGTTGTCCCAGGGCGAGGTTCCCTATCCGCTGAAGACCTCGCCGCCGCCGGCCCACGCCCGGGGCCGCGTCGGCGAGCGCCTGGACCTGGGCGTGCGCTCGATGAACGTCTTCACCACCACCTGCCGGGGCCAGCGCCTGGGCATCTTCGCCGGCTCGGGCGTCGGCAAGTCTGTGCTGCTGTCGATGCTGGCCAAGGAGGCCACCTGCGACGCCGTCGTCGTCGGCCTGATCGGCGAGCGGGGCCGCGAGGTGCGCGAGTTCATCGAGGAGACCCTGGGCGAGGAGGGCCTCAAGCGCGCCATCGTCGTGGTCGCCACCTCGGACGAGCCGGCCCTGACCCGCCGCCAGGCCGCCTACATGACCCTGGCGATCTCCGAGTACCTGCGCGACCAGGACCTGGAAGTCCTGTGCCTGATGGACTCGGTAACCCGCTTCGCCATGGCCCAGCGCGAGATCGGCCTGGCCGCCGGCGAGCCGCCGACCACCAAGGGCTATACGCCCACCGTCTTCACCGAGCTGCCCAAGCTGCTGGAGCGCGCCGGCCCCGGCCCGATCCGCGCCGATGGCACCACGGCTGGCCCGATCACCGCCCTCTTCACCGTGCTGGTGGACGGCGACGACCACAACGAGCCGATCGCCGACGCGACGCGCGGTATCCTGGACGGCCACATCGTCATGGAGCGGGCCATCGCCGAGCGCGGCCGCTTCCCCGCCATCAACGTGCTGAAGTCGATCAGCCGGACCATGCCGGGCTGCCAGCACCCGCACGAGCGCGAGATCGTCAAGGGCGCGCGCCAGGTGATGGCCGCCTACGCCAACATGGAAGAACTGATCCGCATCGGCGCGTATCGCGCCGGGGCCGACCCCGTGGTCGACCGCGCGATCCGCCTAAATCCTGCGATTGAGGCTTTCCTCAGCCAGGATAAGGAAGAAGCAACGTCTCTGGACGACTCTTTCGGTCATCTGGGGCAGATCCTGGCGAGTGAGTACTGATGACCAAGTGGGCCGCCTCGCTGATCCGCATCTCGAACCACGAGGTCGAGACGCTGCAAAAACGCCTCGCCGACATCACCGAACGCCGCATGGCGGCTGAGCTGCGCATCGCCATGATGGATGCCGAAGCGGAAGCCGAGGCCAAGAGCGCCGAGGGCGACGCCAGCGCCGGCTGGTACATGATCGGCTATCGCGAGGGCCACAAGCGCCGCAAGGCCGACATGCTGGTGCAGATCGAGCAGTGCCTGCAGGAAGAGGTCGGCGCCCGCGACGCCCTCTCCGAGGCCTTCGAGAACCTCAAGAAATACGAGCACGTCGCCGACCAGGCCAAGATCCTCGCCGCCAAGAAGCTGGGCGCCTACGAGGCCGCCCAGATGGACGAGGTGAGCATCCGCCGCGCCGCCATGGGCGCGCGCTGACGTGAGGCGGCTCACGCGCCGCTCGGCCATCGCCTCGGCCTTCGCCGTCTCGGCGTGCGGACGCGAGGCCGCCAGCCAGCCCCCCGGGCGCCCGATCGTCGCCACGCCCTTGAAGTCGATCGCCGCGACGCCGGTCGGCGCCTGCGTGCAGCACGCCCAGATTCAGGACCCGGCCTATGCCGACCTGTTCGTCCGGAACTACGCCCAGCTCACCCCCGAGTGGGAGATGAAGATGGAGTACATCCTCCAGGACGACGGCAGCTTCCGCTTCGACCGACCCGACGCCATCGCCGCGTTCGCCCGAAGCAACGGGATCCGGCTCTATTGCACGACCCTGGTCTGGTACGCGCAGGCCATGCCCGCCTTCCTGAAGCTGGATGGCCAGGGCAAGCGGTTCGCCGATGCCTATCGCAACTATATCCTGGCCGTCGCCGGGCGCTATCGCGGCCAGGCGGTGGGCTGGGACGTGATTAACGAGACGGTGGACGACAACGGCGTGGACCTGCGCCAGTCGGTCTGGACGCGCAACCTGGGCGTCGACGAGCACATGGTCCTGGCCTTCCATCACGCCAAGGAAGCCGACCCGAACGCGGTTTTGTTCATCAACGACTACAATCTCGAAAATACGCCCAAAAAGCGCGCGACCTTCATGCGTACGGTCGAGCGCCTGCTTAAGGCCGGCGCGCCGATCGGCGGCATCGGAACCCAGAGCCATCTGGATATCGACGAGACCCGGCCAGGCCTGTGCCGCGCGGCCATGCGCGACCTGGCCAGTTTCGGCCTGCCGATCCACGTGTCCGAGCTGGACATCTCGCTGGGCGCCAAGCCCAACCTCTCGCGCCTGCCCGACCTTCTGAACCGCCAGGCCGATCTGACCCGCGAGCTGGCGGGGGCCTATATGGACCTGCCTCGGCAGCAGCGCTTCGCCTTCACCGTCTGGGGCCTGCGCGACAACGACAGCTGGCTGCACGCCCGGCTGTCGACCGAGCAGCCCCTCCCCTTCGACGGCGCGGGACGGCCGAAGCCAATGTTCCAGGCCCTGGCGGAGACGCTTTCCCGGTAGGGGCGTTTCCGCGAAAACACCAGTTTGCGTATACGAAATCTCAAGCGGCCCGAGACAAGGTGGCCGCATGAAACTGATCCACGCCCTCCAGGACATGGACAGCGACCAGTCGCTGTCGGCGCGCTTCCGCCGTGCCCGCGCCGCGCGCGTGGTCACCCTGATCGAGAAGACCTTCGCCGAGCGCGGCCAGTGCCGCATCGCCGATCTCGGGGGCGAGCCGACCTATTGGAACATCCTGTTCGACCGGAAATTTCTCGAGGCGAACAAGGTCCATATCAGCCTGTTCAATCCCCAGCCTTTCACCGTGGACGATCCGCTGTTCACGGCCGCGGTCGGCGACGCCTGCGACATGCGCGAGCACGCCGACCTGAGCTTTGACCTCGTGCACTCCAACTCGGTTGTCGAGCACGTGGGCGACTGGGTTCGGATGGAGGCCTTCGCCAAGGAAACCCGGCGCCTGGCGCCGCGCTACTATGTCCAGACGCCGTATTTCTGGTTCCCGATCGAGCCGCACTTCTCCAGCCCGTTCTTCCATTGGCGCTCCGAGCAGACGCGGGCCAAGCTGCTGATGAAGCGCCCGCACGGCTTCTCGCAAAAGGCGCCCGACATCGGCGCGGCCATGCGCGACGTCCAGCACGCGCGGCTGCTGGACAAGGCGCAGTTCAAATTCCTGTTCCCCGACGCGCGCCATGTCGACGAGACCTTCGTCGGCCTGACCAAGTCGCTGATCGCGATCCGCGACTAGGGCCATCGCCACGATGTGGGCCTCCGCCAGCGTCAAGGACATCCGAGCCAACGCCAAGCCCATAGCGCTGGTGTGCGCCTATGCGGCGGCCATGGCCTACAGTCTTTTCCTGGCCAGCTTCCTGCGCAACGTGCCGACGCTCTGGACCGCCAACGCGGTGGCGATCGCGGCCCTCATGGTGCTGCCGCGCCGCCAGGCGATCGGCTTCCTGATCGCCACCACGCTGGTGCATATCGGGCTGGAGCTGGCGCTCGGCGTGCCGTGGCGTTTCGTGGCCATCGTTTCGGTCCTGGATACGCCCCAGACCATCATCATCGCGCTCGTGATGCGGGCGATCGGCGTGCCGGCCAGGGTCCGAGACTCGCGCGGATTGCTGGCGGTGATCGCCTCCGCCTCGATCCTGACGGCCATCGGCTCGGCGCTGGTCAATGGCCTGCTGATGGCCAGCCGCGCGCGGCCGTTCTTCCACAACTGGAGCGAATGGACCGCCTCGAACGTGCTGGGGGCGGCCATCGCCCTGCCCGTCGTGCTGATCCTGGCGGACCGCCGCCATCGCGAGGGCTTCAAGGTCCGCCCGCTGGAAGGCCTGGCCACCCAGGGCCTGGTCCTGGCGACCTCGGCTGTCATCTTCGCCATCGACGGCGACTACCGGGTGATGCTGTTCGCCCCCGTCCTGCTGGCCGCCTTCCGGGGCGGACCGCGCGCCGTGGCGATCGCGGTGACCGGCTCGATGGCCGTGGCGATCCCGGCCGTGCTCCATCGCACAGGCATCGACATCAAGGCGGCGCTGGGTCCGCTGCGCCACGCCCTGATCTTCCACATCGTGCTCTACGCCGTCGGCCTGGTCTCCGCCCTGGCCCTGGGCCGCCAGGCGCGCCTTCAGGCCCTGCTGGTCCGCCGGACCGCCGCCGCCCGCGCCGCCCAGGCCAGGGCCCAGGCCGCCAACCGCGCCAAGTCCGACTTCGTGGCCACCATCAGCCACGAGATCCGCACGCCGCTGAACAGCATCCTGGGCTTCGCCGCGCTGGTGGCCGACGATCCGACCCTTTCGACCGAGAACCGTCGGCGCCTCGACCTGGTCGGTCGCGCCGGCCGCTCGCTGGCCGAGATCGTCGGCGACCTGCTGGACTTCGCCAAGGTCGAGGCCGGCCGCCTGGACCTGACCCTGACGCCCGTCTCGCCCGCCGCCCTGCTGCGCGACGCCGTGGACATCGTCACCCCCGAGGCGGCGGCCAAGGGCCTCTATCTGCGGACGATGTTCGAAGGCGACGTCGACGCGCCCCTGGCCCTCGACGAGACCCGCCTGCGCCAGGTGCTGCTGAACGTCCTGGCCAATGCCGTGAAGTTCACCCGCGAAGGCGGCGTGGTCGCGTGCCTGACCGCCGGCCCCGCCCCTGGCGCCTTGCGCTTCGAGATCACCGACACCGGCATCGGCATCGCCCCCGAGGTCCAGACCAAGCTCTTCCAGCGCTTCTCGCAAGGCGACAGCTCGATCAGCCGCAGCTATGGCGGCACCGGCCTGGGCCTGGCGATCAGCAAGGCCCTGGTCAGCGCCATGGATGGCGAGATCGGCGTCGAGAGCCAGTTGGACCACGGCGCCCGCTTCTGGATCACCCTGACCGCCCAGCCGGCCGTCGGGCCGGCCTCGGCCGCCTGCCCCGCGCCGGAGACCGCGCCCGAGCGCGCCGCCCGCGTGCTTCTGGTCGACGACCACCCGATGAACCGCGAGTTGGGCATGGCCCTGCTGACCCTGGCTGGCTGCGAGGTGACCACCGCCGAGGACGGGGCCCAGGCGCTCGAGGCGGTCAAGGCCGGCGGCTTCGATCTCGTCCTGATGGACGTACACATGCCGGGGATGGACGGCCTGACCGCCACGCGCGCCATCCGCGCCCTGCCCGGTCCCGTGTCGGCGATCCCGATCATCGCGCTCAGCGCCGATGCCCTGCCCGAGCAGATCGCCCGCTGTCGCGCCGCCGGCATGGACGACCACGTGCCCAAGCCAATCCGCCGCGAGGAGCTGTTCGCGGCCGTCGCCCGGGCGCTGGAAGGCCGGTCCGAACCCATCGACCACGCTGAGCAGGGCGACGCCGCGCACGCCTGAGTTTCATCGCCTGGTCTCATCCACGGCCCCGTCCGTCGCGCACGCCGCGACAGGCGCGCGGGTCGCGGCTAGCCCGCGCCCGTTACGTTCGCCAAGGTCAGGCAAGGTTCAGGGTGGTCCAGCTCAAGGTTAAATCGGCTTCATGACGGTCTTGTAAGTTGAGACTTACCCGGACCGCCCGTAAATCGCGCGGCCTCGGCGCGTAACGCCGATCAGTGAACAGCAAAAGGTGAGCTTAAATCCTGCGCGCGGCAGTCGTCGCGCGCCACGGGATCGGCTGCGCCTCGACAAAGGGAAAATGAAATGATCCATCATCTGTCCGTCGCCGCCGCCGATCCTCAAGGCGTGGGCCAGTTCTTCGCCGACATCATGAACGGGATCGTCGTCGACTTCCCGCCCAATCCCGGCAGTTGCATGGTGTTCAAGGCCGACGGCCATGGCACCGCCGTCGAGATCTATCCCGCCGGCAGCGTCATGATTCCGAACGGTGAGCCCGGCGCGATCTTCCTGCGGCAGCCGGAGGCCCTCGGCCGCTCGCCGACCCACTTCGCGCTGAGCGTCGCCATGAGCCAGGAAGACGTGCTGGCCCGCGCCCAGGCCAAGGGCTGGGACGCCTTCATCTGCGATCGCGGCGGCCACTTCCGCGTGGTCGAGGTGTGGATCGAGAACACCTGGCTGGTCGAACTGCTGCCCCCGACCTTCGCCGCCGAATATCTCGGCTTCGCCAATGCCGTCACCGAGATGGCCGACCCGAACATGGCCCTCGACGACCACCAGCCCCAGGCGAGAACCCTCGAAAACGCCTGACGGGGTGGTCCCCGAAAGGGGAGGATCAAACGAAAACGCCCCGGCCTTGCGACCGGGGCGTCTTCTGTATTCAGGCTGAGCCCGAACTCCTAGGAGTCCAGGAAGCTCCGCAGCTTCCGCGACCGCGAGGGGTGCTTCAGCTTGCGCAGGGCCTTGGCTTCGATCTGGCGGATGCGTTCGCGGGTGACCGAGAACTGCTGGCCGACTTCTTCCAGGGTGTGGTCGGTGTTCATGCCGATGCCGAAACGCATCCGCAGAACCCGTTCTTCCCGGGGGGTCAGCGAGGCCAGCACGCGGGTGGTGGTTTCCCGCAGGTTGCTCTGGATGGCCGCGTCGATCGGCAGGATGGCGTTCTTGTCCTCGATGAAGTCGCCCAGGTGGCTGTCTTCCTCGTCGCCGATCGGCGTTTCGAGCGAGATCGGCTCCTTGGCGATCTTCAGGACCTTGCGGACCTTTTCCAGCGGCATGGCCAGCTTTTCGGCCAGCTCTTCCGGGGTCGGCTCGCGACCGATCTCGTGCAGCATCTGGCGGCTGGTGCGGACGATCTTGTTAATCGTCTCGATCATGTGCACCGGGATGCGGATGGTGCGGGCCTGGTCGGCGATCGAGCGGGTGATGGCCTGACGGATCCACCAGGTGGCGTAGGTCGAGAACTTGTAGCCGCGACGATATTCGAACTTATCGACGGCCTTCATCAGGCCGATATTGCCTTCCTGGATCAGGTCCAGGAACTGCAGGCCGCGGTTGGTGTACTTCTTGGCGATCGAGATCACGAGACGCAGGTTGGCCTCGACCATTTCCTTCTTGGCCTGGCGGGCTTCACGCTCGCCCTTCTGGACCGTCTGGACGATGCGGCGATAGTCGTCGATCGGCACGCCGGTCTCGGTGGCCAGGGCGGCGATCTCGCCACGGATGTCGAGGACCGACTGGCTGTCGTTCTCGACGAACTTGGTCCAGCGCACGCCCATGGCCTTGACCTGATCCGACCAGGTCGGGTTCAGCTCCGAACCGAAATAGGCCTTCAGGAACTCGCCACGGCTGATGCCGTAGCTGTCGGCCAGGCGCAGCAGGCGGCCTTCCAGGCCGATCAGGCGCTTGTTGATCGCATAGAGCTGCTCGACCAGAGCCTCGATGCGGTTGTTGTTCAGCTTCAGCGTCTTCAGGTGCTGGATGATCGTCTGCGACAGGCCCTCATAGGCCTTGCGATCGGCGTCGGTCAGGTCCTCGCCCTTCAGGCGGCTGCCGACCAGCTTGTCCTGCAGCTTGCGGAAGTTCTCGAACTCGCTGGCGATGGCGTCCAGGATGGCCATCACGCCTTCGCGCAGCTCGCCTTCCATGGCGCTGACGGTCGGGCCGGCGCCGTCGTCGAAATCGTCGTCGTCGTCACCTTCGCCCTCGGGCTTGGGTTCGGCGCCGGCTTCCTGGTCGACGGGCTCGGCCGGTTCGGCTTCATCCTCGTCGGCGGCCGGCTGGGCCGCGACGCCGTTGATGGCGGCGTAGGTGCCTTCCAGGTCGATGACTTCGCGCAGCAGGATGCGGCCCGTGCCCAGTTCCTCGCGCCACACCATGATGGCTTCGAAGGTCAGGGCGGATTCGCACAGACCGCGGATCATGGTGTCGCGGCCGGCCTCGATGCGCTTGGCGATGGCGATTTCGCCCTCGCGCGACAGCAGCTCGACCGAACCCATTTCGCGCAGATACATGCGCACGGGGTCGTCGGTGCGGTCGTAGGCGGCCGGCTTCTCGCTGGTGATGACCGTGGTGTTCTCGTCGCGGGTGGCGACTTCGCCACCTTCCTGGCCCTCGGCGTCTTCTTCGGCCTCGACCACGTTGACGCCCATCTCGCTCAGCATGGCGAGGGTGTCTTCGATGGCGTCAGGGCTGACTTCCTCGGACGGCAGAACCTTGTTCAGCTCGTCCATCGTGACGTAGCCGCGGGCCTTGGCCTGCTTGATGAACTTCTTTACGCCGGCGTCGGTCAGGTCGAGCAGGGGGCCGTCACCGCCGTTGGTTTCGGGCGCTTCCGTCTCGGCCGAGGAATTGTTGCTCATCAAGCTCTCCGAAATCGACACCGCCGTCGTGCAAGAGCGGCGCCGAAAAAATCCGTATCGAAAAGGAGTCGCCTGCCCGTCGCGCGCTTCCCCCAGCAAGTCAGGGTTCTGAGTCAGCGCTTTCCCAGGGATCACGTTCCCGTCAGAATTCGCCAGACGCGCCCGGGCTGTCCATGTGGAAGCGCTCCGCGAGAGACCCGGCGGAGACCATATGGCGTGGGCGCGGCCTGACGCTTTCCCTGATCGGGTCGGCGACCGCTGGGGACCTGGGGCCGCGGCGAGGGTGACATCCTGTTTCGATGAGGGCGCGCGCAACGGCGGCCCGAGCGATGTCAATCAGCTGCTTGGCAAATCCTTGAGTCGGCAAATGGCTTTGGGTGACGCCGGTGTCAAGATGGCACGGCCCCGCTACTGCAAACATTTGCGACAACCCGACCCTGTCCGGGACGGACGGAGGCTAGTGCAAGACCTGCGAAACCATCTCCGGATCGGTCCATCCGCCGCTGTCGATCAGGCGCTTGACCGCGTCCCTTTCGGTCTTCAGGCGCAGCAGGGTCTGGAAATCGCTGTCATCGACCAGGTCGATCTTGGCGTCGTCGACCGCCCGCTCCAGGGCCGTCAGGCGGATCAGAAGGTCGAAGGCCTGCGACCAGAGGACGCGGATGGCTTCTTCCGGGTTCTGGGCGGCGCTTTGGCCGACATCCAGCGCCTTGACGCCGGAAGCGGAACGCTCCAGCAGCGCCAGGACCCCGGCGTCGTAGCCGACCGAGGCCAGGCGGCCGCGCAGCATGCCGGTCTCGACATGGTCGGCCTCCATGCGCAGGTTCACCAGCTCTTGGGCGATGCCGTCCAGGCGCGCGTCGCCCAGGCCCTGGTTCATCAGCACCTCGATGCGGTCGTCGACGACCTTGGGATCGCGGATGGCGGCGATCAGCAGGGCGGCCGAGAAGGGCTTGGGGGCGTGCTGCAGGGCCTGGGCGGCCGCGCGGCCCTCGGCCGTGGAGCCCTCGATCCGAGGCTTGCCCCAGCCGCCCTTGCGGGGCGTGTTGTCCCAGCGCTGGCGGGACAGCTGCCGGCCCGCGTCGCTGGCGTCGGTCTTGACCCGCCGCGCCGCCCGCATCTCGTCGAGGCGGTCCAGCAGCTCTTCCTTATAGGCGTGGGCCAGGTCCTTGTCGGCGATGGTCGCCGCCAGGGTGCGCAGGCGGACCTTGAGGTTTGTGCGCTGCTCGGGCGTGTCGAAGGGCTCGACGGCCTTCTCGCGGTCGAACAGGGCCTCGACGAAGGGCTTGGTGTCGGAAAGCTGGGCCTTCAGGGCCGCCGGCCCCTGCTCGCGCAGCACGTCGTCGGGGTCCTTGCCGCCCACGGGCATGGAGAACAGGAACGAGCGCCCGGGCTTGAGCAGCGGCAGGGCGCGGTCGATGGCGCGGTCGGCCGCCCGCTGCCCGGCCTTATCGCCGTCGAAGCACAGGGTGGGCGTCGGATGCAGGCGCCAGAGGCCCTCCATCTGCTCCTCGGTCAGGGCCGTGCCCATGGCCGCCACCGCCGGCACGCCCGCGCGCTGGCAGGCGATGACGTCCATATAGCCCTCGACCACCACCATCGGCGGCTTGCCGCCGCCGCTCTGGCCCTCGTGCAGGATCTTGCGGGCCTCGAACAGGCCGTACAGCACCCGCCCCTTGTGGAAGAGACCGGTCTCGGGACCGTTCAGGTATTTGGCGCGGGCGTTGGGATCCATGGCCCGCCCGCCGAACGACACCACCTTCCCCCGGCTGTCGGTGATCGGGAAGATGATCCGGTCGCGGAAGCGGTCATAGGGCTGGCCGCCGTCCTCGGGCGAGATCAGCACGCCGGCGTCGACCAGATCGCCCGGCTTGGCGCCCTTGGCGACCAGATAGTCCTTGAGGCCCGTGCGGGTGTTGGGCGCGAAGCCGATGCGGAAGCGGCTCCACTCGGTCTCGGGCAGGCCGCGCTTTTCCAGATAGGCGCGGGCGGCCTGGCCGACGGGCCGGCGCAGCTCGCTCTCGAACCAGGCGGTCGCCAGCTCCATCCAGTCGCCGAGAGACGAGCGCTTCTGTTCCTCGCGGGCGGCGTGCGGGTCGACGGCAGGCAGGCTCATGCCGGCCTCGGCCGCCAGGCGCTCCACCGCCTCGGCGAAGGTCAGCCGCTCGGTCTCCTGCAGGAAGCTGATGATGTCGCCGTGCTTGCCGCTGGAGAAGCAGTGATAGAAGCCCTTCTCGTCATTGACGAAGAACGACGGGCTCTTCTCCTTGGTGAACGGCGACAGCCCCGCATACTCACGCCCCTGCCGGCGCAGCTTCACCGTCTTGCCGACGACGTCGGACGGGCGAAGGCGGGACTTCAGTTCTTCGAGGAAGCGGTCGTCGAAACGCATTGAGGTGGGCGGTACTTCACGGGTTTGAACCCGACACCTTATCTGGCGAGCCGCCTCGCCAGAACCGGACGTGGGCGGGCGTCCATAGCCATATGGCGAGTCCCGCACAAGTTACCCACAGATTAACCGATCAAAGCTCGGCCCTAGGAACATAGCCCCCCTCGCTCGTGACAGCGCCCCCGCATTGCCGGGGAGCCCTCTACCCTGCCGCTTCGGTGAAGCTCGAATAGACCAGCGTCCGCAGCTCCCGGCGGATCGGGTACGAGGTCGACGGCATCAGTTGGGTCATGAACACCACCGCCAGGTCCTCGACCGGATCGATCCAGAACGCCGTCGAGGCCATGCCGCCCCAGAAATACTCGCCCAGCGAGCCCAGGTTCTTGGTCCGGGCCTGGTCGATGGTCATGGCGAAGCCGAGGCCGAAACCCAGGCCTTCGAACACCGCCTCGCTGAACAGCGACTTGGAGACCTGGACCAGCTCCTTGCCGCCCGGCAGGTGGTTCATGGTCATCAGCTTGATGGTCTTGGGGCTGAGCAGGCGCGCGCCGCCCAGCTCGCCGCCGTTCAGCAGCATCCGGCAGAAGCGCATGTAGTCGTCGGCCGTCGAGACCAGGCCGCCGCCGCCCGACTTCATCGACGGATCCTTGAAGTAGCGGCTCTTCTCCGGATCGTCCTGCAGCACCACCCGGCCCGAGGGGGTCAGGGCGTAGCAGGCGGTGAAGCGCTCGCGCTGGCTTTCAGGCACGAAGAAGCCGGTGTCGACCATCTTTAGCGGGTCGAAGATTCGGGTCTTCAGGAAGACGTCGAACGGCACCCCCGATATCTTCTCGACCAGATAGCCCAGCACGTCGGTCGAGACCGAATAGTTCCAGGCCTCGCCCGGCGAGAACTCCAGCGGCACCGTCCCCAGCGTGTCGACGAAGCCTTGCAGGCCGCCCTCGCTGTCGACGCCGTCCAGCTTCAGCTTGCGATAGGCCGCGTCGACATTGGTTCGCTGCTGGAAGCCATAGGTCAGGCCCGAGGTGTGCCGCAGCAGGTCGATCGTCCGCATCGGCTCGCTGGCGCGCTTCGATTGGAACGCGCCTTCGACTCCGGCGGCGAACACGCCCAGGTCGCGCCAGGCCGGGATGAAGCGGTGCACCGGATCGTCCAGCGACACCAGGCCGTCCTCGACCAGCATCATGAAGGCCACACTCGTGACCGGCTTTGTCATTGAGTAGATGCGGAACAGGCTGTCGGCCTTCAGCGGCTTTCCCCGCTCGACATCAGCGCTGCCCAGCACCGAGGTGTAGGCCAGTTGGCCGCGCCGCCAGACTTGGGTAAGGGCGCAGGGCAGTTTTCCGGTGTCGATATACTTGGACTGGATGAAGCTATCGATGCGCTTCAATCGCTCGCTCGATAGTCCGACGGCTTCTGGCGTGCTCAAAATCCTGGTCTCCCCTTCCGACCTGCTCTGGTCGTGTTTGCGTACCGCTAAATCGAAATCGAAGACGGGGCTTTTTGCCGCAACGTAAACTTTACCCGATCCTGCGAGTATCGATTGAAAACGAGGAAACGGGGATGGGCAAGGTCTTGGACGCCGAGGCTGCCTCCAGAATTGAAGCCGCGGCCGCCGACTGGTTCTTCCAGAGCAGCCTCGACATGTTCGTCGTCCTGGACGGCCGAACGATCGCCCGGGTCAATCCCGCCTGGGTGCAGCTGACCGGCTGGTCGCCCGCCGAGTCGGTCGGCCGGCACATGCACGACTTCTTCCACCTGCACGACAGGCCGGTCATCGAGGACATCGGGCGGGCGCTGGAGGCGACCGGCCAGGCGTCCGGCGAGCACCGCCTGGCCCGCAAGGGCGGCGGCTGGCTCTGGGTGCGCTCGAAGTCCAAGGTCTTGGAAGGCGGCGGCCTGATGATCGTCTACCAGGACTTCAGCGAGGAGCGCGCCCGCGAGATCGCCCGCCAGCAGGCCGAGCGCTCCAATGAACTGGTCCGCAGCGCCGCCGGCGTCTATGTCTGGCGCTTCGATCCGCGCAAGGGCGTCTACGTCTTCGAGCAGGACATCCCCACGCCCAGCGCGCCGCAAGGCGGGGTGCGGACCATGACCATCGCCGAGATGACGATGTCGATCCACGCCGAGGACCGCGAGCGTGTCTGGGAGGTCTTCTCCCATACCCTGCGCACCGGCGAGCATGTCGAGATCGACTACCGGTACCTGGATCCCGCGACCGACAACTGGGCGCACATGCACTGCGCCTGGCGCGGCGTGCGCGGCGCCAGTCCGAACGCCTGGGACGTCATCGGCATCAGCCAGGACGTCACCGAGCTGGTCGAGGCCCGCGACGCGGCCCTGGGCGCGGCCGAGGCCAAGAGCCAGTTCCTGGCCAATATGAGCCACGAGATCCGCACCCCCATGAACGGCGTGCTGGGCGTGCTGCACCTGTTGAAGACCGAGACGCTGACCGACGACGGCCGCCGGCTGCTGAACGAGGCGCTGGGCTGCGGTGAGATGCTGTCGGAGCTGCTCAACGACATCATCGACTTCTCGAAGATCGAGGCCGGCAAGCTGGAGCTGGGCTCCGAGCCGGTCGATCCGGCCGAGCTGCTGGCCGGCGTCGCCGACATGCTGCGGCCCCAGGCCGAGTCGAAGGGCCTCTATCTTCGCGTCGAGGCGCCGCGCCGAGGCGAGAAGGGCGAGCTGGGTTGGGCGGCCACCGATCCGCTGCGCCTGCGCCAGGCCCTGTTCAACCTGCTGGGCAACGCCGTGAAGTTCACGCTGGAGGGCGGCGTCGTCGCGCGCCTCTCGGGCCAGCGCGCTGAGGGCAAGCTGCGCCTGCGCTTCGAGATCACCGACACCGGCGTCGGCATCGACCAGGACTCCGGCAAGCGCCTGTTCGAACGCTTCCGGCAGGGCGACGGCTCGACCACCCGCCGTTTCGGCGGCTCGGGCCTGGGCCTGTCGATCTGCCGCCGCCTGGCCGAGATGATGGGCGGCGAGGTCGGCTTCACCAGCGAACAGGGCAAGGGCTCGACCTTCTGGCTGGAGGTCGAGGCCGACGCCTGCGCCGAACCGGCGGCGCATACCGACGAGCCCGACGCCGCGCTGTTCGAAGGCCTGAATGTGCTGCTGGTCGAGGACAACGCCACCAACCGCCTGATCGCCAGCCGCATGCTGGAGGCGTTGGGCGCCCGGGTGGCCACCGCCGAGGACGGGGTCCAGGGCGTGGCCGCGGCCCGCGCGGGCTTTGACCTGATCCTGATGGACATCCAGATGCCCGTCATGGACGGGATCGAGGCCACCCAGCGCATCCGCGCCCTGAAGGGCTCGGCCGGCAAGGTTCCCATCCTGGCCATGACCGCCAACGCCCTGGCCCACCAGCAGGCCAGCTATCTGGCGGCCGGCATGGACGGGGCGATCGCCAAGCCATTGTCGCCTCTGGCCCTGACCCAAGCCATCGTCCGGGCCCTGACCGCCGAACCCGCGGCGACGCTGAGAGCTTCTTGATCGGGATTACGGTCGTCCCCCTGTTCAAACCGCCGCGCCGCCGCTAACCCTCGCCCGGGAAGTCGAGCCGGGGGTCCATGCTCTTTTCGTCGCCGCTGTTCCTGTTCTTCGTTCTGCCGCCGGCGCTGCTGCTGTATGTCCTCGCGCCCCGGGTCCTGAAGAACGCCGTCCTCCTGGTCGCCAGCCTGCTGTTCTACGCGTGGGGCGAGCCGGTCGCGGTGCTCGTCGTCCTGGCCTCGGCGCTGCTGGACTATGGCCTTGGCCATAGGGTCACCCGGCCTGGACCGGAGGGCGGCCGCTGGCTGGCCGTCGGGGTCAGCGCCAACATCCTGCTGCTGTTCGTCTACAAGTACGCCGACTTTCTGATCGACTCCGTCCAGCCCCCCTCTCTTCCCTGGGCGTCGCACCGCTGCCGCACCTGAACCTCGCCCTGCCGCTGGGCGTGTCGTTCATCGTCTTCGAGAAGATCACCTATCTGGTCGACCTGCGCAGGGGCGAAAGCCAGCGGGTCCGGTCCTTGCGCGACTACCTGCTGTTCGTGTTCTTCTTTCCCAAGGTCCTGGCCGGGCCGATCATAAAATATCACGAGATCGACGACGCCCTGCGCGAACGCCGCGCGGACTGGGACGACCGAACCTGGGGCTTGCTGCGTTTCCTGTGGGGCTTGGCGCGAAAGGTGCTGATCGCCGACGTCTGCGGCCAGGTCGCCGACCGCGCCTTCGATCCCGCCAACGGTCCGATCGGTTTTGCCGGCGCCTGGATCGGCGTGCTGGCCTTTACCGTGCAGATCTATTTCGACTTCGCCGGCTATTCCGACATGGCGCTGGGCCTGGCGAGGATATTCGGCTTCCGCCTGCGAGAGAACTTCGCCCATCCCTATGGCGCGACGAGCTTCACCGAGTTCTGGAAGCGCTGGCACATCTCGCTGACCACCTGGATCCGCAGCTATCTGTACATCCCGCTGGGCGGCAACCGGCATGGGGCGGCGCGGACCTATCTGAACCTGTGGCTCTGCTTTCTGCTGTCGGGTCTGTGGCATGGGGCGGCCTGGACCTTCGTGCTGTGGGGCGTCTGGCATGGGGCGTTCATGGTGCTTGATCGCCAGAGCTGGTGGACATGGACCCAGCGCCTGCCCTCGCCGATGCGCGTGGCCGGCACGCTGGTGCTGGTCATGATCGGCTGGGCGATCTTCCGCAGCCACGGCCTGCCGCAGTTGGGCGCGGTGCTGGGCGCCATGGCGCGGCCGGGTCTGGAAGGCCAGTTCCTGGCGGTGCGCAGCCACGAGGCCGCGGCCATGGCCATCGGCCTGATCGGCGCCCTGGTCGCGGCGACGCCGCTGGTCCGCACCCTGACCGAGCGCGCCGCCGCGATCCCGGCCGCCCGGGCCGCCGCGTCGCTGGCCATCGTCCTGCTGGGCGTTCTGGCCATCGCCAAGGCCGTGACGACGACGTTCAACCCGTTCCTCTATTTCCGGTTCTAGGCCATGCGCGCTTTGCTCACCTGGACGCCCCGGATCCTGGCCCTGGCCGTGCTGGCCGGCCTCGGCGCGATCGGCGCCTCGGCCCTGAAGGAACGGCCCGCCGACACGAGCCTGCTGGGCATGCAGCTGCCGCCGGACAAGATCGCCCTGACGCCCGCCGCCCTTTGGCATGGCGAGTACCAGAAGGCCGCCGAGGCTCGCGCCGCCGCCGCCCTCCCGCCGCGCCCAGCCATCGTCCGCGCCTACAATCAGGCCCAATGGAACGCCTTCGGGACCTCGTCCATGGCCTCGGGCTCGATTATCCGGGGCCGCAAGGGCGCGCTGTTCGAGGAGAGCTATATCGAAGCCCATTGCGGGCTGAAGCTGAAGGTCGACGTCGCGGCCATGCCCGACTACGCCCGCCGCCTGCGCCGGGCCCAGGACTGGTTCGAGGCGCGCGGTCAGAAATTCGTCTACGTGCTGGCCCCGATCAAGACGACCTGGTTCCCGGACCTTGTTCCCGCCAGCTATCCCTGCGCGGCCAAGCGCGACAGCGTCTATCCCGCCGCCAGGCGAGCGCTGACCGAAGCGGGCATCCACTGGGTCGACGGCCGCGCCACCCTGGAGGCCCAGCGGGGCAAGCTCGGCTACGAGATGTTCCCCCGCAACGGCATCCACTGGAACCAGCTGGGCGTCGCCCTGGCCGCGCGCGCCTTCGTCGGCGAGCTGAACCGCCAGGGCCTGGCCACGCCGGCGCTGGACTGGGACATCGCCCAGGCGCCGGACGAGGTCGGCCTGGACCGCGATCTCTCGAGCCTGCTGAATCTGCGCCAGCCGCCGAAGGGCTGGAAAGCCCCGGCGGTCACCCCACGCCCCGTCGGGCCGCCCGGCTCGGGCGCGTTCACGGTCACCGCCGTCAATGACAGCTTCTTCGATCCTTTGGCCCTGTTCCTGACCCAGGCCCGACTGGCCCGGCGGGCGCGGAACTATGGCTACTTGACCCTGGCGCCCATCGAGTACCGCGACGGTGTCGCCTATCCGCTGACCGCGACGCCGGAAATCGTGCTGAACGACCTGATCGCCTCGGACGTCGTGGTGCTGGAACAGGTCGAGAGCCAGACCGGCGGCCTGGTCGGTCGCAGGTTCCTGGATCTGGTCGAAACCGAGATGGCCCGCGAAGCCGTGTCAAAACCCGCCGCGCTGAAACATTCCTGACAAACCCTGACGCTAGGTCAGCGCCAATTGTCCCTCGACGGACGGAGCGCCCTTTAAGCCGGCCCTCCTCGCGCCTAGATTGGACCGGACAGTCCAGTCACCGGCGCGGCCGCCGATTTTTGGTGACGGGACTTGGGGATGTGACGATGGATGACGGTCGGGTCGCGGGGGCGGCGACAGCGCGCTACGCCCGCAAGAAGGAGAGCATCCTGGCGGCGGCTACGGCCATCCTGAACCGCCAGGGCGTGCGCGGCATGACCCTGGCCGACGTCGCCGCCAATGTCGGGCTGAACACCACCAGCGTCACCTACTACTACCGCAAGAAGGACGACCTTGCCGCCGCCTGCTTCATGCGCGGCCTGGAACGCTTCGAGGCCATGGTCGAGGAGGCCGCCGCCGAGGCCGCGCCCGCCGCGCGCATCCTGAAGTTCCTGGACCTCTACCTCGATCTGAACCGCCGGGTCCGCCTGGGCGAGGCCACGCCCCTGACCAGCTTCGCCGAGATCAAGGCCCTGAAGGAGCCCCTGCGCGGCTCGGTGGTCAACGCCTTCAACGACCTGTTCCGCCGGGTGCGCGGCTTCTTCGACGATCCCAGCCTGGCCCACCTGGACAAGCGCCAGCGCACGGCCCGCACCCATCTGCTGATGGAGCAGGTGTTCTGGTCGGGCCGCTGGCTGCGCCGCTACGATGTCGACGACTATGGCCGCGTGCGCGACCGGATGGGCGACATCCTGCTGAACGGCCTGCCCGCCGCCGGCCAGGTCTGGGCCCCGCGCGCCCTGCCCGACCCGACCCCGGTGTCGCCCGAGGGCCTGGAGTGGCGCGAGACCTTCCTCGTGGCCGCCACCCGCCTGATCAACCAGCGCGGCTATCGCGGCGCCTCGGTCGAGGAAATCTCGGCGGCGCTGAACGTCACCAAGGGCTCGTTCTACCACCACCACGACGACAAGGACGCCCTGGTCGCCGAGTGCTTCGAGCGCACCTTCACCGTCACCCGCCGCTCGCAGCTGGACGCCCGCGACCTGCCGACCGACAACTGGACCCGACTGGTCTCGACCGCCGCCGGCCTGACCAGCTATCAGCTGTCCGAGCACGGGCCGCTGCTGCGGGCCTCGTCGCTGGGCGCCCTGCCCGACACCCTGCGCCACGACATGGCCGACGGCTACATGCGCGGCTGGCAGCGCTTCGCCTCGATCATCTCCGACGGCATCGCCGACGGCTCGGTCCGCCCGATCGACCCCAGCATCGCCGCCCACATGATCAACTCGATGCTGAACGCCGCCGCCAGCCTGGGCGCCTGGACGCCGGGGCTCGAACGAGAAGAAGCGGCCGAGCTGTTCGCCAGGCCGCTGCTGACGGGGGTCTTGAACTAAGCCGAGGAACCGAAAACCCCGTCCTTCGACAAGCTCAGGATGAGGTTTTCTCCGGCGACGGCGAGACAGTAGTCCTCATCCTGAGCCTGTCGAAGGACGAGGACGGACCAAAGGTTGCGACCTATTAACCATAGTCTCGCCTCCCCCCGCTGACGGCTGTACCCTGACGCGACTGAGTCGCTTCGAGCCCCGCCGTCATGACGACGATCAATCCGTATTCGTCGACCTACGCCCCTGGCCTGACCGCCGGGCAGACGGCCGCGCAGCGCGCCCAGCAGGCCGCCGCCAACGGCACGACCCGCGACCAGAGCCCGACAATCAACACGCCTGCGGTCAATGTCACCCTCTCGGCCGCCGCCCAGGCCGCGCTGAAGGCCCAGACCGACTCCCGCACCGTCGACACGGTGGTCTCCGACGCCCGCGCCCAGATCGCCAGCCTGCTGAAGGCGGCCGGAACCAAGAGCGCCCTGAACAACGGCGACGCGACCATCGACCTTTCCGGCATGGATCGCCGCAGCCTCTACGCCGTGGCCAGCAACAAAGGCGGCCAGTTCCCGATGGACCAGCAGGTCGTCGCGTCGCTCGCCTTGAAGGACCAGCACGACACCGCGCTCGCCAGCCCCGCCGCCCAGGCGCGGCTGACCGGCGACTATGCCAGCCTCTACCAGGCCGCCCTCGACCAGATGGACGCCGCCGGGCCGGAGGAGAAGGCCTCCACCGCCTGGACCACCGAGCGCGCCGCCCTGGTCGAAGGCCGCAAGCAGGCCATCGCCCGCCCGGGCCTGTCCCCCGCCGGCATCGAGAACGACAGCGTCGCCGCCTACATGAAGGAAACCGGCAGCATCGTCGCCGGGGCCAAGACCCGCGACTTCGGCAAGGTGGCCGGCGACGTCCGCACCGCGCTGGACAAGCAGTACGAACTGGCCGTCGCCCCCGACGCGGCCAAGGACGGCAGCAGCGGCGCGATCGACTTCCGCCGCTTCGACGACCGCTCGCTGTCGGCGGTGGCCCTGAACAAGGACGAGCAGTTCTCAGGCCACGAGATCGCCCAGGCCAAGGCCGAGATCCGCCAGCGCGACAGCGACGCCATCAAGGCCAGCTACCAGTCGGCCTCGGACGCGGACGGCGGCTTCGGCAAGGCGATGATCACCCGCTACGCCGGCATGACCACCGAGGAACGCGACGCCACCGGTTGGACCCCAGAGGTCTATTCCAAGCTGGTCGAGCTGCAGGCCGCGAGCGACAAGCTGGCGGAGATGTTCAACGCGGACGGCGAGGTGGCCGGCGCGCCGAGCATGTTGGATTATCTGTAGGGCGGATCGGCGGGGCCGACGCTAAAGTCGCCCCGATCCCCGCGCTTGCCTCGCCCAGCAAGAAACCGATCACGGCCGCACCCGGGAAACCGATGGACGCGCCTTAAGCTCAACCTTAAGGTCGGTCTGACGCTAGGTCGCGCCTTTCGATTGCGGATTGAGTATGGGTTACACACTAGGAGCATTCGTGCCGCTGGTTGGCGGCGGCTATGTGATCGCCAGTGAGCGATCCCAGACGTTCAACGGTAGCCCCAGCATAGAGCTTTCCGTCCAGCTATATGACGCCAATCGGCAACCGGTCGGTGAGCGTGTGGTTGTTGGCCGAGCGTTCTCGGATCCTATCACCGGCCGCTTCGCGACCATCAAGGGGTATGACCTGGCGGCCTCGCCGTTCGGCGGCTTCCACATCGTCTACATCGGCGACACCCGCCAAGCGTCATATTCGCCAGTTTTCAGCATCCAGTCCGGCGCCGTCTTCAACTCCAGCGGCCAGCTGATCAAGACCTTCGGCTATGACTATGCGGTCGACCTTCCGACAGCGCCTCACCTTATCCCTCTGATCAACGGCGGGGTGATCGTTCAGCAGGACTGGAGCAGCTGGTTCTACGACGCCAACGGCAAGCTACTGGCCCAACTCGCCAGCCCCGGGACCGGTGATTTTCACGACCTGGGGACGATCATTGCCCAGACGACGACCCGCGCCGACGGGACGGTTGACCAGTGGTTGATGGGCCTTGACGCCATGATCACCAGTACCGCCATCGTCAAGACCCTGGAGGGAACGGCCGGCGACGACAAGCTGGTTGGCTCGACGGGTCCGGATCGCGTCTCGGCCGGTGCGGGCAATGACACGCTCACGGGCGGCTTCGGCTTCGACGTTCTGACCGGCGGCGCCGGCGCCGATCGCTTCGTGTTCGGGCTGGACGGCAGTATCGACTGGGTGGCCGATTTCGACCCCACGCAGGACACGCTGCAGATCACCGACCTGCAGGGCGGCGCCTTGCCCGCCGTATCCGCCGGCCTGCTGACCTTCGACGGGCGCAGTCACATCCTCTACTGGGACGACGACGGCGCGGCGGGGGCGCACAGCCCCATCGCTGTGGCGTTGCTGGACGGTGTCGACCACCTCCGCCTGGCCAATATCCTGGGTGTCCAGCCGGCCCAGTTCGTCAACATCACAGGCCTGGGCGTCTATGAGATCGTCGGCTCCGGCGTCATCACGGGCGGCGCCCTGGCGGATACGCTGACCGGCGGAACCGGCGCCGACACATTGAGCGGCGGCGGCGGGGACGACGTGATCACCGGCGGCGAAGGATCCGACGTGATCGACGGCGGCGCGGGGGTCGACACGGCCCGCTACGCCGACAAGGCCTCGTCGTTCAAGATCACGATCGACGAGACCGGCTGGAAGATCGCCGACCTGCGGACGGGTCACACGACCGAGGTCGACACGCTGCGCAACGTCGAGTTCGCCGCCTTCGCGGACAAGACCCTGACCCTGGGGACCCAGAGCCTTGGCCTGGCTGTCGCCAGCGTCCTGCGCGCCCGGCCGGACGAGACCGCGGCCCAGGCCCTGCTCGCCGACCTGTATCCCAAGGTGTCGACGGGTCAGATGAGCCCAACGGCCCTGGATGCGGCCCTGACCAAGGCCGCGATCTCGACGACCTCGGTGGCGACCCTCAGCTACGAGTTTTTCACGGGAAAGATCCCGACCCAGGTCGGCGTCGACTTCCTGGTGTCGACAGCCGGCGGCAACGCCAACAACCTCAACAGCGCCTATTACGCCCCGTTCGACGCCGTGAATCGCTACATCAACTTCGCGATGAACCTGGGCAAGAACGGCGAGGGCCGGGCGGCGTTCGAGGCCAAGTACGGCGCGCTCAGTCTCTTCGACGCCACCAAGGAAGCCTACAGGACGATCTTCGGCGGGACGCCGACCGACGCCAAGGTTCACAGCCTGATCGACACGCGCGTCGACTACCTGGCCTATTACGGCGGTGACGGTCCCAGCGGAATTGGCACCAAGGCCGCCATGGTGGGTTTCCTGCTGGCGGCCGGCGCGACGGAGCATGTCGGCGTGATGGCCCGGTCCAACGACGCCTGGCTCGCCGATCTGTCGGATGGTTCGGCCCCGTTCGCGGTCGATATCATCGATCCGGCCAAGGGCTACTACAGGGCCGACTTCATCTTCGGGGGGTAGCCCACCCGAGGAGCCCCCCTACTTCCGCTCCCCCGCCGTCTCGGCGCGGATCGCTTTGAACTCCGACCCCGCCTTCCAGTCTGGCCAGTCGCGGGAATTGGCCAGGGCCTTGCCGGCTTCAAAGGTCAGGGCGACGTCCTGGGCGGCGCCGCGCAGGTCCCAGTCGGGGCTCCAGGCGTCGCAGGGCTGGTGGTAGCAGCGGCTGGTGTAGTCGGCGACCCAGGCGTCGCCGGCGGCGCGGCCGCCCTTGATCAGGTCCGCCCCGCCGCCCAGCCCCATCAGCAGCAGCACCGGCACGCCGCGACGGGCCAGCGAGAAGTGGTCGGCGCGGTAGAATAGCGCCCGCTCGGGCTTGGCGTCCGGGGTGATGGTCCGGCCCTGCCTGGCGGCCTGGGCGGCGAGGCCGTCCTCCAGCGCGTTCTGGCCCGCGCCCACCAGCACCACGTCGCGCGCCGGCCCCACGGTCTGCAGCACGTCGAAGGTGTAGTTGGCCACCGTCTTGCCCAGCGGCGCGGTCGGGTGGTTGGCGTAGTATTCCGAGCCCAGCAGGCCGCGCTCCTCGGCGGTCCAGGCGGCGAACAGGATCGAGCGCTCCGGGCGCGGGCCCTGGGTGAAGGCGCGGGCCGCCTCGATCACCGCGGCCACGCCGATGGCGTCGTCGGCCGCGCCCCTGCGGATGGTATTGCCCTGCGCATCCGGCGCGCCGACGCCGTAAGCGTCCCAGTGGGCGGCGTAGACCACCGTCTCGTCCGGATGCTTGGCGCCCGGCAGGCGCGCCAGGACATTGGCGCTGTCCATCGCCTGGTGGCTGACGGCGTAGTCGGCTGACAGGCTGGCGCCGGCCAGGACCACCGGCTTGAAAGCAGGGGTGCGGGCGATGCGTTTCAGCGCCTCGAAATCCAGGCCCGAACGCTTGAACAGATCGACCGCCACGTCGCGCTGGATCCAGCCTTGCAGCAGCAGCTTGTCCTTGGCGGGGTCTGCCCGGACGATGTCGTAGCCCTCGCCGTTCGAGGCCTTGACCGTCGTCCAGCCATAGCCGGCGCCCATGCTCTCGTGGACGATCAAGGCGCCGATCGCCCCGCGCCGCACGGCCTCCTCGTACTTGTAGGTCCAGCGGGCGTAGTAGGTGGCGGCCGAGCCGCCGAACTTGCCGGCCACGGGCTCGCCCGGCGCGGCCTCCAGGTCCGGGTCGCCGATCAGGAAGACGGCGATCTTTCCCTTCAGGTCGACGCCCTTGAAGTCGTCCCAAGCCCGCTCCGGCGCGGCGACGCCGTAGCCGACGAAGACCAGCGGAGCCTTGTCGATCCTGACCCTGTCGACGGGGCGCAGGGTCATGACCTGCGACTGCTCGCCCTGGTTCAGGGTCACAGGGCCGGTCTTGGTCGCTACCGTCAGGGTCGCCTGGCCATTGATCCGTGTACGGACTAGCGCCACCTTTTGCGTCCAGGCGCCGTTGTCGCCGGCCGGCTCCAGGCCCAGCGCCTTGAACTGGGCGCTGATGTACTCGATCGTCGGCGCCTCGCCCTCCCCGCCCGGCGCGCGCCCGGCGAAGCGGTCGGAGGCGAGCTCCCGCGTGATGTCCGACAGCCGCGCCGGATCGATCGGCCCGCTGTCTTGCGCGGCCGCGGCGCTGGCGAGGATCAGGCCCGAGGCCAGGGCGAGGAGAGCGGCTTTGGACATGGACGGACCTTCGATCGACGGGTGACGATTGGTAGCGTGATCGTAGGTCCACCCACAAGCAAACCGCCCGCCTCGACGCGATGAACCTGCGGCAAGCGCAAAGACGTAGCTATGCCTTACGTCTGCGCCTTTCCTTTACGACACAGATGACCTGAAACGCGAAATCGGTCATCACCAGTGCATTGAAGCTACTCTGCAATGTTGAGTATGAAATCAACCCATGTATTGCAGCATGTCGATTTGGTACTGGATCCAACCGCATCGAATCTAACGACACTGAATCTTCGGCGTTTTTGTAGAGCTGCCTCATCAGGCGCTTGGATAACTCCCATCCAACCATTCCAGGCGGAGCAACATCGCGAGGAAGAAGGTGTCCCAGCCAGGCCCTAAGTTCCCTCTGGCTTGCGAAGCTCCTTGGCGGAGCATCAGGAAATTCTATTCTTGAAACCCTTTCGATTTCAGGGAACAGCCTGCGCGGAACAGTCCGGTAGAGACCAATCTCATGAGCTTCTAACGCCTCACGAAACGTGGCTTTCGCCTCGCTATCAACTTCGCACTTATCGATCGACTCCTCAAAAAATCGACGGATGATTGACCAGTTCTCGCAGCAAAAGCGCGCCATAACGGCCGAAACTTCTGCTTCCGGCAGCTTTTCGATGATCCGCCATGGGGTAGAGCCATGCGGCAACCAGCCTAGCTGACTTAGCCGATGCTCTCGGTCCAGAGCACTCCACAGCCAGCTTAGAGCTTCGAAATCTGGGGCTAGTGGGTGCGGTGCCATTTATTTCGCCGTCTGCCCTCTAGACTTCTTATCGTCGCTCACATGTTTGAAAAACGCGAAATTTCTAACACGACAGATCGACGTGTTAAATTACCTCTCAATCGCGACCACAAGAAATCGGCGCGCCCCGCGAAGGGCGCGCCGCAAGTTACCCACGTGCTCGAGGGAGTTCGCTAGGACCTAGAACTTCTTGCGCAGACCGACCTTGTAGGTGCGGCCCAGCGGGTCGCCGGTGAACGGGTCGTAGCCCAGGTCGAGGCGGGCGTAGGACGGGTCCTTGTCGAACAGGTTGGTGATCGCCAGGGTCGCCGTCGTGTCCCAGGGCAGGAAGACTCGGTAGGCGAGATCCGTGAGGACCTGCTTCTTGATCGTCTTGCCTTCGCTGACCGTAACGCCCGCGCCGGTGGTGTCCTTGTAGGCGTTGGTCGCGAACGGGGCGGTGCGCTGGTCGGTGTAGGACCCGATGTAGTGGACCGACAGCCGCAGGTTATGCGGGCCCATGTTCCATTCGGCGAAGACGTCGCCCTTCCACTTGGGGATCGGCACGACCGTGGTCTGGTAGTTCAGCAGGCCCACGGCGTCGAAGGCCTTTTCGACCGTGATGCCTTCCACCACGGTGGCGCCGACCTTGTACTTCTGGATGTAGGTGGCGTTGCCGCCCAGGGTCAGGTCGCCGCCGACCACGTCCCGGAACCGGTAGTCGGCCGAGAAGTCGAAGCCGGCGTTCTTCACCGGCGCGCCGTTGATATAGGCGGTGCGCAGGCGGGCGATGCTGGTGGTCGGGGTCCCGCAGGCGCCATTGAAGGTGAAGCGCGAAACCAGGCCCGCATAGGCCGGGTCAGCGCAGTTGTTCGCCCCGGCCGCGCCGTTCGGATAGAGCGAGGCGACCATGCCCGCCACCGGCTCGGCGACGATCGGGTTTTTGAAGTCGAAGTAGAAGTAGTCGACGCTGGCCTTGAAATCCCCGGCCTTGAACAGCGTGCCGAAGTTGTAGGTCTTGGCCTTTTCCGGCTTCAGGTTCGGGTTGCCGAAGATGTCGACGGCCCGGAACACGCCCAGTATGCCCTGCAGCGAGGTCACCGAGGTGGTGGTGGTCAGCGGATCCGGCGGACCGCGGAAGGTCGAGCCGGCCGAGGCGCGGAACGCCAGCCACGGCAGGGCCTGCCAGCGCAGCGAGGCCTTGGGGTTGAAGGTCGAGCCGATGCCGTTGCCGTACTTCTCGTAGCGGGCCGCCAGTTGGGCCTGGAAGTCCTCGGTGATCGGGATCGACAGCTCGCCGAAGCCGGCCATCACGTCGCTCTGGTTATCGGCCTCGTTGCCGACGCCCAGGAACATGAACGGGCCGTTGCGGGCCGAGCCGGTGCAGGTGGTCACCCCGAAGTCGGGGGTGTTCACGCACGGATTGATCGCGGCGTTGCTGATGTCGTTGTAGTCGGCCTTGAAGTAGGTGCGGCGATACTGGACGCCGGCCGCCCAAGCCACGTCGCCGCCCGACAGGGTGATGTTGGTCTTGCCGTTCAGCACCGCCTCGCCGACGAACAGGCGCGAGGACTGCTTGGTCGACAGCTTCTTGAAGAACCAGTCGACCAGGTCCTTGTTGTTCTGCAGCGTGGCGTTGTAGCCCGGATTGGCCGTGCCGGTGATGACGTTGGACGGGATCGCGCTGGAGAAGGGGTTGTAATACATGCAGCCGCCGACGCCCGGCGTGCCCTGGATGCCGGGCGTGCTGGGGCTGGTGTCGCACAGCGGACCGCCAAGGCCTTGCAGGGCCAGGGCGAAGCGGTTGACCAGGGTGTCATAGCCAGTGCGGATGCCGACTTCCTGCGAGTAGGTCAGGGCGATGTCCCAGCCGATGCCGTTCTCGAACTCACCCGACAGGTCGCCCGAAACGCGGAAGGCGTCGAACGACCGCGCGCCGATCGAGGGGCCGTAGCCGAACTTCGGATTGCCGCCGATACCGAACGGCCGGTTGGCCACGTCCAGCGCCCCGCCGGCGAAGATGGCGCCCGGAACGGTGGTGACCGCCCCCGTCGCCAGGCTGTTCAGCTGCACCGTCGGATTGGCGGCGATGAAGGCCGCCAGCCCCGGATTGGTGGCGGGCACGAAATAGCGGCCGGCCAGGGCCGCGATCGGCGCCACTTCAGCGGTCGGCACGGCCAGGGCGGCGTAGGACGGCGAGGTGTTCCACTCGGGCACGTCGGTGTGGGAATACAGCACCTCGGCGTGGAACTTGGTCTTGGCCGACAGGTCGGTATTGACCTCGGCATAGGCCTGAACCGCGTTGGACTTCTCCACGACGTTGTCGAACGGCGTGTAGTGCCAGTAGCAGACCGGCGTCAGACCGCTGAAGCCCGCGAAGCCGCCCAGGCCCGAGCAGCCCGGGTCACGCATCGCGTTGGTGCTGCTAGCCAGGGGGATGAAGGTCGAGGGATTGCCCGCCGCCGACCAGCCCGCCTCGGGGTTGCTGAGGTAGGACCGGTTGGCCCAGTCGCGGTCGGCGACCGACAGCTTGGACCGGTGCTGCCAGCCCACGCTGGCCAGGACGTTGCCATTGTCCCAGGTCTGGCCCCAGGTCAGGCTGCCGCCGTAGTCGCCCTTCGAGCCGCTGATGTGGCGGTAGTCGGCGGCCGCTTCCAGGCCGTTGAAGTTCTTCTTGGTGATGAAGTTGACGACACCGGCGATGGCGTCGGAGCCGTAGGTCGCCGCGGCGCCGTCCTTCAGCACTTCCAGGCGGCCGATGGCGGCGGCGGGAATGATGTTGGTGTCGACGATGCCCGCCCCGGCCTGGCCGAACGGGTTGATCGCCAGGCGGCGGCCGTTCAGCAGCACCAGGGTGCGCTGCGAGCCCAGGCCGCGCAGGTTGACCGAACCCGAGCCCTCCGAGCCCTGGGCCCGGCTGTCGAACTGGTTGGTGTCGCCCAGCACGCCGTTCGAGATCGACAGGGCCTTCAGCAGCTCGACCGTCGAGGGCGAGCCGCGCTTCTGGAGCTCCTCGGCGCTCACGACGTCGACCGGCAGGGCGGCGTCCTCGGGCGTTCCCCGGATGAACGAGCCGGTGACGACGACTTCCTCGACCTCGGTCGGCGCGTCGTTGGGTTTCTGCTGGGCCGCCGCCGCGCCCGCCATGCCGCCGGATAGGGCGATGGCCAGCGCGAGGCAGGAGCCCCCGCGCAGGAAGCTGGTTCGTCTCATGGTTTCCCTCCCTCGATTGTTCTTTGATGGGCCGACCGTCTGCGCGGAGCCCTGGTGGGTAGTGGGGTCGTTTAGCTGGGCGGTTGTCTCCCGAGGTCGGCGCACGCGACCGCACGCACGCCAAGGCTGGCGCGCCGCGAAGAGCGTTCTTTTTCGAAACTTGGCGATGCGCCTTCTGGAGCCGACAAGCCTTGGTTCCCCCGGGGCCGGACGCTTGAAAAGCCACGCGTACTGCGCCGATTGGGTAACCGACGCGAATGCCGACGAATGAGGTCGAACACCTGTTTCAAGGATGCGGTATGTTTTTGCCTCGCGTCAACCGCCCTTCTCGAAGGACATACTTGGCGCGTCGAGACGCCGCACCGGCTATGGGTATGGGCGCGCAAGCGCGTGATGAAGCGTGCGTCGCAACATAAGCTTCGCTAAACTGTTTGCGTGGGGGTTTCCCATCGGCGCCGGGGCGCCTAAGTGGGAAACCATTGGTCGCCAAGTCCCGCCCGCGAGGCGAGAACAACCGGGTTCGAACTCTATGCGTTTCGCCAAGACCGGCGCTTCCGGGCGTCCAGGCCGGCCTTTCATTCTGCTCGCCTCGACGGCCGCGCTGGTCGGCGCGGGTCTGTCGGCCTGCACCACGCCCGCGCGTCAGGTCGACGTGAAGCTGCCGTCCGCCTTCGAAGCGCCGGCCGGATCGCCGCTGGCGTCGCAGGCCCTGGATCAATGGTGGACCGCCTTCAACGATCCGGTCTTGAACGATCTGATCACGACCGCCCTGGCCCAGGCTCCCGACGCCCGCCTCGCCGCCGCTCGCCTGGAAGAGGCCCGCGCCGTCCGTCAGGGCCAGATCCGCCAGATCTACATCCCGCAGACGCCGCTGACCGGCTCGGCCAAGCGCACCGACACCAACATCATCGACCAGAGCGGCGCCGGCGGCTTCACCCAGGGCGGGATCAGCAAGACCTATTCGGCCGATTTCGACGTCTCGTGGGAGCTGGACCTGATCGGCCGTCGCGGCGCCGCCCGCCGCGTGGTCGACAACGACCTGGCCGCCGCCCGCTTCGCCTACGAAGGCTCGCGCGCCGCCCTCGCCGCCAATGTCGCCCAAAGCTATTTCGAGGCGCGCGGCTACGCCGTGCAGCTGGAAGACGCCCGCCAGAACGCCCGCATCGCCGAGAGCCTCTACAAGGTCTCGGACGAACGGGGCCGCCGAGGCCTGTCCGCCACCTCGGAAGGCGACCGCACCGCCGCCGACCTCGCCCAGGCCCAGGCCCAGGCGGCCGCCCTGGAGGCCCAACTGCAGGCCTCGCGCCGCAGCCTGCTGATCCTGGTCGGCAAGGGCGTCGATCCGCTCGCCAGCCTGCCGGTCGAGCCGATCCTGGCCAAGGCCCCGCCGGTCCCGGCCGCCGCCCCGGCCGAACTGCTGGCCCGCCGCCCCGACATCCGCGAAGCCGCCGCCCGCCTGGCCTCGGCCTCGGGCAATCTGAACATCAGCGAGCTGGCCCTGTTCCCGACCCTGACCCTGACGCCCAGCCTCGGGATCTCCAAGTCGATCAATCCCAGCTTCCTGCAGACCGGCTCGGCCGTCTCGACCACCAGTTCGGCCTGGACCCTGGGGGCGAACCTGTCGATCCCGGTGCTGAACATCCCCAAGCTGATGTCCGACATCAAGGTCAGCGGCGCCCAGGTGGAACAGGCCGCCGTGACCTACGAACAGACCGTGCAGAGGGCCTTTGGCGAGACCGAAAGCGCCCTGGTGCAGCAGGAGGCCGACGAGCGCCGCGTGACCCTGCTGGCCGCCGGCGAGCGCCGCGCCGCCGTGGCCTATGAGGCCAGTCGCAAGGGCTACGCCATGGGCCTGACCGACCTGACCACGGCCTTGCAGGCCGAGCAGTCCTGGCGCGGGGCCCGCACGGCCCTGACCGGGGCCCAGACCCAGGCGCTGCAACGCGCCGTTCAGACCTACAAGGCGCTCGGCGGCGGCTGGTCGCCGCAAGCCGTTCCCAATAAGCCCTCCGCGCAATGAGACCCACCCCGATGACGACCCGTCACCTGATCGCCACCGCCCTGGTCTGCAGCGCCGTGGCCCTCACCGCCTGTGGCGGCAAGAAGGACAAGGAAGCCCCCGCAAAGACCGCCGCCGCCGCCTCCTCCTCCGCCCAGGCCCGCACGGTCAGCATCGGCAGCGTCGAGACCCGGCCGCTGGGCGGCGGGGTCGAGGCCTCGGGCCTGCTGGTCTCGCGCGAGGAAGCCGCCGTCGGCTCGGAGCTGACCGGCTACCGCGTCGCGCGGCTCTATGCCGACGAGGGCGACTGGGTCCGCGCCGGCCAGCCCCTGGTTCAGCTGGACGACACCCTGCTGCGGGCCCAGGTCGAGCAGCAGGCGGCCGTCACCGCCCAGTCCCAGGCCGAGGCCAAGCGCGTCGACGGCCTCGACGGCCAAGGCATCCTGTCCCAGGAGCAGATCGAGACCCGCCGCTATCAGGCCAAGGCGCAAGAGGCGGCGCTGAAGGAGCTGCGCACCCGCGCCGCGCGCATGACCATCACCTCGCCGGTCAGCGGCCGGGTGCTGTCGCGCGGCGTGCAGCCGGGCCAGATCGCCGGCGGCGGCGCGACGCCGTGGTTCACCATCGCTCGCGACGGCCTGGTCGAGCTGGACGCCGAGGTCAACGAGGCCGACCTGGCCGGCATCCGCGAAGGCCAGGCGGCTCAAGTGTCCCTGCCCGGCGGCCAGTCGATCTCGGGCGTGGTGCGCCTGATCAGCCCGCGCGTCGATAGCGGCAGCCGCCTGGGCAAGGTGCGCGTGCGCCTTCCCGTGCGTCCGGACCTGCGTCCCGGCGGCTTCGGTCGCGCCACCTTCGGGGCCTCGGGCGCGGCGGTCACCGCCATCCCGGAATCGGCCATCCGCTATGAGGCCGACGGCCTGTTCGTGATGACGGTCGACAGCAACAATCGCGCCCACATGGTCGGCGTGAAGGTCGGCCGAAAGGGCGGCGGCTGGGCTCAGCTGGTCCAGGGTCCGCCGGCCGGAACCCGCGTCGTCCTGGGCGGCGCGTCCTTCGTGACCGACGGCGACGTGGTGCGCCCGAATCCGCAGGCCGCCCGCTGATGGCTAGCCAGCAGAAGCCTCCGGAGCACAAGACCGGCGAGCTGCGGATCTCCGCCTGGGCGATCCGCAACCCGATCCCGGTGGCGGTGGTGTTCATCGCCCTGATGATCGCCGGCATCGGCTGCTATCTGGGCCTGCCGATCAAGCAGTTCCCGAACGTCGAGTTCCCGGCCGTGACCGTGACGGTGACCCAGAGCGGCGCCGCGCCCGGGGAGATGGAGACCCAGGTCACCCGCCCCATCGAGGACGCGGTGGCCAGCATCTCCAACGTCAAGACCATCCGCTCGTCGGTGGTGCAGGGCGCCTCGACCACGACGATCGAGTTCAACCTCGGCGAGGACCTGCAGAAGGTCACCGACGAGGTGCGTTCCAAGGTCGACCAGACCCGCTCGCTGCTGCCGCGCGAGGTGGACGAACCGATCGTCCAGCGGCTGGAGATCACCAGCGCCCCGATCATCACCTACGCCGTCTCGGCCCCGAACATGAGCGCGACCGAGCTGTCGTGGTTCATCGACGACACCGTCACCCGCGCCCTGCAGGGCGAAAAAGGCGTGGCCCAGGTTGCCCGCGTCGGCGGCGTCGATCGCGAGATCAATGTCATCCTCGATCCCGACCGCATGGCCTCGTTCGGGATCACCGCGCCGCAGCTGAACCAGGCCCTGGCCAGCTTCAGCGTCGACGCCCCCGGCGGTCGCGCCAATGTCGGCGGTCGCGAGCAGACCCTGCGGGTGCTGGGCGCGGCGACCACGGTCGAGCAACTGCGCCAGATCACCATCCCGATCGCCGGCGGCCGCTATGTGAAGCTGACCGACGTCGCCCAGGTCGGCCAGGGCGCCGAAGAGCAGCGCGGCTTCGCCCGCCTGGACGGCCGCCCCGTCGTCGCCTTCCAGGTGATGAAGACCCGCGACAGCAGCGACGTCGCCGTCGAGGACAACGTCAAGAAGGCCATCGACGCCCTCGCGACGAAGCAGGCCGGCGTGTCGTTCGTGAAGATCTTCTCGACCGTCGACGAGACCCGCGCCAGCTTCGCGGCCACCGAGCACACCCTGCTGGAAGGCATGCTGCTGGCCTCGCTGGTGGTGTTCCTGTTCCTGCGCGAGTGGCGCGCCACCCTAATCACCGCCATCGCCATGCCGGTGTCGCTGGTGCCCACCTTCGCCTTCATGGCGATCATGGGCTTCTCGCTGAATGTCGTGACCCTGCTGGCCCTGACCCTGGTCATCGGCATCCTGGTCGACGACGCCGTGGTCGAGATCGAGAACATCGAAAAACGCGTGGCGCGCGGACAACGTCCGTTCCAGGCCGCCATCGAGGGCGCCGACGCCATCGGCCTGGCGGTCGTGGCCACCACCTTCACCATCGTCGCGGTGTTCGTGCCGGTGTCCTACATGCCCGGCACGCCCGGCCAGTTTTTCAAGGAGTTCGGCCTGACGGTGGCCGTGGCCGTGCTGTTCTCGCTGGTCGTGGCCCGCCTGCTGACGCCGCTGCTGGCCGCCTATTTCCTCAAGCCCGCCAAGAACCCGCACCCGCGCAAGGAGTTCAGCGGCTTCTATCGCCGCGTACTGGACTGGTCGCTGGACCACCGGATCCTGGCCTGCGTCATCGGCGGCCTGATCTTCATCGGCTCGATCATGCTGGCTGGCCTGTTGCCCACGGCCTTCCAGCCGGCCGCCAACAACAACTACTATTATCTCAAGGTCCAGGGTCCGCCCGGCGCGACCGTCGCCGACATGGAGCGCACGGTGCAGTCGGTGACGACCCTGTTCCGCAAGCGCCCGGAAGTGGCCCACGTCTTCGCCCAGGTCGGTTCGAACATCGGCAGCGGCTGGGGCGGCCAGAGCGGCGCCGACATCCGCGACGCCACCATCACCATCGTGCTGAACGGCGATCGCGAGCAGACGGTCACCGAGATCAAGCAGGCGGTGCGGAGCAGCCTGCACGACATCCCCGACGCCCGCGTCAACCTGCTGGGCGACTGGGGCACGTCCGAGGTCCAGACCATCCTGATCGCCGAGGACGGCCCGCTGCTGGAACGCACCGCAGCCCAGATCGAGAAGGAGATGCAGAAGCTCTCCACGGTCGCCGATCCGCGTCCCTCCTCGCCGCCCAGCGGTCCTGAGATCCTGATCCGGCCCAAGGCCGACGAGGCCGCGCGCCTCGGGGTGAACTCGGCCGACATCGCCGCCATCGCCCGCGTGGCCACGGTCGGCGACATCGACGCCAATGTCGCCAAGATGACCCAGGGCGAACGGCGGATCCCGATCCGCGTGCGCCTGCCGGCCGACAGCCGCCGCGACCTCGACGCCCTGGGCGCCCTGCGCGTGCCGACCGCCAACGGCGGCACGACGCGGCTCGACACCGTGGCCGACCTGTCGTTCCAGGCCGGTCCCGCCAAGATCGACCGCTTCGCCCGCAAGCGGCAGGTGACCATCGAGGCCGACCTGAACAATGGCGCCCAGCTGGGCCAGGCCATGACGGACGTCGCCAAGCTGCCGACCATGGCGAAGCTGCCCGACGGCGTAGGCCCCGCCTCTGCCGGTGACCAGGAAGCGTTCGTCGAGCTGTTCACCGGCTTCGCGGTGGCGCTGCTGTCGGCGGTGGGCCTGGTGTTCGGCGTGCTGATCCTGCTGTTCCGCAGCTTCTTCAAGCCGATCACCATCCTGTCGGCCCTGCCCCTGGCGATCGGCGGCGCGTTCTTCGCCCTGCTGATCACCGGCCAGTCGCTGTCGATGCCGTCGCTGATCGGCTTCCTGATGCTGATGGGCCTGGCGGCCAAGAACTCGATCCTGCTGGTCGAGTACGCCATCGAGCAGGAGCGCGACGGCATGACCCAGCGCGAGGCCATTCTCGACGCCTGTCACGAGCGCGCGCGCCCGATCGTCATGACCACCCTGGCCATGATGGCCGGCATGTTGCCGACCGCCATGGGCATCGGCACCGGCTCGGAATTCCGCCAGCCCATGGCCGTGGCTGTGATCGGCGGCCTGATCACCTCGACCGTGCTGTCGCTGGTGCTGGTGCCGGTGGTCTACGAGATCGTCGACGACATCGAGATGTGGCTGAAGCCCAAGCTCGGCCGGATGATCACGCCGCGTGAGGCGGCTGAGGGCCACTAAGCGGCGCGTCCTCTCCTCCCCCTTTGGGGAGGGGGACCGCCGAACGGCGGTGGAGGGGGACAGCGCCGCGCTATTGAGGCCTGCGCCAACCCCCTCCGTCTCGCCGCGTATCCGCAGCGATCCACCTCCCCCAAGAGGGGGAGGAGAGGCCCGCGCCGCCTACTCCGCCCTCGGCGCGTAGCTCAGGCGGCAGACGGTCCACGCCCCCTCGCGCGTCATCTCGAACTTGCCGTTCAGCTGCTGGGCCATGGCGCGGACGATGCGCAGGCCGAGACTCTTGGATTGGGTCGGATCGAAGCCGTCGGGGGGGCCAGCGCCGTCGTCGCGGACCGTCAGGACGTGAGTCTCACCGGACTGGTCGAGATCGACGCGCACCTGGCCCGAGCGAGCTTCCCCGAAGCCGTGCTCGAGCGCGTTGTTGAAGCTCTCCAGCATGACCAGGGTGACGGGCGTGGCCTGGTCGGGGTGCAGGGGCTGGTCGCCGCCGTCGATGGTCAGGAGGACCCTCGCGCCGGCCGCCTGCGAGGCCTCGTTCAGGACACCCTCGGCGAAGGCGCGGAAGGGCGCGGGTTCGCCGACGGCGTTGTGCAGTTCGCGCTGGATGCTGGCGATCAGGGCGATCCGACCGCCGGCCTCGTTCAGGGCGTGGCGGGCGTCCTCGTCGGCCATGCCGGCGGCCTGCAGCCGCAGCAGCGAACCCACGACCTGGATGTTGTTGCTGACCCGATGGTGCAGCTCGCGATACAGCAGGTCCCGGCTCTCGGCCAAGGCGGCGTAGCGCGCCCGCTCCTCCTCCAGAAGGCGCAGCGCCCGGCGCATGCCGTCGATGAAGAAGATGTCGATCACCACGACGAAGGCGTAGAACGCCAGGGCGACGCTGGTCGAAAAGTTGATGTGGAACGTACGGTAAGGCGGGATGAAATAGTACCAGGCCGCCACGCCGGACAGGACCGCGCACAGGATCGCCGGCCGCAGGCCCGCGAAATAGGCGGTGATGACCACGGCCGGAAAGAAGGTCAGATACGGAAAGCCGGGCGGGAACCAGTCGTTCAGCATCAGGCGCAGCGCCCACGCCGCCAGGGCCGCGAGCACCGCGATCCCATAGCCCGCTGGCTTGCTGCGAATGAAGGCTCCCATCGCCAAGCCGTCCCCCCCTGCTGACGGACTCGGATGCGACAAAGCTCGCGGCGCGTCAAGCGAGACGACCCGACGTAGGGGCCTCATCGCCCTGTGGCCCAAGCAAAAGGCCCCGGAGATTGCTCTCCGGGGCCTTCGCTTAGTTCAGTTCAGCGCGTGCTGAAGACGGTCGATTACTCAACGATCTTCGCAACCACGCCGGCGCCGACCGTGCGGCCGCCTTCGCGGATGGCGAAGCGCAGGCCTTGGTCCATGGCGATCGGGGTGATCAGCTCGACGTCCAGCTCGGCGTTGTCGCCCGGCATGATCATTTCCACGCCTTCCTTCAGCTTGATGATGCCGGTGACATCGGTCGTGCGGAAGTAGAACTGCGGACGGTAGTTGGTGAAGAACGGGGTGTGACGGCCGCCTTCTTCCTTGTTCAGGATGTAGGCCTCGGCCACGAACTTCGTGTGCGGGGTGATCGAACCCGGCTTGCAGAGCACTTGGCCGCGCTCGACGTCTTCACGCTTGGTGCCGCGCAGCAGCACGCCCACGTTGTCGCCGGCTTGACCTTGGTCCAGCAGCTTGCGGAACATTTCGACGCCCGTGCAGGTCGTCTTCTGGACCGGACGGATGCCGACGATTTCGACTTCTTCGCCGACCTTCACGATGCCCTTTTCGATACGGCCGGTCACGACCGTGCCGCGGCCCGAGATCGAGAACACGTCTTCGACCGGCATCAGGAACGGCAGGTCAACGGGGCGTTCCGGCTGCGGGATGTAGGCGTCGACCGAAGCCATCAGCGCCAGGATCGCCTCTTCGCCGATCTTGGCGTCGCGGTTTTCCACGGCGGCCAGGGCCGAACCCTTGGTGATCGGAATGTCGTCGCCCGGGAACTGGTAGCTGCTCAGCAGCTCGCGCACTTCCATTTCGACGAGCTCCAGCAGCTCTTCGTCGTCGACCATGTCGACCTTGTTCATGAACACGACCAGCGCCGGAACGCCAACCTGACGGGCCAGCAGGATGTGCTCGCGGGTCTGCGGCATCGGGCCGTCGGCGGCCGACACGACCAGGATCGCGCCGTCCATCTGGGCGGCGCCCGTGATCATGTTCTTCACGTAGTCGGCGTGGCCGGGGCAGTCGACGTGAGCATAGTGACGGTTGGCCGTCTCATACTCGACGTGAGCCGTGTTGATCGTGATGCCGCGGGCCTTTTCTTCCGGCGCGGCGTCGATGTCGGCGTAGTTCTTGGCGGTCGCGCCGCCCGACTTCGCCAGCGTGATCGTGATCGCCGCCGTCAGCGTCGTCTTGCCATGGTCAACGTGACCGATGGTGCCGATGTTGCAGTGCGGCTTAGTGCGTTCGAACTTTTCCTTGGCCATTTTTCTCTACCTTGGGACCCCAGAGGGGCCTGCAATTAAAGGGGAATATCTGGGGTTAGGTTTAGGCGTACTTCTTGATCACTTCGTCGGCGACGTGTTGCGGCACCGGATCGTAGTGGTCGTAGACCATGCTGAACTGGGCGCGGCCTTGCGACATGCCCCGCAGGGTGTTCACGTAACCGAACATGTTGGCCAGCGGCACGTAGGCGTTCACGACAGTCGCGTTACCGCGCATGTCCTGACCCTGGATCATGCCACGGCGGCTGTTCAGATCGCCGATGACCGAGCCCAGGTATTCTTCCGGCGTCACGACCTCGACCTTCATGATCGGCTCGAGCAGCTTCGGAGCGCCCTTTTCGCGCAGCTCCTTGAAGGCGGCGCGCGAGGCGATTTCGAAGGCCAGGACCGACGAGTCGACGTCGTGGAACTTGCCGTCCGTCAGGGTCGCCTTGAAGTCGATCAGCGGGAAGCCGGCCAGCAGGCCGTTGTCCTTGACCGATTCCAGGCCCTTTTGGACGCCCGGGATGTATTCCTTCGGCACAGCGCCGCCGACGATCGCGTTTTCGAACACGAAGCCCGAACCCGGCTCGCCCGGTTCGAAGGTGATCATGACGCGGGCGAACTGGCCCGTACCACCGGTCTGCTTCTTGTGCGTGTAGTCGATGTCGACCTTGCGGCCCAGCGATTCACGATAGGCGACCTGCGGCGCGCCGATGTTGGCTTCGACCTTGTAGGTGCGCTTCAGGATGTCGATCTTGATGTCGAGGTGCAGCTCGCCCATGCCCTTCAGGATCGTCTGGCCCGACTCGTGGTCGGTCGAGACGGTGAAGGACGGATCTTCGGCGGCCAGCTTCTGCAGGGCGACGCCCAGCTTTTCCTGGTCGGCCTTCGACTTGGGCTCGACGGCGATCTCGATGACGGGCGCCGGGAATTCCATGCGCTCGAGGATGACCGGCGACTTCAGCGGATCGCACAGGGTGTCACCCGTGCGGGTTTCCTTCAGGCCAGCCAGGGCGACGATGTCGCCGGCGAAGGCTTCCTTGATGTCTTCGCGGTTGTTCGAGTGCATGAGCAGCATGCGGCCGACGCGCTCGCGCTTGTCGCGCGTGGCGTTCAGCAGCGACATGCCGGTTTCCAGCTTGCCCGAATAGATGCGGCAGAAGGTCAGCGAACCGACGAAGGGGTCGTCCATGATCTTGAACGCCAGAACCGAAAGCGGCTCTTCGTCCGAGGCGTGACGCACGATCTCTTCTTCGGTCTTGAAGTCGATGCCCTTGGTCGGCGGGATGTCCAGCGGCGACGGCAGGTAGTCGACGACGGCGTCCAGCAGCGTCTGCACGCCCTTGTTCTTGAAGGCCGAACCGCAGAGGATCGGATAGAAGGCGCCGGTCAGAACGGCCTTGCGCAGGCACTTCTTGATGACTTCTTCCGAGGGCTCTTCGCCGCCCAGATAGGCTTCCATCGCTTCGTCGTCGAGTTCGACGGCGTTCTCGACCAGATAGGCGCGGGCTTCGATCGCCTTGTCCATCAGGTCGGCGGGGATTTCCTCGTCGCGGAAGTTCGCGCCCAGGGCGTCGTTGTCCCAGACCACGGCCTTCATGCGGACCAGGTCCACGAGGCCCTTAAGGTTCGTTTCCGAACCGATCGGGAATTGGATCGGCACGGCCTTGGCGCCCAGACGGTCACGGATCGATTCCACCGACTTGTCGAAGTCGGCGCCGATCTTGTCCATCTTGTTGACGAAGACGATGCGCGGAACCTTGTACTTGTCGGCCTGGCGCCAGACGGTTTCCGTCTGCGGCTCAACACCGGCGTTGCCGTCCAGCACCGTCACGGCGCCGTCGAGCACGCGCAAGCTGCGTTCGACTTCAATCGTGAAGTCGACGTGCCCGGGGGTGTCGATGATGTTCAGGCGCTTGCCGTTCCAGAAAGCGGTCGTCGCGGCCGACGTGATCGTGATGCCGCGTTCCTGCTCCTGCTCCATCCAGTCCATGGTGGCCGCGCCATCGTGGACTTCGCCGATCTTGTGCGACTTACCCGTGTAATACAGGATCCGCTCGGTCGTCGTGGTCTTACCGGCGTCGATGTGCGCCATGATGCCGAAGTTACGGTAATCTTCGATTTTATGCTGGCGGGCCATGATGGAGCTCTGCGTAGCGCTGCGGTGAGGCAGGGACATTTAAACGTGCGGCGCGGGCGGTTTATCGCAAACCGCCCGCGCCTGAAAGAGTGCTGGTCGCGAAAAGCTTACCAGCGATAGTGCGAGAACGCCCGGTTGGCTTCAGCCATCTTGTGGGTGTCTTCGCGCTTCTTCACGGCGGTGCCGCGGTTGTTCGAAGCGTCGAGCAGCTCGCCGGCCAGCTTTTCGGTCATGGTGTTCTCACCACGCTTGCGCGCGGCGGTCACCAGCCAACGGATGGCCAGGGCGCGGCGACGGTCCGGACGGACTTCAACCGGCACTTGGTAGGTGGCGCCGCCGACGCGGCGCGACCGGACTTCGATCGCCGGGGCGACGTTGTCCAGAGCGGAGTGGAAGGTCTCAAGCGGACCTTGGTCCTTGCGCTTGGATTCCAGGATGTCGAAAGCACCATAGATGATGTTTTCGGCGACGGCTTTTTTGCCCTCGTACATCACGTAGTTCATGAACTTCGTGACAATCAGGTCCCCAAACTTGGGATCCGGCAGGACTTGGCGTTTCTCGGCGCGACGGCGGCGGGACATCTTCTTCTATTCCTTACTTCGGACGCTTGGCGCCGTAGAGCGAACGACGCTGCTTACGATCCTTGACACCTTGGGTGTCGAGGACGCCGCGCAGGATGTGATAACGGACGCCGGGCAAATCCTTGACGCGGCCGCCGCGGATGAGCACCACCGAGTGCTCCTGCAGGTTGTGACCTTCGCCCGGGATGTAGCACACGGCTTCGATGCCGGTGGTCAGACGGACCTTGGCGACCTTACGCAGAGCCGAGTTCGGCTTCTTCGGGGTCGTGGTGTAGACGCGCGTGCAAACGCCGCGACGTTGGGGGCAGCCCTTCAGGGCCGGCACCTTGTTCCGGACCGGCTTCGGGGAGCGCGGCTTACGGATGAGCTGGTTAATGGTAGGCATTAAGTCTCTGCTCTGATGGAAGCGTGTGCCTTTCGGCCGGGGCGCTTCAGGTCCTTGTCTTTGTTGTTCTTGGTTCAAGGCTCCGCTTGGAGACCCGATAAACACGAAACTCGCCGGGGCGCGGATGCACACCGGCGGGTTCTCCGCTCACGAGGAGAGGAAGCTCATCGGAACGGACGCGAACGACCGCCTCGAAAAAGAGCGCGGTATGTACTCGCGAAGGGGGCCAACGTCAACCGCCTGTTCCTGCGCCGGTTAACGCCGCCTTAAGCGTCCCCGCGCGGTCAAGTTTTCGCCACCGCAGGCTGTGCAGTTTCGCGTCGGGATGGAGCGCCTTGCCTTGCCCGCCTTCCGCACCACGTGGGAAAAGCGCGGACGAGGTCAAGGGCGCCAGGTGGGGCGTCATGTGGGAGGGCGGGTGAGCGTCAGTGTCAGGAGCCGAATGGACAGCCGACGCCGGGCGACGATTCTCGTCGGCTCGCTGTTGCTGCACGTGGCGCTGCTGGCCTGGCTGGCGATTCCCGCCCGCCCCCTGCTGGAGACCATGATCGCCGACGACCTGTCGGTGATGACGCTGGACCTGCAGCGGCCCGTTCCCGAGACACGGCCGGAGCCCCGCCCCGCCCCCGCCTCGGCGGCGGCCGCCGCGGCCGCGCCCGTCCCGTCCCTCCAGGCGCGCGCGCCGGCCCGGCCCGCGCCGGCCGGGGTTCCCACCCTGTCGGTTCCGGCCACGGGGATCGCCCGCCCCGGAACCGCGATCCGCCCCGCGCCGCTGCCGGGCGAAGGCGCCGGCGACCTGCGCACGGCCCTGCGGGGCAGCGCCACGGGCTGCGTCAGCGCCGACGCCGTCGGCCTGAACCGCCGCGAACGCGAGAAGTGCGACGAGCGCTTCGGCGCCGCCCCGCCGCGCGGGACCTATGCCGGCCCGCTGAACGCGGCCAAGGCCCGCGAGTTCGAGGCGCAATCGATCATGCAGGAGCTGGCCCGCAAGTTCGACGAAGCGCCGATGGGTCCCGGCGTCGATCACCGCAGCAAGGACCAACCCGGCACGATGAAGGAGATCCCCTTCGTGCTGGGCGCCGAGCAGGACGGCCTGGGCCGCACCCGCAACGCCCAGCAGCAGCGGCTCAAGCAACTGCGCGACTACGACAAGGCCGACGCCCGCGAGAAGGAGCGCTCGCGCGACAACGATCAGCGCTGAGGTAGAGGGCGCTGAAAAAGGGGGTTTCCTCCGTACGCCCCCGGCATACCCTCCCCGCCAGGTTGGCGCGCGGACTCGAGAGACGCGCCGTGGTTGTGAGGGGACATCATGCGTTTTTCGGCTTCACTCTGTGCTGCGCTGATCCTGGCCACGTCGACGGCTCCGTCGGCGGTGATGGCCCAGGACTATTCGCAATTTTCCGACGCCGCGCTCGACAAGGAGCTGGCCGCCAAGGCCGACGTGCAACTGTACGTCATGGTGCCGATGCGCGACGGCGTGCGGCTGGCGACCCACGTCTATCGTCCCAAGGGCGTGACCGGGCCGCTGCCGACCATCCTGGTCAAGACGCCCTATAACGAGATGCCCTACAAGGCGGGGACCACGCGCAGCGCGCTGGACGCCATCAAGCACGGCTACGCCCTGGTGCTGCAGAACGAGCGCGGCCGTTACTACTCCGAAGGCGAGTGGGAGATCCTGGGCCATCCGCAGACGGACGGCTACGACACCCTGACCTGGATCGCCAAGCAGAGCTGGTCGAACGGCAAGGTCGGCACGCGCGGCTGCTCCTCGACGGCCGAATGGCAGCTGGCCCTGGCCGGCCAGAACCACCCGGCCCACGCCGCCATGGTCCCGCAATCCTCGGGCGCCGGCATCGGCAAGGTCGGCGAGTTCCAGGAGCAGGGCAACTGGTACACCGGCGGCGTGCCGCGCAACCTGTTCTTCGTGTGGCTGTACGGCGTCGACAACCCGCTGCGCGCCCAGCCGCCCAAGGGCCTGGACTCCAAGACCATCGCCCGCCTGGCCAGGTACAACGACCTGGAGGCCAAGAAGCCCGAGGTGAACTGGCCCACCCAGATCCGCCACCTGCCGGTCAACGAGATGCTGCAGGACCTGGGCGAGCCCAAGGGCACGTTCGAGGAGCTGATCAACCGCGACGGCCCGGCCGACCCCGCCTGGCGCAAGGGCGGGCTCTATCACGACGATAAGGGCTGGGGCGTCCCGGCCCTGTGGTTCAATTCCTGGTACGACGTGTCGATCGGCCCGAACATGGCGCTGTTCAACCATGCCCGCACGGTGAACTCGGACAAGGAAGCCAGCGACAACCAGTACGCCATCGTCACGCCCAGCAACCACTGCGGCTTCAACGCCCGCTCGCTGCAGGTCCCCTACAAGTCGGGCGACCGCGACATGGGGACGGTGAACTTCGACGCCGACAAGGAGGTCTACGCCTTCTTCGACCGCTGGCTGAAGGGCGACGTCAACGCCTTCCCGAAGACCACGCCGCCGGTCCGCTACTATTCGATGGGCGCCAACAGCTGGAAGCAGTCGGCCCAGTGGCCGCCGGAAGGCTCGGCCCCGATGAAGCTCTATCTGCGCTCCAGCGGCCGCGCCAACAGCCTGGCCGGCGACGGCAAGCTGACGGCCGTCGCGCCGGGCGCGGGGGAGCAGCCCGACCGCTACGCCTATGATCCGACCAATCCGGTCCAGACCGTGGGCGGCGGCGACTGCTGCAACGGCGGCCTGGTCATCGCCGGCGCCTTCGACCAACGCGGCGTCGAGAGCCGCGACGACGTACTCGTCTACACCAGCGAGCCGCTGACCGAACCGCTGGAGGTCTCGGGCTTCGTCCGCGCCTTCCTCAAGGTCTCGTCGGACGCCAAGGACACCGACTTCGCCGTCAAGCTGGTCGATGTCGGGCCGGACGGCACGGCCTATATCCTGGGCGACACCATCATGCGGGCCCGCTATCGCGACAGCTATGACAAGCCGGCGATGATGACGGCCGGCCAGACCTACACGGTCAAGCCGACGCCGATCACCACCAGCAACACCTTCCTGCCCGGCCACCGCATCCGGGTGGAGGTCACCTCGTCCAACTTCCCGAAGTTCGTCCGCAACCTGAACACCGGCGGCGACAACGAGAAGGAGACCAAGTTCGTGGTCGCCAACAACGCGCTGCACCACGCGGCCGGCGAGGAGTCGTACATCGAACTGCCGGTGGTGGGCCGGAAGTAGGCTGGGTCAGGCGGCGCTCCCGCGTCCCGGCCCGCCGGGACGCGGAAAAGCCTAGCTTTCGTCACAACTGGACCGTGTTCCGCGACAAGCCTGAGGCGTAGGTCATCCGAGGGGGCGGAACCGAGATGACGGCGGATCGCCCACGGCTGAGCCGGCTGTGGATCATCGCGGGCCTGTCGGTCGTGCTGCACGTCATCGTGCTGGCCTGGCTGGCCCGGCCTGCGGCGCCCGCGCGGCTCGATCTCGCGCCCGACCTGGCGCTGCTATCCGTCGAGCTGTTTCGGCCGGCGACGCCCGCTGTCCTCCGCCAAAAGCCCGCCTCACGCGTTCCAGCGCCGCCCGCCGCCGCGCAAGCGACCGCGCCCGTCTCGCCCGAAGGCGTGGTGTCGGCCGTCGCGCCCGGGCCAGCGGTCGGCGGAGAGGCTACCGCGCCCTCGCCCGCGCTCATGTCCGAAAATGTGCGCGCCGCGCTGCGCTCCGGCGCGGGGTGCGCTCGCCGGGCGCTGTCGCGGCAGGAGCGGGACAGGTGCGAGGAACAGTTCGGCCGGCTGACCGCAGCGACGCCCACCTATGACGCGCCGATGGATCCCGGCAAACGCGCCTATTACGACGAGGTCGCCGCCGCCGGGCCTTCGGGCCGGTCCTCGTCCGACCCGACGCCGGGGGCCGTGACGCCCGATCACGTTTACGTCCCGTTCCTCAAGTGCTCGGTCAAGTTCGGCGTCGGCCGCAAGCCCAAGGACACGCAAGGAACGGTGCGCCTGGGACGCTCTCCCTGCGCCATTCCCCTGCAAGGCAGCGTGTTTACGCCCGAGGCTTCGGTCCACAAACGCTAGCCCCTAGGCGCGTCGCGTCGCCTCCCGCCGATCATACGAAAAAGGCCCGGGATCGCTCCCGGGCCTTTCCGTATTCGCTCTAGGCTAAAAGGCCTATTCGGCTTCCCCGGATGCCGCCGGCATCCGAGTTACCGAGTGTCGCGGGCGCCTATTCGGCGTCCGCGAGCGCGATCTCGGCCGGCAGCGGCTCCATCGCTTCTTCGCGCTGCTGGGCCAGCTGCTCGTCGCGCTTGGCGGCGACGCGCTGCAGGCTGCGCAGGTAGGAACCCGTACCGGCGGGGATCAGACGACCCACGATGACGTTTTCCTTCAGGCCTTCCAGGGTGTCGGTCTTGCCGTGCACCGAGGCTTCGGTCAGGACGCGGGTCGTTTCCTGGAACGACGCGGCCGAGATGAAGCTCTTGGTCTGCAGCGAGGCCTTGGTGATGCCCAGCAGCACCGGCTGGGTCACAGCCGGACGACCGCCACGGGCGACAGCCTTGTCCTGTTCCTTGTCGAACTCCGGCTTATCAAGGTGGTCACCCTTGATCAGGCCGGTGTCGCCGGGCTCGAGGATCTCGACCTTCTGCAGCATCTGACGAACGATCGTCTCGATGTGCTTGTCGTTGATCGGCACGCCCTGCAGTCGATAGACCTCCTGGATCTCGTCGACGAGGAAGTTCGCCAGGGCCTCGACGCCCAGGATGCGCAGGATGTCGTGCGGATCCGGGTTGCCGTCGATGATGTACTCGCCCTTGGAGATGAAGTCCCCGTCGTGGACGGCAATGTGCTTGCCCTTCGGGATCAGGAACTCGACCGCCTCGGCCTGGTTGCCATCGGCGTCGACGTCCGGCGTGATCTTGATCCGGCGCTTGTTCTTGTAATCCTTGCCGAATTCGACACGGCCGTCCATTTCCGCGATGACCGCGCAGTCCTTGGGACGGCGGGCTTCGAAGAGTTCGGCGACGCGCGGCAGACCACCAGTGATGTCCCGGGTCTTGGCGCCTTCGGTCGGGATACGCGCGATCACTTCACCCGGCTTCACTTCGTCGCCATCGGCGACGGAGAGAATGGCGCCGGCCGACAGGAGGTAGCGAGCCTCGCCGCCGTTCGACAGGCGCTTGTACGAGCCGTCTTCCGACAGCACGCCCATGGCCGGACGCAGGTCCGAACCGCGGGCCGACGTACGCCAGTCGGCGATGACGCGCTGGGCGATGCCGGTCGCTTCGTCGACTTCCTCGCGGATGGACAGGCCATCCACCAGGTCTTCGGCGCGGATCTTGCCGGCCACTTCGGTGATGATCGGGGTGGTGTAGGGGTCCCAATCGCCGAGGCGCTGGCCGCGCTTGACCAGGTCGCCGTCCTTGACCCGCAGGCGGGCGCCGTACGGCGGCTTGTAGGTTTCGCGCTCCTTGCCGTCGACCAGCACGCTGACCGAGGTGTTGCGGCTCATGATGACCAGCGCGCCGTCGGCGCCAATAACGGTCGGGCCGATCACGCGGACCGTACCCTCGTTGGAGGCTTCGAAGAACGACTGCTCGGCCACCTGGGCGGTGCCGCCGATGTGGAACGTACGCATGGTCAGCTGCGTGCCGGGCTCACCGATCGACTGGGCGGCGATGACGCCGACCGCTTCGCCGATGTTCACCGGGGTGCCGCGGGCCAGGTCGCGACCATAGCAGGCGCCGCAGACGCCGACCTTGGCTTCGCAGGTCAGGACCGAGCGGACCTTCACCGACTGGACGACCGCCGCCTCGATGGCGTCGGCGATGTTCTCGTCGACATAGGTGTCGGCCGGAACCACCAGCTCGCCGGTGCTCGGGTTCTTGACGTCCTCGGCCGTGAAGCGACCCAGGACGCGCAGACCCAGCGAGACCAGGACGTCACCGCCCTCGACGACGGCGCGCAGGGTGATGCCCCGCGTGGTGCCGCAGTCTTCCTCGACGATGATGCAGTCCTGCGCGACGTCGACCAGACGACGGGTCAGGTAACCCGAGTTGGCCGTCTTCAGCGCGGTGTCGGCCAGACCCTTACGGGCGCCGTGGGTGGAGTTGAAGTACTCCTGAACGGTCAGGCCTTCCTTGAAGTTCGAGACGATCGGGGTCTCAATGATCTCGCCGGAGGGCTTGGCCATCAGGCCGCGCATGCCGCCCAGCTGCTTCATCTGAGCTTGCGAACCACGAGCGCCGGAGTGGGCCATCATGTAGATGGCGTTGATTTCCTTCTCGCGGCCGTTCTCGTCCTTATGCTTCGTCTGAAGCTCGGCCATCATCTCGTCGGCGACGCGGTCGGTCGCCTTGGCCCAGGCGTCAACGACCTTGTTGTACTTCTCACCCTTGGTGATCAGGCCGTCGGCGTACTGTTGCTCGTACTCTTCGGCCAGCGAGCGGGTTTCGGCGACGATCGCCTCCTTCCGCTTCGGGATGATGATGTCGTCCTTGCCGAAGGAGATGCCGGCCTTGGCGGCTTCCTTGAAGCCCAGACCCATGATCTTGTCGGCGAAGATGACCGTCGCCTTCTGACCGCAGTGGCGGTAGACGATGTCGATCAGATTGCCGATTTCCTTCTTGGTCAGCGCCTTTTCAATCAGGCGGTGGCCAATCTGCGGGTGGTGCGGCAGCAGGGCGGCGATCTTCATGCGGCCCGGCGTGGTGTCGATCACCTTGCGCAGCAGCTTGCCTTCCGGAGTCATCTCGGTGTGGCGCGCCTTGATCTTGGCGTGCAGCGAGACGACGCCGGCGTCCATGGCGGCTTCGATTTCACCCAGGTCGGCGAAGATCTTGCCTTCGCCCGGCTCACCCTCGCGGGCGACCGACAGGTAGTACAGACCCAGGACGATGTCCTGCGACGGCACGATGATCGGGCGACCGTTGGCGGGCGACAGGATGTTGTTGGTCGACATCATCAGGACGCGCGCTTCCAGCTGAGCTTCCAGGCTCAGCGGGACGTGCACGGCCATCTGGTCGCCGTCGAAGTCGGCGTTGAACGCGGCGCAGACCAGCGGGTGCAGCTGGATGGCCTTGCCCTCGATCAGCTTCGGCTCGAACGCCTGGATGCCCAGACGGTGAAGCGTCGGCGCGCGGTTCAGCATGACCGGGTGCTCGCGGATGACCTCTTCGAGGATGTCCCACACCTGCGGCTGCTCGCGCTCGACCATGCGCTTGGACTGCTTGACGGTGCCCGACAGGCCCTTGGCGTCCAGGCGCGCGTAGATGAACGGCTTGAACAGCTCCAGAGCCATCTTCTTGGGCAGGCCGCACTCGTGCAGCTTCAGCTCGGGACCGACCACGATGACCGAACGGCCCGAATAGTCGACGCGCTTGCCCAGCAGGTTCTGACGGAAGCGGCCTTGCTTACCCTTCAGCATGTCGGCCAGCGACTTCAGCGGGCGCTTGTTGGCGCCCGTGATGACGCGACCGCGACGGCCGTTGTCGAACAGGGCGTCGACCGACTCCTGCAGCATCCGCTTTTCGTTGCGGATGATGATGTCGGGGGCGCGCAGCTCGATCAGGCGCTTCAGGCGGTTGTTACGGTTGATGACCCGGCGATACAGGTCGTTCAGGTCCGAGGTCGCGAAGCGGCCGCCGTCCAGCGGCACCAGCGGACGCAGTTCCGGCGGGATGACCGGAACGACCGTCAGCACCATCCACTCGGGACGGTTGCCCGACTCCTGGAAGGCTTCCAGGATCTTCAGGCGCTTGCTGAACTTCTTCTGCTTCATGTCCGAGACGGTGCCGGACAGTTCCTCGCGCAGACGCTCGGCCTCTTTCTCGAGGTCGATGGCCTTCAGCAGGTTCTGAACCGCTTCAGCGCCGATTTCGGCGGTGAAGCTGTCGTCGCCGTACTCTTCCTGAGCGCGCATGTAGTCGTCTTCGCTGAGCAGCTGGTGCAGCTTCAGCGGGGTCAGGCCCGGCTCGGTGATGATGTAGTATTCGAAGTACAGGACGCGCTCGATGTCCTTCAGCGGCATGTCGAGCATCATGGCGATACGCGACGGCAGCGACTTCAGGAACCAGATGTGGGCGACCGGCGAGGCCAGTTCGATGTGGCCCATGCGCTCGCGACGGACGCGGGCCAGGGTGACTTCGACACCGCACTTTTCGCAGATGATGCCCTTGTACTTCATGCGCTTGTACTTGCCGCACAGGCATTCGTAATCCTTGGTCGGGCCAAAGATACGGGCGCAGAACAGGCCGTCACGCTCGGGCTTGAACGTGCGGTAGTTGATGGTTTCCGGCTTCTTGATCTCGCCGAACGACCACGAGCGGATCTTTTCCGGCGAGGCCAGCGAGATGCGGATCTGGTCGAAGGTCGGAGCGGCCTGGACCGGATTGAAGATGTTCAGGACTTCCTGGTTCATCTTGGTTCCTTCTGCGGGATCACCCGCGAAAAATTCTCTTTAGAGCGCTCCTCCCCCGCGTTGCGGGGGAGGTGGCGGCGAAGCCGACGGAGGGGGCTAGCTGGAGATCGGCCGAGTTGGCCCCCTCCGTCCCTCCGGGACACCTCCCCCGCATCGCGGGGGAGGATCCTCAATCGACTCAGCTGTTCTCCAGCTCGACGTTCAGGCCGAGCGAGCGCATTTCCTTGACCAGCACGTTGAAGCTTTCCGGGATACCGGCTTCGAACGTGTCGTCGCCACGGACGATCGACTCGTAGACCTTGGTCCGGCCGGCCACGTCGTCGGACTTCACCGTCAGCATTTCCTGCAGGGTGTAGGCCGCGCCGTAGGCTTCCAGAGCCCACACTTCCATTTCCCCGAAGCGCTGACCGCCGAACTGGGCCTTACCACCCAGCGGCTGTTGCGTGACGAGCGAGTACGGACCGATCGAACGAGCGTGGATCTTGTCGTCGACCAGGTGGTGCAGCTTCAGCATGTAGATGTAGCCGACCGTGACCGGACGCTTGAACTGCTCGCCGGTCAGACCGTCGTACAGGATCGACTGGCCCGACTTGTTGACGCCGGCCATTTCGAGGTGGTCCTCGATATCGCTCATGCGCGCGCCGTCGAACACGGGGGTGGCGATCGGAACGCCCTTGCCCAGGTTCTTGGCCAGCTCGATCAGACCCTCTTCGGTGTCCGGCAGTTCTTCGTCCGGGCCGTAGATGTCACGCAGGCGCGTCACCAGGGCTTCCTTCTGACCGCCGTGCTGCCAGTCTTCCAGCAGGTTGGTGATCTGCTTTCCGAGGTTGGCGCAGGCCCAGCCGAGGTGGGTCTCGAAGATCTGACCGACGTTCATGCGCGAAGGCACGCCCAGCGGGTTCAGAACGACGTCGACGTGCGTCCCGTCGGCGAGGAACGGCATGTCCTCGATCGGCAGGATGCGCGAGATGACGCCCTTGTTGCCGTGACGGCCGGCCATCTTGTCGCCCGGCTGAAGCTTGCGCTTCACGGCCACGAAGACCTTGACCATCTTCATGACGCCCGGAGGCAGTTCGTCGCCGCGCTGCAGCTTGTCGACCTTGTCTTCGAAACGACGGTCCAGGCGCTTGCGGTTCTCGTCGAACAGGCGGCGCAGGCTTTCCAGTTCGCCCATCGCCTTCTCGTCTTCGAGCGCGATCTGCCACCACAGGCCCGAAGCCACCTGGCTCAGGTTCTCGGCGGTGATCTCGCCGCGCGACAGGCCCTTGGGACCCGACAGCGCGACCTTGCCGATCAGCAGGTCCTTCAGGCGGCCCGAGATGTTGCGGTTCAGGATCGTGAACTCGTCGTCGCGGTCCTTGCCCAGACGGTCGATCTCGGCCCGTTCGATGGCCAGGGCGCGTTCGTCCTTGTCGACGCCGTGACGGTTGAACACGCGCACGTCGACGATCGTGCCGGCGACGCCCGGGGGCAGGCGCAGGCTGGTGTCGCGGACGTCCGAGGCCTTTTCGCCGAAGATGGCGCGCAGCAGCTTTTCTTCCGGCGTCATCGGGCTTTCGCCCTTCGGCGTGACCTTGCCGACCAGGATGTCGCCCGGCTGGACTTCGGCGCCGATCGCCACGATGCCGGCTTCGTCGAGGTTGCGCAGGGCTTCCTCGCCGACGTTCGGGATGTCGCGGGTGATTTCTTCCGGGCCGAGCTTCGTGTCGCGGGCCATGACTTCGAATTCCTCGATGTGGATCGAGGTGAAGACGTCGTCGCGGACGATGCGTTCGGAGATCAGGATCGAGTCTTCGAAGTTGTAGCCGTTCCAGGGCATGAACGCGACGAGCGCGTTGCGGCCCAGGGCCAGTTCGCCCAGCTCGGTCGAGGGACCGTCGGCGATGATGTCGCCGGTGTTGATCCGGTCGCCCACCTTCACCAGCGGGCGCTGGTTGATGCAGGTCGACTGGTTCGAACGCTGGAACTTCGACATCCGGTAGATGTCGACGCCCGAGCGGGCCGCGTCGGTCTCTTCGGTGGCGCGGATGACGATACGCGTACCGTCGATCTGCTCGACCACGCCGGTGCGCTTGGCGATGACGACGGCGCCCGAGTCACGGGCGACGACGGCTTCCATGCCGGTGCCGACCAGCGGGGCGTCCGACTGCACCAGCGGCACGGCCTGACGTTGCATGTTCGAGCCCATGAGGGCGCGGTTGGCGTCATCGTTTTCGAGGAACGGGATCAGGGCGGCGGCCACCGACACGACTTGGCGCGGCGACACGTCCATCAGGTCGACCGTTTCCTTTTGCAGGAGGGTCGGTTCGCCGTTGATGCGGCCCGGGACCAGGTCGTCGACGATCTCGCCTTCGAACACCGCGATGTTCGACTGGGCGATGACGTGCTTGGATTCCTCCATCGCCGACATGTAGACGACTTCGTCCTGCGGCTTGCCGTCCTTCACGCGACGGTACGGGCTCTCGATGAAGCCGTACTTGTTGACGCGGGCGTGGGTGGCCAGAGAGTTGATCAGACCGATGTTCGGGCCTTCCGGCGTTTCAATCGGGCAGATCCGGCCGTAGTGGGTCGGGTGAACGTCGCGGACTTCGAAGCCGGCGCGCTCACGGGTCAGACCGCCCGGGCCGAGGGCCGAGAGACGACGCTTGTGGGTGATTTCCGACAGCGGGTTCGTCTGGTCCATGAACTGCGACAGCTGCGAGGAGCCGAAGAATTCACGCACGGCGGCCGCGGCCGGCTTGGCGTTGATCAGGTCGTGCGGCATCACGGTGTCGATGTCGACGGACGACATGCGTTCCTTGATGGCGCGTTCCATGCGCAGCAGGCCGACGCGGTACTGGTTTTCCAGCAGCTCACCGACCGAGCGGACGCGACGGTTGCCCAGGTTGTCGATGTCGTCGATTTCGCCGCGACCGTCGCGCAGGCCCACCAGGACCTTCAGCACGGCCAGGACGTCGTCCTTGCGCAGGATGCGGACTTCGTCCGACACGTCCTGCTCCAGGCGCATGTTCATCTTCACGCGGCCCACCGACGACAGGTCGTAGCGCTCGGCGTCGAAGAACAGCGACTTGAACATCGCTTCGGCGGCTTCCACCGTCGGCGGCTCGCCCGGACGCATGACGCGATAGATGTCGAACAGCGCATCTTCGCGGACGGCGTTCTTGTCCACGCGCAGGGTGTTGCGCATGTAGGCGCCGACCGTGACGTGGTCGATGTCCAGCACGTCGATGGTGTCGAAGCCTTGGTCGGCCAGGGCCTGGATCGAGGTGACGTCCAGCTCGTCGCCGGCTTCGGCGTAGATTTCACCGGTCGAGAAGTTGACCGCGTCGCGCGCCAGGTAGCGGCCCGTCAGGGCTTCCGGCGCCAGCAGCAGGGTCTTCAGGCCGCCGTCGGCGAACTTCTTGGCCTGGCGAGCCGTGATCTTGGTGCCGGCCGGAGCGACTTCCTCGCCCGTGTCGGCGTCGACCAGCGGGAACTCCGGCTTCACGCCGCGCCAGCGCTCGGGCTTGTACGGGGTGGCCCAGCCGCCCGAACGCTTTTCGAACGGGACGACGTCGTAGAACGTGGTCAGGATCTCTTCGCCGTCCATGCCCAGGGCATAGAGGAAGGTCGTGGCCGGCAGCTTGCGGCGACGGTCGATGCGGACGTAGACGATGTCCTTGGCGTCGAACTCGAAGTCCAGCCACGAGCCGCGATACGGGATCACGCGGGCGGCGAACAGCAGCTTGCCCGAGGCGTGGGTCTTGCCCTTGTCGTGGTCGAAGAACACGCCCGGCGAGCGGTGCATCTGCGAGACGATGACGCGCTCGGTGCCGTTGACGATGAAGGTGCCCTTGTCCGTCATGAGCGGGATATCGCCCATGTAGACGTCCTGCTCCTTGATGTCCTTGACCGAGCGGGCGCCGGTTTCTTCTTCCGTTTCGAACACGATCAGGCGCAGCTTGACCTTCAGCGGCGCCGCGAAGGTCATGTCGCGCTGGATGCACTCTTCAACGTCGTACTTGGGCTCTTCGAATTCGTACGAAACGTATTCGAGCACCGCGCGCTCATTGAAGTCCTTGATCGGGAAAACCGACTTGAAGACCGCCTCGACGCCTTCGTCGCGGCGTTGGCCCGGACGGACCTCGCGCTGAAGGAACTGTTCGTAGGAAGAGCGCTGAACCTCGATCAGGTTCGGCATCTGCACAGCTTCGGGGATGCGGCCGAAAGACTTCCGGATCCGCTTCTTGCCGGTGAAGGATTGCGCCATGTTGTTTCCCTGCGGCGCGGACGGAATCCGCGCGTGAATTAGAATGTCCGTAGCGTCCACCCTCGCCGCTCGCCTTCTCAGGGAGCTGCGGACGCTGGAATTCCCCTATCGGGCGACCGGGATCGGAAGCCTGATGGGCGCCCCTTCGCGCGGATCGGAGGGCGGCTGATCGCGCCTCGGGGCGTAATACGGACGCGCCAAAGCGCTCCGCCGATGTAATCGTGAAGGCGGGGATATAGGGGAACAGAGCGCGGAAGAAAAGGGGGATTCGTAAACGGGCGTAAATGCGTTGGCTGAAGCCATCCCCAGCCAAGCTTCCCGCCCTTCACCCGATCTCCCTGGCGAATGCCGGGGCCCAGATACATCCTGAGTGGTTTGGGTGTTCGCGCTCGAAAGCATTGTCCAGGCGATGGGGACCCGCGGCTTCGATCTGGACCCCGGCATTCGCCGGGGAGATCGGAAAAATTAGGTCTTCTTCAGCATCTTCATCACCAGCGAGACGCCCAGGGCGATCAGGCAGACGAAGAACGCGACCTTGGTGATAGCGCCGGCCACGTTGGCGACGAAACCGAGGATCCCGAACAGGATCATCAGGACGAGCAGGACACCGGCGACCTTGAGCATGGCGAAGCTTCCTTGGTGATACCCGCGATTAGCGCACGGCGACGCTTGGCGTTCCCAGGTTCTAGTCTAGGCGCTGAAATCCACGAATTGCGGAACGGCCGTCCCGCCAGCGGCTGGCCCTTGCGCTTGGCTTCCTCGCGCGCCGCCTGCATCGCCTCGTCGATCTTGCGCCGCACATATTCGTCGATCTGCTGCATCGCCTTGGCCCGGTCCTCCGGCGACATGGCGTCCAGCCTTTCCTGCGTGAGGCCCATCGCCTTCATCGCCTCGTCGCGCCACTTCCGCACCTTCTCGGCCCAGGCCTCGGCCTTGGCCTGCTTGGCGAAGGCGGTGAGCCCCTTCTCGCGAACCTTGTCGACGTCGCTGCTGGACCCCGTGTCGGCACGGGCGGTCGCGGTCCCGCGCGTGCGATCAGCGCTCGCGGCGGCGTAGGCCGACCAGTTTCCGCTTCCGATACCCGAGACAGACATCCTGCCCTCCCAGGCGAACACGCCTGGAGGTTGCAAGAATCGCGCCGACGCGAGCGGCGTTGAAAAGCTTCAGTTTTCGCGGAAGCCAGCCGGCGCCTTCTGCCGCCTCAGGCCCGCCAGAGCCCGATCGCGCCCTTCGGCCCGCACAGCACGGCCGACTTTTCCGAGGAGAGCCGCACCGTGTTCATGGGCGCGCCCGAGACCCGCTGGAACGGCCCGCCCTTGCGGCTGACGATGGTCCCGGCCAGGCCGGTGGCCATGACGGTCGAGCCCTTGACCGAGATCCCCGACAGGTAGCCGGTCGGGGCGGCGACCGCCTCGAAGCTCACCCGGCCCGGATCCAGCCGCGCCAGGTTGACGCCCTCGGCGCGAGGCTTCTGGTAGTCGCCGCCGCAGACCCACAGCGCGCCGTGCTTGTCGTAGGCCACGGCGAAGGCGCCCTTGGACGGCGCGTCGGCCAGGATCGGCGTGTCCAGCGCCACGAAGACGCCGCTCCCGCCGCGCGAGACATAGACCCGCGCCTTGCCCGCCCCGCCGGAGCAGAAGGCGACCTGGCCGCGCGGGCCGATCGCCACGCAGCCATTGCTGGCGGCGAAGGCGCCCTCGTTCGACGCGGCCAGGGGCACGCCCTCGTCCTTGAGCCGCGTCCAGGTCTCGCCGCCGTCGGCGGTGTAGAGCACCGTGAACCGGCCCTTGGTCGGGTCGCCCAGGATGAAGCCGCGCCGGCTGTCGATAAAGGCGATCGAGTCCCAGAAGCCTTCCGGATCCGGGTTGGCGGCGATCCGCTTCCAGGTCTTGCCGCCGTCCTTGGTGCGCAACAGTTGCGAGGCCTCGCCGGGTCCGGCGCTCATGGCCAGGACGTGGTTGTCGTCGAAGGCGTGCAGACCCCGGAAGTCCAGCTTCTCGGCCCCGACGATCCGCATGGCGTCCTGCCGCTCGTCCTGCCCGCGGATCAGCCAGCCCTTGGAGCCCGAGGCCCAGTAGCGCTTGCCGCCGGTCGGCGAGAGGCCCCGCAGTTCGGTGTCGGCGACCGAGGTCGGCATGCGGATGCCGCCAACGCCCTGAGCGCGCTCGTCCCGCGCCAGGGCGGGCGTCGCGACCAGGCTGGGCGAGACCGTCAAGGCGGCGGCGGTGGCGAGGAAGTCTCTGCGCTTCAAGGTTCGGCTCCTGCGAATTCCGGCCATCAGGCGGGCAAATCGGCGTCGGCGCAAGCGATCGCGATGGGCGGCGAGGCGCGCGGCCCAGCGGAATCTCCGGTTTCAGCGGCAGTTAATATCTGGCGGTTAACAATGATCCTTTAGATTCACGGCCGGAGAGAGCGCTGAATGTCGACGCCCTACCGCCTGTATGCCGAAGAGGCGCCGCAGGCCTTAGACGCGGCGTTGGAGACGGCCCGGCCGCGGATCGACATCCCTTTCTGGACCTGCGTCTTCGCGACGCTGATCTTCAGTCAGTTCTACCTGATGCTGTTCACAGGCCCGGGCACCGGCGGGGCGACCCCGTCGTCGAGCGCGGCCAACAGCCAGTCCGCCGCCCTGCGGATGATCTTCTTTCCAGTCTATCTGGCTGTCCTGATCACCATCTGCGCGCGCCCCGCCCGCTTTCTCGCGGTCCTGGCGCGGTCCTGGCTGCTGCTGGGACTGCTGAGCATCGCGGCGGCCTCGGTGTTCTGGAGCCTGCAGCCCGACGTGACCCAGCGCCGACTGATCGCGGTCGTGTTCACCACCCTGGCCGGGGTGCTGCTGGCCGAGCGCTTCGAATGGCCCAAGACGCTGGAGGTCCTGGCCACGACGTTCGCCTTCGTCGTCGCCCTGTCGTTCGTCTTCGGCCTGCTCATGCCGGCCTATGGCGTGATGTCGGTGGACTTCCCCGGCGCGTGGCGCGGCGTCTACGGGTTCAAGAACCAGCTTGGCTACGCCATGTCGCTGGCGACGCCGACCTTCCTGGCCGCCGCCATCGCCAACCCGCAGCGACGCAAGCTGTGGCTGGGCTTCGCCGCCGGCGCCCTGGCGCTGATCCTGCTGTCGACGTCCAAGACCGCCCTGCTCTCGTGCCTGGCGGGCCTGGCCTTCGTGCCGTTGATCGCGCTGTGCCGGCGGGGGCCGGCGCTGGGCGCGCTGGCGATCCTGGCCGCCGTCAGCGCCCTCGCCCTCGGCGGCGCGGTCCTCTGGCTGGCGCCCGAGGCGGTCTTCGGCCTGATCGGCCGCGACGCCACCTTCACCGGCCGCACCCTGATCTGGGACGCCGTCCACCGGCAGATTCAGCACCAGCCGATGACCGGCTACGGCTACGGGGCCGTCTGGGACGACCAGTCGGGACGGGGGCCCGTCGCCTGGATCTCGCACGACCAGGGCTTCACGATCTTCTCCGCCCACAACACCATCCTCGGGGTCTGGCTGGAGCTGGGCTACATCGGCGTCGCCGCCTGGCTGATGCTGCTGGTCGGGGCCTGGCTGAAGGGACTGCTGCGGCTGGCGACCGCGCCGGCCTATTTCTTCCTGCCGTTCCTGGTGATCTTCACCCTGCACAGCCTGACCGAGGCCGACGCGCTGATCCAGAACGACCTGGGCTGGGTGATCTTCTCGATGACCGTGACCAAGCTGGCCCTGCCCTGGCGCTCGGCGGACTGACGCCCCGTGGAGCGGACGCTCCCGCACCGCCAAGCCCCAAAAGGAAACGGCCCCGGAGGTTTCCCTCCGAGGCCGCCCGGCAGTTCCAAAAGGAACCTGATCCCCGCGAAAGCGGGGGCCAGATTACTTGATTTGGACGGTGGCGCCGGCTTCCGTGAGCTTCTTCGCGACTTCGTCGGCTTGAGCCTTCGAGACGTTTTCGACGACGTTCTGCGGAGCGCCTTCGACCAGGTCCTTGGCTTCCTTCAGGCCGAGGTCCGGACGGACGCCGCGGACTTCCTTGATCACGTTGATCTTCTTGTCGCCACCGTTCGTCAGAACGACGGTGAACTCGGTTTGCTCTTCAGCGGCTTCAACCGGGGCGGCAGCGCCACCAGCGGCGGCGACGGCGACCGGAGCGGCGGCCGAGACGCCCCACTTTTCTTCCAGCAGCTTCGACAGTTCAGCGGCTTCCAGCACCGACAGGGTGGACAGTTCTTCGACCAGCTTTTCGAGCTTCGACATGTGTCAGTTCCTAAAGAGAGATTGGGATAGATATGCGGGGATGACCGTTACGCGGCGTCTTTGGTCGCGTAGGCATTGAAGACGCGAGCCAGCTGGGCGGCCGGAGCCTGCAGGACGCCAGCGATCTTGGTCGCCGGAGCCTGGATGAGGCCGATAAGCTTGCCACGCAGTTCGTCCAGCGACGGGAGGGTCGCCAGAGCGCGCACCGCGTTCTCGTCCAGCACGTTGGTCTGGTCCAGGACGCCACCGACAATCTTAAGCTTGTCGTTTTCCTTGGCGAACTGCACGGCGACCTTGGCGGCCGAAACAGCGTCCGGGCCGTAGGCGATGGCGACCGGGCCGGTGAACAGGGCGGAGCCCGTGTCACCAAGCTTGCCGTCCAGAGCCTTAAGGGCCAGGGTGTTCTTCACAACCTTGATCGCGGCGCCTTCCTTGCGGAGGCGAAGACGAAGGTCGGTCATTTCCGCAACGGTCAGACCCATGTAGTGGGTCACGACGACAGCGCCGGCGTCGTTGAACACGCTTTTCAGCGATTCAATCGACTCCTGCTTTTGAGCGCGGTCCATTGCGGTCTCCTACTCAGTTAGCAGCGGCCGGACCATTCCGGCAGCCAGATGCGGTCCCATGCGGAATTGCTCCCGCGTGCGAGTCGCATATGCCTGTTCCAAGGAAAGTCGGCCGCGCTCCGATCTCGGACATGCCTTCCGAAGAAGGGGCCTTCCGAAGAAGGCGTCACGAGCAGGAGACCTTGGCGTCTCTATCCCTGTCTCCCGACGGCGAGGAAGGGCTCTTCCTCAATTATGGCGTTGGTGACCCCACGCCCCGTAGTTCTCAAACAGGTTCTCCGTCGGACCGGAGTCCATCGAAGAGGCGGGCCGTATAGACGAAGTGGGGGAGGATATCAACACCCCTTCCCTCTCCCCCTGCGGGAGAGGGTGGCCCGCGAAGCGGGTCGGGTGAGGGGTCGCGCAGCGTTTTCGACAGGCCTTTCAACCCCTCATCCGTCTGGCTTCGCCAGCCACCTTCTCCCGCAAGGGGAGAAGGGTGATAGTGCGCCCAAGCTCCGATGGGGATCCGCCATGCACCGCACCGCCGCCGCGTTCACCGCGCTTCTGCTGGCCTTCGCCAGTTCCGCCTGGACCAGTCCTGCCTTCGCCGAGTTGAAGGCCCCGCCGACGCCCCGGGCCGTGGTCGCCGATCCGGCGCGCGACAAGGACCATCCGGCCGACATGGCCGCCTTCCAGGTCGACATCGCCGGGTCCAAGGTCAACGCCATCCTCTACACGGCCTCGGGGACGCAGCCGCATCCGACGATGCTGTTCCTGCACGGCTTCCCGGGCAATGAGACCAATATCGACCTGCTGCAGGCCGTGCGCCGCGCCGGCTGGAACGCCATGCGGATCAACTATCGCGGCTCGTGGGGCAGCCAGGGCCAGTTCAGCTTCGCCAACGCCCGCGCCGACGGCGAGGCGGCCGTGGCCTGGCTGCTGGACCCGGCCAATGTCGCCAAATACCACATCGATCCCAAGCGCATCGTCGTGGCCGGCCACAGCATGGGCGGCTTCATGGCCGCCGACGCCGTCGCCGCCGAACCGCGCGTGGCGGGCGCTGTGCTGATCGACGCCTGGGACATCGGTTCACGCAGCGAACGGATTACCTCGCCCGAGGCTCGCAAGGCCGTGATCGAGGCCATGCGCCCCGACACCGCGCCCCTGGCCGCCACGCCCGAAGCCCTGGTCGGCGAGATCGAGCGCGACGCGGCCAAGCTGGACCTCGAGAACCTCACCGCCAGGATCTCCGACCGTCCGGTGCTGCTGATCGGCGCCGAGTTCGCCGGCGCGCCCGGCACGCGTAAGCTGGCCGCCGCCGCCAAGGCCGCCGGGGCCCAAACCGGCGAAAAGGGGACTCTGACCGAGGCCTATTACCCCACCGACCACAGCTTCTCGGACTCCCGCATCGCCCTGGAGAGCGAGGTGATCCGCTGGCTGGCCCGGTTCGATCCGACGATCGCGCCGGCCGGGTCGCGCATTCCGCTGAAGGCCGCCTACGATCCGAACAACCCGTTCGCCAGGATCATCCGGGGCGAGCTGCCAGCCTGGAAGGTCTATGAGGACGCCGACGTCCTGGCCTTCATGGACCGCGCGCCGCTCGAGGCCGGCCACGTGCTGGTGATCTCCAAGACCTCCAAGGCCCGCAACCTGCTGGACATGGATCCCAAGGAACTCGCCAAGGTCATGGCCGTCGCCCAGAAGGTCGGCCAGGCGGAGGTGGACGCCCTGGGGCTGGAGGGCTTCATGCTGATCCAGAACAACGGCGTCGGCCAGAGCGTGCCGCACCTGCATGTCCACGTGATCCCGCGCATCGCTGGCAAGCCTGTCTACCTGGCCGAAAACGCGCCGGCCGATCCCAAGGACTTGGAGGCCATGGCCGCCAAGATCCGGGCGGCGATGAAACCCTAAAGCCTCGCCAGCGCCTGCTTCCCCGCCGCCACGCCGGTGGCGAAGCAGGCCTGCAGCAGGTAGCCGCCGGTCGGGGCCTCCCAGTCCAGCATCTCGCCGGCCAGGATGACGTCCGGGCGGCCCTTCAGCGCCAGGCCGTCCAGGCTCTCGAAGCGCACGCCGCCGGCGGCCGAGATGGCGCGGTCCAGCGGCTGGACGGCGGTCAGCACGATCGGCGCGGCCTTGATCGCCTGGGCGAGCGCCGCCGGTTCGGCGGGCAGGTCGAGGCCATGCGCCTCGCGTAGCAGGTTGACCTCGACCGGCGACAGCTTGAGCGCCTTGCGCAGGAAGTTGGCCAGGCTCTGGCCGCCGCGCGGCGCGCCCAGCCGGCGCGCCAGGGTCTCGACCGGCAGATCGGGCCGCAGGTCGAGGGTCAGAACCGCCCGCCCATCGGCCTCGATCGCATCGCGCAGGGACGCCGCCAGGGCATAGACCGCCCCGCCCTCCAGGCCGTAGCCGGCGACCATGGCGTCGCCCCGCGCGCTCGCCTCGCCATGGCGCAGGCCGATGTTCTTGAGCGGCTCGCCGGCGAAGCGCTCGCGGAAGATCGCGCTCCAGGCGACGTCGAAACCGCAGTTGGCGGCGCGGAACGGCGCGACGACCGCGCCCTGCCCCTCCAGCGCCGGAACCCAGGCCGCGTCGGAGCCGAGCTTGGCCCAGCTGGCCCCGCCCAGCGCCAGCACCACCGCCCGGGCGCGGACGACCTCGCCATTGATCAGCAGGCCGCCGTCGGCGCTCCAGCCGGTCCACGCCGCGCGCGTGCGCAAGGTGACGCCCAATCCCTCCAGACGCGCCAGCCAGGCCCGCAGCACCGGCGAGGCCTTCATCGCCTTCGGAAACACCCGGCCGCTGGCCCCGACGAAGGTCGGCTGGCCCAGCCCCTCGGCCCAGGCCGTCAGATCCTTGGGCGCGAACGCCTCCAGCATCGGGGCCAGGGCCGCCGACCGCGCGCCGTAGCGCTGGCCGAACCGCTCGAAGTGTTCAGAGTGGGTGAGATTGAGCCCGCCGCGCCCGGCCATCAGGAACTTGCGCCCGAAGGTCGGCATCTTCTCGAACACCGCCACGGACTTGCCGGCCCGCGCCACGGTCTCGGCCGCCATCAAGCCGGCCGGTCCGCCGCCGATCACGGCGACGTCAACGATTTGGTCGGTCACGTCAGGCCGCCTCGATATCGGTCAGGGCAAAGTCGTCGCCCTTGTAGAGCAGCGGCACGCCATGAACCTTGGCGCACGCATAGGCGAAGCAATCGCCCATGTTCAGCTTGGCGGGATGAACGCCCTTGCCGAAGCGGGCGAACGCATGGAGCGCCGTCGTCGCCTCGCGCAGGCCGATGTCGATCGTCACGACTTCCGCCGCCCCAATGTACTCGAGGACCTCGATTTCAGCCTGAGCTATGGTCAGGCCCTTGCCCCGTGAAAGCGTGCGAACCGTTTCCCTGACCGCGACCCCCGATGTGATCGCGCCGACGGCCTCCGCCAAACGCTCTTCGAGGGACTGTCCATCGGGCTCGCCGAGAAGAATGGCGCAGAATGCGGAAGCGTCGACAAACATCTAGTCGCCGGACATCTCGTCGAAAAACGCCTTGTCGACATTCAGCCCAGTGTCCGGAAGCTTGGCCAGACGGTCGCTGACAGCCCGCATTCTCGCCAGCTTCTCGGTCTTGGTTCTATCCTCGGCCTCGCGCGCCTTGGTCACGGCCAGCCTGATGGCTTCCGTGATGCCAACGCGCTTTTCCTCCGCATACCGGCGCACCAGATCGTCGGTCTCGGGATCGCGGACATGAAAAGACATCGGAACCTCCGGCTAGACGGAAGATAACATCGTCTAGCCGCCCCGCCAAACCACCGCCCCAAACGCAAGACGGGCGCTGGATCGCTCCAGCGCCCGCCCAGGTAACTTAAGCTTCGAACAGGGATTAGCCGACCGAGGCGACGTCCACCTTGAAGCCCGGACCCATCGTCGACGACAGGCCGATACGCTTCACGTAGACGCCCTTGGCGCCCGAGGGCTTCGAACGGTTCAGGGCTTCGATCAGCGCCTTGACGTTGATGACCAGGGCTTCGTCCGTGAACGAGGCCTTGCCGATGCCGGCGTGGACGATGCCCGCCTTCTCGACGCGGAACTCGACGGCGCCGCCCTTGGCGTCCTTGACGGCCTGAGCGACGTTCGGGGTCACGGTGCCGACCTTCGGGTTCGGCATCAGGCCGCGCGGGCCCAGCACCTTACCGAGGCGACCGACCAGGGCCATCATGTCCGGCGACGCGATGACGCGGTCGAAGTCCATGAAGCCGCCGGCGATCTTTTCGTACAGGTCTTCGGCGCCGACGTGCTCGGCGCCCGCCGCGGTCGCTTCAGCGGCCTTGGCGTCCTTGGCGAAGACGGCGACGCGGACGTCACGGCCGGTGCCCGACGGCAGGTTCACGACGCCACGGACCTGTTGGTCGGCGTGACGCGGATCGACGCCGAGGTTGACCGAGATTTCGATCGACTCGTCGAACTTGGCGGTCGCGTTGGCCTTGACCAGGGCGATGGCGGCTTCGACCGAGTGAGCGGCCTCACGGTCGCCGGTCCAGGCCTTGATGCGCTTGGGTTGCTTAGCCATGTGATTAGGCCTCCACGATCTTCAGGCCCATGGCCTTGGCGGAGCCTTCGATGATCTTGGCCGCGGCCTCGATGTCGTTGGCGTTCAGGTCCTTCATCTTCTTTTCGGCGATTTCGCGCAGTTGCGTGCGCGTCACTTCGCCGACGGTCTCGCGACCGGTCAGCTTCGCGCCCGACTTCAGACCGGTGATCTGCTTCAGGTAGTGCGTCGCCGGGGGCGTCTTGGTGATGAAGGTGAACGACTTGTCTTGGTAGACGGTGATCACGGTCGGCAGGGGCGTGCCCTTTTCGACGTTCTCGGTGCGCGCGTTGAACTCCTTACAGAAGCCCATGATGTTGACGCCGCGTTGACCCAGAGCCGGGCCGATGGGGGCGAAGGCGTGGCCGAGCCAGCCTTCACCTGGAGCTTGATGTAGCCCAGGATCTTCTTAGCCATAGTATCCTCTCGTGAGGGCCGGAGCCCTCGCTGGTGAGCCGTGGTGCGGGCTTGGCGGCCCTCCCACGGATTTGAGCCTGTCGCCAAAACGACAAGCACGCCCCCAAACCGGGTTCGGGAGCGAGGCGCGGCGTTTAGCAGGTGGTCAGGGGAGAGTCAAAGGGCGCGAGGCCCGTGCTCATGCCCCAGCTCAGGCCGCGTTCGGGCAGCGCAGCATGGCGTAGAGGTCCGCCGTCAGGCTTGGACGCGCCGCGTCGGTGGCGCAGGCGGCGGCCGGCGCCAGCACCGCGACCTGGCTGGTTTCCAGGAACACCTCGTCGCTGGCGTCGCCACAGGCCCAGTCGTAGATCGCGCCCAGATAGTTGGCGTAGATCACCCGCCCCAGCCGGTCGGGATCGACATGCGGCGCGATCTCGCCGGCGGCCTGGGCCTGGATCATCGCCTGGATGACGATCTGGGCGACGTCGCGGCCCAGGTGCGTGCCCTCGAACAGCACGCGCGGGATCCGCACCAGCACCTGCCGATAGAGGTGCGCGTCGTCGATATAGAGCTGGGCCGAAACGCGGGCCGCCTCCAGCGCGAAGGCGACGCCGGTCGAGGCGGATCGCGACAGCATCGACTCGACCCGGTTCATCGCCACGTTGATGACGGCCAGGCCCACGGCGTCCAAACCCCCGATCAGATTGTAGATGGTCTGGGGCGATACCTGGGCGGCTGCGGCAATTTGACTGAGTGAGACCTTGTCAAACCCGTGTTCACGCCACAGAAGGGCCGCCGCGCCGACGATCTCGGCATATCGGCGCGCCTTGCCCCGCTCCCGCAGAGCCATCCCAGAGTTTGGAATAGAATCCATTTTCATTGATACGTCTATTTTTAGACTGTATTCCATTTTCCGAACAAGCGGAACCTTACGACCACCACCCGCGCCGAATTTCAGAAAGCACGCACTTGGGACTCTTCGACAGCCACTCCGCCCTGGCCGCCCGTTACGAGACTGCTCGCGCTTCCGGCCAGATGCCGACCGGCGTGGTGATGGACCAGCTCCTCTCGGCCAGCGAGGCGATCATCAACGGCCGCAAGACCGTGACCGTGGGCACGCACAACTATCTGGGCCTGGCCTTCGACGAGGCCAGCATCGAGGCCGCGGTCGAGGCGGTGCGTCGCGAAGGCACGGGCACCTGCGGCTCGCGGATCGCCAACGGCTCGTTCTCGGACCACGTCGCGCTGGAGCGTGAACTGGCCGACCTGCACGGCATGGCCCACGCCATGGTGTTCTCGACCGGCTACCAGGCCAATCTGGGGATCATCTCGACCCTGGTCGGCGCGGGCGACTTCCTGCTGCTGGACGCCGACAGCCACGCCTCGATCTACGACGCCTGCAAGCAGACCCAAGCCAGCGCCATCCGCTTCAAGCACAACGACGCCGCCGACCTGGACAAGCGCCTGCGCCGCTTGGCTGGCGAGCCGGGCAACAAGCTGGTCGTCGTCGAAGGCATCTATTCGATGCTGGGCGACATGGCCCCGCTGAAGGCGATCGTCGAGGTCGCCAAGCGCCACGGCGCCTACATCCTGGTCGACGAGGCCCACTCGATGGGCGTGCTGGGCGACAACGGCTGCGGCCTGGCCGAGCAGGAAGGCCTGCTGGATCAGGTCGACTTCGTGGTCGGCACCTTCTCCAAGAGCCTGGGCGCCGTCGGCGGCTACTGCGTGTCGAACCACGAGCAGTTCGACCTCCTGCGCATCGCCTGCCGACCCTACATGTTCACCGCCTCGCTGCCGCCGGCGACCGTCGCCTCCGTGCGCGCCTCGCTGAAAGCCGTGAAGGAACGGCCGCACCTGCGGGCCAAGCTGTGGGCCAATGTCAGCCGCCTCTACAGCGCGCTGGAGACCGCCGGCTTCCAGCTGGGCTCGACGCCCAGCCCGATCGTCGCGGTCTGCTTGGAGTCGGACGCCACGACCCTGGGCATGTGGCGCGCGCTGCTGGAGGCCGGCTACTACGTCAATATCGGCCTGCCGCCGGCCACGCCGTCGGGCGAGAGCCTGCTGCGCTGCGCCATCTCGGCCGCTCACACCGAAGCGCAGATGGACGGCCTGGCCGAAGCCATGATCCGCCTGGGTCATGAGTTCGGCGTGCTGTCCGAGCCGCGCCTGATGGCGAAGGCTTAGGGGAAGCGAAAACCTCGTCCTTCGACAAGCTCAGGATGAGGTTTTCTACTGACATACGGCGCTGAAATTCGTCCTCATCCTGAGCTTGTCGAAGGACGAGGACGGCCCCGCTGATTTGCCCCCTACCCCTTCGCCAACTCCGCCTCGACCTGGCCGAGCCGCTCCTTGCCGAAGAACATCTCCCCGCCGACGAAGAAGGTCGGGATGCCGAACACGCCGCGCGCGACGGCGGCCTCGGTGTTGGCCATCAGCTGCCCCTTCACCGCCGGGTCGCTGGTCGCCGCCAGCAGGGCCGCGCCGTCCAGGCCGGCCGCGTTGGCCGTGACGACGAACACCTCCGGATCGTCCAGCTTGAGGCCCTGCTCCCACATGCCCTTCAGCATCGTGTCGAGATAGGCCTCGCCGACGCCCATTCGCTGGGCGGCGATCTGGCCGCGCATCAGCAGCAGGGTGTTGACCGGGAAGTGCGGATTGAACCGAAACGCCGAAAGCTCGTGCGCTTCGATGAAGCGGCGCATCTCCAGCATCTCGTAGTCCATCTTGCCCTTGACGCCGCCGAAGGCGATGGCCGGGGCCTGATTGCCGGTGGCCTTAAAGATGCCGCCCAGCAGGCATGGCAGAAGGCTCACGGTCGCGCCGTGGCGGGCGGCGATCTCCGGCAGCACCTTCCAGGCCAGGTAGGCGTTGGGGCTGCCGAAGTCGAAGATGAAGTCGACGGTCTTGCTCACCAGCTCTCTCCCTACCAAGTCTCGGAATGGGGCCGCAGGTCGATTTCGTGGGTCCAGGCCGAGCGCGGCTGGCGGTGCAGCCAGACATAGTTGGCGGCGATCTCGGCGGGTTTCAGGATCTCGTCGCGTTCCAGCAGGCCCTGGACGTCCTCGCGCATCGAGCGGGTGAAGACCCCGTCGATCGCCCCGTCGACCACCACATGGGCCACATGGATACCCTTGGGCCCCAGCTCCCGCGCCGCGCTCTGCGCCACCGCCCGCAGGCCGGCCTTCGCCGAGGCGAAGGCGCTGAAACCGTCCTTGCCGCGCAAGGACGCGCTGGCCCCGGTGAACAGGATCGTGCCGCGACCGCGCGGGACCATCACCCGCGCCGCCTCGCGAGCGGTGAGGAACCCTGCGAAGCAGGCCATCTCCCAGACCTTGCTGAACACCTGGGCCGTGGTCTCCGTGAGACCGAAGCGGACATTCGCGCCGATGTTGAAGACGACCACCTCCAGCGGCCCGACCTCGGCCTCGATCCGGTCGACCAGGGCGATCATCTCGGCCTCCTGGCGGGCGTCGACGCCGTAGGCGCGGGCCTGGCCGCCGCTCCCCTTCTCACTTAGGGCGCGGATCTCGGCGGCCAGGGCTTCCAGCTGGTCGAGGTGGCGCGGTCGACGGGTCATGCAGACCGTATAGCCTTCGGCCGCGAAGGCCTTGGCGATCGCGCCGCCGACCCCATCGCCGACACCCACCACCAGGCAGGCGCCCTTTGGACTGCTCATCGCCGCTTCCTCCGTTCACAAGGCGGCAGGTTCGTCTTGAATCGCTACGGAGTCGAGGGGCGCTGGTGCGCACGCCTTGATCGGATAACGTATCTGCGAAACAGCGCAGGGGCGCGGGGGAGTTTCCATGGATCGTCGTCAGTTTCTGCTGGGCGTCGCGCTGACGCCGCTGGCCGTCTCGCCCGCCCTCGCCGCGCCGGGCGCCCGCGACGCCGAGTTACGCACCCTGCTGGACCAGTTCTGGGAAGCCGACCTCGACGCCTCGCCCGAGACGGCGACCAGCAGGGGCCTGGACGTCGGGGCTCGCGCCGGCCAGCGCGCCCAGCTGAACGACGGCTCGCGCGCGGCCCGCACCGCCTGGGTCGCCCAGCGCAAGGACCGCGTCGCGGCCCTGGCCAGGATCGACCCGGCCCAGCTGTCGCAGGCCGCCCGCGTCGACCACGAGGTCACTACCTACACCTACAAGCGCATCGTCGAGGGCGGCGAAAAGTTCAGCTATGGCGAAGGCCCGGCCGGCTTCGGCTACGCCCCCTATTCGCCCTATGTGCTGAGCCAGCTGACCGGCCCGTATCAGGCCGTCCCGGACTTCCTCGACTCCCGCCACCCGGTGAAGACCAGGGAAGACGCCGAGGCCTATCTCTCGCGCCTGGAGGTCTATGCCAAGGTTCTCGACGACAACACCGCGTCGTTCAGAATGGACGCGGCCGCCGGCGTGCTGGCCCCCGACTTCGCCCTCGACGCGGGCCTGGCCCAACTGAAGCGCCAGCGCGCCCCGGCGCCGGAGCAGACCAGCATCGTCCAGTCCTTGGTGACGCGCGCGGCCAAGGCGGGCCTTTCCGGCGACTGGTCGGCCCGCGCCAGCGCCATCGTCGGCGGCAAGGTGCAGCCGGCCCTCGACCGCCAGATCGCCGCCTTGGAGGCCCTCCGCCCCAAGGCGACCGGCGACGCCGGGGCCTGGAAGCTGCCGATGGGCGAGGCCTTCTACGCCGGAGCCCTGGCCTTCCAGACCACCACCCGCCGCACGCCCGAGGAGGTCCACAAGCTGGGCCTCGACCAGGTGGCCGACCTGACCGCTCAGATCGACGTGCTGCTGAAGAAGCAGGGCCTGACCACCGGCACGGTCGCCGCGCGCCTGACGGCCCTGTCGGCCCGGCCGGACCAGCTCTACGCCAACACCGACGCCGGCCGCGCCACGCTGCTGGACGACCTCAACGCCCAGACCAAGGCCATCCGCGCCCAGCTGCCGACCCAGTTCCGCACCCTGCCCGCCGCCCCGGTCGAGATCGTCCGCGTGCCGCCCGAGATCGAGGACGGCGCCCCGAACGGCTACGCCCAGCCGCCGTCGCTGGACGGTTCGCGGCCGGGCCGTTTCTACATCAACCTCAAGGACACCACCGAGTGGCCGAAGTTCAGCCTGCCGACCCTGAGCTATCACGAGGCCCTGCCCGGCCACGTGTGGCAGGGCTCGATCGCCCTGGGCTCGCAGGAGATCCCGATGCTGCGCCGGGCCGGCATGGGCTTCGCCGCCTACAGCGAGGGCTGGGCGCTCTATGCCGAGCAGCTGGCCGCCGAGATGGGGGCCTATCACGACGACCCGCTGGGCGAGATCGGCTTCCTGCAGTCGCTGCAGTTCCGCGCCGTGCGCCTGGTGGTCGACACCGGCATGCACCACAAGCGCTGGAGCCGCGCCCAGGCCACCGACTACATGGTCGCGAGCACCGGCATGCCGCGCTCGCGGGTGCAGCGCGAGATCGACCGATACTGCATCTGGCCGGGCCAGGCCTGCAGCTACAAGATCGGCCACACCGAATGGGAGCGCCTGCGCGACGTGGCCAGGGCGAAGGCCGGCGCCAAGTTCGACCCCAAGGCTTTCCACGACGTGCTGCTGCGCGGAGCCATGCCGCTGGTGGTGCTGGAGCAGGTGCTGAGCACGATGTCCTTCACCGCCTGACCGCTCAATCTTGACGATCGCGCCGCCGCACCCACAGCTTGAGCAGACCTCGGGCGGATGCGGCGGCGATTGAAGACCGCCCGCGCGGACCTGGGGACGGGAGAGAAACTTGGCCGATCCGCGCGACTTCCACACGCCCAAGGACCACTACACCAAGGCCGACCTCCTGGAGTCGGGCTTGGGCGGCTATTTCGGGCCGGGCAACGCCCAGCTGCCCGCGCCGCCGATGCTGATGATGGACCGCATCACCGAGATCAGCCTGGACGGCGGCGACTTCGGCAAGGGCCACGTGGTCGCCGAGCTGGATATCACCCCGGACCTCTGGTTCTTCGACTGCCACTTCATCGGCGATCCGGTCATGCCGGGCTGCCTGGGGCTGGACGCCATGTGGCAGGTGATCGGCTACTGGCTGGGCTGGTCGGGCTCGCCTGGCAAGGGCCGCGCCCTTGGCGTCGGCGAGGTCAAGTTCCGCGGCGATATCACCCCGGCGTCCAAGCTGGTCCGCTACGAGATCAGCCTGCGCCAGGTCCGCCGGGGTAAGCTGGCCCTGGGTCTGGCCAACGGCCGCCTGCTCGTCGATGGCGAGTACGTCTACACGGCCACTGATCTGAAGGTGGGGATGATCGAGACGCGAGCCTAGGCCGCCATGGCCGCGTGAATGGCCGCCTGCAGTTGCTGATCCGACACCGGCTTGAACAGCACGCCCGCCGGATGGTCCAGATAGATGCGCTCGATCGTCGCCGGCTCGCGCGAGCCGGTGACGAAGATGACCTTCGAGCCCACGGTCTCGTAGATGGCGAGGGCGGCGTCGACGCCGTCCTTGTCGCCCAGCAGGCGCATGTCCATCAGGACCACCGCCGGACGATGCAGCTGGGCCATCGCCACGGCGGCGTCGGCGGTGGCCGCGGTGCCGCAGACGACGAGGCCCATGTCCTCCACCTGCATGGAAAGGCCCTGGGCGATCAGGAACTCGTCATCCACCACCAGAACGGTGTCACCAAGCGTCTTCATCATACAACAGGTCCAGGCAGATCGATTTCGGTGTGAAAACCCGGGCCGCGTCGGACGGTCAGGGTCCCGCCCAACTGCCGCACAAGGCCGTCGACGATCGTCACGCCCAGCGAAGCCGGCGCCGCTTCAGAACCGCTGCTCGCTGCGGCGGTTCCGTCGTCGGACACGATCAGCACGACCCTGTCGTCTTCGCCGCGCTTCAGCAAGACCTCGATGGCGCCCTCTCCGGAGGGAAAGGCGTGCTTCAGCGAGTTGGTCACCAGCTCCGTGACGATCAGGCCCAGGGGAATGGCGAAGTCCAACCCGACCTGCAGTGGCATGGCGTTGACGGACAGGCGGACGTCCTTGGTCGCCACGCCTTGCAGCAGGTTGCTGGACAGCTCTTCGAGGAAGGGCGCGGCGTCGAACGTCTTGAGATCCTGCGACCCCATCAGCTGATGATGCACCAGGCCCAGGGCGAAGACCCGGCCGCGCAGTCCCGCCAGGGCGGCGCGGGCCTCGGGATCGCTCAGCCGCCGCCGCTGCATCACCAGCAGGCTGTCGATGATCTGCAGGTTGTTCTTCACCCGGTGATAGACCTCCCGCAGCAGGAGGTCGCGCTGGGCGATGGTGGCCGCCTGCTCGGCCGACAGGATTTCCAGGTCTTGCTTGGCGTTGACCAGCGCCAGCCTTGACCGGTGCTGCTCGTCGATGTTCTCGACGACGGCGGCGGCCAGGATGGGGTGGCCCGTCTTGGGCGAGCGCGTGACGGTCGCCGACGCGCGCGCCCAGATCACCTCGCCGTCACGGCGCACATAGCGCTTTTCGCGAATATAGGCGGGCCGCTCGCCATCCAGCATCAGTTGATAGGCGTCTTGATCGGCCTCGCGATCGGCCTCCAGAGTCAGCTCCCAGCCGATGCGACCGACCAGCTCCTCGGGCCGGTAGCCCAGCATGGCGGCGAAGGCTTGGTTGACGCGAATGATGCGTCCCGAAACGGGTTCCGTCTGGACCTTGCCCACGGCCGCGTTCTCGAAGCTGGCGCGGAACTGCGCCTCGTTCAGGATCAGCGCATCCGCGACCTGCTCATGCTTTCGCAGCGCCGACCGCCGAAGACCGCAGACGCCGATGATCAGGCCGCCGACGATCGCGGCGGTGACCAGCGCGCGAGTCTCCTGGCCGTTGATGACGAACGAAAACGGCTGGCCCAGATAGACATACCAGGCGCCGAGCAGCCCGCCGACCAGACAAAGCCACCCCGCGACGGGCCCCAGGCGCAGGCATGTCACCAGCAGGATGGGAAAGACCGCCATCAGGGGCTCGCCGCCGCCGGCATGGGCCCGGAGCAAGGCCCCCAGGGCGACCGACAGTCCGGCCGCCAGGGCGCCGCCCACGACCTTGGCGGCCAAGCTGGCCGGACGCGCGTCGCCATGGATCCACGACATCACCGTGCTGAGATCTGGAACGGCCGCGCTCGACGGTCCAGGCGGTGACAAAGACATATGCGGCCCGACGTCAGAGGCAGAAAAGGGTAGTCCGATGATGACGCTATCACGACTTCCACGCGAACCAAGCCCCTTCCCTCGCGTGATACTTACGCAGAGAGGGCGGCGTGAGGGCGGCTCGGTCACGTCGGAGGGTCGAGATGTATGCCGCCGACGCTCGCGGATGTTGGCCGCCATTAGTCCTTGGGACAAAGGCCCTTGGGCGCCCACGCCGAGGTCAGCGTCGTTGGAGGGCTGCCTTCTCCATGCAGGATCAAAGCGAAGCCCTGCCGCGTATCTTGGCCGATCGCCATCAACAGCATGGGCGGCCCCTGCCGCACCAACAAGGAATGCCCAGCCCCGCGGGCGACCTGGACGCCCTCGGGCGTTTCCAGGCAGCTTGCGCCGCTGATCGCATAGAACGCCTCGGGGCCTGAGTGGACATGAACCGGCGCGGTCATGCCGGGCGCGAACGTCGATTTCAGGTACTCGGCGCTGAAGTCGCCCCGTGGGGCCTCGATCGGAAGCGGGCCGACGTCGGCGAGATGATCGCCGCCTGCGAGCCGACGCCCCTTGGCGCCCAGGTCGAACAGCCAGACCCGGCCAAAGGCCTGCACGACCGCGCCATGCGACGGCTTGGCCCGTTCGGCGGCCGCCACGTCGGCGAAGGTATAGATGCTCCAGTAGAGCGGCGTCTTTGGCAGCGCCCCAAGCTCCTGGTGCGCGACGAGGCAGGCCGGCCCCGGCGTCTCCCCAGCTTGCCCGGAACAGGTTCGCGACGTGGCCTGGGCGTGGACCGTCAAGGGCGCCAGGACGACCAGAGCAAGCGAACCGAGAAAGCGCGCCAACGCCTTTGCCGAAATCCAGTTCATGGACCGCCCCGTCACTGAAGACCCTCCGTGATGGTGCCCCATCTGGGAGCGGTTAACCACCCCTGGTAGACTACGGCCGTCCGCTCCACGCGAGTGAACGCCAGGTCTGCTGTCGGAGTCGGCGCCGATAGCCGCTTTCGACCCTTAGGCGATCTTGAGCCCCTCTCCTTTAGGGAGAGGGAGGGACCCGCCGCGAAGCGGTGGGAGGGTGAGGGGTTACGAGGTTTGACGGCGTGCCGGCACTCCGTCGAGCGCTGTAACCCCTCACCCCAGCCCTCTCCCTATGGGAGAGGGAGCATGTCCGCTCCCCACCCTCCCCTGTCTTTCGGAACGTCCGCTTTCGAGCGGTCTTCGGTCTTGCCTAGCGAGAGGGAAGGCCGCACGCTTTCACGACCCGCACTGGAGGCTTCGATGTCCGACTTCTCACCCGCGAGCTGGATCGCGGTCTTCGTGGCGGTCGGTGGGGCGCTCATCGTCGTCTTTGTGAAGCGCGGGCGCCGATAGCCGCCGTCTACCGCCCCTTTCGTCCCAGCTTCTGGAGCGCCGCGCGCATGGCGACGGCCTGGGCGGCGGGGGGCTTGGTTTGCGGCTCCGGCGCCTCGGGGACCAGGGCCTGGATCGCCGCCGCTTCGAGGCGTTCCAGGAGATCGTCCGGAATGGCCGGCTCGGGCCGCGCCTTGGCCGGTGCGGCCGCGCGGACCATGCCGGCGATCTTGCGGGCGTCGGCGGCCAGCTGGCCGCAGGCGCGGGCCTTGAGGCGGGCCTGGGCGACCACGGCGGGGTCGGGGCTGGCCTCGATCAGCGCCCAGGCGGCGTCGAGGGCGGCCATCAGCTTGGCCTGCAAGGCGGCGCACCAGGCGCTGGGGTCTCGGGTCGGGCTCATGACCCTAGCATGCGGCCGCCGCGAACGCCGATGACGAGAAACCGTCGTTTTTGGCCAAGCCCTTGAACGGTAACAGAAACGCTCATGACTGGCCGGGGATACAAGCCGGCCAATCCCCGTGTCCGCGCCGTCGCGACAGGCTCACGACGTCACGCCATCCGACGCCCCGATACCCCGCCGCGCTCACGGCAAGACGCGACGCCCTGTGGATAACTCATGCCGCCGACCACGAAAAAGCCCCGCGTCTGGCGACGCGGGGCTCTTTTGATTCGGCGCTGATCGCCAGCGGATCGAAGGATCAGGAGATCTTTTCGACCTGGGCGTATTCCAGCTCGACCGGGGTCGCGCGGCCGAAGATCGAGACGGTGACCCGCAGGCGGGCCTTTTCCTCGTCGACCTGCTCGACCGAGCCGTTGAAGCTGGCGAACGGGCCGTCGATGACGCGGACGTTCTCGCCGACTTCGTACAGGACGACGGTCTTGGGCTTCTCGACGCCTTCCTCGATGGCGCCGACGATGCGCTGGACTTCCTTTTCGGAGACCGGCATCGGCTTGGAGCCGCTGCCCAGGAAGCCCGTGACCTTCGGGGTGTTCTTGATCAGGTGGTAGGCTTCGTCCGAGAGGTTCATCTTCACCAGGACATAGCCCGGGAAGAACTTGCGCTCGGCGTTGACCTTGCGGCCGCGACGGATCTCGACGACCTCTTCGGTCGGCACGAGGATCTCGGAGAAGTTCTCTTCCAGGCCCTGGTTCTTGGCCTGCTCACGGATGCTCTCGGCCACCTTCTTCTCGAAGTTCGAGTAGGCGTGGACGATGTACCACTTGTGGTTCGGGTTGGACGCGGTTTCGGTGCTCATCGTCTCTATCTTATCCCGAGGTCGCCAGCTTCAGGAGCTGATTGATGGCGAAGCCCAGACCGCCGTCGACGGCCAGGAAGAACAACGACGCCAGAACCACCATGATGAAGACCATCACGGAGGTGATCCAGGTTTCCTTGCGGCTGGTCCAGGTGATCTTGCGGGCTTCGGCGCGCACTTCACGGAAGAACTGCGCCGGCGTGGTGCGCTTCTTGGGCGCCGCGGGCGCCACAACGGCGGCGGCGGCCCCGGCGGGCGCCATCGCCGCGGCCGTCTTGGCGGCGCGGTTCTTGATCGCTGACGGGCTGGATCCCGGTTTCCTGGCCATGCTCTAGAGGCTCACGACTTCCTAAACTGGACCCGGACCGACAAGCGGCCCGGTGGCCATAGCCGGGCCCGAAAGCGACCCGTCAAACATATATAGTGGCAGGAGTGGGGGGACTCGAACCCACGACTTTCGGTTTTGGAGACCGACGCTCTACCAGCTGAGCTACACTCCTGCAGACCGACCGCCCTTTCGGGCCGACGGACATCCGGAGACAGACAGCGCGCCGGGAGGCTGGGAAGCCTCGGCGCGCCACGTCCTGTCGCCAGAGCCGCGCCATTTAGCAGGGTCGCGTACGGCGGGCAAGCGGCGCGGAAAGGTTTGAGCGGCTTCGAAGGCCGGACAGCCGTTTTTGTCCTGGCCGGCGGGGCTCGACACGCGGATCAAAGCCGCGCCCGGGGCGTTGTTTCGCCATGCCCACGATCAGCAACCCCGGCTCGCCCTCCGATCGTCCGTCGAATCGCGAGGTCGAGAACGAGAACCAGAAATCCCCGTCCCGCGACGGCAAGCCACCGCGACCGGCCACCGAACCTCACGGCGCGGCCGACAGCACCCGTTCGCCGAAGACCGAGACGGATCCGGGCTCCGGCGAGGGTTGAGACGCCTGGCCCCGCTCGATCGGGACTGGCTCTGGATGTGACCTAGCCGGCCTTGGCCAGCTTGGCCTTGTCGCCCTTGGCGGCCGTGGTCGAGTCGCTGGCCGGCGTGGTCGCGCCGCACTGGATGCCCAGATACGACCACTTCACGTCCGTCAGCTCGCGGCCGCACTGGGTGTTCTTGCCCGCGTCCTTGCCGCGCAGCGAAACCGCGACGCCCTTCGACAGGTCCGGCGCCGGACTGGCGCTGCTGATGTCGTAATAGCCGCCGCCACGCCCCTTCACGACCAGACAGTTGGTCTTCTCGACGGGCCGAACGCAGCCCGACGCCGTGACAGAGGTGGATTCCACGACGACCTGATTGGCTTGCGCAAGTTTCGTCTTCGCGCCGCCGTCACTGCAACCAGCCAAACCAAACGCTAACAGACTGGCCGCCGCGGCGGCCTCTATGAACCTTACCCGCATACGTTCCTCCGTGTCGTTGGCTCCGCGAACGAAGCAAAAGGAAGCTTGCGCCTCGTCAGCGGCGCCGGCAATCACATTTTTGCCGCTTTCGAAAAACCGGTCCGCTGATTTGACGGTTGCGGACAAAGATTGTCGGCAACCTCACGACACGCGCATGGCTCTGCGAAGCTGAACGCCGAAGACGCAATCTGTTACCGTCGGCGGAGGATAACTCTTCTCATCTGAACATTTGTTCGCGAACCGAGACGCCGCTTTCTATCCCCTCGCGAATACTGCATTGATCTTTCGACTCCCCGACACACCGTCGCCGCCGAGGCCGCCACGAGTCGCTTGAGCGCGAACCCGGCGGCGAAGTTTTTCCGACGACGACTTTAGACAACCGGCGTTGACATCAAGACGGGCTTGCACAAATGAGACGGGCGTCGCCTCAGGGCCGTGGCGGCGCCCGTTTCTCTCAAGGATTTCAGAGCTCAGATGACGGCCACCGCGAGCGCTTCGCCCCCCATTGGCACGCCGGTTAAAGACGCCCCGTTCCACGTCGAGAAGGTGCTGTGGGTCAAGCACTGGACCGACCGCCTGTTCAGCTTCGGCATCACCCGGCCGGCGTCCTTGCGCTTCCGCTCCGGCGAGTTCGTGATGATCGGCCTGCCGCCGCGCGAGGAACTGGGCGAGAAGAAGCCGATCCTGCGGGCCTATTCGGTGGCCTCGCCGCACTTCGCTGAGGAACTGGAGTTCTTCTCGATCAAGGTGCCGGACGGTCCGCTGACCTCGCGCCTGCAGTTGATCCAGCCGGGCGACGAGATCCTGCTGGGCAAGAAGCCGACCGGCACCCTGGTTCTGGACGCCGTCCGCCCGGGCAAGCGCCTGTTCCTGTTCGGCACCGGCACGGGCCTGGCGCCCTGGCTGTCGGTGGCCCGCGACCCCGACGCCTACAGCCGCTTCGAGCGCGTGATCGTCGCCCACGGCGTGCGCGAGGTGAAGGAGCTGGCCTATCGCGACCTGTTCACCCACGACATCTTCGACGACCCGCTGGTCGGCGACGAGGCTCGCGCCCAGCTGACCTACTACCCGACCGTGACCCGCGAGCCGTTCGAACGCCAGGGCCGTTTCACCGACCTGATCGAGAGCGGCAAGCTGTTCAAGGACCTCGGCCTGGAGCAGACCAGGTTCGACCCCGAGAACGACCGCGCCATGCTGTGCGGCTCGATGGCCATGATCAAGGACACCGCCGCCCTGCTCGAGGCCCACGGCCTGAAGGAAGGCTCCAACGCCGATCCGGGCGACTTCGTGATCGAGCGGGCGTTCGTGGGGTAGAGGGGCCTTCTTCCCCTCCCTATTCTTCCGTCATTCCCGCCCTTGTGGCGGGAACCCCTCTATCCGCCGCAGGTGCGGAGGTGTGGCTGGCCGGCCCGCCAAGGCGTCTCACGTATCATCTGAACCAGGGGTTCCCGCCACTAGGGCGAATGACGGATGTATTTGAGAGATCGCTATAGTGCGTTCTCCAGCTCATTGAGGCGGCGCGTGACTCTCACCACTCTCAAGAACCTCACCGTCGAAGACGCCCGCGCCCGGATCCTGGACGGCGCGGTCCGCCTCGACGTCGAGACCGTGGCCCTCGCCGACAGCCTGGGCCGCGTGCTGGCGCAGAGCGTCACCGCCGCGCGCCCGCAGCCGCCTTTCGACGCCTCGGCCATGGACGGCTGGGCGATCCGGCGCGCCGACTACGCCCCCGGCAAGGCCTTCGCGATCGCCGGCGAAAGCGCCGCGGGCAAGGCCTATCCGCGCGCCGTGCAAGCCGATCAGGCCGTGCGCATCTTCACCGGCGCCCCGATCCCCGCCGGCGCCGATCTCGTCGTCATCCAGGAAGAGGCCGTCCGCGACGGCGACACGGTCCGCTTCGACGCGGGCGAGGCCCCCAAGTCCAACAGCCGCGCGGCCGGCGGCGACTTCCAGGCCGGCGACGTGCTGCTGGAGCCGGGCGTGGTCATCGACCCCTGGCGGCTCAGCCTGCTCGCCTCGGCCGGTCTCGGCGAGGTCGCCGTCGCTCGCCGTCCGCGCGTGGCGATCCTGGCCACCGGCGACGAGCTGGTCGCGCCCGGCGCCAGCCCGCGCCCGGACCAGATCTTCGAAAGCGGCTCATTCAGCCTGGTCGCCCTGGTCCAGGCCTGGGGCGGAGAGGCCTTCCGCCTGACCGCCGCGGCCGATGACGCGAACGCCATCGCGGCGGCCGTTCAGCCGGTGGACGTCGACCTGATCGTCACCATCGGCGGCGCCTCGGTCGGCGACCACGACCTGGTCAAGCCGGCCCTGAAGACCCTGGGTCTTGAGCTCTCCGTCGAGACGGTCGCCCTGCGTCCCGGCAAGCCGACCTGGTCCGGACACCTTACAGACGGCCGCCGCGTGCTGGGCCTGCCCGGCAACCCGGCCTCGGCCCTGGTCTGCGCCGAGCTGTTCCTGCGCCCGCTGCTGGCGGCCCTGGCCGGCGGCGACGCCGAGGTCCGCCTGGTCCCCGCCCGTCTGGCCGAGCCCCTGCCCTCGACCGGCCCGCGCGAGCACTGGATGCGCGCGGCCCTGTCCGTGGATCCTGAAGGGCGAACGATCGCCCGCCCGTTCCCCGATCAGGATTCCTCGCTGGTCGGCGTCTTCGCGCGGGCCGATGCTCTCCTGCGGCGACGGGCGGGGGCCGCCGCCGCCTCGGCGAACGACATCGTCGACGTTCTGCCCCTGCGTCGCGGCTGAAACCGCGACGGCGACAATTTCGCGTGCTAAGCCCGGACGAGTTTCACGGGCGCGACCCGACCTTCAGGCCGAGAGGTTCTATTCATGGGGCATGTTGGCAAGATCGCGGCCCACGTCCTGCTGGCCTCATTGGCCCTGCTGTTCGGTCGATACCTCGTCATCGACATGCCCTTCACGCCCGACACCCTGGTGCAGGCGGCGTACTACGGCCTGGGCGCGCTGATCGTCGAACTGCTGTTCCGCGTCGAGCGCGCGCCCTGGCGCTTCGTCTCGGCCAGCGACCACCTGCGCCTGTTCCGTTCGGCCGTGCTGACGGCGGCGACCTTCCTGGCCATCACCCGCCTGGTTCACCCGGGAATTGACGGCGGCCTGCGCATGGTCGCCGGCGCGGCCCTGATCCAGGCCACCTTCCTGTCGGCCCTGCGCGTCATCCGACGCAGCCTGCACGAGCGCCAGCTGTTCGATTCGGTCCTGCGCCTGGGTCCGGCCTCGATGCAGCCGGCCCTGCCGCGCCTGCTGATCATTGGTTCGGCCAACGAGGCCGAAGCTTTCCTGCGCGCCCCGGCCGGCCTGGGCGAACGCTACGCCCCGATCGGCGTGGTCTCGCCGCATGACCGCGAGATGGGCGACGAGCTGCGCGGCGTCTGCGTGCTGGGCTCCATCGCCGACTTCGACAGCGTGCTGGCCCGCCTGCGCGACAGCGGCCTCTCGCCGTCGGCCATCCTGTTCCTGACCGACAGCGCCATGAGCACCTTCGGCGCCGAGCGCCTGGGCCGGCTGAAGACCGAGGGCGTGCGCCTGCTGCGCCGTCACGGCGTGGTCGAGATGGGCGCCGACGCCGCCGCCGTCGCCTCCCTGCGCGAGATCAGCATCGAGGAACTGCTCAGCCGTCCGCCCGTGCGCCTCGACCCCGAACCCGTCCGCGCCCTGGTCGCCGGGCGCCGCGTGCTGGTTACCGGGGCCGGCGGCAGCATCGGCTCGGAGCTGTGCCGCCAGATCGCCGCCAGCGGCTGCGCCCACCTGACCATGGTCGACGCCTCCGAATACAACCTGTTCCACATCGACCGCGAAATGGCCCAGACCTGGCCGGGCATGCCGCGCCGCGAGATCCTGTGCGACGTCCGCGACGCCGCCCGGGTCCACCGCGTCTTCGCCGAGCAGCACCCGGACATCATCTTCCACGCCGCGGCGCTGAAGCATGTGACCCTGGTCGAGAACCATCCGTGCGAGGGCGTGCGCACCAATGTGCTGGGCACGCGCAATGTCGCCATCGCCGCCAAGGCCTGCGGCGCCGCGCACCTGGCCCTGATCTCCACCGACAAGGCCGTGGCCCCGACCAGCGTGATGGGCGCGGCCAAGCGCGTGGCCGAGGCGGTGGCGCGCCAGTACGGCGGCGGCGGCGACATGCGCGTCAGCATCGTCCGCTTCGGCAATGTGCTGGGCTCGGCCGGCTCGGTCGTGCCGATCTTCCAGAGCCAGATCGCGCGCGGCGGCCCGATCACCCTGACCGACGCCGCGGTCGAGCGCTACTTCATGACCATCCCCGAGGCCGTGCAACTGGTGCTGCGCGCCGTGGCCCTGTCACGCATCGCCTCCGAACCCGAAGCCGGCGTCCTGACCCTGGAGATGGGCGAGCCGGTCAAGATCATCGACCTGGCCCGCCGGATGATCGAGCTGCAGGGCCTGACGCCCGGCAAGGACATCGAGATCCTGATCACCGGCCTGCGTCCCGGCGAGAAGCTGACCGAGACCCTGGTCGACGTGAACGAGGTCGCACGCCCCAAGGCCCCGGGCATCATCGAAGCCCTGCGCCTGGCCGACGCCCCGGTCATCGAGCCCGAGCGCCTGCTGGCCCTCGACGCCCTGGCCGAGCTGGGCGACGAGCCCGCCGTCCGCGCCCACCTGTTCGAACTGGTCGAGGAGCTACGCCAGGTCGGCCCGTCGAAGGTGGTCAAGATCCGGGCCTCCTAGGCCCGCTTACCCCAGCTTGAACTTCGGCGGTGGCAGGGTCAGGCGGGTGTCGGCCACGGCCTCGCCCTTGAAGAACCGCACCAGCAGCGGCTGCACCTCGGGATGGGCCTCGAAGACGTTGTGGCCGGCGTTCTCGACGATCACCCGCGACTTGCGCTGGAACTGCGCCGCCACCTCGTCCTGCTCGGACATCGGCGTGCGGCCGTCCAGCGTGCCGGCGATCAGCAGGGCGGGATGGTCGATGCGGAACGGCGCCCGGAAGCCCTCGCCCAGATCGACGCCCGGGACGGCGCCCAGCAGTTGCGGCATCGGGAAGTTCAGCGCCGAGCCCACGACCGCGGTCTTGGCCTCGCGCCGCACCAGGGCCAGCCGGGCCGGCGAGATCCCTGACGCCAGGTCCGTGGCCTCGGGCATGCCGGCGATGCCGAGAAGGCCCGCGAATTCGCCGATGAACGGCGTCAGCACGTCCATCCGACCGGCGTCCAGCGCCAGGTACAGGTTCGGCAGCATGACCAGGGTCTGGGGATTGGCGATCAGGCTGCCGGCCATTAGCTGGATCGCGAAGCCACCCAGCTTCAGCTCGACCGGCGCGCCATTGAGCGTGGCGGCCATCGGCGCCGGCGACGCCTCCAGCCTGGCGTGGACCCGCCGCATCAGCGCCGGCAGGTCGGGGATCGCCGCCCGGACGGCGGGATCGGCGGCCAGCAGCCCATCCACCTGGCGCAGCAGGGCGTCGATCGCCGCCGGCCGCTTCACCGTCTGATCCTGGCCCTCCAGGCTGGCCAAGGCGACGCGGCCGACCCGGTCGCCATGCCGCTTGAGCATGCTGAGCGCCAGGTGCGTGCCGTAGCTGATGCCCCACAGGTCGACCTTCTCCGCGCCCAGGTGACGGCGCAGGTCGTCGATGTCGTCGGCGTTCTGCTCGGTATTGTAGCCGGTCATGGCCACACCGGCCTTGGTCCAGTCGGCCCAGGCCGCCTGGAAATCCTGGCGGACATAGGCCGTCAGCCCGGCCTCCGTGAACACCGGCGGCGGGCGCGTCGAGGTCGGGCGCTCCGGTATGGCGTTGGACAGGCCTGTGCCGCGCTGGTCGAAGGCGATGACGTCGGCCACGTCGCGCAGGGCCATCATGATCGGAAAGCGCGGCCCGGACAGGGCGCGCGTCGCCGTGCCGCCGGGACCACCGGCCAGGTAGACGATCGGCGGACCGGGCTTGGCCGCCGTCGAGGCGAACCGGACATAGTGCAGCCGGATCTTCCGCGAGCCCGGAATGCGGCGATCCTCGGGAACCTCCAGGAAGCCCCGCTCGGCGTCGGTGTCCTGGCCCTTCCAGCCCTTGAACTTGAAGGGGCCGGCCTGGAGCGGCGCCGTTGGCGGGGCGATAGCCTGGGCGAAGGCCAGGGTCGGGAGGGCGAGGCCGGCGGCGGTGAGCAGGGCGCGGCGGTTGAGTAAGGTGTGGGTCATGGCCCCAGCTGAGCTGTCCCGACCGCCCTTCGCCAGGCCGCTTCGGTCAATGGCGGCGCTGGATCGGCGAATGGCGGAGCGGCTCGGCGAGCGGCGCCGTATAGGATGAGGCCATGTGGCGAACCCTGCTTCTCGGCCTGCTCCTGACCGGCCTCACGACCTTGGCCCGCGCCGCCGACCTGCCGTGGGAGGCCTGTCAGGGCGCCATGGGTCCGGCCGGTCCCGTCTTGACCGACTGCCGTCCGGTCCAGGATTTCGTCGATCCCCAGGGTCGGGCGCTGTGGATCCGCGCGCGCCTCGCCGCGCCGACCGACACCCGGCCGCACGCGCTCTACGTGGCCGGCGTCGCCTCGTCCGAGGTCTGGCTGAACGGCCAGCGCCTGGGGGCCAATGGCCGCCCCGGCGATGCGGCGCGGGACGAGATCCCCGGGCGCTACCAGGCGGTGTTTCCGATCCGCGAGACCCTGTGGCGTCCCGGCGCCAACAGCCTGGTGCTGCGCCTGTCGTCGTTCCACGGCGGCCTGCGGTTCGACCGGCCGATGAGCGCTCTGAGGGTGATGCCCTATCCCTATCCGCGGCGCACCGCCCTGCTGGCGATCACCTTCGTGGCGGCCGGCGCCCTGCTGGCGGCGGCGTTCGGCTTTGGCGTCATCCACGCCATGCGCCGCACCGGGTCCAGCCTGATCCTGGCCGCGATGGCCGGGGTCGCGGCCTCCCAGGCCATCGTCGAGAGCCTGAGGTCGCTGTTCGACTATCCCTATCCGCTGCACGCCTGGCGGATGAGCGCCATCTGGGGGCTGGCCGCCGCCTTCGCGGTCCTGCTGGTGACCTATGTCGCCGGACGCTTCTTGCCCCGGGCGCGCGGCTTGATGATTGGCCTGGCCTTGGGCGTGGTCGGCGCCACGGCCCTGCTGCCGGGCTTCGACGTCAAGACGGCCTGGGCGCTGATCCTGGGCGTGGCGCTCGCCGCCGCGCCGGCCGCCGCGGGCGTGCGGGCGCGTCTGCCGGGCGCGCGGCTGACCCTGGCCTATCTGGCGCTGTTCCTGGCCCTGGCCCTGGGCTTCCCCGAATGGCTGGCCGACTTCTCCTACTTCCTGCTCGCCGCGGTGCTGGTGCTGCCCCTGCTGATGGTCGAGGTGGTGCGGCTGGGCCGCGACGACCGGGGCCGCGAGGCCGCCCTGACCCGCGCCGCCAGCCAGCCCGACCGCCTGACCGTGGCCTCGGCGCGTGGCGTCGAGCTGGCGCCGCTCGCCGAGATCCTCGCCGTGGTCGGGGCCGACGACTATGTCGAACTGCGGATGGCGGGCGGCCGCAGCCTGCTGCACGCCGCGCGCCTGGACGGCCTGACGAGCCAGCTGCCGGCCAATTTCCTGCGGATCCACCGGTCGGTGATCGCCAATCTGGCCCACGTCCAGCGGCTGGAACGCGACGGGGACCGGTGGCGGCTGCACCTGCGCGAAGGCCCGCCCCTGCCCGTCAGCCGCTCGCGCCAACCCGCCCTGCGCGAGGCCCTGGACGCGCCGCCGCCGACCGCCAAGGCGACGGTTTAGCCGACGACGGAGGATCGTCTTCGGTATCGCGCCCCGAAGACGACCTGCTAAAGCGGATCCATGGCCGAACTTCACGACACCTACGATCCCCTGACCCCCGTGCCGGAAGCGCGCCGGGTCTTCCGCGCCCAGGACGCCTTTTCGCTGTGGTTCAGCCTGGGCATCGGCCTGCTGGTGCTGCAGGCCGGCGCGTTCCTGGTTCCCGGCCTCAGCCTGGGCATGGCCCTGGCGGCGATCGTCACCGGCTCGGTGCTGGGCGCCCTGCTGCTGGCCGCCGCCGGCGTGGTCGGCAGTGATACCGGCCTCTCCGCCGTCGGCACGCTGCGGCTGGCTCTGGGCGCGCGCGGCGCGGCGGTTCCGGCCGCGCTCAACGCCATCCAGCTGACCGGCTGGGGCGCGTTCGAGATCATCGCCATGCGCGACAGCGCCGACGCCCTGGCCAAGCAGACCTTCGGCTTTTCCAACCCGATGATCTGGACCCTGGCGTTCGGGATCCTGGCGACCTTCCTGGCCATCCAGGGGCCGGTGTCGTTCGTGCGCCGCTTCCTGCGCGCCTGGGGCCTGTGGCTGCTGCTGGCCGGCGCCGGCTGGCTGAGCTGGCGGCTGCTGGCCGAGCACGACCTTTCCGCCCTGCTGGCCAAGGCCGGCACCGGCGAGATGAGCTTCGGGGCCGGGGTCGACCTGGTGGTGGCCATGCCGCTGTCGTGGCTGCCGCTGATCGCCGACTACACCCGTTTCGGCCGCACCAGCGGCGGCATGTTCAAGGGCGCGGCGGCCGGCTACGTCCTGGCCAATATCTGGTTCATGGCCCTGGGCGCAGCCTACGCTCTAGCCTCCGGCGGCGGCGAGAGCCTGCTGCTGACGGCCCTGGCGGCCAGCGGCGGCGGGATCGCCCTGCTGCTGATCGTCATCGACGAGACCGACAACACCTTCGCCGACATCCATTCGGCCGCCGTCTCGACCGCGACCCTGGTCCCCGCCAAGCCGGCCAACCTGGCCCTGGCTTTCGGCGCGCTGTGCACGACTATCGCCCTGTTCGCGCCGATCACCCAGTACGAGGGCTTCCTGCTGCTGATCGGCTCGGTGTTTGCCCCGCTGTTCGGCGTGCTGCTGACCGACCACTTCGTCCTGCGCCGCCGAGCGGTCTCCACGGCCCAGGGCGGCGTGAACCTGCCGGGCTTGCTGGCCTGGGCGATCGGCATCGCCGCCTATCAAGGCTTGAGCCGCCTGGCGCCGGACCTCGGCGCGACCCTGCCCAGCTTCGTGGCGGCGGGGGTGGTCTATCTGGGGCTGAAGCGGGTTTGGGGCGGTCAGGCGGGCTAGATCGTCACCTCTCTTTGACATGCCACAATGCGCTGCCGCCGCCGCCGCTCAAGGCTGTCCTGGACAGCGACGGCGAAGGACAAAGCGAATGACCATGCCGACCAGCCCGGTAAGAAGGTTGCCTCGGCATCCGGCCGCCCTGCAGATGCTTCTACGCAGGTGGCACGCCTACATAGGCATGATCATCGCGCCCACGGTCCTGCTCTTCGCGACGACGGGCGTGCTGCAGATTTACGAGTTGCACGAGGCCCATCCCGGCTATGCGCCGCCGGCGATCGTGGCCAAGCTGGGGGTGCTGCACAAGAAGCAGCTCTATCGCGAAGGGCGTCGTCCCCCGTCGAAGCCATCCACAAAGCCCGCGACGGGACTGGCCCCGGCCGCCTCGCCTCCGGTGGCCAAGGCTCAGCGGCTTCCGACAACCTTGCTGAAGGCCTTCTTCGCCCTGGCGTCGGTCGGCCTGGTCATCTCGACGATCACCGGCGTCTGGATGACCCTGCGCCAACCGTTGCGCCGCATGCGCCATGTCCTGCTGCTGGTGGCCGGGACGGTCGTTCCCCTAGTCCTGTCCTGCCTTAGCCGATAGGCGGCGACATCACCTGCCTCGGCTAATGGAAATCCCGGCTCCTCAATAACCGGCCCGACACCTTCTGCCGCACGCGCGGGGCCGGCGCGCCCGGCTCGTCGCGCAGGGTGGAGAGGTGCGCCGACAGGTCGGTGAAGCTCTCGGCCACCACGTGGATGACGTTCTCGGCCCTTTGCACCCGGCCATGGACGACCAGGAACGAGGCGGTCATCACCACATTGCGGTCGGCCTCGAAGCGGTCCTTCCAGACCACCGCATTGGCCACGCCGGTCTCGTCCTCCAGGGTGACGAACACCACGCCCTTGGCCGTGCCCGGCCGCTGGCGGATCAGGACCAGCCCCGCCACCGACACCTTGCGGCCGTCCTTCAGGGTCAGCAGCTGCTCGGCCGTGATCACCCCGCGCCGGGTCAGCATGGCGCGGTAGAAGCTCAACGGATGGTCCTTCAGCGACAGGCTGGTGGTGCGATAGTCCTCGGCCACCTCCTGCGGCTGGCCCATGACCGGCAGCGCCGCGCGCGCCTCGAACAGCGGTAGCCCGGCCAGCAAAGGCGCGCGCACAGGCGCCTTGTGCTCGCCCTTCAACCCCTTGACCGCCCACAGCGCCTCGCGGCGGGTCAGCCCGACCGAGGCGAAGGCGTCAGCCTCGGCCAGCAGCTCCAGCGCCCGTTGCGGCACGCCGCCCTGCGCGAACTCGCCGGGGGTGCGGGCGCCTTCGGTGCGGGCGTGAACCAGGGTTTCGATATCGGCCGCCTTCAGGCCCTTGATCTGGCGGAAGCCCAGGCGGACGGCCTTCCAGCGAGGGCGGTTCTGGTCGTTGGCGATCTTGTCGGCGCGCGGCCTGAACCGGCCAGCCCCCTCCACCGCTTCGCGGTCCCCCTCCCCCATGAAGGGGGAGGAAGACGTCTTGCGCGCCTCCAGCGTGCAGTCCCAGTCGCTGGCCAGGATGTCCGGCGCCAGCACCTCCACCCCATGCTCGCGCGCGTCGCGGACCAGCTGGGCCGGCTGGTAGAAGCCCATGGGCTGTGAGTTGATCAGCGCCGCGCAGAACACGTCCGGCCACGCCCATTTGATCCAGGCCGAGACGTAAACGAGCTTGGCGAAACTGGCCGCGTGGCTCTCCGGGAAGCCGTAGTGGCCGAAGCCCTCGATCTGCTTGAAGCACCGCTCGGCGAAGTCGCGCTGGTAGCCGCGCGCCGCCATGCCCTCGACGAACTTGTCGCGGTACTCGGCCGGCGTGCCCAGGTTGCGGAAGGTGGCCATGGCCTTGCGCAGGCCGTCGGCCTCGTCGGGCGTGAACTTGGCCGCCTCGATGGCCAGGCTCATGGCCTGCTCCTGGAACAGCGGCACGCCATAGGTGTTGCCGAGGATCTCCCTCAGCTCGTTCTCGGGGCCGTGCTCGGGCGAGGGCGCGGGCCATTCGACAGGCTCGATCCCGCTCCGGCGCTTCAGGTACGGATGGACCATGTCGCCCTGGATCGGACCGGGCCGGACGATCGCCACCTCGATCACCAGGTCGTAGAACCGCCGGGGTTTCAGGCGCGGCAGCATCGACATCTGGGCCCGGCTCTCCACCTGGAAGACGCCCACGCTGTCGGCGACGCACAGCATGTCATAGACGCCCGGCAGCTCGACCGGGACATCGGCCAGGTCGACGATCGGCTCGCCGTGATCGGCCCGCAGCATGCCGAAGGCCCGCTGGATGGCGGTCAGCATGCCCAGCGCCAGGATGTCGACCTTCATCAGCTTCAGGCTGTCGATGTCGTCCTTGTCCCACTCGATGAAGGTGCGGTCGGCCATGGCCGCATTGCCGATCGGCACGGTCTCGTCCAGCCGCCGCTTGGTCAGGACGAAGCCGCCGACGTGCTGCGACAGGTGGCGTGGGAAGCCCATCAGCTCGGTCGCCAGGGTCACCGCGCGGGCGATCTCCGGCGCTTCGGGGTCCAGACCCGCATTGCGCAGATGCTCCTCGGGCAGGCCCGAACCCCAGCTGCCCCAGACCGTGCCGGCCAGCAGGTTGGTGACGTCCTCGGTCAGGCCCAGGGCCTTGCCGACATCGCGGATGGCGCTGCGCGGGCGGTAGTGGATCACCGTCCCGCAGATGGCGGCGTACTCCCGGCCATAGCGACGGTAGATGTACTGCATCACCTCCTCGCGCCGCTCGTGCTCGAAGTCGACGTCGATGTCCGGCGGCTCGCCGCGGTTCTCGGAGATGAAGCGGGTGAACAGCAGCCGGTGCTCGGTCGGATCGATCGCCGTCACACCCAGGCAGAAGCAGACCGAGGAATTGGCCGCCGACCCGCGCCCCTGGCACAGGATGCCCATGCGACGGGCCTCGCGCACGATGTCGTGCACGGTGATGAAGTAGTTGGGATAGTCCATCTTGGCGATCAGCCGCAGCTCTTCCTTCAGCTGCAGGGCCACCTTCTCCGGCACGCCGGCGGGATAGCGCCAAGCCGCGCCGGACCAGGTGAGATCGCTCAGGTGCTCCATCGCCGTCTTGCCGGCCGGCACGGGCTCGTCGGGATATTCCTCGTCGAGCTGGCCGAGGTCGAAGCCGATCCGCTCGACGATCTCGACCGTCCGCTCGACCGCGCGCGGCCAGCGGTCGAACAGGCGCGCCATCTCGGCCGGCGACTTGATGTGGCGCTCGGCATTGGCCTCGAGGTGGAAGCCGGCCTGCTGGATCGTGCAGTGCTCGCGCACGCAGGTGATGACGTCCTGCAACGGCCGCCGCTCGGGGCCGTGGTAGAGAACGTCGTTGGTCGCCACGATCGGCGCGCCGGCCTCGCGGCCCAGATCGTCCAGGCGCGAGAGACGCTTGAGGTCCTGGGCGGCATAGGCCCGGCTGGCCGCCAGCCAGGATCGCCCGCGCAGGTCGCCGGCCATGCGGGAGAGGTCGCGCTCGAAGGCCGCGTTCAGATCCTTTGGCGGGATGAGCAGCCCGATCTGGCCGTCCGAATGGTCCAGGAAATCCGGCCAGGACAGGTGGCACTCACCCTTCCCGGCCCGTCGCTGGCCCAGCGTCAGCAGCCGCGTCAGCCGGCCGAAGGCCTCGCGGTCGGTCGGGTAGCAGAGCAGGCTGGGCATGCCGTCCATGAAGTCCAGTCGGCAGCCGCTCAGCACCCGGACATTGCGCGTCTTGGCCGCCGTCCAGGCGCGTACGATCCCGGCCAGGCTGTTGCGGTCGGTGACGCCGATGGCGGAAAGGCCCAGCGCCTCGGCGGCGATGACCAGCTCCTCTGCGTGCGAGGCGCCCCGCAGGAACGAGAAGTTGGTGGTGGTCTGGAGCTCGGCATAGGCCATCAGATCCTCCCCCGTATGCGGGGGAGGTGTCGGCGGAGCCGACGGAGGGGGCGAGCTGGAAGCCGGCCGCGCTGGCCCCCTCCGGCCCTCTGGGCCACCTCCCCCGCGAGCGGGGGAGGATCTTCCGGGACGCTATCCAAACAGGCCATGGATCCACCACTTCGGGGCCTCGTCGCCGCCGAACAGCCCTTGCCTGAAGATCCAGAAGCGCCCGCCCGCATCGTCCTCGACCCGGTAGTAGTCGCGGATCTTGCCGGGGCCGGTATCGGTCTCGCCGACGCCGGCGCGCCACCATTCCTGGCCGATGCGTTCGGGACCTTCGGCCCGGCGGACACGGTGCGGACGGCCGCGCCAGGTGAACAGGCGCGGCGGATAGTCAGGCAGTTCAGCGGCGATGGCGACGATCGCCTCCGGACGCTTGAACAGCCGCACCGGGCGTGGGCGGTCGGGGTCCCAGCCCGTCGCCGGCATCGGGTCGAGCGGGGCGTTGCGGATCACCGAGCGCTCGGGCACGTGGCTGGCATAGGGATCGGCGCGCCAGACGCGGGTCTCGCCCAGGCGATTGACGAGGCGGTCGACCAGGGGCGCCAGGGTCTCGTCGAGACTGGTCCCGGTCTCGGCGTCGAGCCGGTCCTGCGCCGCCGCCAGAGGCTCGACGGCGGCGGCGTGGACGGTGACCACCTCGATGCCGAAGCCGGGGTCGACCATGTCCAGCTTGGGAACCATCAGCTTGGTCAGCCGCCTGGCGTCGCGGCCGATGCGGGCCAGGCCTGCGCGGATCGGATAGGCCTGGCCGTCCAGGCGGTGGAACACGACCTCGAAGCGCTTGGCCCCGCGCCCCTCGGCCTCCAGCCGCTGACAGATCAGGGCCAGGGCGTCGCCGGTCACGCGGGCCAGATCCTCGGGCGCGCTGATCGGCTCGAAGAAGGCCAGGCGGTCGAACCACGGCGTGGCCGGGCGGCGGAAGCTCAGGGCCTCGGCCGCCATGCCCAGGGCCTGGTCGAGGCGCAGGGTCAAGGCGAGGCCAAAGCGCTTGGCCAGCTGGGCGCGCGGCAGGGCGAACAGCTGGCCGACCCGGTGCAGGCCCAGGCGGGGCAGCTGGGCCTCGGCGGCGTCCTCCAGCCGCAGGGCCGCGACGGGCAGGCCCGCAATCGCCGCGCGCTGCTCGCCCGGCGCGACGAGGGCCAGGTCGTCTCCGAAGCGGGCAAGAGCCCAGGCCGCCCCGGCCGTGTCGGCGATCGCGGCGCGGGCCGGCACGCCCCAGCGGGCCAGCCGGCCGACGAGGTCGACCAGCATGTCGCCCTCCCCGCCCCACAGGTGGTCGGTCCCGGTGATGTCCAGGAACAGGCCGTCGCTCCCGTCGATCGCCACGGCCGGCGAGAAGCGCACGCACCAGTCGCACAGGGCTTCCAGCGCCGCGCGGTCGGCGGCCGGGTCGTGGTCGAAGGTCACGAGGTTGGGCACGAGCGCCATGGCGTCGGCGGCCTTCTGGCCGGGGCCAAGGGCAAGGGCGCGGGCAGCCTCGTCGACGGCGACGAGGCGCCGGGTCCCGCCTTCCGTGGCCAGCAGGGCGAACGGGGGCGCTTCAGCCGACGTGTCGTAGCCCGGGTTCCGCCGGCGCCACGTCGTGATCGGCCAGTTGGGACACCAGACGGAAAGGATGCGGGCCATGGCCGGCCTCCTGTGCTTCCAAGATCCAGGCGCCGGGACGTCCGCCCCGGCACCGTTCCAGTTCGACCCGCCAGCGTGGAGGGCCAAGGCCGATGTCGTCCGCCGGCGGCGGGGTCGGCGACGGCCCGATCCGCCAGCGGCTGAACGAGGCCGAGCCGGACACCGCCTGGCCCTGCCCCGCCCGGCCGCCATACGGTCTTCGGTGCAGCACCACCCCGAGGCCGCCCCGCTTCTCGCAGGCCAGCTGCAGGCGGCGGCCGGCGGTCAGGTCCGGAGCCTCGGCCTCGCCGACAGCGGCGGCGACCCCTTGAGTGGACAGCGCGTCCTCCAGCACCGACAGGGTCTCGGCCTCGTCGCGGGTGCGGACCTGGATCAACCGCTCGGTCGGGAAGCCCAGGCCGAACAGACCGGGCGCGAACAGGTCGCTGCGCCGGGCGATCCAGACGATGGCGCCCGTCTTCACCAACGGCCGCAGCAGCAGGCCGACGAAGGCGGCGGGGGCCGCCCCGGTCTCGCTCTCCAGTCCCGCGCCCGTCACCTCGTGCCAACCGCCCAGCGGCAGGCCGCCGCCCGGAAAGCACCCGTCGATGGCCGGTTCCCCGAACGGCAGGACGGGATTCGGAGTCCGAGTCCCCGCTTCGATCGCGGCGATCCGGCCTCTGAGGGCCGCAAGACGCGCCTCGCGCGAGCCGGCCATTCCACACTCCTTGTTCCACTTTTGTTCTGATCTTGTGAAGGGGGAGAGTCAAGCCTTGGAGAGTCGGGCGGGACCGGCCAAAGTGTCTCAAACGGCCGTATGAAGAGAGCCTCCATGTCCTTGTCCCGCGTCCTGATCGCCAACCGTGGCGAGATCGCCGTCCGCATCGCCCGCGCGGCGGCGGAGGCGGGGCTTGCGAGCGTGGCGGTCTACGCGACCGACGACGCGGGCAGCCCCCACGTGACGGCCGCAGACCAGGCGGTCGCCCTGCCCGGTCCGGGCGCGCGGGCCTATCTCGACATCGCCGCGATCGTAGCGGCGGCGAAGGCGCAGGGCTGCGACGCCCTGCATCCCGGCTATGGCTTCCTGTCCGAGAACCCCGCCCTGGCGCGAGCGTGCGCGGAGGCCGGGATCGTCTTCGTCGGCCCTTCGCCCGAGCATCTGGAGACCTTCGGCGACAAGGCCGCCGCCCGCGCGCTGGCGTCCGAGCGCGGCGCGCCGCTGATCCCCGGAACCGGCGCGATCGACCTCGACGCCGCCCGCGCCTTCCAGGCCGAGCACGGCGCCATCATGCTGAAGGCCCGGGCCGGCGGCGGCGGGCGCGGCATGCGCGCGGTGCTGGATCCCGGCGAGCTGGACTCCGCCTTCGCCGCCTGCGCGCGCGAAGCCGAGGCGGCGTTCGGCGACGGGGGGCTCTATGCCGAGAAGCGGATCGAACGGGCGCGGCACATCGAGGTGCAGATCGTCGGCGACGGATCCCGTGTCCTGGCGATCGGCGACCGCGACTGCTCGCTGCAACGCCGGAACCAGAAGCTGGTCGAGATCGCCCCGGCCGTCCTGCCCGAGGCTCTGCGGACCGAGCTTTGGAAACATGCCGAGACGCTGTGCGCCGGCTACCGCGGCCTGGCGACCGTGGAGTTCCTGATCGACGCCGATAGCTATGAGGCCTTCTTCCTGGAGGTCAATCCGCGCCTGCAGGTCGAGCACACGGTGACGGAGGAGGTCACGGGGCTGGACCTGGTGCGGCTGCAGTTCGACCTGGCGGCCGGCCAGCCCCTGGACCTGGAGGCTCCCCCCGCCTTCGGCGTAGCCATCCAGGCGCGGATCAATGCCGAGACCCTGACCGCCGATGGCCTGGTGAAGCCTTCCAGCGGCACGATCGGCGTCTGGAGCCCGCCGGGCGGTCCGGGCGTGCGGGTCGACGCCGGCGTCGCGGCGGGGACGACGGTCGGCGGCGCTTACGACAGCCTGCTGGCCAAGGTCATCGCGCGCGGACGGACCCATGCCGAGGCCTCGGCGCGGCTCGACCGGGCGCTGGCGGAGTTCGCCATCACGGGCGTTTCGACCACCGCGCCGCTGGTGCAGGCGATCCTGGCGGCCGCGCCGGAGAGGCCGACCACGCGGTTCATTGAGGACCACGCCGCCGAGCTGGTCGCTGGCCTGCCGGAAGACAGCGCCGCCCAGACCTTCGAGACCCTGGACGGCGCGGTCACCGTCGCCGCGCCGCTTTCGGCCACGGTCGGTTCGATCGCGGTGGCCGAGGGCGATCTCGTCCGCCCCGGCCAGGCCCTCGCCGTGCTGGAGGCCATGAAGATGGAGCACCTGGTCCACGCCACGACCGGCGGACGGGTGCTGAAGATCGCCGCCGCGCCCGGCGCGACTGTCGCCGAGGGCCAGCCGCTGGTGTTCCTGGAGCCGGTCGAGATGGACGCGGCCGTCGCCGCCGAGGCCGTCGCCGAGGACCTCGACGCCATCCGCCCCGACCTCGCCGAGGTCATCGCCCGTCACCGCTACACCCTGGACGAGGCCCGTCCCGACGCCGTCGCCAAGCGCCGCAAGACCGGCCACCGCACGGCGCGGGAGAATATCGACGACCTGGTCGATCCCGGCAGCTTCCTGGAATACGGGGCCCTGGCCATCGCGGCCCAGAAGCGGCGGCGATCGACCGAGGACTTGATCGCGAGCACCCCCGCAGACGGGCTGATCACCGGCATCGGGACCGTCAATGGCGGCCTCTTCCCGGCGGACAAGGCGCGGACGGCGGCCCTGGCCTACGACTTCACGGTGCTGGCGGGCACGCAGGGGGCGATGAACCACCGCAAGTCCGACCGGCTGATGGCGGTGATCGCCGACCAGAAGCTGCCGGTCGTGTGGTTCGCGGAAGGCGGCGGCGGCCGGCCGGGCGACACCGACACCACGGCCGTGGCGGGGCTGGACGTGCCGACGTTCCGCAGCTTCGCCCAGCTGTCGGGCCTGGTCCCGAAGATCGCCATCGTCGCCGGCCGCTGCTTCGCCGGCAACGCCGCCATCGCCGGCCTGTCGGAGATCATCATCGCCACCCGCGACAGCAACCTCGGCATGGGCGGGCCGGCGATGATCGAGGGCGGCGGCCTGGGGGTCTTCAAGCCCGAGCAGATCGGCCCGTCGGCGCACCAGTGGGCCAATGGAGTCATCGATATCCTGGCCGACGACGAGGCCCACGCCACCCGGCTGGCCAAGCAGGCCCTGTCCTATTTCCAGGGAACGCTGGCGACCTGGACCGCGCCCGACCAGCGGCGGCTGCGCAATGCGATCCCGGAGAACCGGCTGCGGGTCTATGATGTCCGCGCTCTGATCGCCGGCCTGGTCGACGAAGGTTCGTTCCTGGAGCTGCGCGGCGGCTTCGCGGCCGGCATGGTCACCGGCCTGATCCGCATCGAGGGTCGGCCGATGGGCCTGATCGCCAACGACCCGCGCCATCTGGGCGGGGCCATCGACTGCGAGGGGGCCGAGAAGGCCGCGCGGTTCCTGCAGCTGTGCGACGCCTTCGCCCTGCCGGTGCTCAGCCTGTGCGACACCCCCGGCTTCATGGTGGGGCCGGACAACGAGGACGCCGCCGCCGTGCGCCGGGTCAGCCGCCAGTTCATCGCCGGCGCCAAGCTGCGCAGCCCGCTCTTCACCGTCGTGACCCGCAAGGGCTACGGCCTGGGCGCCCAGGCCATGGCGGGCGGCAGCTTCCACGCGCCGGCCTTCATCGCCGCCTGGCCGACGGGCGAGTTCGGCGGCATGGGCCTGGAGGGCGCGGTCAAGCTGGGCTACCGAAAGGAACTGGAGGCCGAGACCGATCCCGCCAAGCAGAAGGCGCTCTACGACCAGCTCGTCGCCCGGCTCTACGCGGCCGGCAAGGCGACCAGCATGGCCGCCGCCCTGGAGATCGACGCGGTCATCGACCCGGCCGACACCCGGCGCTGGATCGTCGGCGGGCTGGACGCGGCGGCGGGGATGTCCAAGCCGTGGAGCGTGCGGGTGGACAGCTTCTGAGCATATCGGCACAGGTGTGCGAGACTAAGGCCTTCACGATTCGGCGGGGCGCATGAAGCCGGTCATCATTTTCCAGCCCGGCATGGTCGGCGACCTGTTCTTCATCCAGAAGATCGTCAAGACCTACGCCCAGGACGGCCGCCGCGTGATCCTGCCCGTGCTGCAAAAGCACCGATGGGTCTACGACACCCTGGTCATGCCGGCCAACGTCGAGACACCGATCCTCGACACGGAAAACTTCGATTTCCGCGACGAGATGATGTTCCTGCACGACAAGATCGCCCGCAGTCCGATCGAGGGGCCCAACTACACCTATCTGTCGCTGTTCTTCTCGTGGCGGTACGCGCCCGAACAGACCATGGACCTGAAGTACGAGGTCGCCGGCGTGGCGATGGACGACTGGGCCGACCACGTCGAACTTCGGCGCGACCGGGAGAAGGAAGAGCGCCTGTTCCGCGAACTGGGCCTGGATGACGGCGTTCCGTACTGTCTGATCAACGAGACTTGCAGCAGCCGCACCATCCCCTTCCCGCATCGCGCGCCCGAGAAGGAGGTGCGCCTGCGGTTCGTCGAGGGCTACAGCCTGGTCGACTGGAGCACGGTGATCGAGCGGGCGGCGCGGATCGCCTCGGTCGACACCTCACTGGTGCTGCTGGTCGAGATCCTGAAGATCCGCGGCGTGCCGCTGCACGTGGTGTCGCGCTACGAGCCGCCCAGCTTCCGGGAGCTGATCAACGTGCTGAAGCTGGAGTGGCTGTTCTACTTCCAGGCCGAGCATCTGGCCTACGCCTGATCGGGCGCCTGACGGGCGTCCAGCGCCTGGCGCACAAGGATCGGCCCGAAAAAGAAGCCGATCCCGCAGGTGTCGGCGACCACATCAAAAAAGTCCGCGTCGCGGCCGATGATCGGCAGGCCTTGCAGGATCTCGATGCCGATCCCGAAGCCCAGCAACACGAGCCCTATCTTCCAGAACCGGCTTTTAGGCAGGGCCGCCGTGGCCAGGAAGGTCAGGCCGTAGAAGACGATGAAGTGTTTGGCCTTGTCCCACGGGATCAGGCCCTGGGTGTCATCGCCCGGCGCCAGGGCGGCGTAGAGCGTGAAGACCACGGCGGCGACGAAGACCGCGAAGCCCAGCCGGTTGATCTTGCGAGCGGTGATCAGGGACATGGGGGCTTTCATGCTTCCCTCTCCCCTTGCGGGAGAGGGTGGCCCGAAGGGTCGGGTGAGGGGTGGCACGGACAGCTCGGCGCAACCCCTCATCCGTCATCCTGCGGATGACACCTTCTCCCGCAAGGGGAGAAGGGTTCCAATCCTAGAACGTCAGCGCGCGCGCTTCCTTCACGTGCGGCAGGGCCTGGATCTTGGCCAGCAGGTCGGCGGCCGGCGCCTGGTCGACGCCGACCAGGGCGATGGCGTCCTCGTCGGCCGAGACGCGGCCCAGGTTGAAGGTGGCGATGTTGACGCCCGCCTCGCCCAGCAGCATGCCCAGCGCGCCGATGAAGCCCGGCTTGTCCAGGTTGTTGATATAGAGCATGGCCGGCGAGAAGGCCGCGTCCAGCTCCATGCCCTTGACCTCGACGACGCGCGGGGCGCCGGCGATCACCGTGCCGGCGAAGCTGCGCTTGCCCTTCTCGGTGGTGATGGTCACGCGCATCAGGCTGTCATAGGTGGGGCTGACTTCCTGGCGGCTCTCCGAGACGGTGATGCCGCGATCCTTGGCGATGGCCGGGGCGGAGACCATGTTGATCTCGGCCAGCATCGGCTTCAGCACGCCGGCCAGGGCGGCCGAGGTCATCGGCTTGACGTTGAGGTTGGCAACCTCGCCCTCGAAGGCGATGTCGATCGCGGTGATGCCGAAGTCGACCATCTGGCCGGCCAGGGCGCCGATCTTCTCGGCCAGGGCCACGTACGGCTTCAGCTTGGGGGCTTCTTCCGCGGTGATCGAGGGGCTGTTGAGGGCGTTGGTGACGGCGCCGGTCAGCAGGTAGTCGCTGACCTGCTCGGCCACCTGCAGGGCCACGTTCTCTTGCGCTTCCGAGGTGCTGGCGCCCAGGTGCGGGGTGGCCACGACGCGGTCCGAGCCGAACAGCGGGTTTTCCTTGGCCGGCTCGGTGACGAAGACGTCGAAGCCGGCGCCGCCGACATGACCGCTGTCGAGCAGGGCGCGCAGGGCGACCTCATCGACCAGGCCGCCGCGCGCGCAATTGACGATCAGCACGCCCTTCTTGGTCTTGGCCAGGGCCTCGGCCGACAGGATGTTGCGGGTCTTGTCGGTCAGCGGGGTGTGCAGGGTGATGACGTCGGCGCGGGCCAGCAGATCGTCCAGCTCGACCTTCTCGACGCCCATCTCAACAGCGCGCTCGGGGCTGAGGAACGGGTCGTAGGCCACGACCTTCATCTTCAGGCCGAGCGCCCGGTCGGCGACGATGCCGCCGATGTTGCCGGCGCCGATCAGGCCCAGGGTCTTGGCGTACAGCTCCACGCCCATAAAGCGGTTCTTCTCCCACTTGCCGGCCTGGGTCGAGGCGTCGGCGGCGGGCAGCTGGCGGGCCAGGGCGAACATCATGGCGATGGCGTGCTCGGCCGTGGTGATCGAGTTGCCGAAGGGCGTGTTCATCACGACGATGCCCTTGGCCGTGGCGGCCGGGATGTCGACATTGTCGACGCCGATGCCGGCGCGGGCGATGACCTGCAGCTTGTGGGCGGCGGCGATCACGTCCTTGTCGAGCTTGGCGCCCGAGCGGATGGCGATGCCGTCATAGTCGCCGATCACGGCGATCAGCTCGTCCTTGGACAGGCCGACCTTGATGTCGAAGTCGACGCCACGGTTCTTGAAGATGTCGACGGCGGCGGGGCTGAGCTTGTCAGCGATGAGAACGCGGGGAGCGGTCATGGAGGATTTCCTTGCGGAGAATGGGGTGCGGAGAAGCCCCCTCCGTCGGCTTCGCCGACACCTCCCCCATGAAGGGGGAGGAAGCCGGTTACTCCTCCCCCTTCATGGGGGAGGTGGCCCGAAGGGCCGGAGGGGGTCTGATGACTTAAGCGGCGGCCAGTTCGGCCGAGACGGTAGCGAAGGCCCAGTCGAGCCAGGGCGTCAGGGCTTCCAGGTCGGAAGCCTCCACCGTGGCGCCGCACCAGATGCGCAGGCCGGCCGGGGCGTCGCGATAGCCGCCGATGTCGAGGGCCGCGCCCTCTTTCTCGAGCAAGCTGGCCAGCTTCTTGGCGAAGTCGGCCTGGGCGTCTTCCGGCAGGGCGGCGATCTTGGGATCGACCACCTTCAGGCACACCGAGGTATTGGAGCGGATGTCCGGCGTAGCCGCCAGGAAGTCCACCCACGGGGTCTTGGCGACCCAGTCGGCCAGCACGGCCAGGTTCTGGTCGGCGCGGCCCTGCATGGCTTGCAGACCGCCGATGGACGAGGCCCACTTCAGGGCGTCCAGGGCGTCTTCCACGCAAAGCATGGAAGGGGTGTTGATGGTCGCGCCTTCGAAGATGTCGAGGGAAACCTTGCCGCCCTTGGTCATGCGGAACAGCTTCGGCATCGGCCAGGCCGGCGTGTAGCTTTCCAGGCGGGCCACGGCGCGCGGCGACAGGATCAGGATCCCATGCGCGCCTTCGCCGCCCAGGGCCTTCTGCCAGGAGAAGGTCACGACATCCAGCTTGGCCCAGTCCAGGTCCTGGGCGAATGCGGCGCTGGTGGCGTCGCAGATGGTGATGCCTTCACGCTCGGCGGAGATGAAGTCGGCGTTGGGGACGCGCACGCCCGAGGTCGTGCCGTTCCAGGTGAAGACCAGGTCCTTGGCCGGATCGACCTTGGTCGTGTCGGGCAGCTGGCCGTACGGGGCGATGAGCACCTCCACGTCGGGCAGCTTGAGTTGCTTGGTGACGTCCGTGACCCAGTCCTTACCGAAGGACTCGAAGGCCATCAGTTGCACGGGGCGAGCGCCGAGCATCGACCACATGGCCATCTCGACCGCGCCGGTGTCCGAACCGGCGACGATGCCGATCAGGAAGTCGGCGGGGACTTCCAGCACTTGCCGCGTCTGGTCGATGGCGGCCTTCAGGCGCGCCTTGCCCAGCTTGGAGCGGTGCGAACGGCCCAAGACAGCATTTCTGAGATTTTCGGGGGTCCAGCCAGGGCGCTTGGCGCAGGGGCCGGAAGAGAACTCGGGGCGAGCCGGGCGGATCGCCGGCTTGGCGAGGGTCGTCATATCGATGTCTCCCATCCTTACAGATGGACTGCATCCCGTTGGGGGGATGTGGCCCGCCGGCGAAGAACCGCGTTTCGCCTCGGATTGCAAGGGGAGATTTTTGCGGAACGCAGGACGTTTCGTCCGGCTGCGGCAATTATTTTGCCTCAGCGGTCGCCTTCCGACGCCGGGTCCAGACCAGGACCGTCCCAGCAGCCAGGCTGAGCAGGACGCCCAGGCTGACGAGGTTGTTCACCATGGCGTAGAAGTTGTCGTAGCGCTTGCCGGCGACCAGATAGTAGGCGTGCAGGCTGAACTGAACCGCTTGCAGCAGGACCGCCACCCCGACCCAGGCGCGGGCGAATCTGAGGGCCAGAACCAGCAAGCCCAGCGCCAGCGCACCGTCCAATAGCAGGTAGGCGCCGCGGGTCAGCTCACGGCTGGGAAGCTGGTCAGCCAGCGCGAAGCTGACGGAAACGCCGAAAACGAGCATGCCGCCCAGGCGCTCGGCCTGCTCGCCCCAGCGCCATGCTGCGAAGCAGACGCTGGTGATGAGCAGCCAGCCAATCAGAACGACTAGTTGGAAGTGCGCATGCATGACTTGGGCCTCTAACCGAAATTAGAGGCCCAAGGTATTAAACTATTGCAATGTGCTCTTACGGGGCCTTCAGACCGCAGTGCGCATGCCCGCAGTCCTGGGAGTTTCATCCTCCTTGCCGATCACGCCGCCGAGGCGGGTGCGGATACCGACGCGCAGACGCGTCTCATCCAGCTGGGTGTGAGCCTCGACGATCGCGGTCCGCGCCGTCGCCAGAGCCTGGACGGCTTCCGCGAACTTGGCGCTGACGCCGTTCCCCACCGTCGCCGACAGGTTCAGGTCCTTACGGGCCTGAATCAGCTCGGCCATCATTTCCGTGACTTCGACCATCGCCGCGTCCACCGCAGCTTCGGTTGCGAACAGCTTGTTGGCCACTCGCTGAGCGACAAAAACCTTTTCCAAACCCGCCTCCTTAACGAAACACTAAGAAGAAAGGTAAATAGATTGTTAATGCAAAAGCAATCAGGAAAATGCGCCTTAGCGTTGTTTTGTCGCGCTACTAACCCTCCCCCTCACTCGCCTTGGAAGCGAACCGTTAGGAACCTTGCGGCACACTGTCGCAACAGTAATGAATACCTGGACGTGGGATGACCAACATCCACAACTATAGCGGGTCCACACACGCACCGCTGCAGGCGCGCATCGCCGGCGTCGCCTTGGCCACGACCGTGCTGGCGCTGGTCGCCGCCTGCCTGTGCTTCATGCTGCAGCAATGGAGCGTCGCGCGGCAGGAAGCCCGCGCCAATCACGAGATCCTGGCCCAGATGGCCGCCGCCGGCGCCGCTGCGCCGCTGGCGGATCACAACATGGTCGGCGTCTATCGCGCCCTGGAAGCGGTGGCCAAGGCCCCCAGCGTCGCGGGCGTGCGCATCGTCGACACCCAGGGCCGCGTCGTCGCCCAGTTGGGCGAGTCCAACCCGGCCGACACCGACACCCTGTCCCATCCCATTCGTCTCGGCTCTCAGAATGTCGGCGCCCTTGTGCTGCTGGCCGAGCATCCGGGCCTGGGCCAGACCCTGGCCCGCGACCTGGCCCTGACCGGCGCCCTGTTCTTCGGTGCGGCGGGCCTGGCGATTCTTCTGGCCAACAGCCTGGCGCGCCGCCTGGCCCGACCGATGGAGCGCCTGTCGGAAGCCATGCACGAGACCGCCGTCGGCGGCCGGTTCAAGGCCGTCGAGCAGACGTCCGACGACGACGTCTTCCAGAGCCTGACCGACAGCTTCAACCACCTGGTGTGCCGGCTGGAAGCCAATGACCACGACCTGCGCGGCGCCATGGCCGAGCTGGTCAAGGCGCGCGACGACGCCAACGCCGCCAACGTCCTGAAGTCCCACTTCCTGGCCAATATGAGCCACGAGATCCGCACGCCGCTGAACGGCGTGCTGGCCATGGCCGAGCTGATGGCCATGGACAAGATGAGCGACACCCAGCGCGAGCGCCTGAAGGTGATCCGCGAATCGGGCGCGGTGCTGCTGGGCGTGCTGAACGATGTGCTGGACCTGTCCAAGATCGAGGCCGGCCGCCTGGAGATCACCGACCGACCGTTCGATATCGCCCAACTGGCCCAGTCGATTCGCGAGACCTACGCGCCCCAGGCCCGCGACCGGGGCCTGGCCTTCGAGGTCGCCGTCGCGCCCGAGGCGCAGGGCCTGTGGCGCGGCGACTCCGACCGCCTGCGCCAGATCCTGGGCAACCTGATCGCCAACGCCCTGAAGTTCACCCTGGAAGGCGCGGTCGCCGTACGCTTCGCCTCGGCCGAGGACGGCTCGGGCCTGCGCATCGATGTGGCCGACACCGGCATCGGCATTTCGCCCGAGATCCTGCCGCGCCTGTTCGACAAGTTCGTCCAGGCCGACAGCTCGACCACGCGCCGCTTCGGCGGCTCGGGCCTGGGCCTGGCCATCTGCCGCGAGCTGGCGGCGCTGATGGACGGCTCGATCAAGGTCCAAAGCCGCGAAGGCCGTGGCTCGACCTTCACCGTCCTGCTCTCGCTTCCCCGCGAGGAAGCGATCGTCGACGTCCACTATATCGACGACGACCACGCCGCCGCGCCGGAGGCCGCCCCGGCCGAGACGGCCCGCCTGCGCGTGCTGGCCGCCGACGACAATCCGACCAACCAGAAGGTCGTCGCCGCTGTCCTGGCCCCGCTCAACGCCGAGGTGACCACGGTCGCCGACGGCCGGGCCTGCGTCGAGGCCTGGCGGGCCGGCACGTTCGACATCGTGCTGATGGACATCCACATGCCCGTCCTGGACGGGGTCGAGGCCGCCAGGGCCATCCGCGCCCTGGAAAGCGAACAGGGCCGCGTCCGCACGCCGATCATCGCCGTCACGGCCAACGCCCTGGCCCACCAGGTCGAGGACTATCTGGCGGCCGGCATGGACGGCCACGTGGCCAAGCCGATCGAGGTCACCAAGCTCTATGACGCGATCCAAGCGGCCATGACCGCCGCGCGCCTGGCCCAGGCGGCCTAAGTCGGTCCCTCGACACAAGATGAACAGAACATAACGAGCGGCTCAGAACCGCTTCAGGCTGCGCGTGTTTCTCTTAGCTCAACGTCGCTTCCCCCGGAGTGACGGGACAAGTTTCAGAGAGGAACCGAACCAATGAAAAAGATCCTGATCTCGATCGCCGCGGTCTCGGCCCTGTCGGCCGCCGCCGTTCCCGCCATCGCCTCGGCCCAGTCGGTCAACGACCGCCAGGCCATGCTCGACCGCCGCATCGACATCGGCGTGCGCAACGGCTCGCTGAGCCGTGGTGAAGCCTACCGCCTGCGCGCCGAACTGCGCGACACCGAGCGCCTGGAGCGCCAGTATCGTCGCGGCGGCCTCAGCGGCTGGGAGCGCGCCGACCTGGATCGCCGCTTCGACCGCATCAGCGCCCAGATCCGCTACGAGCGCCACGACCGCGACTACGGTTACGGCTATGGGGATCGTGACCATCGCGGCCCGAACCGCTGGTAGTGGCTTAAGCTAGGCCGGCTCCACCCGGAGCCGGCTCTCCACCACCGTGAAGCCGCGGCCGCGCAACAGAACGCGCGCGCCGCGGCTTTCGCATTCCAGGTCCCCGCCCCGACCGGGATAGGCCTGATGGAATTTCAGCGGGCTGTTCTCCAGCTTGTACTCGTAGAGCGGCGTCAGGATGCAGTGCGCCGAGCCCGTGGTCGGGTCCTCAGGGATGCCGAAGCCCGGCGCGAAGAAGCGGCTGACCACGGCGTAGGGCTGGCCGAGATCGGCAGTCGCGACGACCACCGTCTGGCCAGGACCGCCGGTCGCCTCACCCTCGATCCGCTTGATCGCGGCGAGATCGGGCTTCAGGCCGCGCACCGTCGCCTCGCTGTCCATCACCGCGATAAGATAGGCCCCGGCCCAGACCTCGACAGGTTCAGCGCCCAGCGCTTCGGCCAGACCCGCCGGGACCTCGGTCCGGCGCGGCGGATCGGCCGGGAAGTCCATCTCCAGCCCCTCGCCCGTCCGCTTGACCGTCAAGGCCCCCGAAAGCGTGTCGAAGGTCAGCAACGGGACGTCGACGCCCAGCTCTTCGAACAGGGTGTGCGCCGCCGCCAGGGTGGCGTGGCCGCACAGCGGGGCCTCAAGGGCCGGCGTGAACCAGCGCAGGCCGTAGCGCGCCGGGTCGTTCGTCTTCAGCAGATAGGCCGTCTCGGCCTGGTTGTTCTCGGCCGCCAGGGCTTGCATCCACGCGGCGGAAGGCCAGGCGTCAAAGGGTTCGACCACACAGGCTGGATTGCCCTTGAACGGGCCGCTGGCGAAGGCGTCGATGGTCCACTGGCGCATAGCGATCTCCCAAGCTGGACATCGCTGTTATGCGCGGCGGAAGCGGCGAGCAAAGGCTTTATTGTCCCGGTGACAATCAGCCCTCGATGCTGATCTCCGGCCAGCGCGCCTTGGCCGAGCCCGTGGTCCGGTCCCAGCCGCCCGCGCCCTTGACGCGGAGCGGATTGGGCCGCAGGCGCATGGCGAACAGGTCCTCAAGCCCGAACGGCGCCCAGACGCTCAGGGAGTCATCGTCCTCGAGCCGCACGCCGACGCAGAAGGCGGTGGCGACGAAGCGCTTCAGGGCCGCGGCGCTGTCCTCCAGCGGCGGATAGGGCTCGTCGGCGCCGAACTTCTTCTCGAACCACAGATGCACGCGAGCCTGGTTGCGAACCTCGACCAGCTCGCGCAGCGGCGGCGCAAAGGCGGCCGCGACACGCTGGATGACCACGTCCTCGGCCTCGTAGCTGGTGTCGCTGTCGTCGTGATAGGCGACGTCGTAGTCCTTGATGCCATAGGCGGGATCCCGGCCGGTCAGGGCGTTCCAGACGGGCTGATAGACCGCGCCGGAGAAGATCATCCAGTCGGGCAGATCCAGGTCGCGGACGGTGCGCAGCACCTGCCAGGTCGTGGGGGTGGCGCGGACGATCTCGCGCAGGCGGTCTTCCAGCGTGTTCGTCATCAGCGCAGCGTCCAGCCGTGGTCGAGGGGGCCATGACCGGCGCCGAACCCCGGCGCGCGCAGCATGGCCTCGTGGACATAGTTCCAGGCGCGGGCGACGGCCTCGTTCAGCGACAGCCCCTGCGCCAGCCCGGTCGCGCAGGCCGAAGCGAGCGTGCAGCCCGTGCCGTGGGTGTGGCGGGTCTCGATCCGCTCGCCCTCGAAGGTGGTCTCGCCCTCAGGAGTCATCAGCACGTCGACGACGCGGTCGCCCCCTCCTTCTCCAAGAAGCACGTGACCACCCTTCATGAGCACCGCCTTGGCGCCCATCGTCAGCAAGGCCTCGCCGGCTCGGCGCAGGTCGTCGGTGGTCTCGACCGTCAGCCCGGTCAGGGCGGCGGCTTCGGGCGCGTTGGGCGTCAGCAGGGCCGCGCGCGGGATCATCAGGCTTTTAACCGCGCCGATCGCGGCGTCGGCCAGCAAGGAGGCTCCGCCCTTGGCGATCATCACCGGGTCGACGATGACGGGAATCTTGCCCGCGTGATCGATCGCGGCGGCCACGGTCTCGACCACGCCGACGTCGCCCAGCATGCCGGTCTTGATCGCGTCGGCGCCGATGTCGTCCAGCACCGCCCGGGCCTGGGCGGCGATCACGTCCAGCGGGATCGGGTGGACGCCGGTGACGCCCAGGGTGTTCTGCACCGTCACGGCGGTGACCGCCGTGGCCGCGTAGCCGCCCAGGGCGGTGATGGTCTTGATATCGGCCTGGATCCCCGCGCCGCCGCCGGAATCCGATCCGGCGATGACGAGGACGCGGCCCAGGAAAGCGTTGGCAGGTGCGTCTGACATGCAACGTTCTTAGGGGGGAATCGGATGACCGGAAACTCCCTTCCCCCTTGATGGGGGAAGGGTTGGGGATGAGGGTGACTTACGGAGCCGGCGACCGCGCCCAGCATCAACCGCCCTATTCACCCCCACCCCTGCCCCTCCCCCATCAAGGGGGAGGGAAAGCGCTCTGTTCTAGGCGCCGGCGATCGCCGCCTGCACGTCCAGGGCCTGGACTGTCTCGCGCACGTCGTGGACCCGCACCGCCGCCACGCCGGATGCCGCGCCGGCCAGGTGCGCGGCGAGCGAGCCGCCAAGACGATCCGTGGCCTCGCCCGCCGACGGGTCGAGCCCGGCGATAAAGCGCTTGCGGCTGGCCCCCAGCAGGATCGGATAGCCCAGGGCCACGAAGCGCGGCAGGGCCTTCAGCAAAGCCAGGTTGTGGGCCACCGTCTTGCCGAAGCCGATGCCCGGATCCAGCCAGATCTTCTCCTTGGCCACGCCTGCGGCCATGGCCGTGAAAGCCCGCGCCAGCAGGAAGGCCTCGACCTCGGCGACCACGTCATCGTAGCGCGGGTCGTCCTGCATGGTCCCCGGCTGGCCCAGCATGTGCATCAGCACGACCTCGCAGCCTAGCTCGGCGGCGACCTCGGGCGCCTCGGGCGAGAAGCGCAGGGCGGCCACGTCGTTCCACAGGCTCGCCCCGGCCCTGACGGCCGCGCGCGCGACGCCGGGCTTCATGGTGTCGATCGAGATCGGGATGTCGCTGGCCGCACGGATCGCCTCGATGATCGGGACCACGCGCAGGATCTCGTCGAACTCCGAGACCGGGGCCGCGCCCGGCCGGGTGCTCTCGCCGCCGATGTCGAGGATGTCGGCGCCCTGGGCGATCAGCCGGCGCGCATGTTCGATGCCGTCGGCGGCGCCGAGATACTTGCCGCCGTCGGAGAAGCTGTCGGGCGTGACGTTGACGATCCCCATGACGCGGGGCCGGGACGCGGGAGAGGCCATATTCATGGCCCTCCTCCTACGCCTCGCGCAGCATCCGGTCGACCCGGGCGGCCAGGTCGTTGACCGCGAAGGGCTTGGTCAGCACCTCCATGCCATGCTCGATGTGGCCGTGGTTCAGGACGGCGTTCTCGGCATAGCCGGTGATGAACAGCACCCGCAGGTCCGGCCGCAGCGCCCGGGCCCCGTCGGCGACCTGGCGACCGTTCAGCCCACCGGGCAGGCCGACATCGGTGATCAGCAGGTCGATCTTGGCGTTGGACTGCAGGATCCGCAGGCCGGAAGCCCCGTCCTGAGCCTCCAGGCAGGCGAAGCCCAGCTCGGCCAGGGCGTCGACGACCAGCATCCGCACGGTCGGCTCGTCGTCGACCACCAGCACCGTCTTGCCGGCCGGAACCACCGGTGGGCCGATGACGGGCTCGGGCGTCACGTCACCCTGCTCCGCGCCCAGGTGGCGCGGCAGGTACAGGCAGACCATCGTCCCCTGCCCGACCTCGGAATAGATCCGCACGTGACCGTTCGACTGGCGGGCGAAGCCATAGACCATCGACAGCCCCAGGCCCGTGCCCTGGCCGATCGGCTTGGTGGTGAAGAACGGGTCGAACACCCGCTCCAGCGTCGCCTTGTCGATGCCCGTGCCGGTGTCGCTGACACAGACCGAGACGTACTGGCCCGGCTCCAGCCCATGGTCACGGGCGGTGCGCGTATCGAGCCAGCGGTTGCCGGTTTCCAGCGTGATCTTGCCCCCGGTCGGCATGGCGTCGCGGGCGTTGATGCACAGGTTCAGCAGGGCGTTCTCGAGCTGGTTGGCGTCGACCAGGGTCGACCAAAGGCCCGTGGCGGCGATCATCTCGACCTCGACGCCGGGTCCCACCGTACGGCGCACCAGTTCGACGAAGTCGGCCAGCAGCCTGTTGATGACCACCGGCTTGGGGGCCAGGGTCTGGCGGCGCGAGAAGGCCAGCAGGCGATGGGTCAGGGACGCCGCCCGACGCGCCGCGCCTTGGCCGGCCGCCAGATAGCGCTCCACGTCCGACGTCCGCCCCTGGGCCAGCCGCGCCCCGATCATTTCGAACGAGCCCGAAATGCCGGCCAGCAGGTTGTTGAAGTCGTGGGCCAGCCCCCCGGTCAGCTGGCCGACCGCCTCCATCTTCTGGGCCTGGCGCAACGCTTCCTCGGTCTGGCGCAGGCGCTCCTGCTCGGCCAGACGCTCGGTGACGTCGTAGACGAACTGATAGGCCCCGACCTGCCGGCCGTCGGCGTCCAGCAGCGGGTGGAAGCGCATTTCGTAGTAACGACGCTCGCGTGACGGGTCGCCAAACTCGCCGATCTCGACGAAGGTCTCGCCGCGCAGCGCGCGCTCCCAGGCCGTTCGGATACCGGCTTGATGCGCGGGCTGATCGGCCAGCAGGGTCAGCATGTTGTCGCCGACCTGGGGGCGGACGCCGAACAGCCGCTGGAATTCGCCGGCCGAGGCGCCGTTGATGGCCAGCCAGTTCAGGTCCATGTCGGCGACCTGGACGAAGATGTTGGTCCCCTCGACGATGTCCGCCAGCAGCCGGCGCTCGGCCAGGGCCTCGGTCACGCGGGCTTCCAGCGTCTCGTTCAGCCGGCGCAGTTCGGCCTCGGCGCACTTGCGTGCGGTGACGTCCTGGAACAGCACCGCGACCTGCTTCAGCTCGGGCGGCTCGATGCGGAACGACGAGAGCGACAGGTGCCGGCCGGTGGCGACCAGCTCCTGTTCGAAGCGGATCGGCACGCCGGTGCGCAACACCGCGCCATACCGCTCGGCCCAGGCGTCGGCCTCTTCGCCGACGATCTCGCGCAGCGTCTGGCCCACGACATTGGGGATGCCCGCGTGACGCTCATAGGCCGAATTGGCCATGATGTGGATATAGTCGCTGAGCGGTCCATGCGGGCCGTCGAAGAACTCGATGACGCAGAACCCCTCGTCCATCGACTCGAACAACAGGCGATAGCGCTGCTGGTCGGCGTCCTGGGCCTGTTCGCGAAGCACACGGGCGGTGATGTCGTTGCAGACGCACATGACGCCCTCGACCGCACCGGTCTCGCCGCGCACGGGCGTGAACAACAGATTGCACCACGCCGGCTCGCCGTTCGGACGGATGAAGCCGACGCTCTCGCGCACCAGGCCTTCGCCGGCCTTGGCGCTGGCCAGCAGCGCCGCGCCCTCGGCGACCGGGAACACCTCGGCGAATCTCTGCCCCAGGGCCGCCGGGCCCGCCGCGCCCAGGAAGTCGCCGCCGGGCGCGTTGTAGAGGATAACTTCCTGATCGCCCCAGACCAGCACCGAAGGGATCGGCGCGTTCAGCACCATGGAAGCCGCCGCGCGCAGGGCGGGCGGCCAGGCGGCCAGCGGACCGAAAGCCGTCGTCGACCATTCGCGGGCCGCCACCGCGACCGCCATCTCGCCGCCTCCGGTCAGGAAGGCGGGGATCGACGACAGTTGGGTGGGCGAGCCTCGCGGCTCGTCAATCGCGCTCATGGTCTTCCGTCAAGCAGGTGGCCCCAGGCCACGCACGCGCGGCCAAGCTCCAACGATCGAACCGGCGTCGGGTTGCCGACAGACGGCGAAAAATCGGCAAGAAAAAAGCCGGCCCTTTCGAGCCGGCTTTGATCGTCTGAATAGGCCCGCTTAAGCGGTGACGCTGGCGGCCGCGCCCGGGGACAGCGGCACCAGGGACGGCGCGGTGACAGTTTCCTTGTTGCTCTCGTCCTCGTCGCGCTTGGGGACCTCGCCCTTCATGACGCCGATGATCTCTTCGCCGCTCAGGGTCTCGAACTCCAGCAGGGCCTTGGCGACCACATGCAGGTTGTCGAGCTCTTCGGTCAGGATCTTGCGGGCGTCGTCCTCGCCGCTCTTGACCAGGCGGCGGACTTCCTTGTCGATCTTGATCATCGTCTCTGGCGAGACGTTCTGGGTGCGGGCGACAGAGTGGCCGAGGAACACTTCGTCCTGGTTGTCGCCATAGGCCACGGTGCCCAGCTCGTCCGAGAAGCCCCAGCGGGTGACCATGTTGCGGGCCAGGCTGGTGGCGGCGCTGATGTCGCTGGACGCGCCCGAAGTGATCTTCTCCTTGCCGAAGATCAGCTCCTCGGCGACCCGGCCAGCCATCATGATGGCCAGGCGCGAGGTCATCATGTCGTAGCTCATCGAGTAGCGGTCGCCCTCGGGTAGCTGCATGACCATACCCAGGGCGCGGCCGCGCGGCACGATCGTGGCCTTGTGGACCGGATCGGCGACGGGAACGCGCAGGGCCACCAGGGCGTGGCCGCCCTCGTGATAGGCGGTCAGCTTCTTCTCGGCGTCGCTCATGGCCATCGAGCGGCGCTCGGCGCCCATCATGACCTTGTCCTTGGCCGCTTCGAAGTCGTGCATGGTGACCATGCGGCGGTTCTTGCGGGCCGCCAGCAGGGCGCCTTCGTTGACCAGGTTGGCCAGATCGGCGCCCGAGAAGCCCGGGGTGCCGCGCGCCAGCGTCTTGACGTCGACATCGGCGGCCAGGGGCACGTTTTTCATGTGGACGCGGATGATCTTCTCGCGGCCGGCGACGTCCGGATTGGGCACCACGACCTGACGGTCGAAGCGGCCCGGACGCAGCAGCGCGGGGTCCAGCACGTCCGGACGGTTGGTGGCGGCGATCAGGATGATGCCTTCATTGGCCTCGAAGCCGTCCATCTCGACCAGCAGCTGGTTGAGGGTCTGCTCGCGCTCGTCGTTGCCGCCGCCCAGGCCGGCGCCGCGGTGGCGACCGACGGCGTCGATTTCGTCGATGAAGATGATGCAGGGGGCGTTCTTCTTGGCCTGCTCGAACATGTCGCGCACGCGGCTGGCGCCGACGCCGACGAACATCTCGACGAAGTCCGACCCCGAGATGGTGAAGAACGGCACGCCGGCTTCACCCGCAACCGCGCGGGCGATCAGGGTCTTACCCGTACCGGGAGGGCCGACCAGCAGGGCGCCCTTGGGGATCTTGCCGCCCAGGCGCTGGAACTTGGCCGGATCCTTCAGGAAGTCGACGACCTCCTGCAGTTCTTCCTTGGCCTCGTCGACGCCGGCGACGTCCTCGAAGGTGATGCGGTTCTTGTTCTCGGTCAGCAGCCGGGCCTTGGACTTGCCGAAGCCCATGGCGCCTTTGGCGCCGCCCTGCATCTGGCGCATGAAGAACAGCCAGACGCCCACGACCAGCAGGATCGGCAGCAGCTGGACCACGATGGCCAGGAAGCTGATCGAGCCGCTCTTGAACTTCACGTCGGCGTTCTTGGCCACCATGCGGTTGACCAGCTCGTCGGAGTTCATGGGCGCGTTGACCGTCAGCACCTTGCCGTCTGCGCCCTTGGCCATGACGGTCTGCCCCGCGATCTCGGCGGACTTGATCTTGCCCGCATCGACGTCCTTGAGGAGTTGCGAGTAGCTGATCTCGCCGCCGCCCTTGGTGCGAGAGTTCTGACTGACGACGAAAACGCCTGCCAGCACCGCGACGATCACCAGCCAGATGGCCAGGTTCCGGAAATTCATACGCCTCGTCTTCCCAACGAATAGGTTCTTGACCTCCCAAGATAGGGAGTCATGCGCGCTTGCGCCATGGACGTGACATCAGGTCACGGATTCTTGGTCGATCCGACCGATCGCGGCCTTGAAACGATCCAGAACGAGCGGACGCGCGCACGCACCTCCTTCGGCTGCAAGGTCCGGGCCGTCAAGCGCGGGCGAATACGGGACCGCGGCGGGACCCACGATCAGCGGCAGGCTGGGACGGGCGGCGGCGGGGACGGCGGAGAGTTGGCCGCGCTGGCCGGGCGAAAGGCTGGCCGCCCTGCCCTTCAGGGCGAAGACGGTCAGCGGCGCGGTCCCGGCGGTGATCTCCCAGCGGCCGTCCCAGACGCCGGTCTGGCCGGGCGACAGGTCCAGCGGCGAGAGACCGCCCCGCGCGGTCTCGCCGGCGTCGCGGCAGATCAGGACATTATCGGCCGCCTCGACCCGCGCGCCCGACAGGGTGGCGGCGAAGGTCTCGTTGGCGCGCAGACGCTCGGCCAACCGCGCCAACCGCTCGCCGCGCGGCGGCCGTTCGGTCCCGGCGGCGCACAGCAGGGCGGCGGCCAGGTGAGCGGCGGCGACATCACGCGGCAACCGGATCGCGCCGGCGGGGTCGATCTGGAAGGCCGGCGGCGATGGCGGTGTGACCTGGGTCGGCGAGACCGCGTCGGGGTCTGAGGCCCTGGCCCGCGCTCGCGCATAGCGGAGGTCGTCGTTGGCCGGATCGTCCAGCCAGGTCTCGCCCTCGGCGGCCAGGGCCTGGCGGATCGCCTCGCGGGTCAGGCCTAGCAGCGGTCGCAGCAGGAAGACGCTTCGGCCTTCCGGCCAGACCGGCGACGGCGCCCATTGGCGGGGGTCGGAAACGGTGGAGCCCTCGGCCCGCATGGCCGCGCCCTCGGCTAGGTCGCTGGCGGTGTGGCCCAGCAGCAGGACCTTGGCGCCGGCCTCGCGCGCGGCTTCGGCGAGCAAGGCATGACGCGCGCGACGGGCGGCGGCGGGCAGACCGGTGGAAGGCTTGTCGCCGGTCCAGGCCAGCGCCTTGCCCTCCGCGCCCAGCGCCCGCGCCTTGGCGACGGCGTCGGCGGTCCAGCGCGCGCTGTCCGCCTGAAGCTGGTGATCGACGACGAAGGCGAGCACGCGCCGCTCGCCCGCCCAGTCCAGGACCGCCTTCAGCAGGAAGAGAGAATCGCCGCCGCCGGAAAAGCCGACGGCCAGCGGGGCGTTAGAAGTCCGATCGAGCCGCCGGTCGAGGGCGGCTCGAACCGCTTCTACGCGCACTTGGCCGCGACGCGGGTCGAGGCCGCGCGGGAGATGACCTGGCCCGGAGCCTTCGGATAGCGCTTGGACAGCTCGTCCAGGGTGCGGCAGGCCTCTGTGGTCTTCTTCAGAGCTACCATCGAGCGGGCCAGCTTCAGCGTGGCGTCCGGCGCCCAGCTGGTCTGCGGCCAGCCGCGGATCGCGCCGATATAGGCCCCGGCCGCGTCGGTATAGGCCTCGCGCACAAACAGGGTCTCGCCCTGCCAGTAGCGGGCCTCCGGCGCCTTGGCGCTGTCCGGATAGTTGTTCACATAGGCCGCGAAGGCCTGCTCGGCATTGGCGTAGTCGCCGGCCAACAACAGATCCTTGGCCTGCTTGAAGGCCACCGCCGGATCGGCCGGCGGCGCGGGCGGCGGCGGGGTCCCTCCGGCCAGGGCCATGCCTCCGGTTCCTTGGGCGCTGACTTGGGCGGCAGCGGCCGCCTGCATGTCGGCGATCGACTTCTCCAGGGCGGCCAGGCGCTGTTCAAGCAGATCGGCGCGCGCCTTCTGGTCGGCGGCGGCGCGGTTGGCCTTGGTCAGCTCGAAATTGGCGGCCTCGTTCTGGCCGTTCAGCCGGGTCAGGGTCTGTTCCAGGTCGCCGACGCGCTCGTTCAGGGCGGCGATCTGGGCGTCGGTCTCGGCCGGCTGCACGACCACGGGCTTACCGGTGTCGCGGCCCTGGAAGACGATCGACCGCAGTTCGCGGACCACCTTTTCCATGCGCTCGACGCGCTTGGCCGAGCGATCGTCCAGCGGATCCTCGGCGGGCAGCGGGGTCTGGGCGACAGCCACGGCGGCAGTCGAGGCGAACAGGACGGCGAGCAGAGCGGATTTCAGCTTCATGACCGTGATCTACCGATAGGACGCGGACAAAACTAGGGCGGCTACTCGTTTGAGCAGCCGCCCCAGGACTTACAGCTTAGCGGGCGCCGTCCGTGATGGCCGTGTGGCCGTTACGGTTCTTGGCCCACGACTCTTCGCTCGTGCCGCCATCGATCGGGCGTTCCTTGCCGAACGAGATTGTCTCGATACGAGCGGCGGCAACGCCTTGGCCGATCAGGAAGTCACGCACGGCGTTGGCGCGGCGGGCGCCGAGCGCCAGGTTGTACTCGCGGGTGCCGCGTTCGTCGGCATTGCCTTCGATGCGGATGCGGACCTGCGGATAGCGGTTCAGCCACTGAGCCTGGCCGGCCAGGACAGGCTGGGCGTCGGCGCGGACCGAATATTCGTCGGTGTCGAAATAGACGCGGTCGCCGACATTGACGACGAAGTCCTGAACCGAACCCGGCAGCACGCCGCTCGACACCGGCGGGGCCGGCGGCGGGGTGTAGGGCTGGCTCGGGGCGGTCGGCGTCGGTTCCTGCGCCGGCGCGACAGGCTGGGGCTTCGGACGCGAAGCGCAGGCGGCGAGCGAGGCTGCTGCCACGCCGACGAGCGCCAGTCTAATGGCGCGCTGGGTGTCGAAGCTCATCCAGTTTCTCCTCAGTCTACGAACTCTGGACCTGATCCATACCTGCGCAACGCTTGGAATGGACCCATGAAACGCCTGACGAAGCCTCACAATGATGTCAGAAGCTCGTCGGACGGTGATGATTCACTTCCGGCGCGAATAGACCACGGGCCGGAACCTGTGCCTTGAACGCCTGTGCTCCGCGCAAGTTGCCCGAAGGATGTGTCAATCAGTCCAGCAGCGGGGACCAGGCCGGGTCGGAGCCCGAGCCGCCATAGGCCGCCGGCCGCAGGATCCGGCCGGTGATGTCCACCGTCCAGAGCTTGGGATTGCCGGCCGAGCTCTCGCGGAAGAACATCAGCACCCGGCCGTTCGGCGCCCAGGTCGGGCCCTCGTCGAGATAGCTAGTGGTCAGCAGGCGCTCGTCGCTGCCATCGGGGCGCATGACGCCGATGTGGAACTCGCCGCCCGTCTGCTTGGTGAAGGCGATGAAGTCGCCGCGCGGGCTCCAGACCGGGGTCGTGTAGCGGCCGCCGCCATACGAGATGCGGCGCACGCCCGAGCCGTCGGTGTTCATCACATAGAGCTGGGCCTGGCCGCCGCGGTCGGAGTTGAAGGCGATCTTGGTCCCGTCCGGCGAGAACGACGGCGAGGTGTCGATGGCCGGGTCGGTGGTGATGCGGGTCGAAGACCGGCTGCGCAGGTCCATCAAATAGATGTCGCTGTTGCCGGCCTTCTCGACCGAGAACGCCACCTTGCTGCCGTCCGGGGAGAAGCGCGGCGCGAACACCATGCCCGGGAACTTGCCGACCGTTTCCTGGCGGCTGGTTTCCAGGTTCAGCAGGTAGATCGACGACCCCGTCGGCCGCAGGGCCATGTAGGTCAGCTCCTGGCTGGTCGAGCTGAAGCGCGGCGTCATGACGATGTACGAGCCGTCGGTCAGGTACTGCGGGTTGGCGCCGTCCTGGTCCATGATCGCCAGGCGCTTGACGCGGGCCAGCTTGGGGCCGCTCTCCGCGACGAAGGCCACGCGGGTGTCGAAATAGCCCTTCTCACCGGTCAGCCGCTCATAGACGGCGTCGCTGATCTTGTGGGCCACCCGGCGCCAGTTGTCCGGCGTGGACGAGAACTGCAGACCCAGCAGTTGCTGCTGGCTGAACACGTCCCACAGGCGGAAGTCGACGCGCAGGCCGCCATCGGGGCCGACCGTGACCTGGCCGTTGATCAGCGCCTGGGCGCCCGTGGCCTGCCAGTCGGGGAAACGCGGCTGGACGTTGACGTCCTGCAGCTTGTCCGGAACGCCCGCGACGTTCAGCGGCTGGAACAGGCCCGAGCGCTCGAGATTGCCGGTGATGACCTGGGCGATCTCGGCCCCGCGCGTCGTGCCCGAGAAGGCCGGCACGGCGATCGGAAGCGGCTTGACCGCGCCCGAGTTGATGTTGACCTCGATCTGCGCGGCGGCCGGGGTGACGAAGGCCGCGCCACTCAGCAGAGCGGCGACCATCAGCATCAGGGCCCGCATCCCTACAAAGGCTTTCTGGCGCATCGGAGCTTCCTTCTTCGTCATGCCAATCCTCAACGCGAACAGGCCTCTTTTGCGTTGAAGTTGAGGGCGATTTTCTGACCGTACAGGTCGGACGGCAGATAGGCGAACGGCGAAGCGGCGAACAGCGCCCGGATGGCGCGGTCCGAGGCCGCCTTCACGACGGGATTGGGCGAGGAGATGCCCGGCGATTCCGGCTGGCCGACGACGCGGCCGCCCGGGCCGATCACGAAGATCACGCGGACATTGACGTCGGAGCCGCCCTCGACCTCGCAGTTGGGGTTCCAGCGGTCCTGGACCTCGCCTTGCAAGCGGCCCAGGGCGGCGGCCGACAGGCCCGTCGCCGCGCCCATGGCCGGACGGGCCGAGACCGAGGTCTCCGCGCGGGCCGGGCCCTTCGGGGCGTTAGCGGTCGGCTTGCCCGTCGCCTTCTTGGACTTGGCGATCGAGGCTTCCAGCGAGGCGAAGAAGTCGGCCTCGGGCTTCTTGGCCGGAGTCGGCTTGGCCTGCGCGGGCGCCGGCGTCGCCTTCGCGGTCGGCGCGGGCTTGGGCGGCGGGGTCGGGGTCGGCGGCGCGGGCTTCGGCGTCGGTGTGGGCTTCGGCGGCGGCGCGGGCGCGGGCGTCGGCTTGGGCGCCGGTTCCGGAGCCGGCGGCTCCGGCGTGGCCTCGGGCGCGGGATCAGGCGTCTGGGCGGTCTGTTCCTCGGGCGCTTCCTCGGCGGGACGCACATTGGTCGGGCCGTTGGTGACGATGGTCACCGGCACCGATTCGCCGATGGTGATCGGCTTGGACTGCTTCCACGGCAGGCCGAACGCGATCAGCGCCGCCACCGCTCCGTGCAGCGCGATCGAGGCCAGCAGGCCTGGAGAGATCGGGGATTCACGGCGAGCGCTCATCAAGCTTTCCTGGCGGCCCCTATTGCGCCGGCCGCAGGTCGCTCGAGCCCTCCGGCTGAGCATCCTTCGGCGCCGCGCCCGTGGAGGGGCCGCCCGTCTCGGTGATCAGGTTGATCTTGTTGAAGCCGGCGTTCGACAGGCCCGCCATCACCTGGGCGACGACGGCATAGGTCGCCCCGCCGTCGGCGCGGACGAAGATCGGCTTGTCGTAGCCGCTGCCGGCGATCGCGGTCAGGCGCGGGGCCAGGTTCTGGAACGGGATCTCGGTCTCGCCGACGAAGATCTTGCCCTCGCGGTTGATCGAGACAGTGATGGGCTCTTCCTGGTTCTGCAGGGCGGCGGCCTCGGTCTTGGGCAGTTCCAGCGGCACGCCGGCGGTCAGCAGCGGCGCGCTGATCATGAAGATGATCAGCAGCACCAGCATCACGTCGACCAGAGGCGTGACGTTGATCTCGGACAGGGCCCCGCGCGAGCGGCGGCCGCGACGACGACGGCCCCGGCCGCCGCCCGTCGCGAAGGCGTCGTTGGACGACATCGCCATCGGTCTAGACCCGGTCCGACAGGCGACGCTGGATCGCGGTCGACAGGTCGTCGGCGAAGCCTTCCAGGCGGCCGGCGTACTTGCCCGCGTCGGTAGAGAACTTGTTGTAGGCGATATAGGCCGGGATGGCGGCGATCAGGCCGACGGCCGTGGCGAACAGCGCCTCGGCGATCGACGGAGCCACGACGGCCAGCGAGGTGTTCTTCGAGATCGCGATGTTCTGGAAGGCGTGCATGATGCCCCAGACCGTGCCGAACAGGCCGATGAACGGGCTGGCGGTGGCGACGATGGCCAGGCTGCCCAGGCCTTCCTCGACCTTGGCGTTCTCGCGGGCGATCTGGGCGTCCAGGATGCGGTCGATGCGGGCGATCAGGAAACCGGCCTGGTTCTCGCTCATCGCGCCCTTGGTCTTGGCGTCACGCCATTCCTTCAGCGCCGCCTGCAGCATGCGCGGCAGGGCGTGGCGCGGATTGGCCCCGGCCTCGCCCGCGACGTCCTCCAGCGAACGCCCGCCCGAGACCTGCTCCTCGAAGCGATCGGCGGCGCGGTTCAGGCCCGTGAAGCGAACCAGCTTGTCCAGGATCACGGCCCACGAGCCCAGAGACGCCAGGATCAGACCGATCATCACGGCCTTCACGACCCAGTCGGCCTGCATGAACAGGGCGAAGAACGAGAAATTCGGGGCGGCTGCCGAGGCGTCCATGCGGGTTATGGCTCCGTTGGGGCGTCTTAAGTACAATTCTACATTTGGAGCGTGACGGTCGCCAAAACCGGTATCCACTTTTGGCTGTCACGCTCTAGCACGCGCCGTATGGCATGAAGCGACGCTTGGGTGAAACTATGACAATCGTCGAGCGATCCCGAAAAACGATGTTTGTTTATTCGCCGTCGACCAAGAGCCAGGGCGCCAGCTGGGCCAGCATCTCCGCCGTCGGACGACGCGGACGGCCGTCCAGGGTGATGCAGACCGCCTCGCCCCGGGCCTCGACCAGCACCTCGTCGCCGCGCGTCACCTTCTGGCTGACATAGAGCCGCGCGCCCTTCACCCGGTCATAGGTCGTTCGCACCACCAGCGCGTCGTCGATCCGCGCCGAGCGCTTGAAGTCCAGCGTCATGTGGATGATCGCGAACGCCGTGTCGGCCTTGGCCAGTTCGGTGTGCGATATCCCGACCATCCGGAAGAAGTCGCTCCGTCCGCGCTCCATGTAGCGCAGGTAGTTGGCGTGATAGACGATCCCCGAAAAGTCGGTGTCCTCGTAATAGATCCGCACGGGCAGTTGATGCTCGCGGCCGGAAAACACGCCGGCCGTCGGTTCAGGGGCGGTGGGTTCGGGCGGGGTCGTCATGGGCTTTATCTTAGCCGCCCGCCTCGTCCCCGAACAACCCGCCCGGCCCCGTCGGGGCCGGCGGAGCCTTGAGCCCCAGGTGCAGATAGGCCTTGCCGCAGGCGACGCGGCCGCGCGGGGTGCGCTGGATGAAACCCTGTTGCATCAGATAGGGCTCGATGACGTCCTCGACGGCGTCCCGGGCCTCGGCGATGGCGTAGGCGATGGTCTCCACGCCGGCCGGCCCGCCGCCATAGTGCTCGATCAGGGCGCGCAGGTAGCGGCGGTCCAGGCTGTCGAGGCCGACCTCGTCGACCTCCAGGCGGGCCAGCGCCAGGCCGGCGGCCTTGCGGTCGATGACGCTGGCGCCGTCAGCCTCGGCGAAGTCGCGGACCCGGCGCAGCAGGCGGCCGGCGACGCGCGGGGTGCCGCGCGCCCGCTTGGCGATCTCGTCGGCCCCGTCCTCGGACAGCGGCGCGCCCATCTTGCGGGCCGCGCCCAGCAGCACGTGGCGCAGCTCGGCCGGGGTGTAGAACTCCAGCCGGATCGGGATGCCGAACCGGTCGCGCAGGGGCGTGGCCAGCATCCCCGCCCGGGTGGTCGCCGCCACCAGGGTGAAGGGCGCGAGATCAATGCGGATCGAGCGCGCGGAAGGACCTTCGCCGATCACGAGATCCAGCACGTGGTCCTCCATGGCCGGGTAGAGGATTTCCTCGACGTTCGAGGACAGGCGATGGATCTCGTCGATGAACAGGACGTCGTTCGGCTCGAGATTGGTCAGGATCGCGGCCAGGTCGCCGGGCTTGTTCAGCACGGGGCCGGAGGTAGCGCGGAAATTGACGCCCAGTTCGCGGGCGATGATCTGGGCCAGGGTGGTCTTGCCCAGGCCCGGCGGACCGAACAGCAGCACATGGTCGAGGGACTCGCCCCGGCCCTTGGCGGCCTCGATGAAGATGCGCAGATTGCCCTTGGCCTGCTCCTGACCGACGAACTCGGCCAGGGTTTGCGGGCGCAAGGCGCGGTCGGTCGCGGTGGGTGCAGCCTCGTGCGGTTGGGCTTCGCCGGAGATGATGCGGGTCATGGCGAAACACTCCCCCTTCCCCTTGATGGGGGAAGGGTCGGGGATGGGGGTGACTACGGCGGTCAGGTTCGTGCCGGCGGCCAGCGCCGAGACACCCCCATCCCAACCCTTCCCCCATCGAGGGGGAAGGGCTTATCACCGCGCTCATCGCCCCAACTCCTGCAGGCCGGCCTTGATCAGCGCCTGCACGCTCGCCTCTTCACCCAACTGAATAGCCGCGGCCTCGACCACGCGGCGGGCGTTCACCTCGGCGACCCCAAGACCCATCAGCGCCGCGACGGCGTCGCCGGTCGGCGCGGGCTTGGCGGGCGCGGCGGTCGAACCCGAGGTCGGGGCGGCCATGAGCACCGGCCCGTCGGTGATCGGCTTGTCCTTCAGCTCGGTGACGATGCGCAAAGCCAGCTTCGGCCCGACGCCATTAGCGCGGCCGACGGCGGCCTTGTCCTCGCGGGCGACCGCCGAGGCCAGCTCGGCCGGCGACAGCACGTCCAGCACCGCCATGGCCGCCTTGGGGCCGACGCCCTGGATGGCCTGCAAAAGCACGAAGGCCTTGCGGTCCTCGCGCGTGGCGAAGCCGTAGAGCCGCAGGCCGGCGCTCTCGCTCCACTGGCTTTCGATGTGCAGCAGCGTCTCCTCGCCCAGGGCCGGCAGACGCTGGAGGGTGCGGTAGCCACAGCGGACGACATAGCCGACGCCCATGACGTCGATCAGAGCCTCTTCCTCGCCGACCTCGGCGACGGCGCCTCTCAGCCTTCCGATCATGGCTTTCTGGCGATCATGCGACCCTCCGGTTGGCGACGCGCAGATTGGCGTGGGTGATGGCGACGGCCAGGGCGTCGGCGCAGTCGGCCGTCGTCTTGCCCGCCGTGGGCAGCAGGCGCGCGATCATGAAGCCGATCTGGGCCTTGTCGGCCGCGCCGGTGCCGACCACCGCCTTCTTGACCAGGCGCGTGGAATACTCAGCGACCAGCAGCCCAGCGCGGGCCGGCGCGATCAGGGCGGCGGCGCGGGCGTGGCCCAGCTTCAGCGTCGACTGGGCGTTGGTGTTGAGGAACACCTCCTCGACCGCCGCCTCGTCGGGCTTGTGCTGCTCGATCACCGCGCAGATGCCTTCGAACAGGTGCAGCAGGCGCTGGGCGAAGTCGGCCTTCTCGTCAGGGACGATCACCCCGTGGGCGACGTGGCTCATGCGCGAGCCCTCGACCGTCAGCACGCCCCAGCCGGTGCGGCGCAGACCAGGATCGAGCCCCAGGATTCGGATTGGCGTGCGATTCGCGTTCATCATGTGTTCTCGCACCATCGCCTTTTCCTGGCCCCACGAAAAGCCAGTCCTTTGCTAACGAGGCGTTAACGGCGGCCCTTGCGCGGCGGGCGCTGGCGGGCTCTCCTCCCGCCCAAGTTCAATGGGGAGAGTACGGATGAAACGGTCGATGTGGATGATGGCGGGCTCCCTTGTGGCCCTGGCGACGACGGCGAGCGCTCAGGTCGCCGAGCCTCCCAAGACCGTCCGCCCCGACCAACTGGTCTTCCGCGACCTCTACAAGGAGCTGGTCGAGATCAACACCACCCTGTCGGTCGGCTCCTGCACCCAGGCGGCCGAGGCCATGGGCGCGCGGCTGAAGGCGGCGGGCTTCCCCGCCGAAGACGTCAAGGTCGTGGTCGCCGACGGCCATCCCAAGGAGGGCAGCCTGGTGGCGATCCTCAAGGGGACCGACCCGAAGTCCAAGCCCATGCTGCTGCTGGCCCACATCGACGTGGTCGAGGCCAACCGCGCCGACTGGACCCGCGACCCGTTCAAGCTGGTCGAGGAGAACGGCTATTTCTTCGGACGCGGCACGTCGGACGACAAGGCCCAGGCGGCCATCTGGGTCGACAGCCTGGTCCGCCTGAAGCAGGCCGGCTTCAAGCCCCGGCGCGACATCAAGATGGCCCTGACCTGCGGCGAGGAGAGCGAGGCCTATAACGGCATCGAGGACCTGGTGAAGAACCACCGCCCGCTGGTCGACGCCGAATTCGCCCTGAACGAAGGCGCCGACGGCCTGCTGGACGAACACGACAAGCCGGTCGTGCTGGAGGTCCAGGGCGGCGAGAAGGTCTATCAGGACTTCACCCTGACCGTGACCAATCCCGGCGGCCACTCCAGCCGCCCGGTCCCGGCCAACGCCATCTACCAGCTGTCGGCGGGCCTGGACCGGATCGGCGCCTATGGCTTCCCGCCCCGCTTCAACGACGCCACGCGCGGCTATTTCACCCAGATGCAAGCCCGCGTGCCGGCCGAGCAGGCGGCGGCGATGAAGGCGCTGGTCGCCAACATCAACGATCCGGCCGCGCTGAAGACGGTGACCGCCGACCCGATGTGGAACTCGATGCTGCGCACCACCTGCGTGGCCACGATGGTCAATGCCGGCCACGCGCCCAACGCCCTGCCCCAACGCGCCACGGCCAACGTCAACTGCCGCATCCTGCCGGGCACGCCGGTCGAGGAGGTCCGCGCCAAGCTGGCCGAACTGGCCGGCGCGCCGACGACCGTGGTCCTGGCCCACGAGGCCAATCCCGTCTCGCCGCCTCCGCCGCTGACGCCCGCCATCATGGGCCCGATCGAGAAGGAAGCCGCCAAGCTGTGGCCCGGCGTGCCGATCGTGCCGATCCTGCTGACCGGCGCCACGGACGGCGTTCATACCAACGCCGCCGGCATCCCGACCTATGGCGTCTCGGGCCTGTTCGGCGGCTCGGACGGTGACGGCATCCACGGGCTGAACGAGCGCATCCGGGTCAAGTCGCTCTATGACGGCCGCGACTTCCTCTACGCCCTGATCAAGGACTATGCGGGCGGCAAGTGAGCGACCTCGCCTGAAAGATCTGGTCACCTCGGGATGCGCCGAGGTGACCGTTTAAAGGCCTAGCCAAACCGTCACATCCCGGCGCTAAATCGCGCCCCATGACCCTGCTTACCCGTCGCGCCATGACCACCGCCGCGCTCGCCGGCACGCTGCTGCCCGGCTTCGCCCGCGCCCAGAGCAAAAAGCCCATCGTCATCGGCCATCGCGGCTGCAGCGGCGAGCGGCCCGAGCATACGGCCCTGTCCTATGAGCGCGCCATCGAGCAGGGCGCCGACTTCATCGAGCCGGACCTGGTCCCGACCAAGGACGGCCACCTGGTGGCCCGCCACGAAAACGAGATCGGCGGCACGACCGACGTCGCCAGCCGTCCAGAGTTCGCGGCCCGCAAGGCGACCAAGACCATCGACGGCCAGTCGGTCACCGGCTGGTTCACCGAAGACTTCACCCTGGCCGAGATAAAGACCCTGCGCGCCCGCGAGCGGCTGCCGCAGCTACGTCCGGCCAGCGCCGCCTTCGACGGCCAAGCCCAGATCCTGACCTTTGAAGAGGTCGTGGCCATCGCCAAGGCCGGCAGCCAGCGCACCGGCCGCGTGATCGGCGCCTATCCCGAGCTGAAGCACCCGACCTATTTCGCCTCGATCGGCCTGCCGACCGAGGACCGCCTGGTCGCCAAGCTCAAGGCCCTGGACCTCAACTCGGCGACCGCGCCGGTGTTCGTGCAGTGCTTCGAGGTCGGGACACTGAAGAAGCTCCGCGCCAAGACCCCCGCGCGTCTGGTGTTCCTTGTCGACGGCGAAGGCGGCCCAGCCGACCTGCCGAAAGTCAAATATGCCGACCTGATCACCGCCCGGGGCCTGAAGGACGTCGCCGTCTATGCCGACGGCCTGGGTCCGAACTGGAGCCTGGTGGTCCCCAACGACAAGCAGGTCCTGCTGCCGGCCACCGACCTGGTGAAGAACGCCCACGCCGCCGGCCTGGCCGTCCACCCGTGGACGGTGCGCGCCGAGAACTACTTCCTGCCCGCGTCCTTGCGGAAGGGCGACGCCCAGAACCCGGCCTATCTGGCCATGCACGGCGACGTCGCGCCGCTGTTCAAGGCGCTGTACGCCGCCGGCGTCGACGGGATCTTCAGCGACTTCCCGGGCTTGGCCGCCGCCGCGCGGGGGTAGCCTGGCGCCTCTTGCGGAGACGGCCCGGACCGGTGCAGCGTGCCGGCCGAACTCCCAGGGGAAGCCTCATGAAGATCCGCCACGTCGTCTCCACGGCCGCCCTCGCCGCCACCCTGGCCCTGGGTACGGTCGCGTTCGCCGCGCCAACGCCGACCGCCTCCAGCCAGGTGCTGGATCGCGTCGCCGAGGATTTCGTGCGCATGACCCTGGAGGCCGGCGAGCGCGAGCCCGGCTATGTCGACGCCTATTACGGCCCGGTCCACCTGATGGACACCGCCAAGGCGGCCCCTCGCCCGGTCTCGGTGCTGCGCAAGGAGGCCGACCGCCTGATGATCCTGGTGGTCGCCACCAAGGACAAGCAGCTGTCGCCCGACGAACGCCGCCGCAAGCTGTTCCTGAAGGGCCAGATCAAGGCCGCCCAGACGCGCCTGGCCATGATCGCCGGCGACAAGTTCAGCTTCGAGGACGAGGCCGAGGGCCTGTTCGGCGTCCGCCCGGTGATCAAGCCCCTGAAGAGCTATGACCCGATCCTGGCCCGCATCGACAAGCTGGTCCCGGGTAAGGGCGACCTGGCCGCCCGCGTCGACGCCTTCCAGAACCGCTATGTGATCCCGACCGACAAGGTCGAGGCGGTGATGCAGGCGGGCATCGCGGCCTGCAAGGCCAAGACCGAAGAGCACATCAAGCTGCCGGCCGGCGAGCGCTTCGATCTGGAGTTCGTCACCAAGAAGCCGTGGAGCGGCTACAACTGGTACAAGGGCGGCGCCCACAGCCTGATCCAGATCAACACCGACCTGCCGATCTATATCAGCCGCGCCTTGGACCTGGGCTGCCACGAGGGCTATCCCGGCCACCACGTGCTGAACGCCCTGCTGGAAGAGAAGCTGACCAAGGACAAGGGCTGGTTCGAGTTCTCGGTCTATCCGCTGTTCTCGCCGCAGTCGTTCATCGCCGAGGGCAGCGCCAATTTCGGCATCGAGCTGGCCTTCCCGGGCAAGGCCAAGACCGAGTTCGAACGCGACAAGCTCTACCCTCTGGCCGGCCTCGATCCGAAGACGGCCAAGGCCTATGGCGAACTGCAGGACGCCAAGGCGGCGCTGTCCAGCAGCGGCAACACCATCGCGGCCCTCTACCTCTCCGGCAAGATGACCAGGGAGCAGGCCGTCCAGGCGCTGATGAAATACACCCTCTACTCGCGCGGCGGCGCCGAGAAGCGGGTGTCGTTCATCGAGACCTACCGCTCGTACGTGATCAACTACAACATCGGCCAGGACATGGTTCGCGACCACGTCTACCGCGCCGGCAAGACCCAGGACGCGCGCTGGGCGGCCATGGAGCGGGTGATCAGCGAACCGACCACGCCGGCGGATCTGCGGAACTAGGTCGTCGCCAGCAAGCCCTCGCCGCGCGCCGAGGTCGCGTTGCCGACACAGGAACGCAATCGGCGTAGTCGCCGTTTGCCCCCTCGCCGCTGCCTGTTGGCGGCGTAGGGGTCGCCTTGCCGGGCGGTCTCTCCTTCAAGATCAAGGAGTGTGTCCGTGTACGGTGGCGAACGTCTTTCCCGCCTGGGCGCGTTCAGCGCGCAGTTCCCAGACGCCGAGGCCCTGCACAAGGGCCTGGCGCACTGGAACCACATTCGCCTGTCTCCGGCCGCGCCTTCCGAGGGCTGGCGCGAGGAGCTGGACCAGGAGGTCAGGATGCGCCGGATCGAGGGCGCGTTCATCGAAGCGTTCCGTCTGCATGTCGCCCCGCTGGTCGAGGACGTCCCACAAGATCCCGACGGCTTCATCGCCTGGTTCGAGGCGCTGAAGGACCACGGCCCCGGCCAGTGGGATCCTTTGTTCGACTGGCTGGAAGGCGCGGCCTCGCTCGAGGACCTCAAGTGGTTCCTGACCCAGGAAGCCGCTGGTGAAGCCGGCTTCGACGACCTGGTGGCCCTGACCCAGGTCAAGGTTCCCGACCGCGCCAAGCTGGAGCTGGCTCGCAACTACTGGGACGAGATGGGTCGCGGCGGCGCCAAGGGCATGCACGGTCCGATGCTGACGCGGACGACCGAGACCCTGGGTCTGGCGCCGACCATCGACTCCACCCTGTGGCAGTCGCTGTGCCTGGCCAATGTCATGACCGCCTTCGCCACGACGCGCCGCTATGTGTGGCAGTCGATCGGCGCCCTGGGCGTGGTCGAGCTGACCGCCCCGACCCGCGTGGCCTGCGTCGACGCCGGCCTCAAGCGCGTCGGCGTCCCCGCCGAGGCCCGCAAGTACTTCGCCCTGCACGCGCAGCTGGACATTGAGCACTCCAAGGCCTGGAACGCCGAGGCCCTGGTCCCGCTGGTGTCGGAGGATCCCTCCCGCGCCAAGTACATCGCCGAGGGCGCGATCATGCGCCTGATCTGCGGCGAGCAGTGCTTCGATACCTATCGCGCCCACCTGTGGGCCCACACCCATCCGCTGGTCTACGCGGCGGAGTAGGACCATGGCCTGCCTGTTCGAGGTCTCGCCCTATGACGGCGGCTGGTGCGTGAAGATCGGCGACACCGGCGAGGTGCTGTTCTTCACCGGCCGCCGCCGGGCCGTGGCCGAAGCCCACGACCTGGCCCGCGCCTGGCCGGCCACGGCCGAGGTGCGCATCCATGGCCGCTCGGCCGAGCCGCGCTCGTTCGAGGCTTGGTTCGAGGATCCGCAGGAGCCTCTGGGCGCTTTAGCCGGCGCCTAGGCCGCCTCCACCCCAAACTGCAGCCTCGCCAGGCGCGCATAGAGCCCGCCTTTGGCGAAGAGCTCGGTGTGGGTGCCCTGCTCGACCACGCGGCCTTCTTCCATCACCACGATCCGGTCGGCCTTCAGCACGGTGGCCAGGCGGTGGGCGATCACGAGGGTGGTGCGGCCCTCCATGGCGGCGGCCAGCGCCTGCTGGACCAGGCGTTCGCTCTCGGCGTCGAGGGCGCTGGTGGCTTCATCGAGCAGCAGGATCGGGGCCTGGCGGACCAGGGCCCGGGCGATGGCCAGGCGCTGGCGCTGGCCGCCCGACAGGGTCTTGGCGCGCTCGCCGACCGGGGTGTCGAAGCCCTGGGGCAGGGCCGAGAGGAAGCCGGCGGCCTGGGCGGCTTCGGCGGCGGCTCTGACCTCGGCCTCGGTGGCGTCGGCGCGGCCGAAGCGGATATTGTCCATGGCCGAGCCCGAGAACAGCGGCGAGTCCTGGCCCACCAGGGCCATGCGGGCGCGGACCTCCGACGGCTCGGCGTCGCGCAGGTCGACGCCGTCCAGGCGGATGGCGCCGCTCGTGGGGTCATAGAAGCGCAGCAGAAGCCGCAGGACCGTGCTCTTGCCCGCGCCCGAGGGGCCGACCAGGGCGACGGTCTCACCGGGCTTCACGGCGAGATCAAAGCCGTTCAGGGCCGGCAGGTCCGGACGCCCAGGATAGGCGAAGATCACGTTCTCGAAGGCGATCGCCCCCTGGGCCGGGACCGGCAGGGCCTTGGGCGCGGCCGGGGCGGCGATGTCGGGCTTGGCGTTCAGCAGTTCGGAGATGCGGTCCATGGCCCCGGAGGCCTTCTGGACGTCGCCCCAGACCTCGCCCAGGGCCCCGATCGCGCCGGCGGCCATCACCGCCAGCATGGCGAACTGGGCCAGGGTGCCGCCGGTCATCTCGCCGGCTAGGACCAGGCGCGCGCCGGTCCACAGCAGCAGTGTGACGCCGCCGAAGGCCAGGGTGATGACCATGGCGGTCATGCTGGCCCGCGTGGTGATCCGGCGCACCGAGGCCTTGTAGGCTTCTTCCACCGCACCGCCGAAGCGCAGCGCGGACGCCTGCTCGCGACCGAAGGCCTGCACCGTCTCCAGAGCGTCCAGGCTCTCGCCGGCATAGCCGACGGCGTCGGCGAAGCGGTCCTGGGCGGTGACGGTCAGCTTGCGCACGCGGCGGCCGACCAGGAACATCGGGGCCAGGATCACCGGCACCATCAGCACGATGAAGCCCGCCAGCTTGGGCGAGACCACCGCCATGTAGCCGAGGCCGCCCACCAGGCTGAGGATGTTGCGCAGGGCGATCGAGGCCGAGGCGCCGACCAGCTGCTCGATCAGCGAGACGTCGGTGGTCAGGCGCGACAGTACCTCGCCCGTGCGGGTCTTGAGGAAATATTCCTGGTCCAGGCCCAGGGTGTGGCCGTACAGCGCCCGGCGCACATCGGCCACGACCCGCTCGCCCAGGCGGGTGATGAAGAAGAATCGCAGGGCGGTGGCGATCGCCAGCACCATGGCCACGGCGCCCAGGCCCAGGAAGGCGCTGTTGATCTCGCTGCCTTGGCCCTTGGCGAATCCGTGGTCGATCACCTCCTTGAAGGCGGCGGTCAGACCCAGGGTCGCGGCTGTCGAGAACAGCAGGAAGAAGCCCGCCGCGATGCCGTCGCCCTTGTGCGCCTTGACGAACGGCAGCAGGTGCGCGAGCGGGCGAATGTCCTTGCGACGAGCCCGCCGGGCCTTGGCTTCGGCCATGCCCTGGACCAGTTCAGCCCCCGCGCCGGGGCGGCCTTCGGCCATTTGGTCGCCGCCGTTCGCGTCAGTCATCAACAGTCCCTTGCCAAAATCGCGCGGGTTCTTTATAGCCGCCCGTCTTCGAGGGCCACCCCGCGCGTGCGCGGAGGGCGCTTAACCCAATTCACACTCGCCGGCTTAGTCGGACTGGATCGCCGCCATGAAACAAGACATTCACCCCGACTACCACTTCATCACCGTCACCCTGACGGATGGCTCGAACTATCAAACCCGTTCGACCTACGGCAAGGAAGGCGCGACGCTGGCGCTCGACATCGACCCGCGCACCCACCCGGCGTGGACCGGCGGCAACGCCCAGCTGATGGACCGCGGCGGCCGCGTCTCGCGCTTCAACGCCAAGTTCGCTGGCTTCACCGCCAAGAAGTAAGAAGCTTACAGCTTCTCGCCGTAAGGGCGACGAAAAGCCGGTTCCGCGTTGGCGGGCCGGCTTTTTCTGTATCTGGGGTCTAGCACCTCCCCCGCGATGCGGGGGAGGTGGCCCAGAGGGCCGGAGGGGGCTAGCTCGGCCTAGTCAGCACTCGCCCCCTCTGTCGCTCCGCGACAGCTCCCCCGTACAACGGGGGAGCATCTTTCATTCTTCCTCCGGCTCGTACGGATCATCCCCGCGATCGCGCATCAGGTCCGTCGCCACGAAGTCCATGGCGTCTTCCGCGTCCCTGAAGCTCAGCTCCGACACCGTCTGGTCGCGCACCGAGACGCCCGCCTTGTGGGGGCTGTCCGGATCGCCGGTGATCAGCGGGTGCCAGCGCGGCAGGTCCTTGCCCTCGTGGATCCGGCGATAGCCGCAGGAGAGGGGCATCCACTCCAGGTCCTCGATATTGTAGGGCGTCAGCTTGATGCAGTCCGGCACCGTCTTCTTGCGGTTCGGATAGTCCTTGCAGCGGCAGAGATGCGCATCGAGGAGCTGGCAGTGCACCCGCGTGGGGATGATTTCGCCGGTATCTTCGTCTTCGAAGCGAACGAGGCAGCAAAGGCCGCACCCATCGCATAGGCTCTCCCACTCGGGGACGGTCATCTCGGAGAGCGTCTTCGTCTCCCAGAAAGGTTTGCGTGGCGTCATGGCGCCGTCCTAAACCCGATTTACCTGGCGAACAAACAGAGCCTGACTCAGACCGTGAACGACTGGACCCTTCCGCCGTACAAGTTCGACGACAAGGATCCGTCGCGGAAGCCGACCGGGCGCAGCCCGGAGCCGGCCGCCGGCGCGCCGCCCGAGCCGCCCCACGACCCATGGGCCAAGCCGGAGCCGCTGCGGGATCCGTTCCAGCTGTCCCCGGCCGCGCCGCCGTCCTATCAGCCTCCGCCGCCGCCCCCTCCGCCACCGGAGGAGCCCTTCCGCGCCGACCTCAAGCATCGCGCCGCCAAGAAGAAGGCCCGCAAGTGGGGCTGGATCTGGGGCGTGCTGCTGGTCTCGTTCCTGATCGGCGTGCTCGCGGCCGGCGGCGGCGCGGCCTATGTCTGGTACAAGTACCTGAAGGACACCCCGCCCCTGCCCTCGCGCGCGGCGCTGTTCGCGGTCAACCGCGCGCCCGGCATCCGCTTCGAGGACCGAAACGGCCAGGTGATCGCCACGCGCGGCCCGCGCTATGGCCAGCGCATCACCATCGGCGCCGTGCCCAACTACGTGCCCCAGGCCTTCCTGGCGGCGGAGGACCGGCGCTTCTACCAGCACGGGGCCATCGACCTGCAAGGCATCGGCCGGGCCGCCTGGATCAACTGGCGGGCCGGCAAGACCCGCCAGGGCGCCTCGACCCTGACCCAGCAACTGGCCAAGGGCCTGTTCCTCACGCCCGACCGGGTGGTCAAGCGCAAGCTGCAGGAAATGCTGCTGGCCTGGAGGCTGGAGCAGGTCCTGACCAAGGACGAGATCCTCGAGCTCTATCTCAACCGAATCTATTTCGGGGCTGGCACCTATGGCGTCGACGGCGCGTCCCAGACCTATTTCGGCAAGCCCGCCAGCCAGCTGACCCTGTCGGAAGCGGCCCTGCTGGCCAGCCTGCCCAAGGCCCCGTCGCGCCTGGCCTTGACCAACGACATGGAGCGCGCCCTGGCCCGCTCGCGCCTGATCCTGGCCAACATGCGTAAGGAAGGCTGGATCACCGCAGAGCAGGAAAGCCGCGCCCTGGACGACACCCCGCGCCTGTCGCCGATGGCCCTGCAGGACGAGGGCGACTACGGCTGGGTGCTGGACTACGCCACCACCGAGGCCGTGAAGATCGCCGGCCAGAACGCGCCGGACCTGGTCGTGCGCCTGACCATCGACCCGCTGCTGCAGCGCGAGGGCGCCGAGATCGTGCGCCAGACCATGGCCACGGAGACCACCCGCTCCGGCGCGCGCCAGGCGGCCCTGCTGTCGCTGTCGACCGAGGGCGCGATCCGGGCCATGGTCGGCGGCACGGACTATGGCGAGAGCCCGTTCAACCGCGCCGTCCAGGCCCGCCGCCAGCCGGGCTCGACCTTCAAGCCGTTCGTCTACGCCGCCGCCGTCGAGAAGGGCGTGCTGCCGACCGACATCCGCGTCGATGAGCCGGTCAAGTTCGGCGACTGGAGCCCTGAGAACTACAGCGGCGGCTATCGTGGTCCGATGACCGTCGAACGAGCCCTGATCAACTCGATCAACACCGTGGCCGTGAAGCTGGGCCAGGAGGCCGGCGGCGCGTCGATCGGCGATCTGGTCCGCCGCTTCGGCATCACCACCCTGCCGCCCGTCCCCGACCTGTCGGTGGCCCTGGGCTCTTACGAGGTAAGCCTGCTGCAGCTGACCTCGGGCTTCCAGGTCTTCCAGCAGGGCGGTGTGCGGGTCGAACCCTATGTCATCGAGACGGTCACCACCCAGGACGGCCAAGCGCTGTTCCAGCACCAGCCTCCGCAGGCCGAGCGCCGCGTCTACGACGTCGGCCACGCCAGCATCATGGTCAAGATGATGAAGAAGGTAGTCACCGAGGGCACAGCCAAGCGCGCCGCCTTCGGCCGTCCGGCGGCGGGCAAGACCGGCACCAGTCAGAACTGGCGCGACGCCTGGTTCGTCGGCTTCACGCCCGACTACGTGACCGGCGTCTGGGTCGGCAATGACGACGAGAAGCCGATGAACAAGGTGGTCGGCGGCGACATCCCGGCCAGCATCTGGCGCCGCTTCATGATGACCGCCCACCAGACCCTGGCGGTCCGCGACTTCGCCTGGCTGCTGCCCGACCCCGCGCCGCAGACCGAGCCCGATCCGCGCAACGGCTACTACGAAACCCTGTCGGCGGAGTTCGCCCGGGCGGCCTCGGAGCTGGACGCGGCGGCGAAGGCGGCCGAGACCCTGGCGCCGTCGACCGGTCCCGCCCCGCCCTCGCCGGAGCGGCTGCCATACTGATAGGGGCTATCGATCCTCGAAGGTCGTGTAGTCCTGGTATGGGCTCTTGACGAACGACACGATCACGATCCCCGACCTTAAAGACCGAGGCGGGCTCGGAAATACATCGTAATGAATCTCGTAGCCCCCCGAAACGCTGCATTTCCGACCGCCAGTCTCTGTGAAGACCGGATGGCGCAAGGCGTTAGCGCGCAGCCCTCTAATGCTTGCCCAGATATCGTTAAGCTTCTTGCGCGCCTCCCGTCCCGAGCCGGGCTGGCTTAGCCATCTCGCGACGTCCTGTAGATCGGCCTGCGCGTCCGGCGATAGCCTCACCTTCCAGCCCAAGGCCCGATCAGGCCTCGTCTGGAGGGATCAGACCATCCAGGAAAGCGTCCAGCTCATCATCGTCCAGATAGTCGCCCGCCGCCACCTGCGCTCGACCACGCTCAGCCCGTTCGGCGTCCGACAGCATCGCGCGAGCACGCGCCGAGAGTCTCGGCGGCGTCACGACATTGGCGGTGTTCGTGGGGCGGGTCATGAGAACTCCTACCCAGAACATAACGCCAACTTCTACGAGTTGTCACGCCGCCAATCGACGCGCCCTACCTGTACCCCGTCAGCGACGTCGGCCGATCCGCCACCTTCGTCGCCCAGGTCTTGTTCGGGGTGGCGCTCATCGTGAAGACCAGTTCGCCGCCGGCCACGATATCGTCGTGCTTGAGATAGGCCCGTGTCAGCGGCTTGCCGTTCAGCGTCACCTTCGACACGTACGGCTTGTCGTCGGCCATCCCTTCTGCCCGAACCGTGAAACGCTTGCCGTTCGGCAGGTTCAGCGCCGCCTTGTCCACGAACGGCCGGCCGATGGCGTATTCGTTCGAGGCCGGGGTCACCGGATAGAAGCCCAGGCTGGTGAACATCAGCCAGGCCGACATCTGGCCGAGGTCGTCATTGCCCGAAAGACCGTCGGGCGTCGGCTTGTACTGGGTCTTGATGATCTGGGTCAGGCGGGCCTGGGTGCGCCACGGGGCGCCGGCGTAGTCGTACATATAGGCCACGTGGTGGCTGGGCTCGTTGCCGTGGATGTACTGGCCGATCAGGCCGGCGATGTCCTCGGCGTGCGAGTAGTCGACCTTGGAGTTGTCGAAGTCGAACATGGCGTCCAGCTTCTTGACCGTCGCCGCGTCGCCGCCCAGCGTCTTGACGATCCCGCCCAGGTCCTGCGGCGCGAACCAGGAATATTGCCAGGCGTTGCCCTCGGTATAGTCCGAGCCGTAGTTGATGGCGGTCGGATTGAACGGCTCGCGGAAGGTCCCGTCGCTCTTGCGGGCCCGCAGGAAGCCGGTCTTCACATCGAAGCTATTGCGCCAGTAGGACGCCCGCTTCTCGAAGGCCTTGGCGACATCGTCCTGGCCCATGTCCTTGGCCATGCGGGCGATGGTCCAGTCGTCATAGGCGTATTCGACCGTCTTGGAGGCGGCTTCCGGCTCCTTTTCGATCGGCGCGTAGCCCAGCTTCATGTAGTCGCCGAGGCCGCCATAGGGGGCGTAGGTCGCGCTCTTGACCATGGCGTCCAGGGCCGCCTTGCCATCATAGCCGCGGATGCCCTTCATCCAGGCGTCGGCGATCACCGGCACGGCGTGGTAGCCGATCATCGTCCAGGTTTCCTGGCCGTGGAACTGCCACACCGGCAGGATGCCGTACGGGCTCTGCTTCTGCGAGGCGATCAGCGAGTTGACCACGTCATTGGTGTAGTCGGCCGGCTGGATCAGGGTCAGCAGCGGATGCTCGGCCCGGAAGGTGTCCCACAGCGAGAAGGTCGAGTGGAAGGTGAACGGGCGGCCGTCCAGCTTGCCCTCGTGCACCTGGTCGTCCGGACCCCGGTAGCGGCCGTCGGCGTCGGCATAGACGCTGGGGGCCAGCAGGGTGTGGTAGAGCGCCGTGTAGAGCGTTTTCTTCATCGGGACAGGAGCCTCGATGTCGACCGCGCCTAGGGCCTTCTCCCAGGCGGTCTTGGCGCGGGCGCGCTGGGCGTCGAAGTCGAAGCCCGGCTCGTCGCTGGAAAGGTTGGCGATCGCCCCGTCCTCGCTGACCGACGACAGCGCCACCTTCACGGTCAGCGGGCCGTCGATCTGGCCGAAGTCGAACACCCCGACCAGGGCGCGGCCCTGGACCTGGGCGCGGTCGTTCGGCGTCCGCCCCGGCTGGGCGAAGCCGTTATAGGGCACGTCCTTCTCGGCGTTGCGGAACGCCTGGCCGACCAGCGGGCGGTCGAACCTGATGGCGAAGAACAGCTTGCGCCCGGGGGCCCAGCCGCGCGTCTCGCGGTAGCCGGTGACCACGCCGTCCGGCGACACCCGCAGGCGCGACCACAGCACCTTGCCCGGATAGTTGTAGATCGAGCTGCGCAGGTCGATCAGCACCTGGGCGCGGTCGCCCTTCTGGAAGGTGTAGCGGTGCAGGCCGGTGCGCAGGCCCGCCGTCAGTTCCGCCCGCACGCGGCTGTCGCTGAGGGTGACGGCGTAATAGCCCGGCTGGGCGACCTCGGTGTCGTGGCTGTAGCGCGAGCGGTAGCCCGAGCCCGGCTTGTCGACCTCGCCCGGCTCCAGCTTGGCCTCGCCCGCCACCGGGGTCAGCAGGATGTCGCCGAGGTCCGAGTGGCCCGCGCCCGAGAAGTGGGTGTGCGAAAAGCCCAGGATCGTCGGGTCGCCGAAGCGGTAGCCGGCCGCACGGGCATAGCTCTGCTTGAACGGCAGGATGTCGGTGTCGGGGCTCAGCTGCACCATGCCGAACGGAACCACCGCCCCGGGGAAGGTGTGGCCATCGCCGCCCGTGCCGATGAAGGGATCGACGGAGTCGTAGGCCGTTGCGGTCTGGGCCAGGACGGGCGTCGCCGCCAGGATCGAAAGGCTGGCGAGCAGGGCGAGGCCCGACACTGAACAGAGGCGCATTCATAAACTCCGCAACTTGAGCGGGGGCACCCTATCGGCTAGGCGGCGCTGTTCAAGGCCCTCTCCACCGCCGCCATCGCATGCAGGGTCGTGGTGTCGAACACCGGGACGGGACTATCCGCCTGGCCGATCAGCAGCATGATCTCGGTGCAGCCCAGGATGATCGCCTGGGCGCCCTGCTCCACCAATCGCGCGATCACCGCCTTGTAGGTCTCGCGCGAGGCGTCCATCACCTGGCCGGTCACCAGTTCCTCGTAGATGATCCGGTGCACGGCGGCGCGGTCTTCGGCGTCCGGGGTCAGCACGGTCAGGCCGTGTTTCCGCTCAAGGCGGCCGCGATAGAAGTCGTGCTCCATGGTGAAGGTCGTGCCCAGCAGGCCCACGGTCGAGAGGCCGACGGCCGTGATCGCCTCGCCTGTCGGGTCGGCGATGTGCAGCAGCGGGATCCGCACCGCCGCCTCGATGGCGTCGGCCTCGCGGTGCATGGTGTTGGTGCAGAGGACCAGGAAGTCGGCCCCGCCCGCCTCCAGCGCCCGGGCGGCGTCGGCCAGGCGGCGCGACAGCTCTGGCCAGCGGCCGGCGTGCTGCAGATGCTCGATCTCGGCGAAGTCGAACGACCACATCAGGGTCCGGGCCGAAGCCACGCCGCCGACGCGCTCACGCACCGCCTCGTTGATCAGCCGGTAGTACTGGGCCGAGCTCTCCCAGCTCATGCCGCCGATCAATCCGATGAGCGCCTGTTCGGCCATGTCGTCCCGCCTCTTGCCTGCCAGCGTCCTAGCAGGCCGGAGCCGCGTTACAACACCTCCCGCCGCGCCAGGTGGGCGATGGCCGCGATCAGGGCGATCAGACCCAGCCCGCCGCCCAGCGCCAGCGCGGTGTCGACGCGCCAAGCCTCCTTGGCCAGCATGTTGACCGGCATCTGCCAGGGGAAGAACACCCCCTGCTTGGCCGCCGTGGCGACCACCGAGAAGAAGGTCCCGCCGATGCCCAGCGCCAGGGCGGGTACGAAGCTGGAAAAGCGCACGGCGGTCCAGAACTGGATGGCGATCAGCAGTGTCGCGGCCGCCACCACCTTCACGTTCAGCAGGACGAAGCGGGAAAGATCCGGGTCGCCGATCGGCGCCACCGCCGGCTTGATGATCGCGGCCAGGGAGATCGCGCCGAAGGTCAGCAGCAGGTTCAGGGCGGTCATGATGACGACAATCCCGATCACGCAGACCGCCTTGGCCGCGTAAAGGCGCCAGCGCGGGACCGGCAAGGCGCGCAGATGATCCCAGCTGCGCGGTCCGTGCTCCATATGGGCGACCAGGGCGGTCAGGGCCGTCACGCTCATCGGCAGCATGAAATAGGCCCAGATGCCGGCCGAGGCCTGCAGGAACATCGCCCATGGCGGGGCCTTGTCGGCGCGCAGCAGGTTGAAGAAGGCGAAGATCGCGATCAGCGACGGCGCGGCCACGGCCAGCACGGCGGCCAACGAGCGGTTCAGCTTGCGCAATTCGACGGACAGGGCGGCGAGCATCAGGCGGCCTCGGCTTGACGGGGAGTGGGAACGGCGACGCGGCGATAGATGTCCTCCAGCGACTGGGCGCGGGGACCAATGGCGAAGACCGGGACGGCGGCCTCGACCAGCAGGGCGGTGAGCCCGGCTACGGCCGGGTCGACGGCGTCGCCGGCGTCCAGGGCCACGGTCAGGCTGTCGGCGACGCGGACGTTCAGGCCGTGGCCGCGCAGCAGCGCCGCGGCCCGCGCGTCGTCTCCGGTGCGCAGGACGATCTCCGGCGCGAGGTCGGCCTTCAGGCGCGAAAGCTCGCCCTCCAGCACGAGCCGGCCGTCATTGACCACGCCGACATGGGTGGCGGTCTGCTCGATCTCGCCCAGCAGGTGGCTGGACAGCAGCACGGTCGCGCCGGTGCGCTCGGGCAGGGCGCGCAGGAAGCGGCGCATGTCGGCGATGCCGTCGGGGTCCAGGCCATTGGTCGGCTCGTCCAGCACCAGCACCGGCGGCGCGCCCAGCATGGCGCGGGCCAGGCCCAGGCGCTGGCGCATCCCCAGGGAGTATCCGGCGACCTTTCGCCCAGCGTCGGGGCGCATCTCGACCACCTCCAGCACCCGGTCGATCTCGCTGGCGGGGCAGCCCAGCAGGGTCGTGGTCAAGGCCAGGTTCTCCCGGCCGGTCAGGTTGCCATAGAAGCCGTGCGCCTCCAGCAGGGCCCCGACCTTGCGCGCCGCGCCGATGCGGTCGCGGGCGACGTCCAGGCCGCAGACCCGCGCGGTTCCGGCGCTCGGACGGATCAGGCCCAGCACCATCTTCAGTGTCGTGGTCTTGCCCGCGCCGTTGCGGCCCAGGAAGCCGTACACGGCCTGCTCGGGCACGGTCATCGACACGCCGTCGACGGCCAGGTGGGGGCCGAAACGACGGGACAAGCCTTCGGTCTCGATGGCTGCGGACATGTCGCGGCACTCACTTTCGTTTAAGTTAGATATAAAGTTGCGAAGTGATCGTCTTTAAGTCAAGATTAAAGATGAGACAGGTTGGGGAGACCGCCATGAGCGCCAAGGACGTCGAAAAATTCCGCCGCATGTGCCGCCAGTTCCGCTGGCTGGCGGTGTTCATGGTCGTCAGCGTCGGCCTGCTGCTGGCCCTGATGGCCTGGGGATTTCCGCTGCTCTACGCCCTGGTGAAGCACAGACCGCTGCGGCCGGACATCATGCTGGCGGTGACGATCCAGAACGCCCCGGTCGCCTGCTATCTGTTCGGCGTGTGGTCGATCGGCCGGGCCATGGGCCAGATCGCCAAGGGACGACTGATCCAGGCCGCCCTACCCTCGGCCCTGCGCCGGGTGGGCCTGGCCCTCGGCGTCGGCGGCGTGGCTAGCGTCTTCATCGTCAGCAACCTGATGCGGCTGGTCGGCTTGACCAAGGGCAGCTATCTGAACTTCGACGTGGCCGGCATGACGCTGGGCATGATCGGCGGCGCCCTCTTCCTGCTGGGCCGGGTCATGGACCAGGCCCTGGCGGCGCAGGCCGAACTCGACGAGATGATCTGATGCCCGTTCGCGTCACCCTGGACGCCCTGATCGTCGCCAAGGGCCTCAAAGCCCGCGACCTGGCCCAGGAGGTCGGTCTCAGCGAGACCCAGCTGTCCCTGTTCCGCTCGGGCAAGGTCAAGGGCATCCGCTTCCGCACCCTGGCGCGGCTGTGCGCGGCCCTGGGCTGCAAGCCGGGCGACCTGCTGGACTACGCGTTCGACCCGTCCGACCTGACCGCGCCCGACGACGGCGACTGAGTCTCCGAGAGATTGCGACAGAAATTTTTCAGACACATTGGCGCGCGAATTCGAAGCACACGCCCTTTTCGGCAAGCTCACTCAAGGCTCACGTGATGTCGTTCGTGCTCTCCCTGGTCGCTGCAGCGGCCCTGCAGGCGGCCGCGCCCGCTACTCCCTCGGTCCATGGCTATGGCGCCCTGACGCTGGCTCCCGGCGGCAAGCGCCTGGCGGCCATCGAGAGCGCCGAGACCGTCGGCACGGCGTCCGACAGCCGCGCCGCCATCGTCATCCGCTCGGCCAAGGGCGAGATCACCGGCCGCTTCGATCCCTGCCAGACCTGCCGCTATGGCGGTCCGGCCTGGTCGGCCGATGGCCAGAAGCTGGCCTTTATCGGCTCGGACATGCGGGCCGGCGCGGCGACCCTGTTCGTGATTGAGGGCGACAAGGTCCGCGCCGCCGCGACCGTGAAGGGCGTGGCGAGCACGCCGCGCTGGGCGCCGAACGGCCAGTCGATCGCCATGCTCGCCACGGTTGGCGCGCGCAAGCAGACCGGCGCCACCCAGGCCGGCGTGCGCCAGGTCGGCGAAATCGGCGTCGCCGGCGCGATCGACGAGCAGCGCATCGCCTTCGTTCCGACCGCGGGCGGCGACGTGACATTCGCCTCGCCCGACGACACCTTCGTCTACGAGTACGATTGGACGCCGGATTCCAAGGGCTTCGTCGGCACGGCCGCCAAGGGCGACGGCGACAACAACTGGTGGGTCGCCAGCCTGCAGGCCTTCGGGACCGACGGCGCCAGCCGCGTGATCGCCGCGCCGAAGATGCAGCTGAACGCCCCGCGCGTGTCGCCGGACGGCAAGTCGGTGGCCTTCATCGGCGGCCTGATGAGCGACTTCGGCGCGGTCGGCGGCGACGTCTGGACCGTGCCGCTCGCGGGCGGCCAGCCGACCAACCTGACCGAGGGCTACAAGGGCACCTTCACCAGCCTGTACTGGACCGCCAAGGGCCCGATGGCCTCGGCCATCCTGGGCGGCGACAGCGCCATCGCCCGCATCGACCCGGCCGGCGGGGCCAAGGTCACGCTGATGGCGCGCGGCGAGGTCAGCTATTCGGCTGGCGACGGCCGCGTCTCGTTCGACCCCAGCGGCAAGCTGGCGGCAACGGTCGTCGACTCGTTCGCCAAGGCGCCCCAGATCCTGCTGGGCGCGCCGGAGGCGCTGAAGCCCATCACCCACGACAACGACGCCCTGACCGCCAACTACATCGGCAAGAGCGTCACCTGGAAGAACGAGGGCTTCGACGTCCAGGGCTGGCTGCAAGCCCCGGCTAAGGTCGAGCCGGGCAAGACCTATCCGATGGTCGTCATCGTCCACGGCGGCCCGTCCTCGGCCGTGACCTCGCGCTTCGGCTCCAGCGGCACGGTCTATGACCTGCTGAAGGCCGGCTACTACGTGTTCCAGCCCAATCCGCGCGGCAGCTTCGGCCAGGGCGAGGCCTTCAAGACCAGCAACCGCCGCGACTTCGGCGGCGGCGACCTGCGCGACATCCTGGCCGGCGTGGACGCGGTCGAGAAGATCGCCCCGGTCGACGACAAGCGCCTGGGCGTGTTCGGCCACAGCTACGGCGGCTACATGACCATGTGGACGGTGACCCACAGCCAGCGCTTCAAGGCCGCCGTGGCCGGCGCCGGCATCGCCAACTGGATCAGCTATTATGGCCAGAACGGCATCGACCAGTGGATGGTCCCGTTCTTCGGCGACACCGCCTACAACGACCCGGCGATCTACGACAAGCTGTCGCCGATCCGCACGATCAAGGACGCCAAGACCCCGACCTTCATCTATGTCGGCGAACGCGACGTCGAGACCCCGGCGGCCCAGTCGATGGAGTTCTGGCACGGCCTGAAAGCCATGAACGTCGAGACCTCTCTGGTCATCTACCAGGACGAAGGCCACGGCATCCGCCGGCCGGAGAACCGCACCGACCTGACCAACCGCATCGTGGGCTGGTTCAATTCGCACCTGGGGTCGTAGGCGGCCCGTCGCGCCCCCATATCAGCAGTCGCTCCCGCCCTTGCGGCGGGAGCGACCCGCAAGCTGATTGCCCAGCGCTCGCCAACCTGAGTTGCAGTCGGCCCGCCGGGTCGTTCGTCGCCGAGCAGGCAGGCCGCGGACTTGACCTGAGGATGTAGCTGCCTGTTTCAGGGGCGCCCGAAGCGCGCTACAGAAGGATGACAACCTTAGCGAAGCCGTCGCGGAAAGAATACGAGCCGATGCGCACACAGCCCGGCACCAGCTTGACCTACTCGCTTGTCGAAGCGCTCGGTCAGGCCATCGTCACGGGCGAGTTCGTTGCCGCAGGATTTCCGACGGAAGCCGAAGTCTCCAAGCGCTTCGGCGCCAGCCGAACGGTGACGCGTGAGGCGGTGAAGATGCTGACGGCCAAGGGCCTGCTCAGCGCCCGCCCCCGGCATGGCACCGTGGTCGAGCCGGAAGCCGAGTGGAACATGCTCGATCCCGACGTGCTGCGTTGGCTGCTGGAGCGCAAGTTCTCGCTGCGCCTGCTGACCGAGTTCACAGAGATGCGCCTGGGACTGGAGCCCGCCGCCGCGGCGCTGGCCGCTCGCAACGCCGATGAGGCGGGACTCGAGGAAATCCGCCGGGGCCTGCGCCGGATGAAGGCCGCGGCCAGGGGCGAGGATGACGCGCTGGCCGCCGACATCGCCTTCCACATCGCCATCCTCAGCGCGACGCAGAACCCGTTCTACCGCGAGCTCCACGAGCTGGTGAACACGGCGCTGCGGATCTCCATCCGCTTCACCAACCGCATCAAGGGCCGGACGGCGTCGATCCCCTCGCACGAGGATGTGGCCGAGGCGATCATCGCCCGCGACGCCGACAAGGCTTCGGCCGCCATGCGCGAGATCATCCTCGACGTTCTCGAACTCGTACGCTCGGCTTCGGACCTGGCCGCGTCGGACCTAGCCGCGTCGCCGGACGCCGTCACGGGGTAGTCCCCGGACGCTCGCCGCTCGCCGAGCGCCTTGGTGGATCCCGGAGCGCCTATTCGACGAACGGCTCGACCAGGGTTCGGCGGCCAAGCAGAAAGGCGTCTGCGACCAGGGCCAGGGGCCTCACGTCGATATCTGACTGGCCGCTTCGGATCAGCGCGCTGAAACGACGATACAGGCCGGGATATTCGGTGTCCGCCGCCTCCACGATCCGCCGGCCGCCGATATCGAGCACCGCTCCGCCCAGCGACAGGCACAGTTTTTCCGTGTCCGTCTCGATCTCGATGCTCCAGGTCTGAGGACCGGTCTGCAGGAAGTCGAAATCCGCGCTGATCGTCGTGGCGTCGAGGTCCGTCATCTCGATATGGGCCGCGACCGGGCTTTGGACGTTCGCCGGTATGTCCAGGGCCGCGCCGGTGACGAACACCTCACGCGGCATGATTTCGGTCAGGATCGACAGGGCGTTGATGCCCGGATCGAAAACGCCGAGTCCGCCGGCTTCCCAGATCCAGGTCTGCCCGGGATGCCAGCGCCGCACGTCTTCTCGCCACTGGATGTCGACCCGGCGGATGCGGCGATCCGCGAGCCAGGCCTTGGCGGTCGGAACGCCCGCGGCGAACCGCGAATGCCAGCTTGTGAAGAGCGTCACCTTGTTGTCGGCGGCGAGCGCGGCGAGGTCGCGCACTTCGCCAACGCTCACGCCGGGCGGCTTCTCCAGGAAGACATGCTTGCCGGCGTTCAAGGCCGCCACGGCGGTCCGCCAGCGAACCTGCGGCGGCGTACACAGCGCGACCGCGTCGATGGTCGGGCCCTGCTCGAGCATGGCTTCGAGCGATGGAAAGGCCGGTACGCCGACATCGACGTGGGCGCGGCTGGCCACGGCCGCCAGCGCCCAGTCGGGGTCCGCCGCCAGGGACGGAATATGCTGGTCACGCGCGATCTTGCCGACGCCGACAATGCCAATTTTTATCCCGGTCATACCGCCCCCGAATGTTGCGCCGGTATTATACTACAAATGAGCAGTGTCCAAGCCTTGGTCCGGCTGGCGCGAGGCCAGCCGATCCGGTCGGGCGCTAGGGTTTGGGCTTGGGCCGCACCTCCTCGATCGCGCCATCCGCGCCATAGCGCAGGGGCTCGATGGCGATAGAACGGCGATGGTCGCCGCCGCCGGGCAGCAGATTGTCGTGGTAGAACAGCCACGTCCGCCCCTCGGCCTCGATGATCGCCTGGTGGTTGGTGGAGATGGTCCGATAGTCCAGGATCACGCCGCGATAGGCGTAGGGTCCCATCGGGGACTTGGACGTGGCGTAGACGATCTGGCCCGGCCAGCCGGTCGAGAAGCTGAAATAGTACAGCCCCTGGCGCTTATGGATGAACGGCGCCTCGCCAAATTTCTTCTTGGGGTCGTCGGAGGGAAGGCCCGTCACGACCAGGTCCTCGATCGGTCCGGCCAGGCTGACCATGTCCTTGCCCAGCTTGACGATCTTGGGCTCGCGGCAGCCGAAGACCATGTAGGCTTGGCCGTCGTCGTCGATCAGCACCTGCGGGTCGATCGGCTCGGCGCCGGTGTTGGCGTCGCGCGCCTTATCGACCAGGGGCGCGCCGATAGCGTCCTTGAAGGGCCCCTCGGGGCGGTCAGCGACGGCCACCCCGATTTTGTCGCCGCCCACCGGCGCGTAGAAATAGTATTTTCCATTGCGATAGGCCGCGTCCGGCGCCCACGCCTTGGCGTCGGGCCTGGCCCACGAAAATACCGAAACGCCCAGGAACGCGCCGCCGTCCTTCCAGGTCTTGAAGTCCTTGGAGGTGTAGAGCCGCCAGGTGGTCGAGTCCCAGTACGTTCCCGAGTTGGACGCGTCGTCGGTGGCGTAGAGATAGTAGCCGGACCTGAAGACGTGGGGCGACGGGTCGGCGTTGAAACGCGGGCTGATCGGCTCGCCGGCCAGCGCCGGACCGGCCAGAAACGCCGCCAGGGCGAACGTGAGAAGCTTCATTCGAATTCTCTGAGTTTGGCCCCTCCGGCGATCGCCAGAGGGCCATGACGAGATGGAAAACGGCGGCTATTGCGGCGTCGTTGCTTGCGCCGGCGAAGCCTTGTCGGGCGTTGCGCCCTCCCCATCGAAGGGCTCCAGCCGGAACGCGACGCGGATCGGCTCCAGCCTGGTACGGTACTGCATGTGCGGTTGGCCGACATGGTTCCAGGCCGTGTCCCCGCCAACGCCCCACTGCGCGCCATCGACCAGCAGCGAGACCTCGTCGTGCGGAACGATGTCGCTGCTTTTCCACGTCCCTTCCGGCCGCCGGTAGAGGTCGGCATAGGGGAAGGCCAGCACGTTCATCATCAGCGGCGTCGCGCCTCGGACCCGCAGACCCTGGCCCTCGCCCGAGACTTCCATCCAGCGCACGTCGACCTTGTTGCCGGTGTCCTGGGGCCGCATGTAGTCGTGATTCTGATCGGCGATCAGACCGCGCCACAGACCGATCGGCGCGCTGGTCTTGCGGTCGACATAGCTCTCGTGCGGACCCCGTCCATACCATTCCACCGTCTTGACGCTGGTCGGCAGAGTGAACCAAAGCCCCACGCGAACCGGCGGCGGCAGATCGTCCTTCAGCGGGGTCAGCTGGCCAGCCACGTCGACCGCGCCGTCGCCATTCATGGTGTAGGTCGTGACGAAGCGCGCCGCGCCGGCGCCGAGCTCGTGATCGACGCTGATCCGCCCGGCCTTGGCGTCGACCGTGATCGTCCGCGTCTGGCGCGTCGTGGTCATCGCCTTCCACGGCGTCTGCTGATTGACCGTGCCCGTCAGGGTGTCGTTGTCGGTCTCGGCTCGGAAGAAGTTCGGCTGACCGCCCTTGAGTGTCGCGCCGCCAGGCTTGCCATAGCTCATGACCAAGCCCGTCTTGCGATCCAGCATGAGGGTGGTTCCAGCCGCCGATAAGGAGATCAGGTCAGCGGTCTCTTTCACCGCGACCGAGCCCGAGGCGGCCTGAGTCAGGGCGGAAACCGGCTGAGTCAGCGCGAACTGCTCCCAGCCGACGACATAGCCTTCGGGCGTCAGCGGAACGGAACCCGCCTTGGCCTTGGCGCGGATCGTGACCAAATACTCCGCGCCCGACTTCCGCGCGACGCCGGCCAGCGGCAGCGTGATCGTCTGGGTCGCTCGCGCCTGGGTCGCCAGGGCGGGCAGGTCGCCCGAGGCGATGGTGACGCCGTTCTCCTGCAGCGCCCATTCGAAGGCAAAGCCCGACAGGTCGCGGAAGTCGTGGCGATTGCGCACCGTCACCGTCCCGCGCGCGGGATCGAAGGCCTCAAACTGGATGGGCGAGAGCACCTTCTGAACTTCATAGAGGTGCGGATTGGGCGTGCGGTCGGGCTGGTTGAGGCCGTCGCCGAACTCGACGTCGCCGCCGGGATTGGGCCCATACTCGCCGCCGTCGCCCCAGTAGCGGCGGCCATCCTTGGCGTAGCGGTACATCGACTGGTCGACCCAGTCCCAGATGAAGCCGCCCTGCAGCTTGTCGTACTTGTAGATGGTGTCCCAATAGTCCTTGAAGTTCCCACCGGAGTTACCCTGCATGTGGGAATATTCGCACTGGATCATCGGCTGGGTGCGGGTCGGGTCCTGGGCCCAGTCAACCATCTTCTCGATGTCGTCGTACATCGGCGCGTAGACGTCGACATAGGCGTTGGGCGCATGGTTCCAGTCCAGCGTGCCCCAGCCCAGATACGAGATCAGGCGCGAGGGATCGCGCTTGCGGGCCTCGGCGGCGGCCTTCTGGAAATTGGGTCCGATGCCGGCCTCGTTGCCCAGCGACCAGAAGATCACCGAGGGGTGGTTCTTGTCGCGCTCGACCATGTTCAGCACGCGGCTGACGTGCGCGCCTTCCCAGGCCGGGTCGAAGCCGATCTGCAGCTTGGGCCGCAGTTCGGGATGCTTGTTGGCGTAGTCCATATAGGCGTGGCTCTCGATATCGGCCTCATCCATGACATAGAGGCCGTATTCGTCGGCCAGGGCGTACCAGAGCTCGGCGTTGGGATAGTGCGAGGTGCGCACGGCGTTGATGTTGTTGCGCTTCATCAGCTCGATGTCGCGCCGCATGCTGGCTTCGGAGATGACGTGGAACGTCTCCGGATCGTGCTCGTGGCGATTGACGCCGCGGATGACGATCGGCTTGCCGTTCACGGCCACGCGGCCGTTCTTGATCTCGACGGTGCGGAAGCCGATGCGCTGGGGCGTGGCCTGGATCACGCCGCCCTTGGCGTCCAGCACCTCGACCAGCAGGGTGTAGAGGTTGGGGGTCTCGGCGGTCCATTGGCGAACGTTGGGGACGCTGGCCGAGAGGGTCTGGGTCTTGGCCACGCCGGCGGCGACCTTGGCCTCCTGGGTCAGGACCGTCTTGTCGCCGTCCAGCAGGGTCATGCGCACGGTCACGGCCTGGTCGCGCTTCGTCAGCGCCACGTCGGTCGACAGCACGCCGTCGCGATAGGCCTTGTCGAGGCCGGCATGGACGAAGAGGTCGGTCAGGCGGACCTTCGGCGCGGCCTTCAGATAGACCGAGCGCTCGATGCCCGAGACCCGCCAGAAGTCCTGGTCCTCCAGATAGCTGCCGTCCGACCAGCGGTGGATCTGGATCGCGACGATGTTCTTCTGGCCAGGCTTCAGGAGCCTGGTCACGTCAAACTCGCTGGGAAGCTTGGAGTCTTCCGAATAGCCGGCTTCGCTGCCGTTGACCCAGACGCGATAGGCCGAACCGGCCGCGCCGATGTGCAGGATGACGTCCTGGCCCGACCAGCCGGCAGGGATCTCGAAGGTCCTCCGATACGAGCCGACGGGATTGGTGGCGTGCGGGATCAGCGGGCGGTTGGCCGGGAACGGGTAGGTGATGTTGTTGTACCGGGGCTGGTCGTAGCCCTCGGTCTGCCACAGGGCCGGGACCTTGATGGTCTTCCAGCTGGACACGTCATAGTCCGGCTTCTCAAAACCCTCGGGAACGTTGTCGGACGACGGCGAGAAGCTGAACGACCATTGGCCGTCCAGGGTCTGGTAGCGGCTCGACTTGACCGGGTCGCCGGCCAGCGCCGCCGCGCGGGTCTCGAATGGGAAGTGCGTCGCGCTGGCCGCCAGCTTTCCCCGCGCATAGACCGCCGGGTTCTCCCAGTCGGGGCGCGAGGCGTCGACCTGCACCGGCTGGACCCGCGGCGGCTCCTCGGCGGCCGCGATGCTCGCCAGACTCAGCCAGGCGACGCTGGCCAACAGGATCTTCTTCATACGCACCCTCCCATCCGGAGCGAGTCCGGTTGTATTTATCAGACAATTACGATCAGGCCGGCGTCAACACTTCGCGGCGCAATGGGCCCTGATGAAGTCAGCGTGGATCGGCATGGCGGCCGCCGCCTGGGCCGCCGCTTCCGCGCTCCTGGCCAGACGCGCGGCGGCCATGTCCGGGGGAACCCCCAGCGCCAGCGGGTCGTCTTCGCCCGCCCCGAGCTCCTGCCCCTCCATCACCGCCAGCCAGCTGGTCTTGGTGAAGAGCTCGTCGCTCTCGCGGAAAATGCGTCCGGTGGCGCGATGGATGGCCAGCCGCTCGGCCAGGCTGTCAGGCGGGGTCATGGTCCGCAGTTCGCGCCAGTACGGCGTGTCGTCGCGCTGGGTGACGTGGAAGTGCAAGACCAGGAAATCGCGGACATTGTCGAAGTCCGCCGCCATCAGGCGGTTGTAGCGCCGCGCGTCGGCAGGCTCGAACGCCTTGGTCGGCAGCATTTCCAGCAGGCGCGCCACGCCGGACTGGATCAGGTGGATGCTGGTGCTCTCCAGCGGCTCCAGGAAGCCCGACGCCAGTCCAAGGGCCACGACATTCTTGACCCAGCAGGCTTCGCGACGGCCCGCCTGGAAGGTCAGCAGTCGCGGCTCGGCCAGGGGCTCGCCGTCCAGGCCCGACAACAGGGTCGCCGTCGCCTCGTCGACCGAGACGTGCCGGCTGGAGAACACATAGCCGTTGCCCGTGCGGTGCTGCAGGGGGATGCGCCACTGCCAGCCCGCCTCGCGGGCCGTCGAGCGCGTGAAGGGCGTGGGCGGACCGACATTGGCCGACGGCACGGCCAGCGCCCGGTCGTTGGGCAGCCAGCGCGACCAGTCCTCGAACCCCGTTCCCAGGGCCTGGCCCAGCAGCAGCGACCGGAAGCCTGAGCAGTCGATGAAAAGGTCGCCCGCGATGCGCTCGCCGCTGGCCAGGGTCACGGCCTCGACGAAGCCGTCCGCGCCGCGCAGGGCGACATCGACGATCTTGCCTTCGCGGCGGACGACGCCAGCGGCCTCGGCAAGGGTTCGCAACATGCGGGCATAGAGCGCCGCGTCGAAGTGGAAGGCGTAGCCCATCGGCGGCGGACCGTTGGCTGCCTGCGAGATCGGCGCGAACCGCCCCTGGGCGGCGGCCTGGGCGCAGACCGAATAGCTGTCCAGAGGCCCGGCCTGTCCGGCCCGGTTCAGGCGTCGCCAGACCGCCTCGAACGGCGCGACGCCGAAGTCATGGCCATAGACGCCGAACGGATGGAAGTAGCGATGTCCCAGCCGGGTCCAATCGACAAACTCGATGCCCAGCTTGAATGTGCCCTGCGTTTCGCGGACGAAGGTCGCCTCGTCGAGGCCCAACAGGCCGTTGAAGGCGCGGATCGGCGGAATGGTGGCTTCGCCCACGCCGACAATGCCGATCTCCTCGGACTCGATCAGCGTGATCGCGGGGCCGCGCGGCCCCAGCACTTTCGACAGGGCGGCCGCGGCCATCCAGCCGGCGGCGCCGCCACCGACGATGACGATACGCGAAAGCGCGCCTTCCCGGGCGGGGGGCGCGACTGATGTCGAGAAAGCCTCGGTCATGAATAACCTTGCGGGCGGCCAGGAGCCTTCCAGCTTCGTGGGGCGCGGACAAAAGGGCTCGAAATCATAGACTTGGATCGCCGATACGCCAGAGCCGCCAAGACGCCCGGCCCTCGCGCTCCCAGCAAAAAGACGCCGGCGTGGCGACAAGCGCCACGCCGGCTAGCAGGGGAGGAGTTTAGTAGGTGACGCGCACGGCGAAGCCGAAGCGCCGGTCGTTCAGCTGGTACTGCAACGGCGCGGCGGACGTGCCGATGTAGAGGACGTTCATGCGGTTGTTGATGTTGACGGCGTCAAACGACACGGCGACGTGCTCGTTGATGTCGTAGCTGACCGAGGCGTCCAGCGAGGCGTACGGCTTGGCGTATTGCGGGATGCCGTTGGCGCCGCTGCCCGTCGTCTGGTCCAGATAGGCCGAGCGCCAGTTATAGGCGATGCGGCCGCTGACCGGCCCCTTCTGATACAGCCCGACGAGGTTGTAGCTGTTCTTGGACAGCTTCTCGAGCGGCACCTGGGTCGGGATGCTCGAGCCCGCCGTGGCGAACGGGTTGCTCACGCTGGAGTCGACATAGGTGTAGTTGGCCTGCAGGCCCAGGCCGCTGAACACGCCCGGCAGGAAGTCGAAGAACTGCTGGTAGCCCAGCTCGATCCCCTTGACCGTGCCCTTGCCCGAATTGACCACCGTGCCGACGTCGTAGACGACGCCGTTATAGCTGCCCACCACCGTGCCGCCGGCCAGGAAGCCGTCGACCTTCTTGTAGAAGGCGCCCGCGGTCAGCGAGCCGGTGCTGGAGAAGTACCACTCGGCCGTGACGTCGTAGTTGTCGGACTCGATCGGACGCAGGGCCGGGTTGCCCGAGCTGGCGCTGGGGTGGCCGGTGACCGGGTTGACCTGGTTGGGGTTGTTCAGAGTCAGGTTGGTCGACAGCTGGTCGAAGTTCGGGCGAGCCAGACCCTTCGAATAGGCCAGGCGCGCCTGCAGGGTGTCGGTCAGCTTGGCGCGCAGATTGAAGCTGGGCAGAACCCGCGTGTAGCTGTTGTCGACATCGATCGCCTTCGAAGTGCCGTCGGCGTTGAACTGGGTGCCCGTCGATGTGGCCTCGGTCTTGATCACCCGCACGCCGACGCCGCCGTCGATGGCCACGCCGCCGATCTCGGTCGCGTAGTCGGCGACCGCCCAGCCGGTATAGGTCTTCTCGGTCTGGCTGTTCAGGTCGCCCGGGGTGAAGTTGTCCTTCGTGGTCGCGCCCAGCATGGCGTACAGCGCCTTGGTCTGGGCCCAGACCCCGTCGCCCGTCGGGAATGCCGGATAGAGCAGACCGGCCTTGACCGTGTTGCCGTCGAACCAGTCCTTGGACGGGCCCTTCATGGACAGCTGCGGGTGAGCGCTCAGCGGAACCAGCGGCGTGCCGGCCGGGGCCGAACAGTTCGGGTCGGCGCCCAGCGAGGTCACGCAGACCCCGTGCCAGGTGCCGCGCAGGTCGATGGTGTTGTCGGAATAGCGCGCGCCGCCGCGCAGCTTGTCGAAGAAGCCGCCCTCGAAATCGTACTCGAAGTCGCTGGTCAGGGCCAAGGTCTCGGCATCGTTCCGCTGCAGGGAGTCGGCGATGTACGGGGTGGTGTAGTTGGCCGGATTGTTCAGTAGCGACGGGTCGCGGACCTCGAAGCGCGGATACTTGCCGGTCAGGTCGAAGTCGACGACCGTCTTGTGCGGCGTGGTCAGGCCCGTCTGGCCGGCCTGGGTGTACAGCGACAGGACGTGGCCGTTGCGGTCGGCGTTGTAGTACGACTTCAGGTACTGGGCGTCGGCATTGACCTTCAGCTTGTCGCTGACCCGCCAGGCGGCGTTCAGGGTGAAGTTCTGGCTCTGGCTCCAGAGCTGCTGGTCATAGCGGCCGGTCTCGAAGGTCTGGTTCTGCAGCGAACCCTTGGTGGCGTAACCCTCGTCGTTGAAGCTGAAGGCCGCGCCCGGCAGCGGGTCGGTGCCGTAGTTGGTCACCACGCCGGCGGCGTTCCGCACGTTCGAGCGATTGTTGTAGTCGTAGTAGTAGGCGCCGGTCCGATTGAACCAGTACTTGGTGCGCTGGTACTGGGCCGTGATCAGCAGATCGTCGCTGGGCTTCCACTGGAAGGCCGTGGCGATGCCCAGGCGCTTGCGATCGCCGGTGTCGTCATAGATTTCGAAGCCGTAGGGCACCTGGGCGTTGGCCGGCGCGCCAGCGATCGAGCCCGCCGGAACCGTGTCGAACGGGCCGGCCAGCAGGCCGTCCTGGCGATAGTGCGACTTGCTGAGCACGGCGTTGATCAGGAAGCCCATCTCGCCGGCCGAGGTGTCCCAACGGTTGCTGTACAGACCGGAGATCGAGCCGCCATCCTTGCCGACGCGGTCGTAATAGTTGCCGCGCAGCGTGGCGCTGAGCACGCGGCCGGGCGCGTCGAACGGCTTGCGCGTGCGCAGGTTCACCGCGCCGCCGACGCCGCCTTCGATGATGTTGGCCGGGGCGTTCTTGTAGACGTCGATGCCCGAGAGCAGTTCCGGGGGCACGCCTTCCAGGTCGAAGGCTCGGCCGCCCGAGGCGGAGTAGACGGCGCGGCCGTCCAGGAAATTCTGCACCTGGGTCAGGCCGCGCACGGTGACGGCGGGCTGAGTGCGGTGATCGAAGTCGGTGGCCCCTTCGCCATAGCGGCGCTGGATCTGCACGCCCGTGATGCGCTGCAAGGCCTCGGTGGTGTTGGCGTCGGGCAGCTTGCCGATGTCCTGAGCCTGGACCGAATCGACGATCTGGTCGGCGTTGCGCTTCAGCGCCTGGGCCGAACGCAGGCTTTCGCGCACGCCGGTGACCACGACCTCTTCCACGGCGGTGCTGTTGTCTTGGGTCGATTGGGCCTGGGCGGCCCATGGGGCCGAGATGGCCATAGCCAGCAGCGATACACCGACGCTAAAGCGGTATTTGCCCGTCTTCATCCTTGTTCCCTCTCCTAACGGCGTCCGATCGCGCTCGTTGCGGCGCGATTTCTTGTCGGACATAAACCGCATTCATTTGTACTACAAGTAGTAAGATTGTAAGTCGTTTGAGGTCGAACCTTGCGATGAGAGAGGTCAGGGTGATCGTTTTCCTTTGCTTTCCAGGACTTGCGCGTCTTGACGAGGGGGGCGCACCCGCCCGCGGCGCGACCCCTTGGCCTCCGTTGCTGTCGGAAGGGACCCGATGAGCCGGGCGGTGTGGCTTTTTCGCAGTAGCCGAGGCGCGCCTGCGGCCAGCAAGGCGCGGAGCGCGCGCCTACGCGGCGCTCAGGGCGATCCGACCCGTCGTGGCCTCCTGGCGGCGGCCGGATGGCTGGTCGGCGCTTCGTCGGCTGCCGCCGCTTCGCTCGACGCGATCACGATACCGCTGCGCGTGGGCCGCCCCGGCGTGGTCTCGAGGGCTGGGGAACGGCCCTGGCCTGGTTCGCCAACGTCACGGGCGGCTGGCCGGCGGCTGACCGCGAGCGGCTGGCCGATCTGCTCTACGGACCGGGCGGCCTGGGCTTCACCATCGCCCGCTACAATATCGGCGGCGGGGACGCTCCGGAGACCAAGCCCTACCTGCGCACCGGAGCGGCCGTGCCTGGCTTCTGGCGTCGCCCGATGGGCGCGACCGGAAACGACTGGTGGCGACCGGACCGCGAGGAGATGTGGGACTGGTCGGCGGACAGCGCCCAGCGGTGGTGGCTCGACGCGATCAAGGCGCGGGCGCGGGCGCCCATCTTCGAAGCCTTCTCGAACTCACCGCCCTGGTTCATGACGATCAGCGGCAAGGTGTCGGGCGCCGAAAAGGCCACCGACGACAACCTGCGCCCCGGACAGGAAGGGCTCTTCGCCGCCTACATGGCCCGCGTCGTCGACGAGCTCCAGCGCCGCCACGGCATCGCCTTCAGAACGCTGTCGCCGGTCAACGAGCCCAACACCGACTACTGGCACGCGGCCAATACCCAGGAGGGCGCCCACTGGAGCCCGCAGCGCCAGGCGGCGATGATCGTGGCGACCGCTGCCACGCTTCGCGCGCGGGGCCTCAAGACGACGATCAGCGCGCCGGACGAGACCAACTCGCATGTCTTTCTGCGCGACTGGGCCGGCTATCCCGCTGAGGCCAGGGCCGCGATCGGGCAGCTCAACGTGCACAGCTACGGGAGCCTCCATCAGACGGGTGTTCGCGACGTCGCGCGCGCCTCCGGGATCCGCCTGTGGATGTCGGAGAACGATACGCCTCTGGACAAGGATCCGGAAGATTTCGACAGCCTCGACTCGGCCCTGGCCTTCGCCGAGCACGTCGTCATGGACCTCAAGCGGCTCGAGCCCAGCGCCTGGGTGTTCTGGCAGGCCGTGGAAGATCTCAGCACCCGCAACGGCGCGGGCGGCTCCAATTGGGGATTGATCAAGGCCGATCTGCGCGCCGAGCCCAGCGCGGCCCACCCGCTGCACGTGACCCTGAAATACTGGGTGATGGCGCAGTTCAGCCGCCACATCCGGCCAGGCTATCGGCTCGCGCCCGTGGACGATCTGGACACGGTGGCGGCCCTTTCGCCCGACGGCGACGAACTGGTCCTGGTTCACGTTAACGGCGGGCTGTCCCCCCGTCGCCTTGTGACGCCGCCGGGCTGGTCGGGTCGAATGTTCCTCACCGACCGCGTCCATCGCGATGCGCCGATCCAGGGCGCGATCGCCCCGCCGCGATCCGTCGTCACGCTAGTCCTAAGGGCCGATGCAAGGCCCGGAAGTCAGAAGCCGGTCCGAAATGAGAGACCGCGCCGTATGGGAGCACCAGGATGAAACTTCGAACTCTTGCCTTGGCCGGCGCTGTGCTGAGCCTCGCCGCGCCCGCCGCCGCGCAGTCCGTGCGACTGGCGCCGACGGCGTCGGGCAAGCCGGCCCTGCAGGTCGACGGGCGACCGTTTCTCGTGCTCGGCGTCCAGCTCAACAATTCGAGCGGCTATGGGCCGATCCTGCGAGACCTGGCCCCGGCCATCGCCCGGAGCCACGCCAACACCGTCATGGCGCCGGTCGGCTGGGAGTCCACCGAACCCGTCGAGGGACAGTTTGATTTCTCGGTCGTCGACGGCCTGATCGCCGAGGCGCGGACGCAGAAGGTGCGTCTGGCCCTGCTATGGTTCGGCACCTGGAAGAACGGCGCGATGGGCTACACGCCCGCCTGGGTCAAGCGCGATGCGACACGCTTCGAAAGGGTGATCAATGCGCAGGGCCGCCCGGTCGAAGCCCTGAGCCCCTTGAGCGCGGCGGGGCGGGCCGCCGACGCGCGCGCCTTCGCCGCCCTTATGGCCCACCTCAAGCTGGTCGATAGTCAGCAGCGCACGGTGATCATGGTCCAGGTCGAGAACGAGGCCGGTGTCCTGGGCTCGGATCGGGACTATTCGCCAAAGGCCCAGCGGCTGTTCGACGGCGCCGTACCGGACGACATGCCGGGCGCCAAGCCTGGATCCTGGACCGCCAACTTCGGCGCCCGCGCGCCCGAGGCGTTCATGGCCTACCATACCGCGCGCTATGTCGGCGCGGTCGCTGCGGCGGGCAAGGCCGCCTACGATCTGCCGCTCTACGTCAATGTCTGGCCGCGCGAGCAGCCGGGGCTTGAGCGGCCAGGAGACAGCTCCCCGTCGGGCGGGGCCGTTTCGTGGCTGCTGGAGGCCTGGCGACGTCTCGCGCCGGCCGTGGATGTCGTCGGGGTCGACAACTACGACACCAACGTCGCGCCCTACACCGCCATCGCCCGCGCCTATGACGTGGCCGGCAATCCGCTGTTCGTGCCGGAGACCGGCGGCTCGATGGCGCACGCGCGCCACGCCTTCTGGACGGTCGCCCAGCCCTATAGCCTGGGCATCTCCAAGTTCGGCCTGGACGCGGGCTTTGGGCTTGAGGGCGACAAGCCCAAGGCCGAGCCGATCGCCGTCACCTACGGCCTCCTGCAGGACACCGCACCCTTCCTTCTGCCGTTACGGGATGCGGGCAAGGTGGGCGTGGCGGTCGAGGAAGATGGCATGGCCAACATTCCGCTGACCTTCTCGCAATACGATCTGACCGTGCGGTTCGGTCCCGTGCGCGACGGCTACGGCGGACCGCGCGGCCAAGGTACTTCCGACCTGTCCGGCAGGGCCATCGTCGCCGAAGTCGAGCCCGACACGTTCTTCGTGACGGGAACTTCGGCCAACCTGAAATTCGCGTCAAAGCTCGGCGAGACCGGCGGCGTCGAACTGCTGAGCGTCGAAGAGGGGCGGCTCAAGGCCGGTCATTGGACCCGCGAGCGCTTCCTGAACGGCGACGAGACCGCCTTCGGCCTTGTCCTGCCTGCGGAAGGCCGCTCGCTCATGGTCCGCGTCCAACGGCAACCCTGAGGGTCGTGATCGAGAACGGCCGCGGGACCGCGACATTCGCGGTCCCGCGTCGGCAGATCTAGTCGACCGCCACGACCACCACCGACTTGGACGGGATATCGAGCGTCAGCTTATCACCCGACAGCTTGGCGCCCTTGAAGGGCGCCGGCGCGACGGCGGGCTTGGCGCCGAAGGCGTTCACGGCGTCCATCTTTTCGGCGGTCAGCACCTGGCCTGACACGGCCTTGGCCTTCAGCGCGCCCATGGCCACGGACAGCTTGACGCTGTCATCCGGCGACATGTTGGCGACGGCGATATAGGTCTTGCCGTCCTTGCCCTTGGCGGCCGAGGCGTTGAAGGCGGGGATCTTGCTGCCGCCCACGTCGATCTCGGGCGCGGTGACGTCCAGCGGGATCGCCGTCGAGTCCTGGAAGGGCGCGTACATCTTGTAGGCGTAATAGGTTGGCGTCAGGACGATCTGGTCGCCCCGGGTCAGGATCATCGCCTGCAGCACATTGATGGTCTGGGCGATGTTGGTCATCTTCACACGGTCGGTATGCCGTTGGAAAATGTTGAAATTGGCCGCCGCCACCACGCCGTCGCGCAGGGTGTTCATCTGGTAGAGGTGGCCCGGATTGGTGCCCGGCTCGACGTCGTACCAGGTGCCCCATTCATCGACATAGAGGCCGATCCGCTTGGTCGGATCGTTCTTGTCCATGACCGCGATGTGCTTCTGAAGCAGGTCTTCCATCCGCAGGGTCTGGGCGAAGGTCTTGCCCCAGGCGGCCTTGTCGAAGCCGGTGGCCGCCCCCTTCTTGGACCACTCGCCGGTCGGGATCGTGTAGTAGTGCAGCGAGATGGCGTCCATGAACCTACCGGCGTTCTTGGTCACGACATCGGTCCAGTTGACGTCGAACGCGTTCGCGCCTGACGCCACCCGCGCGGCCTTGTTGTCGTCGTTCTTGTGGAAGAACGCCGAGAAGCGGCGGTATTCGTTGGCGTAGTACTCCGGCATCATCTCGCCGCCGCAGCCCCAGCTTTCGTTGCCGATGCCGATGAAGGGCACGTTGAACGGCTTGTCGCGGCCGTTGGCGCGGCGCTCCTGAGCCAGGGTGTCGTCGCCCGGCGAGACCATATACTCGATCCACTCGCGCATCTCGGTCGGGTCCGACGAGCCCATGTTGATCGAGACGTAAGGATCGGCGCCGACCTGTTCGGCGAAGTCCATGAATTCATGGGTGCCGAAGGCGTTGGTCTCGGGCGACCCGCCCCACCAGTTGTTCTTGCGCGAAGGCCGCTTGTCGCGCGGGCCGACGCCGTCGCGCCAGCGGTACTCGTCGGCGAAGCAGCCGCCCGGCCAGCGGATCACCGGCACGTGGATGTCCTTCAGGGCCGTGACGACGTCGGTGCGGATCCCGCGCACGTTCGGAATCTTCGAGTTCGTCCCCACCCAGACACCGTCATAGATGCCGGCGCCCAGGTGCTCGGAGAACTGGCCATAGATGTAGCGCGAGATCGGCGCGCCCGGCTGATCGGCCTTCAGGGTCGCATTGGCCGTCAGCTCGCCGGCGAAGGCCGAGCCGCCGAGGACGACCGTCGCCAGCGCGGCGCGGAAAAGCAACTTGATCTCAGACATGGGCAACTCCTTGAGGTCGCGTGATCTTAACCGGGGCGGGGTCGGAGGAGATCACCACCACACCGCGTAGAGCGCGATCAGGATCACGATCACGCCCAGGCCGGCGATGTTGAAGCCCCTTGTGGTCTTGTAGGTGACGCCGTCCAGCGACACGACATTGACCGCCTTCTTCTGGGGCGCGACCAGCGAGACGATGACTGCGGCGGCCAGGGTCAGCAGGAACACCAGGCCCACGCGGTTCATGAACGGGATCACGAACACGCCCAGCTTGTCGGCGACGAAGAAGGCGCCCGACAGGGCCGCGCCGCCGATCGCCGCCACCAGGGCGGAGGCCGTGGTGGCGCGCTTCCAGAACAGGCCCAACATGAAGATCACCACGATCCCCGGCGTGAAGAAGCCGGTGAAGTCCTGGATGAACTGGAAGGCCTGCTCGGCCTTGCCCAGCAGCGGCTTGGCCATGAGGATGCCGACGATCACCGCCACGACGGCGGTGATGCGGCCGACGGTGACGAGGTGTTTCTCGCTCGAGCCGGTCTTGACCTTGGCATAGATGTCCAGGGTGAAGATGGTGGCGATCGAGTTGATCTTGGCCGCCAGCGACGCGACGATCGCGGCCACCAGGGCGGCGAACACCAGTCCCAGCAGGCCCGGCGGCAGCAGCTTCATCATCTCCGGATAGGCCTGGTCGGGCTTGGCCAGGCCGGGGACCAGCACCAGGGCGGCGATGCCCGGCAGCACCACGATCACCGGCATCAGCAGCTTGAGGTAAGCGGCCAGGGCGATGCCCTTCTGGGCCTCGGCGATGTCCTTGGCGCCGAGCGCGCGTTGGATGATGTACTGGTTGAAGCCCCAGTAGCTGACGTTCATCACCCACAGGCCGCCGAACAGCACGGAAAGGCCCGGCAGGTCCTTGTAGTGCGGATTGTCGCGCGACAGGATCATGTCGAACTTGTCGGGGAACTGGGTGGTCAGCTGGTGGAAGCCGGCCATCAGGTCGCCGCCGCCGATCTTGCTCAGCGACAGGAAGACGATGATCAGGCCGCCGGTGATCAGCAGGGCCACCTGAACGATGTCGGTCAGGGCGACGGCCTTCAGCCCGCCCCACAGCTGATAGGCCAGGGCGAAGACGCCGATGATCACCAGGGCGGTCATCTGGTCGACGCCGGCCACGGTGTGGATGGCGATCGAACCCAGCCATAGGATCGAGGTCAGGTTCACGAAGACGTAGAGGATCAGCCAGAACACTGCCATCACGTTGCGGACGCTGGGCCCGTACCGCTGCTCCAGGAACTGCGGCATGGTGCTGATGTTGTTCTTCAGGAAGATCGGCAGGAAGAACTTGCCGACGATCAGCAGGGTCAGGGCCGCCATCCACTCATAGGACGCGATGGCCAGGCCCAGGGCGTAGCCCGAGCCGCTCATGCCGATGATCTGCTCGGCCGAGATGTTGGCGGCGATCAGTGACGCGCCGATCGCCCACCAGGGCAGGGCCTTCCCGGCCAGGAAGTAGTCGTTGGAGTCCTTCTGCTTGCCGCCCTTGTCGCGGGAAACCCACTGGGCCAGGCCGAAGATGGCGACGGCGTAGATCGCCAGGATGACGAAATCGATGGTCTTCACGTGTTCCCCCCAAGGGACGGTTATTCTTATTGAGTTTGAGCGTTCCAGGCGGCGATCAGGGCGGCGGCCCTCTGGCCGACGTCCTCTGGCGTGTAGCCGGGACGATAGAGCTCGCCGCCGACGCCGATGCCGGCCACCCCGGCCTTCAGCCAGGGCTCCAGATTGGCCGCGCCCACGCCGCCGACGGCGTAGACCAGGATGTCCTTGGGCAGCACGTCCTTGACCGCCTTGATGTGGCCGGGACCAAAGCTGCTGGCGGGATAGAGCTTCAACGCCTTGGCGCCCGCCTTCACGGCCGCGAAGGCCTCCGACGGCGTGGCGAAGCCCGGCATGGCGGTCAGGCCCAGCGCCACGGCGCGGGCGATGACCTCGGGATCGGTGTTGGGCGTAACGATCAGCTTGCCGCCGGCCGCGGCCACGTCGTCGACGGCCTGGGCTGTCAGCACGGTCCCCGCGCCGCACAGGGCTACATCGCCATAGGCTTCGCAGAGCCTGCGAATGCTTTCCAGCGGCTCGGGCGAGTTCAGCGGCACCTCGATGGCGCGGACGCCGGCGTCGACCAGGGCCTTGGCGATGGCCACGACCTCGTCGGGCTTCACGCCCCGCAGGATCGCCACGATGGGCGGGGGACGAGGGGCGGCGGCTTCAGGCGAGGACATGGAACTCACTGTTGTTCTGGGGCGAAAGGACCGAAAGGCCGGCCAGCACGGCGCTGTCGCCGTCGACAGCCACGGTGCGACCGCCGTGCGCGGCGATGGCTCGACCGTAGAAATCATTGAGAGCCGGCGCGCCGACCAGGGTGACCCGCCAGAGGTCGCCGAACCATTGGCGCGCGGCGGCGGCGTCGGCGCCGATCAGCAGACCCGACAGGAAGCCCATGGCGTCGGCGGCCGGCAGGGCGTCCAGAAGTTGCCGGGCGCGGGTCTCGAACAGCAGGTGCGACAGCACGGCCGGACCCTTTTCGGTGATCCGCGCCAAGCCCATGGCGAAGCCTTCGGGCGAGCCCTGGACATCCGCGCCGACACCGGCCGCCAGGGTCGAGTGCTGGCGCAGCAGGGCGAAGGTCTCGCCGACCGGGGCGGTGAGGAAGCCGGTGATCGCGCCGTCCTGGACCACGGTCCACTTGCTGTGGGTGCCGGGCAGGACCAGCAGATGGCGGCCCTGCTTGAGGGCCGGATCGAGTTCGAGGGCGCCCAGAATCTGGGTCTCCTCGCCCCGCATGACGTCGGGGCCGCCCAGCGGATTGATGCAGGACAGGCCCGGAATGATCGACACCGGCAGGCCGTCGGCCTCGATCTTCAGCACCCGCTCGCGCAGGTCGCCGGCCGTGGCCGGGCAAGGGGCGTAGGCCGCCTCGGCCCAGCCAATGCGCGAGCCGACCATGCCGCACAGGATCGCGCCCGAAGGCTGAGCCTCGCGCCAGTCGCCGATCAGGTCGAGAAAGGTCCGCTCCGGCGACTGGGTCAAGGCGCTGACGCCGGGGCCGTCGCGACGGTCCAGCACGCTCTTGCCCTGTCGCAGGTAAAGCCGCAGCCGCGAGGTGCCCCAGTCGCCGAAGATCGAGACGGACGGATCCATCAGTGGCTTTCGCGGGTGACGACCGAGCCGGACGCGCCGACCAGGAAGTCCAGGTCGCAGCCCTTGTCGGCCTGCAGCACGTGGTCGACATAGAGCTTGGCGTAGCCGCGCTTATAGGTCGGGGCCGGACGGTCGGCGCGCCAGGCCGTCAGGCGCTCGGCCATCTCCTCGTCGGAAATCGCGATGGTCAGGGCGCGCGCGGGTCCGTCCAGGGTGATCACGTCGCCGCTGCGCACCACGGCCAGAGGGCCGCCCGCGTCGGACTCGGGCGAGACGTGCAGGATCACCGTGCCGAAGGCCGTTCCGCTCATCCGCGCGTCGCTGATGCGGACCATGTCCTTGACGCCCTTTTCCAGAAGCTTGGTCGGAAGCGGCATGTTGCCGACTTCCGGCATGCCCGGATAGCCCTTGGGACCGCAGCCCTTGAGCACCAGGATCGACGTCTCGTCGACCTCCAGGTCCGGGTCGTCGATGCGGGCCTTGAAATCCTCGATGGTCTCGAAGACCACCGCCTTGCCCGTGTGCGTCAGCAATTCAGGGGTCGCGGCGCTAGGCTTCATCACTGCCCCGCCCGGCGCCAGATTGCCGCGCAGCACCCAGATGCCGCTGTCGGGCTTCACGGGCGCCTCGAGCGAGCGAATGACCTCGGCGTTGAACACCTCCGCCTTGTCGTATTGATCGCCGATCGCCGCGCCCGAAACGGTCAGAGCCTCTCCGTTCAGGAACGGAGCCATCTGCTTCATCACCGCCGGCAGGCCGCCCGCATAGTGCAGATCCTCCATCAGGAAGCGGCCCGATGGCTGCAGGTCGACGAGCAGGGGCACGTCCCGCGAGAGGTTGTCGAAGTCCTCGAGGTCCAGCTTAACGCCAAGGCGTCCGGCCAGCGCCAGAAGGTGGACGACGGCGTTGGTCGAGCCGCCGATGGCGGCGTGGACGCGCAAGGCGTTCTCGAAGGCGGCGCGGGTGGCCACCTGCGACATGGTCAGGCCGTCGTGGACCATCTTGACGATCGTGCGGCCTGTATGGTGCGCCATGGCGGCCCGGCGGGCGTCCACGGCGGGGATCGAGGCGTTGTAGGGCAGGCTCATGCCCATGGCCTCGACAATGGCGGCCATGGTCGAGGCGGTGCCCATGGTCATGCAGGTGCCCGGCGAGCGGCTCATGCCGCTCTCGGCCGACATGAATTCCGGCAGGGTCATTTCACCGGCGCGGACGGCCTCGGAGAACTTCCAGACGTCGGTGCCCGAGCCGATGTCCTTGCCGCGGAACTTGCCGTTCAGCATCGGGCCGGACGAGACGACGATGGTGGGCAGGTCGACGCTGGCCGCGCCCATCAGCTGGCCCGGCGTGGTCTTGTCGCAGCCGCCCAGCAGCACGACGCCGTCGATCGGGTTGCCCCGGATCGACTCCTCGACGTCCATGGCCAGCAGGTTGCGGAACAGCATCGCCGTCGGCCGCATCTGGGTCTCGCCCAGCGACATGGCCGGGAATTCCAGGGGCAGACCGCCAGCTTCCCAGACGCCGCGCTTCACGTGCTCGGCGATGTCGCGCAGGCCGGCGTTACAGGGGGTTATTTCCGACCAGGTGTTGCAGATGCCGATGACCGGCCGCCCGTCGAACACGTCGTCAGGCAGGCCCTGGCTCTTCATCCAGGACCGGTGAATGAAGCCGTCGCGATCCAGTTTCCCGTAGGTACCGCTACTGCGCAGGCGCTTGCCTGCGTTACCGTCGCCCATTTCCATCCCCAATAAGGCCGAGGCCGACCATTTTGGGGTCTATTTATAATATAATAAGTACAAAGGCAAATCGTTCGTCGGCGCGCGGCGCTGCCAGCCCTCCTCTCAGGGGGCGTTCAAGGTCATTGGAAGCGTCATCGGCGGTCCGCGCCTGTCGGCTAGGTCCGCCGCTTGGCGGACGCTCGGCGGACCCTGAGTCTCAGGGCCGGAATGATGAGAGAATGGGGATCGGCGTCGCGACGCCGACTAGTCCCGCAGCGGCCGCAGCCGGTTCACGTGGCCCATCTTGCGTCCCGGACGGGCCTCGCCCTTGCCGTAGAGGTGGACGCGGGTCTCCGGCTCGGCGGCCAGCTTGCGCCAGGCGTCGACGTCGGCGCCCAGCAGGTTGGTCATCTCGACATGGTGGTGCGGCTCGGTCGGGCCCAGCGGCCAGCCGGCGACGGCGCGGATGTGCTGCTCGAACTGGTCGACCTCGCAGCCGTCCTGGGTCCAGTGGCCCGTATTGTGGACACGCGGGGCGAACTCGTTGACCAGCAGCTTGCCGCCGGCCAGCTCGAACAGCTCCACACCGATCACCCCGACATAGTCCAGCGCCGTCAGGATCTTGATGGCGATGGTCTCGGCCTGGTCGCGCGTGGCTGGCGTGACCTTGGCGGGCGCGGAGGTGCGCTTGAGCACGCCGCCCTCGTGGTGGTTCTCCGACAGCGGATAGCAGGCGATCTCGCCGTCGCGGCCGCGTGCGGCGATGACCGACAGCTCGCGTCCGAAGTCGGCGGGGGCTTCCAGGATGGCGGCGCGCCGGCCGATCTTCTCGAACGAGGCCTCGGCGTCGGAAGCCTTCTGGATCCAGGCCTGGCCCTTGCCGTCATAGCCGTCGCGGCGGGTCTTCAGCAGCGAAGGCGCGCCGATCTTGGCCACCGCGGCGGCCAGGCTCTCGCTGTCGTGGACCGGGGAGAAGGCCACGGTGGGCACGCCGATCTCGGCCAGGAAGCTCTTCTCGATCACGCGGTCCTGAGCGGCGGCCAGGGCCTTGGCGCCCGGCGAGACCACCGCGCCGAGCGAAGCGAGTTCAGAAACCGTGTCGGCCGGGACGTTCTCGAATTCATAGGTGACGACGTCGCAGGCCTCGGCCAGGCGCTTCAGCGCCCAACGGTCGTCATAGGCGGCCACGATCTGGCGGGCGGCGACGCGGCCGGCGGGGGAGTTCTCTTCCGGATCCTGGATGACGACGTCGAAGCCCAGGCGCGCGGCGGCCTGGGCCAGCATGCGGCCTAACTGCCCCCCGCCGAGGATGCCGATGGTCGAACCGGGAACGAGGGGAAACTCAGCCATGTGTTCTTAGTCCTCGACGCTCTCGGCGACGCTGTCGGTCTGGGCCTGGCGGAAGGCCGTCAGGCGCTGGTTCAGGGCCGGATCCGACAGCGCCAGGATCTGGGCGGCCAGCAGGCCGGCGTTCTTGGCCCCCGCCTCGCCGATCGCCAGGGTGGCCACCGGCACGCCGCCGGGCATCTGGACGATGGAGAGCAAGGAATCGAGGCCGCTCAGCGCTTTGGACTGCACCGGCACGCCCAGCACCGGCAGGTTGGTCATCGAGGCGGCCATGCCCGGCAAATGGGCCGCGCCGCCGGCTCCAGCGATGATCACCTTGTAGCCGGCCGCTTCCGCGCCCGTGGCGAAGTCGAACAGGCGCTGGGGGGTGCGATGGGCCGATACAACCTTGGCCTCATAGGCCACGCCCAGAGCGTCCAGCGCGTCAGCCGCGCCCTTCATGGTCGGCCAGTCCGAGCGGCTGCCCATGATGATGGCGACGGGCGGCGTGGTCGAAGTCATCGGCGTCGTCTCTTTTCGGCGAGCGTCGGAAAGCCGCCCCGTATGCGGGTCCGCCTGCTGCGGCAAGCCCAAAACGACACAAAACGTTCCGGGGTCGCCTTTAGAGTGGGCGCGTCGATCCGCGCCTGCGGCTTATCGGCGCCCCCGATTGCGTCGAACGGCGTTCCCGTTAACCTTAACGCTAGCTGTGCCATAACGATTCCCTGTGAACTCATGAAGATCTCCGGCGCCCGAACCGAACCTTTCGCCGCTATCCGCAAGCGCGCCCTGGCCCGGGCCGGCGCGCAGGTCGCGGCGCGTGAGGTGACGGCTCCCGACAGCGCCGCCTTCCTGGGCCTGTCGGAAGCCGACATGACCCCGAAGGTCATCGAGGCGCTGCAGACCCTGATGAGCGAGATCGACGACCTGCGGAACGAGGTCGCCATGCTGAAACTGCGCCTGAACGAGGCGCAGGGCCTGGCCGACATGGACGTGCTGACGCCGGTGCTGAACCGTCGGGCGTTCCTGCGCGAGATGAAGCGGGTCTCGGCCTTCGCCCAACGCTATGGGTCGCCGGCCAGCGTGGTGTTCTTCGACCTCGACAACTTCAAGGCCGTCAACGACCGCTTCGGCCACGCCGCCGGCGACGAGGCCCTGAAGGCCGTGGCCAAGCGCTTGCTGGCCAATGTCCGAGAGAGCGACATCGTGGGCCGCATGGGCGGCGACGAGTTCGCCGTGCTGCTGGCCCAGGCCGACAACGAGACCGCCCTGTCCAAGGCCCAGAGCCTGGCCGACGCCGTCCGCTCCGTACCGGTCGAATTCGGCGAGTGGTCGGCCCCGCTGCACATTTCCTACGGCGTGCGCGAGATCCAGCCCGGCGCCGATCCGGAAGAAGCCCTGGCCGAGGCCGACGCGGCCATGTTCGTCCGCAAGCGCAAGCAAGCCTCCGCTTGAGCATCCTCGGGCGCTTCAGCGGTTGAGCAAGGCCGGAGCCGTTGTCCCTCGCATTTCCCGCCGCTGCGCGCGACAGAACAACCGAAGGTGATGCGACCTTTCGCACCGGGACTCTCGTCGACCGGTCGCGCTAACTGCTTTTCACGATCTATTAAGCATGGGTGGGTGCGGGCGAATGCAACGTATTTTGATCGCAGAGGACGATCCGGTCCTCTCGATGATCTACCAGATCACCCTCGCCGAAGCAGGCTTCGATGTCCTGATGTGCCAGGACGGCCAGGAAGCCTTCGAGGCCCTGGAGCAGTTCAAGCCCGACCTGGTTATTACCGACCATTCGATGCCGCGCATGAACGGCGGCGAACTGGTCAGCGCCGTACGCAAGGCCCGGCCTGGGGCCGCCACCCTGATGGCTTCGGCGATCGACGGCCGCCTGCTGAAGGACGACCAGCACGCTGACGCGCGCCTGGAAAAGCCGATCACCCCCGGGCGCCTGCTGCGGGCGGTCCGCGACCTGGAAGCGACCCGGATCGCCGCGTGACGAAACTTTAAGCTGACCGCCCCCCGGCGGCGCTCCTAGGGTGCGCGCCGACTTGGGGGAACGTCGCTTGATCACCAGAGCCCTGCTGTGCGCCGCCGCCGCTGCTTTCGTCGCCACGCCGGCCCTGGCCGCGACGCCGTCCATTGACACCTACCGCCTCGCTCCGGTCATCGAGAACGGCAAGGTCACGGCCCTGTCGGTGACGATCACCCTGCCCGCCGACGCCGACGGCGAGACACGGTTGCGCGTGCCCCAGGACTGGGGCGGCGGCGAAAAGCTCTGGCGCTTCATCAAGGACCCCGTCGTCACCGGCGGGACGCTGTCGCGCCCCGACGAGAAGACCTGGACCATCAAGTCCAAGCCTCGCGCGCCCCTGACCGTCCGCTATCGGGTGGTCTCGGCCTATGACGGCGAGCCGCCGGTCGACAGTCCTAACTACGGCCAGCCGATCGTCGGGCCCGACGGCTTCTATGTGATCGGCCACACCGTCTTCGTGACGCCCGAGGGCCGCGACGACGACAAGGCGCGCTTTTCCTGGGACCCTGCGGGCTCGGGCCTGGTCTTCGCCTCCGACCTGGAGTCGCTGGGCCGCGAGACGGGAACGGTCAACGCCATCAGCGAAAGCGTCGCGGTAGCCTACAAGGACCTCACCCTCCTTCAGCGGGACGCCGCCGGCGCGCCCCTGCGGCTGGCCGTGCGCGGCAAGTTCGGCTTCACGGACGCAGCCTTCGCCGACATGGCCGCCCAGACCATCACGGCCAGCCGCGCCTTCTGGGGCGACGGCAAGGAGCCCTTCCTGATCACCCTGGTCGACCAGGACGGTCCAACCGGCTGGACCTCGTATCGCGGAACGGGGGTGGGCGACGCCTTCGCGGTGATCTCGACCCGCAACGTGGCCCTGAACGACTACAAGCTGTTCCTGGCCCACGAATATTTCCACACGTGGAATTCCAACCGCATCGGCGGCCTCAAGGACGGGCCCGAGGAGCCTCTGGGCTACTGGGTCAGCGAGGGTTTCACCGACTACTACGCCCGCAAGCTGTCGCTGCGCTCGGGGTTCGTGGACCTGGAGACCTTCGTCGCCGCCTGGAACGCCGCGCTGGAGGCCTATGGGACCTCGCCCGGCCGCGCCCTGCCGAACGCCGCGATCGCCGAACGCTTCTGGAACGACAAGGCCGTGCACAAGCTGCCCTACCAGCGCGGCGCCTTGATCGCACTGCTGCTGGAGACCCGGTTGAAGACCCAAGGGGGCCTGGATCCTGTGATGCTAGCCATGCGCGACTACGCCAAGGGTCGAGACCCCGCCGAATGGGACCACGCGGCCGCCAACCTGCTGCCGCGCATCGTCAAGGCCCGGACCGGCGTCGACCTGACGCCGGAGATCGAGCGCTGGGTCATCAAGGGCGAGCCGATCGTCCTGCCGCCCGACGCCTTCGGCGGCTGCCTGACGGTGGAAGGGGTGAGCCGGCCGGAATTCGACGTGGGCTTCGACGCCGACGCCAGCGCCAAGACCGGCGTGATCACCGGGGTGAAACCTGACGGTCCCGCCTACGCGGCGGGCCTGCGCGACGGCATGAAGCGGCTGGGTCGTCAGGGCGGCAAGCCCGGGGACAGCTCGGTGGAGATCGCCTACGTCGTCGAGGACGCCGGCGCGCAGCGCACGATCCGCTTCAAGCCCGAAGGCAAGGCGATGCTGGACTTCCAGCGGGTCGTCATGCCCAAGGACCTGACGCTCGAAGCCCGTGCGGCGTGCGTAAAGGCGGTCGCGGGCTAATTAAGCAATGATGTCCGGGGTCAGCTGATCTTCCAGCCGGCCGATCTCGTCCTTGAGGGCCAGCTTCTTACGCTTCAGGCGGGCGATCTGCAGCATGTCGGGCTGGTAGCGCTCTTGCAGGGCCAGGATGGCGTCGTCGAGGTCCTTATGGTCCTCGCGCAGGAGGCCAAGCCGACGTTCGATCGAAATGTCGGTGTCTTCCGACGGATCATCGTCGTTCATGGACTTAAATCTCAGGTGGGCCCCAGTAGGGATTTAGATAGCAAAGGCTGACGACCCGTAAAGGCGCTCAGCCCGATGTTAATTCAAGCGCCGTCGCCAGCTTTTCCAGCGCGGCGCGGCGCGGCGGGTCGCCGGACGCTTGAGCGGCGGCGACAAGGCCGTCCAGCAGCGGCGCCGGCGCGTCCGGCGGACCGCTGAGGGCCTCCAGACTTTCCATGAGAACCCGCTCGCCTTTCAGTTCGACGGCCTTCACGGCGTCGCGCAGGGCCTCCTTGGCGGCGTCGTCGACCGGCGGGCGCGTCGGCTTCAGCGCCCGGCGCACGCCCCGCAAAGGCGCGCCGACCTCGGCGTCCCAGGCGCGCATCACCTTGGCGGCGTCCTTGAGATCGGCGGTGCGCCCCTCCCCCGCCATCCACGCCGCCCAAAGCAGGTAGGGCACGTTCTGTCCGTGGGCGTCCTGCAAATTCAGGCACGCCTCCGCGACAGGTTGACGCGCATAGGCCTCGAGAGCCCAGTCCCACAGCCGCATCGCCGTTAACCTTCCTCGCCTTCGGCGCCCTTGCCGGAGAGGGCCTCCCGGATGGTTTCGAGATCCTCGCCCCAGCGCTTCACGGGCCGCCAGGCGAGGTCGAACAGGTCCAGCACCCGCCCTACCGACTGGTCGACCATCTCGGCGATCGTGGCCGGCTTGGCGTAGAAGGCCGGCAGCGGCGGGGCGATCACCGCGCCCATCTCGGCCAGCTTGGTCATGGTCCGCAGGTGGCCCAGATGCAGGGGGGTCTCGCGCACCATCAGCACCAGGGTCCGACGCTCCTTCAGCGTCACGTCGGCGGCCCGCGTCAGCAGCGAGGACGTTACGCCAGTGGCGATTTCGCTCATCGTCCGCACCGAGCAGGGCGCGATGACCATCCCCAGCGTCCGGAACGAGCCCGAGGCGACAGCCGCCCCAATGTCGCTCACGCGATGGACAACATCCGCCCGCTCATTGAGCTCGCCGATCGACTGGCCGGTCTCCTGCTGCAGGGTCAGCACCGCCGATTTCGACACGACGAGGTGGCTCTCGACGCCCAGTTCGCGGCACGCATCCAGGATCCGGACGCCGTAGACCACGCCGGAAGCCCCTGAAATTCCAACCACCAGCCTGGGACGCTCATGGGTCCGATCGGCGGTCTTCGGAGCATCGGTCATGGTAAATTTTCGTCCGCCTTGGGAGTGAAATTGGCTACGTCAAGCGCGGCCGCTTGCAATCATATGTGATCTGACAGCGCCGCGCAGCGGGTGTTCACTTTCTTCTCCAACAGCAATGGAGCCGAGAGCCATGGCCATCGAATCCCGTATCCGCGAGCTTGGATCCCGTCACGAGGTCCTCGACCGCAAGATCCAGGAGGAGACCAGTCGACCGGGTAGCGACGGAACGGCGCTTAGAGACCTCAAGCGTCAGAAGCTTCGGCTGAAGGAGGAGATCGAGGGCCTGAGGGCGCGACTTCACTAGCTGCTAAGTGTAGCAGCCGAAAAACGAGAGGCCCCGCTCCAGCACGGAACGGGGCCTCTGCTTTTTTCAGCTTGGAAGCGAGGCTTAGTCCTCGTCGTCCTCGTCCACGTAAGCGCCGGCCTTGCCGAACACGTCTTCGGCCTTGAGGTCGCCTCGCTTGGCGCGGAAGTCTTCTTCCTCTTCCTCGACCTCGGGCTCGAACTGGCCGCCTTCCGAGGCGGGGCGCAGGGTCGGGTCTTCCGGCAGGATGCCCTTCTTCAGGTCGTCCTTGGCCTTCTTCTCGGCGGCCTTCTTGACCAGGGCGTCCAGCTCCAGCTGGCCGATCAGGCCCAGGGTGACCGGATCGATCGGCTTGATGTTGGCCGCGTTCCAGTGCGTGCGGGCGCGGACCTGCTCGATCGTCGCCTTGGTGGTGCCGAGGATCTTCGAGATCTGGGCGTCGGTCACTTCCGGGTGGTGGCGCAGGAACCAGGCGATGGCGTCCGGACGGTCCTGACGGCGCGACACCGGGGTGTAGCGCGGGGCCTTCTTCTGCGGCTTCAGCAGCTCGGCGTGGCGGCTGACCTGGGCCTTCATGCGATAGGCGTCGTTGGCCTGGGCCTTGTCCAGCTCTTCGCGGGTCAGCTGGCCGTTGCCGATCGGGTCGGCGCCGCGGATGTCGCGCGCCACTTCACCATCGGCGATGCCACGCACTTCCAGCGGGTGCAGGCCGCAGAAATCGGCGATCTGCTCGAAGCTCAGCGACGTGTTGTCCACCAGCCAGACAGCGGTCGCCTTGGGCATCAGAATGTCGGACATGCGGTCCTCCAGAAATGACGGCGCCCGGCCTTTCGGCCGGGCGGGATGTTGATGAACGCTATAATCCGCTTCTGGAAAAAAGGGAACGGGGATCAAGCAAACGAAAGCAACGTCAGAGCTTAGGGCCTCAACCTCTCAAATCTTGTCATGGCGCGCTAGACCGTCAGCACCACCTTGCCCACGTGCTCGCCAGCCTCAAGATGGGCATGCGCCTTGGCCGCGTCGGCCAAGGGGAAGGTGGCGTCGATCAGCGGCTTGACCTGTCCCGCCTCGATCCACGGCCAGACCACACGCTCGACCTCGGCGGCCAGGCGGGCCTTTTCGTCGGCCGAACGGGGCCGCAGGGTCGAGCCGGTGATCACCGCCCGCTTCTGCATAATCTTCATGACTGGCGCCTCCAGGACCGGCCCGCCCAGGCTGGCGATGTAGACGATGCGTCCGCCCACGTTCAGGGCGTCAAGGTTCTTCTCGAAATAGCTGGCCCCGACCATGTCGAGCACCACGTCGGCGCCGCCGGCCGCCTTGACGATCGCGGCGAAGTCCTCGGTCTTGGTGTCGATGGCGACGTCGGCGCCCAGGTCCAGAGCCTTGGCCTTCTTGTCGGCGCCGCGTCCGGTGGCGATGACCTTGGCGCCGGCCGCCTTGGCCATGGCGATGGCGGTTGTTCCGATTCCGGACGTTCCACCGTGAACCAGCAGCGTCTCGCCGGCCTTCAGGGCGCCATGCTCGAACACATTGGCGAAGACGGTGAAGACGGTTTCCGGCAGGGCCGCGGCGTGGACCAGGTCCAGACCCTTGGGGATCGGCAGGGCATGACGCGCGTCGACCACCGCATATTGGGCATAGCCGCCGCCGCCCAGCAGGGCGCAGACCTTGTCGCCGACCTTCCAGCGGCCGGAACCGGTCACCACTTCACCCGCGACCTCCAGGCCCAGGGTCTCCGGCGAGCCCGGCGGCGGCGGGTAGAACCCCATGCGTTGCAGCAGATCGGGACGATTCACGCCCGCGGCGGCGATCTTGATCAGGATCTGCCCGGCCCCGGCCTCGGGGCGCTGGACTTCCACGGGTTTCAGCGCCTCGGCCGCGCCCTTGCCGCCCTCGATCGCGATCGCGGTCATCGTTCCGGCCATGCTCGGGCTCCCTCTCATGCTTGCCTTGGACCCTAGGTAGGCGTCAGATGGCTGGCGGAAAAGGGAGAGAAGCCGATGTTCGAAGAGCCCTCGGAGCCTCGCGCCTTCAACGGACACGCCTTGAGCGAGACGACGCACGAAGATCTGGAGATCTACGGCGTCGCCGAACTGGAGGAGCGCATCGCGGCCTTGCAGGCCGAAATCGAGCGCACCAAGACCCAGCTCGCCAAGAAAAAGGCCGGGCGCGACGCCGCCAATGCGCTGTTTGGTCGCCTGGACTAAGGCTTATTTTAAGGTTTCGGTGAGGTTACTGACGTCTTAAGCGGTCAGCCGCCTTCTGACGCTCGTGAGTATGGTCGATCGAAGGGGGTGGGTCGCAACGGGACGGCGAGTTCTGGCACGGGGGTTGCACTCCCCTCCGCCAAGCGAGACGTCCTCGCGGCCTTTCGAGGGGCATTGAGTAGCTATGACCGAAGTGAACGCGTTCGCGGACACGCCTTGGCGCGCTGGAGTGATCCAGGACTTCGCGCGATCGGAACTGTTCGACCGCACGTTCGAGGAAGGCATGCAGCTGGTCGAAGAGACCGCCGCCTATCTCGACGGCGCCGGCCGGCATGACAGCAAGATCCTCTCCCGCAACGCCGCCCTGGGCTACGCCACCGAGAGCATGCGCCTGACCACCCGCCTGATGCAGGTCGCCTCCTGGCTGCTGGTCCAGCGCGCGGTGCGCGAGGGCGAAATGCCGCCGGAAGCCGCCTGCGCGGAAAGCTATCGCCTGGGCGAGGAGGCGGCGGGCGAACCGCCGGCCATCGAGGAACTGCCCTTCGGCCTGATGAACCTGCTGCAGCGCTCCGAGCGCCTGTACGAGCGGGTCCGCCACCTGGACCGCCGCATGTACGTGGAATCACCCAACGAAGAGGCCCCGCGTCCCGTACAGGCTCAGTTCGAACGCCTGGCGGCGGCGTTCGGGGGCTGAGCCGCTACTTCCCGTACCGCATCCTAGCCAGCGCTCCGACCATCTCGCTGGCCAGGTCCATCGGCTTGAGGCCCGCCTTCCACTTCTCGAAGGCCATGACGTTGTCGATGCGCGCGTCCAGGTGCGACAGCGCCGAGGCGCGGCCCGAGGCCATGTCGACGGCCAGGGTCGAGATCAGGATGCCCGAGAGAATCGCCCGCTTCGAATAGTGGTTCTCGTCGGTCGCCACATCGCCGGCCCAGCGCCAGATCATGTCGGCCGATTCCCAGGTCAGCCTCAGGGCCAGGCCCAGGTTGGTCGGGAAGGCCAGGAAGGCGGCCAGCGGACGCAAGACGTCGGCATTCTCTTGAGCGGCGTCGAGGCGCGCGACCACGCCCTCGCGAATCCGTTGGCGAATCTTCAACGTGGCCAGATCGAACGTCCGCAGATTGCCCATCGCGACCGCGTCATGGCGTCGCGACAGCAGGGCGGCCAGGTCGCGCGGGCCTTCGGGCAGCAGCAGTTGGCCCTCGGCGTCGCTGAGACCCGCCGCCGCCAGGGCGCGGCTGACCAGTCCGGCGTTCCAGCCGGCCTTCGGGGCAAGGCGCAGGGCCTCGTCCAGCACGCGCTGCTCGGCGGCGTCGGCCCACGAAGAAGCCGGCTGATCGGAAGCTTGGCCGGCGGTCTCGCCGGAGGTCTGGCTAAGGGTCTGGGCGATTTGCGTCATGAATCCGAGTCTATACCGGTGTTTAGGCCGCGTCGCGCATGGACAGAGCCCCTAGCCTCTGCTATCAGCGCGCCCTCATCGCCTGGGAGAACCCCTCTCAGGTTACCCGGTTTTGTTCGCCCGCCCGGCCCCTCAAGAGGGACTTGGGAATATTGGTCGGGCTGTCGAATGGAGAGATACCCCTGGTCCAGATTTTCGTCCGCGACAACAACGTCGATCAGGCCCTGAAGGCTCTGAAGAAGAAGATGCAACGCGAAGGCTCGTTCCGCGAAATGAAGCGGCACGTGCACTATGAGAAGCCGTCGGAAAAGCGCGCTCGCCAAAAGGCTGAAGCCGTCCGTCGCGCCCGCAAGCTGGCCCGCAAGCGCGCCCAGCGCGAAGGCCTGCTGCCGATGCCGAAGAAGCCGGTCGGTCGGTAAGACCAGCCCTTCTTCAGTTTCGAAGATTTCGAAAGCCGCGCGGTGCTCCGCGCGGCTTTCGTCGTTTCTGGGGGCTAGACCCTCCCCCTACCCCGCCTGCCGCCGAACGATCAGGCCCACCAGCGTCTTCAGGTTCACCTTTCCGGTCGCCAGCGCCCCCACATGGAAGGCGCGGGTCGAGAAGGCGATGATCGCCGCCACGGTGATGGCCATCAGCACCGTGGTGCCCAGCACCTGGACCAGCGGCGGATCGCTCGCGATGCGCACCGGCATCAGGAAAGGCGTGAAGGGCGGAAACCAGGACAGGGCGCTGAGAATCGGCGCGTCGGGCGAGCGGATGGCCTGGCTCATGAACACCACCGGGATGGTCATCACCATCATGATCGGCCCCAGCAGGGTCTGGGCGTCGCGCTGGCTCTCGCAGAACGCTCCGATCCCCGCGAACAGCGCCGCGTACATCAGGTAGCCGCCGACCAGATAGGCGCCGAAGTAGAACACCAGCCCCTTGCCCAGCAGCACGGCCAGCAGGTCGCCGGCCAGGCCGGGGGCGAAGTGGATCAGGGCCAGCCAGCCGCCCATGGCCCAGATGCTCATGACCGTCAGGGTCAGGCCCGCCACGCCCAGGATCTTGCCGCCCATGATCTCGGGCACCGAGGCCGACGACAGCAGCACCTCGAGGATCTTGGATGACTTCTCCTCGATCACGCTGTTGAGCAGGATGCTGGCCCCGGTCAGCACCATCGACCACAGCAGCATCCCGGCCGCGAAGCCGACAATGACCGGCAGGCGGTCTCGCAGACTGACCTTCTCGCCGGAAGCGGCCTTGGGCGACAGGCTGTTGAAGGTCGGCTTGAGGTCGTCGGCGGCGCTCAGGACCCGGGCCGAGACCCCGGCGCGAGCCAGGGCGCGTTCGCGCATCAGGTTCACCACGGCCTCGCGCAGGTCACCCTCCAGCACCGGCGCGCCAAGATTGCGGCTCCACAGGTCCATGACGATGGCGTCGTCGCGCCCGCTGAGGATCAGCACCGAATCGAGACGCTTGTCGGCCACGTCGCGGCGCGCGACCAGGCCCGCTTCGCGCGGCGTCGTGGCGGCTTGGGCCTCGGCCGACGCCGGCAGAATGATCGCCTTGGCCCGGGGCGGCTTGAAACGGGCCGCAGCGGTCGGGTTAACGCGCGCCAGGGCCTCTAGCCCCTCCGCCTGACCGCCCTTGGCCTGGGCCTTGCCAACAGCCTCCTGGGCCTTCGGGCCGGCCGCCGACAGGGCCGCCGCGCGCAGGGCGCGGGCCGCGGCGCGGTTCTGGTCCTCGACCACGGCCTTGGCGACGGCGGGACCCAGGTTCTGGCCGGTCAGGTCGACGATCGCGAGCCGTTCGGGCTTGGCGGTCTTCATCATCATCAACGGCGCGGTGGCGCTGACGCCGATGACCAGCGGCAAGGCCACGATCGACAGCCAGAAGCCCACGGTGCGGACATAGGCCAGGTATTCCCGGCGGGCGATCTTCAGCAGGCGGCTCATGCCTGGTCTCCCGTCAGGACGATGAAGGCGTCGTGCAGGCTGGGCTCCTTGAGCTCGAACCGGCGAAGGGCTAGATCCCGGGCGAAGGCGGCCTTCAGGGCGTCCTGACCCGCGCCGGTCTCTGGCAGGACGGCCACGTGCCGCCAGCCGCCGTCGGGCAGCGGCTCGGACGTCACCGCGCCCAGGCCGGGCAAGGCCATGACCTGCTCGGCCAGCAGATCGCCCTCCAGCACCAGGGCTCGGGGCGCGGCGCAGCGGGCGGTGGCGACGTCACCATCGAACACCTTTCGCCCGCGCGCCATCAGCACGACCCTGTCGCAGAGGCGCTCGGCGTGCTGCATCACGTGAGTGGAGAACAGCACCGTGGCCCCGCGCGCGGCGATCTCGCGGATCATCGCCTCCAGGGCCTGCTGGTTGACGGGGTCGAGGCCCGAGAACGGCTCGTCCAGCACCACCAGTTCGGGCTCATGGGCCAGGGCCGAGATCAGCTGGACCTTCTGGGCCATGCCCTTGGACAGGTCCTTGATCGGCCGCTTCATGGCGAAGCCCAGGCCCTGGGCTTCCAGCATCGCCTTGGCGCGCTTGCGGCCCTCGGCCTCCGGCACGCCCTTCAGGCCCGCGAAGAAGGCGATGGCGTCGATCGGGGTCATGCGCTTGTAGAGGCCGCGCTCCTCGGGGAGGAAGCCGATCTGCTCGTGGACCTTGGTGGCGTCGCTGGCGCCCAGCACCGTGATCCTGCCCGCACTGGGCGGCAGCAGGCCCAGGATCATGCGGATGGTCGAGGTCTTGCCCGCGCCGTTGGGACCCAGGAAGCCGGTGATCCGCCCGGCGGGGACCTCGAAACTGACGTCCCGGACGGCGTGGAAGTCGTCATAGGTCTTGCTGACGCCCTCCAGGCTGACGGCGCTGACCATGATCCCCTCCCGAATCGACTGCTCCGAAAGTTGTATCAGCCCTTCTGGCGAGCGTCGGCCACGAAGGCCACCGCCCGGACGATGTGGTCGGCGAAGCGGCGGCCGATCAGCAGGGTGTGGGTCGCGGCCTCAACGTGGTCGACCATGCCATGCTGGGAGGCGCGGGCCGGGGCGGCCTGCAGCTCTTTCCAGCTCTCGCGGCCCTTGACCGGGCCAGCGGTCAGCACGGCCACCGGCCACTTGGGATCATAGGCCGGCTGCTCGCCGGCCTGTCGCGAGGCCTCGGGCCACAAAGCGACCTCGTCGGCGGAGGTGCGGTTGTGGCGGCCGCTTGCGAAGGCCCAGCCCTTCTCGGCCTTGGCGGCCGGAGGCAGGTCGATCTTGTCGCCCAGGCGCGTGTGGACCAGCGGCTTATAGAGGCCGATCGAAGCGCCGCGCGCGGCCCACTTCGAGATGCTGGCGAAGGCGTCGATGAAGCTCTTCATGCGCGGGTTCTGCGCCGCCTCGGGCGTGGCGGCGTCAAGGAGAACAAGGCCGGCGATCTTGTCCGGATTGCGGCCGGCATATTCCCGCAGTCGCAGGCCCGCCATCGAGTGGCCGACCAGGATGTAGGGGCCGGGCTCGCCCGAGGCGGCGACCAGCTTCTCGAAGTCGGTGACGATGGCGAGGCCGTCGCGCGGGCTGGGCCCCTTCGGCGAATAGCCCATGCCGGCCCGGTCATAGGCGCACGAGCGCCAGCCGGCGGCGGTCAGAGCCTCTTGCGCGGCGCCCCAATCGGCGGCGAAGCCAAAAGCGCCGGCCTCCAGCCAGACCACCGGGCGCTCGCTGCTGGGCCCCTCGCAGACCAGCCGCAGCTTGCGCCCCGGCTCGATCTCGACCAGCTGGCCGCGCGGCTTGGGCGCGCCCGAGGCGCTCACCAGCCCGCCGACGGCGATGTAGGACAAAAGCAAGAGCGCGAAACCCGCGACGCCACGGCCGAGAAACTGGATCATGGCGTTCAATGTAGTAGCGCTTTGTGACGCGTCGAGAACGCGATGCTCTCTGAGCGGAGTTTTAAAGTCTGTCGGCTTCGGATTGCATCCGAAACCTGGAGCGCTGTGCGCGCTAGCCGGCCACGCTGGGAATCGAGCCGCCCACGACGGGGATGGTGGCGCGGACGCGACCGCCCTTCACGCGGGTGACGGTGACGCCGTCCTTGCCCGCCTTGGTCATGCCTTTGGGCCATTTGGAGACGGTCGCGAGACGGACCGTCTTCGGCACCCGGCCTGCGGCCTTCAGCGGCAGGTCGTCAGCCTCCGCGAAGCTGCGGCCCAGGAAGAAGCTGGGGTTCAGGGCCTTGTCGCCCTTGCGGATCTCGAAATGCAGGTGCGAGCCGGTCGAGCGACCCGAATTGCCGACATAGGCTACGGTCTCGCCGCGCCGCAGATAGACGCCGCGCTTGACGCCCCGGGCCGGGCCGGCGAGGTGGGCGTACAGCGTGGTCAGCCCGCCCTTGTGCATGACCTGGACATAGCGGCCATAGGTCGGCGACAGGCCCGTGGCCTTGACCACGCCGTCGGCGGCGACCTTGACCGCCGCGCCGCTGGGGGCGGCGATGTCGACGCCCTGGTGCAGGCGGCCGTTCTCTTCCCAAGGCAGCTGGCGCAGGCCGAACGGCGAATTGACGACCCGGCCGGGCAGAGGCGCGTCGAACTGATAGGCCGGCAGCGGCGGCGCGAGTTCCGCCTCGTCCTCGACGGTCGGCGCGGTCGGAACAATGGCCGGCGTCGGATTGGAGACGGGGGCCGCATGGGACACCCACTCGCCCAGCGCCACCGCGCCGTTCAGCGCTCCCGCCATCGCCGCGACGCCCAGCATGGTGAAGAAGGCGACGCGCACGTGCGGCGACTGAACAGCCAGGCTCTTGGGGATCAAACCGCTTTCCTCTCGGACATTCGGTCAAGGAGAGGACCGCGCCGCGCGCGTCTAGCTCTCATGCTTGACCTTTCGGGGTGATGAATGGCCGGGGTGTATGAATGTCGCATGGGGCGAAAACAGGGCGCAGCTTAACCATTCGCTAACCATGCCGCCAAGCGCGCATCGACACTCGATCAGCATCGTCATGTAATCGTAAAATATTACAGGAACTTCATTTCATTAAAATCCGGACACTTCTTTAATTACAGGTCATGAAGGAGACGTAACGGGACTTCGCGAACTCTCGGGAATACACAGTATTCATCGGCGCAGGGAAATGCGCCAAGCCAGAGGGAATACTTCAAATGCGCAAGTTCATCATGAGCCTGACCACCGTCGCCAGCCTGAGCCTCGCCGCCGTGCCGGTTCTGGGCCTGACCCAAGCCGCCAACGCCGCCGAGCGCGAGCCGGTCGCCACCGTCTCGTTCGCCGACCTGGACCTGTCGAGCCCGTCGCAAGCCGCGATCTTCAAGGCCCGTATCTCCACCGCCGGCGACGCCCTGTGCCGCGCCAAGCAACGCAGCAGCGAAGGCCTGAACACCTCGCTCGGCGCCTGCGTCGCCGACGTCCACCGCGAAGTGAACGCCCAACTGCCCAAGCAACAACGCAAGGCCCTGGCCTTCGCCGCCCGCAGCAACGCGGTCGAGCTGGCCGCCAAGTGAGCATGAGAACGGCTAACCAAAACACCCACTCCCCCACACCCCGCGACAGAGGCTCCAGGTAACCCTGGGGCCTTTGTTTCGTTAGGATTGCAAAAAGAATAAAATATCGGATAGGTTGAAATCGGAATGGAGCGCCGTATGCCGATCATTTCGACCTTCTTCGGCATCATCATCCGCATCTATTTCAGCGACCACAACCCGCCCCACCTCCACGCGGAGTATCAGGACCGCGAGGCGCTATTCGACATCACAACGGGCGAAATCATCGCGGGGCAGCTGCCGCGCACCCAGCGCGCTCAGATCGCATGGTGGATCCGAGCCAATCAGGCCGCGTTGGCGGACAATTGGTATCGCGCGTATAATGACCAACCAACGTTCCGGATAAGGGGATTGGACCAACCATGACCTTTAAGCTCGTCAAGGCTGTCCGCGTAGCGGCCCTTCCGGGTCATAGACTCGATATCGCCTTCTCGGATGGCTCGTTTGGCGTCTTCGACTTCAGCGATATCAAGATGTCACGAGGCGAAATGGCGCTCCCGCTCCACGATGAGACCTTCTTTGCTCGAGTCTTCCTGGAAATGGGCGTCCCGGCCTGGCCCAACGGCTATGACTCCGATCCCAGCAATATTCGTATGAAGCTCGAGGCGGCTGGCGCTCTTCACACCGAAGGCGCCACGGCCTGAAACGAAAAAGGCCCCAGCGTCACCGCCGGGGCCTTCGTCGTTTGTGGCAGTGAGAGGCCCTAAAGCCCCTTCACGATGCCTTCGACCATCTTCTTGGCGTCGCCGAACAGCATCATCGTGTTGTCGCGGAAGAACAGCTCGTTCTCGACGCCGGCATAGCCCGAGGCCATGCCGCGCTTGATGAAGAGGACCGTGCGGGCCTTTTCGACGTCCAGGATCGGCATGCCGTAGATGGCGCTGGTCGGGTCGGTCTTGGCGGCCGGGTTGGTGACGTCGTTGGCGCCGATCACGAAGGCCACGTCGGCCGTCGAGAACTCGCTGTTGATGTCCTCCAGCTCGAAGACCTCGTCGTAGGGGACGTTGGCTTCGGCCAGCAGCACGTTCATGTGGCCCGGCATCCGGCCGGCGACCGGGTGGATGGCGTACTTCACCTCCACGCCCTCTTCCTTCAGCTTGTCGCACATCTCGCGAAGGATGTGCTGGGCCTGGGAAACGGCCATGCCGTAGCCGGGGACGATGATGACCTTGGACGCGTTCTTCATGATGAAGGCGGCGTCGTCGGCCGAGCCCTGCTTGACAGGACGGCTTTCGACCTTGCCGCCGGGACCGGCGACAGCGTCGGCGGCGCCGAAGCCGCCCAGGATCACCGAGACGAACGAGCGGTTCATCGCCTTGCACATGATGTACGAGAGGATGGCGCCCGACGAGCCGACCAGGGCGCCGGTGATGATCAGGGTGGTGTTTTCCAGCGTGAAGCCCAGGGCCGCCGCCGCCCAGCCGGAATAGCTGTTCAGCATCGACACCACGACCGGCATGTCCGCGCCGCCGATCGGGATGATCAGGGTGATCCCGATGATCAGGGCCAGGGCGAAGATGCCCCAGAAGGCCCAGATCGCCGCGCCGCCCGAGACCACCAGCACCACGACCAGGGCGACGATGCCCAGGGCCAGGGCGATGTTCAGCAGGTGGCGAGCGGGCAGCATGATCGGCGCGCCGCCCATGTTGCCGTTCAGCTTGGCGAAGGCGATGACCGAACCGGTGAAGGTGATCGCGCCGATGGCCAGGCCCAGCGACAGCTCGATCAGGCTGTTGAGATGGATGTGTCCGTCCGCGCCGACGATGCCGTAGGCGGCGGGCGTATAGATGGCGGCCACGGCCACGAGGCAGGCGGCCATGCCGACCAGCGAGTGGAAGGCGGCGACCAGTTGCGGCATCGAGGTCATGGCGACCTTGCGGGCGATGACCGCCCCGACCGCGCCCCCGACGGCGACGCCGCCCAGGATCAGACCCAGGGTCACGACGTCCAGCGCGCCCTGGCTCCATAGGGTGGCCAGGGTGGTGCCGACGGCGATGGCCATGCCGATCATGCCGTTACGGTTGCCCGCCTGGCTGGTCACGGGACTGGAAAGGCCACGCAGCGCGAGGATGAACAACACCCCCGAGACGATGTAGAGAATGGCGGCGAGATTGGCGTTCATTGTTCTGGTTCCCCCTGCTCTCGTCCGCTCACTTCTTCTCTTTCTTCTTGTACATCGCCAGCATGCGCTGGGTGACCAAGAAGCCGCCGAAGATGTTGACCGCCGCGAAGGCCGCGGCGAGCGTGCCGGCCCCCTTGGAGATCCAGGTCGAGCCGGCGACGGCGCCGCCGGCGAGGTCGGAATTGGCGCCATGGGCCGCGGCGGCCAGCAGGGCGCCGACGATGATCACCGACGAGATAGCGTTGGTGACGGCCATCAGCGGCGTGTGCAGCGCGGGCGTCACGCTCCAGACGACGTAGTAGCCGACGAAAATGGCGAGCACGAAGATCGCCAGACGGAACACGGTGGGGTCGACGGCTTCCATGGGAGCCTCCCTTCTGTTGCTGTGCGCTAGGCTGTCTTCAGGTTCGGATGCACGATCGCGCCGCCACGGGTGACGACGGCGGCCTGCAGGATCTCGTCCTCGAAATTGGGCTCGAACGCGCCCTCCTTCGTGGTGAACAGGGTCGCCAGGGCCACCAGGTTGCGCGAATAGAGCGCGCTGGCGTCGGTGGCGATGCGGCCCGGCAGGTTGGCATGGCCGAGGATCTTGGCGCCGTTGGCGGTCAGGACCGTCTCGTTCAGCTTGGCGCCCTCGACATTGCCGCCCTGCTCGATGGCCAGGTCGACCAGGATAGAGCCCGCGCGCATCGAGGCCACCTGGGCGGCGCTGACCAGCTTGGGCGCCGGACGCCCCGGGATCAGGGCCGTGGTGATGACGATGTCCTGCTTGGCGATGTGGGCGGAAACCAGTTCGGCCTGCTTGGCCTGGTATTCCTTGGACATCTCCTTGGCGTAGCCGCCGGCGGTCTGGGCGTTCTTGAACTCTTCGTCCTCGACGGCCAGGAACTTGGCGCCCAGGCTTTCGACCTGCTCCTTGGTGGCCGGACGCACGTCGGTGGCGGTGACCACCGCGCCCAGGCGGCGAGCCGTGGCGATGGCCTGCAGGCCGGCGACGCCAACGCCCATGATGAACACCTTGGCCGCAGCGACGGTGCCGGCGGCGGTCATCATCATCGGCAGGGCCTTGCCATAGGCCTCGGCCCCTTCGATCACGGCGCGATAGCCGGCGAGGTTGGCTTGCGACGACAGCATGTCCATCACCTGCGCGCGGGTGATGCGCGGGATGAATTCCATGGCGATCGCGGTCGCGCCGGCCTTGGCCAGGGCGTCCAGCGTTTCCTTGTCCTGATAGGGATTGAGTGCGGCGGCGACGATGGCGCCGCTCTTCAGGGCCGCGATCTCGGCGGCCTCGGGCGCGCGCACCTTGAACAGGACGTCGGCGTCCTTGAGGGCCTCGCCGGCCGTCTTGGCGATCTTGGCGCCGGCGGCCTCGTAGTCGGCGTCCGGATAGGACGCGGCCGTCCCCGCCCCAGCCTGAACCACCACCGAGAAGCCGGCGGCGCCGAGCTTCTTGACGGTTTCAGGCGTGGCCGCGACCCGCGTTTCGTTCGCGCGGGTCTCTTTCGTGACGGCAATGACGGCCATCGGCATACCCCTCCCCAGAGCGCTGTTTGCTCAGCAGCATGGGGCGCTCTGTAGGGGATAGTCTTGCCTCTTGTCGAGGCTGAAGACGTAGCTCAGGGAGAAAATATGCCGATGTCTACCGGTGTCAGTGGTCCGAGGCCGGCTTGTCGCGCAGGAAGAAGATACCGGCGGCCAGCAGCACCGCCGCCGGGATCACCGCGCCGATGAAGCCGGCAGGCGTGCAGAACAGCAGGGTGATGAACAGCAGCAGGGTGGCGATGCTCAGCGAGCCCCACTTGGTCATGTTGTTGAACGCCGCGAAGGTCGCGGCTTGTTCGTGAATGTCCATCTCACCGCGGTGATAGTCGCCGGCCATGTGTCGTCCTTGGAAGCAAAGGGAGAATACCGAGCCCGCCCGATACAACGGGGGGCGCTAAGGCTCAAGCGTGCGAATTGTCCCACGACTCCGTAAGGAACCTCGTGCGCACCGCATCGGCAGCTTGGTCGACCGTGATGTCCGCGATTCGCCCCTCCCCGCCGTCCAGGCGCGAGAGCCAGCGGGAATAGGCCGGCACGGGCGCGGTGCCCATCAGGCCAACGCACGGCGTGCCGACCGACGCGGCGACGTTCAGCGCGCCAGAGTCGTTGCCCAGGAAGCCGGCCGACAGCGCGATCAGGGCTGCGGACTTGTCGAGCGTCAGGTCGCAGGCCACCACGTTATTCGGCAGCTCGCCGATCGCGGCCTTGGCGGCCTGCGCCTCGTGCGGACCGCCGACCCAGAACACCGTGCCGAACAGGTCCGAGAGCCGCGCCGCCGTCTGGGCGAAGCGGTCGGCAGGCCAGGTGCGGGCCGGTTCGCTGGCGCCGACGCCCAGGGTCAGCCAGGGACCCGGCTTGTCGGCGTACCGGGCCTTCACAGCCGCCAGCGCTCCGGGATCCAGCTTCAGGTCCGGCTCGCGGGTGTCGACCACCAGGCCGTGGGCTTCCTCGAACGCCGCCAGCTTGTCGAGACGGTGGGCGGGACGCATCCGCCTGGGCAGGTACGGCCCCGTGGTCAGGAAGCTCTCCTGACCGTGACCCAGGCCAAAACCTCGCCGCTCAGGCACGCCGGCCAGGGCGGCGGCGATGGCGGGACGGTCGATCTTCTCCAGGATCCAAACCGCGCGCGGCTTCTCGGCGCGGCAGAGGCGATAGAAGTCGATGACTTCGCGAACGCCTTTCAGCCTGTCCTTGTAGTGGGGCGCGTACAGCACCCGCGCGACGCTGGGCTCGGCGGTCAGGACCTCGGCGGCGCGGCTGGAAGGCCGCGCGACCAGCACGACCTGCCTCTCGGGGGTCGTGGCCGCGATGGCCCGGATGGTCGGCAAATGCCACATGAGATCGCCGATCCCGCGATCGGGCGCATAGACGAGAACGAGGCCTGAAGAGGCGCTCATCGACGTCTCAGCGCCCACTCACGATAGGCATTCAGCTCCTCGACCATCTTTTCCGGAGATTTCGGCCACCCTCTGGGCAAGGTGCCGTCAGCTCCAAAGATCCTCGCCCATCTTTGGCTTGGCGTAGCCTCCACTGTGGACTCCAGATTGTACGCGACCACCCTGAAGTCCTGCATCGTCCTATGAACGAAGAAGTTCTGCACATCGCGCCATGCCACGGCCTTGCGCGGCAGGAGGATACTCGGGCCGAGCGAAAACCCATCGACATCCAAGATCAGGACGTAGGGCCGAACCAGCGGCTCGGCGAAAATCAATGTGGCCAGTGTCGATAAGACCAAGCCGGTCCACCCCACGTAGTTGGACGGCTCGCTATAGATCACCAACAGGCTTGCCGCGAGAAACCCGCCCCCCAGCAGGACCCAGGGCAAGGCCTTGCGGCGGGAGCCTTTGACGATGCGAGGTTCGAACGCGTTAGAGGAACCGCATTCTAAAGTGTTGGCCATTAAGCGTCGTTCGCTAAGCCCAGTTCGCCAGCAGTCCGCGGAGCCCGGCCACGAAGGCCAGGGGCTGGTCGATCATCACGTGATGATCGGCGTCGGGCAGCGGGAGCAGCAGCACGTCCTTGGGCATTTGCGCCACCATATAGTCCAGCGTCTCGGCATGCATCAGGTTAGAGCGCTCGCCCCACATCAGAGCCGCCGGGCAAGCGATCTGAGGCAGAAGCTGCCCAAGATCGGGCATCTTGAAATTGTACCAGAGGTCCGGATCGAACTTCCACGTCCAGCCGCCCTCGACCTCTTTCAGCGAGCGACTGGCGATATAGTCGGCCACGTGGAGATTCTCGCACGGCTGCGGCGGCGCCAGGCGGAAACGGGCTAGGGCCTCCTCTCGCGTGGCGTAGACACGGTTGCCCTGGCCCGAGCGCGGCGGCGGACCCTTCCAGCGCTTTTCCGGCGGCTGGATGCTGCTGTCGACCATGACGGCTCCACGCAGACGCTCGGGATGGCGAGCGGCGCAGTAGAGGGTCGGAAAGCCGCCGAAAGAATGGCCGACGACGATCGGCTTGACGCCGCCCGCCTCCAGGCCGGCGGCCTCGACCGCGGCGAAGATCTCGTCCGCGAACAGTTCGGCGCTGTAGGCTTGCCGCCAGTCGCTGCCGCCCATGCCCGACCACGAGATCGCCGCCACCCGCCAGTCTTTCGCGAAGAAGGGCGCGATGAAGCTCCACCAGTCGGCGTGGGCGCCGTTGCCGTGCAGGAACAACAGGCCTGGCTTGCCGATCTCGCCCCAGGTCAGCAGCTCGATGTTCGCGCCCTCGACGGCGAAGGTCGAACGCTCGGGCGCGTGGGCGATGGCCGCCTCGAACCAGGCCGGGGCGGGCGGCGGTTCGCCATGGAACGGGGCCAGCAGCGAGGCCGGCGCGGTCTGATCGTCGGCCATGCCTTACGCCTCGTCCTTGAAGGCCAGCTCGCCGGGACGCGGCTTGCGGGGGCTCAGCGCCTTGAAGACGCCGGTGCCGGTGATCAGGGTCCGATCGCCCGCCCAGATGCGGCCGCGCACGGTGAACAGCAGGTCTTCCTCGCCGATCATCTCGCCCTCGCCTTCGACCCAGTCGCCCAGCTTCGCGCCCGAGAGGAAGTCGCACATCAGCCGCACCGTCACCCAGCTGTAGGACTTCTGCAGCGAGATGATCCGGCCCCAGGCCATGTCGGCGAAGCTCATCAGCATGCCGCCGTGGCAGTTGCCGAGGCCATTGGTGTGGTGCTCCTCGACCCGAAACGCCAGGCGCGCCTGGCCGGGGCCTTCGCGGTGCTCGAACAAGGGTCCGATCTGCCGGCCGAAGCCGCGCGACCAGTTCAGCTGAGTGAATCCCTCGGGGATCGCGGCGGTCTGGGCGTCGGTCAAATCGTCGGACATGCCGTCAGGCTAACGAGCGTTTGAAAAAAGAAAAGCCTTCCGTAAGGACGAAGCCGCGACCGGCATCTAACCTTTCGAAACGGGGAGACGGATGAGCCGGGACCACGACATCGACAGGGACTTCGCCGCCTGGCTGGCGCCGCATCTGCCGATGCTGCACCGGACGGCGCGGGCGTTCGCCGAGCCCTCGGATCAGCATGACCTGCTGCAGGAACTGACGGTGGCGCTGTGGAAGGCGCGACCGCATTTTCGGAAGCAAAGCGCGGCCGGAACCTTCGCGCACCGCGTGGCCCACAACGCCGCCCTCACCTGGCGGCGCGGCGAGACCCGGCGGCGGATGCGCGGGGTGTCGATCGAGGCCGAGCTACTGATCCGCGATGCGGGCGACGATCCGCAAGGCCCGCTGCTGGAGCGGCTCTACGCGGCCATCCGCACCCTGGCGCCGGTCGAGCGCTCGCTGGTCCTGCTGTCGCTGGACGGCGTGGCCTATGGCGAGATCGGCCGGATGCACGGCCTGACTGAGAGCAATGTCGGCGCGCGGCTGACCCGCCTGCGCCAGCGGCTCTCGACCCAAGTGAAGGAGGACGCCGATGGACTTTGAGCGCCTCGAACAGGTCTGGCGGTCCGAGGCCAACCGCCCCTCCGAAGAGCAGCAGGCCCGACTGATGGAGGAACTGATGAACACCTTGAAGACCCGCCGCAGGACGGAATTCCTGCTGAGCGCCATCCCGTTCGCGGCCATGACCGTGTTCACGCTCGTCGCCGGCGCGGCCGTGCTGCGCGGCGGCGAGGACTTTCACGGTTGGGCCGGCATGGCGATGCTGGGCGTGTGCTGGGTCGTGATGATCGCGGTCTTCTGGAACGGCTTCCGGGCCCGCACCCGCGACACCGGCCAGCCGATGCGCGACACCCTGGCCAGCCTCCTGGCCCGCAACCAGGCGGCGCGGCGGAACTACCACGTGTTCTGGATGATGACCCCGGTGTTCATCCTGCCGATGTGGTTCGCCATCGAGCGCCTGCAACGCGACGGTAAGATGGACAGCGCTGACGGGATGCAGGCCCTGGCCCTGTGCGGCGGCGCGCTGCTGGCCAGCTTCGGCTGGAACACCCTGCGGTTCTACTGGGTGATGAAACCCGAGCAGCGGCGGCTGGAAGCGTTGCTGGGGGAGTATGAATAGCAAACCCCGTCATCCCGCGCTTCATGCGCGGGACCCATGGTTCAGCTTTCACATGAGAGCGTACTTCCGCTCCGCACCTGCGGCGGAGAGATGGGTCCCGCGCATGAAGCTCGGGATGACGATGAGAGAAGCTAAAGCCCCACCGCGCCCAGCTCCTTCGCCTGCCGCTCGGCCACGCCTTCCTCCGAGAACCCTTCCAGCGACGCCTCGAAAAGCGCCCGCCAGTTGTGGCTGGCGCCCAGATGCAGGAACGCCGCGCCCAGCCCGATCGCCGCGCGGTCCATGAATACGAACTCGCGGGGAATGGTGATGCCGCCGACCGCTTTTAGGGCCTGGCGCACCTTGAAGGCCTCGCGGCGGCCGTACTCGCCGGGCGGGACGTCGTCGGCCACGGTGCGGACCCGGTCGTCCAGCAACGGGCCGTAGATGAAGCGGGCCCAGACGTTCAGCGTATCGACCAGTTCGTCGGTCAGCCCCTGGAAGCCCCAGGTGCGATAGGCCTCGACCTGCTCGGCGCGGTCGTCGTTGGACAGGGCGCGATAGAGCCGCACCACGCCGGCCACGAACTTCGGCGGGAACACGCGGATGCAGCCGAAGTCGAGCAGGTTCAGGTGCGCCGCCCCTTCACCGCCGAAGCTGTAGTTCCCCAGGTGCGGGTCGCCGTGGATGATCCCCAGGTGGGTCATCGGGCTCCACCAGGCCTCGAACAGCAGGGCGGCGATGCGGTCGCGAGTCTCCTGCGGGGCGCTCTTGAAGGCCAGCAGGCCCTGGCCGTCCAACCAGGTCATCGACAGCAGGCGGCCCGTGGACAGCTCCGGAACCGGCGTCGGCGTGCGGATGTTATCGCGGTCCGCGAAGAAGTTTCCGTACACGGACATCATCTTGGCTTCGCGCTCGTAGTCGAGCTCCTCGCGCAGGCGATCACCGATCTCGACGATCATCTCTGTCGGGTCGATCGAGCCGTCCATGCGCTTGAAGATCCCGATCAGGGCGCGCAGCTGGCCCAGGTCGCTTTCGACCGCGCTCTGCATGTCGGGATATTGCAGCTTCACGGCGATGGCGCGGCCGTCGTGAGTGGTGGCGCGGTGCACCTGGCCCAGCGACGCGGCGGCGGCGGCCTCGTGCTCGAAGCTGGCGAACCGGCCCTGCCAGTCCGGGCCCAGCTCGGCCGCCATGCGCCGGCGCACGAACGGCCAGCCCATGGCGGGCGCGTTGGTCTGGAGCTCGGCGAACTCCTTGGCGAACTCCGGCGGCAGCAGGTCCGGCACCGTGGCGAACATCTGAGCCGCCTTCATCAGCGGCCCCTTCAGCCCGCCCAACGCCGCCTTCAGCGCCTTGGCGTTGCGCGCATTGGCGTCGTCGCCGGCGAAGACGCGGTTGGCGCCGTACGACACCGCCGCGCCGGACAGCCCAGCGCCCACCTTGGCGAAGCGGGAGAGCCGGCCCGAGAGGCGGTCGCGTTCGGGGTCGCGGGCATCATCCGCCATCAGGTCACCAAAGCCTCGAACTCGTCCACCAGCCGCTCCAGCTGCGCGCAGCCGGCGGCCCAGAATGCCTTGTCGCGAGGGTTCAACCCGAAGGGCTTCAGGGCCTCGACATAGGTCCGCGTGCCGCCCGCAGCGAGCAGGTCCTCGTACAGCGGAGCGAACTTGGCCGGATCCTCGCGGCGCTTCTCCATCAGGCCACGCACCAGCAGGTCGCCGAACGCATAGGCGTATACATAGAACGGCGCGTGGCAGAAGTGGCTGACATAGGCCCAGTAGTGCTCGTAGCCTTCGTTCAGCTTCACGGCCGGACCCAGGCTCTCGCTCATCACCTCCAGCCACAGGCCGCCGATCTGTTCGGGCGACAGCTCGCCGTCGTGGCGGGCTTCGTGGAAGCGGCGCTCGAAGCGGTGGAAGGCGATCTGGCGAACCACGGTGTTGAGGCCGTCCTCGATCTTGCCGGCCAGCAGCCCCTTGCGGTCCTCCGGCGTGGCCTCGGCGAGCAAGCGGTCGAACACCAGGCCCTCGCCGAAGATCGAGGCCGTCTCGGCCAGGGTCAGGGGCGTGTCGGCCAACAGGGTGCCCAGCGGCTGGCACAGCGTCTGGTGTACGGCGTGGCCCAGCTCGTGAGCCAGGGTCAGGACGTCGCGCCGCTCGCCCATGTAGTTCATGAACACGAACGGGTGGCGATCAGCGGTGACCGGATGGGCGAAGGCGCCGGACTGCTTGCCCGGACGCGGGCGGGCGTCGATCCACGGCTTGTCGAAGAAGACCCGCGCGGCGTCGGCGAACTTCGGCGCCAGATCCTGGAAGCTCTCCAGCACCATGCCCTTGGCCTCGTCCCAGGCATAGGCGCGCGGGGTTGCAGCGGTCAGCGGGGCGTTGCGGTCCCAGTAATCCAGACTGGTGCGACCCATGACCTTGGCCTTCAGAGCGTAGTAGCGGTGCGACAGGCGCGGATAGGCCTCGACCACCGCCTGCTCCAGGGCGTCGACCGCGTCGCCGTCGACCTCGTTGGCCAGGTGGCGCGACTGGGCGGGGCTGTCATAGCGGCGCCAGCGGTCCTCGACCTGCTTCTCGAAGGCCAGGGTGTTCAGCGCCAAGGCCTGGGTCGAGGCGCGCTCTTCCAGCGCCTGGGCCAGGGCGTCGGCGGCGGACTTGCGGCGCGCGACGTCGGGATCGGACAGGCGGTTCAGCGCCTCAGGAAGGGTGAGGGTCTCGTCGCCGACCTTGGCTGCCAGCTTGGCCAGGGTCTCGTCATAGAGGCGCACCCAGTTGGCGACGGCCGGGCTCTTGTCGACGATGAAGCGCTCCAGCTCCGGCGACAGCTCGTGCGGCCGCGACAGACGCACGCGGCGCAGCCACGGGGCCCAGCGGGCGGCGTCGGGATGGGCTTCAAGCGCCTTGGCGATCTCGGTGTCTTCCAGCTGGTTCAGCTCCAGCGTAAAGAACAGGCTCTCGGCGGCGATCTGCGAGGAGCGGGCCCGAAGGTCGGCCTCGAACTTGGCCCAGGCCGGATCGTCGCGGGCGACGGCGGCTTCCAGGCCGGCATAGGCGCCGACGCTCCACAGGCCGTTGGTGGCCCGTTCGTAGAGGGTGATCCCGCGATCCAGCAGTACGCCCAGGCGCGCCGGCTCCTTGCGGGCCTCCAGGAACATCCCCTCCAGCGAAGCCAACTCGTCATTGGCGGCCTTGGCGGCGGCGAGGTCGGTCTCGATCCGGGGATCGTCGCGGCCGACATACAGGTCGGCCAAATTCCATTCGGGCGGGGTGTCGGGCTTGAAGGGGGCGTTCATGGGCTAGCAGATAGGCGCTAGGCCCCCGTCCGCGCAATGCACGACCCCGTTGAGGCGTCAGGCCTTCTTTACGTAGGGCTCGGCCATCCAGGCGAAGACGCAGGTGACCAGATAGGCCGCCAGGGCCGTGCCGCCCATGGCGACGGGCTCCCCGCCCAGCGGCGACAGCAGTGGGACCAACTGCAGGAACAACAGAAAGCCGAGAAGCCCGACCGCGCCTTTCCAGCTCCGGCCCTCCAACCCGCGCCGCCAGCCCCAGGCCGCCGCGGCCATGGCCAGCAGGCCCATCTCGACCGCCTCCTCCAGCACCGCGTGGTTCCACAGTCCAAGACCCACCTTCGGCCCGTCCCACAGCAGCGGCAGGTCCGGGCGGTGGACCAGGAAGTCGAGAAGCCAATGCGAGAACACCGCCAGACCGATGAACAGGCCGGCGCGCCGAGGCAGTTTCAGCAGCGCCATCAGTCCCGCACCGACGGCGATCGACCACAGCACCGCCGCCGGCAGGCTGTGGGTATAGGGCATGTGGCTCAGCACCAGGGCGCTGCCCGGCAGGCTGGGATCGACGCTCGCCCTTTCGACGCCGGCCAGGATCAGCCCGCTCCAGGCGATGTCTATGGCCTGGCAGCCCAGGACATAGGTCCATAGCGGCGCGCGCGGCTCGGCCGCCCGGGCGGCCAGCGCCGCCGCATAGTGTCCAACGAACATGCCCCGTTCCCCGGCAACATCCTGTTAAGGCTAAACCTTAGGCTTCGCGACACGTCTTCGAAAGCCGCTGTTTACCCACGACCTGTATCACTCTGAACCAACAAGAGCCCTGCTCCATGTGGGCATGGCCGGTTCTGGTGGATGTGCCCTATGACCAAAACGGTCCTAGTCGTCGATGACGACCCGACACAACGTCGGTTGATCCAGGCGGTGCTCGAGCGCGACGGGTTCGCGGTCTCGCACGCCGAAGGTGGCGACGCGGCCATCGCGCACCTGACGTCGGGCGCGCCGGCCGACGTGATTTTGCTCGACCTCGTCATGCCCGGCCTGAACGGCCAGGAGACGCTGAAGGAGATGCGCGCCCGCGGCTTCACCCAGCCCGTGATCGTGCTCACCGCCAGCGGCGGCGTCGACACGGTGGTCAAGGCCATGCAGGCCGGGGCCGCTGACTTCTTCATCAAGCCGGCCAGCCCGGAGCGGATCACCGTCTCGATCCGCAACGTCCTGTCGATGGGCGACCTCAAGGGCGAGGTAGAGCGCCTGACCAAGCGGGCCGGCGGCAAGACCACCTTCGCGGACCTGATCGGCGCCTCGCCGGTCATGACCATGGTCAAGCGCATGGGCGAGCGGGCGGCCAAAAGCGCCATCCCCGTGCTGATCACCGGCGAAAGCGGCGTCGGCAAGGAGCTGATCGCCCGCGCGGTGCATGGCTCCTCGGAGCGCGCCGGCAAGCCGTTCGTGGCCGTCAACTGCGGGGCCATCCCAGAGAACCTCGTTGAGTCGATCCTGTTCGGCCACGAGAAGGGCTCGTTCACGGGCGCCTCGGACAAGCACCTGGGCAAGTTCAAGGAAGCCGACGGCGGCACCCTGTTCCTGGACGAGGTCGGCGAGCTGCCGCTCGACGTCCAGGTCAAGCTGCTGCGCGCGCTGCAAGAGGGCGAGATCGATCCGATCGGCTCCAAGCGCTCGCTGAAAGTCGATGTCCGCATCGTCTCGGCGACCAATCGCGACCTGCAGAAAGCCGTCTCGGCCGGACATTTCCGCGAGGATCTCTATTACCGCCTGAACGTCTTCCCGCTGGAGGCTCCGTCCCTGCGCGAGCGCCGCGAGGACATCCCGGCCCTGGTCGAGGCGTTCATCCGCCGCTTCAACGTGGAGGAAGGCAAGCGCGTCATCGGCGCCTCGCCCGAGACCCTGCAACTGCTGACCGCCTTCGACTGGCCGGGCAATGTCCGCCAGCTGGAGAATACGGTCTATCGCGCCATCGTGCTGGCCGACGCCCCGTACCTGCAGCCTTACGACTTCCCGGCCATTTCGGGCCTGGCCGCGCCGATCGAGGCCGTCTCGGTCGCCCCGGCGCCGCCGCCCGCCGCTCTGCTGCAAGCCGCCCACGCCGCCATGGCCGCCCCCACGGGCGCGGCCGAGGCGCCCGTGCGCATCCTCGACGACCGCGGTCACCTGCGGACGCTGGAGGACATCGAGCGCGACCTTATTCAGCACGCCATCGACGTCTATGCCGGCCACATGAGCGAAGTCGCCCGACGCCTCGGCATCGGCCGCTCGACCCTCTATCGCAAGGTCCGCGAGCAGGGCATCGAGGTCGACATGAAGGAGGCCGGCTGATGACGACCATGATGATCTTCCGCCCCGTCTCGCGCGAGCAGCGCCTGAAGGCCCTGCAGAAGCCGGCGCGCCCAGCGCTGTCGGCCAAGCCCGCGCGCGCCTGAGGCGTTCAAGACAAAGTTAGTATCCAGGAGCGGCCAGGCTGAAGCTTGGCCGCTCCTGCGCGTTTTCGAAGACGTTCTGGGGCGCCGCGTCGACGCGGACCCAGCCCGCGCCGGACCGCCGGGTCAGGCCCTCGATCTCCATCTGCTCCAGTTCGCGTCCGACCTGGGCCGGGGTCACCGGCCGGCTCCAGCGGTGATCCAGCTGTCGAGCGATCTCGGGCTCGTTCACGCCGGGCGCCTGGGCCAGGGTCATCAGGATCATGTCGCGGGTGGACCGCCCCCGTCTGCCGCGCTTGCCCGGAGTCGGCGGCGCGAACGGCGCCGGCTCGCCAGACAACACCCGCTCGGACATCCCGGCGTTCTTGAGGGCGTCCAGCGCCAGGATGATCGCTTTCAGTTCGCTCTCGAAGGGCGCTTGCGCGCGCTTCTGAGCTTCAGCCATGCGGGTTTCCAGCTCCGCCTGACGGCGCAGCAGGTATTGATAGATGGTCGCCATTGTCCTTGATCCGGAAGAGCCATGGGATTCGCTCGACGTCGATCCGAGCTTTCGCCCGCGTACGCCAAGACTGGAGCCGCGACCCGCCCGCGACCCAGAACTCCACAACGATGATAATTTTTAACTATTTACAATTGTTCACATTTTCCGCTGAGGTCCTTACCAGAACCTTAACAAGGTTCGCCGAACAACAGTTTTTGGTAAGCTTCGGGGACGAATATCAGACAGTTCTCGCCAGCTTCTCTCGCGAGGCCGCGATCAGGGCGATGGGCACGCCGACCATGAACAGGTGCGCCCCCAGATTGTTCACGAAGGTCGACAAGACGAACGGCCCGCCGTGCCTGGCCTGCGACAGCGGCAGGACGAGGAAGTTCATCACCGCGTAGGTCGCAAGGCCGTAGGCCAGGCCCATGACGACCGGGCGTCGGGTCAGGATCGGCAGCCTCAGGCCGGCCAGCACGTAGCAAGCGACCATCACCGCCATGATGCCGAAATGCGCGGCCATGCCCAGAACCGCCGCCGGCGCGCCGCCGGTGAAGGCCGCCTTGCCCAGCAGGCCGCTGGCCACGCTTTGAAAGATCCGCTCCGGCGCGACGCCCTTAGTGACACCCCAGTAGAAGCAGGCCTCAGTCATATCGAGGGTCCCGGCCACGGCCGTCCCGAGCAGGATGGTCAGCGCGACATGGCGCGGCGACTTGGCGTTTTCCATGAGATTTCCCCTCCCGTTTCCTGGGAAGGAGGCTACGCCCGCGCCCGGCGTTCCGACGCCCGGCTTGGTCGCGTCGGAATCAGTCTTCGTCGCTTTCCGGCGTCGGCTCGGGTTCGCGACCTCGCCGGCCGAAGCCCTTGCCGCGCTTCATCGGCTTGGCTTCACCCTTGGCCTTCCGGGCGATTTCCTTGAGCTTGATGGCCTGGTTGCCCGACAGGGCCTGGCCGCGCGCGCCCTTTTCGGGATCGGCGAAGGCCCGGCCATAGGTCTCGACGCGCTGGGCGACGCTGGTCAGGAACTCGCCCTCCCATTCGGAGAGCGCGATACCCGACTTCTCGGCCGCGCGACGGGCCCGCTTGAGGGCGTTCAGCGCGGCCTTCTTGGCCTGTTCTTTCGGATCGGGCGGCTTGGCGCGCATGTCGCGAGGACTATCCTCGACCCTGCGCGCCAAAACACTACCTAAAAATGGGCACCCGCTAAAAACCTAGATCTCGCCGATGGCCGAGAGGTACAGGTCGAGGATCGCGTCCTCTTCCTGGCGCTTGGCGCGGTCCTGCTTGCGCAGGCGAACCACCTTCTTGAGGATCTTCACGTCGAAGCCATTGCCCTTGGCCTCGGCATAGACCTCCTTCATCTGCTCCATGATCTCGGTCTTTTCGACCTCGAGGCGCTCGACGCGGTCAATGATCGACTTCAGCTGACCCTGGGCGGTCGAGTTCAGAACGTCGGCGTGGGGAGTGGCGTCGTCGGCCATGCGGAAAGTCTCGCGAGAGGCTGGAATTGGGAGGCGCGGAACCTAGTGCGAACGCGCGCGCCTGGGAAGCGCGATTCAGCGACCTTCCACTACCTTCCTTCGACCCTGGCTCTCGCCACTTCGGCGAGGGCGGCCAGGTCGAGATTCTTGTCGGGTCCGCCCAGCAGGGATTCGAGGCTGGCCTCCGCCAGATCGGCCAAAGGCATGGACAGACCCTTGGCCTCGGCGGCGTCCAGGACCAGGCGCACGTCCTTAAGGCCCAGCTCGGCGGCGAAGCCTGGCGGGGTGTAGCGGCGCTCGGCGATCATGCCGCCATAGATCTTGTAGATCGGGGCGTTGAAGAGGGTGCTGGTCAGCATGTCCAGCAACTCGGGCGCCGCGACGCCATAGGCCTCGCCCAGGGCCACGGCCTCGCCCATGCTCTCGATGGCCGAGACGATCATGAAGTTGCCGGCCAGCTTCAGGGCGTTGGCGCGGACGGGATCCTCGCCCAGCGGCCAGACCTTGGCGGCCAGCAGCTCAAGCACGGGCATGGCGGCGGCCACGGCGTCAGGCGCGCCGGCGGCCAGCACATTCAGGCCGCCGGCCAGGGCCACGGGCGGACGGCCGAACACCGGCGAGGCGACATAGCCCAGGCCCAGCTTGGCATGCAGGGCCGACAGCTCGGCGGCCAGTTCGGTCGAGATGGTGGCGAGGTTGACGTGCACCACGCCCTTGCGGGCCTTGGCCAGAACGCCGCTGTCCAGCAGCACCGCGCGCATGGCCTGGTCGTGGGCCAGCATGGTCAGGACGATGTCGGCGTTGAAGGCCTCGTCGGCGCTGGCGGCCGGGCTCGCGCCCTCGGCGGCCAGTTCGTCGACGACGCCGCGCGAGCGGTTCCACACCGTCACCTGCACGCCCTTGCCCAGCAGGTTGCGGACCATGGCCGCGCCCATGGCGCCGAGGCCGATGAAACCGACGTTCATGCGAGATCTCCCGAAAGAGGGAACTAGAGCAGACCGTGCCGCTCGACAGCGGCGCGCAGGTGCGCCGGATCGGTGAAGTGGTGGGTGTGGAAGCCGATGTCCATGGCCGCCGCGATATTGGCGGCGCTGTCGTCGATGAACAGCAGGTCGGCGGCTTGCAGGCCTGTCCGCTCCAGCACGATCTCGTAGATTCGGCGGTCCGGCTTGATCACGCCCTCGTCGCCCGAGACGATCGCGTCGCGGAAATGGCCAAAGTGGACCGGCGACATCGCCTGGACCGCGGGCCACTTGCTCTGGGGCATGTTCGTCAGCGCGAACTGCGGCACGTCACGCGCCGCAAGGGCCTCGATGACGGCGGCGGTCTCGGGAATCGGTCCCGACAGCATTTCGGGGAAGCGCGCGTCCCAGGCCCGGATCTGCGCTTCATGCTCGGGGAAGCGCGCGATCAGCGGCGCTGCATTGTCCGGGAACGCGACGCCCTTGTCGTGCTCGACGTGCCAATCCAGCGTGCAGACATGCGAAAGGAACCGGTCGAGATCGGCCGGTTCCTCAAACATTTTCGCGTACAGTGCGCGGGGATCCCAGCGCACGATGACATTGCCGACGTCCCAGAGAACGGCTCTGGGAGACGACAAGGTCATTAGCCTTGCTTGGCTTTGAAGCGCGGGTCGGTCTTGTTGATGATGTAGATGACGCCCTTGCGACGCACCATCTTGCAGTCGCGGTGGCGACCCTTCAGCGACTTCAGCGAGCTGCGAACCTTCATGACCGGTCTCTGTACTGCGGCGGAGAGGTTCGGGCGCGCAGAATACGGCCAGAACTTCCGGGTGTTTCGGAGGCGGTGCGTATAAGCAGGACGCGAGCCGGAGTCAATGCGCTCGACGCCCTTTCGGCCTAAAGCGTCATGGGGCTTTCGTGGGAACTTCACCCGTCTGGCGCGCTTGTGATTGAAGACTTTACTCGAACCCCGGTAGCTTCCCAGGCATGGCCATCGATCGTCGCGTCTTTCTTGTCCTCCTCCTCGCCGGCTGCGCGGACACCTCGCCGCAGGGTCCGCTGACGGCGATCACGCCGCCGCAACCCGCGCCCAAGCCCCAGACTCCGGTCGCCCCGCAGCCGATTCCGGCGACGGCCGTCCCCGCCGGTGAGCTGGCCTTCGACACCTGGCTGCAGGACTTCCGGGGCCGCGCCATCGCCCAGGGCCTGTCGCCCGCGCTGCTGGATCGCGAGCTGGCCGGCGTCACGCCCGATCCCAAGGTCATCAGCCTGGACAGCCGCCAGCCGGAGTTCTCCAAGCCGGTCGGCGACTATATCAAGGGTGTGATCAGCGACGACCGCGTAGCCGTGGGCCGCCGCAAGCGGGAAGAGCTGACCTACCTGCCGACCATCGAGGCCCGCTACGGCGTGCCGCGCGACATCCTGCTGGCCGTCTGGGCCATGGAATCGGCGTTCGGCCAGCTGCAGGGCAATTTCGACGTCGTCCGCTCGATGGTCAGCCTGGCCGCCGATGGCCGTCGCCGCGCCTGGGCCGAAGGCGAGCTGATCGCCGCGCTGAAGATCATCGATTCGGGCGAGGTCACCCGGGCCCAACTGCGCGGCTCCTGGGCCGGGGCGATGGGCCAGACCCAGTTCATCCCGTCCAGCTACCGCTCGACCGCCGTCGACTTTGACGGCGACGGCCGCCGAGACATCTGGGGCTCGGACGCCGACAGCCTGGCCTCGGCCGCCAACCTGCTGGTCAAGGGCGGCTGGAAGCCCGGCGTGGGCTGGGCCAAGGAGGTGATCCTGCCGGCCGGCTTCGACTATTCGGTGACCGAGGTCGAGAAGCAGATCCCGGCCTGGTGGGAAGCCCGCGGCGTGCGCCGCGCCGACGGCCTGCCCTGGACTGCGGCCGATGCGGCCTCGCCGGCCATGCTGCTGCTGCCCGCAGGCGCGGCCGGCCCGGCCTTCCTGGCCCTGCCGAACCACTTCGCGATCCGCACCTACAACAACTCGACGTCCTACGCCCTGGGCATCGGCCTGCTGGCCGACCGCTTCGGCGGCGGCGAGGCCCCGATGACGCCCTGGCCGGTCGAGACCCCGTTGTCGATGTCGGACCGCATGGCCGCCCAGATCGCCCTGGCCCGCGTCGGCTTCAATCCCGGCCCGGCCGACGGCGTCATCGGCGCCGGCACCCGCAAGGCCCTGCGCGCCTGGCAGCAGAGCCAGCAACTGCCGGCCGACGGCTACCTGTCGAACGACATGGTCGCCCGGCTGAAGGCCCAGGCGGGGATCAGCCCGTAGTCACCTGCATCCAAAGGCTCCGGCTCTCACCGGGCTGGAGCGTCACCATGCCAGTCTCCCCTTCCCCGAACGGGTTGGGGCGACTGCCGCACGGCTCGACACACAGATAGCCAAGGCCCGGCGGGATATAGATGTGCAGCCAGCGGCACTCGGCCGAGGCGGTGATCGTGGTGTCGGGCTGGCCGGGCGCCCGCAGCGCCGCCTTCTGATCCCATCCGGTGTAGCAGTGGTCGATCAGGTCGTGGCCCGCCACGCCCGCGCCGCTCGCCCAGTCTGGTCCCCAGACGCTCCCCTGGACATTGGCGTGCCGCACCGTCGGCAGCACGTCCTCGTCGATCATCCAGACGCCATCGTTGGTCGCCGTCAGGACCTCGCCCTCGCGCGCCGGGAAGTAGGGATGGAACCCGAGACCCGCGGGCATCGCCGTGTCACCGGTATTGGTCACCGACAGCTCCAGGCGCAGGCCGGTTTCGCTAAGCGTGAACCGCTGCTCGGCGCGATAGGCCCACGGCCAGGCGTCCGCCGCGTGGTCATAGGAGAGCACCGCCTTGCCGCCCTCCGCCTTCTCCACGGTCCACGCATGGCGCCAGCCCTGGCCGTGCAGCGGGTGCGGATGGCTAGCCAGGTTCGGGGGCAGCACCACCTCGCGACCCTCGAACGCGAAGCGGCCGTTCGGGATGCGGTTGCAGAACGGAACCAGCGGGAAGCACGCCGAAGCCAGGGCGTCGGTCGCGCCGGTCGCCATGGGCCGCAGCACGTCGCGGCCGCCGACCGTGAACGCGGCGATCGCGCCGCCGACCTCGGGCGCGAGCACCAGGCGGGCCAGGCCCTTTTCGATCACGGTCATGGACGCGCTCCCTCTATGCTAGCGGTCTCCCTGCCTTGCGCCCGGTCCCGACGCAAGTTCAACTAGGGCATGGTCGAGACCCTCTCCGCGAAGGACGCGCGGCGTATCGCGCTGGCGGCCCAGGGCTTTGGACGCCCTCGCCCGGCCGCGCCCGGCAAGCGTCACCTGTTCTCGACGATCGAGGCGCTGGGCGTCGTGCAGATAGACTCGGTCAATGTCGTCTCGCGCTCGCACTACCTGCCGCTGTTCTCGCGGCTGGGGCCCTACGACCGGTCGCTGCTGGAGGCGATGGCCTGGGGCAAGAAGCCCGACCTCGCCGAATACTGGGCGCACGAGGCCTCGCTGACGCCGCTGTCGACCCATCCGCTGCTGCGCTGGCGGATGCAGGACGCCCTCGACGGCGTCGGGGTCTGGAAAAACGTCTCGGGATTCCTGCGCAGCCACGCCGACTTCATCGACAAGGCCCTGGCCGCCGTCGCCGAACGCGGCCCTCTGGCGGCCTCCGACCTGGACCTCGGCGCCAAGGGCGAAGGCGGCTGGTGGGGCTGGAGCGAGGGCAAGCGGGCCATGGAGTGCCTGTTCTGGACCGGCCGCCTGACCACCGCCACGCGCCGGGGAAGCTTCGAGCGGGTCTACGGCCTGCCGGAACGGGTGCTGCCCCAGGCGATCTTCGAAACCCCCACGCCCAGCCGCGCCGAGGCCTGCCGCGCGCTGTTGAAGATCTCGGCCCGCGCCATGGGCGTGGCCACCGAGCGGGACCTGCGCGACTACTTCCGACTGAGCGTGACCGACGCGCGCGACGGCGTGGCCGCCCTGGTCGCCGACGGGGTCCTGACTCCGGTCATGGTGAAGGGCTGGGGCCAGCCGGCCTATCTGTGGCCTGACGCCCGCCGACCGCGCGCGGTGAAGACTACCGCCCTGCTCTCCCCCTTCGACAACCTGATCTGGTTTCGCGAGCGCACCGAGCGGATGTTCGGCGTCCGCGTGCGGCTGGAGATCTATACCCCCGCGCACAAACGCACCCACGGCTACTATGTGCTGCCCTTCCTGCAGGACGAGGCGATCACCGCCCGCGTCGACCTCAAGGCCGATCGCAAGGCCAGAAAGCTGCTGGTCCTGGCCGCCCACGCCGAGCCGGACGCCGATGAGGCCACCGCCGACCGCCTCGCCGAGGAACTGGTGTTGATGGCGTCCTGGTTGGGGCTTTCCGGCGTCGAGGTTCGCCCCATAGGCGATCTCGCCCCCAAGTTGGGTTCGATCATTGGGGTCTGTGCATGAATGCGAGCTCGACCCGACTGTAAAGCATTGTAAAAAATGCTGCCTGAAGGCGAGCAAGCGGGGGCTGGGCGCGGTAACAATGAATGGCTGGTCGCCCGTCCGTCACCCCACAGACAACGGGCTTCCTGCGGCGCGTTCCGCTCCCCCGCGGAACGCGCCACTTCCCAGTATAAGTGAGCGCATGAAAGTCGCCCTGCTCGACGACGACCAAAGCCATAATGCGCTTGTCGCTTCTGTTCTGGACCCTGCAGGCTTTATCTGCACCAGCTTCACGACGCCTTCGCGCCTGTTGGCCGAGCTGCGCAAGCAGACGTTCGACCTGATCATTCTCGACTGGAACATGCCCGAGCTGTCCGGGGTCGAGACCTTGCGCCTGCTGCGCGAGGACCCGCTCACCGCGCCGCCGGTCCTGTTGCTGACCAGCCGCTCGGTCGAGTCGGATCTCGTGGAAGGCCTGAACGCCGGCGCGGACGACTACATCGTCAAGCCGCTGCAACCGCAGGTGCTGCTGGCCCGCGTGAACGCCGTGGCCCGCCGCGTCCAGCGGCCGCCGGCCTCGCCCCAGGTCGAGCAGCACGGCCCCTATCGCCTTGATCCCGGCGCCCAGACCGCCAGTTGGGGCGGCCAGATCGAGGCCCTGACGCCCAAGGAATTCCAGCTGGCCTCGTTGCTGTTCAACAACCTGTCCCGTCCCCTGTCGCGCGAGTATCTGCTGCGGCGCATCTGGGGCCAGCGGCCGGACCTGGAGACCCGCACCCTGGACGCCCATGTCTCGCGTCTTCGCGCCAAGCTGCACCTGCGCCCGGCCAACGGTTTCCGACTCAGCACGGTCTACGGTTTCGGCTATCGTCTGGAAGCTTGCGATCCCGAGACGGCGGGCGGGGGAGAGTAGACATGACCAGGGCTACGGGGGCGGGCCTTCTTGTTCTGGCCGGGCTGATGCTGGCCAGCGGGGCCGACGCCCAGACCGCTTCTTCGGTCGAGCCGCCGGTGGCCTATGTGGTCAAGCCGGGCGACACGCTGATCGGGCTCGCCAGCCGCTACATGAACCGGACGGGCGATTACCGGGCCGTGCAGAAGGCCAATCGCGTGGCCCAGCCCACGCGTCTGCGGCCGGGCTCGCAGCTGAACATCGACCCGAACCTTCTGAAATCGACGCCGATCGCCGCCAGCCTGTCGGCCTTCACCGGCCCGGTGATCATCGAGACCAACGGCCAGCGCACGCCAGCCCGGGTCGGCATGCCCCTGTCGGAGGGCCAGGTAGTCAGCACCGGCCCCGGCGCCTTCGCCACCTTCGAGCTGGAGGACGCTTCGCGCGTCACCCTGCCGTCGAACACCCGCGTGCGGATCTCCAAGCTGCGCCAGGTGCTGATCAACAACGCGCCCCAGCGGGTGTTCCAGCTGGATCAGGGCAAGAGCACCATTTCAGCGACGCCGACCCAGACGCCGGGCGCCCGGTTCGAGGTGCGCACCCCGGTCTCGGTCTCGGCCGTGCGCGGCACCGAGTTCCGGGTCGGCGCCAGCGGCGACGGGGCGCAGACCGAGGTGCTGAAGGGCGCGGTCGGGGTCGACGCCGGCCAGGTGGCGAGCGGCGCCCCGCCGGTGGCGGCGGGCTTTGGCGTCAGCGCATCGGCCGGCGGCGTCGGCGCGCCCGTCGTGCTGCTACCCGGTCCGAAAATGGGTCCCGGCGGCCAGACCCAGAGCGACGCGATCGTCCGCTTCACGGTCGAGCCCGTGCAGGGCGCGGCCGCCTATCGCCTGCTGCTGGCCCGCGACGCCGGCTTCGTGGACATCTTCGCCGAGGCCAGGACCCAGACCACCAGCCGTGAACGGCCGACCGCCGACTTCAGCCAGCTGGAGAACGGCACCTATTTCGTCCGCCTGACCGCGATCGATCCGGGCGGCCTGGAAGGCTTCCCGTCCGACTACAGCTTCGATCGCGACCTCAACACGCTGGACGCCGGCGCGCCGGCCGACAGCCGCGAGGGCAAGCATCGCAAGTTCCTGTTCCGCTGGAGCGCGGCGGGCGACGGCGTGCGCAACTATCGCTTCCAGCTGTTCTCCGACGCCGAGGCTAAGGTCGCGGTCGTCGACCAGCCCGGCCTGACGGAACCCCAGCTGACCCTGACCGACCTGCCGCCGGGGAGCTATTCCTGGCGCGTGGCCGCCGTGCGCTTCAAGGACGGCGCGGTGACCGAGAAGGTCGGGACGCTGCAACAGCTGCAGATCGGGAAGTGACCAGCCTGGCGTCCCGCGCGCCGCGTCCGGCCGGGCGGCTGCTGTCCTGGCTGCTGCTGACGATCGTCTCCAGCCTGGTCATGGTGGTCTTCGCCGTCCTGCCGCCCCAGCGGCTGGACAACGTACTCTATGACATCCTGGCCCGCGCCAACGGCCGACCGGCCGACGCCTCGATCCTGATCGTCGACATCGACGATCGCAGCCTGGCCCAGCTGGGCGCCTGGCCCTGGTCGCGCGAAACCCACGCCAGAATGGTCGACCGGCTGACCGAGGCCGGCGCCCGGACCATCGTCTACGACGTATTGTTCAGCGAGGCCGGCGATCCGGCCCGGGACCAGGCGCTGGGCGAGGCCATCACGCGGTCCGGCCGGGTCTACCTGCCACAGTTCCTGGCCGACGCCGGCGCCGACGCCCCGCCGCGCGTCGTGGGCCCGATCCCGGTGATCGCCCAGGGCGCGGCGGGGGTAGGCCTGGCCCATGTCCGCTTCGACGACGACGGCGTCGTGCGCCGCATGGCCCCGTTCGAGATCAGCGGCGCCAGCCTGACCCCGGACCTGGTGACCGTCGTCCATCGCGCCACCCGCCCGGTCGGGGCGCATGACGTCACCCGCGGCTTCGACCAGACCCTGCTGATCCCGTTCGCCGGCCCGCCGTCGATCTACCGCCATGTCAGCTTCGCCAGCGTGCTGGACGGCGAGACGCCGCCCGCCCTGATCGCCGGTCGCACCGTGTTCGTGGGCCTGACCGCCCCGGGCCTGGGTCCCGCCTTCCCGACGCCGGTGACGCCCGACGCCGCCAGCATGACCGGCGTGCAGCTGCAGGCCAGCATCCTGGACGGCCTCCGGAACGGCCTGATGGTCAAGCCCGCCGGCCCGTGGAGCCGCGCGGCCTTCACCTTGACCCTGCTGTGGCTGCTGATGGTCGGATTCCTGGTCCTGCCGCCGCGCGCCAACCTGGTGCTGACCATCGGCCTCTGCCTGGTCGGCCTGGCCTATTCGGCGGCGATGTTCTGGCTGGGCCAGATCTGGCTGTCGCCGATCGCCACCGTGCTGGGCCTGCAGATCATCGCCCTGGTCTGGAGCTGGGGCCAGCTGGGCCGGGTCAACGACCTGCTGAGCGGCGAACTGGCGCGGGTGCGCGGCATCGTGCGCGGACGCAGGAGCGCCCGGGTCGACTTCGAGAGCGATGTCGTCGCCCGCCAGGCCTCGAACCTGGGCGAGGCGATCACCCAGATGGAAGACCTGCGCCGCTTCTCGGCCGACGCCCTGTTCGGCCTGCCCGACGCGACCCTGGTCGCCGATGCGCGCGGCCGGGTGATCGCCGCCAACGCCGCCGCCCAGGCCCTGTTCAAGCCCAGTCAGGTCCAGCTGACCGGCTCGTCCCTGGCCGACCTGATCAACGCCCTGGAGCCGCTGGGCCATCGTTTCGAACTGGACTGGCCGCCCAACCCCCACCCTTCGGCTCCAGAGCGCATAGAGCCGATCGACCTGCACCTGCCTGACGGCCGCGCCTTCCAGCTTCAGACCGTGTTTCGCCGGGACGAGACGGGCGCCCTCGCCGGCTGGATCGTCCGCCTTGCCGACATCTCGATCCTGACGGCCGCCATGCGCCAGCGCGAACAAGCGCTGCAGCTGCTGACCCACGACATGCGCTCGCCGCAGACCTCGATCCTGGCCCTGCTGGCGACGACGCCGAACGTGCCGCCCGAACTGTCCGAGCGCATCGCCGCCTACGCCAAGCGCACCCTGGCCCTGGCCGACGGCTTCGTGCAGCTGGCGCGGGCCGAGGTGACGCCTGTCCAACTCGAGCCGGTCGACCTAGCCGACATCGCCGTCGAGGCCATCGACGAGGTCTGGCCGCAGTCGCTGCAGCGCAAGATCCGCATCGAGCAGGTCGGCGATGACGCGCCGCTGACGGTTCTGGGTGACCGGGGGGTTCTGGCGCGTACGCTGGTCAACCTGTTGGGCAATGCGGTGAAGTACAGCCCCGAAGGCTCCACCATCACCGTCAGCCTGTCGGAACAGCCCTCGGCCAGCGGCCCGACCGCCAATGTCGCCATCGCCGACCAGGGTCCAGGCTTCTCGCGCGAGGAGGCGGCCACCGCCTTCAAGCCCTTCCAGCGGTTCGAGCGGCCGGGCCACGACTTCGCGGTCAACGGGGTGGGCCTGGGGCTGGCCTTCGTGCAGGCCGCCGTCGCGCGCCACGGCGGCGAGGTCTCGTGCCGCAGCGCGCCGGGGGTCGGGGCGGAGTTCACCGTCCGCCTGCCGCGTCACAGCGCGGGATTGGCGGGTTAGCCCTTGGTCGAAGGCCGTAGGGCCGCGACGAGCCTGTCGGCCACGGCGGCGGGCTCGCCCTTGCGCACGCGGATGGACGACCAGGCGACGGTCTTGCCGCTGCCAGCCTCAACCACCGCCAAGGTGACGGTGCGGGCCGGATCCTTGCTTTGCCACGGCCGCCACCAGGGTCGGCGCTCCGCCGCGCTGCGCCAGGCCTTGTCATCAAGAGTCCCCGCAGCGCTGGACACGCCGACGCTCGCGGGCGCCACCGCCACGCCGACCTGGACGAGATAGGCGGGCTTGCCGCCGCCGGTCCCGCCCAAGGCGTCGATCGCCCGAGCCTGAACCGCCTTGGCGAAGATCGCGTCGGCGCCGTCGGCCGAGCTTGCATAGGGGGCCAGGCCCTTCAGCCCGGTGACATCGCCCTGGCCCACGGCGCGTGGGGAGGCGCAGGCGGCGAGCAGAGTCAGGCAGGCTCCGGCCAGCAGAAAGCCACGTGCGCGCATGGTCGTTCGCCCCAAATAGTCCAACTAACGGATGATAGCGTCGCGCGCGCCGAAGGTCACGCGAGCCAGGCCCTCAGGGCGCTCGCGGCCAAGATGATCATCGCCCAGCACAGGGCCGCCAGGCCCGTGGCCACGGCGAACCGGTCGAGGCGAAGGCGGCGGGTTCGGCACCGTGGGCCGACGGTCGCGACCGGCGGCGCCGTCACACTGGGCTGCTCCATATTCCGCGCTCTCCAATCGCGCCTTCAACCTAAACGGCAAAAATTCCGCGCCAGCCAGGACAATCTCTCTTATTTTACAATGGATTACATTGCCGGCGTGGGCCGCACGCGGAGGATCACACTGAAACGGCGCAAAACTGGTCGTTCCATTCAAGTTTTCGCCGAGCCGAAGGCGCAAGATGTCGGGGTCTCGCAAGGACAAGGCCCGCCCCTCCCCCAAGCAGGGCCTGATAGCGCCGCCCTCCTCCCCTCCCCCGGCCGAGGAGGGCGGCCCCCACTTCGCGCCAAGATTTCCGTGCGCGAAAAAGACGGCGCCGCATCGGCGCATCCGCGCCGCGACATTTCGCCACACAGATCCCGACATCGCCGCTGTCCCTCGAGGAGGGCGCGCGCCACGAGGCCAAGCTTTACCCCGAAAGACGCTGATATTCGAGCTGTCTTGGGGGTTTTTGACGTTCGAACCCTCTCGCCCACACCTGCGACCCCGGCTTGAGGTTCGGTCGCAACAAACGATCGTCTTTCCGCCAAAAAGATGGATAGTGCTGCGCCGTGACGGGGCGGATTTTGTTGAACGCGGGTGACCTTTTGGGCGTGACGGACTCGGACAAGGCCGTATTGCTGGGCCTGTACGAGAAAAAACGCGCCAACCTGGTGCGTTTCTTCGCCGCGCGCCTTGGCTCGCGCGCCGAGGCCGAAGACCTGGTCCAGGACCTCTACATCCGTATCAGCGGCATGGACGTGATGGGTCCGGTCGACAATCCGTCGGCCCTGCTGCACCGGATCGGCTCGAACCTGATGCTGGACCGACTGCGCAGCCAGAAACGATCGGGAACGCGCGACAGCGACTGGCGCAGCGTCAACACCACGGTGGTGGCCGGCCACGAGATCGCCGACGAACCCACCGCCGACGAGGTGGTCGCCGGCCGCCAACGGCTGCAGGCCCTGGTCGAGGCCGTCGAGGATCTTCCGGAAAAGACCCGCCAGGCTTTCCAGTTGCACAAGCTGGAAGGGCACAGCCACATGGAAACCGCGCGACGCATGGGCATCAGCGTCAGTACGGTGGAAAAGCACATAAGCTCCGCCCTAAAGACCCTGACGAGGCGGCTCCGTTGATTTATGCAAGTTCGCATGGGGGATGGCGCTTGGCGGCGCCGTCTGATGTCAAGGGGATGATGGATCCTCGTCGGAGCAACACCGGATGAGCCGGTCAGCGCAACATCTGCAGGAGGCGGCCGATTGGCTGACCCGACTGCAGCGGCCGGAAGTCGAAGAGACCGACTGGCTGGCGTTTGACGCCTGGCTCGACGAGCCCGGTGCGCAGGAGGCGTATGACGCCATCCAGGCGGTCGACGAGGAGATCTTCCAGCGAGGTGCGGCCGTCCGGGGGGAATTGGCCGAACCGAAGCGCGCCGCGGCGAAGCGTCCGTTCCAGATCGACTGGCGTTGGCTGGGCGGTCTGGGCGCCGCAGGCGCCGCGGCGGCCGTCGCCTTGGTCGTCGCCCCATGGGGCGAGCTGCTGCCCGCCTCCGACACGCTTTACACCACGGCCAAGGGCGAGAACCGCGCCATTCAGCTGGCCGACGGCAGCCATGTCGACCTGAACACCGACTCGCACCTTTCCGTCCGCCTCGAAAAGGACGCCCGTCGCGTCACCGTGCATGACGGCCAGGCCCTGTTCGATGTCGCCCATGACACCGCTCGCCCCTTCCTGATCACGGCCGGCGACGAAACCGTGCGGGTGGTGGGCACCAAGTTCGACGTCCGCCGCCGCGACGGCCTGCTCACGGTCACCGTGCTGCGCGGCCTGGTCGAAGTCTCGACCGACGGCGACGACACCCCCGTACGCCTGCGTCCGGGCCAGATGCTGGAACATGTCGAGGGCGCTTCCGGCGTCACCGTGCGCAACGTCGCGACCGAGGATCAGGTCGGCTGGCGCTCGGGCCGGCTGATCTATCGCAACGAGCCGCTGACGCGGATCGTAAGCGACATGAACCACTATTTTGACCGGCCGCTTCGCGTCGAGGGTGAAAACGCCGCCAATCTTCGGTTCTCCGGCGTATTGATCGTGGATGGTCAGGATGCAATGGTCCGCCGCCTGACAAGCCTCATGCCGATTTCCGCGACGCCGAGCGATGATTCAATTGTCCTGCGCGGAAGGCCGTCCGCTCCCAACTGACGTTCTTGACCGGGTCCGACCCTGAATCGGGCTTCTCTCCTGCTCGCCGCCAGTCTTCTGGGTCTGGGCGCCAGCGCGCATCAAGCCGCCGCTGCTGAAGCGCGCGTGCGCCTCGACATCCGCAAGCCCACCGCCGCTGAGACCCTGATCGAGCTGGGCGTCCGCATGGGCGCGTCCATCGGCGGGGTCGAGGCCTGCAAGGGTCCCGGCGTTCAGCTGGTCGGCGTCTTCAGCCTGCGCGAAGCCCTGGACCGCGTCAGCCGGGGCAAGGGCTGCGCCTACAGCTTCGTCGACGCCCGCACGGTTCGCTTCTCGGTTGTCCGCCCCGCCCCGGCGCTGCGTCCCGTGACCGCCGCTCGGCCGACCGGCGTCGCGGCCGAGCCGATCGCGCCTCTGGCCCCTCTGGTCGTCAACGCCGGCAAGCGCTCGCCGCGCCTGGGCGCCCTGGCCGGCGGCGTCAGCGTCATCGGCTCGCCGCAGCTGCAGGACACCGGGGTCGGCGAGACCGGATCCGTGTCGCGCCAGACGGCAGGCTTCATGACCACAAACCTGGGGGCGGCGCGCAACAAGATCCTGCTGCGCGGCCTGTCGGACGGCACCTTCACCGGCCGCACCCAGTCGACGGTCGGCACCTATCTCGACGACATACCCGTCAACTACAACGCCCCCGATCCGGACCTGCGGCTGATCGATGTCGACAGGGTAGAGGTGATGCGCGGCCCGCAAGGCGCGCTCTACGGCGGCGGCTCGCTGTCCGGGATCTATCGCATCGTGACCCGCCAACCGGAGCTGGGGCGCTATTCGGCTTCGGTCGGCACGACCATAGCCAACACCGAATCAGGCTCGAACAGCTATCGCGCCGAGGGCATGATCAACGCCCCGCTGGGCCAGATCTCAGCCGTGCGTGTGGCGGCTTACTACGACGTCGACGGCGGCTATCTCGATGACGTCAATCTGCGCCTGTCCAACGTCGACAAGACCACGCGCCGCGGCGGCCGCGTGGCCTGGCGCGCGGACCTCGGCGACTGGCGGATCAGGCTCGGCACGGCCCTGCAGAGCGTTTCGTCCAAGGACACCCAGTACGTCACCCTGACGCCTGGCGGCCCACGCCGCGCCAACCAGGTGCGCGAGATCCACCGCAACCGCCTGTCCCAGACGTCGGTCAAGATCAGCGGCTCGGGGGACTGGGGCCAGTTCGAGTCCGTGACCGGCTACGTCACCCACCGCTACGCCAGCCGCTACGACGCCACCGTCTCGCTCAGCCAGTTCTCGGAAGTGGCGCTGGAACTGGGCGTCTATGACGAAGCCGCCCGCGTACGCATGGCGGTGGAGGACATGATCTACACCGCGCCCGCCATCGGCCGGCTGCGCTGGATGATCGGCGGCTTCCTGGCCACCAGCATCGAGGACGGCGACGCCGACCTGCGCGCCCGCGCGGGGGCTATAACCCGCAGCTACTACGACGAGGCGCGCAAGGACCGGCTGAACGAGTACGCCCTCTATGGCGAGGCGACCTACGACCTGGGTGGCGACTGGAAGATCGCGCTGGGCGGGCGAGCGTTCAAGACCACGGTCCACACGCGCTCGTACGTCCTGGCGCCGTCGCCGGGCCAGTCGCGCGATCTCGACCGCCAGGCCTCGTTCAGCGGCTTCTCGCCCAAAATCTCGATCCAACGCGACCTGGCGCGCGGCGGCATGATCTACGCCCTCAGTTCCGAGGGCTATCGCGCCGGTGGCTTCAATTCGGGGGACTGACCACGCCGTCCGAGACGCGGCGCGTGTTCCAGCCCGACCACCTGCGCAATTACGAGGTCGGCGCGACGCTCAATCCGTTCCAAGACCGCATGAACCTGCGCGCGGCGCTGTTCTATGACGATTGGCGCGACATCCAGACAGACCAGTACTTCGCCTCGGGCCTGTCCTACACCGCCAATATCGGCGACGGGCGCAATTTAGGCCTGGAGATCGAGGCGGGCTGGAAGGCGACGCACCACCTGACCCTGAAGGCCAACGCCCTCTTCAACGAGCCGAAACTGACGCGCATCGCCCCCGGATACGGCATCACCAACAGCGCCAGCCTGCCCGGGGTGCCGGACGTCTCGTTCGGCAGCCTGGTGACCTATCAACGCCCGATCACGGCCACCGCCATGCTCCTGCTGACGGCCGAGACCGGCTATATCGGCGAGTCTCGCCTGACCTTCGACCCGCGCTTCTCCCCGATCATGGGCGGCTACTACACTGGCAAGCTGTCGGCCCAGGTGCTGACCGACCGCTGGCGCGCGGCGGTGTTCGTCAGCAATCCCTGGAACAGCTCCAGCGACACCTTCGCCTACGGCAACCCCTTCAGCTTCGGCCAGGTCCGGCAGGTGACGCCGCAGCGCCCGCGCACATGGAGCCTGGCCCTGTCGGCCAACTTCTAGGCGGAACGCCTCGCCCGCCAGCAGCGGCAATTTGTTGCAAAGCTTACATATTTGTCATCGTCGGATGCGGGGGGCGGCCCTTGGCGGCGACGTCTTTCCTATCGAAGCGACCGCGGGGGCGTAGTCGTTCGATCGAGGACATGTAATGGCCAAGCTCTCGGCCCTGCTTTGCGTGCACAACGAAGAACAACGCCTGCCGGCGTGCCTGGCGGCCCTGTCGTTCTGCGACGAGATCGTCGTGGTCGCCGACCGCTGCAGCGACGGCACCGAGGCCCTTGCTCGCCACTACGGCGCCAAGGTCGTCTCGGGCATCTTCCCGATCGAAGGCCCACGCAAGCACGCAGGCATCGCCCGCTGCACCGGTGAATGGATCCTGGAGCTGGACGCCGACGAAGGCGTCACCCCGGCCTTCGCCAAGGAGGTCCGCGAAACGATCGAGCGCGCCGACGCCGCCGACTGGTACCAGATTCCGATCGACAACTATGTCGGCGACCAGCTGGTCCGCCATGGCTGGGGCGGCTCCTTTGGCACCGCCTCGGCGGCCCGTCTGTTTCGTCGCGGCGTCAAGTCGTGGAAGGCCGAGCGCGTCCATCCCGGCGCCAAGCTGGACGGCGCCTATGGCGGCCGCCTGAAGACGGCCCTGAACCACATGGTCGACGAGGACATCGCCGACATGTTCGCGCGCCTGGGCCGCTACACCGCCCTGAAAGCCCAGGACTTGGCCGACAGCGGCAAGATCAAGAGCCTCGGCGACGACGCCTTCCGCGGCGTGCGCCGGTTCTTCAAGTGCTATGTCTCGCGCAGGGGATACAAGGAAGGCGACCTGGGCTTCCTGATATCGCTGATGGCCGGCCTCTATCCGATCCTGTCGAACCTGCGGGCGCGCGAGATCCTGCGCACACGCGCCCAGGAGGCCAAGACCGAGCGTCCGGCTATCCCCCCCGCGCCGCTGACATTGCCTCTGCGCCGCGTCGAGGCCGCTGGCCAGTAAGCGCCTGATCGTCGCCATCATGTCCCGGCTGCCGATCGTCTTTCGCCTGGTCCTGGGGCCGGAGCTCGCGCTCTGGGCCAAGGCTGGTCGCGCGCCGGTGCTGTGGTGGCGCGACGACGACGCCCGCGCGGCGACGGGCGCGCTGGAGCAATTACTAGCCCTGTCCCGCCGCCACCAAGCCCCGCTGACCCTGGCGGCCATCGCCGGTCCCAGCCTGCCCCTGCTGGTGAGCCGCACCGAGACCGAGCCCCAGGTCGAGCTGGCCGTCCATGGCTTCAAGCACGTCAACCGCCAGCCGCAAGGCCAGGGTTTCGGCGAGATCATCGACAGCGACGATACCGACTGGATCCGCGCCCAGCTCCGCGCCACCGTCATGCAATTCCACCGCGTCGGCGTGGCGCCGACCCTGTTCGTGCCGCCGTGGAACAACCTCAAGCCTCAGCTTCTGGAGGTCCTGCCGGACTCCGCGATCACCGCGGTCTCGGGCTTTGACCAGGCCAGCAGCGAGCGAGATGGCGTTAAGCGTCTGGACGCGCACCTGGACGTGCTGCGCTGGAAGGGCGGCGGCCGGTTCCGTGGAAGCTGGCGCTTCCTGTCCCGGATGCGGCGGCTGATGATCCAGCGGCGCAAGGCGGGTCAATGGGACGAGCCCATCGGCCTGCTGACCCATCACCTGGATCACGACAAGGCGACCTGGCTGTTTCTGGAACGCTTCCTGGCGACGTTCCGCGTCACCGCGCGCCGTCAGCTGACCGGCGAGACGGCGGCGCCCATCGAAGCGCTCAGCGCCTAGACTCGATTAGGCGAGTTCGGGACGGTCGCGCAGGCACTCGCCGATGGCGCGGGCGCAGCCCGGGATGCCGAGGGCGCCCACGAAGGACATGGCCACGGCGCAGACCAGCATGATCGGTTGGAAGATGCGCATCGGGGAATCTCCACGCGGGGCGTTCGTCGGAGGCACTGTGCCGCAACTGTAAGACGGAAACTTGACGGTCGTTCCGCGCCCGAATGAAAAAAATCAGGGTGCGGTGTTTTTGTCGCCGCTCAATCCCAGGGCGTAGGCCCGGCGGGCGGCCTCGATCCGGCTAAGCTTTTCGGTTAGCGGCCCCCAGTCGTCGCCTTCGGCGACGGGCGCCCACAGGGCCTCGACCTCCTCGATGATCAGTTCCTCCGGCTCCGGACGTTGGAAAACCGGATCGGCCAGACGCTCGGGCCGGTCGGGCTCGAAGTCGGCCAGCCGTCGACGGAATGTCTCGAACGTCTCTGTGCGGTAGAGCTCGGCGCGCGGCCCTTCCAGCGCCCGCGCCTGCGACGCCGCCCCGCCGAACCAGTCGAAGAAGAACGGCTCCCAGCGCAGGGCCTCGCCCCCTTCGGCCAAGGCGCGAAAAGCGCTGTTGACCAGCTCGACATCCTCGTCCGGGTTACGGCTCTTCACCGCCAGACGGTCCAGCATCGCGCCCCGCAGGGCCAGGCGATAAGCATCGGAGAAGCCGTTCAGCGCCGCCAGCAGACCGGCCTGGTCGGCGACCAGGGTCAGGCTGGCTGCCAGCTGCTGCAGGTTCCAGAACACCGCCTCGGGCTGGCGGCCGAAGCTGTAGAGCCCCTGGTGGTCGAAATAGGCGGCCGTGAAGTTCGGGTCGTTGCGCGGAAGGAACCGCCAGGGGCCGTAGTCGAAGCTCTCGCCCGTCACGACCATGTTGTCGGTGTTCAGCACCCCATGCACGAAGCCCGCCGTCATCCAGCGCGACAGCAGCCGGGCGCTGGCCGCCACCGTCTCCTGCATCAGCGCCGAAGCCCGGTCGGGCGCATCGGCCAGGTGCGGGAAATAGGTCTCGACCACGTGATCCACCAGCTGAACGATCAGGTCGCGCTGGTCGAAATAGGCCAGGCGCTGGAACGTGCCGAAGCGGATGTGGCTGTGCGACAGCCGGGTCAGCACCGCCGATCGGGTGGGGCTGGGCTCGTCGCCGCGATTAAGGGCCTCCCCGGTCTCGACCAGCGAGAAGGCGCGCGACGTCGGAACGCCCAGCGCCTCCAGCATAGACGCCGCCAGGATCTCGCGCACACCGCCCTTCAGGGTCAGGCGCCCGTCGCCGGCCCGCGACCATGGCGTCCGCCCCGAGCCCTTGGTGGCGAGATCCAGCAGGCGGTCCGTCCCCTGTTCGCGAAGCTGGGCGAACAGGAAACCCCGGCCGTCGCCGAGGTCGGGATTGTAAGTGCGGAACTGGTGGCCGTGATAGCGCATGGCCAGCGGGACCGGCTGGTTGTCCGGCAGCGGCGCGAAGCGACCGAAATGGCGGACCCAGTCGGCGTCGGTCAGGCCGTCCAGTCCGACGCTGGCCGCCGCCCTCTGGTTGCGGAATCGCAGGATGGTTTCCGGAAAGTCGGCCGCCTCGACGGGATCGGCGAAATCGCCCCCTAAAGCCTGGAGTCGCGGATCAGGGCGGTAAGCGGGCGAGAGGCTCATGAGGGGCCAGATGAGACCCACCCGCCCCGCGCGCAAGCCCCTTTCGAATTTCTATGACGGCTGCCGATTGCTGTCGCTTCCCGGCAACAGAAATCGCTCGAACCTAGTCGCGACAAGGGATTTTGCTTGCCGAGCCTGCCTCTGGCGCCTAACCCTTGGCTATCCATTCGAACAATCGTTCGACGGAACAACGAAAAAAACGAGCCGGGGCGGGCAAGCGCTTTCGGCCGACAACCGAGAGGTAGGAAATGCGCTTTACCCAGGTGCTTTGCGGCACTGCGTCCGCTGTTGTTCTCGCCGGTATGGGCGCCGGCGCCGTCCAGGCCAAGCAGGCCGCCCAAACCGAAATCCCCACCGTCGACAGCATCATCGTCACCGCCCAGAAGCGCGAGCAGAACCTGCAGGACGTGCCGATCGTGGTGACTGCGGTCGGCGCCAAACAGCTGGAAGGCGCGGGCGTCAGGGACATCAAGGATCTCCAGATCCTGACGCCGGGCCTGAACGTGGCGTCGACGTCGAACGAAACCAATACCACCGTCCGCATCCGCGGCGTGGGCACGGTCGGCGACAACCCCGGCCTGGAATCCTCGGTCAGCGTCGTCATCGACGGCGTCTATCGCCCGCGTAACGGCGTGGCCTTCAACGACCTGGGCGAGATGGAACGGGTCGAAGTGCTGAAGGGTCCGCAAGGCACCCTGTTCGGCAAGAACACCTCCGCGGGCGTCATCAACGTCCTGACCAAGGCCCCTGATTTCGAATTCGGCGCCGAGGCCGAGGCGACCTTCGGCAACTACGGCGCCAAGGGCGGTTCGGTCGCCGTGACCGGTCCGATCATCGCCGACAAGCTGGCCGGCCGCCTGTTCGCCGCCAAGCGCGAGCGCGACGGCTTCTACACCATCAAGACCGGCGCGGGTCCGCGCACGGCCACTGACGACGCCAACCAGGATTTCTACACGATCCGCGGCCAACTGCTGGCGACGCCGACCGATGAGCTGAAATTCCGCTTCATCGGCGACTACACCAAGCGTGACGAACGCTGCTGCGTGGGCGTGCAGATCGTGACCGGCCCGACCGGCGCCATCCTCGACGCCCTGTCGGCGGACTCGGGCGTGTCCATTCCGGCCAAGCCGTTCGACCGCATTTCCTACGCCAACCGCCCGACCGATCAGCAGATCGAGGACAAGGGCGTTTCGCTGGAAGGCGAATGGACCACGCCGTGGCTGGGCGGCGCGACCCTTACCTCGATCACCGCGGCCCGTGAGTGGACGACCAACAACGGCCAGGACGTCGACTTCTCGACCGCCGACATCGCCTATCGCAACAGCGACCAGTGGCGCACGCGCTTCAAGCAGTTCAGCCAGGAACTGCGTTATGCCGGCCGCACCGAAAAGGGCGAATGGCTGATCGGCGCGTTCTACGCCAACGAGGATCTCGATCAGCTGACGCCGTTCCGCTACGGCGCGTCCTACGAGACCTATCTGGGCCTGCTGCTATCGGGCGGCGCCAGCCCCACCTTCGTGTCGGCGCTGACCGGCCGCGCGCCCGGCACGTCCTACACGGCGGGCTCCGGTTCGCTGGACACCTACGCGCAGAACTCCAAGAGCCTGTCGTTCTTCACCAACGACACCTACCACCTGACCGATCGGATCGACCTGACGATCGGCCTGCGCCACACCCACGAACTGAAGACCCTGGCGACGCAGTACACCAACCTGCCGGGCAACAACGGCTGCGCCGCCGCGCTGGGCCGCACCGGGACGATCGTCGGCATCGTCGGCGCCGCCAACGCCTCGACCGTGATCGGCAACCTCTGCCTGCCTTGGACCGATCCGGGCTTCAACAGCTACAGCTCCAAGCAGAAGCGTAACGAGAAGGAATGGACCGGCACCTTCAAGGTCTCGGCCAAGGTCACCGACGACATCATGTCGTATGTGTCCTGGGCCAAGGGCTACAAGGCGGGCGGCTTCAACCTCGACCGCTCGCGCATCGGCCTGGGCGCGCCGAACCCGGACACCAGCTTCGCGCCGGAAACGGTGGAATCGATCGAGGTCGGCTTCAAGACCAGCTGGCTGAACCGCCGCCTGTCGGTGAACTCGGCCTTCTTCCACCAGTCTTACAAAGGCTTCCAGCTGAACACCTTCACCGGCGTCAGCTACATCGTCACCTCGATCCCGGCCGTGGAGTCGTTCGGCGTCGACACCGACCTGCTGTGGTTCACCCCGATCCGGGGCCTCAGCCTGCAGGGCGGCGTCACCTATGCCGAGACCGAGTACGGTCCGTTCATCGCGCCGACCGGCGTCTCCCCGCGCCTGTCCGACGCCCGCCTGTCGTTCGCCCCGCTGTGGTCGGCCTCACTGGCTGCCAGCTATGAGCATGACATCGGCTCGTCGCTGCTGTTCCACGCCAACCTGAGCGGCAAGTTCAGCTCCAGCTACAACACCGGCTCGGATCTGGCCCCGCAGAAGGTCCAGCCGAAGATGACGGTCCTGAACGGCCGCATCGGCATCGGCAGCCAGACCGGTCTCTGGACGGTCGACGCCTGGGCCCAGAACCTGACCAACAAGAAGTACTATCAGGTCGGCTACGACGGCCCGCTGCAATCGGGCACCTACGACGCCTTCCTCGGCGCGCCGCGCACCTACGGCGTGACCCTGAAGGCCAAGTTCTAGCCGGCCAAATCTCTAGCCGGGAGGGGGAACCGGCGGCGGCTTCGAGCCTCCGCCGGCTTTCGGAAGAGGGGAAGGGGCGATCCGGGCGACCGGGTCGCCCTTTTCTTTGGTCGAAGCTTTTCGAGGGGGTTTGCGATCTCTGCGCATCACCCCAGCATGACCCTTGGGGGATTCGTTCAACTCCGGAGCCGCGCCCATGAAGACGATCCGCTTCCTCGGGTTCTGGATCTGCCTGGCCCTCGGCCTGGCGCTGGGGACATGGAGCCAGAGAACCCCCGCGCCGATTCCGGCCAGCGCGCCGGCCACGGCCTTCTCGGCCGACCGCGCCATGGCCGACGTCACCACCATCGCCCAGAAGCCCCACCCGACCGGCTCGGCCGAGATCGCCAAGGTCCGCGACCATCTGCGGGAACGGATCTCGGAGCTGGGGCTAGAGGTTTCGATTCGCTCTGGTGAAGGCTTCTGGGCCAAGTCCGACAACGGCCGCACCCTGATCGTAGCCGCCGTCCAGAACGTCATCGGCGTCCTGCCGGGCAAGGACCCCAGCCTGCCGGCCATCCTGGTGATGAGCCACTATGACTCCGTGCACAATTCGCCGGGCGCCGCCGATGACGCCACCGGCGTAGCCGCCGCCCTGGAGATCGCCCGCGCCCTGAAGGCGGACGGCGAGCACGCCCGCGACGTCATCTTCCTGTTTACCGACGCCGAGGAGGCGGGCCTGCTGGGCGCCGACGCCTTCTTCAACCGCGACCCGACCCTGGAACGCGTCGGCCTGGTGGTGAACCTGGAGGCGCGCGGCGACGCCGGTCGGGCGGCCATGTTCCAGACTGGACCCGGCAACGGCGCGCTGATGAGCGTCTTCGCCCGCCAGGCCAAGGGTCCGTCGGCAAATTCGCTGGCCTCGGCGGTCTACGAGAAGATGCCCAACGACACCGACTTCACCCACGCGGTGAAGCGTGGCCTGCCGGGGCTGAACCTGGCCTTCATCGACGACCAGCTGGCCTATCACACGCCGCTGGCCCGCCCCGACCACCTGGAGCGCGGCAGCCTGCAGCACATGGGCGACCAGGCCCTGCCGACGATCCGCGCCCTGGCCAACGCCCCGACCCTGCCGGCCAAGACCGCCAACGCGATCTATTCCGACGTGCTGGGCCTGTTCATGATCAGCTATCCGCCGACCGTGGGCTGGGGGCTGCTCGCCCTCGCCGCCGGCCTGATCGTCTTCACCGCCTGGCGCACCCTGAGCCTGGGCGCCGCCAACGGCTGGGAGATTGCCCGGGGCGTCGCCGGCCTGCTGCTGACCGCCTCCAGCATCGCCACGGTGCTGCACCTGGCCGGCCGGCTGCTGATGATCACCGATGTGCAGCGCTACTACGGCGTCCTGACCCGCTTCGACCTGCTGCTGTGGGGCTGCGGGCTGCTGGCGGTCGCGGTCGGGCTGGGCGTCGCCACTGCCCAGGCGCGAGGCGCACGCCGGATCATCCCCTGTGTCGCCGCCCTGGCCCTGGGCGGGGCGTGCAGCCTGGTCGGCGGCTTCGATCCCATCGGTCTTGGCCTGGGGGTCGCAGCCTGCGTGCTGGCCGCCCTGTCCCTGGGCTTCAAGACCGACGTGCTGGGTGCCTGGATCGGCGGGATGATCGTGCTGCTGGTGATGGCCACCGCCGCCCAGGTCCTGGCCCCCGGCGCGACGGTGATGCTGACTTGGCCGTTGCTGATCGCCGCGCTGGGCGCGGCCCTGATCATTGGCGTCGGCGGGACGCGCGACCGACGCGTAGCGCTGGCGCTCACGGGCGCGGTCGGCCTCCTTGCCGTACTGTCGACCGCCCAGCTGACCGCCTGGGGATCCTGGACCTTCGCCGGCGTCGGCATGATGGAGCCGGCGGTCCTGGCCCTGTTCGCCATGCTGGCCGCGCCCGCCCTGTCGCCCCTGGCCCACGACTTCGCCGCCACCCGCTGGGCCTGGCGCGCCGCCGGCGTGCTGGCCCTGGCAGGGGTCGCCCTGGTCGCCAACGCCGCCCGCCTCGGCGGCGAGCCCGGCCGCCCGGCCGTGACCCAGGCCCAGCACGTGGCCGACCTGTCGACCGGCAAGGCCTGGCGCCTGACAGAGGCTCCGCGCCTCGACGCCTGGACCAAGGCCGCCCTGCCCGACGACGGCGGCTCGGATCCCAAGCAAGCGTCCCTGGCCCCGTTCTGGCGCAAACCGGTCTGGATGTCCGAGACCCGCGCCGTGCCGGTCGAGGCCCCTCGGCTGAGCGTCGATCGCGCCGAGGACCGCCTGCTGGTCCGGCTGATCCCTGCACCCGGCGCCGAGATGGTCAGCCTCCGCCTGCGCCCCAGCGGCGCCCTGGCCGCGCCGCGCCTCAACGGCCGGCCGATCACCCTGAAGACCGAGGCCGGCCAGTGGTCGACGGTGAACTATCACGCGCCCGATCCGAACGGAGTCACCCTGAGCTTCACGACCCAGGGTCCCGGCAAGGTCGACGTCGCGGCGCTGGAGTATCACGACGGCTGGCCCGCCCTGGCCAAGGCCCCGCCCGCCAAGCCCGCCGACCTGATGGCCATCGGCATGTCCGACAAGACCGCTGTGCTGGTGCGCGGCGGGATGAGCTGGTGAGCTAGACCGCGAAGACCCCTTCGCCCGGCGCCTTGGCGTACAGCGCCTCGACCCGCTCGGCCCGGCGGTCCAGCGCGCAGCGTTGGTTGACGTAGCCCTTGTCGGTGATCTCGCCGGCGTCGATCGAGGGCGGTTCGGTCAGGATGGTGAAGCGGCCGATCCGCCGCGACGAGCCGCCGGCCGCCGCGTTGAACGCCGCCAACCGCTCGCGCAGGATCGCCACCAGCTTCTCCAGCGGCGTCCCCGGCCCAGGATCGGCGACCAGCGCCTGAAGGCCGGCCGGCGAGGGCCAGAGCATGGCGCCGATGAATGGCTTGTCCTGGCCGGTGATCACCGCATCGTGGATGTAGGGACTGCAGGCGGCCACGAGGTCGGGGCGCAGCACGCCGACGCTGACCCAGGTGCCGCTGTCCAGCTTGAAGTCCTCGGTCACCCGGCCGTCGAACACCAAGCCCTTGGCCGGGTCTTCCGGATCGACGAACCGCGCCGCATCGCCCAGCTTGTAGAAGCCCTCCTCGTCGAAGGCCGCCGCCGTCCGCTCCGGGTCCTTGTGATAGCCCGCCGCCACGGTCGGTCCCTTGACCCGGACCTCGAACTTGCCGCCGCTGGGGGCCAGCTTCAGGGCGATGCCCGGCAGGGGAAGCCCGACCAGGCCGACCCGCTCGGTGATCCAGTGGGTGACGGTGATGCCTTGGGTCTCGGTCGCGCCGTACATGGTGGTCAGCGGGATCCGCTGGCCGGTCTCGGCCACGGCCAGGGCCTGGATACGGTCATAGACGTCGTTGGACAGGGTCGCGCCGCCATAGCCCATGTAGCGCAGGTTCTTGAAGAACGAGCGGCGCAGGGCCGGATCGCTCTCCATCGCCTCGGCCAGCATTGAAAACGCGATCGGGGCCGAGCCGAACACGATCGGCGAGACCTCATAGAGGTTCTTGATCGTCGTCTCGAACATCCCCGGCAGCGGCTTGCCCTCGTCGATGTGCAGCGTGCCGCCGGACCAGATCACGGCGTTGAAGCCGATATTGCCGGCCGAGATGTGGCTCCAGGGCATCCACTCCAGGCTCTGGGGGATCTCGTCGGTCGCGACGTCGGTGCGCAGGCCCTCCTGGCCGGCGATCACGCCCGCCATCATGCCATGGGTCTGGGGCACGGCCTTGGGCAGGCCGGTGGAGCCAGAGGTGAACAGGTACTTGGCCACGGTCGCCGGACCTAGGGTCTCGCGGGCGGCCTCGACCGCCGGCGTCGGCGTCGTGCCGGCCACGTCGGCGAAGGCGACCGTCCCCTCGCTGCCGTCGGCGGTGATCACCACGAGGGTCGGGTCGATGGCCTTCAGGGTCTCCAGCGCCTTGGCGAACAGCGCGCCGCTCTGGGCGAAGACGACGCGGGGGGCGACCTTCTCGCAGCAGTGCCGGAGCTTGGCGTGGTCGGTCGAGATCAGGCTGTAGGCCGGGCTGATCGGCGCGGCCGGAACCCCGGCGGCATAGGCGCCCAGGGTCATCAGGGCGTGCTCGATGGAATTGCCCGACAGGATCATGACGCTGTCGTGGGCCGTCAGGCCACTGTCGAACAGGAACTGGGCGACGCCCTCGACCGCCCGCTGGGCCTGGCCGTAGGTGACCGCGCGCCAGGGACCATGGCCGGGCTCGCGCTGCTTGATGTAGGGCCGATCCGGATGCTCGGCGGCCTTTTGCGCGATCAGGTGGGCGATCGAGCGCGGCCCCTGGCCGGGGGCGTGGTTCGAGGTGATGACGATCGAACCGTCCGGACGCCGCTCGACGCTGACATCCGGGCCCTTCATGGCCAAGGGCTTGAACGGGACCTTGGTGACGTCGCGCGAGGGCGCGGCGCCGTCTGGCGGCGTCATGGTCTCACTCCCTCAAGTTATCGTTGTTCTGTTGGAACTGACGGTAACGGAAAGCGCGAGGCCGGCAAGGCTGCCGTTCGGGGAAGCCTACTTCGGGGAAGCCTACTTCGGGGGGACTGATCCAGGACGCTGACGGTCACCCCGCCCTCGACGACCCGGACGCCCAGATAGTGCATCGCGCCGCCCAGATAGCTGATCTGCTCCAGCGGCACGCTGTCGTCGCGGCGCAGGCGGCGGCCGTCATTCAGCGTCAGCCGCAGGGTCATCTTCTTGGCCGAGGCGCCGCCGGCGATGGCGTCCTCGATCTCGCGGCGGAACAGGACGGCCGGAGGCTGCGGCGGCTTCAAGTTCGCGGTCTTGCTCATGAGCGCGCTCCAAAGCCGTGTTCGCCGGTGATGCGGATCTGGCAGGCCTGGCCGGAGTCCTGCAGGGTCCTCGCGCGGCGATGGGCGGCCGCCTTGGCGACCTCCTTGTCGGCCGACTGGCCAAAATGCTCGCCTGCCAGTTCGACGCTCCACGCGCCCTCATGTCGGGCGACAGTGAGAACGGCTCGATTGCTAATTTCACGCATTTCGAAGGATTAACACAAAAAGGAGCCGACCGGGGGATTAATCGTTTCCGGTCCAGGTCGGGCTATTTTCTTGGCCGACCAAAATATTTTGGCCCGTGAAATCGTCGTGAAAACATCCCCAGTTCTTGGGAAATTACTCGGGCCACTCACCTGTCCCCCTCTGGAAGTCGGAAGAAACGTCCGTCGTCCACCGAAACGTGATAGGCTGGCGAGGTTCATGTCGACCTGGCGGCTCCCCCAGGCGCCCGGGCCCTCCCGGCTGATCGGCGGCTACGATCACCCGGCGCACCGGAGCGACATGACCCAGGATCCCCCCGCCAGCGACACGCTGACCGACAGCCAGTTCAACGCCTTGCAGAGCCTGGCCGAACGCCAGCCGGGCCAGGACTCCAACTTCGTCAACATCAGCGCCGCCCAGGCCCTGACCCGCCTGGGCCTGGCCCGGCGCGGCGGCGGTGGCTGGGAGATCACGCCCCAGGGCCGCAACCATCTGCTGCGAGCCGTCTCACGCGACGACGCCGACGGCGCGGCCAACGCCCGCTAGGGTCAGCAGAGTCAGCGCCGCCCGCGTCGCGCGGGCTTGGCCGCCGCCTCGGCTTGCGTCACCTGGGCGCTGAACGCGTCAAGGTCGACACCGAAGCGCCCGCCGCAGTCTGGGCAATCCAGCACCGGCAGCATGCGCACGACATCGATGGTCGCGCGGACTTGACCGCCGCAATGCGGACAGGGAAATTCGAGCTCTACGCCACCAACGTCCACGCCCGCCATGCCGGTCGCTCCGCCCGTTTCGACTCACAGTAGAGGTGCGAACGATGACAGCGGCGACCATGGCCGGGCATGCGGCGTAACGCCTCGCTCCTCAGCGCTTCTTGCCGAGCTCGGCGGCGATGTCCTTGGTCATCCGGCCGACCTTGCGATGGGCGGCGGTGATCTGGTCGCGGGTGACGCCCCAGCGCTTCATCCAGTACTCGACGGCCTGGCGCTCGGAGAGATCCAGGCGATCCTTGTCGATGAAACCGCGCTTGTCCTTGAGTCCGGCCATTATTTCTTCATCCAGGGTTTGGAGTCGCCCGCCGCGATGCCGGCCGCCCGCTGCCGCTGAAACTTCCCGCCGCGCGGGGGCTTCGGACGGGCGTCGAGCACGGCCTGCTTGAGGCGCAGGGCGCGCTGCATGGGGGTCTCGTCGAGGGGCGCTTCAGGGGGCGCTTCGGGCGGCGGGGCGTCGGTGGTCATGCGGGGAGCCTAGCACATCTTGCGGCGGGCGCCGCCGCGGACACATCCGATCGACTTCACGCGGCGCGGCCGCTGAAGACACATGGGGAGGCGACGGAGCGGCCGGGCGAACCCGGGGACCGTAGTGGTTTGTGTGTTTCGGCTCGCAGACCGCTCCGCCAGGTTGTTCTTGCCCGTGAGGATGGGGGGCGTGAGCGTATTTCAGCTCGGGACCCCATTTGCCCCCGGACGGGCGCGGACCAAGTCGATCGGCTACATCCGTCTCGACCCCGACGATCCACGATAGGCGGCTTGTACGATCACCGCCCTGTCGCTCCGCTGTCGGCTTGGCCCCGGACGGCGCCGTCACCCGCGTGCGCTCCTAAAGAGTAAGCGACGTGGCGTGATGGCGCCGCCGGGAACCGCCAGCGGCCCCGCTCAACCTACCCCCGCCGCCGTCTTGGGCCGGATCCAAACGCCCTCCCCCGCGACGGGGACAGCTCTGAGTATGCGGTGGTGCTGAACGCCGATGATGCAACGGCGCGAAAAAGTGGGAAGGCGTTGATTTCGCGAGGTTCGGCGCCGCGAACGCCGGGGATAGAGGCCGCTCAATCCCCGCGAGGGCGCGTTTTTGGAACCCTCTCTCTTTGAGAGAGGGAGGGGCCCACGCCTGCGGCGTGGGAGGGTGAGAGGTTACACCCTCTCCGGACAAGGCACTGACGAAACGCGCGGCGGAACGGTCCAGGCTTCCCCGGCCACCGGTGAAACCTCTCACCCTCCCACCGCTACGCGGCGGGCCCCTCCCTCTCTCAAAGAGAGAGGGTTTCCGGTGCGCGCGACCCCCGCTCAGTGAAAAGCCCTTCCGCCCCGGAAGAGCGCCCCCCTTACATCTCACGGCGAGACGATCGCCGGGCTGTCCAGGTCACTCAAGGACGACGCTGCGCGTCGCCGCGCGCGGCCGCTCGGAGAGCGGTCCTTGACTGACCTGGTCAGTCCGGCACGCCGCAGCCTCCAAGAGATGTAAGGTGATCACCGATCTGGGCGGTCGGATTACTACACATCGTGCGAATCCTTCACACGGTGTATGCTAGTGGAATGGCCACGCAAGATCCTAATCACGCTCTTTTCTTGGGCTTTGCGCTAAAGGATATAATCGGCGCCATCCTCATTCCAATTGTGGCAGTACTTACTACCTTGTTTTATCAAGACAAACAGGGACAGAAGAAGGAGCGCATGCAAGTTCTTCGGATGCTTTTGGCGACACGCCATATGCCCTCCGATCCAGCTTACAGTACGGCCATCAATCTCATCCGCGTCGAGTTTAACTCTGTAAAAAGCGTTATGGACGCACACACTAAATATATCGAACAAATCAACTTGCGCGTTCCGCCTGAAGGAGAGGCCCTTCACCAAAATCAGGTCGCAAAGGCCCAGACGAAATTAATTTCGTCGATAATGAAGTGCCTAGGGCTGAAATTCTCCGAAGCCGATATCCAATCGGACGCGTACGCGGCTGCGGGTTTTATAAATCGCGACAACCTCTATTTAGACAGCATGCATGCCGCCCGTGATTCAGCAAATTCGATGAGAGATGTCGCTGTCGCTCTTCGATTTCAAACTGAACTTCTCGCAAACCAGATAGCGCCTGCGGCAGCGCCGATATTACCACCCGCTGCTGATTAAGTATAAGAAAGGGCGGAGCCTTTCAGCCCCGCCCTCCCCAAACTCACCTAGCTCAGAGCCGCCCTACTCCGCCGCCACCTTCGGCGCGTAACCCAGGATCGCCTTCGTCTCCAGGAACTCCCCGAACGCGTGGTCGCCCCACTCCCGGCCGTTGCCGCTCATCTTGTAGCCGCCGAACGGGGCCATCAGGTCAGGGCTGGCGCCGTTCAGGTTCACTTGGCCGGCGCGGAGTTTAGCCGCAACAGCACGCACCGCCTCCGGGTCGCCGCCCGAGACATAGGCCGCCAGGCCGTACTCGGTGTCGTTGCCGACGGTGACGGCTTCCTCGACCGTGTCGTAGCCGAGGATCGAGATCACCGGGCCGAAGATCTCTTCCTTGGAGATCGTCATGTCGGGCTTCACATTGGCGAAGACGGTGGGCTTCACATAGTAGCCCTTGTCGAGCCCTTCCGGACGGCCGACGCCGCCGGTGACCAGGGTGGCGCCCTCGTCGATGCCCTTCTGGATCAGGCCCTGGATCTTGTTCCACTGGGTCTCGCTGACCACCGGGCCCATCTTGTGGTTGCCGTTCGGGTCGCCGACCGTGTGGCTCTCGGCGGCGGCCTTGGCGATGGCGATCACCTCGTCCATGCGCGCACCCGGCACAAGCATCCGGGTCGGGGCGTTGCACGACTGGCCCGAGTTCAGCATCACCGAGGCCACGCCGCCGCCCACCGCGCGGGCGAAGTCGGCGTCGTCGAGGATGATGTTGGGGCTCTTGCCGCCCAGCTCCTGGTGGACGCGCTTGACGGTCGGCGCGGCGTTCTTGGCCACCTCGATGCCGGCGCGGGTGGAGCCGGTGAACGAGACCATGTCGACTTCAGGATGGCTGGACAGGGCCGCGCCGACCGTGGGGCCGTCGCCATTGACCAGGTTGAAGACGCCGTGCGGCACGCCGGCGGCGTGCAGGATCTCAGCCCAGATATAGCCGCTGAACGGCGCGATCTCCGACGGCTTCAGCACCATGGTGCAGCCGGTGGCCAGGGCGGGCGCGACCTTGCAGGCGATCTGGTTCACCGGCCAGTTCCACGGCGTGATGAAGGCGCAGACGCCGATCGGCTCCTTGACGATCCGGGTCGTGCCCCGGTCTTCCTCGAACTTGTAGTTCTTGAGCACGGCGACGGCGGTCTGGACGTGGCCGATGCCCATGGCGGCCTGGGCGCGCTGGGCCAGCCAGGCCGGAGCGCCCATCTCCTCGGTGATGGCCTTGGCCATGTCCTCGAAGCGCTTCTGGTACTCGGCGATGATGCGCTCGAGCACGTCGATGCGCTCCTCGCGGCTGGTCTGCGACCAGCTGTCGAACGCCTTGCGGGCGGCGCGGACGGCGCGGTCGACATCGACCTCCGAGCCCATCGAGATCACGCCGGCGACCTCTTCGTTGGCCGGGTTGATGACGTCGAGCGTCTTGGGCGCGGCCGGGTCGACCCAGGCGCCGTCGATATAGAACTTGGTGTACTCGCGCATGCCGTTCTCCTGCCCTTGGATGTGGGGTCCGCTCTGCGGGGCGGTTTCAAACAGGCATTTAATGTGATCGGCGTTCAGGTGGGAAGCCCTCACCACATCACATCTGGCTCCGCATCGCCCAAAGCCTCGGCGATCCGCCGCCGCGTGGCCTTGGTGGTCTCCTCCGGGAGCTCGTCCAGCCCGAACCAGCCGACCGCGTGGATCTCGCCCTCGGCGTCGGAAGCACAAGGCTCCCAGGCCTCGACGCGATAGACCAGCACGTGGTCGCCGGGGTGCAGGACCTCGTTGCTGTGGGCCGAGATCAGGCGCGGGCGCGACAGGGCGCGCACGCCGGCCTCTTCCTGCAGTTCGCGGACCACGGCGGTCTCGGCCGTCTCGCCGCGCTCGACCCCGCCGCCGGGCAGGTACCACCCCTTGATGTAGGTGTGCTGGATCAGCAGGACCTTGCCGGCCTGATCGGTGACCACCGCCCGCACGCCCAGCGTCAAGCCGCGCGCCATGCGGAAGAAGGCGTAGACCAGGGGGCGGGTGAAGGGTTCGATGCGACGGCGCCAGAGCATCAAGCTTTGTAGCCCTATCGCCGCCGCCGAGGGACCGAAAACCTCGTCCTTCGACAAGCTCAGGATGAGGTTTCCTACTGAGCTGGCTCAAAACTAGCCCTCATCCTGAGCCTGTCGAAGGACGAGGGCGGCCCCGCCCTTGCGGTCAGCGGCGCCGGAGGCTAAAGCCGGCTCGATCTTTGTTTTCTCTTTTGCGGAGCCGCGCCATGATCGCCATCGGTGTCATCGCCATTTTCCTGGCTGTCATCCTGGGCCTGAACTTCTTCGAGTTCGGCCGCGTCGACTAAGCGATGACGGGCCCCTTCGACTGGCAGACCGCCGCGCCGCATCAGGTCGCGGTGCTGGAGGACGTCGAGGTTCTGGTCCGTTGCGGGCTGCACCCGTGGGAGCGCCATCCCGAGCGCCCCAACCGGCTGCGCTTCAGCGTGCGGCTGTATTCCCGGACCGAGTTCACCGGTCCGGGGACCTATATCGACTATGATCCGGTGCGCGCCCTGATCGTGGGCTGGCAGGGCCGCGACCATGTCGACCTGCTGGAAACCCTGCTGCAGGAGGCCGTCGACGCGGCATTCCTCGACCCGCTGGTCGACGCCTGCTGGGTGCGCGTCGTCAAGCCGGAGATCTTCCCGGAGACCCGTGCGGCCGGCGTCGAGTGGTTCAAGGTCCGGCCTTCGTGACGAGCGCCCCTCTGAAAGTCGCGCTCGTCACCGGCGCCGCGCGACGTATCGGCGCTGTCCTGGCGCGGGCGCTGGCGGAAGCCGGCTACGCCGTCGCCCTGCACTATCGGAGCTCGGCGCAGGACGCCCAGGCTCTTGCCCACGCCCTGACCGCCGACGGCCATGTCGTGGCGCTGTTCCAGGCCGACCTCTCGATCCCCGCCGAGGGCCAGGCCCTGGTCGGCGCCGTCCGCGCCCGGTTCGGCCGGCTGGACCTGCTGGTCAACAACGCCTCGCTGTTCGAGTATGACACCTTCGAGACCCTGACTGCGGAGCGCTGGGACCGGCACATCGCCACCAACCTGACCGCGCCGGTGTTCCTGATCCAGGCCTTCGCCACGGCCCTGGGCGAGGCCGAGACCGGCCTGGTGGTGAACCTGCTGGACCAGAAGGTGCTGCGGCCCAATCCCGACTACTTCGCCTACACCGCCGGCAAGCTGGGCCTGGCCGCCCTGACCCCGGTGCTGGCCCTGGCGCTGGCCCCGAAGGTGCGGGTCTGCGGCCTGTCCCCGGGCGTCACCCTGCCCTCGGGCAAGCAGACGCAGGACGACTATGTCCGCGCCGCCCGCGCCACGCCGTCGGGCGTCAGCAGCACCCCGGCCGACCTGGCCCGCGCCCTGCTCTTCATCGTCGACACCCCGGCCTTCTCGGGCCAGACCCTGACCATCGACGGCGGCGAGAGCCTGCTGGGCCGCCCGCGCGACGTGGCTTACGACCCAGAGGTCTAGCGGACCGAGGTCTGGCGAAGGGGCGCGGCGCAACTATATTTTGCGCTGCACCTGCTGTTCATGATAAGGGCGCGGCCTCTCTGAAGCGCTCGACTATTCGTCACCGTCGTTTCGCCGAACCGCCCTTCCACATTTGACGCGCTCCGCGCCGCGCTCGGCCGATACCGGGCGGCCGGTCCAGGTATTCCAGATGCTTAGCCTCGAATTCAATCGCCGGTACTCCATGGCCCACCGGCTGTTGAGCGACCCGTCGTCCAAGTGCAAGACGCCGCATGGCCACGACGAGTACGTCTTCATCCGCCTGCGCCCGGCCACGCCGCTGGACCTGGGCGGCTCGAACATGACGGCCTCGTTCGAGCGGGCCAAGCGCGCCTGGCACGGCTGGATCGACGGCTTCGTGGACCACGCCTTCCAGGCCAATCTGGCCGACCCGCTGATCGGCTTCTTCCGCGAGCACGAGCCCGAGACCCTGGCGCGGGTCATGACCTTCGACGGCGACCCGACCACCGAGGCCCTGGCGATCGCCATGGCGCTGAAGGCCAAGGCTTTCCTCGCCATCGACGGCCTGTTCACGCTAGAGTCCCTCAAGATCCAGGAAACCCCGACCAATACGGTCGGCCTGGACGCCACGGACATGGCCGGCCTCGCCGGTTGGGCGCCAGGTCAGTGGTGCCTGCGCGCGGACAACAGCATCAACGACTTCTAGCGAAACCGGATCGAATGGCCGCTCCTGCTTCCCTCGCCGACACCGCGCCCGCCGACGCTCCCTTGGCGCGGATCATCGTCACCAAGGTCTTCGTCCGTGGCCTGAAGGTCGACGCCGAGATCGGCGTCTACGACCACGAGCACGGCCGCATGCAGCCGCTGGTCGTGGATGTGGAGCTGGATGTGGCCGCAAGCCACTGCGAGCGCCTGGGCGACACCGTCAACTACGAGACCATCGGCGAGGCCGCCCGCGCCATCGCCGCCGAGGGCCATATCGACCTCGTCGAGACCTTCGCCGAGCGCCTGGCCCAGGCCTGTTTCGCCGATCCGCGCGTCACCCGCGCCCGGGTGCGGGTCGAGAAGCCCCTGGCCCTGGCCCCACACGCGGCCGCCGCCGGCGTCGAGATCACCGCCGTCCGGTCCTAGTCCATGGCGGTCACCCACAGCGCCCGGCTCGCCCCCTTCCAGCCCGAGACGGTCTGGACCCTGGAGGCCGGCGCGCTGGTGGAGACCCGCGGCAAGGTCGAGCGCCGCTTTCCGCTGTCCAGCCTGACCCGCTACAGCCTGGCGACCGACAAGACCGGCGGCCGGCGTCGCAGCCTGCTGCTGACCTTCGGCCGCCGCCGCATCAGCATCGCCTCGCAGAGCTATCTCGGTCCCGGCCAGTTCGAGGACCGGCTGGCCAGTTTCTCGACCCTGGCCCGCGCCATCGCCGCCGTCGGCGCGGATCTGGCCCCGCGCGCGCGCTTTGGCCTGGCGCGGTTCGAGGCGCGCGCCGCCCTGACCTGGGTGATCGGCCTGACCGCGTTCGGCGCGGCGGCCATGCTGCTGTTCTCGCTGTCGGCCGGCATGGCCTCGGTCGGCATCGACATGGCCGCGCGGATGAGCTTCGTGCTGATCCTGATGTTCGCCGCCCTGCCCTGGCTGAACCGGGGGGCGCCGTTCGATCCCCACGACCCGCCGAGCGATCTGCTGCCTTAGGGGCCTCTCCCGGCGCAGCCGGGTTACTTCGCCTTCATGACGCCACCTTCATTTGCATCAGGCGGCGTTCGGCGCGACCATTGATCCAACGACGTTCTCTTAGGCTCAAGCTCGTGACCGACTCCATTACCGACCCTGGCGCCATCGACCCCGCCGTCCCGCCACGTTTGCAGGACGACAAGACCCTGCCCGGCGTCATCTACGCCCTGCACATCGCGGGCGGTGTGACCGGCGGCCTGACCAGCCTGATCGGCGCGATCATCGCCTATATCAGCCGCAAGGACGCACCCGAGTGGCTGGCCAGCCACTACGAATTCCAGATCCGGACGTTCTGGTTTGCGCTGGGCTTCAGCATTGTCGCCCTGCTGCTGACCCCGGTCGGGATCGGCATCGTCCTGCTGCCCGCCATCGGCGTCTGGCTGGTCGTGCGCGGCGTCGTCGGCCTGTCGAACCTGCTGAAGGGCCAACCCTATCCCACGCCCAAGAACTGGATGCTGTAAGACCATGACCGACACCACCGCCGTCACCCCCGTGGCCGAAGAGGACAAGGTCCTGCCGGCCGTCGTCTATGGCCTGTATCTGCTGGGCTTCACCAACGGCCTGACCTGGATCATCGGCCTGATCGTCGCCTATGTGAACCGCGACGCCGCCGGGCCCATCAATGCGAGCCACTACACCTTCGCCATCCGGACCTTCTGGCTGTCGATCGCCTGGTTCCTGATCGGCGGCCTGCTGATCTTCTTCGGCATCCCGATGCTGATCGTGCTGGTCGGCCTGCCGATGATCATCGCCGGCGGCCTCATTCTGGGCGCGGTCGGCCTGTGGTTCGTGGCCCGCTGCGTGCTGGGCATCTACTATCTGGCGCGCGGCGAGGCGTATCCGCGCCCGCAAGCGTGGCTGATTTAGAGGCGCCCGTACCGCCAGGCGCCCGCTGAAGAGTCATCCGCTCGCCCCCCTTCCCCTGCCGGTTGAGACGGCTCGACGGAAGCGGGGCCATCGGATGACTTGTGCGGCCTGGCGGTGGGACGCCCCTTTCGGGGGGCGACGCCTGTTTGGGTGAACGTCTGGGGGGACGTGATGCTGGCGCGACTGGTTGGGATCATCTTGGGGCTGATCCTGGCGACGTCGGGATACGTGGTGGCGGGTTGGGGCTCGCTGGGGAACTGGGCCACGAATCTCGACCTCGGACCGTTCGAGCCGCATCGCCCCGCCGCCGGTGTGGCGGCGGCGATGGTGGGCGGAGGGCTCATCGTCGCCGCCCTGCTCCCCCGCCGGAAGCCCAGGAAGCGCGCCGCGCCGATGGCCTTCGGCCTGGAGCTGCAAGAGCCTGAAGCGCAAACGGTGGTCGCGCCCCCGGCGCCCGAGCCCGTCGCAACGTCGCTGCAAGCCCATCCCACGCCAGAGCTTGTCGCCCCGTCCGTCATGCCGGTGGCGGCGCCGGTCGCCGCCCCGCAACCCGCCCCGCCGCCCCGCCCACCAAGCTTCCCGGAATTGCGCGCTCGTCTGGTCTCGCTCAGCCGCGAAGAATCCTGGCACGAGGCCGCCCGCACCCTCTCGGCGATGAAGACCACCGCCCGCACTGACGAGGAGATGGCGATCGTCTATCGCGATCTCGGCGACTTCGCCCGCGCCCAGGGCCAGATGGACGACGCGGCCGAGGCCTATGACACCTCGGTTTCCTACGCCCGCCAGGTGCGCCAGACGCGGGGCGACGACGAGAGCGCCGAGCTGCTGGCCGGCTCGCTGTCGGGCGTCGGCGACGTGGCCGAGACCGAGGGCCGCCTGGACGCCGCCCTCGCGGCCTTCGAGGAAGCCCTGGCGCTCCGCCGTTCGCGCGGCGGCCGCGAGGCTGGCGACACGGGCGCTCAGCGCGCCTTGTCGGTGAACCTGGAACGCCTGGCCGACCTGCGCGAGGACCGGGGCCACCGCATGCGGGCGTTGGATCTCTACCGCGAAAGCTACGATATCGCCGGCCGCCTCGCCGCCACAGATCCGACGCGGTTCGGGCCGGACCTCGCGGCGACGCGGGCCCGGCTGAACGAGCTGGAAGCTAAGATCTCGACTTAGGTTTTCCTTCTCCCCCTGCGGGAGAAGGTGTCAGCCGCAGGCTGACGGATGAGGGGTCGCGCAAACCGACAAGCCGCAGTGGCCGCTAGGCTGTCAGGGCGGATACTGCTTTCAACCCCTCACCCGACCCGCTGCGCGGGCCACCCTCTCCCGCAAGGGGAGAGGGAAACATTGATCACCAGGTAAACGTCGTCGCCGCCCGCGCCGGGATGCTGGCCTTGAAGCGGCGGGCGCCCTCGACGATGGCGAAGTCCGCCGGCGCCTTGCCGGTGTTCAGCACCAGCAGCACGCGGCCGCCGTCGCGGTTGTGGAAAGCGACCGTGCGCAGGTCGCCGACCTTTTCCGGCGAGCCGATCCGCACCGCGCCGGGCTTCACGAAGCGGCTAGCCTGGCCGAAGGCGTAATATTCCTGGGTACGGGTGATCGCGCCGCTCGCGCTGTCGATCGTCACCACCGGACGGCAGTCGCCGCAGCCGCCGGCGTGGGGGCCGAACTTTTCGTCCAGGGCCAGGTTCCACATCAAGACGCCGCGCGCGCCGCGACGGGTCGAGCCGATGATCAGCTGTTCGACCATCCACGAGAAGCTGTCGTCGAACTTGGGGGCCCATTCGCCGCCCGAGCACTCGGTGAAGAACACGTCCTTGTCCGGATGGGCGGCGCGGACGGTCTCCATGGCGTCGACCTGGCCGGCATAGCAGTGCCAGGCGACGCCGGCGACGAAGGCCTTGGCCTTGGCGTCGGCCAGCACGGTCATCGGCTGCTCGGGCTTGTCCCAGTTGTGATCCCAGTCCAGCGCCTTGGTCGCGATCTTCTGGCGCGCGAACACCGGGGCCAGGTTCTCGCCGAAGAACCTGGCGCGGTCGGCGGGGAGCCAGCGCATGCCCGGATAGTTCTCCGGCTCGAAGTCGGGCTCGTTCTGGATGCTGAGATAGTCGGTGGGGACCCCGACCTTCTTGGCTTCCTTGATGTAGCGGGCGAAGAAGTCGGCATAGACGGGATAGGCCTCGGGCTTCAGCTGGCCTTTCACCAGGGAGCCGGTGGTCTTCATCCAGGCCGGAGCGCTCCACGGCGAGGCCATGATCTTCAAGTCTGGATTGATCTTCAGGGCCGCGCGGACGGTCGGAAAGACGAATTCCTGAGGCCGCTTCAGCGAGAAGTGCGCCAGCGTCGGATCGGCCGCGCCGCTTGGCGCGTCGTCCAGGCTGTAGTGGTCCAGCGAGAAGTCCGACGCGCCGATGGTGACGCGGGTGAAGCTGAAGCCGAGGCCGCCCTCCCCGCGTCCATAGAGTTCGCGCAGCAGGCCGTCGCGCTGGGTGGGCGTCAGCTTGTTCTGGATCAGCCAGGCCGAGGCGTCGGTGATCGACGCCCCGAAGCCGACCATGGTCTGGTGCCGCTCCTTGGCGTCGACGACGATGACCGGCAGGCCGGCGACGGCCTCGGCGGTCGCCATGCCCGACGGGGCCTGGGCGGCCAGAAGCTGGCTCCTGTCGCCCGTCGTCACCCAGCTTTTCAGCTTGGGCGCGGCGTGGGCGGGGGCCGCCGCGACGAGCGCGGCGGCGAGGGTGAGAGACAGAACGCGCATTACGGCTTCCGCGACCAGGCCTTGAGGTTGGCCTTGCCGGTCAGGGCCATGTCCCCGGCGTGGCTGCCGACATAGAGCGGATAGCTGCCGGCCGGGATCGTCCAGCCCGGCTTGGCGACATCGTAGTCGGCCAGCAGGCGCGGCTCGACGGTCAGGGTGACGCGCTTGGTCTGGCCCGGCGCCAGGTCGACCTTCTCGAAGCCCGCCAGGCGGACCATCGGCTTGCGCTTGCCCGCCGTGACGTAGAGCTGCGGCGTGTCGGCGCCGGCGACCTTGCCGGTGTTGGTGACGTCGAAGCTGACCTTCAGGCCCGCCGCGTCCTCGACCCTGAGGTTCTTGTAGGCGAAGGCCGTATAGGAGAGGCCGTAGCCGAACGGATAGAGCGGCTGACGCTTTTCCTGCGCGTACCAGCGGTAGCCGACGGCGGCGCCCTCCGGATACTGCACGGCGAAGCCCTTGATGCCGTCGACCTTCTGGCCGGCGCGGCGGGCGTCGTCGATGGCGGCCTGCTCGGCGAAGCCCGGCGCGCTGGCGCGGGGGGCCTGGTCGGCGGACTTCGGGAAGGTCATGGCCAGGCGGCCCGACGGGTTGACCTCGCCGAACAGCAGGCGGGCGATGGCCTGGCCGCCGCGCTGGCCAGGATACCAGGCCTGCAGCACCGCGCCGACCCGATCCAGCCACGGCATCGTCACCGGGCCGCCGGTCTCCAGCACCACGATCGAATGCTTGTTGGCGGCGGCGACGGCGTCGATCAGGGCGTCCTGGTTGTCGGGCAGGACGATCGAGGGCGCATCCTGGGCCTCGGTCTGCCAGTGCCAGGCGAAGACGATGGCGACGTCGGCGTCCTTGGCGGCGGCGGCTGCGGCGGCCGGGTCCTTGCCGTCGACATAGATCACCTGCGCGCCCGGCGCGGCGGCCTTGATCGCCTCCAGCGGCGAGGAGGCGTGCCAGGTGACGCGGACGAACGAGGCCGCCTCGCCGCCGTTCAGCGGGATCTCGACCGGCGCGCCGCCGACCGAACGCACTTGCGACGAGCCGCCGCCCGAGATCACCCCGACATCGGCATGGGCGCCGATCAGCACGATCTTCTTGGCCGTCTTGGCCAGCGGCAGCAGGTTTCCGTCGTTCTTCAGCAGCACCGAGCCGCGTTCGGCCACGGCCTGGGCGACCTTGGCGTGGGCGGCGTAGTCGATCGGCTGGGCCGTCGTCGGGGTCGGGTTGTCCATCAGGCCCGAGGTGATCACCCCGTGCAGGATGCGGCGGACCATGTCGTCGACGCGAGCCTGGCTGACCTCGCCCTTGGCCACGGCGGCCTTCAGGTCGTCGCCGAAGAAGATCTGGCTGTCCAGTTCCTGGCCCGACTGCTGGTCGAGGCCGGCCAGAGCCGCCTTGGTGGTGCTGTGCACCGCGCCCCAGTCGGACATCACGAAGCCCGGATAGTTCCAGTCGCGCTTCAGCACCTTGTTCAGCAGGAAGTCGTTCTGGCAGGCCCAGTCGCCATTGACCTTGTTGTAGGCGCACATGACCGAGGCGGGGTTGCTCTTCTCGATCGCGATCTGGAAGGCCAGCAGGTCGCTCTCGCGCAAATCCGCTTCGCCAATTTGCGCGTCCATCACGTGGCGGCCGGTCTCCTGGGCGTTGAGGGCGAAGTGCTTGATCGTCGAGACGATATGGTTGGACTGAACGCCCTTGATCTGCTCGCCGACCATCTCGCCGGCCAGCAGCGGGTCTTCGCCCAGATACTCGAAATTGCGGCCGGCCCACGGGTCGCGGGTCAGGTTGACGCCGCCGGCCAGCAGCACGTTGAAGGTCTTGGCGCGGGCCTCGGCGCCGATCATCGCGCCGCCGGCATAGGCCAGCTTCGGCTCGAAGGTCGAGGCCAAAGCGAGACCTGAAGGCAGGGCGGTGGCGACGTCGCCCTTACGCTGCTCGACCTGGTTGGCCACGCCCAGGCTGGCGTCGCTCTCACGCAGTGTCGGGATCTTCAGGCGCGGCACGCCCGGCACGTAGCCGGCCGAGGGGATCATGTCGGCCGGGGCCGGCTTGGTGATGGGCGGGAACAGCCCGTGCAGGTACGTGATCTTCTCGTCCATCGTCATCTGCTTGACGAGGGCGTCGGCGCGAGCCCAGGCCGGGTCATTGGCGCGCGGGGCCAGCGGGGCGCTGTCCTTGCTCGGCATGACCTGAGCGAGCACACCCGACATCGGGGTCAGGGCGAGCAACGCCACGGCGGCGGTGGTCCGGCACAGGATCCGCAGGGCGGATGAAGGCTGGGCGGCGGTCGTCATGGCGTTACTCCGTCGAAAACGTCTAGGGGACTGGAACAGGGGTCGCCGGCAGCGGCGGGGCCTGGCACGCGCGGGCCACGAACTCGGCGTGGCTGGGCATCACGTTCAGGCACTTGCCGATGACGGTCTGGATATTGCCGAGGTGGGTGGCGATGGCCTCGTCCGAGTGGACACGAACCAGCGGGTCGTAGCCGCGCGGGATCACGCCCTGGCCCAGGAACACCTGGATCCAGCTCTCCTCGGTGAACAGCTCGTCGTCCTCGCGGAACACCCGGCCGTTGGCGCGGAAGAGATCCATCTTTCGCTGCAGGGTGGCGGGGACTTCCATGTCGCGGCAGTGGCGCCAGAACGGCGTGTCGTCGCGCTCGGTGGCCTTGTAGTGAAGGATGATGAAGTCGCGGATGCGCTCGTATTCGAAGTCGCTCTGGCGATTGAACTCGTCGACATTGGCCTGGTCGAAGCCGCCATCGGGCAGCAGGCGGACCATGCGGATCACGGCCGACTGGATCAGGTGCAGGCTGGTGGACTCCAGAGGCTCCATGAAGCCGCTGGCGAGACCCACCGAGACGCAGTTCTTGTTCCAGATCTTCTTGCGCTTGCCGGTGGTGAAGCGGATGCGCAGCGGGTCGGCGCGCTGGGCGCCGTCCAGGTTCGACAGCAGGACGCGCTCGGCCTCGTCGTCGTCGATGTACTGGCTGGAATAGACGTGGCCATTGCCCGTGCGGTGCTGCAGCGGGATCCGCCACTGCCAGCCGGCGTCGTGCGCCGTCGAGCGGGTATAGGGCGTGAAGTGCGCCGAGCGCTCGGTCGGCACGGCGATGGCCCGGTCGGCCGGCAGCCAGCGGGTCCAGTCGTCGTAGCCGGTCTTCAGGGCCTGCTCGATGATCAGGCCCCGGAAGCCCGAGCAGTCGACGAAGAAGTCGGCCGCGATGACCGCGCCGTCATCCATGGTCACCGACTGCACAAAGCCGTCGTCGGGCCGCAGCGTCACGTCGACGATCTTGCCCTCGCGCCGCTGGACGCCACGCGCCTGGGCGTAGGTCGACAGGTGTTTGGCGTAGAGACCGGCGTCGAAGTGGAAGGCGTGGGCGATGTGGCCGATGGGCGACTCGGCCATGTCGGCCCGGGCGCGCATGAACCTGTCCTGCCGCGCCATGGCGTTGTTGATCGACAGGGCCTCGAAGTCCGGGGCCTGGCCCAGTTCGCGCATCCGCAGCCAGTACTGGTGGACGCGCAGCCAGCCCAGGTCCTGGCCCAGTACGCCGAAGCCGTGCAGATAGCCCTCGCCCTTGCGGAACCAGTTGCGGAACTCGATGCCCAGCTTGAAGGACCCCTGCGTCTTGCGCAGGAAGTCGTCCTCGTCGAGGCCGAGCAGCTCGTTGAACTTCTTGATGGCGGGGATGGTCGCTTCCCCGACCCCGACCGTGCCGATCTGCTCGGACTCGATCAGGACGATCTCATAGAGACCCTGGAACAGCCGCGAGCACAGCGCCGCCGTCATCCAGCCCGCGGACCCGCCGCCGGCGATCAGTATCTTCTTGAGCGGTTGCAACCACCCGCCTCCCGTTAAGTTCGAAGGTCGGGGCCGCCGTTGGGCGACCCCGCCTCCGATTGGTTCTTGCCTGGCGAGCCAAGCCGCAGGGGGAGCGCGGCCAGCTCAGCCTTCTGCTTAGAACCGATAGTTCACGCCGAACAGGATCTGACGGCCGTACTTCTCGTAGGTCTCCGGCAGCGAACCGCCGCCCTGGGTCTTCGTGCCGCCGCCATCGAGGCCGAGGCGCGTGCGGTACGGCGAGTCCGTCAGGTTGTTGACCTGCAGCAGGAGCCCGAGGTTCTCCAGCGGGCCGTCGTTGAAGGTGTAGCCGATCTGGGCGTCCACCTGCTTGTCGGCCAGGATCTCGGTGAAGCCCCGGGTGGCGAACAGCTGCACCACTTCGCCCTTGAAGGCCGAGCGGTAGCGCTGGCTGATGCGCGCCTGGAATCCGCCGCGCTCGTAGTAGCCGGTGACGTTGTAGACCGTGCCCGACAGGCCCGGGATGCGGACGGCCTGCTTGGCGTCTGTGCTGGTGGTCGGGTTCAGGTTCGACTTGGTCAGCGACAGGCTGCCCTGCAGGCCGAAGCCCTTCAGGATGTCCGCGAACTGGCCGAACTCGACCGCGCCGCTGAACTCCAGACCCTTGACCGTGCCGCCATTGCCGTTGGCCGGCAGGGTGATCTGGCCGATGTTGTTGATGATCGTCCCGGCCGGGATGTTGGCGCCCGCCGGCAGCGGGATGCCCGTGAAGTCGAACGTGCCCGACTGCTGATAGATGTAGGTGTCGAGCTTTTTATAGAAGCCGGCCACCGACACATAGGTCGCGGGGCTGACATACCACTCGTAGGCCAGGTCGGCGGCCTTAGCCATCCACGGCTTCAGGTGCGGGTTGCCGCCCGAGGCCGACCACGGATTGACCGTCGTGCCCGGACCGCAAGGCTGGCTGGAGCAGACCAGGCCGTTGAAGCCCGGCGTCACGTTGGCGCGCATGTCGTCCATGCGCGGACGGGCCATGGTCTTGGACAGGGCGAAGCGCAGGCGGTGACCGCCGCCCAGGTCATAGATCAGGTTCATGCTGGGCAGGACGTCGGTGTAGTCGTCCTTGGCGTTGATCTTGGTCGGGACGATCGGCTGGCCCGAGGCCAGGCCGTTGATCACGACGCCGCTCGATTCCTGCTTCTGCTGCACCACCTGCACGCCGACATTGCCGCGCACCGGGCCGCTCTGGAAGTTGGCCTTGGCGAAGAAGGTCGTGACCTCTTCGGTGATGTCCCAGTTCTTGTCGTAGTAGTTGGCGTCCAGGATCGGGGCCGAGTTGTAGTACTTCTTCCAGACGTCGCCGATCTTGACGGAGATGACATCGCCGAAGCCGGCGAAGCCCAGGTTGGTCGGCGAGACCAGGTCGGCCTGATCGACATAGACCTGCTGGCGACCGTTCTTCAGGAACAGGTCGTTGTCCGAGACGGTCTTGCCCTTGTCGCGCTTGGTGTAGTTCACGCCGCCCGACAGCTGGGTGATGAAGCCGTCCATCTCGTGCTCAAGGCGGATATCGACAGCCTTGACGTCTTCCTTGACGTGCGGATAGCGGATGGAGCCGTCATGGCCCCAGCCGCCCCACGGGGCGCGGTCGCCCAGGGTGACCTTGCTGGCGTCGGCGTAGTTCAGACCCTCGTCATACTGCGAGAACCCGTTGTCGGCGACCTTGAAGCCGATGGTGTCATAGGTGCGGCCCACGTCGCCCGTCGACCCGGTGACCCCGCCCACGCCACGGCCGTAGCCGGCGTAGGTCTCCATGATCTGTTCCTTCCGCTTGTTCGACGAATAGGACAGGTCGGCGACCAGCTTGGTCTTCTCGGTCAGCTGGAATTCGTTGTTGAAGCCGGCCGAGAACAGCTGGTCCCGGCGGGTGTTGTAGTCGTTGCGCACGATCGGCACGCCGTGGTTCAGCGTACCGCCGGTGGCGAACTTCGAGCCGCCCATGTCGGCGCTCGTGACGTTCGAATAGGTCACGCCGTCGGCATAGGGGTTCGAGAACCACTGGGCGCCGCGCGTCGTCTCCTTCTGATTGAAGGTCGAGTAGTACAGGTCCAGCGTCGAGTGGATCCGGTCGTTCGGCTGGTACTCGAAGATGCCGATGACCGCGTCGCGCTTGTTGTTGCGCGAGACGGCCATGATTTCCTGGCCGTTCAGCATCAGGGCGCCGTCGGCGCTGTCCGGCGAGGTCGACTCGGGCGGGAAGGCCTCATAGCCGTAGGCCTTGTAGCGCTTCACCTGCGACGGCGAATCCAGGTGGGCGTAGCCCAGGGCCACGCCGATGGTACCGTCGGCGAACTGGTTGATGTAGCTGGCGCTGAAGCGGCCGCCCACGTTGTGGGAGTCGTCGTTCAGCTTCTTGCCCGAGGTCTTCTCGCCGCGCAGGTTCACGGCCAGGACGCGCTTGCCGTATTCCAGCGGGCGCACGGTGCGCAGGTCGGCAGTGCCCGACAGGCCCATGCCCGAGACCTGGGCGTCGGGCGTCTTGTAGATCACGACGCTGGACAGCAGTTCCGACGGATACTGGTCGAACTCGACGGCGCGGTTGTCGCCGGAGCTGGCCTGCTGGCGGCCGTTCAGCAGGGTGGTGGTGAAGTCGGGGGCGAGACCGCGGATCGAGATCACCTGGGCGCGACCGTTGACGCGCTGGGCGGCGAGGCCCGGCAGGCGGGCGATCGACTCGGCGATCGACACGTCCGGCAGCTTGCCGATGTCCTCGGCCGAGACGGCCTCGACGATCGAGGTCTCGTTCTTCTTGATGTTGATCGAGTTCTGGATGCCGGCCTTGATGCCGGTCACCACGATGGCGTCGACCGTGTCGTCGGCCTGCGGCGCCGGAGCGGCGGCCTGGGCCCACGCCGAGCCGGCCAAGGCCAGGCTGATGGCGGCCGTGGAGGCGGTGACGTAAAATTTCTGGACGGACGGACGCGTCCCGCTTTTGCGGTTTCGCATTCTAGTTCTCCCCTCTGAAGCCGCCCCTGCGCGGGCGACCGACTTTTCTCGTGAGGCCAACCTCGGCCGTGGAAGCGCTTCCATGGAAGCGCTTCCACTAGCACGGCAGGCGACAACGTTGTCAAGATCGAAACAGGAAGTCCGGTATGGTCGCTACTGCGCGGCCGTGGTCTGGCGGCGAACAACCGCGTGGTCAAGCTGCTGGAAGACCGGCTCGGACGCGGTGTTGGCTCCGGTCAGGCGGGCCACCAGCATCTCGACGGCGCGCTGGCCCAGCACCTTGACCGGCTGGTGCACCGTGGTCAAAGGCGGCCAGACGATGGCGGCGACGGGGGCGTCGTCGAAGCCGGTGATCGACAGGTCGCGGGGGATGCTGAGGCCCCGCGCGTGGGCGGCCGACAGGGCGCCGGCGGCCATGTCGTCGTTGGCGCAGACCAGGGCGCTGGGGCTCAGCGGATGGTCCAGCAGCCCCGGCGCCAGGTGCGTGCCCGAGCGGAAGGTGAAGTCGCCGCGCGCCATGATCCAGGCGTCGTCGCCCAGACCTTGTTCGGCCAAGGCGCGCTCGAAGCCCTTCATGCGGCGGTCGGCCGAGAGGTGGCCCTCCAGTCCGGCGATGAAGCCGAACCGGCGATGGCCCAGGCTCAGCAGCTCGCACGCCATGTCGTAGCCGCCGGCCTCGTCGTCGACCCCGACGCCGTCGACGATCCCGCGCCCCGGTCCGCCCGGCGACACGGTCACCACCTTGCAGCCCTGGGCCAGGGCCGCCTGGATCAGCGAGACGTCGTCGCTGTAGGGCGGCGACAGGATCAGGCCCTCGCAGCGCTGGCTGGTGATCAGGTCCAGCACCCGCTTCTCGCGGTCGGGCGTCTGTTGCGGGACGTTCTGGACCAGAACCTGATAGCCCAGGGTCAGGCAGGCGCGCAGGGCCCCCAGCTCCAGGGCGGACTCGTAATAGGAGTTCGGGTCGTTCTCGAGATCCGAGGCAAAGACGAAGGCCAGCAGCCGACTGGCCCCGCCGGCTAGGCTGCGGGCCTGCGGATTGACCTTGTAGTCCAGCTGCTCGATGGCCCGCATGACGCGGGTCCGGACCTCGTCACGGACGTTGGGGCCGCCGTTCAGCACTCGAGACACCGTCACGCGCGCCACGCCCGAAACGCGGGCGACGTCGTCGATGGTCGGTCTCTTGCCGGTCAAATCACACTCCACTGGATGCGGGACCATGGTCGTGACGCCCTGATCGCACAAGCGATAGGCGTTCCACAGGCAAGGGCTCGCGCGCAAGGGTTCGCACGAGATGGCCTAGCCGATCAACAAAATTGGTCTGACCAATATGAGGCTAGACACGGCCATCGCCGCGAAACGGCGGCGCGGGGAGCCTTGGCTCCACAAGTTTTTGCGACAACGGGCTGGCCAGGCGGCGCTAACGCTCCATACTCGATATTCGATAATTCATCATTCGATCAATGAATACAGAGCAAGTAGCCCAAACCCCTTTCGCCTTTGCGAAATCAATAGATCCACTCTATCCCGTGGAGAAGTTTTATCAATTTGATCAATCGCGAGTCGGCGCTGTAACAGGGCCCATCTTCTTCCAACCGGAGCGCCTCATGTCGCTGATCAACACCGAGATCAAACCCTTCACCGCCCAGGCCTACAAGGACGGCAAGTTCGTCACGGTCAGCGAAGCCGATACCAAGGGCAAGTGGTCGGTCTTCTTCTTCTACCCGGCCGACTTCACCTTCGTCTGCCCGACCGAGCTGGAAGACCTGGCCGACAACTACGACGTCTTCACCCGCCTGGGCGTCGAGATCTACTCGGTGTCGACCGACACGCACTTCTCGCACAAGGCCTGGCACGACAGCTCGCCGGCCATCGGCAAGATCAAGTACACCATGATCGGCGACCCGTCGGGCGTGGTGACCAACAACTTCGAGATCATGCGTCCGGGCGTCGGCCTGGCCGACCGCGGCACCTTCCTGGTCGACCCGCAAGGCGTGATCCAGTTCATGGAAGTCACCGCCGAAGGCATCGGCCGCAACGCCATCGAGCTGCTGCGCAAGATCAAGGCCGCCCAGTACGTGGCCAGCCACCCGGGCGAAGTCTGCCCGGCCAAGTGGGAAGAGGGTGAAAAGACCCTGGCCCCGTCGCTCGACCTGGTCGGCAAGATCTAAAGCCTAACGACTACCCGGACCGCCGGCCGTTCATTCGGACCGGTCGGCGGCCCGGCCCTCGATCGTACGCCGCGTTCGATCCTCCCCCCCCGAAAATCGAACGCTACCTTTCTCTCCCCCTAGCCTTTTTGGGAGCGCGCCATGCTGGACGCCGGTCTGAAGACCCAGTTGACCACCTATCTGCAGAACCTGCGCCAGCCGATCGAACTGGTCGCCTCCCTGGCCGATGACGCCGGGTCGAAGGAGATGCTGGCCCTGCTGGAAGACGTCGCCGCGACGTCGGACAAGGTCAGCCTGAACCTGTCGGGCGACAACGCCCGCAAGCCTTCCTTCGCCATCACGCGCGCCTCGGGCGATGCGGATGTGCGTTTCGCCGGCCTGCCCCTGGGCCACGAATTCACCTCGCTGGTGCTGGCCCTGCTGCACGTGGGCGGCCACCCGCCGCGCATCGACGCCGAGGTCATCGAACGGATCAAGGCGCTGGACGGCGACTATCGCTTCGAGACCTATTTCTCGCAATCCTGCCAGAACTGCCCCGACGTGGTGCAAGCGCTGAACACCATGAGCGCCCTGAACCCGCGCATCAGCCACGTCGCCATCGACGGCGCCCTGTTCAAGGACGAGGTCGAGGCCCGCCAGGTCATGGCCGTGCCGACCATCCTGCTGAACGGCGAAGCCTTCGGACAGGGCCGCATGGACGTCGAGCAGATCCTGGCCAAGTTGGACACCGGCGCGGGCGACCGGATGGCCGAGAAGATCAAGACCAAGGACGCTTTCGAGGTGCTGGTCATCGGCGGTGGTCCGGCCGGCGCGGCCGCGGCGGTCTACGCCGCCCGCAAGGGCATCCGCACCGGCGTCGCCGCCGAGCGCTTCGGCGGCCAGGTGCTGGACACCATGGCTATCGAGAACTTCATCTCGGTCCCCCACACCGAGGGCCCGAAGATGGCCTCGGCGCTGGAGCAGCACGTCAAGGAATACGACGTCGACATCATGAACCTGCAGAAGGCCGTCGGTCTGGTTCCGGCCAAGACCCCGGGCGGCCTGATCGAGGTCAAGCTGGAGAACGGCGCCAGCCTGAAGTCGCGCACCGTCATCCTGTCGACCGGCGCCCGCTGGCGGAACGTCAACGTCCCCGGTGAAGCCGAGTACCGCAACAAGGGCGTGGCCTATTGCCCCCACTGCGACGGCCCGCTGTTCAAGGGCAAGCGCGTGGCGGTGATCGGCGGCGGCAACAGCGGCGTCGAGGCGGCCATCGACCTGGCCGGCATCGTCGCCCACGTGACGCTGATCGAGTTCGACAGCCAGCTGCGCGCCGACGCCGTGCTGCAACGCAAGCTGGCTAGCCTGCCGAACGTCAAGATCCTCACCTCGGCCATGACCACCGAGATCCACGGCGAGAACGGCAAGGTCTCGGCCCTGTCGTACAAGGACCGTAACCACGACAGCGTTCACCGCGTCGACCTGGAAGGCGTCTTCGTCCAGATCGGCCTGGTGCCCAACACCGAGTGGCTGAAGGACAGCGGCGTCGCCCTGACCAACCGTGGCGAGATCGAGGTCGACTATCGCGGCGAAACCTCGCTGCCCGGCGTCTTCGCCGCCGGCGACGCGACGGTCACGCCCTACAAGCAGATCATCATCGCCATGGGCGAAGGCGCCAAGGCCTCGCTCTCGGCCTTCGACTACATGATCCGCCAGGTCCCCGCGAACGAAGAGGCGGAAGCGGCTTAAGGGCGCTTCTGTTACGACCAGGCTTGCAGAGCCGTCCGGGAGCGATCCCGGACGGCTTTCTTCAGATTGTAAACCGGAACCAGTCCGCCAGGGTCTCCAGGTCGCTGGTTTTGAAGGGCGTGGCAGCGATCACTCCGATCTCCTTTCCGGTCGTCTTGTCAAAGACGCCATAATCGCCGGTCTTGGGGCTCTGGCCCACCGCCGCAGTCTCGCGCGGGATCGACCAGACCGTCCGCCAGAACCTGCGCAAAGTTAAACGGTCGGCGGTCAATTCGACCCTCAGGGTGGCGACCTTGCCATAGAGGTAGGCGGCATAGACGCTGGAGCCCGCCGGAAACACGTACAGCCACGGCTCCGGCGCCTGGCTCGCCAGGGCGGCGACCATCCACACACTGAATCCAATGAGCAGGGCGGGAATGATGCTTACCTTAGCAAGACCGCTCGGCTTTGGCCCAGCAGCCCAACTCGGCGGGGCTTGCGATAGAGCTCGGCGCAGCGCGGCTCGTGCTTGAAGCCACTCCCCCCAGTCGGCCCAGCCGCGCCGCATGCGCTCGTTCTGCGCGGCGTCGGCCGCCGCCTCTGCGACCTCGACCGACTCGGCCAGCATTTCTGGTGAAAGCCGGTCAATCTGGCGCTCAAGCCTGTAGCCCCGCTGTTTGCGGATTAAAGGCCAGCAGGCGAGATAGACCAGAACGAAGGTTGCGGAGATCAGCTGTCCCGCGATCAGGCAGGCGGCGACCGTGCGCAGCAGAGTCAATCCAATCTCAGACCAGCCGCGCGCTAGCCAAGCCGGGTTGGCGATGAGGTTGATCGTCGGGCCGACGAGCAGGAATAGGAGCCCCAGTCCTAGACCAGACTTTCCCACCGCCAGAAGTTCACGCCGCCAGGGATGCGCCACCGGCGGAGTCGGGATCGGGCGGCCGTCGCTACCCACCGGATTCATGTACATGCGCTCAAGCTCCACCACAGGATGTGGAACACGAAAAAGCCGCCCGGATCAACCGGGCGGCTTCGTCAGCACGTCTAGCGACTAGGTCGGCTCAGGCCGGCGTTAGCGCCTCGTTCCGCACCAGCGCCGCGTAGGTGTCCATCAGGTCCAGCGACAACTTGCCGGGCGTGAACTTGAACTCGCCGATCTCGGAGACCGGGGTCACTTCGGCGGCGGTGCCGACGATGAAGCACTCGGTGAAGGTCGCGAGCTCTTCCTTCTGGATGTGGCGCTCGACGATCTCGATGCCCTTGCCGCGCGCGATGTCGATCACCGTGCGGCGGGTGATGCCGTCCAGGAAGCAGTCGGGCTTGGGCGTGTGCAGGGCGCCGTCCTTGACGAAGAAGACGTTGGCGCCGGTCGCCTCGGCCACATAGCCGCGATAGTCGAGCATCATCGCGTCGGCGTAACCGTCCTTCTCGGCGGCGTGCTTGGAGATGGTGCAGATCATGTAGAGGCCGGCGGCCTTGGCCGCGACCGGGGCGGTCTTGGGGTCCGGACGCTGGTACTTGGCCCAGGTCAGGCGGATGCCCTTGGCCTTGGTCGCCGGGTCGAAGTAGCTGGGCCACTCCCAGACGGCGATGGCCACGTGGATCTTGGTCTGTTGCGCCGAAACGCCGATCATTTCCGACCCGCGCCAGGCGATCGGACGGACATAGCAGTCCTTGAGGCCGTTCTTGGCCGCCGTCGCCTTGCAGGCCTCGTCGATCTCGGCCACCGTGTAGGGGATCTTGAAGTCGAGGATCTCGGCCGACTTGAACAGGCGCTCGGTATGCTCGGTCAGCTTGAAAATCTCGCCGCCGTACATCCGCTCGCCCTCGAACACGGACGAGGCGTAGTGAAGGCCGTGGGTCAATACGTGCACCTTCGCCTCGCGCCAGGGAACGAACTGGCCGTCCAGCCAGATCCAACCGTCACGATCGTCGAAGGGAACCAGAGACATCGGTCCAAGACCTCCTTATTGGAAAACCCGGCTCTTAGACGCCCCGAGGCCGGGTGCGTCAAATAAAATGGACTCCTCGCGATGATAGCCCCGCTGCAGCCCGGTGCGGACGATCCCCGCCTGATCCTCCGCGAGGAGGAGCTGGACGGCGGGCTGGAGCTGATCCTGCTGGCCGAGGCCTCGCTGTGGGCGGCGGTCGACGCGGCGCTGGAGGCCGAGACCCTGGGCCTGGGCCGTTCGCACTGGCGCGCGACGTTCCTGCTGCGCCGCCGGCCGGGCATCGGCGTGCAGGACCTGTCCAAGCTGACCAGTCTCTCCAAACAGGCCGCCAGCCGCACCCTGGCCGACCTGCAGAAGGCCGGCCTGGTCACGCGTGGCGCGGGCGATCTGGACGGCCGCCGCCGTCCGGCGACCCTGACCCCCGAGGGCGTGGCCTTCGAGCAGCGCACGGCCGAGCGCCTGCGGGCGCTGCTGGCCCGGGCCTATCGCACCGGCGGCCTGGACGGCGTGGCCGGCGCGCGGCGGATCCTGGCGGCGCTGGCCGGCCCGCGCCAGGGCGTCGGCGCCCCTCGCCGTCAAACCTGATAGTGTTCCGCCATGAGTCCTGAAGAGCGCCGCGAGCGTCACATCCTGGTCGTCGACGACGACGACCGCCTGCGCAAGCTGATCAAGGAATTCCTCAGCCGGGCCGGCTTCCGGGTCACGGCCGCCTCGGATGCGGCCGGGGCCGATCGCCTGTTCGGGGCGCTGGACTTCGACCTGATGGTGCTGGACGTGATGATGCCCGGCGAGGACGGCATGGCCTTCACCAAGCGCCTGCGGTCCAAGGGCGGCGAGAGCGGTCGCACGCCGATCCTCATGCTCACCGCCCGCGACCAGACCGCCGACCGCATCGAGGGCCTGTCCAGCGGGGTCGACGACTATCTGGGCAAGCCGTTCGAGCCGCAGGAACTGCTGCTGCGCATCGAGGCCATTCTGCGCCGGTCGTCGGCGCGGCCGGTGGGCCCCAAGGCGCTGCTGCTGGGCCGCTGCACGTTCGAGGCCGATCGCGGCGAACTGACCTGCGACGGCGACGCCGTGCGCCTGACCGAGGCCGAGGTCACCCTGCTGCGCCGCCTGGCCCGCTCGGCCCACGAGCCGGTCGACCGCCTGGAGCTGGCCCGCGACACCGCCGACGCCACCGGCCGCGCGGTCGACGTCCAGGTCACCCGCCTGCGCCGCAAGATCGAGCCGGACCCGAAGAACCCGCGCTACCTGCAGACCGTCCGGGGGATCGGCTATCGGCTGGCGCCGGACTGACCGTGCGGCGGTCCCCCTCAGTCGCTTCGCGACAGCTCCCCCATGAAGGGGGAGCAGTATCCTGGGTTCTCCTCCCCCTTCATGGGGGAGGTGGCCCGGAGGGCCGGAGGGGGCTGCCCCGCTAATGCGCCTGCGCACCAAGCTCTACATCCCGCTGTTCATCAAGCGCTGGCTGCCGACCAGCCTGTTCGGGCGCAGCCTGCTGATCATCATCCTGCCGGTGGCGGTGATGCAGATCGCCGTGACCTGGGCGTTCTTTGACGCCCACTGGCAGTCAGTGACCAGCAAGCTGTCGGAAGGCCTGGCCGGCGATATCGCCTGGGCCGTGCAGTCCTACGAGGACGACCCCAGCCCCGCCGCTCTCGACAAGCTGGCCAAGCGGGCCGAGGACTCGATGTCGCTGTCGATCGCCTTCCAGAAGGGCCGCAAGCTGCCGACCGGCCACCGGCCCTCGCTGTTCGCGGCCCTGGATCGCTCCCTGGACAAGGCCCTGGACGACCGGCTCGAGAACCCGTTCTGGTTCGATACCACCCGCTACACCGCCTATATCGACATCCGCGTGCAGGTGAAGGACGGGGTGCTGCAGATCTACGCCCTGCGCGACCGCGCCTACGCCACCCAGGGCCACATCTTCATCCTGTGGATGGTGGTGGCGACCATGTTGCTGACGGCGGTGGCGATCCTGTTCATCCGCAACCAGGTGCGGGCCATCGAGCGCCTGGCCGACGCCGCCGACGCCTTCGGCCGGGGCGAGGACCACGACTTCAAGCCGCATGGCGCCCGCGAGGTCCGCCAGGCCGCCCAGGCCTTCCTGGCCATGAAGGCGCGCATCGTCCGTCACATCGAGCAGCGCACGGCCCTGCTGGCCAGCGTCAGCCACGACCTGCGCACGCCCCTGACCCGCCTGAAGCTGGAAATGGCCATGTCCGAACCCAGCGAACAGCTGGAGGCCATGAAGGGCGACCTCTCCGAGATGGAGCACATGATCGACGAGTACCTGGCCTTCGCGCGCGGCGAAGGCGGGGAGGCGGTTCAGGAAATAAGCCTGTCGGAGCTGGTCGAGGGCGTGGTCGCCGACGCCGAGCGCGGCGGGGCGATGGTCGAGACCGAGATCACCCGCGATCTGGAGGCGCGCCTGCGGCCGCTGGCCTTCCGCCGGGCCCTGGCCAATCTGATCGACAACGGCGTCGCCCACGCCGACCGGGTGAAGGTGACGGCCACCGCCCGTCTGACGGGCGGCGTGGAGGTGACGGTCGATGACGACGGCCCGGGCATCCCCGAGGACCGTTACGAGGAGGCATTCAAGCCGTTCTCGCGGCTGGACGAGAGCCGGAACCAGAACGAGAAGGGCGTCGGCCTTGGGTTGGCCATTGCGCGGGATATGGCGCGGGGGCTCGGTGGGGATTTGGTGCTGTCGCGCTCGATGATGGGGGGCTTGAGGGCCTCGATAAGGTTGCCGGGGTAAGATAGAAGCTCCTCCCCCGCGTTGCGGGGGAGGTGGCCCAGAGGGCCGGAGGGGGCTAGCTGGACTTTTGCCGAATTAGCCCCCTCAGCCGCTCCGCGGCAGCTCCCCCGCATCGCGGGGGAGCATCTACTGGGCTAAAACCCCGCACCGATCTTCGCCAGCCGGTCGGCCATCTGCTTAAGCCGCTTGTCCAGCTCGGCCATGGTGCGGTTCAGGGCGCCTTCGTCGTCGCGCCAGACCTGGACGACACGGGCCCACACGGCGGTCATGGCGACCAGACGCGGGGCGGTGGCCTCGATCCCGGCGGCTTCCAGCACGGCGCGGGCGATGCGGGGGAAGCGGCTCGCCGAGGCGAGAACGCCCTCGGCCTTGGCGATGGCGATCAGGGCCACGCGGTGGGGCTCCATCGCTTCCAGCCGGGCCATGGCGGCGTCGAACAGGCGGTCGTGGACGTCGGCGCTCTCGGCATAGTCGACGCCCAGAGCCGCGCGGTCGAAGCGGGCCGACAGATGGGCCAGCACCGCGTGCTTGCTGTCGGCCAGGCCGTAGAGCGCGGCGAACGGAACCTCGGCCTTCACAGCGATGTCGCGCAGGGCGATGGCCGGCCACGGCCTGTCGGCGGCCAGGGCGAGGGATGCGGCGGCGGCGCGGTCGAGGATGTCGTCGTCAGCGGAGATCGGGGCGTCGGTCATGGGAGTCACATGGCGGCGGAAAGCGACGAGAGCAAGACGCTCACCCCCCAAGTTCCTTCGAGCGCGCCACGGCGGCGTCCAGCGCCTTGGGCAGCAGGTCGCCAAAGCCGCCCTCGCCCATCAGCACCGCCAGCGCCGCAGCCGTCGTGCCGCCCGGCGAGGTCACCTGCTTGCGCAGTTCGGCCGGCTCCTCGCCGCCCTTCTCCATCAGCGCTGCGGCGCCGATGATCGTGGCGCGGGCCAGCCTGGCGCTGTCGGCCGCGTCCAGCCCCTGGGCCGCGCCGGCGGCTTCGAGCGCCTCGATGAAGGCATAGAGATAGGCCGGCGCCGAGCCCGACACGGCGGTGGCCGCGTGCAGCAGGTCCTCGCTGGGCAGGTCGACCACGGTCGCGACTGGGGCGAACAGGGCCTGGGCGACTGCGCGGGCGGCATCATCTTCGGCATGGATCGAGGCCGTACCCCGGCCAATGGCGACGGCGGTGGTCGGCATCACCCGCGCCACGCGCCGGCCGCCGAAGACTTCGGAAATGTCCGCCGCGCGCACACCGGCGGCGATCGAGACGATGATCGCGTCGGGGGCAAGGTGAGGAACCACGTCCTTGACCGCCTCGCGCCAGATCTGCGGTTTCACGGCCAGCAGCACGGTCTTTGCTGCGCCCAGCGCTTCCAGCGGCGGATTGACGAGCGCGCCTTGGAAGGCGGCGGGGTCGACGTTCGGATCACGGACGATCAGGTCGGCGGCGGCGAAGGCGCCGGCCGCGCTCCAGCCTTCGATCAAGGCGCCGCCCATGCGGCCCGCGCCGAGGAGGAGAATGGTGGTCATGGCGGGTCTCCCTCGCGGCCGCGAGGCAACCCCTCATCCGACCTGCTTCGCAGGCCACCTTCTCCCGCAAGGGGAGAAGGGAAGTCCAGCCTAAATCAGGCTTGGCCCACCGTCTCGAACATGCAGGCGGCCATGGCTTCGTCCGGGGTCTTGGCGCCCTGGAGCAGGAATTCGAAGGCCGGGAAGAAGCGATCGGCCGCTTCCACCGCCGCGTCGATCATCGAGGCGGCCTGGGCCATGGTCGGCCGTTCGCCAGCCGGCAGGGCCAGGGCGTGACGGAACACGACCTCGCCGTCCTCGGTCCAGACCTCGAAGTGGCCGAGCCAGACGCGCTGGTTGATCAGGGCCAGCAGCTCATAGGCGTTGGGGCGCTTGGACTTCGGCGCGCGCATGTCCAGCGACAGGCACAGCTGCAGGCAGTCAGCCTCCGGACGCCAGGCGAACCACAGCTCGTAGTCCTTCCAGTCGCCCTTCAGCGCGAACGCCAGGTCGCCGTCTTCGGTGCGATCAAAGGTCAGGTTCTCGGCCGACAGCACGTGTTCGACCACCTCGAGGGGATCAAGCGCCATCAGGACGTCGTCGTCTTCCGGTTGGGTGTCCATGAAAAACCTACGTCCCCGCCGGCGACGGCAGGGGGAGCCCCCGCCATGAATCGCTTACGTACCAGGGGACACTAATCTGCTTCGTGACGTTCGTCTCAACTCGCTTCACGCCGTGAGCGAGCGCCGAATCGCCTATTCGCCTGAACTCGCGGTTTTTCCAGCGGCGCTTTTGGCGGGGGCCTTCTTGGCCCCTTTCAGCGTCGCGACCTCTTCGCGGAGCGCGGCCACCTCGGCCTTCAGCGCTTCGAAATCATCGCGACGGATCAGGTCGAACTCGGCCGCCAGACGATCGGCCTGAGCCCGCATGGCGGTCTTGGCCTCCTCGCCGGCCGTCTGGGCGATGCCCATGGCCGCCTGGGTCAGCTTGGCGAATTCGTCGAGGAAGGGATTCTGGCTGTGCATCGCGGTTCCGAGTGGCCCGAAGAGCGGGCGCCATCTCTTATATGGGAAACAGGGGATGAAAGCGAAGCCCGAAGGCGATAGGACTGCGACGATCTGTCTCGCACGGAGCCGCGCGTGATCTTCCCGAACATCGACCCCATCGTGCACATCGGTCCCTGGGCCCTGCAGTGGGGTCCGCTGGCCCTGCGCTGGTACGCCCTGGCCTATGTGGCGGGCATCCTGCTGGGCTGGCGCTTCGCCGTCCGGATGACCCGGACCGAACGCCTGTGGGGCGGCCGTACGCCGACCGCCACGCCGCTGCAGATCGATGATCTGGTGCTGTGGATCACCCTGGGCATCATCCTGGGCGGGCGGCTGGGCTACATCCTGTTCTACATGCTGATGAACGAGGACCAGCGGATCTGGCTGCTTTCGCACCCTCTGGACGTGTTCAAGATCTGGGAGGGCGGCATGTCCTTCCATGGCGGCTTCCTGGGCGTCTGCGCGGCCATCGCGCTGTTCGCCCGCCAGCAGAAGATCGACGTGCTGAAGCTGGGCGACCTGATCGCGCCGGTGGCGCCGATCGGCATCTTCTTCGGCCGCGTCGCCAACTTCATCAACGGCGAGCTGTGGGGCCGGCCGACCGACGGGCCTTTGGGCATCATCTTCTGCAACGAGACCATCAAGGCCGCTCACCCGCAGCACATCTGCCCTGCCGGTTCCTATCCGCGCCATCCCAGCCAGCTCTATGAGGCGGGCCTCGAGGGCCTGCTGCTGTTCCTGATCCTGGCCTTCGCCGTCTATCGCCTGAAGTGGCTGCAGCGGCGCGGGGCGATCGTGGCGACCTTCCTGATCGCCTACGGCCTGTTCCGCCTGTCGCTGGAGAACGTGCGCAATCCGGACGTCGGCATGCCCGACTTCCCGTTCGGCCTGACCATGGGGATGATGCTGTCGACCCCGATGATCCTGGTCGGCGGCTGGCTGATGTGGAAGGCGCTGCGCGAGCCCATTCAAGTCGGTCCAGGCGAAGGCGGGCATGAGCCTGCTTGATCGCCTGAAGGCGCAGATCGCCCAGGACGGGCCGATCGGCGTTCCCGAGTTCTTCACCCGCTGCCTGCACGACCCCCGCGACGGCTATTACGCCATGCGGCCTGATCTGGGAGCCGGCGGCGACTTCATCACCGCGCCGCTGGTCAGCCAGATGTTCGGCGAGCTGATCGGCCTGTGGGTGCTGGAGACCTGGACCCGCATGGGCCGGCCATCGCCGTTCAGGCTGGTCGAGATGGGCCCAGGCGATGGCACGCTGATGAGCGACCTGCTGCGGGCCGGCCGGCTGGATCCCGCTTTCCTGGCCGCCGCCGAGGTATGGCTGGTCGAGGTGTCGGCCCCGCTGCGCGCCAAACAGGCCGCCAGGCTGGGCGAAGGTCCACGCTGGGTCAGTCGCCTGGACGAGGTCCCGGCAGGCGCGCCGATGATCCTGGTGGCCAACGAGCTGCTGGACTGCCTGCCCGCCCGCCAGTTCGTGCGGACCAAGGACGGCTGGGCCGAGCGGGTGATCGGATTGGGCGAGGACGGTCAGCTGGCGTTCGGGCTCAGAAGCTTAGGCAAATCCCCCCTCCCCCTTGATGGGGGAGGGGCAGGGGTAGGGGTGACAGCAGCGTTGGATGACGAGCGCCGTCGCCAGGTGGCCGACGCGGAATACACCCCCATCCCCAACCCTTCACCCATCAAGGGGGAAGGGAGCATTGGCCAGATCTGGGAATCCTCCCCCGCGCAGGCGGCCCTGGCCTCCGACATCGCCCACCGCCTCATCACGGACGGCGGCGCGGCGCTGCTGATCGACTATGGCCGCGACGTCCCCGAAGCCGGCGACACCCTGCAGGCCGTGCAGGGCCACCAGAAGGTCGATCCGCTGACCACCGCGGGCCTGGCCGACCTCACCGTCTGGGCCGACTTCCCCTCGGTCGTCGCCGCAGCGCGGGAAACCGGCGCCAAGGCGGGGCCGATCCTGAGCCAGGGCGAGTTCCTGCTGGCCCTGGGAATCGAGGCCCGCGCCCAGGCCTTGGCCAGCGCCCGCCCCGATCGCGCCGACCAGATCGCAAGACAGCTTGATCGTCTGGTCGGAGAGGCGCAGATGGGCGCTCTGTTCAAGGTTGCGTGCCTGACCGCGCCCGACCTTTCGCCCCCCCTCTTCGAGGACGCGACATGACCAAGACACCCGACCTGCCCACCGTCCAGTCGCCGCTGCTGGCCAGCCTGCCCGGGATCAAGCACGCCTTCTTCACGCGCCAGGGCGGGGTCTCGAAGGGGATCTACGACAGCCTGAACGTGGGGCGCGGCAGCAAGGACGAGCCGGCCGACGTCGAGGAGAACCGCGCCCGCATCGCGCGCTGGTTCGGCGGCGCGCCCGAGGACCTGAACGTCTGCTACCAGATCCACTCGACCATCGCGATCACGGCCGACGGCTCCTGGGGCGATGCGCGGCCGGAAGGCGACGCGGTGGTCTCCAAGACCCCGGGCGTCATCTGCGGCGCCATGGCGGCCGACTGCGCGCCGGTGCTGCTGGCCGATCCCGAGGCGCGGATCGTGGCCGCCGCCCATGCCGGCTGGCGCGGAGCCCTGGACGGCGTCGTCCAGGCCGCCGTCGACCGCATGGTCGAACTGGGCGCCCGACCCGAACGCATCACCGGCGTCGTCGGTCCCTGCATCGGCCCCAAGTCCTACGAGGTCGGCCTGGAGTTCCTGCACCGGTTCGAGGCCGACTGCCCTGGCTCGGGCCGGTTCTTCAAGCCGGGCGCCGCCGAGGACAAGCGCTTCTTCGACCTGCCGGCCTTCGTGCTGGACCGCCTGGAGACCGCCGGCGTCGAGCGTCGCGAATGGGTCGGGCGCGACACGCGGGCCGAGGAGGATTGGTTCTTCTCCAACCGTCGCGCCTTCCTGAACAACGAGGGCGACTATGGCCGCCTGCTGTCGGCGATCAGCCTGGAAGCCTAGAGCCTGTCCGTTTCTGATGGAATCATCAGAAACGGATAAACAGGCTCTATCTCAAACACCTAGAGCGTGGCGGGCGCCGAAACCGCTCACACTTTCGGCTGCCACGCTCTAAGGGAATCATGCGGCGCCGAGGACACGACGGCGAAGCTCCGCATACGGAAGCGGAAAAGTTCCGCCGTTAACACTTGTGCCTGGGGCGATCGCTGCTAGAAGGCCCCGCATCGGCCGCCCCCCACCCCGAGATATCTCCATGAAGCTGCTGTCCGGCAACTCCAACCGCCCGCTGTCCCAGGCGATCGCGGAATATCTCGACATGCCGCTGACCCGCGCCCAGGTGCGCCGGTTCGCCGACCTCGAAGTGTTCGTCACCATCGACGAGAACGTGCGGGGGGAGGACGTCTTCGTCATCCAGTCGACCAGCTATCCGGCCAACGACAACCTGATGGAGCTGTTGATCTGCATCGACGCCCTCAAGCGCGCGTCGGGCAAGCGGATCACCGCGGTGCTGCCCTATTTCGGCTACGCCCGCCAGGACCGTAAGACCGGCGGCCGCACGCCGATCTCGGCCAAGCTGGTCGCCAACCTGATCACCCGCTCGGGCGCCGACCGCGTCCTGACGATGGATCTGCACGCTGGCCAGATCCAGGGCTTCTTCGATATCCCGACCGACAACCTGCTGCCCTCGCGCCTGATGGCCGAGGACATCCGCCGCCACTACGCCATGGGCGACGACCTGATGGTCGTGTCGCCCGACGTTGGCGGCGTGGTGCGCGCCCGCGCCCTGGCCAAGCGCCTGGACGACGCCGATCTCGCCATCGTCGACAAGCGCCGCTCGGGTCCGGGCCAGTCGGAAGTCATGAACATCATCGGCGACGTCAAGGACCGCCGCTGCATCCTGTTCGACGACATCGCCGACTCGGCCGGCACCCTGTGCAACGCCGCCCAGGCTCTGATGAGCCACGGCGCCAAGTCGGTTAGCGCCTACATCACCCACGGCGTCCTGTCGGGCGCGGCGGCGGACCGGGTCGCTAATTCGGTCCTGACCGAACTGGTCGTCACCGATTCGATCGAGGCCTCGGACACCGCCAAGGCCTGCTCCAAGATCCGCTACGTCTCGTGCGCCCCCCTGATCGGCGAAGCCATCCGCCGCATCGCCAACGAAGAGTCGGTCTCGAAGCTGTTCGATTAAGCCTGTCGGGCGAAGGGAGAGCTTAAACTCGCCTCGCGCACGGCCACGCTTGTAAAAGTCTGGTTAACGGGGCGAAGTCACAATCTCGCCGACCCGGGCTGCTATGCGCGCCCCAAGACTTGATGGGGAATTCTCGAAATGCGTTCTTTTTCGCGTACGCGCGTCGTCCTGACGACGTCCGTCGTGGCGCTGGCCGCCTTGATGGCGGCCTGTAGCGCCCCCGCGCCGCCCGCGCCGCCGCCCGTCGTGCAGGCGCCGCCACCGCCGCCGCCCATCACCCTGTCGTCCAGCATCGTCGAACGCGCCAGCGCCTTCCGCGGCTACATGGCCCGCGCCGGCGCGGTGTCCCCGACCTTCCAGAACGGCGAGCAGATCCAGGCTTCGCTGAAGGTCGGCGCGTCCTACGAGGCCAAGTCGTTCATGAACGGCGCCGTGGCCTACGCCGCCGTCCTGGCCCTGCAGGACCCCACCTTCGTCGCCTCGGTGCGCGAGGTCGCGGCCAATCCGACCCAGCGCCAGGAGATGATCAACAACATCTTCTCCAACCCGTCGTACGCGGCCGTGTTCAAGGGCGCGGACAGCGCCGCCGGCCTGATCATCGACACGGTCGGCAATGACGGCCTGAGGGTTTACAGGGCCGGCAAGGCCGTGAAGCAGGCCGCCTACGACGTGCAGAAGTCGACCTGGTCGAAGAGCTCCGTCGTCGATCGCGACGGTCGCCTGGCCTCGGCCAAGAGCCTGTCGGCCAGCCCAGCCCTGGCCGAGAGCGCCGACGTGGCCGTGCTGCAGCAAGCCTCGACCGGCGGCCAGTCGCTGGGCCTGACCCCGCGCGCGGCTCCCGCCCCCTACCAGCCCGTGGTCATCCGCGGCCTGGCCGTGGCCGCCCTGGCCGCCCTGGGCGCGGCCGGCGACAACAACCTGGCCTCGATCGACGCGCTGAGCGGCGACTGGGCCACGGCCAACTGCCTGAACATGGCCAAGCTGAACCTCTACCAGTGCCTGGCCGTGTCCAAGCCGCACTACGAGGACATCTTCTGCCTGGGCCAGCACATCCTGATCGACACCGGCGCGTGCGTGATCAAGGCCTCGGGCGCGACCCTGCCGCCGGAACCGCCTCCGCCGCCGAAGGCCGAGCCGGCCAAGAAGACCGTGGCCAAGAAGGCTCCGGCCAAGAAGCCGGCCGCCAAGAAGAGCTGATCGTAGTCCGCACGTCATCCCGCGCTTTATGCGCGGGACCCATCCGTCCGCCGCGCGTTCGGTGCGGAACCATGGTCTCAGATAAAAGCTGAACCATGGGTCCCGCGCATGAAGCGCGGGATGACGGCGTGGTCTGGACCCTCCGCGAGGCTCCAGACCACGCGATTTGCGTCGCCCGGCCCTTTTGTGTATGTAGCGCGACCCCAAAACGACGCTGGCGAGCGTGGCAATACAGCCATAGGCGCTAGGTCACAGAAGAGAGCATCCGGCTCTCTAGAAAGACATGACAATGTCCGAGATCATTCTGAACGTTGAAGTCCGTGAAGGCGCCGGCACCGGCGCGGCTCGCGCGGTCCGTCGCGAAGGCAAGGTCCCCGGCACCCTGTACGGCGGCGGCAAGGCCCCGGTGAGCATCGCCGTGAAGGTCAACGAATTCCGCAAGTCGCTGTACACCGGCAAGCTGCTGGGCCACCTGGTCACCCTGCAGCACGGTGACGAGAAGCAATCGGTCATCGCCAAGGCCATCCAGTTCCACCCCGTCACCGACGAGCCGGTCCACTTCGACCTGTTCCGCGTCAGCGAGCACCAGCTGATCAAGATTGAAGTGCCGGTGCACTTCAAGAACCACGAAACCTCGGTCGGCCTGAAGAAGGGCGGCTCGCTGGAAGTGATCCGTCACACCGTCGAACTGGCCTGCCCGGCCGACAAGATCCCGGAAGAGCTGGTCATCGACCTGACCAACCACGACATCGGCGACACCATCCGCATCTCGGAAGTGAAGCTTCCGGAAGGCGTGAAGCCGGCCGTGGACCGCGACTTCGTGATCGCGACCCTGAAGGCCTCGTCGGCCGCCCAGTCGGACGCCGGCGACACCACCGAAGGCTAATCGCCTCTCGGTCGGTCGATCGAACCGATCTAAAGAGCGGGCGGGCCTCACGGTCCGCCCGTTTTTCTTTGTCCTCTTGAGATCCAAGCGATGCTGATCCTCGCCGGCCTGGGCAATCCCGAGTCCAAGTACGAGAAGAACCGCCACAACGTCGGCTTCATGGCCGTCGACGCCCTGGCGCGGAAGTGGGGGACGGCCCCGTGGCGCGCCCGCTTCCAGGGCCAGGCGTGCGAGGGCCAGGTCGGCACGCCCGACGGTCCGGTCAAGCTGCTGCTGCTCAAGCCCAAGATCTATTACAACGAGAGCGGCCGCGCCGTGGGCGAGGCCATGAAGTTCTTCAAGCTGACGCCCGCCGACGTGATCGTCTTCCACGACGAGATCGACATGGCCCCCGGCCGCTTCCGCATGAAGGCCGGCGGCGGCGCGGCTGGCAACAACGGCATCCGCTCGGTGACCAGCCAGGTCGGCGACGCCTTCCGTCGGGGCCGCATCGGCGTGGGCCATCCGGGCCACAAGGACGCGGTCATGCACTATGTGCTGGGCGACTTCCACAAGGTCGAGCACCAGTGGCTGGACCCGATGCTGGACGCCATCGCCGACGCCCTGCCCTTCGCCGCCGCGGGCGACGACGAGCGTTACCAGGCCGAGGTGATGCGCCTGGCGCCCGCGCCCAAGGCCGATCCGCGCAAGCCCGCCAAGGACGACTGACGATGTTCTCGCTGCCGCTGCCGCTGATCGGCCTGTCGCTCCTGATCGCCATCGCCCTGTGCGTCCACGTGGTCCGCACCGGCCAGCAGATGTACTGGCTGTGGATCATCCTGGCGTTCCAGCCGGTCGGAGGGCTGGTCTATTTCGTCGCCATCATCGCGCCCGCCTGGTTCGGCGGCCGCACCGCCCAGAAGATGGGCCAGGCGGCGCGCAAAGCCATCGATCCGCAGCGCGAATACCGCGAAGCCGCCCGCGCCGTCGATGACGCCCCCACGGTCGCCAACCGCGTCCGCCTGGCGGTCGCCGCCACCGAGCTGGGCAAGCACGCCGAGGCCGAGCGGCTCTACGCCGACAGCCTGACGGGCCTCTACGCCGACGACCCGCAGCTGCTGCTGGGCCGCGCCAACGCCCTGATCGAGCTGAACCGCCCCAGCGAGGCCCTGCCGCTGCTGGAGAAGCTGGGCGAGACGCCCACCGGCGGCCGCACGGCCCACATCATGCTGGCGCTCGGCCGCGTCTATCACGCCCTGGGCCGCGAGGAGCAGGCCGAGACCGCGCTGCGCTGGGCCGCCGACAACTATCCCGGCTTCGAAGGCATCGCCCGCTACGCCGTCTTCCTGGCCGGCATGGGCCGCAAGGACGAAGCCCGCGCCCAGCTAGCCGAGATCGACAAGCGCCTGTCCAAGACCCACGCCCACTTCCGCAAGGAGGCCAAGAGCTGGCGGGATTTCGCGGCGGCGGCGATTATCTAATTATCGTTTAACAGAAACTTTTTTAGAATCGACTGTGGCGTCATGGAGGACGTCATGGCCACGGTTCTGCGTCTGAAGCCCCTCTACCGCGTCCCGCCCGCACCGCCGCCCGAGAGCGCGGCCCAGCGCCGCGCCCGCCTGGGCAGCCGCGCCGCCGTCTGGCTGTTCACGAGCCTGTTCGTCCTTTCGGCCGCCATCCTGATCACGGCGATCGCGGTCATGGTGTTCTACAAGGGCGAGCTGGTCCGCATCGGGCCGGACAACTGCTACATCGGCGACGGCCCCGCCAATTCGGTGGCGTTCGGGTCGCTGCCCCTGGTCCACCGCCTCGTCTATGTCGTCGTCGGCATCGTGCGGGCCACACCCATCCTGATGATCTTCTGGAGCCTGCGCGCCCTGTTCGGCGGCTACGCCCGGGGGGAAGTGTTCTCGCGCGACGCGGCCCGTCGCTTCGGCCGGACCGGCAACTGGCTGTGCGCCTACGCCGTATCGCCGTTCCTGTGCCACCTCGCCCTTTCGGCCACCGGCTACGAGATCGACAAGAACTGGGCGCACATGGCCAGCCTGCAGGCCTTCGTCCTGGGTCTGCTGGTCTTCGTGATCGGCCAGGTCATGCAGGTCGGGCGCGAGATCGAGGAAGACCGCGAGGCCTTCGTCTGATGCCGATCGTCCTGCGCCTCGACGTCATGCTGGCCAAGCGCAAGGTGCGCTCCAACGTGCTGGCCCGCGCCATCGGCATAACCGACGCCAACCTGTCCCTGCTCAAGTCCGGCAAGGTGAAGGGGGTCAAGCTCGAGACCCTGGAAGCCATCTGCGACTTCCTCGACTGCCAGCCGGGCGACATCCTCGAATACCAACCCGAACAGCCGCCCGACATTGTGGGCGAAGACCTCAAACGCGCCGGCTGACGGCGCCTTTTCTCGGAGACACGCCATGAGACTTTCAACGCCCGTCCGGGCGATCGCGGCCGGCTGCCTGCTGTTCTGGGCCAGCCTGGCGGAGGGCCAAACCTTCGCCGAGGCCGAGGGCGGCAAGATCGCCTACGAGACCTGCGGGTCCGGCGACAAGGCGATCGTGCTGCTGCACGACGGCATCCTTCACGCGGCGGCCTATGACGACGTCTGGCCGCTGCTGTGCCAGCGCTTCCGTGTCGTGCGCTACGACCGGCGCGGCTATGGGGCGTCCCCGGCGGCCACGACGCCCTTCGCCTCGGTCGACGACCTGTCGGCCGTAATGAAGGCGGCAGGCATCGCGCGCGCCACCCTGGTCGGTTCGTCGGCCGGCAGCGGCATCGCCGTGGATTTCACCCTGGCGCATCCGGACACCGTCGATGGCCTGGTCCTGGCGGGTCCATGGGTCAGCGGGTTCAAGCCCTCTGCCGGCTTCATCGCCCGAAGCCTGAAGTTGGCAGCCCTGATCAAGATGGGCAATATCGAGGGTGCGGTGAAGGACCCCTACATTCTGACCAAGTCCGCCGACGCCGAGCGGGCCAGGGTCGTGGCCCTGCTGAAAGCCAATCCGCAGAACCTCGGCAATCCCAGCGGCAAGGTCGAACGCGCTGGTCCTGAGGCGCGCCCGCGCCTTGGCGAAATCCATGTCCCGACCCTGGTGCTTGTCGGCGAGGTCGACATCAAGGACGTCGTCGACCAGGCCCAAGTGGTCGCGACGGCCGTGCCCGGCGCCAAGCTGGAGACCGTCCCGGCGACGGGGCACTTCATGTACCTGGAGAAGCCGAAGGACTTCGCCGAGCGGATCAGCGCTTTCGTCCAGGCCGAAGGCCGGTGAGCGCGCCGGTTCTCCCGCCGTCAGAGAGGGGGCTTCCTCAGAACCGCCCGCGCTGGAAGTCCTCGAACGCCTGCACGATCTCCTCGCGGGAGTTCATTACGAAGGGGCCGTGCCAGAAGACCGGCTCCTCGATCGGGCGGCCGGCCAGCAGCAGCACCCGCGCGTCGGTGACGGCCTCGACCCGCACCGTGTCGCCACGGCCCAGGAAGACGCCCGACAGCGCGTCGACCGTGTCGTGGGCGACGCGGACCTTGCCCTCATAGACCGCCAGCATGGTGTTGCGATCATCGCCCACCGGCTCTTCGAACACGGTCCCGGCCGGCAGCACGACGTCGAAATAGAGCGCGTCGACCGCGCCGCCGCCGATCGGGCCCGCCGTGCCGGAGTCGGTGACGCCCGAGATCACCTTGACGGTGACGCCGCGATCGCGGGCCTCGACCGGAATCGCATCGCTCTCGAACTCGCTATAGCCGGGCTCGCTCATCTTCAGCCTGGCCGGCAGGTTCACCCACAGCTGGAAGCCGCGCATGCGGCCCTCTGCCTGCTCGGGCATCTCGGAGTGGACGATGCCCTTGCCGGCCCGCATCCACTGGATGCCGCCGGGACCGATGATCCCTTCGCGGCCGGTGTTGTCCTTGTGACGCATCCGGCCTTCCAGCATGTAGGTCACGGTCTCGAAGCCGCGATGCGGATGGTCGGGGAAGCCGCCCATGTAGTCGGACGCCTGGTCATTGTCGAAACAGTCCAGCATCAGGAAAGGGTCGAACATCTGGGCCTCCGGCGTGCCCAGCATGCGGGTCAGCCGCACGCCATCGCCATCCGAGGCGGGCATGCCCTTCACGATCTTCAGGACGGGGCGAACGCTCATGGGGAAGCTCCTTTGCGCCTTTGATATCTGATCTGGTTGCAGTTCTTGCAAGAGGGGTCCGGTTCGCCTTTCCCGACCATCCGTGGTAATCGCCCGCCCAACGAAATTCACGAGAGTTCCATGGCCCTTAAAGTCGCCATCGTCGGCCTGCCCAACGTCGGCAAGTCCACCCTGTTCAACGCCCTGACCCAGACGGCGTCGGCCCAGGCCGCCAACTATCCGTTCTGCACGATCGAGCCCAACACCGGCGAAGTCGCCGTGCCCGAGCCGCGCCTCGACGCCCTGGCCAAGATCGCCGGCTCCAAGGAAATCATCCCGGCCCGCATCACCTTCGTCGACATCGCCGGCCTGGTGCGCGGCGCGAGCAAGGGCGAAGGCCTGGGCAACCAGTTCCTGGCCAATATCCGCGACTGCGACGCCGTGGCCTTCGTGGCCCGCTGCTTCGAGGACGGCGACATCGTCCACGTCGAAGGCCGCATCGACCCGATCAGCGATCTCGAGATCATCGAGATGGAGCTGATGCTGGCCGACCTGGAAAGCCTGGAAAAGCGCGTTCCCGCCCTGGAGAAGCGCGCCAAGGTCGGCGCCGACAAGGACAGCGCCAACACGCTGCGCCTGGCCAATATCGCCCTGGCCCTGCTGCGCGAAGGCCGTCCCGCCCGCGCCGCCAAGATCGACGCCGACGACGAGAAGGCGTGGCACATGCTGCAGCTGCTGACCTCGCTGCCGGCGCTCTATGTCTGCAATGTCGACGAAGGCTCGGCCGACAAGGGCAACAAGTACAGCGACCTCGTCGCCGAACGCGCCGCCAAGGACAACGCCAAGGCCGTGGTCATCTCGGCCCAGATCGAGAGCGAGATCGCCCTGCTGGACGCGGCGGAACGCGCCGAGTTCCTGGAAACCCTGGGCCTGGAAGAGCCGGGCCTGAACCGCCTGATCCGCGAGGCCTACACCCTGCTGGACCTGCAGACCTATTTCACGGTCGGCCCCAAGGAAGCCCGCGCCTGGACCATCCACGTCGGCGACACCGGCCCGCAGGCGGCCGGCGTCATCCACACCGACTTCGAGAAGGGCTACATCCGCGCCGAGACCATCGCCTTCGATGACTTCATCAAGCTGGGCGGCGAAAACGGCGCCAAGGAAGCCGGCAAGATGCGGGCCGAAGGCAAGGAGTACGTCGTCAAGGACGGCGACGTGATGCACTTCCGCTTCAACGTCTAAGCGTTCAGAACAAGCCAGCGGCCGGAGCGGAAACGCCCCGGCCGTTTCTCATTGGGGAGTACGCCTATGTCCGACACCGTCACCCTGACCTCCGCCGCCGACGGCTTCCAGTTCACCGCCCTGCACGCCCAGCCTGAAGGCCAGCGCAAGGGCGGCGTGGTGGTGGTCCAGGAGATCTTCGGCCTCGACCAATACGTCCAGGCCGACGTCGCGCGCTGGGCGGCCCTGGGGTTCGAGGTGCTGGCCCCGTCGATCTTCGACCGCGCCGAGCCCGGCTTCGTGGCCGAGCATGACCCCAAGGGGTTCCAGACCGGCGTCAGCTACGTGCAGAAGGTCGGGATCGACGCCATGCTGTCGGACATCCAGGCCTGTATCGACGACCTGGCGGCGCGCGGGCCTGTGTTCGCGGTCGGCTACTGCCTGGGCGGCTCGCTGGTCTGGCTGTCGGCCGGCCGGTTGAGGGGTCTGGCGGCGGGCTCGGCCTATTACGGCAGCATGATCGCCGCCAATGCCGAGCTGGCGCTGACCGCGCCGGTGATCGTGCACCTGGGCCGCAAGGACGCCCATATCGCCGCCGACGAGGTCAAGGCCAGGGTCGAGGCCGCTCATCCCGATGTTCCGGTCTACATCTATGAGGCCAGCGGCCACGGCTTCAACAACGACGGCCGGCCCGACAGCGATCTCGCCGATGCGGAACTGGCGCGCGCCCGGACGCTGGCGCTGTTCGTCGCCAACGGGGCCGCATGATGGGCGAGCGGATCCCTCTGGCCTGCAGGGAGGATGGCTCGCCCTTCGCCGCCTACCACGCCCCGCCCCGGGAGGCCCGGCGCGGCGGCGTCGTCATGCTGCAGGCGATCTGGGGCGTGACGCCGCATCTGCGCGGGCTGGCCGACAACCTGGCCGAGCAGGGCTATGAGGTCATCGTCCCCAGCCTGATGGACTCGGCCGACGCTGACTTCCCCGTCGAGGACACCACCCCCGCGATCCTCGACGCCCGCATGGCCATGGGCAAGGCGACCGGCTGGGGCGTCTCCACCCTGCCCCGCGTCCAGGCCTGCATCGACGCCCTGGACGGTCCGGTGTTCGCCATGGGCTTCTGCTATGGCGGCACCACGGCCTGGCTGGCGGCCTGCCGCTGCGAGCGACTCACGGCGGTCTCGGCCTTCTATGGCGGCGACATCGTCGCCTATCGCGATGAGACGCCCAAGGTCCCGACCATCCTGCACTTCGGCAAGACTGACAGCCTGATCCCGCTGGCCGATGTCGACGCCATTCGCGACGCCCACCCGGACCTGCCGATCTATCTCTACGAGGCCGGCCACGCCTTCGTAGCGCCGAACGGCCATCACCCCGACAGCGCTCGGCTGGCTCTTCTGCGGACCTCGCAGCTGTTTCATCGTTCGGGCGGCAGCAAGGGCGAGGCTTAGCTCACCTTCGCGCAGGCCTGCTCCAAGCGAGGCCTGCGGAAATCGCAGGCCAGCCGGACGAGGGCGGGATAGGCCGGTCCGCTCCAGACCACCGTCGCGACGATCGGGTTGCCCGGCGCGCCGATGCGGCGAATCTGCAGGCTTTGCTTGCGAGGCCCGTCCAGCCGCAGCTCATGCCGGGCGGCTTGTGACACGCATGCGCCGTTGGCGAAGGTGCAGCCAGAGATCCGCTCGTCGGGCGCAAGGGGTCCCGAATGCATAGGATCGGCGCCCCGCTCTCCATAGACGATCAGCAGCTGTCTGGATCCGCCCAGGGCTGCGCGCCCCTCGGCGTCGATCGTCACGCTGGGCATGACTGGGCGCCAGTAGGACGTCGCCGCCGCGTAGACCAAGGCGCCCAGGGCAGCGACGCCGACGATGAGGACGCCCAGAATGGAGCCCTTTGACATGACCACTCGCTCGAAAGTTGATTTTTGTTTTTGATACGGCGGCGCGCACTGCGGCGCCAGGGCCAATTTCGGGATCGTCCGTGCTGTCGCCCCGGGCGCTTGCGGTTCTTCGAGAGCGAGAGAGACGTCAGTGTCCCCGCTCCCGCTGGCATGCCCAGACCATCGCGCCAGCGTCATAGCTGAGTTACGCTGACGCCATGCGTCGCTGCGTAATCGTCCTGGCCCTGATGCTCACCCTGCCCCTCGCCGGCCCGGCCCGCGCGGGGGAGACGGCGTGCTGGTTCGAGAACGGCGCCGTCATCGTTCCGGCGGCGATCGCCGACATGGCCGGCGACTATGTTCTCGACCTTTCGGCCCCGCGCACCCTGCTGCACGAGACCAAGGCCCAGATGGAGGGGATCATCGCGCCGGAGCTGCCTCTGTCGGTGGAGGTGGCGGGCCTCAAGGCGCCGGCCGTATCGGTCAAGGTCGCCGACCTGGACGCCCGCGGCGCCGGCTTCGTCACACCGATCGCCGGGGTCATCGGCATGGACGTCCTGGCCGGCCACGGCGTGGAGATCGACTTCGCCCCCTGCCGCGTGCGCATCGACCAGCCGTGGAGCGCTGCCCGCCAGGTCGTGTTTCCGGTCGAGGTGATCGACGGCCTGCCGACCATCGTCGCGGCCGTCAGCGACGGCCCCACGGCCCTGCGCGGAGCCTTCGCCATCGACACCGCCTCCAAGGCCATGACCCGGCTCTCGACGCGCGGAGCCGCCGCGACCGGCAAGCTCGACCCGAGCGCCCGCCACATCGCGCCGGCGCGGCTGCGCGCCCTGTCGGTCGGCGGGGTCCTGGCCGAGAACGTCCCCGCCACCCTGGCCGACGACCTGCCCGAGGGCGTCGACGGGACCCTGGGCACGGCGCTCTGGGCCCGTCACCGTCTGCGCCTGTCGGCCGACGCCCGCACCTTGTCGGTCGCGCCCTGATGCTGATCGAAGCCAAGCCCGACGACTTCGCCGCCCTCATTCGCGGCCAAGCACCCGCCCCCTATCGCCTGGCCGACAGCGCGGTGGCTCCGCCCGAGGTCCTGGACATGCTGGCGAAGCTGGCCGACCACATCGCGGCGGTGTTCAGTCCCAGCGCCTGGATGATGGTGGAAGACGGTGAGGTCGTCGGCCTGATCTCGTCCGTCCAGCCCCTGGGCGCCGCCGACCGATCCTTGATGATCGGCTATGGCGTCGCGCCCACCCGGTGGGGTCGCGGCGCCGCCACCCGCGCCGTCGCCGACCTGGTGGCCTGGGCGCGAGGGGATGACCGCGTGCTGGCGCTCACCGCCGAGACCTCGGTGGACAATCCGGCCTCCCAGGCTGTGTTGGCCCGCAACGGCTTCCTGGCCGTGGGCGAACGCGAGGACAGCGAGGATGGGCCGCTGATCGTGTGGCGGCTGGAGCTGTAGCCCGAAAAGAAGAAAGGCCCGGTGTTTCCACCGGGCCTTTCGAACTTCAGTCCTTTAGGCGCTGAGCCTGCTTAGTGCGACTCGTTGCGCCACACGGTCTTGTAGCTGGCGTACAGCAGGCCCGAGAGCAGGACGAGGTAGATCAGAACGGCGAAGCCGGTCTGCTTGCGCTCTTCCAGCTTGGGCTCGGCGGCCCACATCAGGAACGCCGAGACGTCCTTGGCTTGCTGGTCCAGGGTCGACTTGGTGCCGTCGTCGAACGTCACCAGGCCAGCCTTCAGCGGCGGGGCCATGGCGATGAAGCCGCCCGGCGGAACATGTTCATGGCTACCCGACCAGTACGACGCCAGGTCGCCGGCCATGTAGGGATTGTAGTGCTGGCCCGTACCGACCTTCAGGCCCTTGGGCGGGTCGACGTAGCCGGTGACGATCGAATAGATGTGAGCCGGACCCTCTTCGCGGGCCTTGGCCAGCAAAGACATGTCCGGCGGCAGGGCGCCGCCGTTGGAGGCGCGGGCCGCGGCTTCGTTGGCGAAGGGCGCCGGGAAGTGGTCGGCGGCGGTGGCGGGACGCTTGATCGCGTCGCCGGTTTCACCATCGATGTCGGCGACCTCGTAGTCCTTGGCGATCGCCTTGACCCACGGGTTCTCGTTCGAGTTCGGGTACTTCTCGCTGTAGAACGGGCCGCCCTTGTCGCCGAGGTTGCGGAAGGCGACCAGCTTCATCGAGTGGCAGGCCGAGCAGACCTCGCGATAGACCTTGTAGCCGCGCTGCAGCTGGGCCTGATCGAACTTGCCGAACGGGCCTTCGAACGACCAGTGGACTTCCTTGGCCTTCAGCGCGCCGCCATTGGCGAGCGCCGGACCAGCGGCGCCGACGACCAGGAGACCCGCCGCAGCCGCGATAACCGAGAGTTTGCGGAGCATCGGGATCAACCCTTATGAGCGTCGGCCGAGAGGGCCGGCGAAGCGATCGAGTCCGGAACCGGCAGGGTCTTTTCGACCAGACCCAGGACCGGGAGCACGACCAGGAAGAAAGCGAAGTAGTAGAGCGACGCGACACGGCTGAGCCACACGAAGCTGTTCATGTCCGAGCCCATCAGCTGGAACGTGGTCAGGTGCGGGATCACCGGATCATCCGGCAGCTTGGCGCCGCAGAAGCCCAGGATGATGCAGGCCACCAGGAAGAACAGGAAGTAGATCTTCGCGGTCGGACGGTAGCGCATCGAGCGCACCTTCGACGTGTCGAGCCACGGCAGGGCGAACAGGCAGGCGATGGCGCCGAACATGGCCAGCACGCCCATCAGCTTATCCGGCACGGCGCGCAGGATCGCGTAGAACGGCAGGAAGTACCATTCCGGAACGATGTGCGACGGCGTCACCAGCGGGTTGGCTTCGACATAGTTGTCGGCGTGGCCCAGGGCGTTCGGCATGTAGAAGACGAAGAAGGCGAAGAGGATCAGGAAGACGCTCATCGCGAAACCGTCCTTCACCGTGGCGTACGGCGTGAAGGGAACGGTGTCGGCCTTCGACTTCGGATCGACGCCGGTCGGGTTGTTCTGGCCGACCACGTGCAGGGCCCAGACGTGCAGGATCACGACGCCCGCGATCATGAAGGGCAGCAGGTAGTGCAGCGAGAAGAAGCGGTTCAGGGTCGGGTTGTCGACCGCGAAGCCGCCCCACAGCCAGGTGGTGATGCTCTCGCCGACCAGCGGCAGGGCGCCGAACAGGTTGGTGATCACGACGGCGCCGTGGAACGACATCTGGCCCCAGGGCAGGACGTAGCCCATGAAGGCGGTCGCCATCATCAGCAGGTAGATCACGCAGCCCAGCAACCACAGCACTTCGCGGGGCGCCTTGTAGGAGCCGTAGTAGAGGCCGCGCAGCATGTGGATGTAGACGGCGATGAAGAACATCGACGCGCCGTTGGCGTGCATGTAGCGGATCAGCCAGCCGTAGTTCACGTCGCGCATGATGTGCTCGACGGACGCGAAAGCGCCTTGGGCGCTCGGCGTGTAGTGCATCACCAGGATGATGCCGGTGATCAACTGCGAGGCCAGGCACAGCGACAGGATGCCGCCGAAGGTCCACCAGTAGTTCAGGTTCCGCGGCGTGGGATAGTCGACGAACGAGTCATAGCCCAGGCGGATGATCGGCAGACGAGCGTCGAGCCAACGCTCGATGCCGGTCTTGGGTTGATAGGTCGAATGTCCGCTCATCTCGCTTAACCGATCTTGACCTTGGTGTCGGTGAGGAAGGCGTATTCCGGAACCACCAGGTTCAAGGGCGCGGGGCCCTTACGGATACGACCCGAGGTGTCATAGACCGAGCCGTGGCACGGGCAGAACCAGCCGCCGTATTCGCCACCGCCGAAGGTCGGCACGCAGCCCAGGTGGGTGCAGTTGCCGCCAACGATCAGCCAATTGGCCTTGCCCGGCTTGACGCGCGAGGCGTCCGTGGCCGGGTCCTTCATCGACGCTTGATCGTCAGCGACGGCCTTGGCGATCTCGGCCTTGGTGCGATTACGCACGAAGAGCGGCTTGCCGCGCCACTTGATGACGACCTGCTGGCCCTCGGCGACCTTGGTCAGGTCGAACTCGGTCGAGGCCAGGGCCCGCGTATCGGCGGACGGGTTCATCTGGTCGATGAACGGCCACACCAGGCTCGCTGCGCCGCCGGCCGCGGCCGCGATCGCGGCGATGTGAATGAAGTCGCGCCGGGAGGGATCGCTCCCGTGTTCCGGCTCGGTCGTTGCGCCCACGGCGGTGTCGGCCACCTACGTCACCCTCTAATTCCGCCGGTCCGCGAAAAGCGGTCCGACTTGGAGAAGCGCTTTGCAGCGCCATATCTTGCTCGACCCGCAAGCGGATCTCCGCCACAAGGCAGCGGTCGGATCGTCGTATCGGACGCGCGGACCGAGTCCGCAAGCCCTTTCGATTCCCGGCAAAGCCCCTGCTGCCCTTGTGGTTGGTTCGCTTATTATGCGTATCGCACTTTTTCAACCAGGCATTCCCCAAAACGTCGGGGCGGCCATCCGGCTGTCGGCCTGTTTCGGGGTCGGGCTGGACGTGATCGAGCCTTGTAGTTTTCCCTTGGATGACAAGAGCTTGAAGCGCGCGGCCCTCGATTATGGGCCGCTGACTCAGCTGATGCGCCACGACAGCTGGGAGGCTTTCCTTAAGGCGCCGGAGCGCGTTGACGGGCGCCTGCTGCTCTTCACGACCAAGGGCGCCACGCCCTTCCACAGGTTTTCGTTCGAACCCGGAGATACCCTGCTGTTCGGCAACGAGAGCCGCGGCGCGCCGGAAGAGGTCCACGCTGCGGCGGAAGGCCGCATCGTCATCCCTATCCGCGCCGAGACGCGCTCGATGAACCTGGCGACCACCGCGGCGATGGCCCTGGGCGAGGCGCTACGGCAGACGGGCGGGTTTCCGGGGAGCTAGTGATCCCCGAAGTCGACGTCGCGACGGGCGGCGACGATCGTCACGATGAAGCCGGCCAGGACGTCCAGCAGCACCATCAGGGTGATCAGGAAGAAGGTCGAGGTCGCGAAGGCCGGGGCGAGCAGGAACTCCACCAGGCACAGGATGAACAGCACCATCGACAGCGAGTGATTGATGATCGCGATCTTGCGGCTGGTGGTCGATTTCAGCAGCTCGACGAACAGCACCACCAGCGAGGCGGCCAGCAGCAGGTCGCCCAGGCTGACGCCCCACTCGGCGCGCGAGGTCATGTGGATGGTGAACAGCCGGTCGGTCATCCGGACACTGGCGTCCACGGCCTTGAAGCCGCCCGTCAGGGTCAGGGCGATCAGATTGTAGATGATGACCGGCAAGGCCAGCAGCGGAACCGCAGCGAACATCGAACTTCCCCCTACGGCGGATGCAAGCCGCCGTCTTGGTTAAGGCGTAGCCGGAATTTGGCCGGGGGTGAAGCGGCCTCGCCCGTGAAGCTTAAGCTTCGTCCACGCCCTGGGGATTGCGGGCCCGCGACTGCAACCACATCACGCCCAGCAGATCGGAGACCGAGGCCTTCAGCCGGCCGAAGTTCGTGTACTTCGACACGCCGGTCTCACGGTGACGGTGATTGACCGGCTGGAAGGTCACCTCGTAGCCCTCGCGCAGCATCAGGGCCGGGATATAGCGGTGGATGTGATCGAAGTACGGCAGGCGCAGGAAGGCCTCGCGGCGGAAGGCCTTCAGCCCGCAGCCGGTGTCGTTGGCAGTGTCCTTGAGCAGGCGCTTGCGCACCCCGTTGCCGAACTTGGAGGCGAAGCGCTTGGCGTTGCTGTCCTGGCGCTTGACCCGTTCGCCGCCAACCAGGGCCAGGGTCTGGGGACCCGCTTGCAGCGCCTTGGCCAGGCGCGGGGCGTCGGCGGGATCGTTCTGGCCGTCGCCGTCCAGGGTGACGATGATCGGGCCGCGCGCGGCCAGAATGCCGGTGCGCACGGCGCGGCTCTGGCCGGAATTCTTCTGGTGGCCCAGCACACGCAACTGCGGAATCTCGGCCTTCAGCGCGACCAGACGGGCCTTGGTGTCGTCACGGCTGGCGTCGTCGACGAAGATCATCTCGTAGTCTTCGCCGGCGAAGGCGGTCGCGATCTCGCGCGCAAGTTTTGGCGCGGCCTCGCCCTCGTCGAAGACGGGCACGACGATGGAAAAATCGGGGGTGGCGTTCATCGGCTTCTAATAGCGGAAAAATTTCCACACGAAAGGATCGTGCTAAAGCTGCGGCCATGACGCTTGAATCTCGCCTGGATGACTGGAGCCGCGGCTGGCGCGGCCCGCTGTTCGCCGCGCTTGTCGCTCTGATCGCCGGCCTGCCCGGCCTGTTCGCCATGCCACCGCTGGACCGGGACGAGTCGCGCTTCGCCCAGGCCACGTCCCAGATGCTGGAGACGGGCGACTACGTGGTCATCAAGTTCCAGGATCAGCCGCGCTTCAAGAAGCCGGTCGGCATCCACTGGCTGCAGGCGCTGAGCGTCAAGGCGTTCTCCGACGCCGAGGACCGCCGGATCTGGGCCTATCGGATCCCGTCCTTGCTGGGCGCGATGCTGGCGGCGGCGGCTTGCGCTTGGGGCGCGGCGGCGCTGTTCGATCCCCGGACGGGCCTGCTGGCCGGCTCGATCCTGGGGGCGACCTTCCTGTTGTCGTCCGAGGCCTTCATCGCCAAGACCGACGCGGCCCTGTGCGGAACAACCACCCTGGCCATGGCCGCCCTGGCGCGCGTCTATGCCGGCCACCTGACGGGCGAGAAGGCGGGGAAGCTGACCAAGCTGTTGTTCTGGTTGGGCCTCTCCGTCGCCGCCCTGATCAAGGGTCCGGTCGGCCTGCTGGTGGCGGTCTTCGCCCTCATAGGCCTGGCGATCTGGGACCGCAAGGCGGCCTGGATGAAGGACCTGGGCTGGACCTGGGGTCTGATCCTGTTCGCGGCCATCTGCCTGCCCTGGGCGATGATGATCACCGTGGCCACCGACGGCGCCTTCTGGGGCGCGGCCGTGGGCGGGGATCTGGCGCCCAAGCTGGCCGGCGGCCAGGAGGGCCACGCCGGCCCGTTCGGCTATCACGCCCTGCTGGCCCCGCTGCTGTCGTTCCCCGCCACCCTGCTGCTGCCGGCCGCTCTGGTCGTCGGCTGGACTCGGCGCAACGAGCCGGGCGTGCGCTTCGCCGTCTGCTGGCTGGTCCCGACCTGGCTGATGTTCGAGATCCTGCCGACCAAGCTGGTTCACTACGAACTGCCCGCCTATGGCGCCCTGGCCATGCTGATGGCCGCGGCCGTGCGCAAACCGCTGGGTAAGCTGGTCCGCTGGCTCGGCGGCGGGCTGTCGGTGCTGATGGGCGCCCTGCTGGCCGCCGTCGCCGTCTACGGCCAGACGCAGTTCGGCGATGGCGGCGATCTCGCCTGGACCGTCTTGGCCGCTGGCCTCGCCCTCGCCGCCGGGATCGCCGGCGCGGTGCTGCTCCTGCGCCGCCACTCGGCCCGCGCCCTCATTACGGCCGGGGTGCTGGGCATCGGCGCGCACATCGCCCTGACCGCCGGCCTGATCCCGCATCTGGAGCCGCTGTTCCTGTCCAAGGACGTCGCCGACGCCCTGGACCGCACCCGGCTTTCGCCCCGCTCGGGCGCGGCCGGCCCCGTGGCCGTCACCGGCTATGCCGAGCCCAGCCTGATCTTCCAGTTGGGCACGGCCACCGAACTGACCGACGGCGAGGGCGCGGCCCAGGCGATCATCGAAGGCCGCCCCGCCGTGGTCGAGGGGCGCGAGGAGAAGCCCTTCCGCGACACCCTGGCCGACCTGGGCCTGACCGCGCATCCGGTCGCCACGGTCGAGGGTTTGAACTATTCCGATGGCGACCAGGAACGCCTGACCATCTACCGCGGCGAGCCCCAGGCCCCCGCGCCCGAAGACGAGGTCCAGCCGTGAGCCGCTTCATCCAGATCGTCGAGGTCGGGCCGCGCGACGGCCTGCAGAACGAGAAGCTGTCCTTGTCGGTCGACGAGAAGCTGGACCTGATCCGCAAGCTGGAGGCCGCCGGCGCCAGGCGCACCGAGGTGGTGTCGTTCGTGAACCCGAACCGCGTGCCGCAGATGGCGGGCGCGGAAGAGATCATGGCCGCGCTGCCGGCCGATCTGGAGCACTCGCGGATCGGCCTGGTGCTGAACATGCGCGGCTGGGAGCGCTGCGTCGCCGCCCAGTGCGACGAGGCCAATGTCGTGGTGTGCGCCTCGGACGGCTTCGGTCGGGCGAACCAGGGCGCGACGGTGCGCCAGCAGATCGATACGCTGGCCGCCATCGCCGAGCGCCAGGCGGTCGAGGGCGGCCCGCCGATCACCGCCACCATCTCGGTGGCCTTCGGCTGTCCGTTCGACGGCGAGATCTCCGAAGACCAGGTCGTGGCCATCGTCCGCGAGGCCGCCGCCCTGGGCGTGCCCGAGATCGCCATCGCCGACACCATCGGCGTCGCCGATCCCTGGACCGTCCGCAAGCGCATCGAGGCCGCCCGCGCCGCCGCGCCGGGCACGCGCCTGCGCATGCACTTCCACGACACCCGCAACACGGGCCTGGCCAACGCCTATGCCAGCGTCGAGGCCGGGGTCGACGTGCTGGACGCCTCGGTCGGCGGCCTGGGCGGCTGTCCGTTCGCGCCGAACGCCACCGGCAATATCGGCACCGAGGATCTGGTCTACATGCTGGAACGGGCCGGCTTCGAGACGGGTTACGATCTGGCGGCCCTGATCGAGATCGGCCGCGAGATCAGCGCCAAGCTGGGCAAGGCCCCCGCCTCGTCCCTGGCCCGCGCCGGAGGCTTCCCCGCATGATCCGCTTCGCCGCCCTGCTGACCCTTGGCCTCGCCGCCTGCGCCGCCGCACCCGTCGACAGCGGCGTCACCGCCCGCTGCGACGTGACCATCAAGTTCGGCAGCTATGGCATGGGGATCGATCAGCCGCTGGCCGCGACGGTCGCCGACATGGTCAGGACCGACCCCGACATCGCCCGCTCGGAGCGCAAGCCCTGGGGCCGCGAAGGCGAGTTCGACCAGTGCCTGACGGTGAAGCCGGGGCGCAATGTGAAGGCGATCTACGAGCGGTACCGCGCGCTGCTGCCGGCGAAGAACCTGAAGGCCCCGACCTCGATCGAGGGGCCGGATGGGGTCAGGTTCGAAACGATCGGGCCGATGTGACGGCGAAGAGCGCCTAAATCGGCCGTCCGGTCAGCTTCCACAGCAACGGCCGGCACACGCTCATCAGCATGATGGCCGGGGCCAGCAGCACCGCCGCCGCGAACAGTTGCAGGCTGTCAGCGCGCTTGATGAAGTAGCGGGTCAAGCCGACGCCCTTGTGGAACTCGACCTTCAGCGGGTGTTCCTGGCTGGTGTGGCCCAGATGGATGACCTTGGCGTCCGGCTGGAACAGCACCTGTCCGCCAGCCCGACGGGCGCGCCAGCACAGGTCGATGTCCTCGACGTGCAGGAAATACCCCTCGTCGAAGCCGCTGAGCACCTCGAAGTCGCCTCGGCGCATGGCGAAGCAGGCGCCCGAGATGGTCGGCATCGGCGCGGGACCGCGCGGCAGCGGCTCGTTCTCGCGATGGATCTCGAAACTGGCCAGCTGAGGGTGGCGACGCGTGAACTGGCCGAAGGTCAGCACGGTGGTCATCGGGGTGACCTCGCCGCGGCGACCGCCACGCTGCTCGGTCCCGTCGACATTGAGCACGCGCGCCCCGACCACGGTCGGGGTCGGCTGGCCCTTGAAGGCGGTGACCAGCGCCGCCACGCAGCCCGGCTGCAGGTTGGCGTCGGGATTGAGGAAGACGATGTATTCACCGCCCGCCGTGCTGGCGCCCAGATTGGCGCCACGGGCGAAGCCGATATTGCCGTGGCCCTGCTTGAGCACGACGCGCGGCTCGGTCAGGGCCAGCGATCGCAGCATGTCCTCGTCGCGAGAGTCCGAGCCGTTGTCGACGATGATGAATTCGTCGACCAGCGGTTCGGCCAGGACATGTTTGATACTCTGCGCCAGCGCCTCTCCCGTCCGGTAGACGACCATGACGACGGACACGTGCGGACGAGCCGGACGCGCACCCGCGGCAAGGGTCGAGATGGACGGGAGAATGCTGTTCATCAGGCGGTCGCGGCCTCCGGAGCGGGTTTGGCCACGCCCTGATTGCGGGCGATATCGGGCGGCGTAGCGTCGGCCTTCAGGACGCGGAGGGCTTCCTCAAGCGACAGGATGTTCTGACCTTCACCGCCGAGGCGACGAAGGGCCAGTTGACCCGTCTCAGCTTCCTTACGACCCACCACCGCGATCACAGGCACCTTGGCGAGGCTGTGCTCGCGAATCTTGTAGTTAATTTTCTCATTACGCAGATCCACTTCCGCGCGCATCCCCAAGCTCGTCAATTTTTCGACGACCTCACGGGCGTAATCATCGGCGTCGGACGTGATCGTGGCCACGACAACCTGAGTCGGCGCCAGCCAGACAGGCAGGGCGCCCGCGAAGTTTTCCAACAGGATGCCGATGAAACGCTCGAAGGACCCCAAGATCGCCCGGTGAAGCATCACAGGACGCTTCTTGGAACCATCCTCCGAAACGTACTCAGCGTCCAATCGTTCCGGCAAAACAAAATCGAGTTGCAGCGTGCCGCACTGCCAGACGCGACCAATGGCATCCTTCAGCGAGAACTCAAGCTTCGGGCCATAGAAGGCGCCTTCACCTGGCTGCAGCACCAAGGTCTCGCCCGCTGCTTCAGCGGCGGCGGACAGAGCGGCCTCGGCCTTGTCCCAGACCTCGTCCGATCCTGCGCGCAGTTCAGGACGCGTGGAGAACTTGGTGTCGGCAAGCGTCATCCCGAGGTCGTTATAGACCGAGCGCAACAATTCGATGAAGCGGGCGCTTTCTTCCGTGACCTGCTCTTCTCGGCAGAAGATGTGGGCGTCGTCCTGGGTGAAGGCGCGCACCCGCATGATGCCGTGCATGGCGCCCGAGGGCTCGTAGCGGTGGCAGGCGCCGAACTCGGCCATGCGCAGCGGCAGCTCGCGATAGCTCTTCTGGCCAACGTTGAAGATCTGGATGTGGCCGGGGCAGTTCATCGGCTTGACCGCCAGGATCTCGCCCTCGGCGCTCTCGCACATGAACATGGCGTGGCCGAACTTCTCGGCGTGGCCCGACTTCTCCCACAGGCTCTTGTCGAGGATCTGCGGCGTCTTCACTTCCTTGTAGCCGGCCGCGTCCAGGCGACGGCGCATGTAGTCCTCGAGCACGCGGTACAGGGCCCAGCCCTTGGCGTGCCAGAACACCATGCCCTTGCCCTCTTCCTGGATGTGGAAGAGGTCCATCGTCTTGCCCAGCTTGCGGTGATCGCGACGCTCGGCTTCCTCGATGCGCTTCAGATAGGCTTCCAGGTCGGCTTCCGAGGCCCAGCTGGTGCCGTAGATGCGCTGCAGCTGGGCGTTGTTCTGGTCGCCACGCCAGTAGGCGCCGGCCAGCTTGGTCAGCTTGAAGGCCTTGCCGACCGCCTTGGTCGAGGGAAGGTGAGGCCCGCGGCACAGATCCTTCCACTTCTCGCCCTGGTGATAGACCGTGATCGTGTCGCTGACCGGCAGGTCGCGGATGATCTGGGCCTTGTAGCTTTCGCCCATGGCCTCGAAGTCGGCGATGGCGGCGTCGCGATCGACCTCTTCGCGGCGGATCTTCTCGTCGCGATCGACGATCTGACGCATCCGCTCCTCGATCTTCGGCAGATCTTCCAGGCTGAACGGCTCGTCACGCGCGAAGTCGTAATAGAAGCCGTCCTCGACGTTCGGACCGATCGTGACCTGGGTGCCGGGGAACAGCTCCTGCACCGCCTCGGCCAGGACGTGGGCCGTGTCGTGACGGATGACCTCCAGGGCGTCCGGCGACTCGCGCGTGATGATCTCGAACTTGCGGTCGCCGGCCAGCAGGTCGGCCGTCAGCGGACGGTCGAGGTCCAGCAGCACGCCGTCCAGCTTGATCAGCAGCGCCTTCTTCTCGAGGGACTTGGAGATGGCGGCGGCGACGTCGCGCCCCGTCGAGCCATCAGGGTACTGACGGGCCGAGCCATCGGGGAAAACCAGATCGATCATTCTTCACATATCCACTTGCGTGGCTGGTGTCGCGGCGGCGGCGGGTCGTACCCAGATCCACCTAACGGATTGCATCGGCAAATCCGTCGCAACGCCAACCAGGAACCCTTGAGCGGGCCATGATCCTTGAGGGCGGCCGCCGCGTACTCCGAACAACTCGGCGCGAAGCGGCACTGACGCCCTATCAGAGGCGAGAGCGTCAACTTGTAGGCGCGAAGGCCAAGGTCGACGGTGCGGTCGTAGAAGGTCATGCCGGCGCGCGACTTTATTGCAATGCGGTTACACACTCCCCGGAGGGAGGGATCAAGCCGCGCCGGCGGTGCTAGTTCGCGTTTCGGAGACAGCTGTGGCCTTACGGACAGCCTCCACCGTCGCTTCAAACGCCAAAAGCGTCGAGGCATGACGGGCGGGATAGTCCTTGACCGGCTCCAGCACGGCGAGCTCCGCAAACCGGCCCGCAGGGTGCGGACCGTTCGTCTTAAGCATAGCGGCAAGAGAGTCGCGCGCCAACTCGATGTCGGAAAGTTCCGCGCCGATGACATGGGCGCCCAGGATCGCGGCGGCGGCCTGGCCCAGGGCGCAGGCCGAAACCTCCTGGGCGTAGTCGACGACCCTGCCGTCCTTCACGACCACGTCGACGACGATGCGGCTGCCGCACAGCTTGGCGTGCTTCTCGCTGCTGGCGTCGGGCGCGGACAGGCGTCCGGCTCGCGGCATGTTGGCCACGAGCGTCAGGATCCTGGCGCTGTAGAGGTCGTCGATCATCCCAAACCTTCGATAAGGGCTGGCCTAAGATGGGGTCTTCTGGCGCTCGGACCAGATAGCCTCGGCGCGGTCGCGCACGGCCTCGCCCATCTCCGTGAAGGCGGCGCGCAGCTGGCGACGCTCCTCGCGCGAGACGAACCGCAGCAGCAAGCCCATGAACAACTCGCCGTTGGAGAAGGTCGCGTTCTGGGGACCCATGCTCTCGATCTCGAGATAACGGATGGCCGTCACGAAGCCGCCCATCCGGCTGGAGCGCCAGTGCAGTTGCTCATAGGGCACCCAGTCCTGGACGATCGGCGCGATGACCTTGGCGGGCTGGCCCGGCAGGTGCTGCTCCAGCGTCAGGGTCGTGCCGATCTTCATCTGCCCCTCGGCCTTGCGGTAGAGGGGGTTCCAGTGATGCCAGGTCTCGAAGTCGGACACGACTTCCCAGACGATCTCGGCGGGGGCCTGGACGCCCAGGCGATGTTCGACGGCGCGCTTCATGACGCGGGACTTACCACTACGGCGCGCGGACGCTCAACTTGGCTCATAGGACGACGCTCAGTCCTTCATGCGCCAGGTCGCGCCCGACGGGCCGTCCATGACCACCACGCCCAGGGCGTCGATCTCGGCGCGGATGGCGTCGGCGGCGGCCCAGTCCTTGGCGGCGCGAGCGGCCAGGCGCTTGGCCAGCAGATCCTCGACCTGGGCCTTCAGCTCGTCGGACGCATCGCCCTCGAACCAGCTGTCCGGATCGGCCTGCAGGAAGCCCAGCAGGGCGCCGGCCTCGATCAGGCGGGCCTTGTTGGCGGCGATGGCGACCGTGTCGCCGGCCGTCACGGCCCGTTCGATGGCGCTGGAGACCTCGAAGAAGCTCGACACCGCCAGCGGCGTGTTGAGGTCGTCCATCAGGGCGGCGACCACCTCTTCCGGAGCCTCCATGGCCTGATCCAGCGGCACGTCCTTGGCGCGGCGCAGGGCGCCGTACAGGCGGTCCAGCGACTTCTTGGACTGCTCCAGAAGCTCCGGCGTCCAGTCCAGCGGCTGGCGATAGTGGGCCGACAGCAGCGCCCAGCGGATCACCTCGCCCGGGACGTTCTTCAGCAGCTCGTGCGGGATGACGACATTGCCCAGGCTCTTGGACATCTTCTCGCCGGCCATGTCGAGGAAGCCGTTGTGCATCCAGTAGTTGGCCAGGACCGGCGTGCCGTGGGCGCAACGGCTCTGGGCGACCTCGTTCTCGTGGTGCGGGAAGGTCAGGTCGATGCCGCCGGCATGGATGTCGATGGTGTCGCCCAGCGTCTTCTCGATCATCGCCGAGCATTCTATGTGCCAGCCCGGACGACCCGCGCCCCAGGGGCTTTCCCACTCGGGCTCGTTTTCCTTCGAAGGCTTCCACAGCACGAAGTCGGCCGGGTGGCGCTTGTACGGCGCGACCTCGACGCGGGCCCCGGCGATCATGTCGTCGAGATCCCGGCCCGACAGCTGGCCGTAGTCGGCGAAGCTTTGGGTGTCGAACAGCACGTGGCCTTCGGCGGCGTAGGCGCTGCCGTTGTCGACCAGCTTGCCGATCATATCGACGATCGCGGCGATATGGTCGGTGGCGCGCGGCTCGAGATTGGGCCGCAGCGCGCCCAGGGCGTCGGCGTCCTGGTGATAGGCGGCGAGGTAGCGCTCGGTGATCACCGAGATGTCGACGCCTTCCTCGGCGGCCTTCTTGTTGATCTTGTCGTCCACGTCCGTGACGTTGCGGGCATAGGCCACCGCATCCTCGCCATAGAGACTGCGCAGGACGCGATACAGCACGTCGAACACCACGACGGGCCGGAAATTGCCGATGTGGGCGTGGTTCCAGACCGTCGGACCGCACACGTACATCGTCACCCGCTTGGGATCGGCGGGAACGAAGTCGCGCTTCTCGCGCGCCAGGGTGTCGTGGATCTTCAGGGTCATTGGGTCGCAGCAACCTAACGTAACGGAGGTGTTGCCCCCGAAAGGGGCCGGCCCCATATATCGTCCTGATACGGTAAGGGCCATGTCGCGATGCGTCTAAATCGCTCCCTGCGCCGTATATGAAACGGGTGGCACGCGTAATTCCGGAGCGAGAGGCGCTTCGGCGCAACTCAGCCCGTGGAAAGACCTCTGAAAAACATGGACGCCTTGTCCCGCGAGCGAACCCTGATCGGCGCCCCCTTCTCTGAAAATGGGGACACCGGTCTTGATCTTGAACCCGGTCAACGCCCCACCCGAGACGAGGCCATGGCCGCCGTCCGGACCCTGCTGGCCTGGGCCGGCGACAATCCGGACCGTGAAGGCCTGCTCGACACGCCCCAGCGTGTGGTCGACGCTTATGGCGAATGGTTCGCCGGCTATCAGGGCGATCCGGCCAAGGAGCTGTCGCGCACCTTCGAGGACGTCCAGGGCTATGACGACATGGTCATGCTGCGGGGCATCGACGTGCAGAGCCACTGCGAGCACCACATGGCGCCGTTCCTGGGCAAGGCCTGGGTGGCGTACATGCCGACCGGCAAGGTCGTCGGCCTCTCCAAGCTGGCGCGCCTGGTCGAGATCTTCGCCAAGCGTCTGCAGACCCAAGAAACCATGACCATGCAGGTCGCCGACGCCATCGAGGACCATCTCTCGGCCGCCGGCGTCGCCGTGCTGATCGACGCCGAGCACCAGTGCATGTCGACGCGCGGCGTCCACCACCACGACGTCTCGACCATCACCACCCAGTTCCGCGGCGTGTTCAAGACCGACAAGGTCCTGCAGCAGCGGTTCATGGATTTGGTGACGCGGAAGTAAGCGGTCGATCCTCCCCCGTATCACGGGGGAGGTGGCCCAGAGGGCCGGAGGGGGCCGGCACGGCCGAGCTCCAGCTTGCCCCCTCCGTCGGCTCCGCCGACACCTCCCCCGCAACGCGGGGGAGGATCTTGTCCCCTAAGCCGCCCGCCAGATTCCCTCGCGCAGCCGCGCCACGCAGGCGTCGACCGGCCGGTGGACCAGCGTCACCAGCACGAAGCTGATCAGCATCAGAAGATACCAGGCGCCTATCTTCTCGATCGGCACCAGATGCCAGCCCTTGGCCTGGCTGGGATAGATCCAGGCTCCGGCGAAGGTGCCGAGGTTCTCGGCGAACCAGATGAACAGCGAGACCAGCACCGCGCCCATCAGCATCGGCATGCGGCGCGCGGTCTGATCGGGCGTGAACACGAACCACGTCCGCCCGAACAGGATCGCCGAGAGGGCGAACAGGCCCATCCGGAAATCGACGATGTAGTGGTGACTGAAAAAGTTGGCGTAGATCAGCACCGCCAGGATGTGGGTGCTCCAGAACGGCGGATAGCGCACGAAGGTGATGTCGAACAGCCGCCAGATCCGGGCGATGTAGCTGCCGACGCAGGCGTACATGAACCCCGTGAACAGCGGCACGCCGCCGATCCGCAAAAGGCTGGGCTCGGGATAGATCCACGAGCCGTGGGCGGTCTTGAACAGCTCCATGAGCGTGCCGACGGCATGGAACATGAAGATGACCATCGCCTCTTCCCAGCGCTCCAGCTTCAGGGCCAGCAGCATCGCCTGGATGGCGACGGCGGCGATGACCAGGAAGTCGTAACGCGCCAGCGGCGCGCCGGCCGGCCAGAACAGGTGGGTGCCGACCAGCAGGGCCAGCATCAGGCCGCCGAACAGGCAGGCCCAGGCCTGCTTCAGCCCGAACAGCAGGAACTCGTAGGCATAGCCGTTCCAGCGCGACTGGCGCGCCCACGGCCTGGCCCTCTCGTCCAGCGCCGCCACGCCGGCCTTGATGCGGTCTTTGAGGTTCATCTCTTCCCCGTGAGATCGGCGCGGAAGCTAGCGCAGGCTCAAGCCCTGCGCCATATGTGGCGCCATGAGCACCGACCTGTTCCCCCAAGCCTACAGTAAGCACGACCTGGAGCGCGGCTCGGCCCTCGCCCCGCGCTTCAACGCCGACGGCCTGGTCGTCGCCGTGGCCCAGCATGCCGACTCCGGCGAGATCCTGATGCTGGCCTGGATGAACGCCGAAGCCCTCAAGCTGACGGTCGAGACCAACATCGCTCACTACTTCAGCCGCTCGCGCAACGAACTCTGGAAAAAGGGCGAGACCAGCGGCCAGCTGCAGGACGTGGTCGAGTTGCGGGTCGACTGCGACCAGGACGCGGTGCTGCTGAAGGTGCGTCCGCGTGGCGACGGCGGCGCCTGCCACGTCGGCTTCCGCTCGTGCTTCTATCGCGTGCTGGAAGACGGCGCGCTGGTCGAGAAGCCCTGAGGCTTTCGACGTAGTAGCCGCGCGGCCCAGGGCTCGAACCAGCGGTGCGCGGCCCAGGACGCGCCCAGCGCCAACGGGATCGCCAGGCCGTTCAACTTCCAATGCGCCAGGCCCATCACGATCGGGATGTGCAGGGCGTAGAGCGCGTAGGACATCCCCGCCAAGCCATTCAGCGGCGGCCTTAACGCCCGGCCCACCTCCGCCCGCGCCGCCGAGGCGACCAGCAGTGGGAAGACGACCAGGGCGGCGACCAGATCGAACACCGCCCGCCCGGCCGCCGGGACCGGCGGCGACAGCGCCAGCACCACCGCCGCCAGGATCGCCAGGATCGGCGCAGCCGGGATCTTCAGCCGTCCCTCGCCCATCAGCCTCGCCAGCAGCACGCCGGCGAAGAAGCCGTAGATCACGCGCGGCGCGCCGGCCCACCAGTTGAAACCATAGGGACCCAACGAGCCCGTGCCGTAGGTCAGGGTCAGCGCCACGTGCGCGACGCCGCCGACGACGACCAGCGCCGCCAGCCATCGGGTCGTCAGCCACGGGGCGACCACCGCATAGACCAGGTTGGCCGCCAGCTCCCACATCAGCGACCACTGCGGGCCGTTCAGCGGGAAGACGTCGCGACCGCCGTTGAACGGGATAAAGGTCAGGCCCAGGACCATCAGCAGCAGGGTCGTCCCCGGGTCCGCGCCCTGGGCCAGCCAGATCCCCGCGCCGAGCAGCAGGCCCAGCAGCGCCATCGGGTAGAGGCGCTTCAGCCGCTTGAGCATGAAGCCCGCGCCCTCGCCGGCGGCCAGGCCCGCGTCATACGCCCGCGCCAGCACGAAGCCGCTGATCACGAAGAACAGGTCGACCGCCAGATAGCCGTGGCCCAGCACCTCGTAGGGCCCGATCGCTCGAGGAAAGGACAGGCCGCGCGCGTGGAAAGCCAGCACCAGCAGGGCGGCGAGGCCCCGCAGGGCGTCCAGGCCGGGGATGCGGCTTGCGGTCATGATCGCATGACGCCATGGATTGGTTGAGAAACCCGGAAAGGCCCGCCCAGGACACCCCGATGACCACGCCCGAGGCGCTTGTCGCCTTCACCCTGGCCGCCGGCCTGCTGACCCTGACCCCGGGCCTGGACACCGCCCTGGTGATCCGCACCGCCGCCGCCGAGGGGCCGCGCCGCGCGACGGGGGCGGCGATCGGGATCGGCCTGGGCTGCCTGATCTGGGGCGCGGCCGCCTCGTTCGGGGTCGGGGCGCTGCTGACGGCGTCCGAGCTGGCCTACACGGTGCTGAAGTGGACGGGCGCGGCCTACCTGGCCTGGACCGGGATCCGCATGATCCTCAAGCCCCGCGACGCCTTCGAGCCCGGCGAGATGAAGGCCATCGACGCCAGCCCGATCGCGGCCCTGCGGCGGGGCCTGCTGACCAACCTGCTCAATCCCAAGGTCGGGATCTTCTACGTGTCGTTCCTGCCCCAGTTCATCCCGGCCGGCGCCGATCCGGCCCGGTTCGGCCTGCTGCTGACCAGCATCCACGTGGTTGAAGGCCTGCTGTGGTTCGCCGCCCTGATCGCCGCGACGGTGCCGATCGCCGGCCTGCTGCGCGTGCCGGTCGTGGTGCGCTGGCTCGACCGGGTGACAGGCTGCGTGTTCGTGGCGTTCGGCCTGCGGCTGGCGCTGGAGCGGCGGTAGGCAATTGCTCCTCCCCCTTCATGGGGGAGGTGTCGGCGAAGCCGGCGGAGGGGGCAGCGCAGGCGCCCTGCGGCGTCGGACCCCATCCACCACTTCGTGGTCCCCCTTCCCCATAGAGGGGAAGGAGAAGCCGTCTACGCTTCCTTCAGCGCCTCGACCCCGCCGCCGCTGGCCGGCGTCACGACGAAGCGCTTCAACACGCTGGTCGTATAGTCGGTCTTGTGAATGGTCGAGACCTGCATCAGCTCGCCCGTCGCCTTGCCGTGCTCCAGGGTCAGCAGCAGGAAGCCCTTGGCGCTGGGGTGAGCGTACTTCACTTCCTTGTTGCGCTGAACGAAGGCCTCGCCCAACGGCACGCCGGGCAGGATGTCGCCATAGCCGGGCGAGGTCACCGAGGTCGCGCCGAACTCGGCCGCCACACGGGTCTTGCCGGCGTCGTCCCACAGCTCGTTGACCCAGAACATGTGGCTGTCGCCGGCCAGCACGATCGGCCGGGCCTTGGCGGCGGTGAAGATGTCGTAGACCCGCTGGCGGTCGGCCGGATAGCCGTCCCAAGCGTCGAGGTTCGAGGGAATGTCGTAGGCCGACATGTCCACGGTCTGGGCCACGCGCTTGGCCGCGTACTCCGGCAGCTTGGCCAGCAGGCCGGCGAACTGGGCTTCGCCCATGGTGGCCTTCAGGTTCGGCGGCGCGACGCGGGCCATGACCACCTGGTTGCCCAGCACCTGCCACGCCGTGCCGGCCTTGGCCGAGGCCCCGACCTGGTCGGCCAACCATTGTTCCTGGCCGTCGCCCATCATCCGGTGCGCGGGGTCTTTCCACTTCTTGACGAAGCCCGCGACGTCCGGCTTGCCGTCGACGATCGCCATGTCGGTGTCGTAGTCCAGCTCGTGCGTGCGGGCGGTCAGCCGCGTCTCGACCATCAGCAGGCTGGCGACGTCGCCGAACTGGAAGCCGCGCCAGGCGGCCTCCGGCAGGGTCCCGGCTTCGCGGATCGGCATCCACTCGTAATAGGCCTTCAGCGCCGCGGCCTTGCGGGTCGCCCAGTCGCCTTCGGTCTTGGGATCGTGGTTCTCGGCCCCGCCGATCCAGCTGTCATTGGCGGTCTCGTGGTCGTCCCAGACGACGATCCAGGGCGCGCGCGCGTGGGCGGCCTGGGCGGCAGGGTCGGTCTTGTACTGGGCGTGGCGGCGGCGATAGTCGTCCAGCGTCACGATCTCATGCACCGGATCGGGCGTGCGCGAGGCGGCCACCGGCGAGTTCATGCCGTAGTCCTTAGGGTCGCCGCCGTACTCGTAGATGTAGTCGCCCAGGTGCACGACCGCGTCGACGCGCTTCAGCTTGGCGATGGCGTCGTAGGCGTTGAAATAGCCGTTCGGATAGAGGCTGCACGACACCACCGCCAGGACGACGTCCTTGGTCGCGCCCTTGGGCAGGGTCTTGGCGCGGCCGACCGGCGAGGTCACCGCGCCCCCTTCCTGGTTTGGCACCTTGAAGCGGTACCAGTACTCGGTCCCGGGCTTGAGGCCGTCGCCGTCCAGGTCGTGCTTGACCGTCCAGTCGCGGCTGGCGCGGGCGCGCAGGCCCTTGCTGCTGGTGACCGGGGTCTTGAAGTCCGGATCGGCCGCGACTTCCAGGTCCAGACGGATGTCGCCAGTGGTCGCGCCCTTGGGCGTGACGCGGGTCCAGAACACTACGGCGCTAGTCGTGGGATCGCCGCTGGCCACCCCATGCTCAAAGGCCACAGGGCCCTTGTAGTCGTTGATGGACTGGGCGGCGGCCTCGCCAGCGGCGGCGCCCGACAGGCCCAGAAGGCCCAGAACCTTACGGCGATCGATCTTCATGGCGCGGCTCTCCGGCGAGCGTACGAAACAACGGAAATAGCCCGCCGACATCCCGCGACGTGTTCGCGGGATGTCGGGTTGAGGAGGTTAGTGACGGAACGTGACGCCCACGCCCATGAAGCGCGGCTTGCCGGCGATGAAGGTCGGGATGCCGAAGCTGTCGCCGGTATTGCCCGCGTCCTTCAGGTACTTCTCGTCGCCGAGGTTCTCGACGAAGGCCTCGACCTTCCAGCGATCGTCCACGGCGCCGAAGCCGACGCGCACGTTCAGCAGGCCGTAGGCGTTCTGGTACTCGTCGACCTGGGTGTCGGGGAACAGGCCCGCCGACTGCAGGTCCGAGCGGTCGTTGTCATCGTCGAAGAACATCTTCGAGCGCCAGGTGTAGGTCGGGGTGAAGGTCAGCTTGCCGCCCAGGGCTTCGTGGCTGAACGCCGCGCCGACCGAGAAGGTGCTGTCCGGCGACAGGCGGAAGTGGTTGCCCTCGCGCAGGCCGGTCTTCAGGCGGGCGTGGTTGTAGCCGTAGGTCGCGAACAGGGTCCAGTAGTCGTCGGCCTGGACGCGGGCCTCGCCCTCGAAGCCGTAGGCCTTGGCCTTGCCGGCGTTCAGGGTCACGACCTGCGCGCCCTGGCGGAAGCTGGTGGCGAAGTTGTCGTAGTCGTAGTGGAACACCGCGCCCGACAGGAACACGCGACCGCCGGCCAGCTTGGCCTTGGCGCCGCCTTCGACGCTGTTGACCTCTTCGGCGTCAACGACGCTGAAGCGCGCCGGACCCAGCGGCGTGGCGGGCGCGCTGGTCGAGATCACGTCCGGGCGACGGCCGCGGGCGTAGGAGGCGTAGAAGCTCAGGTCTTCCGAAGCGGCGTAGCGACCGACCAGGCGCCAGGTCAGGCCGCTGTCGCTGATCTTCTTGCTGAAGCGGTCCCCGTTGTTCGCCGTCGGCTGGGTGATCAGGCCGACCATCGGCAGGGCCGGGTTGTTCACCGCGTTCGGCTGGGCGGCCAGGAACAGGTTGGTCGCGGTCGGGGCGGCCAGCAGGATGCCCAGGATCGAGCGGCCGTTGTCGACGCTCGAGGCATAGGCGGCCTCGCGGTCTTCGCTGGTGTAGCGGATGCCGGCCGTGATCTCGAACTTGTCGGTCAGCTTGAACGTGCCGTCGGCATAGACGTCGTACGCGGTGTTCTCGCTGTAGTTGGCGAAGGTCTCGCGGTGGATCGGCTTCAGGTTCGAGACGATGCCCGGCGCGATCGACGACGGAATGCCGAAGCCCAGCTGCAGCACCTGCGCCAGATAGGCCGGGTTGGTCAGCACGGCCAGCGGCTGCGGGTTCGGACGGCTGATGCCCAGCGGCGTGTTGCCGGCCAGCAGGGCGAGCACGAGCCGCTCGTCGAACTGGCCCGGGATGCGCCAAGAGCCGGTCTCGTGGAAGTAGTTGCCGCCGACGAAGCCCGAGAACCGGCCGCCATTGTCATAGCGCAGGCGCAGCTCCTGGCTCTGCTGACGGCCCTTGGCGTCCTCGGCGAAGGTCAGGATCGGCAGGCTCGTACCGTCCGGATCGAACACTTCGGTGGAGTGGAAGGCGCGCGTGGCGGTGATCGACGACAGGGTCAGGCTGTCGCTGAGCTTGTACTCGGCCAGGGCGGTCAGGCCGTAGACCTTGCGGTCCAGGCCCAGCGGCTTGCCGCCTTCGAAGCCGGCGCCCGGCGACAGGGTCGCGGCGGAGGCCACGCCGGTATCGCCCAGCACGGCGCCCGTGACCGGGTTGGTCGGGTTGAAGGTGTGGCTCTTGAACGAGGTGCCGCTGGTGTCGTCGACCTGATAGTTGCCGATCAGGTCGAGCTTCAGATTGCCCGGCTCCAGGTGGTAGGCGAGGCGCACGGCCTTGCTGTCGGTCGAGTTGAAGGCGTCGCCGCCGGCCGCGTCGTCGACATAGCCGTCGATCTGGCGGGTGCGGGCCGCGATGCGCAGCGCACTGCCGTCGCCGAACGCGAAATTGACCATGGCGTCGCCGGTGAAGTAGCCGCCGGTGCCGCCCTCGGCCTTCAGAGCCCAGTCGTTCTTGGCCGGGTTGGCCTTGTTCTGCACCAGGTTCACCGCCCCGATCAGGGCGCCGCGGCCGAACAGGGTCGACTGCGGACCCTTGGCGACCTCGACGCGCTCCATGTCGAACAGCTCGACATACGAGCCGCGCGAGCGCGAGATCGACACGCCGTCCTGATAGATCGAGACCCGCGCCTCGTCGGCGGACGAGCCGGAGTCGGAGGTGATGCCGCGCATCACGAAGCCGGAATTGTTGTTAGACTGGTTCTGCACCAGGAAGCCGGGCGTGAAGGCCGACAGCTCCTCGAACGACTTGACGCCGATGGCTTCCAGGAACTTGCCCGAATAGGCGGTGACGGCGATCGGCACCTCGACCGGGTCCTGGGCGCGCTTCTGGGCGGTGATGACCAGTTCGCCCAGTTGCGTGGTCTGATCGTTGTTGGTCGGCGTCTCGTCCGCGGCCATGGCGGGAACGGCGACGGCCAGGGCCAGGAGGCTGGCGGTCAACAGCGTGGTGGTGCGGAAAGCGTGCATCGATTATCCCCTCGGCGCCATACTAGACCTGGGCCGTAGGCATGGGCCATGTCGGCTACGCGACGAGTGCGTGACGGAGCGATGAAACCCCCCGTGGGAGGCCGTGTGGATAGAGTCGAAGACCCGCTGGATGACGACGCCCTGGACGCCGATGCTCCGGAAGCGGGCGCCGGCGAGCGCCTCACCGCCGAGCTGCCCGACAGCCTGGCCGGCCAGCGGCTGGACAAGGTGCTGGCCCCACTGTTCCCCGACCTCTCCCGCGCCCGGCTGCAAGCCCTGATCGGCGAGGGCCGCCTCAGCCTCGATGGCCAGCCTATTACCGACGCTTCGCGCAAGGCCAAGGCCGGGACCTATGTCCTGTCCGTCCCGCCGCCGACTCCGGCCGATCCCGAACCGCAGGCCCTGCCGCTCTCCATCCTCTACGAGGACGAGCACCTGATCGTGGTCGACAAGGCCGCCGGCATGGCCGTGCACCCGGCGCCCGGCACGCCGAACGGCACCCTCGTCAACGCCCTGCTGCACCACTGCGGCGCCAGCCTGTCGGGCATCGGCGGCGTGGCGCGGCCGGGCATCGTTCACCGCCTGGACAAGGATACCTCCGGCGTCATGGTGGCGGCCAAGAGCGACGTGGCGCACCAGGGCCTGTCAAAGCTGTTCGCCACCCATGACATCGACCGGCTCTACGTCGCCCTGACGCGGGGCGCGCCGTCGCCGGCCCACGGCACGATCGACACGCAGCTTGGCCGCTCGCTCAGCGACCGCAAGAAGATGGCGGTGCTGAAGTCCGGCGGCCGCCAGGCGATCACCCACTATCGCGTCGAGGCTTCATTTGGGCCGCTGGAGCGGCCGCTGGCCGCTCGCGTGGAATGCCGCCTGGAGACCGGCCGCACCCACCAGATCCGCGTCCACATGGCCAGCAAGGGCTCGCCGTGCCTGGGCGACCCCGTCTACGGCGCCAGCCAGGCGGCGGGGCCGGTGCGCGAGCAGGTGGCGGCCGCGGGCCTGAAGCGCCAGGCTTTGCACGCGGCGGTGCTGGGCTTCGTCCATCCCGTAACGGGCCTGACCCTGCGCTTCGAGACCCCCCTGCCCCCGGACATGGCGGCGCTGCAGGCGGGACTGGAAACGCTCTGAACCCGGCCCATATTCGCAAGGCGGGTTAAACTTGCGCTGCGGCAACAAAAGCGCCCTAATTGCGCTGGCTTGCCTGTCTAGTTTGTCAGTCTGGTCATGTTGGAGCGTCCCATGCGGCATCATCTCGCGATTATCGCCCTGACCGCCGCAAGCATGAGCGCCTCGGCGCTCGCTGGCCCCGCCTTTGCCAGCGACGATGACGAGGTCATCGCGACCGCTCAGGCCAAGCCCTCGGCCCAGGCCCTGACGGCGACGGCTCCGGCAGCTCCGACGCCCATCGCGCCCGTCAAGCAGCTGACCACCCAGGAACAGATCGCCGCGTTCATCGCCGCCAATCCCGGTCCCGAGATCGACGACGGTCCGCGCGGCCTGCTGCCCGCCGACCGCGACGAGAACGGCAAGCGCAAGGTCCATGGCGAGATGGGCGTGTCGGTCGGAACCGGCGGCTATCGCAGCGTTTACGCCTCGGGCCTGTTCCCGGTCGGCGAGAACACCACGGTCGGCGTCGCCGTCTCCAAGACCGACTTCGGCAAGCGTGGCGGCGGCTGGTACGACCCCTACTACGGCGGCGGCTATGGCGCCGGTTACGGTGGCGGCTACGGCCCCGGCTATGGCCGCACGCGCGGCGGCGAGAGCCAGTCGGTCGCCCTGTCGATCATGGCAGGCAACCGCCGCGGCGGCTCCGACACCCCCGACGGATGCGCGCCCGGCTTCCGCGATGGGGGCCGTTACGTCGAACCCCTATGGGTCGAAGGCATGCGCGACGGAAGCCATCCCTGCGCCGCCGCCGACAGGCGCTAAGCCGTCCAGCGCCAAACAGCCTGAAAACCGTCGAAAGCCTCAGCGCTGTTCGCGGATGTTTAACGGCTTGGCCCTCATGGTGCCGGCCTCGGGCGTCTAGGGCTTGTTGATGCAGCCGGAAATCACCGCATACCGCCATCCCGCAACTGGGACGGTGACTTATCTGATCGTCGATCCGGCCACCTTTCTCTGCGCCATCGTCGACCCCGTGCTGGATTTCGATCCGGCCAGCGAAGCCGTGGACACCAGCTTCATCGACAAGATCATCGCCGACATCCGCGCCAAGGATCTGGGTCCGACCTGGATCCTCGAGACCGGCCTGCACGCCGGCCACGTGTCCGCCGCCGGCCACCTGAAATACGAGACCGGCGCCTCGGTCTGCATCGGCGCCAAGGTGGTCGAGAGCCTCAAGCGCCTGGCCCCCAAGTTCGGCGAGACCATGGTCGACCTGGACGGTTGGGACTTCGACAAGCTGGCCAAGGACGGCGAGCCCCTGCCGATGGGCGGGCTGCAGATTTCCACGATCGCCGTGACCGGCCGCCTACCCGGCGCCGTAGCCTACAAGCTAGGCGACGTCCTGTTCACCGGCGACCTCTTGCTGGCCCCCGCCGAGGGCGCTGGCCGCTGCGACGTCCCTGGCGCCGACCCCGGCAAGGCCTGGGACGACGCCCGCAAGTTCCTCAAGCTGCCGCCGCAGACCCGCATCCTGCCCGGCGTCTGCGCCGGCGAGACGTGCGAGTCGACCGTGGCCGAGGAAAAGGCCGCCAACATCCAGCTGAACGACAAGATCGACCGGCTGGACTTCATCGCCCTGCGCACCGCCGCCGACGCCATCCTGCCCGACCCGGTGCTGGCCTCGGCCGCCCTGCGCGTGGCCATACGCTCGGGCAAGCTGCCGTCCGAACCGGACAGCGGCCCGCGCTTCCCTGTGGTGGACATCACCCGGCTCTAGCGCGGACGACTGGGGCTCGCGCTCGCGTCAGACGCCGGCTCGCGCGAGATCATTTCTTTTCGAAACGGACTTGCACGCCAACTTGCGCCACGGATATGGTTCGCACGCGAAACATATGGAGCATGCCGTCATGACCGAGGATTTCAGCGCCGCCCTGACCACCGGCCAGACCGGCTTTCTGCCCGACCTCCTGGGCCTGCAGTGGCAGATGGCCGTACCGGGCCACGTCAAGGGCCGCTTCGACGTCGACAAGCGCCACATGGCCCCGAACGGCTTCCTCCACGCGGCCAGCGTGATCGCCCTGGCAGACTCGGCGTGCGGCTATGGCTGCGTGATCTCGCTGCCCGAGGGCGGGGCCAGCTTCACCACCATCGAGCTGAAGTCGAACTTCCTGGGCACCGCCCGCGACGGCGGCGTGGCGGTCGAGGCCAGACTGGTCCACGGCGGCAAGACGACCCAGGTCTGGGACGCCGTTGTAACCGTCGAGGCCACCGGAAAAACCATCGCCCTTTTCCGCTGCACTCAGATGATTCTGCGACCCAAAGGCTGAAAGCCCGTCCACGTAGGATCTCCCATCCGAAACGGACAAACAGGCTCTCTTTCAAGCGTTTGGAGCATGGTGGTCGCCAAAACCGGCGCCCCCTTTCGGCCGCCATGCTCCAGGCGGAAAAAAGCTGGGAAGAAGGGCTTGCGTCCCGGCGGCGACGCCGCTAGGTATCGCGCCCTCGACCTCGGGCGGTTCAAAAACCGCTCGGAACGGCGGCCTGGAGAGGTGGCAGAGTGGTCGAATGTACCGCACTCGAAATGCGGCGTGCCTGGAAGGGCACCGTGGGTTCGAATCCCACCCTCTCCGCCACCACCCTCTATAAATAATAGCCTTTTCAACCGCCTACGGGCGGAAGCGGCAAACTACACGCGCCGGTTTGCCAACGGCCCGCTCCCCAGAGCTTCTTTGCCCCTCCCAAATCTATTTCAAGCGGGCTATCGCCGCAGAGGCCATGGCGACTTGGTCGAAGGCTTTGGCGTACCGCTCGACCTCCTTGAGGCCCTGGCGCCCGGTGATCGACATGATCTGATGCCGAGGTACATCCCGCCTCAGCGAGACGCCTAGCAGCCGCCTTGCGGAGACCATGGGGGTTAGGCCTGGGGGAAGACCCTCCTCCGCTACACGGTCAACAAACCAACCCGTAAAACCAGCTGGGCTGAATGGCCTTCCTAACTGTGTCATGAGGTAGGTCAGTTGCTCACTAGGCATGGCATCCCACGCCCGCTTGAGCTTGGGATGGAGCGGGATGATTAGCGTCTTGCCGGTCTTCTGCTGTCGAACGGAAATCTGATCGCCAGCACGGTGCTGACGCCCCATACGAACGACATCTGACCGACGCTGCCCGGTGTACAGGAGTAGGCCCGCCGCTCGCTCATCTCGTAAGTCGACAGCAGATAGGCCCCCGCCTCCCGCTCGCGTCGGATCCCGGTGATCTGCTCTTCCGTGAACCGTGATCGCTTCATTCGTCCGTCCCTGTCCTAGGGCGGACCCTAATTATTTCTGGAGGAGTTTCAGGGGGTCGCGTCAACCAGCACGCGCTTGGATATTTCACCCTCAGGTAGGTCTTGCCTGTAGAGCTCATACCGGGCATTGTGCCAAAATGCTCATTTTCCAGGCACAAGTTGTACGGTTCTCGTCGGCGTGCTGTCTATTTACCGGTAGCTGATGACTATGCCGCGTTATCACTTCATTTCGGGCCTTCCGCGATCGGGCTCCACCCTGCTCGCTGCGCTTTTGCGCCAGAACCCAGCGATCAGCGCGGGGATTTCCAGTCCGCTGGGGGCGCTCTTCCACGCCACTCGAAACGCGATGGGCGCGTGGAACGAGACTTCCAGCCTGTTGACGGATGCCCATCGGGAACGCGTTTTGCGTGGGCTTTTCGAGTCTTACTACGCTGATCAGCCGGATAAGCGTCTGATCGTCGACACGAACCGGGCCTGGTGCGCCAGACTACCCGCCATCAAGCGGATGTTTCCCGAGGCCAAGGTGATCTGCTGCGTACGCAGCGTCGCCTGGGTCATGGACAGCATCGAGCGGCTGACCCGCGAGCATCCGTTCACCGAGAGCAAGCTCTTCAACAACGACTCCGAGCGCGCGACCGTGTTCACGCGGGTCGAAGCGCTAGCGCAACATGATCGCCTGGTGGGATTTCCCTGGGCCGCGCTGAAGGAGGCCGTCTACGGAGAGCATGCCGAAAGCCTGCTGCTCGTAGACTTTGACCTGCTGACCTCTGCGCCGGACAAGGTCATGGACCTCGTCTACGACTTTCTAGGCGAGCCGCGCTTCGCGCACAGCTTCACCGACATCGTGTTCGACGAGCCGGCCTTCGATCAGCAGTTGGGGCTGCCAGGTCTTCACAAGGTCCATTCGAAGGTCGCGCCCATCCGGCGCGCGACCCTGCTGCCGCCCGATCTTTTCGACCGCCTCGACGCCATGTCGTTCTGGCGGGAGTTGAAGGGCAGTCGCGCCAATCTCATAGCGGCGACTCCTGTCGCCGCCTGAACCGTAAAAATACAAAAGGGGGGAATCTTCTCATGACCATCGGTGGGGAAGCTTTGGCGCGCGCGCCGGCTCAGGCTGAAATCGTTTTCGTCGACATGCGGGTGGCGAACTACCAGGCGATCGTCGACGCTGTAGCGCCAGGCGCGCAGGTCGTTCTGATCGATCCCTCCCAGGAGGGGGTCCACCAGATGGCGCAAGCGCTCGAGGGGCGAAGCGATATTTCGGCGATCCACGTCGTCAGCCACGGCGCCGATGGCGTCCTGCTGGTCGGCTCCGAGGCGCTGCATGCTGGGAATCTTGCGCAGCACGCTCAAGACCTGGCGACGATCGGCGCGGCCTTGAGCCCTGATGGCGACATCCAGCTCTGGGGCTGCGACATCGCCGCCACAAGTGCAGGGCAAGCGTTTGTCGAGGAGCTCGCCCGGGCCACCGGCGCGGACATCGCCGCCTCCTCGAACGACACGGGCAGCGCCCCCGGCGCGGATTGGACGCTGGAGATCACCACCGGCGACGTCGTCGCCTCTCACGCCTTCGATACCACAGCCCTTGCCGGGTTCCAGGGTAGTCTCGCCACCCTGACAGCCTCGTCCCTGGCTGAGCTCAAGAGCGCTCTGACGACGGCGTCCGGTAATGGCCAAGCCGACACCATCACGCTGCTCGCCGACATCGCGGCGACGGGGACTGGAGACACCGTCAGCGGCTCCGACGGCGCCAAGACCGTGGTCGAAATCAACATTACCGACGGCCAGGCCCTGCAGATCGTCGGCGGCAATCATACGATCGACGCCAACTACTATGGCCGCGTGCTGGAGGTGCAGGCCGGATCTGTGACGATCTCCAACCTCACGCTGCGCGAGGGCTTGGTCTCGGCCAACGGCGGGGACCGAGGGATCGCTGGCGGCCAAGCGCTGGGGGGCGGCATTCTGAACGCCGGCAACCTGACGCTCTCGGGTGTGACGGTGACAGCCAACGGCGCTTCCGGCGGTGGCGGTGGTGGCGGCGCCAGCGGCCTGAACGCAGGCGGCGGCGGCGGCGGCGGCGGTTTGGGCGGCAAAGGCGGGGGCGATGGTGGCACAGGCGGCTACGTCGGCGCTAATACCTTCCTCTATCCTGGGTCTTCGGGCGGCAGTGGCGTAGGCGGTAACGGCGGCGACTGGACCACGCCTACTAACAACCTGTTGAGCGGCAGAGGCGGGGCCGCGACGGGCGGCGCGGGCGGCTCGTATGGCTACTACGCCAACGGCGGCGGAGGTGGCGCCGCCACCAACGGTTCGATCACGATCGGCGGCGGCGGCGGCGGTGGGTCGAATGAAAACAACGGCGGTGTCGGTGGAGCGGCGGTTGGGGGCGTTTACAACTCAGGCACGCTTACGCTGCTCTCCTCGGTGATCAGCGGCAATGTTGGAGCCGGCGGCGGCGGCGGCGGCGGCGGCGCCAATCCCTTCCCCGGGAATGCGAGTGGATATGCTGGCTCTGGCGCCAATGGCGGGCGCGGAGTCGGCGGCCTCTGGAACGCGATCGGCGCCACCCTGAATCTGGATGCGGCGAGTAATTCGGCCTTCGCGTCGAACAATGGCGGCGGCGGCAGTGGCGGCGATGGCCGTGACGGCAATGGCTCCGCGGGCGCCACGACCGCCGACATCCTGAACCTGGGAACCCTAAACATCGTCAACACGGCGCCGACAGCGACGATAAGCTCCGCGCCGGACGTGACCACGGCGGGCGCGACGACCTACACGGTGCGCGTAACCTATGCCGATAGCGATGGCACGGTGGCCAGCGCCTCGATCGGCACGGATGACCTCAAGTTGGGCGGCGTCGCCGCGACCGGCTTCTCGGTCATCTCGGGCGCCGATACCGCCACGACCGTCGTCGACTATACGTTCGCCGCGCCGGGCGGCAGCTTCGATCGCGGCGACAACGGCGTGCTGTCGCTCACCCTGGGCGCCAGCCCAGTAACCGACGATGGCGGCGCGGCTGTGGCCAGCCTCACGACCGGGGCGGCGGACGCCAACGTCACCGTCAACATACCGAACACGAGCCCGACCGGGACCGTCACGGTCACGGGCACGGCGACCGAAGACCAGGTCCTGACGGCCGACACCTCGGCCCTGGCCGACGCCGACGGTCTGGGAACGCTACACTATCAATGGCAGCGCTCGAACGGCGCGGGCTGGGACAATATCGGGGCCGACCAGGCGACCTACACGCTGAACGATCCGGACGTGGGCAAGACCATCCGCGTGGCGGTCACCTATACCGACGGCCAGAGCACGGCCGAGGCGGTCAACAGCACGCCCACCGCGACGATCATCGGTGTCAACGACGCACACACTGGCGGCGCCAATATCACGGGCACGGCTGCCGAGGATCAGGTCCTGACGGCGGTGTCGACCCTTGCTGACGCCGATGGCATTGGCACGCTGCATTACCAGTGGCAGCACGACAACGGCGGCGGCTACGTCAATGTCGGCGCCGATCAGGCGACCTACACCCCGGGCGATGGCGATATCGGCGGCGTTGTGCGCGTCGTGATCTACTACACCGACGCTGGCGGCACGGTCGAAAGCGCCACCAGCGGAGCGACGGCGGCTATTTCGGCGTCGAACGACGCGCCAACCGGCGGAGTGTCGATCACCGGCACGATCACCGAGAACCAGGTCCTGACGGCCGACACCTCGACCCTGGCCGATAGTGATGGGCTGGGGACGCTGCACTATGACTGGCAGCGGAACACGGGCTCGGGCTTCGTGAGCACCGGCGCGGCAGACCAGGCGACCTACACGCTGAGCGATCCGGACGTGGGCGGATCGGTGCGCGTGGTCGTCAGCTATACCGACGGCCAGGGCTTCTCCAACAGCGTGACCAGCACCGGCTCGTCGGCCATCGCCGGGGTCAACGATCCGCATACCGGCGGCGCATCGGTCACGGGCACAGTGACTGAGAACCAGGTCCTGACCGCGGTCTCGACCCTGGCCGATATCGATGGCCTGGGGACCTTGCACTACCAGTGGCAGCACGATGTCGGCTCGGGCTTCGTCAACATTGGAACCGACCAGTCTACCTATACTCTGGGTGACGCCGACGTCGGCGGGGTGGTCCGTGTGGTGGTCAGCTACACTGACGGCCAGGGCTTCTCGGAGTCCGCGACCAGCGCCGCGACGGCCGCCATCGGCGGGGCCAACGACGCGCCAACCGGCGGAGTGTCGATCACCGGCACGATCACCGAGAACCAGGTCCTGACGGCCGACACCTCGACCCTGGCCGATGTCGATGGGCTGGGGACGCTGCACTACGACTGGCAGCGGAACACAGGCTCGGGCTTCGTGAGCATCGGCGCGGCCGACCAGGCGACCTACACGCTGGGCGATCCGGACGTGGGCGGATCGGTGCGCGTGGTCGTCAGCTATACCGACGGCCAGGGCTTCTCCAACAGCGTGACCAGCACCGGCTCGTCGGCCATCGCCGGGGTCAACGATCCGCATACCGGCGGCGCATCGGTCACGGGCACCGTGACTGAGAACCAGGTCCTGACCGCGGTCTCGACCCTGGCCGATATCGATGGCCTGGGGACCTTGCACTACCAGTGGCAGCACGATGTCGGCGGCGGCTACGTCAACATTGGAACCGACCAGTCTACCTACACCCTGGGTGACGCCGACGTTGGCGGGGTGGTCCGTGTGGTGGTCAGCTACACTGACGGCCAGGGCTTCTCGGAGTCCGCGACCAGCGCCGCGACGGCCGCCATCGGCGGGGCCAACGACGCTCCGACGGGCGGAGTGTCGATCACCGGCACGATCACCGAGAACCAGGTCCTGACGGCCGACACCTCGACCCTGGCCGATGTCGATGGGCTGGGGACGCTGCACTACGACTGGCAGCGGAACACAGGCTCGGGCTTCGTGAGCATCGGCGCGGCCGACCAGGCGACCTACACGCTGAGCGATCCGGACGTGGGCGGATCGGTGCGCGTGGTCGTCAGCTATACCGACGGCCAGGGCTTCTCCAACAGCGTGACCAGCACCGGCTCGTCGGCCATCGCCGGGGTCAACGATCCGCATACCGGCGGCGCATCGGTCACGGGCACAGTGACTGAGAACCAGGTCCTGACCGCGGTCTCGACCCTGGCCGATATCGATGGCCTGGGGACCTTGCACTACCAGTGGCAGCACGATGTCGGCTCGGGCTTCGTCAACATTGGAACCGACCAGTCTACCTATACTCTGGGTGACGCCGACGTCGGCGGGGTGGTCCGTGTGGTGGTCAGCTACACTGACGGCCAGGGCTTCTCGGAGTCCGCGACCAGCGCCGCGACGGCCGCCATCGCCAATGTCAACGACACGCCGACCGGCGCGGTGACGATCAGCGGCACGGTCAGCGAGAACCAGGTGCTTACGGCCACCACCTCGGCTCTGGCCGACGCCGACGGCCTAGGGTCGCTTCACTACCAATGGCAGCGCAACACGGGCGCCGGCTTCACCAATGTCGGGAGCGACCAAGCGACTTACACGCTGGGCGACGTCGATGTCGCCGGTACGATCCGCGTGGTTGTCAGCTATGTCGACCAGCAGGGTACGGCCGAGGCGGTGACCAGCCTCGCGACTGCGGCGGTGGCGGGGGTCAACGACCCGCACACGGGAGGCGTGTCGATTACAGGCACGACGACCGAAGACCAGATTCTAACGGCGGTCTCGACCCTGGCTGATGTCGATGGTCTTGGGACTCTCCACTACCAGTGGCAGCGCGACACTGGCGGCGGCTATGTCAATGTCGGTAGCGACCAGGCGAACTATACGCTGGGCGACCCCGATGTTGGCGGTACGATCCGGGTGGTCACCAGCTACACCGACGCTCAGGGCTTCTCGGAGTCGGCGACCAGCGCGGCCACCGCCGCCGTGGTCAACGTCAACGATACGCCTACGGGCAGTGTGACCTTCACCGGCTCGCCGGTCGAGGGACAGGTCCTATCCGCCGCCAACACCTTGGTCGACGCCGACGGTATGGGGACTATTACCTACCAGTGGAAGGCCGATGGCGTGGATATCGCCGGGGCGAATAGTTCGACCTTCCTGCTAACCTCAGCCCAGGTCAGTAAGTCGGTGAGCGTTGTGGCCCGCTACACCGACCAGCACGGCACGAACGAAGCCGTGGCGTCGACTGGCCTCAACATCGCCAGCGCAGCGGTTCCTCCGACCTCGACGAGCAACCTGATCGACGGGGCTCCGGTCGATGTGATCCGCACGACCAATGCCGACGGTTCGATCACTCAGACCACAATCGTCTCAACGGTTACGCCGGTCGCGACCGGACAAACAGCGGACTTCCCCTTGCTGACCTTCAACGGCCAGGAGTTGCTGTCGGTCTCCGCGCCTGTGGGGTATGGCCTGACCATCACCGGTGATGATCGCCCTAGCACGCCGGCCAATTCGCTCAGTGACCTCATCACGGCGATCCGGGGCGCAGGCGGCAACAACGCGCAGACGGGCTCGGGTACGGACTTCCTGCGCGGTCTGCTGCCGACCGACCAAGTCCTGGTCCAGACCATCACGCCGACCGTCAAAGGCGCGCCAGACGAAACCCTTAGCTTGCGGTTCGATGGCGGCCCGGCCAATGACGGGGTCTACACCGCTATCGTGCTGGACGTGAGTCACCTGCCCAAGGGCACGGTCATCAGTCTGAATAATATCGACTTCATCACGCTGGTCGGCGAAGGCCGTTTCGGTGGCGGCGATGGGCGCCAGGTGGTCTACGGCGACGACGGCGCGCAGTACATCGTCCTGGGGGCGGACGATGACGTGCTGCATGGCGGCGGCGGGGACGACACCGTCGGCTCAAAAGGCGGCAACGACAAGCTCTATGGCGATGCCGGCAACGACACGCTGTTCGGCGGCGAAGGCAACGACCTGATGGACGGCGGCACGGGCTACGACACCGTGCTGATGGGAGGTAACCTCAAGGATTACATGTTCTTCCACACGGCCAGCGGTCTGCAGTCCACGAGTTTCGAGGGCAACGACACCATGGTCAATGTCGAGGCCTTGAAGATGGTCGACGGCTCGACGGTCACCGACCTGAACAAGCTGGTGGCCGGGACGACGTCGGTTGCGGTGATGACCTACGAGTTCTTCACCGGCAAGACGCCAACGGCGGCGGGGCTGGAGTACCTCCTGCATGCCCCGGACACCGTCAATTCCAACGACCTGAGCGACGCCTATTATACGAAGTTCAATGTCGACAACCGCTACATCAACTTCGCGATCAATCTGGCCTCACCCCAGGGCCAGGCTCATGCTTGGTTCGAGACGAACTACGGTTTGCTCAACTATGAGCAGACCCTGACCAAGGCCTACAAGGAGATCTTCGGGGTTACTCTCACCAACGACAAGATTCAGCACCTGCTCTACGATCAGGTTGGCCAGGACATGACCCGGGTGCACTATTTCGAGCTCTTTGCCGGCTCGACGGATGGCGCCAAGGCCGGGATCATCGGCTGGTTGCTGGCCGTGGCGGTCCTCGAGAACACCGGCCGTTATGCTGCGGCAAACACCGCCTTCCTCAACGACTTCGCCGATGGGGACGCCAAACTCAATGTCGACCTGGTGGGCGTCTACGGCGACGGCCACGCCTGGGGGGCGACGATCTAGGGCCTACGGCCAGTGCCTCCCGGCAGCCCTTGCGGGCGGGCCGGGCGAGACTTTGGACGGCGGTGCGCTCCGGTGCGCCGCCGTCTGTTGTTTTGGGGCCCAAGACGATTAAGGCGAAGACCTTCCTGAAAGAGCCCGGGCTTGCCGGAGGCCGCAACTCCTGAGAGATACGGGCATTACGAGCAACAAGACGGCGAACAGGTTTTCGCCTGAGGTGCGCGAGCGCGCGGTGCGGCGGGTGTTGGAGCACGAGGGAGCCCATCCCTCGCGCTTGGCAGCGACGATTTCGATCGCAGACAAGATCGGCTGCACAGCCCAGACCCTGAACGAGTGAGTCAAGAAGACCGAGGTCGACGCCAGCAAGCGGGCGGGCGTGCCCGACACCGGTCGCGACGCTGAGCTCCAAGGCGGCCGGTCCAATACGGAGGGCGGCGCGGTTGCGCTCGATGAGACCGCGCCGGGCCGCCCAGCCGAGCAGGGCTTTTGAGACCTGCACCCCATAAGCGGCGCGACGGTCGCGCAAGGCGAAGATCCGCTGGGCGGGGGCCTTGTCGTCCAAGGCGCTCAGCGGTTCACGGCCAAAGGCCCGGCCGATCCGGATGAGCTGCTCGCGATAGTCGTCCTGGGTGCGCGCGGCCAGGCGCTTGAACTCCGGAGACTGTTGATAGCCCCAGATCAGATGAGCAAGGGAGCCGGCCGAAGGCTCGTCGCCGACAATGTCCGCCGGCTGCGCCGAGATTCAGCGCTCAGCCAGGAGGATCTGGCCGGGCAGGCACAGGATTTATGTGGGGACGATCGAGCGGGCCGAACGCAATCTCGCTCGACGATATCGAGCGTTTGGCGCTGGCCCTGAAGGTGACGCCCGCCCCTTTGCTGACGCCGGGCGAAGGGTAGAAGCCGGCCGGCTTGAAAGCGCGAAATCGGCGCGAGCCGTCCAGGTCTGTCCAGCGAGATCGCTACACGGCAATACGGCAAGCGGGGGCCAAAACGGGGGGCTTTCCGCAGAAAACGCTAAGTATCTGAAAGGTTTTCGGTCCGTCCGGCCAATGCCCGGACACCCACTCCGCCAGCCATCCCGTTTGAGATCCCGCTAAAACAGTCGCCGCCCGCCGCGGCAGATTGCCGCAGAGCGCTGGGTCGCGACCCGCCCCAAGATCGTCTTCGACAGCCTGCTGATCGCTCACGCCGTGGCGCTGGAAAACCGCTTCGAGCCAGGCTCAAGCCCGAGGCGATCACTCCCGCTTAGCGTCAGCCGTCGATACGCGAATGAGACGCAAGTACTGACGGGCGAAATTTCAGTATTTGATCAAGATCAAGAGACTGATCGTCGCAGGCCGGATACCGAAATTGAGTTTTCCGCCAGCTTAGCCATTATCCGCTCATTAACAACGAACAGAGATACCCAAGCGGATACCAAGTAGCCTTGCAGATCTGGGTTCGCGCCAAAGATGTCTACAGACAACCTCAAGACGCGGACGTCTTCGTCGCGCAAACTGGAACGCTTCATCACCTTGATGATCGGCGGCCTGAGCGCGTTCTGCGTGTTGGCGGCTCTGGGCGCAAGCGCGTCCATGGAGATTCAGCGCCGCGCCCGCGTGACCGAGTCGGCGCGCGATGACCGGATCAACGCCCAGATGCTGGAGCTGTCGGTGCTGGCCAAGCAGATCCAGCTGGAGATCGTCCAGGTCCAGCAATTCCTGACCGACGTCTCGGCGACGCGCGGACTGAACGGCCTGGATGACGGCTGGAGCGAGGCCGCCCAGAACGCCGCGGATTTCAAGAAGGACGTCGCGCGCGCCGACGCGCTGGCCGACGCCTTGAACGATAGAGAGCTGAAGCAGGCCCTGGATGATGTCCAGGTCGCCTTCCCGGCCTATTATGCGACCGGCCAGAAGATGGCGCATGGCTATGTCAACGGGGGCACCGACGCCGGCAACGCCTTGATGGGCGAGTTCGACGCCACCAGCGAGGCCCTGGCCGGCAAGATGGACGCCGCCCGCGCGGCCATGAAGCGCCTGGAGCAGACCCAGGACGCGGAAAACAGCGTCGTCGAAAAGCGCCTTCACGACCAGCAGATCGCCGCCGTTGTCCTGGCCCTGGCCGTCGCCGTCGTGGCCTGCGTGATCGGCGGCGCGGCGATCATCCTGACCCGCACCCGCCTGCTGCGCCCCCTGTCGACGATCGGCGACTACATGGGTCGCCTGGCCGAGGGCGACTATGAGCGCGAGCCGCCCTTCCGCAATCGTCAGGACGAGCTGGGCGCCATGGCTCGCACGATCATGGTGTTCCGCAACGCGGCGCTGGACCGGCGCCAAGCCCGCATCGAGCAAGAGTCCGCCCGCGACGCCACTGACGCCGAGCGCCGCGCCAACGAACAGGAACGCGCCCGTTCGGACGCCGAGCGCCAGGCGGTGGTGCGCGAACTGGCTGCCGCGCTAGGTCGCCTGTCCGATGGCGACCTGACCGCGTCGATCCACACGCCCTTCCCAGGTGACTACGAGGCTCTGCGCACCGATTTCAACGCGGCGATCGCGCGCCTTTCGACCACCCTGGCGGCCATCGCCCATGGCGCCCGCAACATGCGCGCCAGCTCCGAGGAGATCGCCTCGGCAGCCGATGACCTATCGCGCCGCACCGAACAGCAGGCCGCCAGCCTGGAAGAGACCGCCGCCGCCCTCGGCGAGATCGCCTCGACGGTCGCGCGCGCCAACGACGGCGCCCGGGAAGCCGCCGCCGTGGTCACCAAGGCCAAGACCGAGGCCGAGACCTCGGGCGCGGTCGTCGAGCGCGCCGTCACGGCGATGAGCGCCATCCAGAAATCCTCGGACAAGATCGGCCAGATCATTGGCGTGATCGACGAGATCGCCTTCCAGACCAACCTGCTGGCCTTGAACGCCGGGGTCGAGGCCGCACGCGCTGGCGAAGCCGGTCGCGGCTTCGCCGTGGTGGCCATGGAAGTCCGCGCCCTGGCCCAGCGCTCGGCCGACGCGGCCAAGGAGATCAAGACCTTGATCGCCGAGTCCGGCGCCCAGGTGAGCGCCGGCGTCGAACTGGTGGGCCAGACGGGCGACACCCTGAACCGCATCGTCAACGAGGTGCTGCGCGTGCACGGCCTAGTGAACGACATCGCAAGTTCCTCCGAGGAACAGGCCGTGGGCCTTCGCCAGGTGAACACGGCGGTCAACCACATGGACCAAGTCACCCAGCAGAACGCCGCCATGGTGGAGCAGACCACAGCCGCCACCCATGCCTTGCGCGGCGAGGCCATGGATCTGGCCGGGCGCGTTGGCGAATTCCGCCTGGAGGCCCCGAGCGCTCGGCCCAGAGCGGCGGCCTAAACTCGGAACGAGGACATAAACCATATATAAATCAGTGCTTTAACCTGAAATAAGGCCAAACTTGAGACACTGAAGTCCGACATAGATTCAGAAGAATCCAAGGACTGAAGTCATGAAAGCCCGCAACCGCGCGACCGCTGGCAAAGCCCTGTTCGCCTTGGCCCTGGCCGTACTGCCAAGCCTCGCGACCCCGGCCCTGGCCGACGACGCCCTGACCCTCAAACTGGACTACATGGCGGACGTCGCCGGCGTCGTGCGCGGCGGGACCGCGCACAAGGCCCGGGTGCTCGACAACCTGAAGCTCTCGGCCGATGTCGACCTCGAGCGGGTCCTGGGGTGGTCGGGCGCGACCTTGCACGTCTCGGCGCTCAACAACGCCGGCGCCACGCCGAACGATGACGCCGGGACCTTGCAGGGCGTGGACAATATCGAGGTCGCCCAGCAGCGCGCCCGCCTGTTCGAGGCTTTCGTCGAGCAGACATTCGCGGGCGACAAGGGCTCGGCCCTGGTTGGCCTGTATGACGTCAACAGCGAGTTCTACGCCAATGAGAGCGCTGGTCTGCTGATCGCGCCCGCCTTCGGCATCGGCTCGGAGCTGGCGGCCACGGGCCCCAACGGCCCGTCGATCTTCCCCTCCACGGCCCTGGCCGCGCGCCTGCGCTGGACAAACGCGAACGGCGGTTACGTCCAGGGCGCGGTAATCAACGCTCACGCCGGCGTGCCGGGCGACCCTGGCGGCACCGACGTCAGCTTTGACGACGGCGTCTTGGCCATCGGCGAGGCCGGCTGGACCGGCGCGGGCAAGCTGGCGTTCGGCGCCTGGAGCTATTCCAAGCGCCAGGACGACTGGCGCGACGTCACCGCGGCCGGCGATCCGGTCAAGCGTCGGGCCTACGGCGCCTACGCCCTGGTCGAGCGCCGGATCAGCGGCGGAGAGGACGATCCGGGCCGCATCACCGCCTTCGCGGCGCGCCGGCGTCTCGGATGGCGCCACCAGTCCCTTCCGCGGCGGCTGGCAAGCAGGGATCCTGATCGAGCAGCCGGTCGCCAGCCGTCCGGCCAGCCAAGCCTCGTTCGGGATCAACCAGGGCTTCATCTCGCGTCGCCAGCGCGCCAACGGCTGGGACGGGGGCCAGGACACCGGCCGCACCGAGACGGCGCTGGAAGCCACCTACGCCGACAGCTTTGGTCCCGTGACGCTGCAACCCGACCTGCAATATGTGATCCGGCCCTCAGGCGATCGCGACGCCCGTAACGCTCTGGTGGCCACGCTGCGCGTCAAGATCGGCTTTTAGGGTTCGCCGAACGGCCGGCGACCACCGCTAGCGTCGAACCCGCAGCGCCAGGGATATCATCCGCGGCGTTTGCGGAGTCGTCTGGCGCAAGCGCTTCAGCGTGAACGGGTTGCCGTAGGCGAACGTGTCTCCGGCGCTGTCGAAGAGGTTGTCGACCGCAAGGCTCAAGTCCCACCGCTCGGCGCTGAGGCGAACCCCCGCCCGCGCCGAGACATAGTCGCCCATGACCGGCGCGGTGGCCGCATCGAAGCTGAGCCGGGATCGGCCGACATAGGCCAGTCGAGACTCCAGGCCCAGTCGCCATCCGTCGCCCAGAGGGCGCTCGTAGCTCGCGGAGAGCGACGCCGACCCGCGCGGCACGCCCGCGAGCCCAAGGTCCTCGCGCCCGGGAAAGGCCGCATTGACCGACTCCAGCTCGGGGTTGTTCAGGAGAAAGCTGGCGTCCAGCCGCAGCCCGCCTTGCAGGTAGCTGCCCTCGAATTCGACACCCAGGTTGCGCCCGTTCCCCAGGTTCGCCGTGTAGGGCAGACCGGACGGCAGCAATTGATCGCTCTGGATGTTGTTCCACGTCGCCTGGAACGCCGCCGCGCGCAGGCGCAGTCGCCCTTCGAGGACGCTGGCCTTGGCGCCGGCCTCGAAACTCCACAGCTCGTCGCCTTCGTAGCGACGCTGAGGCTCGCCGCCCTGGGTGTCGAAGACCTGGCTCGGGATGACGGCGGTGTTAAAGCCACCCGATCGATAGCCCTCGGCGGCCTGCACGTAGAACAGGACGGCGCTGAACGGCGAATAGGAGAGCACGGCCTTGGGGGCGAAACCCGTGTAGCTCTGCTCGTCACGAAAGCGCGCCGTATCGCCCAACGCCGTGGCGTGACTGGACGCTTCGGACTTGGTCGCGAACAGGCGCCCGCCCAAGGTGACGTTCCAGCCGCGGCCGAGGTCGCCGATCGCCTCGCCAAACAGCGCCGCCTCCTCCAGCACGTCGCGCCGCGTCTCGCGCGCCAGGGGCGAGGTCGGCTGGCTGGTCAGCAGCAACAGGCCATCGCGGCCTTGGCGCGTCCGCGCCAGGAACACGCCCGCCTGCCACTGGATCCGCCCTTCGGGCCGTGACGCCAGAGAGGCCTCGGCCACCACCGCGCCGACATGGTCATCGTCGTCAAAGGCGACCGCCGCGCCGGCGGGCGCCGCGACGGGCGGCGCGGCGCTGGCGTCGTAGCGGCTGGAGAGATCGTGACGCACGGCGGCGAGCGTGACCTTGGCCTCCCGCCCGAAGAGCTCTCCACGCGCCCCGACATGGACGGCCAGAAAGTCGTTGTCGTGCGGCTCGGCGATGCGATTTCGCCGCGCGTAGGGGCCGACGGAGGGATCGGCATACTGGGTGTCGGCGGAGCTTATGGCCTGGACCGTTATTCCCCCGTCGGCGGTCCAGTTGGGCCCGACCTCGGTCCGCAGCGATAGTCTCAAGCCTGACCGCCGCGTGCGGTTCACGTCCGAGCGCCCCTGTCCCAGATCGTCGATATAGCCGCCGCCGCGCTCCGCATAGGCGACCAGCCGGGCGGCCGCGCGGCCATGCACCAGCGGGACATTGACCATCGCCGAGGCCGATCCGCCGGCCCGCCCCCCTTGGGTGCTGGTCACCGAGGCTTCCGTCCAGGCGTCGAAGCCCGACGGGTCGGGACGATGCGTGACGATCTGCAGAACGCCGCCCAGCGACCCCGCGCCATAGAGCGCGCCCTGCGGACCGCGCAGCACCTCGACCTGGCTGACATCGATCAGCGGCAGATCCGGATCCGGCGCGTTGTAGGTCAGTCGCACATCGTCGAGATAGATCCCGACCATCGACTGGGTCTGGCCGGTCAGGGGTCCGTCCGACAGGCCGCGCAGGATCACCTTGTCGCGCCCTGGTCCAAGGTTGGTCACCGTCATCGCGGGGACCGCCAGGGCCAGGTCGGTGGCGTCTCTCACCCCGCCCGCGGCCAAGGCCTTGGCGTCCAGGGCGCTGACCGAATAGGCCAGACGGTCGGCGAGCGTCGGACGCCGGGTGGCCACGACCACCAGTTCGGACAGCGGCGCCAGGGTCTCGGTCGCGACGTCAGCCGCCTTGGCGACCCGCTCGCGCACGACGGGCGCGGCGCGGCGGACGATCTGAAACGCCTTGTTGTCGATCTGGACCGCATCGCAACCCGTATCCTTGAGAAGCGCCTTGAGCGCCGCCCGGGGAGAGGCCCTGCCGGAAAACCCTGGAGAGGGCCCACAGGCCTCCGCCGCGCCCAGCTCGATCGAAACCCGCGCTTGGATCGCGAAGGCCGTGGCCGCAGCTTTCAATGGTCCCCGGGGAATGGAGAACGCCGCGTCGGCGGCATAGGCGCGCACGGGCAGAACGGCCAATCCGATCGCCGACGCCAACCCGAGGCGCCGTCTGGCCCGCCCGTGCAAATCACGCCCCTCCGAACTCGTCAGGGCGTCACCTTAGGACGATTTCTCCATCGACGCGATCCACCGTCAACGACGCATAGGCGGCGAGAATTCGGATCGCCGCATCCTGATCGTCGAGCGCGATGACGCCGGAAAAACGCTTGAGCGCCGCCTGGGGCGCGATCCGGATCGGGGTGGGGAAGCGGCGATTGAGGTCGGCGACAATGTCGCCCAGGGTTTCGCCATCGGCGACCAGTTGCCCCTGGGACCAGGCGAAGGCGGCGTCGGGCTCGACGCGGCGGACCTGCGAACCGGTAGAGCCTTGGACGTGACGCAGTTCCTGCCCCACGGTCAGGCGGGCCGGCGGCGGCCCCTTTCCATCGCGCTGCGCGACCTCGACAATCCCGCGGCGCACGCTGACGCGGACGCTCCTGGCGTCATGGCGAATGTTGAACTCCGTCCCGACCACGCGCACGCGTTCGTCGCCGACGCCGATCACGAAGGGCCGCGAAGGATCCTTGGCGACGTCGAAACTGGCCTGGGCCAGGCCCATCTCGACCCGGCGCTGGCGCCAGCCCAGCCGGACGCTGAGCCGGGAGCCGCCGTCGAGCGTGATCCGCGTGCCATCGGCCAGGTCGACGCGCCGCGTCTCACCGGGCCTGGTCTCGTAGGTCACTAGGTCGCCCTGCGAGCTTTTCCACAGCGCGGGGCCGCCGACCAGCACGGCGAGGGACGCCGCGATGGCGCCGCTGATCCAGAACCCACGCGCCGGCGCCCTTTTCGGGCGGAAGGCGACCACATTGGGCGGAGCCGGCGACAGCGCCTCGGCGATCTCGGCCTTTCGACCTTCAAGATCGGCGACGATCAGCTCGGCCTCTTCGAAAGCCGCCAGGCGGGCCTCGGAGCCCTCCAGCCAGTCGGTCAGGGCTGACCAGTCGTCGGCCGTGGCCGCGTCGGACTGGACGCGGACCAGCCACGCGACCGCTTCGTCGCGCAGCGTCTCCTTCGTTTCCAGATCCTGACCGTTCATCCGATTTCGCCGTGTGCTGGGAGGCCGGCGGCCATCCCCTTCGCCCCAAAGACGCCATAAAGCCAAAGGCGCCTCAAAAGAATTTCTCGCGCAGGGTTCATGGCCACCGTCCCACCTTGGCGACGATCAGCTTGAGACTGGCCATGATGTATTTCTCGATGCTGGATCGGGACATCCCCATGGCCTGGGCGGTCTCGGCGTGGGTCAGCCCCTCCAGCTTATGAAGGCGGAAGGCTTCCTGCTGCGCCGGCGGCAAGGCCTTCACCGCCTCGAGGACCTTGCCCAGCTGCAGCTTGGCCGCCGTGGCCTCATCAGCCGGGACCTCCTCGGCGATCTGCACGCCGCCCACGTCGGAAACATTGACGCCATGCCATTGGGCGTCGCGGGCCTCGGCCCGCCGGCGGACCTTGATGCGGTCCAGCATCAGGTTCGAGCCCAGGCGATAGAGGTAGGCCGCCGGATTGTCGACGCCCTCCACGGGGCGCGCGGCGATCTTCAGATAGATGTCCTGGACGAGGTCCTCGGCGGCGACGTCTGAGCGCAGGCGCACGCGGAAGTACCGCAGCAGTTCCTCGCGTCGCTCCATATAGACGGCGAGCAGGGGATGGACGTCGGCGTCGTCCAAGGCGCGTTCGCGCTCCTAGCGTGATGGGGTCCGAGAATCCGAACCTGCGACAATCTTTCCGAACCGCTCGCGTCGCGCAACCACTGAAAGCTTTGAGGCGCCGGTCCACGGGTGTCGTCCTTGCCGGTCGAAAGGCGCTCGTGCGCCGCGCCCCCGGGCAGGAGGTCTCCTTGCTGGAAGTCATGATGATGAACGACGGCGCCAGCGTCGGCAGCCTTCGGTTCGACGCCGATCGCATCCGCCGCTTCACGTCGGTCGAGCCGCGGGTGATCTCGATCCACCAGCATCTGCGCCCGGAGCGCGAGCGCGTCGAGCGCTATATCGAGGCGACCTACGCCGAGGCCTTCAACGGCCGCGTGCGCGCCCACTATCCCACCCTGATGAGCGTGCAGGACGCTCACGGCGAAATCCACGCCGCCGTCGGCTTTCGCCTGGCGGCAGGCGCGTCGCTCTTCTTGGAACGCTATCTCGACGACCCGATCGAAGCGGCGCTCTCCCGCGCGGTCGGCGCGGCGATCTCGCGGGGCGGCGTGGCGGAGATCGGCAGCCTGGCCTCCCAGAGCGCCGGCGCGTCCTTTTTCCTGTTCATGGCCCTGGCGCGCTACCTCGACCAGCAGGGCTGCGACTACGCGGTGGCGACCGCCACGCGCCAGCTGCGCCGCACCTTCGCCCGCGTGGGCTTCCCGACCCAGCGCCTGACGGCGGCCGATCCGGCGCGCCTTGGGACGGACGCCAAGGACTGGGGCGGCTACTATGAACGTGACCCCGAGGTCCTGGCGGGCGCCATCGCTCCGGCCCTGGAGCCGCTGACGCAACTGCTGCTGGTCGAGCCGCCGCCGATCGAGGGCGTCTGCTCGCGATTGCATCCCTGCATCGGGGGCCGGGCATGAGCCGGGTTCTCCTCGCCATCGCCGAGCGCGCGCGATCCGACAATGGCGCGATCGCGCTCAGCGACCAGACCATGGCGCTCAGCTATGGCGCGCTCCAGAAGCTCATCGAAGACGCGGCGCGCGACCTCTTCCTGTGGGCGCCGCTGGTGCGCCCAGGATCGCCCGTCGCCCTTCGACTGCCCAACGGCCCGGCCTGGGTGATCCTGGACCTGGCCCTGGCGCACCTGGACTGGGCCAGCCTGCCGCTGCCCGGCTTCTTCACGGACGCCCAGCGCGAGCACGCCATGGCCGACGCCGGCGCGAGCCTGCTGATCGAGGTGTGCGACGCCGCCAACGCCGACCTGACCATCGCGGGAGCGCCGCTCCGGGTGTCGCCCCTTTCCCTGGCGCCACGCGCCTTGCCGGCCGGGACGGCGAAGATCACCTACACCTCCGGCTCGACCGGCCAGCCCAAGGGTGTCTGCCTCTCGCGCCAGCACATGGAGGCGGTGGCCGGCGCGCTGGTCGAGGCGATCGGCTCGGACTATGCCGGCCTGCACCTGCCGATCCTGCCGCTGTCGATCCTGCTGGAGAACGTGGCGGGCCTGTACACGACCCTGCTGGCCGGCGGCCGCTACCACATTCTTCCGCCTGACCAGCTGGGCCTGACCGACCCGTTCCGCCCGGACCTGCCGCGCCTGGCCGGCGCGATCGCCGACCACCACGCCACCAGCCTGATCCTGGTGCCCGAGCTGCTGCGGGCCTTGATGATGGTGATGACCTTTACCGGCGTTCGCCTGCCAGACCTGAAACTGGTCGCGGTGGGCGGGGCCAAGGTCGCGCCGTCCCTGCTGGCCCGCGCCGATGAACTCGGGCTGCCGGTCTACGAGGGCTACGGCCTCAGCGAATGCGCCTCGGTCGTGGCGCTGAATACGCCCGCAGGCCGCAAGGCCGGGACGGTGGGCCGCCCCCTGCCCCACCTGTCGGTCAGGATCGAGGACGGAGAGATCATCGTCGAGAACGCCGCCTTCCTCGGCTATGCCGGCGGACAGGCGCACGCCGGACCCGTCCGCACGGGCGACCTGGGCGACATCGACGAAGACGGCTTCCTGCGCATTTCCGGGCGCCGCGCCAACACGATCATCACCAGCCATGGCCGCAACGTCGCGCCCGAGTGGGTCGAGAGCGAGCTGACCGCCCAGCCCGAGATCCGCCAGGCCGTGGTGCTGGGCGAGGCCCAGGCCGAGCTTTCGGCCCTGATCGTCCCGCTCATCCCCGGCATGGACGAGGCCGCCATCGCACAGGCCGTGACCCGCGCCAACGCCAGCCTGCCGCCCTACGCCCAGATCGGCCGCTGGCTGATCCGCGACGCCTTCGACGCGGCCAGCGGCGAACTCACCAACAACGGACGCCCCCGGCGCGCGGCCCTGGCCGCCCGCCACCGGGACTTCATGGAAAACGCCACGACAGGAGACCTCGCTTGACCTTCTACCAACGCCTCGTGACCGAGACGGTCGACGGACAGATGGGCCTGGCCTCGGTGCCGCAGATCCAGGACGGCCTGACGGGCCGCATCTCGCGCGAGACCTACATCGCCTATCTGACCGAGGCCTATCACCACGTGAAGCACACCGTGCCGCTGATGCAGGCGGCGCGGGCGCGGATGGATCACGACCACCAGCGCTTCGTCGAGGCCCTGGACGAGTACATCACCGAAGAGACCGGCCACGAGCACTGGATCCTCAGCGACATCAAGAACTGCGGCGGCGATCCCGTGGCCGTTCGCGACGGCGAGCCCCGGCCGGCCACCCTGGCCATGACCGACTACGCCTATGACTACATCCGTCAGGCCAATCCGATGGGCTTCTTCGGCATGGTCTTCGTCCTCGAGGGCACCAGCGTGCGCCTGGCCACCCAGGGCGCCGAAGCCGTGGCCCGCAACCTGGGCCTTGGCCCGGAGTGCTTCAGCTATCTGAGCTCGCACGGCGCGCTGGACATGGAGCACCTGACCTTCTTCGAGAAACTGATGAACCAGGTCGACGATCCGGCCGACCAGGCCGCGATCATCGAGGTGGCCAAGGCGATCTTCGAGCGCTTCGCCAACGTCTTCCGCGCGATCCCGCATGTCCGCGAGGCCGCCGATGCTTGAGGGCAAGAGGGTTCTGATCACCGGCGCCTCCGGCGGGCTCGGGAGCCTGGTGGCCGCGCAGTTGGTCGCCGAGGGCGCGCATGTCGTGGCGCTTGGCCGTTCGCGGCCGGAGGGCGTCGACGGCTTCATGGCGCATGATCTTTCCACCCCGGACGGCATCGAGACCGCCGCCCGCGCCGTTGAAGGCGGTCAGTGGGACATCCTGATCAACCTGGCCGGCGTCCAGCATTTCGGTCCGTTCGAGACCGAAGACCCCGCCGAGCTGCTGTCGGGCTATCTCGTGAACCTCGTGGCGCCGGTTCGGCTCTGCCAGGCGGTCGCGCCGGCCATGAAGGCGCGCGGCGGCGGCCAGATCGTCAACATCGGCTCGATCTTCGGCTCGATCAACTTCGCCCACTTCGCCACCTATTCCAGCGCGAAGGCGGGACTGCGCGGCTTCAGCCAGGCCTTGCGGCGGGAGCTGGCGGGAACCGGGGTGGACGTGACCTATGTCGCGCCACGCGCGGTCCGCACCGCCATGGTCTCCGAGCGCGTCCTGGAGTTCGCCAAGCTGACCCAGATGAACATCGATCCGCCGGGAGCCACGGCGCGCCGCATCGTCTCGGCGATCCGCGCCCGCCGTCGCGACGTCTATCTGGGCTTCCCCGAAACCTTCTTCGTCCGTCTCAACGCCCTGCTGCCGGGCCTCGTCGATCGCGCCCTGTCGGCCAACGATCGCAAGGCCGCGCAGCTCTTCGCCCGCTGAAATCCCAGGACATCCCATGCAAACCAAAGCCTTCTTCGCCCTCAGCGCCGCCGTATCCCTGCTGGCCGGCGCCGCCCATGCCGACGCCCTCGACACCCGCATCGACAGCCTGGCCCGCGACTGGGCGCACGTGAACTACGAGGTCACCGACAAGACCGCCCAGGCCAGCGGCGCGGCCAAGGTCGCGGGCGAGGCCGACGCCCTGGCCCACCAGAACCCCGGCCGCGCCGAGCCCCTCGTCTGGGAAGCGATCGCCAAGGCCACCGAAGCCGGCGCGAAAGGCGGCCTGGGCGGCCTCGCTCTGGCCAAGGAATCCAAGGCGCTTCTTGAGAAGGCCGAGAAGATCAATCCGGCCGCCCTGGGCGACGGCTCGGTCTATACGAGCCTCGGTTCCCTCTACGCCCAGGTCCCAGGCTTCCCGCTGGGCTTTGGCGATGCGGGCAAGGCGCGGAGCTATCTGCAGAGGGCCCTGGCGGTGAACCCGAACGGGGTGGATCCCAACTTCTTCTACGGCGATTTCCTGTTCCGCCAGAACGACTACGCCGGCGCATCCAAGGCGCTGCAAAAGGCGATCGCCGCTCCAGGCCGTCCGGGTCACGAAGTCGCCGACAAGGGTCGCAAGGCCCAGGCTCAGGCCCTGCTCACCCAGGCGCAGGCCAAGGCCCACTAGGACCGTACAGTTTCGCACCGACATCCGGCGAGTTCGACGAGGTCGAGCTCGCCCCTCGCGCTAGCGTCGCGTCCCGCCGAGACCAATTGCCACGCGGGGCGGATTCGAAGAAGGATTGCGCCCGCTTGAAATGAAGCCGCAAACTAGGCCAAACGCCGAATAAGGGTGCGCAGCTCAGGGAGGAGCGGGTGCCGGAAACCGTGAAGAAAAGGCATGCCGCCCATGTGCGCGACGTGCTGGCCGACGGTTCCGCGGCGGCGCGATCGGCGCTCGCCGCATCCTGGAAGAGATCGTTCTCCTGGTATGGCCTGAACCCCGAGGACATGACCGCGCCGCGCGTTCTGAGCGAACGCGAATTGCTGGACGCGCGTGAGCGCATCGAACCCCTCCTCGACGCGGCTCAGTCGACGCTCGACAGATTGTTCCTGGCCGTGGGCTCCACCGGTTGCTGCGTTCTGTTCACCGATCGCCAGGGCGTTCCCGTCGATCGGCGCGGCGCTGACGTCGACGACGAGACCTTCCACCGCTGGGGTCTGTGGACCGGGGCGGTGTGGAGCGAGGAGGCCGAAGGCACCAACGGCATCGGCACCTGCCTGGCCGAGGAGCGTGCGCTCACCATCCACCGCGATCAGCATTTCCATGCGCGTAACACCGCGCTGAGCTGCACGGTGGCGCCCATCTACGACCACCAGGGACGGTTGGCCGGCGCATTGGATGTCTCGTCTTGCCGGGCCGATCTCACGGAAGGTTTCGTCGGCCTGATCTCGGCCGCCGTTGTGGATGCGGCGCGGCGCATCGAGCTCGAGCATTTCCGGCGGATGTTCGTCGGGGCCCGACTGCTCGTGGTCGAGGGGACCAAGCACGGCGGCGGCGTGGTGGCGGTCGATCGCGATGACCTGGTCATCGGCGCGACCCGCGACGCCCGTCTCAACTATGGCCTGACCGACGCCCGCCTGGCCGGCCGACTGCACGTGGACGAGCTGCTTTTTCCAGAGTCGGCTCTCGAACAGGACCTGCTGCACCTTGAACGCTCGGGCGTGCAGCGCGCCCTGGCCCTGACCTCCGGCAATGTCTCCGCCGCGGCCAAGGCGTTGGGCGTCAGCCGGGCGACCTTGCACCGCAAGCTGGCGCGGCTGGGCCTCACGCAACGCCGCTAACCCGCGAAACTGTCGCACCCATGCGACAGTCGATCTTGGGGGCTGGGCCCCGCCTCCTGACAAGGTCAAAGCCTTGGCGGATGCTTTCCTCTTGACGCCGAACACGGCGCGACAGGAGGAAGCCATGACCAAAGCCGAGTTCACGCGCACAGCCAAGCCGCCGTTCAAAGCGCGCTATGGCAACTTCATCGGCGGCCGATGGGTCGAGCCGACCGCGGGCCGTTATTTCGAGAACACTTCGCCGGTCAACGGCCGCGTCCTCTGCGAGATCGCTCGCTCCGACGCCGCCGACATCGAACTGGCCCTGGACGCCGCGCACGCCGCCAAGGCCGCCTGGGGCGCGGCCAGCGTCACCGAACGCGCCAATCTGCTGAACCGCATCGCCCAGGTCATGGAAGACAACCTGCCGCTGCTGGCCGCCGCCGAGACCTGGGACAACGGCAAGCCGATCCGCGAGACGACCGCCGCCGACCTGCCGCTGGCGATCGACCACTTCCGCTACTTCGCCGGCTGCATCCGCGCCCAGGAGGGCGGCATCTCCGAGATCGACCAGGATACGGTCGCCTATCATTTCCATGAGCCCCTGGGCGTGGTCGGCCAGATCATCCCGTGGAACTTCCCGCTGCTGATGGCCTGCTGGAAGCTGGCGCCGGCCCTGGCGGCCGGGAACTGCGTGGTGCTCAAGCCCGCCGAGCAGACGCCGGCCTCGATCCTGGTGCTGGCCGAGCTGATCGCCGACATCCTGCCGCCCGGCGTGCTCAACGTCGTCAACGGCTTTGGCCTGGAAGCCGGCAAGCCCCTGGCCTCCAGCCCGCGCATCGCCAAGATCGCCTTCACGGGCGAGACCTCGACCGGCCGGCAGATCATGCAGTACGCCAGCCAGAACCTGATCCCCGTCACCCTGGAGCTGGGCGGCAAGTCGCCCAACATCTTCTTCAAGGACGTGATGGCCGAAGACGACGACTATCTCGACAAGGCCATCGAGGGCTTTGTGATGTTCGCCTTCAACCAGGGCGAGGTCTGCACCTGCCCCAGCCGGGCGCTGATCCACGAGGATATCTACGACGCGTTCATGGCGCGCGCCCTCAAGCGTGTCGAGGCGATCACCCAGGGCGATCCGCTGGACCCGACAACGATGATCGGCGCTCAGGCCTCCGGCGAGCAGCTGGAGAAGATCCTCAGCTATATCGACATCGGCCTCGCCGAGGGCGCCGAACTGCTGGCCGGCGGCGCGCGTAGCGACCTGCCGGGCGATCTGGCCGGCGGCTTCTATGTCAAGCCGACGGTGTTCAAGGGCCACAACCGGATGCGGATCTTCCAGGAGGAGATCTTCGGTCCGGTGCTGTCGGTCACGACGTTCAAGACCGACGAAGAGGCCCTGGCGATCGCCAATGACACGCTCTACGGCCTCGGCGCCGGGGTCTGGAGCCGGGACGCCAATCGCTGCTACCGCTTTGGCCGCGCCATCCAGGCGGGCCGGGTGTGGACCAACTGCTATCACGCCTATCCCGCCCACGCGGCGTTCGGCGGCTACAAGTCGTCAGGCATCGGCCGTGAGAACCACCGGATGATGCTGGACCATTATCAGCAAACCAAGAACATGCTGGTCAGCTATAGTCCCAAGAAGCTCGGCTTCTTCTAGCGCGCCGCGCCGACTTGAGGCGGCGTCGGCATAATCCGGCGTCGCAAACCTCTCCGATCCAGAAGGACATCATCATGGCCAAAACCATGAAGGCCGCCGTCGTGCGCGAATTTGGCAAGCCGCTGATCATCGAGGACGCGCCGATCCCCGAACCGGGTCCCGGCCAGATTCAAGTGCGCATCCAGGCTTCCGGCGTCTGCCACACCGACCTGCACGCCGCCGAGGGCGACTGGCCCGTGAAGCCCAACCCGCCCTTCATCCCCGGACACGAGGGGGTCGGCTTCGTCTCGGGCGTCGGCGCCGGGGTCAAGACCGTCAAGGAAGGCGACCGCGTCGGCGTGCCCTGGCTCTACAGCACCTGCGGTCACTGCAAGCATTGCCTGGGCGGCTGGGAAACCCTGTGCGAGTCCCAGCAGAACACCGGCTATTCGGTCAATGGCGGCTTCGCCGACTATGTCGTGGCCGATCCCAACTTCGTGGGCCATCTGCCCAAGGCGATTTCGTTCAACGAGATCGCGCCGGTGCTTTGCGCGGGGGTCACGGTCTACAAGGGCCTGAAGGTGACCGACACCAAGCCCGGCGACTGGGTGGTGATCTCCGGCGTCGGGGGCCTGGGCCACATGGCGGTGCAATACGCCAAGGCCATGGGCCTGAACGTCGCGGCGGTCGATATCGACGACGCCAAGCTGGACCTGGCGCGCGCGCTGGGCGCGACCATCACGGTCAATGCCCGGACCGTCGCCGACCCGGCGGCCGAGATCAAGAAACAGACCAGCGGCGGCGCCCAGGGCGTCCTGGTCACGGCGGTTTCGCCGATCGCCTTCAAGCAGGCGCTGGGCATGGTCTCGCGCGGCGGGACGGTGGCGCTGAACGGACTTCCGCCCGGCGACTTCCCGCTGTCGATCTTCGACATGGTGCTGAACGGGATCACCGTGCGCGGCTCGATCGTCGGCACCCGCCTCGACCTGCAGGAGGCCCTGGATTTCGCCGCCGACGGCAAGGTGAAGGCCACGATCAGCACCGCGCGCCTGGACGACGTCAACACGGTCTTCGACCGCATGCGCAACGGCCAGATCGAAGGCCGCGTCGTGCTGGACCTCAGCCAGTAAAGCGCAGGGCCTCATGAGGGGCGTGACGGGGTGCGCCGACGCCCCGTCGCGCCCCTTCACTCGTCAGAAAAAATGCCAAAGGGAGTAGACGGCGTGAGCGACGGACAGGTTTTCCCGGTTCCAGAAGCCCTGGCGAAGTCGGCGCATATCGATGCGGCCGCCTATGACGCCGCGCTCGCCCGGGTCGAGGCCGATCCGGAAGGCTACTGGCGCGACATCGCCGCCCGGCTGGACTGGATCAAGGCTCCGACCCGGATCAAGGACGTCTCGTTCGACAAGGACGACTTCCGCATCCGCTGGTACGAGGACGGCGTCCTCAACGTCTCGGCCAACTGCCTCGACCGCCACCTGCCGACCCGCAAGGACGACGTCGCCCTGATCTTCGAGGGCGACGAGCCGGGGACCTCCGACACCCTGACCTATGGCCAGCTGCACGAGGAGGTTTGCCGCATGGCCAACGTCCTCAAGGTGCAGGGCGTCCAGAAGGGCGATCGGGTGACGATCTACCTGCCGATGATCCCGATCGCGGCGGTGGCCATGCTGGCCTGCGCCCGGATCGGCGCGGTGCACTCGGTGGTGTTCGGCGGCTTCTCGCCCGACAGCATCGCCGGCCGCATCCAGGACTGCGCCTCGCACTTCGTGATCACCGCCGACGAGGGCAAGCGCGGCGGCAAGCGCATCCCGCTGAAGGCCAACATCGACGAGGCGCTCAAGCACTGCCCCTGGGTGGGCAAGGTGCTGATGGTCCGCTGGACCGGCGCCGACGTGCCTCTGGTCAAGAACCGCGACATCGTCTGGCAGGACGTGCGCGAGGCGGTATCGGCCGACTGCCCGCCCGAGCCGATGAACGCCGAGGATCCGCTGTTCATCCTCTACACCTCGGGCTCGACGGGAAAGCCGAAGGGCGTGCTGCACACCACGGGCGGGTACCTCGCCTGGGCCTCTTGGACCTTCTGGGCGGTGTTCGACTATCGTGCGGGTGAAGTGTTCTGGTGCACCGCCGACGTCGGCTGGGTCACCGGCCACAGCTATGTCGTCTACGGCCCGTTGGCCAATGGCGGGACCAGCCTGATCTTCGAGGGCGTGCCCAACTATCCCACCCCCAGCCGGTTCTGGGAGGTGATCGACAAGCACAGGGTCGAGATCTTCTACACCGCTCCCACGGCCCTTCGCGCCCTGATGCGCGAGGGCGACGAGCACGTGACCAGGAACGACCTGTCGTCCCTGCGCCTGCTGGGCAGCGTCGGCGAGCCGATCAATCCGGAAGCCTGGCTGTGGTACCACCGCGTGGTCGGCAAGGAGAAGCTGCCCATCGTCGACACCTGGTGGCAGACCGAGACCGGCGGCATGCTGATCACCCCCCTGCCCGGCGCGACCGACCTTAAGCCCGGTTCGGCCTCCAAGCCCCTCCCCGGCGTCAAGCCGCAGCTCGTCGACGCCGAAGGTGGCGTGCTGGACGGCGCGACCGAGGGCAATCTGGTCATCACCGACAGCTGGCCGGGCATGATGCGCACGGTCTATGGCGACCACCAGCGCTTCTTCGAGACCTATTTCTCGACCTATCCCGGCAAGTACTTCACCGGCGACGGCTGCCGGCGAGACGCCGACGGCTACTACTGGATCACCGGCCGGGTCGATGACGTGATCAACGTCTCGGGCCACCGCCTGGGCACCGCCGAGATCGAGAGCGCCCTGGTCGCCCACGAGACCGTCGCCGAAGCCGCCGTGGTCGGCTGCCCGCACGACATCAAGGGCCAGGGCGTCTATGCCTATGTCACCCTCAACGCCGGGGTCGAGCCGACCGAGGACCTGCGCAAGGCTCTGGTCCTGTGGGTCCGCCACGAGATCGGCCCGTTCGCCGCGCCGGACGTCATCCAGTGGGCCCCCGGCCTGCCCAAGACCCGCTCGGGCAAGATCATGCGCCGCATCCTGCGCAAGATCGCCGAGAACGAACTAGGGAGCCTGGGCGACACCTCCACCCTCGCCGACCCCTCCGTCGTCGATGACCTGGTGAAAAATCGGGCCGGGGCGTGACGGCGCCTGGGCCCATGACGAGGATCAAAACTCCTCCCAGGCCTTCGCGGCGGTCGAGGCCGCCACGCCTGGCCTGGCGAAGGCGGCGACCCGCGCCTGGGACTGGGCGACCGGGTTGCGAGCGGGCGCGTGGCGCCCCGGAACGGCGGCTTCCAGCCGAGGCGCGACAGGCGCGTTCCCGGTTTCGAAGCGCGCCACCAGCCGTTCCAGCTCGCCGGCTTCGGACTTCAGGTTGGAAGCGGCGGCCGTGGCCTCCTCCACCATGGCGGCGTTCTGCTGGGTGACCTGGTCCATCTGGTTGACGGCGGTGTTGACCTGATTGAGGCCGGTCGCCTGCTCTTGTGACGACTGGGCGATCTCCGAGACCAGGGCGTCGATTTCGGTGATCTTGCCGACGATGCCCGTCAGCGCCTTGCCCGTGTCGCCGACCAGCTTCACGCCGCGCTCGACCTGGGCCGTGCTGCTGGCGATCAACCCCTTGATCTCCTTGGCGGCGTCGGCCGACCGTTGAGCCAGGGCCCGGACTTCCTGGGCGACGACGGCGAAGCCGCGACCGGCCTCCCCGGCGCGCGCGGCTTCAACGCCGGCGTTGAGCGCCAGAAGATTGGTCTGGAAGGCGATCTCATCGATCACCCCGATGATGTTGGTGATCTGCTTCGAGCTCTGCTCGATCTCGCCCATCGCGGACACCGCCTCGTTCATCACGTCGCCCGACTTGGCGGCGTCCACGGTGGCGCCGGACGCCGCGGTGGAGGCCTGCTGGGCGCCGTTGGCGCTGCGTTTGACCGTCGCGGTGATCTCGTCGAGCGCGGCGGCGGTTTCCTCCAGGCTCGCGGCCTGCTGCTCCGTGCGCCGTGACAGGTCGTCCGAGGCGGCGGCGATTTCGTCCGACCCGGCCCTCAAGCCGCTGGTTGTCGCCGCAATGGCGTTCATCGCCTCGCGCAAGCTGTCGATCGCGGCGTTGAAGTCGTCCTTGATCTGCTGGTAGCGCCCGTTGAAGGGGACCGCGATCCGCGCCGTCAGGTCGCCCTGAGCCAGGCGCTTGAGGCTGTCGGCCAGGGCGTTGACCACCGCGTTCTGTTCTTCGGCGACGGCGAGACGCTCCGCCTCGACGACCGCGCGCTCCTCATCGGCCTTGGCGTTCAGGACCTGGAAATAGTTGAACATGACGACGCTGGCGTCGGAGAACACTGACTTCATCAGGCTCAGCATCAGTTCGTCGGAATTCTTCTCGTTCCAGCCCTTCTCCTTCATCAGACCGGACGCCAGACCAGCGGCGTAGGCCGCGTAGGTCTTGCTGAGATAGGTCGCGAAATCCAGGCTGCTGGAAATGTTTTGGGTAATGACAGCCTGTTGCTCGAAATACTCGGAAGGAAAGTTCCCCCTGGCAATGAAGGAGAATTTTCTCTTCTCGTTCTCCCAGACGTCCCGCGGCAACGCTTGCAGCGAGGGATCAATGACGCGATAGGCATTTAGAAGAGCGCTCTCGAGATGCTTCCCAGCTCTCGTATGAACGATTTCCCCGATGCCTCGATCCTTATCGTTCCAGGTGACGATCTTCGTTTTTATATCGGACACTGTGGAAACCTTCCCGCCTGAGTTTCAGAATACAGCCCTCGGTGAGCCTTTTGGTCTGTATTGGTGATGATAATTATTTTGACGCGAAGCACTTTTTACTTATCTAAACAATCATACTCAAATCGTTATAAGAATCTTAACTGCGAAATCCTCACCTCTTAACCTGTCGCATCCGTGCGACACCGACGAATTCGCCCATGACTCCGCGCGCCCGGCGACGAGGCGCGGCGTGTGAACCAACCTCTCGGAAATGACGGCTAGATCGCCCGGCGTGGGCAGCGTTCGACGGCGGCCACCAGGCTGCGCATGTCGATCGGCTTTTCGATGAAGCCGGTCATCCCAGCCGCGATCGCCGCGGCGCGCTCGGCCTCGGTGATCCCGGCGGTCAGGCATAGGACCGGCAGGTCGCGCAACCTGGCCTGGGCCCGGATGCGGCGGGTGGCTTCCAGGCCATCCATGACCGGCATGTTGAAATCGATCAGCACGACGTCGAACGCCTGGGTCTCCAGCAGGCTAAGGGCCGATCGGCCATTCTCGGCCTCGGCGATCTGGCAGCCCAGGGGCGCCAGCATCATGGCGACGACCTTTCGGTTGACCGTGTAGTCGTCAACGACGAGCACCCGTTTGCTCGTCGCGGGATCGCTTGCGACTTTGCCAGACGGGGTCTCGCGCAAGGCGCACGCGAAGGTCAGGGTGACGGTGGAGCCCTTGCCGACGGCGCTCCTGACGGCGACGTCGCCGCCCATCAGATTGGCGATACGGCGCGTGATGCTGAGGCCCAGGCCGGTGCCGCCCGTCTGGCGCGCGGTGGCCGCGTCGCCCTGTTCGAACGGCTTGAACAGGCGCGAAAGCGTCGAGGCGTCCATGCCGACGCCCGTGTCGGACACGGCGACCTTGACCAGGAAGCGTTCTGGATCGGGGGCCGGCGCACAGGACACGCGCACCAGGATCTGACCCGCCAGAGTGAACTTCACCGCATTGGATATGAGGTTGGCCAGGCATTGACGCACCCGCAGCGGATCGAACACCAGCGCGGAGGGGACCGATGGATCGACGACCAGATCGATCGTGGTCCCCTTCTCGGTCGCCAACGGCAGGTTCAGACGGACGACGCGATCACACAATGCCGCCAGGTCATCGGTGATCGGCGCGATCTCAAGCTTTCCGGCCTCGATCTTGGCCAGGTCCAGGACGTCGTTGAGCAGGGCCAGCAGCGTGCGCCCCCCCTCCTCGATCAGTTCGACCTGATCCCTGACCCGAGGCGTGAGCGGCTCGAGCGTCAGGGTCTGGGCGATGCCGAGCATGGCGTTGAGCGGCGTACGCAACTCATGGCTCATCAGCGCCAGAAACTCGGACTTGGCGGCGTTGGCGCGTTCGGCCTGGGCGCGGGCGGCTTCCACCGCCCGCCCCCGGCGGACATTGGTGACGGCCGCCTGCGCCGTATAGGACACGAGCATCAGGGCCGCGATCACCAGCACGACCCGCTGGCTCGGCGCGTAACCGTTGGCCGACACGCAAAGGGCCACCAGGATCGCCGCCGCCCCGCCCCCGACGATCAGTAACAGCAGCTTGGACCAGGAGGTGAAGGCCTGGGCGTGAACCAGGAGGGCTGCGAGCAGACAGACCGCCGCCAGCCGGAACGCTTCCTGGCCCGAGGTCCACAGGATGACCACCAGGCTCCACCAGACGATATTCATCCAGGCGACGGCGGCGACGTAGGCCAGACGCTGTCGCTGCGTGGTGGGCGAGGCGTTGCGTTGCGGGTGGCTCGTGATCCACACACCCGCCTCCGCGGAGGCCGCGCCCAGGGCCCAGAGACCGCCGATGGCCGGCCCGATCTGCCAGGCGCAAAGCGCCGCCGAAAGCGCCGAGATCGTCAGCCGTAGCGCCAGGGTCGGCAGACTGCGAACGGTCACGGAGGTCACGCCCTCGCCGAGCCAGTCGGACCAATCTGACACGCGCGCCCCCGCTCACATGGACTACCCAGCCACGCTCGCCCGCCGACGGAGTTTCGTTCGATCGGGCCAGACGTCGATGGTCTTGGGTCCGAAGGCGGGCGTCGGCTCGTCCTCGGGCTTGATGTCCACCTAGACCATGGCGAGCCGTCTTGTCACCTCGTCGGCGGGGCTGGTGACAAACCGCGCTTCAGACCTTGGGCGGTGTCGTGAGTATTCGCCGCGCCAGGCGCGCCTGGATCCGCTCCCAGGTCCCGAGCTTTATCGGCTCGCCCTTGCGCAGCTTGGTCCAGGTCGTCTCGCTGATGCCGTAGACGTCCGTGAGATGCTCTCGCGTGATCGCCGGCAAGGCGGCCTTGAGCGCTTCGAAGCGCTCGAAGCTGATGGTGATGGTCTGAACCACGCCGAACTCCGATGGTCGCCGAAAGGTGCGCGGCCGGCGCCGCCTCGAGGAGGACGTGGCGGCGCCGGCTGCTAACGATCGCTTTGGGGGAAAGCGACCGCTACTCGCGTCCCGAGGAGGCGGGCTTGCGATAGTCCAGGGCCGGCGGGCGGTCGCCCAGCATGGCCTTGTAGGCGAAGTTGGGGCCGCGGCGCTGGTCCAGTTCGGCCTTGGCCTTCTTGACGACGTCCGGGTTGGAGAAGAGATCCGCCCCCGTCAGGGCCAGGGTCTTGGCGGCGTTGACCGCGCCCTTGACGCCGATCGACGAGCCGGCGGCGGCCACGTTCTGCCAGCTGTGGCCGGCCGAGCCCGGCACGAAGGTGGCGGTGCCCAGGCCGACGGTCGGGGTGACCCAGCTGATATCCGAGACGTCGGTCGAGCCGCCGCCGCCTTCCAGTTCGATCTTGTAGGGCTCGATCGTCTTTACGGTGTCGATCGACGGCGCGCCGGGCAGGCTCTCCTGCATCTTCTTGGCGAAGGCCTGCTCCTCGGGAGTCCAGGTGATGCCGCCGACCTTGCGCAGGTTGGCGTCCATGACCCGGCCCAGGGTGTCGTTGGGCAGCAGGGCGTAGACGCCGCCGGTGATCTCCTTGTCGACCGTGGTGCCGGTGGCGAGGGCGGCGCCCTCGGCGGCCTTCTCGACCCGCGACCAGACGTCCTTGACGACCGCCGGGTCCGGATGGCGGACGTAGTAGTAGACCTCGGCGAAGTCGGGCACGACGTTCGGCGCCGTGCCGCCGGCGGTGATCACGTAGTGGATGCGCGTCTTGTCGGGGGTGTGCTCGCGCAGGAAGTTGGTGGCGACATCCATAACCTCGACGCCGTCCAGCGCCGAACGACCCTTCTCCGGCGCGCCGGCGGCGTGGGCCGAGACGCCATGGAAGCGGAACTTGCCGCTGATATTGGCCATCGACACGCCCGGGACGGCGGAGTTCACATTGGCCGGGTGCCAGTGCAGCGTGGCGTCGACGTCGTTGAACAGGCCGTCGCGGACCAGATAGACCTTGCCCGAACCGCCTTCTTCGGCGGGCGTGCCGAACACGCGCAGCTCGCCCTTGATGTTGTTCTTGACCATCCAGTCCTTGATGGCGACAGCCGCGCCGACCGAGGCGGCGCCGAACAGGTTGTGGCCGCAGCCGTGACCAGCGACCTGGCCGGGGATGCCGGTCTTCACCGGAGCGGCTGTCTGGGCCAGGCCCGGCAGGGCGTCGAACTCGGCGAGGATGGCGATGACCGGGCCGGCGCCGTTCTTGAAGCTGGCCACGAAAGCGGTGGGCTCACCGGCGATGCCGGGCTTCACGTCGAAGCCCGCGGTCTTCAGCTGGCCTTGCAGCAGAGTCGAGCTCTTGACCTCCTGGTAGCCGACCTCGGCGAAGCCCCAGATCTTCAGGGCCGCGTCCTGGATCTGCGGGGCGTCGGCGTCGACAGCCTTCAGGATCTGGGCGCGGCTGGCGTCGGTGAGCGGCGCGGCATGGACCTGGGTCGCGAGCACGCCCGTCGCCATGCTGGCGGACAGAAGGGCGAGCTTCAGAGCGGAAAGCTTCATGGAACGGTTTCCCCGGGTGGCGAAGGACGACGCCAGACGGGCGCCCACCTATACGACGTGAGGCGGCGACCGCCCCTCACCGGGAATGTGAAAAATTTCCTGGGCTCTGTCCCGCGTCAGGCGCGGGGACGCACCAGTTCGACCCGCGCTTCGTCGGCGCGGCCGACATCGGCCAGGCCATAGGTCTTGAGCGCGGCCACGAAGGCGTCGATCTGGCCGGTCTTGAAGACGCCGCTGACCGGCGTGGCGCCCAGGGCCGGATCGGACAGCGCCAGCTTGCGCTCGGAGAAGCGGTTCATCTCGGCGACGACGGCCGACAGCGGCTCGCCGTCGAACACCAGCCGGCCCTTCAGCCAGGCGGATTCCTTGGCGGTGTCGACCACCGAGATCAGCCAGTCGGCGCGATCGGCGGCCACGAAGCGCGAGCCGGCCGACATCTCGACGCGGCGCTCGCCTCCCTGTCCATTGGCGGGCGCGTCGGCGGCGATGCGCACGCGCCCCTCGACCAGCGTCACCGACAGCTTGCCCGGGTCCATGCGCACGTCGAAGGCCGTGCCGACGGCGGTCACCCGCTTGTCGCCGGCCGCGACCACGAAGGGACGCGAGGGATCCTTGGCGACCTGGAAGAAGGCCTGGCCGCGCAGGAGCGTCAGCCGGCGCTCCTTAGCCCAATGGTTCACCCGCACGGAGGAATCGGTGCTCAGCGTCACGATCGAGTTGTCGGCGAGACGGAAGGTCGAGCGCTCGCCGACCGCCGTGCTGAAGACCGGCTCATCGGGGGCGGGAGCGGGCGCCACATCGCCGCTCAGCCAGCGCCTGCCGAACACGGCCCCGCCCACGGCGGCGACCAGGCCAGCGGCCGCCAGCCCCAAGGCGCGTCGATCCAGATGCGGACGCTTGTCGCCCGCGTTCAGCGCATCGGCGCGCAGGGCCGCGAAGGCCGGATCGCTCTCTAGAGCGGCGACGCTGTTCCAGGTGCGGTTGAGGTCGTCCCACGCGGCGGCGTTGCGAGCGTCGGCCTTCAGCCAGCGCTCGAACTCCCGCCGATCGCGTGGCGGCATGTCATCGCCTTGCCGTCGCGCGAACCACAGGGCGGCCGCGCTATCCGGGTCGTCGTGTATCTCGTTGCCCGACGTGGTCGACGTCATCCTGGTCTCGCAGACGCGCGTGCAGATGACGCAGCGCCTTCATCACATGTTTCTCGACAGCGCTGACGGAGACCCCCAGGCGCTGGGCGACGAGCTTGTAGCTCATCTCCTCGAAGCGCACGAGAATGAAAACCCGTCGCGTGCGTTCCGGCAGCTCGTTGAGAGCCGCCATGGCGCGCGCCATCTGTTCACGTCCCTGTAAGACGCGTTCGGGCGAGACTTCATCAACGGGGTGATGAATTTCTTGCAGTTCGCAGTGATCGGACCGCCGACGGGTGCGGTCGCGACGGCCGCGATCGATCAGGACATTGGCGGCGACCTCGAAGAGATAGCCCTCGACATTGGTGACGACAGCGCCCGGTTGGCGCTTCTGGATCCGGAGGAGAACCTCCTGCACCAGATCCTCGACATCGTTGGCGTGCGCCCGACGGGAGAAGAACGCGCGCAGCGCCGGCGTGAAGCGCGCGCCGCTGTCCGACAGGTCGCGAACCTGCTCGGGAGGCTCGGCGGGCTTGCGACCCCAGATCATTGTTTACGCCCCGACATGACAGTCAGGTGAAATCGCGGTCTCGCCTCTGTCAAGGGCGGTTCCCCGGGTGTGGCGGCAATGACGCAACCTGTGACCAGTTGCCTATTGCCTATGCAACGAGCGATCTTCCGCCGTCAGGCCGCGCCGCGAAGCACGGCGGGCCGGCGAAGTAAGGCATGGTGCGCGCCCTCGACGGCGTGAGGTTCCAGGCCGCCAGGGGAGGTCGGAGTTCGGTGTTGCCCAGGGTCAGAGGCTTGGAAGCGTGCGCGACACGCGGCGCCGTCTTGGCCCTGCTGTGCGCCACGGCCCTGACCGCGACGGCGGCCGCCGCGCCGCGACGGCCGGAGGCCGCCTTCCGCTTTGACCTCCCAGCCCAACCGCTTGGCCAGGCCCTGAACCAGCTGGCGCTGCGCAGCGACCGCGAGATCCTGTTCTCGCCCGCCCTGACTCAGGGCAAGCGCAGCGACAGCCTGAGCGGCGTGTTCACGGCCGAGGCGGCGCTGGAGCGCCTGCTGGCCGGCTCCGGCCTGACCGTTCAGCTCGAGGGGCGCAGCTTCCTGGTGGTGCCGGCCGCCCCGCCCGCCAAGGCCCCTGCCCCCAATGCGGCGTCGGTCGCGCCACCGGACCCGCCGCCTCGGCCGGTCGAGATCGATTCGGTCGTCGTCACCGCGCTGAAGCGATCCAGCCTCGTCCAGCAGACGCCCATCAGCATGACCGTGATCCCCGGCGAGTCGTTGTCGCGCCTGGGCGTCTTCGACCTGGACAAGGCCGCGCCGCTGCTGCCGGGGCTCAAGCTGGCGTCCACCGCCTTTGGCCGACGCCTGGCGCTGCGTGGCGTCTATGGCGCGGGCGAAGCGACGACCGGGCTCTATTACGACGAGACACCGATGACCGGCCCGGTCGGCACCACCTCCGATCCGGGTGTGATGGCGCCGGAACTGGCCTTGGTCGATGTGGACCGCGTCGAGCTTCTGCGCGGACCGCAGGGCACGCTGTACGGCTCCGGCGCGATGGGCGGGGCGCTGCGGATCCTGTTCAAGCGACCGGACCTCTCGCGGGACACGGCCTCGATCGGCGCCTCTCTGTCCTCCGCCGCGCACGGCGGGCAAGGCGGCGGGGCGAACGCCGCGCTGAACGCCGTCGTGATCCCCGAGACCCTGGCCGTTCGCCTGACCGCCTACGACCAGCACCAACCCGGCGTCGTCGACAATGTCCGGCTAGGCTTGAAGGACGTCGACGCCTCCCGCGTGCGGGGCGTGCGGTTGGCGGCGTTGTGGGCGCCGGGATCGCGGCTGTCGGCCCTGCTGTCGGCCACCCACCAGGCCAGCCATCGCGACGACATCTCGGCCTGGAACGATACGGCCGGCCCGTGGCGGACCGTCCACGCCGCCCGCGCGCCCTTCGACGGCGACATCGACCTGGCGGCGACGACCGTGAAATGGCGCGGCGACGCCGTGGACCTGACGGCGGTGTCGTCCTGGTACCGCTGGCGACTGACCCGCCGCTCCGATTACAGCGGCGTGCTGCTGGGCGAGCGGACCAACGCGGCGGGCTGCGTGCGGATGTTCACCCTGGCCCAAGCTTGCGACGCCACGCAGATGGCCAGCTACTCGGCCTATGTCGACAGCGTCTATCCGGCGATCCTGAACCAGCCGGCGGAGCTGACCGCCCAGATCCACGAAATCCGGGCCTCGTCCGTCGGCGAGGGTCCGCTGAGCTGGACGCTGGGCGCCTATCGCGAGGTGCGCGGCGACACCATCGACAGCCAGGTCCGGCACGTGGATCCCGATACCGGCGCCCTGACCGAGCCGCCGGTGCTGATCGGCCGCCGCGACATCGAGAACCACCTCTCGCAGAGCGCGGTCTTCGGCGAGATCGCCTACGCCCTCGCGCCCCAGACCCAGCTGACCCTGGGCGCGCGGCGCTTCAACTACGTCAAGCGGGACCGGGGCGGGGTGCAGGTGGCCAATGTCGTGTCCGGCACCTGGGCCGACTATGCGATCGACGCGCGGAACCAGGAGCAGGGCTGGAGCCTGAAGGCCCTGGCCAGCCGCCAGTTCGCGCCAGGGGTATTCGGCTACGCCCAAGTCTCGCAAGGCTACCGTCCCGGCGGCGTCAATGTGGTGCCCGGCCTGCCCGAGACCCTGGCGGTCTATCGCTCGGATCGCCTGAACAACTACGAGCTGGGCCTGAAGGGGCAAAGCGCCGACCGGCGCTTCACGGCCAATGTGGCCCTCTATCGGATCGACTGGCGGGACATGCAGTACGCCGCCCAGACCCAGAACCGCGCCTTCAACTACGTCACCAATATCGGCGCGGCGCGTATCCACGGGCTGGAGGTCGAGGCCGCGGCCCAGCGCGTGATGGGATGGAATCTCGCCGGCGCACTGACCCTGACCGACGCGCGCCTGACCGCCGACCAGCTGACCAACGCCGCGATCGGCCTGGGGCTGGAGGGAGACCGCCTGCCGGTCGTGCCCCGGATGACGGCCTCGGCCTCCATGGAGCGCCGCTGGACCCTGCCCGGCGACCTCGTCGGCCGCCTGCGGTTCGACGGCTCCTATGCCGGGCTCGCGCGGTCGGCGTTCAACGCCGGCAACAGCGACTATCTGAAGATGGGCGGTTACGCGCTCTTCGGCGCCAGCTTCAGCCTGGAGCATCGCGCCTGGATCCTGGACCTGTCGGTCGACAACCTGCTGGACCGGGCCGGCCGCGCCACCGCCGCGCGCAACACCTCGGGTCCGGTCGAGTACTTCGGCGTGGCGCCGCGCACCCTGCGCCTGGGCGTCGAACGCCGCTTCTGAGGCGCCCCGCCCTTTTTCCCGCGCGTCAAGGTGAGGGAGCGTCTCGCCCTTGCGTCTGATCCTACAGGCCGCCGTCGAGCGCGCCGACAATAGGGGATCTACAATGATGCAGTTTCGAGGCCTTCGCGCCCTGGCCCTGGGCGCCAGCGCCCTGACGAGCCTGGTCGCCGGCCAGGCGTTCGCCCAGTCGAGCGAACCCAAGGACGCCGGCACGATCGAGGAAGTGATCGTCACCGCGCTGAAGCGCTCCACCACCGTCCAGACCACCCCGATCAGCGTCAGCGCGGTCACCGAGAAGTCGCTGCAGGCGCTGGGCGCCCAGGGCATCCAGGACTATTTCCGCACGGTCCCGAACCTGCAGGTCGACGGCAACTCGCCGACCAGCCGCCGCCTGACCCTGCGCGGCGTGCGCAGCGCCGGTGAAGCCACCGTCGGCCTCTACTACGACGAAACCCCGCTGACGGGCCCGGCCGGCACGACCGCCGACGCGAGCTCGACCAGCGCCGACGTCAACCTGTTCGACGCCGAGCGCGTCGAGGTCCTGCGCGGTCCGCAAGGCACGCTGTACGGCTCGGGCTCGATGGGCGGCACCCTGCGCGTGATCCTCAACAAGCCCGACACCAGCCGCTACGCCGGCGCCGTCGAGGCCCAGGGAACCAGCACCAAGGGCGGCAGCAACGGCTACTCGGTCAAGGGCATGGTCAATGTGCCGCTGATCGAGGACAAGCTGGCCGCGCGCCTGGTGCTCTACAAGACCGAAGGCGGCGGCTATGTCGACGACGTCCTGCTGAACAAGAAGGACATCAACGACCAGCACTCCAGCGGCGGTCGCCTGATGCTGGGCTTCACGCCCACCGAAAACCTGACGATCAACGCCTCGGGCCTGTACCAGAAGACCACCCTGGACGGTCAGAACAGCTGGTATCCGGCTCTGGGCAAGGGCGAGTACAAGACCAACGCCCGCGTCATCGCCCCGACCAGCGACAACCTGCGCATGTACAACGTCACGGGCAAGTGGGACCTCGGTTTCGCGACCCTGACCGGCACGTCGTCCTACTACAAGTGGACGCTGCTGCGGAATTCCGACTACAGCCCCACCCTGTCGGGCAGCCGCGCCAACGCCACCTCGTGCCGCAACTGGGTCGCTGGCGGTCCGGCCGCGACGGGCGCGACCAACCCGGCCTGTACGGCGACGCAGCTGACGGCCTACACCGCCTATGCCGACAGCCGCACCCCGGGCGCGCTCTATCAGCCGATGGGCCTGACCTCGTGGAACCACGAACTGCGCATGACCGGCTCGCTGCTCGACGACAAGCTCGACTGGACGGCCGGCGCCTATCTCGAAAAGCGCGAGGACTATATCGAGAGCAAGGTGGCCAAGGGCGACGCGACCACCGGCGTCATCAATCCCAACGACCTGACCGCCTGGCGCCACGTCGGCACCGACACCAAGCAGACCGCCTTCTTCGGTGAAGTGTCCTACAAGCCGATCGACAAGCTGACCCTGACCGGCGGCCTGCGCCGCTTCAAGTACGACAAGACGGTCTCGGGCCAGGTCCTGATCAGCAACTTCATCACCCAGTCCTATGTGGGTCCGGCCGCCCAGGTCGACGCCGGCGCCGACGGCTGGGTCAGCAAGCTGAACGCCTCCTACCAGGTCACGTCGGACGTCATGGTCTACGCCGTGGCGGCCAAGGGCTTCCGCCCCGGCGGCGCCAACAACGTGCCGGGTCTGGCCAGCGCCCTGCTGGGCTACGCGCCCGACAGCCTCTGGAACTACGAAGGCGGCATCAAGAGCCAGTGGTTCGACCGTCGCCTGACGCTGAACGCGGCCGTCTACCAGATCGACTGGTCGAACATGCAGATCTCGGCGACCAGCGCCAACGGCGCCTTCAGCTACCTGACCAACGCCGGCAAGGCGCGGATCAAGGGCTTCGAGATCGAGGCGACGGCGCGTCCGATCTCCGGCCTGACGATCAGCGGCACCGCCGCCATCGTCGACGCCAAGCTGACGGAAGACCAGGCGAACTCGACCATCCTGATCACCGGCTCCACCGGCCTGCGCGGCGACGAATTCCCGAACGTGGCCAAGTACAGCGGTTCGGCGGCGGTCGAATACACCTGGCCGCTGAACGGCGACCTGAACGGCCTGCTCCGCGCCGACTACGCCTATGTCGGCGAGTCCGCCTCGCAGTTCCGTCCGACCTACGTCTACTACGAGAAGCAGGGCGACTACGGCTACGCCAACCTCCGCGCCGGCGTGGAAGGCGCCGACTGGGGCGCGTACCTCTTCGTCAACAACGTGACCGATGAAGTCGGGCTGATGAGCGTGACCTCGGCGGTGAACAACAAGCAGCAGGTGGTGAGCATCAATCCGCGCACGGCCGGCTTCCAGGTCCGGAAGCGCTTCTAGGACGGACGGGCGGGCGGACTTTCCGCCCGCCCTTTCACCTCGGCCAAGGCCATTTGTCTAAGACAGATGGCGGCGCATCACCTCTCCGACCCGCTCGGCGTCGGGGCCGAGGACGAGGTGGACGACGTGGTCGCCGATGCGGACGAGGCCGCGGGCGCCGAGGGTCTTCAGGGCCGGCTCGTCCAGCGCGCCGGGGTCGGCGACGACCAGGCGTAGGCGGCTGGAGCAGGTTCCGACGCTCGTCAGGTTGGCCGCGCCGCCGAGGGCGGCCAGCAGCGCCTTGGCCTTGCGGTCGTCGTCGACGGTCGGCAGCACGGAGGGCGCGGGCTTGGCGGCGGCGACGGGCTTGGCGGGAGCCGGAGCGCCACCGACACCCTGACTCAGGGCCGCGCGGATCTCGCCCGCGACCCCGTCGGCGATGGGGCCGAGCACGACCTGCAGCGCGTTGGCGGAGGGCTTGACGATCCCGCGCGCGCCCAGGGCCTTCAGGGCCGGCGCGTTGACCGCGTCCTGGTCGACGACGATCAGGCGCAGACGGGTGGTGCAGGCGTCGACGGTGGTGAGATTGCCCGCGCCGCCCAGGGCCGCCACGAAGTCCGCGCCGCGTCCGCCGCCGGTGGTGACGGTCTCGACGGCGACAGTGTCCTCGTCCTCGCGGCCCGGGGTCTTGAGGTCGAACTTCTGGATGAAGAACCGGAACAGGCCGTAATAGACCGCGCCATAGACGAGGCCGACCGGGATCAGCAGCCACGGGTTCGTGGCCTTGCCGAAGTTCAGCACATAGTCGAACAGGCCGGCCGAGAAGGTGAAGCCCAGCTTCACGTTCAAGAGGTTCATCAGCGCCATGGCCACGCCCGTCAGCACCGCGTGCACGGCAAAGAGCACGGGGGCCAGGAACATGAAGCTGAACTCGATCGGCTCGGTCACGCCCGTCAGGAACGAGGTCAGGGCCAGCGAGAACAGCATGCCGCCGACGGCCTTTTTCTTCTCGGGCCGGGCGGTGTGGTACATGGCCAGGCAGGCGGCCGGCAGGCCGAACATCATCACCGGGAAGAAGCCGCTCATGAACGCCCCGGCGCTGGGGTCGTCGGCGAAGAAGCGGCGCAGATCCCCGGTCGCGCCGTGATAGTCGCCGACCACGAACCAGGCGATATTGTTGAGCACATGGTGCAGGCCGGTGACGATCAGGATCCGGTTGAGGAACCCGAACACCAGCAGGCCGATCTCGCCCGAGCCGACCACGGCGCGGCTGGCGGCGTCGACCGCGCCGTTGATGCCGTCATAGCCCAGGCCAATCAGTACGGCCATGACCAGGCCGGCCAGGCCCGCGATCATCGGCACGAACCGCCGGCCGCTGAAGAAGGCCAGATATTCCGGCAGCTTGAAGGTCGAGAAGCGGTTGTAGAACAGCCCGCCGATCACGCCCGAGAGGATGCCGATCGGGGCGCTCAGCTTGGCCAGGGCCTTGGCCTTGTAGGCCGCGCCCGCCAGGTCGGCATGGGCCTTGACGAGGTTGGCCGTGACCTCGGCCGGGACGTGCAGCAGGGTCTTGGCGCCCTCGGTGGCGATCAGGAAGCAGACGACACCGGCCAGGCCGGCCGCGCCGTTGTTCTCGCGCGCCAGACCCACGGCGACGCCGATGGCGAACAGCAGGCCGAGGTTGGAGAAGATCGCGTCGCCGGCGGCGGCCATGAAGCCGATGTTCAGCAGGTCGGGCTGGCCCAGGCGCAGCAACAGGCCCGCCACCGGCAGCACCGCGATCGGCAGCATCAGGGCCCGGCCCAGGGGCTGGAGGATCTCGAGCGGAGACTTCATGGGCGTCAGGCTCCTGCCCCAATAGAAAGATGAGACTTCACGAGGGCCCGGACCGCCTCGGGAGACGTCTGGCCCAGCGCCTGCCGGGCCAGGTCACGACAGGCCTCGAGCGAGAGGCCGCGCACGCGGGCCTTCACCTCAGGGGCGATCGAGGCCGTGGTCGACAGCTCCGTGACGCCCAGGCCCAGCAGGATCGGCGTGGCGGCGACCTCGGAGGCCAGCCCCCCGCAGACGCCGACCCAGCGCTGATGCTTCTGCGCCCCACGGCAGGTCTGGTCGATCATCCGCAGCACCGCCGGATGCAGGGCGTCGATGCGGGCGGCCAGCTCCGGATTGCCCCGGTCCATGGCCAGCACATATTGGGTCAGGTCGTTGGTGCCGATCGACAGGAAGTCGGCCTCGGCGGCGAGCAGGTCGGCGGTGACGGCGGCGGCGGGCGTCTCGATCATCACGCCAAGCTCGACCCTGTCGGTGACGCCCAGCTCGCGCTTGGCCTCTTCCAGCACGGCGCGGACGGCGCGCAGCTCGTCCAGGCTGGCGATCATCGGGACCATGATCTTGCATTGGCCGAAAGGTCGAACGCGCAGGATGGCGCGCAGCTGGGTCTTCAGCAGGTGCGGCCGCCACAGGCTGACGCGGACGCCGCGCAGGCCCAGCGCCGGGTTCTCCTCGGCCGGGATCGGCAGGTAGGGCGCGGCCTTGTCGCCGCCGACGTCCAGCGTGCGGATGATCAGCGGCCGACCTTCCAGGGCGTCGGCGATGGCCTGGTACTGGCGGGCCTGCTCGTCCTCGTCCGGCGGGGTGTCGCGCTCCAGGAACAGAAACTCGGTGCGGAGAAGACCGCAGCCTTCGGCGCCATGGGCCACGGCGGCCAGGGCGTCGCTGACCGAGCCGGTGTTGGCGAACACCTCAATGCGGACGCCGTCCTGGGTGACACACGCCTCGTGGGCGGCGGCCTGGGCGGCGGCGCGGCGTTCCTGGCGTTGGGCCAGGGCGGTCTGGGCGGCTTCCAGAGCGGGCGCATCGGGCGCGACCCGCAAGGTCCCGCCGTCGGCGTCCAGGATCAGCGCGGCGCCGTCCTTGACCTTCAGCAGCGCGCCGCCAAGGGCCACCAGCGCCGGGATACCCATGGCCGCAGCCAGGATCGCCACGTGCGAGGTCGGACCGCCGCGCGCGGTGGCGAAGCCCGCCACGGCGGCGGGATCCACGCCCATCAACTGCGAGGGCAGCAGTTCGTCGGCCAGCAGGATCGAACCGGGCGGCAGGACCGCGCCTTCGTCTTCTTCGCCAGTGAGCGCGCGAAGGACCTGGCGCTCGAGGTCGACGAGGTCGTCTACGCGCTCGGCCAGGCGGCGGTCGCCCAGGCCGCGCAGGGCTTCGACATAACCGCCGACCGCCGATCGCCAGGCAAAACCGGCGCTCTTGCCTTCGCCGATCAGGCGGCGGGCGCCGGCGGAGAGTTCAGGATCTTCGAGGAAGGCCAGGTGGGCGCCGAGAATCGCCTTGCGGGCCTTGTCGCCTTTGGCGGCGTTGGCTTCGATCTTCGATCGGACGGTGTCGAGGGCGGCGGCCAGAGCGGCCTCCTCGTGGGCGACGCCTTCGCCGGCTTCGCGCACGACGATGTCGGCGGCCGCCAGGCGCACGGCCTTGCCGATCGCCAGGCCCGGCGCGGCCAGCACGCCCTTCAGCACGCCGTCACGCGGCAGTTCGGCCGGCGCCACAGGCGTCTCGGTCTCGACGGGCGGGGCGCTCTGGGCGGCCACCGGACCGCCCTCGCCCATGCCGCCTTCGATCAGGTCTGCCACCGCCTGGATCGCCGCCTCGGCGTCCAGCCCCGAGGCCACGACCTGGAGGGCGTCGCCATGGCGGATGGCCAGGGACATCACGCCCACCGGGCTCTTGGCGCTGGCGCGGCGGTTGACCGCCACCAGCGCGACCTCGGCCTCGAACTGGCGAGCCGTCTCGGCGATGCGGGCGGCGGGACGGGCGTGGATGCCATGGACCAGGGGAACAACAACCTCGCGAGAGATCTCGCCGGCGCTGACCGGGCTGGCGGCCACCGCGCCGCCCTCCCCTGGAAGATTGGCTGGCGACAACTCCATCAGGAAGTCGCCGACGCTCAGCGCGCGATCCTGGTCGCGGCGGACGATCTGGAAGGCGTCCAGATTGGTGATCACCACCGGGGTGATCAGGCTGCGGGCCTTCTGGGCCAGCAGGTCGAGGTCGAACCCCAGCAGCGTGTCGCCGGCCTTCACGCTCTGGCCGTCCTGGACGAAGACACTGAAGCCCTCGCCGTTCAGGGCCACGGTCTCCAGCCCCACATGCATCAGGATCTCGGCCCCGTTGGCCGCCCGCAGCGTCACGGCGTGGCGGGCGCGATGCACGGTGACGACCACCGCGTCGCACGGCGCGTGCAAGGTCGAACCGAACGGATCAATCGCCAACCCGTCCCCCAGCATCCGCTCGGCGAACACCGCATCCGGCGCCTCATCCAGCGGCGCAATCCAGCCGTTCAGCGGCGAGGTGAGTACGAGGTTGGACACGGGCGCTACTCTTCCTCGGACTTCAGTTCGCGGGCTTCAGGGTCACGCGCTCGATCACCCAGAAGGGATCGAGGGTCTTGGACGTGAAGGTCAAGCACAGATCGGTCTTGCCCGCGCGCGCCGGCAAAGGCGCCGTCACCGTGGACAGGCCCGCGTTCCTGGCGGCGTCGCCCAGCGGGATCGCGGCGATGCGCTCGCCCACGCAGCCCAGGCGCACCTCCAGCTCGCCGCCCGGCGTGGCCGGCGGGCGGAGCGGGATGTTGCCGCGCTCCTTGCCAACTTGGAAGTTAAACGGGATCTGGGTGATCCGGGCGGTCAGCACCGCGCCCTTGTCCAGCTTGGCGCCTTCCCAGATCCAGCACGGGTTGAAGATGTCGACCACCATCATCGGCCGCTTGTCGAAGGCGGCGGGCGCATCGTCGATCAGGGTCAGCGGCACCTTTTCGGTGCAGAGCTTCAGCTGGCCGCTGACGCGGGTGTCCAGCAGGGCGGGCGTGATCGTCCACGACCGCGCGCGGCCCAGGGCCTGGCCGTCGACGAAGGTCTGGGCCTTCACCGTCGCGCCGCTGGCCAGCGTCAGGGCGCCGGCATAGGGCGTCGAGGTCGCCGTCGGGGCCATGCCATCGGTTGTGTAGCGGATCTCGCCGATGCCGAGGCCGTTCGAGAGGGCGATCTGGGTCTTGCCCCCCTCCCCTTCCGAAGGCGAACCTTGCGGCTCGAACGGCACGGTATTGGCGGCGACGCCCAGGATCTGGAGGCGCGCCATTTCTGCCGGCATGCGGCGGGCGAAGTCGTCCCAGTTCGCGGCCGCTTCCGACGACCAGCCGCGCTCGGCCAGGGCCACGGCGCGCGGGAAGGCCATCAGCTCCATGCGCATGTCGGTCTGCATGTGCTCGGTCCAGACATTGGCCTGGACGCCCAGGATGTGCTTGCGCTCGTCCGGGGTCAGCTGAGCCGGGGCCGGATCGAAGGCGTAGACGTCCTTCAGGCTGGAGACGTGGCCGCGACCGGTCGGCTCCTCGGGCGACTTGCTCTGGCGGTTGTCGAGATAGAGCGTCGGATGCGGCGACAGCACCGTATCGTGGCCCTGCTTGGCGGCGGCGATGGCGCCGTCGATGCCGCGCCACGACATCACGGTCGCATTCGGAGCAAGGCCGCCTTCGAGGATCTCGTCCCAGCCGATCAGGCGGCGGCCGCGTTTGTCCAGCGTCTTGCCGACCCGCTGGATGAACCAGCTCTGCAGCTCGTGCTCGTCCTTGAGGCCGAGCTCCTTAATCTTGGCCTGGATCTTTGGACTGGCCTTCCACTGGTCCTTGACCGCCTCGTCGCCGCCGATGTGGATGAAGGTCGACGGGAAGATATCCATCACCTCGTTCAGCACGTCGTCGAGGAAGGCGAAGGTCGCGTCGTCGGTGTTGTAGAGCCAGGGGAACACGCCCCAGTCCCCCATGCGCGAGGCGTCCGGCGCGGCCGTGCCCAGGCCCGGATAGGCGACGATCGGCGCCAGGGCGTGGCCGGGCGTCTCGATCTCCGGCACGACGGTGATGTTGCGGGCGGCGGCGTAGGCCACCAGCTCGCGCGCCTGCTCCTGGGTGTAGAAGCCGCCGTACCTCGGATAGGCGCGCGCCGCGCCCGGATCAGTGCGCCAGGCGCCGACCTGGGTCAGCTTCGGATATTTCTTGATCTCCAGCCGCCAGCCCTGGTCGTCCACCAGGTGCCAGTGGAAGGTGTTGAGCTTATGGGCCGCCATGGCGTCGATGACCGCCTTCAGCGTGTCGAGCGACTGATAGTGACGAGCGCTGTCGACCATCAGCCCCCGCCAGGCGAAGCGCGGGGCGTCCTCGATCGACGCGGCGGGCAAGGCGACCGGGCCCTTGGCCGCGTCCGGCGTCGCCAGCTGCCACAGCGACATGGCGCCGTAGAACAGGCCCGCGCGCTTGGCGGCGGCGATGGTCACGGTCGTCGAAGAGACGTCCAGTTTGTAGGCCTCGCCCGCAGGCCCTTCGCGGGTCAGGACGATGGCGGCTTCACCGACGGCGGGCGGGCCTTCCACCACGGCGGGTTTGAAGCCGCGCGAGCGCTGGATGAGGTCGGCTAGCTGTTGCGCGACGCCTCGCGCCTCGACATCGCCCTTCGCCACATGGATGCGCGTGGCGGCGGAGAGCTTGAAGGCCCCTTCGGCGCGAACCGCCTTGGCCGGCGCGGGGGTCAGGGTCAGGCCGGCGGAGTCGGCCATGGCGCTCGTCGCTAGTACGGCAGCCAGGGCAAACGCCGAGACGGCGATGATGCGGAGCGGGGTCTTGGTCACGCGGCCTCGCAAGGAAACAGGCGGCAAAAAGCGGGCGGGACAGCCAGGCTGCCCCGCCCCAGCTCCATGCTTGCAGTCAGGAGGGGTTCAATCAATGCGCCGTGGCCGGCGGAGGCCCCAGGGGGAGCCCCCGCCGCTGAATGCCAGCCTAGAAGCTGACGTTCAGCGTGGCCTGCAGCTTGCGGCCGGTGCGGTAGACGCCGCGCGGCAGGGCCGTGGTGTTGGCGTAGGCGTAGTACTCGCTGTCCAGCAGGTTCTGGCCCGAGACCGACATGGTGATGTTCTGGTTGATCGCGTAGCCGACCGTCGCATCCAGGGTCTTCGACGCCTTGACGAACATGTCGTCGCCGCGATCGACACCCGTGAAGTACTTCGAGCGCCAGTTGAACGTCGCCCGGGCCGAGAACGGACCGTGTTCATAGAAGGGGCTGAGGTTGATCTGGTTCTTCGAGTTGTACGGCAGCGGCGCGCCGCCCTGGCCGGAGCCGTCGGCGTAGGTGTAGTTGGCCAGCAGGCCGAAGCCGTAGGCAAAGTTCTGCTGATAGGCGACCGCCAGGCCCTTCACTTCGGCCGAGCCCGCGTTGAACGGACGGCTGATCTGATAGGTCGTGACCTTGCCTTGCGACTGGTTGAAGTAGGATTCCGGCTGCGTGCGCGTCAGGATGTAGTTCGAGATGTCCTTGTAGAACACTTCGGCCGACAGGATGGCTTGCGGCTGGAAGTACCACTCGGCCGAGGCGTTGACGTTGCTCGACTTGTAGGGCTCCAGCGCCGGGTTGCCGCCGCCGCCCGTCAGGATGCCGTCCGACAGCCAGAAGTAGTTGGTCATGTCGGCATAGTTCGGGCGGGCGATCACCTGGGCGGCCGCGAAGCGGAACACCAGGTCCTGGCGGGCGTCGACGATGATGTTCACGCTGGGCAGGACGTTGTCGTAGCTCTTCTTCGTCGTCGCCCAGGTCCAGTCGGCGGCGGCGTTGCAGGCCGCGCCGGGCTTGCAGACATAGCCGGCGCTGTTCACCGAGGTCTTCACGTAGCGGACGCCGAAGTTGCCGCGCACGTTGTCGGCCTTGAAGTTGGCCTGGGCGTACAGCGCGTCAATGTTTTCTTCGATGTTCCAGTTGCCGGCCGTGAACTCGGCGGCGGCGAAGATCGACGGCTTGGGCATGGCGGCGCCCGGAGCCAGCCACTTGCCGCTGTCGACGTACGAGACCATCGACTGGCCGTCGATGCGGAAGCGGTTCGACATCTGCTCGCCGACGCCGTCGAAGCCCTTCAGGTAGTTGCTGGGCACGGTCGACGGGTTGAACAGCGAGGCCGGGGCGGCGACGCCGGTGATGGCGATGCCCGAATACTGCTGGCCGGTCTGGTGCTCACGACGCTTGTAGCCGACCTGGACGCGCTGGATGACGCCGTCGAAGTCCTTGCCCAGGTCGACCTGGGCGTACTTTTCTTCGTCGCTGGTCGGCTTGCTGACCAGGTTGCCGCTCCAGCCCGGATCGGTCGCAAAGGCCGACGGGTTGCCCATGACGTTGGTCGTGTAGGTCAGGCTGCCCGGGCTCTTGGGCGCGCCGCTGATGTCGACGGTGTAGTTGGCCCAGTTCAGGAACTCGAGGAAGACCTGGCGCTTGGTGCCGCCGTCGGCGGTCGACTTGCCGATCTCGCCCGACACGTCCCAGCCGTCGGCCTTGTACTGGCCCTTCAGGTGGTAGGTGTCGGATTTCAGCTCGGCTTCGCGATACTGCACGTCCAGCACGCTCAGCGCGTTGTTGAACGAGGCCTTGCTGACGACGCCGTTGTTGACCGTCAGGCCCGTCAGGGCCCCCAGGCTGTTCCAGGTGTTGCCCTGGAAGGCGTACATCGACTGGTTGGTGTTGTCGTAGTCAGCCTTGATCTTCATCCAGTTGAAGTCGAACGACAGGGCGTCGGTCGGCTTCCACTGCAGGGCCGTGGTGTAGGTGGTGCGGGTGCGGTCCTGCTCGAAGTACGAGGCGCCGAAGGCGTTCGGGCTGCGGGCCGTCAGGTTCGAGGTCAGGGTCGTGGCGCACGAGCCGGTGCAGCCCCTGGTCCGCGAGTCGACCGGGTTGTCCGGGTTGCCGCCGGCCCACTGGTTGGCGGCCATGGTGCCGTAGCTTTCGACGCCGTCGCGGCGCAGCTGGTCCTTGGCGCGCTGCACCGAGACGCTGGCCCCGAAGGTCTGGGCGTCGTTCTTCCAGCTCAGCAGCAGCGAGCCCTGGGCGTCGCCCTTCTTGGAGCGGTCGGTGTAAAGATAGCTCACCGCGCCAGCAACCAGGCCCGCCTTCAGGTCCAGCGGCTTGCGGGTATTGACGATGACCGTGCCGCCGATGCTGCCTTCGTCGATGCGCGCTTCGGGGGATTTGAAGACCTCGACCTTGCCGACGATCTGCGGGGCCAGCAGGGCGTAGTTGAACGTACGGCCCGGAGAATCCAGGATGAACCAGTCGGCGGACGCGACGGTCTGGCCGTTGAGCAGGGTGCGGTTCAGCGCCGGGTCCGTGCCCAGGATGCCGACCTTTTCACCTTGACCAAAGGCGCGGTCGACGGTGACGCCGGGAACGATGGTCAGGGCTTCGGCGACGTTGGAGCTTGGAAACTTGCCCACGTCCTCGGCGGTGACGACGTCGACGATGGCGTTGGCGCGGCGTTTGGACTCTATGGATTGCAGCAGCGAGGCGCGGATGCCGGTGACGACCACCTCATCGACGGTGCTGTTATCTTGCGCCAGCGCCGGCGCGGCGGCCATGACGGCCATGGCGCTGACCGATACGGCCAGCACGGATTTGCGGAAATTAGACATAACTCGGCTTCTCCCCATTTTTGCCGGGCCTACTGGACCGGAGCCGAACCCCAAAGCCCAATATGATACCAATTTTCTGGGAGGTTCCGCAGAAAGTGGTACTTCTCAGGCCTCGGGAGAGAACTGTGACGGAAATTTTGCGGATGACAAGGCCAAAAAGAAACCAATTGCAGACCACACTCATATTGGTATGAAAATGGTTATAGGCTATCGCGAGCAGGTATCGGGGCGCCATGATTTGCGCGGCATGGGCGGGGAGGCTGTAAATGACGTTTGCTGAACGGATCGGGCGGCTCGACGCCAAGGACGATCACGCGCCGCTCTACAAGCAACTGCAGCGCGCTCTGCGAGAGGCCATCCAGACAAAGGTCCTCGCGCCCGACGACGCCCTGCCCGCCGAGCGGGATCTAGCCGAGGAGTTCAGCATCTCGCGCATCACCGTGCGCAAGGCGCTGGACGGCTTGGTCAGCGAAGGCCTGCTGACGCGCCGACAAGGCGCCGGCACCTTCGTCGCCGCACGCGTGGAAAAGAGCTTCTCCAAGCTGTCGTCCTTCACCGAGGACATGATCTCGCGCGGCCGCACGCCTCGCAGCGAATGGATCAGCCGCGCCGAGGGCCAGGTCACCCCCGAGGAGTCGCTGACCCTTGGCCTGTCGCCCGGCACGCCGGTCTATCGCTTCGCCCGGATCCGCTATGCGGACGGCGCGCCGATGGCCGTGGAGTACACCACCATCGCGGCCTTCGCCCTGGCCTCCACCGAAGTCGTCGGCGTGTCGCTGTACGAGGCGCTGGAGGCCACCGGCCACCGTCCCGTGCGCGCGCTGCAACGCCTGCGCGCGGTGCTGTTCCAGGCCGAGCAGGCTGACCTGCTGGGCGTGCCCGTCAAGGACGCCGGCCTGCTGATCGAGCGGCGCGGCTTCCTGAAGGACGGCCGGGCCGTGGAGGTCACCCAATCCTACTATCGCGGCGATGCATACGACTTCGTCGCGGAACTGAACGCCCTGTCGTGAGCGTCAGTCTTGAGTGTCTTGAGTCCTGAGGAGTAGAGCTTGGAGGCGACTGTCTTGATCCGTCCTGAGACCCCCGCGCCCGCGAGGTTGTCGCCTGAAGCCACGCGCATGTTCCTGGAAGCGGGCGAGGCCTCGGCGGTCGTGGCCGCGCAGCTGGCGGCCAACGCCGGCGCGATCGAGGCCCTGGCCGAGCGGCTGCGGGCCAATCCGCCGCGCGTGGTGGTGACCTGCGCGCGCGGCAGCAGCGACCACGCCGCCACCTTCGCCCGCTACCTGATCGAGACCAGGGCCGGGGTGCTGACCTCGTCGGCGGGCCTGTCGGTCAGCTCGGTCTATGACGCCTCGCCCAATCTGGACGGCGCGCTGGTTCTGGCCATCTCGCAGTCGGGCAAGAGCCCCGACCTGCTGGCCTCGGTGAAGGCGGCCAAGGCGGCCGGCGCCTATGCCGTGGCCCTGGTCAATGTGGTCGACTCGCCGCTGGCCCAGCTGGCCGACGCGGTGATCCCGCTGCACGCCGGTCCCGAGCTGTCGGTGGCCGCCACCAAGTCATATATCGCCGCCCTCGCGGCCATCACCCAGCTGATCGCCGCCTGGAGGCAGGACGATGAGCTGACCCAGGCTCTGGCGACCCTGCCCGACGCCCTGGCGCAGGCCTGGGCCCTGGACTGGACCCCGGCCGTCGAGCGCCTGACGCCGGCCCGCAACCTCTACGTCCTGGGCCGCGGCGTCGGCTTCGCCGTCGCCCTGGAGGCGGCCCTGAAGTTCAAGGAGACCTGCGGCCTGCACGCCGAGGCCTTCAGCGCCGCCGAGGTGCTGCATGGCCCCATGGCCCTGGTCAAGGACGGCTTCCCCGTCCTGGTCTTCGCCCAGAACGACGAGAGCCGCGCCAGCGTCGACGACATGGCCACGGGCCTGCGCGAGCGCGGCGCCGACGTGCTGATCGCCGCGCCCAATCGAACGGAAATGGGCGAGGCCGGCGGCGGCGTGCTGCCGACCCTGTCCAGCCACCCGGTCCTCGAGCCGATCCTGATGATCCAGAGCTTCTACCGCATGGCCAACGCCCTGTCGGTGGCGCGCGGCTACGACCCCGACAGCCCGCCCCACCTCAACAAGGTCACCGAAACCCTCTGATGCTGGCCTCGCTTGTAAATGGCCGCGTCCTGACGGAAGCCGGCGTCGTCGACGGCAAGGCCGTGCTGGTCGAGAACGGCGTGATCGCCGGCGTCGTCGAGGCGGGCGCGGTTCCGCCAGGGGCCAAGCGGCGAGACCTTAACGGCGGCCTTCTGGTCCCCGGCTATATCGACACCCAGGTCAATGGCGGCGGCGGGGTGCTGTTCAACGACTCGCCCACGCCCGAGGCCATCGCCGCGATCGGCGCGGCCCACCGCGCCTATGGCACGACCGGGTTCCTGCCGACCCTGATCAGCGACGACCTCTCGGTGGTCGACCGGGCCATGCGGGCCACCGAAGCCGCCATCGAACAGGGCGTCCCCGGCGTGCTGGGCATCCACATCGAGGGCCCGTTCCTCAATCCCAAGCGCAAGGGCATCCATGACGAGGGCAAGTTCCGCGTCATCGACGAAGACGCCCTGGCCCTGCTGACCTCGCTGAAGGTCGGCCAGACCCTGGTCACCCTGGCCCCGGAGCGCACGACGCCGGAGATGATCCAGCGCCTGGCCGACGCCGGCGTGCGCGTCGCCGCCGGCCACACCAACGCGCTCTACAAGACCATGCGCCAGGCGCTGGACCACGGCGTGACCGGCTTCACCCACCTGTTCAACGCCATGTCGCCCCTGACCAGCCGCGAGCCGGGCGCGGTGGGCGCGGCGCTGGAGAGCACGAGCGCCTGGTGCGGCATCATCGTCGACGGCCGCCACGTCGACCCGACGACGCTGAAGATCGCCCTGCGCACCCGGCCGCTGGATCGGTTCATGCTAGTGACCGACGCCATGCCGACCGTGGGCATGGCCGACAAGCGGTTCGTCCTGCAGGGGCGCCAGATCGTCGTGCGCGACGGCGTCTGCGTCGACGATCACGGCACCCTGGCCGGCTCCGACCTCGACATGGCCGGCGCGGTGCGCAACGCCGTGGCGATGCTGGGCGTCAGCCTGGAAGACGCCGTGACCATGGCCTCGGCCGCCCCCGCCGCGTTCCTGGGCCTCGGCGCCCAGCGCGGCAAGATCGCCAAGGGTTATGCGGCCGACTTCTGCTTGCTGGATGAGCGGCTGAACGTCACGGCCACCTGGATCGATGGTATCGCGCGCTAACCCTCCGCCCCCAACGGACAAAAGAAAAGGGCGCTGACCTAGCGGTCAGCGCCCTTCCTTTTAGGCCCGAGAGCCGTGGAAGCTTAGAACTTCCACTTCACGCCCAGATAGTACTGACGGCCGTAGTGTACGTACTCTTCCGAGATCATGCGGGTCGAGTCGTCGACCTTGCTGTCTTCCTGGTCGGTCAGGTTGATGCCTTCCAGGGTGATGGTGAAGTTCTTGAAGTTGTAGCTGATCTGGGTGTCCAGGTTGAAGGTCTTTTCCTTGATCCGGACGTCGTTGTTGTTGGTCGCCGACGGGGCCACCTGGATCAGATACGGGTCGCGATACGAGCCCGAGATACGCGCCTTGAACGGACCCTTTTCGTAGTAGAGCGTCGCGTTGAACGCGTCCGGCGACAGGTTCAGCAGCGGCTGGGTCAGCAGCACGGCCGGCGCCGTCTGAACGCGCGGCGTGCCGGCGTAGGTCGGGTTCTTGATCACGTACTCGATGTCGCTGGTGACATGCGTGTAGTTCACGATGCCGCCGAAGCCGTCGAAGGGCTCGGGCAGGAACGTGAACGGACGCTGCAGCGAGACCTCGAAGCCCTTCAGCTTGCCGCCGGGGGTGTTGATCTGGGTCGTGACCGTGAACAGCGTGTCCGGCGTGTTGCCGTTGGTCAGCAGCGAGGTCGGCAGTTCCGTTTCCGAGTACGGCATCGTGACGGCCGACGTCTGGATGTAGGACTTGATGTCCTTCTGGAAGAAGCCGATCGAGAACAGGGTTTCCTTGTCCGGATACCACTCGAAGCTGATGTCCAGATTGTTGGACAGCATCGGGTTCAGTTCGGGATTGCCGCGCGTCAGCGTCTGCGCCGACTGGCTGACGGCGGTGTAGCCCGGCGTCAGGTTCGGCAGCTGCGGACGCGTCATCGCCTTGGCGGCGGCGAAGCGGATGTAGAAGTTGTCGAACGGCTGGGCCGACATGTTCAGCGACGGCAGCGTGTTGGTGTACTCACGCGACACGGTCTGGACGGCGTCGGTCGGGACCGATTCCGAAATGTTGCCGAACGGCGTAGCGACGGTCGTAACAACCGCGCCCGCGTTGTAGTGGCCGGTCGCCGTCTGGTCGGTCTTGATCCAGCGCACGCCGACATTGCCGCGCACCGGGATGTTGAAAATGTCGTAGTCGAAGTCGCCTTGCAGGTAGAAGGCGGTGTCCTTCTCGGTGATCTGACGCAGGGCGCCCAGCTGGTTCAGGACGCTGAGACGGAAGTCGCCGTTGGCGTTGATGCAGTTGCAGTCGTAGCCAAGCTTGGACTGCAGCTTGCCGAGGTCCGGGGCCAGCCACGAGGTCGGCACGCCGGACGGCAGGTTCAGGCCACGGCCGAAGCCGCTGATCACTTGCGAGACGTCGGCGATGGTGACGCCGGCCGGCAGGCCGAAGGCGGCTTCCGAGGTGAAGGTCGTGCCGGTCGTCGCGAGGTTACGCGAATACAGGCGCTGCTCCCACGAGCTGAAGCCGTATTCCTTGTAGTCGCCGCCGTAGCGCAGCTTGAAGCCGTTCAGGATCTCGTAGTCGACATCGGCGCGGAAGGTCTTGAAGGTGTTGACCGCCTTGCTGGGACGCATGCGCAGCAGCGACGGGTCGCCCAGGGCGTTGCTGGGGCTGTAGACGTAGTTGGCCGGGTTCGTCGCATCGAAGCCGTAGTTGAAGTTCGGCAGCTTGTCGTTGGCCGAGTAGTCGTAGCTGTAGCCGTCGGTGTCGTAGCGATCGAACGAGAAGGTCGTCTGGACCGGGTTGTCCTGGATCGAACGCGACTGGCCGTAGGTGGCCGAGAAGTGGCCCGACTCGCCGAACTTGGTCTCGTAGGTCAGGGCCAGCTGGTTGAACTCGGTCTTCAGCTCGTCGTGGCGATACTCGACGCGGGCGTCGACGTCGTCGAACGAACCCTTGATCAGCGAGCCCTTGCTGTCGGCCGTGAAGCTGGTCACATCCGTTTGCGGCAGGCCAGCGCCCGAGCGGCTGAACGAGATGATTTCCAGGTAGGTTTCGTCGCGGTTGTTGGTGAACTTGGCCAGCATCGCGTCGAGAGTCAGCGTCGAGTTCGCGGTCGGGCGCCATTGCAGCGAGCCGGTCACGCCCAGGCGCTTTTGATCGTAGTCCAGGCGGCCGTAGCGCGGGATACGCGGGTGCCACAGGTTGTTGGCGGTGCCGGCGGCGGCCGTGGTGGTCGGCGTGGTGCCGCCGACGGTCGTGCCGATCTGCGCGCAGCTAAGGGCCGGGCCGCTGACCGGGTTATAGGCCGCGCCCGAGCACGGGAAGGCGGTGGCCGAGTTGGCGGCGACCGACGGGTTTTCCCAGCGACCGGTCGAGGAGCCTTCTTCGCGTTGCTTGCGGGTGGCGTAGGCCACCGACAGCAGGGCGCCGACTTCACCGATGCCGGTGTCCCAGCGGTTGCTGACCAGGAAGGTGTAGCGTGGGTCGCTCTTCCGCGAGAGGTCGTTCCAGCCGATCTTGCCCGAGGCGCTCATGGCGAACTGGCCGAAGTCGAACGGGCGCGCGGCCTGCAGGTCGACGATCGCGCCCAGCGAGCCTTCCTCGTTCATGGCCGAGATCGACTTGCGCACGGTGACGCTGTTGAACAGTTCCGAAGCGAAGATCGAGAAGTCGAACTGGCGGCCGCGGTTGGCGCCGCCCGAGCTGTCCTTGCCGCCCGTGGTGGCCAGGGCTTCCAGGCCGTTCAGGCGCACGACGGTGAAGTCGGGACCCAGGCCGCGAACGGTAATAGTGCGGCCTTCGCCGCCGTCACGGTCGATCGACACGCCCGGCACGCGCTGAAGCGATTCAGCCAGGTTCAGGTCGGGGAAATCCGCGATGTCCTGGGCCTTGATGACGTCGACCAGGTCGTTCTCGCGACGCTTGATGTCGAGGGCGTTGGCCAGCGAGGCGCGGAAACCGGTGACGACGACAGCTTCGACTTCGTCGGTCGCGGCCGGAGCAGCAGGCGTCTCCTGGGCCGAAGCGGCGCCAGCGAAGACCATCGCCAGGGCCAGGGCGCTCGCGGACACGCCGTATTGCAGGGCGCGCACGCGTCCCGTGTTATTCTTGGACATAGAACCTCCTCCCGATGAGACCATTTGGAGACGGCGTCACCGCCGCCCTTGGCCTTCGTTCCGACTTCGCGCCCTTCCCACGAAGCCGTTCCCCGGCCTTAGATCTTGATTTTTGCCACCGGTGTCAGAAGCAGACACTCGTTTTTGACACCGGTATCAGAGCACTAACAAAGCGATTGGCGGCCGACAAGGCCACAAAGCGGACACAACCTCAGAGACTCTTACCGCCGTTGCGTTTCCGACACATGGTGACGGTTCGTCACAGTCCCGATCAGGCCTCGTGGGGACGGTAGTGGCTGACCTGATAGAGTCCTTCCAGCATGGCCTCGCGTTGCACGGCCGGCAGCTGGGCGCCCATCGCGCGTAGCAACTTAAACGCGTTGAGATGGACGTCGACCGCATCCCAGCGCCAGACCCCGGCTTCCGCCAGGCTGTCGGCCAGGGTGCACAGGGACACCGCCGCCTTGTCGACCCCGCTGTCGGAGACGAACTGGCCAACGTCGATGACCCGCGAGCCGAGCAGGTAAAGCGCGTCGAAAGGCTCGCTGTCGCGGCCTTCGGCGGTCTTGCCGAAGCGGCGCTCGATCTCCGCGAGCGTCTCGTCCAGAGCGGCCAACGAAGACTCGCGCAGGCTCTCGACGCCTGCCTCGGCGGCGATGATGGCGTCCTGGGCCAGGATGCCGCCCCGCTCCTTGATCATGCTGGCGAGTCGGTTGGGCGGACGGAATTTACGGACGGTCATATCTGCACCTTTGCTGGGCGCATCAGGTTGGCGATTTCGTCATCCGACATGTTGGGCGTCTGCGCATCGCCCACCTCCGCCGGGAGGTCATCCTTCCGCCGTCCATCCGTCCCCGGCGGCGGTCCCTCGTGTTTGAAACGTCGATCGGGCCCTATGTAGGTGTCGCATTCGATGAACTGCCGCTCCTCGCGCGCCACCCAGACGATGCGCTCCAGCAGCACCTTGGGAGTGATCGGCTTGGCCACGACATAGTTCGATCCCGCGTCGCGCAGCTTGAAGATCTGCGAGGTGCGGGTGTGGCCAGTGACCAGGATGACCGGAACGTAGCGGTTGTTCTCGCCGCCTTCCTTCCGCAGCCATTCGATGAACTCGATGCCGTCGGTGACGGGCATCTGCACGTCGCTGATGACCAGGTCGAAGATCTTGGTGCGGATCAAGGTCTGCGCGTCCGCGACACTCTCGGCGCGGAGCAGTTGCTTGACGCCAAAGCCCGAGACCACCTGAGACAGAATGTCCAGCGAGGCGCCGTTGTCGTCCAGGACCAGCACCGTGGCCTTTTCGAGATTAATCCGCGTCGAGGGAAGGAGCGGTTCTGGCATCGGGCGCCTAGAAGAAGTCCAGTTCGCCCGGATCGACGCGCTCGCCCATCCGTTCTTCGGCGCGCAGCCGCTCGACCATGTCAGACAGGCCCAGGCCCCTCAGCAGCGGCTCGATCGAGACGCTCCATTCGCCCGAGGCGTGCTGACCGATCCGCTCCAGCACCTCGGAAAGGCCATGCAGGCGCTGGGTCAGTTCGTCCAGCGACTGCAGGCGCGTGAGGTTCTCCAGCGTCGCCCCGCCCTTGGCGAGATCGCCGGCCACATGCTCGCAGTCCCGACACAGGGCCGCAGCCGAAGCCAGCTCCGCAGCCAGGCGACGCGACAGCTCCCCAACCGGCAAGTGCTCGGCCGGCAAGGGCTCGGCCGCTGCGATCGTCGGCGTCTGGAGCTGAAGAGCGGCCATCAGGCTCAGAACAGATCCACGTCGCCGCTGGCCACGGCCGGCATCGGCGGCGGCGTGGGACGACGAACGTCCTGCGGCGCATTGTCGACGGCCACCAGGCGCTGGCGCACCCGGCCCGAGGTCGGCCAGAACTCGACGCGACGGGCCGAGACCCCGCCGGTGCTGGACGAGACGATCGGGATGCCTTCGTCGCGCAGGAAGCGTTCAGCGAAGGCGGCGTTGCTGGCGCCGACGTCCGAGAGGCCGTCGAACAGCTTGGCCCCGCCGAAGATCTTGGCCTCCATCCGCTCGCGGCGGGCGCCCTTCTTCAGCAGATCGTTGATCAGCACTTCCATGGCGTAGGCGCCGTAGCGCACGGCGTCGCCGCCGGTCCGGCCGTCGCCGGAATCCGGCAGCAGGAAGTGGTTCATGCCGCCGACACCGGCCTGCGGGTCGCGAATGCACGCGGCGATGCACGACCCCAGCACGGTGGTCATCACCACCTGCGGATCGCCCGTCACATGGCTTTCGCCCTGGGTCACGTGAACCTTGATCGCCCGTTCCGGGTCGTCGTGGTGGGAGAATTGCGTCATGTCAGCTGCCCGAACACCTGTTCGATCTTCTCTTTCAAGCCCTGAACCGTGAACGGTTTGACGCAATAGTTATTGACGCCGAACTGCACGGCGCGCTGGACCAGTTCACGGTCGGCGCGGCCTGTTAGCATGACGAAGGCGGTCTGGCGGATCGGCGGATGCGAGCGCACCGCGCGCAACAGCGCCAAGCCGTCCATCTTCGGCATGTTGAAGTCGGAAATGACGAGGTTGGCGGGCTTGGCCAGGAGGTTCTTCAGAGCCTCCTCGCCGTCCGGCGCCTCACGAATGTCCTTGAAGCCGATCTGCTGCAGCGCATTGCGGATCAGAGCCCGCATGGTGAGCTGGTCGTCGACCACGAGTACGGAGATGGTGCTAGCTTGCGGCATGGTTCAGCGCCTCGCGGAGGCTAGATCGAGAATGGATTGGCCCATGTGGGACAGGGAAACCTGCTTCTCCACAGCGCCAATTTCGAAGGCGGAGCGCGGCATGCCGTAGACGACGCAAGAGGCTTCGTCCTGGCCCAACGTCTTGGCGCCGGCCTTGCGCATGGTCAGGAGGCCCTGGGCGCCGTCGCGGCCCATGCCGGTCAGGATGGCCCCGACAGCCTTGTCGCCGACCGCGGCCGCCACCGAGTTGAACAGCACGTCCACCGACGGGCGGTGGCCGCTGACCGGGTCGCCCTGGACCAGGCGGCAACGCAGGCCCGCCGAGCGAACGACCGTCAGGTGCGTGGCGCCGCCGGGGGCGACATAGACCTTGCCAGGCTCCAGCAGGGCGCCGTCGGTGGCTTCCTGCACCTTGGCCCCGCTGGCGCGGTCGAGGCGCGCGGCGAAGCTGGCGGTGAAGGTCGCCGGCATGTGCTGGGTGATGACCGTCGGCGGGCAGGTCTCAGGGAACAGGGTCAGGATCGACAGCAGGGCTTCCACCCCGCCGGTCGACGAGCCGATCGCCACGATGTCACCCGACGGCATGAAGTCCTTGCGGCGCACAGGCGCGGCGCTTGGCGCGGCGCCGGCGTTGGTCCGGACCGAGGCGCGAGCCGCGATCTTCACCTTGGCGACGATCTCGGCCAGGGCTTCCTGGGTGCCGGTGGCGTCGGCGGGCTTGCCCACGCAGTCCACCGCGCCCAGTTCCAGGGCCCGCAGAGTCATCTCCGCGCCCGCCTGGGTCAGGGTCGAGACCATGACCACCGGCATGGGCCGCAGGCGCATGATCTTCTCGAGGAACTCGATGCCGTTCATGTTCGGCATCTCGATGTCGAGCGTGACGACGTCGGGGTTCAAGGCCTTGATCATGCCGCGAGCCTCGAACGGGTCGCCGGCGCCGCCGACCACCTCGATCTCCGGGTCACGCGAGAGGGCCGCCGTGATCAGGCTCCGCATGGTGGCGGAGTCGTCGACGACGAGAACACGGATCTTAGGCATCAGCGACCCACCTTTCGATAGGCGGTCAAGCCGCAGCTTTCGAACGCGGTGATGTTGGCGCTCACGCGCTCGGAGTGGCCGACATACAGTCGGCCGCCTGGCGCGACGAGCGGCGCGAAGCGGCTCCAGACGCGTTCCTGAGTAGGTTCATCGAAATAGATCACGACATTCCGGCAGAAGATTGCGTCAAAAGGCCCCTTCATAGGCCACGACGGACCATTGAGATTTAGTTCCCGGAACGCGACCAGGCTGCGGGCCGCGTCGCAAACGCGCCAGGCGCGACGATCCGACGCATCACGCTCGAAAAACTGGCTGCGCGCCGAGGCCGGAATCCCTTCCAGCAGCGACTCGTCGTAGACGGCCTCGCGACCGGTGGCGAGCACGTTGGTGTCGATGTCCGTGCCCAGGATCCGGATGTCCAGATCAGCCGCGTTCGGCCATACCGACAGCACCGTGAAGGCCATCGAATAGGGCTCCTGGCCCGACGAGCTGGCGGCCGACCACAGGCGCAGGCGGCCCCCGGCGCGCACTCTGTCGACGACCGGCTCCAGCACATTGGCGCGCAGGTCGTCGAAGTGGTGCGGCTCGCGGAAGAAGCGCGTGACGTTCGTCGTCAGCGCCCGGAGCATCTCCTGGCTTTCGTCGTGGCCCTTGTCGCTGGCGACGAAGGCGCAGTAGTCGGTGAACGTCCGCAGACCCAGGGTCCGCAGGCGCTTGGCCAGGCGGGAATAAACCAGCGTCGCCTTGCTGTCGGGCAGGCTGATGCCGGCCAGGTCGTACAGCAGCGCGGCGATGCGCTTGAAATCCTGATTGGTGAACGCGAACTCGCCATCGACGATGGCTTCGCGGCGTTCTGAGGTGGTAGCGGAACTCGTCATCAGGCGGCCAAGGCCTCCCGTTCAGGCAGGATACGGTCCAAGGAAATCTCGCTGATCATGCGGCCCTCGATCGAGATGATGCCGCGGACGAAGTTGCGGACGGTGTCGCAGGCCATGTCGGGGGTCGGCTGGATCATGTCGTCATTGACCGACAGGATGTCCGAAACCGCGTCGACCAGCAGGCCGACAGTGCGGTCCCCCGCCTTGACCACGATGAAGACGCTGCGGACGGTCGGTTCGATCACCGGCATGCCCAGACGGCAGGCCAGGTCCATGATCGGCAACACCGCGCCGCGCAGATTGATGACACCGCGCATGAAACCGGGCGATTGCGGCAGCACCGTCGCCGGGCTCCAGCCGCGGATCTCGCGGACCGCCATGATGTCCACGCAGTACTCCTGGTCCCCCACGCGGAAGGAAATCAGTTCCCGGCGGTCGATCCCCGTGGCGGCGGCATGGTCAGTCATGACTTACTCCGCTGCGATGAGGGTGGGTTCTGTCGGGCGCGGCGCGCCGCCGTCCCGGCGACGCATGGCGATCGTGGCGTCCACGTCGAGGATCAGAGCGACGCGGCCGTCGCCCAGGATGGTCGCGGCGGCGACGCCCTCGACCTGCTGATAGTTCTGCTCCAGCGACTTGATGACGACCTGGCGCTGACCGTGGATGGCGTCGGCCACCAGGGCGGCGCGCGAGCCGTCCTCGCCCTCGACCAGCAGCACCACGCCGTCGGTCGGGTGCGGAGAATGGGTGCGGTAGCCCAGGGCCTGACCGACGTCGATCAGCGGCACGAAGCTGTCGCGGACGGCCAGCACCGAGCCGACCGGACCCAGCGGGCGAACTTCTTCCGGCTTCGGGCGCAGGCTCTCGACGATGGCGGCCAGCGGCACGACCAGGGTCTCGCCGGCGACGTCGACCACCATGCCGTCCAGGACGGCCAGGGTCAGCGGCAGGCTGAGCGTGAAGGTCGAGCCCAGACCCGGGCGCGAGGTGATCGAGATGCGACCGCCCAGGGCCTGGACCGAACGCTTGACCACGTCCATGCCGACGCCGCGACCCGACACGTCCGAGATCTTGTCGGCGGTCGAGAAGCCCGGAAGGAAGATCAGGTTGTCGATCTCTTCGTCGGTCAGGGTCAGGTCGGGCGCGATCAGGCCCTTCTTGACCGCGATCGAGAGGACCCGCTCGCGGTTGATGCCCTTGCCGTCGTCCGAGACCTCGATGACGATCCGGCCGCTGCGGTGCAGGGCGGCCAGGCGCACGACGCCTTCGGGATTCTTGCCGGCAGCCTTGCGCTCCTCGGGCGATTCCAGCCCGTGGTCGATGGCGTTGCGCAGCATGTGGGTGATCGGGTCGGACAGACGCTCGATGACCGTCTTGTCGACCTCGGTGTTCTCGCCGTCCATGACCAGGCGAGCCTGCTTGTGCGTCATGTTGGCGACTTCGCGGACCAGGCGCGGCATGCGCTGGAACACCGACTTCACCGGCTGGGCGCGGATGGCCATGACGCTGTCCTGGATCTCGCGGGTGAGCTGTTCCAGCTCATCCAGACCCATGGCCAGGTTGGAGGACGGTGCGATGCCGTATTCGCCGACGCGCTGCGCCAGCATGGCCTGATTGATCACCAGCTCGCCGACCAGGTCGATCAGACGGTCGATGCGCTCGGGATCGACGCGGATCACCGATTGGCCGGGACCCGGGACTTCGACCTGGGTGGCCTTGGGCGTGGCGGCGGCGGGCTTGGCGGCCTCGGCCGCCGGCGCGGGCGTCGGCGCGACGGCCGCGACCTCGGCGACGGGCGCTGCGACCGCTTCAGCGGCGGGAATTTCGATAACGGCCGGAGCGACGGGCTCGACGGCCATTTCAGATGCGGCGGCGGGCGCCTCGGCGACCGTCAGCAGCGAGGCCAGCGCATCCTCGACTGCGGCTTCGCCACGGGTGATTTCCAGGTCGCAGTCGCCGTCGACGAATTCGAAGACTTCGCGGATCGCGGCTTCGTCGTCCTCGGTCTCGAGGCGGACGCTCCAGGTCACGAAGGCCGCTTCCGGATCCAGGTCTTCCAGGGACGGCAGGGCGCGGTCGTCGAGGGTCGCCTTGATCGGACCCAGGCGGTTCAGCTCGCGCAGCAGCAGCGCCGTCTCGTTGGCCTTGCGATACAGGTCCGACTTCGGACGGATTGACACCGTCCAGACGTTCGAGGGGATCAGATCGGCGTCGGCGGCCTGCGCCTCGACCGAGATGGTCTGCGGCACGAAGGTGAAGCCGAGGTCGTCGTCATCCATCGCGTCTTCGGCGGCGACGTCAGAAACGCTGGCGGCGGCGGAAGCCGTCTCCTCGACCGCCACCGGAGCAGCGGCGGCCGGGGCCGGGGCGGCGTTCGGGTCGGTCCAGGTCTCGAGCTCGGCGGCCATGGCGGCCGAGGCGGCCATGTCGACGTCACCCAGGCCGCGCGCGGCGCTGACGTGGTCGGCCAGGATGTCGGAGGCGCGCAGCAGGACGGCGGCCAGTTCGACCGTGTTGGGCACAGAACCGGCCCGCACGGCGTCCAGCAGGGTCTCGAACACGTGGGCGAAGCGCACCAGCGGCTCGAGGCCGAAGGCGCCGGCGCCGCCCTTGATCGAGTGGACGGCGCGGAACACGGCGTTGACCGTCTCGCTGTCGCCGGCCCCTTCCTGCATGGCCAGGAGACCGCCCTCGAGGTCGGCGAGAAGCTCCTCGCATTCCTGGAAGAAGGTGACCTTGATGGCCTCTAGCTCGTCCATATCCCGTACGTCCTAATTCGCGTCTAGCAACGGGTAGTCAAAGTTCGGTACGCGGTACTGGCCGGGCTTAAGCGGCCCAAACCCTTAGGCGGCGACGCGACGGATCGCGTCGACCAGCTTTTCCGGGTTGAACGGCTTGACGATCCAGCCCGTCGCGCCGGCTTCGCGAGCCCGCTGCTTCTTGGCCGGGTCGCTTTCCGTGGTCAGGACCAGGATCGGGATGGCGCGATAGTCGTCGTCGACCCGCACCGCCTCGATGAAGCCGAAGCCGTCCAGCTTGGGCATGTTGATATCTGTGATGATGATGTCGGGGCGATGGGCGGAGAGAACCTCCAGACCATGCTCGCCGTCGACAGCCTCGACCACATTGAACCCGGCGCCGACCAGAGCCATGCGCAGCATGTCCCTCATGGTGCGGGAATCATCGACCGTGAGAACCGTACGCGTCACGATTCAGCTCCTTGGAATTCCGCCGAGAGGAGCGCCCCTTCGGCGCCGAAAAGACGGGTGGTTTCAACGAAGGCCTGGGAAGGCCCCTTGATGGAAAAGGCTTGGCCATCCCGGTCCCACGCCTTGCGGGCGGCCAGCAGCACCTGCAGGCACAGACCGCCGAGGCGACGGACCTGGTCGGCTTCCACGGTGATCGCCGCGCCGCGGCGTTCGAGGAAGGCAGCCTTGAGCGGGGCCGCGGCCTTCAGATCCAGGGTTTCAGGTAGCGCGATCGCGGCGGCCATCAGAATTCCTCCCAACCTTCGGTGGCGGGGGCCTGGGCCACGGCCGCCGAACCACTGCTCCGGCCCGGACGGGCGAAGGTGTTCAGGCGAGCCTGCTGCTCGGCCACCGGATTGCGCGCCGGAGCGTGCTGCGTCGCGTCGGCCATGGCCGGTCGGGCGTAGGTCGAAGACCCATTGCCCACCTGGAAGCGGGCCATCAGGCGGACCAGTTCGCCGGTCTCACCCTTCAGCGAGTGCGTCGCGGCGGTCGATTGCTCGACCATGGCGGCGTTCTGCTGCGTGACCTGATCCATCTGGTTCACGGCCGTGTTGACTTCGTTCAGACCCGTCGCCTGCTCCGCGGCCGAAGCCGCGATCTCGGTGACCAGGGCGTCGATCTCGCCGACCTTCGTCACGATCCGCTGCAGCGCCTCGCCCGTCTGGCCGACAAGGCTGACGCCCTGGCTGACCTGCTGGGTCGAGCTGGAGATCAGGGCCTTGATCTCCTTGGCCGCTTCAGCCGAGCGCTGGGCCAGGGCCCGGACTTCCTGGGCGACGACCGCGAAGCCGCGGCCGGCTTCGCCCGCCCGCGCGGCTTCGACGCCGGCGTTCAGGGCCAGGAGGTTGGTCTGGAAGGCGATTTCGTCGATGACGCCGATGATCTGACTGATCTGCTTCGACGAGTTTTCGATCTCGCCCATGGCGGACACTGCCTGATGCACGACCTGGCCGCTATGCGTCGCTTCGCCACGTGTCGTGGAGACGACATCCGAGGCCTGGCGAGCGCCGGAGGCCGTGCGGCGCACGGTGGCGGTCAGTTCGTCGAGGGCGGCGGCGGTCTGTTCCAGGCTGGCGGCCTGTTGCTCGGTGCGGCGCGACAGGTCGTCCGAGGCGTGGGCGATCTCGTCGGCGCCGGTGCGCAGGCCGTCGGTCGAGGCGGCGATGACCTTCATCGTCTCCTGCAGCGAACCCATGGCGCCGTTGAAGTCGTCCTTCAGCTTGCGGTACTCGCCGGGGAATTCGGCGGTGACGCGGAAGGTCAGGTCCCCCGAGGCCAGCTTCTCCAGGCCCTGGGCCAGGTTGCTGACGACGGTGGAGGCCTCCTGGGCGGCGGCGGCGGCGGCGGCTTCCTTGGCGCGACGCTCGTCGGCCGTAAGGGCGGCCGACTTCTCCTGCTCGGCGCGCAGCGTGTCGAGGTGCAGCTGGTTGTCGCGGAAGACCTTCAGCGCCGAGACAATGGCGCCCAGCTCGTCGCCGCGCGTCATCTTCTCGAGGTCGATGGTGTTGTCGCCCTTCGACAGCTTGTCAGTGGCGCCGGCGATGTCGTTGATCGACTTGCGGGTCGTCATGACCGTGAACCAGGCCAGGCCAGCAACGGCGGCCAGGGTGATCAGCGACATCACGATCGTGACGCTCATGGCGGCGGTGGCTTCAGCCTGGCGCTTGGCGCTCTCGGCCTCGACCCGCTGGTTGGCGGCGGTGACGACCTGGTCGAGCGTACCGGTCATCTTGGCGTATTGTTCTTCGAACGGCGCGATGAAGCCCACGGCCATGTTGAAGTCGACGCCGATCATCCCGCTGACCGTGTCGATGGCGCTGCGGCACTCGTCCAGCTGCTTGATCAGCTCGGCGATCTTCGGCTGTTCGGCGGCCGGAAGCTTGGCCTTCAGCGAGGCCAGTTCCTTCTTCACCGCGTCGGTCTCGGTCAGGATCGCCGCCATGCGGGCGTCGTTCTTGGCCAGATCGATGTTGCCGGCCTTGTGGGTCAGCACGGTGTAGAGTTCACCGTTGATGTTCGAGATGCGCTTGGAGATCTTCTGGATCGCCATGTTTTCGCGCATGTCGCTTTCAACGACCTGCTTCAAAGCGGCCGACTGGCTTTTCTGAACGACGATGGCGCCGCCGGCCATGAGAGCCAGCATCAGAAGCGCGAAAGCCGGCGCAAAGCCGATCTTGATGATCAACGGCAGATCGACAAGACGTATCCGTTTCATCGCGAGGTACCCTCCAACCAGCGCTCCGTGCCCCCGGATCGCCAACATTGAACCCGGATAATCCCGATAGATTCCTAACAACCTCTGACTTGGTTAAAGGGAATTCGACATAACCTGCTCTGATAGGGCCCAGATGGTCATTTGGCCGCAGGTGCACGGGCGCTGAATCTATAAAGCGGGCCTCGCATAACAAGAGTCCCCGAAAGGCGAAGCGATGGTTACCCGGAAGTAAACTACAATATTATTCGGCGACTCAGATTCTCTTAACTCGCTTCTGCGAGAAAGCTCCTGCGTCCGGATGGCGCGTCGTCCACAGGACGTGACACTTTTACTTGGGAGCAGCGGGATGAAATATCCGATCGCTATTGCCGCGGGAATCGCTGGCAGCTTTTTCGTCGCTCAGGCCGCTTCGGCCGCCGGCGGTTTTGAAGACCAAATGGGCCGTTGCCTGCAGCAGTTCGCGAACACCCGCGACGCCGCTCAGGTGATGCTGGAATGCACCGCCGACGCTGGCAAGCTGTCGGACTGCAAGGTCGTCGACAACAGCGCGGCCGGCAAGGGCTTCGACAAGGCCGCCATGTGCATCGCCGAGAAGCTCCCGATGGGCGCCAAGACCGGCACCGTGAAGGTCCCGTTCCGCTTCCCGGGCGGCGCGTAAGCGTCAATCCCTTCCGGGGAACACAAAACGCCCTCGCCGACACCGTCGGCGGGGGCGTTCTGCTGTCGGCAGGTCAAGATTCGTAGCCGACCGCCGCGTTACTCAGAATTCTTCCCACTCTTCTTTGAGCGCCACGGCCGTATTGCCGCGCGCCACCGGAACCTGGGCGCTCGGGTTGCCGCCCGGCCGGCTTGTCGGACGAGCGACAGGCGGCGCGCGGGTCGGCGCCACGGGTGCGACCGGCGCGGCGGCCTTCTGACGCGCCGAGATCGAGAACGCCGACACCTGTTTGACCAACTCCGCCGTCTGCCCCTTTAGGGAATGGGTCGCGGCGGTCGTCTGCTCCACCATCGCGGCGTTCTGCTGAGTGACCTGGTCCATCTGGTTGACGGCCGTGTTCACCTCGTTGAGCCCCTGAGCCTGCTCCTGGGCCGAGCAAGCGATCTCCACGATCAGGGCGTCGATTTCGGCCACCTTGCCGACGATGCCGCGCAGGGTCTCGCCGGTCTGGCCGACCAACCCGACACCGGCCTCGACCTGCTTGGTCGAAGCGCTGATCAGGGTCTTGATCTCCTTGGCCGCGTCCGCCGAGCGTTGGGCCAGCGCGCGGACTTCCTGGGCCACGACCGCGAAGCCGCGACCCGCCTCCCCGGCCCGCGCCGCCTCGACGCCTGCGTTGAGCGCCAGCAGGTTGGTCTGGAAGGCGATCTCGTCGATCACCCCGATGATGTTGCCGATCGAACGCGAGCTGGTCTCGATCTCGCCCATGGCCGCCACGGCCTGGTCGACGACGATCCCAGACTTCTCGGCCTCGGCCTTGGCGCCGGCCACGACGTCCTGGGCCTGCTTGGCGCCGGACGCCGAACGGCGGACGGTCGAGGTGATCTCGTCCAGGGCCGCGGCCGTCTCTTCGAGGCTGGCGGCCTGTTGCTCGGTGCGGCGCGACAGGTCGTCCGCCGCGGCGCCGATCTCGTCGGCGCCCGAGCGGATCCCGTCGGTGGCTTCGGCCACCCGGCTCATCGCCTGCTCCAGGATGCCGACGGCGTTGTTGAAGTCGTCCTTCAGCTTCTGGAACTCGGACTTCACGTCGGTGTCGAGCCGCCCCACCAGATCCCCGCGGGCCAGCCTATCCAGGGCCTCGCCGAGCGCGGCGACCATATGGGCCTGGCAGGCCTCATTCTCACGTCGTTCCGCTTCCAGTCGCTGACGTTCGAGCTCAATGGTCTCCAAGTAGATCGAGATGGCGAAGTCCATGTCCAGCATGACCGCCTTCATCAGCGCGCTGACCGCGTCGCCGGCCTTGCTCGGGTCGCCCTTGGCCATGAAGCCCTTGGGCCACTGGTCGTTGATCACCGCGCGGATCAGGTGCTCGCTGACCACCGCATAGCCGCCGATGTACCAGCGCGGCTCCAGGCCGATCCGGGCATGGGTCTGGCCGATGGTGCGCACGGCCTTGACGTAGGTCTCGTCAAAGTCGCCGTGCGAGATCACGTCCCAGTGGCTCTGCTGGCGGCTCGAGGCGGCCTGCATGTGCTTTTCGTCGCTGAAGAAATTGCGGGTCTCGGGCGTGGCCCGGACCTTGGCGTAGAACGCCTCGAGGGCAGGCCCGATGTTTTTTCGGATGACAGGCTGGAGCTCGCGCAGGGCGGCCCGCGCCTTGTCGTCCAAACCCATAAACGCCACGCGTTCGTTGATAGCGTGATCCTGGCTCATGGCCGCCCCCGTTCCAAATCAGGAACCAGCCTCGCCGCGCATACTTAATGCCGGCTTAAATATTCGCGGGGTGCGAGCGACAGGATGACGCACTCCCTTGAAGGTCGTGCACACGCCCTTGAGTAGCGGTGTCCTGGAAAATATTGGCGCGCACTGAATAGATCCGCCGCCCATGCGGCGTGACGCCACGGCTCTACGGAAAGACCGGGCGCGACATCCCGCCGCAGCCTAGCCGCCGCGCTTCAAGGTCTCGCGGGCGATGACCAACTGCTGGATCTGGCTGGTGCCCTCATAGATCCGGAAGATCCGCACGTCGCGATAGAGACGCTCGATCCCATAGTCGGCGACATAGCCCGCCCCGCCGAAGATCTGCACCGCCCGGTCGGCGACCCGCCCGACCATTTCCGAGGCGAACAGCTTGGACGCCGCCGCTTCCAGCACGATGCCGGCCCCGCCGTCGCGCTTGCGAGCGGTTTCTAGAACCAGCGCCCTGGCCGCCAGAGCCTCGGTCTTGCTGTCGGCGATCATGGCCTGGATCAGCTGGAAGCTGGCGATCGGCTGGCCAAACTGCTTGCGCTCGCTGGCATAGGCCACGCAGTCGGCGATCAGCCGCTCGGCCACGCCCACGCAGACGGCGGCGATGTGCAGGCGACCGCGGTCCAGCACCTGCATGGCGACCTTGAAACCCTCGCCTTCCTCGCCCAGCCGGTTCCAGGCCGGGACGCGGACATTGTCGAAGGTGACGTCGTGGATATGGGCGCCCTGCTGGCCCATCTTCTTCTCGGGCTTGCTCACCGAAAGACCTGGCAGGTCGCGCGGGACCAGGAAGGCCGACACGCCGCCCCCGCCCTTCACGTCGGGGTTGCTGCGGGCCATCACCGTGAACAGCGAGGCCTTGCCGGCATTGGTGATGTAGCGCTTGGCGCCGTTCAGGACGTAGTGATCGCCGTCCAGCGTGGCGCGGGTCTGCACCGCGGCGCTATCAGAGCCGGCTTCCGGCTCGGTCAGGGCGAACGAGGTGATGATCTCGCCGGACGCGATGCCCGGCAGCCACTTGGCCTTCTGCGCGTCGTTGCCGAACATCACCAGGCCCTGGCTGCCGATGCCGACATTGGTGCCGAACACCGAGCGGAAGGCTGGCGAGGCGCGGCCCAGCTCGATGGCCACCAGCGCCTCTTCCTCCATGTTGAGGCCGAGGCCGCCGAACTCCTCGGGGATCGACAGGCCGAACAGGCCCAGGCCCTTCATGTCCTCGATGACGTCGGCGGGCACCGCGTCGTCCTCGGCGACCTTGGCCTCGATCGGGCGCAGGCGCTCGGAGACGAAGCGGGCCACCGTCTCGATCAGCTGTTCACGGGTTTCCAGATCGAGGGCCATGCGCTTCTTCTCCCGACATCAAACGCTTGTTTTGACGCCGACTGTAGCGATGGCTCTCGGGAATGGAAGCCTTACCCTGCGGCCCTCTCTGCCTGGGCCAGCACGCTCTTGCGGATGCCGTAGGCGAAATAGACGACCGCCCCGATGATGTGGGCGAACAGGAAGTAGAGCTGGGTCTTGGCCGGCAGGCTGTAGAACAGATAGAGGCACCCCAGGATGCCGGCCGGGGCCACGATCTGCCAGAGCGGGGTCGAGAAGACGCGCGGGCGGTTGGGCTCGCGGCGGCGCAGCACGATCACCGACAGGCCCACGGCGATGAAGGCCGCCAGGGTGCCGGCATTGGCCAGCTCGGCGATGTCCTTCAGCGACAGGAAGCCCGACAGCACCGCCGACAGGGCGCCGGTCAGCAGGGTCATGACCACCGGCGTGCCGGTCTTGGCGTTGACCTTCGACAGGGCGCGCGGCAGCAGGCCGTCGCGGGCCATGACGAAGAAGATCCGGCTCTGGCCGTACATGAACGCCAGGATCACGGTCGGCAGGGCGACGACGGCGGCCAGGGCCACCAGCTGGGCCATCTTGCCGTGTTGCAGGCTCTCCAGGATGAAGACCAGCGGGGCCTCGCTCTTGGAGAAGATCTCGGTGCGCGAGGCGCCGATAGAGGCGGCGGCGACGATCATGTAGATGGCCGTGCAGGCGGCCATCGAGCCGACGATGCCGATGGTCAGGTCGCGCTTGGGGTTTTTGGTCTCCTCGGCGGCGGTCGAGACCGCGTCGAAGCCGTAGAAGGCGAAGAAGATCAAGCTGGCGGCGGCCATGACGCCAATCTTGGCGCCATCCGGACCGGCGCCGGCGGGCACATGGGCCGAGAAGCCGTTGGGCATGAACGGGGTGAAGTGGCTGGCGTCGAAGGCCGGCAGGCACAGCACCACGAAGACGATCAGGGCGATGATCTTCACGAAAACGAGGACCATGTTGACGGTGGCGCTCTCGCGGGTGCCGAGGGCCAGCAGGCCGGCCACCGCCATCGAGATGATCACGGCCGGCAGGTTGACCACGCCGCCGGCGTGCGGTCCGGCCAGCAGGTAGTCGGGGAAGCCCGCCATCTTGAACAGGCCGTGGGCGTGGGCCGACCAGCCGACGGCGACCGCCGCGCAGACCAGGGTGTATTCGAGGATCAGGCTCCAGCCGACGAACCAGGCGACCGGCTCGCCCATCGCCGCGTAGCTGTAGGTGTAGGCGCTGCCCGCTGCCGGCATCAGGGTCGACAGCTCGGCGTAGCACAGGGCGGCGCAGGCGCAGACCGCCCCGGCGATCAGGAACGACAGGATCACGCCCGGCCCGGCCAGGCCCGCGCCGACGCCGGTCAGGGTGTAGATCCCCGTGCCGACGATGGCCCCGACGCCCAGGGCGACCAGGTGATACCAGCTGAGGGTCTTCTTCAGCTGATGGCTGTCCGCGTGGCCCGCGGTGATGGTGTCGATCGACTTGCGTCGCGTCCAGAAGCTCAAAACCACGTCCCTCCGACCAGAGCATGGCTCGCGCCATGCTCTGCACTTTCTTGGCGAGCTTGTTTATCCGTCTCGACTGATTCCAGTCGAGACGGACAAGCTCTTGAACGGGACCATGAAGCGGGTTTCGTTCCCCGCCAAGAGCTTCTGGTTAGAAGAATATTCTCGTCAGGGCGTAGGCCAGGACCGCGACGGCCAGTGTGACCGTTCCCAGCATGATGGCCAGCTTCGGCTTGACCTCGAGCAGGGCCTTGGGACCCAGCTTGGCCGAAATGGCCCCAACGCCGGCCAGCAGCAGGAAGCTGGAGCAGGTCGCCATGGTTGCGACCAGGGCCGGCGGGATCAGGCCCAAGCCCCGGCAGGCGGCGAGCGCCGCGAAGCCTAGAACAAAGAGCGGCGGGGCCTTGAGCCCGCCGACCACGCCGCCCTCCTTGGAGCGGCTCAGCATCAGGCCGATCAGGATGACCGCCGGGCCCAGCCAGACGATGCGGGCCAGCTTGGCCAGGGCCGCCGTGCTGGCCGTCTCGGGCGAGACCGAGGCCCCGGCCCCGGCGACCTGGGCAACGTCGTGGATCGAGAGGCCGAAAAACACGCCGGCCTGGTGAGCGGTCAGGCCCAGGGCGTGGGCGATCGGCGGATAGGCCAGCATGGCCACGGTCGACAGCAGGTTGACCCCGACGATGACCAGCGCCGTCGTGCGCTGGTTGGCCGGGCTGGCCGGCGCGGCCTGTGACGCCGCGAGCGCGGCCGACGCCCCGCAGATCGAGCAGGCGGCGGCGGCGATCAGGGACTCGGCGAACGGCAGGCCCAGCGCGGTCCCGGCCAGCGCCCCGATCCCTAAGCCGCCCAGCACCACGGCGCCGCTGGCGACGATGGCCGGACCGCCCAGGGCGGCGAACTCGCTCCAGCTGATCTGGGCGCCCATCATGGCCACGCCCAGCCGCAGGCCGGGCTTGGCGAAGACGTCCAGACCCGCGCCCAGCTGGGCCTGCAGGCCCAGCGCCCCGAGCATCATGCCCAGGATCACCGCGACCAGCGGGGCCGGGGCGTGCAGGGTCGAGGCCAGCAGCTTGGCCAGGATGGCCAGCAGCAGGCCAGCGACCAGGCCCGGCGCCAGCTTGCCGGCCCCGTTGCGCAGCGCGTCCAGCCGGATCGCGGCGGTCGTCATCCGCGAACGGTCTCGCCCGAGATCTGCGTGGAACCGGCGAAATGCGCGTCGGCCTTGGCGCAGCGGTTCGACAGCCGCTCGTTCAGGCGGCGCACCGTCTGGCTGCCGGTGCGCTCGAAGGCGAACGGCAGGATGCCGTGGACGATGCAGGCCAGGCCCGCGCCCAGCAGGGTGAAGCCGAAGCTCCAGGCCACGCCCATGTGCTGACCATAGCTCTCGCCGACCGACTTGGGATGACGCGTGAAGGACAGGTCCATCGGAGCCTCGCTGAATTTCCGAGCTTCCTAGGATGACGCGGATTCGAAGAAAGACATGGTTTGAAAGGTTACCATTCGCGGGATAAGGAGAATTCCATTCTCCAAACGACGGGGTAGCGAGATGATTGATCTCGATCAAATCGACCGCCGCCTGCTGGCCATCCTGCAGGAGGACGCCACCGTCGCCATCGCCGAGCTGGCCGAGCGGGTCGGCCTCAGCCAGACCCCGTGCTGGAAGCGGGTCAAGCGCCTGCAGGACGCCGGCGTCATCACCGCCCGCGTCGCCCTGCTGGACCGCGCGGCCCTGGACCTGAACCTGACCGTCTTCGTGGCCGTGAAGACCGGCCGCCACGACGAGGACTGGCTGACCCAGTTCGCGGCCGGGGCCAGTTCCCTGCCCGAGGTCGTCGAGTTCTACCGGATGAGCGGCGACGTCGACTATCTGCTCAAGGTCGTGGTCAAGGACATCGCCGCCTATGACCGCTTCTACAAGCGCCTGATCGCCACCGCCCCGCTGACCGACGTCTCGTCCAGCTTCGCCATGGAGCAGATCAAGTTCACGACCGCCCTGCCGATCTGCCCGAGCTGATCTCCCTTCCCCCTCGATGGGGAGGAACGTGTTTCATCGACCTCGCGCCGAGCGGCTGCGAGTGGGTATGGGGAGGCGACGGAGCGGCCGGGCGAACCCGGGGACCGTAATGGTTTGTGTGTGTTTCGGCTCGCTGACCGCTCCGCCAGGCTGTTCTTGCCCGTGAGGATGGGGGGCGTGAGCGTATTTCAGCTCGGGACCCCATTTGCCCCCGGACGGGCGCGGACCAAGTCGATCGGCTACATCCGTCTCGACCCCGACGATCCACGATAGGCGGCTTGTACGATCACCGCCCTGTCGCTCCGCTGATGGCTTGGCCCCGGACGGCTCCGTCACCCGCGTGCGCTCCTAAAGAGTAAGCGACGTGGCGCGATGGCTCCGCCAGGAACCGCCAGCGGCCCCGCTCAACCTACCCCCGCCGCCGTCTTGGGCCGGATCCAAACGCCCTCCCCCGCGACGGGGACAGCTCTGAGTATGCGGCGGTGTTGAACGCCGATGATCCAGGGGCGCGAAAAAGTGGGAAGGGATTGATTTCGTGAGGTTCGGCGCCGCGAGCGCCGGGGATAGAGGCCGCCCAATCCTCGCGAGGGCGCCTTTTGAAACCCTCTCTCTTTGAGAGAGGGAGGGGCCCACGCCTGCGGCGTGGGAGGGTGAGAGGTTACACCCTCTCCGGACAAGGCGCCGACGAAACGCGCGGCGGAACGGTCCAGGCTTCCCCGGCCAACAGTGAAACCTCTCACCCTCCCACCGCTACGCGGCGGGCCCCGCCCTCTCTCAAAGAGAGAGGGTTTCCGGTGCGCGCCCCCTTCCCGTCCAAGCCGCCCTTCCGCCCCGGAAGAGCGCCCCCCTTACCTCTCACGGCGAGACGATCGCAGGGCTGTCCAGGTCACTCAGGGACCGCCCTCCGGGCGGCCGCACGCGGCGGCGAAGCCGTCCTTGACTGACCTGGACAGCCCTGCACGCTGCAGCCTCCAAGAGATCTAAGGCGGGCTCCCGACGCGGGTATAATTCCGGGCACCGCGACGCGATGGCCAGCGCGAGCTAGACCTAGCGCTGCAACTACAAAGTCAAAGGGCCGGAAGGGGAACCGGCGTACCAATTTCCCGAAGTCTATCCCAGAGGGCTTTGGCAAGATCCATACGCTCAGGCGTCGCTTTTTGCGGCTTCCGTCTCGCGGTCTCTCCCCACCAATCTTGGACACCCGAAACTTTTAGGAATGCAGCGGTAGCGGCAAGCTCTAAGGTCACAGAATCGCTGGAGCAAGCTACGGCAACAATCTCTCGGGACTTTTCATCCACGTCGCCATTGTAAGATGTGGTGAAAACCGAGAATGTACCGCCCCATTGAGCGACACTTTCAGTCTCCGCAATAAGATCGTCAAGAATGGCGTCTTTAGTCGCAGTCGCGACTTCCTCGCTGTAAGGACCATAGTAATGGTAAGTATAGGAGAAATCGGGGCTCAAACCAGCGATCTTCAGAATATATGCCGTTTTTTGAAGACGGGTTTTCCCAACCAAGCGCCCACCGGCTGCAGCGATAACGTTTCTGACAGCAGTTTCATGTTCGGTCATTTGCGTGCCTCGGTTATCAGGTCTTGCACTAGAGCTCTGGCCACATCGTCGTCTTGGCTGACGTAAAGCCGGTACCCGTGAAAGGGCTGAAGCGCTTGGACAACGTCGGACACATCCGCCAGGTCCATCGGGAGATCGTTTTCCAGAATGTGGATTCGTTCCATCCCGCCCTTTGTCGTTTCGTAGCCTCGTCGTTTGTACGGATTGCGCTCGAACTTATCGATCAGGATTCGGTGAACCAAAGATTGATCTGATGCGACCTTCTCTTGCCAAAGCCGCTTGAACTTGAGGACTCGTTGATCGATCTCGCGCCCCGCGTTCAAACGTCCATCACCCAGACCTCTGCGAACGTCGATTGCCTTACACAATGTGCGTGTGCGGAGCCTTTGCGCTGATTCGGCGATAATCGGATCGGAAGACTGCGCCAACAGCGCCAACGCCCCCCACACGACCGAGTCATCTAAATCGGCATAGTTAACAAGCGTCTTTCTATCTCGGAGATAGCGGACGAGCGGATGTGCGGCAGAAAGACCTGTCTGGTCGACCCCGCCTTCTTCAATCCGAGACTTCAGGGCGCGCATTAATGAGGAGAATACTTTCTCGGCCCCTCGGGTGGTTTTGTGAAGATAGACTGCAGGATAGAGATGGAAAAGCGAGAGCACGTAACTTTCTCCCGCCCATAGCGCTTTCGGACCGAGAACAAAAGTCGATATTTCCGCGAACTTCTGATCGTCCGAACCGATCTCGATATTACGAACCTCAAGATTTCTGATCAACCAAGTGAAATCTATACCACCAAGCTGGGTGCCACTCATCATCCGGTCCCGACGCATGTAGTCAAGACGGTCAGCGTCGAACTGACTAGACACTACAGAAGAATAGATATCTGGTGACGATTCACTCGTGAAGATCGAAGCGACCTCTTCTCCGAAGCCGGCCCGATAACTATTGAGCCTGTCGTAGATCGCAGTTTCGCGAATGAACCGCAGCGTCCATTCTTCGTGCCGACCAACCTCACCGAGAGCATCTTCGAACGCGTGACTGAACGGTCCATGCCCTAGGTCATGTATCAGAGCCGCAGCGATGGCGACGTCCGCACGGTCTCGATTGAAGTCATTACCAAGCTTCTCTTCCAAGACTCTGCATAAGAGCCTCGCCGTGTGGAAAACTCCAACGCTGTGAGCGAACCGGGAGTGTGTTGCACCGGGAAATACGAAATCTGAGAAGCCTAACTGTCGGATGCGTCGTAATCTTTGGAACTCGGGGCTCTCCAGCAGGCTCCAGATCATCCGTTCAAAATGCGTATCCGCGAACTCAATGAGGTCGTGGACCGGGTCTCTCAAGCGTTGAAACATTTCGATCCGATTCGCGCGTAGCGGGTACGTCACGGTAATCAATCTTTCTAGTGACAGTAACAAAAATGCGCGAAACAGATCCCGAGATATCTGTTCTCTTTTTGTTCTATTTCGAAATTCCCATGAGGGCAAGCCCCCCCCCTACTCCGGCCACAAATCCTGCACATCGCCCTTCCTATTCAGCATGTGCGTGGCCCGCTTGATCAGCATCAGCAGGCGCTCTTTCCGGCCGTCCTTGTCGTAGGTCAGGGTCGTGCGCGCCAGGCCCTCCAGCATGAACCTCGCCAAGTCGCGGCTGGCCTGGAACCTCGGACCCGCCCCGGCGTGGAGGATCTTCAGGAAGTGGTCGCCGGCCTGGGCGCGGTCGAACTCGGCCTGGGCCGGGGCCAGCAGGGCGTGGATGGCCGGGTCGGTGCGGCCGGCGTCCTCGAGCTCGCCAAAGGCCTGGAACGGCACGCTGTGCAGCAGGTCCCAGTAGCTGTCGATCGCGTGCTCGGTGACGTCGGCGCCGGCGGGCAGGTTCTCGGCGGCGGCGCGGAACAGGGTCGAGCGCTCGGCCTGGATGTGGGCCACGGCGGCCTCGACCAGGGCCTCGCGGGTGGGGAAGTGATAGAGCATCGCCCCGCGCGTCAGGCCGGCGGCGTCGGCGATCACCGGGTTGGTGGCGGCGTGGTAGCCGATCTCGGCGATCAGGCGCATGGCCTGGTCCAGAATCCGCGCGCGGGTCTTCTGGGATTTCGGCGTGTCCTTGGCGAGGCGGGCGGCGTCCATGCCGGTGATCTAATGGCCGCGATGCTGCACCGCAACAGGCTTGCCGCGCTTGAGCAACCCCAAGCGCCAAAAGGGATTGCTTAACGGTCCAGAATTTTGACGATGACGTCGAAACTGCGCGTTTCGCGGGCAGACGACGGACGGTCGCCGGCGCGCCGCGCCTTAACGACCGGTAAATTCGCCGCGGCCCCATTTCATCAAAGCGACATGCAATCAGCTTAATCGCCTGCCGTTGGCCGCCATCTTCCGATCCGGGGACGGAATGATCTGGCGGCGCCACAACGGGGGTTCGACATGAGCGCCGACGTCGCCGTTCGCCACTACCGCTCCATCTTCATCAGCGACCTGCATCTGGGCACGCGCGGGTGCCAGGCCGAGCTGCTGCTGGACTTCATCCGCCATGTCGAGTGCGACAAGCTCTATCTGGTCGGCGACATCATCGACGGCTGGAAGCTGCGCAGCGGCTGGTACTGGCCCCAGGCCCACAACGACGTGGTCCAGAAGATCCTGCGCATGGCGCGCAAGGGCACCGAGGTGATCTACGTCCCCGGCAATCACGACGACCGGATCCGCGACTTCTGCGGCGTCCACTTCGGCGGGGTGATCGTGGCGCGCGACGTGATCCACGAGGCGGCCGACGGCAAGCGCTACTTGGTTGTCCACGGCGACGAGTTCGACGGCGTCGTCCAGCACGCCAAGTGGCTCGCCTTCCTCGGGGATTGGTCCTATAGAACCATCCTCATGCTGAACACTCTGGTGAATCGCCTTCGGCGCCGCCTAGGGTTCGGTTACTGGAGTCTCTCGGCCTATCTGAAGGTCAAGGTGAAGAACGCGTTGCAGTTCATCGAGAACTTCGAGGCCGCCGTGGCCGATGAAGCGCGACGTCGGGGGGTGGACGGCGTGATCTGTGGTCACATCCACAAGGCCGAGATGCGCGACATCGACGGCATCCGCTACATCAACGACGGCGACTGGGTCGAAAGCTGCACGGCCCTGGCCGAGCACGCGGACGGCCATCTCGAGATCCTGGAATGGGCCAAGCTGCGCTCGTGGTCGGTGATCGACCGCGCCCGGTCCGTCGTTCCGTCCCAAGCCGCTGAAGCCGCCGACGAGCCGTTGCCGGAGCCTGCCGCCGCCTGATGCGAATTCTGCTAGCGACCGATGCCTGGGAACCTCAAGTCAACGGGGTGGTCCGCACCCTGAGCCGGGTGACCGAAGAACTGCGTCTGATGGGCCACGAGGTCGACGTCGTCAGCCCCGAGCAGTTCCCGACCTTCCCGCTGCCGACCTACCCGGAGATCAAGCTGGCGATCGGCGCCTATGAGCCGGTGCAGGAGCGCTTCAAGCAGTTCGAGCCCGAGGCGATCCACATCGCCACCGAGGGGCCGATCGGCCTGGCCGCGCGCCGCATCTGCCTGGAGTGGAAGCTGCCGTTCACGACCAGCTACCACACCAAGTTCCCGGAATATGTCTCGGCCCGCCTGCCGCTGCCGCTGGCGGCCGGCTACACCTACATGCGCTGGTTCCACAAGCCGTCGGGCCGCCTGATGGTGGCCACGCCGACCATGCGCGACGAACTGGCCAAGCACGGCTTCCGCAACCTGTCGCCCTGGTCGCGGGGGGTGGACACCGACATCTTCAAGCCGCGCGTGGAGGGCGATCCCGACCCGTTCGAGGGCCTGCCGCGCCCGATCTTCCTCAATGTCGGCCGCGTCGCCGTCGAGAAGAACATCGAGGCCTTCGCCAGCCTCGACCTGCCGGGCACCAAGGTCGTCATCGGCGACGGCCCCCAGCGCGAGGAGCTGGCCGAGAAATATCCCGAGGTGAAGTTCCTGGGCGCCAAGTTCGGCGACGAGCTGGCCCGCTACTTCGGCGGGGCGGACGTGTTCTGCTTCCCGTCCCTGACCGACACCTTCGGCCTGGTGATCCTGGAGGCCATGGCCGCCGGCGTGCCGGTGGCGGCGTTCTCGGCCCCGGGTCCGGTGGACATCATCCCCGGCTCCGACGCCGGCGTCCTGGCCCCCGGCCAGACGGACGGCCTCAAGGAAGCGTGCCTCGCCTGCCTGGACCTGGACCGCGCGGCGGTCCGCAAGTTCGCCGAGAAGTTCTCGTGGCGCGCCTGCGCCGAGGAGTTCTTCCGCAACCTGCAGCCCTATCCGGAACCGGAAAAGACCCGCTTCTGGCGGCGCCTGCGACGGCTGGCGCGGCTGCGGAAGAAGACGGCGGCTTAACAGCTTCCGGTGCTGGCATCGCTGCGGGCGTGGCTAGGAGCGACGTGGTCAGCCAAGAGGCGACCGTCGAAAATCCGGAACGTTAAACGTGAGCTCTCCGGGGACTGTCACCTGGCGGCTTCGTACGTTGGGATCGGCGAGGAGAGGCGCCAGGCAAGGCAGCTTGGCCTCGATGCCGCGCGTGACAGGATCGGAAGTTCTTTCGATCCAAGCGCCGACTATGCGCGCACCGCCACCCAGCACCGACGCGACCTCACTGGGCAGGACCAGTCGCATGGTTGACTTGTCCGTGACATCGTCAAAGACGACGATGGTCGGCAGGTCCCTTAGAGGGACTGCAACCCGCCTCCTCACCGGGCCGGGAAGCGGAACGTCCACGAACCGCTCGTAAAACCCGATTTTTCCGCGGCCAAGAAACGGAGTCGGATCCCAAGCGTCCCCCGTCCCATAGATGGCTTGGCGAAGCAAAATGAACAGCGTCGGCGCCCCAGGCGCCTCGATCCAGATGGCGTCGCCCAAGGTCCCAGTATGGTAGACCGTCCAAGCGTTTGGGAGCCCGATCACTTCTCCCGCGATAAATTCGCGAACACCCTGCCCGACGTATCGCCTCCCACCGACCTCGACTTCGATCGACAGCCGGTAGCGGTAGCCCTCCTCTTTCAGCGTACAGCCACTGACGCCCAGGAGGGCGGGGCCCAAACCGCAGCAGATCGCTCTCCTGCTCACGCCGCGTCTTTTACGCGGCCCAGTAAAATCACCTTCGCGCATCAAGCCGCCTCCACCCATGCGCGAAACTCGTAACCTACGATGAATCTGCCGGCTAGGCGGCCCCCAAGCTCTCGCTAGAACATCCGACGGCGTAACTTAGGACTTCACCCCAGGGCGTCCGCGACGAGTTCCTCGAATACGGCCAGATCCACGTCCTTCACGGACCGGAACTTGATGCAGTAGCCGGTGACCTTGGCCTTGCCGAGCCGCGCGCCATAGGTCTGGGACAGGTAGGTCTTGTCCTTGAGGCCCATGACATAGACCGACAGGCCGGCCGTGTTGGCGCTGAGGCCGAGCTTGTAGAACGGCCGCGAGCCGCCGTCGGCATAGCTCAGTGTCTCGGCCCCGTAGCCGATGTTCGGATTGGTCACGACCTTGCCGGTCTCGTCCCGGCCGTCGAGGAACCAGAGCTGGGCGGCGGGCGCGATCGTCAGGATGCGCTGGTCCAGATCGCGCAGCTCGGCGCGCTTGGCCGGCGGCTGGGCCTCGATATAGCGGTCGATCTGTTCGCGCACGGTCATGCCGACGGTCTCCCTTTCCTTGAAGACGCTCGTCCCGTCCGCGAACCGACACCGCCTCGACTTAAAACACGCGCCCTTGCAGCCACAGGATCGCCGGATAGGTCGCCAGCCAGGTCCAGAAGAAACGGTTGAGGCCGAACAGGCAGGCATTGGCCAGGTGGAAGGTCGCCGCTATGGCCAGCCCGGCGATCAGGGCCGGCTTCCACAGCAGGGTCAGCGGAAAGGCCAGCTCGAAGCCCATCACCGCCCACGACATCACCAGCAGCAGCCGGGGCCGCTGCGCCCAGCGGCGCAGGCCTTGCGAGACCGGATAGGACGAGAACTGGAAGACGTCGCGCAGCGCCCGGCCCGAACGCCAGTCGGGGTTCACGATCTTGACCCCGCCGGAGATGAAGTAGCTGAGCATCAGCTGCGCGCCGAGATAGCCGAACGACAGCTCCTTCAGCGCCGGGGTCGGCAGCAGGCGGGTCAGGACCAGGCACCACAGCGCCAGGAGGCCCATGCGGTCGCTGCCGCCGTTATAGGGTCCCTGGAAGCGCTCGAGGATGACCAGCGAGACCAGCGCCAGGCCGACCAGCGGCCAGGGCGCGGCGATCCCGCTGGCCACCAGGACGCAGAGCAGGATCCGGATCGCGAACAGCGGCCGCTCGCCGGGCAGGCCGCGCAGGTGCTCCAGGCTCTGCTGGATCAGGGCCAGCGCCAGCAGGATCTCGGTCAGGCGAACGGCGGCTTCTAGGCTCATCGGACGTCGACGTCCTTGAGCAGCCGCGGCGCGGGCTGGACCATGACCTCCTCGGTCAACGCCTCGCCGTCCCGGCTGACGAAGACCAGGCGAAAGCACAGCCACGGCCGCGCCGGGTCTTGCGGCTCGACGGCGAGATCGGCGGCGATGCGCTTGAACAGCTCGGCCTCGCTATGGGCCGGCGTGCGATCCTCGGCCAGGCGCTCGGCGCAGCTCATCACGAATAGGGTCTGGTTCCAGCGCGGATTCCAGACCAGGCGCTTCAGCAGGGTCGCGAGCGAGACGTGCTCCGGCCGGGGGCGAAACTCCCGCCAGGTCCCGGTCGTGTCACCCGGCGAGGCCAGCAGCGCGTACTCCACACGCGGCGCCGGCGCGATCACGTCGAAGAAGTTCCACGACGGGATCAGGGCGGGCAGCAGAAGCTTCAGCGTCGAGAGCGGACTGCCGGTCGTCATGCTCCCCTCCTCCCGGCGCTACTTCAGCCCATCCTGCGCCAAGGTGTGCGCGACCACGGCGTTGGCGTGCCCATGGCCCATGCCGTGCTGACCCTTCAGAATCGCGACCAGTTCCATGTGCCGGGCGGGATAACCGTCCCGCACGATCTGCTGCCAATGGGCGATCGGCTGACCGTACGTCTTCTCGATCGACGGAAAATAGGACGCCGGTCCCTTCACGGGGTCTTGGGTCATGAGCACCTCCTGATCGCCCCGATATCGCACTGGGCGACGGGGGTCCGCAACGGGCGAGGAGCGGACGTTGGCTCAGAAGCGCCCCCTCCGTCTCGATGCGTATCCGCATCGATCCACCTCCCCCGCAAGCGGGGCAGGAGGATGCGGCTTCCTCCTCACCCGTGAAACGGGGGAGGTGGCGCGACGCCGATAGGCGACGTGACGGAGGGGGCGCTACAACGTCCGCTCGGGGTCGGAAGCAGAACTCCGCCCTCACCCACAAACCCGCCATCCCGCGCTTTATGCGCGGGACCTATCTGTCCGCCGCAGGTGCGGAGCGGAAGAAAGCTCGCACGTTGAAATTGAACCATGGGTCCCGCGCATGAAGCGCGGGATGACGACCAGGGTGGGGCCGCCGCTATAGGCCGATCGCAGATCGCCTGGTTCAGCGGCGCCCCTTCGTCGCGTCGCCTAGGCCGCAGGCCGCTTCACCGCGCGGATCTTCTCGACCACGTCCTTCAACTGCTCTTCCGACAGGGCGCCGCGGATCAGGTAGCCGTTGATCACCAGGCCCGGCGTGCCTTGCAGCGCCAGGAGGCCGGCCTCGCGGGCGTTGCGCGCCAGCACGGCGTCGATATCGCGGCCGTGGGTCTTCAGGTCACTTGTCAGCCTGGTCCAGTCGACGCCCGCCTGCTTGGCGACGGTGTCGACCATGTCCGTGTCGCTCAGCCGCGTGGGCGAGAGCATGAAGGCCCGATGCACCGCCTCGTACCGGCCCTGATAGGTCGCGGCCAGCGCCACGCGCGCCGCGTGCTCCGACACGTCGCCGAAGATCGGCCAATCCTTGTGGACCACGGCCAGGCGGCGGTCCGCCTTCAGGGCGCTCACCAGCACCGGCTCCATGCGCTTGCAGTAGCCGCAGTTGTAGTCGGCATACATCACGATGATGACGTCCGGATCCGTCGCCCCGGCGCGCGGCGTACCCGGCTCGCGCAGAAGGTCCTTGAAGCCGTACTCGGCGGCGCCGGCCGGCGCGGACATGGCGAAAGCGATGAGAGCGGCCGCCAGGGCCGCGACGTGACGGAAAAGCATACGGTGCTCCGGGGAAGACGGTCGGTCAGCCGACCTACCCGTCCAGCCCGTCCTTCTTGCGCTTGGTGTGCTTGAGGATGACCTTGTCGATCCGCGAGCCGTCCATGTCGACGATCTCCAGGTCGAAGGCGCCGAGTTCGACATGCTCGCCCTCGACCGGCAGGCGGCCCAGGCGGTCAAGGATCAGGCCGGCCACGGTGTGATAGCCGCCCTCGGCCTCGAAGTTCTCGCCCAGGTGATCGTTCAGTTCCTGGATGTCGAGGCGGGCGTCGATCAGCCAGCTGCCGTCCTCGCGCCGGATGAAGCGCTTCTCGTCGTCCTCGTGGTCTTCCGGGAAGTCGCCGGCGATCATTTCCAGCAGGTCCAGGGGCGTGATCGCGCCCTGCAGCGAGCCGAACTCGTCGACCACCAGGGCCATGTGCAGGCTGGTCTGCTTGAAGACCCCCAGGGCCTTGAGCAGCGACATGGTCTCGGGGATGGCGATCGGCTGCTGGACGTGGGCCTTCAGGTCGAGCGGTTCGTTCGACAGGCAGGCGTCCAGCAGGTCCTTCTTCAGCACCACCCCGACCCCGCCATCGAGATCGTCGTCGGTGGCCACCAGGATGCGCGAGTGGGCGCTGGCGCGGATCTCGGTCAGCACCTGCTCGGGGCTGTCGGCCAGCGACACCCAGAAGAGGTCGCGGCGCGGGGTCATGGCCACGCGCACGGGGCGATCGCCCAGGCGCAGCACCTCGTTGATCATCGCCCGTTCCTCGGGCTCGATCAGGCCGGCGTCGGCGCCCTCGGCCAGGACGGCTTCCATCTCCTCGGTGGTGACGCCGTTGTTGCGCTCGTCGCGCACGCCCATCAGCTTGAGCACTGCGGCGGTGGAGACGGTCAGCAGGGTCACGAACGGGCGCAGCACCATGGCCACGATGGCCAGGAACGGCGACATCCGGCGAGCGATCACGTCCGGGAACATCAGGGCCAGGCGCTTGGGCACCAGCTCGCCCAGGATCACCGAGACGTAGGTCAGGCCGATGACCACGATGGTGGTGGCGATGCCTTCGGAATATTTGGCCAGCGACGGGACGCTGGTCTCCAGCCAGTGGTCCAGAGCGCTGGCGATGGTGGCCTGGCCATAGGCGCCGGCGAAGATGCCGATCAGGGTTATGCCGACCTGGACGGCCGACAGGAACCGCGTGGGGTGCTCGGCCATCTCCAGGGCCAGCCTGGCCCCCCTGTCGCCCCGCTCGGCGAAGCCTTGCAGACGGGCCTTGCGGGCCGAGACGACGGCCAGTTCGGACATGGAGAAGACCCCGTTCAACAGAACGAGGAGGAAGACGACGGCGAGCGCGACGAGGATCATGGCCCTGCAGGGTCAAGGACGCGGGCCCGGACGGCGACCGCGGCGCGGGCATGGGGAGGCCCGGCGCGGTCCACTATACAAAGAAAAACGCCGTGGCCCATAGGACCACGGCGTCTAGCTCGGTCTAAGTGACGAACTGCCGGCTTACGAAGCCGGGCGGCCCATCACGGTCTTGTTGGCCACGACGCCCTTTTGGGCTTCGTGCTGGCCCGGAGGCAGCGGGATCAGACCACGGCCTTGCAGGTAGCCGCCACGGCCCGTCGCGGCGTCCGAGGTGAACTCCTTCAGGAAGTCTTCCAGGCCCGGGGTGACGCCGATGTTGGCCTTCTTCACGTAGATGAAGAGGGTGCGCGACAGCGGATACGAGCCGTCCGAGATGGTCTGGGCCGAGGGACGCACGCCGTTGACCGAGGCGCCCTTGATCTTGTCCATGTTCTCTTCGAGGTACGACCAGCCGAACACGCCCAGCGAACCCGGGGTCTTGGTCAGGGTGCCGACGATGGCGTTGTCGTTTTCGCCGGCGTCGATCCAGCCGTCGTTACGCAGCGGGTCGACCTGAGCCTTGAACTTCTTTTCGTTGTCCGAGCGGATCGCGTCCAGGGTCGGATACTTGCGGGCGCCGGCCTCGATGGCCAGTTCGACGAAGGCGTCGCGGGTGCCCGAGGTCGGCGGCGGGCCGTACACCTGGATGCGGTTGCCCGGCAGGCCGCCGGCCACGTCGTCCCAGTTCTTGTTCGGGTTGGCGACGAACTGGCCGCCCTTATAGACGACCTTCGAGAGACCCATGTAGAGGTTCTCGGTCTTGAAGTTGTAGTCGGCGCCGTCCTTGTCGGTGGCGATGACGATGCCGTCGAAGCCGATCTTGATCTGGATGATGTCCTTGATGCCCTTGGCGGCGCAGGCGTCGAACTCGGCCTTCTTCATCGGACGCGAGGCGTTGGCGATGTCCGGGAAGCCTTCGCCGGCGCCCGAGCAGAACAGCTTGATGCCGCCGCCGGTGCCGAGGCTTTCAACCTTCGGCGCCTTCTTGCCCGACTTCTTGGCGTAGTTTTCGGCGGCGCGGGTGGCGAACGGGAACACGGTCGACGAACCGGCGGCCCAGACGTAGTCGCGGGCGGCGTAGGCGGGGGCGGCGGCCAGGCCCGACAGGGCGACGGCGGCGGCCGCGCAGGACAGGAGCTTCTTCATGGTCAGTTCCTAAAGGAATGAAGCAAGGAGATCGGGCGGACCCGGAGGGATCCGCCCGCGAACACGTCGGTCTTAGAAGTCCAGCTGAGCGCGCAGCTGGAACTGCTTCACGTCGTAGTCCTGGTTCAGGCCGACATTGTCCGACTTGCCGTCGGTGTAGTTGGCCTGGAAGCGGACATACGAGGTCGGGTAGTAGTTCACGCCCATGGTCCAGCCCGTGTACTTGCCGGCTTGCGACACGGCCGGCTTGACGTTCAGGGTGTCGTAGGCGTCGCCCAGGTCGGCGTAGTCGTAGCGCACGGCCAGTTCCAGGCCGCCCGTGCCGCCGGCCGTGACCGGGTTCAGGATCTTCGGACGCTTCACTTCACCGGCGGCGGCGTCATAGTTGCGCGTCTCGCCGGTCGGCCAGAAGCTGACGAAGGCGTAGCCCACCTTCACCTTCGGGTCCTTGCCGACAGCGGCGCCGCCGATGCGGGTGACGTCGATGTTCGAGTACTCGCCTTGGACCGAGAACGGGCCGTGGATGTACATGCCTTCGACGGCCAGGGTCTTGTCACGGTTGCCGATGCCGCCCGTGGTGTAGAACGTGGTGCCGTTGGTGTAGGCGGTCGTCGTGCGGCCGGTATAGGCGAAGGCGCTCTCGTCGCCGCGGTTGCGGTAGCGATACGAGACGCCCAGGTGCAGCTTGTCGGCGTCGGTGTTGAGCAGAGCGTAGTGACCGCGCGCCGTCAGGCCGAAGCGTTCCTTGCTGTCGGCGCCGGCGTTGGCGACGTCAGCGGTGTTGATGCTGTTGCCTTGGATGGCGAAGGTGGCCGAGTAGTTGAAGCCCTGATACTTGGCGACCGCGCTGACCAGGTAGCTGTCGACGCCGAAGTCACCGTACGGACCACGGTCCATGAAGGTGATGAAGCGGGTCGAGGTCAGGTTTTCCAGGCCGGCGGCCTTGATGTTGCCGAACAGCAGCGAGGTCTGTTCGTTCGGCTTGTACTCGATGACCACGTCGTCCCACGAGGCCGCGCCACCGTTCACCCAGCCGCCTTCGGCCTTGTAGGCGAAGTAGTTGTTCAGCTTGCCTTCGACGCCCAGGAACACCTGGCGACCGCGCCAGTTGCTGGTCTTGTAGTCCCCGCCGGGGCCATCGCGGCTGACGTCCTGGTTGACATAGTCGACCAGGATGCGGCCGCGGAATTTGAACGAGGTGTCGTCGTTCGAGAATTGCGGAGCGCCGCTCCACTTGTAGGCCATATCCTGGGCTTGGGCCGCGACGCCCATGCTCAGAGCAAGCGCGACGCCCAGCGCCGAACCGGCGACCAGCGAGGTCTTGATGCTCATTATGATTTCCCCTTGAAGGTGCCCCTGCCTCTCTCGCCCGATGAAGGACGGGATCAGGATGTCGCGGGCTTACCGGGGCGCCATGACGGTTCCGCCACCGATTTGTGACACCGGCGCGACAACTGTTTTTCACCGGTTAATCTGTGTCGTTACAGCAACATGGCGACATCGAGGGTCGAGGAAGAAAAGTCCGTTTACCGACGGAGTGGTCTGGATCGTGACAGTCGATCCTCGCCCCCCGTTCCGGGTGTCGGAAGGGCGGCCCGTCGCTGGGCCGCCCTTCGTCACGTCAGGCCTAGTACTTCACGCGCAGTTCGATGCCGTAGGTGCGCGGCGGGTTGAAGTTGGCGTAGTCGCCGATCGTGCCGCGGTTGGCGGCCGAGATCCGGTAGATGTGCGACTCGTCCAGCAGGTTGCGAGCCCACAGCGACAGGCTGGCCGAACCGGCGTCGCCCATCGTGATGTCGGCCAGGGTCAGGTTGCCGTTGACGATGAAGCTGCTGTCGCCCTTCACAGCGACGTTCTGGACCAGCTTGCCGGTCGGCGAAACGTCGGCGAACTCGGTCTGGAACGAGTACTGGGCGTCGGCGTAGTTGGCGTCCAGGTGAGCCTTGAACGTCATCGAACCCACCGGCTGCTTGAAGTCGATATAGGCCGAGGCGGCGTTCGGCGGCGTGTAGACCACGTTGACCGGGAACGGCGTGCCCTGCGGGACGTCGGCGTTGCCGGTGAACGGGAACGGCGCGGCCGGCACCTTGACGTCCGTGTAGGCGTACGAGACGCCGACCTGGATCTGGCTGGTGACCTGGGCGGTCAGGTCCGCTTCGAAGCCGCGGATCTTCGAGGTGCCCGGCGCATTGCGGGTTTCCTCGGTGTGCGCGCCTTGCGTCGGGCTGCCGGGGGTGGTGTCGACGTTGTCGAAGTCGATCTGGGTGCCGTCGCGGTTCATGGCGTAGGCGGCCAGGTTCAGACGGACGCGGTTGTCGAGGAAGTCCATCTTGGCGCCGATTTCGTACGCCTTGACCTTTTCGGCGTCGAACGCCTGGAAGGTCTGCGAACGGTCGTTGGCGCCGCCGGCGCGATAGCCGGTCGAGAACTTGGCGTAAAGGTTCACGCCTTCAGCCGCGTCGTAGGCCAGGTTGACCAGCGGGTCGAAGCGGCCCTTGTCGTAGGTGAACGTGAAGTTCGTGGCCTTGCCGTTGACGATGTAGAGCGTGCCGTCGCGCTTGTCCTTGGTGTAGCGACCGCCGACCGTCAGGTGCAGCTTTTCCATCGTGGCCGGCGTGTAGGTGCCCTGGCCGTAGATGGCGTAGCTCTCGGCGTCGGCTTCCGAGGCGCGGGTCAGGAAGCGCGTGCCGCGCTCCCAGCCGGCGGTGCCGGCAGCGGCCTTCGACGTACCCGCCGACGAGCGGATCGTGTAGGCCGTGCCGTCGGCGTTCCACTGGTTGGTGAACGGCGTGGCGGCCGATTCCTTGGCGTGTTCCTTGAAGTAGTACAGGCCGGCGACGTACTGGAACGCATCGCCGAAGTCGCCGACAGCCTGGAATTCCTGGCTGTACTGGTTCTGATACAGGTCCGACAGGCTGTAGCGGCCGAAGTTGGCGTTCGGGGCGAAGACGTTACGGGCTTCGACGCCCGAGTTGTCCCACTGGTTCGTCGCGACGGCGCGGGCCGCCGTGATCGAGCGCAGCTGCAGGTTCGGCGAGACGTTGTACTTCAGCGTCATCATGGCGCCGCCGGTCTCGTCGACGCTGGGCTGCTGGACCGTGCCGATGTCCGAGACGGTCTGGCGGTCGGTATGGACCTTCACCAGCGAGGCCAGCGGGTTGATCGTGCCGGCCGGGGCGCTGGCCGTGGCCGTGACCTCAGCCAGGGTGCGGACGCGCTTGCCATAGGGGTTGTAGTTGATCAGCTGGCTGAAGAACGGGGTGTTCTCGTCCTTCGAATAGTCGACCGAGACCAGGGCGCTGAACTTGTCGTTCGGCTTGTAGAGGCCCGAGATGCGGCCGCCCTTGCGGTCATACTGATTCCAGCCGGCTTGGCCCGCCATCGGGTTCTTGATGGTCGGATCCTGGTGTTGAAGCAGGCCGTCGACCTTGATCGACAGGCCGTTGAACTCCTGGAAGTCCTGGTGCAGCTCGGCGGTGTAGGCGCCGTAGTTGCCGACGCCGGCGACGATGCGGCCGCCGGCCACGCCCGATGGGCCCTTCGAGACGATGCTGACAGCGCCGCCTTCGGTGTTACGGCCGAACAGCGTGCCTTGCGGGCCACGCAGCACTTCGACGCGCTCCAGGTCGAGAAGGGCGACGTTCAGGCCTTGCTGCCGGCCCAGATAGACGCCGTCGACATAGACGCCGACGCCTTGGTCGCGGGCGGTCTGGTTGGCGTCGAAGGGGACGATGCCGCGGATGCCGACGGTCAGCGCCGACTGGCGGGCTTCGAAGGTGGCGACGCGCAGCGAGGGGATGGCGCCGTCCATCAGGCTGATCAGGCTCTCGGCGTGGCGGTCGGCCATGGCCGTGGCGCTCATCACCGACACCGCGATCGGCGTCGATTGCAGGTTGGTTTCACGCTTGGTGGCCGTGATGACGACTTGTTCCAGCGCCGTGCCGTCCGCCTCGGGCGCCGGGTCGGCGGCGTAGGCGGTCGAGGCCGTGGCGGCCATCAGAGCGACGAGAGCCGCCCCACCGAAATAGTTACGCATTAGGAGGTACCCCTGTTTGGTTGGCCGGGGGATAGTCCGCATGCAGTGATGGTTCAGTGACGCCACTATGTATGTTTTAAGACGTGATAATTTTGCGCCACGCGGGCTCTACTCAAAATATCCATTCGCATTCGCCCACCACGCGAGCCCAGACACATAACGTTACGATGCAGAAATAAACCGTCTAAGTCTGGACAAGTTTCAGAAACGCGATATCGGCGTTATCCGTTTCATTCCGATACATGAAGCAGCCGATGAAACTTGGTGAATAGTCCGCCGAATACTGCAGTCCGAAATTCGAGAGGCGTTCCGCTGGCCCCGCTCGGAACGCCATAAACGCGACGGGCGCGCCAGCATGTGGCTGGCGCGCCCGGGCTTTTCGGTCGGGTCGGAATGAAGAACGGACCGCTTAAAGCAGCCGCGTACGGATCACTTGCGACAGCAGGTCGATGATCGACACCGCCACGACGATGACCAGCACGATGCAGCCGGTCTGGTCGAACTGGAAGGCGTTGATCGAGTCGAACAGGATCTGGCCGATGCCGCCGGCGCCGATGATGCCCAGCACGGTGGCCGCGCGGGCGCTCGATTCGAAGCGGTAGAGGGCGTAGCTGGTCCATAGCGGGGCGACCTGCGGGATCACGCCCCAGACGATCTCCTGCAGCTTCACCGCGCCCGTGGCCCGCACGCCCTCGACCGGGGCCTTGTCGATCGACTCGACGGCCTCGGCGAACAGCTTGGCCAGCACCCCGCCAGTGTTGAACATGATCGACATCACGCCGGCGAACGGCCCCAGGCCCACGGCGGTGATGAAGATCAGGGCCACGACAAGGTCGGGGATCGAGCGGATCAGGTCCAGCAGGCGGCGAACCGGCTGCTGGATCCAGATCGGGGCGATGTTGCGCGCGCCCAGCAGGCCCAGCGGGATCGCCGCGATGATCGCCAGGGCCGTGCCCCAAAGCGCCATCTGCACGGTCTGCCACATCTTGCCGATGAACAGGCCCCACTCCATCGACATGAAGAGCTTGGGATCGGTGAACGGCTTGAAGAACAGCTTGGCGAAGGCGCCGGTCCGCTCGGTGTCGGTGAACAGCTGCGGGAACTTGTCGATCTCGGCCGGCCTGAAGCTGACGATCAGCAGCAGGATCACCCCGCCCCACAGCAGGGTGTCGAAGGCCAGGGCCGAGGCCGAGCGCTTGGGCGGCGCGGGAACGCCGCCTGCACTCGGATGGGGCGCGCGGATACCGGCGTCGCTCATCAAGGACCTCAGTTGGCCGGCGTCGCGGCGACGCCCGCCTTGCCATCGGCCGCGACGCGTTCGGCCTTGATGCCTTCCAGCGTCTTCTGGGCCGCGGCGATCTTGGCCTGGTCGCCCGACTCGCGGGCCAGGCCCAGCTGCTCGGTGGCTTCCATTTCACGCACCACCAGCAGGTGGGTGTCGTCAGCCGGCTTGAAGCCGCCGATCGACAGCTTCTTCAGATAGCCGCGCTGCTGCTCGGCGGCCGGCGTGTCGCCCTGGGCGTAGGTCAGGAAGAACTGGCGCAGCTTTTCCTTCACGACCGGGTCGAGATCCTTGCGCCAGACGATCGGGTCTTCCGGCAGGGTCGGCGATTCCCAGATCACGCGGATCTTGTCGGTGACGCCCTCGCCGCGCGCCTTGGACAGGTTGATGGCCGTGGAGTTGTTGGTCGCCGCGTCCAGCTTGCCGTTGGCCACCGCGAACAGGTTGGCCTGGTGGTTGGCGCTGAGCACGGTCTTGAAGCAGTCCTCGGGCTTCTTGTTGGCCGGGATGAACACATAGGTCATCGGCGCCAGGGTGCCCGAGGTCGACTTCTTGTCGCCGATGCCGAAGTCCAGCGACTTGTCGCATTTCAGCAGGTCCTGGAGCGTCTGGATCTTGCTGGCGGCCGGGACGATGATCACCGACTTGTAGCCGTCGGTGCCCGACGGATCGAACGTGCGGGCGAACACCTCGCCGTTCGAGCGGCGCACGGCTTCCAGGCCCGACTGGTTCGAGAACCAGCCCACATCCGTCTGCTTGGCGCCCATGGCCACGATCAGCGACGAGTAGTTGGACGAGAAGAACGGCTTCACCTTGAGGCCGGTCTGCTTCTCCATGTCGGCCAGGATCGGCTTCCAGTAGCCTTCCATGTTCTGGGCGGACTCGGTCGACAAGATCGAGAAGGTGATCGTGTCCTTGGCGGCCGAGGCCTCGGGCTTCTTGGAGCACGAGGCGAGGGCCAGGGCCGAAAGGCCGGCGGCGAACACGAGGGCCGTACGGCGGCTGATCATTGGGGGGCTCCTTCCCAGAACACGTCTTCGAATTCCGGCCCGTAGATATCGATGAGTTTTTCACGCTTCAGGCCGGAGGCCGGGCCGTCATAGACCTTCTGGCCGGCCTTCAGCGCCACGACCCGGTCGCAATAGCGCAGGGCGTAGTCCACCTGGTGCAGGGTGACGACAACGGTCAGGCCGTCGCTTTGATTGAGATCACGCAGGATCTCCATGACCTTGCGCGCCGAGACGGGGTCGAGCGAGGCGACCGGTTCGTCGGCGAGAATGATCTTGGCCTTCTGGACCAGGGCGCGGGCGATGGCGCCGCGCTGCTGCTGGCCGCCCGACAGGGTATTGGCGCGCTGGCCGGCATAGTCGGCCACGCCGACGCGGGCCAGGGCCGCCATGGCCGCCTCGCGCGTCTCCCTCGGCCAGGCGCCGAACAGACCCTGAAGGAAAGGGATGCGACCCAGCGAGCCGAGCGCCACGTTGCTGAACAGCGACAGGCGGCCGACCAGGTTGAACTGCTGGGCGATGAAGCCGATGCGGATGCGCGCCTTGCGCACCTCGCCCGACACGCGGCCCTTGGCCTGCACCGAACCGCCGAAGGCGTCGATCTGACCGCCCTCATCAATGGTCTGCAGACCGTCGATGGAGCGAAGGAGCGTGGATTTCCCCGAGCCCGAAGGCCCAATGAGCGCGATCATCTCGCCTCGATTGACATCGAGAGAGACGGTGTCCAGCGCACGGCGAGACCCGAAGGTCTTGGAGGCGGCGCGGATCGAGAGAACAGGGTCCGACGTCATGGTCGGGGCGAATCCTTAACGTGGTTTCAGGGCTTGGGAAATGCGTTCTCCGGTTTGGGGCAGGTAAGCAATGAATTTGTGACAACCGGTGGATGGTTTGGTCTCAAAACGGGGCCGCAAAAGGGACTTTACATCCCGGACCATTGCCCCTATTTCGCTCGCTCCGGCGGACCCGAAGTCCTCATAAGCGCTGCTAACGCCGGCCTGGGTTTAACTTCTGCAGGGGTCTACGTGAATTGCACACGTACCATACTCCCCTGGACCTGGTCCGCGAGCGGTCACCGGAACGTCCTGTCGCCCTCGTGCGACCGGACGCGGTGTCGGTAGCGGCGCGCTGGTTCCAGTCCGAATTTAAAGGCGACGTCTTTTACGCGGTGAAGGCCAATCCTTCGCCCTGGGTGATCCGTGAGCTGGCGCAGGCCGGCGTGCGGTCGTTCGACGTCGCGTCGCTGAACGAGATCGAGCTCGTGGCCAACGAGGCCCCGGGCTCGCGCATGGCCTTCATGCATCCGGTCAAGAGCCGGGTGGCCATCGCGGCCGCCTATTTCGACCACGGCGTGAAGACCTTCTCGTTCGACACCCATGAAGAGCTGGCCAAGATCCTGGACGCCACCGGCCAGGCCAAGGACCTCAACCTGATCGTCCGCATGGGCGTGCAGGCCGAGGGCGCGGCCTACAGCCTCTCGGGCAAGTTCGGCGTCGAGCCGCACAACGCCCCGGGCCTGCTGCTGGCCGCGCGCCGCGCCACCCAGGACCTGATGGGCCTCAGCTTCCACGTCGGCAGCCAGTGCATGCGCCCGACGGCCTACCAGGCCGCGATGGCCCAGGCCTCGCGGGCCCTGGTCCGCGCCGGCGTACTGGCCGATGTCGTCGACGTCGGCGGCGGCTTCCCGTCGATCTATCCGGGCATGGCCCCGCCGGAACTCTCCGAGTACCTGGCGGCCATCGACCGCGGCTTCTCCGAGATGATGGTCCACGAGACCACCGAGCTCTGGTGCGAGCCGGGCCGCGCCCTGGTGGCCGAGGCCTCGTCGCTGCTGGTCAAGGTCGAGCTGAAGAAGGGCGATGCGCTCTATCTGAACGACGGGTCGTACGGCTCGCTGTTCGACGCGGCGCACATGAAGTGGCCCTTCCCGGTCAAGCTGTTCCGCAAGAATGGCGAAGTGGTGGAAGAGGGCCTCAAGCCCTTCCGCTTCTACGGCCCGACCTGCGATAGCGTCGACCACATGCCCGGCCCGTTCTACCTGCCGGAAAGCGTCGACGAGGGCGACTACATCGAGATCGGCATGCTGGGCGCCTATGGCGTGGCCATGTCGACCCGCTTCAACGGCTTCGGCGACAACGAGACCGCCGAGGTCCAGGACGCGCCGATGGCCTCGATGTACGGCCTGGCCAAGCGCTCGATCCCGGCGGTCCGCCAGGAGAACGAAGAGCGCAAGATCGTCCGTTTCTCGCGCCCGAAAGGCGCGGCGGGCAAGCGCAAGCGTCGTCGCTAAATCGACGTGGTTCGTCAGTAGACTGTTTCTGAGTTAAACCGCGCGCCGCACTCGACGTTATGAGACGTCGAGTGCGGTTCGCTTTCAGCCCCCACCGGTCGCTCCGTCCCGGTGGACGGCCACTTTCAACGACGGGCGTCCAAAGTCAGGGAAACCGAAGCGATGAACGCTCCCGTTCCGAACAACACCCCAATTGGCAATACCAAGGCCGAACTGCTGCAGAACGTCGTCGAGCACATCGACATCACGTCGTTCGACGCCCGTCCGATCATCGACTCCATGCGCAAGATGTCGTTCTCGAGCCGCGACACCGCGCGCGCCGCTGACATCTTCAACATGGCCCTGGAAGACAAGGGCTGCTCGCCCTGGCTGATCCTGGCCGGTTCGACCTCGGCCGGCGGCTGCATGCACGTCTACCGCGACATGGTGAAGAACGGCATGATCGACGCCGTGGTCGCCACCGGCGCCTCGATCGTCGACATGGACTTCTTCGAGGCCCTGGGCTTCAAGCACTATCAGGCCGCCGGCCCGGTCGACGACAACGTGCTGCGCGACAACTACATCGACCGCATCTACGACACCTATATCGACGAAGAAGAGCTGCAGAACTGCGATCACACGATCCTGGAGATCTGCAACCGCCTGGAGCCGCGCGCCTATTCCTCGCGCGAGTTCATCTGGGAAATGGGCAAGTGGCTGTCGGAAGGCAACGCCAAGAAGCCCGGCTCGCTGATCCAGACCGCCTATGAAGAAGGCGTGCCGATCTTCTGCCCGGCCTTCGTCGACAGCTCGGCGGGCTTTGGCCTGGTCAAGCACCAGAAGGAACGCATCGCCGCCAAGCAGCCCTATCTGATGATCGACGCGGTCGCGGACTTCCGTGAACTGACCGACATCAAGATCGCGGCCGGCACCACGGGCCTGTTCATGGTCGGCGGCGGCGTGCCGAAGAACTTCGCCCAGGACACCGTCGTCTGCGCCGAGATCCTCGGCGTCGAGGCCGACATGCACAAGTACGCTGTCCAGATCACGGTCGCCGACGTCCGCGACGGCGCCTGCTCGTCCTCGACGCTGAAGGAAGCCGCCTCGTGGGGCAAGGTGAACACCACCTACGAACAGATGGTCTTCGCCGAAGCCACCACGGTCGTGCCGCTGATCGCCTCGGACGCCTATCACCGCGAAGCCTGGAAGGGCCGCGAGAAGCCGCGCTGGAACAAGCTGTTCGGCAAGTAAGCTTGATCCGACTCCAGTGAAAATGCAGGGTCCCCGGAATTGCTCCGGGGACCCTTTTTCATATGCGTGTTCTGGCCTTCGCCGCCGTCCTGGCCCTGACCGGCTGCGCCACGCTCGGCGGCGACACCGCCACGGCCGGCCGTTATCTGACCCAGGCCCAGTTCGACGCGCGCGACCACCTGGCCCCGCCGCCCGCCAAGGGATCGGCGGAGGCGGAGAAAGACCGCCAGATATTCCTGGCCACCCGCAAGCTGGAAGGCACGCCGCGCTGGGCGATCGCCCAGGCCGACGACGCGGAGGAGAACGTCCTGGCGGCCTATAGCTGCGCGCTGGGCTACACGCCGACCCGCGAGAAGAACCCCAAGCTGGCGGCCATGCTGCTGCGCATCAGCCGCGACGTGCGGCCGGCGGTGTCGGGTCCGAAGATGAAGTACCGGCGCGCCCGGCCCTTCCGCTCGCAGAGCGGGCCGCTGTGCATCAAGCCCAGCCTCGGCTTTTCGCTGTCGCCGGACTATCCGTCGGGCCACGCCACCTGGGGCTGGACCGTGGGCCTGCTGCTGGCCGAGGCCGCGCCGGACCGCGCCGAGGTCATCCTGGCCCGGGCCCGCGCCTTCGGCGAGAGCCGGGTGATCTGCGGCGTCCACAACGCCAGCTCGGTCGAGGCCGGCCGCAAGAACGCCGAGGCCCTGTTCGCGGCCCTGTGGGGTTCGGAAGCCTTCAAGAACGACCTGGCCGGCGTGCGGGCCGAGCTGGACGCCACCCGCGCCCAGGCCTCCCCGCCGGATCCGGCCCATTGCACCGCCGAGGCCAACCTGCTGAGCGCGCCGCTGCCATAAGGGCGGCCTTGCTACAGCATTTTCCGACGAAGTGGATCCAGTTCGTCGTGCGCGCTGGGCTTCACGCCGTCACTGACGGCGACGCCGCGCATGTTCGTCACGATGGGCGTTCATGGCTTCGGCATATTCACGGGAGGCCAGAAGCCGCGCCATGTAGCGGATAGGACGGCGCGTGGTGAACGGATAGTCGACATGCGTCCCATTGTCGAACGCACCGCGATTACCACAGCTGAAAGCCCGACAGCCTTCATTGACATCATTGAGGATGATGCCCTGCTTATTAACCGTAAACCTCAGCTCGCAGGGCTGGTTATCGTCAGTTTGCCGAAAGACGAGCGCGTGAGGTTCCAGATCGGCGATCCCCCACAGACTGCAGGTATGCCCGTTATAGAACTCGCTGTGGATGCGAAAATAGGCGGTATTGGGCGTGACCTTGACGACCTCCAATATGTCCTCCGACATATAGGTCTCGCCAGCGACCGTGCCGTTTTTGAAACGCGTCTTATAGACCCCCGCGATCTGATCGATCTGAGGAGCAACGGAGGGCAACACCGCCGGATTTGCCACAGCGCCAACCGGCAACAAGGTCAAGGCCAGAATAAATAGAGCCTTCATCGCCCACCCCTATTGATCTAAGAATTAACTATACATGCCATAAGACCGTCTGCAATCACATATATCTGGCGATAAAGGTGGCCTGGCTCAACCGCTTCGCCTCTGCTTGGTCAAAGACCTCGCGAAGGATGGCCCGGCCCTTTTCGATATCTGGCAGTCTGCTGCGCCCGCAGTTCAACATCGGCGCGGCCTGATGGCGGCGGTCGCCCAGAACCGCAAGGCCGGCCCCACTCCTGACGCGGCTAGGTGCGCGGCGGAGGCGGCGCTGGTCGCCCAGGCCCGCCTCTAGCTTGCGCATACGGGCCGTGGCCTCTACCTGTTGGCCATGGCCCACGGCTCTTCCTGCGGACACGATCACCACAATCACGGCGTCGCCGGCGCCAGCCTCGCGGCCGAGCTCGAGGCGGCCGAGGCCCGCTGCGCGGCCGCCGAGCAGCGCCTGACCGCGCCCCGCCGCCGGGTTCTGGAACTGCTGCTGGAAGCTGGCCAACCGGTGAAGGCCTATGACCTGATCTCGACCTTCGGTGGCGATGGCCCGCCGGCCAAGCCGCCGACCGTCTATCGCGCGCTCGATTTCCTGGAGAAGCAGGGCTTCGCCCACCGGATCGAGAGCCTCAACGCCTATGTCGCCTGCCGCAAGGAGGCCGACGGCCACGCCGCCGCCTTCCTGATCTGCGACTGCTGCGGCGCGACCCGCGAGATCGAGCCCCAGGCCAGCGCCGACATCATCGCCGCCGGCGCCACGGCCGGCTACGCCCTGACCGCCGTGACCATCGAGGCCCACGGCCTCTGCGGCGATTGCCGAAACTGAGAGAACGCGGCTAGGTTCGAACAGCTGTTCAACACCGTTCGAGAGACGCCATGACGACCGCTGAGAGCCTCCCCGGCGTCGAGATCTGGCGGGCCATTCTTGCCTTGAGGGAGCCGCGCCATGACGACCGCTGAGGTTCTTCCTGGTGTCGAGATCTGGCGCGGCGGCGTCAACACCTGGGACTGTGACGAGATGGGGCACATGAACGTGCGCCACTACGTGGTCCGCGCCCAGGAGGGCCTGATCGGCCTGGCCGCCGAGCTGGGTATGCCCCAGGCTTTCTCGCCGCACGCCAATGCCACGCTGCTGGTCAAGGAGCACCACATCCGCTTCCTGCGCGAGGCCCACGCCGGCGCGCCGCTGACCATGCTGGGCGGCGTGATCGAGATGGGCGAGACCGAGGCCAAGCTCCTCCAGCTTCTGATCCATCCGGCCTCGGGCGAGCTGGCCGCGACCTTTCAGACCACCGTGGTCCACGCCACCCCGCGCGAAGGCCAGCCCTTCCCCTGGCCCAGCATCGCCCGCGCGCGCGCTGAGGCCCTGAAGGTCGAGATTCCCGAGAAGGCCCGCGCCCGCAGCATCGACCTGTCGCCGTTCGCCACGACCGCCAGCCTGGAGCGCGCCGACGCCTTGAGCCTCACGCGGATCGGCCTGGGCGGCCTTCTGCCGTCCGATTGCGATGTATACGGACGAATGCGCGCCGAGCAGTTCATCGGCCGGGTCTCCGACGGCATCGGCGCGTTCATCCACCCGTTCCGGGATGTCGTGGTCGACCACGCCGAGCCCAAGCCCACGCGGTATGGGGGCGCGGTCCTGGAGTACCGGATCGTCTACCTGGCCTGGCCCCGGCCCGGCGACCGCGTCGAGCTCCGCTCGGGCCTGATCGGCACGGACGCGCGCACCATGCGCATGGCCCACTGGATGCTGGACCCGGCGACGGGACAGTCCTGGGGAACCTCCGAGGCGGTGGCGATCACCTTCGACCTGGACGCCCGCAAGGTCGTGCCGGTGACCGACGCGGCGCGGGCGGCTTTGGCGGCGCATGAGGTGGAGGGGTTGGCGCTGTAGCGCCCCCTCCGTCTCGCTGCGTATTCGCAGCGATCCACCTCCCCCGCGGGCGGGGGAGGAGAAGCGGCGCCATTCCTCCTCACCCGTGAAACGGGGGAGGTGGCGCGGCGCGAATACGCGCCGTGACGGAGGGGGCGTTAAGCCGTCGCCATATCGAACAGCGCGTCCCGCACCACGTCCGGGCGCTCCATCGGCAGGAAGTGGCTGGTCCCCGGCACGACCTCGATCTTCACGTCCCGGCCCCGCCGCGCGAAGCGGTCGCCGGCCATGCAGGTCGAGTGCTTCTCGGCTTTCAGGATCCGCACCGGCGCCTTGACCCGCTTCACCGCGCGCCACGGGTCATGGGCCTGGGCCGCGTAGTTCGAGGCTTCCCACGCCGGGGCGCAGGCCAGTTCGACCTTGCCGTCCTGGCGCAGGACGAAGCCGCCGGCCACATAGTCGGCCAGCATGGTCTCGGGCCAGGTCTTGAAGGCCCCGCGCCCCTTGTACCCGGCGAACACCTGCTCGCGGTCGTCGAACACGGCCCGGCGGCGCAGGGCCGACTGGACCAGGGGCATGTGCTTCCACAGACGGCCCGAGGTCCACGGCGCCTTGGCGTAGAGGGTGGCCAGCCAGGGCATGATCACCGGGTCCAGCAGGACCAGGCCCTTGACCCGGTCCGGGCGCTCGGCGGCGGCCAGCAGGCTGACCGTGCCGCCCATCGAGTGGCCGGCCAGCACCACCGGCGGACCGTCCAGGACATCCAGCAGGCCCGTCAGGTCGCCCTGCAGATCGCGCCAGGACCGGCGGCCCTCGGGATTGGCCGGCAGCGTGGTGTCGCCGTGGCCGCGCTGGTCGATGGCCAGAATCCGCAGGCCCGCGCCCAGCGGCGACAGCAGCACGCGATAGGTCTGGGCGTTGAAGCCGTTGGCGTGGACGAACACCACGTCGATCGGCCGGTCCTGAGGGCCGAACTCCAGGGCCGCGATCTCGCCGCCGGGTACGGCCACGGAGCGCTTGCGAGGTTCGCGAAAGACGGCCGCGTCCATGGGCGTGGCTCCTTTGGAGTTACGAGCGTTAAGTTAGGCCTGCGAAGCCCCCGCGTCCATGGAACCTTCAGATGAATAAGCTGGCCACCATCGGCTATGAGACCGACACCCAGGGCGGGATGATCGCGCGGCTGAAGGCGGCCGATGTGGAACTGGTCGTCGACGTCCGGGCCGTGGCCAGCTCGCGCAAGGCCGGCTTCTCCAAGACCCTGCTGGGCGCCAGCCTGAAGGACCGGGGCATCGACTATCTGCACCTGCGGCCGCTGGGCACGCCCAAGCCGGGCCGGGAAGCCGCACGGGCGGGCCGGATCGACGAGATGCACCAGATCTTCAGCGCCCACCTAGAGGAGCCGGAGGCCGTGCTCGCCCTGGCCCAGGCGACCGAACTGGCGAAGACAAAAAGGGTCGCCCTCCTTTGCTACGAGGACGACCCCAATTGCTGTCACCGACAGATCGTCGCGGAGCGGATCCGCCAGACGCTGAAGTGCGAGATCATCGACCTCTGAACTTCAGGCCGTAGCGAAGCGGAGAGCCGGGACCCAGGGGCGACCGCACAGGGCTTGGCCCCTGGGTCCCGGACAGCCTCTTCGAGGCTTCCGGGATGACAAGGATTGGGAGCTTGGGTTGACGTTCTAAGCCTGGGTCACCTGCCACTCGCCGCGCGTGTCCTTGCAGGCGCTGTAGCGCTGGCTGGAGGCGCGCTGGGCGCCGCCCGACACCGAGGCGTCGATCACGCGGCAGCTGGCGACCTGCTGGCCATAGGGGCGCACCAGGGAGGCGGCGGCATAGCCGGTCGCGTAGCCGTTGCGGCCCACCAGCACCCAGCCGCCCGTCGGAACCACGCCCAGCGCGTCGAAGCTTTCTCCCGCCGCGACCTTGCCGACCACCTTGGCCTTGGTCGACGGACCGGCGCGCAGGTTGGCGTTGGAGCTGGCGACATAGGCGCCGCCGGCGGCCTCATAGCTGGGCAGGCTCTGGACGCCGGCCGAATAGCGGAGGTTGCGACCGTCGATCGGCGGGCCGTAGCTGGACGAGACCACCGCGATACGGCCCGAATTGCCGGTGCGGCTGTTGGACCAGGTCTGGGCGACGCCGGTTTCCAGCGCCTTCTTGGTGGCCTGCTCGGCCAGGGCTGCGTCGGTCGACTGCATGCGGCAGCCGATATAGCCGCCCGCCGCCGCGCCAGCCGCCGCGCCGACCAGCGTACCCAGGGTCTTGTTCTTGCCGCCGATCTTGTTGCCCAGCAGGGCGCCGGCCGCCGCGCCGATCAAGGCGCCGCCTTCCTGCTTGCCGCCCGAGCCTTCGCAGGCGAACAGGCCGCTGAGGCCGCGCGACTGGGCCAGGACCGGGACGGGCGCGGCGAGCAGGCTGGAAGCCGTCACGGCGGCCAGGGCCAGGGCGGTCGCTGTCTTGCGAGTGGTCATCGCGGAGTTCCTCTTCCGTTAGGTCAGTGTTGTCGCCGTCTCCCGCCGGGTTGATAGTCCGTAGTCAACGACACGAAACGTTTCTTGGGGAGACCAAAGGCATGAGCGGCCACGATCAGGACGAGTATAGCTGTTTCAAGGTCGAGATCGAGGCCGGCGTCGCGCACATCCAGTTGAAGCGCCCCGAAGCCATGAACACCATGACACGGCCCTTCTGGAACGAGCTTCCCGCGATTGTAAAAGATATTGATGACAACGCGCGCGCACGTTGCATCGTCATCTCCTCAACCGGCAAGCACTTCAGCGCCGGCATGGATCTGTCGGTGTTCACCGATGACGAGGGCGTCACCGCCCGCCAGGACGCCGACCGCTGGGTGGCCGCCGAAAGCTTCCGGCGCTTCGTGCACGTGCTGCAGGACAGTTTCTCGTGCCTGGACAAGGCGCGGATGCCGGTGATCATCGCCATCCAGGGCGGCTGCATCGGCGGGGCGGTCGACTTCGTCAGCGCCTGCGACATCCGCTACGCCAGCGCCGACGCCTTCTTCCAGATCCAGGAGATCAACATCGGCATGACCGCCGATGTCGGCACCTTCCCGCGCCTGTGCAAGCTGATCCCCGAAGGCTGGGTGCGCGAGCTGGCCTATACGGGTCGCCGCCTGCCGGCCCAGCGCGCCAAGGAGATCGGCCTGGTCAACGAGGTGTTCGACACCCACGAGGCCCTGGTCGACCACGCGCTGGCCACCGCCCGCGAGATCGCCGGCAAGTCGCCGCTCGCCGTGGCCGGCAGCAAGGTGATGATCAACTACGCCCGCGACCACAGCATCGCCGACGCCCTCGACTACATCGCCACCTGGCAGACGGGCATGTTCTCCGGCCCCCACATGGCCGAGGCCTTCACGGCCAAGGCCCAGAAGCGCGACGCGGTCTATCCGGACCTGCTGCCGCTGAAGAAGAAGATGTAGGGGCTACCCCGCGTAGGTGAACGTCATCGGCGTGTCCGCCGCCGGCAGGCAGGTCCGGTCCACAGGCTTGGTCGGATCCTGGAAGAAGCTCCGGATCATCTTGCGCGTGCAGGGGCTGGCGCGGCTGACGCCGTGGGTGGCGTTGGTGACGATGACCACCTGCGAGCCCTTGTAGCCCTTGGCGGCGGCCTTGGTCAGTTCCGGCGGGCAGCCGGGATCGATCTCGGCGGCCAGGAACAGGGTCGGGATGGCGGTCTTGACCGGCTCCTGCTCGGCCTTGGAGATCGAGCCGACATCGATGGCCTTGCAGACGTCGTGGATGCGCTGCATCGACACCACCATCAGGCGGGCGATCGGATCGTTCTGCGTGCCCTTGGCCACGTCAGCGCGGGCCTCGAACGGGATCTCTTCCTTGCACAGGTGGGTCATGAACTGGCCCTCGCTGTAGTAGTCGCGGCTCTCGACGAAGTCGGCGACCGGCGCGACATCGCCCTCGATCACCTTCCACAGATCGCGCGGCAGCACGCCGGCGGTGAAGTAGCTGGCGTCCATCAGCCAGCCGCCCAGGTCGTCGGCGGTGTATGTCTTGCCGTTGACCGTCTGCGGGCCGGCCAGCCAGCGCTCGGCGACCACGGCCAGCTTGGCCTTCAGGTCCGGGTAGCGCTTGGCGCACTCGGCCACGACCGCGCACTTGGCCATGACGATGTCGATCGAGTTGGAGACCATGGCCGGGCCGCCAACGGTCCAGTCGGCCTCGGGCGGCCAGGGCGAGTCCTGGACCACCGCGCGCACGCCCTGCGGCTCATGGGCCTGGATGGCGGCCTCGATGCGGGTGCCGTACGAACCGCCGAACAGGTCGATCTGCTTGAAGCCCAGGAGCTTGCGGAGGTCCTGGACGTCCTTGGCCACCTCGACGGCGTTGTAGCGCGAGATGTCCACGCCCTTGGCCTGGAAGCCCTTCAGGCAAGCGACGATGCCTTGCGCGTCCTGGTCGGTCGGCGGGCCGGCGTCCGTCAGGTGCGTGCCGGGGCAGTCGAGATTGGGGACGGACTGGCCGCCGCCGCGCTGGTCGATGAACACCCAGTCCTGATCGAGGGCGACGAACTCGCGCGAGGCCTTGCTGGTCAGCAGACGCGGCAAACCCCTCAGGGCCGAGCCGCCAGGGCCGCCGTGGAGGTAAATCACCGGCGGCAGGCCAGCCTTGGGCTCGCTGGCGTGGACCACGGCGAAGGCGACCTTGATGCGGCGGCTCTTGGGATCGCCGCGCGTCTCGTCGACGATCAGGTTTCCGCAATCGACCTTCAGGCCGCTGGCCTTGTAGTCACCGGCGCAGGCGGTCTGCTCGATCGCGGGCGCGGCCGCGTGGGCTGATCCGGCCATGGCCGCCAGGGCGAGGACGCCAGTGGCGGCGATCCAGGACAAACGCGACATCGGAGACTCCCACGGTTTTCGTGCATCAACACCAAGGTTAATGCCTACCGCAAGGCTTCAATGCGCGGCCGCCCGCTAGAACCTGTAAGAGACCGACAGCACCGCCGAGGGCTGGGTCGGGTCGAAGACGATCGGGCTCTTCCTGGCGTCGCCGGTCAGCTTGGTGACCGAGCCGGTCGCGCCCAGGCTGACGCGGTCAGTCAGGCGATAGCTGGCGGTCAGCGAAGCCGAGACGTCCTTGATCCCGCCGCCGGGGCGATAGGCCGGGAGGCCCGAGGCCGCGGCCTGGCTGGCGCTGATCCCGAAATAGCTGCGGGTGTAGGCGCCGTCGGCCCAGGTGGTCGACACGCTGGGGATCAAGGTCAGCCGGTCGGACGGTCGCAGCGGCATGGCCAGGGTCGCGTCGATCAAGGCCCCGTCGAGATCGCCGGACAGCACCTTGGTCGCGCCCAGGCTGGCCATGACCATGCCGGCCTTCATATCGGCGGAGATCCGCGCTCCGGCGCCGCCCGACACCCGGCCGACGCCCGTCGGGGCGTCGCGACGGCGGTAGCCTGGCACGAAGGTCACGCCCGCCCCGACATCCACAGTGTCGCCGTCGACCAGATTGGCGCCGATCCCCCGGCGCGAACCGGCGAAGAAGCGGCCGTATTTCAGGTCGATCACCGGGAACGGCAGTACACGATAGTCCTCGGCGCCCTGGTAAGCCGGCGCGTAGATCACCGCGCCGCCGACGACCGTCCGGTCAGACGCGCGATCCTGGGCGCTGGCCTTGGTGGCGAGGCTCACGGCGGTGAGCACGCAGAGCAGCGCGACTGGCGTTAGAGCGTGGATCATACTGCCTCCCTATCGAAATCCGTGTCCGATCATCGACACAGATACGACCTCAACGCGAAGACAGACGTTTAGGCGCCGCCAAAACCCGACGGCATCTCGGCGTCGGTCAGATCCGCCCCCTCGAGGCGGGCGCGGGTCAGGTCGGCCTCGATGAAACGGGCCCGCCGGGCGCTGACGCCCTTCAGATTGGCCCCGCGCAGCACGGCGCGGGTCAGGTCAGTGCGGATGACCCGGTCCTCGGCGATCTTCAGCGGGCCGAGCTTGGCGCCGGTGAGATCGGCGCGCGTCAGCTGGGCGCCGACCAGGCGCGCGCCGCGCAGGTCGGCCCCCCGCAGCTTGGCGCCGCGCAGGTCGGCGCCGGCCAGGTTCGCGCCCTGCAGGTGGGCGCCGTCCAGGTCCATGCCGAAGAACACCGCCTTGGGCGCGGACAGGCCGCTGAGCCGGCGGTCCTTCAGGCGACGCAGGGGGCGGAAGTCGACCTCGGCAAGGTTCGCCACCTTGCCGTCGCGGCCGTCGGATTTGCAGAACAGCTCGTGGGCTTCCAGCACCTCGTTGAGGGGTAGGTCGTCGACATAGAAGATCGGCGGCGGCGCCCGAAGCACCTCGGTCATGTCGGCGTCGGTCAGGTCCGCGCCGCTGACGTCGACCCCCACCATGATGGCCCGGCGCAGCGAGACCTTGGACATCTCGGCATTGTGCAGGTTGGCGCCCGACAGGTCCGCCCCGTCCATGACCGCATTGGTCAGCTTGGCGCCTTGCAGGGTGACGCCCGTGAGGTCGGCGTCGGTGAAGTCGGCCTGACGCGCGAAGGCGCCCGCCATCTGAGCCCCGTTCAGGTTGGCCCCCTGCAGCATGGCGTAGTCCAGCTCGCCCGGCCGCTTGGAATGCTCCAGGATCCGCAGGCCCTTCTCGCCGTCCTGCACGGCGGTGACGCCCTCGCGCAGATCGCAGCCGGAGAGGTTGGCCCCGCCCAGATTGGCCCCGCGCAGGCAGGCGCCGCGCATGTCGCAACGGGAAAGGTCGGCGTCGCGCAGGTCGGAATCGCGCAGGTCGGTCCCATACAGCGTGGCGCGGCTCAGCTTGGCCCGGCGCAGCGAGGCCCCGCCCAGCAGCGCCCCGGTCAGGTCGGCCTCCGAGAGGTCCACCCCGTCCAGCTCGTAGTTGTTCAGGTTGACGTACTGCAGCACCGCCCGGCGGCCCTTGGGCAGGCCCTTCATGTAGCGCCCATGAGCCTCCAGCGCCTCACGCACCACGGAGGCGTGAAGATTGCGGATCAGGCTCGGTCGTGAAGACGCGGCGGCGGGCATGGCGGGTCGCGGAGCGCTCCGGCGAATACGCTGTGAACGGGGAACAGCGCACAACCTACGAGATCAGCTTTAAGCCATCGTTTAGAGCGCGACGAAAAGTCGCGCCTTGCCCATGCTTCCCGTCAAGCGCCCTTCTTGGACCGAGCGCTTATGTGCAGACCCTGAAGCCATCTTTTTCAAGATTGCGGACGATCTTCTCGTCGTAGTCGAAGGATACCTTCACGCGCCAAGTCTGGCCGTGCGGCTTCACAGCGTAATCGATGCTGGAATGGGCGCGCTTGTAGGCGGATCCAGCTGTTTTTGCCTCGCCCTCACTATGAAAGGCTTTGCAGTAAGAAAACAGGATCATGATTTTTCGCGCCGCTATTTCTACAGCCAGCCCTTACGCCGAAACCACAGCAAGGGCGCGGCGGCGGCCAGGATCATCATGCCGATGGCCATCGGATAGCCTTCCAGCCAGTTCAGCTCGGGCATGTGGACGAAGTTCATGCCGTAGATGCCGGCCACCAGGGTCGGGGGCAGGAACATCACCGAGAACACCGAGAACACCTTGAAGATCGAGTTCTGCTCGATGTTGATCAGGCCCAGGGCCGCGTCGAGCAGGAAGGTGATGTTGCTGGCCACGTAGCTGGAATGGTCGGTGATCGACTGGACGTCGCGCTGCAGCGATTTCAGGTGATCGCGCAGGTCCTTGGACCCTTCGAACTGGTCGGCCAGGGCCGCGAAGCTGAGCAGGCGCGCCAGGCTGACCAGGCTGTCGCGAGCCTTGGAATTGACGTTCTGGGCCCGGCCCAGGCGGTTGAGGATGCTCTCGAAGGCCGCGCCGCGCGGGCGGCTGAAGATGGCGCGCGACTGCACCTCGACCTCGGCGGCGGTGCGTTCGAGGATGTCGGCGGTGCGGTCGACGATGGCGTCCAGCAAACCGAGGAAGGTCTGCAGGCCGTTGGGGCACAGGCTGGGCTGGCGCTCGGCCTGGGCGGCGAACACCGAGAAGGCCTTGGGCTCGACATAGCGGATGGTGATCAGGCGCGCGCCGGCCAGCACGAAGGTGACGGGGGCGGCGGTCGGCAGGTCGCCGTCGGCATTGACCAGCACCGTGGCGGTCATGAACGTGCCGCCGTCCTCCTGATAGAGGCGCGAGGAGGCCTCGATCTCGGCCATCTCCTCGCGGGTGGGCAGCAGCAGGCCGATCGACTGTTCGACGGCGACTTCCTCGGCGCGGGTGGGATCGACCAGCTCGATCCAGACGGCGTCGGCCGGCACCCGCCAGTCGGGCGACAGACCACCGGACTCGAAGCCAGGAGCGCCGTGACGGAGGATTCTAAGCATCGCTGGGCGTCCTAGCTGCGGGTCGGGTGTGCCCCGGCCCGCGCTCTAGGTCAACGCGCTCCCGATTACCGAGGGGCGTTCTGCTTGTTGCTCGTGTCGCTCGACGAACCACCGCCAGCGGCGGCCTCGATCAGGGCGGCGATACGATCGGTCGAATCCGCGGCCTGGCCGATGATGTCCAGCGGCGAAGAGCGAACCGAATTGGCGACCTGGTTGGCGGCCTGCTTGGCGGCCGAGACCACGGCGTTCTGGGCCATGGCGATCTTGCTGGTGGCGACGGCGATCTTGGTCGCCTGGGCGTCCTGATAGATGAAGCCGTTGGTCGGATAGACGCTGGTGCCCAGATCGCGGATCGGGTCGTACCAGACCTTGACCTGCGTCCAGTCGCCGTTGGGCGAGACGTCGACGACGGTGACGTCCTTTTCGATCTGGCCGCGATCGCCTTCGATGATCGACCAGTTGGCGTGGGTGACCTGGATGACCCGGTCAGTCAGCACCTGGCTGACGAAGGCCACGTGACCGAGGTTCATGCGGGCGGTAGGCTTGAAGGAGAGAACCGAGCCGATCTTCGGGACCGAGCCCGTGTCGTACTTGCCGGCGGCTTGCGACCACCAAGTGCGGGCGTCGCCAAAGATCTGGATACCCGACATCAGACGGGCGAACGGTACGCACTGCCAATAGCCGTCAGCACTGGCCGTCACCGGCGCAAAGCTGATCATGGCGGCAGCGAGCAGGGAACCCAGAAGGGCCCTGGTCCGTTTCGTCATGCTGTGGGTACTCCCCCGCGTCACTGGGCTAAGGGATAACCCTGCCAGAGACTGGTGAAAAGAGTGTTTATGCCGCACCCGCGAGCGCCAAGCGCCGCTGTTTCCGGTTGGCGGCCAGAGATTTCATCCATTCCCGAGCCGGGTTCTCGATGAAATGGTAGGAAATCGCCGACAGCGGGATCAACGCGGCGACAATTAACACCCAGACCAACAGCGGCAATTTGTCACTCTGGATATTGAACAGCTTGGTCGCGGCATTGATCGCCAGGATCTTCCACGGGATGCAGATCATATAGGTCGAGTAGCTGATCTCGCCTAGATAGACGAAGACTGACTGTCCAGCAAACTCGTAACCGGTCTTGGCGAGGGTCGCGAGCATGAAAATAAGCCCCCCCAGGAGCATCACGATCACCAGATCGGGTGCGGAAAACTGGATCGCGGCAAGCGTGGCCATGCCCAATAAAGCGGCGCCGTAGCCGCTGAGCCGGGTCGGGAATCGGTCCGAACGCCAAAGCGCGTGCAGGGCGCAGCCGAAGGCGAAGCACGGCACGATGCGCAGGGCGCCCCATTGGATGGTCGCCTCGGTCAGCGGAAAGCCGGCCAAGGCCTGGAAGGCAGGGTAGAGCCCGGCGATCACCGCCAGGGCGCCTAGCACCGCGACGACCGGCCGCTCGCGCAGCTTCCAGGCGGCGAAGGCGAAGGCCGGGAAGCTCAGATAGGCGAACCACTCGGCCGAGATCGACCACGAGGCGTGGTTCCAGCCGGCCACCGGCGCGAAGCCCCAGGCATGGACCAGCAGCAGGTTCGCCGGCAGCGACTTCCACGACAGGATGTTCGGATCGACGTTCAGTCCCGCCATCGCGCCGACGATCGCCATGGCGCCAACACCGATCAAGGTGGCCAGGTGCAGCGGATAGACCCGCGCCAGCCGGTTCCACAGGAAGTCGCCGTAGCGGAACCGCCCCTCCCCGAAGCCGCGAAGATAGACGTGGCACAGGATGAAGCCCGACAGCACGAAGAACGCCTCGACCCCCAGATAGCCCTTTTGCGCGACCGCCGGCGTGAAGCCGACGTCCAGATTGGGCCAATAGTGGAACATCACCACCCAGAAGGCGGCGAAGAACCGCAACGCGGTCAGGGGCTTTATGTTGGCGGCGTCCGGCATCGACGGCGTCCCTTAAGGGCCTGCCTTTCCGCCCCCAAGGTGGAAAGATCAGCGTTACCCGCCTATCTCGCTTGTGATACATGTATGCGTACGCGAAACAGCGGCTTGGCCGATAACCTTAGAGAGGACCGATGAACGAACTCCTTAGCCTGGTCGCCGATCCGGCCGCCTGGGCCGCTCTGGTGACGCTGGTCGTCATGGAAGTGGTTCTGGGGATCGACAATCTGGTCTTCATTTCGATCCTGTCGAACAAGCTGCCGCCCGAGCAGCGCACGCGCGTCCGTCGCATCGGTATCTCGCTGGCGCTGATCATGCGCCTCGTCCTGCTGTCGACCATCGCCTTCATCGTCGGCCTGACCGCGCCGGTCTTCGACCTGGGCGTCAACGGCCCGGTCGGCGCGCACGGCGAGCCCGGCTTCGAGACCGCCTTCTCCTGGCGTGACCTGATCCTGATCGCCGGCGGCGTCTTCCTGATCTGGAAGGCGACCAAGGAGATCCACCACAGCGTCGATCCCGGCAACGGCGACGAAATGCTGGAGAAGGACAAGGCCACCGTCGTGATCTCCAATGTCGGCGCCGCGATCTTCCAGATCATCCTGCTGGACCTGGTGTTCTCGATCGACTCGATCCTGACCGCCGTCGGCATGACCGATCACCTGCCGATCATGGTCGCCGCCGTGGTCATCGCCGTCGCCGTCATGATGCTGGCCGCCGATCCGCTGGCCAACTTCATCAACGACAACCCGACCGTGGTCATGCTGGCCCTGGGCTTCCTGCTGATGATCGGCACCGTGCTGATCGCCGAGGGCTTCGGCGCCCACGTGCCCAAGGGCTACATCTACACGGCCATGGCCTTCTCGGCCGGCGTCGAGGGACTGAACATGCTCTCGCGCAAGCGCGGGGCTAAGAAGGACCACTAAGCGCTACGTCCACACCTTGGAGCGTGGTAGGTCGGCGACCCCGGCTTATCACGCTCTCAGGGCCCCGATGACCTCGCAGACTTCCAAGCCACAGGCCTTCACCGACGCCGAGCGCCGCCTGACCCTGACGGCGCTGATGATCGTGTTCCTGCTCAGCGCGCTGGACCAGACGATCGTGTCCACGGCCATGCCGCGGATCATTTCCGAGCTGAACGGCCTCAATCTCTATTCGTGGGTCACGACGTCCTATTTGCTGACCTCCACCGTGATGGTGCCGATCTGGGGCAAGCTGGGCGACATCTTCGGCCGCAAGCCCGTGCTGATCACCGGCATCTCGATCTTCCTGGCCGGCTCGTGGCTGTCGGGCCTGGCGGGCGAGTTCGGAACCATCCTGGGCATGCCGGGCATGGTGCAGCTGATCGTGTTCCGCGCCCTGCAAGGCATCGGCGGCGGCGCGCTGTTCACCACCGCCTTCGCCATCATCGCCGACCTCTATCCGCCGCGCGAGCGGGGCAAGTTCGCCGGCATCTTCGGCTCGGTGTTCGGTTTGGCCAGCGTGTTGGGGCCGATCATCGGCGGCTATTTCACCGACCACGGCACGGTGCAGATCGGGAGCCAGACGATCGCCGGCTGGCGCTGGGTGTTCTACGTCAACCTGCCGCTGTCCCTGCTGTCGCTGTTCATGGTCATCGTGAAGATGCCCAAGCTGGAGCATCGTCGGGCGGGCAAGATCGACTTCCTGGGCGCGGCCCTGCTGATCGCCGCCTTCGTGCCGCTGCTGCTGGCGCTGAGCCTGGGCGGCCACAGCTTCGCCTGGCGCTCGCCGCAGAGCCTGGGTCTCTTCGCCCTGGCGGCCGTGTCGCTGGCCGCCTTCGTGGTGGCCGAGACCAAGGTGTCCAATCCGATCCTGCCGATGCACCTGTTCCAGAACAAGGTGTTCACCACGGCCAACCTGGCCGGCTTCCTGATCTCCATGGCCTTCATGGGCGTGGTGATGTTCCTGCCGCTGTTCCTGCAGCTGGGCCGGGGCGTGCCGGCCACGGTCAGCGGCATGACCATGCTGCCGCTGATGGCCGGCCTGATCATCAGCAGCACGGTCGCGGGCCAACTGGTCAGCAAGACCGGCCAGTACAAGCCCTACATGCTGGCCGGCGCGGCCATCCTGCTGGTCGCGGTGTTCATGCTGCACGACCTGTCGAAGATCCACAGCCTGCCGCTGCTCTGCGTGCTGCTGGCCTTCGTGGGGCTGGGCCTTGGCCCTGGCCAGAGCCTGTTCAACATCGCCACCCAGAACGCGGTCGACCCGCGCGACATCGGCGTGGCCACCAGTTCCAACCAGTTCTTCCGCCAGATCGGCTCGACGGTCGGGGCGGCCCTGGCCGGGACGATGCTGACCGCGCGTCTGGCCGACCTGCCCGGCGGCGGCCTCGACCTCGGCAAGCTGGAAGGCATGGCGGTCAAGGCCGCCGCCAGCGGCCAGGCGGCCCACGCCGACCCGGTGCTGCAAGGCGCGCTGATCAACGCCGTCAGCGGGGTGATGATCGCGGCCCTGTTCGTGATCGCCGCCGGCTTGGCGACGATCCTGATGATCCCCGCCCTGCCCCTACGCTCGCACCAGCCAGCGTCGGGGGCTCCGACACTGGACAAGAGCGAGCCGACGAACTGACTACTTCCAGCGGGCCTGCACCGCGGCCTTCACCGAGGCCGGCACAGGCGCATAGCCCAAGGCCGTGATGGCGGCGTCGCCGTTCGCATAGCCCCAGCTGAAGAAGTCGCGCACCCGCTTGGCGCGGTCGGGCGCGGCGTCGTCGCGCAGCAGGCCGTAGCTGACGAGCACGAGCGGCCAGGTCGCCTTGCCCGGCTGGTCCAGGGTCTGGACGCCGAAGCCCTTGCTGGCGGTCCACGGCGCCGAAGCGGCGAACGACGAGAAGGCGGCCGGCGACGGCGCCACGAACGCCCCGTCATGGTTCTTCAGCGCCACCAGATCGAGCTTGTGGTCCAGGGCGTAGGCGTATTCGACATAGCTGATCGTGCCCATGGTGCCGGACATGATCTCGCTGATCCCGGCATTGCCCTTGCCGCCCAGGCCCGCCGGCCAATTGACCGTCTCGCCGGCGCCGGGGCCCGCCTTCCACTCGGGGCTGACCGACGACAGGTAGCTGGTCAGCAGCAGGCTCATGCTGGCGGGATCGGTGCGGTGCGCCACGGTGATCGGCCAGTCGGGCAGATCGAGGCCCGGGTTGAGGGCCTTCAGCGCCGGGTCGTTCCACTTGCTGATCTTGCCCATGAAGATCGCCGCCAAGGCCTGACCGTCCAGCTTCAGCTTGCCGCTCTCCAGACCCGGGACATTGGTGACCAGCACCGTGCCGCTGATCACGAACGGAAACTGCGACAGGCCCTTGGCCTTCAGGTCGGTGTCCGACAGCGGCATGGCCGTGACCCCGAAATCGGCCGCCTTGCTCTCGATCTGGCTGATGCCGAAGGCCGAGTTCTGACCCGTATAGGCGATCGGCTCGCCACCGGCCTTCTGGTAGTCAGCGATCCAGGCTTTGAACAACGGCGACTGGATCGAACCGCCAGAGCCGGCCAGGGGGGCGGCAGCGGGGGCCGTCTGGGCCATCGTCGAACCGGCCGCGGCGAGGCTGAACGCGAACGCCACCGATGTGAGAAATGATTTCATGGGTCTCCTCCGGCGCGCCTGAGCGCGCCTAGCCTTCCGCGACGGGTTCATCCCTTCGTCGGGCGCCGGACATTGGCCGCATGGTCAAGCTCAAGGAAATGCGACGCGAGGCCGCTGCGACACTTGGGCTCAGAGGAAGCTGTAGGGGTCGATATCGATCACCACGCGGACCGAATTCGGGACCTTCGCCCGCGCGCGCCAGGCGGCCATGAAGCCTTGAAGGTCGACATTGCGCTCGGCCCGAACCAGGAACCGCTTGCGCCGGCGGCCGCGCATCAAGGCCAGCGGCGCGTCGGCGGGGCCGAACACCTCGACCCCCTCGGCATTGGGGATCACCGCGGCCAGGGCGTCGACATAGGCCTCCAGCGCCGCGGCATCCGGCCCCGAGGCGATCACCGCCGCCAAGCGTCCGTACGGTGGCAGGCCGGCGTCCTGGCGCATCGCCATCTCGGCCTCGATGAAGGCGTCGCGGTCCTGGGCGGCCAGGGCCTGCATCACGGCGTGTTCGGGCGAATAGGTCTGCAGCAGCGCCCGGCCCGGCTTCTCGTGACGCCCCGCGCGGCCGGCGGCCTGGGCCAGCAGCTGGAAGGTCCGCTCCCCGGCCCGCAGGTCGCCGCCCCGCAAGGAGAGGTCGGCGTCGACCACGCCCACCAGGGTCAGGTTCGGGAAGTTGTGACCCTTGGCGGCGGCCTGGGTGGCCACGAGAATGTCGATCTCGCCCGCCGCCATGGTCGCCACCAGGGTCTTGGCGGCCTCGGCGTCCATCACCGTGTCGGACGAGAACACCGCGATCCGCGCGTCGGGGAAGATATGCCGCGCCTCCTCCTCGACCCGCTCGACGCCGGGACCGATCGAGACGAGACTGTCCTTGGCCCCGCAGTGCGGGCAGGCCTCGGGCTTCTTCATCGAGAAGCCGGTCAGGTGGCAGACCAGCCGACCGGTATAGCGGTGCTCGACCAGCCAGCTGTCGGTGTCGGGCGACTTCATCTTCTCGCCGCAGGCCTTGCACAGCACCAGCGGCGCATAGCCCCGCCGGTTCAGGAACAGCATGGCCTGCTCGCCGCGCTGCAGCGTCACGGCCATGGCCTTGATCAAGGGCGGGGACAGCCAGCGGCCGGGCTCCGGCGGCGTCTGGCGCATGTCGATCAGGTCGATGTCGGGTAGCTGGGCCGCGCCGTGGCGCGCCGATAGCCGCAGCCAGCGGTAGCGGCCGGCTTGGGCGTTGAACAGGCTCTCCAGAGACGGGGTCGCTGACGCGAGAAGCACCGAGGCGCCCTCGATCTTGGCGCGGGCCACGGCCAGGTCGCGGGCCTGGTAGATGAAGCCCTCTTCCTGCTTGAACGAGCTGTCGTGCTCCTCGTCGACCACGATCAGGCGCAGCTTGCGGAACGGCAGGAACAGGGCCGACCGGGCGCCGACCACGATGCGGGCATTGCCGCTGGCCACCGCCTCCCAGACCTGCCGGCGACGCGGCGGCGAGACGCCGGAATGCCACTCGGCCGGCAGGGCGCCGAACCGCTGCTCGAAGCGGGCCAGCACGGCCTGGGTCAGGGCGATCTCGGGCAGCAGCACCAGGATCTGGGCTTCGGGATCCTCCAGCGCGGCCGCGACGGCCTCCAGATAGACCTCGGTCTTGCCCGAGCCGGTCACCCCGTCCAGCAGCGCCGCCTGGAAGCCGCCGGCGTCCAGCATCTCCTTCATCACCGCGACGCAGGCGGCCTGGCCGGGGTTGAGGTCGCGCGGCGGCAAGGACAGGTCCGGCTGCGGCAGGCCGCGCTCGGGCTCTACATAGTCGACCGCCAGCACGCCCTCGTCCACGAGGCCCTTCACGACACCGGCCGAGACGCCGGCGGCCGAGGCCAGGGCCGCACCCGAGAGCTTCACGCCCTCGGCGGCCGCAAGCACCTTCAGCCGCGCCGGCGTCATGCGGGCGGGCTGGGTTCCGGAAAGGACCAGCACCTTGTCGGGCTTGGGCGGCGGATGGCGCAGGCCGCGCAGAGCCATGGCCAGCGGCCAGCCGGGCAGGTCGACCGAATAGCGCGCCGCCCACTCGACGAAGGCCAGCACGCCCGGCGGCAACGGCGGATCGTCGACCCGGCCCTGGATCACCTTCAGCGGCCGGTTGCCGCCCGTCCCGTCGCGCAGGGCGACGACCACGCCGCGAATCACGCGCGGGCCCAGGGGCACCGCCACATGGTCGCCGATGCTCAGATCGAGTCCGTCCGGCTCGGCGTAGTCGAAGGCCTCCGGCAACGGCATCGGCAGCAGGACGGAAGCGATACGGGACATGACGGCATGCTTTTGCCGCCAAACCGTCCCCAGGTCGAGAGCCGCGGTCGAGTCGTCATCAAGCGGACATTAACCGTCTTGCCCGCTTCATCCGGGCGGAGTGCTTTTTACCGGTGGGGACGACGATGAGCGACGCGACGAACGCCAGCAGAAAACCGGTCGACGCCGAGAGCGTCCGCGACTTCCTGCGCGTCCAGCCGGAATTCCTGCGCCACGACGAAGACCTGCTGGGCGAGCTGGGCCTGAGGGTCGACGCCGCCAATGTCGTCGACTTCGGACCGCGCGCCCTGGCCCGGGCCGCCGCCGCCCACAAGCGGGAGGCCAGCGTCCGCCAGGCGATCGAGGCCAACGCCCGCGCCAACTATTCGGCCCAGGCCCAGACCCACGCGGCGGTCATCGACCTGCTGGACGCCCGCAACCACTCCGACCTGGCCCGCCGCGTCGACGAAATGACCCAGCTGCGATTCGGCCTGGCGACCGGCGTGATGGCGCTGGAGGGCCCCAGCCGAGTTCCGGCCGGCTGGCACATCCTGGCCGAGGGTCAGGTCGACATGATCCTGGGCGAGGCCCCGATCGCCCGCATGGGCTTCTTCGCCCCGGCCCTGCCGCTGTTCGGCGACAAGGCCGAGACCATCCGCAGCATGGCCCTGGTCCGCATGGCGATCTGGGAGCCGCGCCGCGAGGCCCTGGTCGCCTTCGGCTCGACCGATCCGGAAGGCTTCACGCCCGACATGGGCACCGAGCTGGTCAACTTCCTGGCCCGTGTGGTCGAGCGCACCGCCGAACGCTGGCCCGTGTTGTGACCTCGGGCGTCGGGAGCGCTCGCCAGGCCTATGCCGCCTGGCTGGACTACCTGACGCTGGAGCGCCGGGCCTCGCCGCGCACGGTGCGGGCCTATGGCGACAACGTCCTGGCCTATCTGAACTTCCTGGAGCGGCACCGCGGGGAGAGCGTCAGCCTCTCGGCCATGGGCGAGATCTCGGCCGCCGACCTGCGCGGCTATCTGGCCTTCCGCCGCCAGGGAGAGGACGCCCTGGCCCCGCGCTCGATCAGCCAGGCCCTGTCGTCGATCCGCGCCTTCCACCGCTATCTCGATCAGCGCCACGGCGTGGCCAACGCCGCCGTCGAGCTGGTGCGCGGCCCGCGCCTGAAGATCGGCCTGCCGCGTCCCGTCTCCGAGGACCAGGCGCGCGACCTGATCACCGAGGCGGCCGGCGACACCGAGCGCGAGCCCTGGGAGACCGCCCGCGACGAGGCGGTGCTGACCCTGCTGTGGGGCTGCGGCCTGCGGATCAGCGAGGCGCTTTCGCTGACTTTCTCACAGGCCCCGCTGGGGCAGGCCATTCGCATCACCGGCAAGGGCGGCAAGACCCGCATCACGCCCGTGCTGGACGCTGTACGACACGCCATCGACGTCTATCTGAACGAGCTGCCGTTCGTGCTGACCGCCGACGAGCCGCTGTTCCGGGCCAAGCGTGGCGGACCGCTGTCGCCCCGCCACGTCCAGAGTCTGGTCCAGACCCTGCGCGGACGTCTCGGCCTCTCGGATCGGGTGACGCCACACGCCTTCCGCCACGCCTTCGCGACCCACCTGCTGGGCGCGGGCGCGGACCTGCGGGCCATCCAGGACTTGCTGGGTCACGCCTCGCTGTCGACGACCCAGCGCTACACCCAGGTCGACGCGGCTGGCCTTCTGGCCGCCTACCAGGCCGCTCATCCCAAGGCGTGAGACACGCGATCGAGCGCCTGGATGCAGCGGCGCCCCACGCAACCTTGGGCATTAACCGCGACTTTACGTGACTCTGATTTCTAGCTGCCAAGAGCGTTTCCGCCGGGCCCTCCCCCCACTCGCCCGCGCCGCATGAGGCCTGTGATGAAGTTCGACGACCTGAAGATTTCCACCAAGGTTATGACGCCGGCGATCGTGCTGGCCCTGGTCGCCCTGGCCTGCGTCGGCACGGGCGTGTGGCAGGTCAAGACCGTCGAGCGGGCCGCCCAGGCCCTGGTCGACGAGCGCGCGCCCACGGAGCTGAACACCGCCCGCTTCAATCGCCAGGTCGCCACCGTCGGCTACGCCGCCTATCGCACCATCGCCAACGACGGCGCGTCGGACGCCGCCAAGTCGGGCTCGGACGACATCGAAACGGCCTTCGCCCAAGGCAACGCCTTCCTCGACGCCGCCGTCAAGGCCGACCCCGACTCGGCCAAGGACATCAACGCCTTCCGCACGCGCTTCAAGGCGGTCCACGACAACGCCCGCGCCGGCGCGGATATGGGCCTGCAGAACGCCAAGGAAGCCGCCATCATGATGATGGGCGGCATCGACACCGATATCGCCAAGCTGACCACGGACGTGGCGACCTGGATCGACCATCACAACAAAGAAACCCAGGGCATGATCGCCCAGGCCAAGAAGGACAGCGCCACCGGCGCCATCGTGCTGCTGCTGTTCGGCGCGCTCTCGGCCAGCGCGGCCATGCTGTACGCCATGTGGGTGGGTTCGGCGAAGATCGCCAAGCCGCTGATCAGCCTCTCCAAGACCATGGAAGTCCTGGCCCAGGGCAGCGTCGACGTCGATGTCAACGGCGCGGACCGCAAGGATGAGGTCGGCGCCATGGCCCGCTCGGTCCAGGTGTTCAAGGACAACGCCCTGGCCCTGCGCACCGCCGAAGCCGCCCAGCAGCGCGCCAGCGCCGAGACGGAATCCGAGCGCCGCCGCAACCAGGAAATCGCCGAGGCTTCGGCCAAGGAGCAGGCCTTCGTGATGGAAGCCATCGCCACCGGCCTCGCCCGCCTGTCGGACGGCGACCTGACCTACCGCCTCGAACAGGAATTCCCGGACGCCTACAAGCGCCTGCGCATGGACTTCAACGGCGCCATCGGCCAGTTGGAAGACGCCATGGGCACCATCGTCCACGCCGCCAACAGCATCGGTGCGGGTTCGGACGAGATCGCCTCGGCCGCCGACGACCTGTCGCGCCGCAGCGAGCAGCAGGCCGCCAGCCTGGAAGAGACCGCCGCCGCCCTCGACGAGATCACGGCCACGGTGAAGCGCTCGTCGGCCGGCGCTCAGGAAGCCTCCAAGGTGGTCGGCTCGACCCGCGGCGACGCCGAGCGCTCCAGCATCGTGGTCCGCAACGCCGTCGAGGCCATGAACCAGATCGAGAAGTCGTCGCAGTCGATCAGCCAGATCATCGGCGTCATCGACGAGATCGCCTTCCAGACCAACCTGCTGGCGCTTAACGCCGGCGTCGAAGCGGCTCGCGCCGGTGAAGCCGGTCGCGGCTTCGCGGTCGTCGCCCAGGAAGTGCGGGCCCTGGCCCAGCGCTCGGCCGACGCCGCCAAGGAGATCAAGACCCTGATCTCGACCTCGTCGCAGCAGGTCAACCAAGGCGTCTCGATGGTCGGCCAGACCGGCGAGGCCCTGCAGGCCATCGCCAGCAAGGTCAGCGAGATCGACGCCCTGGTCAGCGAGATCGCGGCCTCGGGCCAGGAGCAGGCCACCGGCCTCAACCAGGTCAACGCCGCCGTCAACCAGATGGACCAGACCGTCCAGCAGAACGCCGCCATGGTCGAGCAGTCGACCGCCGCCTCGCACGCCCTGAAGGGCGAGGCCGGCAACCTGATGCAGATGATCGGCCGCTTCCGCGTCAATGGCGCGACCGCGACCATGACCCAGAGCGCCAGCCGCTCGACCCACCGTCTGGCCACCCCGGCGCCCGCACCCCGCGCCGCGCCGGCTCCCAGCCGTGGTCCGGCCCTGGCCAGCACGGTCAGCCGCCCGGGCGTCAATCCGGTCGCCGCCGCCCAGGCCAAGCTGGCCAAGGCCGTCGGCGCCAGCGAGGACTGGGAAGAGTTCTGATCCCGCACCGCTCAGGCGGCCCACCAAGTTCAGTAAGCGTAAGCGCCCGCCCCTCGGGCGTTCCTCCCCTCGAAGACGCGTACAGCCCCGCCGGTCCGCCGGCGGGGTTTTTCATTCGGGGCGATCAGCGTCCGACGTTGAAGCGGACGGTCGAGGAGACGGGGCAGCCGTCCTCCGTGCGCAGCACGGTCAGCGTATGGTTGGCCATCGGCAGATCGCCCTATCGCGTGGCCTTCTCCGACTGCCGGCGGGCCAGCGCCTTGGGCGAAGCAAAAGCCTCGTCCGGCGCGCCCTGGGCGTTCTGAAGGCCGTTGGCGCCGCAGTGGGCGATGCGATTTAGGCGAGCCTTCCAGGCCTCGACTTGCCTATCGCTCAGCAAGGTCTCGGGCGGCGCACGGCGCGGCCGCGCCTTGATCGGCGGCTTAGCCAGCGGCGTGGCCGGAAACTCGGCGGACGGCGCGGCCTGGAGGGCGGTGGCGAGGATCAACGCGGACAAAAGCATGGCGGGGCTCCGTTGCCGAAACCCCGCCACTCTACGTCCGATTGACGAACGTGGTCATCACTTATCGTAAAGACCCGTTACGCGTGCCGTCCTAGGCCTGGGTCACCCAGCCCTCGACGCCCATGGCCGCCTGGCGCAGGGCTTCCGAGCGGGTCGGGTGCGGGTGGCAGGTGCGGGCCACGTCTTCCGAGGCGCCGCCGAACTCCATGGCCACGCAGTATTCGGCGATCATGTCGCCGACGTTCGGGCCGACCATGTGGGCGCCCAGGATGCGGTCGGTCTTGGCGTCGGCCAGCACCTTCACGAAGCCGTCGGTCTCGTGGTTGATCTTGGCGCGGCTGTTGGCCAGGAACGGGAACTTGCCGACCTTGTAGGCGACGCCCGCGGCCTTCAGCTCGTCCTCGGTCTTGCCGACCGTGGCGACTTCCGGGCTGGTGTAAACGACGCCCGGGATGATGTCGTAGTTCACGTGGCCGGCCTTGCCCGCGATCAGTTCGATGCAGGCGATGGCCTCGTCCTCGGCCTTGTGGGCCAGCATCGGACCCGAGGTGACGTCGCCGACCACCCACACGCCGGCCACGCCGGTCTTGTAGTGGTCGTTGGCGATCATGCCGCGCTTGTCCGGCGTGATGCCGACCGTTTCCAGGCCCAGGCCCTGGGTGAACGGGCGGCGGCCGATGGCGACCAGCACGTAGTCAGCCTCGATCGTGGCGGCCTCGCCGCCCGCGACCGGCTCGTGGGTCAGCTTCACGCCCTTGGCGCCGGCTTCGGCGCCAGTGACCTTTGCGCCCAACTGGAACTTGAAGCCCTGCTTGGTCAGGATCTTCTGGAAGGCGGTGGCGACCTCGGTGTCCGTGCCCGGCAGGATGCGGTCCAGATATTCGACGACGGTGACTTCGGCGCCCAGGCGCTTCCACACCGAACCCAGCTCCAGGCCGATGACCCCCGCGCCAACCACGACCAGATGCTTGGGCACTTCCGGCAGCGACAGGGCGCCGGTGGAGTCGAGGATGCGCTTGTTGTCGACGCTCACGCCCGGCAGCGGGGTGGGTTCCGAGCCCGTGGCGATGACGATGTTCTTGGTCTCGAGCACGGTTTCGGTACCGTCCTCGGCCTTCACGACCACCTTGCCGGGTCCGTCGATGCGGCCCCAGCCCTTCACGTAGTCGGCCTTGTTCTTCTTCATCAGGAACTCGACGCCCTTGGTCAGGGCTTCGACGCTCTCGGCCTTCTGGGCCATCATCTGCGGCAGGTTCAGCTTCGGCTTGACCTCGATGCCCAGCTTGGCGAACTCAGGACCGACGGCGGCCTGGTACATTTCCGAAGCGTGCAGCAGGGCCTTGGAGGGCATGCAGCCCACGTTCAGGCAGGTGCCGCCCAGCTTGCCGCGGCCTTCGACGATCGCGGTCTTCAGACCCAGCTGACCGGCGCGGATCGCCGCGTTGTAGCCACCGGGACCACCACCGATGATGACGACGTCGTACTGAGCCATGGGTCTTCGCCTTCAGGACGCGCCGAAAGCGGCGCCGGACAAAATATGGGGCCTCGCCGGCCATATTGTCAGACCTCTGGAGGCGCGTGTTCCTTAGAGGCATGCGGCCTAAAACGGAACCCGCTTTCGACGCGCCCGGCCTTGAAACTCAAGGAGAATGGCGGGTTTTTGCAAACCCGCCGCGACGACCCGCCGCAGGCCGCGCCACAAGCTTGACATCAGCCGGCCTGGAGAGCGCCACCGGTCGGTGGCGTCTTACCAGCATGACCATGCGCGTTCGCCTCATCGCCGCCCTCACCGCTATCGCCCTGAGCCTCGGCGCGCCTGTCGCCGCCTCGGCCTGGCCGGGCGCGAGCGGCGACCAGATCCCGGTGGCCAGCGCCAAGCCCGGCGACACCCTGGCGGTGTTCTATTCGGGCGACGGCGGCTGGGCGGCCCTGGATCAGGGCGTGACCCAGTACCTGGCCGACAACGGCCTGCCGACCCTGGGCGTCAATTCGCTGAGCTATTTCACCACCAAGCGATCGCCGGCAGGCGCCGCCGCCGACCTGGCCCAGGCCCTGAGAGACTACGAGCGCCTGTGGGGGCGCTCCAAGGTGACGCTGATCGGCTATTCGTTCGGGGCCGACGCCCTGCCGGCGATCATCCCGCACTTGCCCGCCGATCTCCGCGGCCACATCGGACGCCTGGTGCTGATCGGGACCGGCCCGAACGGCGACCTGCAGTTTCACCCGACCAGCTGGCTCAACATCGCCACGCCAGACGCCTATCCGGTGCGCCCGGCGATCGCGGCCTTAGCGGGCATGAAGATCACCTGCGTCTACGGCGACGCGGAAAAGGCCGACATCTGCCCCACCCTGCCCGATGCCGAAGTCACCAAGATCCGCCTGCCCGGCGACCACCACTTCAACCGCGACTACGCGGCGCTCGGCGCGGCGGTGCTGAAGGCCAGCCGCTAGAGCGGCGCGGGCAGTTCGTACTTCGCCGCCAGCCACCGCGTGATCGGGCGGGCGTCGCTGAGGAAGCTTAGGCCATTGGCCGTCTGGATTTCGCCGTGCGGGCCGGCGTCGGGAGAGGCCTGCGCCAGGATCAGGGTCGGAGCGTTCTGGTGCTCTTCGCCCAGGCGCTCGACCAGGGCCGGGCGCGGGCGGGGGTAGTCGACGCGGACGATGTCGAGGACCTCGCGCAGCTGCGGATAGGCGGCCAGGTAGCCTTCCATCATCGCGCAGTCGGGGCAGAAGCGCTGCTGGCCGTCTTTGTCGAAGCCCATCGCCAGCAGGTAGAGGGTGTCCTTGGCCATGACGGCTCCACAAGCGAAGAAGCCCGCCGGTGAGGGCGGGCTTCTCGTTGGTTCCTAGAATGGGAGTCCTTAGAGGTCCAGCAGCAGACGCTGCGGGTCTTCCAGGGCTTCCTTGACCTTGACCAGGAAGGTCACGGCGCCGGCGCCGTCAACGACGCGGTGGTCGTAGGACAGGGCCAGGTACATCATCGGGCGGATCTCGATCTTGCCGTTCACGACCATGGCGCGTTCCTTGATCGCGTGCATGCCCAGGATGCCCGACTGCGGCGCGTTCAGGATCGGCGTCGACATCAGCGAGCCGTAGATGCCGCCGTTGGTGATCGTGAAAGTGCCGCCTTGCATGTCCTCGATGGACAGCTGGCCGTCGCGGGCCTTCTTGCCCAGGGCGCCGATGGCCTTTTCGATCTCGGCCAGGTTCAGCGCGTCGGCGTCCCGGACGACCGGAACCACCAGGCCCTTGTCGGTGCCGACGGCGACGCCGATGTCGTAGTGGTTCTTGTAGACGATGTCCGTGCCGTCGATCTCGGCGTTGACGTCCGGGATCGCCTTCAGCGCGGCCACCACGGCCTTGGTGAAGAAGGACATGAAGCCCAGCTTCACGCCGTGGCGCTTTTCGAACACGTCCTTGTACTGGGCGCGCAGAGCCATCACGGCGCTCATGTCGACCTCGTTGAAGGTCGTCAGCATGGCGGCGGTGTTCTGGGCTTCCTTCAGGCGACGGGCGATCGTCTGACGCAGGCGCGTCATCTTCACGCGCTCTTCGCGCTCATGGATCGGACGCGGCGCGGCCGGAGCGGCGGCCGGGGCCGGAGCCGAGGCGCGAGCTTCCAGGGCGGCCAGGGCGTCGCCCTTGGTCACGCGACCGTCCTTGCCGGTGCCCGCGACCTTCGACAGGTCGAGATTGTTCTCGGCGGCGACGCGGGCCGGGGCCGGGCTGACCGGCGCGGCGGCGGGCGCCGAAGCGACGGGAGCCGGGGCAGCAGCGGCGGGAGCCGGCGCGGGGGCCGGAGCCGGAGCGGCGGCCTTCGGGGCCGGGGCAGCGGCGGCCGGAGCGGCCGACGCGGTCGCGCCTTCGGTCACCACGCCCAGGATCGTGCCCGGAACGACGGTCGCGCCTTCTTCGGCGCCGATGGCCGACAGCACGCCGTCAGCGGGCGAGGCCACTTCGAGGCTGACCTTGTCGGTCTCCAGCTCGACGAGGATCTCGTCCTTCTTCACGGCCTCCCCGACCTTCTTGGTCCAACGGGCGACCGTCGCTTCGGTGACGGATTCGCCGAGGGCGGGGGTGTTGATGTCGGCCATGGGGCTTTCCAGGTCTCTCTTGTTTGGTCCGGCGGATGTCTAGAACGAGGTGGCGACGCTTACGCGAAGGCCTCGTTGAGGAACGTCTCGAGTTCTTTCAGGTGGCGGCTCATCAGGCCCGCAGCGGTGGACGCCGAGGCCGGACGACCCACATAGCGGGCGCGCTTGGCCTTGATGTCCAGCTTGTCGAGCGTCAGCTCCAGCCACGGATCGACGAAGGTCCAGCCGCCCATGTTCTTGGGTTCTTCCTGGCACCAGACCAGGTCGGCGTTCTTGAAGCGGCTCAGCACGTTCATCAGCGACCGCATCGGCCACGGATAGAACTGCTCCAGACGCAGCAGATAGACGTCGTCGCGGCCGGTCTTGGCGCGATGGTCGACGAGGTCGAAATAGACCTTGCCCGAGCAGATGACGACACGCTTGATCTGGTCGTCGCTCTTCAGCGTGATCCCGCCGACGTCGCAGCCGGCTTCCGCGCCGTCCACCATGACGCGGTGGAAGGCCGAGCCTTCGGCGAAGTCGTCCAGGTTCGAGACGGCGCGCTTGTGGCGCAGCAGGCTCTTGGGGGCCATCACGATCAGCGGCTTGCGGAACTCGCGGTTCATCTGGCGGCGCAGGGCGTGGAAGTAGTTCGCCGGCGTCGTGCAGTTGATGACCTGCATGTTGTCTTCGGCGCACGACTGCAGGAAGCGCTCCAGGCGGGCCGAGCTGTGCTCGGGGCCTTGGCCTTCGTAGCCGTGCGGCAGCAGCATGACGAGGCCGCTCATCCGCAGCCACTTGCGCTCGCCCGAGCTGATGAACTGGTCGATGACCACCTGGGCGCCGTTCACGAAGTCGCCGAACTGGCCTTCCCACAGGGTCAGGGTGTTCGGGTCTGCAAGCGAGAAGCCGTATTCGAAGCCCAGCACCGCCTCTTCCGACAGGGCCGAGTCGATCACTTCGTAGTGGGCCTGGCCGGCGCGGATGTTGTTCAGCGGCGTGTAGTGCTCTTCGGTCGTCTGGTCGATGACGTCCGAGTGGCGCTGGGTGAAGGTGCCGCGCACCGAGTCCTGGCCCGACAGGCGGACCGGGAAGCCCTCGTCGAGAAGCGTGGCGAAGGCCAGGTGCTCGGCGGTGCCCCAATCGATGCCCTCGCCCTTCTCGATCGCTTCACGGCGATTGTCGATGGCGCGCTTGACGGTCTTGTGGGCGTTGATGCGGTCCGGGATCGTGGTGATCTGGCGGCCGATTTCCAGCAGGCGGGTCTTGGGGAAGGCGGTCTTGCCGCGACGCTCTTCGTCCCCCGGCAGGGCCAGGCCCTTCCACTTGCCGTCCAGCCAGTCGGCCTTGTTGGCCTTGTAGCTCTTGCCGGCGTCGAACTCGGCGTCGAGGAACTTCTCGAACTCGCTGACCCAGGCGTCCGACTCGGCTTGCGAGATCACGCCCTCGCCGATCAGGCGGTTGGCGTAGAGCTCGCGGGTCGGCGGGTGGCCCTTGATCTTGGCGTACATGATCGGCGACGTCATGGTCGGATCGTCGCCTTCGTTGTGACCGAAGCGACGGTAGCAGACCATGTCGATGACCACGTCCTTGCCGAACTTCTGGCGGTACTCGGTCGAGACCTTGGCGGCGAAGACGACCGCTTCCGGGTCATCGCCGTTCACGTGGAAGATCGGGGCTTCGACCATCAGCGCCATGTCGCTGGGATACGGCGAGCTGCGCGAGTAGCGCGGGCTGGTCGTGAAGCCGATCTGGTTGTTGACGATGAAGTGGATGGTGCCGCCCGTGCGGTAGCCCTTCAGGCCCGACAGGGTGAAGCACTCGGCCACCACGCCCTGGCCCGCGAAGGCCGCGTCGCCGTGCAGCAGCAGCGGCAGCACGTGGCCGCGACCGGCGTCCGGCTGTTCGCGCAGGGTGAAGGCCTGCTTGGCGCGGGCCTTACCGATCACGACCGGGTTGACGATTTCAAGGTGCGACGGGTTCGCGGTGAGCGACAGGTGGACCTTGTTGTCGTCGAACTCACGGTCCGACGAGGCGCCCATGTGATACTTCACGTCGCCCGAACCCTCGACGTCCGAGGGGACCGACGAGCCGCCTTGGAACTCGTGGAAGATGACGTGGTAGGGCTTGCCCATCACGGCGGCCAGCACGTTCAGGCGACCGCGGTGCGGCATGCCCAGGACGATGTCCTTCACGCCCAGGGCGCCGCCGCGCTTGATGATCTGCTCCATGGCCGGGACCATGGATTCGCCGCCGTCCAGGCCGAAGCGCTTGGTGCCGGGGAAGCGCTTGTGCAGGAACTTCTCGAAACCCTCGGTCTCGATCAGCTTCTTCAGGATGGCGACCTTGCCCTCCTTGGAGAACACGATTTCCTTGTCGCGGCCCTCGATGCGCTCCTGCAGCCAGGCCTTCTCGTGCGGATCGGAGATGTGCATGTACTGCACGCCGACATTGCCGCAGTAGGTGCGGCGCAGGATCTCGAGCATCTCGCGGATGGTCGAGGTTTCCATGCCCATGACGAAGTCGAGGAAGATCGGCCGGTCGTAGTCGGCGTCCGAGAAGCCGTAGGTGGCCGGATCCAGTTCCGGGGCGGGCTTCGGCGGCTCCAGGCCCAGCGGGTCGAGGTTGGCGGCCAGGTGGCCGCGCATCCGGTAGGCCCGGATCATCATGATGGCGCGCAGGCTGTCCAGCGTGGCGGCGCGGACGGCTTCGGAAGAGGCGCCGGGGGCCTTGCCCTCGACGGCCTTGGCGATCTTGGCTTCGACGGCGGGGGCGACGCTGGCCCACTGGCCGTCCAGGGCCGACAGCCAGTCGGGGCGAACGCTGGGCACCTTCTTCGGCTTCCAGGCCGGGTCCTGCGCGGCGCGCTTAACCTGGTCGGCCTGCTCGGCGAGGCTGGCGAAGAAGGCGTTCCACGAGGGTTCGACCGATCCAGGATTCTCCGCCCACTGGGCGTAGAGGTCTTCCACGAACGCCGCGTTGGCGCCGTAGAGGAAGCTGGTCTCGGTCAAGACCTGGTTGATGATGCCTGCGTCGTCCGCCATCGTTCTGTGCCTTCGGATCCGGGTGCTCTACGAGGAGCGCTACCGCACTGCCCGTAAATATAGTCTCTCAATCACCCGAGCGCCCGTCGCTTGGCGGGGCCCAGGTGATTTTTTCGGATCGTCGACTGGCGGTCGCAAAAAACCTGGGCCCCGCGCGCGGCGGGGTTTCGGTGTCTAGTTAGCCCTTCAGGACTTCCAGCAGGGTCTCGCCCAGCTTGGCCGGCGAAGGCGAGACGCGGATGCCCGCCTCTTCCATCGCCGCGATCTTGTCCTCGGCGCCGCCCTTGCCGCCCGAAACGATGGCGCCGGCATGGCCCATGTGACGGCCGGGAGGGGCCGTGCGACCGGCGATGAAGCCGACCATGGGCTTGCTGCGACCGCGCTTGGCTTCGTCCTTCAGGAACTGGGCCGCTTCTTCTTCGGCCGCGCCGCCGATTTCACCGATCATGACGATCGACTTGGTGGCTTCGTCGGCGAGGAACAGTTCCAGCACGTCGATGAACTCGGTGCCCTTGACCGGGTCGCCGCCGATGCCGACAGCCGTCGTCTGGCCGAGGCCAGCGTTGGTGGTCTGGAACACGGCTTCATAGGTCAGGGTGCCCGAACGCGACACGACGCCGACCGAGCCTTCCGAGAAGATGCCGCCCGGCATGATGCCGATCTTGCACTGGTTGGGCGTAAGAACGCCCGGGCAGTTCGGGCCGATCAGGCGCGACTTGCTGCCGGCCAGGGCCTTCTTGACCTTGACCATGTCCAGCACCGGGATGCCTTCGGTGATGCAGATGATCAGCGGGATCTCGGCGTCGATGGCTTCCAGGATCGAGTCGGCCGCGAAGGGCGGCGGGACGTAGATCACCGAGGCGTCGGCGCCGGTGCGGTCCTTGGCTTCGGCGACGGTGTCGAACACCGGCAGGCCGATGTGGGTCTGGCCGCCCTTACCGGGGGTGACGCCGCCGACCATCTTGGTGCCGTAGGCGATGGCCTGCTCGCTGTGGAACGTGCCTTGAGCGCCGGTGATGCCCTGGCAGATGACCTTGGTGTGCGAACCGATCAGAACCGACATTTAGCGGGCGCCCTTCACAGCGGCGACGATCTTCTCGGCGCCGTCAGACAGATCGTTGGCGGCGATGACGTTCAGGCCGCTTTCCGAGATGATTTTCTTGCCGAGTTCGACGTTGGTGCCTTCCAGGCGGACGACCAGCGGAACCTGGAGACCGACTTCCTTCACGGCGGCGATGACGCCTTCCGCGATGATGTCGCAGCGCATGATGCCGCCGAAGATGTTGACCAGGATGCCTTTGACGGCCGGATCGGCGGTGATGATCTTGAAGGCCGCGGTGACCTTCTCCTTGCTGGCGCCGCCGCCGACATCCAGGAAGTTGGCCGGCTCGGCGCCGTACAGCTTGATGATGTCCATGGTGGCCATGGCCAGGCCCGCGCCGTTGACCATGCAGCCGATTTCGCCGTCCAGGGCGATATAGGCTAGGTCGTACTTCGAGGCTTCGATTTCCTTGGGGTCTTCTTCGCTCTCGTCGCGCAGCGCCTTGATGTCCGGGTGACGGAACAGGCTGTTGCCGTCGAACGACAGCTTGGCGTCCAGAACCTTCAGGTGATCATCCGCCGTCACGATCAGCGGGTTGATCTCCAGCATGGCCATGTCCTTGGCCATGAACGCCGTATAGAGCTGCGTCAGCAGCGCCGCGGCTTCCTTGGCCAGGCCGCCGGTCAGGCCCAGGGCCTTGGCCAGGGCGCGCTGGTGGGTCGGCCACACGCCCGTCGCCGGGTCGATGGTGAAGGTGTGGATCTTCTCGGGCGTCGAGTGGGCGACGTCCTCGATGTCCATGCCGCCTTCGGTCGAGGCGACCACCGAGACCTTGCTCGAGGCGCGGTCGACGAGAAGCGACAGGTAGAATTCCTTGGCGATCGCCGCGCCTTCTTCGATGTAGAGGCGGTTGACCTGCTTGCCCTTGGGGCCCGTCTGGTGGGTCACCAGCACGCGGCCGAGCATTTCCTCGGCGTTGGTGCGGACCTCTTCGACCGACTTGACGACGCGGACGCCGCCCTTGGCGTCGGGGCCCAGGCCCTCGAACTTGCCCTTGCCGCGGCCGCCGGCGTGGATCTGGCTCTTCACGACGAAGACCGAGGTGCCGAGCTTTCCGGCGGCTTCGGCGGCTTCGGCGGGCGTGAAGGCGGCGAAGCCGCGCGGCACGGGGGCGCCGAACTCGGCGAGTACGGCTTTGGCTTGATGTTCGTGGATGTTCATGAGGGCCCGGTCTCGACGACGGCTTTCTGAAATGTGGCCGGGTTATAGGAGCGCTATTTCGCAGGCGCAACCGCACGAAGACGATAAGGTGAGGGCTTGCGCCGTTATCTTGTCCAACGAGACACCCGGACCGGGCATCTGCACGCTCCGGGCACGGGAAGCCCTTGACGCTGCGTAACTGTTACCGGTCACAAATTTCCCCGCCTCAGCGGCTGTCTACCGGTGTCAGAAAACGCGTGTGCCGTTGAGGCGCGATAACCGGCCCGACGGTCAGGGCTTGGACGCGGCCGGCGGCTTCGAACCCGGCCGGGCGACGGCGTACATCTCCCAGGCGATCTGCTTCATCAGGGCCTGGCGGTCGTCGCCGACCTGGTAGAGGTCGCCGTGGGTCTTGTCCTTCAGGTAGCGGAAGTCGGTCTTGGCCCCGAGGCCCTGCATGACCGCCTCGAGCTTTCGGGCCGCGCCATCCAGATAGAAGGTGTCGGCGGTGCCGACGATCAGGTGGACCTTGCCGTCCAGGTCCGGCTTCAGCGCCGGCCAGTTCGCCTTCAGTCGCGCGGCGATGTCGTAGTGCTGGCTCCAGTAGGCGACGACGACCGGATCGACCGCGCCCGTCGCCCGGTCGAACATCGGCACGGGCCGGCCCGCGGGACCGCGCGGCGAGAACACCCAGTCGAACGAGCCGAACTGGCCGCCATACTCGCCCAGCACCTCTTCCAGCGCGACCATGTCCTTCAGCGTGGCCAGCACCTTGTCGTGGTCGCGGGCGATGGGGCGCAAAGACCCGTCCGGCTTGAAGTAGACGTTGGCGTTGGGGGCGTAGAGATCCACGCCCGTGAAGTCATGGAAGTCGCTGGGATCGGGCGAGGTCGACCACGTACCGCCGAACACCTTCGGATAGCGGGTCTGCAGCCACAGGGTCGCCCAGCCGCCCGAGGAGTGGCCATTGAGGAAGCGGCCGCCGGCCTTGGCGTCCATGCGCCAGTGCTTTTCGAGGTCCGGGATCAGCTCCTCGGTCAGGGCCTTGCCCCACGGACCGTTGTTGAGGCTGTCGGCGAACTCGTGGGTGCCGGTGGCGCTGCTCTCGTCCAGATAGACCCAGATCATCGGCGGGGCCGCGCCCTTGGCCATCAGGTCGTACATGCGGGTCGCCTGGCCGACCAGGTACTCGTTCGAGCCGCCAAAGCCGTGCGTGTAGTAGGCCGTCGGATAGCGGGTCTTGCCGGTCTCGTAGCCGGGCGGGGTCAGGACCCAGCCCTTCATGGTGATCGGCCGCCCGAAGAAGGCGCTGAGCGCGGGGCTGACGAAGTTCACCGCCGCGATGTGCGGCTTGGCCGCCGCCAGCCGGGCCACGGCTTCCTTGGACGCTTCAGGCGGCAGCTTGAAGGGGTCATAAGCCGGCTCGACCTTGTCCAGCACCAGCTTGGTCCCGGCGGCCAGCGGCAGCGTCACGGTGGTGACCGGGCTGACCAGGTCGCCGCCGCCCCGGCCGTTGTAGTTGTAGCTGTGGTTCTGATCGAGCACCGCCTGGACCGCGTACTCGCCGGGCTGCAGCTTCGAGAACACCTGCGGGGCGGCGACGCCGTCCAGGTCGATCTCGACCGTGGCGCCGGCGCGGACCGTGCCGACCTCGCGCGCGGCGACCTGGCCCTTGCCTTCGAACGGATCGGCCTCGACGCTCTCGATCACGCCGTCCTTGGCGCCGGCCTTGGCCGCGGCCAGGGGCTGGGCGAAGACCAGCAGGCGGCCCGAGACCGGCCCCTGGATCTGGGCGCCGACCTCGACCTGCAGGATCGGATGGCCGTCGGCCGCCCAGGCCTGAGCGCCGCTCACCGCCAGCAGCATCGCCGCCGTTACGATCCCACCCCTGATCATCGCCCGCATGGTCGCTCCCCCAAAAACTCGGCGAGAGATTGGCCATGCCGGCGCGAGGCTGGCAAGCGGTTCAGGCGGTGATCAGCCGCCCTTGCCGACCAAGGCCGACCCACGCCGCTCCAGCTTGCCCCAGCCGACCCGGCCGCCGCGAATGGCCATGATCACCGACTTGACCACGACATAGTACATCAGCTGGCGGTAGCCGAACCGCTGCACCGGCAGGAACGGCAGGTCAGCCCAGGGCGCGCGCTTCTCCAGGGCCATGCCCAGGGCGCCGGCCGAGAGGTCGACGGCGATGAAGATCGCCCAGTAGACCAACCCCAGCAGCATGTCGTCCGGACGCCATTCCACGGGGTGGGCGATCGCGCCGTAGAGACCGCTGATCAGACTCCAGATGACGGCGAAGTCGACCAGCGGCGCGGCCACGGCCAGGATGATCTGGAACAGCCAGATCTGCGGCAGGGCCACGAAGCCCAGCACCGGCGTCTTCGTATTGAACATCGCCTTGCGGTGCTTCCACACGCACTGCAGCGTGCCGAACGACCAGCGGAAGCGCTGCTTCAGCAGGCCGCCGACGGTGTCGGGCGCCTCGGTATAGGCGCGGGCCTCGGGATCGAAGGCGACCTTCCAGCCGGCGCGCTGGCAGGCGATGGTCAGGTCCTGGTCCTCGGCCAGGGTATCGGCCGGATAGCCGCCGAGCGCATCAAGCACGCTCTTGCGCCACGCCCCGACGGCGCCCGGCACCACGGTGACCGCGCCCAGGGCCGACAGCGCCCGGCGCTCCAGGTTCTGGGCGGTGACATATTCCAGCGCCTGCCAGCGGGTGACGATATTGACCCGGTTGCCGACGATGGCGTTGCCGGCCACCGCGCCGATGTCCGGATCCTGGAACCAGCGGGCCAGGCGGCCGATGGTCTCGGGCGGGAACAGGGTGTCGGCGTCCAGGGCCACGACGAAGTCGCCCTTGGCCACGGCCAGGCCGCGATTGACCGCCCGCGCCTTGCCGCCGTTCTCGAACGACAGCAGCGTCACGCGCGGATCGTTGGCGAAATGGTCGCGGACCTCCTGGGCCGTGCGGTCCTTGGACCCGTCGTCGAGAACCAGCACCTCGAGGTTCTTCCAGTCGCTCTCCAGGATCCGCGCCACCGAGGCGGCGATCACCTTCTCCTCGTTGAAGCAGGGGATCAGCACCGAGACCAGCGGACCGTTCTCGCTATCCAGATCCGCCGGCTCCTCATGCGTCCAGAAGCGGTGGACCAGGGCCAGGCTGGCCAGGAACACCAGACGCGCCACGCCCAGGAAGATCGCGGTGATGAACAGCCAGGTCATCACCACCTGCGCCCAGCGGAAGAAGTCGAAGCCCAGGCGGTCCAGGAACAGGTCGGCGGCCGTGCGCGAGGTCGGCGGCATCACCTGCTGCGGCGTCATGCCGGCCAGCTCGCCGATGGTCACCAGGCGATAGCCGCGCGCCCGGATCTGGTCGATCAGGCCGGGCAAGGCCGCGACGGTGCGGCTGCGGTCGCCGCCGGCGTCGTGCAACAGCACCACCTGGCCCGGGCGGGCGCCCGGATTGTCCAGGCGGTCCAGGACCCGGTCGATGATCTCCTGCGACGAGGGCTTCTGCCAATCGTCCGGGTCGATGCGCAGGCCGACGGTCATGTAGCCCAGGGTCTGGGCGATGACGAGCGGGGCCACCTCGTGGGGGGTCGAGGGTTCGGCGTCACCGAAGAACGGCGGGCGGAACAGACGCATCGAACGGCCGGTCAGCACCTCGAACAGGCGCTGGGTGGCGTTCAGCTCGACCTGCACCTGCGCCAGAGGCGTCTCGGCGATGTTGGGGTGGGTCCAGCTGTGGCCGCCGACATTATGGCCCTCGGCCACCTCTCGCTCCACCAGGTCAGGGCGGCGCTGCATGTTCTGGCCGATCACGAAGAAGGTCGCGGGCGCGTTCTTCTGCTTGAGGATGTCCAGGATCTTCGGCGTCCAGCGACCGTCGGGGCCGTCGTCGAAGGTCAGGGCCACCAGGCCCTTCTTCTGACCATAGCGCTCGATAACGTAGCTGCTGGGAATGACGTCGTAACGCTCGCCCGAAATCAGGCCCGTGCCCGGATCGAACTCAAAGCTGCGCTTGCCGGGCGTGGGCAACTGGGCCACGCGCAGCACCTCGCCGCCACCGTCGAAGTCGACGCCCTGGCCGTTGGCCAAGGTGGTGAGGCCGCCGGCCGAGGCCTTGCCATAGGGCTTGCCCAGCAGCGACCAGACGCCCGGATCCTCCATACCCATCCGCCACAGGCCATAGCCGCGCGGCTTCCAGGCGTCGGAAACCTTGATCTGGTTGAACAGGGTGACGGCGTCCAGGAACCAGACGACGTGGTTGTCGCCATTGTCGTCCGTATACTGATAGGTAGGATTCAGAGCGTTGACGTCCATGCGGATCGTCGCCCCGGCGTCCTGGGCGTTGCGCATGGCCTCGTGGAAGGTGGTCGGCGCCCCGGACGCGCGCGAGCCGTCCTTGTTCAGGGTCCAGTCATAGCCGTAGGCGCCCAGGGCCAGGACCGTGCGGTTGGGGTCCAGCTGTTTGGCGAAGCGCTTGGCCAGCTCGGCCTGGTACCAGTCCTGGCCGGCGTTGGGACCGGGGTCGCCCAGCGCGTAGTGCTCGTCATAGGCCATCAGCACCAGGGTGTCGGACGCTTGCTCCAGGCGCTTGAGCGGCCAGCCTTCCTCGTCGAACGGGGCGGTGACCCAGACCTCGCGGCCGGTCCCGGCCAGGGCGGCGCGGGCCTCGGTCAGGAACAGCGGATAGGCGTTCAGGCCCTTGGCGGAGAGCGCCTCGAAGTCGAAGACATAGCCGCCGTAGCCATGCTGGTCGGCCAGGACCTTCAGGTTGTTGATCAGCTTGGCGCGCGCGGCCGGGTCGGTCAGCAGGGCGTCGGCCAGCGGACCGTTGAAGGCGGCGTTGGCCGAGTTGTGAACCAGCGGCAGGACGGCCGGCTTGTTCGGCGCATTGGCGATGCGCGCCACGCCCTCGGCGTCGTCGACCAGGCTGATGTCGCCCTTGGCGCCGTTTATCGCCACCCACTGCGGCGACACCACGTCCAGCTTGTCGATGTTGCGGCGCAGGGACTCGCGGCTGTCCTCGTCCCAGGCGACATAGAAGCCGACCGACAGCGGATGCGCGGCGTCGCTGGGCGCGGCCTCGCCTTTCGCGGTGAGCGGCCGGGGCACACGACGCCACGACTTCACAATCTTGGTCTTGCGCGGGGTTTCCTGGTGCAGCGACGTCAGGACGTGGGGATCCTTCAGCGGCGCGTCGGGCAGGCGCGGGGCGAAGGCCAGGGTGGCGACGAAGCCGGCCACGATCGCGGCGACCAGCGAAATGATGATGCCGAGCACCAGCTTGGCCCGGCGCTCGCGCTTGCCGGAGGGATCGTGAAAGATATGTCGGTCTTCGGGTGTCATTCTGGCGCTCTGGTTTAGCGCCCTTTGATACCCGAAATTGACCGAACAGTGGCGCTATACATGTGGGTGATTTGGGGCGACGTCTCGCCGCGCCCTACTCTACCCAATCCCCTACTCCACCCAGTCCTTGTCCAGTCGGCGCGAGGCCAGGAAGAACAGCAGGGCAGCCAGCAGGTAGAAGCCCATGCCGGTATAGATGGCCCAGCGCAGGGATTCCGCGCCGAAGGTCGGCTTCAGGAAGTCGGCCATGGCCCCGAAATAATAGACCCCGACGGCGATGCCCAACAGGTTGTTGATCAGCAGGAACAGGGCCGAGGCCGTGGTCCGCATGGGCGCGGGCGCCAGGTGCTGCACCGCCGCCGTGACGGGTCCCAGCCAGGCCAGGTTCAGGCCGGTGGGGACCAGGAAGATCACGAAGGCCAGGGCCAGCGAAGCGTGGCCGCCCAGGCCGCCGACCAGCGATCCGCTGTTCATGGCCAGCAGGAAGCAGGGGACCGAGATCAGGAAGGCCACGGCCGGGGTCAGCGGGTAGCCGGCCTTGGACTTGGCGCCCAGGCGGTCGGCCATCACGCCGCCCATCCAGATGCCGACCACCCCGCCCAGGAAGGCGATGCCCGAATAGTACCAGGCGGTCTGGGTCAGGGTCAGGCCCAGGCTGCGCATGAAGAACGACGGCAGCCAGGCGGCGACGCCATAGCCGCAGACAGACGACGAGGCCGCCCCCAGGGCTAGCAGCCAGAAGCTGGGCTTGGCCGCCAGCAGGCTCGCCACCTCGCGCACCGGGGCGGCCGGGGCCGGCGCGACCGGCGGCGCATTGGGCGCACGGTCGGCGCCGCCGCGCGGCGGGTCGCGGACGACGAAGCGGAAGATTGGGGCCAGCACCACGCCCATCGCGCCGACGACGATGAAGGCCGTGCGCCAGCCGTAGTGCACGGCCAGCAGACCGCCGACCAGGGTGCCGGCCGCCGTGCCCAGCGGGATGCCGAAGGCGTAGGCCGCCAGGGCCCGGGCGCGCTGGTGCTTGGGGAAATAGTCCGAGATCAGCGAATAGGCCGGGGCCACCCCGCCCGCCTCGCCGATGCCCACGCCCATGCGGGCCAGGAAGAGATGCGAAAAGCTGCCGACCACGCCGCACAGGGCGGTGAAACCGCTCCACAGGGTCAGGGCGGCGGTCATGATCCAGACGCGGCTGAAGCGGTCGGCCAGCCAGGCGATCGGGATGGCCAGGGTCGTGTAGAGCAAGGCGAAGGCCAGGCCGCCCATCAGGCCGAACTGGGCGTCGGTCAGGCCGAACTCGTCCTTGATCGGCTTGGCCAGGATGCCGAGGATCTGCCGGTCCAGAAAGTTGAAGGTGTAGGCGAGGATCAGCATCGCCAGGACCACGTAGCGATAGCCAGACCCTTCGGTCTTCGTCGCCGTCTGCTGCTGCTCGCTCATGCCCGCCCCCGTTTAAGCTACCGCCCACACAAAGAAAGGGCGGGACCCGTTGCAGCAGGTCCCGCCCTAGCTAAGTCGCCTAGATTTAGAACGCCACCTCGACCGAGCCGGCGAAGGTGCGCGGCGGGCCGTAGAAACCGATCACCGAGTTGTTGTAGGTCGGCGCTCCGAAGTTGTAGCCGCCCGTGCGGTACTTCTCCTTGGTCAGGTTCTTGCCGGTGAAGGCCAGCTTGTACTTGCCGCCCGGAGCGGTCCAGATCGCCGTCAGGTCGACCAGGGTGAAGGCTTTCTGGTCGAGGGCCGGCAGCGGCTGTTCGAACTGCTGGTACTTGTCGCGATAGCTGACCATCGGTGTGATGGCGATATCGCCGCCGGCCAGCTCGGTGCGCCAGGTCAGGCTGACATTGCCCGTCCACTTCGGGGTGTTCTGGAAGCCGTAGAGGTCGGCGACATTGACCACCTGGCCGGTGGCCAGCACGGTCGACGGGTTCAGCGGGTTAGGCGCGCCAGCCGGCACGAAGCGGCTGAAGGTGTCGTACTTGGCGTGGATATAGCCCAGCGCGACATTGCCCGACAGGTGCTGGCTGAACTTGGTCGTGGCCTCGAACTCGGCGCCGTACAGGGTCGAGGCGCCGGCGTTGTCGACCGAGCTGGCGATGCCCGAGGGCACCACGACCTGGGTCGTGACCTGCTGGTTGGTGTACTTCGACAGGAAGATCGCCGACGAGAACGAGACGCGGCGGTCGATCGCATAGCCTTTCAGGCCGGCCTCGTAGGTCTTCACGACTTCCGGCAGGTAGCCCTGGGTCGTCTGCGGGGTGATGAACGCGTCGCCGCGCATGTCCCAGCCGCCCGACTTGTAGCCCTTCGAGAACGAGGCGTAGGTGTTCAGGTCGTCGGACAGTTCGTACGAGACCGAGATGCGCGGCGTGAACTGTTCGAAGGTGCGGGCGGCGTCATAGTTGGTGCGCACCTGCAGGATCGGACGGTTCGTTCCGCCCTGATACGGCGACGGCGTGGCGCCGAGATAGAAGAAGCGGAACACGTTGGCGCGCTTGTGGTCGCGGGTGGCGCGGGCGCCCAGCGAGACCTTCAGGCGGTCGGTCAGGTTGGCGCTGAAGTCGAAGAACGCCGCGAAGCTCTGGGTGTTGACCTTGCCGCCGTCGGCGATCGAGACGCCCAGATTGCCGGCGATGGTGTCGAACTCGCCCGAAGCCTGGCTGTTCATGTAGTACAGACCGAAGACGCCCTGGACGTTCTCGTCCGAATAGACCGCCTGCAGTTCCTGCGAGAACGAGCGGTCATTGTAGGTGGCCGGCACGTCCAGCGTCGGCAGCGGGGTGCCGTCGAAGTCGATCAGGGTCTGGGTGTGGCCCTTGCGGTTGGCGGTGATCGACTTGAACGACAGGTTCTTGGTCGCGTCCCACTGGCCGGTCAGCGACAAGCCTTCGGTCTGGACGTGGTTCTTGTCGCCCAGGCCGGCTTGGGTGTCGTAGATGCCCAGGATCGGATAGGCGCCGACGGTCGGCAGGGTCTCGCGGTGGCCGTGACGCGGGTTCGAGTTGTCGACGACCTTGTCGTAGGCCAGGCGGAAGAACAGGTCTTCGGTCGGCTTGTACTCGGCGCTCAGGCGATAGGCCTCGACGTCCTTGTCGTACTGCTCGGCGCCGGTGGTCAGGTTCTTGCCGTAGCCGTCGCGCTTGTATCGGGCATAGGCGCCGCCGACCGACAGGCCGCCGGCGACCGGCGTCTGACCCGAGACCATCAGGTCGGTCTGGTTGTAGCTGCCGTAGGTCGCGCGGACCTTGGCGCCGGCTTCGTCGCCCAGGCGCCTGGTCACGTACTTGATGGCGCCGCCGATGGTGTTGCGGCCGTACAGCGTGCCCTGCGGGCCGCGCAGCACTTCGATGCGCTCGATGTCGAAGATGTCGAGCACCGCGCCCTGCGGACGATAGATGTAGACGTCGTCGACATAGAGGCCGACGCCAGGCTCATAGCCCCACAGCGGATCCTGCTGGCCGACGCCGCGGATGTAGCTGATCAGGGTCGAGTTCGAGCCCCGGGCGGTCTGCACCGTGATGTTCGGGGTGGTCTGCGAAAGCACGGTGATGTCCGTGCCGCCCGAGCGTTCCAGCTTCTCGGCCGAGAAGGCCGAGACGGCCACCGGCACGTCCTTCAGGTTTTCCTCGCGGCGACGGGCGGTAACGACCACCTCGTCGACCGAGACCTTGTCGCTCGCCGCCGGCGCCTCTTGCGCCGACGCGACGCCCGCGATCGTGCTCCACGCCGCGCCAGCCAACAGCGCAGCCTTCCACATCGAAGTCATGGGGTTCCCTCCCTTGCGTTCCGCCCGTCCGAGCCGGATCCGTCTTGTGCGGACGCGTGCTCGGGGTTCGCCATTTCATCGAACAGCGAATTGCCAGCACCATCACCCGAACCCGCGCCAAGCGCCAGAACTTTTTCATCAAGTGATGAAAAAGAGTGTGGGCGGATGATACCAAGACGGAAAGCGCCCCCTCCGTCACGCTGCGTATCCGCAGAGCGCCACCTCCCCCGCTTCGCAAGGGAGGAGGAAAGGCCTCTCCTCACCCGTGACACGGGGGAGGTGGATCGGCGCCGATAGGCGACGAGACGGAGGGGGCGCTCCGCCTAAGCCTTGGCGATCACGGCCTCGAAGCCGGCGGCGCAGTATGAGAACAGGCGGCGGCGGACCGCTTCAAGGTCGCTGGAATGGCACTCGCCTTCCGACAGCGAGTCGATCCGTCCGGTCTCGGACAGCGACAGCATCATCGACCCGGTCAGGAACTGATAGCACCAGTAGAGGTCGCGATACTCGGCCTGGGGGCGGACGATCTTCAGGGTCTCGACCAGTTGGTGGACCACCGGATCGAAGAACCGGGCCATGGTCTCGCCGCCCCAGGCGGGCGTGTTGTTCACCTGGGCGACCAGGGCGAAATAGCTCTTCCAGCCGGGACCGCCCTCCTGGGAGATGCGCAGCAGCGGATCGATGAAGGCCTCGATCACGCCCTCCACCGTCATGGTGGTGGCGTCATGCCCCGCGACATAGGCGTTCATCGACGCCTCGCGCGCCTGGTTGAGGATTTCGGCGCGCCGCACGAACACCGCGTCGAACAGCTCGCGCTTGGCCCCGAAATAGTAGTGGATCAGCGCCGTATCGACGCCGGCCTCGGCCGCCACCTGGCGCGTCGTCACCCCGTGGAAGCCGTGACGGGCGAACAGCCCCTCGGCGGCGTCGAGGATGGTCTCCTTGAGATCCAGCCCCTTGGCCTTGGATGGACGGCCCCGCCCGCTGACGCGGGTCTTGGTTGCGGTCATGGAAATGGAGGTCCGCCGTGGTTGCGCTCCGTCCTCGGATAGGCGCATCCCGGCGGACCTGGCAAGGGACCGTTGTTATCCAGGCCTGTTCTCTAGGCCTGGGCGAACACCCCGTGGAAGGTCACCGGCAGGGCCACGGGCGCCCGCCAGGAGACCACGGGCCCTTGCTTGACAAGGCGCGCGTCGAAGACGTGCAGCTCTGTGGCCTTGGCGTCGAGATTGACCGTCGTGCCGACCAGCCAGCCGTCCAGTTCCTCGGCCGAGCCGGGGCGCGGGACGAAGACCACCTCCTCGACCAGGTGACGCGGGCCGAAGTCGAACACCTGGTCGCGATCGTTCTTCCAGTCGCGGACGGCCACGCTCTGGAACAGCGGACGGTCGGGCCGCTCGTTGGTGACGTGTACGGAATAGCGACGGGCCAGGCCGGCGAAGCGGGCGTCGCCGCGCGGGAACTCGGCGCTCACCGCCTCCCTGGCGAGTTCGCCCTTGCCGTCGGCGCGCAGGGTGATCTGGGCCCGGCGCGGCGGGGCGGCGCGGACATGCTGGCCCTGCAGAAGCAGGCCGGCGTTGATCGCCGTGCCCGACGCATCGTCGTCGACGCAGGCGTCGAAGCGGATCGTCCCGTCGGCTTCCTCCCAGGCGTCGCCCAGGTGGAAGAAGAAGAACGGCGGCAGCTCGAACGTCCGGCGCTTGGACAGGTCGTCCTTGTCCAGCACCAGCACCTGGGTCCCCAGCTCGGGCTTCCAGGCCATCGAGGTCGAGAACGGCATGACCATCCGCTCCTGCATCCAGGGCTGCAGCACCAGGATCAGGTGGCGGTCGGTGGCGGTGAAGTCGTGCATGTAGCTGGCGCGCGGCAGCTTGATCATCTCGGCCTTCTGGAGGGCGCCGTCCGGGGCGAGCTTCCAGACCACCGCCTGGGCGCCGCCCAGACCGATGTTCCAGACCGTCCCGTCGGGCTGGACGCGCGGATGAGCCGAGAAGGGCATGCCCTTCAGGTCCGGCCGCAGGGTCTTGAAGCCCTTGGTAGCCAGGCTGGCGGGATCCAGGGCGGTCGGCGAGCCGCCCTCCCACAGCGCCCACAGCTCGCCGCCCGCCATCAGCACCGAGGTGTTGGCGGCGTTGGCGTCGTCCGGGCCGGTGATCACCGAGCCGGGACCGGCGGCGGTGCCGAAGCCCGGGGTGATCACCGCGTTGGCGGCGGTATCGTTGCGGCGCTTCACCGTGTCCACGAAGCGCGCGCTCATCCGCGCCTGACCGCCGGCGATCTGGAACTTGCGGACCATGCCGTCGCCGTCGAACCAGTGGCCGACCGAACGCCCCGGGCGGCGGAACTTGGCCGGGCCGTTGCGGAACAGGGTCCCGGCCAGCTCGGCCGGCGCCTTGCCGTGCAGCCGGGTCAGGCCGGTCGGCGCGATGTCGGCCTCGACATCGGCCAGGCCCAGGGTCCAGTCCCCCGCCTTGGCGTTGGCCGCGGCGGCCCAGACCGCTTCGGGGGTCAGCAGGGAAGCGCCGCCCATCAGGGCCGCGCCGCGCAGAATGTCGCGCCGGTTCATCGCTATGGTTCCTAGTGCAGGTGGACGACTTGGGTGTTGGCGCCAGCCTTCACCGTGAAGGTCGCGGCGTCGAAGCTGGGCGGGCCCATGTTCGGCAGGGCGTCGTTCGAGAAGCCGTAGGGCTCCACGGGCATGCCGAAGGGGTTCATGCCCATCTTGCCGTCGCCGTCGACGTCCTGGAACGCGCGGACGGCGTAGGTCCCCGGCGGCAGGGCGACGATCCTGGCGGCGGGTTCGGCGTCGGACGCCGCAGCCTGGGCGACGCGGGCCGGCTTGCCCGAACTCCAGCCCTGGGCGCTGTCATAGACGGCGATCATCACCTTGCCCGACTTGGAGGCCAGGGCGGGGAAGCTCAGGGTCAGATCGCCAAAGCCCGCCTGGGAAGGGGCGTCCTGGGCGTGGGCGGCCGGCGCGAGGATGGCGGCGGCGGCCAGGGCGAGGGTCAGGGTCTTGAACATGATGAGGTCCTTTCGATGAGATTTGAGAGGGTCAGCCCAGGAACACGGTCCAGAGCAGGCGACCCGGGATGAAGGCGAAGAGGCCGGCCAGCAGCAGGCCGCCGGTGAACATGCCGGTCATGGCCCGGCGGTGGGCGGCGACCCGGCCGCGCTTGACGGCGTAGACCGCGCCCGGCAAGCCGACGATGGTCCAGCCCGACAGCAGGTGGATGAAGCTGAAGGCGCCGTGGTTGATCTCGCGGATGAACAGCGAGCTGACCGCCGTCGATCCCATGGCCAGCACCCAGGTCCAGCCCAGCAGCTTGTGCAGGCCCGTACCCTTCACCCGCATCATCAGCGCGATGCCGATGGCCAGGGCGGTCAGGGCCGAGACCAGGTGCAGCCTGATGACGGCGGGCGCTTCGGCGATCCGCGACAGGTCCGGCGCGTGAGGGTGGAACGGTATGCGTGCGGCATAGCCCGCGAAGTCGGTGAACAGCTTGGGCGAGGCGACCGCGACGATCAGGACGGCGGCGCCGACGCCGAACGCGGCGTTGCGCAGGCTGGCCCAGCGTTCGGCGCCCTGCGAGATTGACTTGCCCTCCGAGGCCATCTTCGTTCACTCCGGTTTCGAGCGGAGCGGTGGGTCGCCTCGCCGTCGAAAACCTGAGTGGAGGGGCCGAGCCCGTGTCTCAATCGTCGTTGCGTCAGTCGCCGGCTCGGTTTCGTGAACGGCTGGCGGACGCCGTTCGCGCTTCGCGAATGGCGCTGACCACGAAGGAAGCCCTGCGCGGCTTCGCGGTGTCGGCGGTGGGCGGCGCCTTCCTGGCCCTGATCGGCGCTTTCGCGACGACCCAGATCCCGCTGCCCATACGCCTGGCCTATTGGGTGGGTCTGTGCCTGGCCGGGGCGGTCGTCGGCACCGGCGTCAGCCAGCTCATCGGTCGCGAAGGTCGGGCGGATGCACGGCCCTGGCTCTATGGCGCGCTGACCGTGGTCGGCGTCACCCTGCCCTTCACCGTCGTCGTCTGGCTGGTCAGCGAGCTGACCTTCTCCGGCCACCTGCGGCCGGGCGCCCTGGCGATCTACCTGGTCCCGGTGTTCATCGTCACCACGGCGATGACGGGGCTGAACTTCCTGGTCCAGCGGCGGCCGGTCGAGACCCACGCCGCGCCCGTCGGCGCCTCGGGTCCGCGGTTTCTGGAGCGCCTGCCGGCCAAGCTGCGCGGCGCCGAGCTGTTCGCCGTGGCGGCCGAGGACCACTATCTGCGCCTGCACACCTCGCGCGGGCAGGACCTGATCCTGATGCGCCTGTCCGACGCCGTGGCCGAACTGGAAGGCATCGAGGGCGCCCAGACCCACCGCTCGTGGTGGGTCGCCAAGGCGGCGGTCGAGGGCGCCCGGCGCGGCGACGGCCGGGCGACCCTGCAATTAAAGGGCGGCGTGGAGGCGCCCGTCAGCCGCGCCTATGCCAAGGCCCTGCGCGAAGCCGGCTGGTTCTGATCAGCCGCTTCTCCTAGCCGAAGTGGATGTCGACGCTGCCCGCGCCGGTTCCAACGCTTAGGCCGGTGACGCCTACCAGGCGGATCAGGCCGTCGCCGGTATTGACCCCGACGGTGGCGTCCTGGTGGTAGATGTAGGTGTCGCCGTTCCACTCGAAGACACCCGTGCCGTTGGCCGACACCTGGCTGGAAGCGTTGATCAGCGCCTGCTCCAGGGTGGTGGCGGAGCCGGCGCTGATGCCGGTGGTCACCGCTGGGATCACCGTCCCCAGGTCGACGTGGTCCACACCCTTCTCGAAGTCGGTGAGGGTGGCGAAGGTCGTCACCTTGTTGTTCGCGACGCTAAGGTTCGAGAAGCGCGGCGCCGAGACGCCGCTTTCGTACAGCTTGAAGACGTCCGAGCCCGCGCCCAAGGTGAAGGTCGACACGGAGGCCCCAAGCAGGTCGGCGGCCACGCTGTCATTGTAGGCCGACAGCACGACGGTGTTCGGGACGCCGCCCGAGCCGCCGATCCCCAGGACGTCGATCCCCGCCGAGCTGGAGGCGTCCAGGTTATGGGTTGTGAGGTTGTAGCCGCCCTCGCTGCCGATGAAGTTGGCGGTCAGGTGGCCGGTCCCGACAACGACGACCTTGCCGTTGGAGTAGGGCCCGTCGACGGTCTGCGAGTTGATGAGGGCCAGCGTGCTGTCGCTCTGGACGTGCACGACCAGCGCACCGTCATTGCCGGTGACCACCAGCTGGGTCGGCGTGGCGTTGCTGCTGGTGACGTTGTTCAGATAGGCGTTCACGACAGGGGCGCCAACCTGCACCGAGGACATGCCGGTGATCACTAGGTCGACGTGGTAGTTGACCTTCAGCGCGCCGCCGGTGACCCCGTCCATCTTCAGCGCCACGTTCTGAGCGAGGTTGTCGATCCGCGTCGAGATCGACGAGCGCAGGGTGATGTCCTGCAGGCCGGTATAGCCTGTGGCCACCAGCGGCATGACCGTGGTCGTGCCCAGGGTCGGCGAGGTGAAGGACAGCTTGAAGTCCTGCAGCACCAGGTGCTCGACATTGGTGATCTTGGTGGTGCCGAACGTGTCGGTGTCGGCGCCCATCACCAGGGTGTCGTCGCCCGCGCCGCCGTCGACGACCGCGCCGTTGATCATCTTGCCGACCGTGATCAGATCGTTGCCGGCGCCGCCGCTGATCTTGCCGTTCGGCGCGCCGCCCAGGACCTCGACCGCCGCATTCAACTGGCCGACGGAGATCGTATCGTTGCCGTCGCCCCCGTCGATATAGCCGCCTACCGCGCCAGAGAACGTCACCGCGTCGTGGCCGCCGCTGACGACGATCGAACCGCTATTGGTCGTTCCCGTGACCGTGTCGTTGTTGGTCGTCGAGCGCAGCGCGGCGTTGGTCGCGTCGGGCGAGACGCTCTGGGTGTCGGTCACCGCGATGGTCGCGCCGGCCGCATAGGTCGGCTGATCGCCATAGGTCGCGACGAGGTTGGTGTTGAAGGTCGCCTGACCGTCGTTGGCCAGGTCGGCGAGGAAGGCGTCATTGGCCTTGGCGTAGACGCCGATGTGCTCGTTGGCCGCCACGGCCAGCAGGAAGCCGACCATGGCGCCCTTGGTCCCCAGGCCATTCGCGCCGTCGCCGCCGTAGTAGGCGAAGTACTCCGCGCGGGTGAAGGTCCCGCCCAGGCCATTGGGCACCTGGTCGGTCAGGATGGTGTTGATCAGGCCCGCCGCCGGGGCGAAGCCGAAGATCTCGCCATAGGCCTTGGTCGCCGCGGCGGCCAGGTCCAGCGCGCCATAGGCGGCGTTGAAGGCGTCCTTGCCCGCGCCGTTCTTGCCCAGATTGACCGCGAAGTTGATGAAGCGGTTATCGGTCGAGAACGACTGGTAGTAGGCCGAGTTCAGGTTGTTGGCGTTCCCGCCGTTCGGCGAGATCAGATAGTCCAGGCCGACCGCCGTCGGCGTCGCCCCAGTGAAGAAGTTGTACGAGAGATTGGCCACCGTCGTGGACGCGATCACCAGCTTGCCGATCTCGATCCGCGCATCGGCCAGGCTCAAGGTCGCGGCGTCGACGCGCCCGGCCAGGGTCTGCAGGGTGGTCAGGTCGGCCGCCGGGATATTGGCGAACGGCAGACGCGAGACGTCGCTATAGGCGGATTTCAAAAATTGAAGCGTAGCCATAACTCAACCTCCGGCACATGTCGCCAGGATTGGTATTGAGTTTGCTGTACATATGCAAGCGGAGCCGTGAAAAATAGTTCGCCCCGGTCGCGAAACGGCCGGGGCGAACCTTTGGTGTCAGGCTTTCCAGCCGCCGCCCAGGGCCTTGTAGATGGCCACGACGTCGGTGTTGACGCCGGTCTCGGCGACGCTGAGGCTGTCCTCGGCGGCCAGCAAGGTGCGTTCGGCGTCCAGCAGCACCAGAAAGTCGATGCCGCCTTCCTTGTACTGGATCCGCGCCAGCTCGGCCGCCCGGCGCGAAGCGGCGGCCTGGTTGGTCAGGCTGACCAACTGGGACTGCTGCTGACGGTAGGAGACCAGGGCGTTCTCCAGGTCCTCCAGCGCCCGCAGCACCGTCTGGTCGTAATTGGCCAGGGCCGCGTCGTCGCGGGCCCGCGCGGCGCGCAGGCGGGCGTGGGCGCTGCCCAGGTCCAGGGCCGGCCAGCTGACGCTGGGGGCCACCGACCAGGCCTTGCTGGCGCCGTTGCCGAAGCCGGCCGAGGTCCCCGACAGGAAGCCGACGAAGCCGGTCACCGAGACGCGCGGGAACAGGTCGGCCGTGGCCACCCCGACCTGGGCGGTCTGCGCGGCCAGGCGACGCTCGGCCGCCTGCACGTCCGGGCGACGGCGCAGCAGGTCTCCCGCGTCGCCGATCGGCAGGGCGGTGATCAGCGGACGGACGTCGGCCTCCCGCGCGACGAGAAGCGCGTCCAGCGCGCCGGGGCGCTGACCCGTCAGGACCGCCAGGCGGTAGTTGGCGCGCTTCTCGGCCGTGATCAGGACCGGGATCGCCGCCTCGGTGGCGTTCAGGCGGGCCTGGGCGCTGGCGACGTCGATGGGACTGCCGGCCCCGGCGTCGAACCGCACCTTGGTCAGGCGCACGGTTTCGCGCTGGGTCTCGAGGTTGCGGTTGGCGACCTTCAGCCGGGCCTGGGCGCCGCGCAGCTCGAGGTAGTTGCGAGCCACCTCGGCGGCGACCGTGACCTGGGCGTCGCGCAGCTCGGCCTGGGCCGCGCCGGCGTCGGCGCTCGCCGCTTCCACGCCGCGACGGACGCGGCCGAAGAGGTCGATCTCCCAGCCGGCGTCGAAACCGGCCTGGTAGGTCGAGCTCTCGACGCGCCGGCCGTTCGAGCCGGGCTGCTGCTGGTCGCTCTTCACATAGGTCCCGTCGGCCGTGACGTGCGGCAGCAGGTCGAGCTTCTGTTCGTTGAACAGGGCCCGGGCCTCGGCGACGCGCGCGACGGCGATCTTCAGGTCGAGATTGGCCAAGAAGGCTTGGCCGACCAGCTGGTCCAGCACCGGGTCGCCGAACGCCTTCCACCAGTCCGCTTCCGGATTGGCGGCGGTGAACACGGCCGGATCCGCGTTCTGGAAGGCCGCCGGCGGGGTCGCCGGCGCCTTGTAGTTCGGCCCCACCGCGCAGGCGGCGGCGGTCAGGGAGACGCCGGCGATAAGGGCGAGCTTGAGAATGGTCATGGGAGACCTCGACGATCTCCCTTCCCCCTTTGATGGGGGAAGGGCGGGGATGGGGGTTAAAGAGGTTCCAGAGGTGGCGCGGCCGAGCTGAAGCCCGCCTGCGCTGTCATCCCCACCCCTGCCCCTCTCCCATCGAAGGGGGAGGGAGGTGGACGTGCGGGCGCGCATCAGTGGCTCTCCACCGGCGTGGCCGCGATCCGCGCCGCCTTCAGCGCGGCCCGGCGGGCCGTGTTGCGGCGGATGACGTAGTAGAAGATCGGGGTCAGGATCAGGCCGAAGACCGTGACGCCGAGCATGCCGGAGAACACCGCCACGCCCATCGCCTTGCGCATCTCCGAACCCGCGCCGTGGCTGACGACCAGCGGCCACACGCCCATGATGAAGGCGATCGAGGTCATCAGGATCGGCCGCAGGCGCAGGCGACAGGCTTCCAGCACCGCTTGCAGCGGCGTGTCGCCATGTTCCTCGCGCTCCTTGGCGAATTCGACGATCAGGATGGCGTTCTTACAGGCCAGCCCCACCAGCACGATCAACCCGATCTGGGTGAAGATGTTGTTGTCGCCATGGGTCAGCAGGACGCCGGCCAGGGCGGACAGCAGGGTCATCGGCACGATCAGGATGACGACCAGCGGCAGGCTCCAGCTTTCGTACTGGGCGACCAGCACCAGGAAGGCCAGCAGCACGCACAGCGGGAAGATGTAGACCGCCGAATTGCCGGCCAGGATCTGCTGGTAGGTCAGCTCGGTCCACTCGTAGCCCATGCCGTTGGGCAGTTCCTTCTTGGCCAGGTCCTCCAGCGCCTTCTGGGCCTGGCCCGAAGAGTAGCCGGGGGCCGGACCGCCATTGATCTCGGCCGTGAGCACGCCGTTATAGTGGCTCTCGCGATCGGGACCGGTGGCTTCCTTGAAGCTGACGAAGCTGCCCAGCGGGATCATCTGGCCAGAGCCATTTCGCGTCTGCAGGCGCAGCATCTGCTCGGGCTGCAGGCGGAAGCTCTGGTCGGCCTGGACATTGACCTCGTAGGTGCGGCCAAAGCGGTTGAAGTCGTTGACGTACAGCGAGCCCAGATAGACCTGCATGGTCTCGAAGAGGTCGGTCAGCGACACGCCCGAGGCGCGGGCCTTTTCGCGATCGATATTGGCCTCGATCTTCGGAACGCTGACCTGATAGGTCGAGAACACCCCGACCAGGGCCGGATCCTTGCGCGCCTTGTCGATCAGGTTCTGGGTCTGCTTGTTCAGCTCGTCAGGACCCAGGCCCGCCTTGTCGACGATCTGCATGCGGAAGCCGCCGATCGTGCCCAGACCCTGCACCGAAGGCGGCGGGAAGACCGCGATCTGGGCGTCGGGGATGGCGCCGAACTTGGCGTTCAGCTCGCCGACGATGGCGTTGGCCGACATCGTCTTGCCGGTGCGCTCCTTGAAGTCGGCCAGCGGGAAGAACACCGCGCCGGAGTTGGGGCTGTTGATGAAGCCGTTGGCCGACAGGCCGGGGAAGGCCACCGAGTGCTTGATGCCCGGCACCTTCATGGCGATGTCGCCCATCTGACGGATGACGGCTTCGGTGCGGTCCAGCGACGCGGCGTCGGGCAGCTGCACGACGGCGACAACATAGGCCTTGTCCTGCTGCGGCACGAAGCCGCCCGGGGTCTTGGCGAAGGCGCCGAACGTCAGCAGCAGCAGCACGCCGTAGATGATCAGGCCGGCGGTCGACCTGCCCAGGCTCTTGGCCACGCCGTTGACGTAGCCGTTGGAAGCCTTGGCGAAGAAGCGGTTGAACGGGTTGAACAACCAGCCCAGCGCCGCGTCGATCATCTTCTGGAAGCGGTCCTTCGGCGCGTCATGCGAACGCAAGAGCACCGCGGCCAGGGCCGGCGACAGGGTCAGGGAGTTGAAGGCCGAGATCACCGTCGAGATGGCGATGGTCAAGGCGAACTGACGGTAGAACTGGCCCGACAGGCCGGTGATGAAGGCGGTCGGGATGAACACCGCGCACAGCACCAGGGCCGTGGAGATGATGGGTCCCGTGACCTCGCTCATGGCCTTGCGGGTGGCCGCCGCCGGTTCGAGGCCGTTGGAGATGTTCCGCTCGACGTTCTCGACCACGACGATGGCGTCATCGACGACGATGCCGATGGCCAGGACCAGGCCGAACAGGGTCAGGGCGTTCAGGCCAAAGCCCAGCATCAGCAGCACCGCGAAGGTGCCGACCAGCGACACGGGCACGGCGATCAGCGGAATGACCGAGGCGCGCCAGCCCTGCAGGAACAGCACCACCACCAGGACCACCAGGATGATGGCCTCGATCAGGGTGTGGACCACCGAGTCGATGCTCTCCTGCACGAAGGCGGTCGTGTCGTAGATGATCTCGTAGTCGACGCCTTCGGGGAAATCCTTCTTCAGCTCCTTCATCGTCTTCTTGATGTCGGCGGCCATTTGCAGGGCGTTCGAACCGGGACGCTGGAAGATCGGCATGGCCACGGCCGACTTGTTGTCGAGCAACGAGCGCAGGGCGTAGTTGTTGGCGCCCAGCTCCACGCGGGCCACTTCGCCCAGGCGGGTGATCTCGCCGTTCTCGCCCGAGCGGATGATCACGTCGCGGAACTGCTCCTCGTCGGTCAGGCGGCCAGGGGCGTTGATCGACAGCTGGAAGTCCGCACCCGTGTTGGTGGGCGGCGCGCCCAGCTGGCCGGCGGCGACCTGGACGTTCTGCTCGCGCAGCGCTTTCACCACATCGCCGGCGGTCATGTTCAGCGAGGCCAGCTTTTCCGGGTCCAGCCACACGCGCATCGAGTATGAGCCAGCGCCGAAGATCTGCACGTCGCCCACGCCATCGACGCGCTTGAGACGGTCGCGGACGTTCAGCTGCGCGTAGTTGCTCAGATAGAGCATGTCGTAGCGGTTGTTGGGCGAGATCATGTGCACGACCAGCGTCAGGTCGGGCGAGGCCTTGTCGGTGGTCACGCCGATGCGCTGCACCTCCTGGGGCAGCTTCGGCAGGGCCTGGGCGACACGGTTCTGCACCTGCACCTGGGCCTTATCGAGATCGGTCCCGAGGGCGAAGGTGACGGTCAGGATCATCGCGCCGTCGGAGGCCGACTGCGACGACTGGTAGATCATGCCCTCGACGCCGTTGATCGCCTGCTCCAGCGGAGCGGCGACGGTCTGGCCGATAACGGAGGGGTTGGCGCCCGGATAGGCCGCCCGCACGACCACGGTCGGCGGCACCACTTCGGGATATTCGCTGATCGGCAGCTTGGGCAGGGCCACCAAGCCGGCGATGAAGATGATGATGGAGAGCACGGCCGCGAAACGCGGTCGGCTCACGAAGAATTTCGAGAAGTTCATGGCGGTCGTTCCGGGGAGGAGACGTGTTTCGAAACCCCTCCCGTCGGCGGATGGGGGAGGGGCAGGGGTGGGGGTGGGGGTGGTCGCTGAGGGGGATGGCGAACGCGGCGCTAAGCTTTTGACGCCGAAGTCACCCCCATCCCCGCCCTTCCCCCATCAAGGGGGAAGGGAGATTGGTTAGTTCTGGCCGGCGGAGCGCCCGACGGCGATCTGGCGGCCGCCGACTTCCAGCTGGGAAAGGTCGGCGAGGTCGGTCTTGACCTTGACCGGGGCGACGGTGTCACCCGGCTTGACCTTCTGCAGGCCGCCGACGACCACCCGGTCGCCAGGCTTCAGGCCCGAGCGGATGATGCGCAGGTTGCCGGCCAGCGGACCCACCTCGACCGGGCGGTACTCGGCCTTGTTGTTGCCGTTCACCACCACGACGAAGCGCTTGCCCAGGTCGGTCGCGACGGCGCGATCGGGGGCCAGGGCCACGACCTGGCTCTCGGCGCTGACCAGGCGGATCCGCGCGAACAGGCCCGGCGTGAAGCGGCCGTCGGCATTGGCGAAGATCGCCCGGCCGTTGATGGTGCCGCTCTTGGCGTCCAGGGCGTTGTCGATGAACGACAGCTTGCCCTCGTGCGGATAACCGTCCTCGGTGATCAGGCCCATATAGACCGGGCTGCCCTTGCCGCGTTCGGCCGAGGCGTACTTGAGGAAGGTCTGCTCGTCGGCGTTGAACTCGGCGTAGATCGGGGTGTCGGACACCACGGTCGTGAGCAGGGAGGCCTGGGTGACCAGGTTGCCGCGCGTGATGATGGTCTTGGAGATCCGGCCGTCGATCGGCGAGGTCACCTTGGTCCATTCCAGGTTCAGGCGGGCGGTCTGGTAAGCCGCCTGGGCCGCGGCGACATTGGCCTGGGCCGCGCGCTCTTCCGAGGCGAGGCGGTCGAACTCGCTCTGGGCCAGGGCGTTCTGATCGATCAGGCGACGACCGCGTTCGCGGTTGATGCTGGCCAGGTCCAGCTGGGCCTTGGCGCGCGACACCTCGGCGGCGGCGCGGTCGGCCTCGGCCTTGTAGGGGCGCGGGTCGATCTGGAAGAGCACCTGGCCCTTACGGACGCGCGCGCCCTCGGCGAACTGCGCGCCGTCGATATAGCCGGAGACGCGCGGACGGATCTCGACGGTGTCGATCGGTTCGAGTCGGCCGGTGAAGTCGTCCCACTGGCGGAGCGACTTGAAGGCGACGTCGGCGACGGTGACCTGCACGGGCGGCGGGGCGGCGGCTTCCTGCTTGGCCTGGGCCGAGCAAGCGGCCAGCACGGCCACGGCGGCCAGGCCGGCGAAGGACGTGATGACGGGTTGGATACGCATGGGGGAGGACCCTGTCGGGAGATGAAGCGGGGAGGCGGAAGGGGAGGTTCTTGTTGTCATTCCCAGACTCTCGTCACTCGAAGACGGGCCGCCGTGCGGCGCGTCGGGTGCTTGAGGACCAGGTGTCACCTAAGGCGCGGACGGTGGATTGACCCATCCAGCGCCGATTGGGACCGGCCTGAGATTTAAAAAAGCCGAGCAAACCCTTTGCTGGCTCGGCTTGGGGCGCGGCGTCGTAAACGTTTGTTTGCGGTGGCATTGGCGCGCGCTCCTTTTTGGGGTTTAAGAAACTGAAATGTCGCAGGGGCTGTTACTTGACCCGGGCGACCGGAAGGACGATTTAGGATGTGACGAGACCGTTCGGTATCATCGACAAGCCGAGAGATACTGACCGGTAACTCGCACGTCAAGGAGAGCACTGCCAAAATGGCGACGAGAAATTCTGGGGACGTTGTCGGGGGCGACACGGAAACCGCTGTGGGGGCAACCCCAAGCGTGGCCGTATCCAAGCGTCCCGCGCGGGACCGGATCTTCGAGACCGCCCGCGAGCTGTTCTATCAGCACGGCATCCGCGCGGTCGGCGTCGAGACGATCGCGTCCGAGGCCGACGCGACCAAGATGACGCTGTATCGCAACTTCCCGTCCAAGGACGAGCTGGTCGCCGAGGTGCTGCGCGAGCAGGAGCGCGACTACTGGGCCTGGTGGGAAGAGGTGACGTCGTGCTGTTGCACCGAGCCGCGCGCCCAGCTGGAGGCGATCTTCGACGCCTTCGAAACCAAGGCCTGCAACGCCGACATCCACGGCTGCCCGCTGTCGAACGCCGCCATCGAGCTGCACGAGGAGAACCACCCGGCCCAGGTGGTCTCGGTCAACTACAAGAAAGAGCTGCACCGCCGCCTCAGCGACCTCACCCGGCGCGCCGGCGCCAAGGACGACGACCTGGCCGACTCCCTGATGCTGCTTATGGAAGGCGCCTACATCTCCCGCGTCACCCTGGGCGTGTCGGGTCCGGTGCGGGCGGTGGCGCGATCAGCGCGGACGCTGATCAAGGTGCATCTGGACGCCTAAAGCGTCCGCCCCTTGGGATCGAGGACTTTTGAACGGGCCTCGATCCCCAACAGGGTCAGCAGGACGATGAAGGCGAAGGCCAGCAGCATCAGCGATAGCTGGTGCGCTCTGCCCCACTCCATGCCCTCGACCAGGCGATAGATCTCGGTCGACAGCACGCTGGTCTCGCCCGGGATATTGCCGCCCAGCATCATCACCACCCCGAACTCTCCCACAGTATGGGCGAAGACGAGGATGGCGGCGGCGACATAGCCCGGGATCGACAGTGGCAGGGCCACCCGCCAGAAGCGCTGCCAGGGCGAGGCGCCCAGGGTGGCGGCGGCCTCCATCGGCTCGTCGCCAATCGCCAGAAACGCGTTGCGCAGCGGCTGCACCGCGAACGGCAGCGAATAGATCAGCGAGCCGATCACCAGCCCCTCGAAGGTGAAGGCCAGGGTGCGGATCCCGAACGGCTGCAACAGCGCCATCAGCGGACTCTTCGGCCCCAGCGCGATCAAAAGATAGAAGCCCAGTACGGTGGGCGGCAGCACGATCGGCAAGGCCACCAGCGCCGTCACCGGCGTACGTAACGCCGAGCGCCCGCGCGCCAGCCACCACGACAGCGGCGTGGCCAGGATCAGCAGCAGGACGGTGGTCAGCCCCGCCAGCTTGCCCGTCAGCCACAGGACCTCCGCCATGCTCAGCGGACCTCGTAGCCGTAGCGCTTGATGATCGCCTTGGCCTCGCCGCTCTTCAGGAACTTGAGGAAGGCCTTGGCCGCCTCGCTGTTCGCGCCGGTCTTCAGCAGCACGGCCTGCTGGTCGATCGGCGTGTGGTCGCCCGCCGGCACGACCCAGCGCGAGCCGCCCGGCTCTGTGATCACCTGCGACAGGGCCACGAAACCCAGCTCGGCCGCGCCCGTCTGGACGTACTGGAAGGCCTGAGTGATCGACGCCCCCTGCACGATCCTGGGCTTAAGGGCGTCGTAGAGCTTCAGCCTGGTCAGGGTCTCGACAGCCGCTTGGCCGTAGGGCGCGGCCTTGGGATCGGCGATCGACAGCTTCTCGAACTTGCCCCTGGAGAGCACAGCCCCCTTCCCGTCCACGAGGCCGGGGGTCTTGCTGAACAGCACCAGGCGGCCGGTGGCGTAGGTGAAGCGCGAGCCCGGAACCGCCAACCCCTCGGCCTCGGCCTTTTGCGGCCGCTCGGCGTCGGCCGACAGGAACACCTCGTACGGCGCGCCATTGGCGATCTGGGTATAGAACTGGCCCGAGGAGCCGAAGCTCAAGGTCGCCTCATGGCCGGTCCTGGCCTTGAACCTGGCGGCGATCTCTCGGGCGGCCTCAGTGAAGTTGGCCGCCACGGCCACCTTGGTCTCACCCGCCAGGGCGGCGCCGCCCAGGACCAGCGAAAGCGCCCCCGAAAGGGCGGCGATCAGCATCGGACGACGGGCGATCATCTGGTATTCCTGGGGCGGCGCTAGGGTTATGCAGATCAACTACATAACGATGAAATCGAGAACAGGCCAGTGAGCGACGACACCGCCTTCACCGCCTCCCTGATCCTCAAGCGCGGCGGCCTGGCCCGCGTGGGGCTGGAGCGCATCGCCCTTCTCGAAGCCGTCGCGCGGCTGGGCTCGATCAGCGCCGCAGCCAAGCAGGTCGGGCTCTCGTACAAGGGCGCCTGGGACGGGGTGCAGGCGCTGAACAACCTGTTCGACTCGCCTCTGGTCAGCGCCGCGCCGGGCGGCCGCAGCGGCGGCGCGGCCGAGGTCACGGCGCGCGGCCAGGCGGTGATCCGCGCCTTCCGCGCCGCCGAGCGCGAGGTCGGCGCGGCCTTGACGCGGCTGGAGGCCGACCTGTCGGGCGACGCGGAAATGCTCTGGAGCCTTGGCCTTCGCACCAGCGCCCGCAACGCCCTGCGTGGGGTGGTCTCCGAGATCCAGGGCGACGGCGTCACGGCGACGGTAATCCTGGCGTTGGGCGGCGACCTCTCCCTTCGCGCCTCGATCACCCAACGCAGCGTCGAGGACCTGGGCCTCGCGCCGGGTCGGGCGGCGATCGCCCTGATCAAGTCCAGCTTCGTGCGGATCGCGGAAGGCGACGGCGAAAATCGGCTCTCCGGCGAGATCGTCGATCGCGACGACACCGAAACCTCGGCGGAAATCATGATCGATCTGTCGGCGGGAAAGTCCCTCACCGCCACCTTGCGGCCAAGCGACGCCGCCTGGTCAACGCCCGTCGGCGCGAAGGTCGAGGCGCGGATAGCGGCGTCCGATGTGATCCTGGCCGTCGACTAGAGGGCCCGCCGCGCGCGCCACTCTGCCGCCGTCTGTCCCCAGGCCTCCACCTTCGAGGTCTCGTAGGGCGCGGGCAGGTTGCTCGGACCACGGTTGATCGAACCCAGTCGCTCGGCCACCTTCTGGGACGGGGTGTTCGCCGGGTCGATCAGGTGAATGATGTCGGTCCAGCCCAGGGACTCGAAGGCCCAGTCCATCGACGCCTCGGCGGCCTCGATCGCGTAGCCCTTGCCCCAGGCCGACGGATGGAGTCCCCAGCCGACTTCGGTTCCCGGCCAGCCTTCAGGAACCCACGGGCCAATGCGGCCGACCCAGGCGCCCGTCGCCTTCTCGACCACCGAGAACATGCCAAAGCCGTTCAGCGCCCAGGAGCCCGCCACGGACGCCAGGCCCCGCCACGCCTCGGAACGCGCCTGCACGCCGCCGATGAAACGCGCGGCGACCGGGTCGGCCATCATCTCCGCCCATCCATCGAGATCCGTATCGGCGGTGGGCCGCAGGATCAGACGCTGCGTCTCTAATGTCGGCCCCGGTGCGATTCCCATGGCGTTCTCCCCGTCCTTGTCTGTTCTAGTCGATCACGCACCCCGCCAGGCCGTCGCGGCGCACCGCGCCCGAGGCCTTGCCGATCTTCTGGGTCCGCTTGGCCACGTACTTGCCCGGCTTGATCACCCGCCACTTCAACGGGCTGGGCAGGATGGCCGCCAAGCGCGAGGCCTGGGCCTGGGTCAGCTTGTCGGCGTCGACGCCGAAATAGCGCTGCGAGGCGGCCTGGGCGCCGTAGATGCCCGAGCCGAACTCGATGGAGTTCAGATAGACCTCCATGATCCGCTCCTTGCCCCACAGCAGCTCGATCAGCACCGTGAACCAGGCCTCCAGGCCCTTGCGGACGTAGGAGCGCCCCGGCCACAGGAAGACGTTCTTGGCCGTCTGCTGGCTGATGGTCGAGCCGCCGCGGATCTTCTTGCCGGCCTCGTTATTGGCATAGGCCTTCTGCAGGGCGTTGAAGTCGAAGCCGTGGTGCTCGCAGAACCGGGCGTCCTCGGCAGCGATCAGCGCGCGCGGCAGCGCCGGCGCGACCTTGTCGATCGGCCTCCAGCGATGATCCAGCCCCCGCCCCTCGACGGCGCGGATGACCATCAGCGGCGTCACCGGCGGCGGGATGAAGCGATAGAGAATCACCGTCACCACCGGCCCGGCCACCAGCACGATGAACAGAGCCAGCGCGATATTCCGCAACAGCCGCCGCACGAAATCCCCCAAGAAGCGTCACTGAGAAGTCTACTTGTCTTGACCTTGCGGACGGATGCTAACCAGACGCATCGCCGCTGTCGCGCGGCATAGATACACCGGTTTAAGGGAGCCTTCGATGGACGTGATCGACGCCGTCAACCGCCGCATGTCGGTGCGCGCCTTCAAGCCTGATCCGGTCGAGGGCGCCGTGGTCCGCGAGCTGCTGGAAGCCGCCGCCCGCGCGCCGTCCGGCGGCAACCTCCAGCCCTGGCGCGTCCAGGCGGTGGCCGGCGAGCCGCTGGAAAAGCTGAAGACGACCATGCTGGCCCGCGTGGCCGCGCCCGACCCCACCGAGTACGACGTCTATCCGGCCAATCTGTGGGAGCCGCTGCGGACGCGACGCTTCCAGGTCGGCGAGGACATGTATGGCGCGCTGGGCATCCCGCGCGAGGACAAGCTGCAGCGCCTGCAGTGGTTCTCGACCAACGGGCAGGGCTTCGGGGCGCCGGTGCAGCTGTTCTTCTCGATCGACCGCCGCTGCGGCCCGCCGCAGTGGAGCGACGTCGGCATGCTGATGCAGACCTTCATGCTGCTGGCGGTCGAGCGGGGCCTGGACACCTGCCCGCAGGAGTTCTGGTCGCACTACAACAAGATCGTCGACGACCACGTTGGCCTGCCCGAGGGCTGCATGCTGTTCTCGGGCATGGCCCTGGGCTATCGCGACGAAGCCGCGCCGGTGAACAACTTCCGCTCGCGACGCGCCCCATTCGAGGAGTGGGGCGAGCTGAAGGGGTTCTAGGCCCGCGAACTCTACCCCGCGAACTTTACCCCCCGAACTGGCGCGGCCCGCTCAGGTCCGGGATCTCCAGAACGCCCGCCTCGCCGCTCTCGTCGCCCCAGGCGAAGAAGCGGCCGTCGGCGCTGGTCGAGAGGGCGCTGATCGGCGCGCCCTTCTCGGCCTTCAGGGTTTCGATGCGGCCGTTGCGCATGTGGGCGGCCCAGATCTTTCCGTTGTCCTGGGCGGCCAGGCAGACCGGCTGGGCGTCAATGCCCGCCACCCGCACGACCATCGAATCACGGGAGAAGCCGATCTCGGCGGCTTCCTTGCCCATGGGGCCGCTGGCGCCGGCGAACGGCCAGATGACCGCGCCCGAGGCGCCGGCCGTGGCCAGCAGGTTACCCTTGTCGAAGAAGGCCACGCTCTTGATCTTGGACGGATAGCCGCCCATGCGCATGTCCTTGCTGTCCGACAGCCGCCAGCCGTGCAGCTGGTTCTCCTGCATCGACGAGATCAGGAACTTGCCGTCCGGGCTGAATTCCACGGCGATGTGGCTGCCGGCCCACTTGAGGATGGTCGGCTTCTGGTCGGCGATGCGGGCGTACCACAGCTGGGCCCCGCCATAGGTGGCGCTGGCCAGACGGCGGCCCTTGGGCTCGAAGGCCAGGCCCGACACCGTCTTCTCGTGCGTGAAAGTCCGGGCGAAGGCCGGGTCGGCGGCGTCGCGGACGTGGACCTCCTTGCCGGCCGTGAAGGCGATCAGGCCCGAGGCGGCGCTGGTCGCCACGTGCTCGATCCACCGGTTCTTCACCTCGGCGATCAGGGTGGCGATGACCTCCCCCGTTCCCTTTGGACCGCCCTCGATTCGGCTCCAGACCACCTTGCCGTCGTCGCCGCCGGTGACGATGCCGACGCCGCTGGGGTGGACGGCCGCGGCCAGGACGGCGCCGCCCATCGCGCCGCCATGGGCCTCGACCGTGACGAATCCCTCCTCGGTCTGGAGGCGGACGGTTCCGTCGCCCAGGGCGAACATGGCGCGGCCCGAGCGGTCGAACAGGGCTTCGGTGACGAAGGCGTCAAAAGAAAAGATCATGCGCGCCAGATAAGGCGCCGGCCCCGCGACGACCAGACTCTTTCAGAAAGCCCGCCGCCGAGGCGCAATTCGCGCCTCAGGCGAAGCCGAGGGCCGCAAGCTGCACGTTCGAACGGCGTTCGGTCAAAAAGAGTCGAAAAGGGGGTTGCCATTGCGATGCGTCGTCGGGCTTTACTTCCGCGCCCGTCTACGCCAGACGTGGCGAGGTAACGACATTTCAGGCGCGCCTGTGTTGGCGCGGCCTTCTGGGAGACAGTCAGGCTATGGCGGCTAAACTTGCTGGCGGCGGCGGTGGCCGTTATTCGCTGGGCCAGAATTCCGAAATCAACGTCACGCCCTTCGTGGACATCCTTCTGGTTCTGCTGATCATCTTCATGGTCGCCGTGCCGATGGCCGTGACGTCCATCAAGATCGACCTGCCCCCGGCGGTTCCGCCGCCCCCGAACGCGCCGAAGCCGAAGGAACCGGTCTTCATCTCGATCCAGAAGTCGGGCGCGATCTTCATCGCCGAGAAGCAAACCAGCCTCGACGGCCTGGAAGCCGATCTGAACGCCAAGTTCGCCGCCAACGGCCAAGCTGGCCCGAAGGACGACCAACGCGTGATGATCCGCGCCGACGCCGACGTGCTGTACGCCGACTTCATGGGCGTGCTGAACCAACTCCAGACCTCGGGCTGGTTCAAGGTCGGCCTGATCAACGAAGACCTGCACTAGGCTCTTCGGCGACAGCCAAGAACACGAAAGCCCCGGAGCGCGAGCTCCGGGGCTTTTTGTTTGGCTCAGAGATTCCTTCTCCCCTTGCGGGAGAAGGTGGCCCGAAGGGCCGGATGAGGGGTCGCGCAGACAGAAACGCCGCGACGGCGGTGAAGCCTGTCGCGGCGGTTTCGTTCTTCAACCCCTCACCCGACCCACTGCGTGGGCCACCCTCTCCCGCGAGGGGAGAGGGACTGGTAACTACGCCGCCGTCGCCTCGAAGCCCTTGCGCAACTCGGCTTCGTCCAGGTCGCGGCCGATGAACACCATGCGGCTGTAGCGCTTGTCCTTGTCGGTCCATTCGCGCTGGAAGTCGCCTTCCAGGATCATATGGACGGCCTGGAACACGAGGCGCTTTTCCTCGCCCTTCACATCGATGATGCCCTTGGCGCGCAGGATGTCCGGGCCGCGCTTGGCCAGCAGGTCGTTGAGCCAGGCGGTGATCTTCTGGCCGTCGACCGGCTTGTCGAGGGTCAGGGAGATCCCCTTGACGCCATCGTCGTGGATGGCGCTGGCGTGGCCGTGATCATGGCCGTGGTGATCATGGCCGCAGTGTTCGTCGTGAACGTGCCCGTGATCGTGATCATGATGATGGTGATCGTGGCCGCAGTGCTCGTCGTGCACATGGCCCGCCTCGCCGTGGGCCGGGTTCAGGAACGACGGCTCCAGCTCGGTAATCCGCTCCAGGTCGAAGCTGTGCTTGCCCAGGATGGCGTCCAGCGGGACGTTGGAGCGCTGGGCGCGGTGGATCGGGGCCAGCGGGTTGATGCGGCGGATACGGGCCTCGACGTGGCGTAGGTCGTCTTCCGAGACCAGGTCGGTCTTGTTCAGCACGATCTGGTCGGCGAAGGCGATCTGCTCGACCGCTTCCTTGCTGTCGCCCAGGCGCAGCATGATGTGCTTGGCGTCGACCACGGCGGTGACCGAATCGAGGGCCGTGCGGGCCTTGACGTCGTCGTCGACGAAGAAGGTCTGGGCCACCGGGCCAGGATCGGCCAGGCCGGTCGTCTCGACGATGATGGCGTCGAAACCGCCCTTCCGCTTCATCAGGCCTTGCAGAACTCGGATCAGGTCGCCGCGCACCGTGCAGCAGACGCAGCCGTTGTTCATCTCGAACACTTCCTCGTCAGCCCCGACCACCAGGTCGTTGTCGATGCCGACCTCGCCGAACTCGTTGACGATCACGGCGTAGCGCTTGCCGTGCTCCTCGGTGAGGATGCGGTTGAGCAGCGTGGTCTTGCCGGCGCCGAGATAGCCGGTCAGCACGGTGACGGGGATCTTGCCGGAAGCGGCGGGAGCGTTCTGGGTCATGGCCGCTATTTAGGAGCGTGGAGGCCCCAACGGAAGCGGCTTACGGCGTGAAGCCCGTTTAGGTCTTCAGGAACGCCACCGCGAGGCCGACCAGGATCAGGGCCACGCCCAGGATGGTTTCCTCGTAGCGCTCGACCCATTGCAGGCCCAGGCGCTTGAAACCCGCCAGCGACAGGCTGGTGAAGATCAGCATGCCGGCCGAGGTGGCGGCCATCAGCACCGCGCTCAGCACCAGGAAGGCCTGCCAGCCGTGCTGCATCCCGGCCAGGTAGTAGGGCAGGAACGCCTCGCAGGGCGACAGGGTCAGCAGGGTGACCAGGGCGATGATCGCGGCGCGATCCGAGGTGTAGCTGCGCCGCCCGGCCTCCGGCAGGGCGTGGTTGTGACGCCCGCGCGCTATATAGAAGAGGCCCACGGCCACCATCAGGCCGCCCACAACCCAGTGGAACAGCCCGCCCAGCCTGGGTTCCAGCGCCAGGCCGGCCACTACCAGCCCCAGGCCAAGGGCGATGGTCAGGCCCACGTGGCCGAGGCCCGCCAGCAGGGTCACGCCGAGGGTTCGGCTCGTGGACCACTTCTGGGCGCGGCCGACCAGCACGAACGGCAGCCAGTGCGTGGGCAGCGCCGCATGCAGGAAGGCCACGGCGAAACCGGTCACGGCGATGGAGGTGAAAAAGGTCGAGTTCACGTCACGGCCTATAGCGCGTTATAAAGTAACGTCCCAGGGGGCGTGTCCGCCTAATCGCACTTAAGCGCCGTGTCGTCGGATTCCGGCCCAACGGCGTTGACTCCCGCCCTTCTGGCTGTATAAGTCGCGCCCTCATCGCCCGCCGGGTTTCCGAGCGGGCGTTCCCTATTTTGCGAACGCACGTTTTTAAGGCGCTAACCTATGTACGCGGTGATCAAAACCGGCGGCAAGCAGTACCGGGTTCAAGCCGGCGACCTGCTGGTTGTCGAAAAGCTCGAAGGTGAACCCGGCGCTGCCGTGGCCTTCGGTGAAGTCCTGATGCTTGGCGAAGGCGAGGCCGTGACGGTCGGCGCCCCTACCGTGGACGGCGCTGTCGTCTCCGGGACCCTGCTCGAAACCCGCAAGGGTGAGAAGGTGAAGATCTTCAAGAAGATCCGTCGCCAGGGCTATCGCCGCACCCGCGGCCACCGCCAATTCGAATCCGTCGTGCGCGTCACGTCGGTCGTCGGCGCTGGCCTGGAAGCCAAGTGGGAAGGCGCTATCGACCTGACCCCGAAGGTCATCCTGAACGCCCGCGCTCGCGGCCTCGGCGACGCCGCCGTGCCGGCGACGATCCCGACCGGCTCGACCGAAGCGGCTCCGGCTGCTCCGAAGAAGGCCGCCAAGGCTCCGAAGGCTGCTGACGCCGCCATCGAGCCGGCCGCCGAAGCCGCCCCGAAGAAGAAGGCCGCCCCTAAGAAGGCAGCCGCCACCACGGAGGAAGGCGAAGCCTAAGGGCGACGCCTTCTAAAGGTAGGAGAGCAAGATGGCTCACAAGAAATCAGGCGGCTCGTCCAGCAACGGTCGCGACTCAGAGTCGAAGCGCCTTGGCGTGAAGAAGTTCGGCGGCGAGAAGGTTCTCGCTGGCAACATCCTCGTGCGTCAACGCGGCACGAAGTTCTATCCGGGCGCCAATGTCGGCATCGGCAAGGACCACACCCTCTTTGCCCTCGTGCAAGGCGCCGTGGGCTTCGTGACCAAGAAGCATGACCGTACGTACGTGACGGTGACCCCGGCCGCTCAACCGGCCGAGTAAGCACGAACCAGAGTTTCTTCGGATCGTGCTTCTCACTCAGAAGACGATCCGGACAGACGATCTCTAGCGGGGAGTCCGGAACGCCGGACTCCCCGCTTTTGTTTTGTCTCGCCGCCCAGGAAAAGCAAAAGCTTCGCCATGGCGGCGTCACGGTCTCCAATCAGAAGGGGCCGGAAGAACTCTGGGAGGCGCCGATGTGCGTCATCGAAGAAAGACCTGTCATCGACACCCAGCGGCTGACGCTGCGCGCGCCGGCCAAGGCCGACGTCGAGCGCGTGGCGGCCTTCTGCGTCGATCATGATGTGGCGCGCATGACCACCCGCATGCCCGCGCCCTACACCCGCGCTCACGCCGAGGATTTCGTGGCCCGCTGCGGAACCCAGGACCGGTCGCGCGACAACACCTTCGCCATCGAACTGGCCGACGAGGGCCTGATCGGCGTCATCGGCATGTTCACCACGCCGGACGGCCAGGTCGAGTTGGGCTACTGGATCGGCCGCCCCTACTGGGGTCGCGGCTACGCTACCGAGGCGACGCGCAGTGCGCTGGACTGGGCCCGCTCGGCCTGGAAGAAGCGCTATGTCGTGGCCGGCCATTTCGCCGACAACGACGCGTCGGGCCGGGTGCTGGTCAAGGCCGGCTTCCTGTACACCGGCGTCGTCGAGCACAAGCCTTCGATCGCGCGCGGCGAACCGGCGGCGACGCGGATGATGGTGTGGCTGGCTTAGAGCTGTAGAGCGCCCCTAAGCCGCCCGGTGCGTGTGGATCACCTTCTGCGGCCCCTCACGGAAGCGCCGCTCGGCCGTGATGATCCGCTCGCACAGCGCGTCCAGGTCCGACAGCAGCGAGTAGGTCGCGTAGATGGGGATCTCCATCAGCGCCACCTGCGCGCGCGGCATGAACTCGGTGTACTTCTTCCATGAGACGTGGGCGTCGCGCGCGCTCGTCGCGCGCTGGCCCAGCGGGTTCCACAGGTCCAGGTCCATCAACTCGTCGCGGCACTGCTTCATGACCGGCAGGGCGATGTAGAGGAACAGGAAGGTCGGGGTCGCGGCGCGGCCGAACTGCGGCTGCACCTGCAGGTGCCAGATCCGGTAGGCCTCGAAGAAGCCCGCCTTGCGCGCCGGATCCGGCGGCAGCCAGGTGGCTTGATCGTTGATGAGGTCGTTGGCGGTGCTGGACCGCTTGACCAGTTCGTCGGCGGACGTACCGGCCGGCATGGTCTTGGACAGGGCCGAGACCGGGATGGCCAGCTTGCGGGCGACGTCGGTGAAGGCCACGGCCCGGCCGGCCATCGGCGTGAACTGGCCGAACGACGGCGCGCCGGGCGTGCTGGCGCGTTTGGCGGCGGCGGTCTTGTGCAGCAGCAGCTGTTCTTCGCGCTGCTGTTCCGCGCGCAGGCGGTCGAATTCGATCTCGTGGGCGGCCTGTTCCTCGGCCGTCATCCATTTGGCGCGCCCGGGGCCATAGGTGCGCTCGTAGCGATTCAGCAGGACCAAGGTGTGGTCGCTGGACGGCCGCAGACCGACTTCGGCGACGAAGGTCTTGAACTCGCGCCACTGCGGCGCGATGCCCGTGCCGCGCCCGATCAAGATGTTGCGGTGGACCGAGGCCTCGACGCTATACTTGCGGTGAAGGTCCTGCGTCGACAAATCGCGCAGGTCCGTCATCAGTATCGCGTTGCTGTCTTCTGCCGTAGCCAAGGTCAGCCTCCCACTCCGCCGAGAAAAACGGCGGTCACGCTGCCAAGACACTTTGTCGCACTAGGTGTTTTAACATTTCGTCACGATGACGAACAGCAGTGGCGCTTTTCACGCGACGAAGCGTCACGGTTTGAAAAGCCGGTTTGGCGGGCCGGTGTGAAGGCCGTGAGGCCATTTTGGCTCGACGCGCGGGACGCCTTGGGACTAAAGAGCGCCATGAAATTCTTGGACCAATGCAAGATCTACATCCGCTCGGGTAACGGCGGCGGCGGGTCGGTGTCGTTCCGCCGCGAGAAGTACATCGAGTACGGCGGCCCGGACGGCGGTGACGGCGGTCGCGGCGGCGACGTGTGGATCGAGGCCGTCGAAGGCCTCAACACCCTGATCGACTACCGCTACCAACAACATTTCAAGGCCGGCACGGGCATCCACGGCATGGGTCGCGCGCGCCACGGCGCCGCCGGCGACGACGTGCTGCTGAAGGTTCCGGTGGGCACCGAGATCCTCGAGGAGGACAAGGAAACCCTGATCGCCGACCTCGACCACGCGGGCGCGCGCCTGCTGCTGGCCAAGGGCGGCAACGGCGGCTGGGGCAACCTGCACTTCAAGGGCCCGGTGAACCAGGCGCCGAAATACGCCAACCCCGGCCAGGAAGGCGAGGAACGCTGGATCTGGCTGCGGCTGAAGCTGATCGCCGACGTCGGCCTGGTCGGCCTGCCCAACGCAGGCAAGTCGACCTTCCTGGCGGCCGCCAGCGCCGCCAAGCCGAAGATCGCCGACTATCCGTTCACGACCCTGACACCGAACCTCGGCGTCGTGGACCTGTCGAGCGACGAGCGCTTCGTCATCGCCGACATCCCCGGCCTGATCGAAGGCGCTTCGGAAGGCGCGGGCCTGGGCACCCGCTTCCTGGGCCACGTCGAGCGCTCGGCCACCCTGATCCACCTGATCGACGGCACGCAGGACGATATCGCCGGCGCCTGGACCACGATCCGGGGCGAGCTGGAAGCCTATGGCGAGGATCTCGCCGACAAGTCCGAGATCCTGGCCCTGAACAAGATCGACGCCCTCGACGAGGAAACCCTCGCCGAGAAGGTGGCCGAACTGACCGCTGTGGCCGGCATCAAGCCGTTCCTGGTCTCGGGGGTCTCGGGCAAGGGCGTCACCGAACTGCTGCGCGCCGCCTATCGCCAGGTCCGCATCCGTCGCGGCGATCTCGAGGAAGAGATCGACGATGACGAAGACCATATCGAGGAGACCCCTGGGGGCTGGACGCCGTGAGCCAGGCCGCCGAGGCGTTTTCCAGCGCCCGTCGCATCGTCTTCAAGGTCGGCTCGGCCCTGCTGGTTGATGCCGAGACCGGCCGCGCCAACCACGCCTGGCTCGAGGCGTTCTGCGCCGACGCCGCCGCCCTTCGCGACGCGGGCAAGCAGGTGCTGGTGGTCTCGTCGGGCGCGGTCGCCCTGGGCCGCCGTCGCCTGGGCCTGACCGGCCGCAAGGCGACCCTGCCGGAGAAGCAGGCCGCCGCGGCCGCCGGCCAATCCCTGCTGATGCGCGCCTGGGAAGAGGCCTTCGAGCCGCACGGCGTCGGCGTCGCCCAGATCCTGCTGACCCGCGACGACACCGAGATGCGCCGCCGCTGGCTGAACGCCCGCGCGACGACCGAGACCCTGATGGGCCTGGGCGTCGTGCCGGTGGTCAACGAGAACGATACGGTCGTCACCGAGGAAATCCGCTACGGCGACAACGACCGCCTGGCCGCCCGCGTGGCCCAGATGGCCAGCGCCGACCTGCTGGTGCTGCTGTCCGACATCGACGGCCTCTACACCGCCGATCCGCGCAAGAACCCGAACGCGGCGCACATCCCGCTGGTCAGCGAGATCACCCCCGAGATCGCCGGCATGGCCGAGGGCGCCAACGCCGCGGCGGGCGTCGGGACGGGCGGCATGGCCACCAAGATCGCCGCCGCCCGCATCGCCCGCGCCGCCGGCTGCGCCACGCTCATCACGCTGGGCTCGCGCCCGCGTCCGCTGGCCGCCATCGCCGACGGCGAGAAGGCCACGCTGATCGAAGCCAACGCCTCACCCGCCGCCGCCTACAAGGCCTGGATCGCCGGCTCGCTAGCCCCGCAGGGCTGGGTGACGGTCGACGCCGGCGCCGCCAAGGCCCTGGCCTCGGGCAAGAGCCTGCTGTCGGCCGGGGTCCGCGCCATCGAGGGTCCGTTCGAGAAGGGCGACGCCGTCCGCGTGCGCGACGAGACCGGCCGCGAGGTCGCCCGTGGCCTCGTCCGCTATGACAGCGCCGACGCCCACCGCATCGCCGGCCTTCGCTCCGACGCCATCGAGGCCGAACTCGGATTTACCGAAGGTCCGATGATCCACGCGGACGATTTGGCCGTAGCTAACTAGACCGCACGCACGAGTATCCCCATGGCCTACCGATCCCTCCGCGAATTCATCGACGTCCTGGAGGCCAAGGGCGAACTGGTGCGCGTCACCGAACCGGTCTCCAGCGTCCTGGAGATGACCGAGATCCAGACGCGCCTGCTGGCGACTGGCGGCCCGGCCGTGCTGTTCGAGCACGTGCTGCTGCCCGACGGCTCGCGCTCGTCGATGCCGGCCCTGGCCAATCTTTTCGGCACGGTCAAGCGCGTGGCCATGGGCGTCACCCTCGGCGGCGAGCCGCGCACCACCGCCGGCGAACTGCGCGAGGTGGGCGAACTGCTGGCCTTCCTGCGCCAGCCCGCGCCGCCGAAGGGGCTGAAGGACGCCCTGGACATGCTGCCCCTGGCCAAGACCGTGATGGCCATGCGGCCGGGCACGGTGAAGAAGGCCCCGGTGCAGGAAATCGTCCTGACCGGCGACCAGATCGACCTGACCAGGCTGCCGGTCCAGACCTGCTGGCCGGGCGAGCCCGCGCCGCTGATCACCTGGCCGCTGGTCGTCACCAAGGGGCCCGGCAAGGACCGCGAGGATGACTTCAATCTCGGCATCTATCGGATGCAGGTGCTGGGCAAGGACCGCTGCATCATGCGCTGGCTGGCCCACCGCGGCGGCGCCCAGCACTACGCCCGCCACAAGAAGGCGGGAAACAAGGACCCCCTCCCCGCCTGCGCCGTGCTGGGCGCGGATCCCGGCACCATCCTGGCGGCCGTGACGCCGGTGCCCGACACCCTGTCGGAATACCAGTTCGCCGGCCTGCTGCGCGGCGCCAAGGTCGACCTGGTGCCGGCCAAGACCGTGCCGCTGATGGTGCCGGCCCACGCCGAGATCGTCATCGAGGGCCATGTCCTGCTCGACGAGTACGCCGATGAAGGCCCCTACGGCGACCACACCGGCTACTACAACAGCGTCGAGAAGTTCCCGGTCTTCAAGGTGACCGCGATCACCATGCGCAAGGACCCGATCTATCTCACCACTTTCACCGGCCGGCCGCCGGATGAACCGAGCGTGCTGGGCGAGGCGCTGAACGAGGTGTTCGTTCCCCTCATCCGCCAGCAGTTCCCCGAGATCGTCGACTTCTGGCTGCCGCCGGAGGGCTGCAGCTACCGCATCGCCGTGGTCTCGATGAAGAAGGCCTATCCCGGCCACGCCAAGCGCGTGATGTTGGGCGTCTGGAGCTATCTGCGCCAGTTCATGTACACCAAGTGGGTGATCGTCGTGGACCACGACATCAACGCCCGCGACTGGAAGGACGTGATGTGGGCGATCAGCACCAAGATGGATCCCGCGCGGGACATCACGGTGATCGAGCACACCCCGATCGACTATCTGGACTTCGCCAGCCCCGAGAGCGGCCTCGGCTCCAAGATCGGCCTCGACGCCACCGACAAGTGGCCGCCCGAGACCAAGCGTGAGTGGGGCGAGGAAATCCGCATGGACCAGGCGGTGATCGACACGGTCAGCGAGAAGTGGGCGCGGCTGGGGCTTCCGGGGGATGGCAAGCCGATCTGGAAATAAGGGCGCGCCCGTGTTATCACTTCGTTATAACGAGGTGACGCCATGCGTTCGTCTGTCCGGAAGATTGGCAACTCCGCCGGCTTGATCCTGCCCAGGCCCGTCCTGGATGGCCTGGGCGTCGAAGTGGGCGACCCGCTGGAAATCACACTCAACGGCGACGAGGTGGTCGTGAAAGCCAGCAAGCGAAAGGTGCGCGAGGGCTGGGAAGAGGCCGCGAAGCAGATCGCTGCTCATGGCCTCAGCGAGGAAGAGGTCGAATGGCTGGAAGCGCCATTGACGGCTGAAACCGACGAGGATTGGACGTGGTGAACCGCGGAGAGGTCTGGCTTGTCCGCCTTGACCCGGCCGAGGGCGGCGAACTCCAGAAGACGCGTCCATGCGTGGTCGTGTCTCCGTCGGACCTGAATCCCTTCCGGGTATCGACGGTCGTGCCGCTGACCAGCGGCGGCTTTGCAGCGCCGTTCCGGCCGCCCGTGACCTATCAAGGACGCGACGGGTACGTTCTGACCGATCAGATCCGCACCGTCGCAAGGTCTCGCATGCTGCGACGACTTCCAGACATTGATCCTAAAACCCTGTCGGCCACCCTGGCGGCGCTAAGGGAAATGTTTGAGGAGTAGGCGTCGCACCGCCTTCGCCCGTGACCGAGATGCAGCATGCGTTCACTTGCCCTCGCCGTCGCCTTTCTCTGGGAGCCCCCGCCATGTCCCAAACGCCTCAGTCGAAAGCCCCTTGGGATCAGCCCTTCCTGCCGCCGGCCCCGCACTGGCAGGGCGCCAGCCAAGGCCTGATCCGCGACACGTCCGATCCTTGGGTCACGGCGTTCGAGGCCGACGCCGAGCATGACTTCTCGCCCAACTATGTCGACACCCGCGCCTGGTTCGACCGCCTGGACAAGGCCAGCAAGCTGATCCGGGTCGAGGACTTCGGCGTCTCGCCGCAGGGCCGCGCGATCTTCGCGGTGATCGCCAGCAAGGATGGCGAGACGCTTGACCAGAAGAAGCCGCTGCTGCTGGTCCAGTGCGGCATCCACCCCGGCGAGATCGACGGCAAGGACGCTGGCATGATGCTGCTGCGGGACATGGCTTTCCACGGCAAGGACGACCTGCTGGACAAGGTCAACCTGGTCCTGATCCCGATCCTGTCGGTCGACGGCCACGAGCGGGCGAGCGCCTATTCGCGCCCCAACCAGCGGGGGCCGCGCATCCAGGGCTGGCGCAACACCGCCACCAACCAGAACCTCAACCGCGACTTCATGAAGCTGGACCAGCCGGAGATGCAGGCGCTGAAGCGTCTGCAGGCCAAGTACAGGGCCGATCTCTATGTCGACGTCCACGTGACCGACGGCCTCGACTACCAGTACGACGTCACCTACGGCTTCAATGGCGAGAACGGGGTCTGGAACCGCTCGCCGGCCATCGCCCAGTGGCTGGACGACGTGCTCAAGCCGACCATGAACGCCAGCCTGGAGGCCGAGGGCCACATCCCGGGCGAGTTGGTGTTCGGCGTCGATGACCAGGACCCCAAGGCCGGCTTCAACGACGGCGGCCTGGGCGAGCGCTTCTCGAACGGCTGGGGCGCGGCCGCCCACGTCCCGACCATCCTGATCGAGAACCATAGCTTGAAGCCCCATGCGCAACGGGTGCTCGGGACCTATGTCTTCATCGAGACGGCCTTGAAGCTGCTGGCGGAGAAGGGCGAGACCTTGCGCGCCGCCATCGCCGCCGACAGCGCCCTGCGCCCCGCCGAGATCCCGGCCAACTTCGTCTCCGACGACCAGCCCAGCTATACGCGCCACTTCAAGGGCATCAGGTACGAGACCTATGACAGCCCCGCTTCAGGCCGGAAGGAGATCCGCTGGCTAGGCGAGGCCGATCCGGAGCTCTGGCAGGCGCCGTTCTACGGCTCGCACCCCACCCTGACCCTGACACGGCCCTCGGCCTACTATGTGCCGAGCTACCGCGCCGACCTGATCGAGCGGCTGAGGCTGCATGGCGTGACGCTGGAAACCCTGACCGAGGACAAGACCCTCGAAGTCGAGATGATCCGCCTGGTCGATCCCAAGCTGGCCGACCGCGCCAACGAGGGTCACGTCCAGATCAGCGTCGACAAGGTCACCACGGAGACCCGCGCCTGGATCTTCCCGAAAGGCTCGATCCGCGTGCCGACCGACCAGCCGCTGGGCGACCTGATCGTGCTGCTGCTGGAGCCGCAGTCGGGCGAGAGCTTCTTCGCCTGGGGCATGGTCCCCGAGGTGCTGAGCCGCGTGGAATATATCGAGTCCTACGCCATCGCTCCGCTGGCCGAGAAGATGATGGCAGCCGATCCCAAGCTCAAGGCCGAGTTCGAAGCCAAGCTGGCCGCCGAGCCCAGGTTCGCCGCTGATCCGGAGGCGCGTCTGGCCTGGTTCTACGAACGCACGCCCTTCTACGACGACCACTACTTGCTTTACCCGATAGCCCGCGAAATCGCGCGATAGGCGGGTCGGGTTGCCGAGACCGATCGGAAGGCTTCATATGCCCCCCTTCGCCGGGGGCGGGATAGTTACTAGGGCTTGAGCTACCATGGATACGATTGCTTCGGGCCACGCCGCCGCCCTTTGGGCCGGCCTGCACCTTTTCCTGCTGCTGATCCTTTCGCTGCTGGTCGTGCGCCTGCGCCAGAAGCACAAGGTGGCCCTGGGCGACGAGGGCATCCCTGAGCTGGCCCGCGCCATCCGCGCCTTCGGCAACGCCACCGAATATGTGCCGACCGGCATCGCGGCCCTGGCCGTGCTGGCCGTGGCCGGCGCCTCGCCGCTGGCCATCCACGTGGTGGGTTTCATTCTCTTCGCCGGCCGCGTGATCCACGCCGTCGGCCTGTCCACCAACGGCGGCGCCTCGATCGGGCGATCGGTCGGCATGGTGGCGACCTGGCTGGCCTACATCTTCGCTGGCGTGGCCCTACTGCTGTCGGCGATAGGCTGAATTGACGCGCTTGCTCCTTCGGGGGCCGGTCGTCCATAAGACCGCATGGACGATAATCTGCTGCATGACGTGGTCGCCGCCGCGCGCAAGGCCGGGGCGGACGCCGCCGAAGCCGTCTTCGCCGAGCGCCAGTCGCTCTCCGTCTCGGTCCGCCTGGGCGAATTGGAAGAAGTCGAGCGCGAGGAGGCCCGCGACCTGGGCCTGCGCGTCTTTATCGGGGCCCGCAGCGCCACCGTTTCCGGCTCCGACGTCTCGGCCGAGGCGCGCGCCAAGCTGATCGAACGCGCCGTGGCCATGGCCCGCCTCGCCCCAGAAGACCCCTATGCCAGCCTGGCGCCGCACGACCGCCTGGCCAGGGGTCCGTTCCCCGAGCTCGACCTGATCGACGCCTACGAGCCCACCGCCGAGACCCTGGAAGCCCAGGCGCGCCTGGCCGAAGAGCACGCCCGCGCGGTCAAGGGCGTAACCAATTCCGACGGCGGCTCGGCCACCTGGTCATCGTCGAAGTGGAGCCTGGTCACCACCGCCGGCTTCCACGGAACCCAAGCGGCCACCGGCCACTCGATCTCGGCCTCGGCCATCGCCGGCGAGGGCGCGGGCATGGAACGCGGCGGCGAAGGCCGCTCGGCCCGTCACTTCGGCGACCTGCCGGCCGCCGGCGACATCGGCATGGAAGCCGGCCGCCAGGCGGTCGCGCGTCTCAACCCGCGCAAGATCGCCACGACCACCGCCCCGGTGATCTTCGAGAACCGCCTGGCCATGAGCCTGATCGGTCCTCTGCTGGGCGCGATCTCGGGACCGGCAATCACCCGCGGCGCCTCATTCCTGAAGGACAAGCTGGGCCAGCAGATCTTCGCCAAGGGCGTCAATCTGCTGGAAGACCCGCACCGCGTACGCGGTCTGGGCTCGGCGCCGTTCGACGACGAAGGCGTGGCGACGGAAGCCCGCGCCCTGATCGACGACGGCGTGCTGACCACCTGGCTCCTGAACAGCTCCTCGGCCAAGCAGTTGGGCATGGTCACCACCGGCCACGCCTCGCGCGGCCTGGCCGGCCCCTCGGGCGTCTCCACCCACAACCTGACGCTCCAGCCGGGCGCGCGGGACCTGGCGGGCCTGATGCAGGACGCCGGGACGGGCCTGCTGGTCACCTCGATGTTCGGCCCCTCGCTGAACGGCAACACCGGCGACTGGTCGGTGGGCTGCTCGGGCGTCTGGTTCGAGAACGGCGAGAGCACTGGCCCGGTCACCGAGATCACCGTGGCCGGCAACCTGATCGACATCTACGCCCGCCTCGTGCCCGGTTCGGACCTGCAGTTCCTGGGCGCCAGCAACAGTCCGTCGATCCTGGTCGACGCCTTGGCGATCGCGGGCAAATGAACGACCTGGACCTGATCCTGAGAGCGGCCAGGGAAGCGGGCGAGCTGGCGCTCTCGGCCCGCGAGGGCGGCTTGAAGATCTGGTCCAAGGAGGGCGGCTCGCCGGTGACCGACGCGGACCTCGCCGTCGACACCCTGCTGAAGACCGGGCTCGGCGCGGAGCGCCCCGGCTACGGCTGGCTGTCGGAGGAGACGGCCGACGATCCGGCCCGCCTGACCACCCCACGCCAATTCGTCGTCGACCCGATCGACGGCACGGCGGCCTTCATGAAGGGCAAGCCGTGGTTCGCCGTCTCGATCGCCGTGGTCGAGAACGGCCAGCCCGTCGCCGGCGTCGTCCACGCGCCCGCCCTGAACGAGACCTACCTGGCCACGGCCGACGGTCCGGCGACCCTGAACGGCGCCGTCATCGAACCCAGCGCCACCGCTCACCTCGAAGGCTCGGCCATGCTGGGCGACGCCAAGATGTTCGCCCATCCGGCCTGGCGCGAGCCGTGGCCGGACATGCGGATCGAGAGCCGCAACTCGATCGCCTACCGCATGTGCCTGGTCGCGGCCGGGACCTTCGACGCCGCCATCGCCCTGTCGCCCAAGAGCGAGTGGGACGTCGCCGCCGCCGACCTGATCTGCCGCCGCGCCGGCGCCTGGCTCAGCGACCACAAGGGCCGCGATTTCGCCTATAATCGCCCCGTTCCGCTGGTTCCGAGCCTGGTTTGCGCCAATCGGACGCTTGCGCCATTGATCCTGTCACGCGTCGGGCATATCGAGCTGCCATAAAACCAATTCCTCGCAGGAACTTGCCCCAAATGCCCGATAAGCAGCTTCTTCATATCGTCGTCGGTGGCGAACTCTCGGATGTGGCTGGTGTCGAATTCCGGGACCTGTCCAAGGTCGAGTTCGTCGGCGCCTATCCCAGCTACGAAGACGCCCACAAGGCCTGGAAGGCCAAGGCCCAGGCGACCGTGGACAACGCCCACGCCCGCTACTTCATCATCCACGCGCACAAGCTGCTGGATCCGAGCGAGGGCTAAGGCCGCGCCAGCCCCCACCTGACCTCGCTTCGCGAGGTCTGTCCGCCCCCAAAGGGGTGGCGGAGAAAATCTCTCCTCCCCCTTTATGGGGGAGGGGGACCGCCGAACGGCGGTGGAGGGGGTCTGCGCCGCCCCTACTCCCGCCGCAGGATCTTGTCCGTCAGCACCTTCCCCAGCATCCCAGCGCGGAAGGTCTTCTTCATCGCGACGGGATCGTAGTCGTCGCTCTCGACCCATTCGCTGAACGTCAGCCCCTTGGGTTCGCCGACCTCCAGATATTGCTCGAACACATAGTCCAGCACGCCGGTGTTGCCGTGCTTGATATGCAGGTAGCGCGGCGACAGCTGCTCCATCGCCTCGCGGATCGGCAGGCCCAGGCGGTAGTGGGCGTAGAACACGCTCATGATCCCCGCCCGGTCCGCGCCCGACTTGCAGTGCATCAGGGCCGGATATTCGATCGTCTCGAACAGTTCCTTGGCGCCGCGCACCCGCTCGCGGATCGGGACCTCGCGCGAGGTGATGGTGAAGTCGACGAAGTTCAGGCCCAGGCGCTGGCAGGCGTCCTTTTCCAGCGCGTAGAAGCTGCCGTCAAAGCCGCCGCGCAGGTTCACGATGGTCTTGATCCCGCGCCGCTTCCACCAGGCCAGCTGGAATGGCCAGGGCTGGTTGGCGCGGACCAGCTCGGGGCTGATCCAGTGGGCGTTCGAAAAGCCCAGCCGCAGATAGGCGTGGTCGTTCCACAGATAGTGGAGATAGGTCTTGAACCGGCCCAAGGGCGTGGCGAGGTCGAACTTGGCCAAGGCGATGGGATCCTTCGGAAACTCGCCGCCTAAGTAGGGGTATCGGCCCCGAAAGGCAAAAGCCGCCCTCATGGTGTCGCTTTTCCCGGACACTGCGTCCGCCACGTCCTTGACAGCCCCGCCCACAAATCCGACCCCTCCGCCATGACCACGCCGGACACTCAACCCTCGAACCGCGCCTTGATGGGCCGGATGTGGCGTGAGTTCCTGAAAGCCCGCTGGAAGGGCCTGGTGGTTTCGGTCGTCAGCGCCGCGATCGTCGCCGCGCTTTCTGTGAAGCTGGCCAAGATCATCGAGCCGGCCATCGACCAGCTGATCACTCATCCCCGCGCCGGCGCGATCTGGACCATTCCGTTGACCATCGCCGGGCTAGCGCTCGCGCGCGGCGTCTTCCAGGTCATCCAGGCCAATGTCATCAACCGCATCGGCAACGGCGTCGTGGGCGACATGCAGGTGCGGCTGTTCGGCCGCCTGATCCGCTCGGACCTGCAGCGCCTGCGCGGCGCCCATTCCGGTTCCTACGTCGCCTCGGTGCTGTATGACGCCGGCCTGATCCGCGAGGCGGCGACGACCGGCGTGGTCAACTATGTGCGCGAAGGCCTGACCGTGATCGGCGCGTTGCTGGCGATGTTCAGCCTGGAGCCGATCCTGGCGGCCGGCGTGCTGGTCGTCGCGCCGCTGGCCAGCCTGATCATCCGCGGCTTCTCGAAGAAGACCACCAAGGCCGCCAAGGGCGCCATGGGCGAGACCTCCAATCTCTCGACCGCGATCATGGAGAGCCTGGACGGAGTCAAGATCGTCAAGATGGAGAACCGCGAGGCCTATGAGGAGGCGCGGGTCGCCGCCGTGGTCGCGCGCCGCCAGCGCCACCTGATGAAGGGCAGCAACGCCCGGGCCATGGCCGCGCCGGCGACCGAGACCTTCACGACCTTCATCGTGGCCGTGGTCTTCGCCTATGCCGGCTGGCGGGCGACGACAGGCGCCCTGACGCTGGGCCCCTTCGCCCTGGCGCCGCTGACGGCCGGGGTGTTCTTCGCCTTCATGACCAGCCTGCTGATGGCCGCCCAGTCGCTGCGCCAGGTGGCCAACCTGCAGACCGTGTTCGCCGAGGGCCTGACCGCCGGCCGCCGCCTGTTCGCCGCCCTCGACGTCGCGCCGGCCATAATCGACCCCGCCGACGCCAAGGCCCTGCCGGCCGGCGACAGCGCCATCGCACTGGATCATGTGACCTTCTCGTACGGGTCCGAAATCCCGGCCCTGTCGGACGTCTCGATCGCCGCGCGCAAGGGCGAGACCGTCGCCCTGGTCGGCCCGTCGGGCGGCGGCAAGAGCTCGATCCTGAACCTGATCCCGCGCTTCTACGACGTGACGGCTGGGGCGGTGACCATCGACGGCCATGACGTGCGCTCCGTCACCCTGGCCTCCCTGCGCGACCGCATCGCCCTGGTCACCCAGGAGCCGTTCCTGTTCGACGACAGCATCCGAGCCAACATCGCCTATGCCCGTCCCGGCGCCAGCCAGCTGGAGATCGAGGCCGCCGCTCGCCAGGCCGCCGCCCACGACTTCATTCTTGAGCTGCCCGAGGGCTACGACACCGCCGTCGGCGAGGCCGGGGCGCGACTGTCGGGCGGTCAGCGCCAGCGCATCGCCATCGCCCGCGCGTTCCTGAAGGACGCCCCGATCCTGCTTCTGGACGAGGCCACCAGCGCGCTGGACACCGAGAGCGAGGCCCAGGTCCAGGCGGCGCTGGAGCGGCTGATGGCCGGCCGCGCGACGATCCTGATCGCCCACCGCCTGTCTACCGTGAAGAACGCCGACCGCCTCTACGTGATCGAGAAGGGCCGCGTCGTCGAGACGGGGACCCACGCCGAGCTGGTCCGCGCCGGCGGCCTGTACGCCCGCCTGGCCAAGGCCCAGGACCTCGACCACGTCACGGAGGCCCCCGCCCTGGAGAAGGACGCTTGAGACCTCTGCGTTCGCCTTTCGTGACCTGGCTGCTGTCCTCGCTGTTCGCCGGCTATTCCAAGGCGGTCTACGCCACGCTGCGGATGACCGAGGAGGGCCGCGAGCAGGCCGAGGCCGTCTGGGCGCAAGGCCGCGAGACCGGCGTCGGGGCGATCCTGTGCTTCTGGCACTCGCGCATCCCGATGTCGCCGCTCAGCTGGCCGCAGGACCCGGCCCGCCAGGACATGCGCGCCCTGATCTCGCGCTCCAGCGACGGCGAGTTCATCGCCCGCACGGTCGAGAAGCTAGGCTTCCCCGCCATCCGCGGCTCGTCGGCCAAGAAGACGGATCTGGCCAAGAACAAGCATGGCGAGCAGGCCTTTCGCGACATGGTCCAGTGGGTCAGGGGCGGCGGCGGCATCGCCATCACCCCCGACGGCCCGCGCGGCCCGGCCGAGCACATGGAGAAGGGCACGCCCTCCCTCGCCCGCGTCACCGGCGCGCCGGTGATCTTCGTGGGTCTGGCCGCCAAGCCGTGCCTTCGCCTGGGCTCCTGGGACCAGACCGTGATCCCCCTGCCCTTCGCCAAGGCCGCCATGGTCTGGGACGGCCCGACCGGGGCCGGACGGGGCGACGACGTCGACCAGCTGGTCGAAAGCTGGGCCGATCGCCTTTCGGCCGTAACCCGCCGCGCCGAACAGCTGGTGCAAGATTGATCCGACCCGCCCTTGGTGGGATGTAGGACCCATGCCGCACGATCACTCCGGACACGCCCACGACCATAAGCACGACCATGATCACTCTGATCATGATCACGGGGGCGGTCACGACCATCACCACGGCCACAGTCACCACGGCCACAGCCACGCGCCCAAGGACTTCGGCCGCGCCTTCGCCATCGGCACGGCGCTGAACCTGGGCTTCGTGCTGGTCGAGGCCGGCGCCGGCCTGATCACCCATTCGCTGGCCCTGCTGGCCGACGCCGGCCACAACCTCTCGGACGTGCTGGGCCTGCTGCTGGCCTGGGGCGCGGCCGTGCTGGCCAAGCGCGCGCCAAGCGCGCGCCGCACCTATGGCCTGCGCAAGGGCACCATCCTGGCCTCGCTGGGCAACGCCGCCCTGCTGCTGGTCGCCGTCGGGGCCATCGCCTGGGAAGCCATCCGCCGCTTCGCCACGCCCGAGCCGATCCAGACCGGCCCGGTGATGATCGTCGCCGCCATCGGCATCGTCATCAACACCGCCACGGCCCTGATGTTCATGAAGGGCAGCAAGGACGACCTGAACGTCCGCGGGGCCTTCCTGCACATGGCCGCCGACGCCGGCGTCTCGGCCGGGGTGGTGGTCGCGGCCTTCGCCATGGGCGTCACCGGCTGGATGTGGCTGGACCCCGTGGTCAGCCTGGCCATCGTCGTGGTCATCGTGCTGGGCACCTGGGGCCTGCTGCGCGACTCGCTGGACATGGCCCTGGACGCCGCCCCGCGCGGGATCGACACCGGCAAGGTCCGCGCCTGGCTGGCCGGCCGCCCCGGCGTCAGTGAGGTCCACGACCTGCACATCTGGGCGATGAGCACGACCGAGACGGCCTTGACGGCTCATATTGTCCGACCGCTCGGCGACGACCACGACCAGTTCCTGCACGACGCCTGCTCGGAGCTCGCCAGCAAATTCAAGATCGGCCACGTGACCATCCAGGTCGAGACCAGCCACGGCGCTCACAGCTGCGCCCTGGCGCCTGCCGATGTCGTTTAGGGGCGTGGTGTGATCCGGCCGTCCGCCCTGGCGCTCTACCGGGCCGCCACGGGCCTTCTTGAACCGCTCGCGCCCTCGCTGCTCGCTGCCCGCGCCCGCAAGGGCAAGGAGGACCCGGCCCGGATCGCCGAACGGCTGGCGAGGGCTCCGACGACGCGTCCCGACGGACCGCTGGTCTGGCTGCACGGCGCCAGCGTCGGCGAGAGCCTGTCGATCCTGCCGCTGGTCGATCGCCTGCGCGCCGAGCGCCCAGACGTCGCGGTGCTGGTCACCTCGGGCACCACCACCTCGGCCGCCCTGCTGGCCCAGCGCCTGCCGGCCGGTGCGATCCACCAGTACGTGCCGGTCGACGCCCCCGGCGCGGCGCGGCGGTTCATCGACCGCTGGAAGCCGAGCCTGGCCGTCTTCGTCGAGAGCGAGCTGTGGCCGAACCTGCTGCTGGAGGCCAAGGCCGCTGGTGTGCGCCTGGCCTTGGTCTCGGCCAAGCTGTCGGACCGCAGCTTCGCCAGTTGGCGAAGGCGCCCCGACGCGGCCCGCCTGTTGCTGTCGAACTTCGACCTGATCCTGGCCCAGGACGCCCGCGCTCACCAGCGCTTCGAGGCCCTGGGCGGCCAAGTCGCCGGCGAGGCCGACCTGAAGTTCGGCGCCGCGCCGTTGCCGGTGGACGAGGCCGTCCTAAATGCCGAGCGCGCCCGTTTCGCCCGTCCGCCCCTGCTGATCGCCAGCACCCATCCGGGTGAGGACGAGATCGCGCTGGACGCCATAGCCTCCCTGCCCGACCGGCCGCCGGTCGTCCTGGCCCCGCGCCATGTCGAGCGCGGCCCGGCGATCGTCGCCTTGGCCAAGGCCCGAGGCCTGTCCGCCGCCCTCCGCAGTCAATCCCGCGACACCGCCGACGTCCTCGTCGCCGACACCCTTGGCGAGATGGGACTGTGGTTCCGCCTGGCCGGGACCTCGGTCATCGCAGGCAGCCTGGTCGAGGGCATCGGCGGCCACAACCCGCTGGAGGCCGCGCGGCTGGACCGCCCGGCGATCAGCGGCCCGTTCGTCGACAACTGGAACTCGGCTTTCGCCGGCCTGGACGCGGTCGGCGGCGTGGTCATGACCTCGCCCGAGGGCCTGGGCGATGCAATCGCCACCGACCTCGCCGATCCCATCGCCGCCAAGATCCGCGCCGCCCGCGCCCGGAGCTTCGTCGACATCCGCGACGCCGAGGCCCGCGTCGGCCTGTCCCGCATTCTTGAGCTGGTTCCATGAAACTCGGCACGCCCCGCTGGTGGTACGTCAAGACCGGCGGTCCCGCCCCGCTGACCCGCGCCCTGCTGACCCCGTTGTCGTGGATCTGGTCGGACGCCACCCGCCGCCGCATCGCCCGCACCACGCCCGCCATCGTCGGCGCGCCGGTGATCTGCGTCGGCAATGTCACCATGGGCGGGGCGGGCAAGACGCCGATCGTCCGCGAACTGCTGCTGATCCTGACCCGGCGCGGCGTCGAGGCCCACGGCCTGTCGCGCGGCTATGGCGGCAAGTCCAAGGGTCCGACCCGCGTCGACACGGCCCGCCACACCGCCAAGGACGTCGGCGACGAGCCGCTGATGCTGGCCCAGGACTTCCCGATGTGGGTGTCGGTGGACCGCGTCGCCGGGGCCCGCGCCGCCGCCCGGGCCGGGGCCCAGGCCGTGGTCATGGACGACGGCCACCAGAACCCCACGGTGCGCAAGGCCCTGTCCCTGGTGGTGGTCGACGGCGAGACCCGCAATGGCGAGTGGCCGTTCGGCGATGGCCGCGTCTTCCCCGCCGGCCCGATGCGCGAGCCGCTGAAGGTGGGGCTGTCGCGCGCCGACGCGGTGATCGTGCTGCTGCCGCTCGATGTCGCCCAGCCCGACTTCGACCTGCTGGTCGAGTTCGGCGACATGCCGGTGCTGGTCGCGAGGCTGGAGGCCGCCGCCCCCGTGCCCAAGGGTCCGCAGGTCGGCTTCGCCGGCATCGGCAAGCCGTGGAAGGTCGAGAAGGCCCTCACCGCCGCCGGCTGCCAGCTGGTCGACTTCGCCCCGTTCCCCGACCACGGCGAGTATGACGAGGCGACGCTGAAGATGCTGGAAAGCCGCGCCGAAGCCTATGGCGCGGGCCTGGTCACCACCGAGAAGGACTGGGTCCGCCTGCCGGCCAAGTGGCGCGAGAAGGTCACGCCGTGGCCCGTCCGCGCCCGCTTCGATGACGAGGCCGCCGTCGGGAAACTGCTGGCGAAGGCGGGGCTTTAGCCTACTTGTAGACCACCCCGCCCTTGATCACCGACGTCACATGCTGCAGCACCGTCACGTCGCTCAAGGGGTCGCCCTTCACCGCGATCAGGTCCGCCGCCTTGCCGGGGGCCAGGCTGCCTATCTCATTCGACAGCGAGAAGTGATCGGCCGCGTTGACCGTCGCCGTCTGGATGGCTTCCAGCGGGGTCAGGCCCGCCTTGACCAGCAGCGCGAACTCGCCAGCGTTGTCGCCGTGGGCCGAGACGCCCGTGTCGGTGCCGAAGGCGATCTTGACCCCGCCTTCGTGGGCGCGGCGGGCCATGGCCAGCATCTTCGGGCCGGCTTCCAACGCCTTGGCCGTCTGGTTGGGGGTCAGGAAGTTGTTCGGACCCGAGGCGATCCGGTAGACGAAGTCGCCGGCCATCAGGGTCGGCACCAGATAGGCGCCGTTCTTCTTGAACAGGGCGATGCTGTCGCCGTCCAGATAGGTGCCGTGCTCGATCGAGTCGCCGCCGGCCCGCAGGAAGCTGTTGATGCCGTCGACGCCGTGGGCGTGAGCGGTGACCTTGCGGCCCATGCGGTGGGCGGCGTCGACAATGGCCTTCAGCTCGTCGTCGGAAAATTGCTGCGAGAGGCCCGCGGCGGTGTTGGAGAGAACACCCCCCGTGGCGGTGATCTTGATGATGTCGGCGCCCAGCCAGACCTGCTCGCGCGTGGCGCGGCGGCAGTCGTCGGCGCCCGAGCACACCGAGGTCGGCCGCAGCACGTGCATGACCTCCTCGCTATAGCCGTTGACGTCGGCATGGCCGCCGTGGATCGACACGGCCGAGCCGGCGGCGATGATCCGGGGACCGGGCACGTCGCCGCGCTTGATGCCGTCGCGCAGGGCGAAGATCGCCTTGTTGTCGCCGCCCAGGTCGGCGACCGTGGTGAAGCCGGCCATCAGCGTCTTGCGGGCGAAGCCGGCCCCGACCATGGCCTCGTCGGCGGGGCCGCGCGTCACCGCGTTCAGGCGCGAATTGGGGCTCTGTTCGTGGGTCAGGTGGACGTGGCTGTCGATCAGGCCCGGCAGGACGAAGCTGTCCTTCAAATCCACGACCTTGCCGCCCGGCTCGGCGACATAGCCGTCGACGATCTTGCTGACCTTGCCGTTCTCCAGCACCACGGTCTTGGCCGTCTCGACCTTGCCCGCGGCCGGATCGGCCAGCAGCTTGCCGGCCTGCACGAAGACCGTTTCAGCGCAGGCGACGCTGGACAGCGCCCCGGCCAGAGCCAGGGCGCAGACGCCCGTCAGCAGCTTCTTCATCGGTCGCTAGGCCCCCGCCTTCTGCGCGAACGACCAGGCCCCCTTGGCCAGGATCGGCACGCGCGCCTCCATCAGCTGCGCATGGGCGCTGGCGGCCGTGCCGTCACGGACGCGGCCGACGATGCCCTGGCAGATGCCGGCCAGTCTGAAGAGGTTATAGGCGAAATACCAGTCCAGCTCGGGCAGGCCGTCGCGGCCGGTGGCCTTGCAGTAGCGCTCGACCGCCTCGGGGATGGTCGGGATGCCATAGGTCGTCAGGTCCTCGACGCCGGACAGGCCGCCCCGCTGGTCGGACGGCATCACCCAGTTCATCAGGAAATAGCTGAAGTCGGCCAGCGGATTGCCCAGGGTCGACAGCTCCCAGTCCAGCACGGCGATGACGCGCGGCTCGGTCGGATGCAGGATCATGTTGTCGAGGCGGTAGTCGCCATGGACGATCGAGGTCTTGTCGTCGACCGGGCAGCTCTTGGGCAGCCAGTCGATCAAGTGGTCCATCTCGTCGATCTTGGTCGTCTCGGACGCCCGGTACTGCTTGGTCCAGCGGTCGATCTGGCGGGCGAAATAGTTGCCCGGCTTGCCATAGTCGGCCAGGCCCACGGCGGCGTAGTCGACAGTGTGCAGGGCCGCCAGGGTGTCGATCTGGGCCTCGTAGATAGCCCGGCGCTCGGCGGGCTGGTAGTCGGGCAGGGTTCCATCCCACAGGATCCGGCCCTCGACGTTCTCCATCACGTAGAAGATCGTGCCGATGACGTCCTCGTCCATGCACAGGGCGTAGGCCTTGGCGACGGGGAAGTCGGCCTTGTTCAGGCCCGAGATCACCTTGTACTCGCGGTCGACGGCATGGGCGCTGGGCAGCAGCTTGCCCGGCGGCTTGCGGCGCAGGACGTACCGCTTGCCCGGCGTGACCAGTTGGTAGGTCGGGTTCGACTGGCCGCCCTTGAACTGGCGGACCTCCAGCGGACCGGCATAGCCCTCGACGTTGGCTTCCAGCCAGGTCGCCAGCTTGGCCTCGTCGATCGCATGGCGCGGGTCGACCGGCTTGGTGCCCGAGTTCATGTCCTGGGCGGACTGTTCGGCGGCTTCGGCCATGGCGCTTCTCCCCAACGCTTGTTTGAACAGGGAGTTTAGAGGGTGAAGCGCGGGGCGCAAGCCACCACTAGTGTGTCTTCAGCGCCCGCCAGCCGATGTCGCGGCGATAGAAGCCGCCTTCCAGCGAGACGGTCCCCAGCGCCGCATAGGCCACGTCGCGGGCCTCGCTCAGGGTCGCGCCCAGGGCGCAGATGTTCAGCACCCGACCGCCCGAGGCGCGCAGGCTCCCCTCGGCGTCGCGGGTCGTGCCCGCGTGGAAGACCACGGCCTCGTCGCCGAAGTCGGCGTCGGCGCCCTGGATCAGGCCGCCGGTCTTGGGGGCGTCGGGATAGCCCTCGGCGGCCAGGACCACGCAGATCGCCGCTTCCTCGCGCCACTTGGGCGGCTCGGCCGAGGCCAACTCGCCCTTGGCGGCCGCAAGCAGGATCGGGACGATGTCGCTTTCCAGGCGCAGCATCAGGGTCTGGCACTCGGGGTCACCGAAGCGGGCGTTGTATTCCACCAGCTTCGGACCCGTCGGTGTCAGCATCAGGCCGGCATAGAGCACGCCGACATACGGATTGCCCTCGGCGGCCATGCCCTCGACGGTCGGGACGATCAGCTCGCGCCAGGCCTGGGCGATCAGGGCGTCGGTCAGGACGGGCGGCGGGGAATAGGTGCCCATGCCGCCGGTATTGGGCCCTTCGTCGCCGTCATAGGCGCGCTTGTGATCCTGGGCCGCGCCGAACAGCACGGCGGTCTTGCCGTCGGACAGGGCGAACAGCGAGGCCTCCTCGCCGTGCATGAACTCCTCGATCACCACGCGCGCGCCGGCCGAGCCGAAGCGACCGCCCAGCATGTCGACCACGGCGGCGTCGGCCTCGGCGCGCGTCGCGGCGATGACCACACCCTTGCCGGCCGCCAGACCGTCAGCCTTGATCACGAACGGCGCGTCCAACGTGTCGAGGAAGGTCCCGGCCGAGGCCGCGTCCTCGAACACACCGTAGGCCGCCGTCGGCAGGCCATGGCGCTGACAGAAGTCCTTGGTGAAGGCCTTCGAGGTCTCCAGCTGCGCCGCGCGCTGGCTGCCGCCGAAACAGGGGATGCCGACCTCTGCGAGCTTGTCGGCCAAGCCGACCTCCAGCGCCGATTCCGGCCCGACCACCACCAAGTCCGCGCCGATCTCCCGGGCCAGGGCCACCAGGCCGTCGGCGTCCGTAACCTTCACCGCGCGCAGCTCGGCGACGGCTTCGATGCCCGGGTTGCCCGGCGCGGCGACGAGCCGGCCGCACAGCGGCGACTGGGCGATCTTCCAGGCCAGGGCGTGCTCGCGCCCGCCGGACCCGACGAGGAGGATGGTCAGCTTTTCCATGAGCGCGGGGTGTGGCGCGCGCGGGGCCTGGGGTCAAGCGGTTCGCCCCTCCGCGCCGTCGTTCGCCCCTCGCCGATGGCGCCGTGGCGGCTCATCGGCGCCCATGGCCGCCATGGACAAGCTCTTCCCCCCCGCCCTGGCCCTGCACATCGGCTGCGGCTTTCTCCTGGTCGCCATCGGCCTGGTTCCGATCCTGACCCGCAAGGGCTCGCGCCTGCACCGATGGTCGGGGCGGGCCTTCGTGATCCTGATGAGCGTGCTCCTCGCCGCCGCCTGGGTGATGACGGCGCTGCGCTTCAACGCCTATTTCGCGGCCCTGTCGGCGACGGCGACGATGACGCTGTTCTCCGGGATCCGGGTGCTGGGGCGCAAGCGGCCGGACCTGGATCCGCGCCAGCGGGCCAGACCGCTGGACTGGGCCGTCACCCTGGCCCTGGTCGGGATCGGCGCCTGGGTGCTGCTCCTCGTCGTCACCGGCAAGACCGGGAACAAGGCGGCGGTCAGCGCGGCCCTGGTCTATGCGGCCTTCACCTATGGCGGCTGGGACCTCTGGCGCTTTCTCCGCCCGACGGCCTGGCCTTTTTCCGCCGATCTGTGGACCTATGAGCATCTGGTGAAGATGCTGAGCGCCTATGGCGCCGTGCTCAGCGCCTTTTCGGGTAACTTCGTGACCTTCCTGCCGACGCCCTGGAGTCAACTCTGGCCGACCTTGCTGTTTCAACCGATGGCCGCGATCTGGATCACGGTCCTGGTCCTGCGCCGCCGCCGCCTTCTGGGCGCGCTAGAACCCGGCTGAGCGGGATCTCGACGGCCGCCTGGATGTGGGCGTTCACCGCCTATGCCTGGGCGATGACCACGGTCTGCGCGGCCTGGTTCGCCCGGCGGTTCGGGTCTGACCGGGGCCACGACGTCAGCGTGATCGACTCGCTGGTCTGGCAGGGCGGGATCTACGCCGCCTGGCTGCCGGCGGCGGGGATCGTCTGGTTGCTCATGCGGCGCTATGGCGTTGGCGCGATCAGCCTGCTGGTGCTGTACCAGGCCGGCGTGCTGGTCGTGCCGCTGGAGGCCCTGGTCTCCAGCCTGATCGACGGAGCCTTTTCGCCGACCGATAACCTGCCGGCCCGGATCCTGGGACGGATGCCGGTCTGCCTGCTGCTGTACACCGCCATCATCGCCAGCGGCCTAGCCGCCGCCAACCACCAGCGGGTCCGCGACGAACGGGCCCGCGCCCGCGCGCTGGAGATCGCGCTGTCGGAGGCCCGCGAAGCCCTGGCCCGGGCCGCTCTGGACGCGCCGGAGCGCACGGGCAGGCGGCTGATGGTCATGGCCGGGTCTCGCCGAGTGCCGGTCGCCGTGGACGAGATCGAGTGGTTCGGCGCGGCCGACAACTATGTCGTCGTCCACTGGGCCGGCCGTGAGGGGCTGCTGCGCGCGACCCTGCAGAGCCTGGAGGGCCGGCTGGACCCGCGCGTCTTCGCCCGTTGCCACCGCTCGACCCTGGTCAACCTGGCCCGCGTGCGCGAGACCCAGCCGCTGTCGGACGGCTCCTGGCGCCTGATCCTGGACAGCGGCGCGGAGGTGGTGACCAGCCGGACCTACCGCGACGATCTCCTGGCGCGGCTTGGTCGCTGATTGACGCTTGCGGTCCGCCGCATCAGGCCCGCTAGGCGGCGTAGTCCTTGAACTGGGCGTCCTCGGCGTCTGGCCCGCCGTGCGCCAGGTCCAGGGCGAAACCCTTCACCCGGGCCTGGCGGGCGGCGACCGTCTGCCGCGCCGCAGGCTTGGCCGGGGCCTTGCGGACAGGCGCGGAGGGGCGCTTGGCGGCAGGGCGCGTCTCGCCGCGAGACCGGTCTCCTTCAATGCGGAAGTAGGCGATCGAGGCCTGCAGTTCATCGGCCTGGGCGGCGAGCTCTTCCGACGTCGCCGACATCTCTTCCGAGGCGCTGGCGTTCTGTTGCGTGACCTTGTCCAGTTGCTGGATGGCTTCGTTGATCTGCGAGGAGCCGATGTCCTGCTCGCGGCAGGCGGCGCTGATCTCAGCGACCAGTTCGGCGGTCTTGCGGATGTTCGGCACCAGGCTGGTCAGCATCTCGCCGGCCGATTGGGCGGCCTTGACGGTGTCGGACGACACCGCGCTGATCTCAGAGGCGGCGGTTTGCGACCGCTCGGCCAGCTTGCGCACTTCCGAGGCGACGACCGCGAAGCCGCGACCATGTTCGCCGGCGCGAGCCGCTTCCACCGCCGCGTTCAGGGCCAGCAGGTCGGTCTGGCGGGCGATCTCCTGCACGATGGTGATCTTCTCGGCGATCGTCTGCATGGCGTCGACGGCCTTGCTGACGGCGGCGCCCGAGGTCTCCGCGTCGATCGCCGACTGGCGGGCGATCTTCTCGGTCTGGGTGGCGTTGTCGGCGTTCTGCTTGATGTTGGCGGCCATCTCTTCCATCGAGGCCGAGGCCTGTTCGGCGGCGGAAGCCTGCTCGGTGGCGCCCTGGCTCATCTGCTCCGAGGTCGCCGAAAGCTCCTGGCTGCCGGCCGACACGTTCTCCGAGGCCGTGATCGCGTCGCCGACCACCCCGCGCAGCCGCTCGATCATCCGTTCCAGCGCCAGACCCAGCGTATCCTTGTCCGATTGGGGGGCGGCCTCGACGGTCAGGTCGCCATCGGCGAGCTTGTCGGCCAGTTCGGCCGTGCTCCTCAGGTTGGCGACCATCCCTTTCAACGAATGGCCCAGGACGTCCTTGTCCGACATCGGCGTGATCTGAACCGACAGGTCGCCGGCCGCCACCTGGTCCGCCAGGCTCGCCGTGGCGCGCAGGTTCGCGGTCATGCGGTTGACCGTGTCGACGAGGTCCTTGATCTCGTCATTGGTCTTTACGTCCACTTTCTGATCCAGGTCGCCCAGGGCCACCGCGTTCGCCAGACCCCCGATCTTGGCGAACCCCTGGGCAATGGTGCGGGCGATCCAGATCGCGGCGCCGGCGGCCAGAAGCACGGATACCGAGATCACGGCCAGCAGCACGTTGCGCGACAGGATGGCGGCCTGGGTGCTTTCGGCGTCGGCGGCGGCCAAACGCCTGTCCTGCACGTCCACCAACCCGTCCACGAGGGCGGTGATGTGGTTGGTGATCTGGCGCTGGCTGGTGCGCATCTGCACGATCGCCTCGTCGCGACGTCCAGCCATCAGCTCACGCCGAACCGCGGCGTCGCTCTCGGAGAACACGTCCCAATCGCGCGCCAGCGCTTCCCACTTCGGCCTTCCCTCCACGGTGGCCTGCGAGAGACCGGCTTCCAGCAGCGTGGCGACCCTCTCCTTGCTGACGTCCGCCTTGGCGTTCTGCATGTTCAGCTCCCCGGCGTCGTCGGTCAGGGCCATGTTCTTTTCGGCGCGGATCAACTGGAGGAGCGCGATGCCGATGGCCTGACTGCGCTGCAGCTGTGCGACCGGCCCTTTGATCATGGCCTTCTCCGCGCGGTTCAGGGCCGCAAGCTCGCTGATGGCGAACATCGTGGCGAGCGTCATCATCAGGATGAGCGCCCCGAAGGTGAGGGCCAATTTGAGCTTGATCGTCATGCGCATGGAAGACTCCCGCCCGGTTCAGGCCTGGGGTTAGGAATTGGAAAAGCCACTGGAAGAATTTTCCATTCTTCTTTTCAGCAACACGGTTACACTCAAAGATCGATAAATCTTGCCAGCTCATCGAGATTTAGAATGGCGCCTCCGCTCACTTGACGCCCAAAGCGCGCGGTAATGACGCGGTAGACCTAAGAGAACTTACACACGGTTCATTAAGCACGACCTTTTCGACCGGGCTGGATACGCCAAGGACCTGAGACGATTACTCTCTCAGGGTCGGTCGCGCCTCGTTAATGGGTCATGAATCAGGCAACCCACAGGGTAGCGACATTCTGCCTCACCACCTTCTGGGGAAGTCGTGACGTCGTTGCGCACTCATGGCCGCCCGGGCGAGGCGTCAGGCGCGGCCCGCGCAAAAATGAAAACCGCGCGCCGAGGGTACGGCGCGCGGTCATTTGGTCTCTTGATGTCAGGCGACGGTGAGGATGAACCGTCAGGCCGCGTCCAGATCCAGCGAGTAGCCCGCCGAACGGACCGTGCGGATCGGGTCGCCGTCCGCCGTGCCGTTCAGCGCCTTGCGCAGGCGGCCGATATGGACGTCGACGGTGCGGGCCTCGACATAGACGTCCGAGCCCCAGACGGCGTCCAGCAGCTGTTCGCGGCTGAACACCCGGCCCGGATGCTGCATCAGATAGTCGAGCAGGCGGAACTCGGTCGGGCCGAGGTGGATCTCCTTGCCGTTCCGCTTCACGCGGTGGGCGACCCGGTCGATGATGATGTCGCCGACCGTGATGCGGTCGTCGGCCAGGCCCGGACGGATGCGGCGCAGCACCGCGCGGACGCGGGCGGTCAGCTCGACCATCGAGAACGGCTTGACCACATAGTCGTCGGCGCCGGTGTCGAGGCCGCGGATGCGATCGCTTTCCTCGCCACGCGCCGTCAGCATGATGATCGGCACATTGCGGGTTTCCGACCGGCCGCGCAGCCGACGGCAAACCTCGATGCCCGAGACCTTGGGCAGCATCCAGTCGAGGATGACCAGGTCCGGGGCCCGCTCATTGGCCATGATCAGGGCTTCCTCGCCATCTCCGGCCACGCCGACGCGATAGCCTTCCTTGTCGAGGTTGTAGTGCAGCAGCGTGGCCAGGGCGTCTTCGTCCTCGACCACCAGAACGTACGGAGTCACTTCGGGCCGCCTCTAGGTATTATTGCGAGAGCACGTCCAGCTTCGGACGTTGCGAGATCAGCTCGTCGCCCGTCAGCTCGAAGTGGATGATTTCGGCGATGTTGGTGGCGTGGTCACCGATGCGCTCGAGGTTCTTGGCCACGAACAGCAGGTGGGCGCAGGCGTTGATCGTGCGCGGGTCGCCCATCATGTAGGTGAGCAGTTCGCGGAAGATCGAGTTGTAGTGCTCGTCGACTTCCTCGTCGCGGCTCCACACGCCGATGGCGCGCTGCAGGTCCGAGGTCGTGTAGGCGTCCAGGACATCCTTCAGGCGGCTCTGCACCAGCTTGCCCATGCGCTCGATCGAGCGGGTCAGGGCGGTCATCGGGTCGGCTTCGGTCAGGATCATCGCGCGCTTGCCGATGTTCTTGGCCATGTCGCCGCAGCGCTCGAGGCTCATCGAGATCTTCAGGGCGGCGACGGCGTGGCGCAGGTCCACGGCCATCGGCTGGCGCAGGGCGATCAGCTTGAAGGCCTTGCGCTCGATCTCGGCCTGGAGGATGTCCAGGCGCTCGTCGCCGGCGACCACGGCCTGGGCCAGCGGCCCGTCGCGGCGGGCGATGGCGACGATGCAGTCGGCCACCTGGGATTCGACGAGGCCGCCCATGCGGGTGACCTCGGCCGTGAGGTGGGCCAGTTCTTCGCCGTACGACTTGACGGTATGTTCGGTCATCTCTTGATCCCCCCGCTTAGCCGAAGCGGCCGGTGATGTAGTCCTGCGTGCGGCTGTCGCGAGGATTGGTGAACATCTCCTCGGTCGGGCCGCTCTCGACCAGCTTGCCGAGGTGGAAGAAGGCCGTGCGTTGCGAGACGCGGGCGGCCTGGGCCATCGAGTGGGTGACGATGACGATGCAGAACTGGCTGCGCAGCTCGTCGATCAGTTCCTCGATCTTGGCGGTGGCGATCGGGTCGAGGGCCGAACAGGGCTCGTCCATCAGGATCACTTCAGGCGACACGGCGATCGCGCGCGCGATGACCAGACGCTGCTGCTGGCCACCCGACAAACCCGTGCCAGGTTGGTGCAGACGGTCGGCGACCTCGTTCCAGAGACCGGCCTTCTTCAGGCTGCTCTCGACGATGACTTCCAGCTCGGCCTTGCCGGTGGCCAGGCCGTGGATGCGCGGGCCGTAGGCGACGTTCTCGAAGATGGTCTTCGGGAAGGGGTTCGGCTTCTGGAACACCATGCCGACGCGCGAGCGCAGGACCACCGGATCGACGCTCTTGGCGTTGACGTCCGAACCGTCGATCTCGATCACGCCTTCGACGCGGGCCGAGGGGATCGTGTCGTTCATGCGGTTGATGCAGCGCAGGAAGGTCGACTTGCCGCAGCCCGACGGGCCGATGAAGGCGGTGACCGACTTGGCCGGGATGTCGATGTTCACATCGAACAGCGCCTGCTTGTCGCCGTAGAAGACCTTGACGTCGCGCGCCTTGATCTTGGCCTCGCCGACCGGGCCGGCGGCCTGGGCTTGCGGGACGCTGGTTTGGATCACCGGCGAGCGGGCGGAGTCGTCGGGGCTTTGGACGGTCATGGCGTGTCCACGGAGAAGGGGCGAAGCGTTGAGGTTCAGGATCAGGGTCATGTGAAACCTACCAGCGGCGTTCGAAGCGACGGCGCAGGATGACGGCCGCGGCGTTCATGACGATCATGAAGACGAGAAGGACGATGATGGCGGCGGCCGTGCGTTCATGGAAGGCCCGCTCGGAAGCGTTCTCCCAGATGAACACCTGGACGGGCAGCACGGTGGCCGCGCCGGTGAAGCCTTCCGGCACGCCGGGCACGAACGAGACCATGCCGATCATCAGCAGCGGGGCTGTCTCGCCCAGGGCGTGGGCCAGCGACAGGATGGCGCCGGTCATCACGCCGGGCATGGCCAGCGGCAGCACGTGGTGGAAGACCGTCTGGGTCTTCGACGCGCCGACGCCGAGCGCGGCTTCGCGGATCGAGGGCGGCACGGCCTTCAGGGCCGAGCGGGTGGCGATGATCACGGTCGGCAGGGCCATCAGGGCCAGCACCAGGCCGCCGACCAGCGGCGAGGACCGCGGAACGTGCAGCCAGTTGATGAACAGGGCCAGGCCCAGCAGGCCGTAGACGATCGACGGCACGGCCGCGAGGTTGTTGATGTTGACCTCGATGATGTCCGTCCAGCGGTTCTTCGGAGCGAACTCTTCCAGGTAGGTCGCGGCCATCACGCCGACCGGCACGGCGATCAGGGCGGTGATGATCAGCATCATGGCCGAGCCGACCACCGCGCCCAGCACGCCGGCCTGTTCAGGCTCGGTCGAGTCGGAGTGGGTGAAGAAGGCGAAGTTGAAGCCCGACTTAACCGAGCCGTCCTTCTCGAGCTTGTCCAGCCAGTCCAGCTGTTGGTTGTCCAGCTTGCGGTCGCCCTCGGTGGTCGTGCGCTTGATCTCGCCCTTGAAGTAGAGGTCGGCGTCGGCCTTCAGCGGGCCGGTGACGGTGACCGTCTTGCCGATCAGCGACTGGTCGGCCTTCAGCATGTTCAGCAACTGGAAGCCGAAATCGCGCGACAGCAGGTCCTGGACCTTGCTGGAGGTGGTGCCCAGGTCGTCGTCCTGCACGCCCAGCTTCTTCATCATCGCCTCGGCGACGATGTAGTCGTAGTTGACGCCGGAAAGGTCCGAGCGGTCGATACGATCCGGGTTCAGATAGACCGGCACGCTGAGCGTGTGGGTTTCGAACGTCGTGTAGCCCTGGGCCACGATGCGGCCGACCAGCACGACCAGGAACACCAGCGCGACGATGATCGCGGTCAGGCCCTGGGCCTTGAAGGTGCGTTCGGCGGCATGGCGCTTCTTCAGCCGGGCTTCCATGGCTGTCGAGGCGGCGGAGCGCGGGGCGGCCGCGCCGAGGGTCGCGTCAGTCATATTGTTCCCGGTACTTCTGGACGATGCGCAGGGCGATGATGTTCAGGCAGAGCGTCACCACGAACAGGGTGAGGCCCAGGCCGAAGGCCGACAGCGTTTTCGGGCTGTCGAATTCCTGGTCGCCGGTCAGCAAGGTGACGATCTGGACGGTGACCGTGGTCACGGTGTCGAGCGGGTTGACGGTCATCTTGGCCTGCAGGCCGGCGGCCATGGTCACGATCATGGTCTCGCCGACGGCGCGCGACATCGCCAGCAGCATGGCCGCCATGATGCCCGGCAAGGCGGCCGGCAGGACGACCTTCTTGACCGTCTCCGACTTGGTGGCGCCCATCGCATAGCTGCCGTCGCGCAGGGATTGCGGCACGGCGTTGATGATGTCGTCCGACAGCGAGGAGACGAACGGGATCAGCATGATCCCCATCACCACCCCGGCCACCAGGGCCATCTGGTTTTGGACTTCCATAAGGTAGGTGGCCAGCGGGCCGGGCGGCAGGGCCGCGCCGATGGCGTTGATGCCGGCGCGGAACAGAGGGCCCACCGTCAGGGCGGCGAAGAAGCCGTAGACCACGGTCGGGACGCCGGCCAGGATCTCCAGCAGCGGCTTGACCACGCCGCGGACGGTGCGGCTGGCGTATTCCGAGAGGTAGATCGCCGAGTAGAGGCCGACCGGGGCCGCCACCAGCATGGCGATGAACATGATCAGGAAGGTGCCGGCGAACAGCGGCACGGCCCCGAAGGCGCCCGCCGAGGCGACCTGGTCAGCCCGCATGGCGATCTGCGGGCTCCACTCGGTGCCGAACAGGAACGACAGCGGATTGACGCTCTGGAAGAAGCGCCAGCTTTCCCAGACCAGAGAGAGCACGATGCCCAGGGTGGTCAGGACGGCGGCGACCGAGCAGCCGATCAGCAGGATGCTGGTCCAGCCCTCCACCCGGTTGCGGGCGCGGAAGTCGGCGTTGATGCGCGGGAAGGCCAGCAGGAAGCCGGCCAGGGCCAGCACGCCGGCGCCGGCCAGCATGCCGACGTTCAGGATGGTCTCGATGCGCTTGGCCTCGGCGACCTTGGCGTCCAGCGCGACCTTCAGGTCGCCTTCATAGGCGACTTCCGACGGCGCCTGCTTGGCGGCGATGGCGTGGGCGTCGCTGAAGAAGACGTTCTGACGGTCCGGGTCCAGGGCCGAGACGGCCGCCGGGCGGGTGGTCTTCAGCATCGCGTCCTCGACGCGACCCCCGAAGGCCGTCCCCAGCAGCAGCAGAAGCGCGGCGGGAATGCCGGCCCACAGGGCCGCGTAGGTCCCGTAGTAGTCCGGCAGGGAGTGGAGGACGCGAGCGCGGCCTCCGGCGGCGGCCACGGCGCGACGACGCCCGGCGGCGAAAGCCAAGCCGGAGAAGAGCGCCAGGACGATAAGCGAGAGCCAGGTCAGCATGCGTGAGGCTAATCTTGCGCGAAGTGTGTCGAAGGCTCCGCAGGATCGCGCGCCTTCCCCCGACCCGGTCTATGCCGGACAGGCGCGGAGCTTATGCGACAGATGTATGACAGTTTGACGACAACGCTCGGCCCGCGGCGCGTGACTCTTCGGCTGGAACGCCGCCCAACGCCGCTTCGCGGCTGGTCGCGACCATTCGCCAACCCGGGAGCGGTCGCCATTTTCTAGATGAATTCAAACGCTTGGCCGCGACGACCTGGGCTGCGGACCTGAGCTGTCGGAAGCGCGGACCGACCCGCGTCGCTTTATTCAGCCGCGTGGCGGGAATTACTTGAGTCTAGAATTCAAGCCTCGGCGGTCACGATCGGCGAGGGCGACGGCGCGGCGCCCGCCTTGGCCATCGGCAGATAGACCCCGAAGGTAGCCCCTTCGCCCTGGACGCTCTCGACGGTCAGCCCGCCCCGGTGGCGGTTCATGATGTGCTTGACGATCGCCAGGCCCAGGCCCGTGCCCGAGCGGTCGCCGCTCTTCTGGCCCTCCACCCTGTAGAAGCGCTCGGTCAGGCGCGGCAGGTGCTCGCGCGCCAAGCCGGGACCCCGGTCGGTGACCCGCATTACGGCGTAGCGCTCGACCATGTCGTGGTCGGGGGTCAGCAGCGACATTCGCGCGGCGGCCGGATCACGCGCGGCCGCGGCGGCCTCGGCGGACAGGCCGGGGAAGATCTCGACCCGCACGGTCCCGCCCCTGGGCGTATATTTGATGGCGTTGTCGACCAGGTTCTGGATCACCTGGATGATCTGGTCGCGATCACCGTCGACCACCGCGCCGCCGCGCGGCGGCAAGATGGGATCGAAGGCGACCTCCTTGTCGCGGGCCTGAGGCGCCAGGGCGTCGATCACGTCGACGGCGGCCATGGCCAGGTCGACTCGGCCCAGCGGCGCGATGTGCTCGTTCAGCTCAATCCGCGACAGGCTCATCAGGTCGTCGATCAGGCGCGACATCCGCTCGGCCTGGGCCAGCATGATCCCCAGGAACTTGTCGCGGGCGCCCGGATCGTCCTTGGCGTGACCGCGCAGGGTCTCGATGAAGCCAGACAGAGAGGCCAGCGGCGTGCGCAGCTCGTGACTGGCGTTGGCCAGGAAGTCGGCGCGCGTGCGTTCGCTGCGGCGGGCGTCCGTCTCGTCGCGCAGAGCCAGAAGGGCAAGCCGCGAGCGACCGCCGGTCTCGCGCAACGGCCGGGCATAGGCCAGCCAGGACCGTCCCTGGGTCCCGCCGGTCTCGAACTCCACCACGCCCTCGATGCCGCCGAACAGCGCCTCGTCCACGGCCTCCAGCACGCGCGGATTGCGCACAGCCGTGACCAGCAGCCCGCCCTGGGGCTGGATCTTGAACAGCTCGCGCGCGGCGGCGTTGGCGAACAGGAAGCGGCGGCCGGTCAGGTCGTCGGCCTCTTCGGCGGCGATGACCATCAAGGGATCAGGCAGGCGGTCGAGGATGGCGGCGAACGGCGGCGCGTCCTCGGCGGCGGTGAGCGACTGCGCCACTCCGGAGGCCGGCAAATCCAGGACCCGGCCCAGTCTGCGCAACATCATGAACCCGGCCAAGGCCGTCACCGCCGACGCCAGCACCGCCGGCCCGGGCTGGGCGACGCCCGCGAAGGCCAGGCCCAGTATGGCCAACGGACCGACAATTACGGGCCAGAAGACACGCAGCGAGCCGCTAGGTTGTCCGTCCGGGGGCGTCTGCGCCAGCGGCATGAGGAAGACTCTTCGGTTCAAGCGAGAGGCGATTCGTCGATCCAGATATGGCGCCCCGCCATGCCATGCGATAGACGGTTGGCGCCTTAGTACGTGTCGCGAGCGGGACTCACCGCAATTTCGCCGCATCATGACATGAATTAGTGGCGCCGGTTTCTATGGGGTGTCGTTCGTAATGCAGCGCAAGGTCCTGGTCGCGACGGTCGCGGCCGCTCCTCTCTTGGCCATGGGTTTCGCCGCTTTGGCCGAAACCACGGTCACCACCGCGCGGACGACGCCGATCGCCACCAGCACAGCTGCTGGCGCGACGACCGCCGACGACGTCCGGATCACCGCCGACGGCTCGATCAAGCCGACCACGGCGGGCGCGATCGTCACGCTGGACAGCAACAATAAGGTCGTCAACGCCGGCACCTTGCAGACCACGGGCGTCAACGACAGCGTCGGCGTGCTGGTGATAGGCGGCAAGACGGGCGCGCTGACCAACTCGCTCGCGATAACCTTGGACGAGGACTACACGGCGACCGACACCGATTCGGATGGCGACATCGACGGCGCCTTCGCCCAGGGCAATAATCGCTTCGGCATCCGCCTGACCAACGCCGGGACCTTCACCGGCGACATCATCAACGACGCCACCAGCACGATCACGATCGAGGGCAACAACTCGGCCGGCATCCTGCTGGAAGGTCCTGTGCTGGGTAACGTCACCCACCTGGGCTCGCTGGGCGTGGTCGGCGACAACAGCTACGGCGTGCGGATCGCCGCGCCGGTCACCGGCAAGGTGACCATCGGCGGCACGTCCAACGTCCAGGGCGCCAACTCCGTCGGCGTGGCGCTCGACTCGAACATCACCGGCGCGGTGAGCCTGCAAGGCAGCGTCTCCGCAACCGGCTATCGCTACACCTCGCGCCCGACGACGACCGACGCGCTGGGCAAGCTGGACGCCGACGATTTGCTGCAGGGCGGCGCGGCCGTCCGCATCGCCGGCGACGTTACCGGCGGCGTGCTGCTGCAAGGCTCCAACTACTCGTCCAAGGTCGGCACGGACGGCAACACCGTCACGACGACCATCACCTCCAGCAGCACCGGCTCGTCCAGCATCAGCGCCTTCGGCGCGGCGCCGGCGCTGCAAATCGGTTCGGCGACCCAGAACGTCACACTGGGCGCGGTCGGCGCCGGCGACCTGGCCTATGGCCTGGTCGCCAAGGGCGCGATCGCCGCGGCCGGCGTCTATAACGGCGTCACCGCCACGGGCGTCTCGATCGGCGCGGGCGGCGGCAAGACCACCACCCTGACCAACGGCCTGCGTAACGACGGCACCGTCACGGCCACGACCTATGAGGCCGACTCCACAGGCCTGATCCTGAATTCCGGCGCCAGCGTCGGTGAGATCCTGAACCGCGGCTCGATCACGGCCACCGCGTCCTCGTACGCCAGCTCGGGCGTCACCGCCACGGCGCGGGCCGTGGTGCTGAGCGCCGGCTCCAACACCACCGCCATCAACAACAGCGGCGCCCTGGTCGCCACGCGCACCGGCGAGACCGGCGACGCCGTGGCCGTCCTCGACCAGGCCGGCACACTGAAGACCATCACCAACACCGGTTCGATCCGCGCCACCTTGTCGGCGCCCGGCTACAAGGCCGACGGCACGGCCGTGACGGTCACCACCGCCGGCCAGACGATCGCGTTGGACCTGCGCGCCAACAATTCGGGCGTGACCTTCACCCAGAAGGGTCCGAACGACTACGCCTCGACCACGACCTTCCCCAGCACCGACACCGTCACCAGCGCCGACTCCACCAGCACCACCCTGTCGCCGGTCACCATCGGCGACGTGCTGTTCGGCGGCGGCAATGACACCCTGAACCTGTGGAGCGGCACCCTGGTGGGCGCCATGTCGTTCGGCGCCGGCCAGGATCGCCTGTCGATCGACGGCGGCGGCGTGGCCCTGGGCAAGCTGACCGATAGCGACGGCAAGCTCGACATCGCCGTGGCCAACGGCAGCTTGGGCATCGTCAACACCGACACCATCAACGTCAGCAGCCTGACGGTCGGCGACAAGGGCAAGATCCTGTTCTCCGCCGATCCGGCGGCCGGCCTGAACACCAAGCTGGTGGTGTCGGGCGCGACCAACATCGCCACCGGCGCCGAGCTGGGCATCCGCCTGGCCAACCTGGTCAAGCAACCCACCACCTTCACGGTGATCCAGGGCAGCAACCTCAATGTCGGCTCGATCGGCAGCGGCCTGCTGGCCCAGGCGCCGTTCATGTACGTGGCCACCAGCCGCGCCGACACCAACAACGTCTATATCGACGTCCGCCAGAAGACGGCCGCCGAGATCGGCCTGAACCGGTCGGAGACCTCGGCCTATGACGCCGTCTACCAGGCGCTGGGCAAGGATTCGGCCCTGGCCGGGACGTTCCTGAATCAGACGACGCGAGACGCCTACCGCGACCTCTACGACCAGATGCTGCCCGACCAGGGCGAGGGCCTGTTCTCGGCCCTGCAGTCGGTCAACCAGCAGATCTCGCAGGCCACCATGTTCCGCCCCGATCCGGGCGACCGCTATGGCCCCGATAGCGTCTGGGTGCAGGAGATCAACTCGCTGACCCGTCGCGACACCAGCGACACCCTGGGGTCGGACACCCAGGCCTTCGGCTTCGTGGCCGGCTATGAGGCCATGGGCGACGCCGGCGGCGCGCTGGGCCTGACCCTGGCCTATACCAGCCTCGAGGAACACGACACGGTCGCCAAGGTCGGCGAGCAGACCACCGCCTCGTTGATCCAGACCGGCGCCTACTGGCGTCGTTCGGTGGACGGCTGGCGCTTCAACGCCGGCGGCGGCCTGGGCTATGGCTTCTTCAAGGGCGACCGCCGCTTCATCTCGCCGGACGACAACGCCGACGGGGTCGCCGATCTGATCCTGAAGAACACCGCCGACTGGAAGGGCCTGACCGCCAACGCCTTCGCCGGCGTCGCCTACGAGCAGAAGTTCGGCCGCTTCTTCGCGCGCCCGGAAGGCCGCGTGGACTATGTCTGGCTGCGTGAAGGCAAGCGCGCCGAAAGCGGCGGCGGCGACGGCTTCGACCTGACGGTCGCCAAGCGCACCTCCAGCAACCTCTCGGGCGAGCTGGGCGTGGTGGTCGGCGCCGACTTCGGCAAGAACGTCTGGTGGCGCCCCGAAGTGCGGGTCGGCTATCGCCAGACCCTGGCCGGTTCGGTCGGCGACACGGTCGCGGCCTTCAACGGCGGCAACCCCTTCACCCTGGCCGCGCTCAACGACAAGGACGGCGCGTTGACCGCCGGCTTCGCACTGCGGGCCGGCACGCCGATGTCCTACCTGGGCATCGAGGGCGGCGTCGAAGCCACCAAGAAGCAGAAGCGCTACAACCTGCGCCTCGCCGGCCGAGCGATGTTCTAGAGCGCGTTGGGCGAAAGTGTGGGCGGTTTCGCCCGCCAAAACGCGCTCCAAATGTTTGAATCTAGAGCCTGTCGTGTCTGAACACGACAGGCTCTAGGGTCCAGCGGACCCTCACCCTTCTCTGCGAAAATGTTGCAAGCCGTCGCGGGAAACCGCGGCGGCTTTTTCCGTGAACGGAACATTTACAGATTTAAATGTCTGATAAGGCTGAAGATTCGCAGCGTATTTCGCGACACTTTGCCGCGCCTGCAGAAAAACTCACGGCCGGTTTTCCTAAATCTCGATTCCGCAGCTAGGAATAATCGTCTTCCCTAGCTCGGCAGGTCGGCCCGCCCAGCGGCGCCGAAAAGGGGACAGACACGATGACCAAAACCTGTAACGCATTTCGCGTGGCGCTGATCGCCGGCGCGTCCTTGCTGGCCACCGCCGGCGCCGCCTCCGCCCAGGACGCCGCGCCGCGCTCGCCGGCCGAGGCCGAGGCCCGTATCGCCGCGCTCGAAGCCCAATTGAACACGCTGGCCCAGCAGGTCGCCGACCTCAAGGCCGCCACCGCCGCCAGCCTCAAGGACGTTCGCGCCGCCCAGAGCGCCACCACCGTCAGCATCGCCGCCGGCAAACCGACCATCGCCTCGGGCGACGGCGCCTTCAGCGCCACGATCCACGCGGTGATGCAGCTCGACGCCGCCCAGTACTATCAGGACAAGGGCCTGCCGGCCGTCCTGGGCAACGCCCGCGACCTGAACAGCGGCGCCAACTTCCGCCGCGCCCGCATCGGCGTCGACGGCAAGTTCTACAAGAACTTCGAATACAACGCCCTGCTCGACTTCGGCGGCGCCGGCACGGATGGCCAGGGCACGCTGCAGGAGCTGTGGGTCCAGTACAACTACGCCCCGTTCAAGGTCCGCGTCGGCGCCTTCGCGCCGAACCTTGGCCTTGAGGACGCGGCCTCGACCAACGGCTCGCTCTTCGCCGAACGCCCGTCTGGCTCCGAGCTGGCGCGCGGCCTGGCCGGCGCCGACAAGCGCATCGCTTTGCAGGGCCAAATCCTGCGAGAGCGCTGGCTGCTGTCGGGCGCGATCACCGGCGCCAAGGCCGGCGACGGGCAGACCTTCGACGAGCAGCTCGGCTATCTGGGCCGCTTCGCGTTCGTGCCACTCAAGGGCTACGACTGGCTGGTCCATGTCGGCGCCAACGCCAGCAAGGTCGTCACTCCGGCCCAGACCGCCGTCGGCGGCGCCTATCCCGTTACCGTCAGCGACCGTCCGGAACTGCGCGTCGACGGCACGCAGCTGATCACCACCGGCGCGATCGACTCGACCGGCGCCCGCCACTACGGCTTCGAGGCCGCCGCCCAGAAGAAGAACTTCCTGATCCAAGGCGAGTATTTCGACATCGCCATCGACCGCCGCAGCCCGGCCGCCGGCGTCAGCGATCCGAAGTTCAAGGCCTGGTACGTCGAAGGCTCGTGGGTGCTGACCGGCGAGGCCCGCCGCTACAACGTCAACAACTTCGCGTTCGACGCCCCGTCCATCGAACACCCGTTCGACCTGAAGAAGCGCCAGTGGGGCGCCTGGGAACTGGCGGCGCGCTACTCGGTCGCCGACCTGAACCATCACGAGCAGGCCACTCTGGCCGCCGACCGCGTTCGCGGCGGCGAGCAGAAGATCACCACCGTCGGCGTCAACTGGTTCCCCAACCCGGTGACCAAGTTCTCGCTGAGCTACTACGACGTCTCGATCGATCGCCTGGACCCGGCCGGCGGCCTCGTGCCGCTGAGCCAGGACTACCAGGTCGTCAACCTGCGAAGCCAGTACGCGTTCTAATCAGGCCGGCGCGGCGTTTTCAGCGCCGCGCCGGCTCCCCATATCCTTGGCCATATCCTTGGAAGACCTCCAGAAAGGACCGTCTCGATGAGCGACTTCACCCAGGCTCCGACTCGCAGAGGTCTTCTGGCCGGCGCCGGCGCGGGCGCCGCAGCCCTCGCCGTGGGCGGTTCGGCTTTCGCCCAGGCCAAGCCCATCACGCTGCTGAACGTCAGCTACGATCCGACGCGCGAGCTCTACAAGGACATCAACGCGGCCTACGCCAAGTACTGGAAGGAAAAGGTCGGCCAGACCCTGGTGATCAACCAGAGCCACGGCGGCTCGGGCAAGCAGGCCCGCTCGGTGATCGACGGCCTGCAGGCCGACGTCGTCACCCTGGCCCTGGCCTATGACATCGACGAGATCGCGGCGAAGGCCAGGCTGTTACCGGCCAACTGGCAATCGCGCCTGCCGCAGAACTCCACGCCCTACACCTCGACCATCGTGTTCCTGGTCCGCAAGGGCAATCCCTGGAAGATCAAGGACTGGGGCGACCTGGTGAAGCCGGGCATCGACGTGATCACCCCGAACCCCAAGACCTCGGGCGGCGCCCGCTGGAACTACCTGGCCGCCTGGGCCTGGGCCCTGAAGCAGCCAGGCGGCAACCCCGCCAAGGCCGAGGCCTTCGTCAGGACCCTGTTCGAGCATGTGCCGGTGCTGGACACCGGCGCCCGCGGCGCCACCACCAGCTTCACCCAGCGCGGTCTGGGCGACGTACTGCTGGCCTGGGAGAACGAGGCCTACCTCGCCCAGGACGAACTGCCCGGCAAGTTCGACATCGTCTATCCGTCGCTCTCGATCCTGGCCGAGCCGCCGGTCGCCGTGGTTGACAAGAACGTCGATCGCCACAAGACCCGCACGATCGCCGAGGGCTATCTGAACTTCCTGTACAGCCCGCTGGCCCAGGAGTTGATCGCCAAGAACTACTACCGCCCGCGCAACGCCGACGTGGCGGCCAAGTACGCGGCGCGCTTCAAGAGGATCCCGCTGGTGACGATCGACGACACCTTCGGCGGCTGGAAGAAGGCCCAGGCCACGCATTTCAACGACGGCGGCGTGTTTGACCGGATCTACCAGCCCAAGTAACGCCTCTTCCGACAGCCTGCCTGCTCCGGGAAGCGCGGGCAGGTCGTCGGACCGCGCGGCGGCTGTCCTCCCCCTGCTCGCCGCGTCTTCGACGGCGGGGATCCAGCCATCGGATCTCCGCCGCCTCACTTTTCCGATACCGCTATGTTGGGAACGCGACACGATCAGGTACGTTGAGCGTCGACGGGGTGGTCGGAGCTAAGCCTTACACATGGAAGACATTCCGGAGCCGGCGCGCGACACGGATCAAGTCGCGGCCCGCAGTCCAGAAGACCTCGAGGCGATCATCGAGGAACGCACCCGCGCGCTGACCGAGGCGCTGGAGCAGAAGACCGCCCTGCTCCACGAGGTGGACCACCGGGTCAAGAACAACCTTCAGCTCATCTCCAGCCTGCTGCTGCTGCAAAATCGCCGCGTGGCCGACCCGGCCGTTAAGGCCTCGCTGCGCGGCATGCTGGGCCGGGTCAACGCCATCGCCACGGTCCATCGTCGCCTGTTCCAGAGCGAGGACGTCGAGCGCTTCGACGTCTCGGCCTTCATTCGCGACATGGTCGCCGACCTGATGGGCTCGGCCCAGCGCGACGACGTCCGCATCGAGCTGGATCTGGAGCGGGTCGAGATCCCCGCCGCCAAGGCCGCCCCCTTCGCCCTGGTGGTCAACGAACTGCTGACCAACGCCCTGGGACACGGCTTCCCGCCAGGTCGCGGCGGTCGGATCTTCGTGGGCGTCCGGCGAGAGAATGGCGATTTCCGGATCGAAATCGCCGACGACGGCGTTGGAATGGACAAGGACACCACGCCATCCGGCTTCGGCCTCACCATTGTTCAGCTGCTTTGCCAGCAGCTCAAGGCCAAGAGTGAGACCACCGACGCGGATCCTGGCACACGAATAGTCATTTTGCTGCCCGTGAACGGGACGCACTAAAGGACAGGTTTCAGTATGACCGGGCGTACGCTCGATGTGTTGATCGTTGAGGACGAGATGCTCCTCGCGATCGAACTCGAATATCTTGTCGAGGAGGTGGGCTGCCACTCCCTCGGCTGCGCCATGAGCTCGGAGGAAGCCGTAGACCTCGCCGAGAAGCTCCACCCCGACCTCGCCCTCGTCGACGTCCACCTCAGCGACGGCCCGACCGGCGTCGAGGTGGCCCGCAAGATCTCGCGCGACTGCGGCGGCGTGGCCCTGTTCATGACCGCCAACGTCAAGCGCCTGCCCGAAGACTACGCCGGGGCCTGCGGCGTGATCGGCAAGCCCTATTCCGAGCATGGCGTGCGGACCGCCCTGTCGTACCTGACCTACTGCCTTCAGGAGGGCCATGCCCCTGGCCCCGTCCCGGTGGGCCTCACCCTGGCGCCGGACTACGCCCAGCTCTGGGGCCTCGGCAACCTGCCCCGCACTGCCTGATGGCCGTTTCGCCGCTCGCTGCTTTCGTTGGCACGGCCGCCGCCCTGCTGTCGATCACCAGCTTCGCCCCACAGATCGTCAAGATCTGGAAGGAGAAGGACGCCTCGTCCGTTTCCTTGCGCACCTACATCGTCACCGTGACGGGCTTCGCCTTCTGGATCACCTACGGGATCCTGATCAAGGCCTGGCCGGTGATCGCCTCCAACACCGCCTGCCTGCTGATGTCCGCCGCGGTGCTGGCCATGAAATGGCGGTTCGACGCGAAGACCTGAGGCGCCGTTTTTAATGACAGGGATGACGGGGTCCGCTATCGAGGCCCGCCTAATTCCGCATCTCAATCCGCTTGAGGGACAGTTGCCTTGACCGAAGCCGCCGAGGAAGCCGGCTGGGCCACCGCCAAGACCCTGGCCGAGGCCCTGCCCTACATCCAGATCTACGACCGCGAGACGGTCGTGATCAAATACGGCGGCCACGCCATGGGCCAGGAAGAGGTCGCCAAGGTCTTCGCCGCCGACGCGGTGCTGCTGAAGCTTCTGGGCGTCCACCCGGTGGTGGTGCACGGCGGCGGTCCGCAGATCAGCCGCATGCTGGACAAGGCCGGCGTCAAGTCGACCTTCGTCGACGGCCTGCGCGTCACCGACGAAGCCACCATGGAAGTGGCTGAGATGGTCCTGTCGGGCGCGATCAACAAGGAGATCGCCAACTGGATCACCCTGGCGGGCGCTGAAGCCGACGTGCGCGGCGTGGGCCTGTCGGGCAAGGACGCCCGGATGATCACCGCCGAGAAGGTGACCCGCACCAAGCGCGATCCCGACAGCAATATCGAGCAGGTCGTCGACCTGGGCTTCGTGGGCGAGCCGACCAAGGTCGACCCGCACATCATCCAGGCCCTGCTGACCTCGGAAACCGACTACATCCCGGTGATCGCCCCGATCGGCGTCTCGACCGAGGGCCAGACCTACAACATCAACGCCGACACCGTCGCGGGCGCGCTCGCGGGCGCCTTAAAGGCCAAGCGGATGCTGATGCTGACCGACATCGCCGGCGTGCTGGACGGTGAGGGCAACCTCATCCGCCAGATGACCATCGAGGAGGCGCGCGGCCTGATCGAGAGCGGCGTGGCCAGCGGCGGCATGATCCCCAAGCTGGAAAACGCCATCCACGCCGTGGAATCGGGCGTCGAGGCCGTGGTCATCCTGGACGGCCGCCGCCCGCACGCCATGCTGGTCGAGCTGTTCAGCGAACACGGCGCGGGTACGCTCATCTCGCGATGAGCGCCGACCTCTCCCACGTCGACACCTGGCTGTTCGACCTCGACAACACCCTGTACCCGCTGGAAAGCGAGTTCATGGGGCTGATCGAGGTCAAGATGACCGACTTCGTCGAGCGGATAACGGGCCTCCCCCGCGAGGAAGCCCGCCTGCTGCAGAAGAAGTACTACACCGAGCACGGCACCACCCTGGCCGGGTTGATGATGAACCACGGCCTGGAGCCCAAGGCGTTCCTGGACGAGGTGCACGACGTCTCGATGGATCGCCTGGTTCCCGATCCCGAATTGCGCGAGGCCATCGCCCGCCTGCCCGGCCGGCGGATCATCTTCACCAACGGTTCGGTCGGCCACGCCGAGCGGGTGCTGGCCCACCTGAACCTGCGCGACCTGTTCTCCGAAGTGTTCGCCATCGAGACGGCCGACTATGTGCCGAAACCCTCGCTGAGCACCTTCGACAGGATCAGCAAGCTGCACGCCATCGATCCGCCGATGACCGCCTTCTTCGAGGACAGCGAGAAGAACCTCGTGCCGGCCGCTCGGATGGGCATGACCACCATCCTGGTCGGGCCGCACGCCAAGGACTCGACCTCCGAACACGTCCATTTCCGCACTAACGACCTGCCCGGGTTCCTGACCTCGGCCCGCCTGCAAGGAAGCTCTTCATGACCGCGAACGCCTCCATCTCCCTGGCCGACCTCCAGACCGAGATCGAAGCCGCCTGGGAAGCCCGCGCCGAGGTCTCGGCCACCACCACCGGCCCGGTCCGCACCGCCGTCGACGAAGCCCTGCTGCTGCTCGACAGCGGCAAGGCGCGCGTCTCGGAGAAGGTCGACGGCGAGTGGGTGACCCACCAGTGGCTGAAGAAGGCCGTGCTGCTGTCGTTCCGCCTCAACCCCAACACCGTCATGCGCGCCGGCACGCTGGGCGGCGCCGTTGGTCCGTGGTGGGACAAGGTGGCCAACAAGTTCGACGGTTGGGACGCCCCGCAGTTCGAGGCCGGCGGCTTCCGCGCGGTGCCCGGCGCCATCGTCCGTCGCGGCGCTCACATCGGCAAGAACGTCATCCTTATGCCGTCGTTCGTGAACATCGGCGGCTATGTCGACGAAGGCACGATGGTCGACACCTGGGTCACGGTCGGCTCGTGCGCCCAGATCGGCAAGAACGTCCACCTGTCGGGCGGCGTCGGCATCGGCGGCGTGCTGGAGCCCCTGCAAGCCAACCCGACCATCATCGAGGACAACTGCTTCATCGGCGCCCGCTCGGAAGTCGTCGAGGGCGTGGTGGTCGGCGAAGGCAGCGTGCTCTCGATGGGCGTGTTCATCAGCGCCTCGACCAAGATCGTCGACCGCAAGACCGGCCAGATCCACATCGGCAAGGTCCCGCCCTACAGCGTCGTGGTCCCCGGCAACCTGCCCGACCCGAACGGCGGCCCGGGCCTCTACTGCGCCGTGATCGTCAAGACCGTCGACGCCCAGACGCGGTCGAAGACCAGCATCAACGACCTTCTGCGGGACTGATTTGTAGATCCTCCCCCGTGACACGGGGGAGGTGGCCTGGAGGGCCGGAGGGGGCCAACACGGCCGACTTCCAGCGAGCCCCCTCCGTCGGCTCCGCCGACACCTCCCCCGTGACACGGGGGAGGATCTATATGGCCCTACTTCGTCGCTTCGTGGACCTGGCGCTTGCTCTCCGCAGCGCCTTCCTTGGCGTCCCTCTTCAGGTCCGAGCCGGCTTCCTTGGCCTTGTCGCCGGCCTTTTCGCCCAGTTCCTGAGCCTTGTCGGTGGCGTCTCCGGCGGCTTCCTTCAGTTCCGCGCCGGTCTCCTTGGCGCTTTCCTTGATCGCCGCGCCGGCTTCCTTGACGTCCGGGTCGTTGGCGATGTTGTGGGCGGCGTCCTTGATGTCGGAGGCGGCGGCCTTCGCGCCTTCCTTCACCTCGGTGGCGTGTTCCTGCGAACAGGCGGCGAGGGTAAGGGCGACGGCGCAGCTGGCGACAAACAGGATCGAACGCATGGTCGTGCTCCTTCAAATAGGTCGGCAGCATAACGGCAGCCCAAGGCCAAGGTTCCGTCTTGGTCCCATGGCTCCGGGCTTTGCGCGAAGCCGCCAAGACGTCTAAACCCCCGGCATGCGCATCGCTTTCCTCGGCACCCCCGACTTCGCCGTGACCTGCCTGGCCGAACTGGTCGCCTCGGGCCACGAGATCGTCGCCGTCTACTCCCAGCCGCCCGCCCCGCGCGGGCGCGGCCAGGACCTGAAGCCCTCGCCCGTCCACGCCTTCGCCGAGGGCTTAGGGTTGCCGGTCCGCACGCCGGTCTCGATGAAGACGGCCGAGGAGATCGAGGCCTTCCAGGCGCTGGACCTGGACGCCGCCGTCGTGGTCGCCTTCGGCCAGATCCTGGTCAAGGCCGTGCTCGAAGCGCCCACCTACGGCTGTTTCAACCTGCACGCCAGCCTGCTGCCCCGCTGGCGCGGCGCCGCGCCCATCCAACGGGCGATCATGGCCGGCGACACGGTCACCGGCGTCCAGGTCATGCGGATGAGCGAGGGCCTGGACGAGGGTCCGATCCTGATGTCCGAGCAGGTGCGGATCGACAAGCTTGAGACCGCCGGCACGCTGCACGACAAGCTGGCCGCCGTCGGCGCCCGCCTGTTGCTGGTGGCCCTGGCGGCCGTCGAGCGCGGCGGCGCCCGCGAGACGCCGCAGGTGGAAGAGGGCCTCACCTACGCCAGGAAGATCAAATCGGCCGAGGCCCGCATCGACTGGACCCGCCCCGCCGCCGAAGTTGACGCCCATATCCGCGGCCTCTCGCCCTTCCCGGGCGCCTGGTTCGAGGCGCCGTCGGACAAGGGGTCGGTGCGCGTGAAAGCCTTGCTGTCACGCCAGGAAGACCAGGACGGCGCCCCGGGCATGGTTCTGGACGACAGCCTTCTCATCGCCTGCGGTGAAGGCTCCGTGCGCCTGCTCAGGGCCCAGCGCGAAGGCAAGGGTGTCCAGGACGCCGAGACCTTCACGCGCGGCTTCCCGATCTCGGCCGGAACCGTGCTGGCCTGATGCCCCGCTACCGCCTCCTCGTCGAGTATGACGGCCGGCCCTATAACGGCTTCCAGGCCCAGGCCGTGCTGCCGTCGGTGCAGGGCGCGATCGAGGCGGCGGTGAAGGCGTTCAGCGGCCAGGACGTGCGCATCGCCGCCGCCGGCCGCACCGACACCGGCGTCCACGCCACCGGCCAGGTGGTGCATGTCGACCTCGACAAGGACTGGCCGGCCCAGACTGTGCTCAACGCCCTAAACGCCCACCTGACCCGCGAAGCGGTGTCGATCCTGTCGGCGGAGATCGCCGAGGGCGACTGGCACGCCCGCTTCTCGGCCAATGAGCGCCGCTACCTCTACCGGATCCTCAACCGCCGCGCCCCGCCGGCCCTGGACAAGGGCAAGGTCTGGCACGTGAAGAAGGATCTCGACGCCGAGGCCATGCACGCCGCCGCGCAAGCGCTGATCGGCCTGCACGACTTCACGACCTTCCGCGACATGCACTGCCAAGCCAAGAGCCCGGTGAAGACCCTCGACGTCGCCCGCGTGCGCCAGGTCGGCGAAGAGATCCATCTGGACTTCGAGGCGCGCAGCTTCCTGCACCGGCAGGTGCGGTCGATGACCGGAACCCTGGTCGAGGTCGGCGCCGGGCGCTGGACGCCGAACGACGTCAAGGCCGCGCTGGAGGCCAAGGACCGCCGCGAATGTGGGCCGGTGGCTCCGGCCGATGGGCTGTATCTGGTGGGCGTGGGGTACGGCGAATAGATCCTCCCCCGCGACGCGGGGGAGGTGGCCCGGAGGGCCGGAGGGGGCCAACGCGGCCGATATCCAGCTCGCCCCCTCCGTCGGCTCCGCCGACACCTCCCCCGTTTCACGGTGGAGGATCTACAGCACTGAGCAATTCGTGATCTGGCTGAACGCCTCCAGGGCCGCCGTGCCGACCACCGACGTGCCGAAGCGGTCCAGCTCCGGCGACCACACCGCCACGGTCGCCTTGCCCGGGATTACCGCGACGATGCCGCCGCCCACCCCGCTCTTGGCCGGCAGGCCGACGCGATAGGCGAAGTTGCCGACGCTGTCATAGATGCCGCAGGTCAGCAGCAGGGAATTGAGCCGCCGGGTCAGCCGCTCGGGAAACACCGTCTCCTGGGCCACCGGCGAGAAGCCACCGGCCGCCAGGGGCAGGAAGGCCCGCGCCAGCTGGCGGCAGCTCATGGTCAGGGCGCACTGGCGGCAATAGGCGGCCACCACGCCCTCGGGCTCGTGGGTCAAGGTGCCCTTTCCGCGCATCAGGCTGGCGATGGCCCGGTTCTGCCAGGCGTTGGCCAGTTCGGACGCCGCCACCGTCGGATCGATCTCCAGCCGCTCGTCGCAAAGGAAGCCGGCGAAGTCGCGGACCAGGGCCGCCGGGTCGCGGGTGACGTCCATCAGCACGTCGGTGATCGCCAGGGCGCCCGCATTGATGAACGGGTTGCGCGGCACCCCGCCCTCGGCTTCCAGCAGGGAGAGGTGGTTGAACGGCGTGCCCGACGGCTCCTTGCCGACCCGGGTCCAGGTCTCGTCGCCCAGGCGGTTGAGCGCCAGGCCCAGGGCGAAGACCTTGGTGATGCTCTGGACCGAGAAACCCTCGTCGGCGTCGCCGATCACGTGCTCGCCGCCGTCGACCGTGCGCACGGCCATGCCGAACTTGCTGCCCGGCACATTGGCCAGTTCCGGGATGTAGTCGGCCGGCCGGCCCTTGCCGAAGTGAGGCTTCACCAGCACCGCCACCTCGGCCAGCACATCGGGGATCGAGAGCGCCTTCATGTCGACGCGCCGGCTCTAGGCGAAGGCCGCGAAATAGCGGTTGATCAGCGCCTCGTAGGCGCCCGCCAGCTGGCGGATCTCCTCGACCGGGACCCGCTCGTCGACCTGGTGCATGGTCGAGCCGACCAGGCCGAACTCGACCACCGGGCACAGGGCGCGGATGAAGCGGGCGTCGCTGGTGCCGCCGGTGGTCGACAGTTCCGGCACGCGGCCCGTGGCGTCGCCGACGGCGGCCACGATCACGTCGGTGAAGGCGCCCGGCTCGGTCAGGAAGGCCTCGCCGCTGATCTTGCACAGCGCCTCGACGCGGCCGGAGAAGCCCTCGGCCGCCTCGCGGCACTCGGCCTCGATCCAGGCGGCCAGGTCCTTGCCCTTGTGGGCGGGATTGAAGCGGATGTTGACGCGCGCCTTGGCGCTGGCGGGAATGACATTGGTCGCGGTGTTGCCGACGTCGACCGTGGTCACCTCCAGGTTCGACGGCTGAAAACCGGTATAGCCCTCGTCCAGCACCCGGCTCTGCAGGCGAGAGAGGATGTCGACCAGCACCGGGATCGGGTTGGCGGCGCGATGCGGATAGGCCACGTGGCCTTGCTTGCCGTCCACGGCGATCCAGGCATTAATGCTGCCGCGCCGGCCGATCTTGACCATGTCGCCGAGCAGGTTGGCCGAGGTCGGCTCGCCGACGATGCAGTGGTCGATGATCTCGCCCTCGGCGGCCAGGGCCTCGACGACCTTGACGGTGCCGTCCTCGGCCACGCCCTCCTCGTCGCCGGTGATCAGGAAGCTGATCGAGCCCGGATGCTCGGGAACCTTGCCCACGGCGGCGACGAAGGCGGCGATGGCCGACTTCATGTCGACCGCGCCCCGGCCAAAGAGCACCCCGTCCTTGATCTCGGCTTCGAACGGCCCGGCGGTCCAGGCGGCGTCATCGCCCACGGGCACCACGTCGGTGTGGCCGGCGAAGCAGAGGTTCGGCCGCGCCGTCCCGCGCCGGGCGTAGAGGTTCTCGATCTCGCCGAACGTCATGCGCCGGCAGGTGAAGCCGAGCGCCTCAAGCTGGCGCTGCAGCGTGTCCATCGCGCCCGCGTCGGCCGGGGTCACCGACGGGCGGCGGATCAGGGCTTGAGCCAGTTCGACGGGGTCGATGCTGACGGAAACGGGCGCGGGGCTGGTCATGATCCGGGGTTTAGGCTTCCCTCCGGCGGGACGCAAACCCGGCAAGCTTCTTCCAAGGTCCCCGATGCCAAAGATCGATATCGCCTCGGCCCCGACCCGCGTCGGCACGGCCTATCCCGCGCCGTTCAACGCGCCCTGCCTGCAACGCCATCGCACCAAGCTGGGCGACGCGGTGGGGCTCGATCAGTTCGGGGTGAACCTGCTGCGCCTGCCGCCCGGCGTCTGGTCCAGCCAGCGCCACTGGCACACCGCTGAGGACGAGTTCACCTGGGTGGTCGAGGGCGAGGTCGTCCTCGTGGAGAACGACGGCGAGACGGTGCTGAGAGCCGGCGACTGCGCGGGCTTCAAGGCCGGGGTGGCGAACGGCCACTGCTTCCAGAACCGCTCGGATCGCGATGTGCTGCTGCTGGAGGTGGGGTCGCGGCGACCGGATCAGGACGGATGTGACTATCCGGATATCGACCTGGTTCTGCGGGATGGGGAGACGGTTTACCGGCATCGGGACGGGACGCCGTATGAGACGGAGACCGGGCGGAAGCGGTAGGGGGGGCAAGGTCGGCTGGGGTGTGCGGATGCTAGTAGATGGTGCGGCGACCCAAGCTCCGAGCATCAGCCTCTCGAACACGGTAGCACTCGGCGCATATTATCTTGATGCCGCCGGGGACATCGACCCCATCGTCCGTCCACTCTCCACCGTGTGACATGAGGTATTCGTGACAGCCGTCACACCAAGCATCCCGAAGTTCGGCTTAATTCTCCGGCGCTCCGGATACGAAGCCAACCGACTGGCCACGGCGTACGGCGACGATATAGCCACAAACAAATGTGATGTGCTGGGTGCCGTGGTCGGCGCAGACGCAAGTATCGTCGTCGTTAATCATGCCGCGACAATACCTGTATCTCGCAACTAACGACTAGGGGCGAAACCCGACCGCCGGTCGGGTGAGATCCTTAAATCTCTTGGAGGCTGCAGCGTGCAGGGCTGATCAGATCAGTCAAGGATCGCCTCCGGCGACCGCGTCGCGGCGACGCGGAGCGTCGTCCTTGAGTGACCTGATCAGCCCTGCGATCGTCTCGCCGTGAGATGGAAGGAGAGCTCCTTCTCGGGGAGAAGGATTTCTCACTTCACCTACACACCCCGTCATCCCGCGCTTCATGCGCGGGACCCATGGTTCAGCTTTCACGTGAGAGCCCATCCTGCTCCGCACTTGCGGCGGACGGATGGGTCCCGCGCATGAAGCGCGGGATGACGGCCGACTTTGATTTCTGGAGACTAAGCCAGCCGCCCCTTAAGCCGCCCGGCGCGCCTTCTTCACCTTGGTGATCGCGCGGTCGCGGCGCAGGCGTGAGAGGTGGTCGATGAACAGGACGCCTTCCAGGTGGTCCATCTCGTGCTGGATGCAGACGGCAAACAGGCCCTCGGCCTCCTCGACGACAGTCTCGCCCTGGTAGTTCATGTAGCGGATGGTGACCTTGGACGGGCGCTCCACCTCGTCAAAATATTCCGGCACCGACAGGCAGCCTTCCTCGTAGCCGAGGGTGTCTTCCGAGGTCGACAGGATCTCGGGATTGACGAAGTAGCGCGGGGCCGGCTCCTCGCCCTCGCGGGCCAGGTCCATGGTGATCACCCGCACGGGCTCGCCCACCTGCACGGCGGCCAGGCCGATGCCCGGGGCGTCGTACATGGTCTCCAGCATGTCATCCATCAGCGCGCGCAGCTCGTCGGTGACGGTCTCCACCGGGGTGGAGATCTTCTTCAGCGTCGCCAGGTCGGCGGCGTTATCGACGGTGAGGATGCGACGGATAGCCATGATGCCACTCAGGTAGTGGGGGCATTTCCGAGCGTCAAGGTGGGAGATTGCCCCACTTCAAGCTTGGTAATGGGACGGACGGCCGTTTCGATGGCCTCCAGTTCGTCCATCGGCTTGCCATGGTCGACCTTCAGCTTCTCGAACTCGCGGGCCTTGGGCAGAACGCGGCTCTCCAGCGACCCGACGAAGGCGTTGTACTTGTCGACCGCCGCCGAAAGCGACCGGCCGACGCCAGCCACGTGGCCGCCCATGTCGGCGATGCGCTTGTAGAGTTCGCGCCCCAGAGCGGCGACCTCGACGGCGTTCTTGGCCTGCTCCTCCACCCGCCAGCCATAGGCCACGGCCTTGCACAGGGCGAACAGGGTCGAGGGCGTGACGATGATCACGCGCTTGTCCATCGCCTCGGTCATCAGCTCGGGCGCGCGCTCCAGGGCGGCGGTCAGGATGCCGTCGCCGGGCACGAACATGGTCACGAAGTCGGGCGAAATCTCCAGCGCGTCCCAATAGGCCTTGGCCGACAGTTGTTGCACATGGGTGCGCAGGCTGGCGGCGTGGCGGACATAGGCCGCCTCCCGTGCGATCTCGTCGCTGGCGTCCTGGGCTTCCAGATAGGCGGTCAGCGAGCACTTGGCGTCGATTACGAAGGCGGCGTTCTTCGGCATCCGCACCACGACGTCGGGGCGCAGGCGGCCGGAGTCGAGCTGGACCTGCTCGGTGAAGTCCACCCCGTGCTTGAGGCCGGCCATCTCCAGGACGTTGCGCAGCATCTGCTCGCCCCAGCGCCCCTGGACCCCGGCCCCGCGGCGCAGGGCGGCCGACAGCTTGCGGGCCTCGGTCTGGGTGGCGGTCGAGGCTTCCAGCAGTTGGGCGATCTGGGCCTTGAGGCCGCCGGTCTCTTCGGCGCGGGCCTTCTCGACGGCGGTCACCTGAGCCTCGAACTTGGCCAGGGTCTCGGCCACCGGCTTCAGCTGGGCCTCCAGGCGGGCCTGGGTGAGGTTGTCGCGGCTCTTGGCGTTCTCGTCGGCGCGTCTGATCAGCTGCTCGGCGATGGCGTTGGCGCTCTGGGCGGCCTGGGCCTTGATCAGCTCGATCTGGGTGGCGGTCTGGTCTTCGAGGAGGCGTCCACGCTCCTCGGCCTGGACGACCTTCTCGTTCAGCATCCAGGCCTGGGCCTCGGCCTTGGCGGCACGGCGCTGGGCGGCGAACGCCCAAAGGGCGCAGGCTATCGTCGCCAGGGCGAAGACGATGGTCAGGATCAGAAACGGATCGGAAAAGTTCATGCTCCGTTCTTAGCGGGGTTCAGCGCCGAACGGAAGGCGGCCGGGCGCTTCGCCCGGCCGTTTCGCGAGATCAGTCGTCGCCGTCGGCGAGGTCGGCGATCAGGCCGTTGATCGGCTCGCCGGCGAAACCGGTGACGTTGTGGCCCTTGTCGACGACGCCGACCTTGGCGACGTGCGGGGCTTCGGTTTCGGCTTCGGGAGCCTTGTCTTCGGGCGTGCTCATGTAATCAGTCCCTCCACGGACGCGTCGGCGGCTCGCCGAACGCGGCGGGGCGGAGATTGGCGCGGGACGGCCAAGCTGTCAGCCGGATTCCGGCGCGATCCCCAGGATTCCGCTCAGGCGGGTCGTCTGGCGCGCAAGGCTTGGGCGATCGTGCCGTCGTCGAGCCAGTCGAGGTCGCCGCCGACCGGCACGCCGCGCGCCAGCATGGTCACCGGCACGTTGGTCCGGGCCAGGCGGTCGGCGATGTAGTGGGCGGTCGTCTGGCCATCGACCGTGGCCGGCAGGGCCAGGATCACCTCGGCCACCTCTCCGTCCGCGACCCGGGCCGCCAGTTCGCCGATCCGCAGCGCTTCCGGCCCTACCCCGTCCAGGGCCGACAGCAGGCCGCCCAGCACGTGGTAGCGCCCCTTGAACGAGCCGCCGCGCTCCATGGCCCAGACCGAACCGACCTCCTCGACCACGCACAGCAGGCGCACGTCCCGCGTCCCGTCTGAGCAGATGGCGCAGGGATCGGTGACGTCCAGCGAACCGCAGACGCCGCAGGTGCGGACCTTGGCCTGGGCCTCGGCCATGGCCAGGGCCAGCGGCGCCAGCAGGGTGTCGCGCTTCTTCAGCAGAGCCAGGGCCGCCCGCCGGCCCGAACGCGGTCCCAGGCCCGGCAGCTTGGACAGCAGGGCGATCAGGCGCTCGATCTCGGGTCCGGCGGAGGCGGCCATCAGGTCCTTTGCGGAGGCGGTGCATAACCCACGCCCTTCGACAGGCTCAGGGTGAGGGTGATTGTCGGTTCAGTAGATATCCTCATCCTGAGCTTGTCGAAGGACGTGGATATCGGTTCCGCCAGCCTAGAACTTCATGCCCGGCATGCCGCCCATCAGGCCCGCCATCGGGCCGGCGGCGTCCTGCATCATCTGGGCCTGCTTGGCGTCGAGCTTCTTCTTGGCGTCGGCGTGGGCGGCGACGATCAGGTCCTCGATCACTTCGCCTTCGCCCGGCGCGATCAGGCTTTCGTCGATCCGCACCTTGGCCAGTTCGCCCGTGCCCTTCAGCACGACCGTGACCATGCCGCCGCCCGAGGCGCCCTCGACGGTGCTCTCGGCCAGACGCGCCTGGGCGTCCGCCAGTTTCTGCTGCATGGCCTGGGCCTGCTTCATCAGGCCGCCGAGGTCTTTCATCGCGTCGTCTCCAGTCTGTTCACGTTCCCCTCCCCTCGATGGGGAGGGGGCAGGGGGTGGGGTGATACGGCGGTAGATGCAGCGCATGGCCGCCACCTCAGCAGTCACCCCCATCCCTACCCTTCCCCCATCAAGGGGGAAGGGAAATGGTTCAGCCCTCTTCCTCGTCCGGCTCCAGGGGCGGGGCCTCCGGGGTGAGGAGCTTGCGGATCTCGACGATCTCGGCGCCCGGGAAGGCCGACAGGACCGAGGAGACGAAGGGATCCTTCTTGATCTCTTCCAGCGCCTCGCGGTCCTCGCGCTTCTGGCGCTCCATCAGGCTTTCGGCCCCGCCGCCGCCCTCAGCGGCGACCAGCCAGGGCTGGCCGGTGTGCTCCTTCAGGAAGCGGACCAGCCGGCCCGCGAGATTGCCGGGCGCGCCGGGAGCGGCCTCGAAGGTCAGGGCGCCGGGGCGGAAGCTGATCGGGCGGACATATTGCTCGACGTCCAGCCGCAGGCCGATGTCGCGACGGGCGGCGATCAAGGCCATGACGTCTTCGAACGAGGCCAGCACCGGCATGGCCTGGGCGCCGGGCGCGGCCATGGTCATCGGCGCGTGGGCGGCCGAAGTCGCACCGCCAGCCAAGCCGCCGCCGATAGAGCCTCCGCCACCCGGACCGCCGCCACCGCCGACGGGCGTCCCGTCCCGCAGGGCCTTCAGGGCCTCTTCCGGACCGGGCAGGTCGGCGGCGTAGCACAGGCGGATCAGGGCCATCTCGGCCGCCGCCATGGCGTCGGGCGCGCGGCGTACTTCCTCGTGGGCCTTCAGCAGCATCTGCCAAAGACGCGACAGGGTTCCGGCCGAGGTGTGGGCCCCGATGGCGGCCAGGCGGGCGGCCTGCTCCTTGGGCATCGACAAGGCGTCGGGCCCCAGGGCCTTGGACACCGCCGAGCCGTGGCAGTGATCGAGGACATCGAGCATGACCACCGCCGGGTCGGCCCCGAAGCCCCACAAGGCGCGGAAGCCCTCCAGCGCGTCCTTGGTCTTGCCGGCCATGACGTTTTCAAAGAGAGCGATGGTCTGGCCGCGATCGGCCAGGCCCAGCATGTCGCGGACCACGGTGGCGGTGACCGTGGCCCCGCGATCGGTCTGGACGATGGCCTGGTCCAGCAGCGACAGGCCGTCACGCACCGAACCCTCGGCCGCGCGGGCGATCAGGGCCAGGGCGTCCATCTCGATCCGCGCGCCTTCCTTGGCCGAGATCTTGTCGAAGTGCTTGACCAGCACGTCCGGCTCGACCCGGCGGAGGTCGAAGCGCTGGGTGCGCGACAGGATCGTCACCGGCACCTTGCGGATCTCGGTGGTGGCGAAGATGAACTTGGCGTGCGGCGGCGGCTCTTCCAGCGTCTTCAGCAGGGCGTTGAACGCCGCCGTCGACAGCATGTGCACTTCGTCGATGATGTAGACCTTGTAGCGCGCCTCGACCGGGGCGTAGCGCACCCCGTCCAAGAGCTCGCGCATCTCGTCGACCTTGGTGCGCGAGGCGGCGTCGAGTTCCAGCACGTCCATGTGCCGGCCCTCGATGATCGAGCGGCAGTGATAGCCCTCGACGGTCAGGTCGACGGACGGGCCCTTGACGGTGTCGGTCTCGTAGTTGAGCGCCCGGGCCAGCAGGCGCGCGGTCGTGGTCTTGCCGACGCCGCGGACGCCGGTGAGCATGAAGGCGTGGGCGATGCGGCCGGTCGAGAAGGCGTTGGCCAGGGTGCGGACCATGGCCTCCTGGCCGATCAGGTCCTCGAAGGTGCGCGGACGGTATTTCCGCGCCAGAACCGTATAGGCGTCGCCCTTCTCGCTCTCGGGCGGGGACTCGACCACGGGACGCGCCTGCGCGACCGGCGCAGGCGCGGCCGCCGGCGCATCGCCGAAGATGTCGGCGGTGTTCTCGTCGCGCTCGGCCAAGTCTTCCTTGGGGGGAGCTTCGTCCCACGGCGGCGCGGAATCGGGCGAGAGATCGTCGAGGTCGGCCATGGGCTGAGTGTAGTGGCGCGAAGGGCGCAGCAAAAGGCCCGGCCCGAGCGGACCGACCATCTGCTGACAGATTTCAGGAAAAGGGGAAGGGTGGAGACCGACAGCGACCCAAAGCTGATCTCGTTGTGGCTGCTGCCTCTCGGCCCTGACCAGGTTGGCGAGGACTCCGTCCGCGCCGATCTCCGAGGCCTATATCGCGACTCATCGCGGCGGATGCAAGGCGCATGACGCGAATGCGACGTCGTGACGAACAATCACGCTCGCGCTAGAGAGTCGAAATGGCTCTGTCGATCATTACCAACACCTTCGCCGGCAACCCCCTGAACCGCGACAGCGAGCGTCGCGGCGACGAGGCCTTCATCGCCGAAAAGCTGGCCGACCCCGAATCCCTGGCCGTGGCGCTGTGGAACGGCAAGCCGCTGGTCGAGGACGTCCTCGGCGAGGATGGCAAGCCCACCGGAGTGCAGATCGCCTATCTGCGCGCCGACATGGCCCAGGACCTGGCCGGCGGGAACGAGAAGCTGCTCTATATGGGCCTGTGGAAGGACATCGCGGTTTTCGCCGTCGATATCGACACCGCCGCCGACCCGGCCGAGGGGCCGCTGCAGGGCCTGGGCCGATTCGAGGAACTGCGCGGCGCGGCCGCGACCCTGCCGCCCGCCGACGCCGGGATCCTGGCCACCGCCAAGTCGATGTTCGAATGGCGCCGCCGCCATCGCTGGTGCAGCAACTGCGGCCAGAAGAGCGAGGTCGCCGACGGCGGCTGGAAGCGCGTCTGCCCGGCCTGCGAGGCCGAGCACTTCCCGCGCACCGACCCGGTGGCGATCATGCTGGCGGTCTATGAGGGCAAATGCCTGCTGGGTCGCCAGGCGGCCTGGCCCAAGGGCATGTTCTCGGCCCTGGCCGGCTTCATCGAGCCCGGCGAGACCATGGAAGAGGCCTGCGCCCGCGAGCTGAAGGAAGAGGCGGGACTGACAGCGACGTCCGTCCGCTACCACTCCAGCCAGCCCTGGCCGTGGCCTGGCTCGCTGATGCTGGGCCTGATCGCCGAGGTCGACAGCGCCGACGCCGCCCCGGACCAGACCGAGCTGGAGGAGGTGCGCTGGTTCTCGAAGGAAGAGACGGCGCAACTTCTGAAGGGCGAACTGGAAGGTGTGTTCTGCCCGCCTTCCCTGGCCATCGCCCATCAGCTGATCAAGGCCTGGGCCGAAGAGGCCTGAACGGCTCCGCCTAAAAAGACACTGGACTGCCCCAGCGGCGCCCTCGGTTCACTCCTGCCAACAACAGGAGGAAACACCGATGGGCGAAGCCTGGATCATCGACGCCTGCCGCACGCCGCGCGGCATCGGCAAGGTCGGCAAGGGGGCGCTGGCCGACATCCATCCGCAGCAGTTGGCGGCCAGCGTGCTGAGCGCCCTGGCCAGCCGCAACAACCTCAACACGGCGGACGTCGACGACATCCTCTGGGGCACCTCCACCCAGCGCGGCAAGCAGGGCGGGGACCTGGGCCGGATGGCGGCGCTGGACGCGGGCTACGACGTCAAGGCCAGCGGCATGACCCTGGACCGCTTCTGCGGCTCGGGCATCACGGTCGCCAACCTGGCCGCCGCCTCGATCATGTCGGGCATGGAGGACCTGGTCATCGCCGGCGGGACGGAGATGATGTCCTACACCGCCGCCACGGCGACGCCTGGCGCGATCCCGATGATGGACAATGGCAACCTGCGCCTGCGGGCTCGCCATCCCCAGTCCCATCAAGGCGTCTGCGCCGACGCCATCGCCACGCTGGAAGGCATCGACCGCCAGGCCGTCGACGACCTGGCCCTGGTCAGCCAGCAGCGCGCCGACGCCGCCATCCGCGAAGGCCGGTTCAGCAAGAGCCTCGTGCCCGTGTTCAAGGAGGATGGAAGCCTGGCCCTGGACCGCGAGGAGTTTCCCCGTCCGCAGACCACCGCCGAGGGCCTCGCCGGCCTGAAGCCCGCGTTCGCCGCCATGGCCGAGTTCGCCCTGGATGAGGCCGGCACCACCTATGGCGGCCTGATCCGGCAGGTCTATCCGGACCTGGCGATCGAGCACATCCATCACGCCGGCAATTCGTCGGGCGTCGTGGACGGCGCGGCGGCGATCCTGATGGCCTCGCCCGACTATGCCCGCAAGCATGGCCTCAAGCCCCGCGCCCGCGTGCTGGCCATGGCCAATGTCGGCGACAGCCCGACCCTGATGCTGAACGCGCCGGTCCCAGCCGCGCGCAAGGCCCTGGCCAAGGCCGGACTGAGCGTCGACGACATCGATCTTTGGGAAATCAACGAGGCCTTCGCGGTGGTCGCCGAGAAGTTCATCCGCGACCTCAAGCTGGACCGCGACAAGGTCAATGTGAACGGCGGCGCCATGGCGCTGGGCCACCCGATCGGCGCGACGGGCTCGATCCTGATCGGCACGATCCTGGACGAACTGGAGCGACGCGACCTGAAGCGCGGCCTGGTGACGATGTGCGCGGCGGGCGGCATGGCCCCGGCGATCATCGTGGAGCGGATGTAGGGCGGCGCTGACCCCCTCCACCGGCTCCGCCGGTCCCCCTCCCCCAAGAGGGGGAGGAGAGCAGGCGCCCGGCGAGAGGGGGCAGGCTTCCTCTCCGCCCCGCTTGGGGGCGGACAGACCTGCGTAAGCAGGTCAGGTGGGGGCCTGTGCTGAGCTTACCGGAACGGCGGCTCGTCGAAGGCCCGCAGCTTGCGTGAGTGCAGGTTCGGGCCTTCGGCGTGCAGCAGCTTGCAAGTCAAAATCCCGATCTGCAGGTGCTGGCTGATCGCCCGCTCGTAGAAGGCGTTGGCCTGGCCCGGTAGCTTGATCTCGCCGTGCAGGGGCTTGTCCGACACGCACAGCAGCGTCCCGTAAGGCACCCGGAAGCGATAGCCCTGGGCCGAGATCGTCGCGCTCTCCATGTCGATGGCCACCGCCCGGCTCTGGTTGAAGCGCAGGGCCGAGAGGCTGTGGCGCAGTTCCCAGTTGCGATCGTCGGTGGTGACGACGGTGCCGGTGCGCAGGCGCTTCTTCAGCTGGTCGCCGCTGTCACCGCTGATCGCCTTGGCCGCGTCGTAGAGGGCGCGCTGCACCTCGGCGATCGAGGGCACCGGGATTTCCGGCGGCAGCACGGCGTCCAGAACGTGGTCGTCGCGCAGATAGGCGTGGGCCAGGACGTAGTCGCCGATGGTCTGGGTGTCGCGCAGGCCGCCGCAGTGGCCGATCATCAGCCAGGCTTGAGGACGAAGAACAGCCAGGTGATCGCAGATGGTCTTGGCGTTGGACGGGCCGACGCCGATGTTCAGCAGGGTCACGCCCGCGCCGCCCGGGGCCATCAGGTGGTAGGCCGGCATCTGGTGCTTGCGCCAGCTCGACTCCGCGATCACCTGTTCTGGATTGTGCGTGTCGGCGGTGATGGTCACACCGCCCGAGCACGACAGGGCCGTGTAGGGGCTGTCAGGCTGCTGCAGCTGCTCGATGCCCCAGCGGACGAACTCGTCGACATAGCGGTGATAGTTGGTGAACAGGATGAACTGCTGCACGTCCTCGGCCGGGGCGCCGGTGTAGTGCTTCAGGCGGGCCAGCGAGAAGTCGGTGCGCAGGCCGTCGAACAGCGACAGCGGACGCGTTTCCTCCAGGGCCGGGTTCCAGACGCCGTCTGCGATCTCGTCGCCGATGAAGGCCAGGTCCGTGGTCGGGAAGAACCTGGCGATGTCCTCGCTGCGCACGTCGGCCTGGTTCAGGTCGATGGTGGCGTCCAGCACGTAGGGATAGGGGATCTCCTGGTTGGAGCGGTCGACCTCGATCTCGACGTCGAAGTCGTCCATCAGCAGGCTGAGCTGCTCGACCAGATAGTCCTTGAACTGGGCCGGCTTGGTCACGGTCGTCGAATAGACGCCGGGACGGCTGACGCGGGCGTAGGACCGGGCCAGCTTGGGCGGCAGGGCCTCCGGGTCGTAGGTCAGGCGCAGCTCGGGATAGGCGAACGTGCCGTCGAACCGCGTCTGCGGGTCCGGGCGGGTTCCATTTTCGAGATAGGCGCGCAGGGCGGTCCGCAGAGCGTCGACGGCGCGTTCGTATTCGTCATTCAGCCGTTCGACGACGGCCATTGCTTTTTCTTGGTTTGACATGGGTCCTTATAGCGACGTTTTGCGACGTTGGCGAGACGCCGGCCCGGCGAAATGGGAACGATTTATTACTTAGCAAAGGTGTGGGTGAGGGTGAGGAAGCAGAGCGCGCTTCCGTCTATGGGATGAGCCTGTTTATTCGGCGTGGCTCGCCCGAAGCCAGGCCGGACCACTTCAAGGGCATGGACGAACCCGCGCCGGTCGGCCACAAGGGCTGAAATGCTCAAGGAGGGGGCAGATGGCGGCGCGAGCGTTCTCGCACGTCGTTCCTTCCGAACACCAGAACAAGGCCGTCGACGTCGCGACTGACGCCAGGGGGATTCATGAACAAGCGCTTCGCCTATCTGATTATCGCGTCCATGATCCTGGGGGTCACAGTCGGCTGGGCCTGTAATCAGTTCCTCGACCCGGCCCAGACCGAAGAAGCGGTCAAGTGGTTCAAGATGGGAACTGACCTCTTCCTGCGGCTGATCAAGATGATCATCGCCCCGCTTGTGCTGACGACGCTCGTCGCGGGCATCGCCCACATGGAGGACGCCGCCGCCGTAGGCCGGATCGGCGCCAAGACCATGGCCTGGTTCATCAGCGCCTCGGCCGTATCGCTGCTGCTGGGTCTGCTGATGGTGCACCTGCTGCACCCCGGCGCGGGCCTGAACCTGACCGAAGTCGCCAGCACCGCCAACGCCCCTGCGGCCTCGACCGAAACCTTCACCCTGCAGGGCTTCCTGACCCATCTGGTGCCGGCCTCGATCTTCGAAGCCATGGCCAAGAACGAGATCCTGCAGATCGTCGTCTTCAGTCTGTTCGTCGGCACCGCCGTCGCCTCGCTGGACAACAAGGCCCCGCACATCCTGGAACTGGCCGAGCAAGGCGCCCAGGTGATGCTGAAGGTCACCGGCTTCGTCATGAAGCTGGCCCCTCTGGCCATCTTCTGCGCCCTGGCCTCGACCATCGCCACTCAGGGCCTGTCGATGCTGGCCGTCTACGGCAAGTTCGTGCTGGGCTTCTACGCCACCATGGGCACGCTGTGGCTGCTGCTGTTCGTCGCCGGCTTCCTGGTGCTGGGCAAGCGGGTGATCCCGCTGTTCGGCGTGATCCGCGAGCCGGCCCTGCTGGCCTTCTCGACCGCCTCGTCGGAAGCCGCCTATCCGCGCATCCTCGACAGCCTGCCCAAGATCGGCGTGCGCCGTCGCATCGTCTCGTTCGTCCTGCCGCTGGGCTATTCGTTCAATCTCGACGGCTCGATGCTGTACTGCACCTTCGCCACCGTGTTCATCCTGCAGGCCCACGGCGTGCATCTGACGGTCCAGCAACAGATCTTCATGCTGCTGCTGCTGATGGTGACGTCCAAGGGCATCGCCGGCGTGCCGCGCGCCTCGCTGGTCGTCATCATGGCCACCCTCACCTATTTCGGCCTGCCGGAAGCCTGGATCGCCCTGGTGCTCGGCGTCGACCACCTGCTCGACATGGGCCGCTCGGCCACCAACGTCGTCGGCAACAGCGTCGCCGCCGCCGTGGTCGCCAAGTGGGAAGGCGAGCTGGACGAGATCCGGCCCGACGCGGAACCCGCGAAAGCCTGAGCCCCTTAGCCTGCAACGGCTAGCGAACAGCCCGCCTCCCAACCAGGAGGCGGGCTTTTTCGTGTACAGTTTCAAATGTACAGTAAAAACTTGACAAGCCCCTGGCGAGGTCCAATCTCTTGAGCCGAGGGGCTTTTGAGGACGACGTCATGAGCAAGATCACCCACATCGCGCGCGCGGCGCTGATCGGGCTGGCTGTGGCCGGCATGGGCGCCTCGGCCGCTTCGGCGGCTCAGGGCGACGCGCCGACCAAGGCCGTCAAGCCCGCCCGCCAGTGCTTCTACCTGTCCGACTGGCGCGGCTGGACCGCCCCGGACAAGAACACCCTGTACATGAAGGTCCGCGGCCGCGACGTCTATCGCGTCGACCTGGCCTGGGGCTCCAACCAGCTGACCTGGCCCGGCACGCATCTGGTGTCGGTCGTGCGCGGCCCCGACAGCGTCTGCGGCCCGCTGGACCTGGACCTGCGTGTCGGCGACGGGATGGGCATGCCCATCCCGATCCGGGCCAAGACAATCACCAAGCTGACCCCCGACGAGATCAAGGCGATCCCGAAGAAGTATCAGCCGTAAAAGGCTAACCCGCCGCTGCGTTCAGCAGGGCCACGATCATGCTGTTGGCGGGCGTCGGGATACCGTGCGCCGCGCCCCGCCTGGCGATGACGCCGTTGCGGGCGTCCAGCTCCATCGGCCGACCTGACTGACGGTCGGCCAGCAGCGAGTTGACCATGTCCGGCGGACCCTGGCGGTAGCCGTCGACGACCTGGTCGCCCAGGTCGTCCGGCAGGATCGCGCCCTGGGCCCGGCCCACCGCCACGCACTCGGCCACCAGCGCCTTCATGACGCTGGCCGCGCCCTCATCGTGCGCCACGCCTGAGGGCTTCAGGGTCATGGCGTTGACCGCCCCGGCCGCGTTCAGGGCCAGCTTGCGCCAGGCCACCGAGACGAAGTCGTCGGTCGTCGCCACGTCGATCGGCGTGTGAGCGAACAGCGCCGCGAAGGCCTCGCCCGCCGCGCCTTCCTCCACCCGGATCCAGCCATAGCGCCGCTGGCGGAACACGCCTGGCGCCGGCCGCTCGGCCGGGAAGTCGACGATGACCGGCACGAGGTTCTCATCGGCCACCCGCCCGGCGAAAGCCTCGCGGTGCTCGACGCCGTTGCGGATCACCGCCACGCGGGTCTGGGGGCCGACCAGCGCCTTCAGCCACGGCGCGGCGGCCACGTCGTCATAGGCCTTGGTCGCCACCAGCACCCAGTCGACCGGCGCCAGGCCCTCAGGCGAGGTCGCGAAACGCGGCGTGGCGATCACCTCGCCGTCCGGGGTTTCCAGCACCAGCCGCTCAACCGGCGTCCGCACACAGACGGTCAAGTCGAGGTCGTCGCGCTGCCCCAGCCACGTCGCCAGAGTTCCGCCGATGGCGCCGGGGCCGATCAAGGCGATGGTGGTCATGCTGGAAGCTCCTCAAAACAAAACCCTCTCCCCTTGCGGGAGAGGGTGGCCCGCGAAGCGGGTCGGGTGAGGGGTCGCACGGACGCGCCGAGAACCCCCTCATCCGTCATCCTGCGGATGACACCTTCTCCCGCAAGGGGAGAAGGGATCAGACCTTACTGCGCCGGGGTCAGGTCCGTGCGCTTCTTCATCATCTCGTCGAAGCTGGTCCAGACGCCGTCCGAACCGTGCCACTGGCCCTTGGTGGCGGCCTTGGAGTACTCGGTCGCCCGGGCCTCGAAGAAGTTGGCGTGCTCGACGCCCGACAGCAGCGACTGCAGCCAGGGCAGCGGGTTTTCCCTCACGCCGTACACTTCCGGCAGCTGCAGCTGGCGCAGGCGCCAGTCGGCGATGAAGCGGATATAGGCCTTGATGTCCTCGGGCGTCATGCCCTGGATGTCGCCGGCCTCGAAGGCCAGGTCGATGAAGTTGTCTTCCATGCCGACCACGGTCTTGCAGCAGTCGACGATGTCGTCGGCCACGCTCTTGGTCACCGCGCCGGTTTCCTTGTTGAAGGCGTGGTACAGCTTGATGATGCCGTCGCAGTGCAGGCTCTCGTCGCGGATCGACCACGAGACGATCTGGCCCATGCCCTTCATCTTGTTGAAGCGCGGGAAGTTCATCAGCATGGCGAACGAGGCGAACAGCTGCAGGCCCTCGGTGAAGCCGCCGAACATCGCCAGGGTGCGGCAGATGTCGGCATTGGTCTCGACGCCGAACGTCTGCATGTAGTCGTGCTTGGCCTTCATGGCCTCGTATTCCATGAACGCCGAGAACTCGGTCTCGGGCATGCCGATGGTCTCGAGCAGCAGGGCGTAGGCCGCGATATGGATCGTCTCCATGTTCGCGAACGAGGCCAGCATCATCTTCACTTCGGTCGGTTTGAACACCCGGCCGTAGCGCTCCATGTAGTTGTCCTGCACCTCGACGTCCGACTGGGTGAAGAAGCGGAAGATCTGCGTCAGCAGGTTCCGTTCCTTGTCGTTCAGCTTGACGGCCCAGTCCTTGAGGTCCTCGCCCAGCGGCACCTCTTCGGGCATCCAGTGGACCTGCTGCTGGGTCTTCCAGAAGTCGTAGGCCCACGGATAGCGGAACGGCTTGTAGCCGCCCGACGGGGTCATCAGGCCGGGCAGGATGAGCGACGACGGAGCAGACATGGCGGGCCTCGGGAGCGAGAATCGAGCGGACGGGGTAGGCTTAAGGCTACGGCAGGCCGACGCCCGACGCACCCTGATAGTGACCCACTACATTTAGTGTGACAATGGGTCACGCCCACAACATAGGGGATGATTTGTGGAGAAACCGTTCACGATTTTCAGCGCCCTCGGCTCGGGCGGCGTCCCCGTCGAGGCGGCCATGACCTTGATCGGCTTGCCTTTTGAGGTGATCGAGGCCCCGACCTGGGAGGGCGAGGCCGAGCAGGCCAAGGTCGCCGCCATCAATCCCCTTAAGCAGATTCCCGCCATGGTCACTCCGGACGGCGAGACGATCACCGAGAGCGCCGCAATGCTGATCTGGCTGGCCGACCGCTATCCGGCGGCGCGGCTGGCGCCGGGGATCGACGACCCCGCGCGGGCCCAGTTCCTGCGCTGGATGACCTTCATCCCGGCCTCGATCTATTCGCTGTTCTGGGTGCGGGATGACCCGTCGCGCCTGGTGGGCGAAGACCCCGAAACCCAGGCCCGCGTGAAAGCCGCCACCGCCGAGCGCATCCTCGACTGCTGGCGAATGATGGAGAGCCAGCTGACGCCGGGTCGATATCTGCTGGGCGACGAGCTGAGCGTGCTGGACCTCTACGTCACGGTGGTCAGCCGCTGGGGCCCGCGCCGGGTGCGGTTCTACGAGGCCGCGCCGAGGATGAGCGAGGTGGTGAAGCGGGTGGACGCCGATCCGAGGCTGACGGGGTTCTGGGAGCGGCGGTTTCCATTCTTCGAAGGCTGGGAGCGACTGGGGCAGCAGGCGTGACGCGTCCATCGCGCGCTAAGCCTTCGAAAACCAACCCTGGGTTACGGTCGGCCGTCCACTCCGGAGGGTCGCATGGAATTCCTGCTGACGATCATGGGCGTCATGACCCTTTGCATGCTGCGTCCGCACTACAACGAGTTCAAATCCGGCAAGTATCGGCCAAGCAAGAGCGTCTGGCTGGTGGTGATCCTGGTCGTGTTCAGCGGACTCAGCTGGGTCGGCGCCCTGGCCTGGGACCACAGCCTACCGCCCTATCTGTCGCAAGGCTTGCCGGGCGTGATCACCGGCTCGTGCGGCGCCCTGACCTTCGCGGCGCTGTTCGTCATCCCGGCCCTACTGTCCGCGCTGCTGGCCCAGACCCTGACCGGGACCTGGTGGATAATCCGCGGACGTCCCTCGGCCTGAGCACCCGGTGATGGAGCAGCTCGACGTCGTCGTCCGCGTCGCCGGCGCGACCCTGTTGCTGTTCCTGGCGGCCTTGCTGGCGCGGGAGCCGCGCACGCGGCGGCTGGCGGTCTATTTCGCGCCGATGGCCGTGTGCCTGGCGGGCTTCCTGGCCGGCAATACGCCGGACCCGGCGCTGCGCCTCGGCGGACCGTTGGGCCACATCGGCGCGCTGATCGCCGGCTATGCGGCCGCCTTCCTGTGGTGGTTCTGCCTGGCCAGTTTCGATCCGACCTTCCGGCCGCGCGGCGGGGTGCTGGCGGCGGGCCTGGCCTGGATCGCGATCGCCAGCGCCGATCGCGGCCTGCTGGGTCCGGCGGTCGAGGGCAAGGGCCTGTCCTGGCTGCTGATCGCGCTGGGCCTGTCGATGATCGGCTACCTGGCCTGGCGGCTGGTTCGCGACCGCGAGGGCGACCTGGTCGAGGAGAGCCGCCGCGCCCGGGTGCTGGTCGTCGTGCTGCTGGCCGGACAGCTGCTGGCCGACTTTCTGGTGGATCTGGTCATGGGCCTGGACTGGGGGCCGCCGGCCTTCACCATCGTCCAGAACGCCGTCTTCCTGGCCTTCAGCGCCTGGCTGGCCCTGCGCCTGCTGCCGGTCTCGCCGCCCCTCGCCGCGCCCGCGCCTGTGGTCTTGCCCGCTGCCCTGCCCGCCTCCGGGGACGAGGCGCGACTGGCCGAGCGCCTGCGGGTGTTGATCGAGGTCGAGCGGGTCCATCTTGAGCCCGACCTGACCTTCGCCGACTTCGCCCGCCGCATGGGCGCGCCGGAGAAGACAGTGCGGGCCTTCATCAACCACCGCCTGGGCCACGACCACTTTCGGGCCTTCCTCAATGTCCCCCGCGTCGCCGAGGCCCGCCGGCGCCTGGCCGATCCCGCCCATGCCGGCGACAAGCTGATCACCATCGCCCTGGACAGTGGCTTTGCCTCCCTGGCCTCGTTCAACCGCGCCTTCCAGGCCGTCGAGGGCCGGCCGCCCAGCGCTTTCCGCGCATCTGGCCGGGTTCCGAGGAACGATCCGCCGCCTTCTGAGGAGCCGGCCTGAGCCGCCGCCGCTAGAGCCCTCTCATCATCTGCGGAGGGGTTTCATGGACGGACTCATGGGGATCGGCCTGGTGCTGGCGCTGTTGCTGGGCGCGGGCGGCTTGATCGGGCTGCTGGGACGGCGCGAGCAGTTCTCGCCGCGCTGGTTGCTGGCGGCGGCCGGGCTGGTGCTGCTCAACGATGCGCTGCTGACCCGCTTCTATGGCCGCCTGCCCGACCTGATCCCCGGCCATTGGAACTGGGAGGGCAAGCTCCTGGCCTTGCTGGACACGCTGGCCGTGGCCTCCCTGCCCGCCCTGGGGTGGACGCGCAGCGGCCTGACCCTGCGCCAGGCCGACCTGAAGGCCCCACTGATCGTCGCCGGGCTATATGGCCTGCTGTTCGTCGGCCTGGCCCTGGCCTTTCCCAACGAGCCCAACACCGCCGAGACCCTGGCCTTCCAGCTGACCATGCCGGGCCTGGAGGAAGAGGCCTTCTATCGCGGCGTCCTGCTGCTGGTCCTGGGGCAGGCCTTCACCGGCCGAGTGCGCGTCCTGGGCGTCGACTGGGGCTGGGGCGCGCTGCTGTCCTGCGCCCTGTTCGGCCTGGCCCACGCGCTGGGGGTCTCGCACGGCAAGGTCGGTTTCGAGCCGCTGATCTTCGCCCTGACCGCCGGTCCCTCGCTGATCGCGGTCTGGGTCCGCCTACGCACGGGGAGCATTTTATTGCCCGTTCTGATGCACAACTTTGGCAATGCGGCATCATTGTTCCTCTAAAGCGGCTTTACGTGGCGGCGCTTCCTCGCTAGAAGCGCCGCCGATGACCTTCGCCGCGACTAAAATTATTACCCGCAAAACGACCCGCTTCGGTGGGGCGGCGGGTATGCGCGCGATCTAAGCGGCATCCTCGAACCAGCCCCGCCGATGCGCGGGGCCGGCTCTCACTCACGAGACTGAAAGCTCCCCGCGCTCCCCACACCAGGAGACGTAGACCCGTGAGCTTCAAGTTTTCCCGTACCAATCCGCCCCACGTCGGCGTCGTCGGCGCCACCGGCCTCGTCGGCGGCATGATGCGCGAACTGCTGGCCGAGCGGGACTTCCCGCTGGCCGGCCTACGCCTGTTCGCCTCGGCCCGCTCGGCAGGGACCAAGATCGACTTCAAGGGGACGTCAGTGGTGGTCGAGGACGCCGCGACGGCCGACTTCGCCGGCCTGGACATCGTGTTCTTCTCGGCCGGCGGCGAAACCTCGCGCGTGCTGGCCCCGAAGGCGGCGGCGGCCGGCGCCGTGGTGATCGACAACTCCTCGGCCTGGCGCTCGGACCCCGACGTCCCGCTGGTGGTGGCCGAAGTCAATCCGCACGCGCTGAACAACATTCCCAAGGGCATCGTCGCCAACCCCAACTGCACCACCATGGCCGCCATGCCGGCCCTGAAGCCGCTGCATGACAAGGCGGGCCTCAAGCGCCTGACCGTCAGCACCTACCAGGCCGCGTCAGGCGGCGGGGTCGAGGGCATCCAGGTGCTGTCCGAGCAGCTGCGCGCCGGCGCGGCCGGGGATCTCGACGGCCTGGCCCAGTCGCCGAACGCCGCGCCCCTGCCGGAAGCCCGCAAGTGGGCCGTGCCGCTGGCCTATAACGTCGTGCCGCTGAACTATGTGCTGGGCGAGGACGGCTATACCGAGGAAGAGCTGAAGCTGCGCGACGAGAGCCGCAAGATCCTCGAGCTGCCCGGCCTGCCGGTCAGCGGCACCTGCGTGCGCGTGCCGGTGTTCACCGGCCACTCGCTGTCGATCAACGCCGAGTTCGAGCGCCCGCTGTCGGTGGCCGAGGCCACGGCCCTGCTGGCCGCCGCGCCGGGCGTCGTGCTGGACGACGTTCCCAACCCCTTGGCCGCCACCGGCCAGGATCCGGTGTTCGTCGGCCGCATCCGGCCGGACCCGACCGTCGCGCATGGCCTTGCACTGTTCGTGGTCGGCGACAACCTGCGCAAGGGCGCGGCCCTGAACGCGGTGCAGATCGCCGAAGTGATGCTGGACGCGTAGGGCTCGCTGAGGGGCGGGCGGCTAGAGCATTTTCCGATCCAACTGGATCGGAGAAATGCTCTAGCGTTTTGTTTTGACGCATTTTCTAACGACGAACCGGTATCCACTTCGTCGGAAAATGCTCTAGACCGCTCGCCCCATCGGCCAGTCGACATCGACCTCCGCCGCCAGGAAGTCGATGAACGCCCGCACTCGGGCCGGCAGCGGACCGGCATGGCCGACATAGACGGCGCTGACCGTCTCCAGCTCGCCGGAATTGAAGTCGTCCAGCACCGGGACCAGCCGGCCCGCCCGGATATGGTCGACGATGTGGAAGATGCCGAGCTTGGTGATCCCCTGCCCGGCCAGGGCCAGGTGCGTGGCGCTCTCGCCGTCTCCGACCATGGCCCGGCCGAGCGCCGGATAGCACACCCGCTCGCCCTCGATCTTAAACGGCCACTCGTCGCACTGGCGCGAGAAGTTGAAGGTGATCAGGTCGTGATCGGCCAGGTCGTCAGGATGCTGCGGCGTCCCGCGTCGCGCCAGATAGTCGGGCGAAGCGACCAGGACGGTGCGGCTGTCGCCCAGCTTCTTGGCGACAAGCTGCGAGGGCCGCATCGGCCCGACCCGGATCGCCAGCTCGGTCCGCTCGTCCAGGAGGTCGATGATCTGGTCGGTCAGGGTCACGTCGACCTGGACCTCGGGGTTCAAGGCCGTGAACTTCGGGACCAGGGGCAGCAGGTGATGCAGGCCGAACGGCACATTGGCGTTGATCCGCAGCCGGCCGCGCGGCACGGCGCAGGCGGCGACCGAGCGCTCGGCCTCGTCCAGGTCGGCCAGCACCCGCAGGGTTCGCTCGTGGAAGGTCAGGCCCTCGGCGGTCAGCTGCAGCTTGCGGGTCGACCGGTTGATCAGCCGCGAGCCGAGCCGCGCCTCCAGCCGCGCCACCAGCTTGCTGACCGCCGACGGGGTCATCGACATCGCCTTGGCGGCGGCCGTGAAGCCGCCTTCCTCGACGACGCGGGCGAAGACCTCCATCTCCCCCGAGCGATTGATCTCCGAGCGCGCCATTGTGCCCTCATTTCACAAGTAAAGTTCCTTCATCCAATCTAATTCATCGAACATGCCGGCGCTATCTGGGGGTCCGAACCCAATACGAGAGCCGTCATGCCCCTCGCCCTCTATGCCCTGACCGTCGGCGCCTTCGGCATCGGCGTCACCGAATTCATCATCATGGGCCTGCTGATGCAGGTCTCCGCCGATCTCGGCGTCTCGATCCCCACCGCCGGCCTGCTGATGACCGGCTACGCCCTGGGCGTCTTCGTCGGCGCGCCGATCCTGACCATCGCCACCCGCCGCCTGCCGAAGAAGACCACCCTGCTGGTGCTGATGGCGATCTTCACCCTGGGCAACATCCTGGCCGCCATCGCCCCTACCTACGGCATCCTGATGGGCGCGCGGCTCGTGACCGCCCTGGCGCACGGCACGTTCTTTGGCGTCGGATCGCTGGTCGCCGTCTCGCTGGTGGCGCCCGAGCGCAAGGCCTCGGCGATCTCGATCATGTTCACCGGCCTGACCCTGGCCACCCTGCTGGGCGTGCCGTTCGGCGCGTGGCTGGGCCTGGCCTTCGGCTGGCGGATGGCCTTCTGGGCCGTGGCCGGCGTCGGCGCCCTGGCCTTCGTCGTCCTCGCCGCCTTGGTCCCGAGCGCAAAAGAGACGGCCGAACCCGCGCCGCTGCGCGAGGAGTTCGCCGTGCTGGCCCGCCGGCAGGTGCAGCTGGGCCTGGCCATGACCGTGCTGGGCTTTGGCGGCGTGTTCGCGGTCTTCACCTATATCCAGCCGATCCTGACAGAGCTGGCCGGCTTCTCGCAGGCCGCCGTCTCGCCGATCCTGCTGGTGTTCGGCGCGGGCCTGGTGGCCGGCAACCTGGCGGGCGGCCGCTGGGCCGACAAGAGCCTGAACGCGGCCCTGGCTGGCACGCTGGTCCTGCTGACGCTCGTGATGGGCGCCTCGGCCTTCGCCTTCCATAGCCAGGTCGGTGCTGTGATCGCCGCCTTCCTGCTGGGCGCGGCCGCCTTCGCCACCGTCTCGCCGCTGCAGATGCGGGTGCTGAGCCAGGCCGGCGGCGCGGGCCAGGGCCTGGCCTCCAGCCTGAACATCGCCGCCTTCAACCTGGGCAACGCCTTCGGCGCCTGGCTGGGCGGGGCGGTGATCGACCACGGCCCGGGCCTGTCGGCCGTGCCCCTGGTCGCCGCCGTGGTGCCGTTGTCGGCGCTGGCCCTGGCCGCCTTCAGCCTGCGCCTGGAGCGACGGACGGGTCCGGTCCTGGCCTGAATAGGCAGGGGCCGGGCTTGCTGCTAAGCACCGGCCCATGCTGACCGATCCGTTCTTCTACGCGGTGGCGATTCCCGCCGTGATCCTGCTGGGCCTGGCCAAGGGCGGGTTCGCCGGGATCGGCGTGGTGGCCGTACCGCTGATGGCCCTGGCTGTCTCGCCGGTCGTGGCCGCCTCGATCACCCTGCCCATCCTGCTGGTCCAGGACGTGGTCAGCGTCTGGGCCTTCCGGAAGAGCTGGGACAAGGGCCTGCTGATCCTGATGCTGCCGGCCGCGGCGTTGGGGATCTTCCTGGGCTGGGCCCTGGCCGCCTTCGTCAAGGAGGCCGCCGTCGAGCTGGCCGTGGGCCTGATCTCGGTCGCCTTCGCCCTGCAGCGCCTGTGGGCCGAGCGCGCCGTCAAGGCCGCCGCCCAGGTCGAGGCGGCTCCAGACCGGCCCTGGCTGGGCGCGATCTGCGGCGCGGCGGCCGGCTTCACCAGCCAGATCGCCCACGCCGGCGGCCCGCCCTTCCAGATCTACGTCCTGCCCCGCCGCCTGCCGCGCGACGCCTTCATCGGCACCAGCGCCATCTTCTTCGCGGTCGTCAACTGGATGAAGGTGCCGGCCTACATCGCCCTGGGCCAGTTCACGCCCAAGGTGCTGGCCACCGCCGGCGTACTGCTGCCCCTGGCCATCGCCTCGACCTGGGGCGGGGTCTGGGTGGTGCGCAAGGTGCCCGCCGAGGGCTTCTACAAGGTCATCTACGTCCTGCTGGTCGCGGTCGGCGGCAAGCTGGTGTTCGACGGGGCCAGAGGTCTTTTCTTCTAAGGCCCGGCGTCGCTGATTTTCCCGCGATCGTGTCGCCCACGCCCTTTCGCGGCCACGAAGATCGACGCTTATATGTCACGGAACGATCCTACCGTTCGGACGTACTGAATTTCGCATTGGGCGGGACATGACGACCACCACGACCGACATCATCGCTGCCGAGGTCGCGACGCATTATCCGACCCCGGCCGCCAAGTGCGCCGACCTGATCGTGCACCTGGCGGGCCTGGCCTGCGCCCTGCTGGGCGGCGGCATCCTGTTGGGCCTGGCCTTCGGCGCGGGCAACCTGAAGCAGGTCGCCGCGGTCAGCGTCTACACCGTGGGCCTGATCCTGATGCTGTCGCTGTCGACCGCCTACAACTTCGCCAAGGCCCGCTGGCGGCCGCTGCTGCGCCGCTTCGACCACGCCGGCATCTTCGTGATGATCGCCGCTTCGTACACGCCCTTCACCACCCAGAACCTGCACGGCTGGTGGGCCATCGGCATGACCACGGCGGTGTGGACCGTCGCCGGCGCCGGCGTGCTGGCCAAGCTGTTCCTGCCGGGCCTGGACAAGCGCTTCTGGGTCGGCCTCTACCTCGCCCTCGGCTGGCTCGTTTTGGTCGCCATCAAGCCGATGATCGAAGGCCTGTCCTGGGTGGCCCTGCTGCTGCTGGCCATCGGCGGCCTGGTCTATTCCACCGGCACCATCTTCTACCTGATGCGCCGCCTGAAGTTCCGCCGCGCCATCTGGCACGGCCACGTCATCGGCGGCGCGGGCCTGCACTACGCGGCCGTCCTGGTGGGCGTGGTGCTGGCCGGCGCGCGCTAGAGGACAGCCTTGGACAAGGACCCGAACGGCAAGATCAGCCTGCAAGGCTTCTTCAAGGACAGGAAGGCCACCGATCCGCTGCGCGGCAAGCGCCTGCCCGCCCCGACGTCCGAGCGCCATGTCGAGGCCCTGGGCTTTCCGGGCGTGCGGCTCTCGGTCGACCAGGCCGACGACGCCCTCAAGAGCGCCGCCGACCGCCTGGCCCCGCTGCGCTCGCTGATCGGCCGCGACGAGTTCAACATCCTGGCCCTGTCCGGCGGCGCGTCCGGCGGCGCCTATGGCGCGGGGGTGCTGACCGGCCTGACCAAGGCGGGCCGCCGCCCCGACTTCGCCATCGTCACCGGCGTCAGCACCGGGGCGCTGATCGCGCCCCTGGCCTTCCTGGGCTCGGACTGGGACGAGCGCCTGACCGACGCCTATGTCGGCGGCCACGCGGCCGAGCTGCTCAGCTTCCGCCGCCTGGGGACCGCCCTGGGTCCCAGCATCTTCAAGGGCGAGAGCCTGGACGCCCTGGTCGAGGCCTTCGTCGACCAGGAGATGGTCGACGCCGTCGCGCTGGAACACCTGAAGGGCCGTCGCCTGCTGATCGCCACCACCAACCTCGACAGCCAGCGGGCCGTGGTCTGGGACATGGGCGAGATCGCCAACCACGGCGGCGACGAAGCGCTGAAGCTGTTCCGCACCCTTCTGGTGGCCTCGTCCTCGGTGCCGGGGATCTTCCCGCCCAAGCTGATCGACGTCGAGGTCGACGGCCGCCATCACCAGGAGATGCACGTCGACGGCGGGGTGGCCGCGCCACTCTTCCTGATGCCCGACGCCCTGCTGCACTGGCGCAACCTTGGCCCCCGCTTCCGCCGCGGCCGGGTGCACGTGATCGTCAACACCGTGCTGGATCCCTCGACCCAGTCGACCCCGCCGGGCGTGGCCTCGATCATGGCTCGCAGCTTCGACACCATGCTGCGGTTCTCGTACCGCCAGGCGCTGAGTCTGGCCGCCGGCTTCTGCTCTCGCCACAACCTGCCGCTCTCGGTGGCGTCGATCCCCAACAGCTTCGAGGGGACCAACCTGCTGAAGTTCGAGACCGACCTGATGCGCCGCATCTACGACGCTGGCCATCAGCAGGCGCTGGACGGCACGGTCTGGACCAGCGCGGTGGAAGAGCAGAGCCTGTGGCGCGGCCTCTTCAAGAGACAGTCGAATGCGGCGGGCGCCGGGGTGATCATCCGCGACGAACCCGGCCCTGTCGGCATAGAGGCTCCGCTGGAGCCTTAGCCGCCCCGACCGCCGAACATCGTTCAGCCACGGTTCATACGGCCAAGCTCTAAGCTCCCTGACACTTTACGCATTTTCTGACGACGAACCGGTACCCACTTCGTCGGAAAATGCTCCAGGGGAGCTTTCCAATGCCGAGCCTATCGATGCGAAGCCTTGTCGTCGGAGCTGTCGTCGCCGGCGCGCTGACCACGGTCGGCTGCGCCACCCTCAGCAAGGAGCAATGCCTGAGCGGGAACTGGGGCGCGGTCGGCTATGACGACGGGATGGACGGCCGGCCGATGAGCCGCCTAGACGACCACGCCAAGGCTTGCGCCAAGGTCGGGGTGACGCCGGACCCCGTTCCCTATTTCGCGGCGCGCGCCGACGGGCTGAAGCGCTACTGCACCGAACCGAACGGCTTCCGGGTCGGCCGCGAGGGCAAGCGCTATGCCGGGGTATGCCCGCCGCCGGTCGAGGCTGAATTCCTGGGGGGCTACGCGGACGGCGAGCGGGTCCACGCGGCGACGCAACGGCTGGAGTCGGCGCGGTCGGATCTCAGCTCGGCCGACGCGCGGGCTGACAAGCGCGCCCGCCAGGCCGACGGGGTCGAGGACGAGTTGCGCAATCCCAAGCTCACCGACGCGCAGATTCGCGAGCTGCGGGACCGCCTGAACCGACTGCGTCGCGAACGTCGCGAGGCCATCGAGGACGGCCGCCGCGCCGACGCGGCGATCCGCGACGCGGAACGCGAGGTCGACGACCTCAGAGCGCTGTTCTCGCCCCGCTATGGCGGCTGGTGACGACCTCTAAGCCTTCTTCAGGTGCCGGGCGCGCAGCTTTTCGAGGTTCGGCGGATCGGCGCGGAAGTCCGAGGCCAGGCCCAGGCGGGCGTTGCAGGAGGGGCAGCGGACCGAGTCTTCGTCGGCCAGTTCGGCCGGCGGATCGAAGCGCGTGCCGCAGGGCTTGCACTTCCAGTCGCCGGTCGGCGGCGGGGCTGGCGGCGGAGGCGGGGCGGCGGCCTGGGGCGTGAACACGGTGGCGCGGGCCGACGGCTTGACCATGCGCTCGAGCGGCGGCGGCCCGCCAGGGGCGGCGACCGCGCTCTTGAGGCTCAGGGTCTTGCGGCGCGGGGGCTCGCTATCGCTCATGATCTCGCTTGGCGGCTGGTGGAAGAGACGGCGCTAGCTGCATGAAAGCGGCCCGGAACACAAGCCTAATAGGCCTTTGGTCCGCTCGCTAGCAGCTTGAGCGCGCCTACCACTGGGGCTTGAGACTGAACGACAGGGCTACCACGTCGTCCTTCTGGGTGGCGAGACCCATGATGCCTTCCCGGGCCTTGATCGCGCGGTGGATATAGCCAAGCGACGCCTGCATCGGGCCGCGGCGCCAGGCGACGCCGGCCTGGCTGTCGCCGATCAGCTTGCTGGTGGTGTCCTGGGTCAGGCCCGCGCGGCTCCAGTCACCGTTCTGGCCGCGCAGCATGTTCAGGCCCACGGCCCGGCCGCTGGCGGCGGCGAAGATGTACCAGCGCCCACGATCGCCGAAGCTCGCGCCGTCCTGGACACCGAGCGCATTGGTCACCCGGTCGCCCATGTTCTTCTTCTTGCCCAGGCGCACGGTGGCGCCGGCCTCGGCCGAGCCGCCGGCGGCGCCATAGCCGAGCCCGGCGTGCGGGGTGATGTCGAGGGCGAACGTGCGGCCGTTCAGCGCCACGGCCGAGGGCCAGCCGCGCGTCACGGTCACGTCAACCTCGCGCAGGGCATAGGCGTCGTCGTTGTCTGGGCGGGCCAGGGTCAATGGGGCGTAGGCGGCGGTCGGGGCCGTCCCGGCCATCGAGACGCGCACCGAGTCGATCGGGCCGCCGGCCTGGGACTGGTGGCTGAAGGCGTTGGAGCGCCAGGTCACGGGACCCGCGCCGGCATAGAAGCGATCGGCGTCGAGGATGCGGGCGTCGCCGGCCAGGGCGGCGGCAGGCGACAGCGCGAAACCGCCCCCGACCTCACCCTCGGGCTCGTCGAGATCGCGGACCGCGAAACCCGTAGCGCTCGCGGGATCCAGCGGACGCAGGCTTTCGGGCTTTACCTGGAAGGATATGGGCTTTGCGGGCTCGGGCGTGGCTGCGTCAGCCTTGGTGGCCTTGCCGGCCTTCACAGCCGCGCAGGCGACGCCGGCATGGCCAGCCGCCATGGCCGCGATCACGGCCATCAGGCAGAAAACGGTACGCTCCCCAGCGACCCGCATCACGGATTCCCCATCCTATCGGACACCCAGCCTACGCCCGTTTCGCCGCGTGTCCATCGCGGCGAAAACGCACAGGCTCTGAACCCTTCGTGACAGACTTGGGTTCCCGGAACGTGAAACGGCGGCGCGATATCTCGCGCCGCCGTCATGTTCACAGGTTCTGGTCGCCGGACTTACCGACGGGCCAAGCCTACTGACAGGCGAGGCACTCGTCGTAGTCGGTCTTTTCCGGGACGTCGAAGCCGCCCGCGCCCGGGACCGCCGCGACCTTGTCCTCGGCGCCGGCATAGGCCGCGCGTTGCACCGACTTGGAGCGCAGGTAGTACAGCGACTTCACGCCGCGCTCCCAGGCCTGCCAGTGCAGCATGTGCAGGTCCCACTTGTCGACATCGCCCGGCAGGAAGATGTTGACCGACTGGCTCTGGCAGATTTCCGGCGTGCGGTCGGCGGCCAGCTCGACCACCCAGCGCTGATCCAGCTCGAAGGCAGTCTTGTAGACGTCCTTCTCGTCCTGGCTCAGGAAGTCCAGGTGCTGGACCGAGCCTTCCTGTTCCAGGATAGAGCCCCACACCGCGTCGGTGTTGTGGCCCTTTTCCTCGAGCAGCTTCTCCAGATAGGGGTTCTTCACCGCGAACGAGCCCGACAGGGTCTTGTGGGTGTAGATATTGGCCGGGATCGGCTCGATGCCGGCGGAGGTGCCGCCGCAGATGATCGAGATCGAGGCGGTCGGGGCGATGGCCAGCTTGTGCGAGAAGCGTTCCTTGGAGCCCCGATCGGCGGCGTCAGGGCACGGACCCTTTTCCTCGCCCAGCGCCAGGCTGGCCTTGTCGGCCTCGCGACGCAGGTGCTTGAACATCCGCATGTTCCAGCTCTTGGCCAGGGCGCTCTCGAACGGAACGTTCTGGCTTTGCAGGAAGCTGTGGAAGCCCATCAGGCCCAGGCCCACCGAGCGCTCGCGCATGGCGGCGTAGGCGGCGGTCGAGGCCGCGTCCGGGGCGCGGTCGATGAAGTCCTGCAGCACGTTGTCGAGGAAGCGCATGACGTCCTCGATGAACGTCGGGTGGTCGCGCCACTCCAGATAGGTCTCGGCATTGACCGACGACAGGCAGCAGACGGCGGTGCGCTCCTGGCCCAGGTGGTCGGTGCCGGTGTGCAGCATGATCTCGCTGCACAGGTTCGACTGGCGCACCTTCAGGCCCAGCTCGCGCTGGAACGACGGCATGGCCTTGTTCACGGTGTCGGAGAAGATCAGGTAGGGCTCGCCGGTCTGCAGACGCAGCTCCAGGACCTTTTGCCAGAGGGCGCGGGCGTCGACCTCGCGCAGCACTTCGTTGGTCTTGGGCGAGCGCAGGCCGAACTTAGTCCCGTCGCGCACCGCGTGCATGAAATCGTCGGTGATGGACAGGCCGTGGTGCAGGTTCAGGGACTTGCGGTTGAAGTCGCCCGACGGCTTGCGGATCTCGAGGAACTCCTCGATCTCCGGGTGGTGGATGTCGAGATAGACGGCGGCCGAGCCGCGACGCAGGCTGCCCTGCGAAATCGCCAGGGTCAGCGAGTCCATCACGCGGATGAAGGGGATGATGCCCGAGGTCTGGCCCTGGCCCTTGACCTTCTCGCCGATGGAGCGGACGCCGCCCCAGTAGGTGCCGATGCCGCCGCCGTTGGCCGCCAGCCAGACGTTCTCGTTCCAGACGCTCAGGATGCCGTCCAGGCTGTCGTTGACGGCGTTGAGGAAGCAGCTGATCGGCAGGCCGCGATCCGCGCCGCCGTTCGACAGCACCGGCGTGGCCGGCATGAACCACAGGCGGCTCATATAGTCGTAGACGCGCTGGGCGTGCTCGGCGTCGTCGGCGAAGGCCGTCGACACGCGGGCGAACATGTCCTGATAGGACTCGCCCGGCAGCAGGTAGCGGTCTTCCAGGGTGGTCTTGCCGAAATCGGTCAGCAGGGCGTCACGCGAGCGATCGACCTGCACCTTCTGCACTAGCGCCAGCTGCGGGCGCTTGGCGGGCTTGATGGCCGCCAGTCGGGCCTCGTTTCGGACGCTCGTCTTCGCCGCTTCACTGCCGTTCATGACCAAATCCATTGCTCAATCAGCGTGGTCCGGAGAAGGGAATGCCCCGGCTCAGCCGCTATATCTTGTGGCTGAGGAGCCCCCTCAACCCACATATGGGGCCACAGTGGTGAATGACTCGTCAACGGCCCGAGCTCGAGTTTTTCGTTAACAACCTGTGAACGGGCGCAAGTTGCGTAGGCGGGACAAGGGGTTGCCTAGCCGAACTTTTTTCACCCGCGACAGGACGCCGCAAGACGCTCCAGGACATCCGCCCCCGGACAACAGCGTTCATTAACAGGAGGGCCACAAGGGATAGTGGCCCGCGGTGGAGGGCGCTCGCGCGCTCGCCTCTCGCGCGACCACCGCGAAAGCCCCGGAAACCGGGCCTTCGGGTCAGATATGGGGTCGGCCGCCCCGCCGCCAAGCGGCGCCAGACGGCTCAAATGAAGCAGGCCAGGCGCCGACATAGAGAAAGGGCCCGGCGTCGCCGCCGGGCCCTCCCAAGTCTTCAGTCGATTCGATCTTAGAAGTTGATCGAGATCGTGGAACGGCGGTTCAGCGGTTCCTTCACACCGTCGCCGGTGGCGACGGCCGGAGCGCTTTCGCCCTTCCAGTCGACGCCGAGCACGGCGGCCGGGACACCTTGCGAGACCAGGGCGTCAGCGACGGCCTTGGCGCGGCGTTCCGAGAGCTTGGCGTTGTACTTCGGCGAACCCGACGTGTCGGTGTGGCCGACGACGACGATCTTGGTCGCGTGACCATCGTTCGAGTACTTCGCGGCTTCCGAAACCACCGACTGCGCTTCCGTCGTCAGGACCGATTGGTCGAACGGGAAGTACACGATGAACTCGCGGGCCTCATACTGCGGCGGCGGCGGAGGCGGCGGCGGCGGGGGAGGCGGGGGAGGCGGCGGCGGGGGAGGCGGCGGGGGCGGCGGGGGCGGCGGCGGCGGGGGCGGCGACGCGAACGAGTAGCGCAGACCCACGGTCAGCGACTGGTCCTTGTACTGGCCCTTGAAGGCGCCCGGCTGGATGAAGTTCGAACCCGTCGACGACCAGTTGTGCTGAGCGCCGGTGATGTAGCGGTAGGTGACGTCGATCTTCAGCTTGTCAGTCGCCTTGATCGAGGCGCCGGCCAGACCTTGGTAGGCGAACGCGACATCGTCGTCGTCAACCGTCAGGTTCTGGATCGCCGGGTTGGTCAGGCCGCTGGCAGGCGGGAAAGCCGCAACGGTCGGGACGTTGCTGAACTGGCCCAGGGCCTTGACGTCCAGACGGTTGATGCCGACGCCGACGCCGACGAAGGGGTTCAGCCAGGCGTCCGGAGCAAAGTCATAAATGACGTTCGCCATCAGGGTCCAGGCGTCGATCGAGCCGCTCGGCGAGCCGCAGGTCGGGGCAGCCGGGGTGCGCGACACGCCGGGGGTGCAGAGGCCGATCGGCGAACGCACGGCCGGGCCGCGGACGCTCACCAGATCGCCGGGGCGATAGCCGCCTTCGACTTCAGCGCGAACGTGCGGGTTGAATTGGTAGCCAAGGCGGACGAAGCCGGTCCAGTCCTTCTCGGACTTCCACGACCAGTGAGCGAATTCGCCATCCGGCAGCGTCTGGCTCGACTGCGAGCCGAGCGCTTGCGGCCAGTGGTAGCCGAGGTCGACCGCGCCGTACCAGCCGGTCTCTTGGGCCGAAACGCCCGACGCGGCGAACACCGCGACCAGAGCAGCTCCTGCCAGGAGGTTGAGTTTCATCGTTGAAGAGCCCTCTATTGCCCTGCCCAGGCCGGATACCGACCGAGCACTGTTATACCAAGGCGAACGCCACGGGAAAGTGTCAGCAAAGACACACTCGTCAGGTTTCGCCCTCCTGCCCTTTGCTCAGGAAAGCCAAACAAGACCGCCCCTCAGAAATCTACTTCCGAGCGTGCCCACCGACATCCACTGCAGATAAGCGTCAGCTTCGTTGGGTTCGCACGTGAACAGGTCGCGCGCAAGGGCTTCAAGGCGGGAAACAGTCAAGCATTCGCGAAGCGTCGCCCAAAAACCGCACATTTTAACCTCTTGCGTCAGGTCATCGACCAACTTGACCCTAGTCCAGAGTGGTTCGGTACCGCGCCATGGCCAGACCGGCGATCACCACGACAAACAATCCGAGCGCGGAGAGACTTGGCCATAGCTGCGCTGCGTCCAGTCCCTTGAGCAAGGCGCCGCGCACCACCCTGAGAAAGTGTGTCACCGGTATCACGCTGCCCAGGGCCTGGGCCCAGGCCGGCATGCCCCGGAAGGGAAACATGAAGCCCGACAGCAGGATCGAGGGCATGATGTAGAAGAACGACATCTGCATCGCCTGCAGCTGGGTCCGGGCCACCGTCGAGATCAGGAAGCCCAGCGCCAGCGACCCGACGATGAACAGCAGCACCCCCAGAGCGAGCGCGAGCCAGCCGCCCGCCATCGGCACGGCGAATAGCGCCTTGGCCAGGACCAGGATCACCACCGTCTGGATCACGCCCACGGCGACATAGGGCGTCAGCTTGCCGATCATCACCTCGACCGGCCGGGCCGGCGTGGCCAGCAGGCTCTCCATGGTGCCACGCTCATATTCCCGCGTGACGCCCAGGGCGGTCATCATGACCAGGGTCATCGACAGGATCACGCCCAGCAGGCCCGGCACGATGTTGTAGGCGGTGATGGCTTCAGGATTGTAGCGGCGGTGGATCACCACCTCGAACGGATCGCCGCCCAGGCCTCCCTGGCTTTTCGAGGCCACGGCGCCCACGAGATCCCGCGACAGCGCCGTGCGCGGCAGGCTGGCCAGGGCCGCGATCGCGCCGCCGGTGGCCACAGGATCGGAGGCGTCGGCCTCGACCAGGATCTGGGCGTCGTCGCCGCGCACCACGCGCCGGGTGAAGCCGGCGGGAATCGTCAGGGCGAACTGCACCTGCCCGCTCGCCACGGCCGCGTCCAGTTCCTGGGGAGACGTCGCGGTGCGGACGATCTCGAAATAGCCGCTATTGACCAGGGCCGACAGGGTCGAGCGCGCCATCGGCCCCTGGTCCTGCACCAGCACCGCCGTCGGCAGGTTTCGCGGGTCGTTGTTGATGGCGTAGCCGAACAGCAGCAGCTGCACGATCGGCATGACCAGGATCATGGCGTAGGTCAGCCGGTCGCGGGTGAGCTGGATGAACTCCTTGATCAAGACCGCCAGGATGCGGGCGCCGGAAAGACCCCTCCCCCCGCCGCCTCGGGCGCTCATTGGAAATTGTCCGACGACTGGTCCATCAGCCGGATGAATACGTCCTCCAGGGTCGGCTGGACCTCGGTCCATTCCAGCGGCGGCTTGCGATAGGGCGCGATGGCCGCCTCCAGCGCCGCGCGGTCGGTCCCGCTGACGTGCAGCGCCGCCCCGAACGGCGCGGCCATCAGCACGCCGGGGGCCTTGGCCAGGTCCTGGGCCAGGCGATCAGCCCCCAGGCCATCGCCGGTCTGTCCTTCCGCCCGGAAGGTGACGAGGCCGCTCCCTGCGATCACCTCATCGGCGGTCCCCCGGGCCATCAGCTTGCCGTAGGCGATATAGGCGATGTCGTGGCAGCGCTCGGCCTCGTCCATGTAGTGGGTCGAGACCATCACGGTCAGACCCTCGGCCGACAGGGCGTGGATCTCGTCCCAGAATTCGCGCCGCGCCTTGGGATCGACCCCGGCGGTCGGCTCGTCCAGCAGCAGCAGCCTGGGTCCGTGCAGGATGGCGGCGGCCAGGGCCAGGCGCTGCTTCCAGCCGCCGGAAAGACTGCCGGCCAGCTGCTTCTTGCGCGCGGTCAGGCCCAGGCGGTCCAGGCTGTCCTTCACCCGCTGGCGTCGGCCGTCCAGCTCGTGGACCCGCGCCACGAAGTCGAGGTTCTCCTCGATCGACAGGTCCTCATAGAGCGAGAACTTCTGGGTCATGTAGCCGGTCTGCCGTTTCACGGCCTCGGCGTCCTGCCGGAAGTCCAGGCCCAGCACCTCGCCCTCGCCGCTGTCGGGGGTCAGCAGGCCGCACAGCATCCGCAGGGTGGTGGTCTTGCCCGAGCCGTTGGGACCGAGGAAGCCGGTGATCTTGCCGCGCCCGACCTGGATCGCCAGGTCCTGGACCACGTGGCGCGGACCGAACGACTTGTTCAGCCCCCGGACATCGACGGCCAGGTCGGTCATGGGCCGCCCACCTTGGACATGTCCTCCAGCGGGACGATGTCCACCGGCTGTCCGGGCGCCAAGGCCGGACCGGTCTCCGGCCGCGCCTCGACCAGGAACACCAGCCGCTGGCGGGCCTCGCGGCTGTAGATCACCGGCGGGGTGAACTCCGACCGGGGGCTGACATAGTTGATCCGCGCCGCGCGCTCGGCGCCGCAGCCGTCGCAAGAGAAGCGGATGGCCGCGCCGACCCGATACCGCGCCACCTCGGCCTCGGGGACGAAGAACCGCAGCCGAACGCGGTCATCGGACAGCAAGGCCACCACGGGCTGGTTGGCGGCGGCCCATTCGCCGGGCTGGTAGAAGACGTCCTGCACTCGCGCCGCGACCGGAGCCTTGGGGCTGATCTGGTCCAGCCGCGACTGGGCGGCGACCAGAGCCTCCTGGGCCGAGGCGACGGAGGCTCGCGCGGCGTTCACCGCGTCCGGCCGCGCGCCCAGCGTCCCGACATCCTTGCGCCGCGCCACGGCGGCGGCGGTGGCGCGGGCGGCGTCCAGCGCGGCCTTGACCTGATCCAGCCGGGCCGGGGCGTAGATGCCCTTGGCCACCAGCGGCGCGATGCGGCCATAGTCGGCCTCCGCCTGGCGGACCTGAGCCTCGGCCGCGGCGCGCTCGGCGTCATAGACGGCCAGTTCCTGCGGGCGCTGGCCCTTCTCGGCGTCGCTCAGCTGGGCCTGCGCGACCGCCACCTGGGCGGCGGCCTGGTCGCGGGCGGCGGTCAGCTGGGCGGCGTCCAGGGCGAAGAGCGGCTGGCCCGCCTTGACCCGGTCGCCGCGCTGGACGGCCACGGCGCTGACCAGGCCCGCGTTCGCGGCGCCGACATACAGCGTCTCGCCCTCGACATAGCCCGACAGCCCGTGCGGCCGATGGGCGTCCGGACCCAGCAGCCGCCAGCCGAGGAACCCGGCCAGGCCGATGCCCGCCACCACGGCGACGATGCGGCCAAAGGGCGGATGGCTTGCGGGCGTCATGGCAGCATGACGACCTGGGGCGCCAGACCGGCCAGGATCGTTTCGCGGTGCTGCGTTATCAGGCCGTGCACATCGAGCGGCGGCGCGCCGATCGGCGCGAAGGTCTCCTGCCAGATCATGCCCATCAGGATCGGCCCCATAATGCTGAAGGCCTGCAGGTGCGGGTCGCCGATCCGGACCTCCCCTCTCGCCTGAGCTCTCGCCAAGGCCTTGGTCAAGGCCGTCAGGGCGCGACTGACGACCTCGTCGTGCCAGACGCGCGCCAATTCCGGGAAGTTGCGGGACTCGCCGATGACGAGCTTGGCCACCGCGCCGATCCGCGAGGCCTGGATCATCAGGGCCAGGCGGACGAACAGCATGCGGAGCAGATCGGGGAACGGCATGGCCGCGTTGTCGAGGGTGAACTCGACCGCATCGAGATTGGGCACGACCGCCTCGCGGACCACAGCGCGGAAGATATCCTCCTTGGTCTCGAAATAGAGATAGAGCGCGCCCTTCGAGATCCCGGCCCGGGCGGCGATCTCATCCAGCTTGGCCGCGGCGAAGCCCTTTTCCGCGAACACCTCGAACGCCGCCTGGACGATCTCGCCCGGCCGCGCCTCGGCGCGTCGACGCCACCTGGGATTTCCGGCCTGCATGGTCGCTCGCCTCTAATGACCCAGAAGTCATTAGAGGCGAAACGGCGGGAAACTCAAGCCTTGGCCGTCACCAGCCAACAGGCCGAGTTCATCGCGGCGACGCCGTCCTGCACATATGAGGCCAGCGCCCGCGTGACCGCGTCACGAACCGCTTCGCGCACGGCCTCATCCTGCCCGGCCAGGATCGGGTTCAGCGGACCGACGCGCAGGCTCATGGTCAGCAGTTCGTCGGCGCTGACCGGGGTCGGGTCGTCCAGCGGATCAATGACCACATCGCGCCAGCCGCTCTCGGCCAGGATGGCGCGCACCCGGTCGGGATCGGCGAAGCCGAAGCGGCCTGGCGCGTCCTTCTGGAACCTGGGGATCTCCGGCAGGAACGGCGCGGCGGCCTCCAGCGGAACCGTGGCGATGGCGTTATCCTCCGGCCCGCGCCAGCAGGCGAAGGCCAGGCGGCCGCCGGGCTTCAGGGCCGAGCGCAGATTGGCGAAGGCCACGACGGGATCGGGAAAGAACATCACCCCGAACCGCGAGACGACGGCGTCGAACTCGGCCGTGAAGGCGTGGGTCTGGGCGTCGGCGTGAAGGAAGTCCACGCCCTCCAGCCCGTCCGCGCCCGCCCGATGGCGGGCCAGCTCGACCAGGGCCGGCGAGATGTCGACGCCGACCGCCCGTCCCGTCGGCCCCACGCGCCACGCCGCCTCGAAGGTCGTCGCGCCCGAACCGCAGCCGACGTCCAGCACCGCCTCGCCATTGCGAAGGTCGGCGGCCTCGACCACCGCCCGGGCGATCGGCTGGTAGATCCGGTCCAGCAGCCCCTGCTGCTCGACCCAGACCTTGCCCGCCCGGTCCCAATAGGCCGCCATGTCGCGTTCGGGGGTGGTGCTCATGATCGTCTCCGTCGTTGCCAGCATCGGCCTTGCCGCGCATCCTGCAAGCTCAAGCGCACTTGAGGTCAAGCCGTGTTCGACATCGATATTTCCGAACTGGCCAGGGCAACCGGCGTGCGCGCCTCGACCCTGCGGTTCTACGAGGAAAAGGGGCTGATCGCCTCGACCGGGCGGCGGGGCCTCAAGCGCCTGTTTTCGGCGACCGTGACGGAGCGCCTGTCGCTGATCGCTCTGGGCCGCGCCTCGGGCTTCTCACTGGACGAGATCGCCGCGATGCTGGGCGGCCCAAATCCCAAGGTCCAAGACATCGACCGCACACGCCTGCGGGGCAAGGCCGCCGAGCTGGACCGCCGGATCGACCAGCTGACCCGCATGCGCGACGGTCTAACCCACGCGGCCGACTGCAAGGTCCCACAGCTGATGGACTGCCCGCACTTCCTGCGGATCGTGAAGGTCGCCGGAGCGCGGCGGCGGTATCGGGCCGAGGCGGTCTGAGCAACAGCACGGCTGGCCAGCGCGCCGTGAGGATGCCCGCCCTACCGCAGCGTGGCGTCGCGCAGACGGCGGCGACGTCCGCCCAGGGCGTCGGGACGGTTCAGCTTCTTGCGGTACTCGTCGCGGCGCTCGTGGATCGAGGCGATGACCAGGCCCATCGGCACGCCGATATCGACCAGCACGGCTTCGGACAGCTGCAGCGAGGCCTCGATGGTTTCCGGCACGGCGTCGGTTGCGCCCAGCTCGTAGAGCCGCGCGGCGTGGCGGGCGTCGCGGGCGCGCACCACGATCGGCACGTCCGGCCGGGCCCCGCGCGCGGCGGCGACCACCGCTTCGGCCACCTCGAAGGCGTCCATGGTCACCACCACCGCCTTGGCCGTGGCCAGGCCGCAGCGTTCCAGAAGCTCAAGCCGCGAGGCGTCGCCATAATAGATGCGGTCGCCGTTGCGCCGTCCCTGCTCGACCAGGCGCGCGTCGCGCTCGACGGCGATCCACGGCAGGTCATGGCGGCCCAGCATGTCGCCGACCAGCTTGCCGACCCGGCCATAGCCGATGACGAGCACTTGGCCGGCCGGCTCGGGACCGACACGGTCCGGCTCGCGCGGCGTCGAGGGCGGGGTCTCGCTGATCGGCAGCGGCGCGCTCTTGCGGCCCAGATAGCCGCCCAAGGCCGCCAGCGACGGGATCAGGAACATGGTGAGGGTGGCGGAGACCAGCACCGCCTGGCCCAGCGGCCGCGACACCACCTCGGCGTCGATGGCCTTGTCCAGCAGCACGAAGGCGAACTCGCCGCCGGCCGCCAGGATCAGGCCGGCCTCGATCGCCGCGCGCCGGTTCAGGCCCATGGCCAGGCCGGCGACGAACACCACCGCCGTCTTGAGCAGCATCAGGCCGACCGCCGTGGCGAGGATCGCCACGGGCTGAGCGGCCAGCAGGGAGAGATCCAGGCGGATGCCCAGCGAGACGAAGAACAGGCTCAGCAGCAGGCCCTTGAACGGCTCGATCTTGACCTCGACCTCATGGCGATACTCGGTCTCGGCCAGCAGGATGCCGGCGACGAAGGCGCCCAGCGCCATCGACAGGCCCGAGAGCGCGCTGACCAGGCCCGCGCCGATGATCACCAGCAGGCAGGCGGCCATGAACATCTCTTCGCTCTTGGCCTTGGCGACGGACTTGAGCATCGGCCGCAGGGCCAGGCGCCCGACCAGCACGATGGCGCCCAGGCCCAGGGCCGCCGGCGCCAGGGCCAGCAGGTCCTTGACCTGGAACGATCCATGGCCGCGGCCCAGGATGGCCAGGGTGATCAGGATCGGCGCGACGGCCAGGTCCTGGAACAGCAGCACCGAGAAGGTGGCGCGGCCGGCTTCGGAATGCAGGCGGCGGCGCTCGGCCAGCACCGGCACGGCGATAGCGGTCGAGGACAGGGTCAGGGCCGCGCCCAGGGTCAGGGCCGCCACCGGGTTCTGGCCCAGCAGCATGGCGCCCGCGCCCAGGCCCAGCGAGCAGCCGATCACCTGGATGGCGCCCAGGCCGAACACCCATCGGCGCATCAGCCGCAGGCGCTCCCAGGAGAGCTCCAACCCGATCATGAACAGCAGGAAGACGACCCCGAACTCGGCCAGCTGGGCGATTTCGGCGGGGTTGTCGACGGTGACGTAGTCCAGCCACGGGGCGTAGGGGATGAACCGGCCCAGGCCGAACGGCCCCAGGATGACCCCGGCCAGCAGATAGCCCAGGATCGGATTGATCTTCAGGCGCTTGAAGATCGGCGCGACGATGCCGGCGGTCGCCAGGAACAGGACCAGGTCCTTGTAGCTCTCTGGGGAAACCTCGTGCGCCACGCGCCCTCCTGCGTTGTTTAAGTCGGTCTCGTGAAGCGCACGCCCGGCCCCGCCGCAGCCCCGTCGGTCGCATCCGCCGAGATCAGGGACACACCGCCCGCTTCGATCGCGTCGATCAGGAGGCGCTCGGTGCTATGGTGCAAGGCGTGGCGTTCGGTCTCGAAGTCTTTGACCGTGCTGCGGGAAACGCCTGCCCGATCAGCGAGTTCACCTTGGGACCAATTGATCAGTCCGCGAGCGGCCCGGCATTGCGCCGGGAGGAGAATTTTTGCGTGTGGCATCTGGCGCACCTGGGTTTCGGCACCCATATTGGTTGAGTACGCCCGAAAAAGTGGATCGTCAAGGAGAGCCTTTGCACCATACGTCGCTGATCGCCACCATCGTCGCGGGCCTGGGCCTGGCCTTCATCTTCGGCGCTATCGCCAATCGCCTGAAGCTGCCCGTGCTGGTCGGCTATCTGCTGGCCGGCGTGGTGGTCGGGCCGTTCACGCCAGGCTACGTCGCCGACCAGGAGCTTGCGCCGCAGCTGGCCGAGATCGGCGTGATCCTGCTGATGTTCGGCGTCGGTCTGCACTTCTCGCTGAAGGATCTGATGGCGGTGAAGAACATCGCCATCCCCGGCGCGGTCGTGCAGATCGCGGGGGCGACGGCGATGGGCCTGGGCCTGGCGGTCGCCCTGGGCTGGAGCGTCGGCGCGGGGATCGTGTTCGGCCTGGCCCTGTCGGTCGCCTCGACCGTCGTGCTGCTGCGCGCGCTTCAGGAGCGACGGCTGATCGAGACGGGACGCGGCAAGATCGCGGTCGGCTGGCTGATCGTCGAGGACCTGGCCATGGTGCTGGCGCTGGTGCTGCTGCCCGCCCTGTCCGGCGTCCTGGGCGGCGAGGCGCCCGCCAACCAGGCGGGTGGCGGCGTCCTGGGCGCCTTCGCCATCACCATCGGCAAGGTCGTGGCCTTCGTGGCCCTGATGCTGATCGTTGGTCGCCGCGTGATCCCGTGGATCCTGCACCGCATCGTCCACACCGGCTCGCGCGAGCTGTTCCGCCTGGGCGTGCTGGCCATCGCCCTTGGCGTCGCCTTCGGCTCGGCCGCGCTGTTCGGCGTGTCGTTTGCCCTGGGGGCCTTCTTCGCCGGCATGATCATGGCCGAGAGCGAGCTTTCCCAGCAGGCCGCCAACGAGACCCTGCCGTTGCGCGACGCCTTCGCGGTGCTGTTCTTCGTCTCGATCGGCATGCTGTTCAACTATCAGGTCCTGCTGGAGCAGCCGCTGGCGGTGCTGGCCACCGTGGCGATCATCGTCATCGGCAAGTCGATCTTCGCCCTGGGCATCGTCCTGGCCTTCCGCCGCCCGATGAGCACCGCCCTGACCATCTCGGCCAGCCTGGCCCAGATCGGCGAGTTCTCGTTCATCCTGGCGGGCCTGGGCGTTTCGCTGAAGCTGCTGCCGCCCGAGGGGCGCGACCTGATCCTGGCCGGGGCCATCCTGTCGATCCTGCTCAACCCGCTGCTGTTCGCCCTGCTGGACCGCGTACTGCCCAAGATGATCGCCAAGGAGCGCAAGGCGGCCGGCGAACCGCCGATCCTGGCCGCCGCCAAGCCGCACGCCTTGCTGGTCGGCTACGGCCGCGTCGGCAAGCTGGTGGCCGAGGGCCTGAAGGCCAAGACCCCGCTGGTCGTCATCGAGGACGACCCAGAGCGCGCCGAGGAGCTGCGCAAGGCCGGCTACGAGACGATCGGCGGCAATGCGGTCAAGCCCGAGGTCCTGCTGAAGGCCGGCCTCGACAAGGCCACCCACCTGTTCGTCGCCGTGCCCAGCCCGTTCGAGGCCGGCCGCATCATCGAGCAGGCCCGCGCCGCCAACCCCCGCTGCGAGATCGTCGCCCGGGCCTATACCGACGCCGACGTGACGCTTCTCAAGCAGATGGGCGCCACCCACGCCCTGATCGGCGAGGAAGAGATCGCCCGCGGCATGCTCCTGCGCGCGCCGAAGAAGAAGCCGGCGGCGCAGGCGGGAGGGCACTAGTCCCCCTTAAGTAGCGGCGGACGATGATGGCGCGGCGCGGTCGCGTTGACCGCGTGGCGGCCAGCTTCTAGGTCTGCGCGCATCATGACCACCCGCCTGGGACAGTTCCGAGTCTTGCTCGCCGCGCTCGCGGCGATGCTGGCCGTGTTCGTCCAGGCGCTGACGCCCGCCGCGGCCATGGCGCACGACCTGCGCGAAAGCGGCTCGGCCATCGTCATCTGCTCGGCCGAGGGGTCCAAGGTCGTCATCCTCGAGGAGGACGGCTCGGTCCGCACGGCCCCGGCCAAGGACTTCATGGGGCTGAAGTGCTCCAACTGCGTCGCCCCGACCCTGGCGGTGACGATCGATGCGCCTGTTCCGGCCATCGCCCCCGTCCAATATGCCGAGTTCGTGGAGACCCCCGTCCAGCGCGTGCTGGGCGTGCGCGGCCACGCCCGCGCCCCGCCGCGTCCGCCCAGCCAGGGCCCGCCCGCCAACCTGAACGCCTGACCTTTTTGCCGCCGCGCCGCGCTTGAAGACGCCGCGCGCCTCGTCACGCCTTCAGGATACCCATTGTCATGTCGACCTTCCGCCGCGCCCTGCTGGGCGCCGCAGCCCTCAGCTGCCTGACCTCGGCCGCACTCGCCGCCAACGATCAGACCGACGTCTCCTCGGTCATCGTCACCGCCCGCCCCAATCCCGAAGATCCCCAGGTCGTCGCCGACGCCCGCAAGCGCCTGTCGGAGACCCCCGGCGCGGTGTCGGTGATCTCCCAGGAAAGCTACATCAACCGCCAGACCCTGGCGCTGGACGACATGCTGCGCGACGCCCCCGGGGTGTACGCCCAGCGTAAGTGGGGCGGCGACATCCGCATCTCGATCCGAGGCTCAGGCATCGGCAACGCCAACCACAACCGCGGCCTGCTGCTGGCCCAGGACGGCGTGCCGCTGAACGAGGCCGACGGCTATGGCGACAGCCAGGTCGCCGACCCGCTGAACACCCGCTACGCCGAGGTCTATCGCGGCGGCAACGCCCTGCGCTTCGGCGGGGCGCTGCTGGGCGGGGCGATCAACATGGTCACCCCGACCGGCAAGGACGCCGGCTTCGCCAACCAGGTCCGCATCGACGGCGGGTCCTACGGCCTGCTGCGCGAGCACGTCGCCTTGGCCCGCCAGTCCGGCGACTGGGATGTCTATGCCGCCGCCACCAACCAGACCGGCCAGGGCTGGCGCTCGCAGAGCCAGCAGAACATCCAGTTCGGTTCGCTGAATATCGGCCGCTCGTTCGGCCAGGACCGCGAGGTCCGCTTCATCGTCAACGGCTCGAACATCAACCAGGAGATCCCCGGCTCCCTGACCCTGGCCCAGTTCCAGGCCGATCCCCACCAGTCGGCGGCGGGCAACCTGGCCGGCGACCAGGGCCGCAACCAGCGCGGCGTGCGCGGTTCGCTGCAGACGACCTGGCGGCTCTCAGACCAATTGGTGTTCGAAGGCGCGGTCTATGGCGTCTGGAAGGATCTCGACCACCCGATCTTCCAGGTCATCGACCAGGAAAGCCGCAACTACGGCGCCTTCGGCCGCTTCGACTGGGACGGCGAGCTCGGCGGCAAGCGCGCCGACGCCTTCTTCGGCGCCTGGTACCGCCAGGGCGACCCGGACTCGCACTTCTACATCAACAACCGAGGCGCCCACGGGGCGCTGCAGTCGATCTCGTACCAGAACGCCAAGGCCATGGACCTGTTCGGCGAGGGCCGGCTGTTCGTCACCGACCGCCTGGCCTTCGTCGGCGGCGCGACCTGGGGCCAGGCCGAGCGCGACTACGCCAGCGTCGCGGTTCCGGGCGTGAAGAGCACCTTCAACCTGGACGCCTCCAAGACCTACACCTGGATCTCCCCGCGCGTCGGCCTGCTGTGGCAGGACGAGACCGGCGACCAGCTGTTCGCCAACCTGACCCGCTCGGTCGAGCCGCCGAACTTCAGCGCGATGAGCCCGACCAATACCGGCTTCGCGCCGGTGAAGGCCCAGAAAGCCTGGACCGGCGAGGTCGGCGCGCGCGGCCATCGCGGCCCGTTCACCTACGACCTGACGCTCTATCGCGCCGAGCTGAAGGACGAGATGCTGCAATATGCGGTGACCTCGTCGATCCCGGCCTCGACCTTCAACGCCGACAGGACCGTGCACCAGGGGATCGAAGCGGCGCTGGACTGGGCCGTGGCCCCGCATTGGCGCATCCGCCAAACCTGGACCCTGTCGGATTTCCGCTTCAAGGACGACGTCCAGTTCGGCGACAACCGCCTGCCGATCGTGCCCAAGACCTTCTACCGTTCGGAGGTCCGCTACGACGACCCGCGCGGCTGGTTCGTGGCCCCGTCGCTGGAGTGGTCGGCGACCGACCAGTGGATCGACTACAAGAACACCCAGAAGGCGCCGGGCTATGCGATCCTGAACCTCAACGCCGGCTGGAAGGTCACGCCCGCCGTGTCGCTGTTCGTCGATGCGCGGAACCTGACCGACAAGGCCTATGTCTCCAACACCCAGGCGGCCGTCGCCTGGACCGCAGCCACCGCCACCCTCTGGCCTGGCGACGGCCGGTCGGTGTTCGGCGGCGTCACGGTGAACTTCTGAGGAGAATGCCGATGAAGACCCCCCTGATTGCTCTTCTCGCGCTCGTGGCGACCTCTTCGCTGGCGACGGGAGCGGCGGCCCACGTGGTCGCCGCGCCCGACGCGGCCAAGGCCGGCTCCTACGCCGCCATCGCCTTCCGCGTCGGCCATGCCTGCGCGGCCGGCGACACCACCCTGAAGGTCCGCATCGAGATCCCCGACGGCGTGGCCTCGGCCCGGCCGCAGGTCAAGCCGGGCTGGACCTACACGCTCGAGCGCGGCCCCGACCCGAAGGCCGCGCCCACGGCGATCACCTTCGAGGGCCGCCTGCCCAACGAGGCCTTCGACGACTTCGCGGTGCTGATGAAGCTCCCCGTTTCCGGCGACCGCCTGGTCTTTCCGGTCATCCAGACCTGCGAGAAGGGCGAGAGCCAGTGGACGGAAGTGGCCGATCCCGCCCGACCCGACGAGAAGCTCAGCCGGCCCGCCCCGGTCGTCACCCTGATCCCTGCCCCCAATCCGACTGGCGCGGCGCCCGCCGCCCACCAACACTGACAAGGAGCGCCTCATGTCGCGTCCGTTCGCTATCGCCCTGGCCGCCATCCTGGCCGCCGCCGTCGCCGCCCCGCTGGCGCAAGCCGGCGACTACAAGCTCGGCGCCCTGACCATCCGCCAGCCCTGGAGCCGCCCGGCCCAGGCCGGCATGAACGGGGTGGGCTTCATGACCATCGCCAACGCCGGCAAGACCCCGGTGACCCTGCAGCGCGTCGAGACCACGGCCGCCGGCTCGGTCGAGATCCACCAGTCGGCCATGGTCAATGGCGTCATGACCATGCGCGAGCAGGACAAGGGCGTGGTGATCCCAGCCGGGGGCCAGGTCGCCTTCGCCCCCGGCGGCTACCACCTGATGATCCTGTCGCTGAAGGCGGCCCAGGGCGTGGGGCAAAAAGTTCCGGTGACCCTGGTCTTCGACAACGGCCGCAAGGCTCAGGTCGACCTGACCGTGCAACTGACCCCGCCGGCCGGCGGGCAGGCGTCTACCGCGCCCGAGCACCGTCACTGAAGAGTCAAAAAATGGGCTACATGAACTTTTTTTAAGGGAGCAAATTTTCCGCGTCCGTGCAGATTGCCGCCAGAGCCTGTCCGGTTCCGATGAAAATCGGAAACGGATAAACAGGCTCTGCCTCAAACTCTTGGAGCGTGGCGGCCGCCGAAACCGCTCACACTTTCGGCTGCCACGCTCCAGCTCACACCAACGGATGCGACTTTCCATGAAACGAGTTTGGTTCGGCGCTGCAGCGATCGCGGCGTTGTCTCTGTCGGCCTTCGGGGCGCAAGCCCACGAAGAGCACCCCTGCGTCAACGACGCCTGCACGGTGCAATCGCTGCTGCCGGCTCTGGCCGAGGGCGTCGCCTCGGGCGACGTCACCTCGCTGGAGTCGCCGCGCTACGGGACCTGGGGTTTCGACCTCTCGGGCATGGACACCTCGGTGAAGCCGGGCGACGACTTCTACAAGTTCGCCAACGGCGCCTGGGACGCCAAGACGGTGATCCCGTCGGACCGCACCCGCTACGGTAACTTCGACAAGCTGGCGGAACTGTCGGAAGCCCGCACCAAGGCCCTGATCGAAGCCGCCGCCGCCGACAAGGCCGCCACCGGCGACAAGGCCAAGATCGGCGCCGCCTACCGCGCGTTCATGGACGAGGCGACGATCGAGAAGCTCGACGCCGCCCCGATCAAGCCGTGGCTGGCCGGCGTGCAGAAGGTCAAGACCAAGGACGAGTTCACCGCCCTGATGGGCAAGAGCTCGACCACGCCCTATTCGGCCCTGATCGGCCTGGGCATCTCGACCGACGCAAAGAGCCCGAACGCCTACGCCGTCTACGCCTCGACCGGCGGCCTGTCCCTGCCCGACCGCGACTACTATCTGGACGCCAAGTTCGCCGACAAGAAGACGGCCTACCTGGCCTATGTCGAGAAGATGCTGACCCTGGGCGGCTGGGAAAAGCCGGCCGAGAACGCCAAGGCCGTGGTCGACTTCGAGACCAAGCTGGCCGAGGCCTCGTGGAGCCGCGTCGAGCGCCGCAACCGCGACAAGACCTACAACCCGGCCACCCTGGCCGAGCTGCAGGCCCAGACGCCCGGCTACGACTGGAACCGCTACCTGGTCGGCACCGAACTGCCGAAGGTCGACCGCATCATCGTGACGACCAACACCTCGTTCCCGAAATACGCCAAGATCTATGCCGACACCCCGATCGAGACCCTCAAGGCCTGGCAGGCGTTCAAGGTGATCGACGGCGCGGCCCCGATGCTGTCCAAGCGCTTCGTCGACGCCAGCTTCGAGTTCCGCAACAAGACCCTGTCGGGTCAGCCCGAGCAGCGCCCGCGCTGGAAGCGCGGCGTCGCCCAGGTCAACGGCCTGCTGGGCGAAGCGGTCGGCAAGGAATATGTCGCCGCCTACTTCCCGCCGGCCTCTAAGGCCAAGATGGTCGCCCTGGTCGGCGACATCCGCACCGTCCTGAAGACGCGCATCGACGCGTCGGACTGGATGGGCGCCGAGACCAAAGCCAAGGCCCAGGACAAGCTGGCCAAGTTCACCGTCAAGATCGGCTATCCCGACAAGTGGCGTGACTATTCCAAGCTGGAGATCAAGGAAGGCGACGCCTACGGCAATTCCATGCGCGAAGCCGCCTGGGACTACCGCCACGACGTCGAGCGCCTGAACCAGCCGGTCGACAAGTCCGAGTGGGGCATGACCCCGCAGACGGTCAACGCTTACTACAACTCGGTCAACAACGAGATCGTGTTCCCGGCCGCCATCCTGCAGGCGCCGTTCTTCCATCCGGACGCGGATCCGGCCGTCAACTATGGCGGCATCGGCGGCGTGATCGGCCACGAGATCGGCCACGGCTTCGACGACCAGGGCCGCAAGTCCGACGGCGACGGCGTGCTGCGCGACTGGTGGACGGCGGAAGACGCCGCCAAGTTCGACGTGCAGAAGAACAAGCTGGGCGCCCAGTACTCGGCGTTCGAGCCCTTCCCGGGCATGCACGTCAACGGCGACCTGACCATGGGCGAGAACATCGGCGACCTGTCGGGCCTGGGCTTCGGCCTCGACGCCTACCACGTGTCGCTGCAGGGCAAGCCCTCGCCGGTGCTGGACGGCTTCACCGGCGACCAGCGCGTCTATCTGGGCTGGGCCCAGGTGTGGCGTCAGAAGTCGCGCGACGACGCGCTGAAGCAACAGATCGCCAGCGACCCGCACTCGCCCGCCGTCTACCGCGTCAACGGCACGGTCCGGAACCAGCCGGGCTGGTACTCGGCCTTCGACGTCAAGCCGGGCGACAAGCTGTATGTCGCCCCCGCTGACCGCGTGAAGATCTGGTAGGTCTTGTGACCTATCGCTAACGGGAAGGGCCGGTGGAAACACCGGCCCTTTTTCGTGGCGGCGGCGTCAGTCGGTCGCACCTCGGAAACGTCGCGGGCAACCCTCGATTAACCATCGTGGCGCTTACTCGAACCTTCCGGCAACCTTGAGCGATCCGCTTTCGTGCATTCGTCCGCTCTCCTCTCAACCGTTGAGGCTTCGGCCCCGTCACCGCAGGACGCGCCCGTCCCGGTGGCGCGGCCATTCATGCCGTCGGCCGAGGCGATCCTGCCCTATCTGCAGCGGATAGACGCCAAGCGCTGGTACTCCAATTTCGGCCCCATGCTGATCGAGCTGGAGGCCCGCCTGGCGGCGAGGTTCGCGCGGCCCACCCTGGCCTGCACCGCCGCCAACGGCACCCAGGCCCTGACCCTGGCCCTGCTGGCGCTGAACGCCAAGCCGGGCGGCCTGTGCGTCATGCCGGCCTGGACCTTCGTCGCCACCGCCCACGCCGCGATCCAGGCGGGGCTGGTCCCGTGGTTCGTCGACGTCGATCCCGTCACAGGCGTGCTGGACGCCGACCATGTCCGCGCGCGCCTGGCCCACGCGCCCGGCCCCGTCTCGGCGGTGATCCCGGTGGCCGCCTTCGGCCAGCCGCTGGATCCCGCGCCGTGGGCCAGGTTGCATGAGGACACCGGCCTGCCGGTGGTCATCGACGCGGCCGCCTCGTTCGACAGCGTCAGCGCCGCCCCGGTCCCGACCATGGTCAGCCTGCACGCCACCAAGTCGCTGGGCGTCGGCGAAGGCGGCTTCATCGCCTCGGAGGATCCGGCCTTCATCGACCGCTTCCGGGCCCTGACCAGCTTCGGCTTCATGGGCGACCGCGAGGCCCGGTTCGCGGCCAACAACGCCAAGCTCAGCGAATATACCTGCGCCATCGGCCTGACCGCCCTGGACCAGTGGCCGTCGACCCGCACGGCCTACATCATCACCGCCCAGCGCCTACGCGTGTCGCTGCTGCATACGCCCGCCGTCCGCTTCCAGCCCGGCTGGGGCCTGGACTGGACCTCCAGCACCTGCGTCGTCGCCCTGCCCGAGGGGGCGACCGGCGCCGTCGAGGCCAGCCTGAAGGCCCAAGGCGTCGACAGCCGCCGCTGGTGGGGCCTGGGCTGCCACCGCGCCCCGGCCTTCGCCCACTGTCCGGCCGATTTCCTGCCGGTCACCGAGCGCCTCGCCGCCTCGACCCTGGGCCTGCCCTATTTCGCCGACATGGACGTCGACCAGGTCAACCGCGTCGCCCTGGCGCTGGCCCAAGCCCTCGGCTGAGCCTCGAAACATCCTCGCTGCGACGCCGCGCCGCATCAGCGGGAGCTTATGGTTAACCGGTCTTTAGAACTTGAAACCCTAGTCTCAGCCGTCGGTTGAGGAGCGTCAGCGTCAGGTGGGCACCAGCGGAAAAATCGTCGCGATCGCCAGCCACCTGCCCGAGCAGGTGCTGAGCAACGACGACCTGGCCGCCCTTTATCCCAGCTGGCCGGCCGACAAGATCCTCGACAAGACCGGCGTCCAGACCCGCCGCATCGCCGCCCCCGGCGAGACCGCGGTCGACCTGGCGGAGGCCGCCGCCAAGGCGCTGTTCGCCCAGGGCCGGGTATCGCCGAGCGACATCGACTACCTGCTGTTCTGCACCCAGGCGCCGGATCACATCCTGCCGACCTCGGCCTGCATCCTGCAGCAGCGGCTGGGCCTGCGCACCGACATCGGCGCGCTGGACTTCAACCTGGGCTGCTCGGGCTTCGTCTACGGCCTGTCCATGGCCCAGGCCCTGATCGCCAGCGGCCAGGCGCGGCGCGTGCTGCTGCTGACCGCCGACACCTATTCCAAGCTGATCCACCCGATGGATCGCGGCGTGCGCAGCCTGTTCGGCGACGGCGCGGCCGCCACCCTGATCGAGGCCGTCGAGACCGATGCGCCGGCCCTGGGCCCCTTCGTGTTCGGCACGGACGGATCGGGGGCCGAGAACCTGATCGTCCCGGCCGGAGGCTTCCGCCAGCCGCGCACGGCGGAGACGGCCGTGGTCACCGAGGACGCCTCGGGCAACCTGCGCTCGGCCGACCATCTCTACATGAACGGCGCGGCGATCATGACCTTCACCCTGGGCGCGGTCCCGGCGGCGATCGACAAGCTGCTGGCCCGCGCCGGCGCTGCGCTGGACGACTACGACGCGGTGGTGCTGCACCAGGCCAGCGCCTTCATCCTGGACCGCCTGCGCCGCAAGCTGGCCGTGCCCGAGGACCGCTTCGTGGTGGCCCTGCGCGACTGGGGCAACACCGTCTCGTCCACCATTCCCATGGCGCTGGAGCCGCTGGTCAGGGACGGGCGTGCGCGCCGCGTCCTGCTGGTCGGCTTCGGCGTCGGCTATTCCTGGGCCGCCGCCCAGGCCCTTCTCTAGGAGCACAGCAATGCAGACCCTGTACGCCGGCCTGGCCGAGATCTTCGAGATCGACACCGCCGAAGTGACCGCCGACACCGTCCTGGCCAACCACAACTGGGACTCGCTGGCCATCGTCTCGACCATCGCCCTGGTCGACGAGATCTGCGGCGAGCTGCTGGACGGCGCGGCCCTGGCCGAGTGCGTCACGGTCAGCGACATCGCCGCCCTGATCCCGCAGGCCAAGGCGGCCTGATCATGACGACCACGGCGCCTGCCTCGCCTGCCAGCGACTCTGAAAAGGGGGGCCGCCGTCGGGGCGGCTACGCCCTGTCCGGCGTCGCCCTGCGCGGCGTGGTCTGCGCCGTGCCCGGTCCGCCGATCCCCAATTCGGTGATCGCCCAGACCCTGGGCGACCAGGCCGTCGCCGACGTCGTCAAGATGGTCGGGGTCGAGACCCGTCACTGGGCCGCGCCGACCCAAACCAGCGCCGACCTCTGCGCCGCCGCCGCCGAGCGGCTGCTGGAACGGCTGGGCTGGGCGCCCGACAGCATCGACGCGCTGATCTTCGTCACCCAAACACCCGATCATCCGCTGCCCGCCAGCGCCTGCCTGCTGCACGGCCGCCTGAAGCTGGCCAACGACTGCCAGGCCTTCGACGTCAATCTGGGCTGCTCGGGCTATGTCTACGGCCTGTGGCTGGCGTCCAGCCTGATCCAGAGCGGCTGCCAGCGCGTGCTGCTGCTGGCCGGCGAGACCAGCAGCCGCCTGGTCGATCCCAGCGATCGCGGCACGGCCGTGCTGTTCGGCGACGCCGGCTCGGCCTCGGCGCTGGAGCACGACCCCGCCGCGTCGGCCATGAACTTCCGCATGGGCACGGACGGCGCCGGCGCGGGCGCGCTGATGGTGCCGCAGGGCGGCTTCCGCCCCGTCGATCCCGACCGCGCCTTCACCCTGGACCCGACCCGCCTGCACATGGACGGGGGCGAGGTGTTCACCTTCACCCTGCGCGAAGTGCCCAAGCTGGTGGCCGCCACCCTGGCCGACGCGGGCATCACCGGTGACAAGGTCGACGCCTACCTGCTGCACCAGGCCAACCGCTTCATGCTGCGCCATATCGGCAAGAAGATCGGCGCCACGGACACCGACCGTCTGCCGATCAATATCGACCGCTATGGCAACACCAGTTCAGCGACCATACCCCTGCTGCTGGCCGACGACATGGCCCGGCGCCTGACCACGGGCTCGGCCCAGCTGATGCTGGTCGGCTTCGGCGTCGGCCTGTCGTGGGGCGCGGTGCTGGCCGAGTTCGGCCCCCTGGCCTGCGCCGAAGTGATCGCCGCATGACCTTTTCGCCAGACGCCCTAAAGGACCGGACCATCCTGGTCACCGGCGCCTCCTCAGGGCTGGGCCGCGCCACCGCAGCCCTGATCGCCCAATGCGGCGGCCGGGTGATCGCCACCGGCCGCGACGAGGCCCGCCTGACCGCCACGATCGAGAGCCTGGCCGGCGAGGGCCACACCGCCTTCGCCGCCGAGCTGAACGACGCCGACGCAGTCGCTGATCGGATCAGCGCCATCGCCACCGAGGCCGGCGGCCTGGACGGCGTCTTCCATTCGGCGGGCAGCGAGCTGATCCTGCCGGCCCGCCTGACCAAGGCCAAGCAGATCGACGGCGTGTTCGGGGCGGCGGTGCATGGCGCCCTGGGCCTGGGCCGCGCGGCCGGCAAGGCCAATGTGATGAAGGCCGGCGCGTCGATCGTGCTGATGTCCTCGGCCTCGGCCCAGCGCGGTCGCGCCGGCATGATGGCCTATTCCGCCGCCAAGGCCGCGATCGAGGGCCTGACCCGGTCGCTGGCCTGCGAGCTGGCCCCCAAGGACATCCGCGTCAACGCCATCGCCGCCGGCGGGGTCGAGACCGAGATGCACGCCCGCCTGGCGCGCGGCCTCTCCGACGCCGGCATGAGCGCCTATGAGGCCCAGCACCCGCTGGGCTTTGGCCAACCGGACGATGTGGCTTCGGCCGCCGTGTTCCTGCTGTCGCCCGCCGCCCGCTGGGTGACCGGCGCGGTGTGGGCCGTCGACGGCGGCTACCTGGCCAGCTGAGGGATTTGGCGCGATGACGGACTATGTGCTGGTCGGCGGCGGGGCCTTCGCCCGCGAGATTCACGACTGGTTCGCTCCGGGCCTCTCCGGCGGCGACCGCTTCGTCGGCTATCTGGACGACGGCGACCAGCCGATGGCCGCCTTCGGCCGCGACCTGCCACAGCTGGGCGACACCACGGCCTACGCCCTCGCACCCAACCAGCGCCTGGTGATGGCCGTCGGCGATCCGGCCGGCAAGGTCGCCCTGGCCGGACGGCTGGGCGGCCCGCAAGCCTTCGCCACCCTGATCCACCCCCGCGCCTGGGTCTCGGCCTCGGCCGGGCTGGGCCACGGCGCCGTGGTCGGTCCGTTCACGGACGTCTCGGCCGACAGCAAGGCCGGCGACCTGCTGACCCTCAACGCCTATTCCAGCCTGGGCCACGACGTCGCCGTCGGCGACTTCGTCACCCTCAGCGGCTATGTCGACCTGACCGGCGGGGTGACGGTCGGCGACCGCAGCTTCTTCGGCTCGGGCGCGCGGGTGCTCCCAAGGCTGACCATCGGCGCCGGCTGCATGGTCGGGGCCGGCGCGGTCGTGGTGCGCGGCTGCGAGGACGGGGTGACGCTTTACGCGGCGCCGGCGAGGCGGCTTTGAGTCCCCTCGACCAGACCCTGCTGACCACCTGGTGGCACCTGGTCGCCCACCGGAGCGAGCTGGCCGAGTCGGGCGCCTTCCTGCGGCTGGACTGGGCCCTGGGCGACCTCGTTCTGCACAATGACGAAGGCCAGATCATCGCCTTCGACAATGTCTGCCCGCATCGCGGCGCGCGGTTCTTCGTCGAGGACCATGGCGTCGGCCGGGCCGTCTGCCCCTATCACGGCTGGAGCTATCGCGGCGGCCAGGTCCGCGTGCCCCTGGCCAAGACCTTCCCGCCCGGCGCCCTGGACAAGGTCGGCCTGCGCCGCTTCCAGACCGCCTGGTGCGGCGACTTCCTCTTTGTCGGGATCGAGCCCGCGCAGGACCTGCCAACCCAGCTGGCCGGCGCCTTCGCCCCGCTGGCCGAGGTCTCGACCCGGATCGCCGGCCGCCGCGACTTCAACGCCTTCGAATTCCAGTCCGACTGGCGCGTGGCGGTCGAGAACGCCCTGGAGAGCGACCACGTCAATCCGGTCCATCCGCGCACCCTGGCGCCGCTGGGCCTGCAGGATGACGCGATCGTCTTCGACGGCCCCAACACCACCTATGCCGCCCACATCACCGACAGCCGCACCCTGCGCGGGCTGAAGACGATGGGCCGGTTCTTCGAGGCCGAGGGCGCCTATCGGGGCTACTGGACGATCTACGTCTTCCCATTCGCCATGGTCTCCTCGACCTTCGGCTATTCCTATTCGCTGCAGACCTTCCTGCCATCGGCCACGCCGCACCGCGCCCACTTCTGCAGCCGGCAGCTGGCCGGCAAGGTGAAGCCCGGCTACGAGGCCGCCGTCGCGGCGTTCCTCGACTCCAGCGCCCGGGTCAACCGCCAGATCTTCGACGAGGATCATGCGATCTGCGCCCGCGTCAGCCCGCACTACGACCTGACCTCCGCCGACCGGGTGTTCTCGCCCGGTGAAGCCCGCGTCGCCCGCCTGCACGCGATCCTGACGGCGATGACCAACCAAGAGGACCTGCCCTGATGGCCCTGTTCGATTTCCTTCAGGAAGGCGCTCAAGAGCGGTACCTGCCGTCGATCAAGATCATCGCCGATCGCTGGGACATCATGCTGGGCGAGAACGCTCTGGATGGCGTCGACGACTACACCTTCGTCGAGGAGGTGATCAGCCTGCTGGAAAGCGGCCGCTACACGCCCGACATCATCCTGCAGGTGATCTCCGACCTGGGCTCGATCGCCTGGTGGCGCGGCCCGCACCTGGGCGACGCCCACGCCGGACGCGTCGCGGCCCTGGCGCGCCGCCTGCACCTGAGCAGCGCCGACGCCCTGACCCTGCCGCCGCGCGACATTCCCCTGGGCGCCGTGCGAGAGGCGCATGTGGTCTTCGCCGGCGACCTGATGGGCCCCTTCCACTCGCCCTCGCGCGGCGCGATCGACTATGTCGCCGCCCTGGCCATGGACCCGACCATCACCCGGATCGACCTGCACCACGGCGGCGAGACCCTCTCGGCCAACATGCAGGCCTATATTGACGAGCGCCTGGGCCACATCCCCCACGAGCGCGGCGTGCGGCTGATCTCCACGGTCGAGAACCCCGACTATCTGGTCGACGCAATCCGCAAGGGACCGAGCACCTATCACTTCTGGTGCGAGCCGATCATGGCCCCGCAGATCACCATCGCCAGCCGCCTGGGCCCGACGGTGATGTTCACCTGCGGCGACGAGCCCCCGCCGCAGTACGCCGACGTCTTCTGGTACTTTCACGAGCCCCAGCACATGGCGCCGATCTGGAAACGCCGGGGCGCGCCGGCCAGCTATATCCGCAACTACGTCCAGAGCCTGTCGGGCCCGTTCTATGACGAGGGTCCGCCCGCCCCGCGCGCCCGTTCCGAGGTCGGCTTGCCGCAGGACGCCTTCGTCATCGCCACGGTCGGCAACCGCCTGGCGGTCGACCTGGACGAGACCTTCGTCACCGGGATCGAGAAGATCCTGCGCGACCGGCCCAACGTCATCTGGCTGGTGGTGGGCGGCCTGCCCGACAACCTGCTGAACGCCTGCGAGACGATCCTCGGCGACCAGTTCCACTACATCTACCAGGACCAGGAACTGGCCCGGCTGATGACCACGGTCGACGTGTTCGCCAACCCGTTCCGCCAGGGCGGCGGCAACAGCGCCATGATCGCCCTGACGGCCGGCGCGGTGCTGCTGACCACCAATGACGGCGACGTCGCCTCCATGGCCCCGCACGACCATCGCGCCAAGGATCCCGAGGACTATTTCGCCCGCCTGGCGACGCTGATCGACACGCCCGGGGCCCTGGACGACTGGCGGGGCCCGCAGCAGGAACGCCGCCGGCTGATGAACGACCAGACCCACTTCCTCAGCGCGCTGAAGGCCATGGTCGACCTGGCCCACCAGCGCTTCGAAGCCCGCCAGGGCCGCACCCTGACCTCGGTGGTCAACGAGGGGTGAGGGGCGATCGCCTTCCGCTGAGCCGTCGGACCGCTTAGCGTCGGCGCATGGCGGATTGGGGACTCCTTTTCGGATGGCGGACGGCGCTGCTCGGCGTCGCGATCCTGCAATGCGTGCTGCTGGCCGGCGCCCTGGCGCGGAGCGGGCCCAACCGGGCGGCCAACCGCTTCCTCGCGGTCGCCCTGGTGGTCGTCGCCGGGATGCTGACGCCCTATGCGATCGGTTTCGCCGGCGCCTATGACCGTTTCCGCTGGCTGACCTTCGCCCCGTTCGCCATTCCCCTGGCGTTCGGGCCGCTGCTGTACGGCTACGCCCACGCGCTGGCGGACGGGACGGCGCCGCGTCGGATGCGGCTGCACCTGCTGCCCGCCCTCGCCCAGTTCGCCTATCTGGCCTTGTGTTTCCTGATCCCCGGGGACGCCAAGTGGGCGTGGTACACGGGCGGGCACCGCGCCATCGTCTCGCCCGTGCTGGACGTGATGGGCCTGGTGAGCCTGGCGGCCTATGCCTACGCCATCGGCGGGCTCTTGCGGCGTCAGCGCAAGCGGCTGGCCGACCACCGCAGCGACGACGAGCGCTTCTCGGCCCACTGGCTGGGTCGGGTCCTGACGGTGATCCTGGCGGGCCTGGGCCTGAAGGCCGGCTTCTGGCTGTGGTCGCTGATCGCGGGCGGGATCGACTTCTTCCAGGAGACCGGCCTGTACCTGGCCCTGGCCGGGGTCGGCGTCTATCTGGGCGTAGCCGGCTGGCGACAGGCCGCGCTTCCCGTGCCCTTGGCCGCCTCGGACCCGATCAGCGCAGAACAGGAGCCCTCGCGCTCCCCCGACTGGCCGTCCATCGCCGCCGAGATCGCCGACCGCACCCGCGACGCCGGCTGGTGGCGCGAGCCGGACCTGTCGCTGGCGCGCCTGTCCCGGCTTCTGGGCACCAACAACGGCCGCCTGTCACGGGCCATCAATCTGGGCCTGGGCGTGAACTTCTCCAACTTCGTCAACGGGCTGCGGGCCGAGGGCGTGGCGCGGGCGCTGGAGGCCGGTTCCGACGACGACCTGCTGAGCCTGGCGCTGGACATGGGTTTCGCCTCCAAGGCCAGCTTCAACCGCGCCTTCAAGGCCCGGTTCGGCGTCTCGCCCTCGCGGTACCGGCGGCAGGTCTCAGATCCTGCCTTTCTGCCGGCCGACGCGGAAATGAGGCGCGCCGCGCCGTGAGCCGAGGCATGGGCTGGGCTCCGTTCGTGAGGATCCCTCCATGCCCTTGAATCGTCGTCGCCTGTTGCAGCTTTCGGGCGGCCTGGCCCTTGGCGCCGCCCTGCCCGCCTGGGCCGACACCGTCACCGACGACTGGAGCGGCGACGTCGCGATCCTGCGCCAGGCCTGGGAGACGATGCATCCCGGCGTCTATCGCTACAGCACCCCGCAGGAGATCTCGGCCCGGCTGGACGGCCTGGCTCGCGCCTGGGCCGCGCCGGGGACGTTCCGCGACCGCTTCCTGGCCCTGACGCGCGTCACCGCCTCGCTGAAGTGCGGCCACACCTATCCCAGCCCCTACAACAGCAGCGACGCGACCGTGGCGCGGATCTATCCGGACCGGTCGCTGGTCCCGTTCCTGTTCCGCTGGATCGATGGCCGGATGGTGGTGATCCGCGACGACAGCGGCGCGGCCCTGTTCCCGCGCGGCGCGGTGATCACCGCCATCGACGGCGTCGCGACCCAGGACCTGCTGGAGCGCCTGATCCCCCTGGCCCGCGCCGACGGCTCCAACCGGGCCAAGCGCGTCAGCCTGATGGAGGCGCGCGGCGAGGATCGCTTCGAGACCTTCGACATCCACCTGCCGCTGGTGCTGCCGCTGAAGGACGCCGCCGCCTTCACCCTGGCCGACGGCCGCGTCGTTCGCGCGCCCCTGCTGACCCTCGCCGATCGCCGCGCCGGCTTCTCCCCCACGGTCGAGGTCGCCAAAAACGCCAATCCCTGGACCCTGAGCAAGGGCGATGACGGCGTGCATCGCCTGACCATGCCCGGCTGGGCGCTCTATGAGTCCGACTTCGACTGGCGGACCTGGCTGGGCGGGGTGATGGACGATCTGACCGGCGATGGCGCGCGCGGCCTGGTCGTCGACCTGCGCGGCAACGAGGGCGGCATCGACTGCGGCAATGTCATCATCAGCCGTCTGATCGATCGCGACCTGCCGCTGTCGCGCGACCAGCGCTGGACCCGCTATCGCACCGCGCCCGAGGCCTTGCGGCCGCACCTGAAGACCTGGGATCGCAGCTTCCTGGACTGGGGCGAGGCGGCCGTCGCCTCCCCGGAGCGGCCCGGCTACTATCGACTGACGCGCGCCGGCGACAACGGCAAGTCCGGCCTGATCCAGCCGGCCGGGCGTCGGTTCAAGGGGCGGGTGGCGGTGCTGTGCGACGCCTCCAACAGCTCGGCCACCTTCGGCTTCGACCAGACCTGCAAGGACAACGGCCTGGCGACGCTGGTCGGCCAGACCACCGGCGGCAACCGGCGCGGCATCAATGGCGGGGCCTTCTTCTTCCTGCAGCTGCCGGCGTCGAAGCTGGAAGTCGACCTCCCCTTGATCGCCAGCTTTCCCGCGACGCCCCAGCCGGACGCGGCCATCGAGCCCGACATCGCCGTGGCCACGACGGCCAAGGATATCGCCACGGGTCGGGACCCACAGATGCTGGCGGCGACGGCGCTTATCCTCGGACGATGATCCGCAGCCGGCTCTTTGGGCCGGCGACCGCTCAGGCCGCCGCGCGCGCCAGTCCGGACAGCCGCTCGTCGTCATGCGCGTCGGGCCAGGTGGTCCGACGGGCGCGGCCCCGCGACAGGAACAGCAGCGGAAGCTTCAGGGCCAGCAACTCGCCGTGCACGAACCCGTCGACCGCGCGCTCGTACCCGTTCGCCTGCCGCCGGCCATGGTCGGCCAGCCAACCGTCATAGGGCGCCCAGTGGCTGGGCTCGTCCTGTTCGATCACGCGGAAGATCTTGGTCAGGGTCGCGTCCTGCCGAACCCAGGGATTGCGCAGCAGGACCTCGACCTGCCGGTGGCCCCGCTTCTCGGTCAGGGAGATGATCCGGCAGAGGCGTTCGAACAGGTCTTCGCGGCCGATCAGCGCGGGGTCCAGGGCGTCGATCGGCGAGCCGAACATGATCTCGACGAAGCGGTCGATGTGGCCGCAGGCGCGATCGACATCCAGCGGCATGACGCCCCGCCGTTCGAACCAGCGCCGAAACATCATGTAGTGTTTGCGCTCGTCGGCGCGGTGCTTCTCGATCAGGTCGATCAGCCTGTGATCGTCCGGCCAGCTCGACCGCACCGCCCACAGCATGCGGTCGATCGCCGTGTAGCCCCGGTGCTCGTTGTAGATGTAGATCGAGCAGAGGAGATCGAGATAGCGATCCCTGAACGCGCCAGCCATGGGCTCAAACCTTGATCGACCGGTTCGGGTTGGCGCCGCCACCGCCGTGAACCTTGACCAGAACGGTCGGCCGGCGCGCCTGTTCCCAGGGCTCGAAAAGGGTGACGCGGCGGGTCGCCCTCTTGTGTTATATTATATCACCCCTAGATATGAGCCGACCCAGCCCCAGGAGCCGCCTTCATGCCCCCCACCCTCGCCAAGGCCCTGGACGCCTCCGCCGTCGGCCTGTCGGCCCTGTGCCTGGTCCACTGCCTGGCCTTGCCGGCCTTGGCCCTGCTGCTGCCGGTGCTGGGCCTGTGGGCGCAGGCCGAGTGGGTGCACGTGGTCTTCGTGTTGATCGCCGCGCCGGTGGCCGTGCTGTCGTTCGTCGACCCGTCGACCCGCCGGCCGCGCTCCCGGCCCCTGGCGACGTTAGCGGTCCTGGGTCTTGGCCTGATGATCGCCGGCGCCCTGGAGTTTCCGTCCGCCGCCGACGAGCGCGTCCTGACCGTGCTGGGCGGCCTGCTGCTGGCCGGCGCCCACCTGACCAACTGGCGCCGCCGCCATCACGACGCCCACTGCGCGGCGTGTGAATGAGGCTGCGAAGCCGGCGGTGAGCGGCGTCCGGATCTCCCGGTCAGTCAGCTTAACGGATCGCCCTGATCGGCTACGGCTTTGGCCTGCCCGTCCGGGTGTTCAACCTGGCCTGGATGGCGCGAACGGGCTTTGAGCTCGATCCCCATCGGCTGGTCCCCGCCGTGTCCGCTCTACGGTCGTTTCTCTATGAGCCCGCGCGGCTTGGCGTGACCATGGGTCACCTCGCCGTCGCCACGCTGCTGTTCAGATACGGCGTCTTGGGTGAGGCGAAGATCCTTCGCGCCCTGGGAAGGATGTCGCTGACGACCTACAGCCTGCAATCCATCCTGACGTCGCTGCTGTTCTATGGTTTTGGACTTGTCGGATCGATCAGCTTCTCGGGACTGATGCTGACCTCCGCAGCGATCTGGGCGGTCACCGGAGCCATGGCCGTGCTCTGGCTCCGCAAATTTCCGATCGGTCCCGCCGAATGGCTGATCCGCGCCGCTGCCTACGGTCGATGGAGATCAAGGCTTCCCGGTGCAGGGGCCTGATCGGCGAGCGGAGGTGGCCCTCGCTCCGATGGCGCCAGGAAGCAGACCTTCGTAGCGACTATTTGGCTGACCAACTTCCCGCGTGAGGTCGCCGAGGCGGCGCTGGTCCACACTGTGGGACCGACGTGGAGCAGGCCTACCGGCGGGGCGACGCCTTGTTGAAGCGACGGAAGCTCATGGAGGCGTGGGAAACCTTCTGCGAGCGCCCAGCAACCGCTATACTGAGATTTATTGTTGCCCAACCGTTTCGTTTGCTTTCTTCATGGCCCTTATACCTGTAGAGACGTACTTTATCTGCAGCGCGCATTGAACAGGACGCTCTAGATATTTCACATCTTCCCACTTGAAGAGCCTGACGGACCTATAGGCCGGGTTGTACATTAGAACGCCCCTCTCCACTGCGGCGATGTACTTTCCGCAATACCTGTGTGGTCCGTATGTTAGGAGGGTGTTGCTATTCGAGAATGCAACAGCAGCGCCGGCAGCCGAGCCCACTGCGAATGAAGCAACGATAAGCGTCATCCCCCACATAACGGACAAGTTTATAAAATGAGGAATTCGGCCAACTACGCTCAAGTTAAAGCACTGGATACCAAATATAACCAGCACCCCGGCACCATAGGTCCGCAGAACGTAGCCTAAAGCGTTGCCTATAAAATTGTTCGCATCGAAGTATAGAAGAACCCCGAAACAGGCGAACAAAAGACCCACAATTACGATTAAAAACCTAACTCGGTTAGGCTCCTTCTCGATAGCTCTCGCTAGCATTCCGATCGGCGCATCTAGAAAATTCTTATCCGTTGCGATGGTATGGGTCTGGAGAATGTAGGTCAGCGGAAACGTGATCAAAAACAACGGTAGTATGGGCCAAGCGCGGGTGATCACGTCTTTGACTGAGAACATCGAAATCCACTCGCCGCCGACTACGCTCAGAAAACCTTCAGTGAAGATCATGGCTGCCGTCAGTGTGGCGGCAGTAGCGAGCGGAAGCGCGCCTAGAAACATTTCGAATAAAGGCTTTCCGGTCATTTCTCGCGACGTCATGCCACCCTCCCCGAGCCCTTATGCTGCACGATAGTTGAACAGTGTGGTCACGATCAATTGCCGCTAGAGGGTGCCATCCATCCCACTAAATTATCTTGACCGCGCTTGAAGCCAACTTCCGACTAGGGTCGGCGCCTACCGTCGGCGTCGTGCCGACGCGCCGACCCTCAGTCGCCACACAAAGCTTGAGCCCCACGGTCGGATAAGGTTCGACCCTCATCCACCCCCCGGAAAGGACCCGCGCATGATCACCGTTTGGGGCGGACAGACTTCGCGATCGATGCGGGTCGTGTGGGTGCTGGAGGAGATGGACCTGCCCTATCGCGTGCGGCAGGTGGACATGCTGGCGCCCGAGCAGGACCCCGAATTCCTGGCGATCAACCCCGCCAACTACATCCCGGCGATCCAGGACGGCGAGGTCGTCATGGTCGAGTCGATCGCGATCATGGAGTACCTGATGGCTCGCTATGGGCCGACGCCGCTGGCGCCCGCGCCTCGGGATGCCGCCTTCCCCGCCTATCAGCAATTTCTGCACCTGGGCGAAGCCGGCCTCGCGACCCTGATGATGCCCGTCGTGGTCAGCCGCTTCATCGCGCCCGAGGCCGAGCGCGAGAACTGGGGCGCGACCTGGTGCCTGCGGTCGTTCCAGAAGCGGCTGCAGCTGGTCAGCCAAAGGCTTGCACACTCGCCCTACCTGGCCGGCGAGGCCTTCACGGCCGCCGACATCTCGGTGACCTACGCCCTGAACCTGGGCCAAAGGACCTGCGGGATCACCCTGGGCGAGGTCGAACAGGCCTATCTGGCCCGCACCACGGGTCGCGACGCCTATAAGAGGGCCGTGGAGCGTTCGCACGAAGGGGTGAACACCTGACGCCCGCCTCCTAGGTCGAGACACGCGTGATCGGCGTTCTGCGGGAACGTCCGGCCATCCGGGGCGTCGGAGCATTGTGTGACGATTTCAGGCTAGAAAGTCTTTTTGACTCTTCCGTCAAAAGACTTCACCAGGGCCCAGATACACCAAACCCGCCGCGGGGGATAATCGCGACGGGCTGGCTATTTCTCGATCATTCGATCTAGGCGGGCGTTTCCTCCCCGAAACGCCGAAGAACGGGAGCTCTCTGTTGGGCTCGTTTCGTCCTTGCATCCTGTAGAAACGTCAAATTCATGACGGTGTCAACGCGGCAAATCCCTTTTTCGCAAAGGTTCCGCCGAATTTTTGACGCGAGTGGCGTTGTTTGGACCCGAAAGTCGATTTTACCTCGTGAATCGATGTTTTATTTTGACTATCTCGTCAAAACTTAACGAACGAGCGCGGCCGTGAAGCGGTCCAGCACGGCCGAGCGCGACTCGAACACATAGTCCGGACGCGACACGGTGACGGGCTCGACCCCGGCGGCGGCCAGGGCGGCGGCGGCGTCGAACAGGTCGCCGGTCGCCAGCAGGGCGCCGTTGGCCCGGCGCGAACCGCCCTTGGCGACGAAGGCCGCCACCGCCGCCTGCCCCGCCGCGTCCTGCTCGGCCGGCCAGACCAGGGTCGCCAGCTTGCCCGCCCGCCCCTTGGCCTCGACCACGGCCAGCAGGCGCTTGAGGCTTTCGAGCTGCTCCGGCGTCCAGGCGGTGATCAGCGAGGCGGTCAGTTGGGCCTGGCTCTTGAGGATCACGCCGTCCGACAGGATCTTCAGGCCATTGGCGGCCAGGGTCGCGCCGGTGGTGGTGATGTCCACGACCAGCTCCGCCGCGCCGGCGGCCGGAGCGCCCTCAGTGGCGCCGCTGCTCTCGACGATGCGGTAGTCGGCGACGCCGTGGCGGGCGAAGAAGGCGCGGGTCTGGGTGACGTACTTGGTCGCCACCCGCAGGCGGCGGCCGGTCTTGGCCAGGTGCAGGTGCCCGACCTCGTCGACATCGGCCATGGTGTCGACGTCCAGCCAGTTCTTGGGCGCGGTCACCACCAGGTCGGCGCGGCCAAAGCCCAGGGCCCGCAGCAGCATGACCCGGCTGTCCATGTCGTCGCCGCGCTCGCGCAGCAGGTCCTCGCCCGTGACGCCTAGGTGCAGGTCGCCGCTGTCGAGGCCGGCGGCGATGTCGCCCGCCGACAGCAGACGCACCGAGACGCCCGGCAGGCCGGCCAGCTCGGCCGAATAGCCGCGCGCGCCGCCGGTCATTTCCAGCTTGAAGCCGCAGTCGGCCAGCCAGGCCTCGACCTGGTCCTTCAGGCGGCCTTTCGAAGGGATCGCGAAGATCATGGAGCCGCTCATTCGCCGCCTCCCGCATAGGCGCGCGCCGGACGGACCATGCAGCCCACCGCGCCGGTGTTGGTGGTCACGCCCAGCTTCGAGGGCAGGCCGTCATAGCGGCCGCCGGCGGCGACGGGCCGCTCAGCGCCAAGAGCAGCCGAATGCACTTCGAACAGGTAGCCGTCGTAATAGCCGAAGGCCCGGCCGAAGGCGGCGGCCAGGGTGGCCTTGTCCAGCGGGACGCCGCGTTCGGCCATGCCCGACAGGCGCGCGCGCCAGCCGGCGATGGCGGCCTTCAGGCTCGCGTCGTTGGGTCCCGCCAGGGCGGCGATGGCGTCCAGCGCCGCGTCCGGACGATCGGAGACGGCGAGGAAGGCGCGGACCTTGTCGGCCTGTTCCGCGTCCAGACGACCGGCCTTGGCGGCCTCGGCTTTCTCGACCAGGCGGTGGGCGATCTCGGCGGGGCGGCGGCCGCCGACGGGCTCGACGCCGGCCAGGGACCACAGCTCCTGCAGCACGGCGGAAGCCTCGCTCTCGGGCAGGCCGGCCAGCAGCGAGGCGATCCGCGACTGCTCGCTGGAGAGAGTGGAGACGTCGCCGTCCAGCTCGGCCTTCAGCTGGCGCGGCTTGGCGAAGGCGCGCTTGAGCCGGGCGGCCAGCGGCGGCGCCAGGTCCAGGCTGTCGACGAAGGCGGCGAACAGCGAGACGTCGCCGAGGATCATCGACAGGTCCGACCGGCCGCCAGCGACGGCGCTCGCCCAAGCAAGGGAAGCGATCTCGGCGTCGGCGGCCACGGGGTCGCCCGCCTCGAAGGCCTCGACGCCCAGCTGCAGGAACTCCTCGGCGCGGTCCGAGCCGCGCGGGGCGACGCGGAAGGCCTTGCCCTCATAGCGGCGACGGGCCGGCTCCCCGCCGTTCTCGAAGTGCTGGCGGGCCACGGCGACCGTGAAGTCCGGCCGCAGGCAGGCCTCCTCGCCGCCATCGCCGGAGACGACGAACAGCCGCGAGCGCATGGCCTCGCCGGTCAGATCGAGCAGCAGGCCCAGGGGCTGCAGCACCGGGGCGTCGGTCAGGGCCGCGCCGGCCAGCAGCAGGGGCGCGCGGATGGCGTCGAGCGCCTCCGCCGGAATGGAACGCTCGAGCCTCATCAATTAGCCCTCGATGATCTTGCGCACGGCGGCGACGAGCTCACCGCGCGGAATGGTCTGCTGGCCCGGACGCTCGGCCTTCCAGGCGGCGTTGTCGGTCACCCCCTCGGCGGCCTGACGGCCCGCGTCGAGGTCCTTGATGGTCACGGTGCCGGCGGCGATCTCGTCCCCGCCCAGCATGACCACGGCCGGCGCGCCCCGGCGGTCGGCATATTTCATCTGCGGCTTCATGCCCGAGGTCCCGAGATACACCTCGGCCGCAATGCCCGCCGCGCGTAGCTGTCCGACCACGGAGAAGTACTCAGCCATGTGCGCCTGGTCGAAGGTGATCACCACCACCGGCCCGCGCGCCACGCCGCCCGGCTCGCGTCCGGCCGCCCGCAGCGCCGCCGCCAGGCGGGTGACGCCGAACGAGAAGCCCGTCGCCGGCGTCGCCGTCCCGGTGAACCGCGCCACCAGGTCGTCATAGCGCCCGCCGCCGCCGATCGAGCCGAACGAGACCTTGTTCCCCTTCTCGTCGGTGGTGCTGAGCAGCAGCTCGGCCTCGAACACCGCGCCGGTGTAGTATTCCAGCCCCCGGACGATCGACGGATCGATGAAGGCCTGGTCGTCGGCTATCCCTAAGCTGGTCAGCGCCGCGTCGATCCGCGACAGCTCCAGCAGGCCCTCGTCGCCCTCGGCCGAGCCGCCGATCACCTTGGCGATGTTGTCCAGCGTCGCGCTCCGGCCACCGGCGCCCGCCGACACGAAGTCCAGCACCGAGTCGATCGCCTTGCCCTTGAGGCCCGCGCCCTTGGTGAAGTCGCCGCTCTCGTCCAGGCGGCCCTCGCCCAGCAGCAGGCGGACCCCGTCCACGCCAAGACGGTCCAGCTTGTCGACCGCGCGCAGCACGGCCAGCTTCTGGCCGGCGCTTTCCGCCCCCGCCGAGGTCAGCAGGCCGTTGAGCAGCTTGCGATTGTTGATCTTCAGCACCGCCGCCCCGCGCGGCAGGCCGGCCGCTTCCAGCCCCTCGACCGCCATGGCGATGATCTCGGCGTCGGCCTCCGGACGGGCCGAGCCCACCGTGTCGGCGTCGCACTGGATGAACTGGCGGAAGCGCCCCGGCCCCGGCTTCTCGTTGCGCCACACCGGCCCGAAGGCGTAGCGGCGGAACGGCTTGGGCAGGGTCTCCCAGTTCTGGGCCGCGAACCGCGCCAGCGGCGCGGTCAGGTCGTAGCGCAGCGCCATCCACTGGTCGTCGTCGTCCTGCAGCGCGAACACGCCCTCGTTGGGCCGGTCGCTGTCGGGCAGGAACTTGCCCAGGGCGTCGGCATATTCGAACGCCCCGGTGTCCAGGGCCTCGAAGCCGTAGCGCTCATAGACCGCCGACACCGCCTCCAGGATCGCCCGCTCGGCCCGCAGGTCGCGAGCGCGCTTGTCGGCGAAGCCGCGCGGGGCGCGCGCCTCGGGGCGGAAGGTTTCGGCGGTGTTCGTAGAGTCGTCGGTCATCGTCGGTCCTTAGATCTTCAAGGCTTCGACGGATGGCGCTTATGCCAAGCCCCATCCGCTAGGCGGGGCTCTGGCTGGGTCGCTCGGCTTAGAGCGCGCGGACCCGGCCGATCCCGCGAGGCGAGTTCGGATGGTGGTGGCAGCCGTGGTGGTGCGGCAGGCGGGTCATCGGGCGGGGGTGTAGCGGAGATGGGGCGGTGGGGGAAGGGGTGAGCTTCGCAGCAAGGCTTGGCCTCGGGCAAACCGCACCCGTTGCACTATCCACGCCCGCGCCATAACAATCGCAGGTCGAGGGAAAAATCCATGCCTTTCAAGAGCGAAGTCCGCGATAGCACTATCAACGCCCTTCTAGAAAAAGCGCGCGATAGAAACTATCGGCAGTATCTAGCAAAATTAAATCTCAAAAAGATCCGAGGATTTACAGACGAGCCAATATCTTTTGACTTCCCTGTGACCGCAATTATTGGACCTAATGGTGGCGGGAAGACAACCGTACTGGGATCAGCCGCGATCATCTACAAGGACATACCGCCTCGAGCGTTCTTTTCGAAAAGTGGAAAGTACGACGGCGGAATGCAAGACTGGTCAATTGAGTATGAAATAATAGACCGTGACATAGCCCCACGCGCATCTGTTCAGAGAACAGCGAGCTTCAAGAGCCTGAAGTGGAACCGCGATGCGATGCGGCGCCCAACATTACTGTTTGGCGTTTCGAGGACTGTTCCAGCTAGTGAGAGAAAGGAACTTCTTAGCTGTACATCGCGAAAGTTTTCAGTTCCCGACAGCCGCATAGTGTCTTTCTCCGCAGAGATTAATGAAGCTGTATCTAGGATTCTTGGAAAAGACGTATCCGGATTCAAAGAAATCCAGGTACACGCCACCGGCGCGGTAACGTTACTCACCGGAAAAACGTCCCTAGGGGTTGGTTATTCTGAGTTCCACTTCGGCGCTGGCGAATCCAGCATCATCAGAATGGTTGCTGCTATTGAAAGCGCGCCCGATCAAGCCCTAGTCTTAATTGAGGAAATCGAGAACGGCTTGCATCCCGTGGCAACAATTAGACTTGTTGAGTACCTTATATGGGCAGCAGAGCGAAAAAAGATACAGGTTATATTCACTACACATTCCAATGAAGCCCTACACCCACTTCCCAGCAAGGCTGTTTGGTCTGCCACTAAAGACAAGCTATTCCAGGGAAAATTAGATGTAGCGTCCCTAAGGGCCATCACAGGTCAAATTGAAACTGCGTCCGTAATTTTCGTTGAGGATGATTTCGCCAAAACCTGGATGGAAGCAATACTAAGGCAAAGTTCGCGCGCCATAATCGACCACTTCCAAGTTCATGCGATGTCGGGAGACGGGACGGCGGTTGCGATGAACAACTATCACAATACAAATCCCGCAATTACCGTCCCGTCAGTTTGCGTAATCGACGGCGATTCTCGCCAATCGGACGACGAAGCACAGAAGATTTTCCGCCTACCAGGAGGATCACCCGAGGCCTACGTTTTTGACTCCTGCATGGACGAATGGTCGACGATCGGCGGGAAACTCTCTGTCGCGCTCCTCCAAAAGTTTGAAGATAGCGAGAAAGTTCGAGAAATTTGCGAGGATGTTCGAAGAACCAATAAAGACACTCACCTCTTGTTCTCCCAGATAGGGGAGCGCCTCGGCTTGGTACCCGAGAGAACAGTGGCATCTGCCTTTACGACACTTTGGGCGCAGGCCCACCCCGAGGCGGTCCAAGATCTACTCGCGAAAGTCTCCAAGGGGGCCAAAGCCCTTGGAAGTGCAGAAGCGGATAGCACAAAGCCAAAATGGTCTTAACCTCGCACCTCACGGCGAGACAACCTCAGTGCCGATCTCGGGGAGGTCGGACGGCGCTAGAGGCTGGAGCGCAGACCATACTCTTCCTCCCGTCATTCCCGCCACAAGGGCGGGAATGACGGGGGTGGGGTGGCGAGGCGGCGCGGGGCGCTGGCCCCCTCCACCGGCGTTCGCCGGTCCCCCTCCCCCAGGAGGGGGAGGAGAGCGGAAACGTCCAACGGCTTGCCCCAGGGGTCGCCAGCCGACCTTGGTCGGGGCGAGCCTTTCATCTCTTGGAGGCTGCAGCGTGCAGGGCTGATCAGGTCAGTCAAGGACGGCCCTCCGGGCCGCCGCGCGCGGTGGCGAAGCCATCCTTGAGTGACCTGATCAGCCCTGCGATCGTCTCGCCGTGAGATGTAAGGGGGGCTCCGACCTCGGGGGTCGGATGGCGGCGAAGGGAAGAGGTCGCGCACCGGAAACCCTCTCTCATGGAGAGAGGGAGGGGCCCGCGCCGGAGGCGTGGGAGGGTGAGTGGGTAGGCGAAGCCCCTGGACGATCTTGGCGCTGTTAGGGATTCCGTGCCGGCACGCCGGCTGAGGGTGTAACCACTCACCCTCCCAAGCTCCGCTTGGGCCCCTCCCTCTCTCTAAGAGAGAGGGTTTCAGAACGCGCCCTCGCGGGGATTGAGCGGCCTCTATCCCCGGCGTTCGCGGCGCCGAACCCCACGAAATCAACCGCTTCCCACTTTTTCGCGCCCCCGCATCATCGGCGTTCAGCACCGCCGCATACTCAGAGCTGTCCCCGTCGCGGGGGAGGGCGTTTGGATCCGGCCCAAAACGGCGGCGGGGGTAGGTTGAGCGGGGCCGCTGGCGGTTCCCGGCGGAGCCTTCACGCCACGTCGCTTACTCTTTAGGAGCGCGTACGGGTGACGGGATCGTTGGGGCCAGAGCCATCAGCGGAGCGACAGGGCGGTGATCGTACAAGCCGCCTATCGTGGATCGTCGGGGTCGAGACGGATGTAGCCGATCGACTTGGTCCGCGCCCGTCCGGGGGCTAGTGGGGTCCCGAGCTGAAATACGCTCACGCCCCCCATCCTCACGGGCAAGAACAACCTGGCGGAGCGGTCTGCGAGCCGAAACACAAACAAACCTCACGGTCCCCGGGTTCGCCCGGCCGCTCCGTCGCCTCCCCAACACCCACTCGCAGCCGCACGGCGCGAGGTCGATGAAACACGTTCCCTCCCCCTCGATGGGGGAGGGGCAGGGGTGGGGGTGACCACGGCGGTCGATGCCGCGCACGGCGGCCAGCTCAGCAGTCACCCCCATCCCCAACCCTTCCCCCATCCAGGGGGAAGGGGGCAGACAGGAGAACCCCATGCCCAAGTCCAAGCCCCCGCGTCGCAAGCGTCCGCGCCATGTCGTCTCGCGCACCCGGTCGCTGCTCGACTTCTATGACGACCTCGAACGCATCACCGCCCAGGCCGAGCGCGAGGCCGAGGCGCTGGCCGACAAGGTCCCGGCGGCCGAGCTGGCGGTCATGCGGGCGACCTGCGCCGAGAACCGGCGGATCTTCGCCGAGGGGCGGGCCGAGCTGCTGGCCCCCAGCCGAACGCCGGTGCTGGATCGCCTGGCGACCGAGGCGCGCCGACGCGGCAAGTAATCACTGTTCAGGCGGACGCTTTCACCTGGCCGTAGAGCTCTTCTTAAGTCAAACCCCAACCGCGCCCAGACTTATCCACACGCCCGCCGGTATAGCAACATGAACGTCCTGTAATATAACTCAGAAGTAATGCACATTTCGGTCTTGTAACTTGAGGCTACGAGCCCACGCCGTCACAGCTTCCCGCACAGAGGGGAACGTTGATGACCAAGACCATGCTGATGGCCACCGCGGCCATGCTTTGCCTCGCCGGCGCGGCGCACGCCGGCGACGCGGACAAGGCTCCGACCGCTCCGGTTCCCGCTGGCCAGGAGGCCGCCCAGACGCCCGTGCCGACAGGCCCGACCGACAAGGCGCCGCTGGACGACAGCAGCCAGCGCGGCGTGCTGGTGTTCCAGCCGGAATTCTTCGCCGCCCAGCGCCCCAACACCGCCCTGGACATGATCAACCGGGTGCCGGGCTTCATCGTCAACGACGGCACCGGGGCGCGCGGCTTCGAGGGCGCGGTCGGCAACATCCTGATCAACGGCGACCGTCCGGCCTCGAAGAACGACGCTGGCTCGAACGTCATGAACCGCACGCCGGCCAGCCAGGTCGAGCGCATCGAGCTGATCCGCGGCGGCGCCCCGGGCATCGACATGCAGGGCTATTCGGTGGTGGTGAACGTGATCCTGAAGAAGGGCGCCAGCCAGCAGTCGATCCTGACCTGGAACGCCATGATCTTCGACGGCGGCCACGACATCTATGGCGGCAGCTACCAGTTCAACAACACCAACGGCGACAAGACCTGGAGCATCACGCTCAGCGACGGCATGGGCAGCAGCGACAGCAACGGCCCGGGCGTGAACGTGCGCCGCGACGGGACCGGCAAGGTGATCCGCGACGAGAAGTACCTGAACGACGGCTATGGCGGCGGGCGCGGCATTCGCGGCAACTTCTCGACCCCGTTCAAGGGCGGCAAGCTGGAAGGCACCGCGCGCTATGGCGTCAACGACTGGCAGCAGTGGCAGGAACTGACCTCGGCCACGGCCCTGCGCCGCAGCGACTATGCCGAGGAGAGCCACACCACCGAGCTGGGCCTGACCTACACCCGCCCCCTGGCCCCGAAGTGGAGCCTGGAGACGCGGGCGATGTTCACGGGCGAGAACTTCGACAACGCCTCGACCAGCGACGAGACCCTGAACGGGACCAAAAGCGCCCAGCAGCGCTTCACGGCCGATGGCGACAGCACCGAGGCGATCCTGCGCGGCCTGCTGCGCCACGACTTCTCCAAGGCCCTGACCATCGAGGCCGGCGGCGAAGCAGCCTACAACATGCTGGACGTGAAGCAGGCCTACAGCGTCGGCGGCGCGGCCGTGCCCCTGCCCTCGGCGTCGGTCAAGGTCGAGGAGCTGCGCGGCGAGGCCTTCACCAAGGCGACCTGGCGCGTGAACCCCAAGCTGACGCTGGAGGGCGGCCTGCGGCTGGAGAAGTCGACGATCAAGCAGTCGGGCGACGCCGACAACGAGAAGAGCTTCTTCTACGCCAAGCCCCGCTTCCTGGCGACCTGGACGCCGGTGGCCGACAACCAGGTGCGGGTGCGCTTCGAGCGCGAACTGGGCCAGCTGGACTTCGAGGACTTCGCCGCCTCGTCGGACCTGGAGGACGAGACCGTCTATGGCGGCAATGTCGACCTCAAGCCCGAGCAGCGCTGGATCAGCGAGATCAGCTACGAGCGCCGCTTCTGGGGCCAGGGCATCGTCTCGATCGGCTATCGCCACGACGAGATCATCGGCGTGATCGACCGCCTGCCGCTGCCGAACAACCTGTCGGCCACCGGCAATATCGGCGACGGCACGCTGGACCGCCTGTCGCTGAACATCGTGGTGCCGACCGACAAGCTGGGCATCCCGGGCGGCCGCTTCACGTTCAAGAACGACTGGAACGAGACCCACGTGAAGGATCCGACGACCGGCAAGGATCGTCCGATCACCCGGGTGCGCCCGACCCAGGCCAATATCGGCTTCCAGCAGGACCTGCCCAAGCACCGCATCCAGTGGGGCGTCAACTGGCTGCCGCTGCTGGGCCAGGGCACCTATGACGTCGACCAGACCAATGTCTGGCGCGGCGCGAACTACTACGAGTTCTTCACCGAATATAAGCCGACCCCGACCCTGGCGATCCGCGCCCAGCTGAACCTCTGGGACGACTACACCATCCGCCGCACGGTCTTCGCCAACCGCGCGCCGGAACGGGCCGTGGCCTATGTCGAGGACCGCGCGATCGACCCGCGCACCTTCGTCAGCTTGCGGGTGCGCAAGACGTTCTGATGCGGGATCGGGCGGCTACTTGCGTAGCCGCTGGATCAACGCCGTGGTCGACGGGTCATGCTGGCCCGTCGCGCCGCTCTCCAGCTCGGGCAGGATGCGGTTCGCCATCACCTTGCCCAGCTCGACGCCCCACTGGTCGAAGGAATTGATCCCCCAGATCACGCCTTCGACGAAGGTCTTGTGCTCATAGAGGGCGATCAAGGCGCCGAAGGTCTGCGGCGTCAGGCGCTCCAGCACCACCAGGGTCGAGGGCCGGTTGCCGGCGAAGGTGCGCTGCGGGGCCAGGGTGGCGATCTCGCCTTCCGAGACGCCCTTGGCGGTCAGCTCGGCGACGACATCCTCCGTGGTCCGACCGACCATGAAGGCCTCGGCCTGGGCCAGCAGGTTCGACAGCAGCTTCTCGTGCATCCCGGCCGGACCTTCGTCCGACCTGGCGATGCCGATCAGCTCCATCGGCGTGATGTCCGTGCCCTGGTGCATGCATTGGAAATAGGCGTGCTGGACGTTCGTCCCCTCGTCACCGAACACCACCGTGGCCGTGCCGCGCTTGGCGGGCTGGCCATCGGGGCCGACCGACTTGCCGTTCGACTCCATCTCCAGCTGCTGCAGGAACGACGCCAGGCGGCGCAGGCGGTGCGAGTACGGAACAACCGAACGGGCGCGGCGGTCCAGGCCATTGCGATTGAAGATCTGGGCCAGGGCCACCAGCACCGGCGCGTTCTTGTCGAGCGGCGCGGAGCGGAAGTGCTCGTCCATGGCCGCGCCGCCATCCAGGAAGCCCTGGAACGCGTCCCAGCCAGCCGCGACGGCCACCGACAGACTGACCGACGACCACAGAGAATAGCGGCCGCCGACCCAGTCCCAGAAGCCGAACACGCGCTCGTCGGGCACGCCAAAGGCGGCGGTCTTGTCCAAGGCGGTCGAGATGGCGGCCAGGTGCTGGTTCGCCCCGTCCTCTCCCAGGGCGGCGGCCAGCCAGGCGCGGGCCGCGCCGGCATTGGCCAGGGTCTCCTGCGTCGTGAAGGTCTTGGAGACGACGATGACCAGGGTCTCTTCCGGGTCCATATCGGCCGTGGTCAGGGCGAACTCGGCGCCGTCGACATTGGCGATGAAGCGCAGGTCGATCTGGGCCTTCACCGGACGCAGGGCGTCCCACAGCAGGCGCGGGCCGAGGTCCGACCCACCGATGCCGATATGCAGGATCGCCTTGAACGGCTTGCCGGTCGCGCCCTTGATCTCGCCCGAGCGGACGGCGTCGGCGAAGGCCTTCATCCGCTGGCGGACGGCGTCGACCTCGGCCATCACCGGCTGGCCCAAGGCCTTAACGTCGGCGTCCGCCGCAGCCCGCAAGGCCGTGTGCAGCACCGCGCGGCCCTCAGACGAATTGATCGCCTCGCCGCCGAACATCCGGGCGCGAGCGCCTTCGACATCGGCCGCGTGGGCCAGGTCGAGCGCGGCTTCCAGGCCGGCCTCGTCCCACGCCTGCTTCGACAGATCCAGGTGCAGGCCGGCGACGTCGAGGGTCAGCAGATACAGGCGGTCCGGCTCGGCCGCGAAGAAGTCGACGATGCGCTGTTCGCCCGCGGCCTTGGCGGCGGTTTCCAGGCGGGTCCAGGCGGCGTCGAGATCGGCCATCGGTAGTCCTCTGAATCTTGGTAAATCGGCGTTTACGAAACCGGGCTTATCAAACACCTGCCGCCACGTCATGGCGGACCAATGACGTTTTTTGCGGGAGTCCCCCATGTCCTGTGACGCCGTCGCCTTTTCCGCCATGCTCTGGATGGCTTCGTTCAATCCTGGGCAGGCTGCTGGGCCAGGTCCAGCGGTCCTGCAGCAGCCCGCCGCCCCACGGTCCGTGGCGGGCGAGCCGCTGTTCCTCGACATCGTCAGGCGCGCCAAGCAACTGAAGGCCGAGACCGAAGCCTACCGCCAGACGCTGGCCAAGGCCGGCCCGGCCGGCGCGGCGCTGAAGCTGAAGGGCTTCGACGCCTTCTCGGGCCGGATCGGCGACCTGTCGGCGCTGGACATGAAGGGCCACGTGACCCTGAAGGAACGCGGCGCGGTCGACGACCTCAAGTGCATCCTGCGCGGCATCAGCCAGGATCTGCCCGAAAAGCTCACCGCCGTCGGCGCGGCCACGACGATCAAGGCCCAGGACCTGGCCCTGCGCGACATGGCCTATCTGCTGAACGACAATGTCGAAGTGATCACCGCCCCGCCCCAACCGGCGGCCTAAGCCGAAACTTCGCCATGGTCGCTTGATACCTGACCGCTGGGCGCTCAGAAGATCGTCCTGATCCTCTCTGCTCTCCCTGGCTCGATGTCCCGCACCAAGACCCTCGCCGCCGTCGTCGGCTCCGGCCTGCTCCTCGCCGCCTGCGCCAGCGAGACGAACACCACCGTCTTCGTGCCGGTCGTCGCGCCGGTGCTGCCCAGCTCGCTGACGCCGCAGCCGATCATGCTGTTCAACCAGACCAAGGACGGCCGCAAGCTGTTCACTCTGGACGCCGAGTTCCCCTATTGCGACGTCGAGACCGGCAAGGTGATCGTGGTGCCGCGCTGGTACGTGACCGACTTCGCCAGCGTGCCCTGGTACGGCCAGAGCTTCGTCGATCCGCAAGGGCCGACCGCCCGCGCGGCCATCGTCCACGACTGGCTCTACACGATCGGCGAGCCGGGCAAGCGCGAGGAGGCCGACGCCATCTTCCTGCGGGCCATGCTGAAATACGGCGTCACGCCGTTCCAGGCCAACCTCGCCTATCAGGCCGTGCGGCTGGGCGGCGAGAAGGGCTATGGCCTGCCGACCGACTGGCGCTTCGTCGATCCCAAGCGTCAGGAGTTCACTCAAGCCCCGCCGTTCGCCAAACCGCGCACTGGCATGGTTCGCTACCTGCCCAAGTGCCAGGGCTTTACCGCCCTGATCCAGACCGGCTGGCGCGCCTATCCGGTGAAGACCGCCGCGCCGGTGATACCGCCGCCGCTGGTCGTGACCAAGACCCCGCTGGACAAGGTCAAGGACAAGCTGCCGTTCGGGAACGAGAAGAAGAAGTAGCGGGCGCTCCTAAGCTCCCGCCTTCTCGATCGCCTCGATGACCATCCCCTCGGTCAGCAGCTGGGGCAGGATGACCGGCGCGCCGCCGTTCTTCGGATAGACCACGTACAGCGGCACGCCGACGCGGTTGAACTCCGCGAGAGCCTTGGCGATGACCGGATCGCGATTGGTCCAGTCGGCCTTCAGATAGACGGCGTTCCTGGCCTTGAAGGCGTCGGCGACCTTGGAGCCGGACAGCGCCACCTTCTCATTGACCTGGCAGGTCACGCACCAGGCGGCGGTGAAGTCGACCAGGATCGGCCGGCCCTCGGCCTGCAGCGCCTTGACCTTCTCCGGCGACCAGGCCTCGGCGGTCAGGCCGGGCCCCAAGGGCGTGGCCTGGCCCGTAGCAGCGGCGACGGCGGTCGGCGGCTGGGCGGCCAGCGCGGCCGAAGCGGCCAGGGCGATGGCGCCGGCCACGGCCAGCAGGGCGATGATCATCGAGACCATGCCGCCCTTGCCGGCGGCGCGACGGTTCTGGGCGACGCCGTAGAGCCAGGCTCCAAAGGCGGCCAACACGCCGGCGGTCAGCAGCTGGCCGAGAGCGATCGGGCCGGACTGCTGGGCGAACACCCAGGTCAGCCACAGGGCCGCGCCGTACATCGGGAAGGCCAGGCCCTTCTTCAGCACGTCCATCCAGGCGCCGGGACGCGGCAGCAGCCTCAGGAGGCCCGGCATGAAGGCCACCGCCACGAATGGGGCGGCGAAACCCAGGGCCAGGGCCAGGAACACCGCCAGCGAGACGAGGGTCGGCTGGGTCAGGGCGTAGCCGAGAGCCCCGGCCATGAACGGCGCGGTGCAGGGCGCGGCCACGACCACGGCGAGGGCGCCGGTGAAGAAGGCGCCGGTCGCCCCGCCCTGGGCCGAGGCGCCCGAGCCGACATTCTGCACCGAGGCCCCGATCTCGAAGACGCCCGACATGTTCAGGGCGACCAGCAGCATCAGCAGGCCCAGGCCCGAGATGACCAGCGGCGACTGCAGCTGGAAGCCCCAGCCCACCGCCGCGCCGCCGGCCCGCACCGCCAGCAGCAGACCGGCCAGGGCCAGGAAGGTCGTTACGACGCCCATCAGGAACACGAGGCCCTGCAGGCGGGTCTTGCCGGCGTCATGGGCGTGGCCGGCCAGGCTGGCGGCCTTCATCGACAGCACGGGGAAGACGCACGGCATCAGGTTCAGGATCAGCCCGCCGACGAAGGCGAACAGCAGGGCGCCGGCCAGGCCGCCCGAGACCTTCCCGTCAGGGGCGGCCTTCTCGGCGGGCGGGGGCCCCATTCCGGCGGCGGTCGCGGGCGGTTCGCCCGGCGTCGCGGTGATCTCCCAGGCCCCGGCCTTGGTCGAGATCACTCCGGCCACCTCGGCCGGCGCGGTCCCGCCGCCGACGAAGTCGTAGCCCGGCTTCAGCGACAGGGTCAGGCCCTCGGGCCCGCGATCAACCACCTGGTCGGCGGCGTGCTCGATGGCCTTGGGCGAATAGGGGAAGAAATAGGCCCCGGCCATGTCGGCGCCCTTCAGCGGGCCGCCGGTCACGGCCAGCTTCAGGCTGGCGCCGTCCAGCTTGAACACCGCCTTCAGACCGGCCGGCTTGGGCGCCTTGGCCAGGACGTCGCCGACGACCGCGCCCCACTTGGGATCGGCGGCCGGCGCGGCCACGACCGGCAGCAGCAGGGTAAGCTTGGCCTCCTCCGGCACGCAGACCTGCTCGCAGACCAAGTAGAAGACGTCGGCGGTCAGGCTGATCGTGGTCCCCACCTGGGCGTCGGCCGCCGCAGTGATCGGCACGGGGATGAAGACCTCGCCCTCGTAGGCGTAGTCGAGCAACGGACCCAGCTTGGCGGTCTTTGGCGTCGGCCAGACCATGTCGCCCGCCTTCCAGCCGGCTGGCAGGGTCCAGGTGATCTTGGTCGCCTCGCCGGCGTCGCCAGGATTGCGCCAATAGGTGTGCCAGCCCGGAATGATCTTCTGGCGCAGGGCCACATAGACTGTGCCGCCCGGCGCGATGCCCGTCTCCTGCGCGACCAGCTCGGACTCGATATGCCCGGAATTGACCACCGGCCCGGCCAGGGCGGCTCCGGCCAAAAGGCTCGCGGCCAGCAAGGCTTGCAGGGCGAGGACGGCTCTCTTGAGGAACATGCGCAGACCTGGGGGAAGAAACGACGGCGGACGACACATGGCCCGTCCATATCGGCTCGACAATGCTCAAGTCGCGACTCACAGTCGAGAGTGTGCCTGGCCGTTTTGGGTGATTCACCCGAAACGGACGAACAGGCTCATTCCTTGGTTCGGAGACTGGCTTGCGCCTTCTCTGGCGAAATCAACTGGAGCCGCCCATGCCCGCCGCGTTCGACGATATCGAGATCGGCCAGGTCGTGAACCTGGGCTCGCGGGCCGTGGACGGCAAGGCGCTGGACGCCTTCATCGCCGCCTTCACCCCTGGCTGGCCGGTCGAGAACGGCGCCCCCGACGGCATGGTCTTCGCCATCTGGACCCGCCTCGACGGCGAGGCCAGCGCCGCCTGGCCGCAGACCAAGCGCCTAGGCGTCGACGCCCTGCGCTGGATGCGCAATCCGCCGGTCGGCGAGTTGCTGCGCGGCCGCATGACCGTTATGGGCAAGGATCCCGTCGGCGAGGGCAAGGGCATCGTCATCGCCCAGCACGACCTGCTCGACGAGGCCGGCCGCTTGGTCTTTTCCTGCCTGACCCGCAGCATCTTCGCGCGATAGCCGAAACCAGAGATAGCCGAACCAAGAAAAAGGGCGGCGGAGCTTAAGCCCCGCCGCCCTCTTGTCTTCAGCGCTGGCCGAACCTTAGTTCAGGTTCGCGGCGGCGGCTGCGGCGGTCTCGGCTTCGACCTGACGCATCATGGTCTTGTTGACCAGACGATCCCAGCCGAGCAGCGACACCAGGTGCGCATAGATCTGGGCCAGCGCGCCGTTTTCCTGCAGCTCCTTCAGCTTTTCAGCCGACAGCTTGTTCAGCTTCTCTTCCGAGACGCCGTAGTACTCGGCGACGGTGACCGGCTCGCCCGCAGCGGCGCCGGTTTCGTCCTGCGGCTGGAAAGTGGCCTTCTTCAGCTCGAACAGGTCCAGCTCCTTCAGCAGGGCGATGAACGAGTCGGTGCGGCGACGCTCCAGCTCGAAGTCATCGCAGAACTTGATGCACTGCTGGGTGTATTCGGTCGGCTCGCCCTTGGCGTCGAACAGCGGGGTCTGGCCTTGCTCGCTCAGCAGTTCCGAACCGCGGTCGATGCAGACGATCAGGCGGTCTTGGCCGTCGTCATTGGCCAGAACGAACGGATAGCGGCGGATATAGGCCGGGATGTAGACGTTCGGCTCGACCGAACCGTCGGCGCCGATGAACAGGTTCTCGGCGTTGTTCAGGCCCATCACGGCCAGCGGCACGCGATCGTCGCCGGCGAAGATCACCGGGAAGGTCAGGGCGGCCGGGCCGAATTCCGAGACCGTCAGCGGCACGGCGGTGCCGGCGGCGGCGAAGGCGTACGGCTTTTCCTTGTGGACCAGCGCCAGCTTCGCGTGTTGCTCGCGGTTCAGCGGCTCCGGCGACTTGTAGAACAGGACGTTGCCGGAGATCTCGCCGGTGGACTGGGTCGTTGTCATGAACAGCTCTACGACAGAATAGGAAACGGACGCTCGAACGCTTCAAGACGACCGCAAAGGGTCCGGCGTTCTAGCCGATCCCGGGGGAACCGGCAATCTGGACCGCTGTCATAGCGAGACTCGACGACCGTTATTCACCGGGCGCGCGAGCGGGTGGGCTTGATACGCCCGTGAGGCGGGCCGCAGTCCGGGACCCGGCTTAAGGGCCAGGTCCCGGCGCGCGGCGGGCCTCTCTGGGGCTGATCGAGAGACCCGCGCTTCGCGTGACGCTTGGAAGCGCCAGGCGAAGGTGCGAGCGGTTTCGCGCCTGGGGGATCAGAAGCGCCAGGCGAAACCGGCGCGGACCGAGCGGCCCGGCGAGGGGGCGAAGTCCTTCAGGAACGAGACGTGCTCGCGAATGGTCTCGTTGGTCAGGTTGCGGCCGTCGAGGAACACGCGAAGGCCGGAGTCGGCGATCGGCTTGTAGGTCACCATGGCGTTGACTTGCGTGTAGCTGTCGGTCGGCAGTTCGAACGCGGCGACGCGATTCTGGCTGGCCACGCGGCGAACCTCGCCCTGAACGTCCAGGCGGCCGGTGCTCCAGATGGCGCGGCCGGTCACGGCCCACGGCGGCACGCGGGCCGGCACGCCCAGATCGGTTGAGCCGCGCACCCAGTCGTACGAGCCTTCCAGCTTCAGCGAGCGCTCGCCGCTGCGCCAGGCGACATAGGAGGCCTCGGCCTCGGCGCCGTGGAACTTGGCGTCGGTCTGGCTGTACTGGAACACCGGCAGGCCGTCCTCGACGGCGCCCGTGCGGCCTTCCTCGATGAAGCCGTTATACTGGGCGCCCCACAGGTGGGCTTCGGCGCGCAGGCGATCGCCGGTGTAGCGATAGGTCGCCTCCACCGAGACCACCTTCTCGGACTTCAGGTCGGCGTCGCCCACCTCGTAGCCGCCGGTGCCGGGGTGCGGGCCGTCGGCGAACAGCTCGGCCTCGGTCGGGGCGCGGCCGTTGCGCGACACGGTCAGGGCCACGAACTGGTGCTCGGCCGGCTTGTAGAACACGCCCAGCGAACCCGAGACGTTGTCGAAGGTCTTGTCGGCGAAGCTGGTCTTCAGCTCGCGGCTGTCGAAGCGCAGCCCCGCGTCGATCCCCCAGTCGCCCTTGTCCAGACGTTGCAGGGTGAAGACGCCATATTCGGTGATGTCGGTCGAGGGCACGAAGGCCTCGTCGCCTATGGCCTCGAAGTGGCGCTTCAGGGCCTGGAAGCCCACGGCGCCCTGCCAGCCGTCACGCGCCTTCTGGACCAGCTCGAGGCGGCCCTCGGTGCCGTCGGAGAGGAAGCGGGTTCCGACCTCGCCGCTGCCGACGCCGATCTCGGCGTGCTCGTACTTGGCGTGGCCGACCGACAGGCGGACCTTGTCGAACGGGCCGAGGTCGACATCCTGCTCGCCGCGCACGTCGTAGCGGGTCTGCTGCAGGTGGATCGAGACCGGGCCTTCGGCGTCCGGATCGATCGGGGCCAGGATCTGCTCGTAGGGCACGCCGTAGGTCGTATCGATCTTCTTGACCGAGATCCCGAAGAAGCCGCTGTCGTGGACATAGGAGACGCCGGCCCCGTAGGCGTCGACCTCAACGTCGGCGTTCTTGACCTTCTTGTCCGGATCGACGGTCAGGCCGTCCGCCCTGGCCAGACGGGCCGAGACCGGGGCGGTCGGGACGTCATAGTCGCTGCTCTCGCGGTGATCGGCGTCGATGGCGAACACCAGCGGACCCTTGCCGAACTTGGCCGAGCCGTTGATCGACTTGCCGTCGTCGACGGACGAGACCGAGCCGGCCAGGCGGCCCTCGAAGCCGTTGGCCGGAGCCGACGAGGGCACGCGGTCGTCGATGATGTTCACGACGCCGCCGATGCCCGAGCCGCCATAGGCCAGGGTCGAGGGGCCGCGCAGCACTTCCACCCGCGACGCCTCGCCCGGATCCGAGGCCACGGCGTGGTCGGGCGACAGCGACGAGGCGTCGACCTGGCCGACGCCGTTCTGCAGCACCATCACCCGCGGCCCCGACAGGCCACGGATCACCGGACGACTGGCGCCGGGACCGTAGAAGGTCGAGCGCAGGCCCGGCTGGCCGTTGAGCATGTCACCCAGACCGGCGGGTGGGAGGACGTCCAGCTTGTCGCGGGTGATGACATTGACGCTGCTGGTCACCGTATCCAGCGACACCGCGTAGGGGGCGGCGGTGATGACGACCTTGTCGACCTGATTGGCCGCCTGGTCGCCTTCCGAGGCCGGGGGCGTCACAGGCGCGGCCGGGGCGTCGGCGTGGGCGGAAACAGCGGCGGCGAGCGCGATGAGGCTCGCGGCGGAGAAGGCGACGCGACGGAGCATGGGCGGTCCTGAAACGACTGAAACTTGGCCGGGGGAGCGGCCGCGACGAAGTGTTATGAAATAACATATCTAGTCGTCAATCCGCTTTCGCTTGACGCACGAGTTTCCCGCCGCTCTGTGGGCGAATGACCATACGGATGCATTCGATGACCCGTTTCGCGCTCGTCGTCGCCGTCACCTCGGGCCTGGCCCTGACCGGCTGTTCGGCCGTCGACGGCCTGCCCAATCCCTTCGCGCACAGCGCGGCTCCGGCGGCGAAAGTGGCCACGACCCCGCCCTCGGCCGGTTGGGCGAAGCCGCCGCCCGGCTACCTCGGCGGCAATGGCGGCATCGACGCGGCGACCATCATCGGCCCGCCGCCCGCGCCGGACAGCCCGCGCGGCAAGGCCGAGCGCGCCCAGTTCGAAGAGACCCGCAAGCTGGCCAATACCGAGACCTGGAGCCGGGCGATCGCCGACGCCGATCTCGCGGGCAAGAACGGCATGAAAGCCTTCTCGTGCGCGGCCAGCGTCACGCTCAGCGCCGAGGCGACCCCGACCCTGGCCAACATGCTGCTGCGACTGACCGACGACGCGGCCAAGATCTACCAGCCGGCCAAGGCGATCTATCAGCGCCCCCGTCCGCCGGTCGGCAACACCGCGCCGATCTGCGTGCCGCGCGAGGCCTGGATCAGCACCGACGGTTCCTATCCGTCCGGCCACGGCCTGATCGGCTGGGCCTGGGCCTCGGTGATCGCCGAGCTGGTCCCGGACAAGGCCAGCCCGATCCTGGCGCGCGGCAAGGCGTTCGGCGACAGCCGCATCGTCTGCGGCGTCCACTTCCAGAGCGATGTCGAGGCGGGGCGCTATCTGGGCTCCGCCCTGGTCACGCGGCTGCACGACGATCCGGAGTTCATGGCCGATCTGGCCAAGGCGCGGGCGGAAGTCGCGGCGTCGCGGGCGAAGGGCGCGCCGGAGGGCTGCGGGGCTTAGGCTTTCGCCACGAACACCACGTGGGCGCGCAGCGGATCGCTCTCCGCCAAGCCCGGATGGTCGAAGTCCCGCGTCTGGTCGTACCCCATGCCGATCCGGCGCATGACGCTTTGTGAGGCCAGGTTCGTGCGCGCCGTGAAGGCGATGATCTCGGTCAGTCGCAGAGTCTCGAAGCCGTAGGCCAGCGCCGCCTTGGCCGCCTCGGTGGCGTAGCCCTGGCCCCAGGCCTCGGGATGGAAGCGCCAGCCGATCTCGACCGCCTTCGGCATGGCCATCTCGGGCGGAACCCACCAGAGGCCCGTCATGCCGACCACGCGCGCGTCGGCCTGGCGGTCGACCACCCAGAAGCCGAAGCCATGCTCGGCCTGATGGGCCTGAACCCGGTCGACGAAGGCGTCGCTCTCGGCCCGGCCGCGCACGCCGCCCAGCCAGGCGCCGACCCGCGCGTCGCCGTTCATGGCGGCGATGGCGTCGCGGTCGGCGTCGACCGCCGGGCGCAGGACCAGGCGGTCGGTGGTGATCATGCAGGGCGGCCGGCAGCCAGGCCGGCGTAGAGCTCAGGGCGACGATCGCGGAAGAAGCCCCAGGCGGCGCGGTGGGTCGTCAGGAAGTCGAGGTCGAAGGTCGCGTTGACCAGGCCCTCGTCGGCGCGGCCCAGCTCGCTGACCAGGTCGCCGCGATGGTCGGCGATGAACGACGAGCCGTAGAAGGTCTGGCCGCCGTTCGGATAGCCGTCCCACGGTTCGAAGCCGATCCGGTTGGCGCCCACCACCGGGATCACGTTCGAGACCGCGTGGCCCTGCATGGCCCGCCGCCACGGCAGGGCGGTGTCCAGGCTGGCGTCATGCGGCTCGCTGCCGATGGCGGTCGGATAGAACAGGGCCTCGGCGCCCATCAGGGCCATAGCGCGGGCGGCCTCCGGGTACCACTGGTCCCAGCAGATGCCGACGCCCAGACGGCCAAAGCGCGTGTCCCAGACCTTGAAGCCGGTGTCGCCGGGCCGGAAATAGTACTTCTCCATATAGCCCGGACCGTCGGGGATATGGCTCTTGCGATAGACGCCCAGCAGCGAACCATCGGCGTCGGCCATCACCAGGCTGTTGAAGTAGTGCGGCCCCTCGCGCTCGAAGATCGAGATCGGGATCACCACGCCCAGCTCGCCGGCCAGAGGCGCGATGGCCTTGACCACCGGGTGCTCGCGCCACGGATGCGCCTCGGCGAACCACCGTTCTTCCTGGGCGACGCAGAAGTACGGGCCCTGGAACAGCTCCGACGGCAGGATGACCTGGGCGCCCTTGGCGGCCGCTTCACGGATGAAGTGCTCGGTCTTCTTGATGTTGGCCTGCAGATCCATGCCGTACGAGGTCTGGATCGCGGCGACGTTGAGCGTGCGGGCCATTAGACGGGCTCCTGCTGGCTGATGCAGTGGAACGAGCCGCCGCCGGTCAGGATGGCGGTGGACGGCAGGCCGATCACCTGGCGCTCGGGGAACAGGCCCTTGATCACCTCGACGGCGAAGGCGCCGGACTCCTCGGCGTAGATCGGCACGATGACCGCCTCGTTGGCGATCAGGAAGTTCATGTGCGAGGCCGGGATCGGCTCGCCGTCCTCGTCCAGGATCAGGCCCGGCGAGGGGATGCGGGCGACCTGCAGCGGCGAGCCCCGGCTGTCGGTCATGCCGGCCAGCAGCCTGGCGGTGTCGGCATAGACCTCAGCGTTCGGATCATTGGCGCCAAAGCCCATCGGGCAGGCCACCACGCCCGGCGCGACAAAGCGGGCCAGGTTGTCGACATGGCCGTCGGTGTGGTCGTTCAGCAGGCCATCACCCAGCCACAGCACCTTCTTGGCGCCCAGGGCGTCGGCCAGCGCGGCCGTGGCCGAGGCCTCGTCCCAGCCGGTGTTGCGGTTGGCGTTCAGCAGGCACTGGCGCGTGGTCAGGATCGTGCCGTTGCCGTCGTGGTCCAGGGCGCCACCCTCAAGGATGAAACCGTTGCGGACCAGCGGCGCGCCCGAGGCGGCGGCGATCTGCTCGGCGACGATGTCGTCCCCCTCCAGGCTGTACTTGCCGCCCCAGCCGTTGAACTGGAAGCCGGCCGCCGAGGCCGAGCCGTTACGGTCGACGAAGATCGGGCCGGTGTCGCGCAGCCAGATGTCGCCGAACTGGCCCCGGACGATTTCGACGCTCGTGTCGGAGAGGCGGGCGCGGGCGGCGGCTTCGGCCTCATCGCCCACCACCATCAGGCGCACGCGCTCGCCGCCCGGACCGGCCAGGGCGCGGGCCAGATCGGCGACTTCCTGCTGCGCCTGCTCCAGATCCTCCTGCCAGAGGTCGGCGTGGCTGGGGAAACCCACCCACATGGCGCGGTGCGGAGCCCACTCGGCGGGAACGGTGACGGTCATTCGAAAGCCCATGAAGCGTTCGGGAAAAACGAAGGGGGCGCAGATGGCCCCTCGGGAGGCTGGGGTCAAGCGCCGCCTAACTAGCAGGCCTAGATGACAAAGAAAAAGGGCGGCCCGCGAACGGACCGCCCTTCTCCCTCGCGGAAAGTCTGCGTGACTTAGAAGTCGACGCGGAACGTCACCTGCGCCGTGCGCGGCGCGCCGATGTAGGCGTTCGGCTGGTTGGTCACACCATACAGGGCCTTGGTAGCGGCCGAGGCGGCGGTGATCTGGGTGCCCAGGCTGCCGTAGTATTCCTTGTCGAACAGGTTCCAGACGTTCAGCTGGACGTACGAGTTCTTCAGGACGGCGTCGAGCTTGTAGCGGACGTCCAGGTCGAACACGGCGTAACCGTCGACGGCCAGGTCGTTCAGATCGGTGGCGTAACGCTTACCGGTGTACTTGCCTTGGACGCCGAACGAGAACGGACCGTCTTCATAGTTGATCCGGCCACCGAACATGATCTTCGGGGTCTCGACCAAGCGCTTGCCGTTGATCGGGGCGAAGACGTTGGCGCGGATTTGCAGCGGATCCTGGTACTTCGCGTCCGTGTAGGTGGCCGAACCGGCCAGCGACAGTTCGTTCGTGATGCGGCCGCCGACTTGAGCTTCGACACCCTTGATGTCGACAGCGCCCACGTTGCGTTCGCGGTTGGTGTCGGTGTCGGGGTCGTAGGTGCTGACGACGCGGTTCTTGAACTCGGTCTTATAGGCGCTCAGCGTGCCATAGTAGCCCGGAGCGTTGAAACGGTAGCCGATTTCGGTGTTCTTGGTCGCTTCCGGATTGGCGTTCAGCGAGCCGATCGAGCCGTTGGCCTGGCGTTGGACGGTGTAATAGCTGTCCGTACGCAGAGCCGAAATCTGCTCCGAGTAGCTCGCGTAGAACGTGTTGTGGTCGTCCATTCGGAACGACACGCCGACGTTCGGCAGAGTCTTCTTGACCTTCGCCTTGTAGGAGAACGGCGCGATGTACTCGTTGGCGGCGTTCTGGCTGGCGAACTTGACGTTGCCGTTAGCCAGCGTCGAGGACGGCGCTTCGGTCGTGCAAAGGACGTTGCTCGTGCCGTTCTGCGTGTAGCAGAACTGGTTCAGCTCACGGCTGAATTCCTTGTGTTGGACGCCCAGCGTGATGTCGAGCTTGTCGTCGAAGAAGCGGCCGCGATATTCGGCGGCGACTTGCTGCAGCTCAGCGATCGAGAAACGGTCGCGGAATCGCAGCAGAGCGCCGTCGGCGCCCAGGATGCGGTCGCCGCCCCAGGTTTCCTTGCCGCCGAACCAGTTCTTCATGAAGCCGGTGTTCTGGTCGACGTAACCCGCTTCCGAGGTCTGACGGTGACGACCGCGGTCGAACGTGTAGGCCAGGCGGAAGGTGTTGTCGTCGTTCAGGCGCCAGATCAGCGAGGTGTTCAGGCCGTAGCGACGGGTGTTGGTGTTCGAGGGCGACATGTAACGGACCGAGTCCATGCAGTCGCCGTCGCCGTTCAGGTCGACGCCGCGGTTGGTCGTGCCGATCGTGCCGACCTTGCAGCTGGCGAAGGTCGTGGCCTTGCCGACCAGCTTGGCGTCGTATTCGTTGATCGCAACCTGCTGGGTGCCGCCATTGGCCATCACGTACTGGAACGACGGGTCGAACGTGAAGATCAGGTTGTCCATCAGCGAGAAGCGCGACTTCAGGCGGATGTTGCCGGTGTTCGACGGGTTGATACGGCCGCCCCACCAGGTGCTGGCGTTGGTGTAATCGCTCAGCAGGCCCGTGACCGGGTTGATCGCGCGCACGCCATCAATGTCGCGCGAGCCAGCGGTGACGGTCGGCTTGATCCAGTCATAGATGCCGCCCGAAGAGCCCGGCACGACGGTATTGCGGAAGTCGAAACCGTAGCCGAACTGATCCGCTTCCGGGATCAGCGTCAGGTCGGCGGTGCCGAGATTGACGGTGTTGTAATTGAAGTTGCGGTTCAGGTTCCAGTGGCCCGACAGAGCGATGTAGTCGCCCTTCGAACCGATGTCCTGCCAGATACGGGCGTTGAACTGCTTCTTCTCGAGATCGCCCTCGCCGCGGAACTTGTCGTACTTGGTGTACGAGGCCGAGGCCCAGGCCTTCGTGCCCCACGGGCCGAATTCGCCGGTCTGGATCAGGCCGAAGAAACGGCGATAGTTGAAGCTGCCGTACGAGGCGTCGACGGTCGCGCCCATGTCCTTGGTCGGCTTCAGGGTCGAATAGTTGATCACGCCGCCGGTGGCCGAGATCGTCGGGGTGTCGACGTCGGTCTGGCCGGTCGTGACGTTGGCTTTGTCGATCAGTTCCGGGTCAAGCTGCTGGTTCGAGTACAGCGCGTAGTTGCCGGTGTCGTTCGTCGGGATACCGTCAAAGGTCAGCGAGATGCGGTTACCGTCGAAGCCGCGCAGGCGGATGTTGCCGCCGCTGTTGCCATACGGGTCGTTGTTGGTGAACGACAGGCCCGGGACGCTGTTGAGCGTCTGAACGATCGTCTGACCGGCGGCCTGGCGGCCGATGAATTCTTGAGTGATGGTCGAGCGCGACTTCGGCGAAGTCTCGGCGACAACGGCGCCGTCGATCGACTTCTGGCCGGCCGCCGTGACAACGACCTGTTCAATAGCGTCCGTACCCGTGGATTGCGCCATCGCGGCGCCGCTGGCCATCAGGCTGCCGACCAGCGCGGTCGTCGCCAGGGCGAAATTTCTCATATTCATCTTGAAGATCCCCTCATTATTCGACACGCCTGCCGAAGACGGCATGGATGAGCATCGTTGAGCGCCGTTTAGCGAAAGTTTTAGAAGGTTTGGTGACGGAAAGGCCACGCCCTCCCCCAAACTGTCATAAACGGCGGATATCGCGGAAGAATTGGTCATAATTTTCTTACTTGGCTAATTAGGCGTCATGGCAACCGCACACGAATCTTCGACAATTTCGATCGAGTCCCGCGCCTGGCGCCTGACCCTGATGATGGTCGCCGCGCTCACGCTCGTGCGGCTGATCGCCCTGTTTTCAACCCCTCTTGAGCTGTACCCGGACGAAGCCCAGTACTGGCTTTGGTCGCGCGAACTGGCGTTCGGCTACTTCTCCAAGCCGCCGATGATCGCCTGGCTGATCTGGGCCACGACTCATGTCGGCGGCGACGCCGAGGCCTGGGTGCGGCTATCCGCTCCGCTCCTGCACGGCATGACCGCCCTGGTGGTTCACCGCATCGCCCGCAAGCTCTACGGCGGCTGGAGCGGCCTGGTCGCAGCGGCGATCTACAGCCTGATGCCGGGGGTGGTGCTGTCGTCGGGCCTGATGGCCACCGATGCGCCGCTGCTGTTCTTCCTGTCGCTGACGATCTGGGCCTATGTCGCCCTGGCCGAGGAAACCGCGCCGCGCCGCTACTTCGTCGCCGCCGGCATGGGCGTTGCCCTGGGCCTGGCCTTCCTTTCCAAATACGCAGCCGTCTACGCCCTGGGCAGCATCGTCATCCACTACGCCATCTCGAAGCCGGCCCGCGATCGGTGGTGCATCGCCGCCGCGGTGCTGTTCGTCACCGCCTTCGTGCTGACCCTGGCCCCCAACTTCGCCTGGAACGCCAGCCACCATTTCGCGACGGTCAAGCACACGGCCTCCAACGCCAACTGGAATTCGCACCAGCTGTTCAACTTCCGTGAGCTGATCGAGTTCGTCGGCTCGCAGTTCGGCGTGTTCGGTCCCCTGCCATTCGCCGTTCTGCTGGGCGGCTCGGTCTGGCTGGGGGTGAAGAAGAAGCTTCAGTCGCCGGACCTGCTGCTGCTGTGCTTCTGCGCCCCGCCGCTGATCATCGTCGCCGGCGAGGCCTTCGTCTCGCGCGCCAACGCCAACTGGGCCGGGGCCGCCTTCGTCGCGGGGTCGGTGCTGTCGGCCGGCTGGCTGCTGCGCTGGAACGCCCGCCGCTGGCTGATCGCGGGCCTGGCCTTCGAGGCCCTGTTCGCCGCCTTCTTCGTGGTCTGCATGGTCAATCCCAAGGCCGCCGACGCCGTGGGCCTGTCGAACGGCTTCAAGCGCGTGCGTGGCTGGGACCAGACCGTCCGGGCGATCATCGAGCGCTCGCGCGAGGAGCAGGCCCTGCGCGGTCCGCTCAGCGCCGTCGCGATGGACGACCGCTTCGTCTACAACGCCGCCGCCTATTACGGCCGCGACTATTTCGGTCAGCCGGGCGCGCCCCCCTTGCGGATGTGGGTGCACGAGGCCCATCCGCAGAACCAGGCCGAGACCGAGGCGCCGCTGGACGCCGACTACGGCCGTCGCGCCCTGATCGTCAGCCTGGAGGGCGGTTACCGGCCCGAGATCGCGCAGGACTTCAAGGCGACATCCGGCATGCAGATCAGCCGCGTGCGCCTCGACAAGAAGCGCTCGCGCCGGATCGACCTGTTCATCGCGGAGGGTTTCGCGCCCCTGCCCCGCGATCCCGTGACGGGCCTGCCGCCGGAGCCACGGAAAACGGCGAAGTAACGCCACGGACCTCGCCCTTCGACAGGCTCAGGGTGAGGTCCGAATGCTGGCGCCGCGATAGCCGGCAACCTCATCCTGAGCTTGTCGCAGGACGAGGTTGCCGCGCCACCGCCCTCTAAACCGCCACCTCGAACGCCGCCTCGGTCTTCGACTTCACCTCATCGACGCTCACGCCCGGGGCCAGCTCGATCAGCTTCACCGGGGTCTTGCCGCGGTTGATCTCGAAGACGCCCAGCTCGGTGATCAAGAGATCCACGACACCCGCGCCGGTCAGCGGCAGCGAGCACGACTTCAATAGCTTGGGCGCGCCGGACTTCTCGCAGTGGTCCATGACCACCACAACGCGCTTGACGCCGGCGACCAGGTCCATGGCCCCGCCCATGCCCTTGACCATCTTGCCGGGCACCATCCAGTTGGCCAGATCACCGCTCTCGGAGACCTGCATGCCGCCCAGGATTGACAGGGCGATGTGGCCGCCGCGGATCATGGCGAAGCTGTCGGCCGAGCTGAAGTACGAGCTCGAATCCAGCTCGGTGATCGTCTGCTTGCCGGCGTTGATCAGGTCGGCGTCCTCTTCGCCCTCATAGGGGAAGGGGCCCATGCCCAGCATGCCGTTCTCGCTCTGCAGCGTCACGGACATGCCCTCGGGGATGTAATTGGCCACCAGGGTCGGAATGCCGATGCCCAGGTTAACGTAGAAGCCGTCCTGCAGCTCCTTGGCGGCGCGGGCCGCCATCTCATCGCGGGTCCAGGCCATTACACGGATTCCTTGGCACGGGTGGTGACGCGCTCGATGCGCTTCTCGAACTTGGCGCCCTTGACGATGTTGTCGACATAGATGCCAGGCGTGTGGATGGCGTCCTTGTCCAGGGCGCCGATCTCGACCAGCTGCTCGACCTCGACGACGGTCTTCCTGCCGGCCGTGGCCATCATCGGATTGAAGTTCCGGGCCGTCTTTCGGTAGATCAGGTTGCCCTCGGCGTCGCCCTTCCAGGCCTTGACGATCGACAGGTCGGCGGTCAGGCCGCGCTCCATCACGTACATCTCGCCGTCGAACTCGCGGACTTCCTTGCCCTCGGCCACCAGGGTGCCGTAGCCGGTGCGCGTGAAGAAGGCCGGGATGCCCGCCCCGCCCGCACGAATGCGTTCGGCCAGCGTGCCCTGCGGATTGAACTCCAGCTCCAGTTCGCCGCTGAGGTAGAGCTGTTCGAACAGCTTGTTCTCACCCACATAGGACGAGACCATCTTCTTGATCTGGCGGTTCTCCAGGAGGATCCCCAGGCCGAAGCCGTCGACGCCGCAATTGTTGGAGACGACCGTGAGGTCCTTCGTTCCCGCCTCGCGGATCGCCGCGATCAGGTTCTCCGGAATGCCGCAGAGGCCAAAGCCTCCGGCCATGATGGTCATGCCGTCGAACAACAGCCCGGCGAGGGCCTCGACGGCGTCCTTCTTCACCTTGTCGACCATGGTGTCTCCCTGTTCCGAACCTTATACGTCCGGTGTTTGGCGAACCGTGTCGCCCGAGCCGCGAATAAATTCAACCCTTGATGAATTATTTTCCAGAAGGGTCGCCTGATGACCGACGCTAGCACCGGCTTCGTAGCGCCCGCCACCTCCGGAGTGCTTCTCGTGCTGGCCCATCCGGCGCTTGAACGGTCTCGCGCCAATCGCGCCCTGGCCAAGGCGGCCAAGGGCCTGTCGGGCGTCACCTTCAAGGACCTCTACGAGATTTATCCGGACTTCGCGGTCGACATCGAGGCCGAGCAGGCGGCTCTGCTGGCTCACGACGTCATCGCCCTGCAGTTTCCGCTCTACTGGTACTCGACCCCGGCCCTTATGAAGGAGTGGCTGGATCTGGTCTGGCTGCACGGCTTCGCCTATGGCGAAGGCGGCGAGGCCCTGAAGGGCAAGAAGCTATTCGTGGCCTGCTCCACGGGCGCCAGCGCCAAGGCCTACCATATGCACGGCTACAACCGGTTCAGCATGGACGAGTTCCTGCGGCCGCTGGAGCAGACCGCCCACCTGTGCGGCATGGAGTGGGAGACCCCGTTCGTCGTTCATGGCGCTTCCGTGAAAGACGACGCGGCCCTGAAAGCCGAGGCTGAGCGCTACAAGGCGCGGGTGGCCTCGCTGCTGCCGGCGTCGCGGGTTTCGAACAAGGCGGAGACTTAAGGCGCATGGAGAACTTCCTCACCCAGACCCTGGTCTATCTGGGCGCGGCCGTCGTCTCGGTGCCGATCGCCAAGCGGCTGGGGCTCGGCTCGGTGCTGGGCTATCTGATCGCCGGCGTCGTCATCGGCCCGTTCGCCCTGGGCTTGGTCGGCGAGCAGGCCGACGTCATGAAGTTCGCCGAGTTCGGCGTCGTCATCCTGCTGTTCCTGATCGGTCTCGAGGTGCAGCCCTCGATGCTGTGGGACATGCGCAAGGCGATCTTCGGCCTCGGCGGCGCCCAGGTGCTCGGCACGGCCTTGGCCATCGCCGCCGCTTCGCTGGCGCTGGGCCTGCCCTGGCAGACGGCCCTGGCCGTGGGTCTCGTTCTAGCCATGTCTTCGACCGCGATCGTGCTCCAGACCCTGGACGAGAAAGGGCTCAGGCAAGGCCCGGTCGGCCGCGCCGCCTTCGGGGTGCTGCTGCTGCAGGATCTGGCGGTCATCCCGATGTTCGCCCTGTTGCCCCTGCTGGCCACGGGCGCGGCCGGCCATGCGACCGACGGCGGCGGCCATGGCGGCGGGAGTCTCGTGGCCCACCTGCCGATCTGGGCCCAGACCCTGTCGGTGTTCGCCGCCGTGGGCGGGGTGATCGGCGGCGGCCGCTATCTGGTCCAGCCGTTGTTCCGCTTCATCGCCAAGGCCCGCCTGCGCGAGATCTTCGTCGCCGCCGCCCTGCTGATCGTGGTCGCGGTCGCCAGCGTGATGCAGATCGTCGGCCTGTCGCCCGCCCTCGGGGCCTTCCTGGCCGGGGTGGTGCTGGCCGAAAGCGAGTTCCGGCGCGAGCTGGAAAGCGATATCGAGCCGTTCCGGGGCCTGCTGCTGGGCCTGTTCTTCATCACCGTGGGCGCCGGCGTGAACCTGCCGCTGGTGGCCAGCCGGCCCCTGCAATTGCTGGGGATCGTCGTCGGCCTGATGGTGCTGAAGTTCATCGTCATGTACGGCATCGCCCGCCTGTTCGGCGCGCCCAAGCGCGGGGCGATGGCGGTGGCCACGGCCCTGGCCCAGGGCGGCGAGTTCGCCTTCGTGCTGCTCAGCTTCACGGTCGGCGCGGGGGTGATCGGCGTGCAGTTGGCCGCCCTGCTGACCGCCGCCGTCGCGGTCTCCATGGCCCTGACGCCGGTGGCGATGATCCTCTACGAGCGGGTTGCGGCCCTGATGGACGCGGCCATTCCCGATGTCGTCCCCGACACCGGCGACTTCGACGAGGGCGAGCCTGACATCATCATCGCCGGCTTCGGCCGCTTCGGTCAGATCACCGGCCGCCTGCTGCAGGCCAACGGCTTCAAGTCGACGGTGCTGGACAGCGACATCGAGCAGATCGAACTACTGCAGCGCTTCGGCCGACGGGTGCACTATGGAGACGCCACGCGCCTGGATCTGCTGCGCGCCGCCGGCGCCGAGCGGGCCAGGATGCTGATCGTCGCCGTGGACGACCGCGAAAAGACCGTCGAACTGGTCGAGACGGCCCGCAAGGCCTTCCCGAACCTCGTCATCCTGGCTCGCGCCTGGGACCGCCGTCACGCCTACGACCTGCTGGCCAACGGCGCCGACGCGGTCGAGCGCGAGACCTTCGAGTCGGCCCTGGCCCTCGGCGCCACCGCCTTGCAGAAGCTGGGCTTCCGCGCGCACCGGGCGCACCGGGCGGCCGCCTTCTTCCGTCGCCACGATCGCCGGGTGTTCGAGGAGCTGCGCCCGATGTGGGGCCAGGAGGAGGCCTATATCCTGGCCTCGCGCGACGCGGCCAAGACCATGGACCGCCTGCTGGACGCCGACCTGCACCGCATGCGCCCCGGCGACGCCGGCGGGGCCTGGGACACGGCCAGCCTGGACGAGGAACTGCGCGAGCGGGCCGAGCAGGAGGGGGCGGGGTAGAGCCTGTCCCGCCCGGATCAAGCCGCGTCCAGGGCCTTCAGCCAGTCCGGCAATCCGCCGGTCGCCGCCTGCTGCACGCTGACCTTGGCCGCAGCGGCGGCGCCTTGGCCGCGGGCCTCGCCTGGCGTCATGCCGAACCGCGCCTTGAACGCCCGGCTGAAGCTGGACCAGACGGTGAAGCCGTAACGCTCGGCCACCTGGGTCATGGCCAGAGGCTGGGCGGGGTCCGACAGGGACTCGAACACCCGACGCAGGCGCCGGTTGCGGATGTGCTCGCTGACCCCGCCCAGCGGCGCGAACAGCCGATAGAGCGAGGCGCGAGACACGCCGAAACGGCGGCACAGTAGCTCCGCGTCCAGGGCCGGGTCATGCAGGTTGGCGTCGATGAACCGCCGCATCCGGGCGCGCTGGGTGTCGGCCGCCGCCCGCCGCGTCTCCTCGGCGCGGTGGCCCAGGGTCAGGCCCGCCAGCAGGTCGGTGGTCGCCCGGCCGACGCCATAGGCCTCCTCCGGCCGCAGGTCGGGCGCCACCCGCATCAGGCTTTCGGCATGGGCCCTCAACAGCGCGGCCCCTGCGGTCTCGCGGCGCAGAACCAGGCCGTGAAGCGGGTCCAGGTCGATGTCGCGGGCGTCGAAGGCGTCGCGCGGGACGGCCAGATTGATGTTGGTGCAGTGCGCCGCCTCCGACTGGAAGGTGCGGGTCAAGTCCAGCAGGCAGACGTCGCCCGGCCGGGTGGCGACCTCGCCCTGGCCCGCGCGCCGGCGGTCTTCGCCATCGACGATGATCTGCACCAGGACGAGCTCCAGCCCGGTGGCGGCGATCTTCCGCGCGTCGCGGCCGTAGCCGAACACGCCCCCGCTCATGTGGGCCTGCCCCAGCAGCATCGAACCGATGTTGAAGCTGTTGATGCCCAGGTCTGGTCCCGGCCCGGCCACGTCGCGCAGGCGGATGTCGAACACCGGGGCGATGGCCTGGGCATAGGCCTCGGCGCCTTCGCGGCCCGGGGTGATCCGGGTGCCGGCCTGGAACTGGGGTAGCGAAGACGGCATTCAAGCAACTCGAACCGACGATACGCGAGCCTCGAGCCAGAGCCCGAATGGGGTCAGCCGTCAATGTCCTGCGTCAACCGCGGCGCGGAGTCTCAAAATCATGACCCGCCGTCTCAAAGGCGGCAGCCGCCGTTGCTCCGTCCATGACCGGACTCTACGGGTCTGCCTGGCACGAAGGCGACGTATCCATTCCCTTGGCGGCGCGCTCGTGCTGAGCGGTCAGGTCCGATCGACCCCATGGTGGGGACTTCGGGTCGGTCGGACCACCGCGTGAAGACAACCCGACCTCCAAGCGACGCGTGATCCCGCCGATCCCGCGTCGCTTCCTTTATTCGGCCGCCTGCAGCGTGGGGCTGGCGGGCGGACGGAACGCCTCGACGAATGGCGTCGCGAAGCCGCCGGTCAGGCTGTGCGGATCGACGGCGACCGCGCCGAAGGCAAGGTTCCGGGGCCGCTGGCCCGGCACGTAGAGCGTGCCGAACATCCGGTCCCAGATCGCCAGGCAGCTGCCCAGGTTCTTGCCGAAGTGGGCGGGGTCGGCCGAGTGGTGGATCTGGTGGTGGGCCGGGCTCATCACCCAGCGACCCAGCGGCCCGAAGGTGATCCAGACGTGCGAGTGTTGCAGGTGGATGATCGTCAGGGCGAAGACCACGAAGATCGCGTTCTCGTCGAACAGCCTCGGCGCATGCCAGGCCGGCCCAAAGGCCCAGGCCAGCAGGCCGCCGACGCCGCCGGTGGCCAGGGCCAGGATGTTGGCGAACTTCAGGGTCTCCATCGGATGGACCCTGAAGGCCGTCATCGGCGTCAGGGCCTCGGCCGTGTGGTGGCTCTTGTGGAACGCCCACAGGAACGGGACCTTATGGCTCAGCCAGTGGTCGAGCCAGTAGCCCAGTTCATAGGCCAGGAAGCCCAGGACGGTCCCGATGACCGCGACCGGCGGCCAGGGCGCGTGGGGAAATAGCGCCGGTCCCGCGTTCTGGACCAGCCAGCCGCCGACCGCCTTGGCGACCGCCCCGCCCGACAGCATGGCCGCGCCGATCAGCAGGCCCACGCACCAGACATTGAACACGAAGAAGACGAGGTCGGCGCGGTTTGAGGCTGTCAGCCAGACCTTGCGGGGAAACATCGCCCGCAGCAGCAGGCGCGGCGAGGTCTTGCGACCCCGCGCCCGGCGGGTCAGTACGATATGGGCGGCGGCGATCAGCAAGGCGCTGCTCAGCGACACCAGCGAGAAGGCCGAGCCCAGCGGCAGCAGCAGCTTGAGCACCGGCGCGATCAGGCGATGGCCGGCGCCGGGCAGGTCGATTAGAGACGCCAGATCAGCCGGCATTGCGGCCCCCGTGAAACAGGGACCCTTCCTAGCAAAAAGGCCTCAACCGCCGCTTAATGCGCCGGCTGGCCGCCCACGGTCTTCTTGGCGGCGTTCTTCTGGCCCACGCGGCGGAACAGGTTGGCCAGGGCCTCGAACAGACCCGGTTGAGAGGCCTGATGATAGTGTGAGTCCGCCCCCAAAGCCTCGGCCAGGCGCGCGTGGGCCTTGCCCAGGTTATGGTACGGCAGGCGCGGCAGCAGGTGGTGCAGGGCGTGGTAACGCAGGCCGACCGGGGCCCACAGCGCCGAGGCCAGGTTCGGCGGCGGCACATTGACCGAGTCGAGGAACTGCTCGTCCAGGGTCATCTTGTCGCCCTCGTTGTCCCAGTGGTGGGCGACCAGGGTGCGGGCCTGGTTGAGGAAGGTGGCCAGCGAGAAGATCAGCAGACCGGTCAGCAGGGCGCGCAGCGGCAGCACGCCGGCGACCGTGGCGGCGATCACCGCCCACGACCACAGCCAGCAACCGATGTCCTGCAACACCCAGGCGGTGCGCCAGCGGTTAAGGTCCTCGCGCACGAAGTCGGGATTGATGATCAGGGCCGACAGCTTGGTCTTCAGGTAGCGGCGCAGCGGCGGGACCACGAACGACAGCGGGATCAGCACCACCGAGCGCAGGATCACGCCCAGCGGCGCCAGCAGCGCGACGAACAGGAACCCGGCCAGACCCAGCGGCGTGAAGCGCGACAGCGGCAGGTATTCCGGATCCAGCGCCGTGCCGAAGCGGTCCTTGATGTGGTGGATGTTGTGCACGCCCTCGTACATCAGCGAGGGGGTCATCAGCGGCACGCCGACCAGGATGTTCCAACCGATGCGGAAGCCCGGGGCCTCGTCGTCGCGGATGTGGGTCAGCTCGTGAATAAAGCTCAGGGCGCGATAGAGGGCCAGCACGCTGACAACGCCGGCGCCCAGGCCGATAGCCAGGTTGGCCGTCGTCGCGGCGACGTAGAGCCCCCCCCACATCAGGACGACCGAGACAATCATGTCGACCCAGTAGATCGCCGCGTTCGGCGTCATCAGGTCGTCGGCCAGCGCATAGGCCTGCTTGGTCAGACTGACGCCCTGGCTCGTCAACTTGTTCACTTAGACCTCGCGCCGTCCACAAACCCGTAAGAGGCATGCGAATTGGCGACGACGCGAGGGAAAAGCAACCGTTTGGATCAAAGGCGCGACAATTCCGCGCCCTTAAGCGTCACTGGGTGAGAGGCCGCAGGATGATCTCCACCCGGCGGTTCTGGGCGCGGCCGGCGGCGGTGGCGTTGTCGGCGATCGGCTGGCGCGAGCCCATGCCGGCCACGAAGACGCGGTCCGACAACACCCGGCCCTGGCGGGTCAGGTAGTCGGCCACCGCGCTGGCGCGGCGCTCGGAAAGACCCTGGTTGTAGTCGGCGCCGCCGCTGCTGTCGGCGTGGCCCACCACGTCGATCGTGGTCTGCGGATAGGCGTTCAGCGTACGGGCCACGTCGTCGAGCACGCGGGTGAACTGCGGCTGCACGTCCGACTTGTCGACGGCGAAGGTCACGTCGCTGGGCATCACCAGCACGATCTGATCGCCGTTGCGGCGGATCAGCACGCCCGAGGACTCTAGCCCGCGACGCAGATCGGCCTGCTGGCGGTCCATGTAGTTGCCGACCGCGCCACCGGCCAGGGCGCCGATCCCCGCGCCGATCAGCGCGTTCTTGCGGCCCTGCTCACCCTTGTTGGTGTTGGTCAGGTAGCCCAGCAGCGCGCCGCCCGCGGCCCCGGCGAGCACGCCCGTGCCGGTGTTGTTGCGGACCGGCATGCCCGTATAGGGGTCGGTGGTGGTGCAGGCGACCAGGGCGGTGGCGCCCATCAGTACGGCGACCAAGGCGGTCTTGCGCCCGAGATATGGCATGTGTCGCAACCCTTACGGCTTTGTTGTAGATCAACGTCAGACGGGCAAACGCCCTTCTTATGGTCAAGTTCCAACATCGCACCTGACGCCAGGATGAACGGTCTTCGTTTCACCCCTGGCTCGGTGTAGTAAGAAGGAACTTACTCATCTCCCATTCCGCTGTCTCAGGGCTCGAAGAAGTGTCTACCTCCGCCATCGAACCGATCTCGTTCTCCCTCTACAGCAAGGATTTCCAGCGCTTCGCCCAGGAGCTGGGCGCATCGTTCGAGCGTTACGGCTTCGCCGTGCTGTCGGAATACGACATTCCGCAGGACCGCATCGACGCGGCCATTTCGGACACCAAGGCCTTCTTCGCCCTGCCCGAAGAGACCAAGAAGCAATATGCCGGGATCAAGGGCGGCGCGCGCGGCTACATCCCGTTCGGGGTCGAGACCGCCAAGGGCGCGACGCACCACGACCTGAAGGAATTCTGGCACATGGGCCGCGACCTGCCGCCCGGCCACCGCTTCCGCGCCACCATGGCCGACAATGTCTGGCCGGCCGAGATCCCGGCCTTCAAGCATGACGTCAGCTGGTTCTACAACGCCTTGGACACCATGGGCGGCAAGGTGCTGGAGGCCATCGCCACCTACCTGAAGCTGGACCGCGACTTCTTCAAGCCGACCGTCGAGAACGGCAACAGCGTGCTGCGCCTGCTGCACTATCCGCCGATCCCGCAGGACGCCACCGGCGTGCGCGCCGGGGCCCACGGCGACATCAACACCATCACCCTGCTGATGGGCGCCGAGGAAGGCGGGCTGGAGCTGCTGGACCGCAACGGCGACTGGCTGCCGATCAACCCGCCCCCGGGCTGCATCGTCATCAATATCGGCGACATGCTGGAGCGGCTGACCAACCACGTCCTGCCCTCGACCATTCACCGCGTGCAAAACCCGCCGCCCGAGCGCCGCCACATCCCGCGCTACTCGACGCCGTTCTTCCTGCACTTCGCGTCGGACTACGAGATCAAGACCCTGCCAAACTGCATCACGCCCGACAATCCGGATCGCTATCCGGAGTCGATCACGGCGGACGAGTTCCTCCAGCAGCGCCTGCGCGAGATCAAGCTGGCCTGAGGGCTTTTCGAATCGAAGACGAGAAGGGCGACGGCGCGAGCCGCCGCCCTTTTTCTATTTCGCGATCCGCAGGTCGGAGATCTCCTGGGCGATAGCCTTGAACGAGGATTTCAGCTCCGAGCCGGTCGCCGGGAAGAACGCCTTGGAGGTGTCGCTGGCGCAGGACGTCAGGAAGCTCTTGGCCGTGGCGTCGGAGCCGACGTCGAAGCCCACCGTATAGAGCGTGATGTCATTGGCGCTGTTCTTGATCGCCGTGCACAGCGCTCTGGCCTGGGTGAAGGGGTCGCCGTTGGTGGCGTTGCAGTTGATGTGGTCGCTGGAGTTGCCGCTGCCGCCGCCAGCGTCACTGGCGATAACGCCGTTGCAGTACGGCGTGTTGAACGCGCCGTCGGTCATCATGATGACGACCTTCATCAGGTCCTTGGTCTTATAGGCCGCCGGCTTCTGCGACGCGTTGGGCCACAAATAACTGAAGTTCGGCGCGATCATGTACCAGCCCCAGGCCAGGCCGATCTGGCCGGCCGTGGAGCCACCCGCCGCGAGGGTGCCGATCTGGGCCTTGAGCGCTGTCTTGTCACTCGAAAGAGGCATGATCGTCGGGGTCGGGCACGGGTTTGCCGAGTTCGTGTCTCCCGAGTCGGAAGGATAATTGGTCCCGACATACGACGTGCTGGGCGCGGCGTCGGTATAGGCGTTGGTCCCGATCCGCTCGCTGACGCAGTTGGTGATGTCGCGCACCTCGGCGGTGTTCGAGGCGCTGGTGTAGGCCAGTCGGTAGCAGCCCGGCACGGTGCTCTGCTGGCAGGTCGCCGCGCCACCGCTGGTGTAGGCGCCGGTGTTTGAATCGCCAACCACGCGGGTGTCGAAGGTCGTGGCGGTCAGGTTGGTGATCGTCTGGGTCGTGCCGTTCAGCGAGGTCAGCCCCCCCATATTGGCGAAGCTGATCTGGTCGTCGGTGATGAAGCCGTGGGCCGTAGAGGTGGTGACGACGATCGTGCAGGAACTGGTCAGGCACTTCCGCGCCACGCCGCCGCCGCTGTTGTAGTTCTTGGTCGTGGTGACACCGTTGAGCGAGAAGCTGTTCGAGTTGACCTTGGTGATCGTGTAGGTCGCGCCATTCAGCGAGGCGTCATTCCCGGTGATGCCGGAGATATAGACCTTGTCGCCGGTCGCGTAGCCGTGATTGCTGACCGTGACGACCGCCGGGTTGGCCTTGGTGATCCCCGTGATCGTCTGGGCCGAGGCCAGCCACCCGGCGCCGGAGATCGAGCGCACGGGCACAGGCCCGCGCGCCGCGTCGGCATAACTCCCGACATTGACGCCGGCGGCGTACGGCACCAGAGCCACCTTCGAATAGAACGGGGTCTGGGCGTCCTTGACGATGATGTCGACCAGGTCGGAAGCGGCGGTCTTCAGGTCGGCGATGCGCGTGCCGCTCATCGAACCGGTGATGTCGAGCACCAGCGAGACTTCCAGGTCCTTGGACGAGCGCACCACGTCCGACACGGCGGTGACCGTGATGTTGCCGCTGTTCCAGAGATTGGCGATGACCGGCTGCAGCGTCGCCGTGGCCGTTCCGATGACGTGGTTGTCCGCGCCCATCTTGAACGTGGCGCTGGAGGCGGTGAGTCCAAGGTTCATCCCCGCTACCTCGGCCAGGAAGGCAGGATCGCCGACGGCTTCCAGGCCGGCGTCGGTGACGGCGGTCGAGCGCGCGGCGATCAGGGTGGCGGCGTCCAGGGCGTCCTGCATCTGCCGGCGCTGCAGGCTGATGCGGCTGACGTCCACCAGGCCGAACACCAGCACCGCCAACGGCAGCGCCAGCAGGGCGAACTGCACGGCGATGGCGCCGCGTTCGTCGCGCCGCAGACGGCGAGCGAAGGCGGCGAAGCCCTCGGTCAGGCGTCGGAGGAAGCGGCTCTGCGTCGGCATGGTCTGATCCCAGGCGTGGTTTTTCGGCGTGACCTTCGCCGATGAGGGTGAACAAGCCGAAAACGCCGCTGGTGAACGGCGATCAAGACCCCCTTCGACTCTCCCCTTCGACTCCGGGCGCGCCTGCGGCTAAAGAGCCCGGATGCCGTTCACCGCCACCGTCCTGACCATGTTCCCCGAAGCCTTTCCAGGCCCGCTCGGCGTTTCGATGATCGGGACCGCCTGGACCGAACAGGACCTGTGGCGTCTGGAAACGCTGGACATTCGGGCCTTTTCCAAGGATAAACGCGGCTTCCTCGACGACACCCCTGCGGGTGGCGGCGCGGGAGCCGTGCTCAAAGCGGACGTCATCGCCTCTGCGCTCGACAGCGTGGAGCTGAATGGTCGGCCGCTTTTGTACATGAGCGCCCGGGGCAGGCCCCTGACCCAGGCGCGCGTAAGAGAGTGGTCCAAGGCGCCCGGTATCGTGGTGCTGTGCGGCCGCTTCGAGGGGGTGGACCAGCGGGTGCTCGACGCCCGGGGGTTCGAGGAGATCTCGGTCGGAGACGCCGTCCTCGCAGGAGGAGAAACGGCGGCGATGGTCGTGATCGAGGCGTGCGTTCGACTTGCCCCGGGTGTTCTGGGGAATATCGAGAGCACGCTGGAAGAAAGCTTCGAGGACGGCCTCCTCGAGCATCCGCAGTACACGCGACCGCGGACGTTCGAAGGATTGGATATCCCCGAGGTGCTGCTGTCGGGCGATCACAAGCGGATCGACCAATGGCGCAAGAGTATGCGTGAAGAAACGACCCGCGAGCGGCGTCCAGATCTCTGGGAAGCGCATCTCGCCAATCAACAGGCAAAAGGCGGCCCGAAAACGGGTAAGCCCAAGGAGAAATGATCATGGCGATCAACATCATCAAGCAACTCGAGCAGGAAGAGTCCGCTCGCCTGCTGGCCGTCCGCGCGATCCCGGAATTCCGTCCCGGCGACACCCTGCGCGTCAACGTGAAGATCAAGGAAGGCGAGCGCGAGCGCGTTCAGGCCTACGAAGGTGTCTGCATCGCCCGCGCCGGCTCGGGCGTCCATGAGAGCTTCACGGTCCGCAAGATCTCGTTCGGCGAAGGCGTGGAACGTCTGTTCCCGCTGCTCTCGCCGAGCATCGACAGCATCGAAGTGAAGCGTCGCGGCGTCGTCCGTCGCGCCAAGCTGTACTACCTGCGCGACCGTCGCGGTAAGTCGGCCCGTATCGCCGAGCGTTCGAACAGCAACACCAAGGCCTCGGCCGCTGCGGCTTCGTCGGAAGACTAAGTCTCGCGCGGAAAGCGTATGGCTTTCGGACGTGAAGGAGGCCCTGGCGGAAACGCCGGGGCCTTTTTCTTTGGCGGCGGGGGCGTCGACACCGGCGCGTCCACTGCAGCCAAGCTTTAGTGCGATCGCACGTTACTTGACAAACCGCCGTTCCGTGAGATGGTTAACCCACCCCCGGCTTCGGCCGGGCTTCCAGACCGTCTCCTTTCTAGTGGACGGCCCTTTCCGGGCGGAGCCATCGGCCCCCGGAAGCAAAGAATGATGCTAGGGCGCGCCGAAACCACTGGCGCGCCCTATGTCTTTCGCGGCGAGCCCGCCACAGAACGCAAGAAATTGTCGCGGGGACCGCCCCCCACTGGATTTCGGCGCACGATCCGCCCTATATCCCCGCCATGTCCGCCAAAACCCTCTACGACAAGATCTGGGACGCCCACGTCGTCAGCGAAACCGACGGCGAGGCCATCCTCTATATCGACCTGCACCTCATCCATGAGGTCACTACCCCGCAGGCCTTCGCAGGGCTTCGCGCGGCCGGCCGCAAGGTGCGCCGGCCCGATCGCACGCTGGCCGTAGCCGACCACAACATCCCAACCGAAGGTCAGGCCCTGGGCGTCGACGCGGTGGCCGACGAGGAAGCGCGCCTGCAGCTCAAGACGCTGGCCCGCAACGTCGCCGACAACGGCATCCAGTTCTTCCCGATGGGCGACATCCGCAACGGCATCGTCCACGTGGTCGGTCCCGAGCAGGGCCGCACCCAGCCGGGCATGACGATCGTCTGCGGCGACAGCCACACCTCGACCCACGGCGCCTTCGGGGCGCTGGCCCACGGCATCGGCACGTCCGAGGTCGAGCACGTCCTGGCCACCCAGACCCTGCGCCAGAAGAAGGCCAAGAACATGCTGGTCCGCGTCGACGGGAGCCTCGGCCCCGGCGTGACCGGCAAGGACATCGCCCTGGCCGTGATCGGCGAGATCGGCACGGCCGGCGGCACCGGCTACGTCATCGAGTTCGCCGGCCAGGCCGTGCGCGAGCTGTCGATGGAGGGCCGCATGACCCTCTGCAACCTGACCATCGAGGGCGGCGCCAAGGCCGGCCTGATCGCGCCCGACGAGAAGACCTTCGCCTATATCCAGGGCAAGCCCGCTGCCCCCAAGGGCGCGGCCTGGGACATGGCGGTCAGCCACTGGAAGACCTTCTTTACCGACGAGGCCGCCGTCTTCGACCGCACCGTGGTCATCGACGGCTCGGCCCTGGTTCCGATGGTCACCTGGGGCACCTCGCCCGAGGACGTCGTGCCGGTCACCGGCAATGTGCCGGATCCGGAAAGCTTCGCCACGCCCGACAAGCGCGCGGCCGCTCACCGGGCCCTGGACTATATGGGCCTGACCGCCGGCCAGCCGATCTCGGAAGCCCGCATCGACCGCGTCTTCATCGGCTCGTGCACCAACAGCCGTATCGAGGACATGCGCGCCGCCGCCGCCGTGGTGCAGGAAGCCTTCCTGCACGGCCGCCTGGTGGCGCCGCACGTCAAGGCGATGGTCGTGCCCGGCTCCGGCCTGGTGAAGGAGCAGGCCGAGGAAGAGGGCCTGGACGCCATCTTCAAGGCCGCCGGCTTCGACTGGCGCGAGCCCGGCTGCTCGATGTGCCTGGCCATGAACCCCGACAAGCTGGCCCCGCAGGAACGCTGCGCCTCGACCAGCAACCGCAACTTCGAAGGCCGCCAGGGCCGCGCCGGCCGCACCCACCTCGTCTCCCCCGCCATGGCGGCGGCGGCGGCGATCGCCGGCCATCTGGTCGATGTCCGCACCTTCCTGGAGGAGACCGCCTGATGCGCGCCTTCACACGCCTCGACGGCCGCGCGGCTCCGCTGGAGCTGGCCAATATCGACACCGACCAGATCATCCCCAAGCAGTTCCTCAAGACCGTGGAACGCGAGGGCTTGGCCAAGGGCCTGTTCTACGACTTCCGCGTCGACGGCGAGGGCAACGAGATCAAGGACTTCGTGCTCAACAAGCCGGAGTACAAGAACGCCTCGGTGCTGATCGCCGGCGACAATTTCGGCTGCGGCAGCTCGCGCGAGCACGCGCCTTGGGCCCTGATGGACTTCGGGATCATGTGCGTGATCTCGACCAGCTTCGCCGACATCTTCAACAACAACTGCTTCAACAACGGCCTGCTGCCGGTGGTGGTCAGCGCCGAAGACCTGGCCCTCCTGATGGACGAGGCCAAGGGCGGCAACCACATGGTCAGCGTCGACCTCGAGACCCAGACCGTGGTCTCGCCGTCGGGCAAGGCGATCGGCTTCGACATCGATCCCGTGCGGAAAGAGAAGATGCTTAAAGGCCTCGACGCCATCGGCGAGACCCTGATGCACGGCGGCGACATCGACGTCTATGAGAGCAAGCGCGCGATCAGCCAGCCCTGGCTGGAGGCGTGAACCGCCTCCCCTCCCCTTGATGGGGAGGGGTAGGGGTGGGGTGATGCGGCGGTTCGACCGCGCCAAGACCCTGAACCGCTGCCACCCCCATCCCCGACCCTTCCCCCCTCGAAGGGGGAAGGGGGAGAACGTTGAGATGACCATCATCCTCGCCGGCACGATCCGCCTCGCGCCCGACCGCCTGGCCGACCTGCGCCCGCACCTCCGCGCCCAGGTCGAGAAGAGCCGGGCGGAGCCGGGATGCCTGGACTACGCCCTGACCGAAGACCCGCTCGACCCCGGCCTGATCCGGGTCTACGAGCATTTCGTCGACGAAGAGGCCCTGGCCTTCCACCGCGCCAGCTCGCACATGGCCGCCTGGCGCGCCTGCTGGCCGGAACTCGGCGTCGGCGAGCGCCGCATGTCGTCGTTCGACGTCTCCGCCTACCGCGAAATCTGATCCAAGAGAGAGCCTTACATGTCCACCCTGCTCCTCCTGCCCGGCGACGGCATCGGCCCGGAAGTCTGCGCGGAGGTGCGCCGCGTGGCGGCCGCCCTCACCCCGGATCTCGAGGTCTCGGAAGCCCCCTATGGAGGGTCCAGCTATGACGCTCACGGTACGCCGCTGCTGGACGAGGTCCGCGACCAGGCCATCGCCAGCGACGCGGTGCTGATGGGCGCCGTCGGCGGTCCGCAATGGGCCAGCGTCCCGCGCCACCTGCGCCCGGAAGCCGGCCTGCTGAACCTGCGCAAGGCCATGGACGTCTACGCCAACCTGCGCCCGGCCTACTGCTTCGAGGCCCTGGCCGGCGCCTCCAGCCTGAAGACCGAACTGGTCTCGGGCCTGGACATCATGTTCGTGCGGGAACTGGTCGGCGGCGTCTATTTCGGCGAGCCGCGCGGCATCGAGACCCTGGCCGACGGCCAGAAGAAGGGCTTCGACACCGCCGTCTACACCACCAGCGAGATCGAGCGCGTCGGCCGCGTGGCCTTCGAGCTGGCCCGGGGCCGGACCAACAAGGTCCACTCCGCCGAGAAGTCGAACGTCATGGAGTCGGGCCTGCTGTGGAAGCAGGTCATCACCGAGTTGCACGCCCGCGAATATCCGGACGTCCAGCTGGAGCACATCCTGGCCGACAACTGCGCCATGCAGCTGGTCCGCGCGCCCAAGCAGTTCGACGTCATCGTCACCGACAACCTGTTCGGCGACATTCTGTCGGACGCGGCGGCCATGCTGACCGGCTCGCTGGGCATGCTGCCCTCGGCCGCCATCGGCGACCCGAGCAAGCCGGGCCTCTACGAGCCGATCCATGGCTCGGCCCCCGACATCGCCGGCAAGGGCCTGGCCAATCCGCTGGCCGCCATCCTGTCGTTTGAAATGGCCCTGCGCTGGTCGCTCAAGCAGGTCGAAGCCGCCGACGCGCTGCTGGCCGCGGTCAAGGCCGCGCTGGACGGCGGCGCCCGCACGCGCGACCTTGGCGGGGCCATGACCACCGCCGAAATGGGCAGCGTCGTTCTGTCGCACCTGTAAAAGCGTTCCGCTGGGGCAATCGCCCCCGCGGACAACTCAAGTTTAACGCCTGGCCCCCATACGCTTAACCATATCGAGGGCGTTTGGGGCGGGCATGAACTTCCAGAATCTAAAGATTTCCACCAAGCTCACGGTCGCTTTCGGCGCCTTGATCCTGGCCTTCGTGGCCTCGGCCGTCGTCGTCCTGCTCAGCCTCAACGAGATCCAGGAGGCCTCCACCTCCAGCCAGCGTTCGCTGACCCTGGCGGCCCAGGCCGAGGCCATGGCGACCCTGGCCGAAGAGCAGCACGGCGCCCTGCGGGGCTATGTGCTCACCAGCGACCCCAAACAGAAGCAGACCTACGAGGCCGTCGGCAAGACGTTCGACGACGCCCTGGACGCGTTCGAGGCCAAGACCACCCAGGCGGCCCAAAAGAAGCGTGCTCAGGCGATCCGCGCCGCCATGAGCGCCTGGCGCCGTGATGTCGCCTCCCCCACGCTCGCCGCCATGAACGACCCGGCCGGCCGGGAACAGGCGGTGGCCATCGTCGGCGCTCCGTCTCTGAGCAAACTGCGCGCGCTGCAGGAAGACATGCGCGCCGCCGCGGTGGCTCGCGTGTCGATCCGCACCAAGGAACAGGCCGGCGCCCTGTTCATGGCCAAGACGTCGATGATCGTGGGCGGCCTGGCCTCTCTGGCCATCGCGGGCCTGATGGGCTGGCTGCTGTCGGCCACCATCGGCGCGCCCGTCAATCTGATCACCAGCATCATGCGCCGCCTCGCCTCGGGCGACAGCGGCGTCGAGATTCCCGCCATCGGACGCAAGGACGAGGTCGGCGAAATGGCCGACGCGGTCGCGGTCTTCAAGGACGCCGCCATCGAGAAGCTGAGGGTGGAGGCCGAGGCTGTCGCCCAACGCGACGCCGCCGAAAGCGAGCGCGCCGCCAACGAGGCCGAGAAGGCCGAGATCGCCCGCAGCGACGCCATCAACATCGCCGCGCTCACCGAGGCGCTAGACCGCCTGGCGGCCGGCGACCTGACCCACCGTATCACCATCCCGTTCTCGCCCAAGGCCGAGAGCCTGAAGACCAATTTCAACGCCGCCGCCGCCCGCCTGCAGGACGCCCTGCGCGGCATCAACGGCGCCACCGGCGGGATCAGCGCCGGCTCGGAAGAGATCGCCCAGGCCTCGGACGACCTGTCGCGCCGCACCGAGCAGCAGGCGGCCAGTCTGGAAGAGACCGCCGCCGCCCTGGACGAGATCACCGCCACGGTCCGCCGCACCGCTTCAGGCGCCGTGGAGGCCTCTCAGGTCGTCGCCCAGACGCGCGCCGGCGCCGAACGCTCCGGCCAGATCGTCGAGCAGGCCGTCGCCGCCATGAACCAGATCGAGACCTCGTCCGCCCAGGTCGGCCAGATCATCGGCGTCATCGACGAGATCGCGTTCCAGACCAATCTGCTGGCCCTGAACGCCGGCGTCGAAGCTGCGCGCGCGGGTGAGTCCGGCAGGGGTTTCGCCGTCGTCGCCCAGGAAGTCCGGGCTCTCGCCCAGCGCTCGGCCGACGCGGCCAGGGAGATCAAGACCCTGATCTCGACCTCCAGCCAACAGGTCGAGGCCGGTGTCGGCTTGGTGGCCCAGACCGGCGAAGCCCTGCGCGCCATCGTCGGCCAGGTCGCCTCGATCGACAGCCTGGTCAAGGAGATCGCCGCCTCGGCCCAGGAGCAGTCCACCGGCCTTCACCAGGTCAATGTCGCGGTGAACCAGATGGACCAGGTCGTCCAGCAGAACGCCGCCATGGTCGAGGAAGCCACCGCCGCCACCCACTCGCTGAAAGGGGAGGCTGGCGAGCTGGCCGTGCTGGTCGGGCGGTTCCAGGTCGGGGACGGCCAAGCGACCCCCGCCCGGCGTTCGCGGGCGGCCTAGCGCCTTTCCCTGAACGCCTTTCGCCTCCTACACTCCTCCCAACGACAAGAGTTGGGAGGGACCGATGATCGCGGGCCTGATGCAGACGACGCCGCTGATGATCAGCGGCATCCTTACCTATGCGGCCCAGGCCCACGGGACGCGCGAGATCGTCTCCAAGCTGATCGACGAGCCGCTCTGGCGCTACGACTATGCCGGTCTTGGCCACCGCAGCGCCCAACTGGCCCATGCCCTCCAGCGCCTGGGCGTGAAGGCCGGCGACCGGGTCACGTCCCTGGCGTGGAACACCCACCGGCAGCTGGAGCTGTTCTACGCCGTCCCCGGCCTCGGCGCGGTGCTGCACACGGCCAATCCCCGTCTGTTCGACGAGCAGATCGTCTACACGATCAATCACGCGGAAAGCGGCGTGCTGTTCTACGAGCGCGGCTTCGCGGCCCTGGTCGAGCGCATGGCCCCCCAGCTGACCACGGTGAAGACCTTCGTCATGCTGTCCGATCCCGAGCGGACCATTCCCGGCGAGGTCGGCGCGACCAGCTACGAGACCCTGATCGCCGGCGAGGCCGAGGCCTTCTCCTGGCCGGTCTTCGATGAGAACGCCGGGGCCTTCCTCTGCTACACCTCGGGCACGACCGGCGATCCCAAGGGGGTGCTCTATTCGCACCGCGCCGTGGTGCTGCACGCCATGGCCGGCGGCCTGAACAGCGCGTTCGGCTTCACCGCCTTCGACGTGGTCATGCCCTGCTCCAGCCTCTACCATGCCACCGCCTGGGGCCTGCCGTTCAGCGCCCCGATCTGCGGCGCCAAGCTGGTCCTGCCGGGCGACAAGATGGACGGCGCGTCCCTGCACGCGCTGATCCAGGGCGAGGGCGTCACCTTCACCGGCGGCGTGCCGACCATCTGGACGATGTATCTGGACTGGCTGGAAAAGACCGGCCAGCGACCGGACAGCCTGAAAAGGGTCGTCATAGGCGGCAGCGCCGTGCCGCGCGCCATGGCCGAGGCCTTCAAGCGGCTCTACGGTGTCCAGACTCTGCAGATCTGGGGCATGACCGAGACCTGCCCGATCGGCGTCGTCTCCACCCCCACGCCCGCCCTCGCGGCCCTGGGCGAGGACGCCATGGACGAGGCCATCTGGACCCGGCAGGGCCGGCTACAGTTCGGCATCGAGCTGCGGGTCGAACTGGACGATGGGACCGAGGCCCCCCACGACGGCGAGACCTCCGGCGCCCTGCTGGTGCGCGGCCCGTGGGTGGTGCGGCGCTACTTCCGCAAGGACGAGGACGCCGCCCGCGCCGACGGCTGGTTCGACACCGGCGATATCGCCACGCTGGACGCCCACGGCTTCATGCGCATCACCGACCGCCAGAAGGACGTCATCAAGTCCGGCGGCGAGTGGATCAGCTCGATCGACCTGGAGAACGTCGCGGTCGGCTGCCCCGGCGTGAAGATCGCCGCCGTGGTCGGCGTGCCGCACCCCAAGTGGGAGGAACGTCCGCTGCTGGTCATCGAGGCCCACGAGGGCTCGGCCATCGGCAAGGTCGATGTGCTCGACTATCTGGCGCCCAGGATCGTCAAGTGGTGGACGCCCGACGACGTGGTCTTCGCCGTCGTGCCGCTCACCGCCACGGGCAAGATCGACAAGAAGGTCCTGCGCGAAGCCTGGAAGGGCCACCTCACGACCTAGATCTGCCCTAGACCGGCAGCGGCCTCGGCTTGCGGTCGTCGCCGATGGCCACGAAGGTGAAGACGCCTTCGGTCACCTTGTGGGCCTGCTCGCCGTCACGGCGGCGGCGCCAGGCCTCGACCTGGACCTTCAGCGAGGTGCGGCCGGTGTGGACCAGGCGCGCGAACAGGCTGACCTCGTCGCCGACGAACACCGGACTGATGAAGGTCATGCCGTCGATGGCGATGGTGGCGCAGCGGCCGGCGGCGCGGTGGAAGGCCACCGAGGCCGCCGCCAGGTCCATCTGCGACAGCAGCCAGCCGCCGAAGATGTCGCCTTCGGGATTGGTGTCGGACGGCATGGCGATGGCGCGCAGCACCGGCGCCTCGTGCGGCCATTCCAGCGCTTCCCAGGCCTTGGCCAGGGTTTCGGCGCGGTTCGAGGCGGCTTCGTCGGTCACGGAACTGGCGCTCAAGGGGGTCAGTGCCCGCCAGCGCCTTCGTAGACGCCCGGCGCCAGGATCTCGTCCTCGTCGCCGACGGCGGTCGAGGCCACGAAGCGGCGGTCGCAATAGGAGCAGTCGACGAAGCCGGCCGCGCCCATCTCAAGCCACACGCGCGGATGGCCCAGGGCCCCGCCGACGCCGTCGCAGGCGATGCGGTGCGAGCGGACCGAGATCGTCTCCGGCGCGGCGCCGGCGATGGCGTCGACGTCCATGGCGGTCGGAGCGGTGGCGGGGGTCTTGGCCATATTGGCGAGTCCTTAAAACGGAACGCGGCCTTGGCGCGGCGGCGAACGAGGCATACCTATGCGACCCTGAAAGGCGCCGTCAATCGACGGGCGCCCGAAACGACGTTTCTCGCCGCCCCGGCTATCGATCTGGCCCGTCTCTGTCTGGAATGCCCATGGACCTGCCCGCCTACGCCATCGAAGCCGAAGGCCTCTACAAGACCTATGCCGCCACCAAGACCGGGCCTGAAAAGCGCGCCCTGAACGGCATCGATCTGAAGATCCCGCGCGGCTCGATCTTCGGCCTGCTGGGTCCCAACGGCGCGGGCAAGTCGACCTTCATCAACATCCTGGCCGGCCTGGTGCGCAAGAGCTCGGGCACGGTGAAGATCTGGGACCGCGACATCGACCAGCGCCCGCGCGACGCCCGCGCCGCCATCGGCGTGGTGCCCCAGGAGCTGGCCGCCGACGTGTTCTTCACCCCGCGCGAATCGATGGAGGTGCAGGCCGGCTTCTACGGCGTGCCCAAGAACGAGCGCCGCACCGACGAGCTGCTCAACGCCCTGGGCCTGGGCGACAAGGCCAACGCCTATGTCCGCCAGCTGTCGGGCGGCATGAAGCGGCGCCTGATGGTGGCCAAGGCCATGGTCCACCAGCCGCCGGTGCTGATCCTCGACGAGCCGACCGCCGGGGTCGATGTCGAGCTGCGCCGACAGCTCTGGCACTATGTCACCGGCCTGAACGCGCTGGGCGTCACCATCGTGCTGACCACCCACTACCTGGAAGAGGCCCAGGAGCTGTGCGACGAGATCGCCATCATCAACCGTGGCGAGGTGGTGGCCTGCGAGCCGACCGCGACGCTGCTCAGCCGGATGGACAGCCGCAACGTCGTGGTGACGCCGGAGGAGCCGGTGCTTGTCGCCCCGGACCTGGTCGGATTCGACACCAAGCTGCGGGCCAATGGCGCCTTCCAGGTCAGCTATCGCACCGGCCAGTCCAGCGTCGAGCAGGTGCTGGCCGCCGTGCGCGCCAACGGCCTGAAGATCAAGGACATCGCCACCGAGGACCCGGATCTGGAAGACGTCTTCCTGGCCCTGACCTACAACGACCCGAACGCCGCCGATCCGACCAAGGACTGAGGGCATGACGAGCAAGCCTGCCGCGCTGCGGCGCCTGATCGACCTCCCCGGCGTCAAGGACCTGGAGTACCGGGCGCTGCTCAAGCGCGACTTCGCCGAGCCCGAGGCCCGGGCCGAGTTCCCGGAGATCGACGCCTGCGTGCTCGCCTTGTTCGGCTTGACCGCCGACGCGGCCGAGACGGTGGAGCGACCGGCCGACTGGGACGATGTCGAAAACCAGTCGCCGGCCGCGCAGGTCGCCGCGTTCGAGGCCGAAGGCTGGGACGTCACCGACGACAAGCGTCGGCCGCTCCGCGTCCTGGGTCACTTTTCCGCGCCGCTCTGGCTGGCGCTGCGCGGCGTGGCCGGGACCCTGCCCTTTCAGCCGGAAAGCACCGAGCCGGAAGCCTGGATGTCCAAGTTGGAGGCCGAGGCCAAGCGTTTTCGCAAGCGCTAGGACCTTTCGGGAGCATCGATAGGCTGGCGCCAAGCTAAGGCTTGCGTTCCAGGTCTCGCTGGCCAAACTCGCCCCGACCTGTTTTGAGCGCGCGTCGGGGGCGCATCGCATGACCTTTCTAGAGCGGCAGTTCGGGCTTTCGGCCCAGGGCACGAGCGTGCGCACCGAGGTGCTGGCCGGCTTCACGACCTTCCTGACCATGGCCTATATCGTGATCGTCAACCCGGCGATCCTGGGCCAGACCGGCATGCCGATCGCCGCCGTCGCCGCCGCCACCTGCCTGGCCGCGGGCTTCGGCTCGATCCTGATGGGACTGATCGCCAACTACCCGATCGCCCTGGCCCCCGGCATGGGCCTGAACGCCTATTTCACCTTCACCGTCGTCAAGGGCATGGGCCTGCCGTGGGAAACGGCGCTGGGCTGCGTCTTCCTGTCGGGCGTGGCCTTCCTGATCCTGACCGTGGCGGGGATCCGGCAGCTGATCGTGGGGGCGATACCGCGCCCGCTGTTCTCGGCCGTCGCGGCGGGCGTGGGTCTGTTCATCGCCTTCATCGGCCTCAAGGAAGCCGGCATCATCGTCGCCAATCCGGCCACCACGGTGGCCCTGGGCGACCTCACCCAGCCGACGGCGGTCCTGGCCATACTGGGCCTGGCCGTCATGGGCGGGCTGATGGTCTGGCGGGTAAAGGGCGCGATCCTGATCGGCATCCTGGTCGCCGCCGCTGCCGGCTGGGCCCTGGGCCTGGCCAAGGTCGTTCCCGGCGAGTCGGGCCTGGCCGCCCTGACGGCCACGGCCTTCAAGCTGGACGTACCCGCCGCCCTGCACCTGAACGGCGGAGCCGGCATGGCCATCGCGGAAGTGATCTTCGTCTTCCTGTTCGTCGACCTGTTCGACAATGTCGGGACCCTGGTGGCGGTGACCAAGAAGGCGGGCCTCGTGCAGCCCGACGGCACGATCCCGCGCCTGAACCGCATCCTCACCGCCGACAGCATCGCCACGATCGGCGGCTCGCTGGCCGGCACCTCGACCGTCGTCAGCTATATCGAGAGCGCCTCGGGTGTCGCGGCCGGTGGCCGCACGGGCCTGACCGCCATCGTGGTCGGCCTGCTGTTCCTGCTGACCCTGTTCTTCGCGCCCTGGGTCCAGGCGATTCCGGCCGCCGCCACGGCCCCGGCCCTGATCATCGTCGGCTCGATGATGATCGGCGCTCTGGCCGATATCGACTGGGAGGATCCGGGCGTGGCCATCCCCGCCTTCCTGACGGTGATCGCCATCCCGCTGACCTTCTCGATCGCCAACGGCCTGGCGTTCGGCATCACCGCCTTCGCCGTCCTGAAGCTGGCGCGCGGTCAGGCCAAGCCCGGCGACTGGCTGCTGTTCGTCCTGGCGGCCCTTTTCGTGGCGCGGTTCATCTACATGGGGTCAGCCTAGGAAGGCGACTATGAACCCGTTTGCCCTTGAGCCGCCTTTCGGCTAAGACCCGCTTCCGCCCTGGTCAGCCAGGGTCGCGCGCACCCGTAGCTCAGCTGGATAGAGCGTTGCCCTCCGAAGGCAAAGGCCATAGGTTCGAATCCTATCGGGTGCGCCATTTTTCCCAATAAGATCAACTTCTTGCTTACAGCACACCCTAGGCTGCGGGCGCGAGATCGAAGCCGGCCTCGTCAAACACTTCAAGCCTGCTCGGCTTGGGCAGGGACGCGTCGCCATGCAGGCGCGCCAGCAGATAGGCCACCGCCAACACCATGTCAGCGGCGTCATAAGGCTTGGGAAGCGAGCCGATCGCCACGGTCTTGGCGGAACTCGCTCGGCTGACCTGGCCGCTGATCAGCAGGACCGGAATTCCCAAGGCCTTCAGGTGCTCGGCCAGCTCGATGCCGTCGTCACGCCCGGCGAGCCGGATGTTGACCAGCGCCAGGTCCGGCTTTTCAGCCTCAGCGACCTTCAGCGCATCGGCGTGTCGGTCGGTCAGGTCGAGCACCCTGTATCCTGCGTCGTGCAACTCGTCCCGGAGGAGTATCGCCACCAGCGCTTCATCCTCGACAATCATCAAGGTGGCGGTCTCGTCGGCTAGGCGCGCGCTCATGATCGTTCCTCCATTCGCAAGCCCGCCGAAACCGGCGGCTCCTCGGCCATCACAGGCGGCTGGCTCGCCGTCTCGGGATCGTCCTGAACCAGGGCGATCTGGGTGTGCTTGATGGAAACCTGGGTGCCGGGTTGCTCCGGCGTGACCTCGACCGAGGCGTTCAACTGCCCGGCCAACGCCCGGACAATGCTCGTGCCCAGGCCTGTTCGAAGCGGCGCCGTCAACGGCATGCCGACGCCATCGTCGCGGACGCAAAGAATCCAGTTTGGCCCGTGGAAATCGTAGTCGACCGTGATCTTGCCAGGCCGGCCATCGGGGAAGGCGTGCTTGAGCGCGTTGATGACGAGTTCGGTGACGATCAGGCCCAGGCTGACCGAGACCCTGGCCTCGACGACCCCATGGCCGCCCTCCACGGCCAAGGTGATGCGGTCGACCTCGCCGATCATCGAGGCCGCGATGTTTTCGCAAAGGCTTGTGAAATAGGTCCGCACCTCGATGTCGCCGCTTTCGGACGTCGACAGCATGCGTTCGAGGGCGGCGACGGACATCACCCGATGGTGAGCGTCCTTGAGATGTCCCCGCGTCTCGTCGGAGGTGGTCTTTCGCGCGTTCTGCAAGAGCACGCTGGCGATGATCTGCAGGCTGTTGGCGACCCGGTGCCGGACCTCCTGCAACAGCACGCTGCTTTCCGCCAGCGCGCGCGCCTTCGACGCCGCGTCGGCGAGCGAGTCGGTGATGTCCGACACCGCCACGAGGATCCGCGTTTGATCGAGATCCAGATAGGTCAGCCGTCTGGCTTGCACGACCAAGTGACGAACCCGCTCCAGGGGCCGATTGAGATCGATATCCCGGGCGCCCGGCGCGCTTTCCCCCGACACGGTCGCTATCATCAGGGATCGCAGTTCGGGGCTGTCCCATTCACCCCCGTCCAAGGCGTAGAGGGACTGCCCCGTCAACGCGGCCAGGTCGACGCCGAAGAGGTCGCAAAACGACGTGCTCGCCGCGATCACAGTCTGCTGGCCATCCAGGAGAAGAAGTGGCCCGGGCGACGACGTGACAATGGCCAACGCCAAGCTCAGGTCCACATCTTCGGAACTATGTCGTCGGGCAGGCATGGCGAGCCTTCGGAAAACCGGAGGCTCGCGGAGAGAAAGCCAAAGGCCGGGGAGTCGCGAGGACCATGATGGACGTCAAACGACGCTCGTGGGGTCGACCGCGTTCTTCGTAACGGTTTCAAGCCGGCTAGGTTGCACAGTGGGGCCTCATGATTTTCCCGTCCTGAAACGACGAAGGCCCGGCGGTCATCCCGCCGGGCCTTGTCTCGTTCAGCCGCGCTTCGGATCAGAAGAAGCGCTCGCCGATCCGGATCGTGTCGCCCGGCGCCACCGTGGTCGACGGGGCCAGCCCGCCCTTCACCTCGGTCGTTTCGCCGTTGTGCTTGATGTAGACGCTCTTCTTGTCGGCCCGGTAGGTGAAGCCGCCGGCGGTGGCCACCGCGTTCAGCACCGTCAGACCCGCCGTGTAGGGATAGGTGCCCGGCTTCTCGACTTCGCCCAGGATGTAGAATGGGCGGAAGGTCAGGACTTCGGCGCTGACGCGGGGCTCCTTCAGATAGCCGTCGCTGAGCGACTTCTGCACGGCGTCCTGGAACTGGCCGACCGTCAGGCCGCCCGCCTTGATCTCGCCGACCAGCGGCAGCGACATCAGACCGCTGCCCGTGACGAAGAACTCGCCCGACAGGGTGGGCTCGCCATAGACGGTCACCCGCACCTTGTCGCCGGCGCCGAGCAGATAGTCCATCGACTGCGCCGCCGGCACAGGCGTGTCGCTGACGATCGGCTGCTGGGCGCGCGCGGCGCCGCCCCCGCCGAGGCCGGCGATGCAGACGACCAGCGCCAACATCGAAAAGAGGCGCGAGAGTTTCGAAACACCGATCATCGCGAAGCGTCTCACCTTGGACGTTTAAAACCTGGGAACTTGTCAGACTTGGAAAACGAAATGCCACATCGCATGTGACCGTGACATGAACAAGATCAAGACTCAGGTCGCGCGCGCTTTACTAAACTGAATGATCTTAGGTTCGCCGCCATCAAGTCTAACGGCGGTCAGGACGCCGGTCGCATAGGCGCCGGTGTCGACATTGATCCGCTGGCGCCCCACGAAAGCCTCCTCCACCGGCGTGTGGCCGTGGACGACGGTGGCCTTCAGACCGTGCGGGTTGTCGAGGAATTCGTTGCGGATCCACAGCAGATCGGCAGGGACCTGGCGCTCCAGCGGCACGCCTGGACGCACGCCCGCATGAACGAAGACGTAGTCGCCATAGACGACCACAAGCTCCAGCTGGCGCAGGAACGCCTCGTGAGCCGACGGGAAGGCGGCGCGGAAGGCCTGGCGGGCCTGCTCCCAGGCCTCGGGTTCGGCGCGGCCCACGGGGCGCTGCACGCCGTAGGACATCAGCGTCTCGCCGCCGCCGTATTCGACCCAGGACGGTCCGGCCATCGGATCATCGAGGAAGTGCAGCAGCGTCTCTTCGTGATTGCCCATCAGGGTGCGAAATTCGAAACGCCCCTCGGCCGCCTGCGCCTTCAGCAGGATCAGCCGGTCGATCACCGCCGAGGACTGGGCGCCGCGGTCCACATAGTCGCCCAGCATGACCAGCACAGGCGGGTCTTCGCGCCCCGTGTCGCGATAGTCCTCGGTCACCGCCCCGATCAAGCCGTCCAGAAGGTCGAGCCGACCATGAACATCCCCCACGGCGTAAACCATCCGACCGCCCGTGGACGACGCGCGGCGCGACTGGGGCTTCGGACGAAAAAGGGACTTGAACATCGAACTCGCCAGGACGGCGACAGGCGCCGGAACCAAGAACTTTGATTTTGCCTCAGCCAGCGGCGTAGTTCAACGGCGCTCACGAGCGTTTACTCGCAATTCACCACGCCCGTTTCACTTCAATTTACTAAGTATATTTCCGTCTCATTGTAGTTAATTCTAGAATTACCACAGTTAAACATCCAGATTATACCATCTAAATTCAGCTCAAATTTGCGGCCCAAATGAATACTGACCCCACGAACACAGCGGGGTCAGCATGTTCAAGACGCGTAACATTGTTCTGGGGCTCGTGAGCGCTATCGCGATGATGGCCGGCGGCAGCGCTCAGGCGGGCTCGATGCCGTTCATGCCACGCGGCGAAGGCGTCGGCGCCCCGATGGGCTTTGCTGACCTGTGCCACCGCGACGCCAGCGCCTGCGGCGTCCCCGGCAACCAGCTGGCCCTGCTGGGCGGCGTGTCCGGTCTGGCTCCGACCTCGTCGGTCGGCGCGGTTTCACAACACCAGTTCGACGCCACCGGTTCGGCCGTCTCGCCCGACGACAACGCGTTTGGCCTGATCATGGTGGAGACCGTCGAGGCCTGGAAACCCGCCGCCGTGGAGGATTTCGTCCCCGCCGGCCAGGCGCGCCCGGTCACCGCCGCTGTCATCGCAACGCCCGCCCCCGCCCCGAGCGAGCCCATGACTCTCGCCTGGACCACCCGCACGGACCGCGAGCAAATGAAGCTGCTGAACCAGGTCAACCAGCTGGTCAATCGCACAGTCAAAAAGGCCACGGACCAGGATCTCTACGGCCAGGCCGAATACTGGTCGCTGCCGCGCCTGGTGAACGGCAAGCTCTATGGCGACTGCGAGGACTATGCGCTGGAAAAGCGCCGCCAGCTGATCGCGGCCGGCGTGCCGGAAGCTGCCCTGTCCATGGCCGTCGCCTTCACGGCGCGTGGCGAGAGCCACGCCGTGCTGATGGTCTCGCTGCAGAGCGGCGACTGGGTGCTGGACAACCTGACTCCCTGGGCGACGCCCTGGGAAGACCTTAACTACCACTGGGTCGAACGTCAGATCCCGGGCACGGCGCTGTGGACCACCGTCGCCTGATCCGAAGCCGCCCCTCTGAATGCAACAAACCCCGGGCCTGACGGTCCGGGGTTCTTTCGGTCTAGGCATCGGCGTGAACAACAACGCCCGCTCGATCTTGAGCGGGCGCGACGACGGGTCTTCAGACGAACTGATAGCGTCGGCGGTTGAGCTAGAGGAGGTGGGAAACGGCCAGCGCCAGGGCGCTCCAGAGGCTCACCGAGATAACAGCGCCCATACCCAGCCCCAATAGCGGCGGAAGACGCTTGGCGGGCGCGGGCTGGGCGGCGTCGACTTGGTCAAACGAGATCTTCGCTTCAATCATCGATCACACTCCTGATGCGATCAAGTGTAGTGCGGCGCGGCTAATCGCCCGTGAATGAACAGAGTCTACGTGCGTTAAGCATATATGCGGGGGCTGTGGATTTTTCCCGGCGACGCTGTGGAGAGTTTGGGCTAACTTGAGACCGTCCGAACTGGAAACCAGTCGTGACGTGGTGGGGAATTAGAGGGTTATCTGGTGGACGGGGGATCGTATACCGGGCGCATCTCGCCGAAATTGCATGATCCGTTGCCGAAGGTTGCGACGGATCCTTACAAGCGCGCGTTCGATATCGTGTCATCCGGCCTGTTGCTGCTGCTGTTCGCGCCGCTGCTGCTTCTGGCGGCCTTGCTGATCAAGCTTGAATCGCCCGGCCCCGCCCTGTTCCGACAGATGCGGGGCGGCTTGGGCGGCGCCAAGTTCCAGATCCTCAAGCTGCGCACCATGCGCTGCCGCGAGGACGGCCCGGAACTGATCCAGGCGCAGCGTGGCGACGACCGCGTCACGCGTATCGGCCGCCTCCTGCGCGCCAGCAGCATCGACGAGCTGCCGCAGCTGCTGAACGTGCTGCGCGGCGACATGTCTCTGGTCGGTCCTCGCCCGCACGCCGCAGCCCACGACGACTATTACGGCACGCATATCCCCGACTACCACGCCCGCTATCAGGCTCGCCCGGGCCTGACGGGTTGGGCGCAGGTCAAGGGCCTGCGCGGCGGCACAGACACGGTCGACGCCATGCGGAAGCGGGTCGAGGCCGATATCGACTACATCCGGACCTGGTCGATCCTGAAGGACGCCCAGATCGTGCTGCTCACCATTCCCAGCCTGCTGATCGCCGAGAACGCCTACTGAGCCTTTGCCTGGGCCCGAGATAGGCGTTCGGAGACCATCAGGAACGCGAGCGCAAGCCGGCCCGAAGGATTGCGGACGCCGCCGACCACGCTCATCAGACGCCGCTCGCCGTCAGGCCGGCCAAACTCGATACGCGCCTGATAGACGGCCTGGTCGCGCACGCCCGCCGACAGCTCGGGCCAGTGCTCATAGGCCAGGAGCGTTCGGCTCCTGAAAAGGCTGGTTTGCAGTGGAGCGACCGCGAAGGAGTGGCTGAGGGCGATATTGGCCGCGGCGATGTCGCTCCGCTGGAAATCGACGGCCGCCTTCCGAAGCCACGCGGCGCCGGATCCGGGACGAAGGGCGACTTCGCGACGGCTGAGGCTCTCCAGGCGCGCCCGCGTCGTCGAGTCCGCCGGGGAAGTGAGACCGCCCTCGATGCTGCTCGCCAGCACCTCCGCCGAAGCCGTCGGGATGGTGGAAAGGTCGCCGCCGAACCTTGACGCCGCCAGAGGAAGGGCGAACAGCAGCGAAGCGACGAGGGCCAGACCCGCGAAAGCGGTCGTTCCCCAGTCCGCCTTGCGCTCGACTCCCGCACGGCGCGGCGCCCCGGTCGCCGTCATCGCGCCAAGCCCCACGGCGAAGAGCGCCTGCAGGGCCGGGACCTGAACGGCAAAATCCGAAAGGCCATGCAGGAGGACGACGACCGTGGCGGCGATCGTGGCGCGCGCCAGCGCACCCACCGTACCCGGCCTGATCGCGTCCTGTCCGACACGCCATAGCGCGGCGAGCAGCCAAGCCAGCATGGCGACGGAACCGACCATCCCGGTCTCCTCCAGCCATTGGAGGTAGAGGTTGTGCGTGGCGCGCACGTCATGCAGGACGTTCAGGTTTTCGGTCGTCGTGATCAGCTGATTGACGATCGGGAAGGAGCCCAGCCCGTAGCCGAACCAGGGCGAGGACTGAAAGGCCTGCCAGTGCGCGTCGAAGATCGCCTTGCGGGTGGCGACGTCGCCGTCCAGGTGCTCAAGCCGTGCGGCGGTCAGCTCGGCGCTGCGCATGGCGACGCCAATGACGACCAGCAAAACCGCCGCGCCGCCGACGATCGCTATGGCGCGAACTCGCCGTCCCTGAGCCAGCACTTGCCACGTCAGCAGCACCGCAAGACCGACCACGGTGGCGAAGATTCCGCCCCGAGAGGCCGTCAGCGCCAAGGCGACCGCGAAGACCGCCGCCGCAGCCAAGCTCAGGCTGGCGCTCAGGTCCATCCGGTCGAGGCGCAAAGCGCCGCCCGTGCGTTGGACCGTCTGGGAGAAGAACATCGCGGCGAAGATCGCCCCTACGCCCATCAGCGTCGCGGCAGTGTTGGGGCTGAACAGGGTCGCCGTCAGGCGTCGTCCGGCCCGTAGGCTCACATGGTCGACGATCGCGACCGCGGCGAAGGCGGTCAGGCCCAGCAGCAGCCACCAGACTAGCGCCCGGCGCCGTGTCTCGGACGCACCGATGATCCGCGCGGCCAGGAACAGGCAGGCCAGGCCGACGAGACGCAGCAGGTTGAGGATGAGTGAGGAGCGATCAACGGTGATCGCGCCGCCATTGCGGTCCAGATAGCTCCAGACCGGATGCGCGCCGCCCGGGCCGAACGGGGTCAGAGACCAGGCCGCCGCGACCAGAACGCCGGCGAACAGCAGCCCGGGCCAAGGCGCGGTCAGAACGCTGGGGACCTTCTGAGCCCACCTGCACGTCGCCAGCAGAACCAGCAGGAAAGCGGCCTGAAGCACGCCGAACACCGTCGCCACGGCGACGTCGCTGGCCCCGAACGCGACAATCTCGGCCAGGATCAGAGCAACGAGAGCGCCGATGGCGGCGCCCTCGGAGACTTGCAGCTTTCGCGTCCTGGCCGCCCCGGGCGAGGACGCCCCCCCGCCCCCGCGCGTCCTAGTCCGCATAATACTTTCGATAGTTGGCGTAGTAATAATAGGAGTCGCCGTAGCCGTAGCGGGACTGGGCCTTGAGATCCATCTGGGTCAGGGCCACGCCGGCGATAAAGGCGCGCGTGCCTTGCAGCAGGGTCAAGGCCGACTGCACCGCCTTAACCGGCGTCTTCTTCCAGCGCACCAGCATCACCACGGCGTCGGCGTGCGGCGCCAGGATGCGCGTGTCGGCGATGGCCAGCAGCGGCGCGGTGTCCAGCAGCACGATCTCATAGCGCGCGCGAAGATCCTGCAGCAGCTTGTGCATGGCCGACGAGCCCAACACGTCACGCGGCGTATAGGCCGACTTGGCCAGCGGCAGGATGTGCGCCCCGCTTTCGTCCGTGACCACGGCCTGATCCAGGGTTGCGACGCCGTTCAGGACCTCCAGCAGACCCACGGAGGCCGGCTCCTTCAGGAACTGGCTGATCGCGCCTTGGCGCAGGTCGCAATCAACTACCACCACCTTGGCGCCCGAGCTCGCCAGGGTGCGGGCCAGACAGAAGGTCGTCGTGGTCTTGCCTTCGCCCGGGAGAGACGAGGTGACCGCGATGACCTTCACGGGCTCGCCGACCTTGGAGAACAGGATCGACGCGCGCAGCTTGCGCAGGCTTTCGGCGAAGCTGGAGAGGGGCTTGGCCAGCAGGTAGTCGGACGGCGTCATGCCCTTCAGCGTCTTGGCGTCGTCCACCGTGGTGCCCAGGGTCGGGACGGCGCCGAGATACGGCAGGCCCAGCCGCCGCTCGACCTCGTCCTCGGTGAACAGGCCCGCCATCAGAATCTCGGCCAGGACGATCGCGGCTACGCCGGCGCCCAGCGCCAGAACCAGACCCAGCGCCAGGTTCAGCGAAGGTTTGGGATAGCTGGGGCCGGTCGGAATCTTGGCCGGCGAAACCACCCGGGCGTCGGCTTGCTCGATCCCATCCGACGTCGTGGTCTGCTTGAAGCGGCCCAGCAGGCTCTCGTACAGAGTCTTGACCGATTGCGCCTTACGCTCCAGCTCGGACAGGCCGATGCTGGCGCGGTTGTTGCCGGCCAGAGTCCCCCTCGAGGCTGACACGCTGGACGCCACCGAACCGGTCCGCTGACGCGCGACCTGGGCCTGGGCTTCCAGGTTGGAGATGATGCGGCGGATTTCGGCCTGGATCTGGCTGTCGATGTCGGCCAGCTCGCGCTTGGCCTTCAGCAGGTCCGGGTGACGATCGCCGTAGCGGCCGCTGAGATCGGCCACCTGAGCGCTCTTCTCCGCCCGTTGCTTGCGCAATTGCTGCACGACCGGCGAGTTCAGGGACTCGCCAACGTCCTCGCCCGTGCTGCCGCGCGCCAGCTGCTGGCGAGCAATGTTCAGGCGCGCGTCGGTCTCGGCCTGCGCGGCGCGGCTCAGGGCCAGCTGCTGGTTCAGGCCGGAGATTTCCTGCTCGGTCAGGGTCGCGCCTTCGGCGCTCAGCAGGTTGTTTGCGATCTTGTACTGCTGAACCGCCGCGTCGGCCTGCTGGACCTGGTCACGCAGCTCGCCGACACGAGTGTCCAGCCACTCATTGGCCTTCTGGGTCGCGTCGAACTTCGCCTCGAGCTGTTCGGTCAGGTAGAGGTTGGCGAAAGCGTTGGCCAGTTCGGCCGCCCGCCTCGGATCGGTGTGGGTATAGTCGATCGCGATCAGATAGGTCAGACCGGCGCGGCGAACCTTCAGCCCGCCCAGCACATTGTCGACAATGCGTTCGCGTAGGCGCTGTAACTCGATCGGATCCGTCGGCGCGCCCGTCGTGGGTGACGCCGCCTTCTTCAACGATGAGAACCAGGCCTTGGCACCCTTGGCCTTCGCGAGATTAGGGTTGAAGTAGGGGTCTTGCTCAAGCTTCAGGTCCTTGACGACACGCGCCGCCAGCGACCGCGACTTCAACACCTCGACCTCGGTATCGACCACGGAAGAATCCGCCGGCAGGCCCGAGAGCACCGCGCTCATATCAGTGACCTGTTCCTTGCGGACATCCAGCATCACCTGCGCCGTCGCCGTGTAGCGGGGTGTCTGCTGCAGGGTGAACAAGACCACCGCCGCAAACACGACCACCGCCACCGCCGCGAAGAGTCGGAAGCGTCGCCTGAACGTCGCGATCACGACGTTCAGGTCAAAAGACAACGCTCCGGTGTCATTCACCGGAGCGTTCGAAGTTTCAAAACCGGAGCCGTCCATGGGTACTCTCAGTAATCGGCAAACCTTGCCGTTTCGTGGACGTCGCTAGAACTGCAGCGCCACGGACGCAATCAGCTTGTTGTCCTTGAACGAAGATGCCTTGGCCGCGCCAGACGAGTCTTGCTTCAGGTAATTGTACGTCAGGAACAGGCCGACGCGACGGTTCAGCAGATAGGCCGCCGTCGCCGAGACGTTGTCGCGCTTGTCGCTGCGATCCACGCCCTTGTAGTTGTCCTTGCCGTGGGTGTAGGCGCCAGACAGCAGGACGTTACGCAGCAGTTCGTGGTCGATCGTGGCGCCGATATTGTTGGAAATGAAGCCCGCCGAACCCGTGGCGGTCGACTCTTCGATCGTGCGCGAACCGTTCAGGCCGACGGTCGTCAGCTGGGTCGGAAACCACTCCAGGCGCCCCGCCGCGTTGAAACCGCTGATGCTCTTGTAGAGCGCACTCTTGTCGTAGGACTGCTTCATGTAGCCGACCTGGAGGTCACCACGCACCAGATCGGACGCCTCGAAGTTGGCGCCGACACCCACAACATAGCCGTCCGACGAGCGATCCGTGGCGCCTTTGATGTCGTAGTCGCGCTTGTTGCCCGTGGCCGTCGCATAGACCGCCGTATCCGGACTGACCGCGTACTCGGCCTTGGCGCCGTAGGACAGTTCGTTGCGATCCCGCGTGTTCTGATTGAATGCAGCGCCCTGATCTTTGTAGTTGAAATCCTTGTCGTCCAGGCGGCCCGTCAGGCGCAGACGATTGAATTCCTTCACCGCGGTCAGGTTGGTGGTGGTGATGTTGTACTTGACCGGCTTGGGCGTCGCACCGGCGGGTGTACCAGCCGTGATGGCCGAACGCGGTTCGATCAGATTCTGGTACTGGGCAGAGCCCGAAACGTTCGAGCCGCGCACCACATCAATGCGGCCGTTCGCAGCGAGTGTGTATTCTTGGGTGTTCTCGGTCTTTTGATCGCCATAGCGAACCACATTGCCGCCGGCGAAGAAGCCGAGCGCGTTGCGCGACCAGTTCGAACGAACGGCCAGCTCCGGCTTCACGCGCCAGATGTTGTCGTCAATCTTACCCGCCGCCACGGCGTAGATATTGTCGTTATGTTCGAGATCGACGGTCACGCGCGGGTAAAGCGTGAAACCGCCGGCCTTCTGACCGCTCGCCTCGTAGTCGGGTCGCGGGCGCTGACGAACGGAAACGTTCTTGTCGCGCTTGAAGTTTGAACCGAGATCCTGCGCCTGAACAGCTTGTGGCGCGGTCAACGCGATACAGGCCGCAATGGCCGAGCACGTCAGAAGTCGCATAGCTTAATCCCCACCAGCAGGCGGTCGCCGCGCGTCGAGGCGCGCCAATCCGCCCGAATTTCAAATCTTAGCCGCAATAGGTCGCGATCACGCCCGCACAAGGGTCGAACACCGCCGGGGCAACCGTCGTCTGACCGCCCGAACCCGGAGGATTTGCCGTCGGAGGGTTGACCAGGTTGGGCGCGTCGCCCGTCGTCGTCGACGCGGTGATGATGGCGTTGATCTGCGCCACGACAGCGGCCCCAACCGCCGGCGGAACGGCGCCCGCCGCAACCGCGTCGTTGAGCGCGGCGCTGACGATGGACACCGGCGCCCCTGCGGCGATTGCCGCCTGCATGGCGGCCGCGACGGCGCTTTGGAGAATCGCGGACTGCTTCGCCTTGGCGGCGTCAACCTTATCCTGCGCGGCCTTTTTCTGGGCGGCGGTCGCGTTGGCTGGAAGCGCGTTCAAGGCGGCCTGAGCATCAGCGCCTTCCTTCTGAGCATCCACGAACGGTTGCGACTTGGTCGCATCCGTCACGGCCTTGGCGATCTGCGCTCGCACTTCAGCCCGCGTCGGCGCGGCGGCGTTCGCCACCGACAGGATGGTAATCGAACCCATCGAAAGCGGGGCAATCGCCATGATGGCGCCAAGCATCAAGGCGCGGATGCGGTTAGAAGCCATGATTGCTCCCTCCAATTGAACGGCGTCCCTTAGGACAACGTATATAAATGCTCTAGCCCGGATAAGGTGGTTTCGCCTTTTCCCGGCTACACCGTTCCCCGGAGATCACACTCAAGATGCGATCTAAACGTGAACACCACCTGGCCGATGGTTAGACTAGGAATGTGACGCGCGTATCGCTGTGCAGCAGACACACAGATGATCTGCTGAGTGTATGGTTAGGCTTAAACAACCATGTGCAGGCGCTAATGGCAATGCTGCACTGCGAGAATCTATGGATAATGCCGAGAATCTGACCGCTTTCGCGCAGCACGCGACTAAGTCGTCCGAATATTCCGCAGTGATCGGATCAAGACTAGGCGGCGGCGACCGCTACGACGGGAACTTGCCGCCGCTGAACCAGACATCCGTACCAGCCCAGGCCGGCATAGGTTTCGTAGCCGGGCGTCAGCGCGTAGCCGACCGTGATGTCGCCGTCGGCGTAGCTGCCCATCGCGCCACTGGAGATATCCAGCGGGAAGATCTCGGTCAGGACGCCGTGATTGTCGGAAGAGGCCAGGACTCGGCCCTTCTGGTCCAGAAGCAGGACACGCGAGCGGCCGCGCTCCTCGGACGTCAGGCGAACCCCATCCACCACGGCCTGGGCCTGGGGCCGCCAGTCGAAATGGACGCCTAGCACGCCCAGGATCTTGCCCTTGGCCTGACCGCCCTCGCGAATGGCCGTGGCGTAGGTGGCGACAGGCGCGTCGCCCAGGGCGCGGGCCTTTTCGATGTCGCAGGCCACGAAGTCGTCGCCGGTGGAAGTGCGCATGCCATCGCGGAACCACTTGGCGTCGGCGACGGACTGGCCGATGACGCCGGGATACTTGCCGGGCCGGCCGTTGGCGACCACTCGTCCCTTGGTGTCGCAGATCCATAGGTCGAGATAGACGGTGTAGGCGTCGAGGATCACGCCCAGGCGCTCGCTGGCGTAGCGGCTGGCGCCGGGATCGGCGTCCGCCAGGCAGGCGACCACGGCGGAGTCCGTCGCCCACCAGCGGACGTCGCAGGTGCGTTCATAGAGATTGCGGTCGACGATTTCGATGGCGTTCAAGGCCAGATCGGCCAGGCGCTGGCCGCGCATGTGGCCCAGGATCGCTCCGCCGATGGCCGACAGCTCGTCGAGATCGGCGCGCACCTGGCTCTCCAGGGCGGCCGCCACGGCGTCGATTTCGGTGGAGATCTTTTTGAATTCCTCGGCGACGATGGCGAAGCCCTTGCCGGCCTCCCCGGCGCGCGCCGCCACGATCAGCGCGTTGATCGACAGCATCTTGGCCGCGCGATTGACCCGGGCGATTTCACCGATCTTCTCGCCCGCCACACTGGACAGACGCTCAGACAAATCCAGGATCCGTTCAGGACGAAGACTGGCGTCTTGTTCCATCACAGGTAAGCCCCCACGCAAAACTTCCGTCTAATCGACTCACTCTACGCAAGATGACGCCCTCGTCATCGTCGCGCGATGACACCCTGGGCCACACCCAAACCGCGACGGGCTTCGGTAACGAGAAAACGCCGGAACGCCCGTGATTTGGGCGCCCGGCGCTTAAAAAGCATCGCCTTCTATTGCGACCTAGACATCGACCTCGGCGTCCAGGGCGTTTTCCTGGATGAACTCGCGGCGCGGCTCGACCAGGTCGCCCATCAGGCGACTGAACATCTCGTCGGCGTCGTCGGCGTGGTTGACGCGAACCTGCAGCAGGGTGCGGGCCTCGACATCCAGCGTCGTCTCCCACAGCTGGTCGGGATTCATCTCGCCCAGACCCTTGTAGCGCTGGATGCTCAGCCCCTTGCGACCGGCGTCCATCACGGCGGCGATCAGGTCCATCGGCCCCCGGACGGTGGTCGACTTGTCCTTGCGGCGGAACACGGCCCGGCCCGAGAAGATCTCGGCGAGAGCCCCGGCCCGCTCGGCCAGGCGACGGGCGTCGGCCGCGTGCAGCAGACCGTCGTCCAGCACCACGCTTTCAGTGACGCCGCGGCGTGTGCGCTTGAAGACAAAGGCCGTGTCGTTGCGTTCGCCGGTCCACGGGCCATCGCCTTCCTCGGCATAGAGGTCGAGGCGGGCCGCCGCGGCGGCGATGTCGGGCGTTTCGCCCAGCAGGCCCGCCAGGGCCGACTGCTCGATGGCGAACGACGGCGCGCGGGCGGCCAGGCGATCGATATTGCCCTTGGCCTGGCGGCACAGCTGCACCAGGGCCAGCAGGTCCTGGCCGGTGCGGCGCTCGCCCGAGGGCAGGTCCAGCTCGGCCCCGTCGACGCCCTCGTCGATCAGGAAGGCGTCCATCTCGCTGTCGTCCTTCAGATAGCGCGAGGACTTGCCCTTGGCGGCTTTGTAGAGCGGCGGCTGGGCGATGTAGATGTAGCCGCGCTCGATCAGCTCCGGCATCTGCCGGTAGAAGAAGGTCAGCAGCAGGGTGCGGATGTGGGCGCCGTCGACGTCGGCGTCGGTCATCAGCACGATCTTGTGGTAGCGCACCTTGTCCGGGTTGAAGTCGTCGCGGCCGATGCCAGCCCCCAGGGCCGTGATCAGCGTGCCGATCTGGTCGGACGACAGCATCTTGTCGAAGCGGGCGCGCTCGACGTTCAGTATCTTGCCGCGCAGCGGCAGGACGGCCTGGTTGTCGCGATTGCGGGCCTGCTTGGCCGAGCCGCCGGCCGAGTCACCCTCGACGATGAAGATCTCGGACTTGGCCGGGTCGCGCTCGGAGCAGTCGGCCAGCTTGCCGGGCAGTGACGTAATATCCAGCGCGCTCTTGCGGCGAGTCAGTTCGCGGGCCTTGCGGGCGGCTTCGCGGGCCGCGGCGGCTTCGGCGATCTTGGAAACGATAGCCCGGGCTTCGGCCGGATGCTCCTCAAACCACGTGGCCAGGCCTTCTTGCACCAGGCCTTCGACGGCAGGGCGCACTTCGGACGAGACCAGCTTGTCCTTGGTCTGCGAGCTGAACTTCGGGTCCGGCACCTTGACCGACAGCACGCAGGTCAGGCCTTCGCGGGCGTCTTCGCCGCCGACGCTGACCTTTTCCTTCTTGGTGATGCCCGAGCTCTCGGCATAGCCGGTGATGATCCGGGTCAGGGCCGCGCGGAAGGCCGACAAGTGCGTGCCGCCATCCCGCTGCGGGATGTTGTTGGTGAAGCACAGCATCTGCTCGTGGTAGCTGTCGTTCCACCACAGGGCGAGGTCGACCTCGACCTTGTCCTTGACGCCGCGCACCGAGATCGGGGCCTTGAGAAGCGGGGTCTTGACCTTGTCCAGGTGGCGGACGAAGGCCTCGATGCCGCCGTCATAGTGCAGCTTTTCTTCCCACGGCTCGGCGTCGCGCAGATCGCGGAAATAGATCGTCACGCCCGAATTCAGGAAGGCCAGCTCGCGCAGCCGGTGCTCCAGGGTCTTCCGGTCGAATTCGATGAACGCGAAGGTCGATCGCGACGGGAAGAAGGTCACTTCCGTGCCCGACAGCAGTTCGCCGGCCTTCGGCCCGTCCTCGCGCATCGGCGAGTCGCCGGTGACCTTCAGTGAGGTAACCGCGTCGCCGCGCTCGAAGCGCATCTGGTGGGCCTTGCCGCCCCGGTGAATCTTGAGCTCCAGCCAGTCCGACAAGGCGTTGACGACCGAGACGCCGACGCCGTGCAGGCCGCCTGAGACCTTGTAGCTGTTCTGGTCGAACTTACCGCCGGCGTGCAGCTGGGTCATGATGACCTCGGCCGCCGAGACGCCTTCGCCTTCGTGCATGTCGACCGGGATGCCGCGACCGTCGTCGGTGACCGTCACCGAGCCGTCGGCGTTGAGGATCACCTGGACCTTGGTGGCGTGACCGGCCAGGGCCTCGTCGATGGCGTTGTCGACCACCTCGTAGACCATGTGGTGCAGGCCCGAGCCGTCGTCGGTGTCGCCGATGTACATGCCAGGGCGCTTGCGGACGGCGTCCAGGCCCTTCAGGACCTTGATCGAATCCGCGCCGTACTGGGCGGCGGCTTCTTCGGTGGTCATTTCGGGGGCCGACACTTCGGGAACTTGGTCTTCGGTGTTCTCGGTCATTCGTCTTCCAGGGTGGTCAGGCCGGCATCGCCCACGCGAACGCCTAGCGCCCGACCCTTGAGATGGTCGAACAGCGACTCGTCCGTGCCGGTGAGGAAGGCCTGGAGCTTGAGCGCTGTGAGTTCGTCGGCCAGGGCTGCTCGACGGGTAAGGTCGAGATGCGCGGCGACTTCGTCGAGCAATATTACAGGATTCGGCGCGGATTCCGCACGCGAAAGTCGCGCTGCTTGGGCCAAAACCAGGTTCAAAATCAGGGCTTTTTGCTCCCCGGTGGAGCATTCCGCAGCCGGACGGTCCTTCTCGACGTGGAAGATGGCCAGATCGCCTCTGTGAGGGCCGGTCAAGGCGCGTCCGGCGGCCCCGTCGCGGGGGCGTGCGGCGGCCAGGGCGGCGGCCAGACGCTCCTCGATTTCCGCGAACGGGACCTCGTCCAGCGCCATCTTCTCCCACTCGCCGGTGAGCGTCAGGCGAGCCTGCGGGAACGGCCGGTCGCCGCGTCCGTCGATCTCGTTCTGCAGGGCCAGCAGCGTGCGAGCGCGGGCCTGGCTCAGCAAGGCGCCGGACTCCGCCAGCCGGGCCTCCAGGGCGTTCAGCCAGGTTGCGTCCGGCGCGCGACCGGCCTCGGCCGCATCGGTCAGCAGCCGCATGCGCTCGCGCTGGGCCTTGTCATAGGCGTTGGCGTTGGCCGCATGGCCAGGCTCGCCAGCGAAGACCAGCCGGTCGAAGAACCGCCGACGCTCGGAGGCGGCTTCCAGAAACAGGCGATCCTGGGCCGGCGTCAACCAGATCGGCCGGACGAGGTCGGCCAGGCGGCCGGGCGAGACGGTCTCGCCCTCAATACGCACGGTGCGGCGGGCGGCCCCACCCTGTTCCACGCCGGTGCCGATGCGGAGGGGAGCATCCTCACCGGACTCGACCTCGGCGGCCACGGCCCAGGCGCGGCCGACGGTCTCGCCGGGCATCCGCCGGCCGACTTCGGCCATGCTGGCGCCTCGCAGCCCCTTTCCGGGACTCAGCAGGCTGATCGCCTCGAGGAGGTTGGTCTTGCCGGCCCCGTTAGCCCCGAACAGGTAGACGCTACGCCCCTCGGTCTCGAGGCTGGCGCGCTCGTAGGAGCGGAAGTCCGTCAAGGTCAGGGAAAGCAAAGCGGCCGACGCCATGGCGCGTTCTTAAGCGGTGTCGCCGGCCGAAGCTACTCAGCCCATCTTGTAGCCGCAGAGCTTGTTGCCATCCAGGTCGCGGAAATAGGCGAAATAGACCTTGGGCATCCGCGCGCCCGGCGCGCCCTCGTCCGTGCCGCCCAGCTCCAGCGCCTTGGCGTGGAAGGCATCGACCTCCTCGACCGTATCGAAAGCGAAGCCGCCCATCATGCCGTTGCCGATGCAGGCCGGATTGCCGTCGTACGGACCCAGCACCCCGAACATGCAGCCATCACCACGATAGAGGCGGCCGCCGGACGGGTGCTCGAACAACGGCTTCATGCCGATCGAGCCCAGCAGGCCGTCATAGAAGGCCTTGGCCTTCTCCAGGTCGTTCGAGCCGACCGTCACGTAGTTAATCTTAGCCATGAGCACCTCCCGTTTTCTTGGAAAACGGACATTAGCGCGCTTATAACCAATCGCAATATGACCCTACGGCAGAGGGCGTCGTGGGCAATGTCGACCCCCGCCCCACGATGCCTCCGCAGTGCGCCAGACAGCAGAACGGGCGCCGAAGCGCCCGCTCTTCGTTCCTCAGGACTCCATCGCGAGATCAGACCCGCAGCGGCATCAGCACGTACTTCACGCCCGGGTCGACCGGATCGACCACCAGGGTCGGGCTGGCCGGGTCGGCGAAGCGGAACTCGGCGATCGGTCCGCCGATCTGGCCGCAGACGTCCAGCAGGTAGCGGGCGTTGAAGCCGATCTCGAAGGGCTCGCCGTCGTAATCAACCTCGACCTCTTCCACGGCCTGGCCGGCTTCCATGTTGCGGACGGTCAGGGTGATGCGGCCCGGCTCGATGGCCAGCTTCACAGAACGGCTCTTCTCGGCCGAGATGGTGGCCACCCGGTCGACAGCCTTGGCGAACAGGTCGTTGTCCAAGGTCAGGATCTTGGCGTTGTCGCGCGGGATGACGCGCAGATAGTCCGGGAAGGCGCCGTCGATGACCTTGGACGTCAGGGCGGCCTGGCCAAACTCGAAGCGGACCTTCTGGGGCGAAAGCTGCAGGTCGACCGTCTCGCCGGCCGATTCCATCAGGCGGCGGGCTTCTGCGATGGTCTTGCGCGGGATGATCACGCCCGGCAGGCCGGCAGCGCCTTCCGGCGCCGGCATCTCGGCCAGGGCCAGGCGGTGGCCGTCGGTGGCCACGGCGCGCAGCTTGGTCTCTCCGCCTTCATTGACCGTGTGGACGTAGAGGCCGTTCAGGTAATAGCGGGTCTCTTCGGTCGAGATCGCGAAGCGGGTCTTGTCGATCAGGCGGATCAGCTCGTTGGTGTCGACCGCGATCCGGCTGGAGAGGCCGTCGCTGCTCATCACCGGGAAGTCGCCGGCCGGCAGCACCGGCAGGTTGAAGCGCGAGCGGCCCGCCTGGATCACCAGGCGCGGATCGTCGCCGCTGAAGCTCAGCGAAACGTCGGCGCCGTCGGGCAGCTTGCGGACGATTTCATACAGGGTGTGGGCCGGCGCCGTGATCTGGCCGGGCACGTCGATCTGGGCGAAGCCCTCGTCGATGATCTCCATGTCCAGATCGGTGGCCGAGAAGGACAGGCGATCGCCCTCGGCCGACAGCAGGATATTCGACAGGATCGGAATGGTGTTGCGCCGCTCGACGACGCTCTGCACGTGACTCAGCGCCTTCAGGAGCGCCGCCCGTTCGATTGTAAGCTTCATAGTCCGGTCCAGATCGTGCGGGCTGAACGCAAGGAATCGCCCGCTACCCCCGTTGAGAATGGACCGCCGACATTATCGCAAAGCGCGGAGGGCGAAAGGGGGCGCGCCCGTCATTCGCGCGCCCCGCGGTCCGAAAAACGAAGCTTTCGGCCTCGTCAGGCCTTCTGGTCGAACGAACCGCCCGAGCTGTCGCCGTCCGCGCCGGCGCCGGCATACGGATTGGCGGCCGCCGAGGGCTCGTTGGCGGAGGGGCCGGTCGAGCCCTTAGCCGCCACGGCGACCATGGCCGGACGCACCAGGCGCCCCATCAGCTCGTAGCCGGCCTGCAGCACGGTGATCACGCCGCCGGCGGCGACGTCGGTCGCCGGCTGCTCCATCACGGCCTGGTGCAGGTGCGGATCGAACTTCTCGCCCTTGGCCGGCGCGATCTGCTTGAGGCCATTGCGTTCGAAGGCGCCGAGCAGCTCCTTCTCGGTCATCTCGACGCCGATGATGAAGTTCTTCACCGCCGCGTCGGTCGAGTCCTTGGGGCTGTGGGCCGTGGCGCGCGACAGGTTGTCGGCGACGCCCAGCAGGTCGCGGCCGAACTTCTGGATCGCGTAGGCGCGGGCGTCGTTCATCTCGCGCTCGGCGCGGCGCTTGGTGTTCTCCGCCTCGGCGGCGTAGCGCAGGGCCTGCTCCTTGAGCGCGGCCACTTCCAGCTGCAGCGCCGCGATCTCCTGCGACGCATCGCCAAAGTCTTCCGCGCCCTCGAAGGCGATGTCTTCAGCCGGCGTTTGCTCGTCGGTCATCTCGTACAGTCCTTATCCATCCATCATCCGTCCGAGCACCCGGGCGGTGTAGTCCACCAACGGAATGACTCGGGCGTAGTTCAAACGCGCGGGCCCGATCACGCCGATCGCGCCCAGCACCTTCTGTCGGCCCGTCATATAGGGCGCCGCGATCACCGAGGAACCCGAAAGCGAAAAGAGCCGCGTCTCCGCTCCGATATAGATGCGCACGCCCTCGGCGTCACGGACGTCGTCCAGCAGGCCGATCAGCTGGCCCTTCTGCTCCAGGTCGTCGAACAGCTGGCGCACGCGGTCGATGTCCTCGCGGGCCCGAGCGTTGACCAGGAGGTTCCCCTGCCCTCGCACGATCAGCGAGCGGGCGTCGCCCTCGCCGCCGCTCCAGGCGGCCAGCCCGTCCTCGACCAGGCGGGCGGCGGTCTCGTCCAGCTGGCGACGGGCGATGTCCAGCTCGCCGCCCATCTCGCTGCGCGCCTCGGACAGGGTGCGGCCGCGCAGGCGGGCGTTGAGGAAGTTGCTGGCCTCCTGAAGCGCCGAGGGCGTCACGCCGGGAGCCTGGCGCATCAGCCGGTTCTCGACCTGGCCGTCCTCGAACACCATGACCGCCAGCACCTGGCCGCCGCCCAGCGGCACGAACTCCACATGCTTGACCCCGCCTTCGCGGACGGGGGTGACGACGATGCCCGCCCCGCCGGCCAGGCCGGAGAGGATGGACGAGGCCTCGCCCAGGGCTTCCTCGAACGAGCGCCCCTTCACGGCCAGCCGCGCCTCGATGGCGCGCTTTTCCTCTTCGCCGATGTCGCCGACTTCCAGAAAGCCGTCGACGAACATCCGCAGGCCCGCGTGGGTCGGCATCCGACCGGCGCTGGTGTGAGGGGCGTCCAGCAGGCCCAGTTGCGCCAGGTCCTGCATGGTGTTGCGGATCGACGCCGGCGACAAAGCCAGGCCGCCCTTGGAAATGGTGCGCGACCCGACCGGCTCGCCGGTCTCCAGGTACGACTCCACCACCCGGCGGAAGATATCGCGGGCGCGGCTGTCCATCTCGCCAAGACCAGGCGCGGGGACGATCGGACCAGGGAAGAGATGCGTCATGTTCTAAAAGGCCATGAGGGGCGTGTCGTTTGGGACCCGGTCGGCGGACAAAAGCGGTCGGCCTCTTTCAACCGCGCCTCGCAATAGGATAAGCGGCCTGACACACACATTCAAAGCCCCTCCCTTTTCTAAAGACCGGAGTTTCTAGCATGCGTCCGTCCGAACGCGCCCCCGACCAGCTGCGCGCCGTTACGCTGGAAACTGGCGTCAACCGCTACGCCGAAGGCTCCTGCCTGATCAGCTTCGGCCACACCAAGGTGCTGGTCACCGCCACGGTCGAAGAAAACGTCCCGGGCTGGATGCGCAACAAGGGCGCCGGCTGGGTCACCGCCGAGTACGGCATGCTGCCCCGCGCCACCCACACCCGCGGCCGCCGCGAAGCCGCCGCCGGCAAGCAGACCGGCCGCACCCAGGAGATTCAGCGCCTGATCGGCCGCAGCTTGCGCGCCGTCGTCGACCTGAAGGCCCTGGGCGAACGCCAGATCAGCCTGGACTGCGACGTCATCCAGGCCGACGGCGGCACCCGCACCGCCGCCATCACCGGCGCCTGGGTCGCCCTGCGCCTGGCGGTCAACTACCTGCTGGCCGAAGGCGTGCTGAAGACCGACCCGATTCTGGGCCAGGTGGCGGCCGTCTCGTGCGGCGTCTTCAAGGACACCCCCGTCCTCGATCTCGACTACGAGGAAGACTCCAGCGCCGAGGCCGACAGCAACTTCGTCCTGACCGGTGTGGGCGACATCGTCGAGATCCAGGCCACCGGCGAAAAGCGCGGCTTCACTCGCGCCGAGTTCGAGACCCTGTTCGGCCTGGCCGAGAAGGGCATCAACGAGCTGTTCGTCATCCAACGGGCGGCGATCGAAGCCTAACGGCCGCCGTCCTTCCCGCAAGAAGAACGGGGTGGCCGCGCCATCCCGTTCGGGCCGCACTTGCCGGAACGGGGTAACGGTCCCAGATTCCAGATCCAAGGATTCAGGAGTTCTGCGTGACCACCCCGTTCGAAGGCCATGAAGTCGAAGCCCGCCTGCGCCCGTCGGCGGAGGCCTATCGCTTCGACCTGGACCAGGCGCTGGCCTCTATGGTGGCGCTGGAAGCGACCGTCCCGCCCGACGCCTATACGGCGGGCATCCTGGGGACCGAGCGCGTCGGCAATGGCGTGGTCATCGGCCCCGGCGGCCTGGTGCTGACCATGGCCTATCTGATCACCGAGGCGACGGATGTCATCCTCACCCGCAACGACGGCCGCCGCGTGCCGGCCCACGTGCTGGGCCTGGACGTTCGTTCCGGCCTGGGCCTGGTCCAGGCGCTGGAGCCGCTGGACCTGCCGGTCATGACCATCGGCAGCGCCAAGGACCTGGACACCGGCGACGCGATCATCGCCGCCGGCGCCGGCGGCCGCGCCCACGCGGTGGCCGGCAAGGTCCTGGCCCGCATGCCGTTCGCCGGCTACTGGGAATACCTGCTGGACGACGCCATCATCACCGGCCCGGCCCATCCGCACTGGAGCGGCGCGGCTCTGATCGGCCCCAAGGGCGACCTCGTCGGCCTCGGCTCCCTGACCCTGGAAGGCCGCGACAACGAAGGCCTGGCGCGGCCGATCAACATGTTCGTGCCCGCCGAGCTGCTGCCGCCGATCCTGGATGAACTGGCCCGCGGCCGCAGCCCGCATCCGCCGCGGCCGTGGCTGGGCGTCTTCGCCCAGGAGATGGACAGCCACGTCGTCATCGTCGGCATTTCGCCCAAGGGTCCGGCCGCCCGCGCCGAGCTGAAGGCTGGCGACCTGATCCTGGCCGTCGACGGCATGCCGGTCTCGACCCTGTCCGAATTCTACGAAACGATGTGGAGCCTGGGCGACGCCGGCGTCGGCGTGCCCCTGAAGGTCCTGCGCGAGGGCGACGCCTTCGAGGTCGAGATCCGCTCGATGGACCGCGCCAGCCTGCTGAAGAAGCGGCGGCTGAATTGATGCCCCTCGCCAAATGATGAGAGCCGCCCAATGAAAGGCCCGTGGGACCAACCCGACGCGCCCCCGCCGGCGGTCAGGTCAACGCCGCAAGGAGTCCCGCGTCATCGGCTCTGGCTGTGGCTAGGGCTGCTAGCCGCCATCGGCGCCTTGGCCTTCGCGCTCTGGCGCGCCTTTCCCGAGGCGATGCGGACCGGCGACGACAAGGCTGACCTCGTCTACCAGATCGGCGTCGTGGTGCTGGTCTCGACGGCGCTGCTGCGCGGCCTGCAGGGCTCGATCGGCCAGCACCTGAAATATGTCGCGATCTGGAGCGGGATCATCGCGGTCCTGGCGCTGGGCTACGCCTACCGCGCCGAGCTGGCCGAGGTCCCGCAAAGGCTCAAGCTGGCCTTCAATGTCGGCACGCCCGTAGCCGTAGGCGAGCGCACCCTGGTCGTCCCGCAAGGCGAAGGCGGCCACTATGTCGTCGACGGTCTGGTCAACGGCCAGCGCGTGCGGTTCATGGTCGACACCGGCGCGACCGAGACCGTGCTCAGCCCCGACGACGCCCGCCGCCTGGGCATTCCCCTCGACACCTTGAACTACGGCTATGAGACCGAGACCGCCAACGGCAAGGGCTATTCGGCCGCCTATGACGCCACCAGCCTGGAGATCGGCTCGATCAAGCTCGAGGGCTTCCGGGTGATGATCAACAAGGCGCCGATGAATGGCTCGCTGCTGGGGATGAGCTTCCTCAAGCGCCTGGACGCCTTCGAATTCCGCGACCGCCAGATGATCCTGAAGTGGCGCGAGGACGAGAAAGGGCGCGCCGTCTAGGCGCGCCCTCCCGCGAATTCGCCTAGCGCGGCTGCGGCGGGGCCACCCAGCCGTCGGCGTTGTCGATATAGGCCTTCCGGCTGACCTTGTCGTAGAGGCAGAGCTTGGCGTTGTTGGAGCCGCGCGAGCGGTCGGAGACCAGCACCGCGACCTTACCGACGCGGTCGTCGAAGCCGATGATCGGCGACGGCCGGGCGTTCCTGTAGCCCGAGGCGGCGACGCAGCTGCGGGTGACCCGCTGGTTGAACTCGGCCCAGGCGCCCGGGCTGGAGGCTTGGGCGGAGGCGGCGGCCGCGAGGGCGCCGACGGCGAATACAGAGGCGAAGATTACGCGAGTCACGGTCAATTTGCTGTTCCCAGGATGTCGAGGCGCCCCCGCCTCCCCCTTGAAACGCCTTGCCCCGTCGGCGGTTTCGTCGCGCGAGCCGAACTAGCCCTCGTCTTCGTCGTCATGCCCGCCAGCCGGACCATATTCGAAGGTCAGCAGGTCGCCGGGCTGGCATTGCAACTCGCGGCACAGGGCGTCCAGGGTCGAGAACCGGACGGCGCGGGCCTTGCCGGTCTTCAGGATGGAGAGGTTGGCGATCGTCACCCCCACGCGGTCGGAGAGCTCGGTCAGCGACATACGGCGGTCGAGCAGCACGCGGTCGAGGTTCACGCGGACAGGCATGCAGGATCGCTCCGGTTCAGATCGTGAGTTCGGCTTCGCGACGAAGGCGGGCGCCCTCGCGGAAGACCTCGGCCAGGACGAAGACGACCAGCACCGAGAACCAGGCGGTCAGGGTGAAGCTGTCGTCGATGACCTTGGCCTTGGGGGCCAGCCAGCGGGCCATGCCCGAAAAGACGTACCGCCCGACCTCGAGGCCCGCCAGGACGAGGCCGATCAGGCGCAGGCGGACGACATTGTCGGGGTGGAAGGGGTCGCCGGCCGTCAGGGTGGCGAAGATCTTGCGCAGGCGCTCGACAATGACCATCCAGCCGCCCAGAAGCAGCGCCCAGGCGGCCAGGGCGCCGGCGAACAGGGGTCCATCGCGGCTGATGGCCTCGACGGCGTCGCTGATCGGCAACATCGAGGCGAGAAGTTCGGGGTTGAAGCTGAACAGCAGGGCGACCAGCGTGAACAGCGACAGCAGACTGACAAAGATCCACAGGCCGACGTAGATCACGTCGAGGATGATCTTCAGAAAACTCGATACGGAGCCTGGGCCCAAGGCGCGCATGGCTGCTTCCCCCCGACAGCAACGCTAAGCAAATTGCCCCGCGTCGCGGCGGGCGTCAAAAAACCCAGTCTCGGCTCTGAAACCCTTACGCCGCCTAAAGCGTCTGCACCACGAAGGCCACGGCCGACACCGGCACGGCCACGAGAAGCGCGGCGGTGATGACGGTCATGAGGACCTTGTCGGCGATGCGGAACAGGCGGGCGGCGGACATCGGGTTTTCCAGTTTGGAGACGTGGACGGGGTCGAGCCATTTCGGCCTCTATCCACAGCTCAACAGATAGAGCGCGATTCCGGTTCCGCCAATGTCGTTTATCGAGAAACGATATTAAACTCTGGTAATGATGCACGGTCGCGCGGGACAGTTGCCGTTGGGTCACAGTGGTGTCGACGGCGGTCGTCAAGGCGCGGTAAGGAAGCGCTTCGGAGTGCGTTTAGGGAGATGTCGGATGGCGCTGAAGCTTGAACCGGGCGCGAAGCTTGTGCTGGCCACCCACAACCCCGGCAAGGCCCCCGAGATCGCCGCCCTGCTGGACGGCCGCTTCGAGATCATCACCGCCGGTCAGCTGGGCCTGCCCGAGCCCGACGAGACCGAGAGCACCTTCGTCGGCAACGCCCTGCTGAAGGCCCGCCACGCGGCCGACCGCTCGGGCTTGCCGGCCCTGGCCGACGACAGTGGCCTGTCGGTCAAGGCGCTGGACGGCGCGCCGGGCATCTTCTCGGCCCGCTGGGCCGGCCCCTCCAAGGATTTCGTCACGGCCATGCAGAATGTCGAGACGCGGTTGGAGGAGATGGGCTCCGACGACCGCGCGGCCTGGTTCACCTCGGCCCTGGCCGTCGCCTGGCCGAACGGTCCGGCCCTGGTGGTCGAGGGTCGTGTCGACGGGACCCTTGTGTTCCCCGGTCGCGGGACGCGCGGCTTCGGCTACGATCCGATCTTCATGCCCGAAGGCGAGACTATGACCTTCGGCGAGATGGAGCCGGCCGCCAAGGACGCTATCAGCCACCGCGCCCGCGCCTTCGCCAAGCTGAAGGCGGCGCTGTTTGACTGATCCCTCCAGGGCCGCGCTGGGCGTCTATGTCCACTGGCCGTACTGCGCGCGCATCTGCCCCTATTGCGACTTCAACGTCGTGCGCGATCGGGGCAAGACCGACGAGCAGGCGGCGCTGGCCGACGCCATCGTGGCCGACCTGGAAGCCCAGCGCGCCCTGACCGGTGAGCGAACCTTGCTTTCGATCTTCTTCGGCGGCGGCACCCCTTCGCTGATGGACCCCGTCCAGGTCGCCCGGGTGATCGACGCCGCCAAGCGCCTGTGGTCGCCGGTCGCCGACCTGGAGATCAGCCTGGAGGCCAACCCGACCGATGCAGAGGCCGATCGGTTCAAGGCCCTGGCCGACGCCGGGATCCAGCGCCTGTCGCTCGGCGTCCAGGCGCTGGACGATGAGTCCCTCAAGGCCCTGGGCCGCAACCACGACGCCGGCGCGACGCGGCGGGCGATCACGGCGGCCACCAAGGCCTTCCCGCGCCTGTCGATCGACCTGATCTACGCCCGCCCCGGCCAGACCGACGCGGCGTGGCGCGCCGAACTTTCCGAAGCCATCGCGCTCGGCCCCGAGCACGTCTCGCCCTACCAACTGACCATCGAGGCGGGCACCGCCTTCGACCGCGCCGTCGGGCGCGGGACGCTGGTCGTGCCCGACGAGGACCTGGCCGCCACCCTGTTCGAGACCACCCAGGAGATCCTGGAAGCCGCCGGCTTCGACGCCTACGAGGTCTCCAACCACGCCAAGGGCCAGGCCGCCCGCTCACGGCACAACCTCGTCTACTGGCGCGGCGTCGACTATGTCGGCGTCGGCCCTGGCGCTCACGGTCGCCTCGCCCTGCCCGAAGGCCGCGCGGCGACCGTCGCCCACCGCGCCATCAAGGACTATGTCGCCGCCGTGGCCGAGACCGGCGTCGGCTTCGCGCGCGAGACCCTGACCCCCGAAGAGGCCGCCGAGGAGCGCCTGGTTTTGGGCCTGCGGATCGACGACGGCGTCAGCTTCGACGAAATGACCCCGCTGGGCCTGACTCCTGACCTGCCCAAGGTCCGTGACCTGGTCGAAGCCGGCCTGCTGGTCGACGATCGCAACCGATTGCGCGCCACCCGCGCCGGCCGCCTGGTGCTGGATCGGCTGACAGGCGCGCTCGCGACCTGATATGGGTTCATTCCGCCGACCAAAGGACACTGAGCGTTGAGCCGTCAGCTACCCCCGCCAGCCCTGTCCGACGCGCCCCTGGCGCCCGGCCTCTATCTGGTGGCGACGCCGATTGGCAACCTGCGCGACATCACCCTGCGGGCGCTGGACGTGCTGGCCGCCTGCGACGTTCTGCTCGCCGAGGACACCCGCGTCACCGGCAAGCTGCTGGCGGCCTATGCCATCAAGACCAAGCTGGAACGCCACGACGAACACGTCGCCGAACGCGCCATCCCGCGCATCCTGGAACGGCTCGAGGCCGGCGAGCGGGTGGCCCTGGTCTCGGACGCCGGCACCCCGATGGTCTCCGACCCCGGCTACCGCCTGGCCAAGGAAGCGATCGCCGCCGGTCATCCGGTGATCCCGATCCCCGGCGCTTCCGCCGCCCTCGCGGCGCTCACCTTGGCCGGCCTGCCGACCGACCGCTTCCTGTTCGCCGGCTTCCCGCCGCCCAAGAGCGCGGCGCGGCGGACCTTCTTCGAGGAATTCGCCAGCACCCGCGCCACCCTGATCTTCTACGAAGGCGCCTCGCGGGTCGACGACTGCCTGGCCGACATGGCCGCCGTGTTCGGCGCAACGCGCCCGGCGGCCGTGTGCCGCGAGCTGACCAAGCTCTATGAGACCTGCATTCGCGGGCCGCTCGCCGAACTGGCCGCCGACCCGCGCTTCGCCGCGCCCAAGGGCGAGATCGTCATCCTGGTGGGTCCCGGGGCCGAGGAACTGGCCACCGCCGACGACGCCGAGGCCGCCCTGCGCGAGGCCATGGCCCGCCTGCCCCTGGGCGAGGCCGCCTCCGAGGTCGCCAAGGCGCTGGGCCTGTCCCGCAAGGACCTCTACCGCCAGGCGCTGGCCCTCAAGGAAGAGAGCTGATGGTCGCCGGCGCCCGACCGGCCAAGGCTCGCCAAGCTCGGGGTGCGGCCGCGCGCAAGCTCGGCCGTCGGGCCGAGGTGGTGGCGGCCCTGTGGCTGATGGCCAAGGGCTACCGCATCCTGGGCTTCCGCCTGGCCACGCCGCTGGGCGAAATCGACCTGCTGGCGCAACGCGGCAAGGTGCTGGCCGTTGTGGAGGTCAAGCAGAGGACGACGATCGAGGACGCCCTGGACGCCGTGACGCCGACCCAGCGCGACCGTCTGCGCCGCGCCGCCGCCCATCTCAGCGCGCACCGCCTGGCGCTGCGTGACCTGTCCGTGCGTCTCGACCTGATCGCACTGGCGCCCGGCCGCGCGCCGCGCCACCTCGCCAACGCCTGGCCCGATGGTTTTGGGGCTGGGGCGTGACATGACCCGCGACGAGGCCGAAGAGATCCTGACCAAGGCCGGCGAAGGACCCGACGCGGGCTTCCCGCTGTTCGAGGCGGCCCTGGCCTGCGCGGTTCACGACGACCCCAGCCGCGACACAGGTCCGGCGCTCGACCTGGCCCGGGACGCCGCCGAGCGTCTGCGCCGCCGGGCCGAGAACGAGTCGCCCGAAGAGGCCGTGGCCGAGACCCTGGCCGGCGACCTGCGCCTGACCGGCGACGTCCTGACCTACGACCACCCCGACAACGCCGACGTCATCGCCATCGCCGAGCGCCGCAAGGGCCTGCCGGTGGCCCTGGGCGTCTTCTACCTGCACGCCGCCCGTCAGGTCGGGCTGGAGCTCCACGGCGTCGACTTCCCCGGTCACTTCCTGCTGCGCATCGAGACCGAGGAAGGGCCGCTGGCGCTGGACCCCTTCAGCGAGGGCCGGGTGGTGCTGCCGTCCGAGCTGTCGCGCCGGGCCCTGCGGACGGGCCTGATGCCCGACGTGGCCTCGCGGCTGGAACTGCTGATGGCGCCGATCTCGGACCGCGCCGTGCTGATCCGCCTGCAGAACAACATCTTCGCCCGCGCCCAGCAGGCCCGCGACTGGCCCCGGGCCGAGCGCTCGGCCCTGCGCCGCGCCCTGCTCAACCCCGCCGACCACCGCCCCTGGCTGGACGTCGCCGCCGCCCGCGAGGGCCAGGGCGCCCTGGCCGGCGCCCTGCAGGCCCTCTCGCGCGCCCAGACTTTGGACGGCGGCGCGGCCATCGCGGCCCGGGCTCAGCGGGAACGGGTGAGGCTGCGGTTGAACTGACTTCACCTACCCCGTTGGACGGGGGAGGAAGAACGCCTAACTAAGCCGTCGCTACAGAACCCCAGGAGCCCCCATGTCGCTGCGAGTCGCCGTCCAGATGGATCCCGTCCTGGGGATCAACATCGACACCGACACGACCTTCCTGATGATGATGGAAGCCCAGGAACGCGGTCATAAGCTGTGGGTCTACACGCCCGACAAGCTGTCGCAGGAAGATGGCCGCGTGTTCGCGCGCGCCCAGTCCCTGGAGCTGTCGGCCGTCCACGGCGCGCACGCCAAGCTGGGCGAGAGCGTGATCCTAGACATGAAGGACGACATCGACGTCGTGCTGATGCGCCAGGACCCGCCGTTCGACATGGCCTACATCACGGCCACCCATTTCCTGGACAAGATCCATCCCCACACCCTGGTGGTGAACAACCCGACCGAGGTGCGCAACGCGCCCGAAAAGCTGTTCGTCACCGACTTCCCCGGCGTGCAGCCGCCGACCCTGATCACTTCGGACCACGAGGCGATCTACGATTTCCGCGCCCGCCACGGCGACATCGTGCTGAAGCCGCTCTACGGCGGCGGCGGCTCGGGCGTGGCTCGTCTGCTGGCGGATGATCCCAATCTCGACGCCCTGCTGGAACTGCACGCCATGATCGGCCGCGAGCAGGTCATCGCCCAGAAGTTCGTGCCCGCCGTCAGCAAGGGCGACAAGCGCGTCCTGCTGGTCGACGGCGAGCCGGTCGGCGCGATCAATCGTGTGCCCGCGACGGGCCAAGTCCGCTCCAATCTTCGCGTCGGCGGCCGCGCCGAGGCGGTAGACCTGACGGCCCGCGACCTGGAGCTCTGCAAGATCATCGGTCCCGAGCTAAAGCGCCGTGGACTGATCTTTGTCGGCATTGACGTGATCGGCGAGTACCTGACGGAAATCAACGTCACGTCGCCTACGGGCGCGCAACAACTCAAGCGCTTTACGGGCGTCAACGCCGCAGCGGTACTCTGGGATCGAATTGAGGAGATCCGCCGCGTCGGTGGGTAACTCTACGGAAAGGCGTTCTTTTCCCGAAACGTTCGTTTTTCGTTCTTGCTCCATTTCAGCGGCTATGCTGTGACTTGTGGATAAATCAAATATCCGCAAGGGGTTAGGATGGCGGCCAGGGTGGTCACGGTCGCGTTCGAGGGCGTGGAGGCCCGGCGCGTCGATGTCGAGGTGCAGCTGACCACGGGACAGCAGGTCTTCGTCATTGTCGGCCTGGCCGACAAGGCCGTCGCCGAGAGTCGCGAGCGGGTGCGCGGGGCCTTCGCGGGCCTTGGCCTGTCGTTGCCGGGCAAGCGCATCGTCGCCAACCTGGCGCCGGCCGACATGCCCAAGGAGGGCACGCACTTCGACCTGCCGATCGCCCTGGCGGTGATGTCCGCGATCGGCGTGATCCCGATGGACGCCCTCGACGGCTGGGCGGCGATGGGCGAGCTCTCGCTGGACGGCCGCATCGTGCCAGCGGCGGGCGCTTTGCCGGCGGCGATGGCGGCGGGCGCCATGGGCCTGGGCCTGATCTGTCCGGAAGCCTCCGGCCCCGAGGCGGCCTGGGCCGGCGAGACGCGGATCCTGGCCCCGCGCTCCCTGGTGTCGCTGATCAACCACTTCCGGGGCAGCCAGATCCTGTCCGCCCCGGCGCCCGGTCCGATCGTCGAGGGCGAACGCCCCAAGGACCTGCGCGACGTCAAGGGCCAGGAGCAGGCCAAGCGGGCGCTGGAGATCGCCGCCGCCGGCGGCCACAACCTGCTGTTCGTCGGCCCGCCCGGCTCGGGCAAGTCGATGCTGGCCCAGCGCCTGCCGGGACTCCTGCCGCCGCTGAGTTCCAAGGAGCTGCTGGAGACCTCGATGGTCCATTCGGTGGCGGGCCTGATCGCGCGCGGCGCCCTGACCCGCGACCGGCCGTTCCGCAGCCCGCATCACAGCGCCAGCATGGCCGCCCTGACCGGCGGCGGGCTGAAGGCCAAGCCCGGCGAGGTGTCGCTGGCGCACAACGGCGTGCTGTTCCTCGACGAGCTTCCCGAGTTCGGCGTCCAGGCCCTGGACAGCCTGCGCGCGCCGCTGGAGACGGGCGAGGTGATGGTGGCCCGCGCCAATGCCCACATCCGCTACCCGGCCCGGGTGCAGCTGGTGGCGGCCATGAACCCCTGCCGCTGCGGTCACGGCGGGGCCGGACGGGGCGCTTGCGGCAAGGCGCCCCGGTGCCAGCGCGACTATCAGGGCCGGGTCTCAGGCCCGCTGATGGACCGCATCGACCTGGCCGTCGACATGCCCGCCGTCACCGCCGCCGACCTTTCCCTGCCGCCGCCTGCCGAAGGCTCGGCCGAGGCCGCCGCGCGGGTGGCGAGGGCGCGGGCGCTGCAGCAGGACCGCGCCGACGCCCTGGAGGTCGCTGACGGCCTGAACGGGCGGGCCGAAGGCGCTTTCCTTGAGAAGATCACCGCCCTCGACACGCCCGGTCGCGCCCTGCTGGCCCAGGCCGCCGAAGCCGGCCGGATCAGCGCCCGTGGCTGGACCCGCACCCTGCGCCTGGCCCGCACCATCGCCGACCTGGAAGGCGCCGACGCCGTCCGCCGCGTCCATGTCGCCGAGGCCCTGGCCTATCGGCGGACCACGACGCCGGGAGAAGAAAGCTTCGCGCCGATGACCCGCGTTTGACCGCCCGTTAAGCCGCGCCCGGTAACCTTGATCTTCATGAGCGAACAGAAACCCGGCGTCACGCCCGAGCAGCTGGCCACCCTGAGCCACGAGTTCCGCACCCCGCTGAACGGCGTGCTGGGCATGGCGCGCCTGCTGGAAAACACCAAGCTGACGGCCGAGCAGCGGTCCTATGTCACCGCCCTGCGCGAGAGCGGCGACCATCTGCTGTCGCTAGTCAATGACGTGCTGCACTTCGCCCGCCTGGGCGCGGCCTCGATCGAGCTCAGCCTGACCCCGGTCGATATCGAGGGTCTGCTGCGCCAGGTCGCCGAGCTGATGAGCCCGCGGGCCCACGAGAAGGGCATCGAGATCGCCTGGGCCGTGCCGACGCCCCTGCCGACCATCCAGGCCGACGAAGGCCGCCTGCGCCAGATCCTGCTGAACTTCGCCGGCAACGCGGTGAAGTTCACCGAGGCCGGCGGCGTACTGTTGACGGCGACCGCCACCCCGCCCCCGCAGGGAGAAGAGGGGGGCCGCATCCGCTTCTCGGTCGCCGACACCGGCCCCGGGGTCGCACCTGAGGCCCGGCAGCGGATCTTCGACGCCTTCGTCCAGACCGACATCACCCACGCCACCCAGCTGGGCGGCGCGGGCCTGGGCCTGGCCATCGTGGCCACGCTCACCAAGGCCATGAACGGCGAGGTCGGGGTCGGCGGCGAACTGGGCCAGGGCGCCGAGTTCTGGTTCGAGGCGCCCTTTGAGTTGGCCGCTCCCGCCGTTCGGGCGGCGCCGCTGGACGGTCGCGCCGTCGCCATCGCCTCGCCCAACGCCATCGTCCGCACCGCCACCGCCCGCCAGATCGAGGCCGCCGGCGGCCGCGCCTTCGCCGCCGTCGACATCGCCTCGGCCCTGTCGGGCGCGCCGGCCGACGCCGTGCTGCTGATCGACGCGGCGCTGTCGGGGCCGCGCGGCGCCCTGAAGCCGCCGGCCGGCCGCAAGGCCGTGGTGTTGCTGACCCCGGAACAGCGCGACCGGATCGAGCCCCTCAAGACCGCCGGCTTCTCGGGCTATCTGATCAAGCCGCTGCGCGCCGCCTCGCTGGTCGAGCAGGTGCTGCGGGCCGGGACCACCGAGACGGCCGCGACGGAAGAGCCCGCCCACGACGACCGCATCGCCGGGGCCGTCGCCCAGGGCGTGCGCGTGCTGCTGGCCGAGGACAATCCGATCAACGCCCTGCTGGCCCGCACCCTGCTGGAGCGCGAAGGCTGCAAGGTCGACCGCGTCGCCGACGGCGAGCAGGCCGTGGCCGCCGCCTCGGCCGGGGCCTATGACCTGATCCTGATGGACCTGCGGATGCCCGGCATGTCCGGCGTCGAGGCCGCCAAGGCCCTGCGCGCCAAGGGCGTGGCCTCGCCGATCGCCGCCCTGACCGCCGACGCCTTCGACGAGGACAAGCGCACCTGCCTGGCCGCCGGCATGGACGACTTCCTGGTCAAACCCCTCACCCAAGAGGCCCTGCGCGACGCGCTCAAGCGCTGGACGACAGGGGGGGTCTCCAGCGGCTGGACGAAAACCGCGACGCGAGCCAAGGTCGCCGGCTAAAGGCGAGGGCGCTTCTCCTCGCAGGGGGATCGCCATGACAGACGCCACACCACAGGAGAAGAAGACCCTTCTCCAGACCCTCGCCTTCTTCGGCGAGCGGCGCAGCCTGGTGATGCTGGGCCTCGGCTTCGCGTCGGGCCTGCCTTACATGCTGATCTTCGACACCCTGTCGCTGTGGCTGCGCGATGCGGGCCTGTCGCTGGCCGTGATCGGCTTCTTCAGCCTGGCCACCCTGTCGTTCTCGTTCAAGTTCCTGTGGGCGCCGCTGATCGACCGCACCAAGATCCCGGTGCTGCACGGCCTCGTGGGCCATCGCCGCGCCTGGATGCTGGCCTGCCAAGCCGTGATCATCCTGGGCCTGCTGGCGATCTCCGGCATCAATCCCGCGACGAACCTGCCGCTGATGGCGCTGGTCGCGGTGATCGTCGGCTTCACCACCGCCACCCAGGACATCGTCATCGACGCCTGGCGCATCGAGGTCGTCGACACCGAGCGCCAGGGCCAGATGGCCGTGGCCGTGCAATGGGGCTATCGCGGCGCGATGATCATGGCCGGCGCCGTGCCGCTGCTGCTGGCCGAGCGCTTCGGCTGGAACATCTCGTACCTGGCCATGGCCGTGGCCATGAGCGTGGGGGTGATCGCCACCCTCATGGCGCCGCGCGAACAGGCCCATACGATCCGCGAGATCCACACCGGCGGGGTCGTCCAGCCCAAGGCCCTGGAGATCGGCGAATGGCTGGTCCGCCTGGCCATCCTGCTGGTCGGCGCCCTGCTGGTCGGCTCTGGCCTTTCGGGCGACGCCAGCCTGCTGTCGAAATTCGCGGGCGGCGAGGCGCTGGAGGCGGCCTGGAAGGCCAAGCCCAACGGCGTCTGGCTGCAGTTGGCGGGGGTGGTCGCGGGCCTGGCCGTCGTGATGATCGCCGCCTGGCCGATCCCCAAGGTTCCCACCAAGCCCGGCGTCTATCTGTCGACCGCCCTCGGCGCGCCGCTCAAGGAATTCCTGACCCGCTTCGCCGGGGTCGCCGGCCTGATCCTGGCGACGATCTGCGTCTATCGCGTCTCGGACTTCGTGCTGAACATCATGAACCCGTTCTACCGCGACATGGGCTTCAGCCTGACCGAGATCGCCGAGATCCGGAAGGTGTTCGGCATCATCGCCTCGATGCTCGGCGTGTTCCTGGGCGGGGTGATCGTCGCGCGCTTCGGCCTGATGAAGGCGCTGATCATCGGCGCCTTCGCCCAGCCGATCAGCAATCTGATGTTCGCGGTGCTGGCGATGAGCGGCCACAACACCGGCATGCTGTTCGCCTCGATCTGTATCGACAACCTGGCGGGCGGCGTCGCGGGGACGGCGCTGATCACCTACATGTCCAGCCTGACCACGGCCGGCTTCACCGCCACCCAGTACGCCTTGTTCGCCTCGCTCTATTCCCTTCCCGGCAAGCTGATCGCCTCGCAGTCGGGGCGCATCGTTGAGGGCTCGGCTGTGGCGGCCGAGCACGGCGGGATCACCGCGCCGTTGAAGGCCCTGTTCACCCGCCTGCCGCCCGAGAGCTTCACCGCCGCCGGCGCCAAACTGGGCGTCAGCGGCCCGGCCATGGCGGCGGGCTATACGGCGTTCTTCATCTACACGGCCCTGATCGGCGTCGTGGCCATCGTGCTGTCGTTCCTGGTGGCGGCGCGGCAGAAGCCGGTCGAGGCCGAGGCGACGACGGCTTAGGCATCGTGCGTGATCCTCGTCCTTCGACAAGCTCAGGATGAGGATCATGGCCGGTTCATTGGAAACCTCATCCTGAGCCTGTCGAAGGGCGAGGTTTCGGTCCCGCCTAGACCTTCAGGCACACCACCTGGGCCACGCGGAGGTCGCGGCGCAGGCCGTCGGCCACGCGGCCGTAGTTCTCGGTGGTGATCGGCTCGCTCGGCGCGAATTCGGACGGGCTGGGCCGGCGGTGCGGGCCCAGCAGGGTCTTCAGGGTCTCGGGCGCGGTCGTGTAGATGCGGCCGCGACGCGGGGCCTCGGCCACCGTCACCCCGATCACCCGCCCGGCGCCGTCGAGGGCCGGCGAGCCCGAGAGGCCGGCCAGGGTGCCCTTCAGGCTGTCGGTGCGACCGACCTCGGCCCAGACCAGCACGGGCTCGGTGCGGGCCCCGCGACCGTGGACGACCAGGTTCTCGCGGCCCAACAGGCGCGAGGCGGCCTCGCCCGGATGGCCTTGCGGGAAGCCTGGATGATAGGCGCGCGCGCCCCGGCGCAGCGGGGCGTCCAGGCCCAGCGGCACGGACGGCGCCCCGCCTTCGGTGGTCAGGATGGCGGCGTCGGCCTTGGGGTCGACATGGATCTTGGCCGCCACGCCGCGACCGTCAGCCACGACGATGGCCGCCTGCTTGCAGCCGTCGACCACGTGGCGCGCGGTCAGCCACGTGCCGTCGTCGCCGACCGAGAAGGCCGTGCCCGAGCCGGGCTCGGGCTTTTCGGGGACCTGGACCACGATCGACGGATCGAACGGCGAGGACGGCCCCAAGGGCAGCCCCTCTTCGCCCGGCACCGGCGGCGGCGGCGGCGGCGCGTCCGAGCGCTCCTGCCGGCCGACGGCGACGATCAGCAGGGCGCTGACGGCGGCGGCGTAGACCAGCCAATCGGGAAGCTTGGGGAAATGCACTGTAAGGTCCCCCGACCGTGTCGGCTCAGCCGGCCACGGCGGCGGCGAGGATCAGGGCGGTGGCCAGCTTGGCGCCGACAAGCAGGGCGGCGGCGGCGACTTCGCCCTCGTGGATCCGCTCGGGCAGGCCCTGCAGCACCATGTCGGTGACGCGGAACACCAGCAGCTGCACGGCGATGGTCGCCGCGCCCCAGATGACGATCTCGACCACCGAGGTCGAGGCGGTCAGCGAGATGGCCAGCGGAATGGCCAGGCCGACCATCACCCCGCCCAGCGACAGGGCGGCGGCCGAATTGCCCTCGCGGATCAGGGTGATTTCCTTGTGCGGGGTCAGCATGGCGTAGAGCGCCGTCCCCAGGATCAGCATGACCAGGGTCACGCTGGCATGCAGCAGGGTGACCGGAAAGCCGGTGGCGAAGGCCTGGACCTCGGGCGACTGGAGCTGGGACGGCATGGACGCGAACTACCCCGATGAACTTGCGGCCCCCTGACTAACACGGGTCGACAAGTTTTGCGTAGAGGGCGCCCGCGTCGGGGGAGTTGTCGGCGACTTTTTGGGGGCCGCTAAGCCGCCTCGTCCTCGTCATCATCCGACAGCATGCCGGCCATGGCCGCCATCGACAGCTTGCGCATCGCCGAGGCGCGAACCTTCTCGCTCTCGCTCTTCAGCTGGCCGCAGGCGGCGAGGATGTCGCGGCCGCGCGGGGTGCGGATCGGCGAGGAGTAGCCGGCCTTGTTGAGGATCGCGGCGAAGGCCTCGATCGTCGACCAGTCCGAGCACAGGTAATCGCTGCCCGGCCAGGGATTGAACGGGATCAGGTTGATCTTGGCCGGGATGCCCTTGATCAGCTTGACCAGGGCGCGAGCCTCGTCGGGGCTGTCGTTGACGCCCTTCAGCATGACGTACTCGAAGGTCACGCGGCGGGCGTTGGACAGGCCCGGATAGGCGCGAATGCCGGCCATCAGCTCGGCGATCGGGTACTTCTTGTTCAGCGGCACCAGTTCGTCGCGCAGGGGATCGTTGGTGGCGTGCAGGCTGATCGCCAGCATGGCCTGGGTCGTATTGCCCAGCTTTTCCAGCATGGGCACGACGCCCGAGGTCGAGACCGTGATCCGGCGACGCGAGATGCCGATGCCCTCGTTGTCGCTGATGATCTCGATGGCGTCGGCCACCTGGCCCAGATTGTACAGCGGCTCGCCCATGCCCATGAACACGATGTTCGAGAGCACGCGGTCTTCCTTGTCCGACGGCCATTCGGCCAGGTCGTCCTTGGCCACCTGGACCTGGGCGACGATCTCGGCGGCGGTCAGGTTGCGAACCAGCGGCTGGGTGCCGGTATGGCAGAAGCTGCAGTTCAGGGTGCAGCCGACCTGGCTGGACACGCACAGGGCGCCGGCGCGGCCGACGCCGGGGATGTAGACGCTTTCGACCTCGATGCCCGGGGCCATGCGGATCAGCCACTTGCGGGTGCCGTCCTTCGACACCTGGCGCTCGACGATCTCCGGGCGATTGAGCACGAAGGTCTCGGCCAGGCGGGCTCGGGTCTCCTTGGCGACGTCGCTCATCAGCGCGAAGTCGGTGACGCCGCGATGGTGCATCCAGCGGAAGATCTGGGTGGCGCGCATCTTGGCCTTGCCGTGCTCAACCACGCCGCTCTCGACCAGGGCCGCGACCAGCTGCGGACGCGTCAGGCCCGAGAGGTTGACCGGCGGCTTAGTGACGGCGGGGGCGGGCGCGGCGTCGGTGGAGACGCGCGACAGGTCTAGGGTGACGCTCAAGGGGGTGTCCGGATGCTCGGGGATCGAGGCGGACATATAGCAGGTCCCGGCCGGTTTTCCAAAACGAGCGGCGTGCGACAAGCGGCCCCGCCCGGAGTTTACCCGCGGGCCGACTTGGTCGGACCCGTGGGACAGGCTCAGGGTGAGGCCGACTGCAAGGCCACGGTTCCAACCGAAAACCTCATCCTGAGCTTGTCGAAGGACGAGGTTTTCGCGCCCTAAACCTTGCGGAAGCGGCTTCCCTGGCTGGCCATCAGGGCCAGGGCCCAGTCATCCGGCACGATCTTGGCGATCGCCGCGATAGCCTTGTTCGGCGCGCCAGGGACGCAGATCGAGCGGTTGGCCTCGGCGGCCTCGTAGCCCGCGGCGGCGACCTCATCGGCGCCCAGCCACATCCATTCCGGCACACCCTGACTGACTTGGCCGCGCGTGCCGTTGACGTCGTGGAACTCCGAATAGGTGAAGCCGGGGCACAGCGCCGAGACGTGGACGCCGGTCGCCAGGTTCTCCAGGTGCAGGCTCTGGGAGAACTTGACGAGAAAGCCCTTGGTCGCCGCGTACAGTGTGTGGCCGGCCGCGCCGGGGACCAGGCCCGCCAGCGAGGCGACATTGACGATGCGGCCGAACTTCCGCTCGACCATGCCGGGCAGCACCTTGTGGGTCATGCCGCAGACGCTGGTCAGCATCAGCTGCAGGAAGGCCGCCTGGTCGGCCCAGGTGGTGGAGTCGTAGGTCCCCGGCAGGCCATAGCCGGCGTTGTTGACCAGGGCGTCGACCACCCGGCCCTGCTCGGCGATGGCGGCCAGCACCGTGTCGACGCCGGTCGGCTCGGCCAGGTCAGTGGGGATGGCGTAGGCCTCGACGCCCGAACGCAGCTTGATCTCGGCGGCCAGGCCCTCAAGGCGGTCGGCCCGGCGCGCGGTCAGGGCCACGTCATAGCCGTGGCTGGCGTAGATGCGGGCGGAGGCGGCCCCGATGCCGGCGGAGGCGCCGGTGATCAGGGCGAGGCGGCGAGCCATGCTGGGGTGATCCGGAAGAAGACAAAACGTCGCCGGAGACGAGCACGGCCCGCGATTTGGTTCAAGCAGCCCTGGAATTTAGGGGGGTGGAAGAGGCGCGCCAGCTCGGCTGGGCGGCGCGCCTCTTCGGGGCCGCGGTCAGGGAGGGAGACCACCGCAGCCTTGGGGCCTGTTGGTTTAAGCGGCCTGCTCGAGCTCGGCGGCCTGGGCGCCGGCGGTCCACCGGACAGCGGCCTTGGCCACGCGCTCGCCCAGCAGGCGGGCGGTCTCGCGATCACCGGCCGGCGGGGTCACGTCGGTCGAGGCGTTATCCGACTGGGCGGCTAGGCCGATGAACGAGCCGACGCGGTTCAGGGTGTCGGGGCCACGCTCGGCGGCGGTCACGTTCGGCGGGGCGATGCCCAGGTTGATCCAGTTCATGCCGTGCTGGGCCGCCAGGATGGTCAGGCTGGCCAGGGCGTGGGCCTTGTCGCCGGCGAAGCTGTGCGAGTTGGTGAAGCCGGCGGCCAGCTTGTCTTTCCAGGCGCCCGTGAAGAAGGCGCTGGCGGTGGCGTCGGCGAACACTTTGAACACGCCCGAGACGTCGCCCATGTAGGTCGGGGCGCCGAACACGACGGCGTCGGCCTTGGTGATCTCCTCGATCAGCGGGGCGAAGTCCTGGCCGGCGCTTTCGATCTTCAGCAGAACGGGCGTCTGGCCGGCGTCGCGGACGCCCTCGGCGACCTTGTCGGCGAGGACGGCGGTGTGGCCGTAACCGGAATGATAGACGATGGCGACGGTGGTCATTGGAAATCCCCGGATCTGAGATCTGGCTTGAATGGCGGCCGTTTCGAAACTGAAACGGTAGCGATTACGTAATGCCGCTCAGCGGACTCGCTAGAGGATCAGCAACAACACCGGATGCAATTTTTCTGCGGGTCGAATTTAGCGCGGCTGATAGCCCGGGCCGACGACGCTCAGCAGGGCTCGATGGCCGCGTGGGCGCCATGCAGCAGGTCGGCGACGGTGATCTGGCCCAGGCGGTCGTGCGCCGCGCGGTCGGCGGCGGTGATGGCGGCGCGGACGGCGTCGGGGATCTTCTCGCCGACCGGGCAACCCTTGACGCCCTTGGGCGCCACGCCGAGATGGGCGCAGCCGTTGACGGCCTTCAGCACGACGTCGAGCGTAATGGTGTCCGCCGGCTTCAGCAGCCAGGCGCCGCCATTGGCCCCGGCCCGCGCGCCGATCAGCCCGGCCTTGCCCAGCATGGCCGTGACCCGGCGCACCACGACCGGATTGGTCGGGACCGAGGCGGCCAGTTCGGCGCTGGCCACGGCGCGGTCAGCCGAAAACGCCTGCTTGTGAGCCAAGTAGGCGAGGGCATGCGCTGCGACGGGAAATTTCTGGCTGTCGGACATCTCTACCGGGGAACGTAAGGTGGCCGCCCGCGCGTTCAACTGCAAATCGTTGCGAGCCCGAAGCAAATCTCGCCCAAGGCAAGAACCCGGGGCGACGTCGGGTGATGATTGTACCCGTCGCGGTTTGGGTGTATCGCGCCGCGCTTGATCGCGATATGGGTCGGCTCCAGGCGTTGTGCGTGGGCGCCCGGAGGGATTGAATGGCTTCCGAAGCCCCCGGCGCTTCCACTTCCGCCAATGCATCCGGTTCGGATTGCACGCCCGCGTCCAACGACATCCCTCATCAGGACGGCGGTCCGCCGAACGGCGGTGGTCACGGCCCTAACGTGAAGGGGCACGGCTTCTTTGCGTTGGCCCTGGGATCCATCGGTATCGTCTTCGGCGATATCGGCACCAGTCCGCTCTACGCCTTCAAGGAAGCGCTGGCCGCCGCAGCCCATGACGGGGTGACGCGCGGCGAGATCTTCGGCGTGGTGTCGCTGGCGATCTGGGCGCTGATCCTGATCGTGACCCTGAAATATGTTGTCTTCATCATGCGCGCCGACAACAAGGGCGAGGGCGGGGTGCTGTCGCTGATGGCCCTGGCTCAGCACGCCATCGGCCGGCGGACCACCCTGGTCTTCGCCCTGGGCGTCGCCGGCGCGGCGCTGTTCTACGGTGACGCGGTGATCACCCCCGCCATGTCGGTGCTGTCCGCCGTCGAGGGCCTGCGCACCATTCCAAGCCTTGAGCACGGCGTGACCAACCAGGTCGTGCTGCTGATCGCGACGGTCATGCTGCTGGGCCTGTTCTTCATCCAGAGCCGCGGCACAGCCAAGGTCGGCGCGCTTTTCGGCCCGATCTGCGCGGTGTGGTTCCTGTCGATGTTCGCCCTCGGCGCCTGGCACCTGGCCTCTTATCCGACGATCCTGCAGGCGATCAGCCCACACCACGCGGTGCAGTTCCTGGCCCATCACGGCATGGCGGGCTTCGTCGTGCTGGGCGCGGTCTTCCTGACCGTGACGGGCGCGGAAGCCCTGTCGGCCGACATGGGCCATTTCGGGCGCTGGCCGATCCAGGCGGCCTGGAACTTCTTCGTCCTGCCCTGCCTGATCATCAATTATCTGGGCCAAGGCGCCTTCGCCCTGGCCACGTTCGACGCCACCGTGGCGGTCGGCAAGCCGTTCCCCGAGCTGAACTGGTTCTTCGAAATGGCGCCGGAAGTCCTGCGCCTGCCTCTGGTGCTGCTGGCCGGCGCGGCCACGGTCATCGCCAGCCAGGCTGTGATCACCGGCGCCTTTTCCCTGACCCAGCAGGCCATCCAACTGGGCCTGCTGCCGCGCATGGACGTCCGCCGCACCTCCGAAACGCAGTCGGGCCAGATCTTCGTGCCGCAGCTCAATACGATGCTGCTGGTCGGGGTCATGGCCATCATGCTGACCTTCCAGACCTCGTCCGCCCTGGCTCACGCCTACGGGCTGGCGGTGACCGGCACCATGGTGGTCACCACCTGCATGGCCTTCATCGTCATGCGCCGCCTGTGGAAGTGGAGCCTGCCCGCGTCGCTGTGCTTCCTCATTCCGTTCATGGCGCTGGACCTGACCTTCCTCAGCGCAAACGCCCTGCGCTTCTTCACCGGCGGCTGGCTGCCGGTGCTGATCGGGGCCGCGCTGTTCACGGTCATGGCCACCTGGGTGCAGGGCAGCCAGATCCTGACGAACAAGACGCGTCGCGACAGCGTCCCGCTGGGCGACCTGATGGAGATCCTGCGCGCCCGCGCCCCGCACCGCGCGCCTGGCACGGCGATCTTCCTGACCTCCGACCCGGACATGACCCCGGTCGCGCTGATGCATAACCTCAAGCACAACAAGGTGCTGCACGAGCGCAACGTCATCCTGACTGTCCGCACGGCCGATACGCCCCGCGTCGCCGAGGACGACCGGGTCAAGATCGAGAAGGTCAACGACGACTTCAAGAAGGTCATCGTCAACTACGGCTTCATGGAAAGCCCGAACATTCCCAAGGCGCTGGCGGTCTGCCGCAAGCAGGGGCTGAAGTTCGACATCATGGCCACCAGCTTCTTCCTGGGGCGTCGCTCGATCATTCCGTCGGCCAACAGCGGCATGCCGCTATGGCAGGATCGGCTGTACATCTACCTGATGAGAAACGCCGCCAACCCGACGGACTTCTTCAAGATCCCGCCCGGCCGCGTCGTCGAGCTGGGCGCTCAGGTCACCGTCTAAGAGATATCCCGGCATGGAAACGACCCTGCGCGTGCTGGGCGACGGTCTGTCGATCGCCGCCCTGGCCATTATCGCCGCCACCGCCCAGGGCGCGTGGAAGCAGATCCCCAAGGACACCGCGATCCCGATGCTTTGGAGCCGCGATGGCAAGCCGACCGTGAGCGCGCCGAGGGCCGTCGGACTGCTGGCCATCCCGCTGGTCTCGGTCGTCGTGATGCTGTCGTTTACCGCGACCCAGGCGACGTTCACCGACGATCCGATGCAGGCGATCATCATCTTCCTGGTCCGCGCCACGCTGGGCGCCAGCCTGGCCCTGAGCCAGCTTTTCCACCTGCGGTTCGTCATGAAGACGTTGCAGGAAGAGGGTCAGCTTTAGGGGGCGGCCACGGCCACCCCTATTTGCCCTTGACCCGCGTCGCCTTTCGCCGTTGAAGGCGCGCGACTTTGTGTTTCTCCGAAAGGACCCCGCCCATGGCCGACAAGTCCGTGAAGAAGGTCGTGCTCGCCTATTCGGGCGGCCTCGACACCTCGATCATCCTCAAGTGGCTGCAGACCGAGTACGGCGCGGAGGTCATCACCTTCACGGCGGACCTTGGCCAGGGCGAAGAGATCGAACCGGCGCGCGCCAAGGCGCTGGCCGCCGGCGTCAAGCCCGAGAACATCTTCATCGAGGACGTGCGCGAGGAATTCGTCCGCGACTTCGTGTTCCCGATGTTCCGCGCCAACACGGTCTATGAAGGCCAGTACCTGCTGGGCACCTCGATCGCGCGCCCGTTGATCGCCAAGAAGCAGATCGAGATCGCCCGCAAGATGGGCGCCGACGCCGTCAGCCACGGCGCGACCGGCAAGGGCAACGACCAGGTCCGTTTCGAGCTCGGCTATTACGGCCTGGAACCCGACATCACCGTGATCGCTCCCTGGCGCGAGTGGGACTTCAAGTCCCGCGAAGCCCTGCTGGACTTCGCCGAGAAGCACCAGATCCAGATCACCAAGGACAAGCGCGGCGAGGCGCCTTTCTCGGTCGACGCCAACCTGCTGCACAGCTCGTCGGAAGGTAAGGTCCTGGAAGATCCGGCGGTCGAGGCCCCCGAGTTCGTCCACATGCGCACCATCGCTCCCGAGGATGCGCCGGATCAGCCGACCGTCATCACCATCGACTTCGAGAAGGGCGACCCGGTCGCCATCGACGGCGTGGCGATGAGCCCGGCGACGCTGCTGACCAAGCTGAACGAGCTGGGCCGCGACAACGGCGTCGGCCGCCTGGACCTGGTCGAGAACCGCTTCGTCGGCATGAAGTCGCGCGGCGTCTACGAGACCCCGGGCGGCACGATCCTGCTGGCCGCCCACCGCGGCATCGAGAGCATCACGCTGGACCGCGGCGCCATGCACCTGAAGGACGAGCTGATGCCGAAGTACGCCGAGCTGGTGTACAATGGCTTCTGGTTCACCCCGGAGCGCGAGATGCTGCAGGCCGCCATCGACTACAGCCAGCAGAAGGTCGCCGGCCAGGTGCGCGTGAAGCTCTACAAGGGCAATGTCACGGTCATCGGCCGCAGCAGCCCCTACTCGCTGTACGACCAGGACCTGGTCACCTTCGAGGAAGGCAAGGTCGCCTACGACCACCGCGACGCCGGCGGCTTCATCAAGCTGAACGCCCTTCGCCTGCGCGTGTTGGCCAAGCGCGACAAGCGCGGCTAGCGACATGGCGGCAACGAGAGACGTTGCTGCTTACCTACCGGCCGCCGCGATCGGGACGATCGCGGTGTGCCTGTCGATCGTCGGACACGAGACGATCGGCCATGGCGGCGCCTGCCTCGCGGCGGGCGGCCATGTCACTCTGCTCAATATCGTCGACTTCCGCTGCAGCCTGGCGCGGCCGGGGATCGATCTGGCGGGTACGGTCGGCAACCTCGTGCTGGTCCTGGCCGGCCTGATCCTGGCGTGGCCCCGGTCCGCCAGCGGAGCGCGCCTGCTGGGTCTGGCGCTGTTCGCCTTCAACGCCTTCTGGATCGCCGGCTACCTGATCTATGCGGGCGTGCTGAACGTCGGCGACTGGGTCTATCCGGCCGAAACCTTCGTGCCGGGCCTGCCCTGGCGGCCGATCGCGGTCGTGATCGGGGTCGGACTCTATGCCCTGACCATGAACCGCATCGCGGTCCTCACGCCGCCCGCGGCCGCGCGTCCGCTGAGAACCGCCTATGTCGCTGGAGCGATGGCCACGGTGCTGGCCGCCGCGCTCTACGCCCCGGCGCGCGGTCACGTCATCCAGGCGGCGGCGATCGAGATCGGCCTGGCGTCGCTGGGGCTATGGTTCGCCGTCCGCCGGGCGCGGGGCGCGGGCGACTGGACGTCGCCGACCTCACGGGTCTGGACCGTGGTGGCGCTGATCCTGTTCATCGCCGTCGCGGCGATCCAGGGACCTGGCCTGCCGCGCTAAGCTCGACCTTCACACCCGGTTGTACGGATAGCGATCCCGGATGATCCGCTGGAAGAACCGCCCCTTCGACGGCGCGCGCAGGAAGGCCTGGCTGATCCGCTCGGGGACGCCGACATAGACGTACTCGTCGCCGTCGTGGAACGTGACGAATAGCTTGCCGTGTTCGGGGGTGTAGTCGATCTCGGCGATCGCCGTGGAGTCCACACGCATAGCTTCAAGCCTCCGCGAATGAGGATCGTCAGACTTAGGAGCGAATGAGCGCCGGGAGGGTTCCCGGAGCGCTCCGCGCGGCGAAGGCGACGCCCTTTGCTCTAGGCGCTGGCGGGAGGCGTGCAAACTCAGGGCGAATACGGCTAGGGTTTCCCCCGAAGCGGCATGAGTCCGCGGGAGGAACACAAGAGATGCATCAGTCCCACGCGCTCGTGGCCATCGTCACCCTGGTCTCGCTGCTGGTCTATGCCTGGATGATCTTCCGGATCGGCGGGGCGCGGCGGCGCTCGGGCATCGACGCCCCGGCCATGACCGGCCACCCCGAGCTGGAGCGCCATCTGCGCGTTCAGGCCAACACCGTCGAGTGGCTGGTCATCTATCTGCCGTCGCTGTGGTTGTTCGCGATCTACTGGAACGACCTGATCGCCGCCGCGCTGGGCGTCGTCTGGATCATCGGCCGGATCGTCTACGCCCTCGGCTACGCCGCCGACCCGAAGAAGCGCGAGGTCGGCTTCATCATCCAGGCCCTGGCCACCGCCGTCCTGCTGTTCGGCGCCCTGGGCCGGGCGGTCTACGTTCTGGTGGTGATCGGGAACTAGCTTGAGCTTGGAAGGCCATGGCGCGGCGGACTATACCCGCGCCATGGACCACCTGCCCGTCGATCCCGCCCGCTATGGCGCCTTCCTGGTCGCCATGTTCGTCATGGCCATCACGCCAGGGCCTGCCAACCTGTTCGCCATCGCCACAGGCATGGAGCGCGGCAAGGGGGCGGCGCTGATCAGCGTCGTCGGCATGAACACCGCCACCCTGGTCTGGTTCACCGGCTCCGCCCTGGGTCTGGGCGCGCTGATCCTGGCCTTCCCCAAGGCGTTCCACATCCTGGCCTGGGCCGGCGCGGCCTATCTGGTCTGGCTGGGCCTGAAATCGCTGTGGGCCGGTATCAAGAACGTTGAGAGCCACGCCACGGCCACGGTGCGGGCGGGACGTTCGGCCTTCCTCGACGGCTTCATGGTCCAGATCGCCAATCCGAAGATCCTGCTGTTCTTCTCGGGGGTGCTGCCGCCGTTCCTGGACATCAAGCGGCCTCTCGCCCCGCAGCTGATCATGTTCGCCTGCGCCACGATCGGCATGGACCTGATCAGCATGTCGTCCTACGGCTTGGGCGGGGCCGCCTTGTCGACCCGGATGAACGAGCCCGGCTTCCGCCGCGGCTTCGCGATCCTGGTTGGCATCCTTCTGATCACGGCGGCCGTACTTATCTTGTCCAGAGGCTGAATAGTTTCGCCGCCGCATCAAACTGCGCCTTGGCGAAACCACAAAGCCCCGCCAGAGTTGTCCTAAGTACCAAGGACTCCGCTTGAAGGAGCAGCTCATGTCCATGAAGAAGGTCGCCATCGCCGCGGCGCTGGTCATCGCGGCCGGCCTCTCGGCCTGCGCCACGCCTACGCCATACCAACCCAGGATGTCCGCCAGCTCGACCGCCGGCGGCTTCTCCGAGCAGAAGCTGGAAGGCGACCGCTATCGCGTGTCGTTCGCCGGCAACAGCCTGACCTCGCGCGATACGGTCGAGCGCTATCTGCTCTATCGGTCGGCCGAGCTGACCGTGCAGCAGGGCTACGACTGGTTCGAGACCGCCGACCACCGCACCGACAAGACCTCGCGCTCTTACGTCGAGCCCGATCCGTTCATGCGCCCGGGCTTCGGCTACGGCTACCCGTACGGCTACTGGCGCCCGGCCTGGCGTTACTACGGCGGCGCGTACGGCTGGCGCAGCTGGGACCCCTTCTGGGGGGACCCCTTCTTCGCCGACCGCGCCCAGATCCGCACCGTCGAGCGGTTCGAGGCCGGGGCCGAGATCGTGATGCACAAGGGCAGGAAGCCGGAAGGCGACCCGCGCGCCTACGACGCCCGCGAGATCATGAGCAACCTGGCCAGCGCCATCCAGCGCCCGGTTCCGGGTAAGTAAGAAAAGCGCCCTTCCCCCTTGATGGGGGAAGGGTCGGGGATGGGGGTGATGCGGCGGTTCCGCTTCATCGCCCCTACACCCCCACCCAACCCTCCCCCATCAAGGGGGAGGGCTTTTTATTGCGCCTTAGCGCGGCGCCATGCGGATGCCGCCGTCGAGGCGCACGTCCTCGCCGTTGAAGTAGTCGTTGGTGATCATCGTCAGGGCCAGGTGGGCGTACTCCGCCGGGTTCCCCAGGCGCTTGGGGAACGGCACCGAGGCGGCCAGGCCCGCCTTCACGGCTTCCGGCGCGCCGTTCATCAGCGGGGTGTTGAAGATGCCCGGCAGGATGCAGTTGACGCGGATGCCTTCGCTCATCAGGTCGCGGGCGATCGGCAGGGTCATGCCGACGACGCCGCCCTTGGACGCAGAGTAGGCCGCCTGGCCCATCTGGCCATCTTCTGCCGCGACCGAGGCGGTGTTGACGATCGCGCCGCGCAGGCCGTCTTCCAGCGGCTCCAGGTCCAGCATGCCCTTCGCCGACTTGGCGATGCAGCGGAACGTACCGACCAGGTTGATCTGGATGATGCGGTCGAAGGCGTCGAGCGGGAAGTGCTTGGTCTCGCCGGTGGCCTTGTCGCGGCCGGCGGTCTTGGCCGCGTTGCCGGTGCCGGCGCAGTTCACCAGGATCCGCTCCTGGCCGTGGGCGGCGCGGGCCTTCTCGAAGCCGGCGTCGACATCGGCGTCGGACGTGACATTGACCTTGCAGAACACGCCGCCGATGTCCTTGGCGACGGCTTCGCCGGTGGCTTCGTTCATGTCGAAGATGGCGACCTTGACGCCTTGGGCGGCCAGGGCGCGGGCGGTGGCCTCGCCGAGGCCCGAAGCGCCCCCGGTGACGACGGCGGCGACGGTGTTGTCGAGTTTCATGGACGTTTCCCTCAGCTTTGCGTTTAGGATCGCTGTTGAGCAAGGGTTTAAACCGATGAGCCGCGACGCCAAACCGTCCCCCGACGTAAACGTCAACGAAGTCCTGGATCCGGCCAAGGCGCTGGTTCCCGCCACGGTGCAATTGAACGAGGAGCGGGTCGAGAAGGGTTTCCTGCCCAAGATCCGCCGGATGGCGACCAAGGTGCCGTTCGCCGCCGACGCCCTGTCGGTCTGGTGGGCTGTCCGCGATCCGGAAACGCCGACGGCGGCCAAGGGTATGATGCTGGCGGCGCTGGCCTATTTCGTACTGCCGACCGACGCCATTCCCGACATCCTGCCCGTCATCGGCTTCACCGACGACGCGGCCGTGATCGCGGGCCTGATCGCCATCCTCGGCAAGACGCTGAAGCCGCGCCACAAGGAGGCCGCCCAGGCCTTCCTGCAGCGCCTGTCCGACGACGCCTGAGCCCGGAATTCGCCATGCCCATACTGCCTGCCCTGATGCTCGCCGCCGCCCTGGCCCAGAGCGCGGCCCCGCCGACCGCCGACGCCGAGGACAAGGCCGTTCTGGCCACGGCCCAGGCCTTCTTCGACGGCATGGAAAAGGCCAACCCCGACGCCCTGCGCGCCCTCGTGCTGCCTAACGCCCAATTCCTGTCCGTGCGCGAGCAGGCCGACGGGAGCGTCAAGCTGAACCGCGTCACTTTCGAGGACAGCTTCGGCAAGTCCATGACCCCCGGCGTCAAGGAATGGATGTGGTCGCCGGTGATTATCCGCCGCGGCGCCCTGGCCACCGTCACCGCCCCGTACGAGGTCAGCAAGGACGGCAAGACCCTGCACTGCGGGATCGACATCTTCACCCTGGTCAAACAGACCGATGGGGCCAAGGGCGACGGCGCCTGGAAGATCGCTAGCGTCAGCTGGACGGCGGAACCCGGCGCCTGCCCGGAACTGCGGAAGCTCTAACCCACCCGAAACCGCAGCAACGAGCCGTTCCAAAGGTCGTCGTCGCGGTCCTCCTCGACGAGGTCACGGACGCCGGGATAGCTCGCCGCCGCCTGCCGCCAGAAGGCCAGGGCGCCGACGTTGCGACGAACCACCGCCGCCTCCCAGAGGCCCCAGGCGGTGCCGAACAGCGCGTGGGCGGCGGCCAGGCCCACGCCGCGTCGGCGGTGCTTGCGAACGACAAAGAACTCGGCCACCGCGCGGTCGATCGGAGTCGCCGAGTGGGCGACGTCGTTGACCAGGGCGAAGCCGACCGGCAGGCCCTTGATCCGGAACAGCCAGGCCTGGCGCGTCGGGTCGGTCCAGTAGGTTTCCAGACCGGGATAGTCGGAATAGCGACCGTCCGGCTCCAGTTCGCCCTCGACCTCGCGGTCGAACCAGAGTTCCGAGAAGTCGTGGATGTAGAGCTGCATGAGGTTGGCGACGATCGACGCCGCCTCGGGGCCGGCCTTGGAGACGACGAGATCCGCGCGGCTCACCGGGAGGTCTCGATGATCGCTGGCGGCCCGCCGTCCCGGACCTGCCCTATCGGCGTCATCACGATCGACATGGCGTTTCCTCCGTGTGCGACAGGTTGTCGCGGCCGAACTTCAGCCTAAGTTGGGAGGATGATCGAAGCCCTGCTCTCCAAAATGATCAAGACCGGCGATTTCACGGCGCACCTGCCGGGAGGTCGCGTCGTCAAGGCGGGGGACGGCACGGGGCCGTCGGTGGCCATCCGGATCAACAGCCGGGGGCTTCGCCGGCTGGCCAATCCCAGCCTGGGCCTGGGCGAAGGCTACATGGAAGGCGACATCGTCTTCGAACAGGGCTCGATCTCGGACCTCCTGACCATCGTCGGCGAAAGCGGAGGCCGCAAGCCCAAGCGCGGCTCGGCCTTCACCCGCTTGCGCAAGGCGCTGAAGCGGCGGGTGCAGCAGGTCAACGATCGCGTGGCCTCGCGCAAGAACGTCTCGCATCACTACGACCTGTCGAACGACCTCTATCGCCGGTTCCTCGACATCGACATGCAGTACAGCTGCGCCTATTTCGAGCGTCCGGACATGACGCTGGAAGAGGCCCAGGCCGCCAAAAAGGCCCTGATCGGCCGCAAGCTGCTGATCAAGCCGGGCATGAAGACGCTCGATATCGGCTCGGGCTGGGGCGGGCTGTCCATGACGCTGGCCCAGGACTTCGGGGCCCAGATGACGGGCGTGACCCTGTCGACCGAACAGCTGGCCCTGGCCAAGGAACGCGCCGAGAAGGCGGGACTGGCCGACAAGACCGACTTCCGCCTGACCGACTATCGCGACCTCAATGAGACGTTCGACCGCATCGTCTCGGTCGGCATGCTGGAACACGTCGGCGCGCCGAACTTCCGGACCTATTTCGAGACCATCGCCAAGCTGCTGGACGAGGACGGCGTGGCCCTGGTCCACTCGATCGGCAAGATGCACGGGCCGGGCGCGACCAACGCCTTCACCCAGAAATACATCTTCCCCGGCGGCTATATCCCCGGCCTGTCGGAGATCGTCACGGCCATCGAGCAGGCCGGCCTTTGGATCACCGACGTCGAGATCCTGCGCTTGCACTATGCCGAGACCTGCCGGATCTGGCGCGAGCGGTTCATGGCCGATCCGGACATCCCGACGATGTTCGACGCGCGGTTCCGGCGGATGTGGGAGTTCTATCTGGCGGGCGCCGAGCTGGGCTTCCGCCACGGCGGCCACATGGTCTTCCAGATCCAGCTGGCCAAGAAGCGGGACGCCACGCCGCTGACCCGGGACTATCTGCTGAAGGCGGCGGGGTAGCCCCCAACACCGCTTATCCCCGCGAAAGCGGGGACCCAAGCCGAGGCAGTGGACTAGGGCTGGACCGCGCCACCAACCGAAAGCCAGCTTGGGTCCCCGCTTTCGCGGGGATGAGCGGATTGTGTTGGTTGAATCGCATGGCTATTAGCGCCACTCGAAAGACCGCATCGGCGGCCGACTAGCCGAGAGCCGCCATGGCCCCGTTCCGCGCCGCCGACCTCCTCCGCCGCAAGCCCGTCGCCCAGGTTCTGGGCGAGCATCCGCCCGAGCACCTGCCGCGCACGATCGGCCTGTTCCAGTTGACCATGCTGGGCGTGGGCGCCACGATCGGCACCGGCATCTTCGTGGCCCTGACCACCGCCGTACCGGCGGCGGGTCCGGCGGTGATCCTGTCGTTCGTGCTGGCCGGGATCACGGCGGCCCTGACGGCCCTGTGCTACGCCGAGCTGGCCTCGACCATCCCGGTGTCGGGCTCCTCGTACTCCTACGCCTACGCCACCCTGGGCGAGTTCGTCGCCTTCATCGTCGGCGCGTGCCTGCTGCTGGAATACGCCGTTTCCGCCTCGGCCATCGCCGTGGGCTGGGGCCAGTATCTGAACGAGATGCTGGTCGACCTGATCGGCGTGAAGATGCCCGACGCCATCGCCAAGGCGCCGGGCGCGGGCGGGGTGTTCAACCTGCCGGCCGTGGTGCTGGTCGGGGCCTGCATGGTGCTGCTGCTGCGCGGGGTGAAGGAGTCGACGACGATCAATGCCATCCTGGTGGTGCTGAAGCTGCTGGTCCTGCTGTTCTTCGTGGTCATCGCCTTCAGCGGCTTCCACGCCGGCAACCTGACGCCGTTCATGCCGATGGGCGTGGCGGGCGTGGGCGCGGCCGCCTCGTCGATCTTCTTTTCCTATATCGGCATCGACGCGGTCTCGACCGCCGGCGAGGAGGTCAAGGACCCGCGCAAGACCCTGCCGCTGGGCATCGTGCTGTCCCTGCTGATCGTCACGGCGGTCTACATCCTGGTCGCCCTGGCCGCCGTCGGGGCCCAGCCCTGGACCGCTTTCAAGGGCCAGGAAGCCGGCCTGGCGGTGATCCTGCGCAACCTGACGGGCCAGGCCTGGACCTCGCTGATCCTGTGCGTCGGGGCGATCGTGTCGATCTTCTCGATCACCCTGGTGGTCATGTACGGCCAGACGCGGATCCTCTACGCCATGAGCCGCGATGGCCTGCTGCCCAAGGTGTTCCAGCGCCTGCATCCCAAGACCCGCAGCCCGGACCTCAATACCTATATCGTGGCAGCCTTCATCGCCGTGCTGGCGGCCTTCGTGCCGCTGGACGTGCTGGTCAACCTGACCAGCATGGGCACCCTGATCGCCTTCGCCATCGTCTCGCTTGGGGTAATCATCCTGCGCCGAACCCAGCCGGATCTGCCGCGCGGCTACCGCGTACCGCTCTATCCGGTCGTGCCGGTGCTGAGCGTGGCGTTCTGCGGGTATCTGATCGTCGGACTGCCGCTGGATACGTGGCTGCTGTTCGCGGTGTGGGTGGCGGCGGCCTGCGCGATATACTTCGGGTATTCGCGGAAGAACTCCATGCTTAATCTGGCCTAACACCAAAACCGCTCATCCCCGCGAAAGCGGGGACCCAAGCTGAGTTGGCGCGATAGGACTCAGCAGTTCAGTGTCTCGGAGAGATCGGCCCAAGTGGGGTTCAGGGTCTCGATCAATTGGATTTTCCAAGCGCGGTTCCACTTCTTGATCTGCCGCTCGCGCGTGAAAGCTCCCTCCCGCGTTTCGCCCATCTCGTACCAGACGAGCCGATCAACGCCGTACTTCGAGGTGAAGCCCTTGCGGAGCTTCTGCTGATGCTCCCAGATGCGACGCGCGAGGTCGTCGGTATGGCCGCAGTAGAGCGTGCCATAGGGCCTACTGGCCAGCAGGTAGACGCAGAACATCTTGTCCATGATCGCGCTCGCTTTGAGAACACATCATGAACATACGCCAGCCACACTCGCAACAGGAGATTCGGCTTGGGTCCCCGCTTTCGCGGGGATGAGCGGCGTTTGTTGATGCGGGTGGAGCGGTTAGCGCCCCTACTCCACCGTCACCGACTTGGCCAGGTTCCGGGGCTGGTCGACGTCCGCGCCCTTCACCACCGCCACGTGGTAGGCCAGCAGCTGGATTGGGGCCGACATCACCAGGGTCGAGACCAGCGGGTCGCTGGCCGGCGCGGTGACCACCACCTTGGCCCCCGCCGGCGCGTGCTTCACGCCCTCGGTGTCGGTGATGAAGATCACCTGGCCGCCGCGCGCCATCACCTCGCTCATGTTCGAGGCCGACTTCTCGAAATAGCTGTCATGGGGCGCCAGGATGACGATCGGGGTCTGGTCGTCGACCAGGGCGATCGGACCGTGCTTCAGCTCGCCGGCGGCGTAACCCTCGGCGTGGATGTAGCTGATCTCCTTCAGCTTCAGCGCGCCTTCCAGGGCCAGGGCCGACATCGGGCCGCGGCCCAGATAGAGCACGTCGCGGGCCTTGGCGACGTCGGCGGCGATCTCCTTGATGGCGTCTTCCAGGCCGATGGCCTCGGCGATCAGGCGGGGAGCTTCCAGCAGCACCTTCACCAGACGCTGCTCCTCGGCGTCATCGATCGTCCCGCGCTGCTTGGCGGCGGCGACGGCCAGGGCGATCATCACGCTGACCTGGGCGGTGAAGGCCTTGGTCGAGGCCACGCCGATCTCGGGACCGCAGTGGATGGGCCACACGACGTCGACCTCGCGGGCCATGGTCGATTCCTGGGCGTTGACCACCACCGCGCTCTTCATGCCCTTGGCCTTGCAGTAGCGCAGGGCCGCCAGGGTGTCGGCGGTCTCGCCCGACTGCGACATGGCGATGACCAGCGAGCCCGGCCGCAGGGCCGGCTGGCGGTAGCGGAACTCCGAGGCGATCTCGACATCGACCGGCAGGTCGGCCAGCTGCTCGATCAGGTACTTGCCGACCATGCCGGCGATGAACGAGGTGCCGCAGGCGACGATCTGGATGCGCTCCAGCTTGGCGAAGTCGATGTCGCCGGGCACGGCGGCCCTGGCGGTCAGGGTGTCGACATAGGCCGCGATCGTGCGCTGGCAGCCCTCCGGCTGGTCATGGATCTCCTTCTCCATGAAGTGCCGGTAGTTGCCCTTCTCCAGCATCACCGACGAGGTCGGCACCACGCGCACCGGGCGGGTGACGACCGCGCCCGAGGCGTCGAAGATCTGATGGCTGTCGTGATCCAGGGCGACGTAGTCGCCCTCTTCCAGATAGATCACCCGGTTGGTGAAGGGACCGACGGCCAGGGCGTCCGAGCCCAGGAACATCTCGCCCTGGCCCTCGCCCACCACCAGCGGGCTGCCGCGGCGCGCGCCCAGGACCAGGTTCGCCTCGCCCTCGATCAGTACGGCCAGGGCATAGGCGCCGGTCAGGCGGTCGAGGGCGGTCTTGAAGGCCTCCAGCGGGGCCAGACCGGTGGCCAGTTCGGCGTCGATCAGGTGGGCGATCACCTCGGTGTCGGTGTCGCTGGAGAAGGTGCGGCCGGCGGCGGCCAGCTCGGCCTTCAGCTCGGCGAAGTTCTCGATGATGCCGTTGTGCACCAGGGTGACGCGGCCCGCCGTGTGCGGGTGAGCGTTCTGGACGTTGGGCGCGCCGTGGGTCGCCCAGCGCGTGTGACCGATGCCGGTGGTGGCGACCAGCGGGTCCTCGGCCAGGACGGCTTCCAGCGCCTTGATCTTGCCCTTGGCCCGGCGACGCTCGACATGCCCGCCCACCACCCCAGCGATCCCCGCGGAGTCATAGCCTCGATATTCGAGCCGCTTCAGGCTCTCGATCAGACGCTCGGCGACGGGTTGTTTTCCGACGATGCCGATAATGCCGCACATGGGCCATGATCCCTTGTAGAACGCGTCGACAGGATTATCCCTAGCCGCGCGAGGATTTCGAAGTCGGCCTTTAGCACTCGCTCAAGGCCGTCTCCCGTAAATCTGCATTTCGGATCGTTTCGCGGTCCGACGATGGCTTCAAAGAGACGACAAAGCGACCATGAGCAAGCGCGCCTATTTCGGCACCGACGGCATCCGGGGCCAGGCCAACAAGCATCCGATGACCGCCGAGGTCGCCCTGCGCGTCGGCCTCGCCGCCGGCAAGCTGTTCCGCTCGCAGGACGAGCGCCGCCACCTGGTGGTGATCGGCAAGGACACCCGCCTGTCGGGCTACATGATCGAGCCCGCCCTGGTCGCGGGCCTGGCCAGCGTCGGCATGGACGTGCGGCTGTTTGGCCCCCTGCCCACCCCGGCCGTGGCCATGATGACCCGCTCGATGCGCGCCGACCTGGGGATCATGATCTCGGCCAGCCACAACGATTTCGCCGACAACGGCATCAAGCTGTTCGGTCCCGACGGCTACAAGCTGTCCGACGCCCAGGAGCTGAAGATCGAGGCCCTGATGGACGAGGGCCTGCAGGAAGGCCTGGCCGCCCCGCGCGACCTGGGTCGCGTCAAGCGCATCGACGACGCCCAGGCCCGGTATATCGAGATCGTCAAGGCGACCTTCCCGCGCCACATGAACCTGTCGGGCCTGCGCGTCGTCATCGATTGCGCCAACGGCGCGGCCTACAAGGTGGCGCCCGAGGCCCTGTACGAGCTGGGCGCCGAGGTGTTCCCGGTCGGCGTCACCCCGAACGGCACGAACATCAACGCCGAGTGCGGCTCGACCCATCCCGAGGCGATGGCCAGGATGGTCCGCGAATACCGCGCCGACATCGGCATCGCCCTGGACGGCGACGCCGACCGCCTGGTGATCTGCGACGAGAAGGGCGTGGTCGTCGACGGCGACCAGATCATGGCCATCATCGCCACGGCCCTGGCCAGCGCCGGAAGCCTGAAGGGCGGCGGCGTCGTGGCCACCGTGATGTCGAACCTGGGCCTCGAGCGCCAGCTGAACGGCCTGGGCCTCTCCCTGGAACGCACCTCGGTCGGCGACCGCTACGTCATGCAGCGGATGCGCGAGGGCGGCTTCAACCTGGGCGGCGAGCAGTCGGGCCACGTGATCCTGTCGGACCTGTCGACCACGGGCGATGGCCTGATCGCCGCCCTGCAGGTGTTGGCCGTGATGGTCCAGACCGGCAAGCCGATGAGCGCGCTCGGCCGTCAGTTCGAGCCCGTGCCGCAGCTGCTGGAAAACGTCCGCTTCGCCGGCGGCAAGCCGCTGGAGAACAAGGCCGTGAAGGAAGCGATCGCCGACGGCGAGAGCCAGCTGAACGGCGCCGGCCGCATCGTCGTGCGCGCCTCCGGCACCGAACCGCTGATCCGCATCATGGCCGAGGGCGACGACCCGGCCCTGGTGAAGAAGGTCGTGAAGTCGATCGTGACGGCGGTGAAGGCGGCTTAGGCCCCTACCTTCGGGGCCTTCATCCGCCGCTTGTTGACGTGGTGGCTGGGGGCCTCGGCGTTGATCTCTTCCGGGTACTCGCCCTTGAAGTAGAAGCGCTGCCAGGCCTCTTTGGTGGCCTCCGGGTCGCGCTTGAAGATCAGCTTGTTGAACTCGCTGCGCTTCTCGGCCCAGACGTCGTACTGGCGACGCAAATCCGCGTTGGAGTTCATCGAGCGGATCACCGGCTGGAAAGCCTCCATCGGCTTGTCCTGGATCGGCATGATGAAGCAGAAGGTCTCGCCCTTCTCGAACCGCACCGTGCCCGGCCGCGTGAACATCCAGTTCATCGTGAAGGGGAAGGGCAGCCAGTCGGTCTCGATCACGCCGGCCAGCGGCTGGATGCCGTCCTTGATGTGATTGGGCGGCCCCATGGTCATCAGCGACCAGCCCGGCGGCGTGCGGAACAGATAGCCGGTGTGGAAGGTCACCACGCCCCGGGTGAAGTGCGACTTCACGAAGTCGGTGAAGCCCGGATACGGATGGTCGGGCTGGAACTTGATGCACTCCTGGTGCGCCCCGCCGTCCCAGCTCATCGAGAAGCCGACCGGGCAGAGGATGTCCCAGCCGGTGGTGTTGGCCATGGTCAGCGGCAGGCAGCGATAGGGGTGGCGGTCGGCGAAATGATCCATCCACGCCCGCTGCGGGCGGCCCGGCACGATATCCGGCGGACGGTTCTCGGTGGGATAGCACTCCAGTTCCATGCCGGCCTTCGTCCTTGTCTTCCTACCCTGATCGTCAGGTCTAGCGCTCGCGAGGCGAGGCCGTCCAGCGTCCAAACCAACGCCATACATCCACCCGATCTCCCCGGCGAAAGCCGGGGCCCAGATCGAACCCAGAGCGCGCGTTGATTTGGCTGGGAAGAAGGGCGTGATCACCCCGGTCTCCCAGGATGAATCTGGGCCCCGGCTTTCGCCGGGGAGAGCGGAATTTGGAATTGGAAGCAGGGGCCAGGCCCCTTAAACAGCCTCGCATGAAGACCCGAACCGACCTCTTCGCCTTCTTCGACGCGCACGGCGTGAAGCACTCGACCCTTGACCACCCGCCGGTGTTCCGCGTCGAGGAGGGGCTGGAGATCAAGGCCGCCCTGCCGGGCGGACACACCAAGAACCTGTTCCTCAAGGACGCCAAGGGCCAGCTGTGGCTGATCTCGGCCCTGGGCGAGACCACGATCGACCTCAAGCGCCTGCACACGGTGATCGGCTCGGGCCGGCTGTCGTTCGGCCCCGAGGCGATGATGATCGAGACCCTGGGCGTGACGCCGGGCTCGGTCACCGCCTTCGGCCTGATCAACGACACCGAGCGGCGGGTGCGTTTCGTGCTGGACAAGGCCCTGGCCGACAGCGACCCGGTGAACTTCCACCCCTTAAGCAACGACGCCACCACGGCGGTGTCGCAGGCCGACTTCCGCAAGTTCCTGGCGGTGCTGGGGATCGCGCCGATGATCGTGGATTTTGAGGCGATGCAGGTAGTGGACTAGCCCCAATCCGCTCATCCCCGCGAAAGCGGGGACCCAAGCGGATTTTCGGGGTGCTGCTCGGTCGTGATCTCGCCTGCGGACTCGGTTTGGGTCCCCGCTTTCGCGGGGATGAGCGGGTAATGGATCGTGCGACCAAGACATTGCGCCTCGCCCCTTGAAGGACCATCTTGCGGCTTCGAGCGTTCCCACCTTGAGTACACGAGAGACACCGATGCTGATCGGCGAGAAGCCCGCGACCTCCACCACGAGCGAGCACATCAAGGACGGTACGGACGCCAGCTTCATGGCCGACGTGATCGAGGCCTCCAAGACCCAGCCGGTCATAGTCGACTTCTGGGCCACATGGTGCGGCCCGTGCCGCCAGCTGACGCCCGCGCTCGAAAAGGTCGTCAACGCCGCCAAGGGCGCGGTGAAGCTGGTCAAGATCGATGTCGACGCCAATCCGGGCTTCGCCGGCCAGCTGCGCGTGCAGTCCATCCCGACGGTCTACGCTTTCGTGGATGGGCGTCCGGTTGACGCGTTCCAGGGCGCCCTGCCCGAGAGCCAGGTCAAGGCCTTCGTCGAGAAGCTGGGCGGCGCGGGCGGCCCCAGCGCCATCGACGACCTGATCGCGCTGGGCAAGGAATCGTTGGAGATCGGCGACATCGGCGGCGCGGCCCAGGCCTTCGCCCAGGCCCTGCAGACCGATCCCGAGAACATCAAGGCCCTGGGCGGCATAGCGCGCGCCTATCTGCTGGGCGGCGACATGGAAGGCGCGGCCGAGGTCGTGGCCATGGCCCCCGCCGACGCCAAGGACCCGGACCTGGACGCCGCCCGCGCCGCCCTGGCGCTGGCCCAGGACGCGCCGTCCGAGACCGCCGCCTTCGAACAGCGGCTGGCCGCCGATCCCGACGACCACGAGGCCCGCCTGGAGCTGGCCAAGGCCCTGGCCGGGACCGGGCGGCTGCAGGAGGCGGCCGACCACCTTCTGGCCATCATCGCCCGCGACCGTGCCTGGAACGACGATGCGGCCCGCAAGCAGCTGCTGACGGTGTTCGAGGCCGCCGGACCGACCTCCGAGGTCGCCAAGCAAGGACGGCGGAAGCTGTCGTCGATCCTGTTCAGCTAAATCTGGCAGCCGAAAGTGGCTGCCGGTTTCGGCGGCCGCCAAGCCGAGAAGGAAAGAGGAGCAAGGGATGCAGGGGAACTACCGAAAGCTCGGTGACCTTCCGCTGGTGATCCCGGTGTTCCCGCTGGACGGGGTCCTGCTGCTGCCCGGCGGGCATTTGCCGCTGAACATCTTCGAACCGCGCTATCTGAACATGCTGGACGACGCCATGTCGGGCGAGCGGATCATCGGCATGGTCCAGACCCGTCCGCCGCCCGCCGGCCAGACCGAGGACCCGCATCGGCCCATGCTGGCCCCCGTCGGCTGCGCCGGCCGGGTGACCAGCTTCGCCGAGACCAGCGATGGCCGCTACCTGGTCACCCTGACCGGCGTCTGCCGATTCAGGACTGGCGACGAACTGCCGGTGCGCACCCCCTATCGCCAGATCCGCGCCGATTTCGCGCCTTATGAATCCGACCTGCGCGAGGACCAGAGCGGCGCCCGCACCGCCGCCGACATCGACCGCCTGCTGGGCGCCCTGCGCCGCTATCTCGACCACCGGGGCCTGGCCATCGACTGGACCGACGCCGAGAGCGCGCCGTCCGACGCCCTGATCAACAGCCTGGCCATGGCCCTGCCCTTCGACCCGATGGAAAAGCAGGCCCTGCTGGAGGCCGAGACGATCTTCGAACGCAAGGCGACCCTGACGACGCTGCTGGAGATCGATGCGGCCTCGGGCGACGATGACGAACCGCACTCTATTCAATAGGCAAAGGGGCCAGTAGACACAGCCCATGACCCAAGACGCCCCCGCCCCCCCTTCTTCGAATTCTGGCATCGACGTCGACCCGCGCCTGCTGGAAGTGCTGGTGTGCCCCGTGACTCGCGGCACGCTGGAATATGATCGCGCCAAGGGCGAACTGATCAGCCGCTCGGCCAAGCTAGCCTATCCGATCCGCGACGGCGTGCCGATCATGCTGCCGGAAGAGGCGCGGGAGCTGAGCGAGTAGGGGCGACTCTAGATGCTCCCCCGCGATGCGGGGGAGCTGTCACGGAGTGACTGAGGGGGCCAATGCGGCCTCGTTCCAGCTCGCCCCCTCCGGCCCTCTGGGCCACCTCCCCCGCGACGCGGGGGAGGATCTTTAAAGACTCACGCCCCGCAGCAGCTTCGGCAGATCGCCCACGCCGCCGCCGGCCTCGTGCATGAAGAACCGACGCGCCGGCGCGATCCGATTGACCAACGCCATCCCCGCCCCACGCGCGACGCGCATCAGCGGATTGTCGTTCGAGAAGATCCGCACGAAGGCGTCGAAGGCCAGGGCGTTGGTCACCGTGTCGAACCGGCGCCAGCGGGCGAAGCGCTCCAGCACCGCCTCGGCGCCGATGTCCTCGCCATTGCGCACCGCCTCGACCAGCACTTCCGCCAGAGCTGCGGCGTCCTTCAGGCCCAGGTTCAAGCCCTGCCCCGCGATCGGGTGCACGCCATGGGCGGCGTCGCCGATCAGGGCCAGGCGCGGGGCGGTCATTCGCTCGGCCAGCAGCAGCGACAGCGGATAGACGAAGGTCGGCCCCTCGATCGTCACCGCACCCAGGAACTCGCCGAACCGGCGCATCAGGTGGGCGTGGAACGCCTCCGGCGAGGCGTTGCGCAGGGCCTCGCCGCGCGCCGTGCTCTCGGTCCAGACCAGGCTGGCGCGGTTGTCGGTCAGCGGCAGGATGGCGAACGGGCCGCTGGGCAGGAAATATTCGTGCGCCACGCCCTCGTGCGGGCGCTCCATGCGCACGGTGCAGACGACGCCGGACTGGCCATAGCCCCAGCCGATCTCGCCGATACCGGCCGCCCGGCGCAGGACCGAACCGCGCCCCTCGGCGCTGACCGCCAGCGGGGCCGACAGCACGCGGCCGTCCGACAGGGTCAGTTTCGCGCCCCCCGCCTCGACCGTCAGGGCCTTGGCCGCCATCGGCGCGATGACGGGGATGCCCTTGTCGATCACGGCCTGGGACAGGGCCGCGCGGATCTGGCGGTTCTCGATCAGATAGCCCAGCGGCTCGCCGTCGATGCGGCCGGAGATCTCGCTGCTGTCGAACCGCAGGAAGGCCGGCGAGGGCTTGCGGGCCGCCGCGCCGGGCGTGCGGCCGTCCGTGACCAGGATCTGCTCGATGCGCTGGGCGTGGGGGGCCAGGGCCTTGCCCGCCCCGATCGCGCGCCACTGGCGGAAGCTGGAATAGGCGATCGCCGAGCTACGCCCGTCGAAGGTCGGAGCCAGCTGGGCCTCGAACGGCTGGGGGTCGACCAAGAGTGGCCGGAGGCCACCCGAGGCCAAGGCAAGAGCCAGGGTGGAGCCGGCCATGCCGGCGCCGGCGATGATGACGTCAGCATCGTGGACGGAAGCGCGCATGGCGGGGATATGGGCGCGTGCGACCGAGGCTGTCCAGACCGCGCGGCTACTTAGCGTCCGCGTAGGGGGCCTTGGCGTCCTGGCGGACCAGGCCGCGCGTGGCGTCGCCCACGCCGATCAGCACGAACTGCACCGCCAGGGCGCAGAGGATGAGGCCCAGGACCCGCACCACGATGCTCATGCCGATCCGGCCCAAGGCCTTGCTGATCAGCGGCGAGGCCCAGAACACCGCCACCATCACCAGCGACACCGCCGAGATCACCGCCACGCCCAGGCCCAGGCCCGCCCAGCCGAACGGCTTGGCCTCGGCGGCGTAGATGATCACGGTCGAGATCGCGCCCGGACCGATCAGCAGCGGCATGGCGAACGGCACGATCAGCCGCTCGAAGCGCTTCTGGGCGTAGACCCGCGCCGACTGCCCCTCGATGCCCTCGGCCGCGTCGGCGAACATGGTGGTGAAGTCGTCGCGCAGCATGTCCAGGCCCAGAATGAACAGGATGACGCCGCCGGCGATGCGGAAGGCCGGCATCGAGATTCCGAAGAAGGCCAGCAGCCCCACGCCCGTGAAGAAGAAGAAGATCAGGAAGGCGGCGACGAACAGGCCGATATAGACGGCCACCATCCGCCGGCCCGCCGCGGCCGCGCCCAGGGTGGCGGCGGCGAACAGCGGCACGTTCCCGATCGGGTCGATCAGGGCGAACAGAGCGACGAAGAAGTTGACGGCGAGTTTGGCCTCGGTCATTCGACGTCCTTACCTTTCAACGCGCCGGATCCGCGCCCTTCCTAGGGCGGACGATCGCGCGCGCCAACCCCTGGGGGCAAAGACATGACCGCCGATCCGCGCCTGATCGTTCCGCTGGACCTGCCCACCGTCGACGACGCCCGCGACATGGTCCAGCGCCTGGGCGACGCGGTGTCGTTCTACAAGATCGGCCTGGAGCTGCTGGCCAGCGACGGCATGGCCCTGGCCCACGAGCTGAAGGCCTCGGGCAAGTCGATCTTCCTCGATTGGAAACTGCACGACATCGGCGCGACCGTGGAGCGCTCGGCGCGCGTCCTGGCCCACAGCGGCTGCGACCTGCTGACCGTCCACGCCGAGCCGCAGGTGATGACCGCCGCCGTCAAGGCGCGCGGCGACTCGAGCCTGAAGATCCTGGCGGTGACGGTGCTGACCAGCCTGACCGACGCCGACCTCATCGAGATGGGCTACGCCTTCGGGGCCCGCGACCTGGTCGAGCGCCGGGTGCGCCAGGCGGTCGAATGCGGGGTCGACGGCATCGTCTCCAGCCCCCACGAAGCCGCCCTGGCCCGCGAGATCGCCAACGCGGCCGGGCGCCCGGACTTCCTGATCGTCACCCCCGGCGTGCGCCCCTTCTGGTCGGCCAAGAACGACCAGGCCCGCGCCGCCACGCCCGAGGCCGCCATCCGCGCCGGCGCCAGCCACCTGGTCTGCGGCCGCCCGATCACCGCCGCCAACGACCCGCGCGAGGCGGCGCTGAAGGTGGTGGCGGAGATCAGCGGGTTGTGAAGACGTGAACGTCCTCTTCGTCTGCAGCCAGAACAAGCTGCGCAGCCCGACGGCCGAGCAGGTGTTCGCCAAATGGCCGGGGATCGAGGTCAGCTCCGCCGGCCTCGACGACACCTGCGGCAATCCGGTGACGCCCGAGGACCTGGAATGGGCCAACCTCGTGCTGGTCATGGAGCATGCGCATCGCAACAAGCTGTCACGCCGCTTCAAGCCCCACCTGAAGAATGCCCGCGTGATCGTGCTGGGTATCCCCGACGACTACGAATTCATGGATCCTGAACTGGTGCGGATCCTGGAGGCCAAGGTCCCGCCGTTCCTGCGGCGCTAGCTATTTCACCACCAGCGCCACGCCGCGCGCCCGCGGATCCGCCTCCGGCACGGGCGTGCGACCCACCACCTGGATCGCCTCCATGTCGCCGCTGAAGTCCTCGACCCACGTGTAGCCGCGCGCCTCCAGCGCCGTCTTGAGGGCGGCGGAGGGCGGGGCCGAGGGCTCGTAGAAGATCACGTTCTCCGGCAGCAGCTGATGGTGGAAGCGCGGGGCTTTCTGGGCCGCCTTCAAGGTCAGATCGTAGTCGTAGACATTGGCCAGAACCTGGAACACCCAGGTGAAGATCCGCGAGCCGCCCGGCGTGCCGATGACCATGGCCGGCTTGCCGTCCTTGACCAGGATCGTGGGCGTCATGGATGACAGGGGCCGCTTGTGGGGCGCGATGGCGTTGGCCGACCCGCCGACCACGCCGAACATGTTGGGCGCGCCGGGCTTGGCCGAGAAGTCGTCCATCTCGTCGTTGAGCAGGAAGCCCGCCCCCTCGACCACCACGCCCGAGCCGAACCAGCCGTTCAGCGTATAGGTGTTGGAGACGGCGTTGCCCCACTTGTCGACGATCGAGAAGTGGGTGGTCTGCGGCTTCTCCAGGCCCGGGACCACCGCCTTGGTCGGCGAGGGCTTGTCCGGATCGACCTCGCGCGCGCGCCGGGCGACATAGGCGGGGTCGATCAGGTTGGAGACCGGGACCTTCACGAAGTCGGGGTCGCCCAGATATTCCGCGCGGTCGGCATAGACCCGCTTTTCGATCTCCGCCAGCAGGTGGATGTACTGCGGATCATTGAGGCCCACGCCTTTGAACTTCGGCGCCAGATCCTGCTTCATCAGCAGCATCTGCATCAGGGCGACGCCTCCCGAGCTGGGCGGCGGGGCGGTGATGACGTCGTAGCCGCGCCACTTGGCGGTGACCGGCGCGCGCCAGACGGCCTTGTAGCCCGCGAGGTCGGCCTTGGTGATCAGGCCTTTCACCGAACCGCGCCCCATCTGGGCGACGATCAGGTCGGCGGTCTTGCCCTCATAGAACGCCTTGTCGCCGCCCTTGGCGATCCGCTCCAGCGTGGCGGCCAGCTCCGGCTGCTTGAACATCGTCCCGGCCTGCCGGGGACCGAAATAGGCGCGGAAGTTGGTCTTGGCGAACGGCGGCGGAACCTCGCCCGTCAGCATGCCGGCGAACTGGGCGTTCACTTCGAAACCCTCGCGGGCGTAGCGGATGGCCGGGGCCAGGACCCGCGCCCAGGGCAGCTTGCCGAAGCGCTTGTGGGCCATGGCCAGGCCCCGCACCGTGCCCGGCGTGCCGGCCGCGAGGTTGCCGTACAGCGACAGGCCCTCCACTGGCTCGCCGTCCTTGCCCAGGTACATGTCGGCCGAGGCCGCCGCCGGGGCCGTCTCGCGGTAGTCGAGGAAGTAGGGCTTGCCGTTAACGTACAGCGTCATGAACCCGCCGCCGCCCAGGTTGCCGGCCTCGGGATAGGTGACGGCCAGGGCAAAGCCCGTCGCCACCGCCGCGTCGACCGCATTGCCGCCGGCTTTCAGGATCTCCTCCGCCGCCAGCGCCCCATAGCGGTCCGGCGAGGCCACGGCCCCGGCGGTAAGCGCCGGAACCGCCTTGGCCGGCTTGGCGAGAGCGGGGGGCGCGAACAGCAGCAGGGCGGTCGCGAGGAACTTGGCGATCATGCGCAAGGGGTGTCTCCGGCGGCGAGACGACCACGCTAGCCGATACGGTTCGCGGAACAATGGTTCTTGACGGCCTCTTCGCCCTGGTTTTGCTGATCGGCGCGCTTTGTGGAGAAACGCCGTGAAGAGCACCCGCCCCGAGGACGTCGGCGTTCCCGCCTCCATCCTGATCGACCGCGCCATCGCCGCGCTACCCGACTGGCGCGGCCAGACCCTGGCCCGTCTGCGCGCCCTGATCCTGGACGCCGATCCGGACGTGGTCGAGGACTGGAAGTGGGGCAAGCCGGTCTGGTCGCACGACGGCCTGATCTGCACCGGCGAGGTCTACAAGGCCGTGGTCAAGACGACCTTCGCCCACGGCGCGGCGCTGGACGACCCGACCAAGCTGTTCAATTCCAGCCTGGAAGGCAATGTCCGCCGCGCCATCGACTTTCCGCAAGGCGCCGAGATCCCGGCCGAGGCTTTCAAGACGCTGTTCCGCGAGGCCGTGGCCTTCAACGTGGCCAAGGCCAAGGCCAAGCCGAAGAAGAAGACGTGAAGCGCGTTTAGACCTCCAGATCCTCCGCTGACCGGCGCCGCGCGTTCAGGCGACGGGCCAGCAGGGCGCCGCCGATGAACAGCGCGCCGACGGCCAGGAACGAGGCCGCGCGCGTAACGCCTTCCAGCCGCGCCAGGTCGAACCCCACCACCTTGGCCGCCGTGAACAGCAGGGCCGCCAGGCCCGCCCAGCGCAGGACGATGTCCTTGCGCGCCGCGCCCAGCCCCAGCACCGCCAGACCGAACACCGCCCAGAGCGCCGAGAAGGTCCAGGTCTCCAGGCCCGCGTTTCCCGTGGCCGCGTGCATGTCGCCGCCGTGGAAGACGTAGCGGATCAGCAGGGTCAGCAGCACGAACAGCGTCCCGACCGCCATCGCCAGGGCGGTCCTGTCAAACGGTCGGTCCGCGCGCCTCAGGCCCAGCATCGCCCCCGCGCCCAGGCCGTAGAGGCCAAACAGCAGCAGCGCCGCGCTGAACGGAGCCAGCGGCTGGCTCATCGGCCCCCACCAGGGACTGGCGCGGACGCCGAACACCAGGCCGGCGACGATCAGCGCCAGCCAGCCGAAGACGGGGCCGACCCGAGCCAGCCAGGCGGCGCCGGCGCGGCCGGCCAGGCTGGGCGCGCTCAGTTGACGAGCGGCGAGCAGGGCGAGGAGCGCATAGGCCGCCCCCTCGGCCCGGCCGATCGGCGCAGGGCTCATCACCGCGCCGTGGAAAAGGTGGCGCAGCGCCAGCACGGCCCACAGCAGGGCGAAGAGCGGGATGGCCAGGACCCACGTCTTGGTCCAGCGATCCTCCGCCGGCCGCCGCCGCCAGGCGATCGCCGCGAGCAGGCCGGCCGGCGCCAGATAGGACAGGAGCAGGGTGTTCAGCACCGGCGGTCCGGCGGGCGCCTCGCCCATGCCCCACCAGGGGTTCCAGACCAGGCCTTGCAGCAGCACCCCGTGCGCGACGCCCAGGCTGACCACGATCACCGTGCGCCAGCGCGTGATCGGACCGTCATCAGGGCGCTGGCGCAGCACCAGCAGCAGGCCCGTGCTCAGCAGCATCAGGGTGCGCAGCGAGGCCTCCAGCAGGCCGTCGCCGCCCTGATCGCGTGGTCCCGCCATGACGACATGCAGGGCCGCGAACAGCGCCAGCAGCACGATCAGCAGGCCGGTCGCGCGTTGGGCCTCGACCTCGTTGCGGACGCTCTCGCCGCCGCCCTTCCAGATCAATGCGGAGGATGTGGCCAGCAAGCCGGCCTCCACGGCGCTGACCGCCAGCAGCGTCTCCGGCGGCAGACGCCCGTCCAGGGCCGCGCCGATGAAGTCCGGGCGCATCATGGCGATGAACGCGATCAGGCCGCCCACCACGCTGGCGGGGGCCAGGCCTCGCCAGGGCAGACGCCAGGCGGCGACGGCCAGGGCGAGGGCGGCCAGGCCGAAGGCGGCGGGCTCGAAGCGCGGCGCGACGGCGGCGTGCACGGCCAGGAAGGCCATCTCAGCCGCGGCCGCCAGCCATAGCGCCAGGCCTCGGTCCGTCGAAGCCTGTTCGACCCGTCGCGCGATCAGAACCGCCGCGCCGAACAGGGCCGCCGCCAGGACCGCGGCCGGCGCCCAGCCGAGGTCGATCTTCGCCGCGTGCAGGATCGGCCAGGTCAGGCTGGCCAGGATCGCCACGCCGATGCCGCCGATGGCCAGGACGCGCGTGCGCTCGATGGCGGGGAGGCCCAGCGCCAGCCAGAGCGCGATCGCTGGAATCAAGGCGGTCTGGGCGTAAAGCCATGGCAGCTGCGCGGCAAAGGCGGGGGCGCGCACGGCGATGACCATGGCCAGGAGTTGGCAGAGGATCGCCATGCCGACGGGCAAGGCGAACAGGCCAGGGCGGATCATGTCCCGGAGGGCCAGGGCGGCCGCCAGGACGATGAGAAACCCCGACACCAGGATGGCGATCGGCATCTGTCCCGCCGCGACCGGGGCCGAGAACCAGGGGCCGACCGACGCCAGGGTGGCCAGCACCAGCGCCAGGGCGGGCAGACCTTGGAAGTCGCTTCCGGCGGGATCCCCCGTGTCGTCGGGCCGGAAGCGGCGTCGCCACAGCGTCGCGGCGAACGGCCCGGCGGCGGCCAGGATCTGGATGATCGCCGCCGGAAGGATCTGGTGTTGGGCCAAGGGGACGCCGCTGAGCAGCAGCAGGCCGACGATCGTCGCGCCGCCCGCCTTGCCCCACAGGCGCAGGGCCGAGATCGAGAACCCCGTCGCGCCGATCAGCCCCGCATAGGCCGTCAAGGCCAGCGGCGACCAGTCCGGCAGGCCGGTGAAGGCGGGCGTCAGTACGGCGCCGACCATGGCCACCAGGGCCAGGGGCTCGCCGTGTCGTAGTGACAAGCCCAGCAAGCCCAGCGAGACGCCGGCGGCCAGAACGGCGGCTAGGCCTAGAGGGATCAGGTGATAGAGCCCGTGGGCCGCACAGATCGCGCCGTACAGGGTGACCGCCCCCGCCCCGGCCGAGACGGCGGCGGCCAGCAGGTGGCGACCGCCGACGACCGACGGCGCCTGGCGCAGGATCCACTCGCTGGCGCCCAGCATCGCCGCGCCCAGGATCACGGCCAGGGCGATGCGGAATTCGGGAATGAACAGCCCGCGCTGGGCGGCATAGGCCACCAGCAGCAGGCCGCCCAGCGCCAGACCGCCGCCGCCGATCCAGGCCAGGCCGTTCTCGGACAGCCACGTGGAGACCGACTCGCGGTTGATCCTGGGTGGCGGTAGGGACGCGGCCGCAACGCGGGGCGCCTGTGCGAGCTCGGGTGTCGGAACCCTGGGCTGGACAGGTTCAGGGACGGCTTTCGGCTCAAGCGCAGGCGGGGGCGCCGCCATCCGCTCGGCGATCGCCGAGGTTTCCGCTGGCGGCGGGACGGGCTCGAGGGCCACGCGCGGCGCGGCGTCGGCGGCGTCCAGCCGCCGCTCGAGCTTCCGGATCTGCTGGCCCTGTCGATAGATCCAGGCCCCCAGAGCCAGGATCACAAGCCATTCCATGTCGTGCGTCCCGTCCGGCGAATTGAGCGGCCCCGCCTTGGTATGCGAGGACGGTGCTCAATGAAACCTTAAGTCGCAGGCCGCGCCCTCACCCCAGCTCCAGCGCCCGCAGCACCGCGAACTGGTCGTAGTAGGGCCGCTCGCAGATGATCTTGTCGCTGCCGGACGCGAACTCGAAGCTGGCGGCCATGCGGATGCGGAAGGCCTTGCCGGTCGGCTCGACCGTGCGGCCGGGGATCTTCAGCGGCCCCAGATGCGTGCCGGTCAGCCAGAACTCGACCAGCACCGTGTCGCCGGCGTGGGCGATGGCGATGACCTCGTTGCCCTGGTCCGGGAACGGCGTGCGCGAGGCGGCGAAATAGCCGCGCACGGCGGCCTCGCCGTCGAACACCGCGCCGCCGCCGTGCATCTCGTAGCGCGGATGCTCGAAAGTGGCGATCACCGCGTCCCAGTCGTGGACGCACTCCAGCGCCATGTGGTCGCGCACCACCTGGATGCGGCGTTCAGCAAGGTCTTCCAAGACGTTCGCTCCCTTTGTTTCAGAGGAGCCTGACAGCCTCAGAAGTCGACCGCCACGCCCTTCTTCTCCCAGTCGCCGAAGCGAGTCGGCTCGGGGCCCTCGCGGCCGCCCTTTTCCAGCGGCAGGGCGGCGGCCTCTTCAGCGGCGCGGCGGGCGGCGGCCTCTTCCAGCGCGCGGCGGGCGGCGGGGCTCAGAGCCTTGCCCGGCGCGGCGCCGGGGACTTCGCCAGGGAGATCGGAAGCGGCGATTTCAGGCGGCGCGGACGGGTTGGACGGCTCGGACATGGGTGGATTCTAGCATTTTTCGTCCGTCTCGCCGCGCGATTTTTCCGCAAGACGCTTGCGCTCGCCCTTGCCTTTGGGGCACGGCGGGGCGGTGACTCAAGAACTGAACGACGGCCTCCCCGCCCGGGAAGCCGCCCTGACCCTGATCGACGCGGCCCTCTCGCGCCGCGGCGGCATCGATGAAGCCGCCTCCGCCAACGGTTTCCGCTTCCTGGAGCCGCGTGAGCGGGCCTTCGCGCGCGCCCTGGCCATGGCCGTGCTGCGCCACCTCGGCCCCATCGACCGCGCCCTGGCCGCCAAGCTGCAGAAGGCCCCGCCGGACCGGGTGATGCACCTGCTGCGCCTCGGTGCGGCCCAGGCCTTCTATCTGGAGGTCCCGGCCTTTGCCGCCGTGGCCACCTCGGTCGAGCTGGCCGGGGCCAACAAGGCCAGCCGTCCGTTCAAGGGGCTGGTCAACGCGGTGCTGCGCGGCCTGCTGCGCGATCCGCCGCCGACCAACGATCCCACCTTGCTGGCCCCGCCCTGGCTCTATTCGCGCTGGGTGGCCGCGTTCGGCGAGGCGACGGCCCGCGAGATCGCCAGTCAGATCGCCCTGGAGCCCGCCACCGACCTCTCCCTGAAGCCCTCCGCCGACGCGGCCGTGCTGGCCGAAGCGCTGGAGGCCGAGATCCTCGACGGCGGAACCCTGCGCGTGCGCCGCAAGGGCGATGTCGCCGCCTGGCCGAACTTCGAGGACGGGACCTGGTGGGTGCAGGACGCCGCCGCCGCCATCCCCGCCCGCCTGCTGGACGTCAAGGCCGGCGACAGCGTGCTCGACCTCTGCGCCGCGCCCGGCGGCAAGACCCTGCAGCTGGCCGCCGCCGGCGCGAGCGTCGTGGCCCTGGACCGCTCGGCCGCGAGGCTCAAGCGTGTCGCCGAGAACCTGGAGCGCATGGGCCTGACCGCCGAGATCGTCGCCGCCGACGCGGCCGCCTGGGAGGACGCGCGCACCTTCGACGCCATTCTGCTGGACGCCCCTTGCAGCGCCACCGGCACCTTCCGCCGCCATCCGGACGTGCTGTGGGCCGCCCGCCCCGGCGACGTGGCCAGCCTGGCCGGCGTGCAGTCGAAGATCCTCGACAGCGCCGCCGACCGCCTCAAGCCCGGCGGCCGCCTCGTCTACACCGTGTGCTCGCTCGAGCCGGAAGAGGGCGAGGCCCAGGTCGAGGCCTTCCTGGCGCGCCGCAAGGACATGGCGCTGGAGCCGATCACCGCCGGCGAAGGCGGGTCTCCCGAGGCCAGCCTGACCGCGCGCGGGACCCTGCGCCTGCTGCCGCATCAGCGCGACGGCGGCCAGGACGGCTTCTTTGCCGCGCGGTTTCGTAAGGCGACAGCCTAGGCGGATGACAGATTAACCTGGGACGGTTATCCCAGGACCATGACCGCGCCGCTTATCGCCCCCTCGATCCTCGCCTCCGACTTCGCCAAGCTGGGCGAGGAAGTCGCCGCCATCGAGGCGGCCGGCGCCGACTGGGTCCATGTCGACGTGATGGACGGCCATTTCGTGCCCAACATCACGCTCGGCCCCGACATCGTCAAAGCCATCCGGCCGCACGCCAAGATCCCGTTCGACGTGCACCTGATGATCAGCCCGGCGGACCCATACCTGGAAGCGTTCCGCGCCGCCGGGGCCGACCTGATCAGCATCCATCCCGAGGCCGGTCCGCACCTGCACCGTTCGCTCAAGCACATCCGCGAGCTGGGGGCCAAGGCCGGGGTGGTGTTCAACCCGTCGACCGGCCTGGACCACGTCGAGTGGATCCTGGAGGACGTCGACCTGCTGCTGGTCATGTCGGTCAATCCCGGCTTCGGCGGCCAGAGCTTCATCCCCGGCCAGCTGCGCAAGGTCGAGGCCCTGCGCAAGCTCGTGGACAAGGCCGGTCTCGACATCATCATCGAGGTCGACGGCGGCGTGACCCCGGCGACCGCCCCGCAATGCGTCGCGGCGGGCGCCACCGCCCTGGTCGCCGGCTCGGCGGTGTTCAAGGGCGGTCCAGCCACCTATGCCGACAACATCCGCGCGCTGAAGGGCGGCTGACCCCAAGCGATGGCCGTCAAGCGTTCCGCCAGCGGCTCGAAGTTCCCCGCGTCTAGACGCGGCGGCGTCCTATGGGAGGCCATCGGCGCCGAGCTGTCCGGCCACGTCGCCCGCGAGTGGTACGGCTCGGGCCCGCATCGCCTGCTGATCGCCTTCCCGCGCCCCGAAGGCCTCTCCGCCCGGCCGCATGAGCCGCGTCCGGTCGATCCCGAGCATGGCAAGAAGATCCTGGCCGGAACCCTGACCCTGGACGGCGGCGCCCTGCGCCTGGGTCCCGACGGCGACCCGTTCGACACCGCCAGCCCCTCGCGCCGCTTCGCCGTCAGCCTGCACCGGTTCGACTGGCTGCCGGACCTGGCCGCCGCCGGCTCGGACGGCGCCCGCCGCTCCCTGCGGCTGATCGACGACTGGCGGCGGGTGTTCGGCAAGTGGAACGCCTTCTCGTGGAGCCCCGAGTGCCTGGAGCGCCGGGTCTTCCACCTGGCCTGCGCCGCCAAGACCCTGGCCGCCGAGGGCAGCGACGCCGAGATCGCCGACCTGACCCGCGACCTGGCCCGCCAGGCCCGCCACCTGGTCGAGATCACCGCCGCCCCCGCCCGCATCCTGGAGCGCGCCGCCGTCGCCACGCTGGCCGGCTGCGTCCTGGCCGGCAAACCGGGCGAGCGGCTGATCGACAAGGGCCTCAAGGCCCTGCTGCGCCACCTCGACAGGATGGTGCTGGCCGACGGCGGCCACGCCACGCGCTCGCCCGAGGCCGGGGTCGAGCTCTTGTTCGACCTCTTGACCCTGGACGACGCCCTGGGCCAGCGCGGCCGGCCCAGCCCCGAGGCCCTCTCGCGGGCCATCGACCGCCTGTCGAGCGCCGCGCGGTTCTTCACGCTGGGCGACGGGCACCTGGCGGCCTTCCATGGCGGCGAGGCGATCGCCCAGCCACGCATCGCCGCCGCCCTGGCCCACGACGACGCCGGCCCGCGCCCGCTGAACGCCGCCCCGCACAGCGGCTATCACAAGATGATCGGCGGCAGCATCGAGCTGATCGCAGACTGTGGCCCGCCCCCGGCCGGCCCCTTGAGCGTCGCGGCCTGCGCCCAGCCGGCCGCCGTCGAGATCGTCTGCGCCAAGGACCGCCTGATCACCAGCTGCGGCTGGAGCCCCGAGGCCACCGGCGCCAACGCCTTCCGCCTGTCCGACGCAGCCTCGACCGTCTCGGTCGGCGACGGCTCGGCCGGCCGGCCGCTGTCGGGCTTCCGCGCCAAGGCCCTGGGTCCCTGGCTGGTCGACGGCGCCCTGCAGGTCGAGGCCAAGCGCCACGACGACGTCGGCGGGGTGTGGCTGGACATCGTCCACGACGGCTGGCGCCATGTGGGCCTGCAGCACGCCCGCCGCCTGTTCCTCGACGCGGTCAATGACGAGCTGCGCGGCGAGGACAGCCTGACCCCCTTCGCCGGCCCCGCCGACCCCAATGGCCCGCGCCGCTACCTGCCGTTCGCGGTGCGCTTCCACCTGCACCCCGAGGCCCGCGCCTCGATCGCCCGCGACGGCAAGAGCGTGCTGATCCGGGGACCCAGCAACATCGGCTGGTGGCTGCGAAACGACGCCGTCGACGTCGAGATCGCCCCCACCGCCCACTTCGACCACGGCCTGGCCCGCAAGGCCGGCCAGATCGTGCTGAAGAGCCAGGTGCGCCCGGAAGTCGGGGCCAAGATCCGCTGGAAACTGACCCGGGCGGAGGGGTAGCGCCGATGGGCTTCGACCGAAGGCCGCCGCTGGACCCGGGCCGGGCGCGGCAGGCGCCGGAATACACGGCCGACGAGGTGTCCGAGGTTTTTGACGCCCTAACGGCGGACGCGCCGGAGATCCTGGCGGTGCTGGCGCGGGAGGCGCGGGAGCCGGGGAGCGTGGCGGCGGGGGACTATGACGACGCCTACGACCGGATGCTGACGTACCTGTTCGAGCGGGGGTACGTGCACACGCATATCGAGATGGCGATGGTGTTTCGGGCGGTGCGGGAGAGGGTTGGGGTTTAGCGGGCTTTAGTGGCTGTTGTCGGATGAGCCGCCTGATGAACGGTGGTCGACCAGCCCAAGGCCGAACAGCAGCTATGCTCTCACGATCGTGATTGGCCCACACACCACACACCACAAAGAACAACACGAGCACATGTGGGAGGGGATTGCCCCCACGCGAGAGAGGCGCCATCGTGCTTGCACACGAGGGATTCTCCCATGAACGACTTCATCCTTGCTGCAGAGAATGAGTTGGCCAGTATCGGGTTGGCAAAGATGCAGCTCGAGATGAAGGAAAGTCAGCTCAGGTTGCTCATCTCTCTCTATAGAGCTGACCCGACATACGTCCCCCCGATGCGGTCACAATTCGCCCCATCGCTTGAGCCGAAAAAGATCAACCGACCGATCAATAAGGATCGCGAACACGCCCTTTCGTTGGCAGCAGAGGCCATTAAGGGGCGACGAGCCCCGACACGGACCGCCGAAATCTACGAAATCATTGAGCCTCTGGGTGCGAAAATCGGCGGTGCCGAGCCGAAGAGTAACCTCAGTGCAATGCTGCACCATTCGCCGCTATTCCGCTCCCACGGACGACGAGGCTGGACCTTGGCTGAGGAAAATATCGTCCTTGAAGACGATGACGATGGCGATGACGAAGGCACAGCGCTCGACTTCTCGGAGCCGACAACGGAAGACGACGATTCGATTGCATGACGCCCAGCGAAGCGCTGAAGACGCCAGAAACGAAAACGGCCCACGTCAGAGACGAGGGCCGCTCGTGCATTGAATGAGGCCGGGAAACGGCGACTTCCAAAGCCGGTCAGAGGGCAAGAAGCTCGCACGCCCTGGTCATTTTGACAACCCATGCAAGGAGCATCCCGCATGGAAATGACCCCCCGCGACTATACCGTTAGCGTCCGTCAGTACCGCCGCGTCCGTGAGGGCCTGGAGGAGGACGTGTGTCGTCATAAGCGTCGCCCTCGCCGCTGGTACCGACGTCCGAAGCCGCCTCAGCCCCTGTAACACCGACGCAGAAGACCGCTGGGGACCAACCCAGCGGTCGACCGGTCGGCGCCATATCGGCCTTCGGCGCGCGCCCCACGGTCGGAGCCCTCCTTAAATCTCTTGGAGGCTGCAGCGTGCAGGGCTGTCCAGGTCAGTCAAGGACGGCTTCGCCGCCGCGCGCGGCCGGTCGCAGACCGGTCCTTGAGTGACCTGGACAGCCCTGCGATCGTCTCGCCGTGAGATGTAAGGGGGGGCGCTCTTCCGGGGCGGAAGGGCGGTTTGGACGGGAAGAGGTCGCGCACGCACCGGAAACCCTCTCTCTTTGAGAGAGGGAGGGGCCCGCCGCGTAGCGGTGGGAGGGTGAGAGGTTTCACCGGTGGCCGGGGAAGCCTGGACCGTTCCGCCGCGCGTTTCGTCAGTGCCTTGTCCGGAGAGGGTGTAACCTCTCACCCTCCCACGCCGCAGGCGTGGGCCCCTCCCTCTCTCAAAGAGAGAGGGGATTGAGCACGCTCTATCCCCGGCGTTCGCTCCACCGAACCCCACGAAATCAGCCACTTCCAACTTTTTCGCGCCCCTGCATCATCGGCGTTGAATCCGCCCCGATACTCAGAGCTGTCCCCGTCGCGGGGGAGGGCGTTTGGATCCGGCCCAAAACGGCGGCGGGGGTAGGTTGAGCGGGGCCGCTGGCGGTTCCCGGCGGAGCCATCACGCCACGTCGCTTACTCTTTAGGAGCGCACGCGGGTGACGGCGCCGTCCGGGATCAAAACCATCAGCGGAGCGACAGGGCGGTGATCGTACAAGCCGCCTATCGTGGATCGTCGGGGTCGAGACGGATGTAGCCGATCGACTTGGTCCGCGCCCGTCCGGGGGCAAATGGGGTCCCGAGCTGAAATACGCTCACGCCCCCCATCCTCACGGGCAAGAACAACCTGGCGGAGCGGTCTGCGAGCCGAAACACAAACAAACCCTACGGTCCCCGGGTTCGCCCGGCCGCTCCGTCGCCTCCCCACATGCCTTCAGCGGCCTGCGCCGCGTGAAGCCGCCAAGCCGTGCCGACTCAGCACTGGCCCCCACCTGACCTGCTCACGCAGGTCTGTCCGCCCCCAAGCGGGGCGGAGAAGAGAGCCGCCTCTCCCGCGCCGGGCTTTGTCTCTCCTCCCCTGTTGGGGGAGGGGGACCGGCGGAGCCGGTGGAGGGGGTCAGCGCCACGCATTGACTCCCCCGCCCGCCCCCGTATTTTCCGCCCGTTCGCGTGACTGGCGTTGAAGGTGGGAAACCACCGGGGAGCGTGAACCGCGCACCTTTCATTAGAAAGGTGCGTTCTTTGAGAGCTTGCGAGCGGACGCAAAACCGGCGTCCACTTTTGCTGCTCGCAAGCCGCCGCGCGCCTGGGCTCCAATTTCTGAACCACACCAGAGGAGTCCGCCGTGCCCGCAGCGCCCGATTATCCGTCCGCCCCCGATCTCGTCGCCCCCAAGCGCGCCCTGCTGTCGGTCTCCGACAAGACCGGCCTCGTGGAAGCCGCCCAGGTGCTGCACGCCGCCGGCGTCGAGCTGGTCTCGACCGGCGGCACCAAGGCCGCGATCGCCGCGGCCGGGATCCCGGTCAAGGACGTCTCGGACCTGACGGGCTTCCCCGAAATGATGGACGGCCGGGTCAAGACCCTGCACCCGGTGGTGCATGGCGGTCTGCTGGGCGTGCGCGACGCGGCCGATCACGCCAAGGCCATGGCCGACCACGGCATCGGCGGCATCGATATCCTGTATGTGAACCTCTATCCGTTCGAGGCGACTGTCGCGAAGGGCGGCAGCTATGCCGAGTGCGTCGAGAACATCGACATCGGCGGCCCGGCCATGATCCGCTCGGCGGCCAAGAACCACGGCTATGTCGCCGTCTGCACCGACCCGGCGGACCTGGCCGAAGTGCTGGAGGCCCTGAAGGCCGGCGGGACGACGCTCGAGCTGCGCCAGCGGCTGGCGGCCCGCGCCTATGCCCGCACGGCGGCCTATGACGCGGCGATCTCGGCCTGGTTCGCGGCCGCGCTCGGCCAGGACTTCCCGGCCCGCAAGGCCATCGCCGGCGAGCTGCGCCAGACCATGCGCTATGGCGAGAACCCGCACCAGAAGGCGGCCTTCTACGCCTTCCCGAACCCGCGCGTCGGGGTGGCCACGGCGACCCAGCTGCAGGGCAAGGAGCTCAGCTACAACAACATCAACGACACCGACGCGGCCTTCGAGCTGATCGCCGAGTTCGACCCGGCCCAGGGTCCGGCCGTGGCGATCATCAAGCACGCCAATCCCTGCGGCGTAGCGGTGGGCGGCAGCCAGCGCGAGGCCTATGAGCGGGCCCTGGCCTGCGACCCGACCTCGGCCTTCGGCGGCATCGTGGCGGTGAACTCGCGCCTGACCCGCGAGGCGGCGGAAGCCATGGTCGAGATCTTCACCGAGGTGGTGATCGCCCCCGAGGCCGACGACGACGCCATCGCCGTGTTCGCGGCCAAGAAGAACCTGCGCCTGCTGGTCACCGGCGGCCTGCCCGACCCGCTGTCGACCGGCGACACGTTCAAGAGCGTGGCTGGCGGCTTCCTGGTGCAGTCGCGGGATGACGCGCGCATCAAGGCCTCGGACCTGAAGATCGTCACGAAGCGTCAGCCGACCGACGAGGAAGTGCGCGACATGCTGTTCGCCTTCACGGTCGGCAAGCACGTCAAGTCCAATGCCATCGTCTATGCCCGCGCCGGCCAGACCCTGGGCGTCGGCGCCGGCCAGATGAACCGCAAGGACTCGGCCCGGATCGCGGCGTTGCGCGCCGCCGATTTTGGCCTGGACCTCTCGGGCTGCGCCTGCGCCTCGGAAGCCTTCTTCCCGTTCGCCGACGGCCTGATCCAGGCGGCGGAAGCCGGTGCGACGGCGATCATCCAGCCGGGCGGCTCGATGCGCGATGGCGAAGTGATCGAGGCGGCCGACAAGCTTGGCCTCACTATGGCCTTCACGGGCGTGCGAGTGTTCCGGCACTAATCGCTGATGAGGCTTTGATGGACAGCGCCGCGTGGGGCGAGAAGGTCGCCAAGCACTCGCGGGTGTTCAAGCCCGCGGGTCCGGGACCGTTTCCGGTGGCGCTGATCCTGCACGGCTGCGGCGGCAAGACGCCGTTCCTCGAGGCCTACGCCCGGGCCGCCGTGGCGGCGGGCTGGGCGGCGGTCGTGGTCGACAGCTTGAAACCGCGCGGCATGTCCTCGCTGGACGCCAAGCTGTTCGTCTGCACTGGCGTGGCGCTGCGCGGCATCACCCGCGCGGCCGACGTCTTCGCCATGCTGGCCTGGCTGGAGACGCAGAGCTGGGCCGATCCCGAGCGCGTCTTCCTGGCCGGCTGGAGCCATGGCGGCTGGACGATCATGGACAGCTACGCGATCGGCGACAACGCGGCGCGGGCGACGAAGCTGGCCGACGCCGATCCGGTCCGGTTGCGACAGCGGGTGCGGGGGGCGCTGCTGGTTTACCCCTATGCCGGCTACCCCTCCCTGACCTCACGGCGCGGCTGGGGAGACTCTTGGGCTCTTTGGGGGGCGCCGCCGGTCTGGTCGGTGCTGGCCGGCAAGGACGCCGTGGTCGGCTGGAAGCTGCCGGCCCGGGCGCTGGACCGCCTGGCCCAGGACGGTCTCAGCGTGGATCGCGTGATGTTCGACGACGCCACCCACGCCTTCGACGACGACAAGGCCAATGACCCCCGGGCCCGCTACCGGCCCGACCTGTTCCAGGAGATGCAGAGCTATTTCACCAGGGCGCTGACGGCCTGCGGCTGAACGCGGCGCAGGCGGGTCGGACCGCGATAGAGACGCCGCCAGACCCACTCCAGCGGCCCCATCTCGAACCGGTCCATCCACCAGCGCGACCACAGGATCTGGACGATCCAGGTCGCAACGGTCAGGGCCGCCAGCACCGGCCGGTCGACCTTGCCGTGCAGGGCCAGGCCCCGACCGCCGTAGAAGATGGAGGTCATGATCAAGGACTGGGTCAGATAGTTGGTGAACGCCATCTGCCCGACCGGGGCCAGGACCCTCGGGATCGCGCTCCACGCGCCCTTCGACCGGGCGGCGAAGACCATCAGGCCGACATAGGCCAGGGTCGTCAGCGGCGCGGTCGTCCACTGCACGGCCTGGAAGATCGTCGACAGCGGCCGGGGCAGGCCCAGCACGACCTGGGCCACCACCATGCCGCCAACCACCGCCGAGGCGGTCAGGCCGATGGCGACCAGGGTCACATAGGTCCGCTTGCTCGCCTCGCCGGTCAGCACGCCCAGCTTGAAACAGCCCAGGCCGATCATCATCAGGGCCGAGGTCATCACGAAGATGAACGGCTCGCCGGCCAGGTAGCCCAGCCGGTCCCTGGCGTTCTGGATCAGCGACTGCAGGAAGGTCCCGCCATATTGCAGCTCGGCGGCCCGGGACTTGGCGACGGCCTTTGCGGTCTCCAGCGTGGCCTGGCCTCCATCCTGCTGAAACACGACGGCGGCGGTCATGCCGGCGACCATCAGCAGCGACATGACGGTCCAGATGATGATCCCCGTGCGCAGCAGCTTCTTCGGCGTCCAGGACCGGCACAGCAGCACCGCGAAGCCGGCCAGGGCATAGCTCAGCAGCACGTCGCCGAACCAGATGGCGAAGCCGTGCAGCAGGCCGAAGACGACCATCCAGGAGAGGCGCTTCCTCAGGATCGCGCCGCGCTCCAGGTCCGACCGCTCGCCGCCGACCAGGAAGATCGAGACGCCGAACAGCATGGCGAACAGGGTGACGAACTTGCGCTGGAACAGCCACTGGGTGACGGCCCAGACGCCCAGCGTGGCCGGGCCGGTCCCGTGCGGCCAGTTGACCACCGACTCCGACAGCGGCGGAGCCACCGCGAAGTCCGGCATGTTGCACAGCAGGATGCCCAGCACGCCGAGACCCCTCAGCGAATCGAGCAGAACGATGCGATCCTTGGTCATGAGCTCCCCCTCGGAAAGGAGCCTGCCGTGTTCCGCGTCAGTCGGCAACTGGCGCGCGTCTGGGAGCGCTCGCCAGAACGAGCGCGCCCAGCGCCATGAAGCTCGCCGAGACCACGACGGCGATCCGCTGGTCGCCAGCCAGGCGGGTGCCGACGGCGATGACCAGCGGGGCCAGGAACGCCGTGGCCTTGCCCGACAGCGCATAGAGGCCGAACCACCGCCCGCTCTCGCCTGCCGGCGCAAGTTCGGCCATCCAGGCGCGGAGGCTGGACTGCGCCGGCCCGAACGTCAGGCCGACGAACAGGCTGAAGAACAGGAACATTCGCTCGGGCAGGCTGGCGAACAAGGCGCCGGCCTTGGCGGGGGCCACAGAGATAAAGAAGAAGAGCGTCTCCTTGCCGACCATCCCGACGCCCGTGGCGCCGAACAGGATCACCCCGGTGGCGATCAGCACGGTGGCCTTCGAGCCAATCTTCTGGTCGACCCGCCCGCCGATGAAGGTGCCGATCCCGGCGGCGACCGACAGCATGATCGCGTAGACGCCCAACTGCGTCGTCGTCCAGCCGAACAACCCCGCCGCCAGCACGCCGCCGAAGGCGATGAAGCTGGAAATGCCGTCGCCGAGCAGCATGCGGCCGATCAGGAACTTCAGCATGTGCGGCCGGCTGGGCAGGCTGCGGATCGTCGCCCACAGCTCGGCCAGCGGCTTGTCGCCCGCCCCTCCGGACGGTTTGGGCGCTATCAGCATCAGCGGCCAGGCGAAGGCGAGGAACCACACGGCCACCAGCGGCCCGACGATGCGATCCGGCTCATGCAAAGCCTTCGACAGACCCAGCATCGGAACCTCTGGCAGCGAGAAGCAGAGGAGCACGATGAACAGGGTGACCAGCGCCCCCACATAGGCCAGGGCCCAGGCGGTACCGGACAGCCGTCCGACCTGGCCGGGCTTGGCCACCACCGGCAGCAGAGCGTTCATCACCGTCACGCCCAGCTCGGCCGCTACGCTGCCCATGACCAGACAGGCCAGGATCAGCGGGATGCGTGACGTTTCGCCCGGAAGCGCCAGCCAGAGGCCCAGGCTGGCCAGTACGAACGGAAAGGCAAGGCCCACCAGCCAAGTGCGCGGATTGCGCCGCGCGTCCAGCGTCGCGCCCAGCAACGGGCTGAGGACCGCGATGGCCAGGCCCGAGACGACGCCGGCATAACCCAGCAGGCTCTGCCCACGCACCGCGTCGCCGACGAAACCCGAGGCGAAATAGGGCGTGAAGATGAAGGTCGCGATCAGCGCCCAATAGGGCTGCTGCGCCCATTCGTAGAGCGTCCACGCGACGCGCCGGCGATTGCCCTGGTCCATGCTCTACGCTCCCTCACCCATCCCTCCCTCGTAAGGGAGGGATGGGCGAGGGGCCAGAGCATCGCGCGGAAAAGTGGACGCCGGTTTTCCGCGAAAGCGATGCGAAACCAAAAAGCGAGAGCAAAGCGTGCGATTCCTGAATCGCGCGCTTTGCTCTCTTGCTTAAGCGGCCGTCGAGAGTTCGCGTAGGGCGGCGTTGGCGATGGTCAGCTTGGCGAAGGTCCAGCCGCCGCCGGCCTGTTCGATATCCTCGATCGTGCGCTTGACCGCCTTGGGGCGATCGCCACGCAGCGCGGCCCAGGATGCGATGGCCGACTTGGCGGCAGCCTCATCCTCGCCCGCCTGGGCGTTGGCCGCGAACTTCAGCACCGATTGGGTGATCGAGGTCTGCTCGACCAACATGTCCTCGATCAGGCGACGGACGGCGAGGCGCTCGAACGCATCGCCGCCGACGAAAGCCCCAGCTGCGCCGCGCAGGCGATCGAAGCCGAAGGCCGCGCCGACCTGGTGGTACAGGCGGGCGACGTTCTCGACGCTCCAGCTCGACGCATTGGCCAGGTCGACCAGATCGGCGGCCGTCGTCAGCGGCTGCAGGGCCGCGACGGCCTGGGCCAGGGCTTCGGGCGCGCCGTCGCCGACATAGGCCTTCACGCGTTTGGCGACGGCCTTCTGCTCGTAAGGCGACAAGATCGCGGGCGCCATGCCGGTCAAGGCCTGCACCGACGGACCATAGGCGTCGACCAGTTGCTGGACGGTCGCCTTGTCGCGCACCGCCCGGCGGGCCAGCCAGAAGCTGAGGCTGCGCAGGGCGTAGGCCAGGGCCTTGTAGAGCGCCGTCTGGCCCTCGGCCGACGCCTTGTTGTCCAGAGCGCTGACCTGGTCCCACAGACCGTCGACGCCGAGGATCTCGCGGGCGGCCGTGAAGCCCACCACCACTGCGCCGACGTCGGCCACGGCGGCGGCCTTCAGCCGGCTGACGAAGGTCGGGCCGCACATATTGACCATCTCATTGCCGACCACCGTGGCGATGATCTCGCGCTTCAGACGGTGCTTCTGCATGGCGTCGGCATACCGATCCAGCGCCTTGGGGAAGTAGCCGCGCAGGGTCGCCTCGAACCACGGATCGTCCGGCGCCTGGCTGGCGACGATGTCGTCGAACAGGTCCAGCTTGCCGTAGGCCAGCAGCACCGCCAGCTCGGGCCGGGTCAGGCCCTTGTTGGCGGCCTTGCGCTCCAGCAGCGCCGTATTGGTCGGCAGGCCCTCGACCTTGCGGTCCAGGCGGCCGCGCTGCTCCAGATCGACCATGTAGCGGATCTGGGCGTCGACCTCGCTGACCGCGTCGGTTTCAAGCAGGGTCAGGGCCAGCGTCTGATCGTAATTGTGCTCCAGCACGTGGTGGCCGACATCGTCGGTCATCGAGGCCAGCAGCGTGTTGCGGCTTTCGCGGGTCAGCTCGCCGCCGCGCTCCAGGATCCCGGTCAGGATCTTGATATTGACCTCGTGGTCGGAGCTGTCGACGCCGGCCGAGTTGTCGATGGCGTCGGTGTTGATGTGACCACCAGCTTGCGCGAACTCGATGCGGCCCGCTTGCGTCAGGCCGAGGTTGGCGCCTTCGCCCACGACCTTGACCCGCAGGTCCGCGCCGTTGATGCGGATGGCGTCATTGGCCTTGTCGCCAGCGTCGGCGTTGCTCTCGCCCCGGGCCTTCACATAGGTGCCGATGCCGCCCAGATAGAGCAGCTCTGCCTTCGATTTCAGGATCGCGGTCATCAGCTCGGCTGGCGAGACGGCCTCGGCCTTGATCTCGAACAGCTCGCGCACTTCCTTCGACAGCGGGATGCTCTTTAGGGTGCGAGCGAAGACGCCGCCGCCCGCCGAGATCTTCGACTTGTCGTAGTCGTCCCACGACGAGCGCGGCAGCTTGAACATCCGGTCGCGCTCTTCCCACGACGAAGCCGGATCCGGGTTCGGATCGAGGAAGATGTGGCGGTGATCGAAGGCGGCCAGCAGCTTGGTCTGCTTGGACAGCAGCATGCCGTTGCCGAACACGTCGCCCGACATATCCCCGACGCCGACCACGGTGAAGGGCTGGGTCTGGATGTCCTTGCCCAACTCGCGGAAGTGGCGCTTGACCGCTTCCCAGGCGCCGCGGGCGGTGATGCCCATGACCTTATGGTCGTAGCCGACCGAGCCACCGGATGCGAAGGCGTCGCCCAGCCAGAAGCCGTAGCTCTCTGCCACGCCATTGGCGATGTCGGAGAACGTCGCCGTGCCCTTGTCGGCAGCGACGACCAGATACGGATCCTGACCGTCATGCACGACCACCGAGACCGGCGGCACGACCTGATTGTCCGCGTCGATATTGTCGGTCAGGTCCAGGAGGCCGGACAGGAAGGTCTTATAGGCGCGGATCGCCTCGGCCTGGATCGCGTCACGGTCGCCGCCGCGCGGCAGTTGCTTGGGATAGAAGCCGCCCTTCGAACCGACCGGCACGATGACGGCGTTCTTGACCTGCTGGGCCTTCACCAGACCCAGCACTTCGGTGCGGAAGTCATCGCGGCGATCCGACCAGCGCAAACCGCCACGGGCGACCGGGCCGAAGCGCAGGTGCACGCCTTCGACATGCGGGGCCGAGACATAGATCTCGCGATAGGGCTTGGGGGCGGGCAGGTCTTCCAGCTCGCGCGAGGCGATCTTGAAGCTGATGTATGGCTTGGGGCCGCCATCGGCGGCCGGCTGGTAGAAGTTGGTCCGCTGGATCGCGCCGACTAGGGCGGCCAGGCGGCGCAGCACGCGGTCAGAGTCGAGGCTCTCGACGGCCTGCAAGGCCTCGGTGATCTTGCCCTCGACGGCCTTGGCCTGCTCCTGGCGGGTCTTGAGATCCGCGCGGACGGCTGGATCGAACTTGGTCTGGAAGAGGTCCAGGATCAGGCGGGCGACGCCCGGATGATCAGCCAGGGCCTGCTCCTGGACGCCCTGGCTGGGGTCGAGGCCGGACTGTTGCCGATAGCGGGCCAGGGCGCGGATCAGGGCGGCCTCTCGCCAGCCGATGCCCAGTTCCAGCACCAGGCGGTTGAAGCCGTCGCTCTCGGCGCGGCCCGTCCAGATGGCGACGAAGGCGGCCTCGAAAGCCTGTTTGATGTCGCCGAACACCAGGTGCTCGCCAGCCTCGTCCTGCAGGACGAATTCGTGGACCCAGACCGGCTTGCCGTCCGGCGAGACCTTGAAGCCGTCCTCGATCAGGGCCTTCAGCCCCATGTGCTCCAGGATCGGCAGCACGTCGGCCAGCGGCGCGGCGGCGCCCGGGCGATAGAGCTTGAAGCGGAACGTAACCGCGCTGTCGTCAGCGCGGCGGAAGGCCCGCACGCGGACGGCCTCGTCCTGCGCCAGGTCGTCGATGACCTGGATGTCGGCCAGCGCCTCGTCGGCGTCGTACTGGTCGCGATAGCCCGGCGGGAAGGCGCCAGCATAGCGGGCCAGCAGATGCGCGACGCGGCCGGTCGAACCTTCACGGACGGCGGCTTCGAAGCGGTCTTCCCAGGTGCGGGCGGTCTCGGCGATGGCGGCCTCGACGGCGGCCATGTCCGGCTCGGCGTGGTCGCCGGGCGTCACGCCGAGGATGTAGTGAACGCGGGCCAGCGGGGCGTCGGAAAAGCTCGGATAGTAGGCCGACACCCGGCCCCGGAACGCCTTGGCCAGGATCTCGCCGGCTCGGGCGCGGACGCCGGAGTCGTAGCGGTCACGCGGCACGAACATCAGCACCGAGATGAAGCGGTCGAACGGGTCGCGACGGGCGAAAAGCTTGACGCGCGGTCGGTCATAGAGGTGCAGCACCCCCATGGCCGTGGCCAGCAGCTGCGCCTCTTCGGTCTGGAACAGTTCGTCGCGCGGCCAGGTCTCGAGAATGTTGCGCAGACGCTTGCCGTTGTGGCTGTCCGGGTCCTTGCCCGCGCTGCCCAGGACATGGGCGACCTTGCGGCGGACCAGCGGCACCTCGTGCGCCGGGGTCTCATAGGCCTCGGCGGTGAACAGGCCCACGAAGCGGACCTCGCCCGAGGCCTTGCCGTCGGCGCCGTAACGACGCACGCCGACATAGTCCATGTAGCCGCGGCGATGGACGCGCGAGCGCAGGTTCGACTTGGCCACCACGATCGGGTCGCCGATGTCGATGTGGCTGCGAATCTGGGCCGACAGGATGGCGGGCTCGCTGCCGCGACGCAGCACGGTGCGGGCCTGGTCACGCAGCACGCCCAGGCTGCCTTCGGGCTGATAGAGTGGCTCCTCGGCGGCGTAGCCGCCGTCGGCGGTGCGCGGATATTCGTAGACGCGGGCGCCCAGGAACACGAAATGGTCGCTCTCGAGCCAGTCGAGGAAGTCGAGGTCCTCGGCCTTCTCCTCGACCGAGACCGAGGTGGTCGCCCCCTTCAGTTCGCTGATCGTGCGGCGCATCAGGGCGCGCATGGCCTCGAAGTCCTGGACGGCCATCTGCACGTCGGACAACGCTTCGCGGACGCCTCCCAGCAGGGCTGCTTCGCGGTCCTCGCCGACCGGGGCCAGCCAGATCTGGATCATCGAGCGGCGGACGCCGCCGCAGTCGGCCACGGGGTGGAACATGGCGCGGACCGAGAAGCCGGCCTCGGTGACCTCGCCCATGATGCTGTCGACCAGGAACGGACGGTCGGCCTGGACGATCTCCAGCAGATCGGAGCGGATCTCGCCGCCTTCGGTGCGACGCAGGCGAATGACGGGCTCGGAGACGTCCTTGGCGCTCTCGCCAAAGCGCCAGAAATCGGCCAGGGCGCGAGCGACGTCGGCGACGTCCAGGCCAGGCAGTTCCTCGGCGGACCAGTCGTCCTGCGCCTGGGTGATGAAGCCGCGTGCGGCGGGCGACAGGGCCTCGGCCGACGCGCCCAGGGCCTGGGCGAAAGCGCTTACCAGCGGACCGATCGGAGCCCCAGTGGACGTGAGGTCATTTTTTTCACCGATCATAGGATTCCCTCGCGAATTTTTGGTCGGAACCTAGCCCGTTTGGGCGTTACTTCAACCGCTACGTCTGGAATTGGAAAGAATTCGTGCCGTTCATCGCAAATCCGGCCGGAAACGGAAGCGCCGCCGGCTGGGGGGAAGCCGGCGGCGCGGGCCCGCTCCGGGGGACGGGCGGGCGGTTTCCGCTTCGGTCCGGGCGGCCTTGCCAGCCGGGACCTGCGGGGTGTCCGGTTGGGGGGCGCCGGACAGGGCATAGATAGGCGCCGAGGTCCGGAGTTTAAGGGGCGAGCTCATTTCTTTCGCGGAGTCCGGCGAGCCGGCGAGGAATCGGGCGCAGGACCATGGCCGCCCTTGCCGCCCGCGCCCTGCGGGTCGCCGTCCTCGGACAGCAGGATCGCGATCCAGCGCGAGCCCTCGAACTGGGCCAGGATCACCATGGCCGCCACGGTCAGGGGCGTGGACAGGAACATGCCCGGCACGCCCCAGAGCGCGCCCCACACCGCCAGCGACAACAGGATCACCGTCGGATCCATGTTCAGGCTGTCGCCCTGCATGCGCGGATAGATGACATTGCCGACCACGAAGAAGATCCCCTGCAGCGCCGCGAACAGGATGATCGCCGGCCACAGGCTGTCGGGGAACTGAACCAGCGCGAACAGCGGCGGCAGGAAGCAGCCGATGGCGCCGCCGATGATGGGCAGATAGGCGGCCAGGAAGATCAGGAAGGCCCAGAAGAAGGCGTTGTCCAACCGGACCAGCATCATCACCACCCAGGCGGCGACGGCGATCATCAGGCCGGTGACCGTTTGAATCCACAGGTACTGCTCCACGCCGTCGCGGATGCGCTGGAACATGTTCATGTTCGACTCGCGCTCGGCATGGTGCGGGAAGAGTGCGACGATCTTTCGTCCGAAGCCTTTGCGCGAGGCGAGAATGAAGCCGAGATAGATCAGCACTAGCACGGCGCTGGTGCCGAAGTTTTTGAACGATTGGGCCACGTCGCCGATATAGCTCTGCAGGTTCCACAGCTTGGCCAGGTCGCCAATGGTGGGAACGCCATGCAACTGCAGGCCGGGAAACAGCCTGCTGGCCAACGGCGTGAACTTGGCGATGATCGCGTTCAGGCTGGCGACATATTCCGAGGAGTGGTCGAAGAACGTCTTGCTGTTCACGACGACGATCCAGACAGAGACGCCGAACAACGCCAGGGACAGCACCACGGCCGTTGGTAGCGCCAGCTTCCGTGGGAACCCTGGCGTGCGCATGGTCAGCACCCGGGCGAAGCTGTCGATCATCACCGCCAGAAACACGGCCAGCGCCAGGGGGGTCAGGATGTCCTGCATCCACTTCAGCGTCGCCCCGCCGGCAATGACGGCCAGGAAGACCACCGCGTTGCGCGTCGTGACCGGCGGCGGAGCGCGGGGCGGATCAGTGGCCGTCATTTGTAAAATATCTCCAGAGGCGAGCCCGACATTGCCTGTCTCGATTGGCGACGCGCAAGGCCCCGGTTAGGGTCGCGTCCAACCTTGTGAGGAATTGCGCCCATGCCGCTGTCGATTGGCGAAAACGAGATCCTGGTTGGCCTGGGCGAAGGCCCCGTGACGCAGAGACTCGATCGCTCCAACCGCCACGGCGTCGTCGCCGGCGCGACGGGCACCGGCAAGACCGTGACCTTGCAGATTCTGGCCCAGGCCTTCTCCGACGCCGGGGTGCCTGTGTTCGCCGCCGACGTGAAGGGCGACCTCTCGGGCGTGGCCATGCCCGGGACCCCGAACGAGAAGATGCAGGCCCGCGCCGACCAGATGGGCCTGGTGCTGTCGCCGGCCGCGCCGCCGGTGGTGTTCTGGGACCTGTTCGGCCAGAAGGGCCATCCGATCCGTACGACGATCTCCGAGATGGGTCCGCTGCTGCTGTCGCGCCTGCTGGAGCTGAACGACGTGCAGGAAGGCGTGCTGACCATCGTCTTCCACGTCGCCGACCAGGACGGCCTGCTGCTGCTGGACCTGAAGGACCTGCAGGCGGCGCTGAAATATGTCGCCGACCACGCCGACGAGATCGGCACGCAGTATGGCAACGTCTCGGCCGCCACGGTCGGAGCCATCCAGAGGAAGCTGCTGACCCTGCAGACGCAAGGGGCCGATCACTTCTTCGGCGAGCCGGCCCTGGACCTGTCCGACATCATGCGCACCGACGCGGCCGGGCGCGGCTACGTGAACCTGCTGGCCGCCGATCGGCTGATCCAGTCGCCCAAGCTCTATTCGACCTTCCTGCTGTGGCTGCTGTCGGAGTTGTTCGAGGTGCTGCCCGAGGTCGGCGATCCGGAGAAGCCCAAGCTGGTGTTCTTCTTCGACGAGGCCCACCTGCTGTTCAACGACGCGCCCAAGCCGTTGCTGGAGAAGATCGAGCAGGTCGTACGCCTGATTCGCTCCAAGGGCGTGGGCATCTATTTCGTTACCCAGAACCCGGCCGACATTCCCGACGGGGTGCTTGGCCAGCTGGGCGCCCGGGTGCAGCACGCCCTGCGCGCCTATACCCCCGCCGATCAGAAGGGACTGAAGGCCGCCGCCCAGTCGTTCCGGGTCAACCCGAACTTCGACACCGCCGAGACGATCCAGGCTCTGGGCGTCGGCGAGGCCCTGGTGTCGACCCTGGACGAGAAGGGCGCGCCGCATGTGGTGCAGAAGACCCTGATCCGCCCGCCAGCCTCGCGCCTGGGGCCGCTCTTGCCGGCCGAGCGCGCCGCCTTGCAGGCCCAGAGCCCGGTGGCGGGCGTCTATGACGCCACGGTCGATCGCGACTCCGCCTACGAAATTCTGCAGGGCCGCGCCAAGAAGGCCCAGGCGGCCGCCGATGACGCCCGCGAACAGGCCGAGGAAGACAAGCGCGAAGCGGCCGAGGCCAAGGTGCGTGAACGCGAGGAAGCCCAGCGCGCCCGCGAAAGCCGTCCCCGCGCCTCAAGTCGCCAGACCATGACAGAGGCCTTCGCCACCACCCTGGTCCGCACCGTCGCCTCGACGGCCGGTCGCGAACTGATGCGCGGTCTGCTGGGCGGCCTGCTCGGCGGATCTACGAGTCGCCGTCGCCGCTAGAGCCTGTTTAAGCTCCAGTCCGGCGCTTGCGGGGCGCTGGCGCCTTCTTCGGCCCCTTCTCAGGCGGCCGCGGCTCGCGGGCGGCCAGCAGGGCCGAGGCGATCTCGGCCAGCTGGTCGATCTGGAACGGCTTGCGCAGCATCGGCCAGGGCAGGTCGACGGGCGCGGTGTCCATGCGGTCGCCCGCATAGCCGGTGGTCAGCAGCACAGCCATGTCCGGCCGCTTGGCCGAAGCCGACCGCGCGAGGTCCACGCCGCTGACGCCGCCAGGCATGATCACGTCCGACATCAGCAGGTCAAAGGTCACGTCCTCCTCAAGCGTCTTCAAGGCCGAGGCCCCGTCTTCGGCGGTGGCGACCTCGCAACCCAGGTCGCGCAGAAGGCCGCCGGCGATCTCGCGCACGGCCGCATCGTCCTCGACCAGCAACACCCGCACGCCTTTGAGCCGATCGCGGATCGTTGACGGGTCGACGGTCAGGGCCGGCGTCGCGGCCTCGTCGGTGGCCGGCAGATAAAGGGCGACGGTCGTGCCGCGTCCCTCGACGCTGTCGATGGTCACCCCGCCGCCGCACTGACGCAGGAAGCCGTAGACCTGGGCCAGGCCCAGGCCCGTGCCCTTGCCGACCTCCTTGGTCGTGAAGAACGGCTCGAACACCCGCGCCAGAACCTCGGCCGGCATGCCCGCGCCCGTGTCGCTGACCGCCACGCGGACATAATCGCCGGGCGCGGTATCGGCGACCTCGCCCGGCGCCAGCGTCACGGGTGCGACGGCGATGGTGATCTCGCCGCCGAAGGCGGTGGCGTCGGCGGCGTTGACCACGAGGTTCAGCAGCGCAGCCTCGAACTGGGCCGCGTCAACCCGCGCGCCGGAAGCCGCCGGTTCGCGGCGCAAGACCAGGGCCACGCCTTCACCGACCGCCCGGCGCAGCAGGGGTTCAGCCTGGTCGAGCAAGGCGCCGATCTCGACCACCTCCAGCTTTAGCTCCTGGTTCCGCGAGAAGGCCAGCAACTGACGGGTCAGGCGCTCGCCGCGCTGTCCCGCCGCCAGGGCCGCTTCGGCCAGGCGGGTGACGCGCGGCGTGTCGTCAGGCCGGCGCAGGATCATGTCCAGACCTCCGACGATCACGGTCAGCAGGTTGTTGAAGTCGTGCGCCACCCCGCCGATCAGCCTGCCGACCGTCTCCAGCCGCTGGGCTTGCGCCAAGGCGGTCTGGGCGTGAGCGGTCTCGGCCATGCTGGCCTGCAGAGCGGCCGTGCGCTCGGCGACCCGGTCCTCCAGATCCTTCCGCGCCTCGACCGTCTCGGTGAAGTCGAAGCAGCTGCCAATATAGCCGCGATAGGCCCCGGCCTCGTCGAAGCGCGGCGCACCGACGCTGCTGATCCAGCGCCAGGCCCCGTCGGCGCGGCGCAGGCGGAAGGCGACATTGAAGGGCTCGCGCCGGCTGGCCGCCGCGTCGGCGATCTCGAAGCCGGCTTGGCGATCCTCCGGATGCAGGCCCTCGCGCCAGCCGGCGCCCAGTTCGGCCTCGAGGGCGCATCCGCGAAAGTGGAGCCAGGCCTGGTTGAACCAGTCGGCCTGACCATCCTCCGCCGTGGCCCAGATCAGAACCGGCGCCGTATTGGCCACGCTACGGAACAGCTCCTCGCTGCTGCGCAGGGCCGCCGCCGCGCGGCGCTCCTGGGTCACGTCGCGGAAGGTCACGGCCAGATCCTCGCCCAGGCGCACACCACTGGAGCGGATCCAGCGCTCCTCGCCGTCGATCATCCGCCGCACGTCGATATCGTCGGGCCCCCCGGCCCCCAGCAAGCGCCTAAGGCAATCGACCATGTCGCGGCCGGTCTCGTCGGGAAACACGTCCAGGACCCGCCGGCCCAGCAGGGTCGAGGCCCCCTCGGTCGCATGGTCTCGGCCATCGGATTGGCGTAGGTCCAGCGGAAGTCGACCACCCGTCCGGCCTCGCGGACCGGCTCCAGGATCACGAAGGCGTCCAGCGACACCTCCTGCACCGAACGGAAGCGCGCTTCGGCCGCCAAGCCGGACCGCACGGCCCGCCGCAGAGCCTCGACCAGCAAGACGATCAGCCCGCCGCATAGCAGGAACATGCTCAGCTGCGCCGCTTCGCGGGAATGCAGGATCCACGCGCCGTCGGGCGCCATCCAGAACCGCCAGGCGGTCAGGGCGCTGATCACCAGGGCCAGAAGCCCCGGTCCCAGCCCGCCGACCATCGCCGCGACCATGACCGCGACGAAGAAGGTCGGAAAATAGACTGGAACGCCGAACACGAAGACGGCCCCGAAGCGGGCGGCGACGGCGACGCCCACCGCCAGCAGCGCGAAGCCGTAGCGCAATTCGCGCCGATCGGCCGCGGTCACGAACTTGATGGCGGTCCGTCCCAGCACGTGCTCGCCTCGATGTCGGCTCTACGGCCCCGCTTGGCGCCGTCATAACACGTCAAGGCTTAGGCGGTTCCGCGGCCCCGCGCAAAGCGGTCGACCCCGCTTGACCCGATCAGGCCGAGCGCTTGGCCTCGTCCGGCGCCTGTCCGAGATCGACAGGGCCTTCCAGCCGCGCATGCGCCGCGCCCGTCACGGTCCAGGCCGACAGCGTGTCGATCGGGGCCGGGCGACCGATGGCGTAGCCTTGCAGCTCGGTGCAGTTCTCGCCGCGCAGGAAGATGATCTGCTCCTCGGTCTCCACGCCCTCGGCCACGACCGGGATCTCCAGGCTGCGGCCCAGGCCCAGGACGGCGCGCACGATGACGGTGGCGCGGTCGTGGCGATGGATGTTCTCGACGAAGCTCTTGTCGATCTTGATCTTGTCGAACGGGAACGACTGCAGGGTCGACAGCGACGAGAAGCCCGTGCCGAAGTCGTCCATGGCGATCCGCACGCCCAGGGCCTTCAGGCGGCGCAGATTGTCCAGCGCGCGCTGGTAGTCCTTGAACAGGGCGCTCTCCGTGATCTCCAGCTCCAGACGCGAGGGCGACAGGCCGGTGGTGATCAGCACCTCGTGCACCAGGCTCGGCAGGGCCGGGTTGTGCAACTGGATCGGCGAGAGATTGACGGCGATGCGCAGCGGCTTCTCCCACGAGGCGGCGTCGGCGCAGGCGCGGCGCAGGACCCAGTCGCCCAGGGCGCCGATCAGGCCGTTCTCTTCGGCAACCGGGATGAACTCCAGCGGCGGGATCATGCCGCGCGTCGGGTGGCGCCAGCGGACCAAGGCCTCGAAGCCGCAGACCTCGCCATCGGTGGCGCGCGCCAGGGGCTGGTAGTGGACCACCAGTTCCCCGTCGGCGATGCCCTGGCGCAGATCGCGGGCCAGGTTGCGGCGCTCGCGGATGGTGTCGTCCATCTCGCGCTTGAAGAAACGATAGATCCCTCGGCCGCTTTCCTTCGCGCGGTAGAGGGCCATGTCGGCGTTGGCCATCAGCGATTCGGTCGTGCGGCCGTCGTCGGGATAGAGGCTGACGCCGAGGCTGGAGCCCAGAGCCAGTTCCTGGCCGTCGTGGACCATCGGCGCCGACAGGAGCTCGATCAGGCGGCCCGCCAGTTCGGCGGCCGCGGTCGGCTGGTCGCCGCCGGCCACCTGGACGATGATGAATTCGTCGCCGCCCAGACGGGCGGCGAAGGACGGGGCCTGGACCGCCGACTGCAGGCGGCGGGCGGTCTCGACCAGGATGGCGTCGCCGGCCAGGTGACCGTGCTGGTCGTTGGCTTCCTTGAAGTGATCCAGGTCGATGCAGATCACCGACAGGCTCTCGCCCGAGGCCTCGACGCGGTCCAGGGCCGCACCCAGGCGGGCTTGCAGCGAATTGCGGTTCGGCAGGCCGGTCAGACCGTCGTGCTCGGCGAGGTAGCGGATCTTCTCCTCGGCGGCGCGGCGCTCGCGCAGATCGCGCACGGCCAGGACCGTCAGGCCCGAGGTCTCGATGCGGGCGCCGTCGTCCATCAGGCGCGAGAAGACCTCGACCGGAATCTCGCGACCGCCGGCGACGGGTTGGATCTTGCCTTCGCGGCGCACGCCCTCGCGGGTCGGACCCGCTTCGTCGAAGGTGAGGATCGAGCCGACCAGCGGGCGACCGACCAGTTCAGAGAGCTCGGCGCCGACCAGCTCGCAGAAGGCGGCGTTGGCGTCATTGATCTTGCCCGACTGGACCACGACCAGGCCTTCGTAGGCGGCGTTGGCCAGGCGGCGGATGCGCTCGAGGGCCGAACGCGAGGTCTGGGATTCGATGGCGACGGCGCCGAGGCCGCCCAGGATGATCATGGCCGTGATCGAGCCGACGGCCAGGGTCAGTATGCCGCCCGACAGGAGTTGGTCGGGCACCTGGACCCCGGCGTCGGGAACGATGGTGATCGCCGACATGCCGGTGAAGTGCAGGGCGACGATGCCCAGGCACAGCAGGCCGCCGCCGATGGTCTGGTTCCTGACGGTGCGGGCTTGACCGGCCAGCACCAGGGCGGCGGTCGCGCCGCAGACGCCCAGGATGGCCGATAGGCCGACGGTGGCGTGTTCCCAGACCAGGTGGCCCTGGGTCACGAAGGCCGACATGCCCGTATAGTGCATGGCCGCGACCCCGAGGCCGATCAGGACGCCGCCGGCGAAGTCATTGGTGGTCGAGCGCTGGGCCGACGCCACGGCGAAACCGCTGGCCATGAACAGCACGGCGATCATTAGCGACAGCAGGGTGCCGGTCGGGCTGTAGCCAGTCTTCAGGCCCGGCGTGAAGGCGACCATGGCGATGAAGTGGGTGGCCCAGACGCTGGAGCCGGCGACCAGACCGGTCAGCAGCAGCCAGGCGGCGCGGACGACGCCTCGAGCGCCGCGCATCCGCGAATAGAGGCGGAACGTGGTGAAGCAGCCGGCGATGCAGACGAGGCCGGCGACAAGCACCAGGCGCAGGTCATGTTGCGTCGTCAGGCAGGTCAGAAACTTGAGCACGCACGCCCCCGGGGGTTACATCCCTCCAGAGCTACAGCGAGAGTTGCAAATAAAGCGTTTCACGACAGTTTGCCGCGACGTACGGTCCGGCCGACGCCTTGGCGCGGGTGATATTTGCCCGTTCAACGACCGTCGTTCAGCCGCGGAGCTGAGCCTGATGCCAAGCCCAGGCGCTGGCGAGAATGGCGTCGAGGTCGCGCGAGGGCCGCCAGCCCAACTCGGCGCGGGCCTTGGCGTTGTCGCCCACCAGGATCGGTGCGTCCCCCGGGCGGCGGGCGGCCATCTCGACCGGCAGCGGCCGGCCCGTGGCCCGCCCGACGCCGTCGACCAGCTCGCGCACCGTGGTGCCCGCGCCCGTGCCCAGATTGTAGGACTCCGATGATCCGCCAGCCAGAAGACGCTTCAGCGCCGCGACGTGGGCGTCGGCCAGGTCCAGGACGTGGACGTAGTCGCGCACCGCCGTGCCGTCGCGCGTGTCGTAGTCGTCGCCGAAGATCGTGAAGTGCGAGCGCTGTCCCAGGGCGACCTGGATCGCCAGCGGAATGGCGTGGGTCTCCGGCTCGTGCCACTCGCCTATGCGGCCTTCGGGATCGGCGCCGGCGGCGTTGAAATACCGCATCACCGCGCTGCGGAAGCCGACATAGCGGTCGTAGTCGGCCAGGGCCTGCTCGACCATCAGCTTGCTGCGGCCGTACGGATTGAGCGGGGCCTGCGGGTGATCCTCCGGCATCGGCAAAGTCACCGGGTCGCCGAAGGTGGCGCAGGTCGAGGAGAACACCAGGACCTCGACCCCGGCCCGCCGTGCGGCCTCGACCAGGGTGATCGTCCCGCCGACATTGTTGTCGAAGAAGGCGCCGGGGTTCTTGACCGACTCGCCGACCTCGATCCGGGCGGCGAAGTGCAGGACCGCGACCGGCTTGTGCTGGGCGAAGACCGCGTCCAGCCGCGCGGCGTCACGGATGTCGCCGATCTCCAGCGGGCCCCACTGGACGTGCTCGCGGTGACCGTTCGACAGATCGTCGAACACCACCGGCCGGAAGCCAGCCTCGGCGAGCGCGAGGCAACAGTGCGACCCGACATAGCCGGCGCCGCCAGCCACCAAAACGGTCTGCATTGAAATACTCCACGCGATGGCTCTCGCTAGCGAGTTTACTTGCCGGTTGGAAGCCGCCGCCCCACCGGGTCGTCGGCAAGTCATGCCGCTGGGCGTTTAGGGCTTATCCCGCAAGAGCGCCCCGCCTGACGCCGACCGCTTCGACAGCTGGTGCTCACGCCAGGAGATGAACAGGGTCGAGGCGACCACGATCGCCGCGCCGAAGATCACCGCCGGTTTCGGAACCTCGTGAAACAGCAGTAGACCCGCGCCCACGGCAAAGACCAGCCGCGTATAATCGATCGGAGCCATGACCGCCGCCTCGCCGGCCTCCATGCCCTTGATATAGGCCCCCTGGGTGAAGGTGCCGATCACGCCCATGGCGGCCAGCAGGCCAAGGTCCGGCCACGTTGGCCGCTTCCAGACGAACAGGGCCGGTGGGATGGCGAAGACTAGGCCCAGCACGGCGGCGTAGACCAGCAGCACGAACGGGCTGTGATCGCGGGTCATGACCTTCATTCCGGTGATGGTCAGGGCGAACAGGAAGGCCGAGATCAGGGCGCAGGCCTGCGGCCAGCCGATCCAGGCGGCGGCTCCGCCCGAACCTGGCCTGAGCATGATCAGCACGCCCAGAAAGCCGACCAGGGCCGCGCCGATCCGCAAGGGTCCGATCGGTTCGCGCAGCACGAAGGCTGCCAGCGGCACCAGCCACAAGGTCCGGGTGAACGACAGGGCGTTGGCGTCTGCCAGCGGCAGCTTCTGATAGGCGTAGAAGCCCATGATCAGCGCCAGGACCCCGGCGCTGGAGCGGAAGATCAGGATCCCCGGCCGGGTCGTGCGGAAAGCGGCCCGCCAGTCGCGGGCCATCAGCGGCAGGAGCACGATCACGCCCGCCAGCTGCCGGTAGAAAGTCTGGAGCGCGGCCGGATAGCCCGGCCCCAGGAACTTGATCAGGGTGGTCATCGCCGTGAACCCGACCGCCGAGGCCAGCATCCACAGCGCGCCGCGCAGGTTGGGCGTCAGGGTCACCCGGCCGCGCCGGAAGCCATCAGCTGGGCCCGCATCGCCTCGGCCTGCTCGGGCGTGATGCCCATGGCCGCCAGGATCGGCGAGGGCGTATTCCTGTCCCAGGCGCTGCGCGGGCCGACGGTGATGCCGCCATCGACGACGATGTGGGTCCCGGTCACGAACTGGGAGTCGTCGCTGGCCAGGTAGAGAGCGGCGGCGGCGATGTCCTCGGGCAGGCCCGACTTGGGGATCGGCTGGATCTTCGGTCCGATCGAGGCGATCTGGGCGGCCATCTGGTCGGCGACCTCGCGCGGCAGGCCCATCGAGGCCCCGAAGATCGAGGTGGCGATCAGGCCCGGGCAGATGGCGTTGACCCGGATCTTCAGCGGCGACAGCTCGGCCGCCGCGCAGCGGCTCATGTGGATCACCGCCGCCTTGGCCGCCGAATAGGCCAGCGGACCGAAGCCCGCCTGCAGGCCGGCGATCGAGGCGGTGTTGATGATCGAGCCGCCCCCGCGCTTCAGCATCAGCGGCAGGGCGTGCTTCATGCCGATGGCCGGACCGCGCACCAGGAGGGCGAAGGTCTTGTCCCAGCCCTCGACGGTCAGCTCAGGCACCGCCGCGGGCGTGCCGCCGTGTCCGGCGTTGTTGAACAGGATGTCGAGGCCGCCGAAGCTCTCCTCGGCCAGGGCCATGGTCCTGGCCAGGTCGTCTTCCGAGGTGACGTCGCAGCGCGAGAAGCGGACGTGGTCGGGAAAGCGCCTTTCCAGCATCTCGCCCTTTTCGGCCTGTAGGTCGGCGGCGATCACGCTCGCCCCCTCGGCCACGAACAGCTCGACCGCGCCGAGCCCGATGCCCGAGCAGCCCCCGGTGACGACGGCGACCTTGCCGTCCAGACGTCCGACCATGAGAAATTCCTCCGCGTCCCCGACCTCTTCGCGGGTCAGTGATCAACGATCATATTCGCGGAGCAAACACAGGTTGGCTAGAGGCCTTCGAGCCCTCCATGCCAAGCGAAATTGGGCCAAGACGAAATCAGGCCGAGACGAAATCAGGCCGGACGGCGAACCAGCGGCTCGAGACGGCGGCCCAGGTGACTGAGAGCCAGCCATAGCAGGCATGGCGCCAGCAGCACGGCCCAGGCCAGGCCCAGGCCGACCAGGCCCAAGCCCGCGATGGCGCGATGAGCGAAGCTGGAGCGCTCCTTGGCCTCCAGAGTCATGACGCGAATATCCAGGCCCATTATCCCCCAAGCCCCTCTTTCGAGATCAACGTCGCGATGATCTCGGCCCCCACAGACCGCGTCATCCTAGCGTACTCCCTCGTTGCGAGCACGCATTTGCTCCCAACGGGCGTTTTCCGCCGCCCGGGGATCGCTTGTCGCTCGCCTGCCCAACGCCCGGACCACGTCTCGGCAAGCCGGACCGACCAGCGACCAGGGCTCGACGCAGTAGCGCGAGAACAGGCGTTGCGGATCATTCATCAGCCGGAACAGCCATTCCATGCCCATCGGGCCCATCCAGCGCGGCGCGGGCTTCTGGACGCCGGCTTCGTAGTCGAAGGCTCCGCCGACGGTGAAGGTCACGGCCGGACCGTAGGCCTTGTGGTTCTCCAGCGTCCAGATCTCCTGGCGCGGCATGCCCATGCCGACCAGCACGACATCGGGTTGGTAGTCGCGAATGGCCTCGACCACCGCGTCGTTGGCGGCCGAGCCGGGCCTGACGTCGAAATAGCCGTGGTGGCTGGCGATGTGGGCGGTCGGATAGTCCTGGTGGATGCGCGCGATAGCCTTCTCGGCCACGCCCGGGGCTCCGCCGACGAAGAAGACCTTCCAGTTCTTCTGCGTGGCCATGCTCCAGAAGTCGTCGCGCCAGTCCAGATAGGTGCAGCGATGGAAGCGCCGGCTGGCCCGGCCCACCAGGCGCGCCCAGAAGATCAACGGCACGCTGTCGACCTCGATCAGGTCGGCTTCCTTGTAGAACGCGCCGATCTGATGGTCCTTGCCGATCAGATAGAGGCTGTGAAGATTGTGGTTGGCGACGATGGCGCTCTGACGCGCTTCCAGCTTGCCGGTGACGAAATGGAACACCTCTTCCGGGCGCACCAGGTCCATCACCCCACCGAGCACGCGCACGCGTTCCTCGGGGCGCCGTGTCAGGCGATAGGCGCGCCGAGGCGCCGCCGGCGCCGCGTCGTTCATTACGCTCTGTTCCTGGGGGACGAACATCGCCGCAGAGTCTCCTAGTCTTGAGGAGCACTCTGCGGAAATGTCGTGTTTCCTTTGCTAAAAAGGATACTTAGCGGGATTTAACCACGTCCCGATAACCCTTCTAGTCAACCGTGATCACCACCTTGCCCATGGCCTTGCGGCTGGAAAGATGGGCGATGGCCTCGCCAGCGCGGGCCAGCGGGAAACGCTCGGAGACGTAAGGCTTGATCTTGCCGGTGGCGTAGAGACCCATCAGATCCTTGAGGTTCTCGGCGTGGCCCTTGGGATCGCGCGCCACCGCCGCGCCCCAGAACACCCCGACGATGTCGCACGACTTCAACAGCGTGAGATTCAACGGGATCTTCGGAATCCCCGACGGGAAACCAATGACCAGGAAGCGGCCGTTCCAGCCGGCGGCCCGGATGGTCGCCTCCGAATAATCGCCGCCGACCGCGTCATAGGCGACATCCCAGCCATTGGGTCCGCAGGCGTCCTTGATCAGGTTGGCCAGCGCTTTCTGGCCGTCCTTGTCGAACGGGCCGCGCGGATAGACGACGCCGCTGTCGGCGCCGTGCTTGATGGCCAGATCGACCTTCTCCTGGCTGGAGGCTGCGGCGATAACACGCGCCCCCGCCGCCTTGCCCAGTTCGACGGCAGCCAGGCCAACGCCGCCGGCGGCCCCCAGAACCAGCAGGGTCTCGCCGGCCTTCAGCGCGCCGCGGTCCTTCAGGGCGTAGTACGAGGTGCCGTAGGTCAGGACGAAGGCGGCGGCCTCGTCAAAGGGCATGTTGTCGGGAATGGGCGTGCAGCGCTGCTCTTCCAGGGCCAGCTTCTCGGCGAAACCGCCCCAGCCGGTCGAGGCCAGGACGCGGTCGCCGACCTTGAAGCGGGTGACGCCCTCGCCGACCGCGGCGATCACGCCCGACACCTCGCCCCCCGGCGCGAAAGGCCGCGTCGGCTTGAACTGGTACTTGTCCTCGATGATCAGGACGTCGGGATAGTTGACCCCGCAGGCCTTGACGTCGATCAGCACCTGGCCGGGACCGGCGACAGGATCGGGCAGCTCCTCCAGCACCAGGGTCTCCGGACCGCCGACTTCCTTGCTGAGCACCGCCTTCATGATCGCCTCTCCCAGATTTCTTCGTTAAGAGCGCGGACGCTAGCGCGGGACGCCGGGCCAAGGAAGCAGAATGTCAAACAACCGTTTTAGTCTCGCCTTGCACGGCGGCGCGGGCGCCAAGCCCGGCCACGACTACGCCGTCGAGATCGCCCACATGCGCGGCCTCGTCGAGGCGGCCCGCGACCGCCTGGCCGCCGGAGCGAACGCCCTGGACGTGGCCGTCGAGACCGTCGTCGCCTTGGAGGCCAGCGGCCTCTACATCGCCGGCAAGGGCGCCTCGCCCAATGCCGACGGCGAATACGAGCTGGACGCCAGCCTGATGTGCGGCCCCACCTTGCGGGCCGGTTCGGTCGCGGCGCTGCAAGGCTTCAAGAGCCCGATCCTGGCCGCCCGCGCGGTGATGGAGAAGACCCCGAACGTGATGCTGGCGGGCCAGGGGGCGATCGACTTCGCCCGCGACCAGGGGCTGGAGACGGTCGAGGATCCGGACGCCTGGTTCACCCGCGCCGGGGCCTTCGAGGACAACCATCCGCCCGACACTCTCCCGACCGGCACGGTAGGCTGCGTGGTCCGCGACGCCGAGGGCGGCCTCGCGGCCGCGACCTCGACGGCGGGCGTATTCGGCAAGCGGCCCGGCCGGGTGGGCGACTCGCCGATCATCGGGGCCGGCGCCTGGGCCGACGGCTTCGCGGCCGTCTCCTGCACCGGCCAGGGCGAGTATTTCATCCGCACCGCCGTCGCCGCACAGGTCGCCCACCGGCTGCGGTTTGGCGGCGAGAGCCTGGAACGCGCGGCCCGGGCGGCCATCCAGGGCGTGGCGGACCTGGGCGGCCATGGCGGGCTGGTCTCCGTGGATCGGGACGGCCATGTCGCCATGCCGTTCGCGTCCAGCGGCCTGAAGCGGGCGGCGCTGCTGTTGGACGGAACGATCGTCAGCGAAGCGTTCTGACGCCGCAGATAGTTGGTGAAATCGTCTTGAACCGCCTCTAGGGGTTGGCCGTTGCCGTCCGACGTCCAACCATAACCCGGGGTCTTCATGCACAGCCGCGCCGGCCTTCGCGCTCTTCCCGAGGACCTGATCGACCTGGAGGCGCTGATCGGCGCCTATTTCGCGATCAAGCCCGACGTCGCCAACCCCGCACAGAAGGTGGTGTTCGGCACCTCGGGTCACCGAGGCTCCAGCCTGGACGGCGGCTTCAACGAGAACCACATCCTGGCCGTCACCCAGGCCGTGGTCGAGCACCGCGCGGCCCAAGGCCTCACCGGTCCGATCTTCGTCGGTCGCGACACACACGGCCTATCGGAACCAGCTTTCCGCTCAGTGCTGGAAGTCCTGGCAGGCAATGGCGTCACCGCGCTGATCGACAGCCGCGGGGGCTACACCCCGACCCCGGCCGTATCGCACGCCATCCTGACGCATAATCGCCTGAACACGGCGCAGGCCGACGGCCTTTTGCTGACCCCCTCGCACAACCCGCCCCGCGACGGCGGCATCAAGTATAATCCTCCGTCCGGAGGTCCGGCCGACAGCGGCGCGACCTCGGCGATCGCCGCGCGCGCCAACGAATTGCTGGCCGAGGGCCTGGCGGGGGTGGAGCGGATAGGCTTCGAAGAGGCTCACAAGGCCGCCGGTCGCTACGACTTCCTGGGCCGCTATGTCAACGACCTGCCCAGCATTGTCGACATTGAGTCCATCCGCGCGGCCGGGGTGCGGATCGGCGCCGATCCCCTGGGCGGCGCGGCCGTGGCCTACTGGGGCGAGATCGCCGAGCGCCACGGGCTGAACCTGACGGTGGTCAACGCGGCGGTGGATCCGCGCTGGGCGTTCATGCCGCTCGACACCGACGGCAAGATCCGCATGGACTGCTCGTCGCCCTCGGCCATGGCCAATCTGATCGAGATCATGAAGGGCGGCGCGGCCTATGACGTGGCGACCGGCAATGACGCCGACGCCGATCGCCACGGCATCGTCACGCCCGACGGCGGGTTGATGAACCCCAACCACTATCTGGCGGCGGCGATCTCGTACCTGTTCACCCACCGCCCCGGCTGGGGCGCGGACGTCGCGGTCGGCAAGACCCTGGTCTCGTCATCGATGATCGACCGCGTGGTTTCGGGGCTTGGCCGTCGCCTGCTGGAAGTGCCGGTCGGCTTCAAATATTTCGTGCCCGGCCTGCTGGACGGCTCGGTCGGCTTCGGCGGCGAGGAGTCGGCCGGCGCGGCCTTCCTGCGCCACGACGGCAGTGTCTGGACCACCGACAAGGACGGCCTGCAGCTGGCCCTGTTGGCCGCCGAGATCCAGGCCCGGACCGGCCAGAGCGCCAGCCAGCTCTATGCCGACCTGACCCAGAAATACGACGCCCCGTCCTATGCGCGCGTCGACGCCCCCGCGACCCGCGAGGAAAAGGCCCGCCTCGCCAAGCTCAGCCCCAGCGACGTTTCCGCCAAGACCCTGGCGGGCGAGCCGATCACCGACATCCTGACCAACGCCCCCGGCAATGGCGAGGCGATCGGCGGCCTGAAGGTGACGACCACGAACGCCTGGTTCGCCGCCCGACCGTCAGGCACCGAGGACGTCTACAAGATCTATGCGGAGTCGTTCCTGGGTCCCGATCACCTGAAGCAGGTCCAGGCCGAGGCGCGCGAGGTGGTGGCCGGGGCGCTGAAGGGCTGACGCAAAGCTAGCCCTCTGGCGTGACAGCGTTTATACGCCCCGCATGTTTGAAGGCCTCTCCCCCCTCGCCCGCGAAGCCCGCTCCTGGCCGTTCGAGCAGGCGCGCGCCACCATCGCCCGCGTCCTGCGCGTGCGTCTTCCAGACCGCGCCGACCAGGAGGCCGCCAAGGCCCTGATTGACGCCGGCAAGGCCGACGAGGCGGTGAAAGCCTATCCCGCCCTCTCCAGGGCCGTGATTTTCGAGACCGGCTATGGTCCGTCGGGCCTGCCGCATCTGGGCACGTTCGGCGAAGTGGCGCGCACGACCATGGTGCGCCAGGCCTTCCGCGCGCTGGTCGACGACCACATCCCCACCCGCCTGATCGCCTTCAGCGACGACATGGACGGCCTGCGCAAGGTTCCCGACAACATCGAGAACAAGCAGCCGCTGATCGAGGACCTGGGCAAGCCGCTGACTGTCGTCCGCGACCCGTTCGGCACCCACGACAGCTTCGGCGCCCACAATAACGCCCGCCTGCGCGCGTTCCTGGACGGCTTTGGCTTCGAGTACGAGTTCGTCTCCTCAACCGAGTGCTACAAGGGCGGCCTGTTCGACGCGACGCTGCTCACGGCCCTGGAGCGCTTCGACGCCATCCAGAAGGTCATGCTGCCGACCCTGGGCGAGGAACGCCGCGCGACCTATTCGCCGTTCCTCCCGGTCAGCCCGACCACCGGCAAGGTGCTTCAGGTCCCGACCCTGGAGCGCAATGTCGAGAAGGGCACGATCACCTTCGAGGACGAGGACGGCTCCAAGGTCGAGGTCCCGGTTACCGGCGGCCACGTGAAGATGCAGTGGAAGCCCGACTGGGCCATGCGCTGGACCGCCCTGGGCGTCGACTACGAGATGTCGGGCAAGGACCTGATCGACTCGGTCAAGGCCTCGGGCGCGATCTGCAAGGCCCTGGGCGGGGTTCCGCCGGAAGGCTTCAACTACGAACTCTTCCTGGACGAGAATAACCAGAAGATCTCCAAGTCCAAGGGCAATGGCCTGTCGATGGAGGACTGGCTGCGCTACGGCGCGCCGGAGAGCCTGTCGTACTACATGTTCCAGAGCCCCAAGTCGGCCAAGAAGCTCTATTTCGACGTCATCCCCAAGGCGACGGACGAATATCTGCAGCAGCTGGACGCCTACGGGCGCCAGGAGCCAGCCAAGCAGCTCGACAACCCCGTCTGGCACATCCACTCGGGCAAGCCGCCCGAGCAGGGCTCGCCAGTGTCGTTCAGCCTGATGCTGAACCTGGTCTCGGCCGCCGACGCCTCGACCAAGGAGATCCTCTGGGGCTTCCTGTCGCGCTACATCCCGGGGGCCTCGCCGGAAACCCAGCCGCTGCTGGACCGCCTGGCCGGCTACGCGATCAACTACTACGAGGACTTCGTCAAACCCACGAAGACCTTCCGCGCCCCCACCGACCAGGAGCGCGCCGCGATGCTGGACCTGTTGGCCAAGCTGAAGGCCATGCCGGCCGACGCGCCCGACGCCGAGCTGATCCAGAACGAGGTGTTCGAGGTCGGCAAGACTCACGGCTTCGACCCGCTGCGCGCCTGGTTCCAGGCCCTGTACGAAGTGCTGCTGGGCCAGAGCCAAGGTCCCCGCTTCGGCTCGTTCGCTGCGATCTTCGGCATCGACCGGACGGTGGCGCTGATCGAGGAAAAGTTGGGCTAGCCCGTTCCCGCATCGCGCGGATTCAACAGCGTCGCTTGCTCGCGACGCGTGAATCCGCGCGACGTGCGACACCATGTCCTTGAAAATGAACGAAGTCTGAAAACGCGGTTAAGGGTCCGCCCACCTTTCTGAGTCTAGGTTGGACCATCAGAACCAAGATCAGTCATCAAGGTTTAGGACCATGGCTTCGTTCACTCTCCGCCCCACCGACCGTCAGGAATTCGATTCCCTTCTGGGCGGAATCGTCCAGCAATTCCCCGACGCCCATGTCGAGGCCGCGCACAATGACACCTGGGCGTCGTACCGCCTCGACGTGTCCTGCGAGGATCCCTCGGCCGGTCCGCTGATCGCCTGGCTGCTCGACAGCCACGCAAGCTGCCCGCGAACCTAAGATCTTTCGGGTCGGCCTACTGGCTGACCCAGACGATCCGCGCGACCCAGGCGACCTCGTCCCGCGCCAGCAGGCGAGGTTCGCCCGAGTGGCTCAAGGCCACCAGCTCCAGGGTCCGGGCCGTCACCCGCCCCAGCTCCCGCACCAGCACCTCACCGGCGTTCGTCCGCGCCACCACGCGGTCGCCCTTGCGCGGCTCCTGGCTGGGTGAGACCAGCAGGCAGTCGCCGTCGCGATAGACCGGCGCGAGATCACTGCCCGCCACCTCCAGCGCGAACAGGCCCTCGCCCAGATCCGGCGCGGCGACCTCGTCCCAGCCGGCGCCCACCGGCATCCCCGCCTCATCGAAGAACCCGTCCTGACCGGCCTGGGCCAAGCCGATCAAAGGTGCGCCCCGGACCTGCCCTCCATCGGCCGACGTTCGCACCGGCGACCGCTCGGTCAGGGCGGCGAATTCCGAGAAATTGACCCCCGTCGCCTCCAGCAGCTTGGCCAGGCTCTCGGTCGAGGGCCAGCGCGCGCGGCCGTCGGTCTCGGCCGAGCCGCGCTTGGAGCGGTTGAAGCTGGTGGGATCCAGGCCCGCCATACGGGCCATGGCAGAGGGCGTCATGTCGAAACGCTCGGCCAGGGCGTCAATGGCCCGCCAGATTTCGCCGTGAGAGAGGGTCGCCACTGACGCCTCCTTGAGCGCTGTCTTGCCAAGGAAAATACGCCCCGCCGCCTAGGAAAGTAAACCTATCGCCGCTCGCTCAGTTGACGTTTACGTAAGCGTTGACGTTCGCCCGAGATCGGGTTTAGGGTGATCAACGATAACAAAGCGGCCCGGCCGCAGTAGCCAGGCCCTCTTCATTGGGAGGTTTCCATCCATGGCCGACCTGCGACGCCCCGAGCGGACTTTCACGATCCGCCAGCTGTGCAACGAATTCAAAGCCACGCCGCGCGCCCTGCGCTTCTACGAAGACAAGGGCCTGCTGAATCCGGCCCGCGAGGGCCTGAACCGCGTCTATTCCCACAAGGACCGCGTCCGCCTGCAGCTGATCCTGCGCGGCAAGCGCGTGGGCCTGTCGCTGACCGAGATCCGCGAACTGCTGGATCTCTATGACGAGAACGACGAGGGCGCGGCGCAGATGGCCCGCTCGCTGAAGAAGTTCCGTGAGCGCGCCAATGCGCTGGAACAGCAGCGCGACGACATCGACAACGCCCTGATCGAGCTGCGCGAGGCCTGCAATCGCCTCGAAAAGCGCCTCACCGAGATCCGCCCCGACCTGCTGCCCCGCGCGGCCGATTACGAGCAGGTGCTGCGCGCCCGTCTCGACGGTCACGGCGAAGCGATGTTGGGCAAGTAAGACACCCTTCTGCGGAGCCGCCTCCGCGCAAGACGCGCGACACACGGCGGCCGCACACTCGTTTTTCCTCCCGATCCTAGCCAGGACCGTTTCATGACCTACCAGCCGCCCGTTCGCGACCACGCCTTCATCCTGCGTGACGTGCTCAACATCGACCAGCACGGCGACCTGCCCGGCTTTTCCGATGCGCCGTTCGAGACCGTGGAGCAGATCCTCGACGCCGCCGCCCAGTTCACCGGCGAGGTCCTAGCCCCGCTGAACACGGTCGGCGACAAGACCGGCTGCAAGCTGGACCCGGCCACCAACGTCGTCACCACCCCGCCGGGGTTCAAGGACGCCTACAAGCAGCTGTGCGAAGGCGGCTGGACCGGCCTGGGCTCGGACCCGGCCTATGGCGGCCAAGGCCTGCCGCATGTCGTCAACCTGGCCTTCAGCGAGATGTCGAGCTCGGCCAACATGGCCTTCTCGATGTATCCGGGCCTGGCCCACGGCGCCTATTCGGCCATCCACACCGGCGGCAGCGACGAACAGAAGCAGACCTATCTGCCGAAGATGGTGAGCGGCGAATGGACCGGCACCATGAACCTGACGGAGCCGCACTGCGGCACGGACCTCGGCTTGCTGCGCACCAAGGCGGTTCCGCAGGCGAACGGCAGCTACAAGATCACCGGCCAGAAGATCTGGATCTCGGCCGGCGAGCACGACATGGCCGATAACATCGTCCACCTCGTCCTGGCCCGCATCGAGGGCGCTCCGGCTGGCGTGAAGGGCATCAGCCTCTTCATCGTGCCGAAGTTCTTCCCCAAGGAAGACGGCTCGGTCGGCGAGCGTAACCAGGGCGTCAAGTGCGTCGGCCTGGAAGAGAAGATGGGCATCCACGGCAACGCCACCTGCGTCATGCAGTATGACGACGCCGAGGGCTATCTGATCGGCGAGGAGAACTCGGGCCTCAAGATCATGTTCGTCATGATGAACGAGGCGCGTCTGGGTGTTGGCATGCAGGGCGTGGCCCAGGGCGAGGCCGCCTATCAGGCCGCTGCCGCCTTCGCCAAGGACCGCCTGCAAGGCCGCTCTCTGACCGGCCCGAAGAACGCCGACGGCCCGGCCGACCCGATCATCGTCCACCCGGACGTCCGCCGCATGCTGCTGGAGAGCAAGGCCCTGATCGAAGGCGGTCGCGCCTTCCTGTTCTGGACCGCCCTGCACGGCGACCTGTCGCACGTCCACCCCGACGCCGCCGTCCGCGAAAAGTCCTCGGACTACATGGGCCTCATGACCCCGGTGCTGAAGGGCTACCTGACCGACAAGGGCTTCGAGGTCTGCTCGAACGCGGTGCAGGTGCACGGCGGCAGCGGCTTCACCGAGCATTTCCCGGTCAGCCAGTTCATGCGCGATTGCCGCATCGCCCTAATCTACGAAGGCACCAACGGCGTGCAGGCCCTGGACCTGGTCGGCCGCAAGCTGGCCGCCAAGGGCGGTCGCGCGGTCATGACCTTCTTCCAGGAGATCGACCAGTTCATCGGCGAAAACGACGCCGACGAGAGCCTGAAGCCCTTCATCGAGGCCCTAGCGGGCGTGAAGGCCCAACTGCAGGACGGCACCATGTGGCTGATGCAGAACGGCCTGCAGAACCCCGACAACGCGGGTGCAGCCTCGACCGACTACATGCACCTCTTCGGCCTGACGGGCCTGGCGTACATGTGGGCGCTGATGGCCAAGGCGGCCAACGCCAAGATTGCGGCCGGCTCGTCGGACCCGTTCTTCACGACCAAGCTGGTCACCGGTCGCTATTTCATCGAGCGCATCTTGCCTGACGCCGGGGCACACCTGGCCAAGCTTAAGACGGGTTCGGCGACCCTGATGGCGCTGCCCGCGGAGGCCTTCTGATCATGAGCGTGCTCAACATCGAAAAACCCGCCTTCATGGCCGAAGAGGACATCGCGATCTTCGAGGACGCGGTGGGCAAGTTCTTCGATGAGCACGCGCCTGAATCGACCGTGGCGCAGTGGCGCAAGAACCACTGCGTCGACCGCGACATGTGGACCAAGGCTGGGGAGGCCGGCTTGCTCGGCCTCTCCACGCCCGAAGAATACGGCGGCGCCGGCGGCGACTACCGCCACGAAGTCGTGCTGATGGAGCAGTTGGGCCTGAAGGGCGTCGATGGCTTCGGCATCAGCCTGCACAATGCGATCATCATGCCCTACGTCGTCCATTACGGGACCGACGAGCAGAAGCGTCGTTGGCTGCCGAGGCTGGTGACGGGCGAACTGGTCGGCGCGATCGCCATGACCGAGCCCGGCGCCGGGTCCGACCTTCAGGGGGTGAAGACCACCGCCAAGAAGGTCGGCAACCACTACGTCATCAACGGCTCCAAGACCTTCATCACCAATGGCCAGACGGCGAACTTCATCATCGTCGTGGCCAAGACCGACCCCGCCGGCGGCGCCCGCGGCACCAGCCTGCTGATTGTCGAGACCGATGAAGTCGAAGGCTTCGAGCGCGGCCGCAATCTCGACAAGCTGGGTCAGGAAGCTCAGGACACCTCGGAGCTGTTCTTCAACGACGTGAAGATCCCGACCGAGAATCTGCTGGGGACCGACGAGGGCCAGGGCTTCTTCCAGCTGATGGGCCAGCTGCCGCAGGAGCGGCTGAACATCGCCGTGCAGGGCATGGCGACCATCGAGCGGGCGCTCGAACTGACCATCGCCTACGTCAAGGACCGCAAGGCCTTCGGCAAGGCGATCATCGACTTCCAGAACACCCAGTTTGTCCTGGCCGAGTGCAAGACCGAGGCGACCGTCGCCCGCGTCTTCACCAACCACTGCATCGAGCTGCACCTGGCCGGCAAGCTGGACGCCGCCACCGCCTCGATGGCCAAGTACTGGGTCTCAGACCTGGAGAACAAGATCGTCGACCGCTGCCTGCAGCTGTTCGGCGGCTATGGCTTCATGAACGAGTACCCGATCGCGCGCATGTACAAGGACAGCCGCATCCAGCGCATCTACGGCGGCACGAACGAGATCATGAAACTCCTGATCGCGAGGACGCTGTGATCGTACCGCTCATCCTGCTGCTGGCCGGCCCAGCCGCGGCTCAACCCGTTCCGGACGCCCGCGCGGCCGTGGTCTGCGTGCGCGCCGCGCCCGGTCCGCGCCCGCTGACCTTCTCCGGCGAACTGGTTGGCAAGCGCCCGCAACCCGGCGCGTTCAAGCTGCCGCTGACGCCGCCCGGCAAGGACGTCTGCAACACGCTGCTGCGCTCCAAGATCGCCACGTGGAAGCTGGAGGTCACGACCTCGGGCTTCACCGCCTGCTCGCTGCCACCGCCCGACTTCGGACAGCGTACGTATTACCGCGCCAAGGCCGCCGCCAGCGGCCTGAAGTGCGAGCCCATCGGCAAGTACCCGATCGGCAACTGGAAACCATAAGGCCGGCCCCCAAGGACCGCGCTTTCAACGACACGAACACCACTTCTCGGGAAGGAGCCATTCCATGGCTGACGCTTACATCTTCGACGCCGTGCGCACCCCGCGCGGCAAGGGCAAGAAGGACGGGTCTCTGCACGAGATCACCGCCCTGTCGCTGGCCACCCAGGTCCTGGAAGCCCTCCGCGACCGCAACAACCTCGACACCAAGTACGTGGACGACGTCGTCCTGGGCTGCGTCGCCCCCGTCGGCGAGCAGGGTTCGGACATCGCCCGCACCGCCGTCCTGACCGCCGACTACGCCGAAAGCGTCGCCGGCGTGCAGATCAACCGCTTCTGCGCCTCGGGCCTGGAAGCCGTGAACATGGCCGCGGCCAAGGTCGCCTCGGGCGAAGCCAGCCTCGCCATCGGCGGCGGCGTCGAGAGCATGAGCCGCGTGCCCATGGGCAGCGACGGCGGCGCCTGGCCGACCGACCCGTCGTCGGCCTTCAAGACCTATTTCGCCCCGCAAGGCGTCTCGGCCGACCTGATCGCCTCGCTGTACGGCTTCTCGCGCGATGACGTCGACGCCTATGCCGTCGAGAGCCAGAAGCGCGCCGCCGCCTCGTGGGCCGACGGTCGCTTCAAGAAGTCCGTCATCGGCGTGAAGGACCAGCTTGGGATCACCATCCTGGACCACGACGAGACCGTGCGCGGCTCGACCACCATGCAGACCCTGGCCTCGCTGAACCCGTCGTTCACGGGCATGGGCGAGATGGCGTTCGACGCCGTCGTCACCCAGCGCTATCCGCAGGTCGAGAAGATCAACCACGTCCACCACGCCGGCAACAGCTCGGGCATCGTCGACGGCGCCGCCGGCGTCCTGATCGGCACCAAGGAAATGGGCGAGGCTCTTGGCCTGAAGGCGCGCGGCCGCATCAAGGGCGCGGCCTCGATCGGCTCGGAGCCCTCGATCATGCTGACCGGCCCCTCGCTGGTCACCGAGAAGCTGCTCAAGAAGCTGAAGATGGAGGTCTCCGACATCGACCTCTATGAGCTGAACGAAGCCTTCGCCGCCGTCGTCCTGCGCATGATGCAGGCGCTGGACATCCCGCACGACAAGATGAACGTGAACGGCGGCGCCATCGCCATGGGCCACCCGCTGGGCGCCACCGGCGCGATGATCCTGGGCACCATGCTCGACGAGCTGGAACGCTCGGACAAGGAAACCGCCCTGATCACCCTGTGCGTCGGCGCCGGCATGGGCACCGCCACCGTCATCGAACGCGTCTAAGACTCAAGGACCTGACACCTATGGAAAACTTCAAGATCGAGGTCGATTCCGACGGCGTGGCCCTGGTCACCTTCGACGTGCCCGGCCGCTCGATGAACACCCTGACCGCTTCGGTCATCAAGGAGATCGGCGACGTCGTCGACCGCATCAAGAGCGACGAGGCCATCAAGGGCGCCGTCATCACCTCGGGCAAGACGACCGGCTTCTGCGCCGGCGCCGACCTCGGCGAACTGGGCGGCAGCGGCGGCCTGGGCGGCGGCAAGCCGGGCGAAGAGGGCCTGAAGGCCGCCTTCGAAGCCGGCTTCGCGCTGAACAAGGCGTTCCGCGCCCTGGAGACCTGCGGCAAGCCGGTGGCCGCGGCCATCAACGGCCTGGCCATGGGCGGCGGTCTCGAGATAACCCTGGCCTGCCACTACCGCGTGGTCGCCGACAATCCGAAGATCCAGCTGGCCCTACCGGAAGCCAAGGTCGGCCTGCTGCCGGGCGCCGGCGGCACCCAGCGTCTGCCGCGCCTGATGGGCGTGATGGCTGCAGCGCCCTACCTGCTGGAAGGCAAGTCGATGAAGCCGGCCGAGGCCCTGGCCAACAAGGTCGTGCACGAAGTCGTCCCGGCCGATCAGGTGGTCGAGGCCGCCAAGACCTGGGTCAAGACCAAGGGCGACCCCGTCGCTCTGTGGGACAAGAAGGAGTTCAAGCTCCCGGGCGGCGGTCCCTACACCCCGACCGGCAGCCAGGTCTTCGTCATGGGCAACGCCATGCTGCGCAAGCAGACCTACGGCAACTACCCGGCCCAGCTGAACATCATGAAGGCGGTCTATGAAGGCACCCAGGTGCCGTTCGACGCCGCCCTGCGGATCGAGACCCGCTACTTCCTGAAGACCATGATGACGCCCCAGGCCAAGGGCATGATCCGCACCCTGTTCCTCTCCCTGCAGGAGCTGGGCAAGGGTTCGGGCCGTCCGGCCAATGTCCCGCACTATGACGTCAAGAAGGTCGCCGTCCTGGGCGCCGGCATGATGGGCGCGGGCATCGCCTATGTCCAAGCCATGGCCGGCATCGAGAGCGTGCTGATCGACCAGACGCAGGAAGCCGCCGACAAGGGCAAGTCCTACGCCGAGGGTCTGGTCAAGAAGGCCGTCTCGCGCGGCAAGATGACCGCCGAGAAGGGCGAGGCCATTCTGGCCCTGATCACCCCGACCACCGACTACAGCCTGGTCAAGGGCTCGGACCTGGTCGTGGAAGCCGTGTTCGAGAACCGCGACGTGAAGGCCGAAGTGACCAAGAAGGCCGAGGCCGAACTGGCCGAGACCGCCATCTTCGGCTCCAACACCTCGACCCTGCCGATCACCGGCCTGTCGAAGGCCAGCGTCCGCCCGGCCTCGTTCATCGGCATCCACTTCTTCTCGCCGGTCGACAAGATGGGTCTGGTCGAGATCATCATGGGCGAGCAGACCAGCCAGGAAGCCCTGGCCAAGTCGATCGACTACGTCCTGAAGATCAAGAAGACCCCGATCGTCGTCAATGACAGCCGCGGCTTCTACACCAGCCGCTGCTTCGGCACCTTCGTGCAGGAAGGCCTGGAAATGCTGGCCGACGGCATCGCGCCGGCCATCATCGACAATGTCGGCCGCGCCACGGGCATGCCGCGTGGTCCGCTGGAGATGAACGACGACGTCGCGCTGGACCTCGGCTACAAGGTCACCCAGCAGACCAAGAAAGACCTCGGCGACAAGTTCGAGGACCGTCCGTTCGCCCCGATCATCGAGAAGATGGTGGTCGAACTGCAGCGCTTCGGCCGCAAGAACGGCAAGGGCTTCTACGACTATCCGGAGAACGGCCCGAAGGTCCTGTGGAAGGGCCTTTCCGACCTCGCCCCGGTGAAGATCGCCGACGCCGACCAGGCGCTGATCCACGAGATCCGCACCCGCCTGCTCTACCGCCAGGCCGTCGAAGCCGCCCGTTGCTTCGAGGAAGGCGTCATCGTCGACCCGCGCGAGGCCGATGTCGGCGCCATCCTGGGCTGGGGCTTCGCGCCCTGGACCGGCGGCCCGATCAGCCTGATCGACGGCGTCGGCGCCAAGGCCTTCGTCGAGACCTGCGACGCCCTCGCCCAGAAGTACGGCAAGCGCTTCGCGCCGCCGGCCCTGCTGCGCGAGATGGCCGAAAAGGGCGAGACCTTCTACGGCCGCTTCGGCGTCAAGGCGCAGGCGGCGGCGTAAGCTTCCAATCGCATCGCTGAAACAAGGAAAGGCCCGGTGGAAACATCGGGCCTTTTTCTCGTCCCGTAGGGCCACGCTCGCGCCGCATCGCGCCCATACCCATATCCAGCGCCGCAGCGCCTGGAGACATCATGAGTACGGCGATCGCCATCGGAACCTGGCGGCGCCCCTCACGGCGGGATCTGCGGCGCAACCTCACAGCCTTGGGCCTCGTTCTGGCCGCCCACGTCCTGGTGCTGCTGGCCCTGGTCTCCGGCGCGCGCTGGCTGCCGCAACTGGTCGAACCGCAAGTCATCGAGGCGCAGCTGCTCGACGCGCCGTCCCGCCCCGCCGATACGCCCGCCCCTGCCCCGGTTACGCCGGAGCAGATCCATCGAAGCCCTGTCCCGCCCGCGCTGCCCTCGCCGACGATCACTCCGGCCCCGCCCACGGCGGCCAAGCCCTCGGGCCCGCCAGCGATCGTCGCCCCGCCTGGCTTTACGGCCCGCAAGCTGGTCGAGCAGAGCGACCAGACCCGCGACAGCCTGCGCGAAAGCCTGGGTTGCCGGCACGAGAAGACCGTCGCCCTGAACCGCGACCAGAAGGCCGCCTGCGCCGAGGCCGACGGCCAGCGCTCGCGCACCGCCCCGATATACGCCGCCATCGACCCGGACAAGAAAGCCGCCTTCGACGGCGACTGCGCCAAGGACGACGACTGGTGCCTCTATCGCGTCGGCAAGGGGCCGTATCCGGGGATCTTCGCCCTGGGCAAGAAGAAGAAGCGCAAGGGCTGGGACGACTGAAGGCCCGCTAGAGCGTTTTCCGACGAAGTGGGTATCGGTTCGTCGTCAGAAAACGCGTTAAACAAAGGGCTAGAGCATTTCGCCGATCCAGTTGGATCGAAAATGCTCTAGGACTTGCTGACGTCCATGCCCAGGGTCGGGCCGATGCCATCGGGATGGTCGCCGAAATAGTGGCTCCCGCCTCGCTTTTTCGCCAGCGCTTCCAGACGGCCCCGCAAGCCGTCGTCCAGCTGCAAGGTCGGCCCGTCGGCCGGATCCTCGCCCTCATCCAACGGAATCGCCGCCGCGATCACCTGCCTGAGCCGCTCGCCAAACCGCGCATCGTCGGCGCTGCCCTCTTCGGGCGGGGCGTCGAGAAAGCCCATGACTTCCTCGAGGGCGGTATCGTCGTCGACGCGATCGGACATGCGGAACTCCTTCGAGACACGAACGGAGCCGTCGTGGCGAGAGTTCCGGATTTCAGAGGGGAAAGAAGAAAAGTGGTGCCGCCTAGGTGACTCGAACACCTGACCTACGCATTACGAATGCGTCGCTCTACCGGCTGAGCTAAGGCGGCCCACGGACGCTTGGGGGGAAACCCGAAGCGAAGGAGGGCCTACTTAGCGGGACGCGAGCCACTTGCCAAGCGCCGTCTTGCACCAGAATTGCGACGGGGCGCTGGGCCGCCTTCCGGAGGGTCGGAAATCGGCGGCGCGTCGAACACGCCGGGGTCGTCCGGGATGGGCATCAGGGCGCCGCCGGTCTCGGCTGCGCGGATGAACGGCGTCGACGCCGCGTAGTCCGGATAGGCCGAGGGCAGCTCGGGCAGGTCGTTCATCGTCCGCTCGCGACGCTCGTGTCGCGGATGGATCAGCTGGCCGGTCTCGCCGTAGCTGCCAACCAGACGGGCCCAATCCTCGCGGCGATAGGCGAAGGCGCGGCCTTCGGGGTCGAGGTCGGACCAGTCAGGCTCCTGGGGGGCCTCGATACCCCGGGCGATCCAGGCGCGGGCCTCGTCGGCCTCGCTGTTGGCGGCGGCGACGCGAGCCATCAGGCCGGCGAAGCGGGCCGTGGGCGCCTCCGCGTCTAGCAGGCGGGCAGCGGCGCGGGCGGCGACGGGATCGCCGCCGATCAGGGCGCTCTCGACCCGCAGGATGCGGCTCTCGCGAGACTCGGGCTTCATGGCGGCGAGAGAGGCCAAGCGCTGGGCGCGGGCCTTGGGGGTCTCGTTGGTCTTCAGGTCGCGATAGGCCAGCCACAAGGCCGGGTGCGGCTCGGCCTTCCAGGCGGTCTCGATCAGCTGGCCAGCCTTGGCGACCTTGCCGTCGTCGGCCAGAAGGCGGGCGGCCATCACTACTCCGGGGGCGAAGTCGGGCTTCAGCTTCACCGACTGGATCGCGAAGTCGAGCGCCTGTCCGCGGACCTTGGGCTCGACGCTATTTTCCAGGCTGGCGGCCGAAGCGGCCAGAAGCGCGGCGCGGCTACGGTCGGCGACGACCGGCGAGACGATCTTGCGCTCCAGGGCGCCCTGGACGAGGTCCAGCGCCGAGGACCAGTCGCCGAACTCCAGCCGGGCCTCCAGCAGGGCGCGCCAGGCCCAGCGAGCTGTGCGGGCCAGGCCGTAGGCAGTCTCGGCGTGACGGATGGCGGTCGGGCGGTCGCCCTCGGCCTGCGCCGCCTGCATCAGCCCACGCAGGCCGGCCAGACGCATCTCGGGGAAGCCGAGCATCGCGTTGTAGGCGCTCTTGGCAGCGCCCATGTCGCCGGCCGCCTCGGCCGCCTGGGCGGCCAGCACGCGCACCAGAGCCGGAGCGTCCTCGGAGAGTTCAGCGGACTTCTGGGCCAGGCGGCGGGCCTCGGAACCGTCGCCGGCGGCGACCGCGAGGAAGCCGCGCGACAGGGCCTCGATCGCCGACTTGCGTTTGGCCTCGGCGCGGGCCCGGGCGGCGCGGCGCGGGGCCTCGACGATCCAGATGACGCCCCGCCAGAGCAGGGTGAACAGCAGAGCGGACAACAGGGTCAGCAGGGCCGCCGCCGCTGCAGTCATCTCGATGCGCCAGCCCATCCAGTCCAAAGCCGCGCGGCCGGGCTCGCCGGTCAGGGCCAGGACCGTGACCGCGACGGCGGCGACAAGGAAAAGGGCGAAGGCGACGCGGGTCATGGCTGCCCCTGGGCGCCGGTCCGCGCGACGCGAGACAGGTCGGTCAAAGCGTCGGCGCGGATGGCCGCCACGTGGCGGTCGATCTCGATGCGGCGGTTGGCGGCGTTGATCCACGGCGCCAGCACCACGCGGGCGGCGTCGGGCAGCGGGTCCAGAGCCTCAACCGCGCCCTCGACATCGCCGTCGTCCAGCAGGATCTGGGCGCGGGCCAGCATGGCGTCCGGCGTCGAGCCGGTGGTCGAACCGACGTGGCGGATCGAGACGATGCTGGAGAGGGCGTAGCGGATCCGCGAGAATAGGTCGGCGTCCGGGCCAGGATTGCGCGAGGCGCTGGCGGCGCGGCCAGCGAGCGCGCCGAACTGCACGGCCAGGCCGGCGCGAGTCGGGGCGCCCTTGGTCGCCAGTTCGCTCAGCGCGCGAAGGTCGGGCGAAGGCGGCAGCACGCGCTGCAGACCGGCCAGTTCCTGGCCGAACGGGCGCGAGGTCTCGGTGGCTTCCGCGAGCGCGGAGACCGCCAGGGCGGCGGTCGCGGCGTCGGTCACGCTTTTCTGGCTGGATTCCAAAGCAGCGATTCGGCCGTCCAGGCGCTCGAAATCGGCGGCCGGCGGCGCCACGGCGCTGGTCCCGGCGTCGACCGGCAGGGCCGAGCCCGTGGCGACGCGGTCGGCGACGGCGTGCGGGCTGGGTTCGGCGGAGACCGCGCCATCGGCCGGAGCGGGCCTGGCCTTGAACAGAGTCGGGCCGTAGTGCGCGACGCCCGCGCCCAGGGCGACGCACAGCACGCAGAGGATCAGCCAGATCCACACGCCGGGGCCCATGACGCGGCGACGGGCGTACAGCGCCGGATCGCTGGGGGCGACGATTTCAGCAGGATCGGGAGCGGCGTTCATGAGGTCCATTCGTGCCCCAGGCGGCGACGCTTCGCAACGTCGTGCTTAGCTATTGAGCAGCTCCAGGAGGGCGGATTCGTCCGGACGCGGCGCGAAGGTCACAGACCCGGGTTCGGCGATGCCGCGCAGAGGGGCGGCGACGGCCTCGGAAAGGCAGAGGAAGCGCAGCGCGGACGCGGGCCGTTCGCGCAGGATCGCCGCCAGGGCCCGGGCCGCGCGGGGCGAATGCAGCAGCGCGGTGGCGGGCGCCTTCAGCCGCGCGAGGGTCTCGTCGGACGGGGCGCGCTCGAGGGTTTCGTAGACCGCCACACCCTTGGCCATCACCCCCCGGCCGCGCAGCATGCCGACGAGGTCGCCGGCCGGCTCCCGAGCCCCCGCCCAAAGCACCGGCCCAGAGGCCCCGCCGGCGATCAGTTCGCAGAGATCCTCGACATCGCCGTCCGCGCTGGAGACGGACGCGAAGCCCTCCGCTTGCGCCGCCTTGGCCGTGGCCCGGCCGACCGCGAACACTGGCACGCCGCGAGCGTCCGACAATCGCGCGAAGGCCTCGACGCCATTGGCGCTGGTGAAGGCCAAGGCGGTGACGTGGGAGAGATCGAGTTCGGCCTGCAGCGCCTCGACCGCCAGCAGGGGGTCGACGAGGGCCTCAAAGCCCAGGCCCCGCACGCGCTCGGCGGTGGCCAGGGCGCCGGGACGGGCGCGGGTGATCCAGACCGGCGCGCCCGCGCTCATGCCCTACTCCGGCAGCAGGATGGCGTCGCCGCCTTCGAGTCGGACCTGGGCGCCCAGGTCCAAGCCCAGGGCGCGGGCCTCGGTGATGTCATCCGCGCCCGACAGGATCGTCTCACCCTGGCGGCGGAAGCGCTGAGCGCCGTCCGGGGTCAGGGCCTCGACGATCAGGGTCAGGCGCGAACCGTCGAGCACGGCGCGGGCGCCGATGGCCGTCCGGCACGAGCCTTCCAGCGCGTAGAGCGCGCCGCGTTCAGCGGCGACGGCAAGGGTGGTTTCGCGGCAGCTAACGGCCTGCAGCCAGGGCGCATGGGCGTCTTCCAGGCGGGTCTCGATGACCAGGGCGCCCTGGCCCGGCGCCGGCGGGGCGGCGTCGGGGTCGAGCCAGCTCTTGGTGATGTGACCCAACCCCAGGCGGTTCAGGCCCGACTGGGCCAGCAGGATGGCGTCGGCCTCGCCGCGCTCCAGCTTGGCCAGGCGGGTGTCGACATTGCCGCGCAGCATGACGATCTCGAGATCGGGCCGCACGTGCAGGGCCTGGGCTTGGCGACGCAGGGAGGCGGTGCCCAGGCGCGCGCCCTTCGGCAGGTCTTCCAGCCGCTCGCAGATATTGCTGATGAAGGCGTCACGCGGGTCTTCACGCTCGGGCGTGGCGGCCAGGATCAGGCCCGGCGGCAGCTCGGCCGGCATGTCCTTCAGCGAGTGGACGGCGCAGTCGATGCGGCCGTCCAGCAGGGCTTCCTCGATTTCCTTGGTGAAGAGACCCTTGCCGCCGATCTCCATCAGGCGGCGATCCTGGATGCGGTCGCCGCTGGTGACGATCGGGATCAGCGGAGCGGCCGCCTCGATTTCTTCCTGGGAAGCGTCGAACGGAACGCCCAGCGCATGCGCGATCCGCGCCTGCATCAGCCCCGACTGGGCCAGGGAGAGCTTGGAGCCACGCGCCCCGATACGGATGGGAGGTTGCCGGGACACGGTCGGAACGTTACCTGCGGAGACAAGATTTCATCTTCGCTGCTACAGGAGCGGCGGGAAGCCCGCAACGAATGACTATCCTTACGGATTCTGCACTCACCATCCTCGGCCTGGAGACCAGCTGCGACGAGACCGCGGCCTCGGTCGTGCGCCGGGAGGCGGACGGTACGGTGACGGTGCTGTCGTCCGTAATCGGCACCCAGTTCGAACAGCACGCGCCGTTCGGCGGCGTGGTGCCCGAGATCGCCGCTCGCGCCCATGTGGAGTCGATCGACGCCATCGCCGCCGAGGCCATGCGCGCCTCGGGTCTGGGCTTCGATCAACTGGACGGCGTCGCCGCCACGGCTGGTCCCGGCCTGGTCGGCGGGGTCATGGTCGGCTTGGCGTTCGGCAAGGCCGTGTCGCTGGCGCGCGGCGTGCCGCTAGTCGCGGTCAATCACCTGGAAGGCCACGCGGTCTCGGCGCGCCTGGGCGCCGACATCGCCTATCCGTTCCTGCTGTTGCTAGTCTCCGGCGGCCATTGTCAGTTGCTGGAAGTCTCCGGCGTGGGAGCCTGCAAGCGCCGGGGCACCACGATCGACGACGCGGCCGGCGAGGCCTTCGACAAGATCGCCAAGAGCCTTGGCCTGCCCTATCCCGGCGGTCCGGCGCTGGAAAAGCTGGCGGTCGGCGGCGACGCGGCGCGCTATGCCCTGCCCCGCGCCCTGCTGGGCCGCAAGGATTGCGACTTCTCGTTCTCGGGCCTGAAGACGGCCGCCGCGCGGATCGCCGAGACCCTGACCACCGACGACGAGCGCCGCGATTTGGCCGCCGCCGTCCAGGCCGCCATCGCCCGCCAGCTGTCCGAGCGGGTCGACCGGGCCATGAAGCTCTACAAGGAAGGCCACGGGCCGGAAGACCTGCGCTTCGTCGTCGCCGGCGGCGTGGCCGCCAATGGCGCGGTGCGCGCGGTCCTGCTGGCCGACTGCGGGAAGAACGGCTTTTCGTTCGCCGCCCCGCCGCTGGCCTATTGCACCGACAACGCCGCCATGATCGCCCTGGCCGGGGCCGAGCGGCTGGCGCTGGGGATTTCCGACGACCTCGACGCCGTGGCCCGTCCGCGCTGGCCGCTGGACGAAGCCGCGGCGCTGGCCAACCCCGCCAACGCCTACGGACGCAAGGGAGCCAAGGCATGACCTTCCACCATGTAGGCGTCATCGGCGCCGGCGCCTGGGGCACGGCCCTGGCCCAGGTCTGCGCTCGCGCCGGTCTCCAGGTCACCTTGCAGGCCCGGGAGCCCGAGGTCGTGACGGCCGTCAACGAACGCCATGAGAACGCGGTGTTTCTTCCAGGCATCGCGCTGGAGCCATCGATCAGGGCGGTCACCGACCTGGCCGGCCTCGCCGACTGCGATCTGATCCTGGCCGTGGCCCCCGCTCAGCACCTGCGCGCGGCCCTCACCGCCTTCGCCCCCCACCACAAGGCCGGGGCGCCGATCCTGCTATGCTCCAAAGGCGTCGAGCAGGGCTCGCTGAAGCTGATGACCGAGGTGGCGGCCGAGGTCCTGCCCGGCGCGCCGATCGCGGTGCTTTCAGGGCCCAGCTTCGCTGGCGAAGTGGCGCGGAACCTGCCCGCCGCCGTCACCCTGGCCTGCGAGGACGAGGCCTTGGGCCGCGCCATCGCCGAGGCCATCGCCATCCCGACCTTCCGCCCCTACACGGCCAACGACCTGATCGGGGCCGAGGCCGGCGGAGCGGTGAAGAACGTCCTGGCCATCGCCTGCGGCATCGTCGAGGGCAAGGGCCTGGGCCGCAACGCCCACGCCACGGTGATCACCCGCGGGTTCGCCGAACTGACCCGCCTGGCCGTAACTCTCGGGGCCAAGCCCGAAACCGTCGCTGGCCTCTGCGGCTTGGGCGACCTCGTCTTGACCTGTTCCAGCCCGCAGTCGCGCAACATGAGCGTCGGCCTGGCCCTGGGCCAAGGCCTGACCCTGGAACAGGCCCTGGCCGGCAAGGTCTCGGTCGCTGAAGGGGTCGCCTCCGCCCCGGCCGTCCGCGCCCTGGCCCGCAAGGTCGGGGTCGAGGTTCCGATCTGCGAAGCCGTCGCCGCCATCCTGGCCGGCGAGGTCGAGGTCGACGCCGCCATCGCGGGCCTGCTCTCGCGACCGCTCAAATCCGAAGCCTGAACAAAAAGGATCGCCGCATGGCCCTCTTCGTCGTCTACTGCAAGGACAAGCCCGGCGCCCTCGAGACGCGCATGGCCACACGCCCGACCCATCTCGACTATCTGAACGGCGCGGGCCTGGTGAAGGCCGCCGGCCCGCTTCTGGACGACGCCGGTTCGCCCATCGGCTCGATGCTGATCGTCGAGGCCGAGGACCGCGCCGCCGCTCAGACCTTCGTCGACAACGACCCCTACACCCTGGCCGGCCTGTTCGAGAGCGTCGAGATCCAGGGATGGCGCGTGGGCGTCGGCTCGATCGGCTGAGGTTGCGCACCGACCCGGAAAACCCCGCCCGCCCCGCGCCGGGGACGGTGCTTTGCGCGCTGGACGAGATCGCCTCGCCCGGCTCGAAGGGCTTCCGCTGGCGCGAGGGCGACGCGATGTTCGCCGGCTTCGTGGTGCGTAAGGACGAACTGGTGGTCGGCTATCTCGACAGCTGTCCGCACGCCGGCTGGCCGCTGGCGGGCTTCGCCGGCCGCTACCTGACCCGCGAGAACGATCTGATCCTGTGCGCTGGCCACGCGGCCCTATTCAAGATCGAGGACGGGGCCTGCGTGGCGGGACCCTGTCCTGGCGACAAGCTGTTCCCCTGGCCCGTCCAGGTCCGCGACGGCCAGATCATCGTCGCCTGATACTCGCCAATAGGCTTAAGGTAAGGGACAAACAACCGCGAGGCTCGAACCATGGATCTGATTCTGCTAGAGCCCGGCGATCAGAGCCTGTTCAGTAGCCTTAGCGGACCCGACTGGAGCCAGGGCGAATCGCTGATCGATCCAGGCTGGGAGTTGGCCAATATCGGTCAATGCATCGAACTGGTGTCCATGCACCAGGGCATGAAGCAGCAGATCAGCACTGATGTCTCGGCCAACGCCAGGGTCTCGGGCCGGCCGATCATCACTGAGTTCACCTGCGTCAAGTACGTCGACAAGACCTCGGTCAAACTCTACGAACACTGCCTCAGCGCCAAGCCCATAGGGATCGGCGCCGGACAGCCCACCAAGCTCTACGTCGCGCGAAATTCCGGCGACAAGACCGCGAACATCATCACCGTGTCCCTTCGCGACGCAATCGTCAGCGAGATCCAGCTTCAGTCGCACCCCGACGACATGCCAACCGAGCAGTTCAAGCTGAATTTCACCGAGATCCTCTGGACCTATACGATCCAGAATACCGACCTAGCGGCGGCGGGGACTATCTCGGCCGGCTGGAGCCTGACCAGGAACAGGCCGATCACGGCGTTCACCGACTGAGCCCTTCCTTAAGACCTTCCGGCGCAAATTCCCCGCAACCGATTGTAGGGAACGACCATGGCCGCCGCCGACATGCACTTCGACGCCGAGACCGTCACCCACCGCGCCGGTCTGGCGAAGCTGCGCTCGTTGACCAAAATCAATCCGCGCCTGGCCACTACCCTGGCCAGGACCATGCTGGGCGGCCAGCGCGATCCGGCCGTGGTCGACGCGTTCAACGCCCATGCCGAACAGGCCGGCTTCGAGTTCACCTCCACCTGGGCCAGCAACAACATCCCGTTCGTGGCCCCGTTGCTGCGCGACTTCGCCGGCAAGCGTCCGGCCGGCGAAAGGATCCGCTACATGGAGATCGGCGCCTATGAGGGCCGCAACCTGGCCTTCATGGACTGGCTGCTGCCCGAACGCCTGGCCGTCACGGTCATTGATCCCTGGTTCGACGAGGCCCTGAACCCGGAGGAGAAGTACCACGCGGTCGAACCGCGCTTCCGTCGCAACATGGCCAAGTGCGGCTTTAAGAGCCTGGACACCCACAAGGGTTTCTCGACCTACGTCCTGCCCCAGATGCTGGAGCGGAACGAACAGTTCGACCTCATCTATGTCGACGGCAGCCACACGGCCCTGGCCGTGCTGATCGACCTGTGCTTCTGCGCCAGCCTGCTGAGCGTGGGCGGCATGATGGTGCTGGACGACTACTGGCACGATATCAGCGAGATCGGCGGGCCGGGCGTGAAGCAGGCCGTCGACCAGTTCCACGCCGCTTTCGGCCGATACTTCGAGGTCGCCGCCGTCTACAGGCAGGTCGCGCTCGTCAAGACCGCCGAGATCCCGCGCTAGGGCGACCATTGATCGCCGAACGCGACGTTATGTCGCCGTTACGACACAGCGACTGTTAACACCCGTTAGACATGTCGTCCCGCATTCTTTCCCGCGAGATTTGCGATGCGTCGCGGGGAGATACCACATGGCGTCATTGGCTCAGAAGGTCATTGGAGCAGCGGCCGGCGCCGCGCTGCTTTGCGCGGCCACCGCCGGGACGGGCCTGTGGGTGGCGATGCGCCTGGACTCGGCCCTGACCCGGTCCGAGGCCTCGGCGAAGATCCTCAGGCTGCACATGCACGCCGACATGATGCACGACGCCCTGCGCGCCGACGTCATGGGCGGGATCATGTCGTCCGATCCGGACCTGGGCGTCGACCTCAAGGCCGTCCGCGCCGACCTGACCGAACACGTTCAGGCCTTCAAGGCCGACATCGCCACCAGCGACAAGCTGGCCGAGGACCCGGCCGTGAAGGCCGCGCTCGCCGATGTCGCGGCCCCGCTGGCGACCTATATCGCTTCGGCCAGCGAGATCGTCGGCCAAGTCGACACGGACGCGGCCGCCGCCCGAGCCAAGCTTCCCGGCTTCGCCAAGCAGTTCTCGGCGCTTGAAACCAAGATGGAGGAGGCCTCGGCCAAGATCGAGGCCGCCGCGACCGGCGACGCGAATGCGGCCAAGTCGATGAGCCTGCTAGGCCAGATCGTGATGGGCGCGCTGCTGCTGATCGCCGCCGCCTTCGCCGCCGTTCTGATGATCGCCGCCCAGAGAGGCCTGGTCGCGCCGCTGACGCAGATCACCAGCGCCCTGCGCCGCCTGGCGGCCGGCGACCTCTCCGTCGCGCTGCCCCGGGCGCACAGCAAGGACGAGATCGGCCAGATGACCGACGCCCTGCGGACCTTCCACGACACCATCGAGGCCCGCCGCAAGGAGCTGGAGGCCGCCGACGTCCGCGACACGCTGGAGATCGAGCGCCGCGACGCCGAGAAGCGCCGGGATGAGGCCGAGGCCACTCAGAAGGCCGTTGTCGACAGCCTTGGTCGGGCGCTGAAGCACATGTCCGAGGGCGACCTCTCACACCGGATCGACCAGACCTTCCCGGCCGGCTACGAGAAGCTGCGCGTGGACTTCAACATCGCTGTCGAGACGCTGTCGGGCGTCATCGCCGCCTCTCTGGGCGCGGTGAAAGCGATCCATCGCGGAACCGCCGAGATCACCGCTGCGGCCGACGAACTGTCGGGCCGCACCGAGAACCAGGCCGCCAGCCTCGAAGAAGCCGTCGCCGCCCTCGACGAGATCACCAGCACCGTGCGCCTCACCGCCGAGGGCGCCAGCCGCGCGCGCAAGGTGGTCGAACGGGCCCGCAGCGCCGCCGACGCCTCGGGCTCGATCGTCACCCAGGCGATCGAGGCGATGGGCGCGATCGAGAAGTCTTCGGCCCAGATTGGTCAGATCATCGGGGTGATCGACGAGATCGCCTTCCAGACCAACCTCCTGGCTCTGAACGCGGGCGTCGAGGCCGCGCGGGCCGGTGAAGCCGGTCGCGGCTTCGCGGTCGTGGCCCAGGAAGTCCGCGCCCTGGCTCAGCGCTCGGCCGACGCCGCTCGGGAGATCAAGTCCCTGATCAGCGCCAGCACGGTCGAGGTCGGACAGGGCGTGGAATATGTCGGCAAGGCCGGCGAGGCCCTGCGCGCCATCGCCGACGAGGTGGATCAGATCGACAGCTTGGTAGGCGACATGGCCGCCTCGACCCAGGAACAGGCTCGCGGCCTGGCCGAGGTCAACACCACGATGAACCAGATGGACCAGGTCACCCAGCGCAACGCGGCGATGGTGGAAGAGACGACGGCGGCCAGCCATGCCCTGGCGGAGGAGGCGACGCGGTTGGCCCAGCGGATGGGCGAACTGCGGATCGCGGGTGAGGGGCAGCGGCGAGCGGCTTAGGTCGGCGGACCGCTGCGAGAGCATTTTCCGACGAAGTGGACACCGGTTCGTCGTCAGAAAATGCGTTGAAACAAAAGGCTAGAGCATTTCGCCGATCCAGTGGGATCGGAAAATGCTCTAGTCCGCCTTCCACTCCCCCGACTTGCCCCCTGTCTTCTCGATCAACCGCACGGCCTCGATGACCATGCCCTTCTCGGCCGCCTTCAGCATGTCGTAGATCGTGAGGCAGGCGACCGAAACCGCCGTCAGGGCCTCCATCTCGACGCCGGTCGGTCCCGTGGTCTTGACCCGCGCGGTTACCGACATTCCGCCGTCCGCCGGCTCGACCTCCACCACCACCTTCGACAAAGCCAGCGGGTGGCACAGCGGGATGAGGTTTGATGTCTGCTTGGCGGCCATGACGCCGGCCAGCTCGGCCACGGCGCGGACATCGCCCTTGCGGCCCGAACCCGACGCCGCCAGGGCCAGGGTCTGGGCGCTCATCCGCACGAAGCCCATCGCCACCGCCTCGCGCGCCGTCGCCGGCTTGTCGGAGACGTCGACCATGCGGGCGCGGCCTTGCGCGTCGATATGGGTGAGCCGGCTCACGGTGCGACGCGCCTCATTGTTCCAGAAGTCGCGGCATCAGCTCGACCATGTTGCAGGGCTTGTGGCGGCTGTCCAACTGCGCGGAAATGACCTTGTCCCAGCCGTCGCGCACGGCCCCGTTGCTGCCCGGCAGGCAGAAGACGAAGACGCCGTCGATCAGCCCGGCCGTGGCGCGCGACTGCAGGGTCGAGAGGCCCACCGAGGCGTAGCTGACCAGGTGGAAGATCACCGAGAAGCCATCGATCTTCTTGTCGAACAACGGTTCCAGGGCTTGAGGGGTCACGTCGCGGCCGGTGAGGCCCGTGCCGCCCGTGGTGACGATGGCATCGACGGCCTTGGCGTCTATCCAGTCGCGAACCTGCTGGCGAATCTGCTCGACGTCATCGCGGACCACCGCCCGACCGCCCAGCTCGTGGCCGGCGGCCTTGACGCGGTCGACCAGGATCTGGCCCGAGGTGTCGCTTTCCTCGTCGCGGGTGTCGGAGATGGTCAGCACGGCCACGCGGACTGACTTGAACGGAAGGTCCGGCTTGATCCCGCCGCCCGGCTTCAGCGCTTCGGTCATTGCGTCTCTCCTATCCGTCCCAACGTTCGGCGTCGGTCCTATCGCGGTCCGTCGGCTCGATCCAGCGCGCGCCGTCCGGCCCGTGCTCCTTCTTCCAGAAGGGCGCGCGGCTCTTGAGGTAGTCCATCAGGAAATCGCAGGCCTCGAAGGCCTCGCGGCGATGGCCGGCGGCGGTGGCCACGAAGACGATGGCCTCGCCCGGCCCGACGCGCCCGGTGCGGTGGACGATATGGACGTCCTGTAGCTTGAACCTTTCGACCGCGACCTGGGCGATCTCGCCGATCGCCGCGTCGGTGAAGCCAGGATAGGCCTCCAGCTCCAGCGCCGCCGCCGCCCCCTGCTCGGCGCGGGCCAGGCCGACGAAGGTGGCCACGGCGCCGGTCTCCTGGCGATCAGCGCAGAAGGCGGTGACGAGCCCTCCGGGCTCGAAGGGTTTGTCGGTCAGGGTGACGATCATCCGCCGCTCATGGGCGGCAGGAAGGCGACCTCGGTGGCGGCGGTCAGGATCGCGTCGCCGCGCACGATGGTCTTGTCGACGGCGACCTGGACGCCGGGGCCGGAAAGCGCCTCGCCGAGTTCGGGATCGTCGGATGTCAGCATCGCGCGCAGGGCGGCAAGATCGCCGGCCTCGACCACGCGGTCGCGCCAGCCCGCCTGGTCGGCCAGGCGTCCGAACAACAGAACCCGAGCCATCGCCTAACCGCCTGTCGTCGACATGTGGCGCGCCACGGCCGGCCGGGCGATCTGGAAGTCGTGACCTTTCGGCTTGGACCCAATCGCGGCGAAGATCGCCTCGCGCAGCTCCGCGTCGGTCGCCCCGCTGCGCATCACCGCGCGCAGGTCACTGGCGTCGTCGCGGCCCAGGCACGTGTGCAGTGTGCCGGTGCAGGTCAGGCGCACCCGGTTGCAGGTGTCGCAGAAATGGTTGCTGAGCGGCGTGATCAGCCCCAGCCGCCCGCCGGTTTCGGCCACCCGGACATAGCGAGCCGGACCCCCGGTGGCGTGGGGGATGTCCTCCAGCGTCCAGAACGACGACAGGTCACGGCGCACATCCTGCAGCGACAGATATTGATCGGTGCGGTCCTGGTCGACCTCGCCCATCGGCATGGTCTCGATCAGGGTGATGTCGCAGCCGCGCGCATGGGCCCATTGGATCAGGTCGGGCAGCTCGGCGGCGTTGTCGGCCTTCAGGGCGACGGCGTTGATCTTCACCGCGATCCCGGCGGCCAGGGCAGCGTCGACGCCGGCGACTACGCGGGCAAGGTCGCCGCCCCGGGTCAGCGTGCGGAAAAGGTCGGGCTTCAGCGTGTCCAGCGACACGTTGATCCGCCGCACGCCATGGCGCGCGAGGTCGGCGGCGTAGCCTTCCAGCTGGGTGCCGTTGGTGGTCAGGGTCAGCTCGTCCAGCGCCCCCGACCGCAGGTGGCGTGAGAGGCCGGCGACCAGGGTCATGAAGCCCTTGCGCACCAGTGGCTCGCCGCCGGTCAAACGCAGCTTGCGCACGCCCAGGCCGACAAAGGTCGAGGCCAGTCGATCAAGCTCCTCAAGCGTCAGCACTTCGGCCTTCGGCAGGAAGGTCATGTGCTCGGACATGCAATAGAGGCAACGCAGGTCGCAGCGGTCGGTGACCGAGACGCGCAGATAGGTGACGGCGCGGCCGAACCCATCGATCAAAGTCGGGCTTGGCGACGGGGCGATCGCGTGAACCGCTTGCGCGGGGCTGTCGTCATAGGGCGTCATGTCTGACTCTAAGGTAGGCGCTGGAGCCCATGACGCAAAGCGATACGAAGGGGTTAGACGCGATCGTGCTGGCGGCGGGCCGCGGCGTGCGCTTCGGCGGCGGCAAACTGCTGGCCATGCTGGACGGCGCGCCGCTGGTGGCCCACGCCTTGCGCACCGCCTTGCTGTCGCCCGTGCGGCGGGTATTCGTGGCGGTCGCCGACCCTGCGGTTCGCGCGGCGGCCGAGGCGACGGCCCAACGGCTCAAGGCCTCGGCTCGGCTGGTGGTGGTCACAGTCGAGAACGCCGAGGAGGGCATGGCCGCGTCGCTGCGGGCGGCGGTGGCGGCCCTGCCCGACGACACGACAGGCGTCTTCGTGTTCCTGGGCGACATGCCGGCCGTCGATCCGGCGACGCCGGCCCGGCTGGCCGAGGCCCTGGAGAGTGAGCACCAGATCGTCGCGCCGCTGTATCTGGGCCGTCGAGGCCATCCGGTGCTGTTCGGCGCAACATGGTTGCCAGCGCTGCGGGCGCTGTCCGGAGACGAAGGCGCCCGCGCCCTCCTGGAGAGCGCGGGCGCACGGCTGGCGCGGATTCCCGTGCAAGATCCTGGGATCCACCTCGACGTGGATCGACCAGAAGATCTTGCCCGCGCCATCGAAGGCCGCTGAAGCCGGGCTCTCCCCCGAGGCCCGCCCACGACCTTCGCCCGCAAGGTTCAGTGCGGCGGCTGCTCCTCGCCGATGACGATGCGCTTGATCTCCGCGATCAGCCGCAGGGCGGCCGCGCAGTCGCCGCGCTCTTGCAGGGCGGCAAGCTTGGGAAGCAGCACCTGCAGGATCCGGCGATGGTCGGCATTGACGCCGACCAGGTTGCGCTTGAACTCGGCGGTGTCCTCGCCGTCGGCGATCGCGTCGAGGTCAGGATCGAACTGCTCCCTCATTGGCCCGTCTCTGGGCGCGGATGGCCATCACCGTGGCGACAACCAGCGTCAGCATCTGGAACACTACGATGACGTTGTTGGAGGCCTGATAGGCATACCGGATGATCGAGCTGTCGAAATAGGCGGTGACGCGCACGACGAGGACCAGGATCATCAGGGCCGCGAAAACCAGCGACCACAGGCGCCGCCAACGCAGCGACACCCAGATCAGAATCAGCGCCGCGTTGGTGTCGATGATCGCCACCGGCGTATCCCAGCCCGACCGCGTCACGTGACTCACCGCCGGCGTGAGCATCCAGCCGATGATGAACACGCCGGCGGACCAGCGCAGAGGCGGGTCCTTCTGCAGCAGCGCGACGCCGCAGATCACCAGCGAGATCAGATAGCCGATGTAGGGCACCAGGATTTCGAACACGTTCTGATCTCGCCAACGCCGAGGGTCCGCCCAGGGAGTAAGACGTATCGTCGGCCGGCGCCAAGGGAAGGCATGATCTGTTCATGCAAAGCGGGTCCTGTCGCGCGGCGTGCGCCGGGCGTTCGGTGGTACTGGTTAGGGGGAAGCCCGCGGACCTAGGGGCGAACGATACCCTGGATCGCCAGCATGTATTCGTGGACGCCAATGGCGATGGCCGCCAGGAGGACGGCGATCAGCGCCGTCGTTCCCAGAAGCAGGCCGAGCCACTGCAGGGGGCTCAGCTCATGGCGCCAGCCTTGCCGGGAAAGCGGTCGCCCGCGAACGGCGCTCCTCGCAGGCTCCAAGGTCGTGTCTCTACGCTGCTCATCACCGTGTCCGATCTCCCGCTGAGAAGGCGGCAGGTCGGCAAGCGCGGCCAGACTGCCTGGCTGCTTACGGTAGTCATTACCGGGGTCGCCACCCTCCCAGGCCACAAAGGCCAGGGCGGCGTCGCGGCGGCTCATGCCCGACAGGCGCCGGCGGGCGCTGAGCACATGCATCTCGACGGTCTTGGGCGACAAGCCCAGCGCGCGGGCGATCTCCTTGGATTGGAGATGGCCGGCGATGAGCCGCAGGATCTCCCGCTCGCGCGGAGTAAGCCTTTCGAACGCGGTACTGACGCCCTGAACCATGAGTCCAAGATGATCGGCGAAATTGTTCCCGTCTAGCGAGCGGAACGAGAAGTTTCAGACGATCAGGCTTCCGAGCGCACGAACGGCAGGCGCGTGGTCGCTGTCTTGTTCAGGGCGAACAAGGCGTTAGCCACGGCCGGGCCGATCACCGGCGTGCCGGGTTCGCCGACCCCGCTGGGCGGATTGCCCGATGGCACGATATTGGTCTCGACCAACGGCGCCTCGTTTATCCGTAGCACGCGGTAACGGTCGAAATTCGTCTGGCCCACCTGACCGTCGGTCAGGGTCACCTCGCCGAACAACGCCGCCGACAGGCCGTAGCAGGTCCCACCCTCCATCTGGGCGGCGATCTGGTCGGGCGAGATGGCGACGCCGCAGTCGATGGCGGTGACCACCCGCCCGACGCGCGGGACGCCGTCCTCGAGCTTGACCTCGGCGACCTGGGCGACGACCGAACCAAAGCTCTCGTGCACCGCGACGCCGCGCGTCCAGCCCACTGTCGGGGCCGAGGCCTTTTCGACCGCGAGGTTCAGGGTCGCCAGGTGCCGGTCGGCCCCGGCCTTGGTGTAAAGGGCCCGGCGGTACTCGATCGGGTCCTTGCCGGCCTTGGCGGCCAATTGGTCGATCGTGTGTTCCATGACGAAGGCGGTGTGGGTCGCGCCGACCGAGCGCCACCACAGCACCGGCACGCCAACGTCCGGCAGGGCGACCTGGGCGTCGACGATCGGCGTGGCCTTCAGGTAGGGCGAGCCCGCCGTGCCCTCGATCGCCGTCTGGTCGGGACCCTTGCCGGCCGGCATGGGCGAGCCCTTCATGATCGACTGGCTGACGATGCGGTGGCGCCAGGCGGCGGGATAGCCGTCCTTGTCCAGCTGCACCTTCACCGCGTGGATGGTCAGCGGGCGGAAATAGCCGGCCTGCATGTCGTCCTCGCGGGTCCAGACCAGCTTCACCGGCCGGCCCTTGCCGACCTTCTTGGCGATGTGGACGCACTCGGCGACATAGTCGGACTGGAAGTTGGCGCGCCGGCCGAACGAGCCGCCGGCGAACAGGGTCTCGATCTCGACCGAGCCCGGCAGGCAGCCGACGATCTTGGCGGCGGCCAGCTGGTCCAGGGTCTGGCCCTGCGAGCCGAAGGTCAGCTTGACCTTGCTGCCGTCCACGGCCGCGACGCAGTTCATCGGCTCCATGGTCGCGTGAGCCAGATAGGGGAACTCGTAGGTGGTCTCGAAGACGTCGGCGCCCTTGGCGGACGCGAGCGTCGTTGCGTCGCCGCGCTGATCGAAGGCCTCCCACTTGGTCTCGGTGTTCTTGCCGGCCGCGACGTCCTTGAAGAGCTGAGCGATGGCGGCCGAGCCGCGCTTCTCGGCCTTGTCCTCGTCCCACTCGACCTTCAGCGCCTCGCGACCCATGCGGGCGGCATAGGTGTTTTGGGCCACCACGGCGACCCCGGTGGGGATCTCGAAGACGTCGACCACGCCCGGGACCTTCTTGGCCTCGGCGACGTCGAGGCTCTTCAGCTTGGCCCCAAAGCGGGGGGCGTGGGCGACCACCGCCGTCAGCATGTCGGGCAGGCGGACGTCCTGGGTGTAGCGGGCCGTGCCGTCGCTCTTGGCCTGCGAGTCCTTGCGGCGAACCCGGGCAGTGCCGATCAGGGTGAAGGTCTTGGGGTCCTTCAGCTTGACATCGGTCGCGGCCGGGACCTTGGCGGCGTCGGCCAGCAGCTCACCGAAGCCGGCGGTCTTGCCCGAGGTGTGGGTGACGACGCTGTCCTTGACCGTGATCTCGCCGACCGCGACGTTCCACTTATTAGCGGCAGCCTGGACGAACATGGCTCGCGCGCCAGCCCCGGCCTTGCGCAGTTGCTCCCACGAGTTGGAGATCGCCGACGAGCCGCCCGTCAGCTGCGCGCCCAGAGCGCCGTTGGCGTAGAGCTTGGCGTTGGCCGGCGCCTGCTCGACCTGGACCTTGGTCCAGTCGGCGTCCAGCTCCTCGGCCACGATGGCCGCGAGACCGGCGTGATTGCCCTGGCCGAACTCGATGTGCTTGGAAATCACCGTCACCACGCCGTCCGGCGCGATCTTGATGAACGGCCCGAAGGCCCCGACCTCGACCTTGGAGCCCGCGCTCATGATGTCGGCCGGCGAGCAGCCGACCAGCAGCGTCCCGCCGACCAGCGCCGAGGCGACGACCACGTCGCGACGGCTGGGCTGGGCTTGCGCCAGGTCCTTGGGATTGACGGGCGCGTTCATCGGCCGGCTCCGCGGTTGGTGGCGCCCGAGGCGGCGACGATGGCCTCGTCGATGTCGGCGTGCTTGTCGCCCTGCGGCGGGCCGAAGTCGGCCGCGTCCTTGATCGCCGCGCGGATCCGCTGATAGGCGCCGCAGCGGCAGATGTTGCCAGCCATGGCGTTGTCGATGTCCTCGTCCGAGGGCTTCGGCTTCTGAGCCAGAAGGGCGCAGGCCGACATGATCTGACCCGACTGGCAGTAGCCGCACTGCGGCACGTCATGACGCACCCAGGCCTGCTGCACCGGATGCTGGCCGCCGAGCCCCTCGATCGTGGTGATCTTGGCCGGTCCGACCGCCGCGATCGGCGTCACGCACGAGCGGATTGGCTGACCGTCCAGGTGGACCGTGCAGGCCCCGCACTGAGCCATGCCGCAGCCGAACTTCGTGCCGGTCATGCCCAGCTCGTCGCGCAGGACCCACAGCAATGGTGTCTCCGGCGCGGCCTGGATCGTGGTCGGCTTGCCATTGATGTCTAGCGTCACGGCCATGCGCATGTGTCTCCTGCCTTGCTGGAAACCTAACACTGTTCAGTCGCGTGGGAACAGCCAGCCGCCGAAAAACGCTTCCGCGGACGCGAAGGCAGGCGGGCGCCGTCTTCGAAACCCGCTATGCTTTGGCCGTATCGTCTGGAGGTTCCTGTCTTGCGCCGCTTTATCGTCGCCTTCGCCGTGCTGGCCGTCACTCTCGCCGGTTGCGCCACCGTCGCGCCGATGGACTCCACCGATGCGCCGATCCGCTACAGCTGCAAGGCCGGCAAGCGATTCACCAGCGCCTACGCCCTGCACGGCAGGAAGGTCGTGGTCACTGCAGGCGGCGCAAGCAAGACCCTGAAGCTGGCCCGCTCGGCTTCCGGCGCGCGCTACACCGCCGGCGACGCCGAGCTGTGGAGCAAGGGCGCGGACGCCATGCTCAAGGGCTTCCCCGGCGGTCCTTACGCCGATTGCCGCTCCCAATAGATTTTGGCGCAATAGTTCGAGGTTCCCGTTGGATTCCTTCCCCGCCTACTTCCCCCTGACCGGCCGCAAGGTGGTGATCGCCGGTTCAGGCGACGCGGCCGACGCCAAGGCGCGTCTGTTCGAGGGCTCGCCCGCCACGATCATTCGCCTGGACGGCCACGAGGCCTATCTGCCGGGCGCCTATACCGGCGCGATCCTGGCCTTCATCGCCAGCCAGGACGAGGTCTTCGTGCAAGCCGCCGCCGGGGCGGCGCGGGCGGCGCGGGTGCTGGTCAATGTCGTCGACCGGCCCGAGCTCTGCGACTTCAACACCCCCGCCGTGATCGACCGCGGCGAGGTGGTGGCGGCCGTCGGCACCGGCGGCTCAGCCCCGGTGCTGGCCACCATGCTGCGCAACGATATCGAAGCCCAGGTCCCCGAAGGCACGGGCCGCGTCGCCGCCCTGCTGAAAAAGTTCCAGAGCGAGGTGCGCGGGGCGTTGCCGGCGCTGCACGAGCGTCGGGCATTCCTGCGCGACGCGGTGCTGGGCGAGGCGGCCCAGGCCGCCCGCGACGGCGACATGGAAAAAGCCGGCCAGCTGTTCCGCGAGGCCCTGGCCAAGGGGACGGCCCGCAAGGGCGTGGTGCGCTTCATAGCCGGCAAGGGTCCGGCCGATCTGCTGACCCTGCGCGCCAGCCGGGCCCTGGGCGCGGCCGACGTCCTGGTCCTGGACGGCGACGCCGAGCCGGAGGTCGTGAGGATGGCCCGTCGCGATGTCGAGCGGCTCGATCCCGCGCAGGCCGACGCCGATCACCTGGTGCAGCTGGCGCGCGAAGGCCGCCAGATCGTCCGACTGATCACCCACGCCGTCGACCCGGCCCTGGTCCACGCCCTGACCCAGGCCGGCGTCGCGGTCGAGGTGCTGCCCGCCGCTTCGGCCTAGAGCATTTTCCGACGAAGTGGATGCCGGTTCGTCGTCAGAAAATGCGTTAAAACAACAGCCTAGAGCATTTTCCGATCCGATTTGATCGAAAAATGCTCTAGTCCAGCGACCGCCCCTTGGTTTCTGGCAGCAGGAACGCCGTGGTCAGCACACTGATCAGGGTGAAGGCGATCGGGTACCAGAGGCCGGCATAGATGTTGCCGACTGCGGTGACGATGGCGAAGGCGAAGAACGGCACGAAGCCGCCCACCCAGCCCGTGCCGATGTGATAGGGCAGCGACAGGGCCGTATAGCGCACGCGCGTCGGGAACAGCTCGACCAGGCAGGCCGCCAGCGGACCGAACAGGGCAGTCGCGCCGATCACGAACACGAACAGCACGCCCAGCATCAGCGGCTTGTTCATCCGGGCGGGGTCAGCCTTGGCCGGATAGCCGGCCTGGGCCAGGGCAGCCTTGATCCGTGTCTCCACGCCGCTCTTCACCGCCTTGACCTCGGCCTTGGCCAGGCCCTTGGCGCTCTTGGAGACGATCTCGACGCCGCCGATCTTCATCACCGCAACCGAGCCGGCCGGCGCCGTCTGGTTGGCGTAGGAGACGCCGGCATTGGCCAAGGTGCTCTTGATGATGTCGCACGAGGTCACGAAGGCGGCCTTGCCGACGGGATCGAACTGCAGCGAGCAGTCCTTGGGATCGGCCACGACCACCACGGGCGACTTCGCCGAGGCCTCGGCCAGGGCCGGGTTGGCGGCCCTTTCAAGCAGGTGGAAGCCGGGGAAATAGAACAGCAGGGCCAGGGTCATGCCGCCCAGCATCACCGGCTTGCGGCCGATCCGGTCCGACAGCCAGCCAAACACGACATAGAACACCGCGCTGATCGCCGTGGCGGTCATCATCACGCCGTTGATCGTCGCCGCGTCGACCTTCAGGAACTTCTCCATGAAGGTCTGGACGTAGAAGAAGCTGGTGTACCAGACCGCTCCCTGCGCGCACATCATCGACAGGAAGGCCAGGATGACGAGCTTAAGGTTCTTCCACTGGCCGAACGCCTCGGCATAGGGCGCCTTGGAGGCCTGGCCCTCTTCCTTCATGGCGGCGAAGGCGGGGCTTTCGGTCAGCTTCATGCGCATCCAGACCGAGACGCCCAGCAGGCCGATGGAGACGGCGAACGGGATGCGCCAGCCCCAGGCGTCGAACGCTTCCGTACCGACGACCGCCCGCGTGCCCATGATCACCAGCAGGGCCCCGAACAGGCCAAAGGCGGCCGAGGTCTGCACCCAGGAGGTCGACCAGCCGCGCTGGTTCGGCGGCGAATGCTCGGCGACATAGATGGCCGCCCCGCCATACTCACCGCCCAAGGCGAAGCCCTGCACGCACCGCATCAGGATCAGCAGGATCGGCGAGATGACGCCGGCCTGCTGATAGGTCGGCAGGAAGGCGATGGCGAAGGTGGCGCCGCCCATCAGCAGCACCGTGGCCAGGAACGCGCCCTTGCGGCCGGCCTGGTCGCCGATCTTGCCGAACACCAGGGCGCCCAGCGGCCGGAACGCGAAGCCGACGCCGAACAAGGCCAGCGCCGCGATATAGCCGGCAGTGTCGTTGAGTCCGGCGAAGAAGGTCTTGGAAATGACCTGGGTCAGGCTGCCGAAGATAAAGAAGTCGTACCACTCGAAGGCCGTGCCGGCCGAAGAGGCCGCGACCACCGTGCGCATCGACGCGCGTTCCTGACCTGCTTCGGCCATCTCATTCCCCCGTTATTTGAGCCCTGCTTAGCGTGGTTCAGGGCTCGGGGAAAAGGGGCGAGGAAAGCGACCGGTCAGGCGACGGCGCCCTGGCTGTCGTCGCCGGCCCGCGACAAGCGCAGGATCTCGGCGACCAGGGCGGTGGGGGAGATCGGTTTGGCGGCCACGCCGTCCATGCCGGCGGCGCGATAGGACGCTCGCTGGTGGGCCATGACATTGGCGGTCAGGGCGATGATCGGCGCGCGCGCCTCGGGTCCCGGCAGGGCGCGGATACGGCGGGCGGCCTCCAGGCCGTCCATCCCGGGCATCTGAACATCCATCAGGATCAGATCGAAGGTTCCGTCGCGGGCGGCCTCGACGCCGGCCGCGCCGTCGTCGGCGACGCTGACCTCGGCGCCCAGCTGTTCCAGGATCCGGCGAGCGACCAGCTGGTTGGTCCGGTTGTCCTCGACGACCAGCACCTTCAGTCCGTCCAACAGGTCGTCGCAGGCCGGCTCGGCCGGACTGGGGGCCAGCGCCGGCGGGGCGGCGATGGTCAGGGTGAAGGTCGAACCCTCGCCCGGGGTCGAGCGGAACGCCACCTCGCCACCCAGCATCTGAGCCAGTTTGCGAGTGATGGCCAGGCCGAGGCCGGAGCCTCCGAAGCGACGGGTGGTGCTGGCGTCGGCCTGCTGGAAGCGTTCGAACAGGCTGCCTTGCGCTTCCAGCGGCACGCCGATGCCGGTGTCGATCACGTCAAAGACCAGGCGCTGGCCCTCCGCCGTCATCACCTTGCGGGCCCGGACGGTCACGGAGCCCTTGAGGGTGAACTTCACAGCGTTGCCGATGAGGTTGAACAGGGCCTGGCGCACGCGGGTGGGGTCGGTCTCGATCCAGCCTAGATCGTCGGCCAGGTCCAGTTCCAGCCGCAGGCCCTTGTGCGTCGCCTGACCGGCCAGCAGGCGGATCACGCCCCCGGCCAGTTCGCGCGGATCGACCGGCTCGCGATTGAGGTCCAGGCGCCCGGCCTCGATGCGCGAGATGTCGATCACGTCGTCCAGCAAGGTCGACAGCATTTGGCCCGCGGCCAGGGCCTCTCCCAAAAGGTCGGCGCTGTCGCCGGACGGCAGCTCACGGCGCAGTACGTGCATGACCCCCAACACCCCGTTCATCGGCGTGCGGATCTCATGGCTCATATTGGCCAGGAACTGGGCCTTGGCCTCGTTGGCGGCCTGGGCGGCGCGTTCGGCGGCCATCAGCGCCAGCTCGGCCCTTTTCTTCTCGTCGATGTCCAGGACGAGACCGACCGCCTTGCGCGCGACGCCGTGGGTGTTGCGGCGCACGTCGTGGAAAATCCGCACCCAGCGCGTATCGCCGCCAGGCGTCAGCACCCGCACGTCGTACTCTTGCGTTTCCACCAGGCCGTCGCGCCACCACTCGGCGGCGCCCTTGTAGAGATGGGCTAGATCGTCCGGATGGATCATCGGCCAGGCGGCCTCGCGCACATCGTCATAGGCAACGTGGCGGCCCATCATGCGGTGGAACTCCGGCGAGCCCCAGAAGCGCTCGGCCTCGTGGTCGATCTCGTAGACGCCGGCGCGCGCCGCGCCCAGCGCGACCTTCAGGCGACGGGCGTTGATCCGAGCCTCGCGCCGCGCCGCCGTCAGGGCGGTGACGTCGTCCATATAGGTGATGACGCCGACGATTTCGCCGGCCCCGTCCAGCCACGGCCGGGCCTCCCAGCGGAAGGCCCGCTCCACGCCTTCGGCGTCGAACAGGCGGTCCTCGCGGCGGGTGACGACCTCGCCGGACAGGGCCCGGGCGACCCCCGCCACGAAGCGGCGCCTGCCGCCATTGGTCAGCTCCGACAGGGTCTTGCCGATGACCTGGGCCTCGGTCGACCGGAAGATCTCCAGGAAGCGCGGGCTGACCAGGCGCAAGCGCATGTCCAGATCGTAGACCGCCACAGCGAACGGGGCGTCCTCGACCAGCTGACGGGCGCGGCGCTCGCTCCAGATCGCCTTGTCGCGGCTTCGAGCCACGTCGGTGATGTTCTGGGTGATGCCCTTGAGGGTGAACAGTTCGCCCCGTCGCTCGCCGGCGCGATAGGTGCTGCGGAAGGTCCGCCAGCAGCCGTCGTCGCCGAGCAGGCGGAACTCGACCGAGCCGCCCTCGCCTGTGCGGATAGCGTGGCCAAAGGCTTCCCGCACCACCTCGCGCTGGTCGTCTGACAGGCGGGCCAGGAACTGGTCGACCGTCGCGACATTCTCTGGCGACAGGCCAAGTCGCGCTAGAACATCGGGCGCCCAGTCGATGCCCCCGCCATCGGGCTCGTAGCTCCAGACGCCGATGCCGGCCTCCTCGGCCAGGATCTGTCGGGTGCGGCGGGCCGTCTCCAGTTCAGCCCGGCTCGCCACCTCGGCCGAGATGTCGTGCATCAGCCCGATCATCTCGCCGTTCGGACCCAGGCGCGACCGACCCTGCACCCAGATCACGCGGCCGTCCTTGCAGCGAATCTGCAGTTCGTTGATCGCCTCGCCGGTCGCGCGCATGCGATCGCCGCTCTGGATCAGTTCGGCCTGGCTTTCGGGGTGAGCGAACTTGAGAGTAGGCTGGCCGATCAGCTCCTCGGGGGTCCAGCCCGTCAGGGTGGTCCAGGCGCCGTTGACGCTGACGAAGCGGCCCTCGGGCGAGACCACGGCGAAGAGGTCGCTGGCGTTCTCGAACAGCCAGCGCGCGGCCTCGGCCTCGCCAAACGGCGACGGCGCTCCTACGACCCCTTCGTTATCTCGCCCCTGGGACATCAGGTCTCCGCAAAGTTGGGCGGATCGTGGGGCGCAACCGTAAACTTATGGTTCGCAAGACCGACCGATGTTCCGCGAACGTGCTCTCCCAGCCTCGATTTCCTACACCTCGGCCCATTGGCGCAGCAGGTTGTGATACACGCCGGTCAGCGACAGGACGCCCTCGTCGTCTGCCTCGACCTTGCGGGCCAGGCGCTGGATAGCGATGTCCATCTCCAGCAGCATCGTGCGCTTGGCGTCGTCGCGGATCAGGCTCTGGATCCAGAAGAAGCTGGCGGTGCGACGGCCGCGCGTCACCGGCGTGACATGATGCAGGCTGGAGCTGGGGTAAAGGATCATGTCCCCCGCCCCGAGCTTGACGACATGGTCGCCATAGAGGTCGTTCACCACCAGCTCGCCGCCGTCGTAGTTCTCGGGCTCCTCCAGGAAGAGCGTGGCCGAGAGATCCGTTCGCAGACGCCGGCCGCTCAGCGGGTCGCGGCGGATGGCGTTGTCGACATGGTCCCTGAAGCCCATGCCCTCGCCGTAGCGGTTGAACATCGGCGGCAGGATGACCTGCGGCAGGGCCGCCGAGACGAACAGCGGATTGGCCTCCAGCGCCTGGAGGATCGCCTCGCCGACGGTCCGGGCGGCCTCGCTGTCCTGCGGCAGCTGCTCGTTGGTCTTGGCGCGCGCGGCCTGAAATCCCGAGGTCAGGTTGCCGTCGACCCACGGACCGGCGTCGAGGATCGCGCGGCACTCGGCGACCTGCGCCTTGGTCAGCACCTCGGGAATCTGCAGCATCATCGGGACATCCTTGTTGCGACTCATTCCTAGCATGCCACAACGGGTCGTGTTTGATCCGGATCAGGCCGGGACGTAAAGCGCCCCGCCCGGCCCTGAAGAGGCCGGACGGGGCGCTGACGCGAAGCCGCTCGTCGGGGAGGACTAGTACTTCACGTTGACGGTCAGGATCGCCTGGCGGCCCGGCGCCGGATCGGCGTGGTGAACGCCGTTGGTGCGCGCGATGTAGCGTTCATCCGTCAGGTTCTGGACGTTCAGCTGCAGGTCGACCTTCGGGTTGATGCTCCACGAGGCGAAGGCGTCGTAGCGCGTGTAGGACGGCGCATAGACCCGGTTCGCGCCACCGCCGGCCCCGCCCTGGTTGCCGCCGAAGCTGGTCGACACGTAGTAGGCGCCGCCGCCCAGGGCGATCTGGCGGGTGATCTTGTACGTCGTGAAGGTCGAGAAGGTGTGCTTGGGCGTGTTGGCCAGCGGGTCGCCCTGGTTGACGCCGGTATAGGCGCCGCGGACCAGCTCGCTGTCCATGTAGGTGTAGCCGCCGAACACCTGCCACTTCGGCGTGACGTTGCCCGAGAAGCCGAGCTCGAAGCCCTTGACCTCCACCTCGCCGACCTGGGCGTAGGTGTTGGCGTCGATCTGGATCTGGGCGTTCTTGCGAGTGGTCTTGAACGCGGCCGCCGACAGGGCCAGCGTGTCGTGGAACACATTGGCCTTGGCGCCCAGCTCGAAGCTTTCGCTGTCTTCAGGCTCCAGCTGGACCGTGGCCAGGTTGCCCGTGCCGGTCGAGGTGTTGCTGTTCTGGTCGCCGCCCGAGATGCCGGGAGGCGTCGACGAGGTGCCGTACGAGACATAGAGGCTGGAGCTTGCGGTCGGCTTGTAGACCAGGCCGGCCTGGTAGTTCGTGAAGTCCCACGAACCGCCGCGCGGCGTGTAGGTCACGGAGGTGACGACGCCGTTGGCGCTGGTCGAGGACGCGTCGACGCCACGGCTCTCGTAGCTGTCATGACGCAGGCCCAGGTTCAGCAGGATCTTGTCGCCGAACTTGATGGTGTCGAAGCCGTAGATCGCGGCCGTCTTGGTCAGGTTGCGCGTAAGCGGCCCCTTGTTCAGTGTGCCGACCCAGACGTCGTTGGCGTTAGGCTTGTAAACGAGCGTGCAGTCGCCGCCGCCGACGCTGGCCAAGGTAGCCGCCGCGATCACGAAGCCGGTCGGGCAGGCCGAGGTGGTCGTGCCGTAGGGCAGGTAGCTGGCGTTGCGATTTTCTTCGCGGCTCAGCTCGATGCCGATGTCGAAGCTGTGCTCCAGGCCGGCGAAGGTCTTCTTGCCGTGCAGGTCGGTGACGGCGGCCACCGTCTCGGTCGGGTTCCAGCGGCTCTTGGTGCCGCGCTTCATCCACCACTGCCCCTGGACGAACTGGGCCGCGCCGCCGTCGCCGGGGTTGGTGACCAGGTAGTCGTTCACGCTCTTCGAATAGCGAACCACCTGCCGGACGTTCAGGTCGTCATCAATCTTGTGGTCGATGGCGAAGGTGGCGATGTCCGACTGGGTCTTCTGGAAGTCGCGGCTCTTGATGCCGTAGAAGCTGCGACGGTCGACGTTCAGGATGCCCGAGGCCGTGCGCGGCTCGATCGTCTTGGTCAGCAACGGGATGCCGTAGTCGGGCGTCTGGTTGGTGTCGAGGTGATAGTAGGCCACGGTGATCTGGGTGTCGCCGTTCAGGCCGATGGCCAGCGACGGCGCGACACCCCAGCGGTCGAAGTCGACGGCCTTGCGGCCGGGAGTATTTCCCTGCGTACCCAGCACGTTCAGGCGCACCGCGACGCTGTCATTGATCGCGTAGTTCAGGTCGGCGGTGGCGCGGACATAGGCGTCCGTACCCATGCCGACCGAGCCGCGCGCGAAGGTGTCGGCCTTAGGGGTCTTGGACGACAGGTTGATGCTGCCGCCGCCCGAACCGCGGCCGCTATAGGCGCTGTCCGGGCCTTTCACGACCTCGACCTGCTCGAGATTGAAGATCTCGCGGGTCTGGCCGCCGCTGTCGCGGACGCCGTCGACGAAGATATTGTTGGCCGAGCTGGAGCCGCGGATGAACGGACGGTCGGCCAGCGGCTGGCCGCCTTCCCCAGCGCCGAAGGTGATGCCCGGTGAGGTGCGCAGGATGTCGGTCAGCGAAGTGGCGGCGGTCTGCTCGATGATCTTCGAGGTGATGACCGTCACGGACTTCGGGGTGTCGACCAGCGGCGCGGTGAACTTGCTCGACGACGGGTCGGCGACGCGGCGGGCGTCGATCTTGACGGTCGAGACCTCGGTATTGTCGTCGGCGGTCGGGACGGCGGCGGCCGGGGCGGTCGCGATCGGCGCGGCGGCGTCCGCCTCGCCCGCGACGGCGGCATGGGCCAGGCCCAGGCCCGCAAGGCCGGCGACGGCGGCAGCGCCCAGGGCGCGACGAGGCCGGCTTACAACGCCGACAGAGTTCGGATTACGCATGATCGTCCTTATTCCCCGAGGGCTCGCCGTAGGGCCCCTCCTGAAATTGCGACGCGTTCTTAGCGTTCCTGCAAAGCAGTCGCAATGATAATCGTTCTCAGTTGCGCGACGTGGCGGAAAGGCGACGCTTTGGACGCGGGGCGGTTCGCGCTGCCCGCGCCCGAGCGCGTCATGCTAGAGCTTGGGCCGCACGAATACGGAGCCTGCGCCATGCCCGACGCCAAGACCTGGATCGCCTTCACCTTGGTGTGCCTGGGGATGGCCCTGACCCCCGGACCGAACATGCTTTATCTGGTCAGCCGCTCGATCTGCCAGGGCCGCTGGGCGGGGATCGTGTCGCTGATCGGCACCGCGGCCGGCTTCGTGGTCTACCTGCTCTGCGCGGCGCTGGGCATCACAGCCCTACTGATGGCCGCCCCGATCGCCTATGACGTCCTGCGGTTCGGCGGCGCCCTCTATCTGGCGTGGCTGGCCTGGCAGGCGATCAAGCCCGGCGGCGCCTCGCCGTTCCAGGTTCGCGAGCTGCCCAAGGACAGTCCAGTCAAGCTGATCACGATGGGTTTCGTGACCAACATCCTGAACCCCAAGGCGGCGATGCTTTATCTGTCGCTGCTGCCGCAGTTCATCAGGCCCGAGCACGGCGGGGTCTTCACCCAGTCCCTGACCCTGGGCCTGTCCCAGATCGCCGTCAGCTTGACGGTGAACGGCGCGATCTGCCTGGCCGCCGGGACCATCGCCACCTTCCTGGCCACCCGGCCGAGCTTCGCCCTGATCCAACGCTGGCTGATGGCGACCGTGCTGGGCGGCCTGGCCGTACGGATGGCCACCGAGGCGCGGCGCTAGGCATCAGCAAAGGGTTTCTTGACGCCGACGACGGCGCGGGTCCCTATCCGCGCCGCTGTTCCGGAGTTCATGATGAAGACCGCCCTCGCCACCGCTTTCGCCGTCCTCACGCTCGCGACCGGCGCCCAGGCCGCAAACCTGAAGGCCTGCGCGGTTCCGCCCGTTGTGACCCCCGCACCGGCCGAGATCCCGCCGGCCGACGAAATCCACACCGACGTGCCGATCGCCGCCTATCTGCTGGCGCTGTTCTGGTCGCCCGAGGCCTGCCGCGCGGGCATCCCGGAGTCGGACAAGGTCATCCAGTGCCAGAACAATCATTTCGGCTTCACGGTGCACGGTCTGTGGCCGAACGGGCCGGACCGGATCCACCCGCGCTACTGCAAGCCCAGTCCGCCGATGAACCCGGCGACCGTGAAGGCCAATCTCTGCATGACCCCCTCGCCCTGGCTGCTGCAGCACGAGTGGCAGGCGCACGGCACGTGCAACTGGGACAGCCCCGAAGCCTATTTCAAGAAGGCCCAGAAGGTCCGCAAGGGCCTGAACGTGCCGGACCTTGCTCCCGCCGGCGACACCATTACCGCCGGCCAGATCCGCGACGCCTTCCTCAAGCACAACAAGGGCGTGACCCGCGACGGCCTCAATGTCCGCGTCAAGGACGGACGCCTGACCGAGGTCTGGGTCTGCCTGGATCTGAAGTTCAAGCCCGCCGCCTGCAGAGGTGGCAATGGCGCGCCTGACGCGGCGCAGGTGCGGGTGACGCCGAAGGGGTAATTTTCTTTCTTCGTGCAGACAAACGTCATCCCGCGCCTGAAACGCGGGATGACGGGTGTTGATCGCTGGGAGACTAGCCTTCGATGAAGGCCAGCAGGTCCTTGTTGATCGTCTCGGCCTCAGTGGTGGCCATGCCGTGCGGGAAGCCCGGATAGGTGATCAGCGTGCCGTTCTTCAGCAGCTTGATCGCCTGGCGGGCCGAGGCGTCGATCGGAACGACCTGGTCGTCCTCGCCATGCAGCACCAGAACCGGCACGTCGATGACCTTCAGGTCTTGCGTGAAGTCGGTCTCGGAGAAGGCCGCCACGCAGTCGTACAGCGCCTTGACGCCGGCCATCATACCCTGGCGCCACCAGTTGTCGATCACGCCTTGGCTGACCTGCGCGCCTTCGCGGTTGAAACCGTAGAAAGGACCGGCGGCAACGTCGCGGAAGAATTGGGCGCGGTTATAGGCCGTGCCGTTCCGGAAGCCGTCGAACACCTCCAGCGGCAGGCCGCCAGGATTGGCCTCGGTCTTCAGCATCAGCGGCGTCACGGCGCCGACCAGCACGGCCTTGGCGACACGGCCAGGCTCAGCCCGGGCCACATAATGAGCGACTTCGCCGCCGCCGGTCGAGTGACCAATGTGGATGGCGTTCTTCAGGTCGAGATGCTTGGCCAGAGCGATGACGTCGGCGGCATAGGTGTCCATCTCATTGCCGGTGTCGGTCTGGCTGGACCGGCCGTGGCCGCGGCGGTCATGGGCGATGACGCGATAGCCCTTGGCCAGGAAGAACATCATCTGCGCATCCCAATCGTCCGACGACAGGGGCCAGCCATGGTGGAAGACGATCGGCTGGGCGGTCTTGGAACCCCAGTCCTTGAAGAAGATCTGGGCGCCGTCGTTGGTGGTGAGATAGCCGCTGCTCATGTCCGTTTTCCCTCTGGCTGGGAGGCCGTCTGGCCCGTCCCGTTGTTCCGATGAGGAGAGAATGAACGCGGACGATCAGCGCGGATATGGAAACTATGGAAATCCATTGTTTCCAATTTCAACCTTTATCCGCCGACGCCCTTCAACACCCAGTCGTAGCGCTGAGCCGGCTGGTAACCGACGATCGGACTGGCGCGGACGATCTCCCGCAGGTTCTCGTCGAGATCGCGCATAACGACGTCGATCAGAGAACTGCGCGCCACTCGGATCGCCTCGTCCCTGGGCGCGGTCCTGGCGCAGGCCGGACAGCGCGCGGCAAAGCCATCGCCCTCTCGCACAACCTGGACATCGACCCGGCACGCTCCGCACTGAACGACATGGTCGGCCATCGCTCACCTCCTGCTCCGCAACCCAGAATGGAACAAAAAGTGAACAATGGGAAGCCCAAACGCAAAACGGGCGGCCCCTTTCGGAGCCGCCCGCCTGATCGCGTCCAGAAAGGGGACGGAAGGGGCTTACGCCTCTTCGGTCGCGCCTTCCTTCTTGGTCAGGTCTTCGCCGGTCTCTTGGTCGACGACCTTCATCGACAGCTTGGTCTTGCCGCGATCGTCGAAGCCCAGGAGCTTCACCTTGACGATCTGGCCTTCCTTCAGCACGTCCGACGGCTTGGCGACGCGTTCGTTGCTGATCTGGCTGACGTGGACGAGGCCGTCCTTGGCGCCGAAGAAGTTCACGAAGGCGCCGAAGTCGACGACCTTCACGACCTTGCCGTCGTAGATCTTGCCCACTTCAGCTTCGTCGGTGATCGACTTGATCCAGTCGATCGCGGCCTTGATCTTGGCGCCGTCCGAGGCCGAGACCTTCACGGTGCCTTCGTCGTTGATGTCGACCTTGGCGCCGGTGGTGGCGACGATCTCGCGGATCACCTTGCCGCCCGAACCGATCACTTCACGGATCTTGTCGGTCGGGATGGTGATGGTCTCGATCTTCGGAGCGTAGTCGCCAACGTCGTCACGCGGGGCGTCCATGGCCTTGTTCATCTCGCCCAGGATGTGGGCGCGACCTTCGTGAGCCTGGGCCAGGGCCTGCTTCATGATCTCCGGGGTGATGCCGGCGATCTTGATGTCCATCTGCAGCGAGGTCAGGCCTTCGCTGGTGCCTGCGACCTTGAAGTCCATGTCGCCCAGGTGATCTTCGTCACCCAGGATGTCCGACAGAACCGCGAAGCCGTCCTTTTCCAGGATCAGGCCCATGGCGATGCCCGAGACCGGACGGATCAGCGGCACGCCGGCGTCCATCATGGCCAGCGACGAACCGCAGACCGTGGCCATCGAGGACGAGCCGTTCGACTCGGTGATCTCCGAGACCAGGCGGATCGTGTAGGGGAAGTCTTCCTTGGCCGGCAGCATCGGACGCAGGGCGCGCCAGGCCAGCTTGCCGTGGCCGATTTCGCGGCGGCCCGGGCTGCCCATACGGCCGGTTTCACCGACGCTGTAGGGAGGGAAGTTGTAGTGCAGCAGGAAGGATTCCTTGTAGGTGCCTTCCAGGGCGTCGATGAACTGCTCGTCGTCGCCGGTGCCCAGGGTGGCGACCACGATCGCCTGGGTCTCGCCGCGGGTGAACAGGGCCGAGCCGTGGGTGCGCGGCAGGATGCCGACTTCACCCAGGATCGGACGGACGGTGCGGACGTCGCGGCCGTCGATGCGGATGCCGGTGTCGAGGATCGAGCGACGGACGATGTCCGCTTCCAGTTCCTTGAAGACCGAAACCAGCTTCAGCGGGTCGATGCCGGCCGGGTTGGTGTCGCTCTTGGCGAAGGTCTCGATGGCCTTGGTCTTGGCGGCGCCCAGGGCGGCGACGCGTTCGGCCTTGCCACGGATGGTGTAGGCGTCGGCCAGGTCCTTGCCGACGGCCTTCTTCACTTCGGCCTTCAGGGCGTCGGTGTCTTCCGGTTGGAAGTCGAAGGGCTCCTTGGCGGCGTGCTCGGCCAGGTCGATGATCGCGTCGATCACCGTCTGCATTTCCTTGTGGGCGAAGTTGACGCCGCCCAGCACGATCTCTTCCGAGAGCTCTTGGATTTCCGATTCAACCATCATCACGGCGTCGGCGGTGCCGGCCACGACGAGGTCCATCTTGCTTTCCTTCAGCTCGTCGAGCGTCGGGTTCAGCACGTAGCCGCCATCGACGTAACCGACGCGCGCGGCGCCGATCGGGCCCATGAACGGAGCGCCCGACAGGACCAGGGCGGCCGAGGCGGCGACCATGCCCAGGATGTCGGGATCGTTCTCGAGGTCGTGCTGCAGCACGGTGACGACGACCTGGACTTCGTTCTTGAAGCCCTTGACGAACAGCGGACGGATCGGACGGTCGATCAGGCGGGAGACCAGGGTCTCCTTTTCCGACGGACGGCCTTCGCGCTTGAAGAAGCCGCCCGGGATCTTGCCGGCCGCGAAGGTCTTTTCTTGATAGTTGACCGTCAGCGGGAAGAAATCTTGACCGGGCTTCGCCTTCTTGGCGAACACGGCGGTGGCCAGGACGACGGTTTCGCCCATGGTGGCCAGAACGGCGCCGTCGGCTTGACGGGCGATGCGACCGGTTTCGAGGACCAGCGTCTTGCCGCCCCACTCGATCGTCTTGCGCTTGATATCGAACATTTTTGCTTCTTTCGGTTCCGAAGGACCCATTTCCTTCAGGACGGACAGGGGCGGGCGGCCGAAGGGCGGTCCCGAGATTTCCTCATCCAGTTCGACAGGCGTCCGAAGATCGTGATCCCCGGTTTACGTGTTCGGATCGCGCATACAGCGGACCCGCGGCAACCTTTCGTTTCGGCCTGTCTCGAAACGAAGGCTTAGACTTGTCGCGTGACGAATATCGAAGCCGGAAGCCACTTTCGGCAAACCAGTTCGACCGACACGCTCCAAAAAGCATTCGGCCGCTCTACGAAAGCAGAGCGGCCGAATTGTGCCTTAGCGACGCAGACCCAGCTTTTCGATCAGGGCCTGATAGCGACCGGCGTCGGACTTCTTCAGGTGGTCGAGAAGCCGGCGACGCTGGGAAACCAGCTTCAGCAGGCCACGACGGCTGTGGTTGTCCTTCTTGTGCGTCTTGAAGTGCTCGGTCAGGTTCGAGATGCGTTCCGAGAGGATCGCGACCTGGACTTCAGCGCTGCCGGTGTCGCCAGTGGTGCGGGCGTGTTCGGCGATGAGAGCGGCTTTGCGCTCGATGGTGATCGACATCGGGTTGTCTCCGCTCAGGTGAGTTGGAAGACCCGCACCGGATTGAGCTTTCCGGCGCGCATCTCGCACAGGGCCACCAACCTGTCGCCGGAGATGGCGGAAACGGTGCGATCGCCGGGCGTGAGCTCGGCTTTCAGCGTTTCTACCTGCCTCGGGAGCAGGACGATGGCGCGTCCCTGTGCAAGCCGGAAGGCGTCTTCGTCGGTCACGGCCAACGCCGGGATGTCGTCCAGCGCGGTCTCGACCGGAAGCAATGCCTCCGACAGCCGGGCCTCATAGCTCAAATTCTCAAGGGTTTCCAGCGATATCGAGGTCGCCTCGGCAAACCCGCCCACCCGTGTCCGGCGCAGGTCGGCGACGTGACCGCAGGTTCCCAGCGCCTTGGCCAGGTCCCGGACCACGGCCCGGACATAGGTGCCCTTGCCGCATTCCATCTCCAGGGTGACGTGGTCGGCGTCGGCCTGCTCGACAACCTTCAGGTCGAAGATGTTGACCTTGCGGGTCGGCAGTTCGAATTCCACGCCGTCACGGGCCAGGTCATAGGCGCGCTCGCCGTCGACCTTGATGGCCGAGAAGTTCGGCGGGATCTGGTCGACCTCGCCGATGAAGGCCGGCAAGGCGGCCTCGACCTGCTCCCGGGTCGGACGCACGTCGGAGGTTCCCGTCGTCTCGCCCTCGCGATCCAGGGTCGTGGTGTCGCGGCCCCAGGCGATGGTGAAGCGATAGGCCTTGTCGGCGTCCATCAGGAACGGAACGGTCTTGGTCGCCTCGCCCAGGGCGATGGGCAAGATCCCCGTGGCCAGAGGGTCCAGCGTGCCGGCGTGGCCGCCCTTCTGGGCGTTGAAGGCGCGACGCACCCGGCTGACGGCCGAGGTCGAGGTAAGGTCATAGGGCTTGTCCAGGCAGATCCAGCCCGAGACGGCGTCGCCCTTCTTGCGGCGCGCCATGCCTAGGCCTCGTCCCCTTGGTCGTCATCGTCGCCCTGGACGTCCGCCAGGGTGCGCACGTCCTGCTGCACGCGCGGATCGTCGAACAGGCGGTCCATATAGGCCGCCGCGCCGAAGCTTTCGTCGTGGATGAACTTGAGGTCCGGCGTGAACTTCATGTCGATCACCTTGCCCAGGCGCCCGCGCAGGAAGCTAGCCCCCCGGTTCAGGGCCTTCATGACCTCTTTGATGTCCTCATCCCCGCGGCCAGCCTCGCCCTTCAAGCCGGCGCCCAGGGGTTCGACGAAGCAGACGGCGTGCCGCAGGTCGGGGCTCATCCGCACTTCCGACACCGTGAAAGAGACGTTGACCAGCACCGGGTCGGCCAGGCCTTCCTCGCGGAAGACATCGACCAGGGCGTGGCGGATCAGTTCGCCGGCGCGGAGCTGGCGTTGCGAAGGGCCCGTCGGGGAGGCCTTCTTGGTTTCGGCCTTTTTGGGGCCCGATAGGCGCTTCATGGCGCGGAATCCTTGTGGCCCGGCCGGCGGATCGAACGCCGGTCGCGGGGAAAATCGGAAGGCGGGGTGTCTAGGCTTCCAAACGCTAGAAGTCCAGTCCGGTCTCCTTCTCCCGCCCAAGCCCCGCGGGGTGTTCCTGCCGAGCCCCCCTACTCCTCCCGCAACTCCAGCGCCGTGAACGGCGCCTGGCCGCGTTCGATGCGGATCAGGTCCAGAACCCCGACGATCTGGCGTGAGCGCCATTGACCTTGAAGGTAGGAGATCGGACCCAGGGTGACGCCCGCCGCGACCTGGATCGCCACGGTGCTGTGCTGACGAATGAAGCTCAGCATGCTGTCGCCCGCCAGGTCCGCCATGATGGCCGCGATGGTCAACGGTACGGTCAGGTAGAAGACCACCACCGCCCGCACCATCTGGTCGTGACGACGGGCGTTGAGGCTGGCCAGGGCCGAGAGGGCGTCGAACGTGGCGTCGTCGATCCCGTCCAGCAGCGCGAAGGCCTTTACCGTCGAAGGGTTCTTGCGAAAGCCGTTGAGGAAGTCGACGCCCATGTAGCCCCAGGCGCCGGGCGTATAGAACGCCTCCAGGAACAGGTTCCAGGCCGGGAACAGGCGCTTTAGCTTGTCCCAAAGCGCCCAGGCCTCGGCGGCCTCGCCCCTCGCCGTCACCGTAGTACCCTTCGCCATACCGCCCCCGCACTCAACCTTTAGGAAAGGTCTAAGCAGCCGGCCCGGCGATGTCGATCCGCGTCCATCCGGAATTGGCTCAGGACTTCGACGACAGGTCCGGGCGCGAGGCCAGGAAGGCAGCCTTTTCTGCGGGCGTCAGCACCTTGGCGGTCTGACGCCGCGCCACCTTCGGCGTGGGTCGGGCATAGGTCTCGGCGGTCGACGCGGGCTTGAGGTCGGCCAGACGCTTGATGGGCGGCTTCATGTCGTTCCTCGTTTGCGGGGCGAGTCTAGACGGTGATCCATGACGCCCGCAAGACGCCCTTACCGCGCCACGCTGGCCCGCGCGCGCTTCAGGCCCAGGCGGGAGCCCGGCGCGGAGGCCTCGTTCTCCTCCAGGGCCGCCAGAAGGTCGGCCTTGACGGCCGTGACCTTGCGGGCCTCGGTCAGCTTTCCGCCCTCCTGCGTCTGGACGTAGAAGGCGTCGACCGCCCGCTCGCCATAGCCGTCGATATGGGCCGACTGGATGGAGAGGCCGTTGTCGGCCAGGGTCTTGGCCAGGGCGTGCAGCAGGCCGGGCCGGTCGCGGCCCGAGGCCTCGACCACCGTGGCGTCGTTGGAGGCCTCGTTGTCGACCGTCACGGTCGGCGCGATCGAGAAGGCGGCGGCGCGGGACTGCTCGGAGCCCCGGCGCGGCTCGACGCCCAGCGGCTCGCCCTTGCCGGCCGCTTCCAGCGCGTCGGCCAGGCGGCGCAGGGCGCGGGGGTTCTCGCAGCCGAACGGCGCGCCAGTCACGTCCTGGACGTAGAAGACGTCTAGCGCCTGGCCCTGACGGGAAGTGAAGACCCGAGCCCCGACGACATTGCCGCCCAGGGCCGAGATGGCCATGGCGAGGTCGGCGAACAGGCCGCGACGGTCCTTGGCCGCGACCACGATCTCGGCGGCGTTCTGGCCCTGCTGCACCCGGCCCTCGGCGGCGGCCCCGCCCTGGATGGCTGCGCGGCGGGCCAGGGCGGCGTGCTCGAACAGCTCGTCCTGCGGGAAGGCGCTGAAATAGGCGTTTTCCATCGCCGACACCCAGCCCTTGGCGGCCGGATCGATCTCCAGCAGCGTGGCGCGGGCGGCCTCGGCCAGGCTTTCCTGGTGGCGCAGGACGTTAGCGGCGGCGTCACTGCCGCGCCCACCCCGGAAAACGGCTTCGGTGGCGTTGTAGAGCTCGCGCAGCAGTTGGCCCTTCCAGCCGTTCCAGACCCCCGGCCCGACGGCGCGGATGTCGGCGACAGTGATAACCAGCAGCAGGCGCAGGCGCTCGGGGTTCTCGACGATGCGCGCGAAGGCGGCGACGGTGCCGGGGTCGGCGACGTCGCGCTTCTGGGCGAAGTCGCTCATGACCAGGTGGTTCTCGACCAGCCAAGCGACCAGCTCGACCTTGGTGCGGTCCACGCCCATCCGCTCGCAGGCGCTGCGGGCGGCGCGGGCGCCGGCCTTCTCCTGGCCGCCGACCCCGCCCTTGCCGGTGTCGTGCAGCAGCATGGCCAGGAACAGGGCCTCGCGGTCCTCGATCAGCGGCATGATCGAGACGGCCAGCGGATGGTCGTCGACCAGCCGGCCGGCGGCCATGTCGCCGATCAGCCCGACGGCCCGCAGGGTGTGCTCATCCACCGTGTACGAGTGGTACATGTTGAACTGCATCTGGGCCACGATCCGGCCGAACTCCGGCACGAAGCGGCCCAGGACCCCGGCGTCGTTCATCAGGGTCAGGGTGCGATAGCTGCGCTTGCCCCGCGCCAGCAGGTCCAGGAACGCGCGGCAGGCCTCGGGGGCGCGACGCACCTTGGAGGTGATCAGCGACAGACTCCGGGTCACCGCTGTGAAGGCGTCCGGATGCAGGTCGAGGTCGCGCTCGTCGGCGATCTTGAACAGGCGGATCAGGTTGACGGGATCGGCCTCGAAGACCGCCAGCCCGTCGATGTTCAGGCGACCGTTGTCCTCGAAGAAGCCCTCGACGTCCAAGGCCTTGCGCTTGGGACGGCCGCCCGGCAGGAACCGCGAGATGCCCTTGGGCTCGTTCTTGAAATGCTCGGCTTCCAGCTTGGCCGAGAAGGCGCGGGTCAAGGCCCCGACCTCCTTGGCGATCAGGAAGTAGCGGCGCATGAAGCGCTCGACCGCCGGCGCGTCGCCCCGGTCCCCATAGCCCATGCGGCGGGCGATTTCCGGCTGCAGATCGAAGGTCAGCCGCTCCTCGGGCCGGCCCGTCGTGAAGTGCAGGTGGGCGCGCACCGCGTGCAGGAAATCGAAGGCGCGGATGAAGGCCTTGGTCTCGCGCGTCGAGAACACCTCCATCTTGAAGACGTCCTCCGGACGGTCGACCGGGTGCAGATATTCGGCGATCCACATCAGGGTGTGGAGGTCGCGCAGGCCGCCCTTACCTTCCTTGACGTTGGGCTCGACCATGTAGCGGCTGGTCCCGGCCCGGGCCTGGCGGTCGTCGCGTTCCTTGAGCTTGGCGGCGACGAACTGGGCGCCCGTGCCCTTCATCACGTCGTCGCGGTAACGGCGCTTGAGCTCAGCGGCCAGGCGCTCGTCGCCGGTCAGGCGGCGGGCCTCCAGGATCGAGGTGCGGATCGTAAAGTCTTCCTTCGAGAGACGCACGCACTCCTCGATGGTCCGCGAGGCGTGGCCGACCTTGAAGCCCAGGTCCCACAGCGCATAGAGCATGAACTCGATCACGCTCTCGGCGTGCGGCGTCTGCTTGTAGGGCCGCAGGAACAACAGATCGATGTCGCTGAACGGGGCAAGGGTGCCCCGGCCATAGCCGCCGACGGCCAGCAGGCACAGGCGCTCGCCCTCGGTCGGGTTGCGGGCCCGGAAGACGTGCACCGTCGTGAAGTCATAGAGGGCGGTGATCACCTCGTCGGTGACGCCGCTGATCAGACGGGCGGTCTCGACGCCGCTGGCGCCGTTCTCCAGCCGCTCCTTGGCGATCATCCGGCCGCGAAACAGCGCCTGCTTAAGGATGTCGATGGCCCGGGCGCGCTGTTCGGCCTCGTTGCCGATGGCGTCCAGGGCGGCGGCGGACAGACGCGCACGCAGGGCATGCCCGTCGACGACGTGTTCCAGGCGGGTGGGGCGAAGGCGACGAGGCATGATGGAGATATGGTTACCACAGCGTGACAGCCAAAAGTGGAAGCCGGTTTTGGCGACCGTCACGCTGCCACTAAAGACTCTAGGCCCTGAGCAGACCCTTAAGACGATAGAGGGCTTCCAGGGCCTCGCGCGGACTCATTCCGTCAACATCGAGGTCGGCCAGAGAGTCCTCGACGACGCTCGGCGCCGCTTTGGCGGGCGCCCCCATGGACGTCGAGACGACTGCCTGACTCACCGCGAACAGCGGCAGGTCGTCCAGCTTGGCCGGCGACTGGTCCTTGCTCTCCAGGCGGTCCAGCACCTCGCGGGCGCGGATCACCACCGGGGTCGGCACGCCGGCCAGCTTGGCCACCTGCACGCCGTAAGAGCGGTCAGCTGGCCCCGGCGCGGCCTCGTGCAGGAAGACAAGGTCGCCGTTCCACTCCTTGGCCCGCAGGGAGAGGTTGGAGACGTGCGCCATCCGCTCTTCCAGGGTCGCCAGCTCGTGATAGTGCGTGGCGAACAAGGCGCGGCTCTTGTTGGTGTCGTGCAGGGCCTCGGCGCAGGCCCAGGCGATGGCCAGGCCGTCATAGGTGGCCGTGCCCCGGCCGATCTCGTCCAGGATCACCAGGCTGCGCGGCCCGGCCTGGGTCAGGATGGCGGCGGTCTCGACCATCTCCATCATGAAGGTCGAGCGGCCGCGTGCCAGGTCGTCGCCCGCGCCGACGCGGCTGAACAGCCGGTCGACGACGCCCAGACGGAAGCTGGCGGCGGGCACGTAGCAGCCGGACTGGGCCAGGATCGCCAGCAGGGCGTTCTGGCGCAGGAAGGTCGACTTACCGGCCATGTTCGGGCCGGTGACGATCGACAGCCGCGCGCCGGTCTCGCCCGAGGCGTCCAGGCAGCAGTCGTTGGGGGTGTAGGGGTCGCCGGCCCGCTTGACGGCGGCTTCCACCACCGGGTGGCGGGCGCCCTTGGCGTCAAAGGCGTAGGACATATCGACGATCGGCCGCACCGCGCCGGAGTCCTCGGCCCATTCGGCGAGGCTGGAGGCCACGTCCAGGCGCGCCAGGGCCTCGGCGGCGATCTGGATGGCGTCGGCGTGGGCGCGGGCCTGTTCGCGCCAGTCCTCGAAGGCGGCGACCTCCATGGCCAGGGCCCGCTCGGCGGCCTGGGCGATGCGGGCGTCAAGGTCGGCCAGCTCCACCGTCGTGAAGCGCACCTGGTTGGCCAGGGTCTGGCGGTGGATGAAGGTCGCGTTCAGCGGCGGCTGGAACAGCGGATCGGCCTTGCCGGCCGTGGCCTCGACGAAGTAGCCCAGCACGCCGTTGTGGCGAATCTTCAGCGGCACGCCGCTCTCAGCCATCAGCTGGGCTTCCAGGGCGATGATCACCTTGCGGCTGTCGTCGCGCAGGCCGCGCGCCTGGTCCAGCTCCGGCCGGATGCCCGCAGCGACGAAGCCGCCGTCGCGGGCCAGGGCCGGCAGATCAGGGCCCAGGCCCTGCTCCAGCGTGTTCAGGAATTGCGACAGGCCCTCGTGCAGCGAGGGGGTCAGCGCCTTGAAGGCGTGCTCCAGCTCGAACGGCGGCGGCGACAGCGGATCGGGAGCCCCGCCCGCCATACCGGCCAGGCGCTCGCCGCACTTCAGGGTGTCGCGCAGGCACCCCAGATCGCGCGGCCCGCCTCGGCCCAGCGCCAGACGAGACAGCGCGCGGGCCATGTCGCCCGACCCTTTCAGCACCTCCCGCAGGCGCTGGCGCAGAGGGCGATGCTCGACGAACCAAGCCACGGCGTCCAGGCGCTGGTCGATGGCGGCGACGTCCAGCAGCGGCCGAGCCAGGCGCGAGGCCAGCATCCGGGCCCCGCCCGAGGTCACGGTGCGGTCAATCACCGCCAGCAGCGAGCCGTCACGGCCGCCCGTCTGGGTGCGGTCGATCTCCAGACTACCGCGCGTGGCCGGGTCGATGGCCATCACGTCCGCTTCCGCCGCGCGACGCGGCGCCCGCAGGGCCGGCAGCTTGCCGGCCTGGGTCATTTCCAGGTGGGCGGCGATCAGGCCCAGCGCCCCGATCTCGGCCGGGGTCAGCCCGCCAAAGCCGTCCAGGGTGTCGACGCCGTAGAGGCGCTTGACCCGCGCTTCCGAAGCCTGCGGCTCCGACAGCGCCGAGGGCATCGGCTGCACAAGGCCGCCGCAGATCTTCAGGGTCTGAGACAGGGCGTCGTCGGACAGCAGGCGGTCGGCGACCAGGGTCTCGGACGGGGCCAGGGCCGCCAGGATCGGGGCGACGGCCTCATTGGCCACGGCGAACACCTCGACCTCGCCGGTCGACAGCTCGACCGAGGCCACCGCCGCCTGGCCCGCGCGGATCGCGACGGCGGCCAGGCGGTTGGCGCCGCGCGCGTCCAGCAGGCCGTCCTCGGTCAGGGTGCCCGGCGTCACCACCCGGACGATGTCCCGGCGGACCACCGACTTGGAGCCGCGCTTCTTGGCCTCGGCCGGGTCTTCCATCTGCTCGCAGACGGCGACCTTGAAGCCCATGCGGATCAGCTTGGACAGATAGGCCTCGGCCGCGTGTTGCGGCACGCCGGCCATCGGGATCGGCTGGCCGTTGTGGGTTCCCCGGAACGTCTGGCTGATGCCCAGAGCGGCGGCGGCCTTGTAGGCGTCATCGAAGAACAGCTCATAGAAATCGCCCATGCGGAAGAAGATCAACGCATCGGGCTGCCGCGCCTTCATCTCGAAGAACTGCTGCATCACCGGCGTCGCGCCAGTGGGGTCGAGCAGGTGGGCAGGGGTCGGCGTCGCGTGGGCGTTCATGGCGCCGGAAAGTACAGAGCGTCGCGCCTCGCGTTAAGAGTCGGCGTTAAGGAAATCGGGGGACGAAACACTGTGCGGCCAACTTCCGAAGCCGCTTGACGGGCTATCGACGCCCGGTTGAGCTTGCCGCATGATCACAGTCTCGCCACCACCCCCCGCCGGCACGATCATCCACCGGCCCGACTGGCTGGTGAAGCCCTCCGGCCAGGATTTGGCCGAGTACTATCCAGCGCGCGCGGCGCGGCACGACATCTCCGGCAAGGCGACGATCAGGTGCGACGTAATGGTCGACGGGCGGCTAGACGGCTGCATGGTCCTGGAGGAATCGCCGACCGGCGAGCACTTCGGCGACGCGGCGCTGAAGATGGCGTCGAAGTTCCAGATGACCAAGCCCGATCTCAACGGGCCGCCGGCCTCTGTGACGATCCCACTCGTTTTCCGCCCCCCGGAGACGCGCGCGATGATCCTGCCGGACAAGGAGGCCATGCAGTTCATGATGGGCGCGGCGGCTGGCGTCGCCGCCATCGCACTCACCCTGCTGCTGGTGTTGATCTGGGGCTTGGATCGCTACAACACCCGCGCGGCGGAAAGGCGTCCGAAGGGAAAACCCTAGTTCCCCGTGACCTCTTCCCAGAACCTCTTGGCCTTGCCGACGAAGTTGGCGGACTTGGGGTTCTGTTTTTCGCCGCATAGGCCGGCCAGTTCGCGGATCAGTTCCTTCTGACGGGCGGACAGGTGGGTCGGGGTTTCGACGAACAGTTCGACCACCAGGTCGCCGCGCTGGCGGCTGCGCAGGGACGGCATGCCCTTGCCCTTGAGGCGGACGGTCTTGCCGGTCTGCGAGCCTTCAGGAACGGTGACGGTGATCTTGCACTCACCGTCGCAGGTCTCGCCGCCCAGCAGGCAGGGGGCCTCGATCTCGCCGCCCAGGGCGGCCGTGGTCATCGGCACCGGCACGGTGCAGAGCAGGTCCAGACCGTCTCGCTCGAACAGCTCGTGCGGTATCACCGACAGGAAGATGTAGAGGTCGCCGCGCGGACCGCCGCGCGCGCCAGCGTCGCCTTCGCCCGCCAGGCGGATCCGGGCGCCGTCGTCGACGCCAGCGGGGATGCGGACCGACAGGATGCGCTCGCGGCGCACCTGGCCGTGGCCGTGGCAGTTGGTGCAAGGATCCAGGACCAGACGGCCCGAGCCGCCGCAGCGCGGGCAGCCGCGCTCGACCGCGAAGAAGCCTTGGGTGGCGCGGACCCGGCCGGCGCCGCCGCAGGTGCCGCAGACGGTGGGGTTGGTGCCGGGCTTGGCGCCCGAGCCCTCGCAGACCTCGCAGGTCATGGCGGCGGGCACCTTGATCTCGACCTCGGCGCCGGCATAGGCCTGCTCGAGAGCGATCTCCAGGTCGTAGCGCAGGTCCTGGCCGCGCTGGGGCCCGTTCGACTGGCGACGACCGCCGCCGAACATCTCGCCGAACACGTCCCCGAAGACGTCGTTAAAGATGTCGCCGGCGTCGAAGCCCTGGCCGCCGAAGCCGCCAGCGCCGCCGCCCTGTCCGTTGACGCCGGCATGGCCGAAGCGGTCATAGGCTGCGCGCTTCTGCGGATCGGAGAGGACCGAATAGGCCTCGTTGATTTCCTTGAAGCGCCCGGTGGCTTGCTCGCAGCCGCCATTGCGGTCGGGGTGGTGTTCCATCGCCAGTTTGCGGAACGCGGACTTCAGACCAGCGTCATCGATGGTCTTGGTCACGCCGAGGATTTCGTAATAGTCGCGCATCGTCAGCGTCTGGCGCCCAAAAGGCCCACGAAAGTGGCGTTGATGAAGGAAGAGGTGGGAGTGCGCGCGGCCCGGCGCAAGGCGGTCTCGGGCGGAGCGGCAAGAGGTCGCGGCCGCGGAACAGACTTCAGCAGAATGTCCCGCAGCGCGCGCATGGCGGTTAGTTCGCCGGCTTGTTGTCGTCGACTTCTTCGAACTCGGCGTCGACGACGCCATCGTCCGCGGCCTCGGCGCCGTCAGCGCCTTCGGCCCCTTGCTGCGAGGCGTACATGGCTTCGCCCAGCTTCATCGAAGCCTGGATCAGCGCCTGGGTCTTGGCCTGGATGGCCTCGACGTCTTCGCCTTCCAGGGCGGTCTTCAGCTCGGTGATGCCGGTCTCGATCGCGGTCTTTTCAGGCGCGCCGACCTTGTCGCCGTGCTCGGCCAGGGCCTTCTCGGTCGAGTGCAGGATCGCCTCGCCCTGGTTCTTGGCCTCGACCAGCTTCTTCTTGGTTTCGTCCGCAGCCTTGTTGGCCTCGGCTTCCTTGACCATGCGCTCGATGTCCGCGTCGCTCAGGCCGCCATTGGCCTGGATACGGATCGAGTGCTCCTTGTTGGTCGCCTTGTCCTTGGCGTGGACCTGCACGATGCCGTTGGCGTCGATATCGAAGGTGACCTCGATTTGCGGGATGCCGCGCGGCGCCGGCGGAATGCCGACCAGGTCGAACTGACCCAGGACCTTGTTGTCGACGGCCATCGGGCGTTCGCCCTGGAACACGCGGATCGTCACGGCCGACTGGTTGTCGTCGGCGGTGGAGAAGGTCTGCGAGCGCTTGGTCGGGATCGTGGTGTTGCGTTCGATCAGCGGCGTGAACACGCCGCCCAGGGTCTCGATGCCCAGGGTCAGCGGGGTCACGTCCAGCAGCAGCACGTCCTTGACGTCGCCTTGCAGCACGCCGGCCTGGACGGCCGCGCCCAGCGCCACGACTTCATCGGGGTTCACGCCCTTGTGCGGCTCGCGACCGAAGAAGTCCTGCACCGCCTGCTGGACCTTGGGCATGCGGCTCATGCCGCCGACCAGGATCACTTCGTCGATGTCGCTCTTCTTCAGGCCGGCGTCCTTGAGGGCCTGTTCGCACGGACCGATGGTGCGGGCGATCAGGTCGTCGACGAGGGCTTCCAGCTTGGCGCGCGACAGCTTGATGTTCAGGTGCAGCGGACCCGAGGCGTTCATGCTGATGAAGGGCAGGTTGACCTCGTACTGAGCCGTCGAGGACAGCTCCTTCTTGGCCTTTTCCGCTTCTTCGCGCAGGCGCTGGAGGGCCAGCTTGTCCTTGCGCAGGTCGACGCCCTGCTCCTTCTTGAACTCGTCGGCCAGGTAGTCGACGATCCGCAGGTCGAAGTCTTCACCGCCCAGGAAGGTGTCGCCGTTGGTCGACTTCACCTCGAAGACGCCGTCGCCGATTTCCAGAATCGAGACGTCGAAGGTGCCGCCGCCGAGGTCATAGACGGCGATCTTCTTGCCGTCGTTCTTGTCCAGGCCGTAGGCCAGGGCCGCGGCGGTCGGCTCGTTGATGATGCGCAGGACTTCCAGGCCGGCGATCTTGCCGGCGTCCTTGGTCGCCTGACGCTGGGCGTCGTTGAAATAGGCCGGGACGGTGATGACCGCCTTGGTCACGGGCTCACCGAGGTGAGCTTCGGCGGCTTCCTTCATCTTCTGCAGGATGAAGGCCGACACTTCCTGCGGGCTGTAATCCTTGCCCTGAGCCTTGACCCAGGCGTCGCCGGTCGGGCCCTTGACGATCTCGTAGGGCACCATGCCCTTGTCCTTCTCGACCACCGGGTCGCTGGCGGAGCGGCCGATCAGGCGCTTGATCGCGAACAGCGTGTTGGTCGGGTTGGTCACGGCCTGGCGTTTGGCCGGCTGGCCAACCAGGCGTTCGCCATCTTCCATGAAGGCGACGACCGACGGAGTCGTACGAGCGCCTTCGGCGTTCTCGATCACCTTCGGGTTCTTGCCGTCCATGATGGCCACGCACGAGTTCGTGGTGCCCAGGTCGATGCCGATAATCTTGCTCATTTTGGTACCTGTTCGCTCCTTTAGGCGGACGGTGGTGACGAGGGCCTTCTCGGAAGCGCCCCGGTTTTTCTCGTTCCCGTCCCCGATGGGTTCGTACGCTCTACGGTTGGTTCCACATCCCGTCCCGCCGACGAAAACCGAGGGGGCGAAATGCGTTGTGCGAAGTTGACGAGCCCGTCAACCCCGCTTCGAAGCCGGATATGGGGGATAGGGGACAGGGCGCAAGGCCATAACCCCATGCGGCGAGGGGGAATCTGGCGTTTTGGGCAAGAAAAATGGCCGCACCCCCTTCCGAGTGCGGCCAAGAAATATAACGCGTTATCCGGCGTTTAGCCGTTCTTGCCGACCCAGGCGGTGATGGCCGGCAGGCGCTGCTCGCGGATCTTGGCGCGGTTAAGCACCGAGGCGGCGGCCTTGTCGGCTTCCTTGCGCGATCCCTCGGCCAGATTGGCCGCGGCCCAGGCCTTGATCTTCTCCGCCATGGCCGGGTTCGACGAGCTGGCGCCCAGACCGGGGATAAACCGGGTGCGCGAGGTGGAATCGACCTTGGCGTTGACCGCGTCCTTGTGGGCTACAGCCCAGTCGAAGGTCATGTCCGGGTGACCGCCCGCCACCCGCGAGATCATCGAACTGGACAGGGTCTCGCCTGGTTCCGGCGTCAGGGCCAGCTCCAGCGCCTTCTTGGCGAGGGCCTCATCCTCGGCCGAGGCCAGCAGCGAGAACAGCTGGGCGCGGATCAGCGGGGTCTTCTCGGCCAGGGCCTGGGCGTGGATGGCGTCCCAGGTGGCGGCGTCGGCGTGACGGGCCACGACGCTGAGGATGGTCTTGCGCAGCGGACCGGGGATGGCCGACGGGTCGGTCTTGTCGGCGTTGAACCGACGCGTGGCCTCGGCCACGACCTCCGGATCGCCCAGGCCGCCCAGAGTGCCGATCAACTCGCCGCGCAGGATGGCGATGCGGTCGGGCTCGCCGGCCTTGGCCGTCCAGCCGACCTTGGCGAGCAGCGGGCGCAGCTTGGCCACGGCCAGCTTGCGGAACGCGGCGCGCTCGGCCGGCATGCCTTCGTAGTAGTTGTCGATGCCCGAATAGACGCCGGCGATCTTCGAAAACACCTGCGGGTCGGCGTCGGCCGGCGTGGCCTTGGCCAGGTCGAGGAAGTCGGTGGCGGGCTGGTAGCCGGCCAGGCCCATCGACCAGGCGTCGCTCATCACGCCCAACTGGTCGATCGCCGGCAGCTTGGCGAAGCTCTGAACGATGCCGCCGAAACGCTCGGCGCCATACTGGGTGCGGAAGTAGCCGTTCTGGCCGGCATTGACCACGACCGGGCCGCAGCCATCGACCGTGACCGAGCCCTTGCCGCCGGTGACCAGGGTCTTGGCTTCGCCGCCGCCCACAGCCTGAACGGTGACCGGAACACGCCACAGCAGCGGCTTCTTGTCCGGGACGTCCTTGCTGAACTCGGACTGGCTGAGCGTCAGGGTCGTCTTGCCGGCCGCGCAGGTCGCCGCATCGACAGTGATCAGAGGCACGCCCGGCTGCAGGGTGAAGTCATGGGCGATGGCCAGGATCGGCTTCTTGGCCGCGCCCTCGACCGACGACCACAGGTCGTCGCTGACCGTATTGCCGTGGGCGTGCTTCTTCATGTAAGCGCGCACGCCGTCGCGCCAGGCGTCGTGACCCACATAGCTTTCCAGCATACGGATGACGGCCTCGCCCTTCTGGTACGTGATGCCGTCGAAGGCTTGGCTGGCCTGCTCGACGGTGGTCACGTGCTGCACCACCGGGTGCGTGGTCGACAGCGCGTCCAGGCTCATGGCGTACTCACGACCGCCAACCGACCCCAGAGCGGAGTTCCATTCGGGGTGGAAGTGCTCGGTCGCGCGGCCTTCCATCCACGAGGCGAAGCCCTCGTTCAGCCACAGGTCGTCCCACCAGGCCATGGTGACCAGGTCGCCGAACCACTGGTGCGCCATTTCGTGGGCCACGGTGGTGAAGACGGTCTGCTTGTCGCTCTCGGTCGAGATCTTCGGATCGAGATTCATGGCGTATTCGAAATAGAAGATCGCCCCCCAGTTCTCCATGGCGCTGAAGAACTGGCTGCGGCCGGGGGCGGCGATGTTGTCCAGCACCGGCAGCGGGTATGGCGTGCCGAAATAGTCGTTGTACCAAGGCAGGATATCGGCGGCAGCCTTGAGTGCGAACGCGGCCTTGGGCGTGTCGCCCTTCTTGGTGACCACGCCGACATCGACGCCGGCGGCCTTGACCGAGGCGCGGTCGAACTCGCCCAGGCCGAAGAACAGCAGGTAGGTCGACATCTTCGGCGAGGTCGCGAACTTCACCAGGGTCTTGCCGCCGCCGAGGTCCTTCGAGGACGCGATCGGCATGTTGCCCAGCGCCATCTGACCGGTCGGGATCGTCGCCTCGACGGTGTAGGTGGCCTTGTAGAACGGCTCGTCCCACGACGGGATGAAGCGGCGGGCGTCGGAGTTCTCGAACTGGGTGTAGATCGCGCGCTTCTTGCCGGTCTCGGTCTCGTAGTCCAGCGCGAACAGGCCGGCGGCCTGGGTGTAGATCTTGCCCGTATAGTCGAGGGCCAGGACGTACTTGCCCTTCGGAAGGACCTTGGCGAACGTGAAGCTGGCGGTCTGGGCGTCGTCGTCGACCTTGACCTTGCCAGTCATTGAGGCCGCGCCGACCCCGGCGATCTCGGCCTTGGAGAACGCCAGGTCTGCCGCCTGCAGGGTCACGGTCGCGGTCGGCTCGACGACCTCGATGGCGATCTTCACGCTGGCGGAGAAGGCCATCTTGTCGGCGTCGGGCGTGAAGGACAGGTCATAGTGCGTGGGCCGGACAGCGCGCGGGAGCTGGGTCGTCACCGAGGCGAAGGTCGCGCCCTTGCTGCCGGCCTGGACGGCGGCGGTAGGCTTGGCTGGGGCCTTGGCGGCGGTCGCGGCGGACACCGCGCCAGAGGCGAACAAAATCACGGCGACGGCCGCGGAGGACATAAGACGACGCATGTACGGTCCTGATATGGAAAAATAGTCCGGCCCCCTCGCCGGAGGCGCAAACCAACACCTTCCGTCCCTATGGCGCGTCTTAAATTTCAGTAATGTTTCAGCCCCTCACCGTCGTTCCCGGTTTCGACCTCTGGCCCGGCCTGCTGGACCTTCCGGCCCAGCGCGCGCTGGTCGACGCGGTGATGGCCGCCGCCGAAGCCGCGCCGTTCGCCCACTACAACACCGCCTATGGAAAGGCGATGAGCGTGGCCATGACCGCCTTCGGACCGCTGGGCTGGACCAGCGACAAGACCGGATACCGCTATGCTGAACGCCATCCGGGCACGGACCAGGTCTGGCCGGCCATGCCGCCCGCGCTACTGGAACTCTGGAGCGCGCTGGGCGATCCCGACACCCCGCCGGACTCGTGCCTGGTGAACCTCTATCGCGGCGAGGCCCGCATGGGTCTTCACCAGGATCGCGACGAGGCCGACACGGCCTTTCCGGTGCTGTCGATCTCGCTGGGCGACACGGCGGTGTTCCGGATCGGCGGGACCTCGCGCAAGGACCCGACGCGGAGCCTGCGGCTGGGCTCCGGCGATGTCTGCCGACTCTCCGGACCGGCGCGCCTGGCCTTCCACGGCGTCGACCGTATCCTGGCGGGTTCGTCGAGCCTGGTACCCGGCGGTGGCCGGATCAACCTGACGCTTAGACGCGCCCTGTAGAGCCTCGCCCACAACGAAAAAGGCCGCCCCTTTCGGAGCGGCCTTCTTGTCGGCGACGATCTGAAGTCGGATCAGCCGCGCAGCTTACGCGTGATCACTTCCAGGTCGTGGTTCAGGGTGCTGTCCTCGGCGCGCAGGGCCTCGATACGGCGCACGGCGTGGAGCACCGTGGTGTGGTCGCGACCGCCGAAGCGACGGCCGATGTCCGGCAGCGAACGGGTGGTCAGCTGTTTGGCCAGCCACATGGCGGCCTGACGCGGACGGGCGATGGCGCGGTTGCGGCGCTCCGACAGCAGATCGGCCTGCTTCATGCCGTAGTGCTCGGACGTCGCCTTCTGGATGTCGTCGATGGTGATGCGCTTCTCGCCCGACCGCAGGTGCGGACGCAGGATCGCCTGGACCTCGTCCAGCGTCATGCGCGACAGGCCTTCGCCGGCGCGGGCCGACAGGGTGTTCAGCGCGCCTTCCAGCTCGCGGACGCTGTCGGTGAAACGGTCGGCCAGGAACTGCAGCACGTCCGGACGCATGGTCGGCTCGAAGCCGTGGGCCACGGCCAGGGTCTGAATCTTACGTTCCAGGATGCCCAGGCGCAGATTGCGGTCAGCCGGCTCCAGGCCGCAGACCAGGCCCGCGGAAAGGTGCGAGCGCAGGTGAGCGTCCATCTCGGTCATGGCCGACGGCGGGCGGTCCGCCGAGAACACGACGCGGCCGCCTTCGCCGACCAGGGCGGTCAGGGTGTGGAACAGCTCTTCCTGGGTCGACTGCTTGCCGGCGATGAAATGCACGTCGTCGATGATCAGCAGGTCGGCGGCGCGCAGCTCTTCCTTGAAGGCCGCCGTCTGGCGATCCATCAGGGCGCGCACGAAGGTCGACAGGAAGCGCTCGGCGGTCAGATAGACCACGCGCTTTTCCGGCGCGTTGCGCATGGCTTCCCAGGCCAGGGCGTTCAGCAGGTGGGTCTTGCCGAACCCATAGGGGCCGTGGAACAGCACGGGATTGAAGTGGCCGTCGGCCCAGTTGGCGATCCGGCGCGCCACGGCGTGGGCGAACTCGTTGGCGGGACCCGGGACGAAGGTCTCGAAGGTGAAGCGCTCTTGCAGACCCTGGGTGCGGGTCGACTTGGTGATGGGCGCCATGATCGCCGGGGCGTCGGTCGACACCGGCAGGACGATCTCGATGGGTTCGGCGACCACGGCCTTCGGGGCGGCCTCGACATAGGCGCCGCCGTTGCCAACCAGCGCCGCTTCGAACTCAAGGCGCGACTTCAGGTCGATGCGACGCCCGGTCGGGTCGTTGGCGGCCCACAGCTCGCCAATGCGACGCCAGGCGCTACGACGGATCCAGTCACGGGCGATGCCCGTCGACGTGACCAGGACGACATCGCCGGCCGCGGCCTCGCGCAGAGCCGCAGGGGCGATCCATGACCCGAAGGCCGCATCGCCGAGCTCGCGTTTCAAAGCCACGCAAACCTTCAACCACACGCTCGTCGCCGGCTCTACCGCCGCCGCGATCGCTGTCGAGAAGTCCTGGCTGGCCACCCCGCCCTTCATCGTCATTCGTCCACCGCCTCGCACAAAAACAACCGCCGCTACCATTCCTGCCGCCCGCCCCCCATGGCGTACGGCCGGTTCACTCAACGCACACAGGTTCTTACCCGGCGAACGCAATGGGTCCGCCGCCGCCTCGTTTTTTCCAAGACTGGAGAAGCGCTGAGACGCTTAAACTAGCTACCGGAGGGGGCCGGTCAAACGGAAAACTTGCGTCCGAGTTCGGATATTTCTGTTGACTCGCGAGAGCCCCTCGCCCGGCAAGGGAATAGCTAAGACAGCTGCTCAGATCACAGATTGCTACGGCAGGAATAGAGCATTGGATTCAAAGCAAAAGCCGACCAGGCGGACCTGATCGGCTTTTGTAAATACTTGAAATCATTAGACGAACGTCGTTCGTCCAGAAGTTGGACTAGGCCGCGGCCTTATCCAGCTTCTTCAGGCGCGCGGCCAGGCGCGACACCTTGCGCGAGCCCGTGTTGGGGTGAACCACGCCCTTCGAAACCGCGCGCATCAGCTCCGATTGAGCTTCCACGAAAGCGGCCTTGGCGACGGCCACATCGCCCTTTGCGATGGCGTCTTCGAACTTGCGCAGGAAGGTGCGCACGCGCGAGCGACGAGCGGTGTTGACTTCGGTGCGGCGAGCGATCTTGCGGATCGCTTTCTTGGCGCCGGGATTATTGGCCATTAGGTCGGACCTTCAAACGGACAGCCACGCGGGCGGCCGCGAAGCAGGGAAAATAGAGCGCGCGGATATACGGGAAGCGCTGGCCGGGGTCAACGGTCCACAGGCGGATTCCTGCGGGCGATCCCGACGCAATCGTTTCACAAGCGTGACAGCCGGAACTGGAACCCGGGTCCGGCGACGCTCATGCGGAAAAGGACAAGCGACGGATCACGCGCCCTTGAATGTCGGCTTTCGTTTTTCGACGAAGGCGGCCATGCCTTCTTTCTGATCTTCGAAGGCGAACAGCGAGTGAAACAGGCGCCGCTCCAGCGCCACGCCTGTTGTCAGGGTCGTCTCATAGGCGGCCTCGACCAGCTCCTTGTTCATGGCCACGGCGAGCGGCGATTGGGCGGCGATCTTGGCGGCGACCGCCAGGACCTCGTCGATGAGCGTGTCGGCTGGGAAGATCCGCGACACCAGGCCCGAGCGCTCGGCCTCTTCAGCGCCCATCATCCGGCCGGTCAGGATCATGTCCATGGCCTTGGACTTGCCGACGAAACGGGTCAGGCGCTGGGTGCCGCCGATGCCGGGCGCGACGCCCAGGGTGATCTCGGGCTGGCCGAACTTGGCGGTGTCGGCCGCCAGGATGAAGTCGCACATCATGGCCAGCTCGCAGCCACCGCCCAAGGCGTAGCCGGCGACGGCGGCGATGATCGGCTTGCGGCACTGCTCGACCGCGCGGGCCCCGGCGGTGAAGAAGTCGGCCTTGAACATCTGGGCGTAGGTCTTGTCCGACATCTCCTTGATGTCTGCGCCGGCGGCGAAGGCCTTGGCCGAGCCGGTCAGCACGATGCAGCCCACATTATCGTCGGCCTCGGCTACCGCCAGCGCCTGCGCCAGCTCGCCCAGCAGCTGGGTGTTGAGGGCGTTCAGAGCCTCGGGCCGGTTCAGCCGGATCAGGACGACGCCGGGCGCGCTGTCCGGGGTTTCGACGATCAGGGTCTGGTGCTCGGCCATCGCGGGTCTCCTGTTTGAACGCTGCAGTTATAGAGAGGAGGACGGCGTTGGGGAGCCCTTTAGGCGGCCGGCTCATGACTCTTGACCACCTCCTCCGATTTAGGCCAGACGTTGGCTCAATTTCGAGTGGCGTCGCAGCTTTGCATCTTTCCGCGCGCTTCTGGGCAAGGGGTTTCGGCATGGGCGTCTTCACCGGTACGTCGGGCAACGACACGATCGACGGCAGCCCCGTCAACGACACGCTGATCGGGCTCGAGGGCGATGACATCCTCCGGGGCGGCCAAGGCCACGATATCCTCGAGGGCGGTCCCGGCGATGATCTGCTGGATGGCGGAACGGGCTCCAACACCGCCGACTACACCCACGCTACAAGCGGGGTGACGGTTGACCTGACCCTCACCGGTCCACAATTCACGGGCGGTGCAGGGACCGACACCCTGAAGTCTATCGGAAGGCTGCTAGGCTCCGCCTTCGCCGATCGGCTGACCGGGGACAACCTCTCGAACCGCCTCGTCGGAAACGGAGGCGATGACGTCCTGCGCGGCGGCGGTGGCGACGACGCGCTCTACGGCGGCCTGGGCGACGACATCCTCGACGGCGGCGCCAATGGTCAGTGGGGCGACGAAGCCAGCTATGCCGATGCGACCAATGGCGTGACGGTCGATCTTTCGAAGTCCGGCCCCCAGGCGACCGGATGGGGAAACGACACCCTGATCGACATCGAAAGCGTTGACGGCTCAGCCTTCAACGACGTCCTCACCGGCAGCGTCGGCGCGGACACGTTGTACGGCAACAACGGCAACGACGTCCTGCGCGGCGGGGCCGGCGACGATGTCCTAGTGGGCGGCAATGGCGACGACATCGTCGATGGCGGCGATGGGTTCGACACGGTCAACTTCGGCCTCTTCAATTCCGGAGACTGGGCTTTCTCGGGCGCCACCGTGGACCTGTCCGTGGCCACCGCACAGGGCCCCGCCGGACAGCAGAAGACCTATACCAGCATCGAACGGGTAGTCGGTGGCGTCGGGGCCGACGTGCTCAAAGCGGGCGCGACCGGCGCTACGCTAGAAGGGTCTGACGGCGCGGACATCCTCTATGGCGGGGCCGGGGACGACATCCTCGACGGCGGCGACGGCGATGACACCTTCTATATTGGCGTCGGCGCCGACAAGGTGACCGGCGGCTTCGGGACCGACACGGTCCACTTCGTGGCGGGTGCAGCGGCCCTGAACCTGGACCTCAGCACCTTCAAGAACGGCCAATTCACCGCCGGCGGCCTTTCGATCAAAGAGGTCGAGGCGATCGGCTCGATCACCGGCAGCGCCCAGAACGACAAGATCACGGTCGGAAACGCCTATCTTGGCTCGGTCACGATCTCGGGTGGGGCCGGCGATGACGTGCTGGTCGGCGGTGGCGGCGGCGACATCATCAGCGGCGGGGCGGGCGACGACACCATTGACGGCGGCGCCGGCAAGGACACCGTCCGCTATGCCGGGACGATCCAGGACTATCGAGTGGTCACCAGCGGCGACGGATCGATTACCGTGACCGACCTGCGCGCGGGGTCTCCCGACGGCGTCGACCATCTGACCAGCATCGAGACCCTCGCCTTCGCGGCCACACCCTCAACCACGGAAGTCTCGGCGCGGGTGTCCAACATCCTGAGGCTGCCCGCAGGCGGCGCGGGCGAGACCTTGTCTCAGACCCTGTTCACCCAGTGGCAGGCCGGCCAACTGTCGGACGACCAGGTGACAAAGGCCATCGTCGATGCTGCCGACGCCACGACCTCGGTGGCCTCGATGAGCTACCAGTTCTTCACGGGCAAGGTTCCCAGCCAGATCGGCGTCGACTTTCTGATCGCGCCGACGGGACCGAACGCCACGAACCTCAACAGCGCTTACTACGCCAAGTTCGACGTCGTGAACCGCTACATCAACTTCGCGGTGAACCTGGGCAAGAACGGTGAGGGCGCCGACAATTTCCTCGGCGGATACCGGTACCTGTCGCTGTTCGACGCGACCAAGAAGGCCTATGCGGCGATCTTCGGCGGGACGCCCAGCGACACCAAGGTCCATAGCTTGATCGACACGCGCGTGGACTATCTCGCCTATTACGGCGGCGACGGGCCAGAGGGCATGGGGACCAAGGCGGCGATGGTAGGCTTTCTGCTGGCGGCGGCGGCTACCGAGAACCTGGGCGTGATGGCCCGCTCGAACGACGCCTGGCTGACCGACCTAGCCGACGGGTCCGCACCATACGCGGTCAACATCCTCGATCCGGCCGCCGGCTACTATAAGACCGAGTTCATCTTCGGCGGCGGCTAGCTCATACTTGGCAGACCGGACAGAAGAAGGTCGACCTCCCCGCCTGGACCTGGCGGGCGATGACGCCCTGGCAGCCCGGCGTCGGGCACGGCTCGCCCTCCCGGTCATAGACGCGGAAGCGGTGCTGGAAGTAGCCCAGCGCGCCGTCGGCGGCGGCGAAGTCCTTCAGGGTCGAGCCGCCGACCTCGACGGCCTCGGCCAGCACCTCCTTGATCGCCGTGGTCAGCGGGCCGAGCCGTTTCTTCGCGATCCCGCCCGACGGATTGAACGGCGAGATGCGCGACCGGTGCAGCGCCTCACAGACATAGATATTGCCCAGGCCCGCGACGGTGCGCTGATCCAGCAGCAGGGTCTTGGGTCCCTGCTTGCGGTTGGCGAAGACCTTTTCCAGCGTCTTGGCGTCAAAGCCTTCGCCCAGCGGCTCGGGTCCCATGGTCGCGAACCAGGGATGATGGCCGACGCGATCGGTGGGGATCAGGTCCATGAAACCGAACCGGCGCGGGTCGTAATAGGTGACCGTCGCGCCCTCTTCGGTCTCGAAGACGACGTGGGCGTGCTTGTCGTCCGGCGTGACCTCGCGGGCGAAGTCGCCGGGGCGCACGGTTCCTTCAGGCGCGGCGATCTCGAAGCGGCCGGTCATGCCTAGATGCATCACCAGGGTGTCGCCCCGGTCCAGCGGGGCCAGGATATATTTGGCGCGGCGATCAAGACGCAGGATCTTCGCGCCGGTCAGCCGCTGGACGAAGCCCTCCGGCAGCGGAAAGCGCAGGTCAGGCCGGTTGGCGCGAACACGGGACAGGCGCGCGCCGGACAGGACAGGCTCGAGACCACGTCGCACGGTCTCGACTTCGGGCAATTCGGGCAAGGATCATTCCTTAAGGCGATGACGCGGCGCGAGGCGCAAGCTAATAGCGGACGTTCATATAGTAAGAGCGCGGCCCAAGGACGTCATGAGCAACACCTCCGCCAGCTTCGGTTTCAAGGATGTCGACGCCTCGCTGAAGGCCGGGATGGTGCGCGGCGTGTTCGACCGCGTCGCCAAGAACTACGACATCATGAACGACCTGATGAGCGGCGGCGTGCACCGGCTCTGGAAGGACGCCGTGGCCGCGCGCCTCAACCCGCAGCCCGGCGAGGTCATCATCGACTGCGCCGGCGGCACCGGCGACATGGCCCGCCGCTTCGCCAAGATGGCCCGAAGCGCCCAGGAGCGGCGCGGCGGCCCCGACGCGACGATCAACATCGTCGACTACAATGCCGAGATGATCATGGCCGGCATCGAGCGCGGCGGCGAACCGGAGATCACCTGGACCGTCGGCGACGCCCAACGCCTGCCCCTGCCGGACAACTACGCCAACGCCTATGTGATCTCGTTCGGCATCCGCAACGTCACCGACATCGACGCGGCCTTGCGCGAGGCGCGCCGGGTGTTGAAGCCGGGCGGCCGCTTCCTGTGCCTGGAGTTCTCGCGGCCGGTGACCGAGGCGCTGGCCAAGGCGTATGACGCCTACAGCTTCAAGGTCATCCCGCAGGTCGGCGAGTGGGTCGCCAAGGATCGCGAGGCCTATCAGTACCTGGTCGAGAGCATCCGCCGCTTTCCCGATCAGCGGACCTTCGCCGGCATGATGGAAAACGCCGGCTTCAAGCGGGTAACCTTCACCAACTTCACCGGCGGCGTCGCGGCCCTGCACCAGGGTTGGGCGCTCTGATTTGCTGATGGCGTTTTTTTCTCCCGACTTCCCCGGCGAATGCCGGGGCCCAGATCATAGGGCTGAGCTGCGCCAGGTTTGGTCAGCGCTCAGGCTGTATCTGGATCCCGGCATTCGCCGGGAAGATCGGGGTGAAGGGAAGGGGCGCGCCAAGTGACAAACGTCTCCGCGCTCCTACGTCTGACCGGCGCGGGCTGGGCCCTGGTCCGGGCCGACGCCCTGATCCCGCGCGAGGTCGAGCCGCAATTGCCGCCGTCCGCCAAGCTGGCGGGCCGGCTGCTGCGCCTGTTCGCCGGCGGCGCGGCCAAGCGCGGCCGGCCAGGCGAGCGCTTGGCGCGGGTTCTGGAAAAGCAGGGTCCGGCGGCGATCAAGATGGGCCAGTTCCTGTCGACGCGGGCCGACATCTTCGGGACCGCCTTCGCCGAGGACCTCTCGCACCTGAAGGATCGCCTGGCGCCGTTCCCGCTGGAAACAGCCAAGGCCGAGATCGTCCGCAATCTCGGCAAGCCGCTGAGCGAGGTCTACCTTGAGATCGGTGAGCCGGTCGCCGCCGCCTCCCTGGCGCAGGCCCATCCGGCCACCCTGCTCGACGGCCGCAAGGTCGCGGTGAAGGTGCTGCGTCCCGGTGTCGAGCGCCAGGTCGCCCAGGACAGCGCCGTGCTGCGCCTGGCCGCGCGCCTGGCCGAGAAACTGGCTCCCGCCGCGCGCCGCCTGCGCCCGACCGAATTCGTCGAGGTGGTGATCCGGTCGCTGGACCTGGAGATGGACCTGCGCTTCGAGGCCGCCGGCTGCGCCGAGCTGGGCGAGGCCATGACGGTCGATCCCTATATGCGCGCGCCGCTGGTCTGCTGGGAAGGCGTCGGCAAGCGGGTCCTGACCCTGACCTGGGCCGAAGGAACGCCCCTGTCCGACGCCGCCGCGCTCGCGCTGCCGGGTCTGGACCGCAAGGCCCTAGCCGAGAACGTCACGCGCGGCTTTCTCGCCCAGGCCCTGGACCATGGCCTGTTCCACGCCGACCTGCACGAGGGCAACCTGTTCGTCGCCGCGCCGGCCGAGGTGGTCGCCGTCGACTACGGCATCGTCGGCCGCCTGGGTCCTGGCGAGCGGCGCTACCTGGCCGAAATCCTATACGGTTTCCTGAACCGCGACTATGCGCGGATCGCCAAGATCCATTTCGACGCCGGCTATGTCCCCGCCCATCAGGACATGGACGCCTTCGCCCAAGCCCTGCGCGCCGTCGGCGAGCCCGTTTTCGGACGCAACGCCCGCGAGGTCTCGATGGGGCGGCTGCTGGCGCAGCTGTTCGAAATCACCGCCCTGTTCGACATGGCCCTGCGGCCAGAGCTGGTGCTTCTGCAGAAGACCATGGTCACCGTCGAGGGCGTGGCCCGCCGCATCGACCCGACCCACGACCTGTGGGCCGCCGCCGACCCGGTGGTGCGCCGCTGGATCGGCCGCGAGCTCTCGCCCGCCGCCAAGGCCCGCGACTTCGCCGAGGAAGCCCTGCGCGCCATCCGCGCCCTGGCCCGCCTGGCCGAAGCCCCGCCGGCTGCGGTCCCGGCCAAGGTCGAGCGCGACCAGACCTGGCCCCTGCTATGGTTCCTGGTCGGCGCGGCGACGGCCGGCGCGGCGTTCGTGACGGGCCTGCTGCTGGCGCGGTAGGCCTACCCGTCCGCCTGGTCCCGGCGCTTGGCCGCCGAAGCCCGACGCGCCTCGCGGGTCTTCTGTTCATCCCAGTAGGCCGCGCCCTCGTCCGGCTTGAACATCGTGCGCGGCGCGCCTTCACGCGACACCACCGCGAAGACATTGCCCTTGGGATCGTAGATCAGCAGGTCGCCATTCGAGCGCTTCAGCGTTTCGGCCCCCTTGGGCGGGTCGCTGACGAAGGCGTGGACCTTGGCGACATAGTCGTCGGTCGACCTGGCGTCGAAGGTCTTGCCGTTGCTCTGGAACGAGCGCTCGGCGTTCTCCTCCGCCGTGCGGGTGCGATTGGCGGCCCAGTACGGCTTGCCGGCCACCAGCTTGACCGGCGCATCGCGCGGATCGGCGCTGCGCGCGCCCTCGCCTCTGCCGCCGTCCGCTGTCTCTGCCGGAGACCCCGCCTCGACGCTGGCGCGCTCGCCAGCCTTGGGCGCCTTGACTGCGGACGCCCCACTATCGCAGGCCGAGAGGCTCATCAGGCCGAGCGCGGCCACGACGCCCGCCGAGATATGTCGTACAACCTTCATGATCGTATTTTCCCCACAACTCTATCTATACGATTACTGAACGAAAGCGGAACGGGAGTCGAGTCCTTATCTTCGCCCTGCGATTGCCACTCGAATTGCCTCTGGCGCTTTGGGCCGAGGGTGGGCATGTGCAGCGGACGAGATTGACGTGGATGCGGAGCGCGACGTGAGCGGGAAGCGGGTTCTTCTGATCGTCGGCGGCGGGGTGGCGGCCTACAAGGCGCTGCTTCTGACCCGCCTGCTGCGCAAGGCCGGCATCGGCGTGCGACCGATCCTGACCAAGGCCGGCGCGGAGTTCGTCACGCCGCTGTCCCTGGCGGCGCTGGCCGAGGACAAGGTCTATCAAGAACTGTTCTCGCTGACCGACGAGCACGAGATGGGCCACATCGAGCTGTCGCGCTCGGCCGACCTGATCGTCGTGTCCCCCGCGACGGCCGACCTGATCGCCAAGGCCGCCCATGGCCTGGCCGGGGACCTGGCCTCCACCACCCTGCTGGCCACCGACAAGCCGGTCCTGATGGCGCCGGCCATGAATGTGCGGATGTGGCTGCACCCGGCCACCCAGCGCAACATCGCGACGCTGAAGGCCGACGGCGTCAGCTTCGTCGGGCCGGACGAGGGCGCCATGGCCTGCGGCGAGTTCGGACCGGGCCGCCTGGCCGAGCCGGAAGAGATCTTCGCGGCGATCATGGCGATGCTGGAAGGTTCGGCCGCCCGGCCTCTGGCGGGGAAACGCGCCCTGGTCACCGCAGGCCCGACCTTCGAGCCGATCGACCCCGTGCGCGGCATCACCAATCGCTCCAGCGGCAAGCAGGGCTTCGCGATCGCCGAGGCCCTGGCCAGGCTGGGCGCGGAGGTCACCCTGGTCGCCGGTCCGGTGGCGCAGCCGACGCCGGTCGGGGTCAAGCGGATCGACGTCGAGACCGCCCGCCAGATGCTGGCCGCCAGCCAGGCCGCCCTGCCCGCCGACGTCGGCGTGTTCGTGGCCGCCGTCGCCGACTGGCGCGTGGACGAAGCCTTCGGAACCAAGCTGAAGAAGGAAAAGGGCGGCCCGCCGGCCCTGACCTTCGTCGAGAACCCCGACATCCTGGCCACCCTCTCTGCGACCGGCCCGCAGCGGCCCAAGCTGGTCGTCGGCTTCGCGGCCGAAACCGACCATGTCGAGGCGCACGCCCGCGCCAAGCTGGCCCGCAAGGGCTGCGACTGGATCATCGCCAACGACGTGACCGAGCCGGGCGTGATGGGGGGCGGCGAGAACGCCGTGCTGCTGATCACCAAGGAAGGAACCGAGCGCTGGGACCGCGCGGCCAAGGACCAGGTGGCGGCCCAGATCGCCCTGCGAATCGCCCAGGCACTCGCCTGAGACTGGCCTGACGGGACACAAATCAGCTACAGGCGGGTCGACCTCTCCAGATCAGGAACCGCCCGCATGTCCGCCATCCCCGCCGGTCTCGCCATCCGCTTCAAGCGTTGGGAAGGCAATGCCGACCTGCCGGTTCCGGCCTACGCCACCGCGGGCGCGGCGGGCTTTGATCTCAGGGCTCACGTGCCGGAGGACGAGCCGATCGTGTTGAAGCCGGGTTCGCGCTGCATGGCCCCGACCGGGTTCTCGGTGGCGATTCCGGACGGTTATGAGATGCAGGTGCGCCCGCGCTCGGGCCTGGCCTTCAAGAACGGCGTCACGGTGGTCAACGCCCCGGGCACCGTCGACAGCGACTATCGCGGCCAGGTCTGCGTGCTGCTGATCAATCTGGGCGAAGAGGACTTCACCATCCGTCGCGGCGATCGCATCGCCCAGGGCGTGATCGCGGCGGCCCCGCAATGGTCGCTGGTCGAGGTCGACGACCTGGACGCCACGGATCGCGGCGCCGGTGGGTTCGGCTCGACAGGCGTCTAGTCGGGACGGTCGTTTAGCTAGGCCGCCGGGTGGATCGCCCGCAGGCCCAGCATCAGATAGCCGCCGAAGCCGGCCGCGAAGGCGGCCGCGGCCATCCAGAGCACCGGGCGGATCATGTCGAGCGGCGTCTGGCCGATCGGGGGATGGGACTTCATCTGAACCTCCTGCGACCTTCAGCGGGGCCGGCGGATACTGACGCCGGAGGAGATACGCGCTCCCGAGCCGTTGGTTGCGATTGGGGAGCGGCTTTTAGTCTGTCGCGATTCCGACACAAGGGAAATCGCGACGCGTCGTCGCATGGTCAAGCTGCCGTGTCCTGCCGGCAACTCATGCATTGGCGCGGTGACTGCCAGGAGTTCGAGGCAGTATCGGCGACGCGATCTGCGTCAAAACGCCGCGAACCGGGATTCTGCACCGCGTAAGCGGCGTGAGAAATCGATTTCTGGAAGCCAGAACTCAGCCAACATTGATATAAATCAAGACTCTTGAGATTTATTAACCCTGCCCCGGCATCTTGCCCTCGACTTCCGGTCTTAGGGCACTGCTTATGTCTAATCTCAAGGTTGCGCATAAACTGTTGATCGCGTTCGCGGCGCTCGTTGCGGGCGTTATTTTCGCGGGGGCGCTGGTCGCCGGAAGCCTGTCGTCGATCCAGAAGATCACGGCGCTCAACGAGCACAGCTACGCCTATATCGACGCGATCGCCGACACCACTGGAGCCCTGGTCGAAGAGCAGAACGCCGTGCGCGGCTACGTCGCCAGCCGGGACGCCTCGTTCCTGAAAAAGCGCGAGAAGTATCAGTCCGAGTACGCGGAGGCCTATAGGCGCATCGCGGCGGGCGTCGAGGATCCTGACGAGCAGGCTCGCGCGGACGCCTTGACCGCGGCCGTCGCCACCTTCGAACGCGAGATCAGCAGGCAGCTCACCGAAGCCGACGATCCGACGACCCTTGATCAGGCGCGCGCGACCATCGCCACCACCGGCCGCCTGAGTAATGTCCGCAAGGTGCTGGAGGCCATGGCGAAGGTCGAGCAGGACCAGCTGGCCCAGCGTCGCGCCGACCAGGTCAAGGCTTTCCGCGCCGGCCTGATCACCCTGGCCGCGGGCGGAACCCTGGCGGTCGGCGTCGCCGTGTTGATGGGCTGGCTGCTGTCGAACGCCATCGCCGCGCCGGTCACCGCCATGACCGCCACGATGCGTCGCCTGGCCGATGGCGACAACGCCGTCGAGGTGCCGGCCGTGGGTCGCAAGGACGAGATCGGCGGCATGGCCGCCGCGGTCCTGACCTTCAAGGAAGCCGCGCTGGAGAAGATCCGCCTGGAACGCGCCGCCTCGGACCAGCGCGCAGACGCCGAGCGCGCGCGCGAAGCTGGCGAGATCGAGCGCCAGGGCAACGCCCGCGAACAGGCCCAAGTAGTCGCCCGCGTCGGAAAGGGTCTGGAATCCCTGGCCGCCGGCGACCTGACCTTTCGCCTGAACGAGACCTTCCCGCCGGCCTATCGCAAGCTGCAGGCCGATTTCAACGCCGCCATGGACCAGTTGGCCGACACCATGAGCGTGATCAACGGCGCGGTCGGCGGCATCCAGGCCGGCTCGGGCGAGATCAGCCACGCCGCCGACGACCTGTCGCGTCGCACCGAGCAACAGGCCGCCAGCCTCGAAGAGACCGCCGCGGCGCTGGACGAGATCACCGCTACGGTCCGCCGCACCGCCGAAGGCGCCGGCAGCGCGCGCCGCACTGTCGACAGCGCCCGCAACGACGCCGAAAAGGGCGGCGACATCGTCGACCGCGCCGTGGCCGCCATGGGCCAGATCGAAAGCAGCTCGCGCGAAATCGGCGCCATCATCGGCGTGATCGACGAAATCGCCTTCCAGACCAATCTGCTGGCATTGAACGCCGGGGTCGAAGCCGCCCGGGCGGGCGAGACGGGACGAGGCTTCGCGGTGGTCGCCCAGGAAGTTCGGGCCCTGGCTCAGCGCTCGGCCGACGCGGCCAAGGAGATCAAGACCCTGATCAACGCCTCGGCCCAACAGGTCGATGAGGGCGTCGGCCTGGTCGGCGAAACCGGCGAAGCCCTGCGGCGGATCATCGCCGGGGTGCACGACATCAACCGCATCGTCGCCGAGATCGCCGCCTCGGCCACGGAGCAGGCGACCGGCCTGCATCAGGTCAATACCGCTGTGAACCAGATGGACCAGGCCACCCAGCAGAACGCGGCCATGGTCGAGCAGTCGACCGCCGCCAGCCACGCGCTGTCCAATGAGGCGCGCGAACTGGGCCGACTGGTGCAGCGCTTCCGCCTCGCCGAGACCGCGAACACCCGCCGCGCCGCCTAGGTCGCGGGAACCTTTCGCGGATTATTGATTTTTGGACGGGTGCGTCCATTTATCCCTTGAAGCGCGCGCCGGACCCCAGTATCCGGCGCTCGAACTCTTTCGATCGGAACAGGTCATGGCGTCGCCAGAGAAGCCCACGGGCAACAAGAAGCTGGTCCCGATGATCGCGGGCGGGGTCGCCCTGGCCGCCGTCGTCGTGGGCGGGACGTTCTGGTTCCTCGACAAGCAGCACTTCGAAAGCACGGACAACGCCTTCGTTCAGGCCGACACCGTGCAGGTCAGCCCGCAGGTTTCGGGCTATGTCGCCGAGGTTCTGGTGGCTGACAACCAGCGGGTCGAGGCCGGCCAGGTGCTGGCCAAGATCGACCCCTCGACCTTCCAGGCGCGCCTGGATCAGGCCATCGCCAACGCCAGCGCCGCCGACGCCGCCATCCGCGCCATCGACGACAAAAACAGCCTTGAACAGGCGATGATCGCCCAGAAGGCCGCCGGCGTGACCAGCGCCCAGGCGGACGCCGGCCGCGCCAAGGCCGATCTCGAGCGCTACGACGCCCTGGCCAAGCAAGGCTGGGTCTCGCAGCAGAAGGTCCAGACTGAACGCGCCGGCGCCACCCAGACCGCCGCTGGCGTCGCCAGCGCCCAGGCCGCCCTGGAAGCCGAGAAGCGCGCCGCCCAGTCGCTCGGCTCGGCCAAGGCCCAGACCATCGCCCAGGCCGCCGCCGCCCACGCCGCCGTGGAGCAGGCCAAGCTGGATCTGGAACGCACCGTGATCCGCGCGCCCGCCGGCGGCGTGGTCGGCGCCCGCTCGGTCCGCCCGGGCCAGCTGGTCCAGCCGGGGGTGGCGCTGATGTCGGTCGTCCCCCTGGGCCAGGCCTATATCGTCGCCAACTTCAAGGAAACCCAGGTCTCTCGCATCCGCGTCGGCCAGCCGGTCGAGATCAAGGCCGACGCCTTCGGCAAGCAGAAGATCGTCGGCAAGGTCGACAGCTTCGCCCCGGCCACGGGCCAGGAGTTCGCCCTGATCCCGGTCGAGAACGCCGTCGGTAATTTCACCAAGATCACCCAGCGCCTGCCGGTCAAGATCGTGGTCGACCGCAGCCAGCTCGGCGCGGCCCTGCGTCCGGGCCTTTCGGTCGAGATCAAGGTCGACGTCCGCGACCGGTCGGGTCCCTCGTTCGCCGAGGCCGACCAGGCCACGCCGCAGGTCGCCCGCCAGGGCGTGGACCGCTAGAGCGAAGGAGCGCGTCATGACCGACGCCGCCCTGCCCGCCGCCGCTCCCCAGACCCCGACAAAGCCCGAGGTCGACTGGACCAAGCTGTTCCTCGGCTTCGGCGCCATGGTCATCGGCCAGTTCATGGCCATCCTCGACATCCAGATCGTGGCGGCCTCGCTGCCCCAGATCCAGGCCGGCGTCGGGGCCAGCACCGACCAGATCAGCTGGATCCAGACGGCCTACCTGATCCCCGAGGTCGTGATGATCCCGCTGTCGGGATACCTGTCGCGCCTTTGGGGCACCCAGCGTCTCTATCTGATCTCGTGCACGGGCTTCATCGTCATGAGCGTGCTGACGGGCCTTAGTTCGTCGATCGACATGATGATCCTGACCCGCGCCCTGCAGGGCTTCATCGGCGGGGCGATGATCCCGACGGTGTTCGCCGTGGCCTTCACCGCCTTCCCGCCCGAGCGGCGCATCACCGCCAGCGTGATCATGGGCCTGATCGTCACCCTGGCCCCGACCGTCGGCCCCACCCTGGGCGGCCACCTGACCGAGGCGCTGTCCTGGCGGTGGCTGTTCTTCATCAACGTCCCCACCGGCCTGATCGTGCTGTTCGGCGTCTATCGCTGGGCCGACTTCGACAAGGGCGATCCCAGCCTGGCCAAGGGCTTCGACTGGTTCGGACTGATCGTCATGGCGATCTTCCTGATGAGCATGCAGTTCGTGCTGGAAGAGGGCGCCAAGGACGATTGGTTCGACGACAGCGGCATCCTGTGGCTGACCGTGGTGGCCGTCCTGGGCGGCGCGACCTTCATATGGCGACAGCTGACCTACAAGAACCCGATCGTCGAGTTGCGCGCCTTCGCCAATCGCAACTTCTCGGTCGGCGTGCTGATGACGGCCGTCTCGGGCGCCAGCCTGTTCGGCGGCACCTTCCTGCTGCCGCAGTTCCTGGGCCGGGTGCGCCACTATTCGGCGTCGGAGGTCGGCACCACGATGATCGTCTCAGGCCTGTCGATGTTCCTGACCGGGCCGATCGCCGGCCGGCTGGTGCGCAAGACCGACCCGCGCGTGCCGATGTTCATCGGCTTCATCCTGGCCGGATGGGGCATGTACATGGCCCATGGGGTGACCAAGGACTGGGGTTTCTGGGAGTTCGCCGGCGTCCAGGCTTGTCGCGGCGTCGGCGTCATGATCGCCATGATCGCCACCCAGCAGATCACGATGAGCACCCTGCCCCCGCACATGATCAAGAACGCCTCCGGCCTGGTGAACCTGTCGCGCAACACGGGCGGGGCCATCGGCCTGGCCCTGCTCGCCACCTCGATCTCCCAGCAGACGGCGCTCTATTACGACGACCTGACCTCGAAGGTGACCCAGGGCGGCGCGACGGCCGGCATGATGGCGGGCCTGATGGAGCGGATGCAGCAGCTGGGCGTCGCCGACCCCGGCGGCGCGGCCCGCAAGGCCATTGGCGGCATGATGCAGCAGCAGGCCACCGTGCTGGCCTTCGGCGACAGCTTCACCCTGTTGGCCATCGGCTGCTTCGTCGCCGCCGGCGTGTCGCTGCTGGCCGCCCCGGTCAAGAACGCCCCCCCGCCGCCTTCGGACGCTCACTGATGCCCAGAGTCTTCTAATGCCAAGGGTGCCCGGACAGATCGACGTCGCCAAGAGCGAAGCCATCCTGGACGCCGCCGTCGAGGTGATCGGCGAACGGGGCCTGGCCGCCCCGATGGCGGCGATCGCCCGCCGCGCCGGGGTCTCCAAGCAGACGGTCTATAATCACTACGGCTCCAAGGCCGAGCTGATGCGGGCCCTGATGAATCGCCGGGTCGAGGCCATTACCGCGCCCTTGCGCGACCCCGAAGCCGCCGGCAATCCGGCCCAGGCGCTGGAAGCCTACGCCCGCTCGGTGCTGGAGACCGTGGTCACCAACAAGAGCTATTCGATGCTACGGGTGATCATACTGGGCGTGGGGGAGATGCCCGACATCGCCCAGGAGGTGTTCGAGGCCGGTCCCTTGAGCGCCCGCCGACAGCTGGCGGCGTTCCTGAAGACCGAAACCGAGCTAGGCCGGATGAACGTCGAGGATTTCGACCAGGCGGCGGAATTCTTCTCCGGCATGGTCATGGGCCACAGCCAGCTGCGGTCCCTGCTGCGCCTGCCGTCCGACAAGACCCAGGAACAGTACGGCCGCCTCGCGAAGGAGGCGGCCGAGAGGTTCATGCGGGCTTACGCCCCTTAGAGCCTGAAAGGCTTACGCCTCTTCGGCGTCGGGCATGCCCATCATGTGGAAGCCGGCGTCGACGTGGACGACTTCGCCCGTGGTCGACTTGCCCAGGTCCGAGGCCAGCCACAGGGCGCAGCCGGCGACGCCTTCCATCGAGGTGTCTTCCTTCATGGCCGAGAACGCGCGGCCTTGGGCGATCATGCCGCGACCGCCCGAAATGCCGGCCAGGGCCAGGGTGCGCATGGCGCCGGCCGAGATGGCGTTGCAGCGGATGCCCTTGGGACCCAGGTCACGGGCGATATAGCGGGTCGAGGCTTCCAGAGCCGCCTTGGCCACGCCCATGGTGTTGTAGTTCGGGATGGTCCGCTCCGAGCCCAGATAGGTCATGGTGATCAGCGAACCGCCGTTCGGCATGATCTTCGAAGCGCGCTTGGCCACGTCGACGAAGCTGAAGGCCGAGATGTTCATGGCCAGCAGGAAGCCCTCGCGGGTCGTGTTGTCCACGAACGAGCCCTTCAGCTCGTTCTTGTTGGCGAAGGCCACCGAGTGGACGACGAAGTCGATCGTGCCGAACACTTCCTCGATCTTGGCGAAGGCGGCGTCCATCGAGGCGTCGTCGGTGACGTCGGCCGGGATCAGCGTCTTGACGCCGATGCTCTCGGCCAGCGGGCGCACGCGGCGCTCAAGCTCTTCGCCTTGATAGGTGAAGGCCATCTCGGCGCCTTGGGCGGCCAGCTGGCTGGCGATGCCCCAGGCGATCGAGTTGTGATTGGCCACACCCATGACGAGGCCCTTCTTGCCCCGCATCAGCTCGCCCTTCGGGAACGCGTAATCGTCGGCCATGTGTCGGGCCCCTTCTTAAAGTCGTTGTTCGCTGGTTAGCAGGGGCCGAGGCCGCGCGGAACCCTTCAGCGACCTTTCAGCGTCGGGCGAGGCCGGCATAGGCCGCCTCGAGCGACCGCGCGAAGGCGATGGGATCGAACAGATCCGAGCGCCTGACGGCCTCGACGACGCGGGTTTTCAGGCTGGCTTCGGAAGCCAGAACGACGGCCTTGGCGACGTAATCGGCTTCGGACCCGGCGATCAGTTCGGGCAGGCCCACGGCGGTGAGCAGGCTTGCGCCAACCCGGCTGGCGAAGCTCTTCCCAGGCAGGGTCAGGACGGGAACGCCCATGCGCAGGGCGTCACTGGCCGTGGTGTGGGCGCCGTAGGGCCAGGTGTCGAGAACCAGATCGGCCAGGGCGTGGCGCGCTAGATGCCGGTCGTGCGGGACAGGCTCGGCGAAAACCAGGCGCTCGGGCGCGATCCCGGCCGCGACGGCGTGGGCGCGCAGGTTGTCGGCCGCGCCCGGCGCGCCAGCATAGAGCCACAGTACGGCGGCGGGCGCGGCCTTGAGGACCGACATCCAGGCCGCGAACACCTCCGGCGTGATCTTGGCCGGGTTGTTGAAGCAGCAGAATACCGTCGCCCCCTCTGGCAAGCCGACTTCGGCGCGGCTGGGCGGCGGCGATACCGGTTTGAGGGTGTCGTTGGGCTGGTAGTGCGGCAAGCGCACCACCGCCTCCGACCAGTCGGACTCCGCGCCCAGCGGGAGGGTCACGGCGTCCGCGAGGACGACGTCGGCATGCTTGCCCAAGGTCCCCGGATAGCCCAGCCAGCTCACCTGAGCCGGCGCGGCGCGATGGGCCAGGATTCCCGGCCGACCGTCCTGGGTGTAACCCTTGAGGTCCACCGCGATATCAACGCCTTGTTCGCGACACTTCAGAGCGATCGCTGCGTCTGACAGATCCCGCGCCTCGATCCAGTGCTCGCAGGCCGCCTTTAGTCGCGCCTGCAGCGGGCCGCCAGTCTCGGGGCCATACGACACCGCGAAGATCTCGAAGCGAGAGCGGTCATGCGCTTCCAGCACCCCGGCCAGCAGCCGCGCCGTGGCGTGCTCGTGCAGGTCCGAGGAGAGATAGGCGACCCTGATCCGCTCGCCGGCCGGTCGCACCGGCCATACCGGCGGCGGAGCCGGCGGCGGGGCGGTCAGCTGCGCGCACCGGCGGTGCAGGACCGGGATGTCGAAGATCGCCAGGGCCGCGAACGGCGCGATGGCGGACCGGCCGAGCTTCAGGTCCGCCTTGACCAGCATGTCCAGCGCCGCGTCCTCGCGCCAGTCGCAGACCTGGCGGCGCGCCCATAGCAGATCGCCGGCGAGACGCGGATGCAGCGGGTCGATTTCCAGAACGACTTCCAGGTCTCGAGCCGCCTCGGCCGGGCGGTTCAGCAGAGATTTCAGCGCCGCGCGGTTGGCCAGGAAGCTCGGCTCTCGCGGCGCAGAGGCGACGGCGTGATCGAGCGCCAACAGCGCTTCGGTGAAGCCGCCCAGTCGCTGCAATGACACAGCCACGGCGTTGAAGACCGGGGGATTGTCGGGATCGGCCGCCAAGGCGACGCGCGCCGCCGTCACCGCCGCCTGGTCACGGCCCAGGGCCGTCAGGGCCAGGGCCCTCGCCGACAACAGGCCGGATCGCCCGCCATCCAGGGCCAGGCCGGCGTCGAGCGCGGTCAGGGCGGCCTCGGTCTGGTTAAGGCCTAGCCGCGAAACGCCCAGCAGATGCCATGCCTCGACGCTGGGCGAGTCCACGACCAATCGCTCGCACAGGGCGGCGGCTTCGGCCAGGCGGCCGGTCTTGTAGAGATCGAAGGCCTCGCGAGCCGACAACCGCGCCCTAGTCGGCGCGGCTGAAGATCAGCGTGCCGTTGGTGCCGCCGAAGCCGAAGCTGTTGGACATCACCGTTTCCATAGGCTTGTCGACCCGCTGGCGCAGGATCGGCAGGTCGGCGAACTCGGGGTCCAGCTCCTCGATATTGGCGCTCTCGGCGGCGAAGTCGTTGTTGAGCATCAGGATCGAGTAGATGGCCTCCTGCGCGCCGGCCGCGCCCAGGCTGTGGCCGGTCAGCGACTTGGTCGACGAGATCATCGGGGCCTTGTCGCCGAACACCTCGCGCACCGCGCCCATTTCCTTGCTGTCGCCGACCGGCGTCGAGGTGCCGTGCGGGTTCAGATAGTCGATGGCCCGGTCGCCGGCGTCCTTCATGGCGATGCGCATGCAGCGCGCCGCGCCCTCGCCCGACGGGGCGACCATGTCGTAGCCGTCGGAATTGGCCGCGTAGCCCACGAGTTCGCCGTAGATCTTGGCCCCGCGCGCCTTGGCGTGCTCGTACTCTTCCAGCACCACGATTCCGGCGCCGCCGGCGATCACGAAGCCGTCGCGAGCCTTGTCATAGGCGCGGCTGGCCACGGCCGGACGGTCGTTGAAGTTGCTGCTCATGGCACCCATCGCGTCGAACAGGTTCGACAGGGTCCAGTCCAGCTCCTCGCAGCCGCCGGCGAAGACGATGTCCTGCTTGCCCATCTGGATCTGCTCGGCGCCCGCGCCGATGCAGTGGGCGCTGGTCGCGCAGGCCGAGCTGATCGAATAGTTGATGCCGCGGATCTTGAACCAGGTCGACAGCACCGCCGACGGACCCGAGCTCATGGCCTTGGGCACAGCGAACGGGCCGATCCGCTTGGGACCCTTCTCCCGGGTCGTGGCGGCGGCTTCGACGATGACGCGGGTGGACGGACCACCGGAGCCGACGATCAAGCCGGTGCGCTCGTTGGAGATCTCGTTTTCCGACAGGCCAGAGTCGGCGATCGCCTGCTCCATGGCGATGTGGGCGTAGGCCGTGCCGGGCGCCAGGAAGCGCGCGGCGCGGCGGTCCACCAGCGACTCCCACTCGATGTGGGGAGCGGCGTGGACCTGGCAGCGGAAACCCAGTTCGGCGTATTCCGGCGCGGCGATCACGCCGGACTTGGCTTCACGAAGGGACGCCAACACCTCATTGGCGTTGTTGCCGATGGACGAGACGATCCCCAGTCCGGTGACGACGACGCGACGCATATCGTAAATCCTCTTCTCCCCCTCGAAATCCGTCAGGGGCCAGCTCTGTAGGGCCGGTCTCGTCTAACGGATCAGGACGCCATCTGTTCGGGTGTGAACAGTCCGACCTTCAAATCCTTGGTTTCGTAGATGGCCTTGCCGTCGGCTTCCAGGACGCCATCGGCGATTCCCATGACCAACTTACGCATGATCACCCGCTTCAAGTCGATCTTATAGACGACTTTCTTCACGTCCGGCGTCACCTGTCCGGTGAACTTCACCTCGCCGACGCCCAGGGCGCGGCCGCGGCCGGGACCACCCGACCAGCCCAGGAAGAAGCCGACCAGCTGCCACATGGCGTCCAGGCCCAGGCAGCCGGGCATGACGGGGTCGCCGATAAAGTGGCAGCCGAAGAACCAGAGGTCCGGATTGATGTCGAACTCGGCCTCGACATAGCCCTTGCCGTGCTTGCCGCCGTCGGATTCGATCCGGACGATGCGGTCGAACATCAGCATGGGCGGGGCCGGCAGCTGTGCGTTGCCGGGGCCAAACAGCTCGCCGCGGCCACAGGCCAGGAGTTCTTCGAAGGTGTAGGCGTTCTTCTGCATGGGCACGCCCCTAGCACGGCGGCGGGTCAGGTCTCAACGTTTCCCTGCCGGTCGACATCCCTCAAGCGCGGTCTGCGCCTAACCCTTGCGGCACTGCACGACCGGATCGGCGCCCCAGATGTCGCTTTCCTTGGCCCAGCCGGTCGAGCCGTCGGCGCGCAGCTTGCACCAGCCCTTCTCGCACTTGTCGAGTTGGGCGACCGATCGGCCCTTCAGATAGGCGCTGACCTTTGCCCCCGCCTTGGGAGCCCCGAGCAGGGGCAGGTTCGTCGGCAGCACCCGCATGGCCGAGCGGCGGCCGTCGGTCGTGCGCTTGTGCACCCAGGCCAAGCCGCCCTCGGGATCGCAGATCCGCCGCCATTCGCGCGTTTCGGCCACCACCTGCACCGGCAGGCCCTTGGCGTGGTAGATCCACAGCAGCCGATGCGCCTCGTCCGGACCGTTGCGCGCATTGACCTCGGCATATTTCAGCGAGACGTAGCGCGGAACCTCCAGCCCCGACGGGGTGATCTTCGGCCCTTCCGCCCGCGCTGGCCCCGCCAGCAGCGCCAAGGTGACCCCGATCAAGGCGAAACCCATTCGGGACGAACGATGTTCTGATTTCGACGGCATGTTGCTTGGCCCCCTCGGGCCCCTTTGCTACAGCTTTCAAACGCCCGTCAGAGAGAGCTTTTCAAACCGCCCATGGCCGCCCGCAAGCTCAAAGTCATCGTCACCCGCAAACTCCCTGATCCAGTGGAGACGCGGATGTGCGAATTGTTCGATACCGAACTGAACGTCTCCGACAAACCCTTGACGGCGGATGAACTCGTCGACGCCATGGGCCGCGCCGACGTGCTGGTGCCGACGATCACCGATCGTATCGACTCCCGCCTTCTGTCGCGATCCGGCGATCGGCTCAAGCTGATCGCCAATTTCGGGGCCGGTGTGGACAATATCGACGTCGCCACGGCCAATGCGCGCGGCATCATCGTCACCAATACGCCGGGGGTTCTCACCGAAGACACCGCCGACCTGACCATGACCCTGATCATGGCCGCCTCGCGCCGGATCGTCGAAGGGGCCGAAGTGGTCAAGTCCGGCGGCTTCCATGGCTGGTCGCCGACCTGGATGCTGGGCCGCCGCCTGTGGGGCAAGCGCCTGGGCATCATCGGCATGGGCCGCATCGGCCAGGCCGTCGCCCGCCGCGCCAAGGCCTTCGGCATGCAGGTGCACTATCACAACCGCAAGCCCGTCAGCCCGCGCATCGCCGAGGAGCTGGGCTGCACCTATTGGGAAAGCCTCGACCAGATGCTGGCCCGGATGGACTTCATCTCGGTCAACTGTCCGCACACCCCGGCCACCTACCACCTGCTGTCGGCCCGTCGGCTGAAGCTGCTGCGGCCGCACGCCATCGTGGTCAACACCGCGCGCGGCGAGGTGATCGACGAAGGGGCCCTGGCCAACATGCTGGCCAAGGGGGAGATCGCCGGCGCCGGCCTCGACGTCTATGAGCACGAGCCCGCGATCAATCCCAAGCTCCTGAAGCTGCCCAATGTCGTGCTGCTGCCCCACATGGGCTCGGCCACGGTCGAGGGCCGCATCGACATGGGCGAGAAGGTCATCGTCAACGTGAAGACCTTCATGGACGGCCACCGGCCGCCGGACCGCGTGATCCCGTCGATGCTGTAGAGACCTATCGGGTCGTCATGTTCGCGGACATCCGGCCGAAGACCTCGTGCAGGGCCGCCGCCATTTCACGGTCGACCTCGACCTGAGCCAAGGCGCGGCCCATGGCGTCAGTCCATTGACCGGCCGTCGCGGTGTCGATCGGCATAGCGCGGTGCATCGACATCATGCAGACGCCGGGATTGGCGGCGAACCAGTCGCGCGGGCCGCCCAGCCAGCCGGTCAGCCAGCCCTTCAGCGCGGCGCGCACCGTCGTCATGTCGCGCGCGTGCATCGCCCGAAGGCCGGCATAGGCGGGGTCGGTCTCGACGAAATCGTAGAAAGCCTCGACCAGGGCGTCCACGCGCGAAGCGCCGCCGATCTGGTCGAACGCGGTCTGCTGGTCGGTCATCGAACACTCCGGACTCAAAGCCAGCAGGATCGACCCGATCGGCCGACCGCGCCTTGATCCGGCTCAAGCCCTGGCGACTAGCCCCGCATGTCTCCCGTCTCGATGAACCGCTGGTGCCAGGCGAAGGCTTCCATCAGCAGAGTCGGGGACTGCTGGCCGTAGGAGTACCGACGCGCTCTTGCCAGGTAGTCCTTCAGCGCCGGGCGATAGTCCGGGTGCGAGCAGTTCTCGATGATCACCTCGGCCCGCTGGCGGGGCGACAGACCGCGCAGGTCGGCCAGGCCCTGTTCGGTGACCAGGATCTGGACGTCCTGGTTGATGTGGTCGACGTGCGGAGCCTTGGGCACGATGGTCGAGATCTTGCCGCCCTTGGCCGTCGACGGGGCCATGAAGATCGAGACATAGGCGTTGCGGGCGAAGTCGCCGCTGCCGCCGATGCCGTTCTGGATCCGCGAGCCCATCATGTGGGTCGAGTTCACGGCCCCGTGGATGTCGGCCTCGATCATGCCGTTCATGGCGATGCAGCCCAGGCGGCGGATCAGTTCGGGGTGGTTGCTGATCTCCTGCGGGCGCAGCACCAGACGATCGCGGAAACGAGCCATGTCGGCGTTGAGGGTCGCGGCCGCCTCGGGGCTCAGCGAAAACGCCGTGGCCGAGGCGGTCAGCAGCTTGCCGGATTCCATCAGCTCCAGCATTCCGTCCTGCAGTACCTCGGTAAAGGCGGTGAGGTTGTCGAACGGCCCGTCGACCAGGCCCGACATCACCGCGTTGGCGATGTTGCCCACGCCCGACTGCAGCGGCAGCAGACTGGCCGGCAGCCGCCCGCGCGCCACCTCATGGCGGAAGAATTCCAACAGGTGGCCGGCGATCGCCCGATGGTCTTCGCCCGGGGCGTCGAACGGCAGGTTGCGGTCGGGGGAGTCCGTCTCGACGATGGCGACGATCTTGTCCGGGTCGCAGCGGAAATAGGCCTCGCCGATGCGGTCGTGCGGCCGCACCAGCGGGATTGGCACGCGGTTCGGCGGCAGGGCCGTGCCGTAGTAGATGTCGTGCATCCCCTCCAGAGCCGGGTTCTGCCAGCGATTGACCTCCAGGATCACCTTGGAGGCGCGGTCGATCCAGGTCTTGTTGTTGCCCACCGACGAGGACGGGATCAGCGACCCGTCGGGCCGGATGCCGCTGACCTCGATGAGCGCCGTGTCCAGCGGCCCCAGGAACCCCTGCCACGCCATCGGCGCCACCTGGGACAGGTGCATGTCGAAATAGTCCATCTCGCCGCGATTGATCTTGTCGCGGGCGATGGGGTCGGAATTGTAGGGCAGCCGGAACTCGATGCCGTCCGCCTTGGCCAGGGCGCCGTCCAGTTCCGGCCCGGTCGAGGCGCCGGTCCAGACCCGCAGGCGGAAGGGGTTTCCGGCCGCGTGCTCGGCCTCGATGCGGCTGGCCAGGGCCATCGGCACGGCCTTGGGATAGCCCGAGCCCGTGAAGCCGCTCATGCCCACAGTCTCACCGGGCCCGATCAGGGCGGCGGCGGCCTGTGCCGGCATCACCATGGCCTTCAGGCTTTGCAGTCCGATCCGCGATGGGCTCATGTCGTGCCTCCGTCCAAGCTGACGAGGCTTAGCCTAGCAGGCGGAGCGAATTCTTGATCCAGATCAACCCGGATTGGATGGCTGTTTCACCGGATGGGCTTCCAGCCAGGCTTTCAGGTCGGCCGCCGAGCGATCCGGGATCTGCTCCATCGGCACGTGACCCACGCCCGGATAGAGGATCAGGGTCGCGCCCGGTATGGCCTTGTGGAACTTCTCGCCATCGGCGGCCGGGATGAGGCGGTCGTCCTGGCCGACCATCACCAGGGTGGGAACGTGGATCCGCGACAGGTCGGCGGCCGTCGCCAGCCGCCGCGCGCCGGTCTGCAAGCCCAGCAGGATGTCGCGATGCCCCGGGGCGCGGGCCAGATCGACATAGCGATCGACCAGGGCCGGCGTGACCAGCTTGGGATCAAGATAGGCGGCGCGCAGGCCCTGGGCGACCAGCGGGCGACTGTCGATGTCCTTGAGCAAGCGGCGGCCCAGCGGATTGCGCAGGATCGCGAAGATCGAGGCTCCGCCGGCCTTGGTCATCGGCCAGCCCGCCGCGTCGACGAGAACAAGGCGCTCGACCTTGTCCGGATGGTCCAGGGTGTAGGCCCAGGCCACGCCGCCGCCCATCGAATTGCCGCCCAGGGTGAAGCGCGCCAGGCCCAGCTTGCCGGTCACGCCGTCGACCACCGCGCCGAAACCGTCCCGACCCGCGGCATAGCCCGCAGGCGCCCGCGTCAGGCCGTGACCCGGCAGGTCGAGGACGACCACGCGATAGTTGCCCGACAGCGCCTTGGTCCAGGCGTCCCAGGCATGGGTCGAGGCCGAGAAGCCGTGAACCAGTACGATGGCCGGCGCCTCTCGCGGTCCGAGGTCGCGGTAGTGCGCCCGCACGCCGCCCGGCAGGTCCACATACTGGCTGTCGGCATAGCCATACCGCGCTTCCAGCGTGGCATAGGGTATGTCGGGCCGCTGGAGCAGGAACCAGCCCGCCGTGGCCAGGACGGCGATGAGGGCCAGGGCCACGCCAAGGCCGCGCAACAGCGTCTTCATCCCGCCTCTCCGCGATGTGAATCTCATACTAGGCTTTCAGAGAACGATGTTCTTCGTCAAGCGCCGCACGACGGACAATGGGGATCGGCCCCGATCCGCACCGTGCGGGTCTCGGCCGAAAGGGCGTCATAGATCAAGAGCTTGCCCGATAACGGTTCACCCGCGCCGACGATCAGCTTGATCGCCTCGAGCGCCATCATCGATCCGATCGCCCCCGCCAGCGCCCCGACCACGCCGACCAGCGAGCAGGTCTCGGCGTCTGGCGGGGTTTCCGGGACCAGGCAGCGATAGCAGGGCTGGCCTTGGAACACCCCGACCTGGCCGGTCCAGCGGCCCAGAGCGCCGCTGACCAAGGGCTTGCCTTGGGCCAGGGAGGCGTCGCTGACGGCGAAGCGGGTGGCGAAGTCGTCGGTGCCGTCCAGGACGAGGTCATACCGCCTGACGATGTTGCCGGCGTTGGCGGCGTCCAGCCATACCGGGTGGGTTTCGACCGTGGTGTGGGGGTTCAGGGCGGCCAGATGCTCGACCGCCGCCTCGACCTTCGGCCGGCCGACATCGGCGGTGGCGTAGAGCACCTGGCGCTGCAGGTTCGACAGAGAGACGGCGTCCGGGTCGACCAGGCCGATGGTCCCGACCCCGGCGGCGGCCAGATACAGCGCGGCCGGCGCGCCCAGCCCCCCGGCCCCGACCATCAGCACGCGGGCGCTTTTCAGCTTCTGCTGGCCCGGACCGCCCACTTCGCGAAGCACCAGATGGCGAGCGTAGCGCTCGACCTCGTTTGCTGAAAAACTCACAGCGCTTGACCCTCCGGCCCGGCCTCGCCACATGCGAAGCCATGCAAAGCAGCAATTCCTTCCCCGACTGGCACGGCACGACCATTCTGGCGGTGCGCAAGAACGGACAGACCGTGATCGCCGGCGACGGACAGGTCTCCATGGGGCCAACCGTCGTTAAGGGCAACGCCCGTAAGGTCCGACGCCTGGCCGGGGGCAAGGTGGTGGCCGGCTTCGCCGGGGCCACGGCCGACGCCTTCACCCTCATCGAGCGCCTCGAGGCCAAGCTGGAGCAGTACCCGGACCAGCTGGCCAGGGCCTGCGTCGACCTGGCCAAGGACTGGCGGACCGACCGTTATCTGCGGAAGCTCGAAGCCATGCTGCTGGTCGCCGACAAGACCGCCATCTACACCGTCACGGGCGTCGGCGACGTGCTGGAGCCGGGCGAGAGCGCCGACGGCAACGCCGTGGCGGCGATCGGCTCGGGCGGAAATTATGCCTTGGCGGCGGGTAAGGCACTCCTCGACCAGGACCTCTCGGCCGAAGAGATCGCCCGCAAGGCGATGGCCATCGCCGCCGAGATTTGCGTCTACACCAACGGCAATCTGACGGTGGAAAGCCTGTAATGACCGAGTTTTCCCCCCGCGAGATCGTTTCCGAACTGGACCGCTACATCGTCGGCCACGCCGAGGCCAAGAAGGCCGTCGCCGTGGCGCTGCGCAACCGCTGGCGCCGCCGTCGCGTGCCGGCCGACCTGCGCGACGAGGTGACGCCCAAGAACATCCTGCTGATCGGCCCAACCGGCGTGGGCAAGACCGAGATCGCCCGTCGCCTGGCCAAGCTGGCCCAGGCGCCGTTCCTCAAGGTCGAGGCCACCAAGTTCACCGAGGTCGGCTATGTCGGCCGCGACGTCGACCAGATCGTCCGCGATCTCGTCGAAAGCGCGCTCGCCATGGTCCGCGACAAGCGCCGCGCCGCTGTGAAGGCGAAGGCCGAAGCCGCCGCCGAGGAGCGCATCCTCGACGCCCTGACCGGCCCTGGCTCGACCGCCGCCCGCGACAGTTTCCGCAAGAAACTGCGCGCCGGTGAGCTGGACGATAAGGATATCGAGCTGCAGCTGGCCGACACCGGCGGCGGCGGCAGTTTCGAGATCCCCGGCCAGCCCGGCGCCCAGGTGCTGAACCTGTCGGAAATGATGAAGTCGTTCGGCGGTGGTCGCACCAAGACCCACAAGACCACCGTCTCGGCCGCCTGGACCCCGCTGATCGCCGAGGAGAGCGACAAGCTGCTCGACCAGGAAGCCCTCACCCAGGAGGCCCTCGAGCTGACCGAGAACCACGGCATCGTCTTCCTGGACGAGATCGACAAGGTCGCCAGCAGTTCGCAGCGCTCGGGCGCCGACGTTTCCCGCGAGGGCGTGCAGCGGGACTTGCTGCCGCTGATCGAGGGCACCACGGTCTCGACCAAGTACGGGCCGGTGAAGACCGACCACATCCTGTTCATCGCCTCGGGCGCCTTCCACGTGGCCAAGCCGTCGGACCTGCTGCCCGAACTGCAAGGCCGCCTGCCGATCCGCGTCGAGCTGAAAGGCCTGTCACGCGACGACATGCGCCGCATCCTGACCGAGCCGGAAGCCAACCTGATCCGCCAGCACCAGGCCCTGATGCTGACCGAAGGCGTGACCCTGACCTTCACCGACGAAGCCATCGACGCCCTGGCCGACGCGGCCGTGGCGGTGAACAACTCGGTGGAGAACATCGGCGCCCGCCGGCTGCAGACGATCCTGGAGAAGGTGGTCGAGGAGATCAGCTTCTCGGCGGCCGATCGTAGCGGCGAGACCGTTGCGATCGACGCGGCCTATGTGCAGGAGCGGATCGGGGCTTTGGCGGCCAATGCCGACCTCAGCCGGTTTATCCTTTAGGGCGACCGAAAACCCCGCCCTTCGACAAGCTCAGGGTGAGGTTTTCTACTGATCGGCGGCAAGAGTAGTCCTCACCCTGAGCCTGTCGAAGGGCGAGGACGGACCCTGGGTTTCATGAGGCGACCGCGACCGCCTCCATCCCCAGGATCGCCGCCTTGCGCGCCAGGCCCCAATGGTAGCCGGTCAGCTTGCCGCTCTTGCCGATCGCCCGGTGACAGGGGATCAGCAGCGAGATCGGGTTGGCCCCGATGGCGCCGCCCGTGGCCTGGAACGCCTTGGGCTTGCCGGCCCAGCAGGCGACCTGGCCGTAGGTGGCGGTCTCGCCGGCCGGGATCCGCAGTAGGGCCTTCCAGACCTGCACATGATAGGGCGAGCCGATCAGCACGACCGGCAACGGCCCTTCCCCGCCTGTGAAGGCGTGGATCGCCGTGGCCTGAGCGGCCTCATCGTCCTGTCGCCAGTCGGCGGCCGGGAAGCGGCGGTGCATGTCGGCGAAGGTCGCTTCGTCGTCGCCGTCCGAAAAGGCCAGGCCCGCCAGGCCGCGTTCGGCCATCACGAACAGGCCCTTGCCGAACGGCGTCGGGGCCCACCCCCAGCGCAGCAGCATCCCCGCCCCGCGCCGGCGCACCTCGCCGGGGGTCGCGGCCTCCTGGGCGATGAACAGGTCGTGCAGGCGCGAGGGCCCCGACAGCCCGGCGTCGAAGGCCGCGTCCAGCACCGTGCCGCCGGCTTCCAGCGAGCGGCGGGCCTCGGCGTGGGCGATGGCCGAGACGAAGCTCTTGGGGCTGACCCCGGCCCAGCGGGTGAAGATGCGTTGAAAGTGGAACGGCGACAGGCCTACGGCCTGGGCGGCCTCGTCCAGCGAGGGATGATCCGACCACCGCTCGGCCAGCCAGTCGAGCGCCTTGGCCATGCGGTGGTAGTCGACCGAGCGCTCAGCCAGGCGAGCCAACTCCTGGCTGGCCATCTCCGGGATTGCGGTCGGAAAAGGGGATGCGTCGTAGGCCATGCTCATAGGCTATGGCGCGCGCAGAACAGTGTCCGCCCGGTTCTTGCTGTCGGTGTCCAGGCGGTCACGACCAGCGCTCGTTGCGGGCAGCGCGGACGGCGTCCTGAAGAGCATTGGCGAAGTCCATGCGCTCGACCGGCGCCAGGGCTCGGCCGATCGTCAGGCGCCGACGGTAGATCATCAGGCGAACCCGCGCCTCATGCTCGCCCGGCTGCTCGACACCGACCCGGGTGAAAGCCGTGGGCGAGGTCCAGATCTGACGGCTGCCCTTCTCATCCTCTCGGCTGACCGTGATCGCCTCGGCTGTGACGTGCACGCGCTCGGCCCGACGCGCGGCGCGGGCGCTGGCCCTCAGGCCCAGCCAGACGCCCAGCACATCCAGGCCCAGGAATGGCAGCACCACCGGCGCGCGCAGCACGAGCAGGAACAGGGCGATGAGCAGGTTGAAGGCGATGACCACGCCCAGCACGATCTTCATGCCCCGATCGCTCAGCGACCGGTTCGGCGTGATCAGGGTGTCCATGTAGATCGGCGCGGCCATGGGTCGGAAATCTAGTCGCGCTGCCGATGCTTGGCGAGACGTTCGTACCACGGCATGGTCCCCGCCATGGCCAAGCCCTCGCTGACGAAGAAGAAGAAACCCGCCCAAAAGCGCATCAGCCCCGCCGAGCGCGAACGGGTCGAGGTGCTGTTCGCGCGGTTCGAAAGCCTGGAGCTGCATCCCAAGACCGAGCTCAACTACGCCAACCCCTATGAGTTGGTGACCGCCGTGGCCCTGTCGGCCCAGGCCACAGACGTCCAGGTCAACAAGGCCACCGGCCCGCTGTTCCAGGTCGCCGACAGCGCGCAGAAAATGCTGGAGCTCGGCGAAGAAGGGCTGATCAGGTACATCGCCTCGATCGGCCTGTTCCGCACCAAGGCCAAGAACGTCATCGCCGCCGCCCATATCCTGATGGACAAGCACGGCGGTCAGGTCCCGCTGAACCGTGAGGATCTGGAAGCCCTGCCCGGCGTGGGCCGCAAGACCGCCAGCGTGGTGCTGAACGAGCTGGACATCGAGCCCGCCATCGCCGTGGACACCCACGTCTTCCGCGTCGCCCACCGCCTGAAGCTGTCAGCCGGCAAAACCCCCGACGCGGTCGAGCAGGACCTGATGCGGATCGTGCCGGTTCCGTATCAGACCCGGGCGCACCACTGGCTGATCCTGCACGGCCGCTATGTCTGCGTGGCGCGCAAGCCCAAGTGCGAGATCTGCAGGATCAGCGACCTGTGCCCTTCGCGAGAGCTGTTTCTGGGGGCTTAGCCGATCGCCTTGATCACCGCCTGGGCGAAGGCCTCGCCCTGGTCATGCGCGTGTTCCAGGAAGAGATCCGGCTCGATCGCCTCCAGCTCCATCAGCTGCGGCGTGTGCTCCAGACCCCGGATCAGGTCGACACGGGCATAGGTCAGGGGCGCGCCGGCCGCTTCCAGCACCATCTCGGCCGCGCGCAGGGCCTCGGGCTCGGGCGCGATCTCGGTCGCCCTGCCGCCGAACTGCGGCTGGACGCGGAAGTCGCCCTCCACGGCCACCTTGGCCACCGCGTGGCTGAAATGGCCGTCGAAATAGAACAGCGACAGTTCGCCCTCCTCGCCCACCGCCGGCAGGAACGGCTGGATCAGGGCCGGACCCGTAGGGCCGCCTTCGAGCGAGCCGTGGCGCTTGACCCGGATGGTCTCGTGCGAGCCGGCCGAGATCTGCGGCTTGACCACCACCTCGTCGACCCCGAACGCGTCGAAGGCGGCCTGGACGTGCTCCAGCGTCAGGGCGTCGTGCGCGTGGGTCGGGACGACCGGCGCGCCCTTCCCGGCCAGCTCCACCAGATAGGTCTTGGTCGAGTTCCAGCGCAGCACCGCAGGCGAATTGACCATGCGGAGACCGGCCGCCTCGAAAGCGTCCAGCTGGGCGAACCAGTCGGCCTGGCGAGCGTGGTAGCCCCAAGCCAGGGAGGGCATGACCAGACGCGCCTGGTCCTGGTCCACCCGGTCCGTCCACGGCTGGGCGGCGATGGTCAGGCCGTGGCGGCGCAGCGGTCCGGCCAGGCGCTCCAGCAGCGGCGCCCAGCTGTCGCCATAGCGGTGCTCGTCGCGGGCGGGGACCAGGATCAGGATGTCGGCCATCGGCATACTCGCGTTCAACGAAGCCTCGCAGCTAAGATGTCGCGACCGGTCGGGCAAGCCTTGCGTTGCCTTGAGCTCCCACTTCCTTTAATCGCCAAGTGTTTCGGGCTTGCCCGCCCTGTTCTTTCAAAGGTTTGTTCCGCTCCATGACCGCGCTCTACGACGTCGCCGGCATCGGCAACGCCATCGTCGACGTCATCGCCCAGTGCGACGACGCCTTCCTCGCCAAGGAAGGCCTGACCAAGGGCTCGATGGCCCTGATTGACCCGGCGCGGGCCGCGAGCCTGTACGACGCCATGGCCTCGGGCATCGAAGCCTCGGGCGGCAGCGTCGCCAACACCATGGCCGGCATCGCCAGCTTCGGCGGCAAGGCCGCCTATATCGGCAAGGTCGCCGACGACCAGCTGGGCCGCGTCTTCCGCCACGACATGAACGCCATCGGCTGCGTGTTCACCACGCCCGCCCTGGCCGAGGGCCCGGCCACCGCCCAGAGCCTGATCAACGTCACCGCCGACGCCCAGCGCACCATGTCGACCTATCTCGGCGCGTGCGTCGAGCTGTCCAGCGCCGATGTCGATCCCGAGATCATCGAAGCCGCCCAGGTCTCGTATCTGGAAGGCTATCTGTTCGACCCGCCGGAAGCCCGCCGCGCCTTCGCCAAGGCCGCCGCCCTCGCCCACGGCGCCGGCCGCAAGATCGCGATCACCCTGTCAGACAGCTTCGTGGTCGAACGCCACCGCGCCGGTCTGCTGGGCTTCATCCAGACCCAGTGCGACATCGTTTTCGCCAACGCCGCCGAGGTCTGCGCCCTGTTCGAAACCGACGACTTCGACGCCGCGACCAAGGCGCTGGCCGAGATGGTCGAGATCGCCGCCGTCACCCGCAGCGAAAAGGGTTCGGTCGTGGCCTCGGGCGGGCAGCTTCACGAAATCTCGGCCTACCCCGTGGAAAAAGTCGTGGACACGACCGGCGCGGGCGACCAATACGCCGCTGGTTTCCTCTACGGCCTGACCCAGGGCCGTCCGCTGCCGGTCTGCGGCCAGCTGGGCTCCCTGGCCGCCGCCGAGGTCATCGACCACTACGGCCCGCGCCCGCAGGTTTCCCTGCGCGAGCTGGCCGCGAAGAATGGACTTTAGGAAGCTCATGGCCCGCACCGCTGAAGTGGTCCGCGAGACGAAGGAGACCCAGATCCGGGTCTGGATCGATCTCGACGGGACCGGCGTCTCGACGATCTCCACCGGCATTGGTTTCTACGACCATATGCTGGAGAGCTTCGCGCGCCACGGCGGCTTCGACCTCAAGGTCGAGACCAAGGGCGACCTGCATATCGACATGCACCACACGGTCGAGGACACCGGCATCGTGCTGGGCCAAGCGATCAACAAGGCGCTGGACGGCTTCAAGGGCATCCGCCGCTTCGGCGCGGCCTATATCCCGATGGACGAGACCCTGACGCGCTGCGCCATCGATCTGTCCAACCGGCCGTATCTGATCTGGAAGGTCGATTTCAAGCGACCCAAGGTCGGCGAGATGGACACCGAGCTCTTCAAGGAGTTCCACCACGCGTTCGCGATGAACTGCGGGGCGTGCGTGCATCTGGAGACCCTGTACGGCGATAACACCCACCATGTGGCCGAAAGCGGCTTCAAGGCCCTGGCCCGGGCGCTGCGTCAGGCGGTCGAGATCGACCCGAAGACCGGCGGCCAGGCTCCGTCCACCAAGGGCGTGCTGTAAGGATACTCCATGCAGACCGTCGCCCTGATCGATTACGGGTCGGGCAACCTGCGTTCGGCCGAAAAGGCCCTGCGTGAGGCGGCCCGCCGCCGCGCGCTCGACGCCGACATCGTCGTCACCGCCGATCCCGACCTTGTCGCCAAGGCCGACCGCGTCTTCCTGCCCGGCGTCGGGGCCTTCGCCTCGTGCCGCGCCGGACTGGACGCCACCGGCGTGTATGAAGCCATGAACCAGGCCGTGCACGGTCGGGGCGTCCCCTTCATGGGCATCTGCGTCGGTCACCAGCTGCTGGCGACGGAAGGCCTTGAGTTCGGCGTCACGCCGGGCTTGGACTGGATCGCCGGCCAGGTGAAGAAGCTCACGCCGAACGATCCTTCGCTGACCATCCCGCACATGGGCTGGAACGCCATCACCTTTGCCCGCGCTCATGCCCTGTTCCAGGGGATCGAGGACGGCGCCCACATGTACTACGCCAACTCCTTCGCCCTCGACGCGGCCGACCCGGCCGATGTCGTGGCCACCACCGACCACGGCGGCCCGTTCGTCGCGGCGGTGGCCAAGGGCAATGTCGCGGGCGTACAGTTTCACCCCGAAAAGTCACAAGCTTCAGGGCTCGCCCTGCTCGCCAACTTCCTGGAATGGCGCCCATGATCCTCTATCCCGCCATCGACCTGAAGGACGGCCAGTGCGTGCGCCTGCTGCACGGCGACATGGAGAAGGCCACGGTCTTCAACACTTCGCCCGCCGACCAGGCCCAGCGCTTCGTCAAGGACGGCTTCTCGTGGCTTCACGTCGTCGACCTGAACGGCGCCATCGAGGGCAAGTCGGTCAACACCGCCGCCGTGGAGTCGATCCTGGAATCGATCTCCATCCCGGTGCAGCTGGGCGGCGGCATCCGCACGCTGGAAGGCGTCGAGGCCTGGATCGAGGCCGGCGTCTCCCGCGTCATCCTCGGCACCGTGGCCGTCCACGACCCGGACCTGGTCCGCAAGGCCGCCCGCCTGTGGCCGGAACAGATCGCCGTGGCCGTCGACGTGCGTGACGGCAAGGTCGCGATCGACGGCTGGACCGGCCTGTCGGACCTGTCGGCCATCGACCTGTCGCGTCGCTTCGAGGACGTCGGCGTCGCCGCCCTGATCATCACCGACATCAGCCGCGACGGCGCCCTGACCGGGGTCAATGTCGAAGGCGTGGGCGAACTGGCCGACGCGGTCTCGATCCCGGTCATCGCCTCGGGCGGCGTGGCTGCAGTCGCCGACATCGAGCGCCTCAAGGCCCGTCCGGGCGTCGAGATCGCCGGCGCCATCCTGGGCCGCTCGCTCTATGCCGGCACGATCAAGCCTTCCGAAGCCCTGATCGCGGCGGCCGCCTGATGCTGAAGACCCGGATCATTCCCTGCCTCGACGTGAAGGACGGGCGGGTGGTCAAGGGGGTCAATTTCGTCTCCCTGCGCGACGCCGGCGATCCGGTGGAGCAGGCTCGCGCCTATGACGCCGCCGGCGCCGACGAGCTGATGTTCCTGGACATCACCGCCTCCAGCGAGGGACGCGGCCTGATCCTGGACGTCATCTCGCGCACGGCCGAGGTCTGCTTCATGCCCGTCTCGGTGGGCGGGGGCGTCCGCCAGGTTTCCGACATGCGCCGCCTGCTGCTGGCCGGGGCCGACAAGGTCTCGACCAACACCGCCGCCGTCGAGAACCCCGACCTGATCGCCGCCGGCGCCGACGCCTTCGGGGCCCAATGCGTGGTCGTGGCCATCGACGCCAAGCTGCGCGAAGACGGCTCGGGCTGGAACGTCTGGACCTATGGCGGCCGCAAGGACACCGGGATCGACGTGGTCGAATGGGCCGCCAAGGTCGTGGAGCGCGGCGCGGGCGAGATCCTGCTGACCTCGATGGACCGCGACGGGGCCAAGATCGGCTACGACATTCCCCTGCTGAAGGCCGTGACCGGCGCCGTGAACGTGCCGGTGATCGCTTCGGGCGGGGCCGGCAAGACCGAGCACCTCGTCGAAGCCGCCCGCGACGGCCACGCCGCCGCCGTGCTGGCCGCCTCGATCTTCCACTTCGGCGAGATCAGCATCGGCGAGGCCAAGCAGGCCATGGCCGACGCCGGCATCCCGGTGCGCCTGGACAGGAGCGCCGCATGAGCCGCCTGACTGAAGTCCTGGATCGCCTGGCTGCGACGATCGAAGCCCGCAAGGGCGGCGATCCGTCGGTTTCCTACACTGCCAAGCTGCTCAACGACCCCGCCCTGGCTGCGAAAAAGCTGGGCGAGGAAGCGGTTGAAACCGTAATCGCCGCCGTGGCCCAAGGCCCGGATGCCTTGGCCGCCGAGAGCGCTGACCTGCTGTACCACTGGCTGGCCCTGATGGCCGCTTCGGGCGTCTCTCTGGACGCCGTGGCCGAGAGGCTGGAAGCCCGCGAGGGCACGTCCGGCATCGCCGAGAAGGCCTCCCGGAAGACCTAGCCCAGCAACTTGCTGAGAAAGGCCGAGTGCAGGCTCCAGCCCAGGAAGCCCGCCAGGCCCATCGTCACGCCCAGCGCCCCGAACCCCCACGACGCCCACAGCGCCGCCGGGATCTCGACCAGCGCCGCCACCGCCGCGATCGATACCGCGATCGAGATCAGGGCGTCCGAGGCGTCGAACTGGTCGTCATGGACGTTGAGGGCGTCGTACTGCGCCGAAAACCCCTCGGCCTTGGCCTTGAGCACGGGAATCTCCGCCCGGTACTTGGCGATCTCGGTCTGCAGCCGCTGGGTCTCGACCTGGACGGCCTCCGCCGCCCGATGGTCGCCGGACACCGACAGCAGGCGCGTCTGGTTCAGCGCCGTCTGGTCGATGTGGAGCTTGGTCTTGGTGGCCTGGTACTCGTTCCAGGCGTCGACGCTATCAGACTGGGCCTGCTGCATGGCCTGGACGATGTTGCCGTCCTTGACGCCGCACAGGCCCATGAAGATCGACAGGGCCACGACGGTGATCGCCACCCTCCGATTGAAGCTCTTGTCCTTGGCCTCGGCCCCGATCTCGATGTCCATGCGCGCCTCCAGGCTTCGGTGAAGCTTTGCGAGACGATCGTGGCAAGGACGGGGCGACGGATCAGCCCTTCCGTTTCAGCGCCACATAGAGCGCGCCGTCGCCGCCGTGCCGCTGGTCGGCGGTGGAGACCCCGGCGATCATGTCGCGCACGGCCGGACCGGCCAGCCATTCCGGCGTGCGCTGTTTCAGCACCCCGTGGCCAACCCTGCCCTTGCCGGTGATGATCAGCACCGCGCGATGGCGGTCGTCATAGGCGCGGCGGATGAACCCCTCCAGCGTCGCCCGCGCTTGATCCTGGTCGAGGCCGTGCATGTCGAGTCGCGCGCCGATGGGGTCGTGTTCCTTGGCGATGCGGCGCTTGCGGTTGGGCTCGATACGCTGGGCGGGGGCCTTCAGGGCCTTGGCAGGGGCCGGCTTGAGCTCCTCGGGGGCCACCCGCAGCGGGGCGATCGAGGCCAGGTGGGTCGGCTGTTCCACCGGGATCGCCGTCGCGCTCTTCACCGGCCGTATCCGCGCCTTGGACCGCATCTTCTCGGGCTTTTCCGGCGCGCGCGGCGTCACTGTCGAGGCGACGAGCTTCCAGAGGCGGCGGTCGTCCTCAGGCCCCGTCTTTGCTTGGGATGGCGGCGGCTTCTTGGCCATCCTACTGGGGAACGAGCCGGTACAGGCGCAGGGCGTGGCGCACGCGCCCGGCCTCGGCCCCGGCGGCCGCGCCCGTTCCCATGTAGAGATCGGCGCGGACATCGCCCTTGATCGCCCCGCCGGTATCCAGCGTCACCACCAGGCGGCGATAGGCCGGGAAGGCGCCCGCCAGCTTCGGCGCGGCGGCGTCCAGCCAGTAGAGTTCGCCCATGGCGTGGCGGCTGGGGTCGATGGCGATCGCCCGGCCGGGCGGCAGCGGCACGCCGGCCGAGCCGACGGGCTCCTTGCCGTCATCGGGTAGCGTCCGGAAGAACACATAGCGCGGGTTCAGCTGCATGATCGCGTCGGCTTCTGGCCCGCGATGCTCGGCCAGCCAGGTCCGAATGGCGTCGCCCGAGGTGTTGTTGTCGGGCAGCAGGCCCTTGTCGCGCATGGCGTTGGCGATCCCGACGAACGGCTTGCCATTGGTCCCGGCGAACACCGCCCTGACCCGGCGACCGTCGGGCAGGACCAGCACGCCCGAGCCCTGGATCTGCAGGAAGAACAGCTCCTCCGGCCGCATCCAGGCCAGGGGTTTGTCGGTCGGCGTCGCCTCGATCGTCGCGCGATCGGGATAGGGGACGAAGGTCGGGCCCTCGACGTGGCCGGTGATCATCTTGCCGACGAAGCCAGGTTCGAAGGCCCCCAGGTCCAGCACCACGAGATCGGCCGGCAGGCCGCGCACCGGGACAGTGAACTCGGCGTTGCGCGACATCCGCGCCTCGTATTGCGGGGCGAAATAGGCGGTGAGCAGACCCTCGTCGCCGACCGGCTCGACCCGGAAATTGGCTTCCAGGAACGCCCGAGCGCCGGGCTCGTCGAGGACGGCGGCATTGCGAGCCAGACCGCAGACGCGAGCCATGGCCGGATCCTTGGCGACGCCGCAGCCGGCGCGGAAGGCGTCGAGGGCCGCCACATGGTCCTCTTCGGCCCAGCCCGCCAGGCTGGCGAACGACAGCGCCGTCGCTGCGGGGGTCGAGGGCGATGGCCGCGTGGCGGCGGTCGTCGGCGGCGGGACGGTCGGCCCGGTCGCGGCGGGCGGCTGGGTGGTCGTCGTGCTGGCGCAGGCGCTCAGCAGCAGGACCGCCAGAGCCACGGAGGCGAAGGCGGTCGGGACGCGACGGATATTGATCATTACGCCTCGGCGGCGGCCACGAAGGCCAGGCGCCAGTTGGGATTGGCGCTCTTGACCTCGCGCTCGAAGGTCCAGAGCTCGGCGGTGCGTCGATCGTCGACGCCCTCGCCGCGCTCGTCCTTGGTGCGGGTGCGCACCTCGGCCAGGATCCGCACCACGGCCTTGGCCAGGTCGCCGACCACGTCGATCTTCTCCAGGTCAAGGCGCGGCGGGGTCAGGAACTCGACCTTCTCGCTGCGGCCAGCCGTCTCGCGCGCGGCCATGGCCTGCTCGAAATTGTCCATGACGTCGGAGGCCAGAAGCGGCTTCAGCGTCTCGCGGTCGCCCTCGGCATAGGCCTTGACGATCTGCTCATAGGCCGAGCGGGCGCCGGCCAGGAACTTGGTCGGGTCGAAGTCGGGCTGCTTGGACTTCAGGGCCGCCAGGCCCTCGGTGCGGAGGATCGGGTGCGTCTCGGTCGGAACCGGGGCGGCGCCGGGCTGGGCCGTCACCACGTCCTCGGGCTGACGACCAGTGCGACGCCCCAAGGTGGCGTACAGCTGGTACAGGACGACGGCGGCGATCGCGGCGAGGAACAGGATCTGGAGCACTTCAAGGTCCGGCAACGGGCTTTGAGCCCAGGATGTCATTTATATATAGGCGAGACGCGCTCACCCGTCAGGCGCCTAACGTTGCGCCGGAGTGGCCCCCATGGTAGCAGCGCCCACCTTTCTTAGGCGTTTTAGACGCCGATTACGGATTTTATCCTAATGACCGACACCACCGCCCCCAATGGCGCCCCCGAGGCGACTTCGGACGACAACGCCGTCGCGCAATCGGGCATCCGTATCCTGGCCCAGTTCGTTCGTGACTTCTCGTTCGAGAACCCGCTGGCGCCGGACAGCCTGCGCGCGGGCGCGGCCCAGCCGCAGATCGACATGGGCGTCGAGATGAACGCCCGCGGTCGTCCGGACGGCCTGTTCGAAGTGGACCTGAAGCTTTCGGCCCGCGCCCTGCGCGACGAACAAGCCGTGTTCCACGTCGAAGTCGTCTACGGCGGTCTGTTCCACATCGAGGGCGTCCCCGAGGCCGATCTCGAGCCGGTGCTGCTGATTGAGTGCCCGCGCTTCCTGTTCCCGTACGCCCGTCGCCTGATCTCGGACGTCACGGCCGAAGGCGGCTTCCCGCCCTTCCTGATCGACCCGATCGACTTCGCCGGCGTCTACGCCGCGCGCAAGGCTCAGGCCGAAGGTCAAGTGGCCGGCAACGCCTGAGATCATCCCCCTTTTGGGGCGCGATCGCTGAAATGAACAGGCCCGGTCATCGCTGACCGGGCCTTTTCTTTGTCGCTACGGCTGGAGGCGGTAACCGCCCATCTCGGTGATCAGGATCCGCGCCATGGCCGGATCCGGCTCGATCTTCTGGCGCAGACGATAGACGTGGGTCTCCAGCGTGTGGGTGGTGACCCCGGCGTTGTAACCCCAGACCTCGGTCAGCAGCTCCTCGCGCGACACGGGCTTGGAACCGGCGCGATAGAGGTACTTGAGGATGTTGGTTTCCTTCTCGGTCAGCCGCACCTTCTTCTGCTTCTCGTCGACCAGCAGCTTGGCGGAGGGGCGGAACTCGTAGGGACCGATGCGGAACAGCGCATCTTCCGAGGCCTCGTAGACCCGCAGCTGGGCGCGGATGCGGGCCAGCAGCACGCCGAAGCGGAAAGGCTTGGTGACATAGTCGTTGGCGCCGGACTCCAGGCCCAGGATCGTGTCGCTGTCGCTGGCCGCGGCCGTCAGCATGATGACCGGGGCCGTGACCCCGTTCTTGCGCATCAGGCGGCAGGCCTCGCGGCCGTCCATGTCCGGCAGGTCGACATCTAGCAGGATCAGGTCCGGCTTGACCTCGCGCGACATCTTCACGCCTTCGCCGGCCGTCGAGGCCTCGGCCACGGCGAATTCCTCGTGCAAGGCCAATTGCTCGGCCAAGGCGCCGCGCAGGTCCTCGTCGTCGTCGATCAGCAGAAGCGTCTTGCGTTGCGCCATAAGGCGGAACATGCACCGCTGCGGCCCTCGGGGACAACCCCGAGCGCGGCCTTAAGTCGAGGAGTCGTCCGCCGATGCTGTTCCGAGCCCATGCCGATGGCCGCTTCGAGCTGAACGGGCAGATGCTGCGCTGCGCGATCGGCAAGGCCGGCGCGATCGCCGCCACCGACAAACGCGAGGGCGACAACAAGAGCCCGACCGGAACCTGGGTGATGCGCGAGGTCTGGTATCGACCCGACGTCTACAGAGGGGGGCCCAAGACCGCCCTGCCCCTCCACGCCACTCGCCCCGACGACGGCTGGTGCGATGCGCCGGGCGATCCGAACTACAACCGCCCCGTCCTGCTGCCCTATCCGGCCAGCGCAGAGCGGATGTGGCGCGACGACAATGTCTACGACCTGGTGGTGATCCTCGGTCACAACGACCGTCCGCCCGTGCCAGGCATGGGCTCGGCGATCTTCATGCACTTGGCCCGCGACGGCTATCCGGGCACCGAAGGCTGCGTAGCCCTCGCGCGACCGGATCTGGAGGCGCTGCTTGCGGTCGCCAAGCCGGGTGATGCGGTCGAGATCGTCGCCGACTAGGTCCGCGATCCGAAAATCGCCGAGCCCACCCGCACCGACGTCGCCCCCTCGGCGATGGCGACCTCGAAGTCGTCGCTCATGCCCATCGACAGCTTCTCGACGCCGTTGCGCTCGGCGATGGCCCGCAAGGACGCGAAATGCGGCGCGGGATCAGCGCCAACGGGCGGAATGCACATGAGACCCTCGATCGTCAGGCCATAGGTCTCGCGGCAAGCCTTGATGAAGGCGTCTGCCTCGGCGGGGGCGATCCCGGCCTTCTGTTCTTCCTCGCCGATATTGACCTGGACGTAGAGGCGCGGAGCCTTACCGGCGCGCTGGATCTCCTCGGCCAGCACGCGGGCCAGCCTGTCGCGGTCCAAAGTCTCGATCACGTCGAAGAAACCGACCGCTTCGCGGGCCTTGTTGGTCTGCAGGGGACCGATCAGGCGCAGCTCAAGACCCAGGCGCCGCTGCCCCCAACGCTCCATGGCCTCCTGCACGCGGTTCTCGCCATAGACTTTCTGTACCGCGTCCAGCACGGGCGCGATATGCTCCCAGGGTTGGGTCTTGGACACCGCCACCAATGTCACCGAACCCGCCGGTCGCCCGGCGCGCGCCTCGGCGGCGGCGATGCGGTCCTGGATCTGAATGAGAGCGTGTGACATCGCGGGGCGGCCTTGGACGGAAACGTGAGCGAGCTGGAAGTCCTGTCTAGTGCGGCGGCGGCCTTTCCGCCAAGGACCGTGCGGGGCCGGACCCTGCCCGGCCTGCTATTCTTCACCGATCCCGAGCGTGTTCCGAACCCGGAGGCCGTCGCCGAGCGCCTGCCGGCCGGCGCGGGCATCGTCTACCGGGCGTTCGGCGCGGAGGACGCAATTGAGCGCGGTCGCCGTCTGCGGACCATCGCCACCGAACGCGGGCTGCTGCTGCTGGCCGGCGCGCATCCGGGCCTGGCCGAGGGCATCCGCGCGGACGGCCTGCATATGCCTCAGCGGGCTTCGACCGAGATTCCCCGCCTGCGCGCCGAATATGCCCGCTGGCTGATCACCATCGCGGCCCACGACAGCGAGGCGCTGAGGGCGGCCGAACGCGCAGGCGCCGACGCGGTCGTCGTCTCGCCGGTCTTCCCCAGCAACAGTCCGTCAGCCGGCGAACCTCTTGGCGTGGAGGAATTGAAGGGTCTGGTCGCGGCGACGTCGCTGCCGGTCTACGCCCTGGGCGGCATACGCGCGCGCACGGTCTCGCAGCTGATCGGCAGCGGAATTGTCGGGATCGCGGCGGTCGAAGCTCTGGCCGGTTCCTAGAACTCGCCGAAGCTTAGAACTTGCCAGCGCTTAGAACTTGAACGCGGTCTCGAGGCGGACGCGCGGGGCCTGATCGGGCTGCTGGGCCTTGCGGGCAGCCAGGGCCGGGTTGGATTCACCCAGGCTGACGGCGCCGCCGACGCGGATCGACGGGGTCACCTTGAAATAGGCGCCGGCCTGGACGTCCTGCATTTGCATTTCACGGCTGGACGGCTGGTCGAGGTCCAGCTTCAGGCCCCAGCGGCCCTTCTTTGCGTCCCAACGCAGGGTGCGCTTGTCATCCTGAGGATACTGGACGCCGGCGGCGGCGCTGGTGAAGTCGTTCTTGACCGAGAAATCGGGAGTAACCGCATGCGGCTTGGCCTGGGCGAACGCCATCGACGCCGATCCCGTCAGGATCAGCGCGGCGGTCCCCGCCAGAAAGAAACGCGTCGCGGTCATCACCACTCGCCGCCCATACTCTGTTATCCCCACCCATCCCATGTAGGAACGAGCCCCTTACATTGCGATTAAAGGCTGGAGCAGAACGCGGTCAACCTCGCTTCGGTCGCACCCGGCGCCAAATTGGGCGATTCAATCGAGTGCTGTTGCCCCCAGGTCACGCGATTCCTGTTTTGAGGCGGCGCAGCCATGCTATAGACCGGCTCCCGGCCGCGGGGGCGCGCCTGGGTGCGCGCGAGCGCCCGCGAAATATTGGAGCGAGGTACTATGGCGTTTGAACGTGGGTCTGTGATGCGCGGCTTCGCCGCGGGCGTCCTGGCTCTGTCGATGCTGGGCATGACCGCATGCGCCAGCAACAAGCCCCCGAAGACGTTCTCGACCCAAAGCGACGAGCCGGGCCTCAACCCGTTCAAGCGCTTTGGCGGCGGCAGCAAGGCTCCGGCGTCTGAAGGCTCGATTGGCGTCAACGGCTATCTGTGGCGCGCCAGCCTCGACACCCTGGCCTTCATGCCGCTGGCCTCGGCCGATCCGTACGGCGGCGTGATCATCACCGACTGGTACGTGAACCCGGAAACCCCGGCCGAGCGCTTCAAGGCCACGGTCTATATCCTGGATACGCGCCTGCGCGCCGACGGCCTGAACGTCACGGTGTTCAAGCAGTCCAAGGACGTGAACGGCGCCTGGGTCGATGCTCCGGTCGCCGACCAGACCTCGACTGACCTCGAGAACGCGATCCTGACCCGCGCTCGTCAGCTTCGACTTTCGAACATCAAGGGCTAAGGCCCCTCCAGGGGTTCTCGCCATAGCGGCGAGAACCCTGGTGACACCTTATATTTCCAGCGCGCTCCGCTCGCGAAACCGCTTACCTTGTCGCGGACGCGCGCGGTGCCTGCCTTAGCAGGCTCCGATTTTAAAACTCGGGCGCGTGATGGCCGCCGAAACCGCTTACACTTTCGGCTATCACGCGCCTGGGGCGTCTTTCCGCATCCAAGACCTGGTTCCCGATGGCCCGCTACAATCCCAAAGACACCGAGCCCAAGTGGCGTGAAGCCTGGGCGAAGGCCGACGTCTTCAAGACCGGCGAGATCAACGACGGCCGTCCGAAATACTACGTGCTCGAGATGTTCCCGTATCCGTCGGGCCGCATCCACATGGGCCACGTCCGCAACTACGCCATGGGCGACGTGGTGGCCCGCTACAAGCGCGCGCAAGGTTTCAACGTCCTGCACCCGATGGGCTGGGACGCCTTCGGCATGCCGGCCGAGAACGCGGCCATGGAGCGCGGCGTCCATCCCAAGGGCTGGACCTACGACAACATCGCCGCCATGCGCGAGCAGCTGAAGTCGCTGGGCATTTCGGTCGACTGGTCGCGCGAGTTCGCCACCTGCGACCCGGAATACTATGGCAAGCAGCAGGCCTGGTTCCTGCGCCTGCTGAAGCGCGGCCTGGTCTATCGCAAGGAAGCCTCGGTCAACTGGGACCCGGTCGACATGACCGTCCTGGCCAACGAGCAGGTCATCGACGGCAAGGGCTGGCGCTCGGGCGCCACGGTCGAGAAGCGAAAGCTGACTCAGTGGTTCCTGCGCATCACCGACTACGCCGACGCCCTGATCGACGGCCTGAAGACCCTGGACCGCTGGCCCGACAAGGTTCGCCTGATGCAGGAGAACTGGATCGGTCGCTCCAAGGGCCTGCGCTTCAAGTTCGCCTTTGACGGCGAGGCGCCCGACGGCATGGCCGAGGGGCTGGAGGTCTACACCACCCGTCCCGACACCCTGTTCGGCGCCAGCTTCGTCGGCATCGCGCCCGAGCATCCGCTGGCCGAGCGCCTGGCGATCGAAAATCCCGAGATCCAGCAGTTCATCGCCGACTGCCGCAAGGGCGGCACCTCGGAAGCCGAGATCGAGAGCGCCGAGAAGCTGGGCTACGACACCGGCCTGCGGGTCAAGCACCCGCTGGATCCGTCGATTACCCTGCCCGTCTGGATCGCCAACTTCATCCTGATGGACTACGGCACCGGCGCGATCTTCGCCTGCCCGGCCCACGACCAGCGCGACCTGGACTTCGCCCGCAAGTACGACCAGCCGGTGAAGCCCGTCGTCCTGCCCAACGGCGAGGATCCGGCGACCTTCCAGGTCGGCAAGGAGGCCTATGTCGGCCCCGGCAAGATCTTCAATTCGGAATTCCTGGACGGCATGGACGTCGAGACCGCCAAGGCCGAGGCCGTGTCGCGGATCGAGGCGGCCGGCCAGGGCGAGGGCGCGACGGTCTATCGCCTGCGCGACTGGGGCATCTCGCGCCAGCGCTACTGGGGTTGCCCGATCCCGGTGATCCACTGCCAGGCCTGCGGCGTCGTGCCCGTGCCGGAAAACCAGCTGCCGGTCGCCCTGCCCGAGGATGTCACCTTCGACAAGCCGGGCAATCCGCTGCTGCGTCACCCGACCTGGCGTCACACGGCCTGCCCGTCGTGCGGCGGCAAGGCCGAGCGTGAAACCGACACGCTGGATACGTTCATCGACTCCAGCTGGTACTTCGCCCGCTTCGCCGACACCCACGCGGACGAGCCGGTGGGCAAGGACGCGGCCGACCACTGGCTGCCGGTCGACCAGTATATCGGCGGCGTCGAGCACGCGATCCTGCACCTGCTGTACGCGCGCTTCATCACCCGCGCCCTGAAGGACGAGAACCTGCTGTCGGTCGAGGAGCCGTTCGCGGGCCTGTTTACCCAGGGCATGGTCACCCACGAGGCCTACAAGAACGAGGCCGGCGAGTGGGTGGAACCGTCGGACATCCGCATCACCGTCGAGGGCAATAACCGCTCGGCAGTCCACGCCACGACGGGCGCCCCGATCATCATCGGCGACATCGAGAAGATGTCGAAGTCCAAGAAGAACGTCGTCGCCCCCGAGGACATCTTCGAGGCCTACGGCGTCGATAGCGCGCGCCTGTTCGTGATGAGCGACAGCCCGCCCGAACGCGACGTCCAGTGGACCAATTCGGGCGTCGAAGGCTCCTGGCGCTTCACGCACCGTCTGTGGAACGAGTTCGACAGCCAGCCGGCCGGCGACTTCGCCCATGACGACAGCGACGAAGCGGCCGTGGCCCTGCGCAAGGCGGCCCACAAACTGATCGGCTTCGTCACCGACAGCATCGAGGGCTTCCGCTTCAACAGCGGCGTGGCGCGCTTGTACGAGTTCCTGAACGCCCTGAAGGCCGCTCCGGCTGCCAATGGGGACGGGACTCCCGCGTCGCAGGGTGTGCTGGCGGCCCGCAAGGAAGCCCTGAACATCCTCGCCCGCCTGGTCGCCCCGTTCACGCCTCACCTGGCCGAAGAAGCCTGGGCCTCGATCGGCGGCGAGGGCATGGTCGTCAACGCGCCCTGGCCCAAGGCCGACCCGGCCCTGGCCGCGGATGACGAGCGCGTCCTGCCGATTCAGATCAACGGCAAGCGTCGCGGCGAGATCAAGGTCAAGGCCGGCGCGGCTGAAGACGAGGTCCAGAAAATCGCTCTGGCGGATCCGAACGTCCTGGCCCACCTTGAGGGCGTCACCGTCCGCAAGGTGATCGTGGTCAAGGACCGCATCGTCAACATCGTGGCCAATTGAGACCCCAAGGGACCTCTATGAAACGCACCCTGGCGGCTGGCGCGATAGCGCTCTCGACCCTCGCCCTTTCGGCCTGCGCCGGCTTCACACCGCTGTACGGCCGTCCCGGGGTCGAGGGCGGTCTCACCAGCATCGAGACCGTCGCGGCCGAAGGGCGGGGCGGCTACCTGCTGCGCGAGCAGCTGGACGACGCCCTGGGCCACAAGCAGGGCGATCCGGCGGTCTACAAGCTGTACTTCTCGGTCAAGGAGTTCCGTTTCGCCCGCGGCGTGCGCCTCGACAATGTCGCCAACCGCTACGAGCTGCGGATGACCGTCGACTGGCGCCTGATGGACGCCAAGAGCGGCAAGGAAGCCACCAACGGCAAGACCGACGTGTCGGTGACCTACGACTCCGCCGACCAGCCCTACGCGGCCATCGCGGCCCAGAACGACGGCCAGGAACGGGCGGCGACCGAAGCGGCCCGCAAGATCCAGCTGGATCTCGCCACCTGGCTGGCGGCGGGCAAGAAGAAGCCGGCGGCCTAGCGAGTCATGATCCTCTCCAAGCGTCCGGACGTCGAACGCTTCCTGAGGGAGCCGACCCCGGACATCCGGGCGGTGGTGCTCTACGGCAAGGACCGGGGCGTCGTGCGTGATCGCGCCAACGCCCTGGCCAAGCGCATCGTCGAGCGTCCCGACGACCCGTTCGACACCGCCATGCTGACCGACAGCGACCTGGACGCCGATCCGGCCAAGCTGGAAGACGAGCTGTCGGCCATGTCGCTGATGGGCGGCCGCCGCCTGGTGCGCCTGCGCCTGGCCGGCGAGAAGGCCGGACCGGACAAGCAGGCCGCCGAGGCCCTGACCCGCCATGTCGAGGGTAAGCTCAATCCCGACGCCTTCTTCCTGGTCGAGGCCGGGGCCTTGGGCCGCGACTCCCAGCTGCGCAAGGTCGGCGAGAAGGCTAACGGCTGCGCCGTCATTCCCTGCTACGAGGACGAGGCTGGCGACCTGGCCCGCCTGACGCGCGACACCCTGGCTAACGACAAGGTGGGGCTCAACAGCGAGGCGCTGGACCTATTCGTTTCACGCCTGCCCAAGGAGCGCGGCGTGGCCCGCGCCGAGATCGAGCGCCTGGCGCTCTATCTTGGTCCCAACAGCGGCGTCACCGCGACCGCCGCCGACTTGACCGACTTTCTGGGCGTCGAGCCGGAAGCTTCGCTCAGCGACGCCGCCGCCGATGCGTTCGGTGGCAGGGCCGGCCCCGCCCAGCAGGCCCTGCGTCGCGCTGCGGCGGAGGGCGAAGGCGGTTCAGCCGCCGTCCGGGCCATCGGCTACTATCTGGGCCGTCTGCGCCGGGTTCTGACCCTGCACAAGAATGGCGTCGACCTTCAGGCGGCCGCCAAGGCCTCGGGCGTGTTCTGGAAACAGGAGCGCGAGTTCCTGCGCCAGGCCCGCGCCTGGAACCTGGAGGCCATTCTCGAGATCCAGGGCGAGGTCCTCAACGCCGACCGCGCCTGCAAGACCTCCGGCTCGCCCGACCAGCTGATCTCCGAGCGCCTGGCGCTGATGATCGCGGGTCGCGCAAGGCGGCTGGGGCTGTAGGCCCGAAAAGGCCCGAAAACGGGCCCTTTGCGCGCCTGTGGATGCTTATTGAGAAAGCCTTACGAGATAAGGGCTTGTGGCGGAAATCGCTGTGAACCGCCCTCCTCTCACGAAAACGGCGCCTCCCCGCGTACGGAAAGGCGCCGTTTCGTGCGCGACAGAGGCGATTTTCAGGAGCCCTGAAACGCGCTCATCCGCACGCTTTTAGGTGCGACTGATCACACCCCGCGCGTCAGCCGATTGCACAGGTCGTCGAGCTGTTCGAGCGTGGCGTAGGTGATGGTCAGGGTCCCGGTCGAGCCGCGATGGTCGATGGCGACATCAAGGCCGAGCACCGACGACAGGTCGGCCTCAAGGGCCTGGGTGTCGGTATCCTTCACGCGCGGCGGACGACCGCCCTTGTTTTTGCTCGGCGTCGCGTTCGGCGTCTTGCGGGCCAGGGCCTCGGTCTCGCGGACCGACAGGCCGCCGTCGATGATTTGCTTGGCCAGGGCCACCGGGTCGGCCGCCGCGGCGATGGCGCGGGCATGACCGGCCGACAGCTCGCCGCTGACCAGGTAGGACTGCACCTCGTCCGGTAGGGCCAGCAGACGCATGGTGTTGGCGACGTGGCTGCGGCTCTTGCCGATGGTCTGGGCGATGGCGTCCTGGGTGCGCTCGAACTTCTCCATCAGCACCTTGTAGGAGAGCGCTTCTTCCAGGACGTTCAGGTCGGCGCGCTGGACGTTCTCGATGATGCCGATTTCCAGCACCGCCAGGTCGTCAAGTTCGCGCACCATGATCGGCACGGTGCGCAGGCCCGCGCGCTGGGCGGCGCGCCAGCGGCGTTCGCCGGCGACGATCTGATATTCGCCCGGCGCACCCGGCGCCGGACGGACCAGGATCGGCTGCAGGACGCCCTTCTCGCGGATCGAGTTGGACAGGTCCTCCAGGTCATCCTCTCGGAAGGTGCGGCGCGGCTGGTCGGGATTGCGCTTCAGGATCTCGATCGGCGCTTCACGCGAGCCGGGCGCACTATCGCCGGGGGTCCGGGCCGGCGCGTTCTCGACCTCGCCCAGCAAGGCGGACAGACCCCGCCCCAGACCACGACGCCCCTCGGAACCACTCGGTTCAGCCACTACGGACTCCATCTTCTTCTCGTACTCGTTCGGATCGTTGTTCGTAAAAGAGCCTAGGCGGCCTGGGCCTGGCGATCGCGCTCGCGGCTGATCACTTCGCGGGCCAGTTTCAGGTAGGCCTGGCTGCCAGCGCATTTCAGGTCGTACAGCAGCACGGGCTTGCCGAACGACGGCGCCTCCGAGACGCGGACATTTCGCGGTATGACCGCGTCATAGACCTTGTCGCCGAAATATTCGCGGACGTCGCGGGCCACCTGCTCGGAAAGGCTGTTGCGGCGATCGTACATGGTCAGCACCACGCCCTGGATCTCCAGGCGTGGATTGAGGCTGCCCCGGATGCGCTCGATGGTCCGCATCAGCTGGGTCAGGCCTTCCAGGGCGAAGAACTCACACTGCAGCGGCACGAACACCGCGTCGGCGGCGGTCATGGCGTTGACGGTCAGGACATTCAGCGACGGCGGGCAGTCGATCAGCACATAGGTGTACGGCCCATTGGCGCGGATGGCCTCGAGCGCGTCGCGCAGGCGGTAGGACCGACGGGCGGTCTGACCCAGTTCGATCTCGATGCCCGACAGGTCGGCGTCGGCCGGTATGACGTCCAGCCCCGGCAGTTCCGTCTTCACCGCCGCGTCGACCACCGGCGACTCGCCCATCAGCACGTCATAGAGCGTGGTCCGGCGCTGGATGCGGGTGATGCCCAGGCCGGTCGAGCAGTTGCCCTGCGGGTCGGCGTCGATCAGCAGTACGCGCTCACCGCAGGCGGCCAGGGCGGTGCCCAGGTTGATGGCGGTCGTGGTCTTGCCGACGCCGCCCTTCTGGTTGGCGATGGCGAAGACGCGGAGAGGATTAGCGGACACGGGAAAGCCTCTTCACTTGGACGACGCGGCCACGGGGGTCGCTTTGGCTGGGGAGCAGCTCACTGGCGAACGACCAGGCCTTGCGGGCCTCGGTCAGTTCAGTCGCGACGTCCTGACCCTTGAGGAAGAGGCCGGTGGCGCCGCGATAGAGATAGGGTTCGGCGAAGCCGAGCAGCCGGGTCATGGGCGCGCAGGCGCGGGCGGTGACCACATCGACCTTCAGCTTCAGCTCTTCGGCGCGGACATTGTGGATCTCGACAGGCAGGTCCAGGGCCTGGGCCGCCACCTCGAGAAAGCGGCAACGCTTGGCCATGCTCTCGACGAGGTGGACCTTGGCGTTGTCCTGGCCCTTCAGAAGTATGGCCAGCACCACCCCGGGCAGACCGGCGCCCGCGCCGAGGTCAGCCCAGGTTCGGGCCTCCGGAGCCAGGGCCAGGAGCTGAGAACTGTCCAAGGCGTGGCGGGTCCAGTAGGTGGCGATGGTCAGCGGGCCGACCAGGTTCATCACCGCGTTCCATTCGGCCAGCAGCGTCTGGAAGCGCGCCAGGTCTGCGAGCTGGGCGTCCGAGACGCCGGTAAGGGCCTGGTAACCAGACGCATCGAGCGCCTGCGGTTCAACGGTCACGGCTTCAGGCTGCACGGCTGCGCCTCACATGGGCCAGCAGCGCGGTCAGCGCGCCGGGGGTCACGCCCTCGATACGAGCCGCCTGGCCCAGGGTCATGGGACGCACGCGGACCAGCTTCTCGCGGACCTCGTTGGAGAGACTGCCGATGTCGGCATAGTCGAGATCCGCAGGGAGCCGCAGGTCCTCGTCCTTGCGCAGCGACTCGGCGTCGGCGCGCTGACGGTCGAGATAGCCGGCATAGGCGGCCTCGATCTCGATCTGCTCGCGGACGTCGGTGTTCCACGTGAAAACCTCGGGCCACACAGCGCCAAGATCATCCAGCGTCACGTCGGGATAGGCCAGCATGGCGAACAGGTCGCGGCGGACGCCATCGCTGTTGACCTTGAACCCGGCCTTCACGGCCTCGTTCGGGGTCAGTGTCACAGAACGCGCAAAGGCGCGGGCCGCTTCCAGCCGCGCCTTCTTTTCGGCCCAGGCCAAAGCGCGGCGCTCGCCCACCACGCCCAGCGCGATCCCACGATCGGTCAGACGCTGGTCGGCGTTGTCGGCGCGCAGGGTGAGGCGGAACTCGGCCCGGCTGGTGAACATGCGATACGGCTCGGTGACGCCCCGGGTGACAAGGTCGTCAATCATCACGCCGATATAGGCCTCGTCCCTCGCGAAGACGGCGGGCTCCCTGCCCTTTTCGGCCAGCGCCGCGTTCAGCCCCGCCACCAGGCCCTGAGCGCCGGCCTCTTCATAACCGGTGGTGCCGTTGATCTGGCCAGCGAGGTAGAGACCCGGCAGGCGCTTGGTCTCCAGCGTGGCGTAAAGCTCGCGCGGATCGACATAGTCATATTCGATCGCATAGCCGTAGCGCTTGACCTCGACGGCCTCCAGGCCTGGGATTGTGCGCAGGAACAGGAGTTGGGTCTCTTCCGAAACCGACGTGGAAATGCCGTTCGGATAGACCGTTGTGTCATCCAAGCCCTCCGGCTCCAGGAACACCTGGTGGCTGGTCTTGTCGGCGAAGCGGACGACCTTGTCCTCGATCGACGGGCAATAGCGTGGACCGATCCCCGTGGCGCGACCGCCATAGACCAGAGACTCGCTCAGCCGGTCCGCGATGATCTGGTGGGTCTGCGCCGTGGTGAAGGTGATGCCACAGGCGATCTGGGGCGTGTCGATGCGGTCATTCAGGAACGAGAAAGGCACGGGCTCGTCATCGCCGGGCTGCATCTCCAGCCGGTCCCAAGCGATGGTCGCGCCATCCAAGCGCGCGGGCGTGCCGGTCTTCAGGCGGCCCATCTGGAAGCCAAGACCATAGAGCCGATCCGCCAGGCCGATCGCCGGCTCATCGCCGACACGGCCGGCGGGAATCCGGGTCTCGCCCAGGTGGATGACGCCCTTCAGGAAGGTGCCGGTCGTGAGGATTACACGTGGCGCCCGATACGACCGCCCTGCCCCGTCAATCGCGCCAGCGACCTTACCGTCCTCGACGATCAGGTCCTCGGCGGCGGCGGCGATGATGTCGAGGTTTTTGGTGGCAGCCAGCTCAGCCTGCATGGCCTCGCGATAGAGCTCGCGGTCGATCTGGGCGCGAGGGCCGCGAACGGCCGGACCCTTAGAGCGGTTCAGCATCCGGAACTGGATGCCGCCCTTGTCGGCCATCCGGCCCATGACGCCGTCCAGAGCGTCGATCTCGCGCACCAGATGGCCCTTGCCCAGGCCACCAATGGCCGGGTTGCAGGACATCTCGCCGATGGTTTCCAGCTTGTGGGTCAGCAGCAAGGTGCGCGCGCCAGCGCGCGCAGACGCGGCCGCCGCCTCGCAGCCGGCGTGACCGCCGCCGATGACAATGACATCCCAGGTATCGGACAAAAGATTCGCCTCAATGCGAACGCCCCCGGATCGCTGCGGGGGCGTTGGACTCGACCTATACGCCAACTAGGCGAGCGGGTCGATGTGACTCCATGGCGTTTCACGTGAAACACCCCCGCCGCAACTGTGAGCGCCCTGTGGATAATATAGGGGAGGTTTCACGTGGAACATCACTTGCCGATGCAGAAGGTCGAAAAGACGCGGCCGAGAACGTCCTCGGGGTCGACCCTTCCCGTGATCTTCTCAAGCGCCCGAGCGGCAAGGCGGACGTCTTCAGCGGCCAGTTCGACTTCCAGACCCACCTCTGAAAGGGCCCGAGCAAGATATCCCTGAGCCTCTCGCAAACGCTCCGCATGGCGCAGGCGAGTCGCCGCCGGAAACTCGGCGCCTGATAGGGCATCGGCGACGTGGCTGGAGAGCGCCTCGCGCATGTCGCTCATCGCCTCCACCGAATGGGCCGAGAGACGGAGGACCTTCAGCCCCTCTCCGGACCAAAGGGCCTCGGCTTGATCCAGCGCAGAACCCTCCGCAATGTCGGCCTTATTCAAGACCAGCCAATCGCCAAGCCGAACCGCCTCTTCAAGCTTCACCGCATGTTTCACGTGAAACCCATCGACCACCCAAAGCCTTAGGTCGGCTTCTTCAGCCCAGGCCCTCGCGCGGCGGACGCCTTCAGCCTCAATGGCGTCTGCTGTCTCGCGAAGGCCGGCTGTGTCGGCGACCAGGACCTTGTAGCCGGCGAGCACCAGCGGGACCTCGATGACGTCCCGGGTCGTACCCGGCGTGTCCGTCACGATCGCCGCCTCCCGCTCGACCAGGCCATTCAACAAGGTGCTCTTTCCCGCGTTCGGCGCGCCGACCAGGGCGATGCGGAAGCCATCGCGCACGCGCCGGCCCCTTTCCACGTCGGCCAGCGCCGCGTCGAGCTCGGCGCTCAAGGTTCGCAGGCCAGGGCGTGCGCGCTCGGCGACCTCTTCGGGCAGGTCCTCGTCGGGGAAGTCGACGGCCGCTTCCAGCATGGCCAGGGACTGGATCAACAGGTCGCGCCAGCGGTCATAACGCTGGCTGAGCGCCCCGCCGACCTGACCGAGCGCCTGCTTCCGCTGGGCCTCGGTCTCGGCGTCGATCAGGTCGGCGACACCTTCGGCCTGGGCCAGATCCAGCTTTCCGTTCTCGAAGGCCCGCCGCGTGAACTCGCCTGGCTCTGCCAGGCGCAGGCCCAGATCCGACAGCGCCGCGAGCAAGGCCTCCACGACAGCGCGGCCGCCGTGCACGTGAAACTCGGCGCTGTCCTCGCCGGTATAGCTGGCCGGCGCCTCGAAGCGCAGGACGAGCGCCTCATCGAGCTCCATCCCACCGTGGCGGAGGGTGCGCAGCGCCGCCGTCCGCGGCGTGGGCGCCCTCCCCACCAGAGACTCGACCACGGACAAGGTCGCCGGGCCCGAGACCCGCACGACGGCCACAGCTGCGCGCCCCGCCGCGGTGGCGGGCGCGAAGATCGTATCCGTCATGGCCTAGTCGCGCTTGCCGGCCGCCGCGCCCGCTGCTGCGGTCATCAGCTTGCGGAACTGCTCCTGGGCGCCTGTGCCGAACGCCATCCAGTTCTTCATCAGCTCTTCGGGCGCCAGCATGGCCATGTTGGCGTCCATGCGGTTCTGCATCTCCTTGACCAGATGCTCGTTCAGGGCGCTGACGTCGGGCAGGCCCAGAAAGCTTCGGGCTTCGACGGGGGTGCAGTCGATCTCGATGGTCATCTTCATGCGGAGGTTCCCTTCGGGCAGGGCACGATATTGTTATGGGCCAAGGCCCGTCGGTACAGGTTAGAGCGCTTTGGTCGAAAGTCACATCGGTCTGACTTGAGACACCAGTTAGGACGGAGATCTTCGATGAGTGAGACCCTCACGATCACCACGCCCGATGGCGACTTCACGGCCTATGTCGCCCGGCCCAAGGCCGAGAGCGCGCCGGCCATCGTCGTCATCCAGGAGATCTTTGGCGTCAACAAGGTGATGCGCGACATCGCCGACGGCCTGGCGGCCCAGGGCTATGTGGCGATCGTGCCCGACCTGTTCTGGCGGATCGAGCCCGGCATCGACATCACCGACCAGTCCGAAGCCGAGTGGAAGCGCGCCTTCGAACTGTTCAACGCCTTCGACGTGGACGCCGGCGTGAACGATATCGCCGCCACCATCAGCAAGGCGCGGGCGCTGCCGGGCGTCAGCGGCAAGGTCGGCGCGGTCGGCTACTGTCTGGGCGGCCTGCTGGCCTTCCTGACCGCCACCCGCACCGATGTCGACGCCAGCGTTTCCTACTACGGCGTCGGTATCGAAAAGCACGTGAACGAGGCCGAGAAGCTGACCCATCCCCTGCTGATGCACATCGCCGAGAAGGACCAGTTCGTCCCGCCGGAAGCCCAGCAGCTGATCCTGAGCGCCCTGAAGGATCACCCGCAGATCGAGCTGCACACCTACGCCGGCCGCGACCATGCGTTCGCGCGCGAGGGCGGCGCGCACTATGACGCCGCAGACGCGGCCAAGGCCAACGGCCGCAGCCTGACCTTCTTCCAGAAGGCCCTGGCCTGATGCTCGCGATCCAGGCCGTCCGCACCGGCGGCCCAGAGGTGCTGGAAGCTGTCGAGCTTCCGGTCCCCTCGCCTGCCGCCGGGCAGATCCTTGTGCGTCACCAGGCCGTCGGTCTGAACTATATCGACACCTATCACCGCTCGGGCCTCTACCCGCTGAAGATGCCGGCGGTTATCGGGCTCGAGGCGGCGGGAACGGTCGAGGCGGTGGGCGATGGCGTCACGCGGTTCCACGTGGGCGACCGCGTCGCCTACAACGGGACCATGGGCGCCTATAGCGAAGCGTCGGCTGTCCCGGCCGAGCGGGCGGTGAAGGTCCCCGACGGCGTCAGCCTGGAGACCGCGGCCGCCGTCCTGCTCAAGGGCATGACCGCCGAGTTCCTGGTCCGCCGGTGTTTCCACGTGAAACACGGCGACCTCGTTCTGGTTCACGCGGCGGCCGGCGGCGTCGGCCAGATCCTGGTGCAGTGGTGCAAGGCCCTGGGCGCGACGGTGATCGCCACCGCCGGCGGCGAGGCCAAGCTCGCCCTCGCCCGCCAACTCGGCGCGGACCACGTGATCGACTACGGCCAAGAAGATGTCGCCGCTCGGGTCGCCGAGATCACCGGCGGCAAGGGCGTGGCCGTCGTCTATGACGGCGTCGGCAAGGACACCTGGGACGCCAGCTTCAAGAGCCTGGCCAAACGCGGGATGCTCGTGACCTTCGGCAACGCCTCGGGTCCCGCGCCCCCCTTCGCGCCGCTGGAGCTGTCGGGCAAGTCGCTGTTCGTGACCCGTCCCCGGCTGTTCGACTATATCGCCACGACCGAGGAACTGGATGAAAGCGCTCAGGCGCTGTTCGACATCATCGGTTCCGGCGCGGTGAAGATCGACATCGGCCAGACCTTCCCGCTGTCGGAAGCCAAGGCGGCGCACGAAGCCCTGGAGGGCCGCCGTACGACTGGCGCCACCCTGCTCATACCGTAGGGCCGACCCCGGCCCGACCAACCTAGTACGGCCAATAAAAAAGGCCCCGGGTAACACCGGGGCCTTTCTCGTATCTGTACTGAGTCTGTTTGGACTCAGGTGTTCATCGACTGGAAGAAGTCGCCATTGGTCTTCGACTGACGCAGCTTGTCGAGCAGGAACTCGATCGCGTCCGACGCGCCCATCGGGTTGAGGATCCGGCGCAGGACATAGGTCTTCTGCAGCTGGTCGCGCGGCGTGATGAGCTCTTCCTTGCGGGTGCCCGACTTGAGCACGTCGATGGCCGGGAAGATGCGCTTGTCGGCGACCTTGCGGTCCAGGACGATTTCCGAGTTACCGGTGCCCTTGAACTCTTCGAAGATCACTTCGTCCATGCGGCTGCCGGTGTCGATCAGGGCCGTGGCGATGATCGACAGCGAACCGCCCTCCTCCACGTTCCGCGCCGCGCCGAAGAAGCGCTTCGGGCGCTGCAGGGCGTTGGCGTCGACACCGCCGGTCAGCACCTTGCCCGACGACGGGACGGTGGTGTTGTAGGCGCGGCCCAGACGCGTGACCGAGTCCAGCAGGATAACGACGTCGCGCTTGTGCTCGACCAGGCGCTTGGCCTTTTCGATGACCATCTCGGCCACCTGCACGTGGCGGGTCGCCGGCTCGTCGAACGTCGAGGCGATGACCTCGCCCTTCACCGTACGCTGCATGTCGGTGACTTCTTCCGGGCGCTCGTCGATCAGCAGGACGATCAGGTAGCACTCGGGGTGGTTGGTCTCGATCGACTTGGCGATGTTCTGCAGCATGACCGTCTTACCCACGCGCGGCGGGGCGACGATCAGGCAGCGCTGGCCCTTGCCGAGCGGGGCGACGATGTCGATGACACGACCCGAGCGATCCTTGATGGTCGGATCGGGCAGTTCCATGTTCAGGCGCTCGTCGGGATAGAGCGGCGTCAGGTTGTCGAAGTGGATCTTGTGCTTGACGTTGTCAGGCGCTTCGAAATTGATCTTCGCCACGCTGGTCAGGGCGAAGTAACGCTCGCCTTCGCGCGGCGAGCGGATGGCGCCGTCGACGCTGTCGCCGGTACGCAGGCCATACTTCCGGATCTGCGAGGGCGAGACATAGATGTCGTCCGGACCCGGGAGGTAGTTGGCTTCCGGCGAGCGCAGGAAGCCGAAGCCGTCCTGCACCACTTCCATGGTGCCCGAGCCCGAGATCTCAACGCCTTCTTCGGCGAGGGTCTTCAGGATCGCGAACATCATGTCCTGCTTGCGCATGGAGTTGGCGTTCTCGACCTCGAAGGTCTCGGCGAACGCCAGCAGGTCGGCCGGGGATTTCTCCTTCAGCTCCTGCAAGGACATGGACTTCAGGCCCAGGGCGGCGACAGCGTCGGCGATGCCGGAGCCGTCGTCCTCGCCTTCGGCCTCGGATTCCGCATCGGCGGAGGCGGCCTCGACCGTCGTATCGATATCGACGGAAGACTCTTCAGAGGTCGCCTGATCGGCGGACTCGACGTCCGAGGCGTGCATTTCGTTTTCGGTTTCTTCGGTCATGACAAGACTCAAGAGTGGGCGCGGTCCCCAAGACGGAGTCCGGCCGGTAAGACTTCGATGGTCACACCGGTCCGCCCATGCGGAAGAACCAGGCGAGCGCGTCTGTTGACGATGACGCGGATCGTTCGGGGGACGAACCTTGGAGCGGAACCGCTCGCGGGGCGCGCCAGGACGGGCGCCGGTCCGTGAAGAAGGGTTCGGAATTTCCGAACTCAAGGGATGCAAACCACGCGGGGCGCGGCTGGTCAAGCGGCGGGCGTGAAACCGTCGTCCTTCGACCAGCTCAGGATGAGGGTTTGCAGGGTCAGGCGCTCGGCGCGATCCTCGCCCGGAACCGGTCGAACGGTCAGTGGTTCAGGAACTTCGTCGTCACCGAGATGACGATGATAATCGCCAGGACGAACGGGATCTCATTGACCATCCGCCAGAACTTTTCCGAACGGACGTTCTCGCCCCGCTCGAACTTCTTGCGCGACGCCGACAGGAAGCCGTGGAAGCCATAGAGGCCGACCAGGGCGACAAGCTTGGTCGCCATCCACGGCTCGGCCAGGAAGTTCCAGCCCCGGATCTGGGCGTCGGCCAGGATCAGTCCAACACCAAACAGCGCCGTGGCGATCGAGGCCGGATTGATGATGCCCCGCAGCAGCCGGCGCTCCATCACCTTGAAGGTCTCGTCCATCTGAGAGCCCAGCTCGGCCTGGGTGTGATAGACGAACAGGCGCGGCAGATAGAGCATCCCGGCCATGAAGGCGATGACCGACAGGATGTGAAGGCCCCGCACCGCATTGAAGTGGGCCACTAGGAAATCGGTCATGCCGAGGCCGCCTCTTTGCACGGACAGTTCGTTTCGCCACACCGCCAATCGCTACCCGGTATGACCCCGGTCTTGCCGAGCGCCTGGCGAACCATCCCGGCCAGGCCGGAGATGAACTCCGGCGCGACGCCTAGGGCCGGCACGCGGATGTAGGGAGCGACCCCGGCTTCCTGGGCCAGCTCGGCATATTCGTGGTCCAGTTCGACCAGGGTCTCGACATGCTCGGAGACGAAGGCGATCGGGGTGACGATCAAGCCCTTCCCTTCCGCGCCGGCGCGGCGGATCTCGTCGTCGGTCGAGGGGCCGATCCACTTCAGCGGTCCCACCCGGCTCTGATAGCAGACGGTCCAGTCCAGCTCGGCCGGAAGTCTGGCCGCCACCGCCGCGGCCGTGGCCTCGATCTGCTTCTGGTAGGGGTCGCCGCCCAGGATGACCTTCTCCGGCAGACCGTGGGCCGAGAACAGCAGGCGCGTATTCGCCGGCGAACCCGCCTTTTCCCAGGTGTCTCGGATCAGGCGGGCGTGCGCGTCCACGAGCTTGGCTTCGTTCGGATAGCAGCAGATCGTCGTCTGACGACCGCCGCCCGTATAGGTTTTCGTCCAGGCCTTCAGCGAGGAGCCGGTCGTGGTCTCCGAATAGTGCGGATAGAGCGGCAGCAGCACGATCTCGTCCGGCGCGAAGGCCTTGACCTGCTTGGCGGTCTCGCCGGTCAACGGGTGCCAGTAGCGCATGGCGATGAAGCACTTGGCCTCCACGCCCGGCAGGCTCGCAGCCAGTTCGGCCTCCAGAGCCTTGGCCTGCTTTTCCGTTTCCGGCAGCAAGGGCGAACCGCCGCCCATGATCGCGTAGTTGGCCTTGGCCATCTTCTCGCGCGTCGTCGAGATCAGGGCCGCCAGCGGATAGCGGATCAGGGCCGGGGCGCCGATGATCGCCGGATCGCGAAACAGGTTGAACAGGAACGGCCGCACCGCGCGCGGACCATCCGGCCCGCCGAGATTGAACAGGACGACGGCAAGCTTCTTGGTCATTGGCCCACCTTCTGGCCGGTCACCCGTTCCAGCACCAGCTCGACATTGGCGATCGGCGTGTCCGGCAGGATGCCATGGCCCAGGTTGAAGATGTAGGGACCCTGGTTCCACTGCTCCAGCAACTGGTCGACGCGACGCAGCAGCGCATCGCCGCCGGCCCGCAGCAACAACGGATCCAGCGCCCCCTGGATGGTCTTGGTCTTCTGGATCGACTGGCCCAGCTTGGCCGAAGCCGAGGTGTCCAGCGCCACGCCCTGCACAGGAACCTTGGCCGCGTAGTCCTCGACCAGGGTCCCGGCGCCGCGCGGGAAGCCAATGATCGGAACGGTCACGCCCCGCGCCCGCAGACCTTCGATGATCCGGATATGCGGCTGGGTGACCAGACGATCGAACAACGGCTCGGACAGGCCCTCGGCCCAGCTCTCGAACAGCTTCAGGGCCTGGGCCCCGGCGTCGACCTGCATGGCCAGGTAATCAACCGTCGAGTCGACCAGCACCTGGATCAGGGCGTCGAGCAACTCGGGGTTCTGGTAGGCGTAGGTCCGCGCGCCGCTGCGATCGCTGGAGCCCTTCTCGATCATGTAGGTCGCCACGGTCCAGGGCGCGCCGGCGAAGCCGATCAGGGCCTTGGACGGATCGAGCGCTGAGCGAACCCTCGTCAGCGTCTCCCCGACGAGCTTGAGGGCCTCGCCCGCAGTCCCGGCCCTTTCGGCCATGGACTCGATCGACGGCATGTCTCCCAGCTTCGGACCCTCGCCGGCCTCGAACCAGACCTTCTGGCCCAGAGCGCCCGGGATCAGCAGGATGTCGGCGAAGACGATCGAGGCGTCGTAGGGAAAACGGCGCATCGGCTGCAGGGTGACTTCGGCCGCCTTCTCCGGATCGAAGCAGAAGCTGATGAAGTCCGGAGCCGTGGCGCGAACGGCGCGATACTCGGGCAGATAGCGCCCCGCCTGGCGCATGAACCAGATCGGAGGGTTCGTGTGTTTCTCGCCGGACAGGGCGGAGAGAAATTTCGGGGTCGGAGCCTGAGACGTCATGGCTCGGGTTAAAGCCCGGCGCGCGTCCGGGCTCAAGCCCGTAAGGCCCTTAAGACCTTCCTCTCATATCTTAATAAGAATTTAAGATTGAAAGAGGGGGTTGGAGGGCAACTGCACAGTGGGGAAAACCCCTGACGGGCGAGTGACTCGCACAGCAGATTCCTCGTTACCCCCAGCCCTTCCCACATGGGGTTAAGGATCTGTTAATCATGTGGACAGACCGGCAAGCCCCTTGAAGGCCTTAACAAAATCTTAACGCGCGGAGGCGGACGAAAGTCCCTCAGCGAGACTCTGTCCCGAGCCTTGGACAGTCTGAATTCACCTATCGGGGGATGCGGGGCGAGCCTGGGGATGGTACGCGAGCAATGCGACCGTTGATCACAGCGGCGCCGTGTCACGACGGCTTGGAGGCCATTCGGCGCCCGGGCGTCCCCAGAGGCAGGCCAATTGGTTAAACAACCGTTAACGGATGATCCACAGGAGACTCTGGCTCAGGGGGAAGCGGAGAGGCTGCCGCCGCGCTTCGCCACCTACTTCCATATCCACCTGGTGTCCGACTCCACCGGCGAGACCCTCAACGCCATGGCGCGCGCGGTCTGCGCCCGGTTTACCGACATCCTGCCCATCGAACATATCTACGCGCTAGTTCGTTCGACCCGGCAGCTGGATCGGGCGCTCGAGGAGATCGGCGGAGCGCCCGGGGTGGTGATGCACACCATCGTCGATCCCGGCCTGCGCGCGGCTCTGGAAGAAGGCTGTCGCAAGCGGGAAATGCCCTGCATCGCCGCGCTGGATCCGGTGATCAGCGCCATGTCGCGCTATCTGGGCGCGCGGATCTCGACCCGGGTCGGCGCTCAGCATGCCCTGACCAACGACTATTTCGATCGCATCGAGGCGCTGGACTACGCCATCGCCCATGATGACGGCCAGGGCGGCCAGGACCTGACCCAGGCCGACGTGATCCTGGTCGGCGTGTCGCGGACCTCGAAGACCCCGACCTGCATCTATCTGGCCCACCGCGGCGTGCGGGCCGCCAATGTGCCTCTGGTTCCCGGCCGGCCACCGCCGCAGGATCTGTTCGAGCTGAAGAACACCCTGATCGTCGGCCTGATCACCTCGCCCGATCGGCTGATCCAGATCCGCCGCAACCGCCTGCTCTCTCTCAAGGAGAACAGGGAGAGCGACTATGTCGATGGCGACGCCGTTCGCCAGGAGATCATCGCCGCCCGCCGCCTGTTCGAGCGGATGAACTGGCCGGTGATCGACATCACCCGCCGCTCGGTCGAGGAGACGGCGGCGGCGGTGATCAACCTGCTGTCGGGCGGCCGCGGCAAGGTCGAGGTCCTGGGATGACCCCTATAACCCTCGCGTCCAAGAGTTCGGCGCGTCAGATGATCCTGAAGAACGCCGGCGTCGCCTTCGAGGCGGTCAGTCCCGGCGTCGACGAGGACGCGGCCAAGGCCGGCCTGCTGGCGGAGGAGGTCACCCCGCGCGACATCGCCGACGCCCTGGCCGAGATGAAGGCGGTCAAGGTCTCGGCCAGGCGCCCGGGCCTGGTGATCGGCGCGGATCAGACGCTCGATCTGAAGGGCAAGCTGTTCGACAAGGCCGAGACCCTGGCCCAGGCGCGTGATCATCTGCTGGAACTGCGCGGCCAGACCCACAAGCTTCACTCGGCCGTGGTCGTGGCGCGCGACGGCCAGCCGATCTGGCGGATCGTCGAGAGCGCCAAGCTGTCGGTGCGGCCGTTCAGCGAGGCCTGGCTCGACGCCTATATCGAGCGCCGGGGCGAGGCCCTGCTGTGGTCGGTCGGGTGCTACGAGCTGGAGAGCGAGGGCGTGCAACTGTTCGACGCCGTGGATGGCGACTATTTCACCATCCTGGGCCTGCCGCTGATCGGCCTGCTCGACTTCCTGCGTCTTCACGGAGCCCTTCCCGCATGACCTGGACGATCTCGGGAGCCGCCATCGTCGGCGGCGTCTGCGGCGCGCCGATCAAGCATTCGATGAGCCCGCTGATCCACAATGCCTGGATCCAGGCGGCGGGGCTCGACGCGGCCTATGTTCCGTTCGCGCCCGGCGTGGACAATTTCGAGGCCTTCGTGAACGGCTACCGGGGCGGCGCGATCCGGGGGCTGAACGTCACCATCCCCTTCAAGGAACGCGCCCTCGCGGTCGCCGATTACGCCAGCGACCTCGCCAGCATGGCCGGCGCGGCGAACCTGCTGATCTTCGAGGCGGACGGCTCGATCCATGCCGATAATACCGACGGGCCGGGCCTGTTGGGCGCCATTGCAGAACAGGCGTCTGGCTTCGACGTCTCGGCCGCGCCGGTCGTGATCCTCGGCGCCGGCGGCGCGGCGCGCGGCGCGACCGCCGCCCTGCTTCTGGCGGGCGCGCCCGTGGTCCGGATCGTCAATCGCACCGTCGGGAGGGCTCAAGAGCTGGCCGACGCCTTCGGCGACAAGGTCGTCGCGGCCGGCGAGCCGGACCTTCCGGCCCTGCTGGCCGATGCGGGCCTCGTCATCAACGCAACCTCGCTGGGCCTGGGCGGCGGCGAAGGCCCTGCGGCGGATCTGGCCCTGACGCCGGAGACGGCGGTGATCATGGACATGGTCTACAAACCGCTGCGCACCGAATTTCTCCGCCGCGCCCAGGCGGCTGGTCGTCGCACCGTCGATGGCCTGGAGATGCTGCTGCGCCAGGCTGTGCCGACCTTCGAGCGGATGTATGGCGTGGCGCCGCCGGCCGAAGTGGACGCGCGCGGCCTGTTGCTGCGCCTTCTTGGAGAGGCCTGACATGTTGATCCTGGGTCTCACCGGTTCCATCGGCATGGGCAAGTCAACGACTTCGACCCTGTTTCAGGCTGAGGGTGTGCCGGTGTACGACTCCGACGCCGCCGTCCATGCGCTCTATGCCAGCGGCGGCGCGGCGGTTGGGCCGGTCGAAGCGGCCTTCCCCGGCGTGGTCGTCAACGGCGCGATCGACCGGGCCAGGCTCAGCGCCCAGGTGGTCGGCGATCCGGAGGCCCTGGCCAAGCTGGAGACGATCGTTCACCCGCTGGTCGGCGCCCATCGGATCGGCTTCTTCGAGACCGCCCAGGCCGAGGGCCATGAGATCGTGGTGCTGGACATCCCGCTCCTGTTCGAGACCGGCGGCGAGAAGAAGGTCGACAAGGTGGTGGTGGTCTCGGCCCCGGCCGACGTCCAGCGCGCCCGCGTCCTGGCCCGACCCGAGATGACGCCGGAAAAGTTCGAGGCGATCCTGGCCCGCCAGACGCCCGACGCCGAAAAGCGCGCCCGCGCCGACTTCGTCATCGACACCAGCCAGGGCGTCGAGCACGCCCACGCCCAGGTCCGCGACCTTCTGACTCTGTTGAGAACTCCCGGCTCCGCTTGAAGCCCATCACGAACGGCGGCATTGAAGGGTCATGGCCCGGGAAATCATCCTCGACACCGAAACCACCGGCTTCGATCCGAAGACGGGCGACCGCCTGGTCGAAATCGGCTGCATCGAGGTCCTCGACTTCATGCCGACCGGCCGCTCGTTCCATGAATATTGCGACCCGCTGCGCGACATGCCGGCCGAGGCCGAGAAGGTCCACGGCCTGTCGTCGGCGTTCCTGACCGGCAAGCCGAAGTTCCACGAGATCGCCGACAAGTTCATCGACTTCGTCGGCGACAGCGTCGTGGTCGCCCACAACGCCGCCTTCGACCGCTCGTTCGTCAATTTCGAGCTGGAGAAGTGCGGCCGCGCGCCAATCCACGAGGAGCGCTGGATCGACACCCTGGCCATGGCCAAGAAGCGCTTTCCGGGCATGTACAACTCGCTCGACGCGCTGTGTAAGCGGTTCAAGATCAGCCTCGACAGTCGCGACAAGCACGGGGCGCTGATCGACTCGCACCTGCTGGCCGAGGTCTATCTGGAACTGCAGGGCGGCAAGGAACGCGCCCTGGAGCTGACCCACGTCGAGGCCCTGTCGGTCTCGGCCGCGATCCAGGGGTCATACGGCGCCCGGCCCCGTCCGCTGGCGCCGCGCTCGACCGACGCAGAGCGCGAGGTCCACGCCGCCTGGATCCGCAAGAACCTCAAGGACTCGGCGCTCTGGATCAAGCAGGGCTTCGTGGCGGCCGAGGGCTGAAGCCCGATCTCTTCTAACGCCCTAAGTGCCTCGGCTCGCTCGTGCAGGCGAGCGCCGGCCGGCTGCCTGTGGTCCTCAATCTCGCCGGGTGAGACGCGACCTCTGCATCTGAAGTCGATTACACAAGTAGGATCAGTCAAGATCAATAAATAACGAGGTTACGCCAATATCGGCAGGTCCTCGCAGGCATCTCTTCAGAGCAAACGGCTCCGATAGGTCATATTGTCGCGGATAGTGATGTATTAATCACGAATTCACCGGCAGAGACGATCCAATTCGCCCAACAATTCCAGTTTTCTCGCGAAACGGGGCGAACCTATATGCGAAAAATCTTCTCACTGACCCTGCTCGCGGCCTCGATGATGGCCAGCGTCGCCGCCGCGCAGGATGCGCCCAAGACCGACGTCACGCTCGATGAGCTCAAGGCGCAGATCCTGGTCATGCAGCAACGGCTTCAAAGCCTTGAGGCCAAGGCCAGCGCGCCGCCGGTCGCCGCGCCGGCGCCAGCCAAAACCCCGGCCCCGGCCACCACTCAGATCAAGTGGGAGAACTCCCCGCGCTTCACGGACTCCAGCGGCGCCACATTCAAGCTGCGGGGCCGCCTGTCGATCGACGGCGTCAACGTCAATGTCGATCGAAAGACCACCGCCTCCTACAAGTCCCGCCAGTTCAGGGCTCGGCAGCTGTTCCTTGGCGCCGAGGGTCAGGTCGGCGCGTGGGCCTATCGCATCGAGGGCGGCGCGGCGAACGGCTCCAGCTGGGGCTGGGACGACGCGGTCATCGAATACAAGACCAAGAGCGGCATGCTCTTGACCCTGGGCAACCAGAAGGTTGGCGGTCTGGAGAGCCTGACCTCGATCAAGACCATCACCTTCATGGAGCGTGGCCCGTTCGGCGACCTGACCGACACCGGCTTCGTCCTGGCGGCCCAGGCCACCAAGATCGGCGCCAACTGGTCGCTGCGCGGCGCTCTGCAAGGCGACTCGATCAACAAGGCCGACGTTTCGGCCGGCGCCTATGACGCCAACAACGCCAAGGAACGCTCGGGCTTCATGGTCCGTGGCACCTGGGCGCCGATCATGACGGCGACCGACACCGTCCACGTGGGCGCCTCGGCGCGCTATCGCAGCACGGGCGGCGAGACGGGCTTCACCTATTCGGCCGCGGCCAACACCGCCTATCGTCCTCAGACCTCAGCGGGCGGCGTGCTGCTGTCCAGCGGCGCCGTGGGTAAGAGCGATACGACCGTGGGCGTCGAAGGCGCCTGGACGCACAAGGCCGTCTCGCTGCAGGGCGAAGTCGCGCAGATCAAGGTCAACCGCGTCACGACGGCCCAGAGCGCGGCCAATGGCGGCAAAGACTTCAACATCGTCACCGGCTACGCCCTGGCCAGCTGGTTCCCCACCGGCGAGACCCGCCCGTACAACCCCGGCGGCCAGTTTGGTCGCATCAAGGTTCTGCATCCGATCGATAAGGGCGGCATGGGCGCCTATGAACTGGCGGCGCGCTACGACTATGCCGATCTCAGCAAGATGAGCCCGAACAGCGTGGCCACGCTGGCCAGCCAGACAGGCCTGGCGACGGCCGGGACCTACAAGGGCCTCACCGTCGGCGTGAACTGGTATCCCTACAGCAACGTCCGCCTGATGGCGAACCTCACGAAGGCGAAGATCAACAATCGCCTGATCGGCGCTGTTCAGAACGACGCCAATGTGACTGTTCTCCAAGCCCGCATGCAGATCGAATTCTAATTAGCTGCAAAACAAATCTTCCCGTCGGTCAGGAGTCGCCGGATGTCTTGCGTGAAGAACATCTCGATCCGTAAAAAAATCATGCTGTCGTTCGGCCTGCTGCTGGCTGCGGCCGTGGCGATGATCGTCAGCGTCTTCCTGCAGCTCACGAGCATGCAGGCGGCCATCCGACTGAACGATGAGAGCAAGTTGATCATCGAACAGACCCATACTGCCGAGAAGGGGGCCCTGCGCGTGAACTCCCAGATGCGCGGGATCCTGCTGACGGGCAGCGCCAAGTACATGAAGTCCTACGACGAGGGCCTGAAGGGCTTCGACGACGCGATCGCCAAGCTCGAGACCCTTAACCTGACAGATCAGGAAGCGGCTGACTTTAAGAAGGTGAAGGCTGACTGGCGGACCTGGATGGACACCTATGGCAAGCCGCTGACCCTCGCGGGCCTCGACCCCGCTCGCCAAGAAGAGGGTCGTCAGACCCTCATCATGGCCGGCGACAAGGCCCGGGTGACCCATATCATCAAGCGCATGGGCGAGATCCGCTCGGCCGAGCAGGCCCGGATGGCCGTGCGTGAAGCCGCCCAACACAAGGCGATCTTCTCGTCGGTCGCCATGCTGGTCGGCGGGGGCGTTGGCCTGCTGGTCATTGCTCTGGGCATGGGCTGGCAGCTGACGATCCTGGTCGCCGCACCCGTCGGCCGCATGACCGAGTCGATGATGCGCCTGGCCGATGGTGACTTCGAGGTGGAGACGCCCGACCGCGATCGGGCCGACGAGGTCGGTTCGCTGTCGCGCGCTTTCGAAACCTTCAAGGAAAATAGCCTCAAGGCCATCCGTCTTGAGCGCGAGACCAGCGCCATGCGCGAGGCGGGCGAGGCCGAGCGCGCCAAGGCCGAAGTCCAGAAGGCCCGCGAGGCCGCCGAGGACCGGGCGGTGATCGAGGCCCTTGGGCGGGGGCTGCATGCCCTGTCGACGGGCGACCTGACCCATCGCATCACCGATCACATGGCGCCGAAGTCCGAGCAGTTGAAGGAGGACTTCAACGCCTCCATCGCCAAGCTGGAGATGGTCATCACGGGGGTTCGCCATGCCGTCATGACCATCAGCGGCGGCTCCCGCGAAATCTGCGTGGCCTCCGACGACCTGGCCCGCCGCACCGAGCAACAGGCCGCCAGCCTGGAAGAGACCGCCGCGGCGCTTGAAGAGATCACCGCCACCGTCAACAAGACGGCGGAAGGCGCGGGTCACGCCCGCACCGCGGTCAGCGGCGCCAAGACCGACGCCGAGAACGGCGGTCAGATCGCCGGGCGCGCCGTTGTCGCCATGAACGAGATCGAGCAGAGCTCGCGCCAGATCACCCAGATCATCGGGGTGATCGACGAGATCGCCTTCCAGACCAATCTTCTGGCCCTGAACGCCGGCGTTGAGGCGGCGCGGGCCGGTGAGGCCGGTCGCGGCTTCGCGGTGGTCGCGCAGGAGGTTCGGGCCCTAGCCCAGCGCTCAGCTGACGCGGCCAAGGAGATCAAGTCCCTGATCAACCTGTCGACCAACCAGGTCACCGTCGGCGTCGACCTCGTTGGACAAACCGGCAAGGCGCTGGAGAGCATCGTCGCTCAGGTTCTCGATGTCAGCACCATCGTGCGCGAGATCGCCGCCTCGGCTCAGGAACAGGCTAGCGGGCTCCAAGAGGTTAATGTCGCCGTCAACATGATGGACCAGGTGACGCAGCAGAACGCGGCCATGGTCGAACAGTCCACCGCCGCCAGTCACGGACTGGCGACCGAGGCCGACGAGTTGGCGACTCTGATGAGCCAGTTCAAGGTCAGCGAGATGATGAACCGCAGCGTCCAGGCTCGGGCGGCTTAGAGCGATACGCTAGAGCTTCAAGTCCGCCGTTACCGGGGCGTGGTCGCTGGGACGTTCCCATTCCCGGACGGTGTCGTGGACGCGCGAGGAGACCTTGCCGTCCACGATCGCCGCGTCGCGCAGGCCGGGGCTCGCCAGGATATGGTCCAGGCGCAGGCCGCGGTTGGATTTACGGAAGTCGGCGGCGCGATAGCTCCACCAGGAAAACAGCTTTTCCGGCTCCGGCGTCGCCAGGCGCGGCAGGTCCAGCAGATTCATCGACTTCATCATCGCGTCGAAGGCCTCGAGCTCGGCCGGCGTGTGGCTGACGACCTTCAGCATCTGGCGGTGACTCCAGACGTCGTTTTCGCCCGGCGCGATATTGAGGTCGCCGGTGACGATCAGCGGGGCCTTGGGGTCGCGCTTCTTCAGGGCGGCGGTCAGGGTCTCGTAGAAGTCGAGCTTGTGGTCGAACTTCGGATTGCCGATGCGGTCGGGCGTGTCGCCGCCCGCCGGGATGTAGAAGTTCTGGATGTCGACCCCGGCCACCTTGACCGCGACGCAGCGCGCGTGGCCCTCGCGGCAGTTCATCAGGGTCGGGACATCCTCGAACGGCAGGCGCGAGGCGATGGCCACGCCGTGCCAGCCCTTCTGGCCGGCGATCTTCAGGTGCTTCAGGCCCATGGCCTCGAAGGCCTCGCGCGGGAACTCGCCCTCCTGGCACTTGATCTCCTGCATGCACAGGACATCCGGGGCCTGCTCGTCGACGAAGCGGGCGGCCTGTTCGGCGCGGAGGCGGACGGAATTGACGTTCCAGGTGGCGATACGGAGGCGCATGGCTTGCCTCTATCGCGGTTTAACGAGCCCGGAAAGAAAAACGCCCCAACGCAGGGGCGCCAGCCGGCCACCGGCCGGCATCCTTAAAGAAAAACGCCCCAACGCAGGGGCGTTGGGGCGAAAGTCTAGTCTCTCATGCCGCCGCCGGGAGGGGATAGGATCCGGCACGGTTTGCGAAGAGCGGGTCGGTCGCTCAGCGCCATGCGTGTTAAATATGCCACTTCGAAACTTTAAGTCAAGCCCGCAAGCGGTTGATTCTTGCATGTTGTCGTAATGTCACATTCAGGGCGCGCGAGCGTCCTGAACAAGAAAGGCTCTATTTGCCGACCTTGCGGCGGGGATCCGTCAAGACGAAGAGCTTGGGATCCAGGTCGGAGGTCTCAGCGAAATCGATCAGGCGCACCCGGATCTGGCCGCCCTTGATGTCCGTGACCGTCCAGCCCATCAGGCCGACGGGCGAATTGGAGAAGTCCATCGAGATGCGGCCCAGCGCCTGGCGCTTGGCGTCCTGGGCCACGATGGTGAAGCCGTCGGCCAGCGGCCGGACGTCGGTGATGGTCACGCCGCGATCCAGGCGGACCTCGCGCGCCAGCAGCAGGTTCAGCGGCGTCTTGCTGAGCGGATAGCTCTCATAGGTCTTCAGCCGGCTGTCGAAGATGTTGACGTTATTACCGTTGCTGACGACCAGAAGGCCCGCCGGCGGATCGTAGGCGAACCGCGCCTTGCCCGGGCGCTGCATGTAGAAGGCGCCTTGCGTCTGGGTCCCGCGCGCGTCGGTCTGCACGAAGCGGCCCTTGGCCGAGCCCAGGCCCTGGATATAGGCGGTGGCCTTGTCCAGCAGGGCCTTCTGCTCGGCGGTCAGGGCGGCCGGGACGGGCTTGGCGTCTTGCGCCAGCACCGGAGAAGCGATGGCGGCGGCCAGGCCGGCCGCCAGAAGAATACGGCGAGTGGTCATGCGATCTCCTTAGCCGCAACCTTGGCCTGCGCGAAGGCCGCCGCAAGGCCATTTTCCGGCGCTCCGATGAAGCGCCGTTCAGGTTGGGATGCTGGGAACGCGTCCAAACGGTCAAGGTTTCCCCTCATCCCGCTCTCTCCGGCGAAAGCCGGGACCCAGACTCATCCTGAGCGTCAGATATTAAGGCGCCCTCCGCCGAGGATCGACGAAGGACGCCCTGGGTTCGATCTGGACCCCGGCTTTCGCCGGGGAGAGCGGATCAGAAATTACATGGGCGGTGGCGGCGGGGCCAGGATCTCGCGCTTGCCGGCGTGGTTGGCGGCGCCGACGACGCCTTCCTTCTCCATCCGCTCCATCAGCGAGGCGGCGCGGTTGTAGCCGATCTGCAGGCGGCGCTGGATGTAGCTGGTCGAGGCCTTGCGGTCGCGGGTGACCACGGCCACGGCGTGGTCGTAGAGATCGTTGGACCCGCCCTCGCCTGCGAACGCGCCCTCGATGGCCTCTTCCTGCTCTTCGTCGCCGCCGGCGGTGACCTCTTCCAGGTACTGCGGGATGCCCTGGTCGCGCAGGAACTTGGCGACCTGCTCGACTTCGCCGTCGGAGACGAACGGACCATGCAGGCGGGTGATGCGGCCGCCGCCGGCCATGTAGAGCATGTCGCCCTGGCCCAGCAGCTGCTCGGCGCCCTGCTCGCCCAGGATGGTGCGGGCGTCGATCTTGCTGGTGACCTGGAAGCTGATCCGGGTCGGGAAGTTGGCCTTGATGGTGCCGGTGATGACGTCGACCGACGGTCGCTGGGTGGCCATGATCAGGTGGATGCCGGCGGCGCGGGCCATCTGGGCCAGACGCTGGACGGCGCCTTCGATGTCCTTGCCGGCCACCATCATCAGGTCGGCGACCTCGTCGATGACCACGACCAAGTAGGGCATGGCCTCGGGACGGATCTGTTCGGTCTCGTAGATCGGACGGCCGGCGTCGTCGAAGCCGGTCTGGACGGTGCGCTCGAAGTGCTCGCCCTTGTCCAGGGCCTCGTTGGCCTTCTCGTTATAGCCGCCGATGTTGCGCACGCCGATCTTCGACATGCGGCGATAGCGGTCCTCCATCTCGCGGACGGTCCACTTCAGGGCGACGACGGCCTTCTTCGGGTCGGTCACGACGGGCGCCAGCAGGTGCGGGATGCCGTCATAGACCGACAGTTCCAGCATCTTGGGGTCGATCATGATGAAGCGGCACTTCTCGGGCGGCAGCTTGTACAGGATCGACAGGATCATGGCGTTGACGCCGACCGACTTGCCCGAGCCGGTGGTGCCGGCGATCAGCAGGTGGGGCATCTTGGCCAGGTCGGCGATATAGGGCTCGCCACCGATGGTCTCGCCCAGCGCCATGGGCAGGATCTGGCTGGCCTTCTCGTAGTCGGCGCTGGACAGCAGGTCGCGCAGATAGACCGTCTCGCGCTTGGAGTTCGGCATTTCGATGCCGATGGCGTTACGGCCCTGGGCCACGGCCACGCGGCACGAGATCACGCTCATCGAGCGGGCGATGTCGTCGGCCAGGGCCACGACCCGCGCGGTCTTGACGCCCGGGGCCGGCACCAGCTCGTACATGGTGACCACGGGGCCGGGGCGGATCTGGTCGATCTGGCCCTTGACGCCAAACTCGGCCAGAACGCTTTCCAGCAGCCGGGCGTTCTGGCGCAGGGCGCCGGCGTCGACTTCCGACGAGCGTGGCTTGGCCTTGGCCAGCATGGCCAGTTCGGGCAGTTGGAAGCCGGCGTCCTCTTCGAAGGCGAAGGCCTTCTGCTGCTCGCGCGCTTCGCGGCCCGACTCCTTGGGCACGGTCTTGGGCTTGGCGATCGCCATCGGGCGGGCGTCCAGCGAGTCTTCGAAGTCGTCCTCGTCGTCCTGCGGCGGCGGGGTGTAGGCCCGCTCCTGTGCGCGCTGCGACACGGGGGTCGGCGCAGCGGCGACCACGGCCTCGTCGTCATCGGCGTCAATCGGCGGCAGGCGGCCCGGCCGTTCGCGCTTGGGCGCGGCCTCGGCCTTTTCCCGCTTGGCGCGGGCGGGCTTGGGGGCCGGTTCGGTCACGGGCTCGGGCTCGGCGCGGACGCGGGGCTGCAGGGCGTTGCTGACGGCGTTGTGGATGGCGTCGGGATCGACCTCGCGCACGCCGATGGCGAAGCCCAGGGCGACGAGGGCCGCGACCGCGAACAGGATGGCGGCGACGATCGTCGCGCCGGGAATGTGGGCGAAGCGCAGAACGCCGGCCACCATGTGCAGCAGGGCGTCGCCCCAGAAGCCGCCCAGGCCCTTTTCCAGCTGCCAGATCGCGGGCGGCGGAGGCGCGGCCAGGGTAGCGGAGAGCGCCAGCAGACCCAGGACGCCGACACCGGCGCGCTGGCGCAGGTCCTTGCGCTCGGCGTCCGGGTCGGCCTGGGCCACGCGGGTGACGCCGAAGACCAGCATGAACAGGGCCACGCCCCAGCCGGACAGGCCCAGAGACTGCATCAACAGGTCGGCGATCGCCGCACCGGGCGCGCCCAGGGCGTTGCGGGCCGGCTCGCCGGTGGCGGCGTTCAGGCTGGGATCGGTGGCGTTGTAGGTGGCGATGGCCAGCAGCAGCACGGCCCCGATCACGGTGATGATCCCGCCTCGGAACCGGGCGGTCCAGGGCTGGACCCAGCCGTAACGGATCGCATCCCACAGGAGCTCCGTCGTGGATCGCCGCGCGGCTCGCGCCATGAAAGTCTCCGAACTCAACTCGTCGCGTGGACCCGTGGAAGGGGTCGAACCGCGATGTTGTGCCCGAAGAGCGTTAAGAGGCGTTTACGGCGTTCGTCAGGAAATGATTCATGAGGGCGCGGATTAGTCGCGTTGAGAGTACCGGACCTTCGCTAGCCAGCGCCCGCCAAAATACGTCGCCCAGAAAAGCGCTGTACCGGCGATGAAAAACCAATTGGATTCGGAAAAGGCCGGCGGTGCGAAGAAGGTCGAGTAGACAATGAAGCCCGCCATGGCGACCCAGCAGACGACCGGGATACTTCTGATCCAGGCCCAGATCATGCTTGTTCGAACGTCACCGGCCCACCCCAGAACCCCTGCACCAGGCCGTTCTGCGGACCAGGCGTCCCCGTGGTCAGGAACGCTCGGCCACCACCAGTTCCGGTGACGTAGTCCGGATGGCGTTCCAGATAGAGCTCCAGCGCGTCGGCGGTGGCCTCGGGCTGCTGGATCAGCGGGGTGCCGGCCGGCAGGGCGGCGCGAAACAGGTCGGCGATGATCTCATAGTGGGTGCAGCCCAGCACCACGCGGTGCGGATAGCGGCCGATGCGGGTCTTCAGCGCTTCGACATGGCTCTCGACCGCCTTGGCCAGTTCGACCACCGAGGCGTCGCCTTCGATCAACGGCACCAGCTCCGGGCAGGCCTCGGAGAATACCGCCAGGTCCTGCTTCCGCTTGTCGATCTCGATCTCGTAGACGCGCGAGCGCACCGTGGCCTGGGTGGCGAACACGCCCAGAATGTCCAGCTGCTCGACCTTCTCGCCGCGCCGCTCGGCCTCGTGCTCCCACGGCAGGCCGGTGGCCTTCTCGATGGTCGGGACGATGATGCCCAGGATGTTGACCGGCCGGCCGATCTCCTTGCGGTAGCCCGGCAGCCAGGTCTGCTGCAGGCGGCGCAGGGCGATGGCCGAGGCGGTGTTGCAGGCCAGGACGACCAGGCTGGCGCCGCGGTCGAACAGGCGGATGCAGCCGGCCTTGGTCAGCTCGACGATCTCCTCGCCGGTGCGCACGCCGTAGGGCGCATGGGCCTGGTCGGCCAGATAGGTGAAGTCCGCCTGGGGCAGACGCTGCACGAGGGCGCGGTGGACCGTAAGCCCGCCCACGCCGGAGTCGAAGACGCCGATCATGGGGCAAGCTGTAGCCGCCAAAGCCGGCCTCGTCCACGGACTGGGCGCGGATCCGAAAAAGGTTACGCGGCTGTCATGTGACACGCCCCGGAACCTTGTTAGGGTCCCTGCCAAATCTTCACCGGAGACACTCCGTGCAACGTCGTACATTCCTGGCCTCGGCCGCCGCCACCGGCGCGGTCGCCGCCCTCAATCCGAGTTTATCCATGGCCCAAGCCAATACGTCTTCGGGAAGTAATCCGATGACCCAGAAATGGGTCGGCCCCTATGGCGGCGTGCCGGCCTTCGACCAGGTCAAGGTCGCCGACTTCAAGCCGGCCCTGGAAACGGCCATGGCCAGGAACCTGGCCGAGATCGACGCGATCACCGCCAACAAGGCCGCGCCGACCTTCGACAACACCATCGGCGCGCTGGAAGACGCCGGCCGGATGCTGAACGATGTCTCGACCTATTATGGCATCTGGGGCTCGACCATGAGCACGCCGGAGTTCCAGAAGGTCGAGGAGGAGATGGATCCGAAGCTCTCGGCCCATGGCGACAAGGTCAACCAGAACGCCGCCCTCTTCGCCCGCATCGAGGCCGTCTATACTTCGCCGGACAAGGCCAAGCTGACGCCGGAGCAGCGACGCGTCCTCTGGATCTACTATACCAACTTCGTGCGTTCGGGCGCCAAGCTGAGCCCCGAGGCCAAGGCCCGGGTCGGCGCGATCAACACCGAGCTGGCCGGCCTCTACACCAAGTTCAGCCAGAACCTGCTGGCCGATGAAAGCACCTGGATCGAGCTTTCCGACGCCGACCTCGCCGGTCTGCCCCAGGGCCTGAAGGACGCCGCCGCCTCGAACGCCGCCGCGCGCAAGCTCCCGGGCAAGTTCGTCGTCGTCAACACCCGCTCCAGCGTCGACCCGTTCCTGGCCGCCTCGCCGGTCCGCTCGGCCCGCGAGAAGGTCTGGCGTGCTTTCGTCAACCGCGGCGACAACGGCGGCGCGACCGACAACAACGCCATCATCGCCAAGATCCTGAAGCTGCGCGTCGAGCGCGCCAAGCTGCTGGGCTACAAGACCCACGCCCACTGGCGCCTCGAGAATTCGATGGCCAAGACGCCCGAGAACGCCATGGCGCTGATGGAGGCGGTGTGGACCCCGGCCATCGCCCAGGTCGCCATCGACGTCGCCGACATGCAGGCGATCATCGATAAGGAGGGCGGCGGCTTCAAGCTGGAGCCGTGGGACTACCGCTTCTACGCCGAGAAGGTCCGCCTGGCGAAGTACGCCCTCGATATGAACGAGGTGAAGCCATACCTGCAGCTGGACAAGCTGCGCGAGGGCATGTTCTGGGCCTCGGGCCAGCTGTACGGCTTTGAATTCAAGAAGCTTTCCGGCATCCCCGTCTATCACGAGGACATCACCGTCTATGAGGTGACCCGCGCCGGCAAGCATGTCGGCCTGTGGTACTTCGACCCCTATGCCCGTCAGGGCAAGCGCTCGGGCGCCTGGATGAACGCCTACCGCACGCAAGAGCGGTTCAAGGGCGAGATCACCACGATCGTCTCCAACAACTCCAACTTCATCAAGGGCAAGCCGGGCGAGCCGCTGCTGATCTCGTGGGACGACGCTGTCACCCTGTTCCACGAGTTCGGCCACGCCCTGCACGGCCTGAACGCCAACGCGACCTATCCGTCGGTGTCGGGCACCAACGTGGCGCGCGACTATGTCGAGTTCCCCAGCCAGCTGAACGAGCACTGGCTGCCGACGCCGCAGGTGCTGAACCAGTTCGCCCTGCATTATCAGACCGGCAAGCCGATCCCGCAGGCCCTGGTCGACAAGATCGAGGCCGCCGGCAAGTTCGGCGAGGGCTTCGGCACGACCGAATATCTGTCCAGCGCCCTGATCGACATGAAGCTGCACCTGGCCGGCGACGTCGACATCGATCCGGACAAGTTCGAGCGCGAGGAGCTGGCCAAGCTGAACATGCCGCACGAGATCGTCATGCGTCACCGCACCCCGCAGTTCGGCCACGTGTTCTCGGGCGACGGCTATTCGGCTGGCTATTACAGCTATCTGTGGGCCGACACCCTGACCGCCGACGTCGCCGAGGCCTTCCAGGAGGCGCCGGGCGGCTTCTACGACAAGCCGACCGCCAAGCGCCTGTATGAGACGATCATGTCGAAGGGCAACGCGGTCGACCCCGTCGACCAGTTCCGCGCCTTCCGCGGCCGTGACGTGAAGATCGGAGCCCTGATGCGCAAGCGCGGCTTCCCGGTTCCGCCGGGGGCTTAGGCGTCGGGTTTCCCTCTCCCCTTGCGGGAGAGGGTGGCCCGCGTAGCGGGTCGGGTGAGGGGTTGAAGAAAGAGACCGCCGCGACAGCCTCACCGCCGTCGCGGCGTTTCTGTTTGTGCGACCCCTCATCCGTCAGCTGCGCTGACACCTTCTCCCGCAGGGGGAGAAGGGCTAAATGGGCTTCGGGGCCTAAGGAGTATTCATGGCTGCGCCCAAGCTCGTGCCTCTGGCCCTCTGTCTGGCTTTCGCCACCCCTGCCCTCGCCCAGACCGCGCCTCCCCCGCCTTCCACGGTCGAGCTCGGCCAGGCCCCGGCCCAGGACGAGAGCGCGGTGGTCGCCGAGTTGACCGTGGTGGCCAAGCCCAGGGGCCCGGCGATCTGGCTGGTCGAGAAGGATGGGGCCAAGCTCTACATCCTTGGCTCGGCCGCCCCCCTGCCCCACCAGCTGAAATGGGAAAGCCCCCGCCTGAACAAGGCCTTGGACAAGGCCAGCCTGGTGCTGGTCCCACCGCAGGCGGCGGTCGGCGTCACCCAGGCGGCGGGCTTCCTGCTCAGCTTCGGCGGCGGCCTGCGCCAGCCGATGGGCAAGGCGCTGGAGGATCAGCTGCCGCCCGACCTCAAGGCGCGCTTCGTCGAATCCCGCAACCAGGCGCGCAAGGGGGCCGGCGAGTACAAGAACTGGAAGCCGGGCGTGGCGGGCTTCCTGCTGCTGTCGGATTTCCGTCAGGCGGCCGGCCTCTCCGAAGCCAAGCCGGTCAGCACGGTCGAGCGGATGGCCAAGGCCCGCAAGCTCAAGGTCAAGGCGGTCGGCCAGTACCGGATGAGCGCGGTGACCTCGATCGTGTCGAAGCTCTCGCCAGAGGATCAACTGTACTGTCTGCGCGTGGCTCTGGACGAGATCGCCTATGACGGCGCCCATTCGACCACGATCGGCCAGGATTGGGCGGAGGGCGACCTGGGCTCGGTCCGCGCCCGCTACCGCGCCAGCGGCGCCCAGCGCTGCCTGCTGCGCGCGCCGGGCGGGCCGGCCCTGCTGGAGAAGGGCGTCGACCAGACGACGCAGGCCATGACGGACGCGCTGAAGCGTCCTGGCGTCACCGTGGCGGTGGTCGATCTAGGCTTCCTGCTGCCGGCCAACGGCGTGCTGGATCGGCTGAAGGCGGGCGGCGCGACGGTCAGTTCGCCGGTCGAGTAGCCGGCGTTGACGCCTGCCCACCCTGCCCTCAACCTCGGTCAGGGAGGGACCTCACATGAAGACGATGATCGCCGCCGCTGCCCTGGCGCTGCTGGCCGCCGGCGCCGCGCGCGCCGAAGTGGCGGACGCCCAGCCCAACGACTTCGAGGTCCGCCATCAGGTGGTGATCGCCGCACCCGCCAGCGCCGTCTGGGCGACGCTGGTGCAGCCGTCGAAATGGTGGGCCTCGGCCCACACTTGGTCGGGCTCGGCCGCCAACCTGTCGCTGGGCGCGGCTTCGGGCGGCTGCTTCTGCGAGCGCCTGCCCAACGGCGGCTCGGTATTGCACATGACCACGGTCAATGCCGCGCCGGGGCAGAAGCTGGTTCTGGTCGGCGCGCTGGGTCCCTTGCAGAACTCTGGCGCAAGCGGAGCCCTGACCTTCCTGCTCGCCGAGAAGGACGGCCAGACGACGGTGACCGTCACCTACGACGTCGGCGGCTATTTCAAGGGCGGCCTCGACAAGATCGCCGCGCCCGTCGACGGCGTCCTGGGCCAGCAGGTGGCCGGGCTCAAGGCGGCGGTCGAGGCGAAGTAGCCAAGAAAAAGCCCGCCGGACCAGAAGGTCGGCGGGCCATGGTCTCTCAGGGTTCGAGGCTCAGGCGCTTTCCGCCAGGCCCTCGTCCGAAGCGCCCAGCAGCGCCATCTGCAGGCGCGAGCGGTCGCGGCGGGCCGCTTCCAGAGCGCCTTCGGCCATGGCGTTTTCCGAGGTGAGGCGCTCGATCGTGGCCTGCAGCTCGGCGACCTTCTCCTCGTGTTCGCGACGGATCTGGTCCTGGGCTTCCTGCATGCCATCGAGGCGGGCGCGCAGTTGCTGAGCCCGTTCCTCGGCGCGCTTCATCGCCTTTTCCTGGGCGACGGCGCTCTTGGCCATCTGGTCGGCGCGCTCGATCGCGGTGGCGCGGGCGGTGTCGACGCCGGCGTGGCGCTGGCGCAGGCCTTCCGAATCCTCTTCCAGCGTGCGGATGCGTTCCAGGGCGCGTTCCAGCGCGACGTTGAGGTCGCCGGCGCGGCGCTCGACGGCCTTCTGGTGCGCGGAGGACTCGGCGAGGCGGGCCGAGATCTGGGTGTTCATCTCTTCCAGCTTGTCGGCGCGGCCGGTGGCGGTCTCCAGGCGGGTCTGCAGGGCCGAGATCTCGGCGCGAGCCGCCTCGACCTGGCTTTCCAGGCCGCGGATGGTGCGACCGCTGTCGGTCTGGTGGGCCGACAGGGCGTTCTCGATCGCCTGCACACGGGCGCGTTCGCCGGCCAGCTGGGCTTCGAGGTCGGTTTCGATGCGCGACAGGCGCGCCACGTCCAGGCCAGCCTGGTCGACGCGCTTCTTCAAGGTCGCGACTTCATCGCCCAGCAGGGCGTTGTCCTGGTTGGCGCGGGCCAGCGCCGCCTCGGCGTCGCCGCGACGGGTGTCGATGTCCTGGGCCTGGACGCGCAGGCCTTCGACGTCCTGCACCAGGTGCTCGATGCGGGCGGTCGAGTCGCGCAGGGAGGCGTCGAGGCTGGAGACCTTCAGATCCGACTGCAGCAGGGCGTTGCGCAGGCGGTCGATTTCGAGGGCGTTGTCTTCCAGCGCCGCGTCCTGGGTCTGGCGGCGGGCGTCGGATTCGCCAAGGGCGGTTTCGGCGGCGGCCAGGCGGGCGCTGACTTCGCGCTCCTCGGCCTGGATCTGGGCGACCTGGCGCTGGGCGTGCTCGTAGTTGGCGCGCAGGGCGATCAGTTCGGCGTGCTCGGCGCGGCGTGCGTCGAATTCCTGCGCCACCGGACCGCGAATCTCCGCGATCAGCGGCTCGATGGCCTTCAGGTGCTCCATCACGCGGCCGATGCTGTCGAGCCCGCCGTGAATGGTCTCGTAGCGCTGGCCGATCGCCTGGGTGGATTCGATCTGGTGCTGTACGGCCTCGACACGGGCCTCTTCACCCAGAACAGCCGGCTTGGCGTTCTTGTTATCGCGAGGATTCTTCGACAGCAGTCTCATATCGCCCACCTTCACCCCGTGCGACCCCATCGCGACCTGAAAGGCCGCCTTGCGAACGCCGCGAATCTCTTACCCAGAGGTTAACAACCTAGTTTATTGGCAAGGTGAATGTCGAGGGGCGGACACCGCGACCTGGCGTCGCGCACGCGCCTCAGAAGCCCGAAAACTGGGGACGATCTGGCGTCTCGACCGCCAGCACCCGGCCGACCGCGTTAACCACTGCGGCGATGCGTAGGGCGGCCTGGATCTGGACGGGCTCCACGCCGCGTTTGCGCAGCTCGGCCTCATGGCTGTCGAGGCAAGCGCCGCAGCCGTTGATCGCCGACACCGCCACGCACCAGAGTTCGTACTCGACCGCCGACACGCCGGAAGGGGCCAGTCGGTTCATCCGCAGGTGCGAGGGCAAGGCGCCGTAGTCGGGCGCTGTCATCAGGTGAACGGCGCGGAAATAGACGTTGGTCATGGCCATCATCGCCGCAGCGGTCTTGGCCGCCGTGAAAGCCTCGGACGAAACGCCCGCCTCATGGGCGGCGATGGTGATCGCCTTCAGGGTCTCGGGCTCGCCGACCGCGCAGGCGCTGGCGACGAAGCAACCCCAGCGCGCCTGATCGCTCAGCACGGTCTCGCCGGCCAGGACGGTCAGGTTGGTTCCCAGGTCCTTGGCGTAGGCGGGCAGTTGGGCGCGCAGGGCGTCGATCGGCATGAGGCGCTCCGAAGGTCTGGAGCGGGCTTAGCATCGTGGGAAAGGTTCGTCCCGGTCCGCGCCGCTGGGAGGGGAGGCGCGGGCGGACCGGGTTCAACGGGCTGGGGTCCGGCGTCGGTGGGGGAGACACGCCGGAACTTCACCGCCGGACTGAGATAGGTTCCGATCGAGCAGATAGCCAATCGATAGTTTTTGGCTTTCCGATAGATGACGCCTATATCAAGGCCATGCTCCTCCCGACCCTGCGCCAGCTGCAATATCTGAAGCTCCTCTCGGAGCACGGCTCGTTCAGCCGGGCGGCCGAGAGCGCCTATGTCACCCAGCCCACCCTGTCGGCCGGCATCCAGGAACTGGAGAAGATCCTGGGCGCGCCGGTGGTCGACCGGGCTCGTTCGGGCGTGATCCTGACCGCCGCCGGCCAGGAGGCGGTGCGACGGGCGGAAGACATTCTCGCGAGAGCCGAGGACCTGGTGCAGGCCGCGCGGGGCGCGGGCCAGCCGCTGGCGGGCCGGTTCCGCCTGGGCGTGATCCCGACCGTGGCGCCCTACCTGCTGCCGCGCGCCCTGCCCGTCCTGCGCGATAGGTTCCCGAAGCTGAAGCTCTTCCTGCGCGAGGACCTGACCCAGCGGCTGATCGCGGCTCTGAAGAGCGGCGCCCTGGACGCGGCCCTGATCGCCCTGCCCTACGACATGTCCGGCCTGGACTGGGCCCATGTCGAGGATGACGAGCTCCTGGCCGCCGCCCCGGCCAACCATCCGATGGCGGCCTCGACCCGGGTCGATCCCGACAGCCTGCGGGGCGACGATCTGATCCTGCTGGAAGACGGTCACTGCCTGCGCGACCACGCCCTGGCCGCCTGCGGCCTGGAGCCGCCGCGCGGCGTCGGCGACGACGAGACCTTCGCGGCCACCTCGCTGCCGACCCTGGTGCAGATGATCGGCTCGGGTCTGGGCGTCTCTTTCCTGCCGGCCATGGCGGTCCACGCCGGCCTGACCGACAAGACCGCCCTGACCATCCGCCCGCTAGCGACCGAGCATCCCAGCCGCGAGATCGTGGTGGCCTGGCGGGCGGGCTCCAGCCGGGGCGTCGAGGGCCGGCTGCTGGCCGAGACCCTTCAGGAAACCGCTTAGAGCCTGTCCGGTTTAGATGGAACCATCTAAAGCTGAAGGGCTCTAGCGCGGCGCCAGCTTGATGCGCGCGGCCTGCTCGACCTTGTCGAGGCCCTTCAGCGTGTCGCCGGTGGCCTCGAGCGTCGTGCTGAACAGGCGCAGGTCGTGGGTGTCGATCTTGCGGATCGCCTTTTCGCGCGACCATTCCAGGCCGATCAGCTGACCCAGGCGGCAGGCCTTGGGCAGCAGGGCCGCCCTTTCGGAAGGGCCCCCCTTGATCAGCAGCTTGCCGACGATCTCGTTCCAGTTCGGCGAGCCGGGGATGCAGAACGCCAGGTGGTCGCAGGTTCCGGTCCAGAACCGCTGATACCAGCGCGCATGCTCCGACGTGTCGTAGCGTAGAGCCACGCCGCCGTTCACACCCTGACAGTCGGGACGCACGAACGATTGAGCCTGGGCGACCCCGACTTGAACCGTGGCGGCGATCAGCAGGCCTGTCGCCAGGGCGACGACCTTAAACCGCATGCGAGATCGGACCCTCGGCGCGGCCTTCGACGAACTGGCGAACATACGGATTGTCGGTGGTGGCCAGCTCGGCGGCGGGGCCGCGCCAGATGATCGTGCCCCCGTGCAGCATGGCGATCTCGTCGCCAATGGTCTGGGCCGAGGCCAGGTCATGGGTGATCGACACGGCGGTCGAGCCCAGGCGACGCACCTGATTGGAGATCAGTTCGTTGATCGCCGCCGCAGTGATCGGATCCAGACCGGTGGTCGGCTCGTCGAAGAACAGGATCTCCGGCTGGGCGACGACGGCGCGGGCCAGGCCGGCGCGCTTCTGCATGCCGCCCGACAGCTCGGACGGGAAACGGTCGGCGACGTCGGGCGCCAGGCGCACCTGTTCCAGGGCGTCGATCGCGCGCTCCTTGGCTTCCTTGCGCGGCACGCCGTCGGCGTTGATCAGGCGGAAGGCGACGTTCTCCCAGACGGTCAGGCTGTCGAACAGGGCCGCGCCCTGGAACAGCACGCCGATGCGGGAGAACAGCTTGCGGCGCGCGCCTTCGGACAGGCCGACGATATTCTTGCCGTCCAGCTCGACCTTGCCGGCGTCCGGCCGCATCAAGCCGAGCGCCGTCTTGATGGTCACGGACTTGCCCTGGCCAGAGCCGCCGATGATGACCAGCGACCGGCCCGGCGCGACCGACAGGTCGAGACCGTCCAGGACCGCGCGGCCCTCGAAGCGCTTGCTAACGCCCTTCCAGGCGAGTTTCGGGGTCGCGTCGGTCATGAGGCGTGCGTGAAAAGCGTGGTCAGAAGGTAGTCGGAGGCGAAGATCAGGATGGCCGAGGAGACCACCGCGTGGGTGGTGGCCCGTCCGACGCCGCGCGCGCCGCCAGAGGCGTTGTAGCCATGGTAGCAGCCCATCAGCGCGACGATGAAGCCGAACACGGCGGCCTTGATCAGGCCCGAACCGATGTCCCACAGCTGCAGGAAGTCGAGCGTGTTGCGGATATAGATTGTCGGGTTGAAATCCAGGATCCGTGTGGCGACCAGCCATCCGCCCGCGATGCCGATGGTGTCGGCCACGGCGGCCAGCAGCGGCATCATCAGCAGGCCGGCCAGCAAGCGCGGGCCGACCAGATAGCGGAACGGGTCGGTCGACAGGGTGCGCATGGCGTCGATCTGCTCGGTCGCGCGCATGGCCCCGATCTCGGCGGCGATGGCGGCCGAGACCCGGCCGGCCAGCATCAGCGACGCCAGCACCGGACCCAGCTCCCGGGTGATGCCCAGGGCCACGATCTGCGGCATCACCTGCTCGGCGTTGAAGCGCCCGCCGCCGGTGAAGATGTTGAGGGCCAGGGCCGCGCCGGTGAAGATGGCGGTCAGGCCCACGACCGGCAGCGAGAAGAAGCCTATGGCTACGAACTGACGCCACAGCTGGCCGAAGAACCACGGCGGGGTCAGGGCGGAGACGACGCCGCGTACGGCGAACACGCCGACAGAGCCGACCATGCGCACGGCGGCCAGGGTCGAGCGGCCCAGCGTCCGGACGGGTTTAGTGGCGACCTTCCGGGCCGCCTCGGTCGCGGTCACGCTAGTAGCTCACGGCCGGCTGCGACGCGGCCGGGGCCGGGGCGGCCGCCGCACCTGTCGATGGCGCCGCCGCGTCCGAACCGCCTTGCGGACGGATCACCGAGCCGATCAGGCCGAACAGGTCGACCGCGCCCTGAGTGTTCTCGATCTGGCCGCCCGGCTTGAGGTCGTCCATGGCCGCGCCCGGGGCGATCGACACGTGGGCGCCGCCCAGGATGCCGTCGCTGGTGATCTTGGCGGTCGAGTCCGACGGCAGCTTGACCGTCGGGTCGATGCTCAGCTTGGCCACGGCCAGGAAGGTCTTCGGCTCCAGGGTGATCTCGGAAACCGTGCCGACCTTGACGCCGGCCACGCTCACCGCCGCGCCGGGGGCCAGCGATCCGGCCTCACCGAACTTGGCCTTGATCTCATAGTCGCCGCGTTTCATGTGGACGCCGCCCACACTCAGCGAATAGGTCAGGAACCCCGCCGCCAAGGCGAGGACGACGACGCCCATGGCCGTCTCGGCCCATTGTTCGCGCAATGCCAAATCCCCTTACGTCTTGATCTCTGGTTCCGCCGCTACTTGCGACGGCCAGAAGGCGCCGAGCCGCCCTTCTGGAGTTGGTTGATCAGCACGTCGATGTTGCCGCCGGCGTTGTCGATCGTCGACACGAAGTCCTGCTGCTGGGTGATGGCCAGCCAGATGCCCTTGAACTGGACATCGACGACCTTCCAGGTCTGACCGCCGCCCAGCACGCGCCAGGAGACCGGCAGGGGCTGGGTGATCTGGCCGCCTGAAATCACGGTCTTCACCGTCACGTCGCCCGGCTTGTTGACCACCGAACCGACCACCTTCAGCTGTTCGCCGCGATAGTCGTCGATGCGGCTCTGATAGACGCTCTCCACATAGGTGCGGAACACCGGTGTGAAGCGCGCGCGCTGCTCGGGCGTGATGGTGCGAGCGTACTTGCCCAGAACGAAATTGGTGATGCGCGGCACGTCGGCCAGCTCGTCCACCGCCTGGTGGAAGACCTGGGTCTTCTGGGCGTCGCTCATGCCCTTGTTGGCCAGCACGGTGATGACGCGCTGGGCCTTGGTCTGAACGAAGGCCTCGGCGCCGGCGTCGCGGGCGCTGTTCTGGGCCATGGCCGGGGCGGCGATCGCCGCGGCCCCGAAGAAAGCCAAAAGCGCGACGTTGGCGCCGCGCCGAGTGGAGGTGGTGTTGGTCATGGTCTTACCGGTCATGGTTTGGGCGCGGCCGGTGAAGCGTCCTGGGGCGTACCTTGGGGGGGCGGAGCTTCAGGCGGCGGCGCGTCGAAATCGGGAAGCACCTCGGCCGCGCCGGTCGCTTCGCGTATGAAGGCCTCGCGATACTGGGTGTAGGCCGAGCGGGTGGTGACATACGGGTCGGCGGCGTCCTTGAGGGCATGGTACGCCGGGTCCGCCTTCGAGCGCACATCAACGATGGTCACGCCGGTCCGGGCCTTGCCGAAGTCGGTGGAGAAGCCGCCGACATAGATCGAGACGGGGTCGGTGACAATGTCCAGGGCGCGGCCGACGCCGTCGCGGACGTTCAGCGGACCCATCAGGGGCACATAGAGATAGGCGCCGGGTTTGGCGCCCCACTTGCCAAAGGTCTGGCCGAAGTCGGAGTCGCGGCGCGGCAGGTTCATGCTGGAGGCCACGTCGAACAGGCCCAGCACGCCGACGGTCGAATTGACGACGAAGCGGGTGGTCGAGCGCATGGCTTGCTTGGGCTTGCCCTGCAACACCATGTTCATGACGGTGTTCGGCTCGCCCAGATTATAGACGGCCGCGCTGACGCGGTTGCGCACCACCCGGGGGGTGACGGCCATGTAGCCGTGGGCGATCGGCGCCAGGATCACATGATCCAGGCCCATGCCGAGCTTGAAGGAACCGCGATTGAAGCCTTCCAGCGGATCGTCGGCCGCTTCGACGCCGGCCGTCGTGCCGACCGACTGGCCCTGAACGCCCTGCTGCTGCGCCATGGCTGGCGCGAACATCGCCAGGCTGGCGGCCACGGCAAGCCCCGCGGCGGCGAAAGGCCGGCCGTTCGCCGTCTGGCTGAGGCTATTATCCCGGTCGCTCAAGCTCATGCTCCTGCTTCTTACACGCGGCATGTATTCACGCCGCAATCCGTATCAAGACCGATTACGTTGTATTTCGGTCACGTTCAGCAGGGCTTGCTTCAAATCGCCCTGACTTGAACGGCCCGGCTGCAAAAGGGCGCCCTGTTGTCGCTCACAATTTTCCGACACAATTAGATATATCGAAAATAGCTCTTGACCCGGTCGCAATCCGATATATCTATCGTTTCGATATAACGAAACAGGATCTAAAACACACATGTTTGGACGACATCATCATCACCGCGGTCACTGGCGCGGTCAGGCCGACGAGCATCACGGCCGTCATCCCTTCGGATTCCACGGCGGTCACGACGGTCATCATGGGGGCCCGCGTGGCCGCGGCGGTCGCATGGGCCGGTTCTTCGACCACGGCGACCTGCGCTTCGTGGTCCTCAAGCTGATCGCCGAGAAGCCCAGCCACGGCTACGAGCTGATCAAGGCGATCGAGACCGCCGCCGGCGGGGCCTATACCCCTAGCCCGGGCGTGGTCTATCCGACCCTGACCCTGCTGGAGGAACTGGGCTACGTCACCGCCAGCGACGCCGGCGGCGGCAAGAAGCTCTATACGATCACGCCCGAGGGCGAGGCGTTCCTGGTCAGCAACGACGCCCCGGTCCGTTCGTTGTTCCAGCGCATGGCCGAGGCCGCTTCCGCCAGCGCCGCCTTCTCGCCGCAGATCCTGCGGGCCCGCGAGAACCTGAAGACCGCGCTGCGGCTCAAGCTGCACGGCGGCCAGCTGACGGCCGAGCAGATCGCGGCCATCGCCAAGGCCATGGATGACGCCGCAGCGGTCATCGAAGCCATCTAGGGAGGGCGGCCATGGAAAGCCATGCCCGGGTCGCCACCGACAAGGCGGCCCGCTACATGACCCAGCTTGCCAAGCACTGGGCCCAAAAGTTCGAGGTCACCTACGACGAGACCTCGGCCTTGTTCCCGCTGCCGCTGGGAACCTGCCGGATGGTCGCCCATCCGGACGGTCTCGACATCACCGTCGAGGCCGCCGACCTGGACGGCCTGGCCCGCCTGGAAGACGTGGTGGCCAAGCACCTGGACCGCTTCGCCTTTCGCGAAGGCGAGTTGAAGTACGGCTGGACCCGCGCGTGGGCGGCCGGCGTGGTCGATCCGAGGGCCATGCGGATCAACGCGGTCCACTAAGTGGGTGATCCTCGCCCTTCGACAAGCTCAGGGTGAGGATCAGAATAAAAGCCTGTTGGTAGTGAACCTCATCCTGAGCTTGTCGAAGGACGAGGTTCGCGGACCCGCTAGTGCAGCCCGCGCAGCAGGTCCATGCGGCGCATGGCCTTGCCGGGAATCTCGGAGATCCGACCCAAAGGCAGGGCCTCGGCCATCTGGCGGACGCCGTAGACCGCGTGGCGCACCAGGGTCGGCACCGAGGGCGAACCGAGGAAGCCGAACACCACCTTCTGCTGGGCGTTGGAGAGCTCGCGCTTGAAGCGGTAGTCGCCCGTGCCCAGGTCGAGGCGGGTATAGGGCGTCCCGTCCATGCTCTTCAGGATATCCTGGAACAGCATCAGGCCTGGCGAATAGCGCTCCAGGTCCGGATTGTGGGCGATCAGCCAGCCGTGGATCGTGTGCTCGCCGCGCAGGTGCAGGTGTACGGCGGCCAGGCGCTCGCCCAGGTGCAGGGTGTAGAGCCCGCCGCCGAAGGTTGGGCCGCGCATCGCGAAGAGTTCGTCGAGCAGCTTGTTGACCCAGGGCGTCTTGAACAGGTCGGTCTGGTGGGTCAGCAGCAGCTGCACGCGCTTCCACGCCAATAGCTGGTCGAAGGCCGCGCGGCTTTCCGACATGGCGGTGAAGCGGCACGGGCCCACCTCGCGCTCGGCCTTGCGGCGCTTCTTCTCGATGTCCTTCAACACCCCGACGCCGGCGGCCTTGCGCTCGGCGGCGTAGGCCTCGTAGCCATCTGGCGTTTCGACAACCCAGCTGTCGGCCTGGCCACGGGCGTGGCGGGCCAGGGTCACGTCGTCGGCCATCATGTGGCAGAAGTCGATGCGGTCCGCGCCCAGGGCGGCCAGCAGGTCGCGCGGATCCATGGTCACGCCGGGCGCGGTGATCAGGGCCTGATAATCGCACATCGGCGCGCCGACGGGCATGGCCACGTCCTGACGGACCCGGGCGGGCAGGAAGCCGATGGCCTCGCCCTCCGGGCCGCGCCGGATGGCGACCTTGACCTCGTGGCCCTTGTCGCCCTGGGCCTTGGCGACGGCCAAGGTCCATTGCGGCGACAGAAACGGCGAATCCAGCCGGCTCTGGCCCCGGCGCAGTTCTTCCCACCGTGCGATGTCGGCGGGCGAGAGGTCCTGAGCTTTGACGACTTGGATGGACACGGGGATGGTTCCGACAGCTTTGTCGGAGCGCATCCTGGCGCCGATAACTTTCAGTAGAGTTGACGATACGGCGTTCCGCGGAATCCGCTCACCCCCGCGTCGCGGGATGAGCGGATCGGGATCAGTCGATCAGCTTTTTCGACAGATAGACATATTCCAGCGCCTGGCGGCGCGCGGTCTCGGCCAGGTTGGCGCTAGCCGCGTGGCCGCCGTCGATGTTTTCGTAATAGAGCACCGGATAGCCCAGCTCTTCCAGCTTGGCCGCCGCCTTGCGGGCGTGGGCCGGGTGGACACGGTCGTCCTTGGTCGAGGTCTCGATGAACACCTCGGGATATTTCTGGCCGGCCTTGAGGTTGGAGTAGGGGTCGTACTTGGCGATCACCGCCCGTTCGGACGGTATGGCCGGGTCGCCATACTCGCCCACCCACGAAGCGCCGGCCCCGATCTGGCTGTAGCGGATCATGTCGAACAGCGGCACCTGCACGACGATGGCGTTGTACAGCTCAGGTCGCTGGGTCAGGGCCACGCCCATCAGCAGGCCGCCGTTGCTGCCGCCCATGATGCCCAGGCGACGCGGCGAGGTGATCTTGCGGGTGATCAGGTCCTGCGACACAGCGAAGAAGTCGTCATAGACCTTCTGGCGGTTGGCCTTGAGCCCCGCCTCGTGCCAGGCCGGGCCAAACTCGCCGCCGCCCCGGATGTTGGCCACGACGTAAGTGCCGCCGCGCTCAAGCCACAGCTTGCCCATCACGCCCGAATAGCCCGGGGTCATCGGCACCTGGAAGCCGCCATAGGCGTAGAGCAGGGTGGGCGCCTGGCCGTCGTACTTGATGCCTTTGGGCCGCACGACGAAGTAGGGAATCCTGGTCCCGTCGGTGCTGGTCGCCTCGAACTGCTCGACCACGTGGGTCGAGGCGTCGAAGCGGGCGGGCGAGGCCTTGACCTGTTCCAGCTTCAGCGAGCCGGCGTCGGCCAGCCAGTAGGTGGTAGGGGCCAGGTAGCCGGTGACCGTGACGAACAGGCGCTCGTCCGTCTCGGCGGTAGAGCCCAGGCCGATGGCGCTGTTGGCCGGCAGGTCCAGGGCCTGGGACGTCCAGCCCTTCGGGCCGTGGGTCAGCACCCGGGCCGCGCCCTTGACGTTGTCCAGCAGGCCAACAACCAGCTTGGTGCGGGTGGTGGTCACCTGCTCCACGGACTGACGGGCGGTCGGCCGCAGGACCAGGGTGGCGACAGCCTGATCCGGCGCGGCCTTTAGCTTGGCCAGGTCGAAGCTGATCAGGTCGCCGGTCTTGAAGCCCTTCCAGTCCTGCTCCATCAGCACGACCATCTGGCCGGCGACATAGCCCTGGATTGAGCTCTTCAGGGGCAGATCGAGCTTCACGGGCTTGTCGCCCTCGAGCAGGTAGGTCTCGGCTTCAAAGAAAGTGACGCCCCGGCCAGCCATCACGGCCACGACCTTGCCGTCGGGGTCGCGCAGCACGAACGGATTGACCGAGACGTCGGTCTCCGTCCCTCGGAACAGCTCCACCGCCTGGTCCAGGCTCTGGCCGCGCTTCAGGCTCTTCAGCACATAGGCATAGCCGGACTTGGTCAGCTCGCCCGGCTTCCACTCGCGCCCGACCAGCAGGGTGTCCTTGTCCAGCCAGGTGTAGTTCTGCTTGCCCTCGGGCAGCACGAAGCCGTTGGAGACGAAGGTCTTGGTGGTCGTGTCGAACTCGCGAACCGTCACGGCGTCCTTGCCGCCGTTCGACAGGGTGACCAGGCACCGCGTGTCCTCGGGCGGCAGGCAGGACGCGCCCTTGAACACCCAGTTGGCGCCCTCGGCCTTGGACAAGGCGTCGATGTCGAGGATCGTCTCCCAGGCCGGATCGGCCGTGCGGTAGCTCTCCAGGCTGGTCTTGCGCCACACGCCCCGCACGTGGTCGGCGTCCTGCCAGAAGTTGCGCAACGATCCGTCGCCGGCGAACGAGACGCCGGGCGCGCGGTCCTTGGCGTTCAGGATCGCCAGGGCCTTGGCCTCCAGGTCCGCATAGCGCTTGTCGCCCTGCAGCACCGGCAGCGTCTTGGCGTTCTGGGCCTTGGCCCAGTCCATGGCGCGCGCGCCCTCGATCTCCTCCATCCAGAGATAGGGATCGTTCTTGCCCAGCTCGGTGAGCGGGGTGCGGGCCTCTTCGGCGGCCTTGGGCTTGTCGGCCCCATTATTGGTTTCGGCGGCGGTCGCGGGGGTAAAGGTCATCAGGCTCGTGGAGGCGAGGAGAAGGGTCAGGAGCTTACGCACTTAGTGATCCATCAGCTGGCGCGACAGGTAGGTGTAGTGCAGCGCCCAGCGCTTGGCGTTCGCCTTGGGGTCGGCGCCGTTGGCGTGGCCGCCGTCGGTGTTCTCGAAATAGAGGTGGTCGACCCCCAGATCGTCCATCCTGGCCGCGAACTTGCGGGCGTGGCCAGGGTGGACGCGGTCGTCCTTGGTCGAGGTGGTGATGTAGGCCAGCGGGTATTTCACGCCCGCCTTCAGGTTCTGGTACGGGCTGTACTTCTCGATCCAGGCGCGTTCGGCCGGGATGGCCGGGTCGCCATACTCGCCGATCCACGAGGCCCCGGCAGGCAGGTAGGTGTAACGGATCATGTCGAGCAGGGGGCTTTCCACCACCACCGCGTTCCACAGGTCCGGACGCTCGGTCAGGGCCACGCCCATCAGCAGGCCGCCGTTCGAGCGGCCATAGGCGCCCAGGTGGCGCGGCGTGGTCGCCTTGTCGGCGATCATCTTTTCGGCGACGGCGAAATAGTCGTCATAGGCGCGCTGGCGGTTGGCCTTCAGCGCCGCCTCGTGCCAGCCGGGGCCGAACTCGCCGCCACCCCGGATATTGGCCACCGCATAGGCGCCGCCGCGTTCCAGCCACAGCTTGCCGATCAGCGGGTCGTAGACCGGCAGCTTCGAGAGATTGAAGCCGCCGTAGGCGTGCAGCAGGGTCGGGTTCTGGCCGTCCAGCTTCCAGCCCTGCTTGTGGACCAGGAAGTAGGGGATCGCCGTGCCGTCCTTGGACGTCGCCGACTTCTGCTCGACCATCAGGTCCTTGGTCTCGAACTGGGCGGGCAGGGCCTTGACCGTCTGGGCGGTGGTCCCGGTGGCGTCGGCCAGCTTCAGCTGGGTCGGATTGAGGAAGCCCTCGACGGTGTAGAAGACATCGTCCCCTTCGTCGGAATGCGAGCCGAGCGAGACGGCGGCGTTGTCGATGACGGGCAGGGCGGTGGCCTTGATCCCGGCCTGTCCGCGATCCTCGAGCGTGAGGACCCGCCCACGGACATTGTCATAGAGGGCGACGACGACCCGGTGGTCGGTGACGGCGATCTGGTCGATCGACTGCCGGTCTTCCGGGGCGAGCAGCAGGACGGGGTCGGCCTTGTCGACGGCGTCCGGCGACAGCAGCGTGCTCGGCGAGGCCGCCACGACCGAACCGGCCTTGAACTGGCGGGCCGAGCCCCAGCTCCACGGCTCCTCGATCTTGATCACCAGCTTGCCATTCAGCAGGCCGCGCACCCCGACCTTTTCCGGGATCGGCAGGCGCTTGGTCTCCTTGCCGTCCCACAGATAGGTCTCGTCGTGGAAGAAGTCGGTGGCGCGGGTCAGCAGCACGACCCGATTGCCAGACGCGTCGCGCAGCACGTTGGGACGGGCCGAGACGTCGGACGCCTGGCCGCGATAGACCTCGACCGCCTGGTCCAGCGCCTGGCCGCGCTTCAGCGTCTTGATCACGAAGCCATAGCCGCTCTTGGTGGTCGTGCCCTCGCCCCAGTTGCGGGTCAGGATCAGGGTGTCGGGGTCCAGCCACTCGATCGACTGCTTGCTCTCGGGCAGCACGAAGCCGCCCGCGCCAGGGTCGACGAAGCTCTTGGTGGTCAGGTCGAACTCGCGGACCGTCACGGCGTCCTTGCCGCCGTTCGACAGGTTCACCAGGCAGCGGTCGTGGGTCTTGGGGCGGCAGTCGGCGCCCTTCCAGATCCAGTTCTTGCCCTCGGCCTTGGCCAGGGCGTCCAGGTCGAGCACCGTCTCCCACTGCGGGGTGGCGGTCTTGTACGACTCCAGGCTGGTGCGCCGCCAGACGCCGCGCACGTGGGTCTCGTCCTGCCAGAAGTTGAACACCGTCTCGCCGATGAAGTTCGGCATGGCGATGCGGTCCTTGGTCGACAGGATCTTCAGCGCCTGCGCCTGCAGGCCGGCGAACCGCTTGTCGCCAGACAGGACCGGCAGGGTCTTGTCGTTCTGGGTCTTCACCCAGGCCAGGGAGTCGGGGCTCTCCACCGCCTCCAGCGCCAGGTGCGGATCAGCGTCCTGCGCGTAGGCAGAAGTGGCGAGCATGGCGGCCAGGGCCACGGCGGAACAGGTGCGGAGCAGGGTCATGGCGGGGGACGGTATCGGAAAATTTTCCCCGCGCCAGAGCCAGGCTGGGCCGATCACGCCCCGTCGTCCGGAATGTTCAGCAGGACGCCACAGGCCTTGCAGTGGACGGCGTCCGGATCGTGCCGGCGCAGGCCGCAGGCGTGGCACTGATAGATGACCTTGTGCGGCCGCAGGATCGACTGGATCAGGCCGATGAACAGCGACACCCCGCCCAGCATCACCGCCATCGACAGCAGCTTGCCCCAAACCCCTGGAAGGGTGACGTCGCCATAGCCGGTGGTCGTCAGGCTGGTGACTGTGAAATAGAGGGCGTCGACATAGCCGCCGATGCCTTCGTGGCGGCCGGCGAAGCTAGAATAGACAAAGCCGGTGACCACGAAGACGAAGGTCGCCAGCGAGCTGGCCGCCCGGGTGATGTCCTCGACCCGCGTGTCGTCATAGCGCCGTCCGACCGTGCGCCAGAAGAACTCGCTGTGGATCAGGGTCCACAGGCGCAGCACCCGCAGGAAGCCGAAGTTGAACAGCCAGGCCGGGAACAGCAGGGTGGCCAGCACGAAAAGGTCCAGCCAGCTGATCGGCTTCTTCAGCCAGGACCTGATGTCTCCGTGGGCGATGGCGCGCGCGACAAGGTCCAGCACCAGGAAGGCCGCCACCCCATAGTCGATCAGGTAGAAGGTCAGGCCATGCCGCTGCATCAGCGGGGCGGCGATGAAGAAGGCGATGATCGCCAGGTCGATCAGGATGATCGCATAGCGGAACCGCACCGACGCCGGAGAGGCGCCGTGATAGAGGGCCCGCAGTCGGGCGCGCAGGCGAAGGCCGCCCTGGTCCTGTTCGTCGCGGTGCATTTCGCTCGGCTTTCCACTATATAGCCCGGCTATGAGCCGCACCTTCCTGAAGATGAACGGGCTGGGCAACGACTTCGTCGTCATCGAGACCCAGACCCAGACCTTTGAACCGACCCCCGAGGCGATCCGCGCGATCGCCAAACGAGGAGACGGCGGGATTGGCTGCGACCAGGTGATCGCCATCGATCCGCCCAAGGCGCCGGGCGCCTCGGCCTATGTGCGGTTCTGGAATGCCGACGGCGAGGAGACCGGGGCCTGCGGTAACGGCACCCGCTGCGTGGCGTGGCTGCTGATGCAGTCCGCCGGCAAGGACGCCGTGGCCTTCGACACGGTCGCGGGCCGCCTCTCGGGTGTCGCAGCCGGCGACAAGCTGGTCACGGTCGATATGGGCCAGCCCGGTCTCGACTGGACCCAGATCCCGCTGTCGGAGGAAATGAACACCGAGCGGGTCGAGCTGCAGGTCGGTCCGATCGACGCGCCGCTGGTCCACACGCCGGTCTGCGTCTCGATGGGCAATCCGCACGTGGTGTTCTTCGTCGACGCCCCGGTCACCGACGCCTTCGCCAAAGGCGCGGGCAGCCTGGTCGAGCACCACCCGCTGTTTCCCGAGGGCGTCAATGTCGGCTTCGCGCACGTCGCGGCCCGGGATCACATCCAGCTGAAGGTCTGGGAGCGCGGAGCGGGCCTGACCGCCGCCTGCGGCACCGGCGCCTGCGCCGCCCAGGTCGCCGCCGTGCGTCGCGGCCTGACCGACCGCAAGGCCCGCGTCGAATTCGAGACCGGCTCGCTGATCATCGAATGGCGCGAGAGCGACGGCCACGTGATCATGACCGGCCCCATAACCATGGACTATGCCGGCAAGCTGCCGGAGACGGTCGCGGCCTGAGGTCATGACCACCTACACCGTCATCAAGGCGACGCCGAAGCCCAAGCCCGAAGCGGGAGAAGAGGGCGGTCCGGCGACGACGATGTCCGGGCCCGACGGCGTCGACGTGGTCACCTTCGGCTGCCGCCTGAACGCCTATGAGAGCGAGGCCATGAGGGCCCGCGCCGCCGCCGACGGTCTGTCGGACGCGGTGGTGTTCAACACCTGCGCCGTGACCAACGAGGCGGTGCGCCAGGCCCGCCAGGCGATCCGCAAGGCGCGCCGCGAGCGGCCGGGCGCCAGGATCATCGTCACCGGCTGCGCCGCTCAGGTCGATCCGGCCGCCTTCGCCGCCATGCCCGAGGTCGACCTCGTGCTGGGCAATGCCGAGAAGGCCGCGCCCGGCGCGCTGACGGACACTTCGACCCGCGTTCGGGTCAACGACATCATGTCCATCAAGGAGACCGCCGGTCACCTGATCGACGGCCTGAAGGACCGCGCCCGGGCCTATGTCGAGGTCCAGAACGGCTGCGACCACCGCTGCACCTTCTGCATCATTCCCTACGGCCGGGGAAACTCGCGCTCGGCCCCGGCCGGCGAGGTCGTCGAGCAGGTCCGCAAGCTGGCCGCCGAAGGCTATCGCGAGGTCGTGCTGACCGGCGTCGACGTCACCTCGTGGGGGACTGACCTTCCGGGCGCGCCGACCCTGGGCCAGCTGGTCGGCCGCATCCTGCGCATGGTTCCCGACCTGCCCCGCCTGCGCCTGTCGTCGATCGACGCGGCCGAGATCGATCCCGACCTGTTCAAGCTGCTCGAGACCGAGCCGCGCCTGATGCCCTATCTGCACCTGTCCTTGCAGGCCGGCGACAACCTGATCCTCAAGCGCATGAAGCGTCGCCACAGCCGCGAGGACGCGCTGAAACTGGTCGCCGAGGTGCGCCGCGTGCGTCCCGACACCGCCTTCGGCGCCGACCTGATCGCCGGCTTCCCCACCGAGACCGAAGAGGCGTTCCAGAACACGCTGAACCTGGTCGAGGAGGCGGGCCTGGCCTTCCTGCACGTCTTCCCCTACAGCGCCCGTCCGGGCACCCCGGCCGCGCGCATGCCGCCGGTGAAGGGGCCGCTGATCAAGGAGCGGGCCCGGCGCCTGCGTGAAGCCGGCCAACGCGGCCTGGAGCGCCACCTGCAGCGTCAGGTCGGCCGCACCCTGCCGGGTCTGGTCGAGCGCGACGGCGTCGCCCGCGCCGACGACTTCACCGAGATCCGCTTCACGGGGGAAGCACCGCTGGGCGAGATTGTAACCTTCACGGTCACCGGCCATGACGGGGCCCACGTCATAGCGGAGCGTGCAAACTGATCCGGACAGCCTGGGCGCTAGTGGCTTTAGCCCTGATCTCGGCGTCGCCGGCGCGCGCCTATGACACCCCGTCTGTCCAGGGCCAGTCTGCGGCGTCCAACGCCGTTGCGCCAAGCGCCGTGACGCTGAGCGTCATGACCTACAATATCGAGGGCCTGCCCTGGCCGGTGCGTCGGCATCGCGGCGGAGCCCTGAAGCGGATCGGCCATGAGCTGGCCGCGATGCGCGCCAAGGGTGTCGAGCCCGACGTGGTCCTGATCCAGGAAGGCTTTCGCGACACCGTCTGGGCGATGGTCGACGAGAGCGGCTATCCCTATGTCGCCCGGGGTCCGCGCAAGGGCCAGCGCGACGGCAATGTCGTGCCGGCGGACAAGCGGCCCGACTTCCGGCGCGTGAAGTACCGCCAGAAGGGCGAAGGCCTGGGCAAGTGGGGCTCCAGCGGGCTCTGGGTGCTCAGCAACTATCCGATCGAGGAAGTCAGCTCTCACGCCTATCGCTATTGCGCCGGCCTGGACTGCCTGGCCAACAAGGGGGTGATGCTGGCCTCCATCCAAGTGCCGGGCCTGCCGGTTCCGGTCGAGATCGCCAACACCCATCTCAATTCCCGGGGCGCCTCGGGCGTGCCGCGCAGCCGCGCCACCCAGGCCCACCATCTGCAGGTCGACGAGCTGAAGCAGTTCATGCAGGCCGACCGCACGCCAGGCGCGCCGCTGATCGTCGGCGGTGATTTCAACGTCATGCACTCGGCCGACCGGTTCGACTACGTGATGAGCGAATACCCGTTTGAGGTGGTCAGCCGCTGGTGTCACCAGCGGCCCAAGGCCTGCGCCACCCAGATCTCGTACGACGGCGACGCTCCGTGGTTGGGCACGCAGGATCTGATCGGCTTCCTCGAGGGTGACGCGGTCAAGATCAGGCCGGTGGCGGTGGAGGCCACATTCGACGGCGCCGACGAGCCGGTGCTGTCGGACCACGACGGCTACAAGGTAACGTTCACCCTGACGCCCAGAGGGTAGGCTGAGGCTTGTTCCTTATTTGGGAACATGCTACCTGTGCCTCGTGAACGTCGTCACCAAGAGAGTCTTGCAAGCGTTCTGGGCGGCACATCCAAACGCCAAGGGGCCGCTGATCGCTTGGTACGATCATGCAAGAGCGGCCGAGTGGCTTACGCCGCAAGACATCAAGAACGACTTTCGAAGCGTCGATTTCGTCGGTGACAATCGCGTTATCTTCGACATTGGCGGCAACAACTATCGTTTGGTTGTACGCGTTTCCTACGTCTTCAAGCAGGTGCTGGTGAAGTTCGTCGGCACGCACGCCGACTATGACAAGATCGATCCGGAGACAGTGTGATGGCGACTGATATCAGGATCATTCGCGACGAGGCCGGTTACATGGCGGCCATGGCGGAGTTCGAAGCCTTTTTCGACAATGAGCCCGAGGTGGGCAGCGACGGCGCCGATCGCTTCGAGCTGCTGGGCCTGCTGTTGGCCAAGTATGAGGAAGAGCATTTTCCCATGCCGGAGGGTGGTCCAGCCGAGGCGATCCGCTTCGCCATGGACCGCCAAGGTCTGGGTCAATCGGACCTGGCCGAGCTTCTGGGGTCAAGGTCCCGGGCGTCGGAGATCCTGAGGGGGCATCGGGGCCCGACCTTGTCCCAGATCCGACTGCTTTCGAAGGCCTGGAACATTCCGGTTCAAGTCCTGATCCATGAAGTCGATGCCGCGTGAGCCCGGAGCCTAAACGTCCAACGTTTCGTCTTCCCCGATAAAGCCCGGCAGGCTCCAGCCAAACTTGATTGCGCAGGCCCGCAGGCCGAACGCCGCTGCGAATCCCGCGATGCCCGCCGGCCAGAACGGCGCGCCCAGCAGCTGCAGCACCGCGAACACGCTGGCCCCCAGCAAGGCGGCGGTGATGTAGATCTCCCGGCGCAGCAGCAGGTTCGGCTCCTCGGCCAGCACGTCGCGGATCACGCCGCCGAAGGCGGTGGTCAGCACGCCCATGACCACGGCGCTGAACGGGTGGACGCCCAGGCTGAGCGCCTTGGCGGTGCCGACCACGGCATAGGCGGCCATGCCCAGGGCGTCGAGCCAGAGCAAGGCGCGGAACCGCCAGCCGCGCTTGCCCAGCAGCCACACCACGGTGGCCGCCGCCAGGCAGGCGATGATGTAGCCCGGTCGCTGCACCCAGAAGACCGGCGCCCCGATCAGCAGGTCGCGCAGCGTCCCGCCGCCGACGCCGGTGATCGCGGCGAAGAATCCGAAGGTGATGATGTCATGCTTGCGTCGAGCGGCCGCGAGGGCGCCCGTTGCCCCGAAAACGGCCACGGCGGCATAGTCGAGCCAGAAAAGGGCGGTTCCAAGCGGGTCAAGGTGCACGTCCATGCCCGTACATCGCATGCGTCTCGCGACCACGCTAACCCTGCGCCGGTAATATCCGATTTACACTTTCGCCCGTTCGCCTAAAGGAGCGCGGATGAGCGATAAGCCCGAGCAGAAAAAAGGCTGGTTCCAGCGCCTCACGTCAGGCCTGACCCGGTCTTCGCAAGCGATGACCGACCAGGTCACGGGGGTCTTCACCAAGAAGCCCCTGGACCAGGAACAGCTGGACGCGCTGGAGGAGATGCTGATCGAGGCCGATCTTGGCCCGCAGATCGCCGCCCGCATCACCGAAGCCTTCGGCAAGGCGCGCTTTGGCAAGTCGTCCAGCGACGACGAGGTCAAGGAAGCCCTGGCCGAGCTGATCGCCGCCGAGCTGGGCGACCGGCAGGGCAGTTTCGACCCGCTGGCCGGTCCGCGCCCCTATGTGGTGCTGTTCATCGGCGTCAACGGCTCGGGCAAGACCACGACCCTGGGCAAGATCGCCGCCGACCTGACCGAAAAGGGCGCCCGCGTCCTGATCGCCGCCGGCGACACCTTCCGCGCCGCCGCCGTCGAGCAGCTGAAGGTCTGGGCCGACCGGGCGGGGGCGGACTTCATGTCCAAGCCCACCGGCTCCGACGCCGCCGCCCTGGCCTATGAGGCCGTCGAGCGCGCCAAGGCCGAACACTATGACGTCGTGCTGATCGATACCGCCGGCCGCCTGCAGAACAAGCAGGGCCTGATGGACGAACTGCTCAAGGTCATCCGTGTGGTGAAGAAGGTGGATCCGGACTATCCGCACGAGACCCTGCTGGTGCTGGACGCCACGGTTGGCCGCAACGCCCTGGCCCAGGAGAAGATCTTCGGCAACCAGGTCGGCGTGTCCGGAATTGTCATGACCAAGCTGGACGGCACCGCGCGCGGCGGGGTGCTGGTGCCGGTGGCCCGCGCCTCCGACAGCCCGATCAAGCTGATCGGCGTCGGCGAGGGTGTCGAAGACCTGCAACCGTTCGACGCCCGCGCCTTCTCGCGCTCCCTCGTCGGCCTGAAGGACTGATCCGTGAGCGAAGCGTCCGCAGAGTCTCCGAAGAAGAGCAACGGCTGGGTCCGGACGGTCGTCGACTACGGCGCGGCCATCGCCTTCGGCGTCGCCTATTTCGTCACCAAGGATTTTCAGAAGGCCACCTGGGTGCTGGTCGCCGCCTCGGCCGCGGCCTTGGCCATCGGCTTCGCGGTCGAGCGGCGCCTGGCCCTGCTGCCGCTGTTTTTCGGCGGCATGGCGCTGATTTTCGGCGCGCTTGGCCTGATCTTCCATTCCGACGTCTTCGTGAAGATCAAGGTCACGGTGATCAACCTGGCCCTGGCCGGCTTCCTGTTCGGCGGCGTCTTCAGCGGCCGCCAGCCGCTGAAGCTGATCATGGGCGAGGCCCTGCACCTGTCCGACGCGGCCTGGCGCACCCTGACCCTGCGCTATGGCGGCTATTTCGGCGTCGTCGCCCTGCTGAACGAGATCGTCCGCAACACCCAGGACACCGACACCTGGGTGAAGTTCCGTCTGGGCCTCCTGCCCTTGGCGCTCGTGTTCGTGGCCACCCAGGCGCCGTTCATGATGAAGCACATGGCCAAGGGCGACGAACCGGCGGCGGCCGAGCCCCCGGACGCAGGCTTCTAGAGAGGCTGCTTTCGAGCAAGGCGGGTCGGGCGGTATCCACCGTCCACGGACCGTTGTCGTCAAATCGACGTGTAATGATGCTAGCGTTCGTCCGTCGGCCGAGTACGGCCTGCGGGAACGGGGGCGCGAGCATGGCCAAGAGCAAGGGCGAAAAGACGGTTGGCGGTCTCCTGGAGCGCTCGCCCAGCCACCTGCTGCACCGGGTCCTGCAACTGGCCCTCGACATCTATGCCGAAGAGTGCGGCGAGGCCGGCGTCACCCAGCGCCAGTTCGCCGTGCTGGCCGCCGTCGCCGAGAACGAGGGCGTCACCCAGACGGCCCTGGTCCGCGCCACCGGTATCGACCGCTCGACCCTCGCCGACATGGTCGCTCGCATGATCACCAAGGGCCACCTGGAGCGTCAGCGCTCCAGCGAGGACGCCCGCGCCAACAGCGTCCGCCTGACGGACGCCGGCCGTGAGGCCCTGGACGCCATCCGCCCGATGGTCGGCATGGCCGACGCCCGCATCCTGGCCCTGCTGAAGCCCGGCAAGCGCGAGGGCTTCCTCGACCTCCTGTCCGACATGGCCGGCGCCGATCTGCACCCGGCCGAAGCCGAGCCCAAGGCCAAGAAGGCCAAGGCGGCCAAGGTCGAAAAGCCGAAAAAGGATAAGAAACCCAAGAAGGACAAGGCCGCCAAGAAGGCGGCTTAGTTCCCTTCTCCCCTTGCGGGAGAAGGTGGCCCGAAGGGCCGGATGAGGGGTCGATGGGCGTGTCGGGTCAGCGCGACCCCTCACCCGACCCACTTCGTGGGCCACCCTCTCCCGCAGGGGGAGAGGGAAACTCTCAAACGACGATATTCAGCAGCGAGCCCGGGCGCAGGATCCTGGTGGGCTGCGCGTCCGGCTGCACGAAGGGCTTGGCCGGCGCCTGGCGCTGCTGGGGCTGAGCCATGGTCTGCGTCTGCACCGTCGACGGCGCGACCGCCGGGCGGGTCGGGGCCGCGTCGCCCAGGGCCTGCTGGAAGAACGCCGCGCGTGTCTGGGCGGCCGGACCCGCGCCACCTACACTATTAGAAGTGGCGGAAGCGGGCTTCGACGGGACGGACGGCCAGCCGGCCGGGCGAACGTTGCTCATGACGCGGACTGTAACATGGTTAACAGAGGTTCGGCGAGTATGGTCAACGCCGCGTTAACGCGATAGCTCCGCGACCTGAGAGCGCACCCTCATTGTGACTGGGCGCGCGCGACTTTGAAGGTTGGAGACCCCGTGAACCGGCAGAAGATAATCTTCCTGATCGTCCTGGTCGTGGTCGGGCTGTTCATCGCCTCGATGGTCGGTTCGATGATTCCGAGCAAGCAGGTCCTGCCCAACGGCTACCAGGTCACGGTCGGTGGGAAGGGCGAGACCTGGGTCCGTTCGCCCGACCGCCAGATCCTGGTGACCGACGTCAGCTCGGTCTGGACCTCCGCCGGCCAGATGCTGGTCGAGCGCCACACGACCGATGAAAAGCCGCCGTTCCAGCTTCTCGACTGTGACTATCAGGTCGCTGAAGGGCGCGGCGCCTTGCATCCGGTCGCCAAGGCCGAGGCGCTGGCCATGCTCGCCGACATGGAGCGCCAGACCGTGTCGCCCAAAACCTGCGTGAAGTAGCGGGCTCTAGCGCGCCTTCTTCAGCAGGTCCTCGGCCGCGTCGGGCGTCAGAGGACCGGTGTGCTTGGCGATGATCACGCCGTCCGAGCCGACCAGATAGGTCTCCGGCACGCCGGTGACGCCAAACTCGAGGCCCGCGCGGCCGTCGCGATCGACCAGGCGTTCGGCGAAGGGGTCGCCCAGGCGGCCCAGGAAGGCCTGGGTGTTGGCCGGGGCGTCCTTGTAGGCGATGCCGACCACCTTCACGCCCTGGGCCTTCAGCGCCATCAGCTGCGGGTGCTCGACCTCACAGGGGGCGCACCATGAGGCGAAGAAGTTGACCAGGATCGGGCCGTCCGTCGCGGCGCGGATCGGAGCCGGGCGGCCGCTATCGAGCTCTGGCAGGCTCAAGGCCGGCATCGGCTTGCCGACCAGGGCGTGGGGCTGGACGTGGGGGTCGCGCTTGAGGGCGAAGCCGGCGAACAGGGCCGCCAGGGCGATCAGCACGATCAGCGGCGCAAAGGCCAGCCCGCGCTTCACGAGGCCTGCTCGTCGAGTTCGGCCTGCAGGCGCTGGGCCTCGCGCTTCCAGCGGCGGGCGTTGAGCAGGCTGTCGCTGATCATCCAGGCGAAGGCCAGCGCCGAGATGGCGAAGGCGGGCCACAGATAGACGGCGTACTTGCCGGCGTCGAAATCGAAGCTCATCGCTCGCCCTCCGCCAGCTTCATGGAGAGGCTGCGGGCCTTGCGCCGCCAGACCAGGGCGCGGATGCGGACCAGCCACAGGGCGCCGAACGCGCCGAGATAGGCCAGGCCCATCAGCACGGCCGGCCAGGCATAGATGGCCGGCAGGCCATCGCCGTCCTTGGCCATGAAGGTCGACGAGCCCTGGTGCAGGGTGTTCCACCATTCGACCGAGAACTTGACGATTGGCAGGTTGATCAGGCCGACCAGGGCCAGGATCGCGGCGGCGCGCGCGGCCTTCTGTTCGTCCTCGAGCGCCCCGCGCAGGGCCATGTAGCCGAGATAGAACAGCAGCAGCACCAGCACCGAGGTCAGGCGCGCGTCCCACACCCACCAGGTCCCCCACATCGGCTTGCCCCACAGCGAGCCGGTGATCAGGGCCAGGGCGGTATAGACGGCGCCGATCGGGGCGCAGGCCTGGGCGGCGAGGTCGGCGAGCGCCTGGCGGAAGACCAAGGCCAGGAAGCTGGCCACGCCCAGGCAGACATAGATGAAGATGGCCAGGGAGGCGGCCGGGATGTGGATGAACATCATCCGCACCGTATCGCCCTGCTGATAGTCCTCGGGGACCAGGAAGGTCATGACCAGGCCGGCGAGCCCGGCGAGAGCCGACAGCGCGCCGAGCCACGGCGCGGCCCACCGCGAGAAGGCCATGAACCGCTCGGGATTGGTCAGGAAGTCGAACGTGTGGCGCGCGTCCATATCGGCTGCTTAGAGCGCGGCGAGAGCGCGGGCAATGGTCGTATCGCTACTGAAGGGGAGAAGGCGCGACGGTTGCAGGCCCGCCGCGCCTTCGTGCTCGGTCGGGGTCAGCCGACCTTGCGCTCAATGATCACCTTGCGTTGGCCGCCTTTGAACACGGCCGGCCCGCCGCCGGTCTCGAAGCGGCGGACGAAGACATGCTGGTCGCCTTCACCCTCGCCCATGCCCAGGATGTCGAAGGTCTTCTGCTGGGCCGGGGTCAGGGCCGTGTAGAAGGCGCGGGTGGCCTCGGCGCGCTTCTTCATGGCGTCGGCGGCCTTGGTCATGCGGTCCAGGCGCTCCAGCGTGGTCGGCGGGGCGCGTTCGGCGCGCTCCATTCTGTCGCCGTCCTTGTCGCCCTTGGAGACTTCGCGCTTCTCGACGACGATCTTGGGCGTGGTGGCTTCGACATAGGCCTTCAGGGCGCCGTCCTGGTCGCCGCGCAGCTGCAGGATGTCGCGCAGGCGCTGGGCGCGCTTTTCAGGATCGGCGTGCCGGCCCTGGTGCATGAACATCGCGTCCGGCCCCATGGCCATCATCATCTCCATCGGGGGCAGTGGCGGAAGCGGCGGCAAGGGCGCCTCGGGCGGCGGCGGCGGGGCGGGCGGCGCCGGGGGCGGCGGAACCTGGGCCAGGGCCGCGCCGGCCAGAAGGGTGGTGGCGGCGCCCGCGAGCGCCAGGCGGGTAAGGGTTTTACGCATGGTTGTGAGCTCCCTGTCGTATGATGACGAGAGCTTGGCCATCGCCATATGGCGCGAAAATGTCCGAAAACATGAACAATGTTCCATGTTTGACGAACGCCGAAAAAGGTTCCGCGCTTGCCCTCCAGCGGGCGTGCTTTATGTCAGCTGCCAGTTCCGGGATCGCCATGATCTAGAGGACGCCGGTCCCGCCGTGCGTCAGCGCCGGTCTGCCCGTGTTTCCGGCCCGGAGTCCTTGCATGAAGTCGATCGCTTTTGTCGCCCTGGCGCTGGCGGGGCTCTGCTGGGGTCTCGGCTTTCCCACCGGCAAGCTGATCCTGACGCAGATGGACGCGGCCCACATGGTGCTGCTGCGCTTCGGGGTCGCAGCCCTGGCCGCCGCGCCGTTCGCCCTGCGCTCGCCCGAGGTCCGCGCCCTGTTCAAATCGCCGGTCGTGTTGCTGGCGGGCGTGCTCTACGGCGTGGCCTTCATGGTCCAGTTCGAGGGCCTGGCCCATGTCAGCGTCACGGTGGCGGCGCTGCTGGTGGGCGCCATGCCGGCCCTGATCGCGGTCAGCGCCAAGGTGCTGGGCGAGAAGGTCTCGCGGATGTCTTGGGCGGGCGTGGCGGCGGCGACGCTGGGCGCGGTCCTGATCGCGGGCAAGCCGGACGGCGCCAGCTCGCCGTGGGGCGTGGCGCTGTCGCTGGGGGCGCTGTTCCTATTCCTGGCCTGGCTGCTGACCCTGCGCCGCGCGCCCAAGGCCCCGAACGCCATGGCCATTCCGGCGGTGTCGATCATCATCGCGGCCGTGACCGTCCTCCCGATCGCCTTCGTCATGCACGGCCCGCCGAAACTGACCCTGAGCGCCCCCGTCTGGGCCGCGATCCTGGCTCAGGGCGTCCTGGCCACCCTGCTGGCCACCGCCGCCTGGCAGTACGGCGCGGCCCGCGTCGGTGCGGCCAGCGCCGGGGTGTTCATCAATATCGAGCCGCTGATCGGCGCGTGCTGCGGCGTGCTGCTGTTCGGCGACCACCTGACCGTGGCCCTGTTCGCCGGCGGCCTGCTGATCATCGGCGGCTCGCTGGCGGTGGTGCTGGGCGAGAAGGCGGCGGCCCTGGGCGACGTGCAGGCGACGGTCGCGCCGACGGCGTGAAACTCAAATCTCTCGTCATCCCGCGACTTGTTCGCGGGACCCATTTGTCCGCCGCAAGTGCAGAGAAAGCTCAAGCTCTAACGTAGAAGCTGAACCATGGGTCCCGCGCATAAAGCGCGGGATGACGGTTGAGGTGTAAGGTCTCTAATCCAGCGCGTTCCTACCAGCCGCGCCCATGGCCAGCGGCGACAGGGCGATCGCGCCGACGCAGTAGGCCAGCAGCAGCAGCAGCCCGCCGGTCCACGGCAGGCCGGCCGAGTAGCCGTCCAGCGCCCCGGCCCCGAAGATCACCGGCGGGGCGAACAGCGGCAGGACGATCACCGCCACCAGCAGGCCGCCGCGCTTGCTGCCCAGGGCGAGAGACGCGCCGAGACCGCCGAGGAAGGCGAAGGCGAGACCCCCGGCCAGGGCGCACAGCACCAGCAGCGGCATGACCTTGAGGTCCGCGCCCAGCATCAGGGCCGCGACAGGGGCGGCCAGGGCCAGCGGCGCGCCGGTGGCCAGCCATTGGGCCAGGCACTTGGCGACCGCGACGGCCTCCAGCGGGGCGGGGCCCAGCGCCAGCAGGTCAAGGGTCCCGTCCTCGTAGTCGCGCTCGAACAGGCGCTCCAGCGACAACAGCGCCGCCAGGGCCAGGGCCAGCCAGGCGATGCCGGGGGCGATCGCCGCCAACCGCTCGGGCGCGCGGCCCGAGGCCATCGGCAGCAGCACGACGACGCAGGCATAGAAGGTCAGGGCCAGCAGCGGCCCGCCGCCCTTGCCCCAGGCCAGGGCCAGCTCCCGCCGCAGGAGGACGCCGAACGCCTTCATGCCCCGACCTCCACGCTACGCGCCGGGATCGGCAGCGGATCGTGAACCGAGGCCAGGATCATGCCGCCGCCGGCCAGGTGCTCAGCCATCACCGACCCGAACGCCGCGCGCTGGCCGGCGTCCAGCGGGGCCATGGGTTCGTCCAGCAGCCACAGCGCGCGCGGACTGGCCGCCAGCCGCGCCAGGGCCAGACGGCGGCGCTGGCCGGCCGACAGGCGGCGGACTTCCAGGTCGAGCAGGCGATTAAGGTCAAAGCGCTTGGCCGCGGCGCGGGCGCTGTCCTCGGTCCCGCCGGTCCACAGGGTCTGGAAGCGCAGTTCCTCCCAGGCCGTGCGGCTGGATTTGAGCCCGTCCTGGTGACCCAGCAGGTGCAGGTGTTCGGCGCGCGCGGCGTCGGCCTCGATCGGTCCGGCCTCGCCCTCGAAGGCGATGGCGCCCTCGACCGGCCGCAGCAGGCCCGCCACGGCCCGCAGCAGGCTGGTCTTGCCCGCCCCGTTGCGGCCCACCAGCACCGCCGCCTCGCCGGCGCCAAGGGTCAGATTCATGCCGGAAAACAGCGTGCGTTCGCCCCGCGCGATCGCCAGTTCCTTAATGAGAACAACTCTCAACATGCCAAGACCCCGCGCGCGACATGGACGTTCGGCGGAGGTGGCGCTAAGAAGCGCGCGGTCGTCCCCCTCCAGTCGTTTTGGGTGGTACGCGGCGCGGAGGCGGAACCTGTGTGTCCCCTTCGATCAGCGCGTGATCCCGGGAGCGGTTTTCGGACGGCCGTGGACAGAGAAGGATCCTTGAGCATGGCGTCTGTTGACAGCCTGAAAGCCCGCCGCGAACTGAAGGTCGGCAACAAGTCTTACGTCTATTACAGCCTTCGCGCCGCTGAGGAAGCCGGTCTGACCGGAACTTCGTCGCTGCCGGTGTCGATGAAGGTGCTGCTGGAGAACCTGCTCCGCAACGAAGACAGCGTTTCGGTGTCGGAAGACGACCTGAAGGCCGTCGCCGCCTGGCTGCAGAACAAGGGCTCGGTCGAGCACGAGATCAGCTTCCGCCCGGCCCGCGTGCTGATGCAGGACTTCACCGGCGTTCCCGCCGTCGTCGACCTGGCCGCCATGCGCGACGCCATGGTCGCCCTGGGCGCCAACCCGGCCAAGATCAACCCGCTGAACCCGGTCGACCTGGTCATCGACCACTCGGTCATGGTCGACAACTTCGGTAATCCCAAAGCTTACGACGACAACGTCAAGCGCGAGTACGAGCGCAACATCGAGCGCTATCGCTTCCTGCGTTGGGGTTCGTCGGCGTTCAACAATTTCCGCGTGGTGCCGCCCGGCACCGGCATCTGCCACCAGGTGAACCTGGAATACCTGGCCCAGACCGTGTGGACCAACGAAGTCGATGGCGATGAAGTCGCCTATCCCGACACCGTCGTCGGCACCGACAGCCACACGACCATGGTCAACGGCCTGGCCGTGCTGGGCTGGGGCGTAGGCGGCATCGAGGCTGAAGCCGCGATGCTGGGCCAGCCGATCCCGATGCTGATCCCGGAAGTCATCGGCTTCAAGCTGACCGGCGCCATGCCGGAAGGCGCGACCGCGACCGACCTGGTGCTGACCGTCACCCAGATGCTGCGCAAGAAGGGCGTGGTCGGCAAGTTCGTCGAGTTCTACGGCGACGCCCTGGCCAACCTGACCCTGGAAGACCAGGCGACCATCGCCAACATGGCGCCGGAATACGGCGCCACCTGCGGCTTCTTCCCGATCTCGGCCTCGACCATCGCCTATCTGAAGGGCACCGGCCGCACGGCCGAGCGCGTCGCCCTGGTCGAAGCCTACGCCAAGGAACAGGGTCTGTGGTGGGAGCCGGGCACGGCCGAGCCGACCTTCACCGACACGCTGGAGCTGGACCTGTCGTCGGTGCTCCCGTCGTTGGCCGGTCCCAAGCGTCCGCAAGACCGCGTCCTGCTGTCGGAAGCCTCGTACAAGTTCCATGAATCGCTGGTCGGCGAGTTCGGCAAGAGCGACCAGCCCGACCTGCGCGCGCCGGTCGAGGGTGAGAGCTTCGACGTCGGCCACGGCGACGTGGTCATCGCCGCCATCACCTCGTGCACCAACACGTCGAACCCCTCGGTCCTGATCGCCGCCGGCCTGGTGGCCAAGAACGCGGTGGCCAAGGGCCTGAAGGTCAAGCCGTGGGTGAAGACCTCGCTGGCCCCCGGCTCGCAAGTCGTCACCGACTATCTGGCCAAGGCCGGCCTGACCAAGCACCTCGATGCTCTCGGCTTCAACCTGGTCGGCTACGGCTGCACCACCTGCATCGGCAATTCGGGCCCGCTGCCGGAAGCCATCAGCAAGACGATCAACGACGCCGACCTGGTCGCGTGTTCGGTGCTGTCGGGCAACCGCAACTTCGAAGGCCGGGTGAACCCGGACGTGCGCGCCAACTACCTGGCCTCGCCGCCGCTGGTGGTGGCCTACGCCCTGGCCGGTACGATGAAGATCGACCTGGCCACCCAGCCGATCGGCCAGGACAAGAAGGGCAACGACGTCTTCCTGAAGGACATCTGGCCTTCGAACGAAGACATCGCGACCCTGCAGCGCAAGGCCATCAACGAGAAGATGTTCGCCACCCGTTACGGCGACGTCTTCAAGGGTGACAAGAACTGGCAGGGCATCAAGGTGACCGGCGGCCAGACCTACGCGTGGGAAGGCGACTCGACCTACGTCCAGAACCCGCCGTACTTCCCCAACATCTCGATGACCCCGACCCCGGTCACCGACATCGTGGAAGCCCGCATCCTGGCCGTGTTCGGCGACTCGATCACCACCGACCACATCAGCCCGGCCGGTTCGATCAAGACCTCCAGCCCGGCCGGTCAGTACCTGATCGACAACGGCGTCCAGCCGGTGGACTTCAACGGCTACGGCGCCCGTCGCGGCAACCACCAGGTCATGATGCGCGGCACGTTCGCCAACATCCGCATCCGCAACAAGATCACTCCGGAGATCGAGGGCGGCGTGACCAAGCACTTCCCGACCGGTGAAGTGATGCCGATCTACGACGCGGCCATGAAGTATCAGGCCGAAGGTCGTCCGGCGGTCGTGTTCGGCGGCAAGGAATACGGCACCGGCTCGTCGCGTGACTGGGCCGCCAAGGGCACCAAGCTCCTGGGCGTCCGCGCGGTGATCTGCGAAAGCTTCGAGCGCATCCACCGCTCGAACCTGGTCGGCATGGGCGTGCTGCCGCTGCAGTTCGTCCAGGACGGCTGGCAGAAGCTGGAGCTGACCGGCGAGGAGATCGTCTCGATCCGTGGTCTGACGGATCTGGCGCCGCGCAAGCAGCTGATCGTCGAGCTTTACCGCCCGACCGACGGCCGCATCGCCCGCTTCCCGGTCCGCTGCCGCATCGATACGCCGACCGAGCTCGAATACTTCAAGAACGGCGGCGTCCTGAACTACGTGCTGCGCAACCTGGCCAAGTCGGCCAGCTAAGCGAAGCGCGTTCAGGCGCACGGAAAAAGGCGGCCGGCTCCCTAGGGGGTCGGCCGTTTTCGTTGGCGGAGCGCGTGACAACGATGTCTCCACCTTTTCTCCCCATGGACCGATGCTATTCACGGCCTCGTGAACGGCTATCTCGGGCGTTCTTGGCTTAAGTGACCCGCAATGCGTAAGGCCGCCCTCTCCCTGTTCGCCCTGGCCCTGTCCGGCGTCGCCATCTCCCTGTCTTGGGGGCCTGCCGCCTGGGCCGCGAAGGCTCCGGTGGTGGTCGAGCTGTTCACGGCCCAGGGTTGCTCGTCCTGCGGCAAGGCCAACCAGCTGGCTGCGGATCTGTCCAAGCAGGACGGCGTGCTGGCCCTGACCTATGCGGTCGACTACTGGGACTATCTCGGCTGGAAGGACACCTTCGCCAAGCCGGGCTTCGCCGAACGCCAGCGCGCCTACGCCAAGAAGTTCGCCCTGCGCGACGTGCCCACGCCCCAGATGGTGGTCGGCGGCCGCGTCCAGGTCTCGGGCGCCAAGGCCGAGGCGGTCGAGGACCTGGTCAAGACCGCCCGGCGTTCGCCCATCGATCCGCCGGACATGCAGTTCGTCGGCAAGGCGCGCGTCGCCGTGGGTTCAGGTCCGGCCCCGCGCGGCGGCGCCGATGTCTGGCTGGTCCGCTACGACCCGCGTGAGCAGGACATCGTCGTCAAGCGCGGCGACAACAAGGGCCAGACCCTGGTTCACCGCAACGTGGTGCGCGAGCTGGTCAAGCTGGGCCCTTGGGCCGGCCGGCCCAAGCTCTATCGCCTGCCGGCCACGGCCGACGACGGGCTGGAGAGCGTGATCCTGGTGCAGGGCGCCAAGGGCGGCCGCATCCTGGGCGTGCTGGAAGCCGCTCCCCCCGAACACTGAGGTCTCCGGACTTCAGCCAAAAGAAAACCCGCGTGGCCGGAGGGGACGGGCCACGCGGGTTCCTTTGCATGCCGACGAGAAGCGTCTCGTGACCGGGCGGGCTGGGGGGGCTGGACAGGAGCCCGGTCCGCTCTTCGTCGACCCATCCCTTATCGCGGCTCAAACGGGCGAGGGCTGGACCAAAGAAAGGTCGTTTCGGGGCGACGCATGTCAGGGCTGATACAGGCGCCAACGCAAAAAAGCCCGCGCGGTGGGGGGGACCCGCGCGGGCTCATTAGGGGGAGGGGATATAGAGTTTGTCGGCTGACCGGCCCGCGATCTGGGGGGCTGGGGGGGCTGTTCAGGATCCTGGACCACAGGGTGTCCGATCAGCCGACAATCACTTTATCGACCCGCAAACAGGCGGGCGAAGGACCGAAATAAGGTCATATCGGGGCGCGGCGTGGCGGCAGCGTGTCTTTTTGGCCGAGCGTGACCGGCGTGACACGAACCTTCGGCTTTCGGGGCGCATGGCTGTTCCAATCGTCCGGTTTGGGATTAGATTCCGCCGATGGCCTTGGACTCTCAATCCGCGCCCCCCTCTGGTTCCGGCAGCGGCGGCGTCGTGTTCTTCGAGCGGCGCGAGCTGGACCAGCTGATGCGCCTCTACGGCCGCATGGTGGCGGCCGGCGAGTGGCGCGACTACGGTATCGCCGGCCTGTCCGACCACGCCGTCTTCTCGATCTTCCGCCATGCGGCCGAGGCGCCGCTCTATCGGGTCGAAAAGCGTCCGGCCCTGGCGCGCAAGCAGGGCGCCTGGGCGGTGACCGGCCAGGGCGGCCAGATCCTCAAGCGCGGCCACGAACTGGCCCAGGTGCTGCGGGTGTTCGAGAAGGGCAAGTTCTCGGTCGTCGACTGAAGCGTGGCAGCCGAAAGTGTGAGCGGTTTCGGCGCCCGCCACGCGTCAAACGTAAAAGTCTGATCGCTAGAACGAGAAGCCCAGCTTGGCGCCGACGAAGCGGCCGTCGTTGTCGTAGCCGCGGGCCGTGCCGATCCCGCTGGTGTCGGCGCTGGGCTGGATGCCGCACAGAACCCCGATCCCGCCCGAGACGCCGCCCTCCCGGTGCTCGATCGCCGTCCGGGCTACGCCGCGCGGCAAGGGCGGGCGCGCCTGGGCGTAGCGCAGCTCGACGGGACCGACGGGCTTGAGGTTCAGCGGCGTGGAGAGGTTGGGCGCCTTGGCGACCGGCGGATAGGCCGGGATCACCGTCTCGGCATGGGCGCCGCTGGCGATCATCAGGGCCGTGGTCAGGGCGAGCGCTCGGATCATCGTCGTCTCCATCCCAGGCAATGTGGGCGCGATCCGGTCAAAGAGCCAGCGGAGCCACAAGAAAAAGCCCCGGCGGTTTCCCGCCGGGGCTTCGTCGTTTCGTAAAACCGATCCCCGTCTTAGCGACGGCTGCCCAGGATGCTGAGCAGGAATTGGAACAGGTTGATGAAGTTCAGATAGAGGTTCAGCGCGCCATAGTTGGTGGCCACGGCCATCGACTGCTGCTCACCGCCCAGCTGGTAGTAGGTCATCTTCAGGCGCTGGGTGTCGTAGGCGATCAGGCCCGCGAAGATCAGCACGCCCAGGACGCTGATGATGAAGCTCAGGCCCGGCAGATGCAGGAACATCTGGACCAGCGAAGCCAGCACCAGGCCGATCAGGCCCATGATCAGGAAGCTGCCCAGACCGGTCAGATCCTTCTTGGTGGTGTAGCCGACCAGGCTCAGACCGCCGAAGGCGATGGCGGTGATCAGGAAGGTCGAGGCCACCGAAGCGCCGGTATAGGCCAGCAGCCACACGCCCGCGCCCGCGCCGATCGAAGCGACCAGGGCCCAGTAGAGGATGCCCGAAGAGCGCGCCGTCGGGTTCTTCATGGCGAACATGGCCACCAGCATCATGGCCAGCGGCGCGAAGCGGACGATGGTGCCCAGCATGGTGAAGCCAGCCAGGCGGCCGTCGGGGGTCAGCACGTACAGCTGGCTGGCGACCGGCACATAGGCGCTGGTCAGGAAGGCCAGGCCCGCCGACAGCAGGAGACCCAGCGCCACCTTGTTGTAGACGCCGAGCATGAAAGTACGCAGGCCGGCGTCAACCGACATGTCGGCGCGATCCGCCGGGATCGAGCGCGCGTAGTCGCGGTTGAAGTCGTTCATCGAAGTAAGCCCTTGAGCTAGAGCGTCCACGATGGACGCCTGACGAATATCGGGTCTCTCGGGCGGCCGCGCAATCCCCTCACGAAAGTGTTCATGGTATGCGTTCGTGAAAAGCACGCGCCACTGCGGCCTTGATCGACGCGCCTTGCGGTGACGCGACGGCAGCCCTTAGAAAGCTTTCCCAAAGAAGCCGCCCAATAGGGCAAAAGAGGGGCTCGCCCATGGAGTACGCCAAACTCGGCCGCACGGACGTTTCGGTCTCGCGCTGCTGCCTGGGCACCATGACCTGGGGTTCGCAGAACACCGAGGCCGAGGCTCACGAACAGATGGACTACGCGCTGTCGCGCGGCGTCAACTTCTGGGACACGGCGGAGATGTACGCCAGCCCGCCCAGCCCCGAGACGCAGGGCCGCACCGAGCAGTATATCGGCACGTGGCTGGAAAAGACCGGGAAGCGCCACGAGATCGTGCTGGCCTCCAAGGTCGCCGGCCAGGGCGCGGCCTTCGGCGGCCTGACGTGGATGCGCAAGGACGGCTCGACCACCCGCCACACCCGCGCCCAGATCGACGAGGCCGTCGAGGGCTCCCTGCGCCGCCTGAAGACCGACTATCTGGACCTCTACCAGTTGCACTGGCCCGACCGGAAAGTGCGGGTGTTCGGCGGCCAGTCCTACCGCGACTACGAGCAGGACTTCGAAGCGTTCGGCGACATCCTCGAGGCGCTGGACGCCCACGTGAGGAAGGGTTCGATCCGCCATGTCGGCGTCTCGAACGAGTTCCCCTGGGGCGTGATGAAGTTCCTGGCCGAGAGCGAAGGAAAAGGCCTGCCGCGCATCGCCTCGATCCAGAACGCTTATCACCTGGCCAACCGCACGTTCGAGTTCGGCCTGGCCGAGATCGCCATGCGCGAGCAGGTCGGCCTGCTGGCCTATTCGCCGCTGGCCCAGGGTCAGCTGACCGGCAAGTACCTGGATGGCGGCCTGCCCGAGGGCTCGCGCAAGGCGCTCTACAACCGCATGCAGCGCTATGAGGGACCGGGCGCGGTCGAAGCGTTCCGCGCCTATGTCGCCCTGGCCAAGGAGAGCGGCCTGGACCCGGCCCAGCTGGCGCTGAAATTCTGCGACGCGCGCCCGTTCGTGACCGCCACGATCATCGGCGCCACCTCGATGGCCCAGCTGAAGACCAATATCGACGCCTTTGACCTGGCCTGGACCGACGAGCTGGAAAAGGCCGTCAACGACATCCACGCCCGCCAGCCGAACCCCTGCCCGTAGGCGTTATCCCCGCATGATCCGCCTCTTCACCGCCGTCGCCATCCCGCCGGAGATCGGCCAGGGTCTGCTCTCGCGCCAGCATGGGATCGAGGGCGCGCGCTGGCGGCCGCTGGAGGCGTTCCACATCACGCTGAAGTTCATCGGCGACGTGCAGGAGCCGGTGGCGGCCGAGCTGGACGAGGCGCTGGCGGAGATCGCCGCGCCGGCCTTCGACCTGGAGCTGACCCGCGCCGGCCACTTCGGCGAGGGCGCCGACATTCACGCCGTCTGGGCCGGGGTCGAGGACAGCGCGCCGCTGCGCCGCCTGGCGAAGGCCAACGAGAGCGCCGCGCGATCAGTAGGGCTCAAGCCCGAGAGCCGGCTCTACACGCCCCACGTCACCCTGGCCTATCTGAAGCGCGCCTCGGTCCAGGAGGTCGGGGCCTGGATCCAGACCAACAACCTGCTGCGCTCGCCGGCCTTCCCGGTCGATCGCTTCGGCCTCTATTCCAGCTGGCAAACCAGCGAAGGCTCGGCCTACCGGCTGGAGCGGGAATACCCGCTGGGGTGAGGGTTGGGGTGGTGATCGCTGGGGCCATCGCCATCACCAAGATCGGACATGCTGATTGTTCGAGAAGGGTGGGATCGCCCACCGGAAACCCTCTCTCTTTGAGAGAGGGAGGGGCCCGCCGCGTAGCGGTGGGAGGGTGAGAGGTTTCACTGTTGGCCGGTGAAGCCTGGACCGTTCCGCCGCGCGTTTCGTCAGCGCCTTGTCCGGAGAGGGTGTAACCTCTCACCCTCCCACGCCGCAGGCGTGGGCCCCTCCCTCTCTCAAAGAGAGAGGGTTTCAAAAGGCGCCCTCGCGGGGATTGGCGGGGCTCTATCCCCGGCGTTGGCGAGATCGAACCCCACGAAATCAACCGCTTCCCACTTTTTCGCGCCCCTGCATCATCGGCGTTGAATCCGCCCCGATACTCAGAGCTGTCCCCGTCGCGGGGGAGGGCGTTTGGATCCGGCCCAAGACGGCGGCGGGGGTAGGTTGAGCGGGGCCGCTGGCGGTTCCCGGAGGTTCGAAAGTCGCCCCGTCTGTACTCTTTAGGCAGATCGGTTGGCGAACGGGCAGTCTTCGGGGTTCAAGCCATCAGCGGAGCGACAGGGCGGTGATCGTACAAGCCGCCTATCGTGGATCGTCGGGGTCGAGACGGATGTAGCCGATCGACTTGGTCCGCGCCCGTCCGGGGGCAAATGGGGTCCCGAGCTGAAATACGCTCACGCCCCCCATCCTCACGGGCAAGAACAACCTGGCGGAGCGGTCTGCGAGCCGAAACACAACAAACCAAACGGTCCCCGGGTTCGCCCGGCCGCTCCGTCGCCTCCCCAACCCACTCGCAGCCATTCAGGCGCGAGGCAGCATAGTCACGTTCCCTCCCCCTGGATGGGGGAGGGGCAGGGGTGGGGGTGACCACGGCGGTCGATGCCGCGCACGGCGTCCAGCTCAGCAGTCACCCCCATCCCCGACCCTTCCCCCATCAAGGGGAAAGGGGGCGTAAAAAGCCCACCCTTGACGCCCTTCGCCCGAGACCCCAGAAGCCGCAGGTGACCGACACCATCCCCGCCGCTCCCGCCGAAGACATCCCGCCCGCGCCACCCCCGGCGCCCAAGAAGGGTGGCTTGCTCAAGTCGTCGGCGATCTATTCGGGCCTGACCCTGGTCAGTCGGTTCATGGGCTTCGCGCGCGATCTCGCCGTGTCCTACCGGATGGGGGCCAGCGCCACCCCGGCCGCCGACGCCTACAACGCAGCCCTGGCGTTCCCGAACCTGTTCCGCCGGTTCTTCGCCGAGGGCGCCTTCGCGGCGGCCTTCGTGCCGGCCTACGCCAAGTCGCTGCAGCGCGACGGCGAGGAGAAGGCCGACATTCTCGCCGCCGACGCCATGGCGACCCTGGCGGCCTCGACCATCCTGATCACCGTCGTCTGCCAGCTGGCCATGCCGTGGCTGATGATGCTGATCAGCCCGGGCTTCGGCTGGGGCACCGAGAAGTACAAGCTTGCGGTGCTGCTGACCCAGATCACCATGCCGTATCTGCCATGCATGGCGATCGTGGCCCACCTGTCGGGCGTGCTGAACGCCCGCGACCGCTTCATCCTGTCGGCCGGCGCGCCGATCCTGCTGAACCTGTGCACCCTGGCCTTCATCCTGCCCCAGACCACGGCGGTGGGCGCGGCCCAGTGGGGCTCGATCGGCGTCGTGGTGGCGGGTGTCGCCCAGGCCGCGCTGCTGACCTGGGGCGTCAACAAGTCCGGGGCCCAGGTCCATTGGCGGCTGCCGCGCCTGACGCCGGAAGTGCGCGAGCTGATCGGCAAGGCCATCCCCGGGGCCCTGGCGGCCAGCGCCACCCAGGTCAACATCTTCATCTCCGGCAACCTGGCCAGCCACGTGCCCGGCGGCCGAACCTGGCTGGCCACTGCCGATCGCCTCTACCAGCTGCCCCTGGGCCTGGTGGGCGTGGCGATCGGGGTGGCCTTGCTGCCGCGCCTGTCGCGGGCCGTGCATTCGGGCGATCGCGACGACGCCCAGAGCGCCATGGACCAGGGGATCACCCTGGCCATGGCCCTGACCCTGCCGGCCGCGGCGGCCCTGATCGCCATGCCCGGCTTCCTGTCGGACGGCCTCTATACGCGCGGCCAGTTCACCGCCTTCGACGCCAGCCAGACGGCGGCGGCCCTGTTCTTCTACGGCCTGGGCACCCCGGCCTTCGTGTTGCAACAGCTCTATTCGCGGGCCTTCTTCGCACGCGGCGACACCAAGAGCCCGATGCGCTTCGCCCTGATCTCGGTGGCCGTGAACATCGTCTTCGGCGTGGTGCTGTTCCAGCTGGTCGGGGTCAAGGGCATCGCGGCGGCCACGGCCATCGCCTCTTGGATCAATGTCGGCCAGATGGCCTGGGCGCTGTCGGCCAAGAAGGACTATGGCCCCTCGTCGCAGACCTGGTCGCGCTTGGCGCGGATCCTGACCGCCAGCCTGGGCATGGGTCTGCTGCTGGCCGGCGCGGCGCATTATCGCGACCTGATCGAGGCGCCGCTGCGCGGCCTGGGGCTGACCGGCCACGCCATCGGCGCCAAGGAGTTCGCCCTGGCCATCACCTGCCTGGCCGGCGCGGCGGTCTATCCGCCGCTGCTGTTCCTGTTCGGCGGCGTCAAGCCGGCCGAGCTGAAGGCGGTCCTGCGGCGGGGCAAGGCTTGATCCGTGGCGGCGGGGAGGCTAACCAGCGGGGCATGGCTCCGATCGGTCTCCTCGCGCCGCGATGGCGCGGCTCATTCTGACTTTGATCCCCGCGTTTCCACGCGGTTCGCGCCTCCGTGCGCTCGCCAACCTCTTCGAATTCGACAGCCCAAATCCTAGCCAGCAAGGCTGAAGCCATGACCGACCAAGCTCCCGTCCCTTCGGGCCCCGCCGCCTATACGGGTCCTGCCCGCGTGCTCTCGGGCGTCCAGCCCTCGGGCGCCCTGCACCTGGGCAACTATCTCGGCGCGCTGGTGAAGTTCTCCCGCCTGCAGCACGAGATCGACACCTTCATCTTCGTGGCCGACCTGCACGCCATCACCGTCTGGCAGGATCCGGCGCTGCTGGCCCAGCAGACCCGCGAGATCGCCGCCGCCTACATCGCCTCGGGCCTGGACCCGGACAAGGCGACGATCTTCCCGCAATCGGCGGTGCGCGAGCACGCCGAGCTGGCCTGGATCTTCCAGTGCGTGGCCCGCCTCGGCTGGCTGGACCGCATGACCCAGTTCAAGGAGAAGAGCGGCAAGCACAAGGAGCGCAGCTCGGTGGGCCTCTACACCTACCCGGTGCTGCAGGCGGCCGACATCCTGGTCTACAAGGCCACCCACGTGCCGGTGGGCGAGGACCAGAAGCAGCACCTGGAGCTGACCCGCGACATCGCCGGCAAGTTCAATCACGACTTCGGCGTTCCGGGCGGGGCGCCGGCCTTCTTCCCGCAGCCCGAGCCGTTGATCCAGGGGCCGGGCGCGCGGGTGATGAGCCTGCGCGACGGCTCGGCCAAGATGAGCAAGTCCGATCCGTCGGACTATTCGCGCATCAACCTGACCGATGACGCCGACACAATCGCCGGCAAGATCAAGAAGGCCCGCACCGACCCGGAGCCGCTGCCCGAGACCCTTGAAGAGCTGACCGCCCGCGCCGAGGCCGACAACCTGGTCGGCATCTTCGCGGCCCTGGCCGGCAAGACCAAGGCCGAGGTGCTGGCCGAATACGCCGGCAAGGGCTTCGGGACCTTCAAGCCTGCCCTGGCCGAGCTGGCGGTCGAGAAGCTGGCCCCGGTCGGCGACAAGATGCGCGGCCTGCTGGGCGATCCGGCGGTGCTGGACGCGATCCTGGCCAAGGGCGCGGCCAAGGCCTCCGAGGCCGCCGCCCCGACCCTGGCCGAGGTCAAGAAGCTGGTCGGCTTCTGGGGGGCTTGAGATTCCGGGGGGCTTGAGGTTGGCGGTGAAGCGGCGTTCTGTCTGGCCATGACCGACGCCGCTTCATCTAGTCGCCGCAAGTTCCTCGTCGTCGCCGATGACTCGCCGGAGTTCGCGGCGGCGCTGAAATACGCCTGCCGCCGCGCCCGCTCGACCAACGGTCATGTGGCGCTGCTGAAGGTGATTTCGCCCGCCGAGTTCGAGCACTGGAGCGGCGTGCGCGAGGAGATCGAACGCCAGGAGCGCGAGGAGGCCGAGGCTTTGCTGCAGAGCCTCGCCGGTCAGGTGGTCGCCGCCACCGGCCTGCCGCCCGAGTTCATCATCAAGCACGCCGACAGCGTCCGCACGGCCCTGAAGCAGGTCATCGCCGCCGATCCGGCCATCAAGATCCTGATCCTGGCGACCTCGACGGCCGGCCGTGGCCCCGGCCCGCTGATCTCCGCCATCGCCAAGGACGGCGTCGGCTTCGCGGGCCGCAAGCTGCCGGTGACCGTCGTGCCGGGGGACCTCACCGACGCCGAGATCGAGGCGTTAGCGTGACGCCTCCCGCCAAAGTGGCCGCCGGTTTGGCGTCAGGAGGCGTCAAAACAGATCAGTTGCGCTCCGGGATCCGGACCATCATCCGCTCATAGCCCTTCACGAAGGTCGAATAGACCCGCTTGGGCTCCTCCAGAACCTCGATCCGGGGGAAGCGCTTGAGGATCTCTTCCCAGACGATCTTCAGCTGCATCTCGGCCAGGCGGTTGCCGACGCAGCGGTGGATGCCGAAGCCGAACGACAGGTGGCGGCGGGCCTGGGGCCGGTCGATGATGAAGGCGTCGGCGTTCTCGATCACCGTGTCGTCGCGGTTGCCCGAGACGTACCACATGACGACCTTGTCGCCCTTCTTGATGGTCTTGCCCGACAGCTCGAAGTCTTCCAGCGCCGTGCGGCGCATGTGGGCCAGCGGGGTCTGCCAGCGGATGATCTCCGAGACCATGTTGGGGATCAGGGTCGGGTCGGCGCGCAGCTTGGCTTCTTCCTGCGGGTTCTTCGACAGGGCGTAGAGGCCGCCGGTCAGCGAGTTGCGTGTGGTGTCATTGCCGCCGACGATCAGCAGGATGACATTGCCCAGATACTCCATCGGCGGCATGTCGCGGGTGGCCTCGCCGTGGGCCAGCATCGAGATCAGGTCGTTGCCCGGCTCGGTCTGGTTGACCCGCTCGTTCCACAGATTGGTGAAGTAGCCCAGGCACTCCAGCAGTTCGGCGCGGCGGGCGTCCTCGCTCTCGATGATGCCGCTCTCGGGCGAGGCGGTGGCGACGTCCGACCAGCGGGTCAGCTTGCGGCGCTCTTCCCAGGGGAAGTCGAACAGGGTGGCCAGCATCTGGGTGGTCAGTTCGATCGAAACCCTGTCGACCCAGTCGAACGGCTCGTCGATCGGCAGCGTATCCAGGATCTGGCAGACCCGTTCGCGGATGACGCCTTCAAGGCGGCCCAGGTTCTGCGGCGAGACGATCGGGCTGACCGTCTTGCGCTGGATGTCGTGCTTGGGCTGGTCCATGGCGATGAACATCGGCAGGACGAAGTCCTCGTCGAAGTTCCGGATCGTGATGCCGCCCAGGTGCGCGTCCGACGAGAAGACCTGGTGCGTCGTGTCGACGGTCATGATGTCGTTGTAGCGGGTGATCGACCAGTAGGGACCGGTCTCCTCGTCGCCTTTCGACCAGTGGACCGGGTCTTCTTTCCGAAGCCGCTCGAAATAGGGCCACATGGCGTCGGCCTGGAACAGGGCCGGGCTGGCCACGTGGATGTCTTCCAGGGGCATCGCGTAGGCTTCAGCCCGCGCGGCTTCCTTCAGGTCAACCGAACCATCGCTCATCTTCAGGATCCTCCCGCGGACCATTGTTATGCCGCCATACCGCCAGAAAATGACGCCTGTGTCACTTTTAAAATTCGCCGGTCTACCGTCTTGTGAACGCGGCGGCCGGTCTTGCGTCACGAGGCCGCGAGGTCCATTTCAGGGCCATGTTCATTCAGACCGAAACCACCCCGAACCCCGAGGTCCTGAAGTTCCTGCCCGGCCGCGAAGTGCTAGGCGAGGGCGCGCGGGAGTTCCGCACCCCGGAAGAGGGCGACGTCTCGCCGCTGGCCAAGGCCCTGTTCGAACTCGGCGACGTTTCGCGGGTGTTCTTAGGTCCCGATTTCCTGACCGTCACCAAGGGCGAGGACGCCCAGTGGCCTCACCTGAAGGCGCCGATCCTGGCGGCCATCATGGACCACTTCACCAGCGGCCGGCCGGTGATGCTGGACCAGGCCTCCGGCGCCGAGGGCGGCCACGACGAAGACGGTGTCTATGACGAGGACACGGCGCAGATCGTCGCCGAGATCAAGGAACTGCTCGACACCCGCATCCGTCCGGCCGTGGCCCAGGACGGCGGCGACATCGTCTTCTCCCGTTTCGAGCCGCAGACGGGCGTGGTCTGGCTGCACATGCGCGGCGCCTGCTCGGGCTGCCCGTCCTCGTCGGCGACCCTGAAGGCCGGCGTCGAGAACATGCTCAAGCACTATGTGCCGGAAGTGACGCGGGTCGAGCAGACGCTCTGAAGCGCGAAGGGTTGATCCCGTCGCGCGGGCGGCTATATCGTAACCCATAGAGTTACAGATAGCCTTCCGAAGGATCCATCATGGCCAAGATCGACGACGGCGCGCTCGCCCAGCTGTTCACCGAAGCCCGCACCCGCAACGGCTGGGACCCGACCCCACTGCCGGAAGAGACCCTGCACGCGTTGTACGACTTGGTGAAGTTTGGCCCGACGGCCGCCAACGCCAGCCCGGCCCGGTTCTATTTCCTGACCTCGCCGGAAGCCAAGGCGCGCCTGGCCAAGCTCGCGTCGGGCTCGAACGCGCCTAAGATCCTGCAGGCGCCGGTGACGGTGATCGTCGGCTACGACCTCGATTTTCCGGAAACCCTGCCCAAGCTGTTCCCGCACGCCCCGGGCGCCAAGGACTGGTTCAGCGACGTGACGGCCCGCGAATGGGGCGCGCTGCGCAACAGCTCGCTGCAGGGCGGCTACCTGATCCTCGGCGCTCGAGCCCTTGGCCTGGACGCTGGTCCGATGTCGGGCTTCGACAATGCCGGTGTCGACGCCGAGTTCTTCGCGGGCACGAACATCAAGAGCAACTTCATCGTCTCGATCGGCCACGGTACGGACGAGGGCCTGTTCCCACGCAACCCGCGCCTGACCTTCGACGAGGCGGCGAAGATTCTCTGACTTTAAGTGACAGCCTCTGTCGGCTTTGCCGACAGGTTGGGTGACGGCGGAGGGGCATCGAGCTAAAACGCCCGGATGACCCTCCGCCACACTCTCCTCGCCCTCCCGCTCGTGCTGCTCGCCGCCTGCGGGCCGGCCAAGAAGGACGAGGCCGCCACGGCGCCCGCCGCAGAGACTGGCGCGAAAGCTCCCGTCCACGTCGCCATCGCGCCCTATGTCGGCGGCCCGCTGAAGATCAGCAACGACGGCGTCGGTCCGATCAATGGCTCGGTCGCCTTCGACCTGGCCACGCTGAAGGTGCTGTTCCCGAAGGCCAAGGTCGACAGCGCCTTCCTGCACTTCGGCGAGGGTCCGCCTCAGCCGATCATCAATGTCGAGCAGGACAACGTCCCCTTGGCCGAGATCGGCAAGAACGATGAGGCCGAGATCGCCTATGTCCGCGTCGAGGCCGGCGACGCTCGCGGCCCCAAGGACGAACAGCTGCTGGCAAAGTGGGCCGATCTCGGCTTCGCCGTCGACCAGTGCCGCGCCGGCGAGGGTCGCGAGATCAACCAGACCATCTGCGTGCGCCCCGAGGCCCCGAACGTCTCCTACGTGTTCGGCGTCCCCGGCTATACGGGCAAGACCGTTCCGCCCGAGGCGACCCTGAAGGCAAAGGGCCAGTTGAACAGCTTGATCTGGCGTCCGGCCGAGGGCGCGGTCGTCGGCGCCGGCTGATCCATGATCCTGTCGATCGACACCTGCCTCGGCGCCAGTTCGGTCGCCGTGCTGGACGGCGAGCGCGTGCTGGCCGTGCGGAGCGAAGCCATGACCCGCGGCCACCAGGAGCGCATCGGCGTCCTGGCGCGGGAAGCCGCCGCCGATGCGGGTGTGGCCTTTACCGACCTCACCCGCATCGGCGTTACGGTTGGTCCCGGCTCATTCACCGGCCTGCGCGTCGGCCTTGCCTTCGCCAAGGGCCTGGCCACGGCGCTGTCGATCCCGTGCGTCGGGGTCAATACGCTGGAGAGCCTGGCCTACGGGACCAAGGGCTTCGTCGCGGCCGTGATCGATGCGCGGATGAGCCAAGTCTATATCCAGGGCTTCGCCGACGGCGTTTCACTGATGGCCCCGGACGCCCTGGGCCTCGGCGAAGCCGCGGCACGGCTGGCCGAACTCTATTCCGGCGGACCGGCGACCTTGATCGGGTCTGGCGCGCCGCTGCTGTCCGACGCGCTGGGCCACGCGACCGTCCTGACGCCTGTCTCCCCCGATCCGGTCGCCGTCGCCCGCCTGGCCGCCGCCAAGCTCGCTCCGACCCATTCGCCACGTCCGCTTTATCTGCGCGCGCCCTATGCGACGCTGCCCACGGCTCAAGCCGAAGCATGAACCTGCGTCCCGTTGGGCCCGAGGCCTCTTTCGATCTGGCCGATATCCACGACAAGGCCTTCGACCGGCCCTGGACGGCGCTGGAGTTCGACGACCTGCTGAAATCCCCGGGCGCGTTCGCGGTGCTGGGCGAGGCTGGCGAACCGGCCGAGGCCAAGGGCTTCATCCTGTGCCGCTCGATCGCCGGCGAGGCCGAGATCCTGACCATCGCCGTCGATCCGGCCGCCCGCCGTCGCGGCTGGGGCGCCGCACTGGTGGAAATCGCCGCCGGAATCGCCGCCGAGACCGGGTCCGAGGCCATGTTCCTGGAGGTCGCCGCCGACAATCTGGCGGCCATCGCCCTCTACCAGACGACCGGTTTCGCCAAGGTCGGCCTGCGCAAGGGCTATTATCCCCATCCAGATGGGGCCAAGGACGCGCTTGTCATGCGGCGAGCGCTTAACACTTAAGGGCCGACCGCCTATCTTGCCGCGACTCAGACGGAGCTCCGCCGTGGATCGACTCGAAAAGACCTGTATCGAAAAAGGCATGCGCATGACGGACCAGCGCCGCGTGATCGCGCGCGTGCTGTCGTCGGCCGACGACCATCCGGACGTCGAGGAGCTGCACCGCCGGGCCCACGCCATCGATCCGCACATCTCGATCGCCACGGTGTACCGCACCGTCCGCCTGTTCGAGGAAAGCGGCATCATCGAGCGCCACGACTTCCGTGACGGCCGCTCGCGTTATGAAGAGACGCCCGACCATCACCACGACCACCTGATCGACATGAAGACCGGCAAGGTCGTCGAGTTCGTGGACGAGGAGATCGAGGCGCTTCAGAACGCGATCGCCCGCAAGCTCGGCTACAAGCTGATCGACCACCGTCTGGAGCTCTACGGCATTCCGCTCGAGGACTGAGCGGTCGCGGGTGTGACCCTGACGAACTTGCGCCCGGGGCCGCGTGACCCCATAACCTCGCGCATGAGCGAGACCCCGCAAAAGCGCCTCTATATCAAGACCTACGGCTGTCAGATGAACGTCTATGACAGCGAGCGCATGGCCGATGTCCTGCGCCCGCTGGGCTATGGCGTGGTCGATGATCCGGAAGGCGCGGACCTGGTGGTGCTGAACACCTGCCACATCCGCGAGAAGGCGACCGAGAAGGTCTATTCCGAGCTCGGCTACATCAAGCAGATGAAGGATCGCAAGGCGCAGGACGGTGGTCGCATGACCATCGCCGTGGCCGGCTGCGTGGCCCAGGCCGAGGGCAAGGAGATCATGCATCGCCAGAAGGCGGTCGATCTGGTCGTCGGTCCGCAGGCCTATCACCAGCTGCCGGAGCTTATCGCCCGCGCCCACCGCGCGACCGGTGAGCGCCTGGCCGCCGACTTCGCCGCCGACGAGAAGTTCGACGCCCTCCCGGCCGAGCGCCACGTGACCGGGGTCACCGCGTTCCTGACCGTGCAGGAAGGCTGCGACAAGTTCTGCACCTTCTGCGTGGTGCCCTATACGCGCGGCGGCGAGTGGTCGCGGCCTGTTAACGACATTGTCGAGGAGGCCAAGCAATTGGCCGGCAAGGGCGTGCGCGAGGTCACTCTGCTGGGCCAGAACGTCAACGCTTATGATGGCGACGGCTCTACCTTGGCCAAGCTGGTGCGCGAGCTGGCCAAGATCGATGGTCTTGACCGCATCCGCTACACGACCAGCCACCCGCGCGACATGGGCGAGGACCTGATCGAGGCTCACGGCGAGCTGCCGGAGTTGATGCCCTACCTCCACCTGCCGGTGCAGGCGGGATCGGACAAGATCCTCAAGGCCATGAACCGCGATCACACGGCCGAGAGCTATGTGAAGCTGATCGAGAAGATCCGCGCCGCGCGACCGGACATCGCCATGAGCGGCGACTTCATCGTCGGCTTCCCCGGCGAGCGCGACGGCGATTTCGAAAAGACGCTTGAGCTGGTCCGCGAGGTCGGCTTCGCCTCGGCCTTCTCGTTCAAATATTCGCGCCGCCCGGGCACGCCAGCCTCGGCCATGCCCGGCCAGGTCGACGAGGCGGTCAAGGCCGAGCGCCTGGAGCGCCTGAACCAGCTGCTGGACGAGCAGCAGCGCGCCTTCAACGCCAGCCAGGTGGGCAAGGTCATGCCGGTGCTGTTCGAGAAGTCGGGCCGCCACCCTGGCCAGATCGTGGGTCGCAGCCCATATCTGCAAGCCGTGCATGCCGAGGGCCCTGAAAGCCTGATCGGCATGATCGTGCCTGTCCGCATCGAGAGCGCCGCCAAGATGAGCTTGGGTGGTGTGCTCGAAACCCAGTCCGCTTTGGAGACCGCTTGAGCCGTACGCCTGAGTTCATGCCGCTGTCCGACGACGCCGTCGTCGCCGTTACCGGCCCGTCGGGCCGTCACGCCGCCCTGATCGAAGACGCCTTCAAGGTGCTGATCGAGACCCCAGGCGGTGGCGTAACCATTACCGGCGACGCGCGCGGCCGCACCGGCGCCAAGCGGGTGCTGCAGACCCTGGCCGCTCGCGCCGACGCTGGCGAAGAGGTGGTCGAGGCCGACGCGCGCATCGCCATCGGCTCGGCGCATGAGACGGGCGGCCAGGCTTCGCCCCGCGCGGTGCGCAAGGGTAGCGTCTCGCCCAAGACCAAGGGCCAGGCGCGGTACATGGAGGCCATGGCCACCTACCCGCTGAGCTTTGGCCTGGGTCCCGCCGGGACGGGCAAGACCTTCCTGGCCGTGGCCCACGGCGCCGGCATGCTGATGCGCGGCGAGGTCGATCGCCTGATCGTTACCCGCCCCGCCGTCGAGGCGGGCGAAAAGCTGGGCTTCCTGCCGGGCGACCTGAACGAGAAGGTCGACCCCTACATGGCCCCGGTCTGGGAGGCCCTGACCGACATCATGGGCGCGGACCAGCTGCGTCGCCGCCGCGAGAAGCTGGAGATCGAGGTCGCCCCGATCGCCTTCATGCGCGGCCGCACCCTGGCCCACGCTTTCGTCATCGTCGACGAGGCCCAGAACTGCTCGCGCCTGCAGATGAAGATGGTCCTGACCCGCATCGGCGAGGGGGCCCGCATGGTGGTCACCGGCGACCCGACCCAGGTCGACCTGCTGAATCCTCGCGATTCGGGCCTGGCCCATGCCGTCTCGATCCTGGAAGGGGTCGAGGGCGTGTCGGTGTCGCGCTTCACCTCGGCCGACGTCGTGCGCCATCCGCTGGTCGAGCGGATCGTGAAAGCCTATGACGCCGACGCGGCCCAAAGCACGCCCCGGTAAGTGAGTACGCTCCTCTAAATGACCATCACCGTCGACATCGAGATCGAAGACGAGGCCTGGACCAGGGCGGAGCCGGATACCGAGGCCCTGGTCTGGCGCGCGGCCCAGGCTGTGCTCGACGCGCACGAGGACATCGAGGGCCAGGGGATCGTGATCCTGCTGACCGATGATGACAGCGTTCAGGCCCTAAACCGCGACTTCCGCCAGAAGGACTATGCGACCAACGTCCTGTCCTTCCCCTCGCCCCAAAATCCGGAAGCCAATCCCGAGGGCCAGATCGGCGACATCGCCCTGGCCTATGGCGTCTGCGCGCGCGAAGCGGCCGAACAAGGCAAGTCTCTGGCCCACCACCTGCAACATCTGGTGGCGCACAGCGTGCTTCATCTCCTAGGATATGACCACGAGAACGACGAAGAGGCGGAAGCCATGGAATCGTTCGAGCGCGAAATCCTGGCGGGTCTGGACGTTCCGGACCCTTATGCCGGCGATGAAGAGGGGCGCTGACAAGGGCCATGCCCAGCGACGAGCCTAGTCAACAGCCCGCCGGTCCGGTTCGCAGAAGCCGGGGCGTGCGGGCGTTTTTCCGGCGTATGCGCCGACAGCTGACCGGCGGCGAGCCCGCGCGGCCGCCCGAGCCGCCGCCCGTGACCGGCGCCGTCGACATCGTCGACCAGGCCGAGGCCTTCCAGACCCTGCGGGTCGCCGACGTCATGACCCCGCGCGCCGACATCGTTTCGGTCGAGCTGTCGACCCCGTTCGAGACGGTGGTCGCCCAGTTCGCCGAGGCCGAGCACTCGCGGATGCCGATTTATCGCGAGACGCTCGACGATCCCGTCGGCGTCGTCCACGTCAAGGACATCTTCCGACTGCTCTCCGACGAGGCCAAGCGGCCGGCGGCGGGCGATCTGGTGCTGAACAAGCTGCGCCGTGACGCGTTGTACGTGCCCGCTTCGATGAAGGCCGCCGACCTGCTGCTCCGCATGCGCACCAGCCGTATCCACATGGCCCTGGTCATCGACGAGTTCGGCGGCACCGACGGTCTGGTCTCGATGGAGGACCTGATCGAGGCGGTGGTCGGCGAGATCGACGACGAGCACGACGACGCGGCCGCCGTCGCGATCGTGGCGCGTCCGGGCGGGGTGTTCGACGCCGACGCCCGCGCGCCGCTGGAAGAACTGGAAGCCGCCCTCGGCCGCGAACTGGCCCCCTCCGACATGGAGGAGGACATCGACACCGTCGCCGGCCTGGTCGTGGCGTTGGCCGGCCGCGTGCCGCAACGGGGCGAGGTCATCGCCCATCCGGACGGCTATGAGTTCGAGGTGGTTGAGGCCGACCCGCGCCGGGTGCGCCGGGTGCGCGTACGCGGCGGTTCGTCGCCGCAGACCGCGCCGGTCGCCGAGGATGTCTCTGCTTCGTGACCGCCTGGAAGGACTTCCGAGCGACGGCCTGGAGCGGCCCGGTCCTGGCGCTGCTCGCGGGCCTGGCCGCCGCTCTGGCCCACCCGCCGTTCGGCTTGCTGCCGGGATTGCTGGGTTACTCCGGGCTGCTCTTCCTTTTGGACGACGCCAACCCTGCCAAGCCGTTGCGCTCGGCCTTCTGGCGCGGCTGGCTGGCCGGGGTGGGCTATTTCGCCCTGAGCACCTGGTGGATCGCCGAAGCCTTCATGGTCGACGCCGCAAACCAGGGCTGGATGGCCCCGTTCGCGGTGGCGGCCATGGCCGGGGGTCTGGCGCTGTTCTGGGGCCTTGCGGCGCTGCTCTACCGCTGGGTCCGACCGGCTAGCGCCTGGCGGGTCCTGACCTTCGCCGGCGCCTTCGCGGCGCTGGAGTGGGCGCGCGGCCACGTGCTGACCGGCTTTCCCTGGAACCTGCCGGGCGAGACCTGGCGGGCGGGCTCCTGGCCGTCCCAGGCGGCCGCCCTGGTCGGCGCCTACGGCCTTACCTGGATCACCCTGGCCATCGCCGCCGCCCCTGCCGTGTGGCGCGAGGGCAAGGCGGGGAAGGTCGCGCTGGGCGCCGCCGTCGCCGGCCTCGTCGCGCTCTATGCCTACGGTGCGGTGGTCCAGTCGCGGCCGCTGGCCAAGGGGCCGCCGACGACCGTGCGGATCGTTCAGGCCGACATCCAGCAGGACGCCAAGTGGGACGCCGTCCGCTTCTCGCAGATCGTGCAGTCGTACGTTTCGCTGACCGCGACGCCCTACCAGGACAGGCCCGCGGACATCGTGATCTGGCCCGAGGGCGCCCTGCCGGCGGCGACCAACGACTATCTCGCGCCGGGGACCTGGGTCCGCCAGGCGATCGTCGACAGCCTTCAGCCCGGCCAACTGCTGCTGATCGGCGGCTACCGTTACGAAGGTCCGGTCCAGGCGCCGGTCTATTACAACAGCCTTATCGCCCTGCGCCGCACGGCCACGGACATCGAGGTGGTCGGGGTCTATGACAAGCATCGGCTGGTGCCGTTCGGCGAATACCTGCCGGCGGAGAAGTTCCTCACCCTCATCGGCTTCAAGAGCCTAGCGCATCTGGGCGACGGCTTCGCCACCGGTCCGCGCCCGGCCCCGCTGCGCATCGGGCCCGACCTGCTGGTCCAGCCTCTGATCTGCTACGAGAGCCTGTTTCCGGGCTTGGCCAAGCGCGATCCGAACGTCCGGGTTTTGATCAATGTGTCGAACGACGCCTGGTTCGGCGTGACGTCCGGGCCCTTGCAGCACCTCAATCTGGCTAGCTATCGCGCCATCGAAAGCGCCAAGCCTATCCTGCGCGCAACCCCCACCGGAGTAAGCGCTGTCATCAACGCGCGTGGTCGAATCGTCCCGGGGACCCGGCTCGATTTAGGCAAAAGCGGCGTCGTCGACGCGCAAATACCGGGGATGGGTGAGGTTACACCCTTCGACAACTTGGGGAATCTCGCGTTTCTTGCGCTTCTACTGATATCTGCGGTTGTGTCAGTTCGCTTTCGAGCAGGTGAGTCCTTTTCCTCTATTGCGCGCGTGAAAGACTTAGGCTGAATTAAAACCGCAATTTCAGCTATCAAGCGTGGGTATGAGCGACCTGCCGCACACCGAGCGCCACCCCAATCCCATCGACCTGCACGTCGGGGCCCGCATACGCATGCGCCGAAAGATCCTCGGCGTCAGCCAGGAGCGATTGGCCGAAGACCTGGGGCTGACCTTTCAGCAGGTCCAGAAATATGAGCGCGGGGCCAACCGGGTCAGCGCCAGCAAGCTCTACGAGATCGCCAGGAGCCTGCAGTCGTCCGTGGCCTATTTCTTCGAAGGTCTTGCCGACACCGCCAGCGAGGGCATGGCCGAGGGCGGCGAGCTTTTCGTCCACGATTTCCTGATGACGTCCGAAGGCCTGGAACTGGCCAGCCTGTTTCCCCGGATCACCAAGCCGAAAGTGCGTCGACGGATCCTGGAGCTGGTCCGCTCTATGGCCGAGGAAGCGGAAGCCGACGAAGCCGACAACGACGAGGGCTAAGTCTCTCAAGCTCCGCTTGATCGCATAAACATATCTTTATATGGTTCCTGTCTAACTGACGCCGTACCGGGCGCCTGTCCGCGTGCGCGGAATTTCATGACCGGAGCTGTCTCTTGAGCCGTTCGTCCTACATTTTCACCAGCGAGAGCGTCTCCGAAGGTCACCCCGACAAGGTCGCCGACCGTATCAGCGACACCGTCGTCGACGCCTTCCTGACCGCCGATTCCGAGGCGCGCGTCGCCTGCGAGACCCTGGTGACGACCAACCGCATCGTCCTGGCCGGCGAGGTTCGCGCCGGTAAGCCGGACGGCGACAAGAAGGCCAACAAGGAACTGACCAAGGACATCCTCGCCTCGCTCGAGCCCAAGGTTCGCGCGGCGATCAAGGATATCGGCTACGAGCAAAAGGGCTTCCACTGGCAGAAGGCGAAGTACTCGAACTTCCTGCACGGCCAGTCGGCGCACATCGCCCAGGGCGTGGACGCCACCGAAAAGAAGGACGAGGGCGCCGGCGACCAGGGCATCATGTTCGGCTATGCCAGCACCGAGACCCCGGAGCTGATGCCGGCCACCCTGCAATACAGCCATAACGTGCTGAAGCGCTTGGCCGAGCTGCGTCACAGCGGCGAGCTCTCGGAGCTGGAGCCGGACGCCAAGAGCCAGGTGACCTTGGAATATGATGGCGCCGGCCGTCCCGTGCGCGTCGTCTCGATCGTCGTGAGCCATCAGCACAAGAAGAAGATCGACGGCAAGGCCGCGACCTCCAAGCGCGTGCTGGACCTGATCAAGCCGCACATCCTGCCGGTCTTCCCGGACGGCCTGATCACCAAGAAGACCCAATGGCTGGTCAATCCGACGGGCCGCTTCGAGATCGGTGGTCCGGACGGCGACGCCGGCGTCACCGGCCGCAAGATCATCGTCGACACCTACGGCGGCGCGGCCCCGCACGGCGGCGGCGCGTTCTCGGGCAAGGATCCGACCAAGGTCGACCGCTCGGCCGCTTATGCCTGCCGCTACCTGGCCAAGAACGTCGTGGCCTCGGGCCTGGCCGACCGCTGCACCATCCAGATCGCCTATGCGATCGGCGTGGCTCAGCCCGTCTCGTTCCACGTCGATCTGCACGGCACCGGCAAGGTCGATCCGGCGATCCTGGAAAAGGTCCTGCCGCAGCTGATCGGCGGCGCCACCCCGCGCGCCATCCGCGAACACCTGCAGCTGAACCGTCCGATCTACGCCCGCACCGCCGCCTACGGCCACTTTGGCCGCACGCCGGACAACGAAGGCGGCTTCTCGTGGGAGAAGACCGACCTCGTGGGCGAGCTGAAGGGCCTGGCGTAAGCCAGACCCTCGACCTTCCTTGACGCGGGCTCCGATCCAACCGGGTCGGAGCCCGTTTTCATTTCGCCTTCAAAGCTCTGGAGGCTGTCCGTTTCGGATGAAAGTCCGAAACGGACAAACAGGCTCCATTTCAAACATTTAGAGCGTGGCCGGGCGTCGAAACCGCTTACACTTTCGGCTGCCACGCTCTAAGACGCCGCCCATGACCTCCGCTCCCATCCCTCACGGACCGCTGCGCTCGTTCGGCCGCATTAAGGCGCGCCCGGTGAAGCCGCGCCAGCAGGTCCTGCTCGACACCCTGCTGCCCGAGATCGCCGTGCCGCAAGGCCCGTTCCAGCCGCTGGACCTGATGCCGGAGGCCAAGAGCGTGTGGCTGGAGATCGGCTTCGGCGGCGGAGAGCACATGGCCGCCCAGGCGGGCCGCGCGCCCGAGACGCTGGTCATCGGCGCAGAGCCGTTCGTCAACGGCGTGGCCAGCGCTGTGCGTCACGTCGAAGAGCAGGCGCTGAAGAACGTCCGCATCCATGAGGGCGACGCTCGCGACGTGGTCGACTGGCTGCCCGACGCCTGCCTTGACCGGGTCTTCATCATGTTCCCCGACCCCTGGCACAAGGCGCGTCACAACAAGCGCCGCCTGATCCAGCCCGAGTTCGTCGCCAAACTGGCGCGCGTCATGAAGCCGGGCGCGGCCCTGCGCTTCGCCACCGACTGGGCCGACTACGGCGAGTGGACGACCGAGCGCGTGCTGGCCGATCCGAACTTCCGCTTCGCCGACGCCAACGCCGATCGCAACGCGATCCCGGCGGACCACGTGACCACGCGCTACGAGGAAAAGAAGCTGGGCGACTGCGCGCCGGTGTTCCTGGACTTCCTCAGGACGTAGCGCGCGCCCACGTCTTGAGCAGGGGCACAGTGGCGCAGGCTGGCCCGCCGTCCTTGGCGCGGCCGGCGATGGTCGCCTCAACCACGTCACCCGCGACAAGGTCGGCTGGCAGGTCGTGCAGGTAGATCTTGATCCGCCGCTGCCACTCTGTCTGGCAGTCGCCCGCCGCGCGGCCCGAGGCGATGTAGACGAACCGTCCCCGGCCGTCGGTCCGCACGAAGCCGCCGCCGGGGCGAAGGCCCTGCGGCGTCGAGGTCAGGGTGATCGGAATGTCGAAGGAGAGGTCGCCCTCTGACCTCACCGGATCGACCGGGTGGTTCTTGGCGTCCTGCTTGGAAAAGACCACGCCAGGCGGTGGGTCGGCCAGGATGATCCGCAAGGTGAGATCGATCCTGGCCATCGGAAGCCTTCCCTATCTGATCGGCACGATCAGATAGGACAAAAAGGCTGACCAAGAAAAGAGGACCCTAGTAGGTCTCGTTGTAGCGCTTGATCGCGGTGCGGATGATGTCGGCGGTCTCTTCGATATCGGCCCAGCCGCTGATCTTGGTCGATTTGCCCTTTTCCAGATCCTTGTAGTGCTGGAAGAAGTGGGCGATCTGCTCGGTCAGGATGGTCGGCAGGTCGCGCCAGCTGGACACGCCCGTGTAGAACGGGTGCAGCTTGTCGACCGGCACGGCCAGGATCTTTTCGTCCGAGCCGGCCTCGTCGACCATCATCAGGGTGCCGATCGGACGACAGCGGATGATCGCGCCCGGCACCACGGGGGTCGGGCCCACAACCATGATGTCGGCCGGGTCGCCGTCATCGGCCAGGGTGTGCGGGATGAACCCGTAGTTGGCCGGATAGAACATCGCGGTGTGCAGGAAGCGGTCGACCATCAGGGCGCCGCTTTCCTTGTCGATCTCGTACTTCACCGGCTCGCCGCCCTGCGGGATCTCGATGATGGCGTTGAGGTCGTAAGGCGGGTTGGCGCCGGTCGGGATCTTGGAGAGGTCCATTGTGACTCTTCGTCTTATGAGGTCCGCGGGGAGGCGGCCTGCGCGGGGGTCTCTATAGGCTAAAATTGCTGCGGCGCGGAAGGGGCGTGCGCCGATGGAGTCGACAAGGTTTTTCAATTCGCCTATAAAGCGCCCTACATCGTCCGTTAGCGCTAGATGGCGCTTTCGAGCGGCGGCCGAAAGGCTGCCGCTTTTTGTTTGACCGAATGGGAGCTTGGCTTCCGCCGGTCGTATCGAGTTGAGAAGAACGTGCGCGGTAAGACGCAAGAAGACCGTGATCTGATCGATATGCTCGATCCCGTGGCCGAAACCCTTGGCTACGAGATCGTCCGGCTGCGCCTGATGGGCGGCGCCGAGCAGCGTCGCCTGCAGATCATGGCCGAACATCCGCTGCAGGAAGACGGCAGCGGTGGCGACATGAATGTCGAGGATTGCGCGAAGCTCTCGCGCGGCATTTCCGAAATTCTCGACGCCGCCGACCCGATCACCGGCGAATATACGCTGGAGGTCTCCAGCCCCGGCATCGACAGGCCGCTGACCCGCCTGAAGGACTTCAACGACTATGCCGGCCTCGAGGCTCGCATCGAACTCGACCGCGTCGCCGAGGGCCGCAAGCGCTTCAAGGGCGAGCTGGCCGGGATCGAGGACGATCAGGTCGGCCTGAACATCGAGGGCGAGGACGACGTCACCGTGTACTTCCCCTTCGCCTGGATCATCGACGCCAAGCTCGTCATGACCGACACCCTGATGGAGCGGGGCGCAAAGCAGCGCGCCGCCCGCATCCAATCCGACAACGACGACCTGTCCGAAAGTGAAGAGGACTGACCATGGCCATCGGCATCTCCGCCAACCGGCTCGAACTTCTGCAGATCGCCGACGCGGTCGCGCGTGAAAAAAGTATCGAGAAGGAAGTCGTCATCGAGGCCATCGAGGACGCCCTGCAGAAGGCCGCCCGCGCCCGGTACGGCGCTGAGCACGACATCCGCGTCAAGATCGACCCGCGTACGGGCGAAATGACGCAGAAGCGCGTGATCGAAGTCGTCGCCGACGACACCGAGCTCGAAGGCGAGATCGGCAAGGTCCAGCTGTCGATCGCCAAGCGCACCTGGCGCGACGCCGAGATCGGCAAGATCTACGAAGAAAACCTGCCGCCGTTCGAGATCGGTCGCGTCCAGACCCAGATGGCCCGTCAGGTCGTCATGCATAAGGTCCGCGAAGCCGAGCGCGAGCGTCAGCACGAAGAGTACAAGGATCGCGTCGGCGAGATCGTCAACGGCAGCGTCAAGCGCGTCGAATACGGCAACGTCATCGTCGACCTGGGCCGTGGCGAAGGCATCATGCGCCGCGACCAGTCGATCCCGCGCGAGAACTTCAACGTCGGCGACCGCATCCGCGCCTACATCTACGACGTCCGTCGCGAGACCAAGGGCCCGCAGATCATGCTGAGCCGCGCGCACGGCGGCTTCATGGCCAAGCTGTTCGCCCAGGAAGTGCCGGAAGTCTACGACGGCGTCATCGAGATCCGCGCCGTGGCCCGTGACCCGGGTTCGCGCGCCAAGATGGCCGTCATCTCGAACGACAGCTCGATCGACCCCGTTGGCGCCTGCGTCGGCATGCGCGGTTCGCGCGTGCAGGCGGTCGTGGCCGAGCTGCAGGGCGAGAAGATCGACATCATCCAGTGGTCGGAAGACGAGGCCACCTTCATCGTCAACGGCCTGGCGCGGCGGAAGTCTCCAAGGTCGTCA